>NZ_JBYLEP010000003.1:0-28319 GCF_057748035.1 Sphingomonas sp. BRN-1R | reverse complement strand
GAGAGCACCACGCCGGTGCGATCGGCGGCGCGGCAGGGCAAGAAGGCCGTCAGTGCATATTTTAGTCCAGAGGTCAGCCGGGGCCTAAACGTGCTGGCGGCCGAGAACGGAACTACCCTTCAGGCCCTGATGGGCGAGGCAATCGACCTTCTCATGCGGCAGTATGGCAAGCATCCATTCGGCGAGAGGTAGAGCGAACGCCAAGATAGTGAACCTAGTCGCGATCGTACAAGGTATCGCTGCTACGGGCTTAGGGCGCAATGGAGTTCGGAGGACATGCGGCGTTTTGAAGTAAGCAATTTGCGCGATTTAAAAGGCTGCCTAGCCGAGTGCGGTGAAGACGTACTGTTCCGCGGACAAACCCGGCACTACGAGACGGAGGAAGGTCCGTCCGCAACGACATCATTTGATCGCCTAGGCTGCATTCCTACGGAGATGCTCAGATGGTCGCGTTATGCCGACGAGGTGCTCAGCGCCTTCACCGGAGGGCTTTCAGACTCAACCCTCAACCAAGCCATCCTACAGCACTACGGGTTCCGGTCGTTCTACCTGGATTGCTCTGGAGCCGCGGCCGTGTCCGCGTGGTTCGCAGGCCACCAATATTCAGACGCGATTGGTGTGGAGATGTCCGAGGACTGCGACGAGGATCCGATATTTTTGCGCAAAAAGACGGCTCGCTATGATCCCGCTGAAGGTCAGGGGCATCTCTACGTTCTGGACCGTGCAATGTGTCAAAGGGTTGGTCTGACCGATCTTACTGCAATGGCTATTCCCGGGAGCAGGACGCGACCGAGCGTCCAGAATGCCTACCTACTCGGGCCGCTTCGAAGGCGTCCATTACCCGTGGAATGCTTCCTCGCGCACATCAAGGCAGATTGTGCGGTGTTCCGCGAGATGGCCAACGAGGCGGGCTTCGTTGCTGTCGAGGATGTTTTTCCTCCATCGACCGACGACCCCATACTGGACGCGTTGTTGAGTCTTCCTTGGAACCCGGTGCCAGGGGTGCCGAATGAGGATGGCGACATTCCGGCATTCCGGCGTGCTATCGAGTTGCCCGAGTATGACGACAGCTACGTCAAGATCGCCTCGCCTGCAGTAGCCTTCTACCGAGGCGGCAAGATCGACGAATTGTTCGACCAGGTAGAAGGCTTCCGTGGGGGAATAGGGATCCAGGTCCCTGAGATTACGATCTTTGGTTCGCCTGATCGTGGGTTCTTGCTGCGCTTTCCAAGCGTCGTGTCGTTGCTCGAAAAGCATAAGGGCGTGATCTTTGAGGCTCCGGCCTTGATGAAGTTCCCTCAAACCGCACGTGGTCTTTACTACCAGAAGGGGCTGGCGCTTGGCCTCGTCGAGCCCGACTTAGTCCACCTTGGGCCCCTTATGGTGAGGCATCCAGGCCAAAGGATCGATGCGGCCGGCGTCGGGCGCGGCTGGTTTTATCGCGTTGGCGAGGACGGCATCTGGCGGCGTGAGGCGCGCCAGGACGAATGCCCGTGCGGAAGCGACCGTCCGCACTCGCGGCACCTCGATGCACTTCACATTGTCGAGCACTTCCTCGCAAAGCCGGGCGACTTTGATGAAGACGGATGAGCGGCTGTGGCGACTGAGCCTAATCTCCGAAAAGTAGTGCTAGAGCGCAAACACGCAAACTTGCTCGCTTATGAGCGTGTGAACATGTTCATAAGATAACACGTGAACGTACGAATGATGCAGTTTTAAGGTGAGTTTTGGGGTACGGGCTCACTTTTCGGCCGGCGCGCAAAAATCCACCAGCACCGGCAACTCGGCTGCCAGCCCGCGCATCTTGGCGCGACGGACGACGCTGTGCTGGTCGATCAGGCTTTGCGCGTCCCGCTTCCCGCTTGAGGTTTTTGGGAACCAGTGGAGCGCGATCCGCTCGACCTTACGGCCCTTTTTGATGGGGGTAAAATCGACGTAAAAGGGGCAGAGTTTATTGATCTCCTCTACCGCCACCTTGAGGCAGTATTTATTGAGATCGGCGAACCGCTCCAGCTTGCCAGCCGGCACGTTGAGAAGCCCACGCAACTCCTCTATCGTAAATTCCTCGGTTTGCTTGTATTCGAGGCCGATCCGCCGCTCGATCATCTCGTAGAGGCAGAGCGAATATTTCGACTCGAAACAGTACATCACCTGCGTTTTAAGACGGGCATACACCTCGCTGTTCCGCAGGATTTCGATCAGTTCCTCAGGAATACGGTAGTGGAGGAATCCGTCCTTCTCCAGGCTTTCGTCGCTCGGGCCAAGCAGTTGTACCCGGCGCTTGTAGCTCTTGCCGCTCTTGCGGATGGTGACGATCGCGATCGTGCCCATCAGGCGGAGCAGGGAGGCCTCGATCCGCTCGTTACCCTGATGCGTGCCTTTCAGCGCGGATTTGGAAATCCGATGGACGATCGGTTCGCCGATCCGCTCCCAGGCATTAGCGATCAGCAGATTGTAGGTGCGGCGATCGGCGAGGGTGAGGGGGCTTAGTTCGACAATATCGACCAGTTCACCCGGCTTTACGATCTCGCCGTAGTGAGAGGGATTGAAGGGGTTGCCCTTGCCTCGTTGAGTTAGGGTGCGGAACGATCCGTCTGCAAGCGCGGGCTGGGGCATGGGTGTGTCTCAAAGGTGAGCGATAGCTATTGCTGCGCTCACTTTAACATGAAAAGTGAGTTGGGCAATCCACTCGGCTCCCCGCTCTATGGTGAGGAGGTACCCCAAAGCTCACCGTTAATTTTTCGGATACCCTAAGGCTCACCAGAATCGACCCGAACGCTCACCCTAATCAGCCCCAACGCTCACCGCTGGTTACCCCAAGGCTCACGCGAATCGGCCCTAACCCTCACCGGTGAAGGCAGTTTCTCCCGGTTTTCTGCGGGTTTCCGATGCTTGAATCTTGAATCTAGAAGAATAACTGAATCTGAAGGCGATAAGTGAGCTTTGGGGTAGGTTACCCTGTGGACAAAGCGCGTGCTAATTGGAGAATTGGCCTAATCGGCCAATGCGGCTCCATTGCGTGCCGGCTATCGCCGACACCAGAGCGGCCTAGGGCCGCAAGGCTTTCGAAAGAAGCCGAGCGAAACCGGCGGTAGGCGCTTTCACAGCTTAGCCAGCGGATAGGACGGTAGATTGCTACCCCAAAACTCACATTTCGATCCTGTACAATCAGTGTTCGCGATTAAGCCGGATCGTAGAGGCCGGCGAACTCGCGCTCGGCATAATAACGGATTTTACCGACTACGAGCGGATGCTGACCCTGCCGCAGCAGCAGTAGATCATCGGTGTTCATCCGCATAATTTCATCTGGCGTCGCCAGCCGGCGCGCGGCGACGTGCCCGCTGGCGCTTTCCGATCGGCTGCCGTCGCTGAAAATGCTCGCCGGTCTGGACGTGCCGAACGTCTCATATTCGATGGTGGTGTCGCCGATCGTGCGCGAGAGCATGTCGGCGGTAGCAAGATCGTTGACCCCAAAGGTCTGGATCACGCCGGCGTTCGACAGGAACGTGCCGGCCCGCTCGCCGTAGGTGGCTTTCAGCTGGTGCATGTCTTGGAGGATGGGCCAGAGTTGCATACCGTAGCCCGCCATCAGCCCCATCGCGCGCTCCACCGGATCGAGGCGGCCGAGCGCGGCGAACTCATCGAGCATGAACAGGACCGGGCGTTCCGGCCGGGCAGGGGAGCGCGCCATGTCGGTGACGGCTTGGCTGACCAGCAGTCGCAGCCAGCGGGCATAAGTATCCAGCCGGTCGGGCGGCAGACACAGGAACACGGTGCCGGGCCGCACTTTCAGGTCCGCGAACCGGAAGTCGGACGCCGACGTGCTGTCCACGATGCGCGGGCTGTCGAGAAAGTGGGTGTGCCGCTGAGCGGACGACAGCACGCCGGCGGCCTCGCGATCGGACTTGCCGAGTTGGCGGTTGGCGGCGCGCGCGATCAGGCCGTGCGCGCCGGCGCTGGCCTGCATGTCGGCGAGCACCGCCGCGAACCCAGCGGGATCGCGGGTGAGCTTGTCGCGCACCGTCGCCAGCGTGGCGAGGGCAGGGGGCTCATGAATGACGGTGTGCAGGATGATGCCGGCGATCAGCGCCTTGGCTTCCTCGTTCCAGTGCGCCTCGCCCGATTGTCCTGGCGCATCGTGGACTAGCGCGTCGGCGACCGTCTGTGCGTCTTCCGCGAGGTCCGGGCTAGCGGCATCGAGCCACGCTAGGGGGTTGTAGCGGGCCGCTGGACGGCCGGAGACGCCGAACGGGTCCAGACACCACACATCGCCCTTCCTGGCGCGCGTACGGGCCGTGACGCGGGCATTCTCGCCCTTGGGGTCGATGCAGATCACCGAACGGTCGAGCAGCAGCAGGTTGGGGATGATCGTGCCGACCCCTTTGCCCGACCGGGTGGGCGCCATCGTCAGCAGGTGGGCCGGGCCGTCGTAGCGCAGCAGCTTGTTGTTGCGGCCCGATCGGCCGATGACGAGATCGCCCGAGCGTTCCAGCTTCGCCAGGTCGCGCCCGTCGCCGAAGCGGGCCGATCCCATCAGCGTGTTGCGAGCCTGCCCGCGGCGATTGAATTTCCAGATCGCGAACAGCACCAGGCCGGTGAGCAGGAACGGCACGTCGGTCGCGATTTCACCGACACCGAAGATGCCCTTGAGCCAGCTATTGCTCGCCATCAGGACGACGAAGCCGATCAGCAGCGCCCAGAGCGGACCGATCCGAGCCGGCATCAGCAGTTCGCGCCGGCCGGAGTGATCGCCAGCGTCGGATTGGCATCAGGATGGCCGAGCAGCCTGAGAAGGATTTGCGTGGCGAGGGTAGGAGGCACCCGTTCGTCGCGCATCATGTCGAACAGGGCGTCATCCTCAGGCGTCAGCGCCATGCCTTCGATTGCTAAGTTGGCGCGGGCGTCCTCGTCGTCCTCGCGCCACATCGTGTCCTCGGCCGGGCTGCCGCGCACATAATTGAGCGCACGTACTTCGCTCCGCAGCGTGTCGAGGTCGATCGCCGTCATTCGCCCGTCTCCCGTCCCGCTTCTTCCGCGTCAAACGCTCGCCGGCCGCGGCGCTTCCACAATGCCAGCGTGTCGTCGCCCGCCTCGCTCCTTGCCTTGCCGACCAACTCCAGCAGCGCGCCGTAGATGGTCGCGCGATCATCGTCGGCGAGATCGACCAGCCCGGCCTTCTGGACGAGGCCGCCCAACTCGATCAGGTGGCGGGTACGCTCGCGGCGTTGCACGAACCAGCCCCTGCTATCCGTTCGACGCTGCGTCGCTTCCGTGCGCAGCGTCGCCGCCCTGTTCAGCGCCAGCATCCGCGCCGTCGATCGGAGCAGCGCCGCCACCTTTCCGCCGGCGTCGCTGAAAGAAGGCGGCCCCCTTCGCCCGCCACGCCTCCTTCACATCTGCATCCTTGGAAGCAACCGCATCGAGCAGAACGCCAGCCAGGGTCTCCGCGTCGAGCGCATCGGCCCCGGTCGCGGTGACGAGCGCCCCGAGTTGTTCGACCCGCTTCGCCTTAAGCGCCCTTGCCTTGTCGCCAAGTGCCTTCAACTCAGCGTCGTAATCCCGCACCTTCCGCATCGGCCAGCCTCCTAACGACAGCATCCTAGCCTATAGGCAAGAAGGAGCAAGCTGAACCGAACAGGATTGCAGCTTCAAGTCAGTCAGGAGATGCGAAGCAGATCATGAGTGCGCGCTTATACGTCGTTGCCGACGTACGCTCAAAAGTGCATGATAGCAGTTGCAATGGCGATCTATCATTTCAGCGCCAAGGTCATCAGCCGCGCGAACGGCTCCAGCGCAGTCGCGTCCGCTGCGTATCGCTCCGCATCCGAACTGAATGACGAGCGGCTGGGGCGTGACCACGATTTCTCAAACAAGGCTGGCGTCATCCACTCCGAGGTGATGTTGCCGCAGGGTGCGCCGGAACGTTTAAACGACCGCACTGTGCTCTGGAACGAGGTTGAGACAGGCGAGAAGCGCAAGGACGCGCAGCTTGCCCGTGAGGTGGAGTTCTCGATTCCGCGTGAGATGAACGAGAAACAGGGTGTCGCGCTCTCCCGCGATTTCGTCGCGGAGCAGTTCGTGAAGCGCGGAATGGTCGCCGACCTCAACGTGCATTGGGACAAAGCGAAGGACGGCAGTCCGAAGCCGCATGCGCACGTCATGCTGTCGATGCGGGACGTAGGACCGGAGGGGTTTGGGCAGAAGAACCGCGACTGGAATAGCGGGGAGTTGTTGCAGGGCTGGCGTGAGGCGTGGGCCGCTCATGTCAACGAGCGCATGGCCGAGTTGGGTCTTGAGGGTCGGATCGATCATCGCAGCCATGCCGACCGAGGCATCGAACTGGAGCCGCAGCACAAGATCGGCCCGGCGGGCATGCGCCGGCTGGAGCGCGGTGAGGATGCCGAGCGCGCTGACGACCACCGACGGATCGCGCGCGAGAACGGCGAGAAGATCGTAGACAGTCCGCGCATCGCGTTGGACGGCATCACCCGGCAGCAATCGACTTTCACCACCCGCGACCTTGCCGCGTTCGCGTTTCGCCACTCGGACGGCAAGGAGCAGTTCGACCAGGTGGTGGCGGCGGTGCGCGCCAGCCCGGAGCTGGTGGCGCTTGGCAAGGACGGTCGGAACCAGGAGCGGTTCACCAGTCGCGACATGATCGCGACCGAGGCGCGGCTGGAAAAGGCCGGCGACGAGCTGGCGCGCCGCGGCGATCACGGTGTGTCCAATCGGCAGCGAACCGGCGCGCTAGAGGCGGCCGAGGGGCGGGGATTGGTACTGTCGGGTGAGCAGCGCGACGCGTTCGACCATATCACCGGGCGCGACGGGCTGGCGTCCGTCGTCGGCTATGCCGGCACAGGCAAGTCGGCGATGCTGGGCGTTGCGCGCGAGGCTTGGGAGCGCGAGGGCTACCAAGTGCGCGGGGCGGCGCTGTCCGGAATCGCGGCCGAGAACCTTGAGGGCGGATCGGGGATCGCGTCGCGCACCATCGCCAGCCTTGAACATGGCTGGGCGCAGGGTCGCGACCAGCTCGGGCCGAAAGATGTGCTGGTGGTAGACGAGGCCGGCATGATCGGCACCCGTCAGATGGAGCGGGTGCTGTCCCATGCCCGTGACGCCGGGGCTAAGGTGGTGCTGGTGGGCGATCCCGAGCAGTTGCAGGCGATCGAGGCGGGCGCGGCGTTCCGGTCGATCACCGAGCGGCACGGTGCAGCCGAGATCACCGAGATTCGCCGGCAGCGCGAGGACTGGCAGAAGGAGGCGACACGGGCCTTTGCCACCGGCCGGACGGCCGAGGCGCTGAACGCCTATGCCGCGCACGGCATGGTCCATGCGGCCGACACGCGCGAGGCGGCACGGGCCGAGCTGGTCGATCGCTGGGACCGGGATCGTCAGGCCGAGCCGGACAAGACCCGCATCATGTTCACGCACACCAACGCGGAGGTGCGCGAACTCAACCGGGAAGCGCGCGAGCGGGTGCGAGCGAGCGGCGAACTGGGCGAGGACTGGACCGTCGCGGCCGATCGGGGCGAGCGCGACTTCGCGGCCGGGGACCGGATCATGTTCCTGCGCAACGATCGATCGTTGGGCGTGAAGAACGGCACGCTCGGTACACTGGAGCGGATCGAGGGCGGGCGCATGGGCGTCCGGTTGGACGGCGGGCGCAGCGTCGCCTTCGATCTCAAGGATTATGCCGCGGTCGATCACGGCTATGCGGCGACGTTCGGCAAGTCGCAGGGCGTGTCCGTTGATCGCGGACACGTGCTGGCGACGCCGGGCATGGACCGGCACAGCAGCTATGTTGGGATGACGCGGCATCGCGACGATGTGCAGCTTCACTACGGCCGCGACGAGTTCGCCGACCAGGGCCGGCTCGCGCGCGTGCTGTCGCGCGACCGGTCGAAGGACATGGCAGGCGACTATGCGCCGGAGCGCAGCGAGCAGGATTATGCCCGCGCCTTCGCCGACCGGCGCGAGATCCGGTTCCCGGAACTCGCGCGCCAGATGACCGAGAAGGTGCGCGACAAGGCGCGGGGCATGTTCGCGGGGTTCAGGCCGAAGCCCGGCAGGGAGCAAAGGGGTGCGATTAACACCGCCGCCTCGTCCTCCCGTGAGACGCCGCCCGAACAGGCAGTGGCGATCCGGCGCTATGCGCGCGCCGCTGCCGATATCCATCGCATGCGCGAGCACGGTCTGCCGGTCTTGCCGCATCAGGAGAGCGCATTGCGGCGAGCTGGCGAGGGAGTGGATGGCAGTGTTAATCGCCCCCATGCCTTGCATGACCTCGCATCAGCGTTGGCGCGTGATCCGAAGCTGATCGAACAGGCGGCGAGCGGCAACACGGCCCGCGTGGCACGTGCGATGGCCGAAGAGCAGCGTGTCCGCCTTGATCCGGACGCGCGCGCAGATCGGTTTGTCGAAGGTTGGCAGGCGATGCAGCGCCAGCGTGCCGGGCTGGAGCGCGCCGGCGACACCGCCGGTGCCGAACGGTTGCAGGCGCGCATGGAGAAGGCGGCGGGCGGGCTTGCCCGCGATCCCCAGCTTGAATCCGCGCTTCGCCGTCGTGCGCCTGAACTGGAGATCAGGATCGAGCGCGAGCGGTCGATCGGCGACGCGCTGGCGCGGTCGATCGAACCGGGCCGGGAGCGCGACAGGGGTATGAGCCGGTAGGGTTCGTGCTTTCGGGTAGGTTCGTGCTTTCGCGCGGGAAAGAGGGGCGACATGGACGAGGACGATCACGAACGGGATGCGGCAGCGGAGGCGTTCGAGGGCGTGCGCGGTGAGTTGGCGTTGCTCCGGCGCGCGATCGAAGGGATCGCTGCCCGTGACGACCGGCCCGAGCCGCCCGACTATAGCGAGACGCTGGGGCAGATTACCAAGCTGGCGACCGCTACCTATCAGCGCGCGGAAATCCTGAGGAAGGCGGCGGAGGAAGAGACGGTCGCGCGCCAGGTCGCGGCCCGGATCACCGGGGCCGTCGCCGAGGACCGGCAGGCGGTGAAGGCCGCGGCCGGCGAGCTGCGCGACGCGACGCGCGCCTTGCAGGGCGTCACGGTGTCAGCACGCCGCGGTGACGAGCAGAACCGCTGGCTGGCGTGGACGGCGATCGGCGGGATCGTCGTCGGTATGGTCGCGTGGGCTGTGCTCGCCGGCATCGTCGCGCGTGCCGTTCCGGCGAGCTGGCAATGGCCCGAGAAGATGGCAGCGCGCTCTCTTGCCATGCCAATGTGGGAAGGCGGGCAACGTATGATGCGAACCGCCGCGCCCGAGGCGTTCGCCTCCCTAGCGGCGGGTAATCGGATTGTTACTGGTAATCGCAAAGCGCTGGAGATGTGCCGAAAGCGCGCGACCAGAGCGCGTGGAGCGGTACAATGCACGCTCAATGTCGATACTCAATATTAGCGGTTTGAAGCAGGCTGCTTGATTAAGAAATCCATGTTTCGTTACCGAAGCCGATTACCCTGAGCTACCAAGCAGCCTCAGATTAGAATGGTTGTAATTACTACGAATGGGAGCGCTTCAATGTCGGTAGAATATGTAGAGCCTGTAAAGACATTAGCGCGAGAAAAGGTAATTTTCAGCGCTATAGAGGCGCTTACCGCAAACCGCACCCAATCCACTTTGTGTCGTCGTTCCTATGTGCGCGAGGTGCGCAATGTCCTTATTGATCGGGGTGGATACGACGCTTACGCCGCTCAGAACCTGATGGACGAAACGATCGACCGTTGGGAGTCTTTTTACGACTCCATTACTCAGCGCAGAGAAGCAAGTAGCCTAAAGGTAGCTTATCTATGTGGGCCTAATCCGGAAAATGACCTAAGAGTGTTCTGCAAATCTGGAATTCTTCCCGAGAACATATGGGCATTTGAGTCTGATGCAGATGTACATGATCAAGCGGTAGAGGCGGCGCTAGCGTCGGAGTTCCCATTCATTAAGGTAATAAGGGGAGGTGTTGACACATTCCTAGAAGCCTCACCGATGCGTTTCGACATTATATATTTGGACTTCTGCGGCCCCCTGCCTAGCCGAAATAAGAAGCAAAAGACGCTCCTGGCTATTACTAGAGTACTCGCGCGACATGCCCTGAACTCTCCTGGTGCTCTGATTACAAACGTCTCACTTCCAACAGAAGCCGGTGATGCGCTCGGTCGCACTCTCTTAGGGAAACTGGTAGCCTGCTATCTGTATCCGAAGGAGTTTCTAGAAGGCGATGGTAGCAACACACCAGAGGGCCCCATAGCTGAAGGGTATGATTTCGAAGAGTGGCTTTCGATCGTAAATGATGATCTTGAAAACTATTATGGACAATTTGTTACAAGGCTGTTGATGGATCATGCGAGCTTCATCTCGCCATATAACCGTTTTCCGAAGCAGAACAGAATTTTTTCAAACTTTTTTAAAGAAATCACACCAGCAGACAGTAAAGCGATAGTATCATCAACTCTCCATTTTTCTGATGACGAAATGTCAGGTGGTGGCGATGTAATCATTGATGCCGGACAGTATCCCGTCCTATGGGCATTTGCTGCCTTGGACAAAAAGGCAAACTCTAGCGACGAAAACTATCCTCAATGGATAAACTCCGATGAGAAGTTTGCCTCCTTTGCAGAGGCATTTCTGTGTCAGCTTCGTGTAGACGGAAATAAAGATGCTCTAATCACAAGCACATTAGAGATGACGTTCTCGATGATTGCCGGAAGAAACCAAGAACGGTTTTTGTCTAAGCCGCTGCACGAGGCTGTTAAAAACCATGATTTCAGAGCGTACTATCAGTTTTGTGACCTGGTTCTTGAGCATCAAATTGTCGAGCTTCTGTTTCGGCAGATTGCTGTACCTTATCATGTGAACGTTGAAAAGACCCGTCGCTGGCGGTATCAAGCTAAAGACACGCCCATGTTTATGGACATGACAATATTAGATGAGTGCCGTTATCTTTATGACTGGATGCCAACCACGGAAATGGTGTCAGCAGGCTTTTCGGACCGTGAGCGGCAACTGACTTATCGCTTTGCCCTAGATGGTGTTTCAAAGCACCGCCGGTGGTACAATACCGAATACTTTCACGGCACAGCAGTTATCGATCAGTTTACAGAACCATTCGAGGCAAAAATCCTTCATCCTCGAGTTGATTTAAAAGATGAAGGAGAGACTTGAATTATCGTCTAGAAACCGTACTTTTCACGACGCAGCCGGAAGGCATTCTCACCTCCTTCCATGATCTGCTTGATGGCATCGCGGGCATCCGGCACATCAATCGCTCCGACACCCTTAATCATGCCGCGGGATTGATCGCCCGCGGTCCGGTAGCCAAACCAAGCTACAAGCTCCGCGTCGCCGTTCACTACCAGGTTGGCGTTATGGCTGGCGAATACGACTTGGCGCAGCTTCTTTGCATCCCAGAGTTGATTGACGATCTCCAGCATAACCGGGTTATCAAGGTCTTCCTCGGGTTGATCGATAATCAGAGGTGGCCCGGGCTGGTTGAGCAGCGTCTTCAAAAGCGCAGTCGCCTGCTGCCCGGCCGATGCGTTTTTGAAGGGGATATACTCCCCTTCCCTGGCCCGAAATTCGTAAATTGGCACCGATGCAATGGGCGTCAATGACAACACTAGCCAGTTTTCCGGTGTGAGGTGCTGCGCAATTCTGTCGATATCGCCGGTGTTTAGTCCGAGAGTCAGGAGGGTGACGGCTCCTGGCCGCGCACCCGGCGGTCCGCGCCCCGCATCATATTCCGCGAGGCCTTCCAATTCAGCTAGCGCTGCCGTCCACGACGTTTTGGGATCGGCTGCGCCTGTAATCCCCTCGCCTAGTGCTTCGAGTTTTGCCGATTGCACACGCGAGCCCTGCAGCGCCGTGCGTAGCGTGGCCACGAAGGCAGCAGGGTCGGCGTAGCGTTTGACACCCACTCGGATCAGACCGCCAGAGCGGTTGGTGAGTTCAGCACATTCGCGATCCACCAGGTCGTCATGTTCGGCTTGTGCGTTCAGCCACTCATCGCGGGCGGTGGTATAATTATCGTCAGCCGTTGTCAGGGTTGCTAGCAACTCGCGCACACGGGTTGTTTCATCGGCCAGTTCCGCAACGCGCGTCTCCAGCGTGCGAAGTTGCCCCAGTTTTTCAGTATGCGATGAGGACCGCTGCATCGCCGCGCTATATTCATCTTGAAAGGCGGTATGTCCGGCATCCCACGCATCCCAGAGGCCCGCGGCGCCTTCTCCGCCGTCGATTACACCCGCCGCCGCAGCTATTTCATCGAGAGAAGTAAGTGCGGCTTGCAGCATCGTGTCATATTGGGCGCGGGCGCGGTCGAGCGTCTCCTTCATGGCTGCCGGCTCGGCAGGGACCGGCTGCGTCGCGGCTCGTTGGGCCTGTACGAGTTGGCGCAGTTCGCGAGCCTTTTGGCCGATCGTACCTGCCCCCGCTTTCCACGACGCCACCAGGGAACTGGCGGCCTTGTAATGCTGCCCTTGCTCCAGAAGCGTCCGATCCGCGTCAGACAGACCTGAAAGTGAGGCGCGAATCGTATTCGCCTGCTCGGTGATAGAGCGTTCTTCAAGCACGCGGTTGTGGAGCGTCCGCGACAGATCACGGAAACGCTGGCGGGTGGCATATGCTTCTCTAATTCGGTTTGCCCGGTCATCCGCTTTCCGTTGAAGCCGGTCGAGATCACCCTTGATTGGCGCGGTAATGAAGCGGGTCAGTTCTTCAATGCGAACGCTTACGTCGCTGAGTTGCTTCTGGCTGTAGGCCTGTATCGGGAGAAGCGCCCTCACCTCCTCCTCGGTACAGGGTTGCAGCGCGGCGGTGCCGATCTTCATCTGCACGCTGCCGTCGATGCTTGCCCGACGAACCAGGTGGGAAACGCCATTTAGAACATAGGTCACATCGATCGTGGCACCATGCGGCTTCAGTGTGCCGTCTATGAGGCGCAGGCGCCGGGCTTGATAGTTCGGGGTTTCGTCCTCGTCGCCGCTGGGTGGCTGATCGCATAGCGCCCAGCGGATATATTCCAGCACCGTGGACTTGCCAGTGCCGCGCCCGCCGATGAGCGAACTGTATTGTGGGTTCAAGTCGAGATCGAGCGGGCCAAGGAAGCTAGAATTGCTGACACTGACGCTGGCGATGTACGTTTCGGGCACATGCGGGGAGTCATGCGAAATACGGGATTCCTGCGCAAGGCAGGCCTGGCGGAGGGCTTCCGCAGTCGGCATTGCCCACTTCAGCCAGGTCGAAGGCACGCCGAGCGTAGTGTGATCGTCTCGGCGGGTATCTGATGTCTGAATGCAGGCGATCCGTTTGTGGCCCCATGCGGCGTCTATGCCTGCGAGCTTGTTCTTCGTTCCCTGGCGTAGGTTTGCAAATGGCCCGTCGCTGTAGCCCCCTACGCAGGGCATCTCGATATACTTATCGGTTTGACCGGCCCGTAAAAGAGAGTGCTGTCCCTCATCTGTCACGTTTGGTAGAACGATATACCGTCCACGCAAATATTCGTGTGCGTCGAGCTTGGCCTTCAAATCCGAGAAAGTCGTAATAGTACCGAGGCGCACAACGTCGCGGACTTTCGAATTTGCCGCGTCATTTTGTGTGATTGCTAACGCATTGATTGCTAGTGCAAACATGTCGTTTGGGAAATCGGCATCGAAGATGACTATAGCCTGACACGGAACGCCGAGTGTCAGTTCCATGCCGGGGAAGACGATCAGCTTATCCGCGGGGTCAAGATCTGTTCCGTCTGCTGCCAATTCCTCGTCTGCTGCCTTTCTAATGAAGGGCAGAAATGTCATGCAGTGATGATCGGTGATGGCAACGGCTTGCAAGCCTTTCTCGCGGCAGGCTGCGACGAAGCGTCGGCCGTAAGTAAGGCGCTCTTCGTCCGTTACGGCATCCGGACCCGCCCAGCGCAGATCGCGCGGCGTGTGAACCTGAAAATCGCAACGGTAGAAATGCGCGCCCTTGTCCACGACCACTTTCCTCTCCTCTAATTAAGCTTATCACTAGAAGTGGACGCAGCTACCATACAGACGCTCGTCAGAACCGGTCCGGTTGTTACTCCCTTACGATGCGTCTTCCGGCGCGATCGGTTGACCGCGCTTCTGCGCCATCACGCTCACGGCATTATTGACAACATGGTCGAGCAGGACGTTAGCACCCTTGTCGAGGTAGTTGCGCACCACGACTCCGTTCACCAGCAAGAATTGAAGGTGCGTGGCGTGGGTAATCTCGCGAGCGTAGGCGACTGCTTCGCTGGAGAAATCGCTGGTGGTGACGACAGCGACAACGTGGGCCTTAGAGTAGATGGCAAGCCCCACCTCCTTCGCAACATCGCCGAGGCTAACTCGTCCGCTGATGCACTTGCATTGGAAGTTCCAGCGCGAGAACAAGAGGTTTTTGCCCTCAGCGGTCAAATCGACCTCCGCATGGGCGGTATCGCGGCTACGAAGCCGAAATGCTCGCGGTTCAAGGCCGATGTCGAGGATCATCTTGAGCGCGAGAAGCTCCAGCCCGAGCCCCCGATCATAGGTCTCGCTGCTTTCCAACAGGCGCCGTACTTCTGCACGCGGTAGATCGATCTTTGCACGAAGGTCCGCAGGCACAATTTGATCGAAGTCCGGTAGTACTGCCGCAATCGGAATACCCATCAACTTCGCCGATGGCCGGATCGGGCCGCTCTTGCCGCCGCGCCCGGCCGAAGTCACGCCGTCTGGCACCTCGATCCAGCCGCCATCGATCAACGGCTTGATGACCTTGGCGCGTATCTGGTCCTCATCGAACCGTCCGCGATGGTCACGAAGGCACTCGTCGATGACCTGCTTGGCAGGAAGATCGGCGCCCCCATTCCCCTCCGCGATGCGCCGCAGAACCTGGAGGAAGATTTGTTGAGCAAGCGGGAGGTCGGCGAAGCCCGAGCGCTCTGAGGCTGAGATGCCGAGCGCTGCCTTCATCACCGCCTCGTCAGGTTCCGGATTGGCAAGGCCTTGTCGTTTAAACAGCCCCGCTTCGATCATCCAATTGAGCAGGGTGGTGTGATCGGTGGTGGCGTTCGACAGGCCCTCGATGCCGATCACCTCAAGCTCGCGCTTGAGGCTTTCCTTGCTGAGTTTCTCGCCTCGCGCGTTGAGCGAGCGAACCGCATCGATGATGGCCATGCCGTTGCGCGTATCGACAACATGGCGGGTGAGTAGGCGGGCCGCTTCCGTCGCATCAGGTGCGGCAAGGATGGTCTTGCCGGCGTCGGTGAGCGCGAGGGGGATACGCGTCATCAGTCCGAGGCTCGTCAGTGTTGCAGGAGTGTTAGTGCTTGCCCGCTTGTTGCCGGCGCTATTGAAAAATATGCGGTCCCACTCCGCGATCACGGCCGCCGTATCAGGTGCCAGTTGGTCAAGAATCTCAAGCGGACGCCGGACATCTTTGATGATGCCCGGGGAGAAGTCGTTGAAGGATGGCAGCCGCCTCATGCGGCGTTGCGGAGCGGCGTGCCGATCGCCTCTGCAACGCTGCGACCAACCGCCGCTGCAAGCAGCGGCGGCACAGCATTGCCGATCTGACGCCATTGCTGCTCGATCGTTCCTGCGAGGGCAAACGCGTCGGGAAAGGTCTGCAGCCGCTTAATCTCGCTGATCCTCAAAATCCGGCTACGCCAGTGGAACGGACCCATGTTGTTCGATCGGCGGGCCTGTATTGTCCAGGATGGCATATCCGGACTCAGCTTTAACAGGAATGACCAGTACCGACCTCGCCATTTGAAGCGAGGCTCGGGGTGTCCTCGTTTCTCCGTGAAGTAGAGATAGTTGTCGCCGGGCGGCACCTGGTGAAGCAGGCCATTATGCTGGCCGCCTGCAAAATGCCCCTCGTCGGATGCATTCTCTTCGGTATCGAGGTCTGACAGTACCTCACCCGCGGTCACCCACGGCAGGAGCGCCGAGGTAGGATCATTCGAGTGCGTAGGCTCGGGAAGCTCGATGCGCGATTCAAGCGAACCCACCACGAAGCAACGCTCTCGTATCTGCGGCACGCCATAGTCTGCCGAGTTCAGCACAGAGGTGCTGACCTTATAACCCAGCTTCTCGGCTCGCTCGATGATTGTGGCAAGCGCATCAGCATGAACTTTGTAGGCCAGCCCCTTCACATTCTCGAGGATGAAGGCGCGCGGACGCACCCAATCGAGCATGTTGAGGTAGCCGTTGATCGTCTCCCAGCCATTGGGATCGTCAAGCGCACGAGGCTTCTCCTTCCGGTAGAAGCGGCTCTTCGAGAACGGTGGGCAAGGTGGCCCGCCCGCAATCAGATCGATATCGCCGATCTTGCCGCCCAACTGAGAAGCGAGGTCAGATCGGCTCAGGTCACCAATGCGGCCGACGATAAACGGCGTAGCCGGCATGTTTTGGCGCCAGGTCTCTGCGCACAGTGCCTCGGAATCGGACGCAAGGATCGTTTTGAAGCCGGCGTCATGCAGCCCGAGGTCCAAGCCCCCGCACCCACTGAAAAGGCTGATGCTACGCAAACGCTATTACCCCTATCGATCTACAGTCGCGAGTACCGCTTCGACCATTCGCTTGGCGAGTGGCGGCGGCACGGCGTTGCCGAGTTGGCGCACCCGATCGCGTCGGTTGCCAACAAGTTCATACTTTTTTGGAAAGCCCTGCAGCGCAGCCATCTCAACCGTGCGCAGCCGCCGGTTCGACCAATGGAAAGGCCCGGTCCAGGGGCCTGGCGATGCTGCGATCGTCCATGATGGACGATCAGGCGACAGCTTGAGGAGGAAATTCCAAAAGCGCGTCTCTGTTTCGAAGGTTGGGTTGGGATGCCCCGCCCAGGCCGTATGAGCCTTGTAATTGCCTCCTGGCGGCACCGTCCTAAGATGCTCGGCCCAGCGACCAGTGACGAGTTCCTCTGGTTCGAAAAACCGAGGGCGATCAAAGCCGACCAGCGCCTCACCAGCGGTGACGACGGGCTTGCGGCCCTTCTCCCCTTTAAGCGTGTGCGTGGGTTTAGGTGCGACCGGCTTGCCACGCTTAGCCCCTAGCAGGAACACGCGCTCACGGGTTTGCGCTACGCCGTACTCGGCCGCGTTGGCTGTTACCTGGGTGACCCCGTAACCGGCTGCTTCAGCCGCATGCCGAAAACCGTCGAGTACCGGTAGATTTCGAGGGTGCTTGATGCTGGGGACGTTCTCGAACACGAACCCGTCAGCATCGGCTTCAAAGATAAGCCTCCAGAACTCCTCCACCAGCGTGCGTCGTGCATCTGGACGAGCCTCAGTCGGAGCCGAAGGCCGGTTCATGACGACACCTGCCGCACGAGCGCGACGGTAACGGGACTCCTCTCCGTTTTCGACCCAATAAGCCGCTTTTGAAAATGGTTGGCACGGAGCGCCACCTACCACGATGAGTGGATCGCCGGGCGCTAGCCTCGCCGCTTCCCGAAGGTCTAAGCCTGTGATCGCAGCAACGTCGGCTTCAAGCACATTGCCATGATAACGCTCGTTGGCGCGCAGCGTCCTGCAGGCGATGGCGTCCACTTCTACACAGGCGCGCACCTCGCAGCCGGCGTCGGTCGCGCCTACGCTAAGGCCGCCAGCGCCGGCAAACAGGTCAATGACTGGCATGCGAGCGCGACGGCTGTTTGTGGAAGCTACGCCAACCAGACCGGCATCATGCTCACGGGGTTTATCGGCAATGTCGAGCAGTGCCATGGTCAGCTGTGCAGGCCGAAATTGAGCGGAAGCTGCGCTCCACGACCCTGCTCAACCAACTGGTCGACCGCATAGCGGACCAGCCAGGCAACGCTCACTTTATGCTTTGCGGCCAACTCTTTAAGAGCTGCCTCTTGGGCGCGGCTAAGCGATGCGGTCACCCGCACCACCCCTTCCTCAGCGATCACCGACATACCCACTCCGCTGCAATTTGCTGCATTGTTCTGCACTTCGAGTCAGAGCGATGCAATAGCGGAACAAAAAAGAAACGTGAAGGGAGTGGCTGTTTTCCGGAGGGCGATCACGGCTGCATAGCCTATGCGCCGTATGTCTCCCGGATACGGCTGGCGATCTCGTCACCCTTGGCGACAAGCTCTAGGATCGCTTTCCGGATAGCATCCAATTCCTCGTGATCTGCGGTGAAAGCGGATGCGGGCTCCAGCCGCTCGTAGGCGGCCAAGTATTCGCTGATGAGTTGGCGCCGTCTCGTACGTTCCGTCTCTTCGAGGGGTAGCGCCCCGAGGTAGGTCTCCCACGCTTTGTTACCCTTCCGGGAGTTGCACGGCTTGCAGCATGGTAGAAGGTTGCCGAGCCGATGCCCATGACCGCTAAAGCGGCTGTCCCGTACCGTGGCAAAGACATGGTCCCAGGTCTCGGCGGGATCACCACAATAAGCACAGGCGAGGTCGCCATCAGGATCGTTGCCCAGGAGTGCAACGGCAGCCCGCACTCGCTCGTCGTCATAGGCATCGTGAGGAGCGACGGCTGCTGCGAACATGTGGTTGATCGTGGTGCGGCGACTCGCCAGCATCCGATATGGCTTTAAGTGGGCGGTGATGCTTTTGGCTCGCATGCCTGCCTTGTGCCAAGCCGTCGAAGTTGGGGCTAGCCGGCGAGAGCGGACAGCGCCCGATAAAGGGTGGCATGATGGCATTTGAGAAGCTTGGCTGCTTCGCGAACCGACGTGCCCTCCCCTACCAGACGTTCGCCCAACGCGATCTGATCGACGGTGAGTTTGGGTGGGCGGCCGAAGCGAACCCCCCTCGCCTTTGCCGCGACCCGCCCGCTGCTGGTACGCTGGTGGATCAGTTCGCGCTCGAACTCGGCGATGCCGGCGAACACCGTCAGCACCATGCGGCCCGCGGGCGAGGTTGTGTCCGCCCAAGGCTCGGCAAGCGACCGCAAGCCGGCACCGGCTTCCTTCAGCTTCTCGGCAATGTCGAGCAGATCACGGGTCGAGCGTGCCAGCCGGTCGAGCCGCGTCACCACCACCGTGTCGTCGTCGCGTAGCTGCTCGATCATTTTGACCAGCTCTGGCCGGTCGCGCTTCGCGCCCGAGACCTTCTCCTCGAAGGTCCGCTTGCATCCGGCCTCCTTCAACGCGGCGCGTTGGAGCCGGAGGTCCTGGTCGTCGGTGGACACACGGGCGTAGCCGATCAGCATGTCGCGAAACTGTATCAGAACAACAGCGTTATGCAACTGACTTTTGCGACATACGCGCGCGAGAGAACACGAGCATCGAATGTGCTGTCGCGAAACTTAGGGTATTGGCGACGCAAGTCGGCAATCAGGGCTTGCGCTGTGCGTCCTTCCTGTCGGCCTCGGCTGGGGTAAGCCGCGCACGATCGCGGATGCGGCGTTCGAGCGGGGCGCCGACGAACAGCACCAGCATGGCCAGGGCCAGCCCACCGACGATCAGCGGCCACACCGCCAGTCCCGCTGCGGCACCGATCGTGGCCGTCACCCAGATGCATGCGGCGGTGGCCAGCCCGTGCACCTCCTGACCCTGGCCGACGCGCAGCACGGCGCCGGCACCGATGAAGCCAACGCCAGATAGGATGCCCTGCATCGCCCGGCCTGCCGCGTCCGCGTTCACGTTGGGGAGGCCACTGTGCACGATCGCCTGCACCGCAATGCAGCTCGCCAGGCCGACTAGCCCGAGTGTGCGCAGACCCATGATCTGCCGGTTCTCGCGCGAGCGCTCCCAACCCAGCACCATGCCGGCTGACGTCGCTACCATCAGCCGGCCGATCGCGTCGGCCCAGAAGGCGAGATCCGACGCCGCCAACGTCGTGGTCACTCGACTAGCACATGGACGTGGTGCCAGGCGGTGCACAGATAGCCGGCGAAGTTCCACATCGTGTCCGGCCGCTCAGGCTGCCCTTGCCCGGCCTCGTCGAAGGCGCGCACCACCAGATGCTGGCGACCCTTGGCCAGCGTGGTGTGGAGCGACCAGCGCCGCCAGCCCCAGCGCGCTTCCGGATCGTCTGCGAACGTCGCCTGTTGCCAATCACGCCCGCCGTTCACCGACACTTCGACGCGCGAGATGCCGCGATCATAGGCAACCGCATAGCCCTCGATCCGTACTTCACCCGCGAGCAGGCTCGCACCCGACCCGGGCGAGCAGATCGCGGCGTTGAGCGGCATGGCATTGATGGTCAGCCCCTGTGACCAGTCGACGGTTTCGCTCGTCACGTCGGCCGAAAACAGCTTGTAGTCGTGCGCCTGGATCGGTGCGTCGGATGGGGTGTCGCGCACCTCGATGCGCGTCAGCCACTTGGCGCTACGCACACCGGCATAGCCCGGCACCACCATCCGCAGGGGCGCGCCATGCTCCGGCGCCAGCGGCTCGCCGTTCATAGCCCAGGCGATGAGCACGTCGGGCGCCCGCGCCTTGGCCATGGCAATCGACACGCCGAAGGCTGCCTCCTCGTCTTCCACGGCCACCTCGTCCGCGCCGGTGAACGCCACGAACAGGTCGGACGCATCGGGGGCGCCGACCGCGTCGAGCACGTCGGCCAATCGCACCCCGGTCCACTCCGCGTTGCCGATTGCGCCCACGTCCCACGGGTCGCCCGAGGTCTTGCCGACCTGTTGGAGGTCCGTTCGTCGATTGCCCGCGCACTGGAGTACGGCTGTTACCGTGCGCGAGCGAAACACGCTCTTCAGTTCCTCCGCCGAGAAGGAGCGGCTTTCTACGCCCATTCCGCTCACCTCAATCCGGTGATCGGCGGGCAGATCGGGCACCGGCCCGTGGCTGCGCACATAGAACAGCGCCTGCGGTGTCAGGAACTGCTCGATCAGCGCGCCGGGCTTCGGCTCGGCATTGTAGGGGTCGGGGCTGCGGATGATCATAGGCTCGCTCATTCAGCAAGAACGCACAGAAGCCAGGACTGCCTCAGCTCCCCATGGATCACGCGATGTGCAGCACGGCAAGCAGGGTGAAGCTGATCGCACCCAGGCCGAGCAGCGAGAGCACCACCGCGGCCGTGACCCTACCACCCGCCTTGGCGACGGTGCGTACGTCCACGCCGAGCCCGAGCGCGGCCATCGACACGACGGTCAGCAGTGTGGCGATGCGGCCGATCGGAGCGATGGCGGCGGTAGGCACCAGCCCTAGCGAGCGGCAGCCGACCAGCGCCAGGAAGCCGATGATGAACCACGGCACCAGATGGGTGAGGTCTAGCCTCTTGTGGGCCGGCTCGCCGGTGACGAACTCGCCGGCAGCCACATGCTGGGGGCCAAGCCGCGGCGCCACCAGCGACAGGATCAGGCACACCGGCCCGAGCATCAGCACCCGCACCAGCTTGACCAGCGTGCCCATCTGCACGGCCGCGGCCCCCAGTGGCGAGGCGGCGGCGATCACCTGCGGCACCGCGTAGACGGTGAGACCGGCGAGGGCGCCGAACGCTAGCCCGCTCATGCCCAATGCGATCCCCAGTAGCGGCAGGCCGAGCACCACCACGACGCCCAGCACCGCCGTGAACGCGATAGATGCCGCCACGTCGTCACTGTCGGCGCCGATCACCGGAGCCACGGCGGCGATGGCCGAGTTGCCGCAGATCGAATTGCCGCACGCGACCAGCAGCGCCATGCGCGTCGGCAGGCCGAGCAGCCGGCCGATGCCAAAGCTGAGCAGGATGGCGCAGGCCACCACGCCAGCGATCCCGGCGAGCAGCGGCAGCCCGGCCGCCAGGATTGTGGCGGCGCTCACTGATGCGCCGAGCAGCACCACCGCGACCTCCAGCAGATACTTGGCGCTGAAGGCAATGCCGTCGTGCCAGCGGTCGCCGGGAGTCCACAGGCTGCGCACCATGGTGCCGATCACGATGGCGAGCACCAGCGCCTCCAGCCACGCCTTGCCCGCCAGCGCACGCTCGCCCGCCTCCAGGACGTAGGCGGCCCCGGTCACGGCAAGGCACAGGCAGATGCCGGGTAGCACACCGGCATACTTGCTGCTCTGCGGTTCGGATGATGCGAAGTGATGATGGGCGAGACTGGCCACGGCGGTTTCCTTCCGCCAATCGATCTATGCCTCTGCCATTGATCGATCCAACGTAGCTTTCTTGTCGTTCCGATCGCCGATCATGATCGGTCATGCTACCCACGCGGAATGACGTTGGAGCAGCTCCGTATTTTCGTCGGCGTCGCCGAACGCGAGCATATGACCGCCGCAGCGCGCGCGCTGAACGTCACGCAGTCGGCGGCATCCGCAGCGATCGCGGCGCTGGAGGAGCGGCACGCGATCAAGCTTTTCCACCGCGTCGGCCGCGGCATCACGCTGACCGAAGCGGGACGGCTGTTCCTGGTGGAAGCCCGCGGCGTGCTGGCGCGCGCCGGCGCGGCCGAGACGGCGCTGGACGAACTGGGTGGGCTCAAGCGCGGCACCCTGCGCGTCGTCGCCAGCCAGACCATTGCCGCCTACTGGCTTCCGCCGATCCTCGCCGCGTTCCGCGAACGTTACCCGGCGCTCGGCATCGAATTGGCGATCGGCAACACTGCTCACGCCGCAGCGCGCGTTCACAACGGCGACGCGGACCTTGGCATCGTCGAAGGCGAGGTAGACGATCCGGCGCTCGCTCACTGGCCGATCGGCGAGGATCGGCTCGTGCTGGTCAGCGCCAAGCCGTTTGGGAAGGCCCGCATTGATCCGGCCTGGCTGGCTCAAGCGCGGTGGGTGCAGCGTGAGCCGGGATCGGGCACGCGTTCGACGCTGGACCGCTATCTGCTCGCCTTGAGCATCGATCCCGCTGCGCTCGACGTGGCGCTCGTTCTTCCGTCCAATGAGGGCGTCCGCACCGCCGTGGAGGCCGGCGCAGGCATCGCAGCCCTATCTTCGCTGGTGGTGGCGCCAGCGATCAGGGCGGGAACGTTGCACGCCGCCCCGATCGTGTTCGATCCCCGCCCCTTCTTCGGGCTGCGCCATAAGGAACGCTATCGCGCCAAAGCCGCAGATGCTTTGCTGGATGTGATCGGTCGGGGGAAGCAGTAGGTGGCGCTGGCGCTGGCGCTGACGCCGAATGTCGCAGAAACTCAGACATCTGCAACATCACTCCTTTCCCATAGCTCCGTCGCCATGTGCCTGTTTCGAGACAGCTCGCTTGCGAACTTGCCAAGTGATCGCCTTGCGCAGCACGTGGGATAGCTGCTCGACCGAGTAGGGCTTGTGCAGCAGCTCGAACCCGTGCTGCCCGTTTTGCGCGAGCACGTGGCTATAGCCGCTGGTCAGGATGATCGGCACGTCGGGATAAAGGCGGCGGACCTCTCCGCCTAGCTCGATCCCGCCCATGCCGGGCATCACCACGTCGGAGAAGATGACGTGGAAGCGGTCGCAATCCTCTTGTAGCAGGCCGAGCGCTGCACGACCGTCCGTCGCCAGCACGCTGTCATAGCCCAACTCGGCCAGCGCAGCCGTCGCGAACTCGCCGACCTGCGCGTTATCCTCCACCACGAGGACGCACACGCCTTCACCATCGACCCGCTCGATCGCTTTCAGATCGATCACCTCGCGGCCGTCCGGATAGGCGCGTGGGAGATAAAGGGTAAAGGTCGTGCCCTCGCCCGGCAAGCTATCCACCTTGATATCGCCGCCCGACTGCTTGGCGAAACCAATGACCTGGCTGAGGCCCAAGCCAGTGCCTTCGCCGACGCCCTTCGTGGTGAAAAATGGCTCGAAGATGCGCTCAACCACATCGGCGGGGATGCCGCTTCCCGTGTCTGTGATGGTGAAGGCCACGAAGTCGCCAATCTGGGCGGCATGCCCCCGAAGCGCCGGGATGCCGGACACAGGTCCTGTCGCGATCGTGAGATGCCCTTCGCCATTCATCGCATCACGGGCGTTGATGCCCATGTTGATGATCGCGGTGTCGAACTGACTGCGGTCCGCATCGATGAAGAAGGCCGCTTCAGGTACCTTGATGTCGAGGACGATGCGCGACCCGGTCATGGTCCGCACCATGGTGGCGACTTCCTCCAGCGAGCTGCCGGCGTCGAACACCTCCGACCGGAGCGACTGGCGCCGCGCGAAGGCAAGAAGCTGACTGGTCAACTTGGCCGCTCGCTCCGCCGTATCGCCGATCGCGTCGATGTATCGGCCCCGCTTCTCTGCCGGTAGGTTGTCGCGACGAAGCAGATCAACCGAGCCCCGGATAACAGTCAGCAGATTGTTGAAGTCGTGCGCCACCCCGCCCGTCAGCTGGCCGATCGCTTCCAGCTTCTGGCTTTGGCGAAGCTGTTCCTGCGCTTCGGCGAGCTCCTCCTCAGCGCGGACCCGATCGTTGATATCGACGCCATGCTGGACCGCACCGACAATGTGGCCCTCGGCATCGCGTAACGGGTTGTAGGATATCTCCCACATCGGCACCGCGTAATCCGGGTGACCGAACCGCTGGGTGACGGTGAAGTCTTCGCCCGCCAGCGCACGATCGAGATAGCTTGCGATCAGCACGCCCTGGTCGGGCAGGAACAGCTCAGGGAAGGTATCGCCGATCCGGGCGCGATGCCCGTACACCCGGAAGAACTCGTCGCTGAATGCCTGGTTGAAGGCGATCACGGCATGGCGCGCGTCGAACGCGCATACCGGGTTGGGGTCTGATCGAACGATATCCTGATACAGCCGCAAGGCTGTCGACCCCTCCCGCTCGCGTTCCTTGCGCTGAGTTTCCTCCATGGCGGTGCACAGCAGCGCCAGGATCTCGCCCTGATCGCCGCGCACGGGCGAGAAGGAGAAGGTCCAGAAGGTCTCGACCATGCCGCGGCCGTCGCGATCCATGAGCAGCGGCCGTTCGGTGAACTTCGATGCGGTGCCCGCGAACGTCTGGTCGATCGCGTCGCGCACGTCCTCGTAGACGTCGGCCCACACATCCGCGAAACGACGTCCGATCGCACCAGTCAGCTTGTTGCCGAGCTGCGGCACGTAAGCGTCGTTGAAGAAGAACAGCCGCTCCGGTCCCCATGCGAACCACATCGCTTCCGGCGATGCGAGGATCAGCGACAGCAGGAAGCGGAAGGTCGCCGGCCATTGTTCCTGCGAACCGAGCGGGGACGCACCCCAATCGAACGCGCGCAACTGGCATGACGCCTTGCCATCTCCGGCGAACGAAAGCGGATCAGTCATTTACGATGCGTAGTGCATTCCTCTCGATCCGACCATGACTTGCCAGCCCTCAATGATCGTCATTCAACCGTGCTGTGGGAATGCTCCAGTCGCCCTGATCCCCGACCGTCAACTGGAACTCCTAATCTGAAGAAGCCTTATGCGGCCAACTTATGGAGCGAGGCGATCACGCGGTCCTGCCGGTACGGCTTAGGGAAGAACACCGTCTCCGCTGGCATGACCGTCCGCGGCGGCAAGGGCTTCCCCGATGTCATGATGATCTTGATCGGCGGCCAACGGTCGCGGATGCACGCGGCCAGTTTGATGCCGTCCAGCCCACCGGGCATGTCGATATCGGTAAAGACGATCCGGATGTCCGGTCTGCTCTCCAGGATCGCGATAGCCTCGGCAGCATTCGCCGCTTCCAGCGGTTCGTAGCCGGCATCCTCGACCACCTGCGCTGCGAACAGCCGCAACAGGGGCTCGTCCTCGACGACGAGGACGATCGGTACGGAGCCTTGATGGGAGATGGTCATCGGTTCCTGCTACGCCTGTGCCAAATGCTCGACGGAGGCCCGCAGGTCGGCCTCGAATCCATCCAGTTTATAACGAAGTTCGGTTCCGCCCGTTCCGGTCAGGCCGAGCCGTATCAGCTTGGAGCCGAAGCCTTTCCGGCTCGGCGCGACGACCGGCGGACCGCCACGCTCGCGCCAGCGAACGATCAGCGATGCGGTCGGGCCGCTGCCCTCGATGATCCATGTCAGTTCGACGTGTCCGCCCTCCATACAGAGCGAGCCATATTTGCACGCATTCGTCATCAGCTCGTGAATGACGAGCGAAAAGGACAGCGCGGCGCGCGCGCCCAGCGGCACCGAAGGACCATCAAGGGTCACGCGCTCGCCGAACCCGACCGTTTCCACCACCGCCTCGGCCACGGTCTGCAGGTCCGCGTCCTTCCAGCTTTTCTGCAACAGCACGTCATGCGCGGCGCTGAGCGCGACAAGGCGACGCTCGAAACTCTCTACCGGCTCGCGCTCGGCCACTGCGCGCAGGGTCTGGCTGGCGATCGCCTGCACCATTGCGAGCATGTTCTTGAGGCGATGGTTGATCTCGCCGTTGAGGATGCTTTGCTGCTGCTCGGCACGCAGGCGGGCGACACCGGCTTCGAGCCGGTCCGCGACGCTGCGCAGGAACAGCAGCTCGTCGGGCGTCCATGTCCGTGGTCGTGCGGCATTGACGATGAAGATGGCGACCGTGCGCCCGCGTTCCCGAACCGGCATATTTACCAGCGCGCCGATATCGAGTGCGTGCATCGCAGCGGTATTGGCCGAGGTGCGGTGATCGGTAGCCACGTCCTCGATGACCAGTGGTTCGCCGGCTACCAGATCGGCGCGCAAAGCGCCGTAATCCGCGAAGCGGTGACGCCCGGCGATGCTGGCGACGCCCGGCGCGGTCCAGTCCGCTTCGACATCGACAATCTCCACGTCAGGATCGACCAGGCCAAAGCTTGCTCGCTCCACCTGAAGGACGCGACCGACGACGGCAGCCGCTGCGGAGGTCATTTCAACTGCCTCCCCGCTGGCGCGGATGCACTCGCCGATTTCGATCAATGCCGATTGCAGTTCCAGCAGGCGGGCGCTGATCTGCGCGGCGCGTCGAAGGTCAAGCTGGTCGGACACCTGCCGTCCGAGCGCGCGCAAGAGCGTCAATTGTTCGGGCGTCAGACCTTCCGGGCGCGGTACCGTATCTATCACGCATAGACGTCCGACGACGACACCGGAGCGCAAAACCAGCGGCGCGCCGGCGTAGAAGCGGAACGCCCGCTCGTCGGTCACCAGCGGATTTTCCGCAGTGCGGGGATCGCAGGTCAGATCGGGTATGACGAGCATATCGGCTTGATCGATGTCGATCTGGCACACCGACTGGGCAATTTCTGTCTCACTCACGTCCAAGCCGACGCGCGCCTTGAACCATTGTCGGTCATGATCGAGGAGACTGATAAGCGCGATCGGCGTGTCACACGTCCGCGACGCAATGAACACGATGTCGTCGAACGCCTGCTCTTCAGGAGTGTCGAGCACCGCCAATTCTCTCAGCGCGCCTGCACGACGCGCGGCCTGACTCTGTGGCAATCCCCGCCCCTTTCAATAGCCTGGCCGTCCCCCCGGACGTCCGGACCTGCATAGCCTTAGCCGGGTATGAGGTGGGCGGATACGAGCGAATTGCAGCGCAGGACGCCGGCCAAATTTGAGGCGATTAAGCGGGTGCGCGGCGGAGACCGTCGTTTCAGACATCCGTTTGAACGAAAGTAGTCGGTCGGCTCGCCACCCGACAACGGACATGCCGTTGTCGCAAAACGCGGGACATACGAGACGCTCCAAACTCAGCATATTCGCGACAGGGTCATAAGCTGATCCATTCATTTGTGGGATTGCTTTCCTGCGAACACGTCCGCTATCCAACGTGTTCACACGAGAACACGTTCAGGTGGCCACATGAAGACCATATCTATCATCAGCCAGAAGGGGGGAGCGGGTAAGACCACACTTGCCATCCACCTTGCCGGCGCTGCCAGCAGTACGGGCATGTCCGCACTGATCCTCGACGCGGACCCGCAAGCGACCGCTAGCCAGTGGAATCACTGGCGAGGCGGGGCGGACCCTGAGGTCGTGGACTGTGCCTCCCCTACTCTCCTTCCGCGGAAAGTGCAGCAAGCGGCCGATCTAGGCGCGGACCTGGTCATCATCGACACGCCGCCACACGCGGACATTATGGCGCGCGAGGCGTGCAAGGCCGCGGACCTGATCCTCATTCCGTGCCGTCCCCAGGCGTTTGACTTGTCAGCAGTCGAAACGACGGCCGAGCTAGTGAAGGCGGCAGGCAAGCCGGCCTTCGTGCTCTTCATGGGCGGTCCTCAGCGTGCGCCGACTACTTACCGGGACGCGCGCGAGTTGATCGAGGGCAGCGAAGGCGTTGAGGGCATGGGCGTGCCGGTCGCGCCCGTCATGCTCACTATGCGCGCCATCTACCACCACAGTACTGCGCAAGGGAAAACCGCAATGGAGGTGGAGCCGGACGGCAAGGCGGCCGAGGAAGTTGCAGCGTTATGGACGTGGACACGCGAACGTGTGAACCTGTTCACAGGTAAGCAGAGCAGGAAGAAGCGGGGCTGAGATGAGCAAATTCGGTGCCATGAGGCAGCAGCGCGTAGAACGCGCGAAGGTGGAGCCGAGCGCTCCGGCTCCAGCTATC
>NZ_JBYLEP010000002.1:0-115034 GCF_057748035.1 Sphingomonas sp. BRN-1R | reverse complement strand
TCACATCCAGCGCATTCGAGAACTCCGCTTCGCTTTGTAGGACGTCGCCTGGCGCATAATGGCCAGAGACGATTGCCACGCCGAGACGATAGGCAATCGCCCCACGAAGGCGCCTTCCTGTGTCACGTGGCTTTCTAACGGGATCAACTTCCCCAATGACCAAATCGGGGGCCGGGGGGTGTTTGGCGTCAGGACGCGAGGCTTCTGGCAGACTTTTCATGGTGTCGATAAACGCCATCAACGGCGGTAGGACAACTGTCCTTTCAGCGGTGACGCCGGGCATCATGCCTTCACGTCCTCCCGCCGCGTTTTGCGAAACGGGCCTTGGCAGTGGCGATGTCTTTCATCGCCAGGTCTCGGTATTGGGTGAACGTGTCGTCGACGACGGTGATCGTCGGAATTTGGGGCTGCTCTATCTTGACCGGGGCATAAGGCGTGAAACCGATCTCATGAACCCCGCTAGAACCGCGCCCCGGCGCTGCATGGCTAAGATGGTCGAAAGAAGCCACCACCCCGAAGCTGGCCTCCGGATAAAGCGGATACCGCGGCACGTGGTTCATTGGAATGAAGCCGTTCTGTGCATCGTAGCTCATTTCGGCGATTGGCGGGATGCCGGGATGCGTGGCTGCCAGTTCCCGCACCAGCGTGCGCGTGCCGAGCAACATGTCGCCATCGGGATTGTTTTCCCACAGTCCGCATATGTCTAGGAAATATGCGTCGATCGGATAACGGGAGAGCATGTCCGAGATGCGGTTCTTCAGATGGTCGCGCCAGCTCTGCACCGCCAGGTTCATGAAGACCATCGACGTATCGCCCTTGCGATCGCCGTCCCAGTCGACATAGTCGGAAGCGAACGGCGTGCCGTATACGGTGCGCACCTGCGCGTCGGCGATGCTCGCAAAATCGGGCCAAGCCGGATTCGCAATATTGCTGCCGAACATCAGGCCAAAACGGTAACCCAGCCGGCGACCCTCGGTCAGCAGTTGGCGGAAGGCCACCTCGCCCCCCGTCGCGGAGCCGACGCGGAACGACGGATAATCCCAGTAATAGCGAGCATCCCAGCCGGGTAGAAATACCATGACATGGCGTGGATCGATGCGCTTGGCAACGTCGCGAAGGATGTCGAGCTGACGCGCGAAATCGTTAAAGACGTACCCCGTCCAATGCTCGCCGTGCATTGATAGGACCAGCGCCACCTCCTTCATCCATGCTGGCGCATCAGTGCGGGCACGAAAGTCGGGCAGGCCGTAGGCGTGCCGCACGGACTCAAAATGCGGTCTGGCAACGTCAGCGAAGTCGGATGCTGCGGCGATCCGCCAGCGGTTGGTCGTCACGTCGCCGCGTCGGTCCCATCCGGCCTGCTCGTAGATCAGTTCGACTTTGTAGCCGTCAGGACCCGGTAGGAACGCGAAGCGTGCCGGTCGCACCTGGTCCTGCAGCGCGGAGATACCCCAGACGCGCTTGTCGCGCCCCTCGATCGCCAGCAAAGGCGTCGACATGCCGCCCATCAGCGCGGGATATTCGAAGACCTTTTCGTTATCGCCGGGATCGCTCCAATCCTCCGCCGATGCCGATAGCCGGCCGCGCGGCAGTCCACGGACGATCGTCTTGATCGCTTTTACGGGCACGTCGAGCGTGGCGGAGACCTGCCACTCGAAGGCGCCGGCCGGCGTCTTGACCAGCGTCGCCTTCAGCGTCCCGGCCCGCTTGCGGGTTCCACCCGCCCAGCGGAAGCCGCCGACCGCAAGGTCGACGCGGTCGCCGGCACGGCTAACCGTGGTCAGCGACGGATCAATGCCGTAGTTATTTTCGAAGGTGATGACCTCGAACCCGAACACGAGGCCACCAAATTCGACTGACGGTTCTGGGTTGGAGAAGCTGAACTTCATTACCCGGCCACCTGATGGCGGTGTCGCAACACCGTCCGTTGAGGTAAGCATCCGCAACCCGGCCGGGTTCGCCACCGGCTCACCCGCGGCATCAGCATCCTGGTAGGTCAGTGCCGCCGCAGCAATTGATGCCGTACCTGCCATGAGCCCTCGCCGCGTAATCACGGACACGCTGCCTTTCTCATGAGTGTTCTTCCGCGCCTCGGCATCGATGCGATCGATGCCGAAGGCGGAACCTGACGCGTGATCCTTAAGGCCGGACGTCACTGGCCACCCGACAGCCGGTTGGCCCCAAACTTCACCTGGACGCCGGCGAAGATGCGCCGATCCTCGACGAACGTTTGATTGAAGTATCGGCGATTGAGGAAGTTTTGCTGCTGCCGGTTGGCGGTCAGGTTGACGCCGCTGAGGAGCAGGTTCACGCCCGGACGAATGGCATAGGACAGGCTAGCGTCGAGCGTGCCGAAGGGCTCGTTGTACACCGGCCGGCCGGCGCTGTCGCCGGAGGATGCCTCCAGGATGCGCCCGCGCCGCGTATAAGCGACGTTACCGGTCAACCCATATTTGTCATAGTCGATCGCAACGACGTAGTTGTTGCTGGACAGTTGCTCTAACCCGACCCGGTAGCCGCGACCATTATCGGACTTCTTGTCGGCGATATAGGTATACGTGGCCGACCAGCCGAGGCCCGACAGTGCTCCCGGAAGGAACGTCAGGCGTTGCTGATAGCCCACTTCCAGTCCCGCGAGCCATGAATCGTCCAAATTCTGCGGACGATTGATGAGATAGCTGCGCCCGTTGATCTGCTCGGCCGTGGACTGATTGCGGACATAGCCCGACATGTCCTTGTAAAATCCTGCCACGTAGAGAAGGCTTTTGGGCAGGAAATACCATTCGAGCGACGTGTCGTACTGATTAGCCCGCAGCGGCAGCAGGGTGGGGTTGCCGGCGTTGCCGGTGAAATTGACGAAGTCGAGCGTGAGCGTCGGATTGAGTTGGTAGAACGGCGCCCGCGAGATCGACTTCGAATAGGCCAAACGCAAGGCTACATTGGTTACCGGCTCAATGCGCACGTTCACCATGGGCAGCGTGTCCGTGAAGCTCTGGCTGGCGCTGATCGGCGCGTAGGTGCCCACCCCGCCCGCCGTGGCCGGCGGGGACACGGTCTGCACGCCGGAAACGCTCAGGTCGGTCTTCGCCACTCGAACGCCGACGTTGCCATCGACTGGAATGCCGCCCACGTGGAAGTCGAAGGTAAGCTGCCCATAGCCGGCAAGCACTTTTTCCGTAGCATCATAGGCTTGGTTCGGATCATAGGCAGGACGCCCGACCGCGAGTCCGAATAGGCGCTGGTACTGGCCATTGTTGGCATTAACGTCCAGCGGGCTCAGCCAGCGGCGTTGCGGATAGTCGTCGTCCCAAAGATCTTCACGACTGAGTCCCGTCGCCGGTCCGGTCGCAACCGACGGAATCCCTGCTTGCGCCGCCTGAAACACGAAATTCTGCTGGTGCCCGACATCGCGGGTCACTTGGCGCACGCCGACCTGCACGTTCTTTAGGCCGCCACCAATCTCGTAAATGGCATCGCCACGGAATGCCAGTTCGGTGCTGTAGTCGCGCGCGACATAATCCGAATAGTCGACATAGCGCCACGGCGCGACCGCAGTCGGATCGATACCGGTCACGGTGAACTGGGGCACGCCCGCCCCCGTGTTCAGCGTGACACCCGGCGCAGTCGCACCCAGCGTGACGTTAGGCGCCTCGTAGCGGAAGACCGTCTTTGTCCAAGACACGTCGCCCGACAGCGTAAGAGGACCATTCTTGTAGCGCCCGGTCAGCGCGGCTTGGCGGGTCCGGAAATAGCCGATACCTTGGCTCGACTGCGATAACAGTGGGACGTTGGCGAAATTGCCGGAGCGGAAGGCGTTGCTATCGGGATAGGTTTCGAACGCCCCGGTCGGCCGCGCCACCGCCACGCCAGCGACGGTCCCCGGAGAAGTCTGCGCGACCAAGCTCTGGTTGGAGAAGTTCAACCCTTCGTTGTTGTAGAGAAGGTCAGTGGTAAACTCGAAGCGATCGTCAGGCCGCCACTGAAACGAGCCAAAAAAAGTTTCCAGTGTCTTCCCGCCGAAAAATTGCCGCTTGATGGCGTTGGTCGGCGTGACAACCTGACGGCCCGCGCTGTCCGTCACGGTGGCGTAGTTGTCGACCCTGGCGATGTTCATTGAGGTCGACTGCTTCTGATATGCACCGCCGATCAGGGCGCCGAACTCGCCCAGCCCCGTATTGATCCGATCGCTAATGAAGCCTGAGAGATAGGGCTGGGTATTACCTGAAAGGTCAGCATAGCCCGCCTTGGCCGTGACCGATCCGGCGAGGCCGTTGAAGTCGAAGGGGCGGCGGGTCCGGAAGTCGAACACGCCACCGATCCCGCCTTCGATCTGGCTGGCGGACGGTGTCTTATACACGTCAATGCCGGAAATGAGATCTGAAGGTAGAGCCGCGGCGTCGTAACCACGACCGACCGTACTGGTGAGATTGCGCCCATTCAGCAGATAGCCGGCATCGCGTAGACCGCGAATGGTGGGAATGCCGCCGCCCCCGCTGGCGTTGACGACCACGCCCGGTATGCGTCGCAGAACGTCGACGACTGAGGTATCCGGGATCTTGGCGAGCTCCTCCGACGTGAGGACGCTAACCGACTGAAGCGCATCGCGCTTCACCGCAACGGCGGAACCAGCACCCAATCGGGTACCGATAACCACGACCTCGCCACCGCTACGCTGCGCAGACTCATCCCCCTGCGGAGCAGTACCGTCTGCGGATCGGGTCGGGGATTCCGGCTGGGCGGCCGGCACCTGGACCGGTGTATCGGCAGTCTGCGCCGACACGGCACCCGGCCAAACGATCGCACCTGCAGATAACAGAGCCAGGCGCAAACTCGAAACAGTACGTCCTTTCACGCGACAATCCCCTCGTTAACGGCCGTTTTATTCAGCCTTTTCAGTAATTTACATAAATTGGTAAATTCAATCATTGCTCATAGGTAGTACTAATTTACTTCGGCGGTGAATGTCTACAGGAATTTTTCGTCCAAAAGGGCTGCGCCGGATAATTTTTGGTAAGGGATCAGTTGGGTCGACCGGTCATCGGACTCGACGATGGCAAAGCCCCATGGATCCAGGGGGAGCGGGGCGGACACTGCCAACGTCCGACCTGATATCAACTCTATTCCGCTCATTTTGGGAGACTCTGCAGACCGGTCGTGCCGAATAGTTGAATAGATATGTGAGTTCACGTCGTCTGGCGTCGTGCCACGTCGGACGATCTGCGGCCATTTTTCCGCCGCAATATCGACCCCGGAACGGCGCGCCTCCTCTACTAACATGGTTTTCGCCATCGCCTCTGTCGGCATGAAGCCCAGATAGCTGACCTCTCCCTTGCCCCAGTGATTGCGGGTCATGGCGGCTGCGGCTGGCCAGGAGGGATGGTGATACCGCGCGACGACCGTCGCGGTCGTCGGCTTCAGCATTTCCATCCACCATCTTACCCTGTTGTTCTGCAGGCCGACACCGAACGGGTTCCCCGCCAAGGACACCCCGTCGGGGTTGGTGAAAAGCTGGTATGTTACGCCAGCCGCCTCCGCGATCGTCCCTGGTTGCGCGGCGTAACGGACCTTGACGTTCTCGTCGGCAAAACCGCTTTAAAACTGTACAGCAAATGCCCGCCCGCTTGGCGTAGTCGTTCAACCGTGCAATTTCCGCATCGCTGGCGGCATAGAGCGCGGGTACGATGATGGGCTTGTAGTGATCGAGGGCGATGGTCGCTTCTGGCGAAAGAAAATCCACCTCGATGTTGCGGCAGTAGAGCGGATCGTAGAAGCCATGGACCATGTCGCTGTATGTGACGTTCCGGCCTTCTGCATTGATTTTTAATGCGTCGAAGGCCGTCATGGCGTCGTTGCTGACATAGAGGTCATAGTCGAAGTTATAAGTGATGAACTGGTCGGCGCGTGCATGCGCGCGGATTAGCCGTGACTGCCAGGTGGGGAAGTCGGTTATCAGGCCATGCTGGAAGGCTGCAAACGCGCCGTTCATGCTCGCATTGATCGAGTTGCTGGTGGAAGGGGAGTTAGACCATGCGTTAATCCGATTGCTCCAATAGTTGAGGCCCCATTCACGGTTCAACGCGTCGAGGTCGAGCCATTTTCGCCGCATTTCATCACGAAAGGCGGATTGGACGTGTGGCGTGTCTAGCACTACTTTGACAGGTTGAAGGAATTAGCTTGAATCGTCGTTAATTCCCATTTGTCAGTGTAGGCTGGCGGACTTACGACAATGGCGGTGGACGAGAGCTGGCGGACCGCTCTGGAGCAATGGCTGGCGCCGTTTCTGGCATCTGCCAGAAAGCTGGACCTCCGATCCGGAGCGCATGGCAAAGGCGAAGGTGCCTGCCGACCGACAGGTCGCCCTGACCAAGCCGGAGATGGCCATCGAAGAGATCGACAGGGTCAGGATGGCAGGCGTGCGTTTCGGCTGCGTTCTGGCAGATGCGGGATACGGCATGAGCGCTCCGTTCCGCCAGGCGCAGAGTGAGCTCACCATCGTCATCGTCGCTGTCATAGCAGCCGCCAGCAGTCCGTCACTCGCGCATCTTCAACCCCGACCCATTTTGCCGGCCAGCTAAGAATTGGGCAAATGATAGTCATTAGTAATAGTAATTACTGCATTATATATGATTAGATGCTGTTCGCATTCCCAAATCATGATCCATCGGGCAAGCTGGCGCGCAAGCGTTCCCGGTTGGCTGGAATTTGAAAACAGGAGAGAGGGTGCGGCATTGGCTGCACCCTCTCCCGTCGATTATCGCTTAATAGGCAGCGCTCGTTCGACGTCGGTGAGCTGCTGGTTCATGCGGTCGGCATCCGGTCGTGCGATCGTGCCGTTGCGGGCCTGGAGATTGCCAGCAAGCACCTGAACGCGTCGCACTGATGTGTGGAGCCCCGACGCCTTCGTCTTCGAGAGCTTGTGCTGTCGGGCGGCAAGATCGATCCGCTCGTTCAATGTATCGGCACGGTGCTGAAGATAGTCGCTGTCGGTTTCGACCGCGTTCTGTGCGTGACCGGGGGCCGCGAGGCATAGCAGCGACAACAACAGCGAGGGCAGTAACTTACGCATGGTTCATCCTTATATCTGTGGTTTGGTAGGCTTTGCAGAGTGTGACCCACCACGTGGGGCATGCCGCCCGAGTTGCGTCTACGAGACGGCTTGCGGTCCCTCGGGCTGGACCTGCCACGTGCCGTTAACAAGGCGAGCTCGGTAGTTCCCGCCCGAAGCGCTGACATTGCCCTCGTAATAGCCGCCGTTGAACAGGCAGCTCGTTGCACCCTCGCAGCCCAGAGGCGACAGGCTGAAGATTAGCGAAGGCCGTCCTTGGGCGTCGACCGCCCGTTCCTGGCGTTTGCACGTCGAGACCGGACGAACCAGTGGTGCGACGTCAGAAAGGGACGCCACCATCGCACGCGACGGATTGGTGAGGTCGGCGCCGGTTCCTACCGCGACGCAGTAAGTAGCCGCCTGACCCTGGAGGGAGGAGGCGTTATTGGCGAACAGATAGCGATAGGTCGCGGCCATAGCGGCCGTCTCGGCCGCTGTCGTTCGCGGGGCCGTGGCGCCGGCCATGCCGGTTCCCGGCGTGGTGACGCACCCGGCCATGGCCAGCGCAGCAGCCAGCGCGGCGCCAGTTACGATGACCTTGGAAGCTTTAGAAGTCATGATGATCCTTATCGTGATCCGCAGCAGGCCGCGGTTGGCGCATCCCGTGTTCGGGACGCTGTGGCTGACAGGTAGGGCCGCCCTATGACGCGCCCGTGACCGTCCGGGGGGCTGATTCAGCGCTGTGGCCGGCTGACTTGCAGGCCCTGCTTGATCGAGCGGCCCTCCAGTCCGGTGCCGCGCAGCATCGTGCGAAGCGCCTCCGTAGGGGTATAGTGCCCGTGAAGCGCCCCGACCCGCTTGTGGCCGGCGAGTTGCGTTCCCGAGATCGGGCAGCGGGTCGCGAGACGAAGATGGTTGAGCGAGGCGCTGAGCGAGCCTGCCGGGATGTTGAGCGGCAGCGGGTCGTTCTGACAGTCGTAGGGAATGTCCTGCGCGGTGACCGCAGAGCCGGTGAGACCCGTCCCCAACAGGGCGACGGCACCGATGGGACTGAGGAAGCGCATGTATTGTCCTTCGAGGTTACGGGCAGATGATCTGGCCGGCAGGGTGGTAGTACGATCCACCGGCAGGTGTGGTGCTCCGGCCGGTTTGGCCTCCCACTACGCATAGGAAGATGAACAGGGTCCATGCTGGGCTGGCAGCTATGCAGAGTGGTGTTGACCGCTCAGCGACGCATTATAGGAAAGCACAGGCGCTCGCCACGCTGAAGCTTGGCGAGCGCCCGCTGATGATAAGGACGGTCGCAGATCATGCATGGTCGACGTGGAGCTCGATACACCGACCCCGTTCGCAGTTCGAACGGCATGAGGATTATGGCCGACCTAAGCTTTGCTGAAGCCCGCCGCCCGTTCCACACGGTGTTGGTGGCGGGAGGGCCGGCCATGCCCGATCGTCGTCCGGACGACCACATGTCCGGCTGGTTGCGCGAGTGGGGCAAACAGGCCGAGCGATATGGCTCGATCTGTAAAGGCACTTTCGCGCTCGGGCACGCCGGTCTCCTGAGCGGCAGGACCGTGACCACGCACTGGCTCGCATCAGCCAAGCTCGCGGCTACCTTCCCGGACGCGCGAGTCGAACCCGATCGCATTCATGTGCGGGACGAGCGCCTCGTCAGTTCGGCCGGAGTGACCGCTGGGATCGATCTCGCCCTGGCTCTGGTCGGGGAGGATCATGGCCCGGCTACGTCGCTGGCGTGCGCCAAGGCGCTTGTGATCATGGCGCAGCGCCACGGCGGTCAATCTCAGTTTAGTCCGCTTCTACTAGCGGTCGCCGACAATGGCTCCCCGCTCGGCAGGATGCAGGCTTATGTGGTGGATCATCTCTCGGAAGCGTTCCCGGTGGAAAGGCTTGCGCAGATTGCCGGCGTGAGCCCGCGGAGTGTCGCGCGCATGTTCGTCCAGGTGATGGGAACTACGCCCCATGACTTTATCGAAAGCATCCGCATCGACCATGCGCGTAACCTTCTGGAGGCTACCGATTCCGCGATCAAGGTTAGCGCCTTTGATTGCGGCTCCGGCAATCCCGACCAGATGCGGACGGCCTTCCAGCGCCGGCTGGGGGTGACACCTATCCAATATCGGGAACGATTTAGGTCGTCCTGACCTATCCGGACAGGGCCAGTTCTCCGTTTTAATGCAGTTCCGGGAAGGCATTGCCGTTCTCGAAATCGGAACCCAACGGGAATGCTCCGATCGTCTCGCTGGCTGCTCCTTTTGAGGATGCCCAGCCTTGGTACTTTTGGAGAGGCCCGGCGCTGTGGCCGCCCTTCCTACACGGAGTAGCTGAAGCGGTTCGGAGGGTGGCGTAGCCTTCGTCGACGTCGGTCAGCTTTTGTGCCGCATCACCTGGCAAAACGCTAATGCGATTGACTACCAATAGCGATATGCATAGCAGCCCGCTTGGTTCAAGAGCCAAGGGGCAGATCAGTGAGAAATGTGATGTGGCGCTTACTCGCTGCTGCAGCGGGGACAGCAATGCTAAGCGGTGCGGCGCACGCATCGGAGGGGAGCGATGATCCGAAAAACGAAAGCGGCGACATCATCGTCACCGCGGCCAGGGCACAGGAAGCAAAGCTAAACGAGAGCGCATCGGCGACAGGTCTCGATCTGTCACTGCGGCAGACTCCGCAGGCCGTGACGGTCATCGATCGCCAACGCATCGATGATTTTGCCCTCAACACCGTCAACGAACTCCTGACGCAGACGATCGGTGTGACGGTCGAGCGTTGGGAGACGGATCGCACGGAATATACCTCGCGCGGCTTCAACATCACGAATTTTCAAGTTGACGGTATCGGCCTGCCGCTGTCCTCCAACATCCAGTACGGCGATCTCGACACGGCTCTTTTCGAGCGCGTCGAAGTCGTGCGCGGTGCCAACGCGATCATGACCGGCGTGGGCAATCCTTCGGCGACCGTCAATTACCTGCGCAAGCGGCCGACCGACACCTTTCAGGCCAATGCTTCAGTCCAGGGTGGTTCGTTTGACGACTGGCGGGTTGAGGGCGATGCCTCGGGACCGCTTAATAAAAGCGGTACATTACGTGCCCGTGCGATCGGTGCACACGAGGAGACTGGCTCCTACCTCGACTATTATCATCGCAATCGAGACGTCTACGCTGGTTTGCTGTCTTGGGACGCCACCCCCAATCTGACCGCAACTATCGGCTATTCTCGCCAGGAAAATCGCGCGACAGGCGTAATGTGGGGGGCACTACCACTAATTTACAGCGATGGTAGCCGTATCGACTACAAGCGCTCTGCTTCTACGTCTGCGCCCTGGACATATTGGAACAACCTCAGTCAAAGCGCTTTTGGCGAGATTGCATACAAACTTGGCGGCGATTGGTCGGTTCGCAGTGTCTTTACGTACAATGACCTGAAGTCGGATGCACGGATCCTTTATGCGTACGGTACGCCCGATCCGGCGACAGGCACCGGTATCTCAGGCCTTACCGGAATCTATCCATCGCGCTACCGGCAGTATTTGATTGACGGTTATGCGTCCGGTAGCGTCGATGTGCTTGGCCGTCGCCAGCAGCTAGCCTTTGGCATTTCGAGCGGCTGGATGGACACAATGGGCTCTGAAGCATTTTCTGATGCCGTCATCGACTATGGTGACATACGTCAGTTGTCATCGTTTCGCGCGGCCGAACCGGACTACCCCGAGTTCACAGTGCAGCAGCGTATTCATGACCATCTCACCCGCGCCTATGGCGCTGTCCACCTTAACCTGACCGATCGACTGAAAGGTGTCGTGGGCGTCTCAGCAATTTGGCTGGATACGACTGGTGACTCATACGGCGTGGATCAGGCACGCAGCAACAGTAAGGTCAGTCCTTACGCGGGCCTGATCTACGACCTTACGGGGCATATCTCGGCTTATGCTAGCTATACGATCATCTTCAATCCGCAGAACACGGTTGATATCACCAATCGCCGGCTTGATCCTGCCAAGGGCACGAGCATCGAGGCCGGGTTGAAAGGGGAATGGCTGGAAGGCAGGCTCTACGCCTCCGCCGCCTGGTTCCGCTCGCGGCAGAACGGGCTCGCCACCTATGCTGGAACTTTCAACGGAACCGACGGGCCGCTTGGTACGAGCTACTACGTCGGGCAGGACACGACAGCGAAAGGTGTCGAGTTTGAGGTCTCGGGGCGCGTAACGAACCGTTGGCTACTTAGCGGAGGCTTCACGCATACGAGTATTAATGGCGAGAATGGCGAACCAGCGCGGACCTTCATCCCGCGCGACAGCGTCAAGCTTGCAGCGACATATCAGGTGCCCGAATGGCGCGACCTGAAGTTAGGCGCGCAATTTCGATACCAGAGCCGGATCAGTTCGCCGAGCGGGATCGTCAATGCAGATGGCAACGACATTGCCATCCGACAAGCAAAGTATGCCACACTTGATCTGCTGGCGGGCATCCGCGTTGTCGATCATCTAACCGCCAGCCTTAACGTCCGCAACGTGACGAACGCCAAATATCTGACAACGCTGGAATATGGATCTGCTTATTATTCCGAACCGCGTAGCGTGATCGGTATCTTGCGGTTCGCATATTAGTTTTGATGGACCACGCGACAATGACCCGCTAAGTATTCAAGCAGCTTTCTAACGCATTCTGAGACAAAGGAATGTGAAAAATTGTTGATCGGTGAAAAAAGGATAAAACTAAGTTGCCGCAGACGCATGCCGATAACTCCACATTCATAAATTTTATCGTTTAGCATATACTGGTTATATTAAAGAGTCTCCCTCCCAAATTCCCGAGAGAAGTGATTTTAAGAAATCTTGCACGTTCTCTTTCTCGATTTCTTGTGAGAAAGCCGGGCAATAACAGCTATTGCCCTTCGGGTTCCTAGAACCCGACTGTCGGCAGTCCACCAACTCCGAACATATTGCCTCGACTGGCGGCCGTTTCATCCGCGCTATAATCTCGACCGCAACCGCCCGATCTGGAAAGTCGCGCCTCCAGGCTGCGCGAGCGGAGATCGATCACGCATCCGGAACGGGTCGGGGGCAAGTCCACCAGCTTCCTCTCAGAGATCGGGCTGCTGTCCTCGCCCGGTTTGCCAACGACGACACCAAGCTGAAAAACCGTCTGACGATGTAGGCGGCGAACTGCTTGTACCAGAAGGCCGATCAAACTTCGGGTGCGTGTAATGATGCCGCTTCACGCGTTGAGCTGACATCGCCCACACATGCCGTGACACCTTGGAGGATCATGCCAACCGATCAGACCCTCAATCGACTGCTCACCGCTCTCGACGTCGCACCGCATGCCTTTTCCGTTTGTCGGATCCAATCCGGCTGGAGGATGAGTTTCCCGGTGTTCAAGGTGCTGACCGTGCACTTCGTGCTTCGCGGCTCGGGACATATCCAGGCGGGAGGGGCGGCCCCGGTGTCGTTCGCATCGTCGAGCGTCCTGGTGGTGCCCGCCTTGCAGCCGCATTGGATCGGCGATTCCGATCGGTTCGCCTCTACCGGCGCCGCAGCCGACAAGTGCGAACTGATTGGAGACGGGCTCGTCGAGTTCACCGCCGGTAATGGTGCCGATGACACGCTCTTGCTGTGCGCCGCAGTGTTGGCGCCAGACCAGGCGGCGCTGGGTTTGTTCGACCTGATGCGCTGGCCGGTGGCCGATGACCTGGCGGCAAGCGGTGTGCCGACGGCGATCGTCGATGCCATGCGCCACGAGGCCACCAACGCCGGGCTGGGGACCCAGGCGATGTGTCAGGCGCTGATGAAGCAGGCGCTTATTATGTTGCTCCGTCGGCACTGGTCGCAGGCGGACGGTTCCGCTGTCCTTGATGCGCTCCACCATCCTCGGCTCGCTCGCGCGATTGCCGCGATCGTCGAGCAGCCTGGTGCGGACCACACCGTAACCAGCCTCGCAGGTTTAGCTGGCATGAGCCGGGCTTCGTTCTCCGATCATTTCTCACGAACGTTCGGCCAAGGACCGATCGATTTCGTTCAGAAGACTCGGTTACGGGTGGCGGCGCGCCTGCTCAGGGTCACGGATCTGCCGATAGAGGCCATTGCCCAAAGTGTTGGCTACGCCGGATCGCGGCCATTCTCGCGCGCGTTCGAGGCGACTTATGCTGTCCTCCCGTCGTTGTACCGAATGTCAGCACCGTCCGATCCAGTGCTGCCGAACTCTCCATCTTGACCCGCGATGTGTCCGATCGTCCAGACTAACAGGCTGCTCGTCTAAATCTTCGCCAATCATGGAACGGTCGGATGAACGAGCCGTCATCCTGCTAACCTTTGCGCGCATGTGCTTCGGTCCACCATGGAAGGAATGTACATGATTACCGACCGCCGAACGATCCTCACAGGCGCCGCTGCTGCCCTCGTTGCCGTCCCGGCCATGACGATGGCGCAGAAGCAGCGTCGCATGGGCATGGATTCAGCCGCTATGCAGATGCCTGACGTCTCCGGCACACGTACGCATACTCAATTCGAGATGGCAGTGTTCGGCCCCGCGCAGCTATCGCTGGTTACCAGCCAGATTGCGGTCGATCGGGCGCGCAAAGCTGATGCGCGCGAGTTTGCCGGCTTCGAACTGACCGAGGCGATCGCCGTCACGACGGTCCTGAAGCAGCTCGGCAACACCGCCCCGCCGATGGACGCCAAAGCGCAGGCGACACTCGACAAGATCCGTTCGGCGGCGCCGGGTGCCATGTTCGACCGCGCGTACATCGACGCCCAGTATGAGAACCACGTGTTTCTGCGTGATCTGGCAACCGCCTACCTTGCCAACTCGACCGACGGCGACATGGCAGAGATGCACGGTCGTCACCTCGCAACGCTCGCGCTGGCGACGTTCAAGGAGCACACGATGATAACCCAGCGCATCGCGCACGAACTGCGCGCCTGACACAGTGAAGGGCTTCTTCCGATCGGAAAAGCCGACGCTGCTGCCCTAATCTCAACTCCAAAGCGAGATTCTGCCATGCCTGACGACATTCAACACACGCCCGTGCCCTTTACTCCCGGCGTCGAAGTGCGCGCCGAGGATGAGGCGGAGACAATCCAGGGTCTGAACGAGCAAATCCGACTGATCCAGGAAACGACCGCCAAGGATTATGGTACGGCCGTGCGCGGCGTGCATGCCAAAGGTCATGCGATCGTGAAGGGCAAGCTGGAGATCATGTCCGGCATCGCGCCTGCCCTTGCCCAAGGCCTGTTCTCGGCACCCGGCAGCTACGACGCCCTGCTCCGCTTCTCAACGCTGCCTGGCGATATTCTTGACGACAGCGTCAGCGTGCCCCGCGGCCTCGCCCTCAAGCTGTTCGATGTAGCAGGGGACCGTCTGCCGGGGTCGGAGAGCGACACCACGCAGGACTTCATCCTGGTCAATGGGCCGGCGTTCGCGTCGCCCACGCCCAAGGCGTTCCTCGCCAACCTCAAGATGCTCGCCAAGACGACCAATGTCGGCGAGGGCCTGAAGAAGGGCCTGTCCGCGACCATGCAGACGCTCGACGCGGCACTGGAGACGGTCGGCATCCAAAGCCCAACCATCCAGACGCTGGGCGGCGCGCCCAACACCCATCCGCTCGGCGAGACCTACTACACGCAGGTGCCGCTGCGCCATGGCGGCTACATCGCCAAGCTGTCGATCGTGCCGGTGTCGCCCAACCTCACCGAACTCGCCGGCAGCAAGGTAGACACGTCTAACCGTCCGGATGCGCTACGCGAGGACATGGGCCAGGTGCTGATCGAGCAGGACAGCGTTTGGGAACTGCGCGTGCAGCTCTGCACCGATCTGGAAAAGATGCCGGTCGAGGACAGTTCGGTCGTCTGGGACGAGAAGTTGAGCCCGTACGTTGCGGTTGCTCGCCTCATGGCGCCTGCGCAGCTCGGCTGGGAGCGTGGCCTCAGCGAGCAGCAGGAGCAGGCGGTTGCGTATAGCCCATGGCACGGCCTTGCGGCCCACCAACCGATCGGAGGCGTCAACCGGGCTCGCAAGCCTACCTACGAGAAGTCGGTGCAGTTCCGCGGTGAACGTAACGGTTGCCCCGTCCAAGAGCTTCGTGCCCTTGCCGATGTGCCGACCCAAGGCATGACGATCGATTGACATAGCCGGGGTGTCGCCAAGGAGGCTGGTGACGATGCCTGGCGTGTGCGTCGGCATGTAACGCCGGACATGATGCTCGCATACCCTCGCCCGATGTAGCCGGCACGCCTAGCAGAGCGTGTCGGCGTTGATATCACCAGCGGCGACGGTTGTGCTTCGTGCGGTAGATATGATGGCTGGCGCGATCCTCATTACAGCCATGCTTTGTCGCAAAAGCGGCGACATACGCGACGCCCGAAACTCAGGAGTTTGGCGAAATTTGAGGCGTGCCCTCGTCGGCCATCAGCATAAGCCGGACCTTATTGTTCGGGTGACGCTTCCGTGAGACCTCGTCGCTTCACCTGCCAGGTTATCGCCTTGCGCAGCACACGAGAAAGCTGATCCAACGAATAGGGCTTGTGCAGCAGTTCGAAGCCATGCTGCCCGTTCTGCGCCAGAACGTGGCTGTAGCCACTGGTCAGGATCACGGGCACGTCAGGGTAGCGCTGGCGGACCTCACCGCCGAGTTCGATACCGCCCATGCCCGGCATCACCACGTCGGAGAACACGACGTGGAAACGCTGGCAATCCTCTTCGAGGAGGGCCAGCGCGCCATGACCATCCGTAGCAAGGACGGTGTCGTACCCCAGTTCCTTGAGTGCGGCGGTGGCGAACTCGCCGACTTGCACGTTGTCCTCGACGACCAGCACGCAAACGCCAGAGCCATCGGCGTTTTCATCCGTCTGCTCGTCCTGTGGCTCATTGCCATCCGGATAGGCGCGCGGAAGATAGAGGGTGAAAGTCGTGCCCTCTCCCGGTGTGCTGTCAACGCGGATATCGCCGCCAGACTGCTTGGCAAAACCGATGACCTGGCTGAGGCCCAGACCCGTCCCCTGACCTACGCTTTTGGTCGTGAAGAACGGCTCGAAGATGCGATCAACATCGCCGGGGACAATGCCGCTGCCCGTGTCAGTGATCGTCACCGCGATGAAGTCGCCGGCGACCGCTGCATGACCGCGGATCGCCGGGATGCCGGATACCGGGCCGGTGGCGATGGTCAGCCGGCCCTCCCCACCCATCGCGTCCCGAGCGTTGATCCCCATGTTGACGATCGCGGTGTCGAACTGGCTGCGGTCCGCGACGATGAAGAACGGCTCCTGCGGCAGGCGCATGTCGAGCGTGATCCGCGATCCGGTCATGGTGCCGATCATCGCGGCGACCTCTTCCAGCGATAGCCCGGCGTCGAACATCTCGGACTTGAGTGCCTGGCGGCGGGCAAAGGCGAGCAATTGACTCGTGAGTTTCGCAGCGCGATCCGCGGTGTCGCCGATCGCGGCGATATAGCGTGCCCGTTTATCATCCGGCAGGTTGTCGCGACGCAGAAGGTCCACTGACCCCCGGATCACGGTCAGCAGATTGTTAAAGTCGTGCGCCACACCGCCGGTGAGCTGACCGATCGCCTCCAGCTTTTGACTTTGACGCAGCTGGTCCTGCGCCTCGGCAAGCGCCACCTCGCTGCGACGTCGATCGGTGATGTCCGTCACGAACTGGTAGGCGCCGACCCGTTGCCCGGCGGCATCGTAGAGGGGCCGGAACGTCACCTCGAACCACGTCCTGGCCAGACCAGGGTTGCCAAACTCCTGAACGAAAGTCACCTCCTCGCCTGATAGCCCGCGTGCCCATCCTTTCTGAACTTCCGCTTGGCAGTCGGGCTGATCGGCGAGCAGATCCAGCATGTTGTCGCCGATGGTAGCGCGAACGCCGTAGACCTGCTGGAACGCGGCTACGTTCGCCGGATTGATCGCAAGGATATTATAGTCGAGGTCGGAGACGAGAATAAGTGTATCAGTGGCGTCGAACACGGTGGCGAGCAGATCGCGTTCTGCCTTGTTGCGGCGTTCGGCGACGACCTTGGCCGTCATGTCGTTGACGACGCCGATCATGCCGTTGACCTGCCCCCGTTCGTCGCGGACCGGACTGTAGGAAAAGCTGAACCAGGTGTCTTCAGGATAGCCGTTGCGGGTCATGACAAGGTGGCGTTCGTCCTGCCATACTGTCTCACCGGCAAGCGTGCGGTCGACGAGCGGTAGGAGGTCCGGCCAAAGCTCGGCCCACACTTCTGCGAATGGACGGCCGAGCGCAGTCGGGTGGCGGGCACCCAGAAAAGGCGCATAAGCGTCGTTATAGAAAAAGGTCAGCTCAGGCCCCCAGGCAACGAACATGCCGTGTCCGTTGTCGAGCATGAGGCTGAGCGTGGTTCGGAGGGACTGGGGCCATTCCTCAGGGGCGCCGACCGGCGACGAAGCCCAATCACGCTTGCGCATGAGCGCGGATAGCTCACCGCCTACCCCCAGAAATTCCAGTCTGCTCATGGTTTACCCGTCACCCTGCCCCCGTTACCTAGCTGTGGGCCGGATGGATGGGGATTACCAGCGACGTGCACGAAAGGTACTGCTGGCGCTAGAGCTCACACGCCACAACGGTGTCGTGCAATCGAGGTGCGGCATGACCGCGTTACGTCATGGACAGACCGACCAGAAACGCCGTGCTTGCCATGCTCTCCGGCCCATCGTCTGGCTGGATCATCCCTCAACTACCGAACGCCCGTGTTTTTACTTTGAACCGCGCCGGGTTTGTCGGAGGCCCCAACTCCTGAGAGGAAGGGGCTATGACGAGCAAGACGACGAACAAGTTCTCGCCTGAGGTACGCGCCCGGGCGGTGCGGATGGTGCTGGCCCACGAGAAGGATCATCCGTCCCGCTGGGCGGCGGTGGTGTCGATCGCGGCGAAGATCGGGTGCGCGGGCCACACGCTGCACGAGTGGGTGAAGAAGGCCGAAGTCGACAGCGGCATGCGCGCCGGCGTGCCGAGCGATGTCGCTGACCGGATGAAGGCGCTTGAACGCGAGAACCGCGAGCTGCGCCAGGCCAACGAGATCCTGCGCAAGGCGTCGGCATATTTTGCGATGGCGGAGCTCGACCGCCCACTGAAGCGATGATCGCCTTCATCGACGTGCATCGGGAGGTTTACGGGGTCGAGCCGATCAGCAGGGTCCTGCCGATTGCCCCGTCAACTTATTACGCGCACGTCGCCCAAAGGGTTGAGCCGACCAGAAGGTCAGCTCGGGCTCGGCGTGATGAGGCGCTCGGGCCGGAGGTGCGCCGCGTGTTCGAGGAGAACTTCCGCGTCTACGGCGTCCGCAAGGTCTGGCGGCAGCTGCGGCGCGAAGGGTTCGACGTCGCCCGCTGCACCGTTGCTCGCCTGATGCGGGCGATGGGTTTACAGGGGGTCATCCGCGGCAAGCCGGCGCGCACCACCGTCAGCGACAGGAGGGCGCCATGCCCGCTTGACCGGGTGAACCGGCAGTTCCGCGCCCCGGCACCGAACATGCTGTGGGTGTCGGACTTCACCTACGTCGCGACCTGGGCGGGGTTCGTCTACATGGCGTTCGTCATCGACACCTACGCCCGCCGGATCGTCGGCTGGCGAGCCAGCCGGAGCGCGCAGGCCGGCTTCGTCCTCGACGCGCTCGAACAGGCGCTGCATGACCGACGACCGATGCGGGGTGGCGGTCTCGTCCACCACTCCGACCGCGGCAGCCAGGGCGGATTCAACCGGTCATCGCAACACCCACAAGAAGGAGGTTGCGATGAAGGCCCACAAGCGTGCTTCGGATCAGTGTACGCGCAGCAAGCTGCGTTCGCCCGGACATCCGCCCGGGTGGCAGCGTGAGAACGTCTGCACTTTCTGGCAAGCGATCTCTTGTGGAAAATCGACCGAAGATGCGGCGATGGATGCGGGCGTTTCCGGGCCCGTTGGCGTCCGCTGGTTTCGGGGAGCAGGAGGGATGCCACCAACTCATGTATCGCCATCAGCGAAGCCGTCGATTGGGCGTTATCTGACATTCCCCGAACGCGAGGATATTGCGATCGAAGTGGCCAAAGGCACCGGGATCAACGCCATCGCCCGCAAGCTTGGACGGTCGCCAAGCACGATCTCGCGCGAGTTAAAGCGCAACGCCGCCACCCGAAGCGGCAGCTTCGATTACAGGGCGAGCACCGCGCAATGGCATGCCGACCGGGCGGCACGGCGGCCAAAGCCGAGCAAGCTGGCGATGAACACGGCGCTGCGCGACTATGTGCAGGAGCGGCTCGCCGGACAGGTCGCCAACCCCGCCGGTGTCGGCTTCAGCGGTCCTGACGTGGTATGGAAGGGGCGCCGTGCTGTTCACCGCCAGAGCCGGCGTTGGTCGTCGGCATGGAGTCCCGAACAGATCGCGCATCGGCTCCGGCTTGATTTTCCCGAGGATCCGACGATGCGTATCAGCCACGAGGCGATCTACCAGTCCCTGTATATCCAGGGTCGCGGGGCATTGCGCCGGGAACTGACCGCCTGTCTCCGCACCGGCCGAGCCCTTCGCCTGCCTCGCGAGCGAGCTCGTCGACGCGGCAAGTCCTTCCTCGCTGAAGCCATCATGATCAGTGAGCGACCTCCCGAGATCGCAGACCGGGCCGTGCCCGGGCATTGGGAAGGCGATCTCATCCTTGGGCTCGGCAGCTCGGCGATCGGGACGCTCGTCGAACGCACCACACGCTTTACGATGTTGCTGCACCTTCCGCGCATGGAAGGCTATCGACCGGGGGAGACCATCAAGAACGGGCCGCCCCTGGCGGGGCACGGCGCCGAAGCGGTACGCGAGGCTATCGCGAAATCGTTGATGAAGCTTCCTGACATATTGCGCCAGTCGCTCACCTGGGATCAAGGCGCTGAAATGGCCCAGCATGCCAGGCTGCACATCGATACCGGGCTGGAGATCTACTTCTGCGATCCGCAGAGTCCGTGGCAACGTGGCACGAACGAAAATACCAATGGCCTGCTGCGTCAGTACTTCCCGAAAGGCACCGACTTGAGCTGGCACACCTCCGCTGAGCTCGATGCCGTCGCGAACGCCGTTAACACGCGGCCGCGCAAAACGCTGGGCTGGAAGACGCCCGCCGAAGCTCTCGACCAACTGCTTGCGGACGTTCATATCGAGGGTGTTGCGACGACCGGTTGAATCCGCCCAGTACGTATCCATTAAGTACACCGAGCGCCTGGCAGAAGCCGGCATCGAGCCGTCAGTCGGCAGCGTTGGCGACAGCTACGACAACGCTTTGGCCGAGACCATCAATGGCCTCTACAAGGCTGAGGTGATCCACCGGCGGGGACCGTGGCGCACCTTCGAGGCAGTCGAGTACGCCACCCTCGAATGGGTCGACTGGTTCAATCATCGCCGGCTGCTCGAACCCATCGGCAACATTCCGCCTGCCGAAGCCGAAGACCAGTTCTATGCTGCCGCGGACATCCTCGATATGGCGGCGTGACTCACATCCAATGGCCTCCGGTAAACCCGGCGCGGTTCAACCCTCGGGGAAACCTCCCCCGTCGATATGGTGATGAGAACTATACAGCCAGCCTGACTGGCCATGATCCTATCTTGTGATTGGCTGCAACGTAGATCGTGCGGCCGCTTCGTACTGCGCCGGGTGATCTGCCCGGTACTCAGCAGTCACCAGGATCGATCACAGGATTCGCCGCATCGCCTTGAGCAGTGCCTCAACCCGGACTGGCGCGACAATCATCACCGCAGTTGCCCTGGCCTGCTCGAACAGACCGTTTCTAAGCTGTCGCCATAGGCCCAAAAGTACTGCTTCAAATTCACCGATCAGCGCATGACAGGGCCGGTTAATCACCAACGATCCAATTGAGCCTCGATGAAGAACCTGCATCGCCAGGTCAAATGGATCAGCTGTACCATGCATCTCGAACTGCGCTGAGGGAGCAAGTGTTATCGCATGCACCCATTTACGGGTCGCATATAGGATACCTGCTTCGAACGCGTCCAGATCCGCAACCGGCCTATCGATATATGCGTACATGCGCTCGCCTTGATGAGAACGAGTCGCAGTAAAGGCCGATGCGCTGATGGCGTCAACCTAGGATTTTGAGAGAGCCCCTCCAAAGTCTGGCGTTAATTAGGCCTGGGGGGAGATGATCAGGCGGCAACCGTCTCGAAGTGACCACACCAGTCGCTTGCCTCGACCTTGGGCCACACACCGGCAGCGTCCCCGCTCGGCTGACTGATCGGCGGGTTGTAGCGGCACAGGCCCAGTTCAGCGGTAGCCTCTGCATCGAAGAACTTGCACTTGGCACAAGCGGCAGCATCTACGGTGGTGAATGGCATGATCGTTCCTGGTCGTTAGCTGTGTTAGATACAATACGGCCCGTTAGACTGTTGGGTTCCGTCCCTCAAACAAGAAACCTTATTGAGATATGTTCTCAAAGGAATACCTATCAATAGTATTGCAACTGATTATCAAAAGTAGTCCAGAGATATCGCCGTTACTCAACACTCGTCTTTGAGCGACGGTCTATATCCAATGATCCAGTAGCTGTTTTTGCACGATGCAACGCCGTCACGCGTTTGACCTGCGCTACGCTGCATCCAGCTAGTTCAGCGGTACGCGCAATGCTCATGCCGGCGTCGCGGAGACCGATGATCCGGCGATGATGGGCGAGGTCCGGTTTGCGACCAGTATAGCGCCCCGCGCGCTTGGCGATTTCAATCCCTTCGCGCTGCCGCTCGCGTCTGGTTTCATAATCGTCACGGGCGGTCTGCAAGGCTACGCGCAGCAGCATGTCCTGCACAGCTTCAAGTACAATGCGCGCAACGCCCGAACTCTCTGCGACGAGATCCGATAGATCGACGATGCCCGGAACCGCCAGCCGAGCCCCCTTCCCTCGGATCGTAGCGACCAGCAGCTCCGCCTCGGGAAGCGGCAAGCGACTGATCCGATCGATCTTTTCCGCGACGACCACTTCGCCAGATTGAAGATCGGCAACCATGCGAAGCAGCTCGGGTCGATCGGCCCGCGCACCTGATGCTTTCTCGCGGTAAACCGCTGCTACATAGAAGCCGGCGGATCGAGCTCCCGCAACGATCGCATCCTGGCGTGCGAGGTCCTGCTCTTCGGTGCTGACACGCAGATATACTCGCGCTGCATGCACTACGCTTTGCTTTTGCTGCTCGCTCATCATACCTCGCTCTTTTGGGTATACCTGTAATAGCCGATCATTACGCGTCTAGCTACAGAGATCTTCAAGCGATCCTGCGTGGCCTAGCTAACCGAGCGGTTCCTTGCGAGCCAGACATGAGACTATGAACGTCGCAACTTATCTTGAGGACGAAATGCCGAGGATCGTACTGTAGCAAGGATGACACCCGAGCTCGAAGCTGGTACCAATGCGCCTCTCGGGTTGGGTTGTAAGGATGAGTGCTTGGAATCGCAGCGGGTCAAAATCGTAGAAGGCGGAAAGTTGGTAATACCAGCCTTGATGCGTCGTGAGCTTGGGATTGGGCCGGGTGATACCGTTATGGTCGATATCGACAATGGTGAGTTGCGGGTGCGATCAATTTCCAAGGCACTTGAACGGGCCCGTGCAATCTTGCGACGACATATTCCAGAGGGTGTTAATCTGGCCGATGAACTGATCACCGACCGGCGTACCGAGGCTGAGCATGAGTAACAAAACCGTACTTGATGCATCGGCTTTGCTCTGCATGCTAAACGATGAGCCGGGCGCTGATCAGGTTACAGCGATACTGCCCCGATCAGTCGTCGGCGCTGCGAACTATGCTGAGGTTGTATCGAAACTGCGTGAACGCGGTCTATCACTGGATGAGGTGAGAGAAGCCTTGGGTGGCTTACATCTCGACGTTCGGCCTTTATCGCAATCGCAGGCAATGCTGATTGGTGACCTGCGCCCTGCGACCCGGCCTCTGGGCCTCTCGCTGGGAGATAGAGCATGTTTGGCTTTAGCGATCGATCTAGAGGCGGAAATCTATACGACGGATGTTGCTTTGACCCAAGTGGAGGTCGCTATCATGGTGACCAACATTCGGGGCGGAGGCTAGACCGCTAGGCATCCTGATGAGCAGGCCGATTCCTTCTCGGAACTCCGTCTAAATACGAAGCTAAAAAAAATTAGTTTTGAGAACGGTTTTCGTGAATCTGAGAGATGGTCGTCGTCTGGATGGCACTGCCTTCACTCTGCCGTGGAATTGGACGCCTCAGATCCAAGGCGCGAATGCCGCCTGATGGCCGTACCGTCAATGGTGTTCACTGCTCGCTTTGCAGCGAGACACTTCGGCGTAGACATCGACGTGATTAAGGAATTTGCCGAGGAGATGACGCCTGAAGACGGCTGCCTCAGCGTCATCGACAGCCTGGACGACGACGCTGAGTCCACCACCGCCTTCACTCGCCGCGGTCTCAACTACCGTGACGAACTCCTCGACCAGCGCCGCTCAGACTTCATGCAGAAAGCTGGCCGGCCCTGCGGCCCTCGCGGATGGATACGCTTGAGACAAATACATTTGGCCCGCTCCCTCTCTTCCTGTCGCCGTTTACCAACGGAGAGGGCTATGCTTTAGGTTTCGGAGAAATTTTCAACGTGGGTCAGTTGCGTCGCCTTCTCCGCAATTTTCGCGACATGTACGTTGTGCAGGCGAATATTACGCACTGGCAGCTCTGGCACGCCTTTGATCTGACACACGAACTGCGCCTCCTGCACGATAACGTTGCTGACGAACAATCCTTCGATCGGCGTCAGTCTGCGCTCGTAAGTCGGCACTAGATCACGCCACTGATACAGTACGTCAGTATCGACCGCGAGCGGGCCGCCCGCAATTTTGGTTGCGCTCACGCCGTCGAGATGAATGTTGCGAACATAGCCACCGCGCCGCTCGTTCGTCTTAACGAACAGGAGATTGTTGATGGAACTCGGACCTGGCGAATCGATATGGTCGAAGTGGCAGTTCTGAACGAACACATTTTCAATGCCCGCCGATATCTCGCTGCCGATCGCCATCAGCTGGTGTCCGTTCTTAACCCGGCAATCGCGCATGATGATGTTTCGTGACGGCACGTTGACGCGCCAGCCGTCATGATCACGGCCCGATTTGACAGAGACGGCGTCGTCACCCTGGTCGAACACACACGCTTCGATCAGCACGTTCTGGCTCATCTCAGGATCGACTCCATCGTTATTGTGACCAAGTGCCTGAATCTTTACCCGGCGGATCACCACATCACGGCACAGGAGCGGATGAATTACCCAGAACGGACTGTCCTGAATGCTTACATCCTCGATGAGCACGTTGCGGCAACGATTAAACTGAATGAAGTGTGGCCGCAGATGCGCATCGCCGACCGTCATTTGACGTTCGGCTACTGGTACCTTGCCCATTGCCATATGGTACAACGCGACGAGCGCATCGAGATGCGCCTTCGGTCGAGCATACCAGATTCGCCAAATATCGAGTTTTGCTTGCAGCCGGCCCTCGCCCGTTATTGCGACGTTGTCGCAATTAAATGCGTAAATAAGCGGAGAGTAATTGAAGCACTCGACTCCTTCCCAGCTCGTCTGCACCGGCGGCAGATAATGTTCAGGCTTTTCCGAAAACAGTAACGTCGCACCACGCGATACGTGAAGATTGACGTTGCTCTTGAGATGCACCGCCCCAGTTAGCCAGGTGCCAGGTGGAACGACAACGATCCCTGCTCCCGCGATATGCGCAGCAGTTATCGCTTGGGTGATTGCGGCTGTGGTTCTCCCCACGTCGTTCGGTACTGCGCCGAACTCGGTGATCGGGAAGCGACGGGCCCCCGGAAATTCGGGAACAGCGATTGCGGGCATGTCGAACGGAGCACGCGCGTGGACTTTACGACTTGACGCTAGGGCGACCAGTGGACTGCCGGCCCAGATCAGCGGCAGCCCCGCAGCGAAGCGCAACGCCTTGCGCCGTGATAGTGCATCTGGGTCCCGCACAGCCTTCTCTCCCTGCATTGCGCATCAGCGGCGCCGGGCTGCGTGCATGGTGCCCGTGTTGCCCTTTATACCTGCGGCTCGCCAAATGGCAGGTCAAGCGCCAAATAACATGTTTATATTATTAAACGCACGTTTATTGCCACCGCTGGCACAATGGAATAGAATGCAAACTGCACGCTTAATGAAGCGGCACTGTGTCGTACCGAGGATAGGGATGACAATAAGAGGCGCCATGCGCCGCACGAAAGGGAGAGAGATGGGTTTCGGCAAACTTTTCATGACGTCCAGCCTGATCGCGATTGCGTGGGGCATCGCTCCAGCGGCGGCGCAGAGTCAGACAGCGGATCAGCAGACGGCAACAACTTCGGAGCAATCCTCTGAGCGGGAGCAGGCACCAGCGTCAGCCGCGGACATCGTCGTCACCGGCTCTCGCATCGCTCGCAAAGGCTTCGACGCCTCCACACCGGTTGCCGTGTCTACAGCACAGGATATCAAGCTTTCGGGTCAGGTCAACGTCGAGCGGGCGTTGCTTGAATTGCCGCAGGTCGTGGCGAGCGCTGGCGCCTTCAACAATGCCGTGAACGGTACCGGCGGCGGTTACGCCGACATCAACCTGCGTGGTTTCGGCTCCAATCGGAACCTCGTGCTGGTCAACGGCCGTCGTTATGCGATCATCAATGCATCGCAGATCACCGATATCAACACCATTCCCGCCGCGCTGATCGAACGCACTGAGGTCGTAACCGGGGGCTCATCAGCCGTTTATGGTTCGGACGCGATCACCGGCGTCGTAAACTTCGTGCTCAAGCAAAACTTTGACGGTCTTGAGGGACGCTATCAGGTCAACTTGATACCGCACACCGCGACCCCGACCTACAATTTCGATCTTACCCTCGGAAAGAATTTTGCGGGCGGGCGCGGCAACATCGCCGTTGCGATCAACTATCTCGATCGCAAGGGCAATCTGCGCGATCAGTATGATTGGTCGCGTTACAGCTACACACTCGGCGAGGGCTGCATCGCCAAGGGCTCAGGTAGCGCGACGCGTCCGGGCACCCCCCTGGCGCCGGGGGCCGGACAGAGCTGCGATCAGGCCGGGGGTATGATCGGTTACGTCTTCAGCGGCAGTGCGGATGTGCCCAATAGCCGAGTCTTTGGCGTCCCAGCCTATGGAAGCAGCCCGACGCTCGACGCCGCGTACCGTGCGGCCGGCCTGACCGGCGTCGGTGCCAACGGCTTTACATTCGACGACAGCGGTTCGACCGCGCGCAATTACCTCGGCAATCAAGATTCTTACAATCTTACTCCGCCAAACAGCCTGCAATCGCCGCAACGGCGCTACATGGCGAACGCGTTCGGTCACTTCGATTTTTCAGAGGCCGCCACGCTGTATGCCGAGGGTCATTATAGCCACAACACGGTCTCCGGCCAAATCGCGCCGGCCAACTACAACGCGCCTACGCTCATCAACGTCAACAATCCATACCTGAGCCCGCAGATCCAGACGGTGCTGCGGCTGCTCGACGCGGCGGAAACCGGGCCGCGCACGATCGTACAAGGCAGCACGCCCTTCACGACGACGCCCAACGACGGACTCGCCGTAGTAAGTATCGGGCGCCGCTACACTGATCTCGGCAACCGGCAGAGCATCAACGATCGCGACGTGTATCGTGGTGCGATCGGCGTGCGTGGCGCGATTGGAAACGTCTCCGACCATTTACTCACCGATCTCAAATACGACGCATATTATACCTACTCGCACGCCGCCGAGGACATTCGCGTCGTTAACGGCGTGTCGAAGAGCAAGCTTCAGCAAGATCTCCTCTCGGTGGGGGGCGCCGCGCCGCTTTGCAACGCATTCGGCCAAAATCTGAGTGACGCCTGTCTGGCCTCGATCGCGGTCAGCGCGGTTGCGCATACCCGTGCAACGCTTCAGGTCGCGCAGGCAAGCGTGACCGGCAATGTCGTGCCGCTACCGGCTGGTCCGCTCGGCTTCTCGCTCGGTGTCGAGTGGCGCAAGACGAGCGCTCAGTTCATTCCGGACGCCGGCCTCGCCACCAACGACGTCGCGGGCTATACCGCCGGCCAGGCGACCAGCGGGAGCGTTACCGCGAAGGAGTTGTTCGGCGAAATCCGCGCCCCGCTCATTCACAACACCCCGTTCATCGACTCGCTCGTCCTCAACGCGGGCTTCCGTGGTTCGAACTACTCCCTCAGCGGCATCGGCACGGTGTGGACCTATTTCTACGGAGCCGACTGGCGGGTGAACCGTAGTCTGAGCTTCCGCGGGCAGTACCAGCGCGCGATTCGCGCGCCAAGCGTGGGCGAACTGTACGGCGGCTTGACCAGCATCACCGCCACCCTGATCGATCCTTGTTCAAGCCGCGCGGCAACTGCGCAGCAGACTGCCAACGTGCGCGCGCTGTGCATTGCGACTGGCGTGCCAAATGCCACTGTTTTCACTCAGTCAGTGCAGCCTGCCGCATTCATCTATGCTCAAGGCGGCGGCAATCCGAATCTTGCAGCGGAAAAGGCGGACACCTATACTGCTGGTCTCGTCTTTAGTCCCACTTTCATCCCGCGATTTAGCGCAAGCGTCGACTATTTCGACATCAAGGTCGAAGGTGCAATCTCCACACTTGGCGGTAGCCCGCAGAACGTTTTCAACCTCTGCTACTACATCATTCAAAATGCGAGCAGCCCGTATTGCCGGGCCATTCAGCGCAGTAGCGTCACCGGCGAGATCCTCGATTCAAACCCTGCACAATTCCTAAATGCCAATACAGGCGGACTGCGAACGCGCGGCATCGACTTGGCGCTAAGCTATCGTCTGCCACTCAGCACCGGGTTTGGTCTTGCATCGACCAGCTCGCTCGATCTGCGGAGCAATTACACCTACCTTCTCGCCTATACGTCTCAGCCGGTGCAGGATCTGCCTGTCACCAATCAGTGCGTCGGCGCGTTTGGTCCGACCTGCGGAGATCCGAAATCCATAGTGCGCGGATCATCGCGACTGACGTGGAACGTGGGGAACTTTAGCTTGAGTGTGCGGCATCGTTATATCGGACCCGTGACGAGCGATCGTTACCTTATCCCACTGCGGCAAGGCTCTTCATCAACGCCGGCCCTTTCAACAATCGCATCTCCAAAGATTGGCGCTCAGAACTATTTCGATCTTTCGTTCAGCGTCGACGTCGCCAAGCAGATGCAATTCTACGGCGGTGCCAACAACGTTTTCAATCGCGATATGCCAAGCACATATGGCGTCGGAACCTATGATCCGATCGGGACCGAACTCTTTCTCGGCGTTTCGGTAAAGTACTAAACGGGCGCGGACGAGCGCGACGTGCCGCGTTCATCCGCACCGACGAAAGGGATCTGACATGGACGCAGTGAGTCGCCGCACGATTTTGAAATCGGCCGGGGCGAGTTTGGCGGGCGCGCTGTCGCCAACTGCGCTGCGGGCCGCTTCTGCATCGGCTACCGACGCGCCACGGCTCGGCGTATGCTACTACCCAGAACAGTGGCCGGAAAGCCGCTGGCAGACCGATGCCGCCAGCATGGCGGCGCGGGGGATTAGTCGGGTCCGCATCGCCGAATTTGCCTGGACGCTAATGGAGCCAAGGCGCGGTCAGTACAATTGGGCTTGGCTCGACCGCGTCGTCGCGACGCTTGGCACAGCCGGGCTCGGCATCATCCTCGGAACGCCCACTGCCACGCCACCGGCATGGATGATCGATGAACTGCCTGAAATACTGCCGGTCGGCCCGGATGGCCGGGTCAAAGGGTTAGGGTCGCGTCGCTACTATACCTTTTCCAGTGTGCGCTACCGACAAGAGAGCGCACGCATCGCGCAGGCGCTCGCGCAGCGCTACGGAAAGCATCCCTCAATCGTCGGATGGCAGATCGACAATGAATATGGCTGTCATGACACCACGTTATCTTACGGCCCACTAGATCTTTCTGGCTTTCGGGCGTGGCTAAAGGCGAAGTACGGCAGCGTCGAGCGCCTGAACGCTGCTTGGGGTGCGGTCGTCTGGTCACAGCAGGTTGCCGACTTCGAGGAGGTCGGCCTTCCAATCGCCACGCCGACCGACCCTTCTCCCGACAAGCTGCTTGATTTTCGACGCTACGCCAGCGAGCAGATCCTGCTGTTTCATCAGGCGCAGGTCGATGCGATCCGCCCGTTATCTCCGGGGCGGGCGATAACGACTAATTTTATGGGCAATTTCACCGAATTCGACCAGTTTCAAATCGGCGACACCCTCGATTTTTCCTCGTGGGACAGCTACCCTCTCGGTGTCGCCGCCGGCCGCGAAACGCCACAATGGGATCGGACTGGTGCGCCCGATATCACCGGTTGGAACCACGACATGATGCGCGCGATCAACCCCGCGCCATTCTGGGTCATGGAGCAGCAGCCCGGGCCAGTGAATTGGGCGCGCTATAACCCAATGCCGTTTCCAGGCATGGTGCGGCTATGGACATGGGAGGCATTTGCCCATGGTGCCGCGACAGTAAGCTACTTCCGCTGGCGTCAAGGGCTGGTCGGTCCCGAGCAGATGCACGCCGGGCTCAACCTACCTAACGGCACGATCTCTCCAGGGGGACGCGAGGCTGCACTTGTAGCCGAGGAAATCGCAAAGCTTGGTCCCCTGCCCGCCACAACACGCGGCGACGTCGCGCTGGTGTTCGATTACGAGACCGTATGGATGACCGCAATTCAGCCAAATGGCGCCGATCAGGACCACCTTGCGCAGGCGCAAGGCTGGTACGGCGGGCTAAGAGCGCTCGGACTTAACGTCGATATTGTACGGCCTGACGCCAGATTGGACGGCTATCGACTGGTGGTAATTCCCTCCGTACGCGTGATCCGCGAGTCCCTCGTCCAGCGGCTTGCAGCGTTTCGTGGTACTGCCGTCATAGGGCCGCGTAGCGGTGCCAAGACTGAAGATTTCGCTGTCCCCGACAATCTGCCACCTGGCCCGCTGCAAAAGCTGTTGCCGGTGCAGGTGTCTCAGGTCGGTACACTGCGCATGGGCACCAGCTATCCTGTCTTGGGTGGTGGTATCTCAGGCGCAGCGACAGGTTGGCGCGAATTGCTAAACAGCACATTAAAACCTGTTGCTAGTTATGAGGACGACGGCGGCGCGGCAGTGGTTTCAAACGATCGCATCTGGTACGTCGGCTGCACGGGCGACGGCCCCTTCAACCGATCCTTGATGAAAGCCGCAGCCCGTCGCGCTGGGATTGCGCCGCTCGATCTTCCCGACACTGTACGCCTGCGCCGCAGGGGTACACTTCAGTTCGCCTTCAATTATGGGCCGACAGCTTGGACCGCACCCGCTTCGGCAGGCCCCTTCGTATTAGGTGGCCGGGCGATAGCGCCACACGATCTAGCAGCTTGGTGGCTTTGATGCGCGCGGTAGGCCCCGTTTGCAAGCGCAACTCAGCCTGGCGCGGGAGCCAGCTTGTGCACCTTTGCGGGAGCGACGTTCGCTATATAAGCTTGTTCCACGGACTCGGATGTCTCGCGGCAATCAACTTAGTGTTCGGGTGGTGAATGCCCATTTCTGTCTTGAACCCGTACGTTCACGTGTATTGATGGCCAACATGTTTTGATGAGTGACTGGGCATGCGATGGATGACCTGACGGGTAGCGCGGTCTTCCCCGATCTCGGCCGGAACCTAACCTATGGATTACTGGAGGCTCTAGGACGCGCGATTGTGACCGGGGCTTACGAGGATAAGCCGTTCCTGACCGAAGCGGAACTCGCCAAACAGCACGGCGTCAGCCGCTCAGTCACGCGCGAGGCGGTCAAGATGCTGACGGCCAAGGGGCTAGTGAGCGCTCGACCAAGGCAGGGGACAGTTGTACAGCCAACGATGCGCTGGAACCTGTTCGACACTGACGTTCTGCGCTGGCTGTTAGAGCGAAAGTTCTCGCTCGAATTGCTAAAGCACTTCAACGAACTTCGGATCGCGATAGAGCCAGAGGCTGCCGCGCTTGCCGCGCATCATGGCACTGCCGAACAGCACGCGAGCATTCGTGCCGGGCTCACCCGCATGGAGGCGGCCGAATGCGGCTCGGACGATGTGCTTGAAAGCGACATTGCGTTTCACGTTGCCGTATTGCAGGCTTCAAACAACCCGTTTTACGTGCAGTTTCGTGATGTCGTAGAAACTGCGCTACGCACCTCAATCCGCTTCACTAATCGTGTAAAAGGGCGTACCGCCAGCGTTGTTGATCATGCGACGGTATACGAAGCAATCCTGATCCGGGACGCTTCGTGGGCGCGCCGTGGCATGCGCCGCATTATAGGAGACGTAATCGATCTGATCGAGCACGCCGACACTCCGTAATGCGGAGGCAAGTTCGTGTATACGCTGACCAACGGAGAACAGCTGGGCAGCCCCAATAACCCTGGCATTATTCGACAGAAGATGCCTCACTGCTCCTGGCGGCAGATGCGTCAGGCGGGATTGTTCGGGTTATCGGATCAGCTAAGCGCCTGTCGGATTGCGGCGACCCGCTTGAGATAATGGTCCGAGTGGTGAACTCCGAAGTATTCCGCCCGGCGCTGGAGAAGGCGCTAGCCTGCGGCAATGGTGCGAAGGGTGGCCGGCCACCCTAAGATCCGGTGGCAATGTTCAAAGTGCTGATTCTGGCGGCGCAGAACACTGTCAGCGACGCGCGCATGGAGTTCCTGATCCGCGATCGGCTGAGTTGGTTGCGGTTCCTAGGCTTCGAACTGGGCGCGATCACGCCTGACCAGAACACGATCCGGATGTTCCGCGAGAAGCTGACCCGGGCCGGTGCCATCGATACGCTGTTCGCCGCCTTCGACCTTCAACTGCGGGAGCGCGGATACCTGCCCATGGGGGGACAGATTGTGGATGCTACGCTAGCGGCAGCGCCCAAGCAGCGCAACACCGCAGCCGAGAAGGAAGCGTCAAGGCGGGCAAGAGCGCCGCCGGAATCTGGCCCGATCAGCCCGCAAAGACGGCGCAGAAGGACATCGATGCGCGCTCGACGCTCAAATTCGCCAAGGGTCGACCGCTGCCCGACGGCAAGCCGGGGATTGACATCGCCATCCCCAGCTTTGGGTATAAGAGCAGCATCGTGATCTGCGTATCCATCCGCCGAGGGCCGCGTGACCGGTCAGCTTTCTGTCGTGAAGTCTGAGCGGCGCTGGTCGAGGAGTTCGTCGAGGTAGTCGAGACCGCGGCGAGTGAAGGCGGTGGTGGACTCCGCGTCGTCGTCCAGGCTGTCGATGACGCTGAGGCAGCCGTCTTCGGGCGCCATCTCCTCGGCAAGTTCCTGAATCACGTCGATGTCTACGTCGAGGTGTCTCGCACGTTAGCTGCAGTCAACGACTCGACTCCTCACGCCGCGTCCGGCATGTCCCTCCACAGCTGGTCGGCGATGGCCAAGAAGTGCGGGATCGAGCAGAATTCGCAATCCACCGTGCGGGGGCGACTGCTGCGGAGCTTCCCGATGGGCGAACCCCATGGATCGACCTGCCAATAGTTGGTGTCGGCCACGGCGGCCTGGACGCGCAGCATCTCGACCACCAGCAGGCCGCCGGCCAAAGCACTGACGAAGGCGAAGGGGGCGAGCACCTGCTTGCCCTCCGCAGACTTCAGCGCCTGCTCGGCACACAGCTGCTTGAATAGGCTGTCATAGGCCATGCCCTCGATTGCCGCTGGCTGGATTCCCGCGTTGGCGGCGGCGATCAGTGCCGCCGCATCGACGGAAATGAGACTTTCCCTAACCATGTCCAGACTGATTCCAAGCCCGTCGGCGATGGCCCTTTCCCGTGCATGCTCGTCGAGAACGTGGCGATAGATGCACGACAGGCATGCCTCCTCTGTTGGCTGGCGATGAGAATGGACGACGACCGCCCGAATGTCGGTGGTCGAGGCGTCGAACACTCGTCCGGGAACCTCCGCCTGGATCGCGCGACGCACGCGGCGGCTGTCGACGGTGACGATCGCAGTGCGCTGGGGCCCGTTCTGCTTCACATATTCATGGAAATCCCAATCGTGATGGGTGAGGGCGACCTCCGGAAAATCAGATTCGGCGTTGTTGGCCAGGGCTTCCGCCTTGGGGCGCCCGACGTCCGCCTCGGTGAAATAGAGGCACCGGTTCGGGTTGCCTCCGCCGACGGCCTTGGGATCGACGATCGGCAGCGTACCCCGGGCGTCGACGTGACGCAGCGCCCGCAGGAAAGCGTTACCGACGGCGCCCGCGCCGATCAGCACCGCGCCGTCAAAGTCGATAGACATGTTCAGGGCCTCGCGCGGGATGCCGAGCTGGTCGAACGATACGGTGATCGGAAGGCTGACCTTCGGAAGTTCCTCAGCGCCGATCGCCAGAGACAGAGCAGCCGCCGCCGCCGGACACGCCGCGATCGCCGCGAAGAGCGGGTGCGGCTCGGAGGACGCCGTCTTGGACGGCTCGAGGCCTATCACCGCCTTCGAGGCGTCAATCCTCGCGTACACCCGCTTGGCGTTCGAACGCGGCGCAGCATCGCCGACGACGAGTTCGACCTTCACGCCGTCCGCCGGATCGTGGGTCACGGCCATGGTTCGATCGAGAAGATCGCAGATCTCCCCGGCCCAGTCGGCGCAGGAAGCGCGCTCCTCCACCGTGACCAAGATGCTGCCTTCCAGACGGACCGATGCGGCATCCTCGTCGATGCCGAGCGCCGACGCGAGCATCCGCGCATTCTCCTGCCTGGCGGTGATCATCGCCCTACTCCGATGCACCCGTCGGGTCCGCCCGTCGGTACGCGAACCCATTGGTTTTCGCCCGAAAGGCGATAGCTGGCGGCCTGCTCCGCGAAGTTCGCCGACGTCGTGCTGCGAGCGAACTCCGGCAGCACTAGCGAAAGCGCGCCGACATGGCGGACGATCGCCCATTCGTCGTCGGCCTCCGAATGGAATGCACGACCGGGATGGCTATGGACCTGCGCAAGTATCTTCAGACGTGCGCCGCGCAGATGGTTCATCAGGGCGCGCAGGCTCGCAGGCGGCAATTTAAAGTAGTCGATGTCGGTGATCTGATCGGGCTCGTAGACCTCCGTAACCGGCATAGGTTCGCGGATGGCGGAGACAGGCCCCAGCCAGAGGACGACGCGTTCCTCGGAACGCGCGCCGCCCGCACGCAGGATGTCGATGGTTCGTGCGAGCGTGTCGGTGGTGCAGCTTAGCGCGGTCATCCTACTGCCTTCTTCCATGACCGGTAGATCTGGGTGACAATGCCGATGAGGTCGTTGCCCGACGTGCCGCGATAGTTCGACCACAATTCGGTAAGGTGGCTTTCATGGGTATGGTATTCTCGCACCCCACGCATACACACGAATAGACGCCCGGTTACCGGATGTGGGTACGGATGAAAGATGCCGCCCAGGCACGGCGGCGCCGCATCCACCTGCGTGCCGTCGGCACGCAGGAGCTGGATGCTGGGCGGCATCTCGTTCCACTGCTCGCATTCCAGCCGCAGGCGCAGCGCCGCCGCGGTCGGATGGTGGAAGATTACGTCGAAGACGGGGTACTGCGCCGACACGATCTCCCAACCCCAGCGACGCACGGCAGCGACGTCGAGGCGGCTTACGTCCGCCTCGAACGCCGCCCGCGAGATCAGTTCAAGCATTGCCGCCGCCACCTTCGCGCGGCATCCAGTCGAGTTCGACGGTACCGGTCAGGCCCGCCTGCCCGAAGGTGAGCGAGGCGTTGATGTCGTTGCCTGCGACGCTGACGACCCAACCCGACGTGTCTGCAAGGTCGAGCTTCCGCGCCGCCTTCTCCAGCACGGAGGATATCGTCTCATCGCTCTTGACGCGCAGACCGCCTTCGGCCGGGAACACGCCGCTGAGCGTCATGACCGTCACCAGCAGCTTGTCGGCACCGTGATGCTTGCGCGAGACGACGTGCTCGACGCCCTTCGGGCCGAACGCGATGGCGCTGCCCGGCCGGAGAACCACGTCCGGTTCGTCCTTCCGCTCCAGAACCCAGTCCTGCCCCTCGGGGGCCGGCCAGATACGGTTGAACTCGTCCGTCTCGATCTGATCCGTGGGCCAGATCTGCCCGATCTCGTTCACGGTGAAAGCGTAGGCCTCGTCGGACAGGGCGGCACGCAGCTGACCATGAGGATGATCGGCAAGGACGATCTTAGCGTCCGTTGTCATATGGGTGGTGCGTCCGTTCTCGATCATGACGGCCTGATGCTCGCTGGCCGGGGTCAGCCCGGCGGCATTGAGCGCCTCGCGCACCCTGATGATGGCGTCGTCGAATTTGATGAGTTCGCCGTTGACGGGGAACTCGTCGGCGGCGCGATCGCGCCTTGGGTCGAAGATGGTCATTGTGTCTTTTGCTCCAGTGCAATGCCGGCCAGCTCGCCGGGACTCTTGACGATCGGATCATCTGGACTAAAGTGTCGGAAGAGTCTCGATCTGGACAACGTATGTATTGGGACCTATTTATGCGTCAAGTCCATATTTGGACAAGGAGTGATTTAAAATGGCGATTAGCGCCCCCGACGCCCATGCGGCCGTTGGGCGAACGGGGATTCCGGCCGAGCTGGAGGCCTTCTTCGCAATGGCCGAGCGGTGGGGCCTGTCCACCGACGAGCAGATCCTGCTGCTAGGTTCCCCTGGCCGTTCGACCTTCTTCAAATGGAAGAAGGAAGGCGGCAACCTGCCCGCCGACACGCAGGAGCGGCTCTCCTATATCTTCGGCATCTGGAAATCGCTGCGGATCCTCTTCACCGTCGACGAGCGCGGCGAGGAGTGGGTGCGCAAGAAGAACACGTATTTCGACGGGGCCAGCGCGCTCGACGTGATGCTCGAGGGCAAGGTCACCAGCCTCTACAAGGTGAAGCGCTTTCTGGATGCCCAGCGTGGCGGTTAAGATCGGACCCGTCGTGCCGTGGAATGGCGAAACCTTCCGGCTCATCCCGTCCCGTTTCCCTCCGGTGTCGGTGTACGAGGGGCTGGTCGCCAACGACCGCATTGATGCCCTTGTCGATATCGAGAACCTGACCAACCCTCGCCTCCAGTCACAGGCTCGCATCGCCAGTATGGAAAACAAGGATCCGAAGACGTCGGCGCGCCTCCAGAACTGGAATCTCGCCCCCTTCGCCTACGGGCATCCGGACGGCAGCACCTTCTTTGACGCCGACCGTCCGTGCCTCGAGGTCGCTGCCGACCGGCAGACCGCGCTGGCGATCTCCGTGGCAAAGCGTCAGCGCTTTCTCGCCTGCACTTCGGACGGCCCAATCGGCTTGGACATGCGCATGTTCAAGACGCCGCTGTCGGGCCGGTTCGTCGATCTGCGCGACCTCGGCGCGGAGGAGGTGCGGGACCGTGGACGCGACCTAGGCAAGTCGATCGGGGACGATGTCGACGGGGTGCTATTCCACCCGATCGAACGCCCCAGCGCGACGGCGATCTCCGTGCTGAACGGGTCGATTCTGGAGCAGACCCTCCAAGCGGTCCACTACCGCTACCAATGGAACGGCGAGCGGATATCGCTTCTCTACGCGTTCGACGACAAGGGTACCCGGATCGAGCCGGACCGTCTCCGCAGCGAGTTGAACTGCCTCGCCGCCTAGAGCGCGGCGGGAATCCTGCCTGCTCGCCAGCCTTCGAGCCGGACAATCTCGTGGAAATCGCAGCCCGGCGTCCTGCACACGATGCTGGGAACGACTCGGCCGTCGGCTTCGATCGTATGGTCGCGAAGGGCGATGCCGTGCCCGTGCGAGCACGTCACCTCCGCCTTGAAGCGGCGTATCGTGGAGGGGTGGCTGGCCTTCCAGTGAAGCATTTCTGGCCGACCTTCTCCGACGTGTTCCTTAAAACAGATGAGCGGGTAGGATCGCGGACGCGGAGCATTGCCAGTCGGCCGGGGAACCGGCCGCCGAGCCTTCGGTTCGCTGACGAAGAAGCGGAACACCGCCTTCAACCACTTTGGCATCGATTTCTCCCGCAAGCGCAACCATAAATTCCGTATACATCGATCAGAGTGTAGCCATAAGTGGACGTTCGCAGTGACGCATTGAACATCCGGCTTTGGTCGACACCTACCGAAGGTAGAACCCAAAACAGACCTTCGCAGGACCGCCCACACGTCCAAATTTGGACGTTCGATCATGCGATAAACATCGACCCAAGAGATACTTCCGTAGACCATGTTCGGGCGCTTGGACGGCGAGCGACGCCTCGCTTCGCGCTTGATTTAGAGAGGGGTTTGACAGGACCTAGGGTCGCGGCTTACCAAACGCACAGTGGCGTAGTAGCCGAGGTGGGGGCCAAAATAACAGGGCGCTGATGGCGCTCTATGCCTTGAGAATTTTGCACGACCAGCTTCTGTGAATGCAAAACAATTGAGAACACCGAGGTTTATGCCGAGGTGGAAATTTTTCTTCTCGGCTCCCACCGAAACATCACTGGGATACTTTGGCCAATGCGGACCGCGATCAGACGCGAAATAAAGAGTCTCTGCAATCGCCTTTTCGCCAAAGCCGTCGCCGAAGAAAAAACCGCACGTGAACATCGCGAGCGCTTCGAAAAGCGAACAGGAGTTGTGGCTCTAGCGCCTGCGACTGCGGCAAATTTATACCCAGATCGACATTTTGATCCAAAATATTGCAAACGAAATGCCAATTTTCTGTCCAAAGTAATTTGGCACAAGGTTCAGTTGCAGCAATATAAGCCTCGCCCGGCCGTTCACTTTCAAATTGACAAGCCGGGAGGGGGTAAGCGCGATATCATGGCGTTTTCAATTCCGGATTCTGCGCTTGCAAACGTGCTAATGCGAAGGGTCCGGGAAAGAAATCTGAAGCGCTTTTCTCCGCATTCCTTCGCGTATCATCCTGACAAAAACATATTTGATGCGGTTTTAGATCTCCGCGGATACATTGTATCAACTGATAAAATATATTCCGTTCAAGTTGATTTTACTAACTACTTTGAATCAATCCCCAGTGCGTTGCTGCGAAATCTTATGGATGATCGCAACCTCCTTATTATGACAGATGCTGAAAAGGCGGCTGTCAGGGAGTTTATGTTTCATCAGCACGCGCAACGAAATGAATATGCGTTGGGGAGGTTTGGTACGCGACGTCGAGGTACGCCGCAGGGTTCTTCGATATCCCTGCTGCTGGCAAACTTGGCAAATCATAATCTTGACGTCCGACTTGAAAAGATGCCGGGAAAGTTTGTTCGATTTGCCGATGATGTCACTGCGGTTTGCGGGAGCTACGAGAGCGCCGTTACGATTGAGGGCTGCTTCCAGGCGCATTGTAAAGACACTGGAATATTGATTAATGTCAAGAAATCGCCAGGTATTGCCATTTTGGCAGAAAAGCCTGGAGAGATTCGCACCACTCCCTTTATCGATTATCTTGGCTATCGTTTTATGCCAAAGGGGCTGACTTTGTCAGATGCCACCATTGCGCGAATTAAACGACGTATATCTCGTTTAATGAATATATATCTTATATATTACATAAAAACTGTATCGCTTAACTCCCATCGTGTAGATAGATTTGCTGGCTATGATTGGGATGTTCTCGGTCTTATCAGCGAAATTCGAAACTATCTCTACGGCGGGCTTAGCGAGGTTGAGTTGAGTGCCATGATGTACGATGGCAAAAAACTTAAAAAAATGCGCGGCTTAATGAGCTTTTATGCGCTACTCGATGACGATACGCCTCTCGCTTCCTTGGATGGATGGCTAGTCAACGCAATGAAACGGGTCACTCGAAAGAGAGATAAAATATTGCAGTCGAAGTACGGTGTTATGGGTCTCACGCCGAGCGAACGAGATTTAATCATGGGAACCTGGATCGATCCTAACAACTGGCGCGGTGAGAAGAAGGCAGATTTTAGAATTCCGAGCTTTCAGCGTGGGTGGAGGTCTGCGAGAAAGTATTACTTCACCTTTGGCTTGAAAGACATTGTTCCGCCAAAGTATGGGTATCAGTATTCAAACATGTAAAAGCCTCAAAAGGAGGCATTTGATTATTTATATCCTTAGCGTTTACACCGCTTTGGTTGCCATTTGAACGAACGTCTTCTCACGTTAATGGATACGGAAAATGCGGACGAGCTGTTATCCCCCAACGGGAGGCGTTCAAGCCCACTTCCCCGCCGCATGACTGAGCGGCCGCTTACCAGCGATCGCTGGCCGAAATCGGATAGGCGGCTTTCCTGAAGAGTTTCGGATGCCGGCAGGCGTACGAAAGTCTTGGAGGCCCGAACCCGCGGGCCACAGGCGATGCGCTATGGGGTTTTCAGTTTCCGACCTGCTGCGGTGACCAGCGACATAGCGGATGCGGGCACGGATTTGGATGCGGACCGTCGGAATTCGGGTCGACGTGATGGTTTCGCCAGCCAAGGTAACCCGGCTCTACTCGATATGGTTGGCGTCGGACGGCGATCGGGGCATGTGACATCAGCTCCGCAAGCATCGGTGCTGCGGGATATGGCGCGGCCGTGCCGTGCCGGGTCACGACGCCTGCGTCCCGGATAGTAGTTCACGCGCCGGTGGTGCGCGGGGCTGGCGCTGACGTTCAAAGGTCTCGACGACGACCATGCGCCCACCACAGCACGGGCATGGTGGCCGAATCTCGTCCGGTTCGGTTGGCGTATCGGCCGCGGCCGGGAGCGCCACCCCGAGTAGCTGGCGGACGTGATCCAGATGGGCCTTACGAGATGCACCGGCGAGCAGGCCGTAGTGACGAATGCGGTGGAAGCCCTTTGGGAGGACGTGGAGAAGGAAGCGGCGGATGAACTCGTCGGCGGCGAGTGTCATGACCTGCTGCCGGTCGGCACCGCCGCGGCGATAGTCCTTGTAGCGGAAGGTGACGCCGGTCTCGTCAAAGCGCAGAAGCCGGCTGTTCGAAATGGCGACGCGGTGGGTGTAGCGCGACAGATAGGCTAGCACCGTCTCCGGCCCGGCGAACGGGGGCTTGGCGTAGACGACCCAGCGCTTCTTCCGAACCGGCGACAGATAGCGCAGGAACGCGCGCCGGTCGGAGAGGTGCGCCATGCTGCCGTAGAACGCGAGCCGCCCGGCCTCGTGCAGCGCCGTCAACCTGGTCAGGAACAGGTGGCGGAACAGCTTGCCCAGCACGCGTACCGGCAGCAGGAACGCCGGCCGCGACGACACCCAGCGGCTGCCGTCAGGTGACAATCCGCCGCCCGGGACGATCATGTGGATATGCGGATGGTGGGTCATCGCCGAGCCCCAAGTGTGAAGCACCGCGGTGATGCCGATGCGGGCGCCCAGATGCTTGGGGTCAGCAGCAATGATCGTCATCGTCTCGGATGCCGCCTGGAACAGCAGGCCGTAGATCGCAGCCTTGTTCTGGAAGGCGATGTCGGCGACCTCGGCCGGGAGCGTGAAGACCACGTGGAAGTAGCCGACCGGCAGCAGGTCGGCCTCGCGCTCGGCGAGCCAGGTGCGCGCGGCCGCCCCCTGGCACCGTGGGCAGTGCCGATTGCGACAGCTGTTATAAGCGACCCGCCAGTGGCCGCAGTCGGTGCAGGCCTCGACATGACCGCCCATGACGGCGGTGCGGCAGGTCTCAACGGCCGTCATCACCTTGAGCTGGTCCAGGCTCAAGTGCCCGGCACGGGCCGTGCGGTATGCAGGACCCGCGGCACGGAAGATGTCGGCAACCTCGAAGGAGACGCGCATGCGGGCTCAGCCGCTCGACGATCTCCCCTCCATGGCGGTCACTCCCAGCCGGTCGAACGGGCTGGTCACGTTGCGCAACGTCCGGGTTGCGACCTTAGTGTAGAAGGCAGTGGTATCCAGCTTGGCGTGGCCGAGCAGCGCCTGAATGATGCGGACGTCAATCCCGTCCTCAAGCAGGTGGGTGGCGAAGCAATGCCGCAGGGTGTGCGGCCCGACCCGCTTGCCAATGCCCGCCGCCACGCTCGCATCGACGACGATGCGGTGCAGCTGCCGCGTGCTGAGCGGCTTGAGATAGTGTTGGCCGGGGAACAGCCAGCCGTCGACGTGCAGCACGCCCTCTTGTCGTCCAACCTTCCACCACTCGCGCAGCAGCGCCAACAGGGCCGATGGGAGCATGGCGTTGCGATAGCGGCCGCCTTTGCCGCGCTCGACCCTGAGCAGCATGCGCTCGCTGTCAACGTCACGCACCTTGAGCGCCGCGACTTCGGCCGCGCGAAGACCAGCACCATAGGCGACCGAGAGCGCCGCTTGGTGCTTGAGGCAGGTGGTCGCGTCGAGCAAGCGCGCCACCTCGTCCTGGCTCAACACCACCGGCAGCTTGCGCTCGTGCCGCGTACGGACCAGCTTGCGCGCCAGGTCGGGACGGTCGAGCGCGTGCGTGAAGAAGAAGCGCAGTGCCGCCACGATGCTGTTCATGGTCGGCGCCGTCACACCTAGGTCGCGCTGCTCAACTTGGAATCGCCGCAGATCTTCCGCCGTCGCTGTGTCGGGCGACCGCCCCAGCCACGTCGCGAACCGGCCGACGTCGCGAAGGTAGTTGCGCTGGGTATCTCGGCCGAACCGCCGTATCTCCATCTCGTCAATGAGACGCTGGCGCAGCGGGCTGACGGTAACAACAGGGGCGAGAGTATTCACGGCAGGGCTCCTTCTCGTGGAGCCCTGATGCTCTGCCCGCCTCCCGCAGCGCTCAACCCACCCGCGACGCTCGCCCGTTCACCTCAACCGTGCCGCGAGCACCCCTCCCGCGCAGCGGGTTCGTGCATCCACCGCAATCCTATGCTCGGCAACCGAAAGGGTCGCGGGCTAAAACAGCTCTGTCACCTTTAGGCCAGCCGCCACCGCCTCCGCCCGGACCTCCTCTGCGCGTTCCGTCATCTTCGGCAGCGCCACGATCGCCTGGGCCATCTCGACCTCATTGACCCGGAACGGGTGCCCCTCCGGCAGCGACTCGACCTGCTCGATGGCGGCGAGGTATTGCCGGTGCAGCCACACGTACTTGGAGCGGACCTCGAGTGCCGTATGCGCAAACCCGTCGCGAATGTGCTGGCCCACGCGGTCGAGGTATTCCGGGTACATGTCGGGCTCGCCGCCCGTGACCACGACCACCGACTGGAATGAGACGTAGTCGAAGTAGTGCCTGCCGTCCCGGTCGAGGGTCATGAAGTGCGAGGCATACTCCTGCTCGTCGTCCTCAGTGTGCATCTCGTCGCGGTACTCGCGCGCGATCGCCAGCAGGCCTTCATCGATTACGATCCGGGGGACCTGCGCGACCTTGGACTCAAGGAGGTAGGCGTCGATCATCGCGGGCCCGACGACGTGTCTCGCGGTATGGTGCAGCTTGCCGGCCGTCACGCCGCCCCGCACGAGGTAGCCCATGTGCGTCAAGTCGACCACGCAGAGCGCGATCTGGTTGAGCAAGTGGAACACTGCCGAGGGTTCTGTCACCTTGTAGGAGGCGACGATCGAGTCCGAGAACTGCGTCACCCGCTGCGACTTGAGGAAGGTGTCGTCGCCGATCTCGCCTAGGCGGTCCATGGCTTTCACAAGCCTCCGCAGTGCCACATCGTCTGCCGCCGTCCTGCCGACGATCTCACTAAAGCCGAGGAAGTCGATGAACAGGATGATCCGATCCTGATAGGTTGACGACTCCCCGCCCGCGTTATTCTTGCCCTTCATGGCCTGCCAGGTAGGTCTTAGTGCAGTGGCTTCAATGGCCTAGGGCGCGTCTGGCCATGCGCTGCAACGAATGTCGCGCAACGGCGCCTCCGATCGCGCCTGCGCGGACCGAACGGGTTGAAGCGCGGTTTACGCTCCGCGAATACTGGCGCTTTTCCTCGACTGCGCCGCGACGGCTGACATTGCGCCCGTAGCTGCCGACCGGCGACGCATGAACGAACGACGGCTTCGCGTCAGGTACCGCCGAAAGCGGCCCTTCCGCTTTCCACCCACGAAAGCGGAAATGCGGTCCTACGTCCCGGAAGTTGTTACCATATCCACCCGGGGGACGAACTTGTAGACGGTGCCTCGGGAGATGCCGAGTTGGCGAGCGATATGTGCGGGCTTTATACCGTCGGCGATCAACTTACGCACCGCGTCGGGATCAATACGCGGCTTACCGCCTTTGTAGACGCCCCGGGCCTTTGCTGCCTCGATACCTTCAAGTTGGCGTTCGCGTCGGAGGTTTGTCTCGAACTCGGCAAACACGCCGAGCATATCGAGAAATGCTTTTCCCGCTGCTGTGCTTGTATCGATCGGTTGCTCCGTCGCCTTGAGAGCAATCCCCCTGCCCTTCAGCTCGTGCACAAGATCCTGCAGATCTTTCATCGACCGGGCGAGCCGGTCAATGCGGGTCACCACCAAAGTGTCGCCTTTGCGAAGGAAGTCGAGCAGGACTTGCAATTCGGTTCGTGCGCCGCGCTCGCTGCCTGATTTTTTCTCCGATCGGATGGTCTGGCAGCCAGCGGCACGCAGCGCGGTTTCCTGTATCCCAAGATCCTGCTCGGAGGTCGATACGCGCGCGTAACCAAAAAGTGTCATTGGAGCCCTATCTGTTCAGTCAGGTTCTAGACCGCTTGCACGGAGTGTTCAATCTCTATGTAAAGGACCCTGATTAGACGGAAAGACTGTTCAGTGTGGTGTGTCCACTCACGGTATACCCTGGAAACACGCGCGGTGTGCCACGTGGCACACCCTTGGACGCGGAGGCGCGGCGTGCACCCTTCGGCGCGGCAGCCCTCCCCCGGAGGGCCGCCAGCGCGGGGGAACGCCAAGGGCGGCTGCCCTTTCGTTCCCGAACGACAATCAGATCACCCGTGTAATCCGCCAAGCGCGGCACCCGACGCCCTGTAGGCGCCGGCCGCGCTTGGGCGGCTCGCCCGCGCCAGTGGTCAGATTCTCGCCCTCCCTCCCCATCCAATTCCTCGCCGGAAAGGCAGAGCCGGTTGCTGTTGCGACCGGCTCTGCCTCAAAGGAAAGGAAAAATCATGGTACGGATCACCGACAACCGCGCCGACATCTATCAGGAAATCACCGATCAGATGATTGTCATGATCGAGGCTGGCACCCGGCCTTGGTCGAAATCTTGGAACGGCAGCACCGCGCCCAATATCGCGCTGCGCTCGACCGGCGTCCCCTATCGCGGCATCAACGTTCTGTCCCTGTGGGTCGCAGCGATGACCAAGGGCTATAGCTCGCCGCATTGGCTGACCTTCAAACAGGCCCTCGCGCTCGGCGGTTGCGTCCGCAAGGGTGAGAAGGGCTCGACGGTCGTTTATGCCAACAAGATCGAGGTTCACGACGGGAAAGACGATCAGGGCGGCGAGCGAGGTGACGACGGCAAACGGCAGGTCGCATTCCTCAAGCGCTACACCGTCTTCAACGCCGAGCAGATCGACGGCATCGAGGCGAAGTATCCGGCCCCCGCACCGATCATCACCGCCATCAATCCCGACGAGCGGGATGCCGAGCTGGACGCGCTCTTTGCTCGCGTGCCCGTCACCCTCAAGCATCATGGCGCGCAGCCCTATTATCAGCCGAGCAGCGATCACGTCGTCATGCCCGAATATACCGACTTCCATACGAACGATGATTATTACTCGACCCTCGCGCACGAGTTTTGCCATGCGACAGGCCACGTCGATCGGCTCGCCCGCCCCACCCTCATTTCCACGAAGCGCGAAGACTATGCCCGCGAGGAACTGGTCGCCGAGCTAGGGGCCGCGTTCGTCAGCGGTGCGATCGGTATCAAGCTCCACGATCGCGAGGACCATGCCGCCTATCTGGTGAATTGGTTGTCGGCGCTGCGTAACGACAAGCGTTGCATCTTCACCGCCGCAACGCAGGCACAGGCCGCGGCCGATTGGCTGTTGAGCCGGATGGCGATCGAGACCGCTCCCGACATGGAGGAGGCCGCGTGACCCAGCCCAACGACCCCGGCCCCGGCGAGGGCCGGGGCATCGCAGGGCGACTGGTCTACGACCCGAACTTTGCGACGGTAGACGAGACGACGTTTGACGAGCTGGTCGCGCTGATGCGCGACGGCGCGCCCCGCAAACCGCCGACACCCGAAGCATTATGGCGGCGCGCTTATCATGAGGCGATGTTCAACCGTCGCCTCGTCGGCGTGCAGCACGATCTATTCGGCGGCAAGCCGACGACGCACATGCACAAGGCGAAGCCGGGGCCGATCTCGGACTGGAAGCTCGAGCCGGTCGAGGAGAAGCTGGCGCGGATCGCGCGCGATCCTAACGCGACGTTCGGCATCGGCCGACCGGCGTTGACCGACGACGAAAAGACCGCCGTCATTCGCGGCGCGGCCAACTGGCTTCGCGTCGGACAGCGTGTCCGCATCGTCGGTTCGTTCGCCTCCTATGATGGCCGCGCCGATCGCCGCGTCGGGCGCAAGGGCGTCGTCTGGCGCTTGTGCAGCCCGGTTTTCGCCGATCACACCTATGTCTATCTCGATCCGGTCGGCGCGGAACGCGTCGAGAAGATCGCGATGGTGGAGCTGCGCGACGTCGCACCTATCGACGATGCCCCGATCGTGGCTATCCTTGCGCCGACATGATCGCGCTGCGGACCGCCACCCACTTTCTGACCGGAGAGCCGGTCGACCGCGACACCCGCCGCGCGCGGCTACTCGCCGCGCGCCGCAAGCCGATCGGCAGCGTCACCCGGCGCGGTATCCTGTCGGGCCATTGGGATCAGGGCACCGTCGTCGGGGCATTTCGTGGCGGACGCGGCAGCTTCCGCCAGGACCAGCGCTGAAAATCGCGCGCCGCTCCCCCGCCAGGCGGGCGAGCGGCGCTATTCCTCTTGCGGCCTTGGCGCTGTCGACGGTTGCACCCGAACCCGCATGCCGAACCGTGCGTAGAGCGTCGGCAGCACGAAGAGCGTGAGCAGCGTCGCCGAGATCAGCCCACCGATGACGACGGTCGCGAGCGGCTTTTGCACTTCCGCGCCAGCACCGTGACCAAGCGCCATCGGTACGAACCCGAGCGAGGCGACCAGCGCCGTCATGGCGACCGGACGGAAGCGCGTCAGCGCGCCTTCTCGCGCAGCGCGCGCGCGCTCCATGCCTTGTCGCATCAGCTCCTGGATCGAGCTGACCATCACCAGCCCGTTCAGTACGGCGACGCCGGACAGCGCGATGAACCCGACCGCGGCCGAGATCGAGAACGGCATCCCCCGCAGCACCAGCGCCAGAATGCCACCCACTAAGGCCAACGGAACGCCGGTGAACACCAGCGCCGCGTCGCGGACGCTTCCGAGTGCCCCGTAGAGAAGCAGCATGATGACGGCAAAGCAGATCGGCACGACGATCGTCAGCCGATCCCGCGCCGCGGCCAAGTTCTCGAACTGCCCGCCCCATTGGAGATAGGTGCCGGCAGGCAAACTCACCTGCGCGTCGATCGCGGCCTGTGCATCCGCGACCACGCCGGCGACGTCGCGCCCGCGGACATTCGCCTGAACGACGACGCGCCGCTTGCCGTTCTCCCGACTGATCTGGTTCGGGCCATCGCCGACCCCGATGTCCGCCACACTCGCCAGCGGCACGTAGGAACCGCCGGCAGTCGGCACCGGAATTTGTCCGATCGCCTGAAGATCGGCGCGGGACGTCTCGGCGAGACGGATCACGACCGGGAAGCGTCGATCGCCCTCGAAGATCATGCCTGCTTCGCGTCCCCCGATCGTGGCGGCGACCGTATCCTGCACATCGCCGGCAGTGACACCGACGCGCGCCATAGCATCGCGGTTGGGGCGGATATCGAGCAACGGCAGACCTTCGGTCTGCTCGACCTGTACGTCGGCCGCTCCGCGCACCTTGCGCAGCACCGTCGCGACCTGGGCCGCCGTCGCATTCATCTGCCCGAAGTCGTCACCGAACACCTTGACGGCGATGTCACCGCGCACGCCGGCGATCAGCTCGTTGAAGCGCATCTGGATCGGTTGGGTAATCTCATAGCCATTGCCGGGGATGGTCGAGAGCTTCTTTTCGATGCGCTCGACCAGCTCGGCCTTGGCGAGGCTCGGGTCGGGCCATTCGTCGCGGGGCTTGAGGATCACGAACGTGTCTGTCGCATTGGCTGGCATCGGATCGGATGCGATCTCCGACGTGCCGGTGCGCGAGAAGGCGAAGCGGACTTCGGGCTCGCGCGCGATCATCTTCTCCACCGCGAATTGCATGTGCTGGCTTTGCTCGACCGACGTGCCGGCAGGGCGCCATGCCTGGACGAGGATGTTGCCTTCGTCGAGCTGGGGCAAAAACTCCTGGCCGAGCGTCGAGAAAGCGAGAACCGCCGCGATCACCGCGACGGCTGCCGCACCGATCGTCACGCTGGGCCGGCGCATCGCGGCATCGAGGCCGGGTTCGTAGCGGCGCTTGAGCGTCGCGATGATCCGGCTTTCCTTCTCGTCGACGCGCCCGCCGATCCAGGCCGCGATCGCGGCCGGCACGAACGTCAGCGACAGAATGAAGGCGAACACGAGCGCGATGATGACCGTCAGCGCCATCGGCTCGAACATCTTGCCTTCCACGCCCGAGAAGGTGAGCAGCGGGGCATAGACGAGGATGATGATCGCCTGCCCATAGACCGAGGGGCGGATCATCTCGCGCGCGGACGCCGCCACGATCGCGAGCCGATCCTGTAGCGGCAATCGCTTGCCCAAGTCGTGTTGCCGTTCGGCAAGCCGCCGCAGCGCGTTCTCGACAATGATGACGGCGCCGTCGACGATCAGGCCAAAGTCGAGCGCGCCGAGGCTCATGAGGTTGGCCGACACGCCGGCACGCAGCATCCCGGCGCTGGTCAGCAGCATGGTGATCGGGATGACCAAGGCGGCAATCAGCGCTGCGCGAAAGTTACCAAGCAGCAGGAACAGGACGACGATGACCAGCACCGCGCCTTCCGCCAGGTTGCGGCCCACGGTCGCGATCGTCGAGTTGACGAGGTTGGTGCGATCCAGGACCGGCTTGACCACGATATCGGTAGGAAGTGAGCGGCCGATCGTCTTGAGCCGATCGGAGACAGCGGTTGCAACGATGCGGCTGTTCTCGCCGATCCGCATGACGGCCGTGCCGACGACGACCTCATGGCCGTTTTCGGACGCGGAGCCGGTGCGGATGCCCTGCCCTGCCTTGACCGTCGCAACTTGATCGAGCGTGATCGGGACACCTTCGCGGGTTGCCACCACCGTGCGCGCCAGCTCGTTGGCGGTGCGCACCCGGGCATCCGAGCGCACGAAGAGACCGGCGCCGTTGCTGTTGACGGTGCCGGCACCGATGCTGGTGTTATTGCGCTCGAGCGCCGTTGCGAGATCCTGGATCGTCAGACGAAGCCCGGCGAGCCGTTGCAGGTCGGGGACGACAAGATACTGGCGATCGTAGCCGCCCAGCGAGTCGACCCCGGCCACACCCGCAGTGCCTCGGAGCTGCGGCGCGACGATCCATTCTTGGACCGTGTGGAGATAGGTCGCCTTGTCCGCTTCGCTGACGAGGTGGTCGCCCTCGGGCGTGATATAGCTGCCGTCGCGTTGCAGTCCCGGCTCGCCGTCGCGGTGCCGCACCTTGTCCAGCTCGCGCAGCTCGACCGTCCACATGAAGATGTCGCCGAGGCCGGTCGCGATCGGCCCCATTTCCGGCATCACACCCTGGGGCAGACGTTCTTCCGCAGAGCGGAGGCGTTCGGCGACTTGCTGGCGCGCGAAATAGATATCGGTCGCGTCGGAAAAGACTGCCGTGATCTGGGCGAAGCCATTCCGGTTGAGTGACCGGGTATATTCGAGGCCGGGGATGCCGGCGAGCGAGGTTTCGATGGTGAAGGACACCTGCCGCTCGATCTGATCGGGCGACAGCGAGGGCGCCATCACGTTCACTTGGACCTGGTTGTTGGTGATGTCGGGGACGGCGTCGATCGGGAGGCGCTGGAGCGCCAGCGCGCCGAGCAGCGCCGCGATCCCGGTAACGAGCAGGACGAGCCAGCGGCGCTCGACCGCGAAGGTGACAAGGCGACCGATCATCGGATCAATCCATGTCCATTCCGCCGCCCTTGCCGAGTTCGGCCTTGAGCGTGAAGCTGTTGGTCGTCGCGACGCGCTCGCTGCCCGTCAGGCCGGTGGTGATGATGACCTGATCGCCATCACGACGTCCCGTCGTCACCGGCACCGCCTTGAAACCCGACGCGGCGCGAACGAACACGACCGTCTTGTTCTCGACCGACTGCACCGCCGTGGACGGCACGGCGATGCTGCGATCCCCGGTCGAGGGCAGCATGATGGAGGCGGTGACAGGCTCGCCCACCCGCCAGGTTGCGCCGGCATTGTCGAGGGTGGCGAGCACCTGAACCAGCCGGGTCGTCTCGTCGAGGACCGGCGAGACGAACGTCACCCGGCCTTCCTGCCGGCGTCCCGCTGCCGTCACCTCGACGCGCGCGCCGGGTTTTACCCGGCTAGCGTCGGCCGGTGCCAGCGATGCGGCGATGGTGATGCGTGAAAGATTGGCGACGCGGTACAACTCGCCATCGGCCGCGACGGTTTGACCCAATGTCGCGGGACGGGCGATGACCTGTCCGGCGATCGGCGAACGGATCGCGACGCGATTGAGCGCGCCGGCCCTGCCGCCCGTGGCCGATAGCTGTTGCTGTGCGAGCCGCAGCGCGATGTTGGCTTCCGTGGCCGCGGTCCGGGCGGCGATCAGATCCTGTTCGGCCGAGACGCGCTCCGCGAACAGGCTTTGTTCCCGGCGCAGATTCGATTGGGCGAGCGCGGCGCGGGCGCGGGCGGCCTCTATCTCTGCGTTCAGCGAGGCGGCTTCGCGGCTTTCGATCACCGCGAGTGTGTCGCCACGCCCAACGGCCTGACCGAGGTTGCGGTTGAGCGCGACCACGCGACCCCCGATCGTCGCGGACACGACCTGCACGCCCTGCGGATCGCCCTGGACCAGCGCCGGCAGCTCGATCGTACCCGCGATGCCGCCCACCGTGGGGCGGCCGATTTCAATGCCGGCGTCGGCAATCTGTCGGGCGGAAAGGGTTACAGCATCCTTGTCGGCCGGCTTCCCGGCCTCGCCCTTTTCCATTCCCTCCATGCCGGCCATGTCATCGGCCTTCTTCTCCCCGCTCCCACCACAGGCGAGCAGCGTCAGAGGAAGGAGGGCGGACAGCACAGCCCGCGCGGCGATCGTCGTCATTCCTGGTCCTTCGTCTGTTCGGGCGCGGCCGTCGTCAGCCGTTCGAGCCGTGCCTGTGCATCATGATAGGCGGCCAGCGCATCGATCGCGGCTCCCCGGGTTTCGGAAAGGGTGCGCTCGGCATCCAGAAGGTCGAGCTGACCGAACTTCCCCTCCCGATAACCGATGCGGGCAATGCGTGCCGATTCCATCGCCGCTGCGAGGACGGGACCGCTCGCCGTTCTGGCCGTCGTCGCGGCATTAGCCACTTCCGCTTCCGCGCTCGCGATCGATTGCCCCGCGTCGAGTTCGGCCGCGCGCCGCATCGCGTCCGCCTGATCCCGCTGCGCACGGGCTTGAGCCAGGGAGGCCCTGCCATTGTTGAACAGGGGCAGCGGCACCGACACGCCGACGACCGCGGCCATATCGTTGGACGCATCGAGCCGGCGTGCGCCGGCATTGATGGTTACGTCGGGGATACGCTGCGAGCGCGCAAGCCGTACTTGCGCATCGGCGGTCGACACCTCGGCGCGCGCTGCGGACAACGCCAGCGTCCCGCCCGGCTTCGCCGGCATGGATGGCCCGTAGCCCTGAATACGGTCGAACCATGCGAGATCGAGCGGGCCGGTCACGGGTTGCCCGATACGCCGCGCAAGATTGCCGCGCGCGACGTCCATCGTGCGTTGCGCGCGTTCGACCGCCGCGTCGGCATTGATGCGCAGCACGTCCGCGCGCTGCTCCTCGATCGGCGAAGCCCTGCCGGCGCGGACCCGGATGCCAGCGGCGCGTGCAGCCTCTGCGGCGATCACGGCCTGCTCGCGCGCGGTCGTGATGCGGCGCTCGGCCGCGACAGCCTCGATATAGGCTTGCGTTACGGCCAGCCGGATATCGGCCGCGGCGATGACGAGGGCGAGCCGCGCCTGTGCACCTTGCGCATCGGCGACCCCGATCCGGGCGGATCGCTTGCCGCCCAGCTCGATCGGCAGCGCTAGGCCGACCGTGGCCTCCGCGCTGCGCAGCCCGCGATATGCGCCCGAACCACCGAAATATTCGAGGCCGCCATTGAGCGTCGGGTTCGGGCGCAGGCCGGCCACGTCTCGCGCCGCTCCCGTAGCGCGGACGCCGGCTTGTGCGGCTTCGACCGATGGCGCCGCGGCGTCGGCGAGTGCCAGCGTCCGTTCCAGCGTCAGAACCGGGCCTGTCGTTCCGGCGACAGGCTGTGGTTGTGCCTGGGCTCGAGCAACGCCTGGCGAGACAGCGGCTGCCGCGATCAGGAAGCACGGCAGTTGGCGAGCCAGCAAAGAAGGGCGGGATGTCATGGAGGGTTGCCTATGCCGCGGGCCGAAGCTCGTGCCGCGCGCCGCGGACGATCTCATAGGCGGAATGGAGAAATAGCAGTGCGATGGCGCCGGCCACGAGCAGGTCGGGCCATGCGTGGCCCGTCCATGCTACCAGACCGGCCGCGACGATCACCGCGATATTGGCAAGCGCATCGTTGCGGCTGAACAGCCAGATCGCGCGGACATTGGCGTCGCCATCACGGAAACGCGCGAGCATAAGGGCCGCGCTTACGTTGACGATCAGCGCAACGACACCCACGCCGCCCATCAACTCCGCTTCGGGGGCAACGGCGTTGGTTGCCCGCCAGATCGCGAAGCCGATCACACCGACGCCCAGCGCGCCGAGGAACAGCCCCTGCGCAAGCGCGATCCTGGCCCGGGCCCGAGCGGTCCAGCCGAGCGCGACGAGGCCCAGCAGCGAAATGGTCCCGTCGCCGATGAAGTCGAGCGCGTCGGCCTTCAGCGCCTGACTGTCGGCAAGAAAACCGCCGACGACCTCGATCAGGCCGAAACCGAGGTTGAGCAGGACGACGATCCAGAGCGCGCGCCGATACGCCGGATCGCGTTCCGCTCGCGTCGCGTCGCCCGTGCAGCCGCAGCAGGAGGATTCACTTGCACTCATAGGCGGCTCCTACGATCTACAGTCACTGTAGGAGCAAGCGTAATCTTGAGGACGATGGCGTGTTGATGATCGGCGATCTGGCGAAACGGACGGGGACCAAGGTCAACACGATCCGGTTCTATGAAGACATCGGCCTGATGCCCGAGGCGGCGCGCACGTCGGGTGGTCGGCGAACCTATGGCGAAGGCCAGGTTCGCCAACTCGGCTTCATTCGCCATGCCCGCGAGCTTGGCTTCTCTGTCGATGAGATCCGATCACTGATCGCCTTGTCGGCAGACCCGGATCAGGACTGCCATGAGGCGGGCGCAATCGCTCGCCGTCACCTTGCCAGCGTGGAAGACCGGATCACGCGCCTTGTCGCGCTTCGCGATGCGCTCAGCGAGGCAACACGGTCCTGTGAAGGCGGCAAGATCGCGGATTGCCGGGTTATGGAAGCCATCACGTCCGTCCCGTCGTGACGTTCCCGGCTTTGTCGATCGCAATCGCAGACAGGTCCTTGCCCGCATCGAACGGGACGCCGGCCTCTTTTCGCTCGGAATAGCGATCGACGAGCTGGGCGGTATGCGGGCGCAGCAGCACGGTGAAGCGGACCAGCTCCTCCATCACATCCACGATCCGGTCATAGTAGCTCGACGGCTTCATCCGCCCGGCGTCATCGAACTCGTTGAACGCCTTGGCGACGCTCGACTGGTTCGGGATCGTCACCATCCGCATCCAGCGACCCAGGACGCGCAGCGTGTTGACGCTGTTGAACGACTGCGATCCGGCCGACACCTGCATGACCGCGAGCGTGCGCCCCTGCGTCGGGCGCATCCCGCCCATCGACAGCGGCAGATGGTCGATCTGCAACTTCATGATGCCGGTGATCTGCCCATGACGTTCCGGGCTGCACCACACCTGACCTTCCGACCAAAGAGACAGCTCGCGCAGCTCGTGAACAGCCGGATGGTCGTCGCCGGCATGTTGATCGGGCAGCGGCAGGGTCGATGGATCGAAAATGCGCGTCTCGCACCCGAATAAGCGGAGCAGACGCGCTGCTTCCTCGACGCACAGGCGGGAAAAGGATCGCTCGCGTAAGCTGCCGTAGAGCAGGAGGATACGCGGTGCGGGATCGAGCGGGCCAAGCCCCAGCGCCGGCCGCTGGATGGCATAGGCGGGATCGAGCGCCGGCAGGGCATCGGGATCGGCAAGCGTGCGGAGCGGCATCAAAGGGCCTTCACGAGATAGGCGGCCGACGCCGGGCATAGCGCGGTAAATTCGCGCGATGCGGCGACGGCCGGGGGAGCGGCGCCGCGATCGGCGTCGGCATAGCCGAGCGCCCGAAAGAATGGCGCGGCCGTGGTCGTGAGCAGATGCAGGCGCCGCACCCCGAGGGTGTGCGCCTGTTGTTCGAGGGTGGCGACCAGCGCCCGGCCCAGGCCATGCCCGCGACGATCGGCGAGGATGACGATCGAGCGGAGCAGGCGGTCGGCCCCCTCCCCCTCCAGGCCGCCATAACCGACGAGGCTATCGGCCTCGAACCGGAAGAACAGGCGGCCGGGATCGGCGAGATCCGCGCTCGGCAGGCTGGCGGCATCGAGGAACCATGCCAGCCCGGCCAGCTCGTCGGGTTCGAGCGCCGTGATGGTCAGTCCCGTCACCCGAGGCTGATCCGGATCGCGAGCGCCGCGAGCGTGACGAGCAGCACCGGCACGGTAAGCGTGACGCCGACCCGAAAGTAATAGCCCCATCCGATCCGAACGCCCTTCTGCCCGAGGACGTGGAGCCAGAGCAGCGTCGCGAGCGACCCGATCGGCGTCAGCTTGGGGCCGAGATCACAGCCAATCACATTGGCGTAGATCATCGCTTCCTTGATCGCGCCCGTCGCGTGGGTGGCGTCGATCGAGAGCGCGCCCACCAGCACGGTCGGCATGTTGTTCATCACCGACGACAGGACCGCCGCGATGATGCCCGTACCCAGCGCCGCGCCCCACACGCCGCCTTGCGCCGTGCGATCGAGCAGCGCCGCCAGATGATCGGTCAGGCCGGCGTTCCGCAGGCCGTAGACGACCAGGTACATGCCGAGCGAGAAGATCACGACCTGCCACGGTGCGCCGCGCAGCACCTTGCCGGTCTGGATCACACGGCCCCGCCCCGCGATCACCAGCAGCAGGATCGCGCCGGCTGCGGCCACGGCGCTGACCGGCACGCCGAGCGGTTCGAGCAGGAAGAAGCCGGCGAGCAACAGCGCGAGAACGATCCAGCCCGCGCGGAACGTCGCGGCATCGCGGATCGCGTCACTCGGCGCGCGCAGCGCCCCCACGTTATAGTCCGCCGGTATGTCGCGCCGGAAGAACAGCAACAGCGCGCCCAGCGTGGCCGCGATCGACACGAGATCGACCGGCACCATCACGGCCGCATAGTCGCCGAACCCGATCTTGAAGAAGTCGGCCGACACGATGTTGACGAGGTTCGAGACGACCAGCGGCAGGCTGGCGGTGTCGGCGATGAACCCGGCCGCCATGACGAACGCCAGCGTCGCCTTGTCCTTGAAGCCCAGCGCCCGCAGCATGGCGATGACGATCGGCGTCAGGATCAGCGCCGCGCCGTCGTTGGCGAACAGCGCGGACACCGCCGCGCCGAGCAGCACGATCAGGACGAACAGCCGGCGACCATGCCCCCTGCCCCAGCGCGCAACATGGAGCGCCGCCCATTCGAAGAACCCGGCTTCATCGAGCAGCAGGCTGATGACGATGATCGCGACGAACGCAGCGGTCGCGTTCCAGACGATGCCCCATACCACCGGCACGTCGGACAGCGTGACGACGCCCGCAAGCAGCGCGACGACGGCCCCGCCCATCGCGCTCCACCCGATCCCGAGTCCCTTGGGTTGCCAGATGACGAGCGTGATCGTCGCGACGAAGATCAGAACGGCAAGGAGCATCAGGCGACGCGCTGACCCGAGGCGTCCACCACCTGTTCGCCGTCTTCCTTCGCGAACGCGCCGAGCTGGTCGCTCGGCAGCAGGTCGAGGACGGCTTCGGACGGCCGGCACAGCTTCACGCCGAGCGGCGAGACGACCAGCGGCCGGTTGATGAGGATCGGATGCGCCATCATCGCGTCGACCAGCGCCTCGTCGGACAGCGACGTGTCGGCCAGGCCCAGCTCCGCATAGGGCGTGCCCTTTTCGCGCAGCAGCTCGCGGGGTGTCATGCCGGCGCGGTCGATCAGTTCGACCAGCAGCGCGCGGGCCGGCGGGGTTTTCAGATATTCGACCACATGCGGCTCGATGCCGGCATTGCGGATCATCGCCAGCGTGTTGCGCGACGTGCCGCACTCGGGATTGTGGTAGATGACGATATCGACGGCCACGGGACGTCCTTTCAGCAGCAGGGGGTGAGTTCGGCGACGAGTGGCGCGCACAGCGCCGCATTGCCGGCGCAGCAATCCTTGACGAGGAACAGCGTCAGAGCGCGCAGCCCATCCAGATCGGCACGGTAGATGATAGAGCGGCTGCGCCGTTCGGAGCGGACCAGGCCGGCGCGCGCGAGGATGCCGAGATGCGCCGACATGGTGTTTTGCGGCACGTCGAGCTGACGGGCGATATCGCCCGCGGCCAAGCCATCCGGTTCGTGCCGCACCAGCAACCGGAAGACGTCAAGGCGGGTGCCCTGAGCGAGTGCGCCCAGCGCCGAGATAGCCGATTCGCTTTCCATCTATCCAGCATAGTGGATATGTCGGCGTAGTCTAGTAACGGTGTCGCGCTGCACGTGGCGTCCCCGCGAGAGGTCGGTGCCACGAAAACGGGGGCGGTCGCCCGCCCCCGTCCCTTCGTCTTACTTCATGTTCGGCATGGCGTGGCCGTCGTGATCGCCGCCCTTCGCCTTGTCGCCATGATCGCAGCAATCAGTGCCATCCTTGCAGCACGCCATGTCGGCGCAGCAATTCGCGACCGCGGCGAATGCGCCGGTCGAGAGCGTGAGGGCGAAAGCGGCGCTGATGAGCTTGAACTTGGTCATGATAGTCTCCGTGTATTTCGTGTGAGGTTGGTTCGACGTCACACGGTCTGCGGAGGGGGTGTTGCCGGTGCGCTGGTAAGTCCGAGCAGGCCGGTCTGGGCGACCGCCCAGGGGGACAGCGGGACGAACAGCATCGGTTCGACGTGCGCAACCGTCTCGCCGGGCATCGCCGCGCACGGCATGGCACAGGCGGAAGGCGGAATCTTCTTGGTCGGCGCATGGCCTGGCGGGTTCGCGCAATCCATCGCCGCGGCGGCCATAGGTGTCGCGGCTGTCGCCATCGTCTCGCAGAGCGGGCCGAGCCGCACGAGCATCATCACCGCCAGGACGACGATTGCCGTGGCGCGGGCAAACCGAAAAAGCGGGACAACCCGGAGCGACATGCCAGCCTCGTAGGTCGACCGTCGATCGCGCACAATGGCCGGCGAGCATCGGACCTACCGGGTGCGTGGCTTTGCTCCCACGGCCTTCATCGTCTCGGGCGCCTCCCGTTCGGTCATATAGACGAGATCCAGCCAGCGGTTACGGGCATCCGAGTAGAAGCCCCACGAGCCGGCATGATCGCCGTCGGTCCGTTTCGCCACCCGGTATCCCTCCAAACCCATTCGCCACTTTTACGGCATTGCGGGCAGCGGCGCGAGCAGGCGGGCGCGACCCTGCGGGCACGGCTCTATCGGCGCGCTGGCGCACGCCGACCGAGCCGCCCTTCGGCGTCTCGTCCCTGACGGGTAACGATCCTCGCGTGAGGTGTGCCACGTGGCACACCTATGGCCGCGCCGACGGGCGCGACATCGATCCGTAGAGCTGCGCGGCCCTCCCCCGGAGGCCCGCTTACCAAGGGGAACGCCAAGGGCTGCTGCCCTTTCGTTCCCGAAGGAAAATAGACAGCCCCGTGTGGTCCGCCAAGCGCGGCACCCGACACCCTTGGGGGCGTCGGCCGCGCTAAGCGGCCTGCCCGCGCCAGGCCATCGATTTTCCTCCTCCCTCCCCATCCCGCTCCTCGCCGGAGAGGCAGACCCGGTTGCAGCGGCAACCGGCTGCGCCTCGAAAGAAGGAGAAAGGACAATGGCTTACACCCGCTACAAGGGCGATCCCTACTGGAAGCGTGCGAGGACCGACGGGACCAGCGCGGACGGCATCCCCTACGCCAAGGGCGACCGGGTTTTCTTCTACCCACGCACCGGCGCGACCTACGCGGGCGATGGCGCGACGCGCGCATCCGCCGAGTTCGACGAACTCGCTGCCCTCGAAGGCTGACCCCTCACAACCATCGGAAATCATCACAGATCAGGAGTTTTCATCATGGCTATCATCGACGCCAAACTGTCGCAGCTTCGTCTCTCCCCGCTCAACCAGCGCCGCGTGAAGCCGTCCGCCATCGAGAGCATGGCCGACGATATCGACGCTCACGGCCTGTTGCAGAACCTCGTCGCCTATGAGGAAGACGGCCTGCTGTGGGTCTTCGCAGGCGGGCGGCGCTATCGCGGCCTCAAAGTACTGGTGAAGCGCAAGCGGGTCAGGAACAGCGACACCTTCCCCGTCGAGGTTCGTACCAAGGAGGAAGCCATCGAGCTGTCGTTCGCCGAGAACTTCCAGCGCGAGGACATGCACCCCGCCGACAGCATCCGGTCTTTCGCTGCGCTCCGCGACACCGGCATGGACGCCGAGGACATCGCCGCCCGGTTCGGTCAGGCGGTCAGCTTCGTCTACAAGATGCTCCGTCTTTCCGCGCTCGCCCCGGCGCTGATCGACCTGATCGCCAAGGACCAGTTGACGCTAGAGGCGGCGCGCGCGCTCACCCTCACCGATGACCACGACAGCCAGATCAAGGTGTGCAAGGCGGCGAACGGACAGGCCCATGCCATCCGCCGAATGCTCACCACCGAGAAGATCGCGACTACCAGTGGCGCGTTCCTGTTCGTCGGGCAGGAAGCCTATGAAGCCAAGGGCGGGACGATCACCCCCGACCTGTTCAGCCAAGGCGATGCCGGTTACGCCGATAGCCCCGAGCTTGTGCAGGAACTGGCCGAAGAAAAGCTGGACGCCATCGCGGACGAATATCGCGCGATCGGGTGGCACGAGGTCCGCAGCCAACTGGACCGGCCATACGACCTCTACATGAAAGGCAGCATGTACCCGGCCACCCGCGAGCCGACCGAGGACGAGGCGACCCGTATCGCGGCCATCGACGCCGAGATCGAGGCCATTGCCGACACCGAAGGCGAGGACAGCGCGGCGTTGGAGCCGCTCACCGACGAGCGCGACGCGATCACCGAAGGTTTGCGCGCCTTCAACCGCGAGCAGGTGGCGGTCGGGGGCGTGGCGCTGTGGGTTTCCCATGACGGTTCGCTCGGCAAGAGCTTCTATCGGGCGAAGGCCGAGGCCAAGCCCAAGGCGAGCCATGACGGTCCGGCACCGCTCTACAGCAACAGCCTGTTCGCCGACCTGTCACGCATCAAGACGCAGATCGTGCAGGAGGCGGTCGCGGCCGACCCGGCGCTGGCGCTCGACATCATGCTGGACAGCCTTGCGGGCCAGTTGCTTCACGGCGCGCACAGCTTCCAGATGGCGCTTGAGGTTCAGGCCAAGACCGTCGCGACCGACGTGCCCGACGAATTGATGGCGACCAGCGACGTGCGTCCTGTCGAAGAGACGATGGCGACCCGTTTCGCGTCGATCCCGAGCGAGGACCGGTTCGAGGCGATCCGCGCCATGAGCCAAGACGACAAGATGGCGTTGCTCGCCGGACTTGTCGCGATGATGGTGGACGGCACGGTGTTCGCGGGCGGTGCGCCCGGCCAACGTCATCATCACTTCGAGCAGATCGCGCGGGCGAGCGGCGTGGATATCGCGGCGCGTTGGTCCGCCCCCATCGGCCTGTTCGACAAGATGCGCCGCGCCGCGATGATCGACCTGTTGCGTGCAGAGGTGGGCGCGCCCAGCGCCGAGAATTGCGCGACCATCAAGAAGAAGGCCGACCTTGCCGTCAACGTGTCGGAGCGGTTGCCCGCCCACTGGCTTCCCGCCCCGATGAAGATCGGCGCGTTCGATCAACCCGAGCGCGATGCCGAGGGCATCGATGCCGATTTGGACGGGGATAGCATCGAGGACATGGCCGACGACGAAATGGCATAACGCCGGGGGGCCGGTGCGATCGGCCCCCTTCCCCTCGACCGCCTCGCCCGGCGCGGCCCCGTCGCCAGCGCGCCCGCCCTGCCTTCTGCAGGACGGGCGCGCCGTGCTGTTCCTGGCGGAACCGCACGGCGCCGCCCGACCAAGGCCGGGCGGCGCCGTGGCGACTTCACGGAGAATGTGAGATCGGTGCCGGACGCTCGAGAAGCGCCAACAGATCACCCAGCGCCCGACGGCGATAGGCGTTGAGCCAGCGACGTCGGCGATGTTCGGCAGCATCGTGGATCATGTGGCATCGCTGGCAGAGCGCGGCCAGGTTGCGCGGGCCGTTGTCGGTCGGGTCGTGGTTCAGATGCGCGCACGCGGTATAGACCCGGGTGACGCGCACGAACGTCGCGACATCGTGACCAGGCGCGCGAACCCGATGCCCTCGCCCATCACGCCATTGCCGGCGATCGGCGTCCCACCATCGACCGTCACCGAGATGGACGACGTGCCGGCCATGCGGACGCCGGCAATGTTCGCAGCGCCCCTTGGCGCGGCCGAACCGGATCAGCCTCGACAGCTCGGGCCAGTCGATCGGGTAGAGCCAGCGATGTTCGGCCATGATCGGCATGACGATTCTATGAGTCAGCCGAGTCGAGAACGAAAGCAGAAAATCTAGCGCCGCGCCGAGGGCCTTCACCGATGCCGCGTTACTGATGAAGGCCCTCATCTCAGTCAGGTTCTCCCGCCCGGATGACGATCGCCGCGGTGCATCGTCACAGTCCAATTATTACCTATCCTTCCGCGCATGGCCGCCCCGATCGATAGTCGTGCGGTGAGCCGCACGGCGTCTTGGGGCGCCGATCGTCGCCACGATCGTCGCGGAGGGGAACGCCAAGGGCGCTGCCCTTTCGTTCCCGAACGACAATCTTGCCGCCCGTGTAATCCGCCGAGCGCGGCACCCGGCGCACAGCACCGGCCACGCTAAGGCGGCTCGCCCGCGCCAGCACCAAGATTCTCGTTCCCCCTCCCCATCCCGTTCCTCGCCGGAACGGCAGGGCCGTGAGGCCGAGAGGCCTTGCGGCCCATGCCAGAAGGAGGACCAATCCATGCCGACCACAGAACAGATCGATGCCATCCGTCGCCTGAACGACGCAGCCCGCAGCCATCCCGGTCACACGTCGATCGCGAACGTGACGACGGGCTTTCTGGCACTCCCCGACGCGGATCGCTTCGCCGCACTGGCGGCGATCACGCGGTTCTCAAAATTCGACGGCGACAATGATCCTTATGACGAGCATGATTTCGGCGCGATCTACGGACTCGCGTCGGGTACGTGGACGCAGGATCGACCGAAGGACAAACTGACGATCGCGCAGACCGTGTTCTGGAAGGTGGATTGCTACGATAACGACATGATGTTCGGCAGCGAGGCACCGTGGGACGAGACCCGGACCAAGCGTGTGCTGACGATCATGTTGGCGAGCGAATACTAGAGCTTAGGCGCGCGCGATCCGCGCCTGCCGGAGCGCGGATCGCGACGTGCCGAGCGTTGCCCGGCACAGTGATTTGTTGAGAAATCGCGTTGAGAGGCGTATGGTAAACCCGGAAAGGATGACGTGATGGCCTCGATCGATCTTGATACGCTGCGCGCGCGCATCCGCTCGATGGACTTCGAGCGCGGCACCCCCGAGCAGGTTGCCCTGTGGCGCGAGGACTTCGCAGAGTCACAGGCGAACCTCGCGATCGAGGATATGCCGCTCGACGCCGAGGACGATGCGATGTTCGCCATGATGCTCGACGAGGGCGTGCCCCCATCGATGATGGTGCCGATCCTGCACGGCCTTTACCAGCCGGGGTCCAATCAGATCGCTGCCTGATCCATTGGCGAACGATCCCTACACCTATCCCGGCACCGATACGCTCCGGAACAGGCTGGGGATCACCGACGACGCAGCCCTGACCAAGGCCGAGCAACGCTTCACGGCGGTGCGCGGCGCGGAGGCCGTGCGCCTGCCCTTCGCGCCTACGGCTGACGGCTACCGCGCCCTCCACAAGCACCTGTTTCAAGACCTCTATGATTGGGCGGGTCAGGACCGCACCGTCAACATCGCCAAGGGCGGATCGAGCTTCGCCCATGTCCCCTATATCGAGCGCGAACTCGACAAGCTGTTCACCGACGTGGCCACGAAGAACGCCTTTCGCGGTCTTCCTCGAGACGAGTTTTTCGATCGTCTCGGCAACCATATCAACGAGATCAACGCCATCCATCCCTTCCGCGAAGGCAATGGCCGCACGATGCGGCATCATGCCGCGCAGCTCGCGCGCGATGCCGGCCACCCGATCCGGATAGCCTCGATCGACAAGACCGCCTGGATGGAGGCGTCCCGCCACGGCTTCGTTTCCGGCGATCATCGCGGCATGGCCGCGGTTCTCGCCGCCGCAGCGATCCGGCGCGACCTCGCGCCGGAAGCGCGTATCGGCCCCGCCGGCATCGCCATGCTCCCCCAGCGCGCGCCGCCCGAAGGCCAGCGTTACAGGGTGACGCTCACCAAGGCCCGCGACGAACTGGAACGTTATCTCCCGGTCGCCCGCCAAGAGGCGGCCGATCGGCTGCGCGGGTTGATAAAGGAAGGCGCGCCGACCGCGACGATCGCGAACGCGCGTACCGAACTCGCCTATGTCCGGCACGCCAAGGGACCGATCTATCAATCGCACTTGCTCACCTATCTCGGCATCCGGCAGGTCGATGCCGTCATCACCCAGCAGCAGACGCCGCTGGAACGGGTGCGGGAGATCGGCGCGGCGCTCGGCGTGCAGATCAATGCCCAGCAGCCGACGCAGCTCCAGCGCGCGGTCCGGTCACTGGAGCGGCCCGTTTTGCCTCCGGGCCATTCGCCGGGGCAGGCGCGGCTCGCCGAGCTGTTCCTGAAGAACACGCCCGAGAAGAACAACGCCGATCCACGGCTCGCGCCCGCCCAGGCGATCGTCGACGCTGCTATCAAAGCCGCGCATGATCGCGGGGACAATGCCCGTATGATCGGCAGCGTCGGGGAATCGACGCGCCAGCTCGTCGCCGACCGCATCAAGACGGGCGCGGCACTGGATGCCGAAATCGGCCGCGCCCCTGATCGGGGTACGGCGCCGCCTGTACGGGACAAGGATCGCAGCCGCTGACCGGCGCGACGGAAGGATAGCTATGTGCAACAGGTATCGACTGTCGGCCAAGCAGGCAGACGTTATGCGCGCGTGCGGCTTCGAGCCGCCCTACCCCGAAGACGAAACCTATCCGGTGCCGCGCGAGATCTTCCCCACGGGGAAGAAGACTGCCCGGCACGGCCTGGTCGTCCGGCGATCCGCACAAGGCAACCGCCCCCTGGAGCCGATCGCGATGGAATGGGGCTTCCCCACCAAGGTGCCGAGCAAGCGCGATCCGGCGGTGAAGCTCGACAAATATGTGACGAACGCCCGCAATCTCGCGTCCTCGATGTGGAAGCCTTCACTCGCCAGCGCCGAGCGCCGCTGCCTCGTCCCGTTCACCCACTTCGCCGAACCGCATCCGCAAGGCGGCATGGGCGATGACGGGAAGCCTATGCAGATGTGGTTCTCCATCCCCGAAGAGCCGATCGCGTTCTTCGCCGGACTGTGGCGACCGATTGAGCGCGGCAATGCCTATGCGTTCGCCACCACCTCCCCCAACGCGATCGTCGCGCCGTGGCATCCGAAGGCGATGCCGGCGATCCTTCATCCTCGCGACTTCACCACGTGGCTCGACGGTTCGCACGACGAGGCGCTTGCCTTGGTGCGTCCATATGACGGCCCGATGATCGAGCAGGTCGCGACACCGAGCGACGAGCTGGTCGGATAGCTGCCTCACCCTGTGCCACGTGGCACACCTACCGGGCGACGGGTATCTCTCCAAGCCGGGTCGTCCAGGCCGGGCTCTTCTGCGATCGCTTGGTATCGAACGATCGCGCGCCGCATCCTTGCGCGGCGAGGATGACAGTGTTTCGTCCGAACCGATCGTTAAGGCCGTCCATCGCGGCAAGCAGCGCGGGTGCCTTCGGGTCCGGCGCGGCAAAAAGGTCCGTCTGCCCCCGCCCTTCCGGCGTCAGGTCCTCCAGCAGCACCCCGCATTTGGTATAGACGCCTCCCGGCTGGAACATGGATTCCATCATCTTCCCCGCTATCCCGACGATGACGCGGGGATCGCTCGTAGGGGGCGAGAGATGCGCCGTTCGCGATGCCGATGGTGGGTTCGGACAATAGCGCGAGCCATGCGCGAACGCGATCAGACGGGCTGCCGCCAGCCCTTGCGCCCGGATTTTCTCGGCCGCGCGCGCTGCGCGCCGCGCCATCGCTTCGCGCAGCTCGGGCAATTCGGTAACGGGTTCGCCGAACTGGCGTGTCACTGCGGTCGCCTTGAGCGGTTCGGGAGCCACCTTGAAGTCGTCGCATTCGACGCCGCCCAGCTCGCGCACGAGCCGTTCCAGCACCACCGTTCCCACGTCGCGCGCGACTGCGGGCGGCATCGCAGCGAGGTCGGCGGTTGTTTTGATCCCCAAGGGTCGCAGACGTGCTTCGAGCGCCCCGCCGATGCCCCACACTTCTCCGACCGGCCATTGCTCGAACAATCGCCGGCGCAGTTCGATGTCGTGTAGATCGACCACGCCGCCCCACACCTTCTCGGTCGCCTTCGCCAAGGCATTTGCGACCTTCGACAAGGTGCGGGTTGGGCCGAGCCCGATCCGGGTAGGCAGGCCGACCGATCGCGCGATGTCCTCGCGGACCAGGTGCGCGGCCACAACATCGCCGAGGCCGTTGGCGAGCGTCGGCAACCGGAAGAAGCTCTCGTCGATCGAGTAGATCTCCACCATGTCGGCATGGTCGGCGATGACGGCGTTGAAGCGGCGATTGAGGTCCGCATACAACTCATAATTGCTCGATCGGAGCTGGATGCCGTGACGTTTGATCCGGTCGCGTATCTTAAAGACCGGCTCGCCCATCCGGACGTGAAGCGCCTTCGCTTCCTCACTCCGCGCTACCGCGCAGCCGTCGTTGTTCGACAGGACGATGACGGGGACGCCGCGCAGGCTCGGGTCGAACAGTCGCTCCGCACTGACATAGAAGTTCGAAACGTCGACGATCGCCCACGACATACCGCCTAGCGCCGATAATCGCGGACGCCGGTCCGAACGACGCCCCATATCTCCACGCCGTCGGCCGAGGTCGGCTCATAGGACTGCTGGCTATTGCGCGCTTCGAGGAAGGCGGCACCGCGACGCCGGACGAGCTGGCGGCAGACGAACCCGCCATCGACGATCGCGATCACGATATGTCCTTCTGCAGGGCGCGTGTCGCGATCGACCACGACGACGTCGTTATCGTGGATTCCGGCCTCGATCATGCTGGTGCCGCTGATCCGGAACACGAAGCTGGCCGCCCGATCGAGCCGTAGCAGCTCGATCAGGCTTATAGCATCATCCTGCCAATCCTGGGCAGGGCTTGGAAAGCCGGCGCCGGCCGCGCCGACGATGCGTAGAAGAATCCCCTTCGGCACCTCGGCGATCGGCACCGGCTGCATCAATGGCAGCATGGTGATTCCCTTCACGGCCCTTGTAACGCGCGACGGAACGGAAAGGGAACAGGATAGATGCACCATTCGGCGCATCGCGGCCGCGCCAAGCCGTCGCTAGTTCCGGTTCAGGCCCATTTCGCGGCTTTGCAGCTTGACCTTCCACCGCCCTTCAAGAGCGAGAAGGTCGGCATCGGTCGCGCTGTTGCCGACCGTTTCCAGGATCGAGACCTGATAGTCGCTCGGATCGCGGCTCTTGAGGCCGACGTTACCGCCGTGACCTGTCGTCCAGTATTCCCGCCAACGAGCGAGAAACCCTCCTGCCCCGGATGCCATGCCGACATACTGTTCGCGCGTGCGGGGACACGTCAGGAGGTATATGCCGCGCGTTGCGCTCAGCGCCGCCATCCAGCTCGCCGGCATAGATTCTATCTGGGATAGGTTGAGGATCAGCGCCGCAAAACCCGGAAAGGCATCCTCGCCGAAGGTGCGACGCAACTCGACGATCGGCTTAGGCTTCCGGTCTCCGCGTTGTATCCATGTCCGGTAGCCCTTGCCCCATTCGATCCACAGCCGGCCGGCATATTCCTGAAGCACGGGCGAGGGGGTCAATCTATAGAGATCGCAGCTCCCAGCAGGTTCGATTCCGCCCGTCACCGGATGCTGTCGGTCCGCAGGTAGCGGGCCGATCAGCTCGGCCGAGTACAGCCCGACGAAAAGTGTGTCGGTGCCGGGCAATCCGACGAACGATGCCCACCACGGGGCGCGTAGATCGGGAGCATCGCCGAAGCCTTGCGTCTCTTGATATGCCTCGAAGCGAGGGCGATGATCCCGCCACAGAACGTAGGGCGTCGGGAAGCCGGGATAGCGGTTGTCTTGATGACGCAGTAGCCGAACAGATCCGAGCGGAAGCCCGGTCGCCTCAAGGAGCGCGCCGAAGGTCAGCACTCCCCAAACCGCACGCCGACCCCCTCAAAAAAACTTTGGCGCAGCCATATCATCGCTTGACGGGGTCAAGCGAAACGCTCAAAAGCGGTGTTGAGGCGGTGAAGAATCAGTTCACCGCCTCAAATGTCAAACTGACCTTATGGAGGCTACCATGCAGATCATCATCAACGATACCGACCTTATCAAACTCAAGCCCGCAACGCGACAGGATTTGCTCGCAACCCTGTTCAGCTCGTCGACGGCCTCGACACAGCCGCAGAACGCAGATGGGTTCGAGTTCGAAGAGGTTGTGGACCTGACCCCCGAGCAAGTGGAAGAGTTTATGCAGGGCTGCTCCCCTCAGACGGTCGCGGGGCTTCAGGTCATTGCCGAACACGGCCCGGTGATTGCCGCCAATTTGCTGAACGAGGCGGGGATCGAAAATTACGGGCATTTCCAGGGGCGGGTTACGAAGCGGACTCGCACCGTTACCGGCGACAAGCACGCCTTCTTGTTCACTTGGGACGACTGGTCGGAAGGTGAAAATGCAGAGCGCGGTTACGGCCACTATGCCGTGACGGAGACGACGTTCCGGTCGCTGCGCAAGTACTTCGAGCTGGACTGATCGATATGGGGGCAGGAGCCGGAAGGCCCCTGCCCTTTCCCGTTGCCCGAACAGGAAATGACCGATGATCGATATCGCCGTTACGCGTGCCATGCAGACGATCGAGAGCTGCGCCGATCCGAAAAGCCTCCGCCAGATTGCGGCTAATGCGCGCAGCAAAGGGGAGTTGGCGGTAGCTCGCGCAGCGGATTTGCGCCTCTACGCCATCCTTCCATCGGAAGCGCCCGGCACGTTCGAGCATGATGTATGGCAGAGCATCCATGCGCTCGAAGGCACGCTTACCATCGAGCGCGCGAAGACGACCCGTTTGGGACGGACGCGACAGAAGATCGCGCGTGTCGGAGAGTTCGCAACGATCAGGGATCTTGTCCTCGGTCCCAAACCGTCCGAGGGCTTCTTCATGCTTATTGAGCGTCAAATGGTCGACCTGACTTTCGAGGCTGTTGCGCTCCGGCATCCGGACAGGTTCGATGGGAGCGTGCTGGATGCTGCCGTAGCACGGTTGCAGACGGTGGAGATCGAAGCATCGCGCATCCCATCCGGCGATGCGGCTAGTGATTGATAAAGTCATTGTAGCGGGCGTCGAGAACGACGGTCGCGTAGATCTCAAGCAGGCATTGCCGATTGGGATCGGCCTCTTCGACCCAACGGAACTGCATCTTGGACACGCGCTCTTTCGCTGCCGCGAAGGCTGACGCGAACTCCGGGTCAGCCTCCAGCGCCTTGCGGGTCGGCCCGCCCTTCAGAAGGTTGTGGGTCGCGTGCCGCGCCAGCTTGAAGGCGAACGGAGCATCGTTCGACTTACCGGACCAATGCTCGCGATGACGGTCTCGCAGTCGATCGGTTCGACCGACATACAGATGATCGTCCCCCTCGCTGAAGAGGTAGACGCCACAGCGAGGAATGCCGAGCGGGAGCCGGATGCGACCGGCATGAGGGGTACACTCCGTCAGCTTTTGGAAGGAGGGGTGAAGGCTGTCTGCAAGGGCTGCGAACTTGGGGTGCATCGTTAAACCGTGCCATCCCCTTCCGCGGTGATGGAGTCCTGCATCGGGGCCGGGAAATGGCGGTAGAGCGTCGGGACCGAGACGCCGATCGCCGGCGCTACCTCTCGCACCGTCATTCCCCCGGCCAGGAGCTTGCGGGCCGCTTCGAGCCGCTTGGGTGTCATCACCGTTTTTCGGCCGCCTACTCGACCCTCGCGCCGTGCCACGATCAGCGCGGCCGTCGTGCGCTCACGATTAAGGTCGCGCTCCATTTCGGCCATCGCAGCCATGATGTGGAAGATGAGCTTGCCGGCGTTGCCGGCGGTGTCGATCCCGTCCGTGAGCGAACGGAAGCCGACGCCACGATCGGCCAGCTCGGCAGCGAGGTCGACCAGCCCCTTCATGGTCCGGCCGAGGCGATCCAGTTTCCATACCACGATCACGTCGCCGGTTCGCGCGTGAGACAGGGCTTCGGCCAGGCCGGCGCGGTTCGCCTTGGCGCCGCTCGCCTTGTCGGTGAAGGTTCGCTCGCAGCCAGCCTCGCGCAGCGCGTCAAGCTGGAGCGTCAGATCCTGTTCGGGCGTCGAGACCCTAGCGTATCCGATCAGCATGAACCGTTCTCAAAACTCATGTCCCGCGCCTATCACGGCTCCCCTCAATCGAGAAAGTGTTTTGATACGCCTCCTCCGGCTGCTAAAGCGTCTCACATGGTTGCGGTTCAAAATCGATCGTTTGCGAGAAGCCTTGGCCGGCGCTGCACGGCCACGCCGCGAACGGTCGGCGAAAGCACGAACGAAGCACCGGGCGTCGACAATCGGTCGCCGAAAGCACGAACTTTAGCTGCGGATCGGCGCTTCCACGACGGGGAGAGGCCCTATACCCCCTTGATCTTCGTGCTTTCGCCGACCGATTGGGTTGCGGTGGGATCACCAGACGCATGAGCCTCCCCGTCGGCCAAGGCGACCTGTTCTCGCTCGACAGTCCCCTGTTGAAGGAGGTGCGCGGCGAGCATTCGCTGATGGCGTTCCCCTTCTTCGCGTTGAGCAAGGGCAAGTGGACCAAGCCGCTCGCCTACAAAACCGAGTCCGTGTCGATCGAGATCGTCGCCACCCCCAAGGGGGTCGCGACGATCTATGACAAGGAGGTCCTGCTCTATATCGCGAGCCTGATGGTCGCGAAGCTGGAAGCGGGCGCACAGCCCGTCCAGGATTTCTATTTCACCGCGCACGACCTGTTCCGCGTGACGGGCGATGGCGGCTCCGCGCGGTCCTATGCGCGCCTTTCGGATGCGCTCGAGCGATTGCAGGGCACGCAGATCAAGACCGACATCGAAGCCGGTGGCGAGGGACAGGCCGGGTTCTTTTCATGGCTGTCTGACGCCCAGCTCCAATATACGAAGACGAAGGGCGGCGATAAGCGTCTGAAAGCGGTCAAGGTCCGCCTCTGCGACTGGCTTTATCGGGCGATCCTCCGCGATCGGCGCGTGCTTGCCTATGCTCCGTCCTATTTCACGCTCGGTCCGGTCGAGCGTCGTCTGTACGAGGTCGCGCGATCGACGTGCACCAATGGCGCCGTCGAGGTCGACATCGATGAGCTTCGCTTGCAGCTTGGCTATCAAAGCTCGTTGAAGCATTTCCGTTTCGAGCTGAAGCGGATCGTCGACGAGAACACCATTCCGGACTTCACCTTCGAGCTGGTCGACGTCACCGCCGAACAGGCAAATGGTCGTGTCCGGCGAAACGCTGCCGCGACCCGCGTAAAGATCACGCCATCGCCACTCCTCGAAAGCGCCTGACGGGAAAATCTACGCGGCTCCCGCGACTCACCGCCACCCGAGTCGTGAACCGGTCGGCGAAAGCACGAAGTTGGGTCGCCCAAAGCACGAAGTCTGGTCGGCGAAAGCACGAATGCGATAAGCAACGGTCGGCGAAAGCACGAACTTTTCAGGCGATCGGTCGGCGAAAGCACGAACTTCGACTGTTTCACCGCTCTACTTAATCTTGCAACAATGCCCCCAGGGTCCGGCGCATCGTGCGATCGGGCAATTAGGGAGCGGCCGTGACCACATAAACGAATGCCCGGCACGAAGGCCGGGCACCCTGGAACGTGATGAGCGATGCTTGCCGGCATCGATCGGGACGTAAGCAGCCCCTCTCATATCCGTTCTCGAGCCTTGGTTCAAGGGAGCGCGCTTCGCGCCACGCTCTAGTTTTGCCTGGTCCCGGCCCCATCAAGGGGACGGACGATGGGAGCTATTACCCTCGCGCAAGCGGGTTTCATGGCGCTGGAACGGACTATGCGCGATCGGCCGCGGTCGCGGTCAGGCGCGCCCAATCCCACGCGCGCGCATGTCCACCCGAACAGCCGGCGTGCCGGCACGTTCGAGGACGACTTCTTCTACAGCTACGCCAAGGGCGAGCCCGACCGGCTCTATAAGCAGGCGGCCGAGCTGCTGAAGCGCAAGAACGCATTACGTCGCCTCGCTCGCGCTGAGGAGCGCGAGCTGACCGAGGATGAGCGCCTTGCGACCCTGATAACCAACACGGCCCTGCGCGTGTTCGAGCAGCTTACGACGCTCGCACGTACCTGCGCGGGCAAGGTGTTCCCGACTTGGGAATGGATCGAGGCTGCCGCCGGTGTCTCGCGCGCGAGCGTGGGGCGCGCCTTGTCGGCGCTCGCCCGCATGGGTCTGATCGACAAGCAGCGGCGATGCGTGCCGATCGATCCCCCGGTCGACAGGCCGAAGGCTAGTAACGCGCAGACGTCGAACGTCTATCGGATGCGCTTCCCCAACCGCCTCACGCGCTTCCTGCCGCGCCGGCTCCGTCCCGTCCCTCTTCCCGATGACGTGATCCAGGTAGAGACCGATCGTGCCGAGCAGATCGAACAATGGCGTCTGTGGCGCACACCGCGGCAGATCGTCGCGGAGGACATCACCGATCCCGAGTTGCGAGCCGTACTGGACCGCCTTGCGCTCGCGATTGAGGGACAGTCTCAAAATAATGGTCAACCGCTCCTAGATTCATCTCTTCTAGGTTCGGATGGAGTTGGCCTAGTCGGCCAACGCTTTAACGCCTGACGGCTAGACACCCGTGACCAAACCCAAAACTCCAACTCCAAGCGTTCCACCTAGACGAACCGCCGGACGCGCCTTCGGCGCGGTGCTCCCGAGGGGAGCATGCGTCTTCTGTCGCGCTCAAATGGGCAAGCTGGTGCCCAGTCGAACCGTCTTTGTCCTCGAACGCGACCCTAGCGCCAGGCCATGAGCGAAGATGGTGCGGTCGTCGCCGGCATCCTCTTCTTTCCACGCGACCGATTACCGGTTTTCCCGCGGTGATCTTGCCCCTATTTCGCCGGACAGGTTCAAGCGGTTGTTGAACCCATTGCGCGATGCTCGCGCGGCGAACGCATTTTGAGACCCGAGTGCGGGTGGTGTTCGTTGTAGTCTTCGATCCAGGCAGCGAGTGATGTCAACGCGGTATGTGCGTCGGGCAGCGGTGAGACGCGGACGTAATCTCGTTTGAGGGTGTGTACGAACGCCTCGGAGATGCCGTTGGACTGCGGGCTCCGGACAGGCGTGAAGCACGGCTTCAGTCCCAGCTGGCGTGCAAAGATCCGGGTCGCGCGGGCGGTATAAGCCGAGCCATTGTCGGTCAGCATCTCGACCATCGACGTTGCGCGCGGTCCACCGAAGCGGGTCTCTACGGCTTCCAGCATGATGTCGCGCACATCTGAACCGCTGATGCCGGCGTTGGCGACCGCGCGCCAGGCGATCACCTCGCGGTCGTGCGCATCGATGATGAAGGCGGCTCGGACGATCTCACCGTTCCAGCACGTGAACTCGAGGCCATCTGAGCACCAGCGCAGGTTTGACCGTATGGTCACGACAACGCCGTCGTGGCCGTAGTCGGGCCGTTCGGTGTAGCGTCGTGCCAGCAGCAGGCGGTTTACCGCCATGATCCGGTAGATGCGCTTGTGGTTGACCGGGTCAGCTCCTTCCGCGCGGAGCTGACGGTTGAGGACCGCCGCGATGCGGCGGTAGCCATATGTTGGCCGCTTCGCGGCGATGTGCTGGATGAGCGGCAGCAGTTGCACGTCGTCGGCCTTGGTATAGCGGCCGCGCGTCGTGATGCTGCCTGTGACGCGCTCGTATACCGTCGAGCGTGCCACGCCGAGCGTACTAGCCACGAGGCTCACCGGAAATTTTCCGGCAGCGGCGAGCGCATGAGCAAGGTCGCTTTTTTTGGGCGCGAACGGTCGAGCGCTTCCTTGAGGATCTCGACCTCCAGCGTCTTCCGGCCGAGCTGACGCTCAAGCTCACGAATGCGGCTCTCCATCTCGCGCACCTCGCGGTTGCTGGTCACGTCATCGTCGCCGGTGACCGCGACACTCCCACCTTCGAGCATAAACCGCCGCCAGCGGTACAGGAGATTGGGTGCGACGCCGTTTCGCCGGGCCACAATCGAAATGCTCTCGCGACCATCGAGTGTCTCCTCGACGATCCTCAGCTTCTCTGCGGCGCTCCAGTGACGGCGCCGACCGCCATCAGTGATGATCTCAGACAAAGACATAAGCCTATGCTCAGGGGCTATCCCTAAGCCTCCGTGTTAGGCTCAAATCTGTCCGGACGAAACGGGGGCCAGTTCACCCGGCCGAATGGCCCCGCGCTGGTCGCCACCTTTTACCGAGATCTATGCGCCGGCCGACACCACGCCAACCGCGAGGATCAGAGCCCTGGCCCCACGATCACCATTTCCTGAGACGATGGGAACATGGGCGCTCGCCGCCTTCTACGATCAAGAGAATAACCGGCTACGCCTACGGTTTCCGCTGCGCGGACCCTCCGTTTTTTCTCTTGATCGCGGCGCCAGCGCGCCCCTTCAATTCCCATCAGGAATGAGCCTGATCGATCGAAGGGACAGGACCATGCAGAACATCGCGGAGTTTCGGATCATCGGGCGGGTCGGCAAGATCACCCAGCATGACAAAGTGACCAAGGTCAGCGTCGCCGCCAATTACAACCGCCAAGAGAACGGCGAGTGGGTGACGGACACGCACTGGAACGAGGTTACGCTGTTCGGCAAGCTGATCGAGCGCGCCACCAAGTCGCAGAAGGGCGACCTGGTGCATATCACCGGTCGGGTCCGGCAAAACTCCTACGACGTGGTGGAAGGCAAGCGCTACACGGTGGAGCTGATCGCCGATGGCTTCGCGGTTCTCGCCAAGGGTTCGGAAGACCGCGACTAGGTGCGGTCGGGGCCGCCTACCGGCGGCCCCTCCCGCCTACGCAATTCCAGTTCGACGGACTCGCGCATGAAGTCGGCGACCGTCTCGCCGGGGCGAAGCACCCCCTTGACCCGATCCAACGTCCCCGGTGGAAATCGCGCCATCGTCTGCTCCGCGTTAATCCGCGGGCGACCTACCGGTCCGAGCTTGCTAGAGGTCATTCGACATCTGGAATTGTTGGTATCTCATATTGACGAGGTTTCAGATACCACTTATTACAGGATCGGCCTTTCATCAAGGCGACGGAGGCTTGGGCCATGTGGGATCATCTACTAGCGATCGGCTTCATCGTCTTCCTGGCGTGGGGGCTACTGTCCGGCATGGGCCGTGATCAAAGCCCTCGTATCTGGAGCGGCGATACTCAGGAGGAGGAGGACCGGCGTAACAACCGCGTCGACTCCAACTATCGCGGTTACGACCACTGGACCAACCCGTCGGATCGTGGCTGGTAGCGCGTGAAAACCATCGCAATCAACGTCGAGAAAGGCGGCGCCGGCAAGACCACGATCGCCTGCCACTTGGCATGGATTCTGGCCGATGCTGGCCATCGCGTGCTGTTTCTCGATCTTGATCGCCAGTGCAACGCGACCGCAGCCCTTGCGGAGTTCGAGAGCCTTGGCACGTGCAAACCGCTGTTCGAGCCAGGTTACACTTTGCCGACTTCGGTGCCCCGGTTGGCAATCTACTCCAACCGGATGGGCGGCGAGTATGACGCGGACTATACGAAGGCGCTCGGGAATATCCGCGCGAACTTTCCGCGGCTCGGCCCGGCGTTCGATTTCTGTGTCATCGACACGCCGCCCTCCTGGTCTTGGATCAACTTCGCCGCGCTGATGGTGACGGACTCGCTTATAATTCCGGTCGAGCTGGGGCCGTTCGGTCCCGCGTCGACGAAGCAGGTCTCGGATTCGATCGCCACGGTGAACCAACGCGGGCGAACCACGCCAATCCACGTCGCCGGACTTGTCGCGAACCGCGTAAAGGCGAACGATCGCGCGCAGATGGAAATGCTCGCGGCGATCCGATCGAAGGTGGGGAAGAACCTTTTCGTCAACTACCTTCCTGATCGCGCGCACTACAGCCAAGCTCTTCAAGAGCGTGTGCCGGTGTGGCGGTTGAGCAAGGACGTGCGGGGGTCGCTGCCAGCGATGCGCGCGTTCCTTGAGGAAGCCATGACCCGGATCGGGAGCCAGGGATAATGGACTTCGACAATTTCGACGTCTTCAGTGACAAGGCCGGTGTCGCCGACGCGGATCGCGTCCAGCTTTTCGACGCCGAGCTGCTATATCCCGACCCGGAAAACGTCCGCAGCGAGATCGACCAGGCCAAGATCGATGAGATGGCCCTGACGATCAAGGAGCGCGGCCAGCTCCAGCCTATCACTGTCGCGCCGAAGGATGCAGACGGGCGCTATCGGATCGTGATGGGCGAGCGTCGCTGGCGTGCGTGTCAGAAGCTAGGCGTGCAGGTCCGCGCGATCGTCAACAAGACCGACGACATCGAGCAGGTCCGCATCGACCAGTTCATCGAGAACGATCAGCGCGAAGATCTGTCGACGGCCGACATGATCCGGTTCGTCACCGGGCAGGTAGCGAAGGGCCGCACCCTTGCCGAGCTGGCTCGCGCGACGGGACGTAACCGGACGTTGCTGACCCGCTATCAGGGTCTCGCCAAGGCTCCAGACTATATCACCGCGCTCTTCGGCGATATCTCCATGCGGAGCGCGGTCGCGCTTACCCAAGCGGCGAAAACGGACGATGCCGCAACCCGGGCCTTCGTCGCAAATACCGCGGCCGAAGACATGACAGTGCTGGCGTGCGAAAAGCTCGCTCGCGATGTCGGGGCCAAGAAGACGAGCGCCCCTGCCCCTGCCCCTGCCCCTGCCCCTGCCCCTGCCCCTGCCCCTGCCCCTGCGATCGATGATGGTGTGCGGGATCTGCCGGACGCTGTGCCCGACGCATCTCAAGAGGCCGACGAGGCTTCCCCACCTACGACAGACGAGATCAGGGACGATGAAGCGGATCACGCCCTTGATGAGACACCTGTCGCGGCATCTGAATTAAGCGTTGCGCCGATCGCTGCCGAATCCCCCGCGCCGCGATCGGCGTCCAGGTCGAAGCCCGCCAAATCAAAGGTGGAGCGGCCCACGATCGAGATCGAGGGTAAGCGCGCGATGGTCGTGGAGGCGCTGTTGCACTTCGACGGTGAAGAGCAGCCACGTATCCTAAGCTGGCGCTGATCGCGCCGGCATAGCGGAGAGCGCCGGCGCGGGCCGGCGCTCGCAACCCAGAGCCAATCTTTCTTTCCGCGACTTCATCGCTTCCAAGCAGACTGGGGTGTGCCACGTGGCACACGTGAACGAAGATTTAGGTGGGGGATGTTGAATGGCAGGATAGGTATTGCGGCGTTCTGCGTATTACATTACCTCTGCGAGGCATGTCATCCGCGCCGCAAATCGCATCCCCCACCAAGGACACAGCGATGTTGACGGCGCGCGTCGACCGCGAGCTGCTGGCGGCATTCGACGCGATTGCGGAGGGCAGGGGAGGGCGAAGCGCTTTGCTCCGGACTGTATTGCAACAGGCGCTGCGGCACGTTGCTGATGCGCCGCGGATTGCGCCTCGCGCTGACAGTGCCGGCAACCGCGTCTCGCTTCGCTTCACCGATGCCGAGACTGCGGTTCTCGATCATCGCGCTGCCGGGCGTGGCGTCGATCGCGCCGGCTGGATCAAGGCTCTCGTTCGCCGGCATCTCGCCTTGAAGGTCAACGTCGACGACGGGATGCGAGATGCCGTCGCGCCGATCCGGATGCAGCTTCAACGCATCGGCCGAAATCTCAATCAGGCGATGAAGGCCGGCAACGCCGCGATGATGGCGGACAGTGGCTTGCAGATCGATCGCGAGCTGCGTCGGATTGCCGACATGCGCGACGAGATCAACGAACAGATCACCGCGTTGGGCGACGCGCTACGGGGTGACGCTGCGTTTTGGCAGGTTGCCGAGTAATGCCGTTCGGAGATCGCGAGGATGAACTGTGGGAGGCGATGAAGCCCCGCTTCAAGCCACGCACCGTCAGCGATCCGAACGCCAAATATGCCCGGCACCTCGTCAACGGCACCGGCCCCTTCGCGGCCCCTGCAGCAAGACCGGCGCCGGCCTACCACGACGCCAAGGCCACTCTCGCGCGTGTCGTTCGGCGCACACCCGAGGTGGTGGTGAAAGTTACCGGCCGGAAAAAGGGGGCGAGGCACCTTGGCGCGCACCTCGACTATATCGGCCGTCACGGTGACGTTGCGATCGAGACGAGAGACGGCGAGCAGATCACGACCAAGAAGGACGCGGAGCGGATCGCGGACGAATGGTCCGATCCGCTCTACTGGCGGCGGGGTACGACGGTTTCGGCCGTGGCGATGGTGTTCTCCATGCCAGCCGGGACCGACGCCGAAACCGTCAAGCAGGCGGTGCGGGAAGCGGCCGAACGCTTGATCGGCGACAATCACGATTATGTCATGGCGCTCCACACGGATACCGATCGGCCGCACGTCCACCTTACCGTTCAGGCCGAGGGCCTGGATCGCAGGCGGTTCGATCCGCGCCGCGAGGATCTGTTTCGGTTTCGTGAGGCGTTCGCCGAGGCGCTACGCAGCCGCGGCGTCGAAGCGGAGGCAACGCCTCGCTACACCCGCGGTCAGGGCAGGGCGGGGACGAGCATGGCCCTCACGCAGTTGCGTGCAAGGATACGCAGTGGAGCGTCGCGTCAACCGACCGAGGCCGATCTGCGCCAGGCACGCGAAGCCATGCAGATCGCACTCGGCAAGGCGAAACAACCGCCTTTCGTATCGAAGACCCGCGACCGATGGACCGAAACGAAGCGCAAATATGAGGTGGCAGCACAGAAGCTTGAGCGCACCGGCGATCGGGAAGATCGTCGGCTTGCGCGCGATGTGCGCCAGTTCATTCAGGAGCGGGCGACCATAGAAACGATCCCCGATCGGATGCTACGTGATGCGGAGAAGCGGGTCAGGGATGCGCAGGAGCGGACGAAGGCCGATCAGCATCCCGACAGGGGTGTGCCACGTGGCACACCCCCGCCAACCCGACGACGTTAGTAGATGCGGCATCAACTTACTGGCAACGCCGGCCTCTATCATGTTGCGCGCGAGCTATCGCGGCGAGGCTGGCACGTCATGCCGACGGTCCGAAACGCACGCGGCGCGGACCTCTATGCGGCGAGCGACGACGAACAGCGTGTTTTACCCATCCAATCGAAAGCGCTTTCCAAGCGTGCGCCCGTGCCGCTTGGCGGATCGCTAGACCGATTATGCTCACGATGGTGGGTCGTCACCATCAACGCCAACACGGCATCGCCGACCTGCTATGTGCTAACGCTAGATGAGGTGAAGGCGGGCGCTCACCGCAGCGAAAATGCGGCCGGGACCGTCTCCTACTGGCTTCAACCTAAGACCTACGCCCTTCCCGAGTATCATGAGGCTTGGGACCGGCTCGGATCACCCAACGACATTGAGCCGGAGCAGGTGTGCCACGTGGCACACCCACAGGCAGAGTGAGGTTTTCGTTCAACGCCTGCCTTTATCAACGTCCCCCGATCGAGCGGGATTTCTCGTAAATTACCTCCTGGATCATGTCGCGAACTTGCTGATCCTGCTTCTGCTTCACCTCGACGCCAGCGACCTTTTCACCCCGTTCGATCCGCGCAGCGACCTCTTCCTTGCGCTCGGCGACGAACTCACGTTGCTTGGTATGCTCGCCGGGAAACCGATCGGCCGCGACGACCATCGCGAGGGCGATATGGCTTTGTGCTTTGCGCAGCTCCGGGTCTTTGGCGTTCTGGACATCGGTTTGCCGTCGGAAGCGTGCAGCCAGATCGCTTGCCGGGTCGGGTTGCTCCTTGTTGTCGCGCGCCTGGTTCGGAGTGCGGGCCGTCTGCTCCTTCGTCGGCGTCATGCCGGTCTGGCGTGCTCGCTCGCGATCGGCTGCGGCCTTCGTCTTAGTGTCCGGCTGATACCCGTCGATCTTCAGCCCCTGCGCCGCAGCGGCAAGGTAGGCGGCACGCTTGAACTCGGCATCGCCGTCGATCCGCAACGACGTCCACCCGTTTTCCTTGGCGAGACGGATCAGGTCCGGAAGGGACTCCCGGTCCTTTGCCTTGATACGATCCGGCGTGATGGTCGCCGTCGGCTCTTTGTCGTGCGGGCTGCGATAGAGCTTGTTGCCGACGCGTAGGAACCGTGCATCCAGCTCGGCCGGCACCTCCATCGTGCGACGGCGCCGTTCGCCATCGACACCAGCGCTGGCAGTTTCGGCTTTCTCAACCATGTCACCGCTCCTGTTCGATCACACCTACGACTTCATTCCCGCGATGTTCGGTCGACACGTCGATGAGCATGTCGGGATAATCCTGGATCACGACGCTATCCATCGCGAACGACAGAGGGTCGGGGTCGGTGAGCTGGTCGAACGTCGGCTCGACACATTCCGGCAGTTCGTCGTCGTCGCCGATCACCTGCGGGATCGGCGCGACCAGCGGTGCCTTGGAAACCCGAGCCCTGAATAGCCCGTCCGCATAGTAGCGCACCTTGTCCCCGTGAATGGGAGGTATGCCACCTTTCAGCAGCAACAGATCGGTACCGGGGAACTGCATCAGCTCTTGCGGCAGCAGAAGCGCTCGGCGCTGATCCGACATGGATTTGGAACGATTGGCGAGGATGCCGTGGATCGTGAGCGACTTGGTAACCGACTCCTGGCCGACATAACCGATCCGTTCCGACAGCTCGTTGGCGACCCGTAGTTCCTTGGGGGTGAACGCGACCTCGACGCCGCAGTTGGCGACGATTTCGTTGGCGACATGCTCGCCATAGACGGCGCGAAGCTGCGATCGGGATTGGATCACCGGCAGGAGCCGGATGCCGTAACCGGCGACGTAGGAGAAGGCGCTGGCGATCGTCTGTGCCCGACCGATCCGCGCGAACTCGTCAAGAATGACGAGGATCTGGAGCGGCGTTGCCATCCCCGGTAGATCGCGCACGTTGAGGTCGATCAATTGCTGAAAGAGCAGGTTGTAGAGCGGTGCGACGCGATCCAGTTCGTCCGGCGACACGCCGAGATAGACCGACATCGGCGTGGAGCGCAGCTCGCGCAGATCGAAATCGCTCGTTTCCGTCGCAGCATCGACGCGTGGATTGAGCCACAGGCTGAGCTTGGAGGTAACGGTCTGGACGATGCCGGCGAACGTATTGTCTGCGCCGGAGGTGAAGTCCGCGAGCGCGTTACGGCATCCTTGCGAAAGGTCGCGCCTTTCCTCGAGAACGCGCTTGAAGAATCCCCGCGTGTCCCCGGTCGTCATCAGCCGGTAGATCGAGCCGATCGTGAACGGCCGATCGGAGATGGCGAGATAGGCACCGACGCCGACGAAGGCGGTGCGCGCCGAGTCCGTCCAGAACGGCTCGCCGCGCTCGGGCGCCACGAACAGCATCGTCGCGATCTTCTGCAGTTCGATGATCGTCTGATCGGGGTCGGTGCGGTCGATGTAGCCGAGCGGATTGTAGCGGGCCGTCCGCCCTTCAGGATCGGTCGGGTTGAACAGGTATACCGCTTGCCCGTGCTTCTCGCGAAAGCCGGCTGTCGCGTCCCAATTTTCGCGCTTCACATCGAGGACGACGACGGAATCCCGCCATGACAGCAGATTGGGGATGACGATGCCGACACCCTTGCCCGAGCGGGTAGGGGCCTCGACAATGCAATGTTCGGTTCCGCCGAACGTCAGGAACTTGCCGCCCTTCTTACCCAGGACGATGCCATTTGCGGAACGGAAACCGGCGCGGCGGATCTCGCTCTCACGAGCGAAGCGCGCCGCGCCGTGGAGAGGCGGCTTGCGACGCGCAAGCCACCATATCGTGATCCCGGCGAGGAACAGGCCGATTCCCATGCCGGCGCCGAGCGCCTTCAACACGACCGGATCGCGTCGGTAATACCAGAAGAACGCCGGCATCTTGAGCGGGTCGAACTTCGAGCTGGGTAAGCCGAGGTATATCCACGCGACGACCGACGCGATCAGGAAGGCGACGACGAGTGCGAACGGGATGCCGATCGCGAGGAGCATCCGCCGGTTAGGCTGCATGACGCCCGGCCGGATCGTAGTAGATCTCCGTCATTCGGAATTTGCCGTCGACCTTCTTCATCTGGACCACGACGTCGACAAGGATCTTCAGGAGCGATCGTATGTCGTCGCGCGCCAGGTCCGCGCCGCCCTCGCTCTCCTTCACCAGCAACGTCAATTGCTCGAACGCCAGCTCGGCGGAGTCCGCATGAATGGTCGTGATCGAGCCGGGATGGCCGCTGTTGACGTTGCGCAGGTAGAAGAAAGCGGTGCCGTCGCGCAGCTCCTGGAGCAGAATGCGATCGGGCCTCATGCGGAGCGCGCTTTCCAGCAGCTCCTTGGCCGTCACCTTGGCAGTGCCGGTGCCGTCCTTGCTGTAGATCATGTGGACGACGTTCTTGTGCGGGACGACCAGCTCGCGCGTGTCCTCGATCGTCAGCAGCCGCTCATTCTCCGGGATCAGCTTGATAAGCCCCTTCGAGAAGGTTGTCTTGCCCGAGCCCGTAGCGCCTGAGATCAGGATGTTGAGGCGGCTGCGCACGGCCAGATCGAAGAATTCGACGTGCCTACCGGCATGGAGCAGGCCGAGCAGCCGTTCCTCGACCGCACTCACCCGCTTCGTGGCGACCTTCGTTTCCGCGAACAGCCCGCTAGCCTCGAAATCCGCCATCGTCATCGTCTTCGTCGACGGCTTGCGCACTGTGATCGATACGGTGCCGTCGGGCACCACAGGCGGAAGGACGAGCTGGACGCGCTCGCCCGTGGGGAACACCGTCGAGCAGATCGGCGTCTCGCGCGTCACGTCCTGCGACGTGAACGCGGCAGCAGCCCTCGCTAGCCCGTTCAGCGCATCGAGCGTCAGCGCCGGCTCTTCCTCCCAGGTCCACCCGCCATGCCGCTCGACGCCGATGATCGAGGGCTCGTTGATGACGACCTCCGTCACCCCGTCGTCGTCCAGGTACGGGCGAAGCGGCCGCACGGCATGATCGAGGATCGCCGTGTTGCGGAAGCCCGCCGTCGTCACTTCAACCCTAGGCCATAGACTTGGCTGAAATCGAAATCCTTGGCGACGGTGATCGCCATCTCCGTCCCTTGGTTGACCCGCACGATGGGGCGGATTTGCTGGGTGTCCGAAAGCACAGATGACGTCGTATCGCCGGGCGTGCGGAAAACGGTCGAGCCTTGCGGGCTGACCGCCTGGCCCGCGATCTGTCCGCCCGCGTCAAGGACGCTGAACAGCAGCGCCGCCCCGAACCGCTGCCAGAAGAACCGATCGATCTTGCCGGTGACACCGGCACGGCCGAGCGGATCGGATGCCGGCGAGCCGATATCGATCGCGACCCCACGCGGTGTGACCGCGCGCGTCCACATCGCAAACAGCCGCCCTTGGCCACGCTGTAGGCCGCCCTGATACTCTCCGAAGACGCGGGTGCCCTTCTCGAGCAGTACGACGCGGCCGTTGTCCGAATAGATATCGCGTGGGACGATGCACGTCGTGTAGCCCGGCACGGTGCTGTCCATCGCGGTTTGCAGGACGCACGGGATGATCGCGCCTGCGGTGACAAGATAGTTGCGGTTGCCGATCATGCGGGCCGTGGCGGTGCCGATCGTCGACGTCTGTTTGAGGGTGTCGAGACTGGTCCGTGTGGTGGGGGTGGCGCTTCCGCCCTGCGCGGTGTCGGCACCGGTGCCGTCCGTACCATCGCCTAGGGTCCGGCTGCCACCCTGTCCGCCCTGATTGCCGTTGTAGGCGATGAGTGTGGAGCGACGTGCGTTGTCGCTGAGCTGGCGCGCTTCGTTGGCTCGCCGCTCGGCTTCGGACTGTTCCCGGGTTTGCTGTCCCGACGCACCCGACGAAGGGTAGGGCGTGATCGGCTGACCATCCGGGCCGATCGCGGGCACCTGCGTCCCGGCGAGCTGGACCGGAGCGTTGGGGTCGCGTGGTGCCGTCGCCAGCGTCGGAGCGATGACGGACTTGGGATCGTAGGGGGCCTCTACCGCCGGCGGTGCCTTTTTCACCTCCAGCGCCTTGTTGTTGCTCCCGGTGCCGGTGACGACGGTCAGGGCCGCAAAGACGATTCCGCCCGCGAGCGCCGCGCCCACCAGCACCTTCTTGTTGTCCCACTGTGCCGCGTTCAACGACGGGATACGGTTGGGTCGATCAGCGGCCGGAGTGCGGTCGATTTCGCCGGTTTCGGGTGTGGCGTCGACGTCAAATCGCTTGTCGCTCACGTCACTTCTCCGTCGTGCGCTCGACGACCTCGGAGGCCGTGTCCGTCTTGGGATCGCGGCCGTAGAAGCTCGGGCTTTCGTTGTAGATGCAGAGGACGACCTTGCCCCTGCGGAGACGCATTTCCTTATAGATGCCGTGGACGACCACGAACTCGTCACGCACGTCGAATTGTGCCGTCGCCTCGCTGCCGTCGGGATTGACGGTGAAGATCGCGGGGATCTCGCGCTGGTTCGGGAAGCGCATGACGGTGAACTGACCGTTGTCGCTGACCTCGGACGGTTGCAGTGCGGATGCGCCTTCCACCTTATAATTCAGGTTTCGCTTGCCCTCCAGCACGCCCAGGTCGAGCGCCACCTTGATCGCGCCGTTCTGCGCAGCGAGCGCGGCGCGGAGCTGAGCTTCCTGCGTTGCTATTGCGCGCTGTTGCGCCTCGTATTCGGGATAGCGCAGCCTGACCTTGAAGAACGTCCCAGGCGCGCGTGCATTGGCGACCGCCGTCAGCTCGAACGTGTAATTGCGCTTGGTCCCCTGGAACTCCGTCACGACGATCAGGTTCGTCACACCGGCCCGTTCGCGCGGTTTTACGAACAACGAATTGTCCGCGGGCGCGACCTCCCACGACACCGTATCACCCATCGCGACGAACTTGATGACCTCGCCGGGGGCGAACTCGATCTGTGTAGCGGTGCGGAAGCCGCTGCGGATCTGAATGACGTTGCCATCGGTATAATTGACCTCGCGGATGCGCTGGTCGGGTCCGAGCTGGCGGGGCGTCTGTTCCGCCAGCGCGACGCCGGGAGCGAGCGCGCCGATTGCCGCGGCAAGGAGCAGGATGTTCTTCATCGCGTCGGAACCTCCGCATCGGCTCGGTAGGACTTGACCTGAAAACCGAGCGGGTTGGCGTAGCGTCCGGCCTCGGTTTCCGGCTTGGACAGCACGTCGAAAGTGATGGTCGCGATCGCCGGCGTCTCGATCGCCTGTTGATCGCGTTCGAGGCGCTTCACGAAGCGGACCTGTGCGACGTTCGGCGAAATGAAGGCGACCGAGCGGATCGCGACGAAAACGGCGTCGTTCGCCGTGAACTGGTTCTGCGGCGAGTCCGGGTTGTCCTTCTTGTAGAAGGCCGTCCATCTTGCCTGTTCCTCCCGCGTGGAGAGCGCCAGCACCTTGCGGAAAAACTCTTCGCGCGCCTGCGGAATCCATCCCTCGCGCGCCCGAACATAATCGGCGAGGAAGTATTTCCGGATCGCCTCGTCATAGGTAATCGACTTGTCACCGCGTAGCTCTTGGGTGACGTCGGTCGCGCCCGTCGATCGATCCACCGTCACCACATAGGGAACGACCGTCTTGAGCGGCGTGAGCGCCATGATGGCGAGGACGGCCACGATCGCGAGCGCGATGGCGACCGACGCCACTATCCATGCAATGCGCCTGGACCGCGCTGCGACAACGAACCTGTCCCGATCCCAGCTCTGCGCTTCCGCGAAGTAGCTCTTGAGGTCCTCGTCAGTGTCTTTGACGCCGATCGCCATCGTCAGCAGCTCGCATAGGAGGTTGGAAGGACTGCGCTCGCGCGTGGCGATGCATCCAGCGTACCAATGGCGGGCACGCGACCGAGGCTGGACGTCGGGCCTTGCTGGGTCGGAGCGGCGCTGGGTGGCGGAAAGAGGTTAGTGGTCGGAGAGGATGCCGGGCCACCCGGCGTGGTAGGCGCAGTCCCCTGCGGGACAGGTGTGCCACGTGGCACACCCCCGGCTCCGGTCGGTGCCGTGGGTGTGAGCCCCCGATCCGGGATGGTCGGAAGCACCGTCCCATAGAGATTTGCCGGCCGTTTGTGCTTGCCCGTGCAGCGAGGGAGTTTGTCATCCTTCGCTGCCGAGGCCGGCACGGTGGGGGCCAGCGCGGCAAGGGCGACGAAGGCCAGAGCTGATCCGAGCTTCATATAACCTCTCCTAGTAATTGGTCCGGGTCAGCGTCCCCCCACGGGGGCCGCCTCCGCCATTGTCGGAACCGCTGCTGCGACTGCGACGAAGCCGATCCATCGCGCGCTGGGGAGCGCCGGACCATGCGCGGCCAACCATCGGTGCGATGTTGCCGGTCGCGGCGTTAGCGAACTGTGTGGCGAGGGATGCGCCACCGCCACCAAGGCCCGCTGCCATGCTGGGAATCTGTAAAAAGAAGAAGAAACCAAGTGCGTAAAAGCCCAGGGCCTTCAACGATGCCAGCATTAGGGAGTCATTCTGGCTAATGGCGTCAATAAACGCGTCCGCCGAGTTTGCGATGAAAACGGTGACCAACAGCGCAAACGCTATCAAGATCACGTAGTTTACAACGCTTCCAAGCCATTGATAAAAGAACGAGCGCGTTGAATCAAACAAAAGGGCCGCAATAAAGAGAGGGCCTATAGCGGCCAGCAGTGCCAGCGCAAAAAGGGCGAATGCAGTGATTGCGAAACCGAGCGCAGATGCCAAAAGGGCCGCTAGCAAGATGACAATATTGACAACCTCGCTTGCAATTATCTCGTCCCAATTGTTGGGTATGCCGGCAATATTGTAACCTTCCTCCTGCGTGTGCCGTAAAACGATCTCTTTAATGCTTGCGATTGCGCGCAATGCGCCTTTCAAAATGCCATCAAAAAAGTCGCCGAGGCCGTTAACATCCTGCGCTCCAATGGCTTGAGCGACCTCACGGGGGAGGCCGTTCATCGCGAGCAGTCCAACAGACGCACCGTAAAGGGTCGTGACAGCCCATACGAGAGCTGCCAGCTTGAAGCCTCGGTAGACGAACTCACGGAATGGATAGTCCACGGCACCGCGGAGGATCGCGAAGCCGAGAAGGATAATGTAAATCGTTACGCCAACCCGGAGCGGACCCGAAATCCAGCTAAGGACGCCGGCATACGCCGCGATGATACCGGCGAGAGCAGCATCAAGCTGATTGAACATTTGGGTGTATATTGTAACGCCCATACCCGCTTCCCGTCCTACTGAACCTTGTTCAAGACCCGGCTTCCTTACGAAGTTTGTCGATTTCCAACTGATTAGAGATGACCGTCTTGGCGGCATTCACATTGTTGCAATTGCCACTTACTACCGCAGGCCACGTTGCGACTGGCTGCTGCGAGGCTTGCCAAGCCGCACAAACCTTCTCCATGTCGGTCAATTCTGTTCGATGGTCGGTATAATAGGCGGCCGATCGCGCCGGCATGTCAGAGCGTAAGTCGGGATTACCCGCTTCCCCGCTCTTCGTGCCGCACGCGGGAAGTAGAAGAACGCAGAGGATCGCCAACGGCGCTTTCATCACGGTGTTACCCCTGCTTCCGTCCGGAGTTTTGCAATCTCGGACTGGTTCGACGCGAGGCTGCGCTGGTAGGCCGCCTCCGCTTTCGCGCGGCGCTGTATCTCCACCGCCTGCAATGCCATCTGGTCGTTCATCATCTGCGCTTGTTCGAGCTGGAGGCGGCCCGACATATCGGCGCGTTCCGAAGCCGTCGTTGCCGCGGCCAGGCGTGTACGCAGCTCCTCCAACCCTTGCCGCCTGCTGGTGACGGAATCACCGACGTTGCCGGCCAGCCCGGTCGTCACGGCCGCCTCACGCGCACCTTGCTCCGCGGCCGTGCGGCTCGCATCGCTCGCATCGGCCGGGACGCGGCCCATCAAGTCCCGATAGACCTCGTTCGCCTTGCCGCGCAGGCCGCCCACGACGTCGAGATTGCCGTTGGTGAACCCGTCGAGGTTGGACGATGAAACGTTGCTGGTCCGGAGCGCGTCGGTCTTCAGCCGATTGGCGATGTTGCTGATATTGGTCGCGTCGTTGACGCTTTGGTAGAGCTGTTTCGCCTGCTGGATCTGCTGCAAGCCCTGATCGATCTGCGTCTTGGCTGCCAGAACCTGCTGTCGCGCCTGATCGAGCTGCTGCAATTGCTGCGCGAAGGCGCGCGGATCGAACACGATCCCGCCGAGCTGCGCTTGGGCGGTGCCGGTGCCTAGCAGGACGATCCCCACTAGCAGGCCGGCGGTCATTCTCACGCTACGCATGTCCTTGTCCTCCTTCAGCTTGGGCGACGACGTTGGTGGAAGATCGGCAGCCAGGCCGCCGGATCGGGGCCGAACTCCGCGGCCGTCTCGACGGCGATCGGCGTCGTCTCGGCGCGGCCCGACAGGACCGCCAGCTCGTCGTCCAAACCGGTCAGGTCCAGCTCGACCACCACGCTGTCATGGCCTTGCTTGACCAGAAACTTGCGCGACTCCGGCGACAGCTCCTCGCGGATGAGTTGATATTCGGCATCGGTCAGGGAGAATCCCTCGACATAGTCGCGCCGCGATCCCTTGGGGTTCGGCAGCATGACCTGCGTCGCCACCTGTTCGAGGATCGAGTGGGATATATCGCTCTTGAGCGCGTCCGCCGGCGACTGCGTGGCGAACACCATCATAGCATTGCGCTTGCGGAAGGTCTTGAGGCCGTCCTGGGCGAAGCCCCGGAATGCCTCGTCCTGTAGCGCCTTCCAGAACTCATCGATGGCGATGATCGTGCGCTCACCGGTCAACAGCTTGTCGATCCGATGAAACAGGTAGAGCATCAGCGGCGCGCGGACCTCGGCATTGTCGAGGAAGTCCGTCATGTCGAAGCCGATGAAACGGGCATCGAGCGTCAGCTCGTCGGCCGGGTTGTCGAACACCCACCCCATCGAGCCGCGGGTGGTCCACTTCTCGAGGCGCGCGCCGATCCCGCCCGCATCCGCCATACCGAGAACCGAGCGCAGCGCGTCGAACGACCGATCCTCGACAGGGAGACGCATTACCGCGGCGATCCCCTCGTCAATCAGCCGCTCCTCCTGGACCGTGATCGGGCGTCCCTCGGCCTTCACGAGCTGGCGGACGAACAGCGACAGCCAGGCCCGATCCTCCGCAGTATCTTCCAGCGCCTTGAGCGGTGCGAAGCCGGTCGGCGTGCCGTTGGCGAGCGTCAGGTAGGTGCCGCCCGACGCCAGCACGAAGATCTGCGCGCCGCGATCCTTGTCGATGAAGATCTGGCGCGCGCCGGTCTTCTCGGCCTGCGCCATGAGGAAATTGACGATGACCGTCTTGCCGCCCCCCGTGGGGCCGACGATCAGCGTGTGGCCGATGTCGCGCTTGTGGAAGCTGAAGAAATAGGGGCTCCGCGCGCTCGTCTTCATCAGCGCGATCGCGTCGCCCCAATGGTTGCCGGTCGCGAGCCCGGCCGGGTACGTGTGGAAGGGCGAGAACGCCGCGAAATTGAGCGACGTGATCGGGGCCGGTCGCGCTCGCCATGCGAAATTGCCGACGAGCTGACTCCAATAGGCGGCTTCCAGCGCTGCGCCCTCGCGCGCCGCGACCATGCCCGTATCGGCGAGCGCGGCGCGCGCGATCGACATATTGTCGCGCAGCCCCTTCAAGGATTCCGCGTAGACCGCGAGCGTGAAATGGTGATCGCCCAGGACGAAGCGATTGGACATGAGATCGTCCGCTGCGTCGACGAGATCGAGCATCTGACTGACGGCACGATCGTCGGCGTTTTCCATCTGCTTCTGGCGCAGCCGGAACCGCTCGGACGCCGCAGCACGGCCGAGGAAGGTGAAGGATTGCGTCAGCACGAAGCTGAAATCGACCGCCAGCAGGGACTCGAACTGGCGCGGCGTCGTGAATGCGGGATATTCGCGGATGCCGAAGATGCCGCCGAAGGCGCTCCGGTCGGCGTCGCGGACCTCGACGGTCTCACCGCCGAAGATCACCCGCTGGCGGTATAGCGCGCTCCCGAGATGGCCGCGGATGATCGGGACGCGGCGATGCCGCCCGGTCATCACCATCTCCGCGACTTCCATCGTCTCGGAGAACTTGAGGCCGTTGTGACCGTAGATGCCGAGCCGGCGCGGCGACAGGCGGTCCATCAGCCGCTCGAAATCGCGCGCCTTGTCCTCAAGTGCCTCCAACAGATCGACGTCGATCGCATCGGCGTCGGCGTTCGCCCTCGCCTTGTTCTTGAAGAGCTGGACCAGCTTGTCGGCCCCGTGGATCGAGGGACGCAGCACCAGCGTCACGAAGAAGCGGTTGATGAACATCCGCTCCCGATTCATCCGCGCGAAATAGGCGGCATCCAGATCGCGCGCGAAGCGCGAGCGGAAGTTGCCGCCCGGATATTGCTCGACACGCGCCCGGATCAGGTGCGTCCAGATCGACAGACGATCGTCGTGGAGGTTGCGGAGCATCACATTGAGCTTCGCGTGCCAGTCGTTCAGATCGCGCACGTCCGCCGTCTCGAACGCGCGGCCCTGCAGCTCGAACATCAGCATGATCGCGCCGGAATCGAGCGCCACCACCTCGTCGGTGACGTGTCGCGCATAGGGCAGGAACTTGGTCGGCAGCACCTCCTTGAGCGCGACCTTCATCGGCACCTGTTCGGACAGGCGGTTGGTCTTAGCCATTGCGGCCGAACCCCTTGCGCTTGATGCCGTTGAGGGGGAGCGGGGTGTAACTCGACCCGCCCCAGAACACCCGGTTGCGGTTTGCCGCCTTGGTGCGGCCCCACAGGAAGATGAGCCGAAAGGCGTTGACGTCGTGGCGCACGACGAGGCGGGAAATCCCGAACATCACCGCGGCGGCGACGAGACCATAGACCGGGTTGGACGTGGCGATGAGCGTGATGACCGAGCAGAGGAGCACGAACACCGCCGCCTCGATCGGTATGCCGGCGAACAGGGCAGGCCGCGTCACCGCCAGGAACAGCGGATTGCGTGCCATCACCTCCCGATCCTCGTCCACGCTACGTACTCCACTCGATACAGGCGCGAGCGGGCCGCACCGGGCGGCCCGCCCCTCGCAGCGTCAGCCAGCGATCTGGTCGACGATCCACGGCGCCGAGAAGATGATCGCGATGCCGATGACGACGGTGACGAGCGCGCCTGTGTTGACGCGGCCTGTCAGCCAGCCGAGCCCGGCTGCGATGAGCGCGATGATCGCGATCGTGCGCAGCAGGCCGTTGCTCAGCAGGCCCAGCACCTTCGTGCCGAAGCCTTCGAGGTTGCTTTGCGCGAACGCCGGTTCGGCCGAGATCAGCGATGCCAGTGCGACCAGGCCGAACATCGTCAGGAAATGCCCCGTCTTACGCTGACGGGGGGTCATCGCCGCGACGCGGGCGATGATATGGGATCGAAGGGCCAGCGCCGGGCCGCCGAGCGATACGAGGTTCATCGGTCTTCTCCTCCTGCGCGAGCCCGCGCGTATGCTGCCGTCGCGAACACGTCCCACGATGGCGGCGGTGGGGGTGGCGCAGCCCTTGGCTGCTCCGCATCGGACGTGTTTTCAGCCACCAGCGCCGCGAGCTGCGCGGACGCGCTCGCCGGCTTGCCGGTATCGGGAGGCGTCGAGGCGGCGATCCTGACCGACATGGGCTGGATGCCGTCGGAAAAGCCGGCATTGCCGACTACCCGGCCGACATAGCCATTGGAAAAGCCACGCGACTGCGACCCGGTATTATACATGGAAAGGGCGATGCGGAGCGCGCGCTGGGGATGAAGCCCCGCGCTGACGCTATGATAATTGCCGGAGATCACCGCCCCGGCCGCGGCGATGTTGGTGCAGGGCTCGAACACCGTGTCCCAGGTCAGCCCGAGGGCCTTCATGTTCCGCGAGTTGATCTGCCCGAGGCCGAGATCGACCGAATAGCCCTTGGCGACATAGAAGCGCGCGACCTCGATCGCCTGCGCGACGCTTGTCGGCTGCGCGACCTTGCGGCCGAGGCCGTTGACGTTGATCGCCAGCTCCCTGCCCTGGCTTTCCGTCTGCACGATCGCCGCGATTGTCGCAGGTGCCACACCGGGCGCGCATTGCGTCGCGAGACCCATAACGACAGCGGCGGGAAGCGACATTACCGCACCGCGCTCGCGCAGATGGGATCGGCTACGCAGACGGCCGATCGTGGGATCGTAGCCGCGACGCATCCGCGCGTGGCCCGAGATAAACATAAGCGATTTGCCATGTTTTCACTCCACTCGTGAGAGCGAAGCTAAATGACATTTAGTTCACCTTCTAGCCAGAAAGCGACAAAGGTTCATTCTGAATGGATCGGCCTGCCCCGCTAGAAGGACGCTTCATCGCGCACGCCGGGGCATGGGTGAACAGCAATCGTGCCTTCGTAGCCATAGCCGATAACGATATGGCGGATCGCCGAAGATGCTTTCTTATACAGACGGATACGTTTCTTGTCGTAGAGACCAACGTGGAACAGCGTCGTGCCGCGCCAGCTCACGCGGATATTGATGTGCCACTTGCCCGTATCATGCTGACAGACATGAACGTCAGTGATCGTGCCGCCTGGTGGCCGCATGGTGGTCAGCTCGCGTTCCAGTACCAGCCCTAGTTCCATTACAAATCCGTTACAGTGATTATATATGTTTTCGCTGGAACCGTGTCCCACCCTGCGATAGCTTCATGTCGCCTGAAGGGGAGTGTCCAGAGATGGCTCATCGTCGCACAGCGACAATCGAGGACCAAGCGGACCGTATCGTCCGCCAGCTCGGCGGGAAATGGCAGGGCGACTTCGCCATGTGCCGATGCCCCGCCCATGCCGACGGCACCGCCAGCCTGTCGATCCGCGTCGGCGAGCGTGCCGTGCTGTTCCATTGCTTTGCCGGATGCACGGCCGATGCGATCATGACGGCGCTGCGCTCGGGCAAGATCCTCGCGCCCGCCGACCACGACCCGGGCCAGCGTCAGGTGGGCAAGGCCGATCACAACAAGGTCGCATTGGCGGTGTGGCGGCACGCCGAACCCTATGCCGGCTCGCTGGCCGAGCGCTATCTGCGCTCGCGCGCGATCATCCCCGACGGGATCAACGCGCGCTTCGATCCGCGATGCCAGTTCGGTGCCGGTGCTGCGAAAGCGTTCGCGCCCGCGCTGATCGTGCCGATCGAGGAGGACGCCGGCGTCGTCGCGATCCACCGTACCTTCCTTGCACCCGACGGTCGCGGCAAGGCCGACATGCCGGAGCCCAAATGGATGCTCGGCAACCCCGGCAGCGGGGCGGTCCGATGGGGCGGCATCCCGACAGACGGCGTGCTGCGCCTCGCCGAAGGCGTCGAGGACGCAGCGAGCGTGATGAACATGCTCGGCGCCGGCCTGTTCGTATGGCCCGTCCTGGGGATCGAGCGGTATCAGGCCGTCGCGATCCCCGAGAGCATCCATACTGTCGTGATCTACAGCCAGCATGGGGCCGAGGCGGCGCGCGCTATCGCACGCGCCACCCCGCACCTGACGGCGGGTGGCCGTCAGCTCGTCAGCAAGCTGCCGCCCCATGCCGGCGACTGGAACGACCTCCTGCGCGAGATCCGCGCGATATGAAGCTCTTTCCGGGCGTGCCCCGGCATCAGAAGTGGATGATGGGCGCGACGTTCGTCATCGTCGCGGTCTACTCGATCTCGCATAACAAGGAGCAGCTTGCCCAGGCGACCAGGACCCGTCTGACCTCGCCCACGCCGCGGATTATCGATGGCGATACGGTCGAGTTTCCCAATGGGCGGGTTCGGATCGTCGGGATCGATGCGCCGGATGATGATCGTCCCCAGCTCAAGGCAATCGCGGCAGATGCGTTGCAGCGCCTGGCAGCGCGTGATGGCGGATTGGATTGTTCGGCGTCGATGTTCGATTATGCGTTGCGGCGGGAAAACCAGTGCCGGACCGATCCGAAGAGCTATGGCCGGTTGAACCTGTCGTGTCGCTTTCCCGCGAACAAGGCCAGCGTCGGAGCGTCGATGGTCGCGCAAGGGTATGCGGTGGACTATCGGATGTATTCCGGCGGTGCCTATGTCGACCTGATGCAGAAGGCTGCGGCCCAGCGTGCCGGTCTATGGGGCGTCGATTACGAAGGGATGCGGCAGCTCGCGATCGAACGGGCGACCGTGCCGGAGGGGTGTGCCGTGGAGACGATCAAAAAGTAGGTGGGGCCTGCCTTCGGCGCGCGCTCTACTGCGCGGCGCTGACGCGCCGCTCCGCGGAACCCCGGATGGGTTTCCGCCCATGCGAGTGACGATCGACTAGGCTGATATGGACCGCCCTTGCGGGCGGGCGCAGGGTGGTGTGCCACGTGGCACACATAAACCAAGGGCCGCCCATCTCGGGCGGCCCTGGTCGTTAGTTCCCTCTCGGGAAACGGACACGCCGAGGCGGCCGCGAATCCACGCTGTGTAGAAAAAGGGACTAAAAGAACAACCGATCCGCCGACGGCGACCGGCGACCGGTTTCCTACGGCGCCGCGTTCGGCGCGCGCGGACCCACACGATCGAGCCAACGCAGAATCACGCTTGGTGCCGATTTCTTGCCTGCGCGCAGATCGAAAATCTCCCTTCCTTCGATCTGGACGCGGCAGACGGTGAATGCCTGTGCGGGGGTACGGCTGTTGTCGGCCAGCAGTGAAGCGTCCGCCACCTTGATCGCTTCGGAAATCGCCAACTGCGTCCGAGGAAAGCGTTCGCGTAGTTTGGCCTCGGGCACGGCGTGGCCGTTTTCCTGCACCCGCGTCTGGACGCGGCCGATCGAGAGTTCGACGCTCGCCAGCCCGACGAAGATCAGCAACACGAAATACCCTGCCGCCTGCATCTGGCGAATCTGGTCGATTTTGGATTCGTAGGTGCCGTCGTCGCGAAGCTGCCAGTGTGAGAACACCGTTTCCATCGCGAACGGCACCTTTGCATTCATGGCGTGCCCTACGAACGCCTGTACGCCTTGCTGAGACACCTTCATCCAGCTCTGGTCAGTGTCGCGCAATGTCGTCGCCCAATCGGGCAACGCGCCATCGCTCGCCTGCTCCGGAAGGATCGCCAACATCATCCGGTCGGCGTTGACCAGCGGCATCCGCAGCTCGTCGGCGAGGTTCCGTCGCCAGAAGGTCGACTTACCCGAGCCGTTATGACCGGCCAGGATGATCGCGAGTGGCTTCTTGCGCTTTTCCTGTGTCTCGCGAACTTGGCGGATCGCGTCGATCGCCGACGTCAACCCGCCGCCTTGAACACGCCGTCGACGAAGCTTCCCCGCTCGACCTTACCGTTCAGCTTGCGGATCATCACGTCGGGATTGTCGCTGTCGAGCGAGTAAAGCGGCACGTCCTTCTTGGCATAAAGCCGAACGCCGGCTTTGGCCAAGCGTCCCGTCACCCGTTCGAGCGCCTGCGTGCTGGCCTTCACGTTGTGCTGCACCATCGCTTTGGACGGCGCGGGAGCCGTCACCGTCACGCTTCCGAAGCGGGTCTTGCGCCCCTTCACGTTGCGCTTACCGGGCTGAATGATCGCATTGGTCGCCATATCCTGCCCTCCTGCGGCTAGGTTCGATCGTCCCCGCAACATAACGCTTATGGGCGCGCTCTGCTAGGGTCGGATGGACGTCTATGCGGCGATCGCTGCAGCCGCGTCGATCCGGTGAAGGGTAAAGCCGTCTGAGCCTACCGCGTCACGCGCAACGTCGATGAGGTGCGCGTGATGACTGAATACGATCACTTGGCTGTGCACCGCCGCAGCCGCAAGGACCCGGATTAAGGCAGCGGCCCGCTCATCATCAGCGGTGATAAGCAGGTCGTCGCAGACGATCGGTAGCGATACGGCTCCGGCTCGTCCTTCGATAGAGCCGAGGCGCAGTGCCAGATAGAGCTGGTCACGCGTGCCTTCACTCAACGCTTCGACGCCGACTTCACCGCCGTCGGAGCGCTGCGCGAGGATGATGGGGCGATCGTCGTTACCATAGCCAACTGTCAGTCCCGTAAAAGTACCACCCGTGACCTCGGCGAAGAGTACCCCCGCCCTCGCAATCAGGGGCGCCTGATTGGTCGTGCGGTGCCGGTCGAGCATCCAGCGTAGCAGTGCTGCGGCACTCGCCGCCTGCAGGTATTCCTCAGCCGCCTGGGCCAGCGCGGCAGTCGTATCAAAAGCCGTTTGTTGAGCATCAGCAGCTACGCTGTCACTTGCGGCGCGACCGGCTTCCTCGTCAGAGGCGTTAAGCGTTCGACCGACGATTTCTCGCTCTGCAGCTACCTCACGGCGACGATCCTCGATCCGAGTACGGGCGCCAGTTGCATCCTCGATCGACAAGCCGGCAATCTCAGCCGCCAGCGCCTCAAGTCCGGCGCCATTATCGGCGCCAGCGAGTTCGTCGAGCGCTTCGCGCTCCGCCAGCCTGAGAACGTCTCTACGCGCTACATTGGCGATGATCCCATCGAGATCCGCTTCGGCCGTGGTTCCGGCAGCCGACATGAGCGCGCTGATCGTCGTGCTGATGGAGGCAAGCCGACCGTCGACCAGTTCGAGATCTCGCGCAACCCGCTCGCGGTCGGTTTCAAGGGCTGCAAGCGCATCTCGCGCGCGGATCGCCGCGCGGAGCGACAGGGCAAGCTGCCGTACTTGTTCAATCGCGTCGCCGGAGCGCGCGGTACCGAGCGCGGTGAGCACGACCGACAGTTCGGCCTCGAACGCCGATTGGTCCTGTACGATGCTGTCCACCTGCCGCGCGATCGTCTCCCGCGTCCCAGTGTCTTCGGTAACATGAGCGAGCGCTTCAAGCGCGTCGGCAAGCACGGTGTCGTCGGCATCAGTCGGAAGCGCCACCTCACGGACCAGGACGGCACGGGCGAGATCGTGGGCTGTGGTGTCGCGTTCGACTGCGGCGCTCTCGAGAGCCAGCTCATCCAAGGCGCCCTCAGCCTTGGTGAGGTCGGCCATGAGACGATCGCGACCGGCGATCGCGACGCCAAGCGTAGCGGCATGACTGCGAGCAAGGGTCATGAGCGCTGGATCATCGGCTGCTGTCACCGTCCCGCCGGACGTTGCGAGCGCTCCAGCGATCGCAGCGCCTGCTTTGGCAAACTGGGCTGCCAGCGTTTCGAACGTTGCTGCCGATGCGGCTGCGTCGCGCTCGGCTTCCATCGCGGCCGATCGCTTGGTGAGCCAGGCTGACAGGTCCGCTGGCGCGACGGTGCGCGCAAAACCCAGTCCCTGTAGCTGCGCGGTCCATTCATCTTCGAGACGGGCCAGCTCCGTTCGGTGTTGCCCCTCCCGAAGCCGCGCAGACGTCAACAGCGCTTTCGCTTCATCCAAGGCAACCGTCGTCAGGACGTATTCGGCAATGCGGGAGGCTTCGGCGTCGCGCCGGTCAGCAAGGAGATCGGCTTCGGAAATGGATTTCCCGAGGGCCTGCCCTAGCGCTTCGTTGTTGGCGTCCTGCGGGGCAACAAGCCGTTCGCGAACCTGGCCGACCAGCAGATCGCGTTGCCGTCGGGCATCTGCAATTACATCGGGAGTGGGAAGGGATCCGCTCGCGATTAGACCTTTGAGCCTCGCTTCTGCGCGGATCGCACTGGTCTCAGCAGCCTCAGCTTCCTTACAAGCGGCAGCGGCTTCATTTCGCGCCGCCTCTACGGCCCCACGAACTGCGGTCGCTTCTGCCTCCGTCGGCACCTCCAGCGCCTGCAGCGCCGATACCAGCCCGTGCCACGGCGCGAGATCGGTCAAGCGCTCCCCTGCCAGCGCCCGCTTGTGGGTCGCCGCCAGCTCCGCCTCTGCCAGTCGCGTCGTCGCGTCGGCAGGCAGAAGCTGCAAGGCATCGACCAAGGGAGCGGGATCAATCGTTCCGCCGATCGTCCCCAGTTCGCTTTGCATGCGTTCTCGATCGCGGACGAGCTTCGCACGGTCCTTTTCTACCGATGCCTCGCGGGCACTCAGCACGCGGCGGGCATCCAGATGCGCCAAGGAACGCTTGCGCCATCCCGCCGACGGTAACGCCCCTCCCGGAGCAATCCGCGCCTCCGCCAGGGCCGCGTCTAGCCGTCCATCGATCCGCTCTAGTTCGGCCCGACGGCGCTCCAGATCAATCGCAGCCTTGGCGATGACCGGGCGTCGCTCCTCAAGTGCCTCGATCCGCTCCTGCTCGGTCAGGATGCTCCCCGGTTTCTCCACGGCTGCGATTGATGCGTCGATCCGGGCAAGATCCCCCCTCCCCTGCGCGGCCAGTTCACCGGCTGCGATGCGATCGGCGCGTAACGTTGCGAGTTGCGCAGCGGCACCCGTCGGTAATGAGGGCAGGCCTTCCAGCTCGGCCAACTCGCTCCTTGCAGTAGTCAGCCGAGCAAAAGGCGCACGCGCCCTTCCCACCCGGTCGAGACGAGCCTGTTCGCGGTCAAGCGCTTCTGCTTCCTCGATCAGTGCAGTACGGCGGACTTCGGCATCTGCCCGGCGCTGGCGTGCCTGGGTCCAATCCGCGTCGCTGATCGACGTTTGTCGCACCAGCGCCAACGCGTCTGATCGCTCCCGCATGAGCCGGTTGACGAGTGGGTTCTGTCCGCCCGGCTTGAACAGCGAAGAGGCCGCCTCGGTCAGCTTGGCGAGTTCGCTACCGATATGAGAGACGCCGGTGCCAGCCTCGAGCGTGATACGTGCGGCGTCTTCCCTGCCGCCTATGATACTCGCTCCGCCCTCGCGGAGCTTGGCATGATCGAGCCCGAACATCCGTTCGAACCCGGCGCGGTCCATGCCGCCGAGCAGCGGTGCCAGCGGATCCGTTTTGAAGGGTGTCCCGTCAGCGGCAAGCAGGGTGTCGCGGTTGCCCTTGCGCCGGGTTATGTCAAGCAGTCCACCGTCATGCTCGATCAGCGCCCGTAGGCGGAGCTGGGCATATTCATAGCGCCAGTTCTGCCGGCTCTGCGCAGGGATGCCGAACAGGAAGTCGCCGATCGCCTGCAGTGCCGTCGACTTGCCCGCCTCGTTCGGTCCTACGATGAGATGCAGATCAGGCCCCCCGCTTCCGAAGTCGAACACACGATCGGCAAAGCCGCCGTATCGGACGAGGTCCAGACGGCGAAACCGCATCAGTGCGCGCCCTCGCCGAGGCGTGCCTCAACGAGCGCCCGGGCGGCGCGGACAAGTGCTGCGCCGTCGCGCCCTCGCGCGGAGGCGAGCAAAGGTGCTGTATCAGGATCGCCAATGTCCGCTGGCAGCTTTGCCGTCAGCGGGGCGATGGCGTTCTCGATCGCACGCGCGCAGTCAGGATCGTCGAGCGCCTGCGCCAGCAGGTCCATCAGCTCGGGTGGCAGGCCGGTCGGCAGTGCGGCGTCGTTCGCGATGATCTTCACGCGCTCGATCCAGAGGGCGTCGGACACGCCAGCGGCATGACCGCGAACCTCTGCCTCGAACCAGGCCGGATCAGCGCGCAAGCGCTGCGCGAGAGCTCCGTCGACTGTGATCGAAACCCGGGCGGCCAACGGTCGACCATCGGCGCCGAGAACAGCCGGTCGCAGCTGCGCCTGGATAGCGGCGAGCGCCGCCATGGGGTCTGCGGCGCCGATCGCGTCCACCCGCGCGTGCGCCCAGCGCACCTCATCGGTCGCCCGGTGCTCGACATGCACGATGGCACCTTCCTCGACCCGGACCACGACCGCGCCTTTGGCGCCGGTTTCCCGAATGTGGCGGCCCTGGGTGTTGCCGGCGAATACGACGTGGGGATGGTCTGATCGAACCGCATGATCGTGAACATGGCCCAGCGCCCAGTAGTCGTGCCCTGCCGCCTGCAGTTCGCCGAGGCTGCAGGGTGCGTAGTTGGCATGCCCTTCATGCCCATCCAGCGCGGTGTGGAGTAGCGCCACGTTGAGCATGCCCGCGACCGGCGGACAGTAGGTCGAGGCAATGTTCTCGGTCGTTGCCGCTTCCTTGTAGCTGCGGCCATGGATCACGACCCCGAGATCGTCGAACCGCACGCTCTCGCACTTCGCGCTCTTGAGCTTATAGATGCCTTCCGGGGCGGTCAGGTGGCGTGTAACCCGGCTTTCAGCGTCATGGTTGCCGAACGCGATCACCGAGCGGATGCCAGCCCGCGTGAGGCGGGCGAGCTGCGCGATTGCAAACTGGCCGGTCGATTGATCCTTCCAAGCGCCATCGTAAAGATCGCCAGCGATTACGACGAAGGCTGCATCTTCCTCAATCGCAAGATCGACGACGTTCGAGAACGCCTTGCGGGTGGCGCCCCGCACAAGACGCGAAAACGCTTCATCACTGCGCGACAGGCCATGTAACGGGCTGTCCAAGTGGATATCCGCTGCGTGGACGAAGGTTAGATTGCCGGCCATTTGTAAGCGTCTAACACACTGCAATGTGCATCGGAATGACCGCAGCAAGACCCATGTCCGGCCGTCCAAATTGCCTGTGCCGTTCACCAGCTTCGGTCGTTCGTTCAGCTTGCAATTGTCGGCTTGGTGCAGTGGCGAGGTCGATGTGAGATACGCCAACGCGGGGCAACTAGATTACACAGACGAAGGTTTGCGCCCGTTCTGCTCGCGAGGGCGTTGAGGTTTTTCAGTCGCTTTTCCGATCCTGGCGGAGCTCCTGCTCACACGGAGAAGAAATATGCGCGCACTCTGCTGGCACGGTAAGGGCGATGTCCGCGTCGACACTGTCGCAGACCCCGAGATCAAGCATCCGCGCGATGCGATTATCAAGGTCACCGCCTGCGCGATCTGCGGATCGGACCTTCACCTGCTCGACGGCTACCAGCCGACGATGGAGGCGGGCGACATCCTCGGTCACGAGAATATGGGCGAGGTCGTCGCGCTCGGCTCGGAAGTGACAAACCTTAAGATCGGTGACCGCGTGGTGGTGCCGTTCACGATCAGCTGCGGTGACTGCTGGTTCTGCCGCAAAGGCCTGTTCGCGGCCTGCGATCGGACCAACCCCAATGCCGAGATGGCCGCCAAGGCGATGGGCCACTCGCCTGCCGGCCTGTTTGGCTTCAGCCACATGCTCGGCGGCTATTGCGGCGGCCAAGCCGAATACCTTCGCGTACCGATGGCTGACATCGGGCCGATCAAGATCCCCGACAGCGTCACCGACGATCAGGCGCTGTTCCTGTCCGACATCTTCCCGACCGGCTATATGGCCGCCGAGAACGCGCAGATCGAACCGGGTGACACAGTCGCGATTTGGGGCTGCGGCCCGGTCGGCCAATTCGCGATCCGCTCAGCATTGATGATGGGGGCCGGTCGCGTCATCGCGATCGACGAGGTGCCCGAGCGTCTTGCCATGGCGGAAGCCGGCGGTGCCGAGACGATCAACTTTGCCGAGACGGACGTATTTGACGAACTTCAGGCTCGTACCAAGGGACGCGGACCCGACAGCTGCATCGACGCGGTGGGTTGCGAGGCGGCCGGACACGGCGCGGCCGATGCCGTCATGGACAAGGTCAAGGCGTCGATGTTCCTCGCCACCGACCGCGTCCACGTGCTGCGACAGGCGATTCTGAGCTGCCGCAAGGGCGGCACGGTGTCGGTGCCTGGCGTCTACGTCGGCATGGGCGACAAGCTGCCAATCGGTGCGGCGATGAACAAGGGGCTGACGATCAAGCTCGGCCAGACCCACGTCCAGCGCTACACCAGGCCGCTGCTGGAGAAGATCGTGGCCGGGGAGATCGACCCCAGCTTCGTTATCACGCATCCGGCCAGCCTTGAGGACGCTCCCGAAATGTACGCCAGGTTCCGCGACAAGGAGGACGGCGTTATCAAGGTGGTCATGCGCCCGCACGGCTGAGCTGCGTATCCCTCATCGTCGTGGCGGCGTGCGATCCCTCTTTGAGGATCGAACGCCGCCACGACCGGCGCACGGCAGTTCACAGATTTAACTAGTGCCATGCATGGACGGTGCTCGTTGAGCCGTTCCAGATAACCGAAATGGAATGAAATGCACCAGATCAACCGCGGCTCTGGCCGCAAACTGCTGCTTGTCCACGGGCTGGGCGGAAGCTCGCGATCATGGAGCCCCATCCTAGACCCGCTCGGTGCCAGTCGAGCGGTGATCGCGATCGATCTGCCCGGACATGGCGCGACCCCTGCGGAGCACGATAGTGGGACGTTCGACGGCTTGGTCGGGAGCGTCCAGCGCTATATCGTGAAACACGAGCTGACCGGGATCGACGTCGTCGGCAGCTCGATGGGCGCGCGGATGGTGCTCGAACTTGCCAGGCGCGGCGTCGTCGGCAACGTCGTTGCCCTTGACCCGGGTGGGTTCTGGCGTGGTTGGGAGCGCACCTTCTTCAAGACCACGATCGGCGTCTCGGGCCGCTTGTTGCGGGCGATCCGACCCGCCTTGCCGACGCTGAGCCGTAACGCGGCCTCGCGCACTGCCCTGCTCGCCCAATTGTCCGCGCATCCATGGGCGCTTGATCCGCAGATGGTGGCGACCGAGTTGACCGGTCTCAGTACGACACAGACGTTCGATGCGCTGGTTCATGACCTTGCGACCGGACCCGAGCAAACCGGTCCTGCTGCCGACAGCACTGGCCGGATCGTGATCGGATGGGGCAGCCACGACAGGCTCTGCCTCCCGGGTCAGGCGGCGCGCGCAAAAGCTGCGTTCCCGTCCGCAGAGCTGCACTGGTTCGAGTCCAGCGCTCATTTTCCGATGTGGGACATGCCAGAGGAGACGGTCGAGGTCATCCTCAGAGCTACGCAATGAAAGTAGCAGGGTGTAACGCGACCCAAAATCCGACATTCAACCCGCCAGTCTGACCGCCCGGAAGCGGACATTTGTTAATGTGATCCAGTCGGCGCTCACAGCAACCAGATCTTCCACGCGGAACGGCGAGATGTGGGACATTGCCGACGTTCGCGTGCGACATATCGGACAGCACCTTCTGTCAGAAGCGGACGTTCGACGAGCACATTCATGGCGGGCGAGTGCATCACGCGGCTAATAACGCCACAGTTGTCCAGGATGCGCAGGTCGAATATGTTACTGCAGCGGCCAAGATCGCTGCCGAATGAACGCCGGAAACTCACCCCGCCTTGGATGAGCATCCGGAGAACTCTAATAAGCTTACGCCGCTCAGGCCGCGCCGGACGAGAATAGGAAGAAGGGGGGGTGGCAGGAATTGCTCAGCCTGTACCCCATTTTTGTAGCCTTCTGTCGACATCGTTCCTTGTCAACAAAGTTGAACAAGATACTTCGTCTTCGATTGCAACGGTAATCGAGCAGAGACCCGCCTCCTTCCTAAACTATTCGAGCGACAAGCAATAACGCCAAGCACGACATTCATCGGCGCCGAGCCGGTCTGCAGCAGTGTATCGACCGCGTCCGAAGCTGTTCGGCGCATGACTGACGGGCTCGACACAGAAATAGTTGGCGCCTACCGGGGCGTAGACATGGAACCCCGTCGAGGGTTCGCCACGTAGACGCATTGCGAACGGCCCACCAAGGATCGTGATGTCGGCCACCCCCTCAAAGTAATTGTCGATGCCCTCGAGAGCTGACACAAATAGAGGAGAACCGTCAAAGCGATGATCCTCTTCGCGGTTTTGGGCTACCCCGGACAGGTCGTTTGCCCACGTCGCCGAAGCCATCGCGATGACCCTGCTGTCGTCATACCGCAGGAAATAGGGGTGAATGCCCGCCCCCGCCGGCATGGAGTCGCTCGACAGATTGCGAATGGAAAGCTCTATTGTCAGTCCATCATCCAAGAGCTCGAGCCGTTGTTCAGCCCGATACGCCCACGGCCATTCCCCCGAGGGGACATCCAGCGCTAAATGGGCGCTGCGAGCATCCAAGTCGACGATAGTCCATTTTCGGCGCCAGCCATGCCCATGGTGTGCATGTGGCATCGCTGCCGGGTCGGGGGACAGGGCAACATTTGCGCCGTCAAAGACAAAGCGTCCCTCGTAAATGCGGTTGGCGAACGGTAGCAGCGGGAATGACGCCGTCTCTAGTATCTCCGCGCCAGACGATGGTGCAGGTCGAAGCAAGTCGCAATCGCCCCGCCGAAATGACAACAAGGCACCGCCAAGCCCCGGATCGACCGAACAGGTCAATTCGCCGTACGAAAGACCGATCATCGCAACACCCCCAAGGGTGAATGGTCATGGTCCGCCGGCGCGATATGATTGATCCAGACTGGCGGGTTGCAACATTCGCCGACGACTGTCAGCATGGTGTCACGACTGTCCATAATAAGCGCTCACACCATGCTTGCGATTGAAATGCTTCTTGAGAAGCTCGGGTTCGATGGGGGCGAGGTGCCTGTCGAGCTGGAGGGAAACGGATGCCATGTTGGCGATGCATTCCAGTGCAACGGCGTTCTCAAGAGCTTTCCCAACCGTCCTTCCCCACGTGAACGGGGCGTGCCGATTGACGAGCACACCAGGAAAGTCGAGCGGATCGAGATTGCCGATCCGCTCCACCACGACGTTGCCGGTTTCCCATTCATAGTCGGTGGCAATCTCTGCGGGCGTCATTTTGCGGGTGACGGGGACGGCTCCGTTCCAATAGTCCGCATGCGTGGTGCCAAACGCGGGAATTTCCCGCCCCGCCTGTGAAAAGGCGGTGGCGATTGAGGAATGAGTATGGACCACGCCCCCGATACTCTCAAATGCGATGAACAGACGCCGGTGGGTCGGCGTATCCGATGACGGGCGCAAATTCCCCTCCACCTGTTTCCCATCGAGATCCAGAACAACCATGTCGTCGGGGTGGAGGTCCTCGTAATCGACACCGCTCGGCTTGATAGCGAAAACACCGCGTGATCGGTCGAGCGCACTCGCATTACCAAAGGTCAGATTGATAAGACCGTGACGCGGCAAGGCAATATTCGCCTCATACGCTTCACGCTTCAGCTCTGTATAGATCGACATGACAGTCCTTTCAGGCGCGCAGTCCATTGGACAGATGATGATAGACATCGTTGTTGCGCAGTTGCTGCGCAAACGTACGAATGCTTGTATCAGCGTCGATGATCGCTATTTCGATGCCCGCGATCGTGGCAAAGTCTTCTAGCATCTCGGTTGTGACGTCGTAGCTGTATCCGGTATGGTGTGCACCGCCCGCCAGGATCCATGCCTGGCACGCTGTGCGGAAATCGGGCTTGCACGCCCAGACGGCGCGCGCGACCGGCAAATTCGGGACGGCAGCGTGTTCGATCGCCTCCACCTCGTTGACGAGAAGCCGAAACCGGCCGCCCAGGTCGATGAGTGTGGCGTTGAGTGCGGCGCCCAGCCTACCCTCGAACACCAACCGTACCGGGTCTTCCTTCCCGCCGATCCCCAACGGGTGCCGTTCGACCGAGGGGCGTTCCTGGGCGATGGTCGGGCAAATCTCGAGCATGTGCGAACCAAGCACAACCTCTTGCCCATCCGTCAGATCGTAGGTGTAATCCTCCATGAATGAGGTGCCCCCCGGCAGGCCCGCGCCCATCACCTTCATCGCCCGCACAAGTGCCGCCGTTTTCCAGTCGCCCTCGGCCGCGAAGCCGTAACCCGCCGCCATCAGTCGCTGCGGCGCCATTCCGGGAAGCTGATTCAACCCGCGCAGATCCTCGAAAGTAGTGGTGAAACCCCTGAACCCCCCTTCCTCCATGAAGGCACGCAATCCCAACTCCTGTTTCGCGGCATACAACAGCGCGTCGTGGAAGCCGCCGCCCGGCAACAGATCATCTGCCAAGTCATAATCGCGGGCATATTGCACGGCCAGTGCCGCGGCCTCGTCACCGTACACCGCGTCTACCCGCTCGACTAGATCGCCAATGCCGTACCCGTTGACGGAAAAGCCGAACGCCATCTCGGCCGAAACCTTGTCGCCCTCGGTCACCGCGACTTGGCGCATGTTGTCGCCGAAACGGCAGAAGCGTGCGCCCTGCCAGTCGTGCCATGCCCGCGCGGCGCGCATCCAGCTGTTAATCCGCGCGTGCACCTGCGGGTCCGACCAGTGCCCGACCACCACCTTGCGGCCCAGTCGCATGCGCGTGTGGATGAATCCGGCCTCCCGATCGCCATGGGCGGACTGGTTGAGATTCATGTAATCCATGTCGATCGTGGCCCAGGGGAGCATTCGGTCGAACTGGGTGTGGAGGTGGAGGAACGGCTTGTTCAGCTGCCCCAGACCCCTGATCCACATCTTTGACGGCGAGAAGGTGTGCATCCACAGGATCAGCCCGCCGCAACGTTCGTCGGCGTTCGCAGCAACCATCAGACGGGTGATCTCATCCGACGTCGTTACGACCGGCTTCGCGACAATGGGCAGGGGTAGTCCACCCTGCCCGTTGAGGCCTTCGACGATGCGCTGCGCGTTGTCAGCAACCTGCTGCAAGGGGCCGGGGCCGTACAGGTGCTGAGATCCGCAGACGAACCAGATCTCGGGTGTTTTGAGGTCGATCATGATGTATTTTCCTTGCATTGATCAATGGGTGCCGCGGGCAACTGCCTCGCGGATAGAGATGAGCGACTTCATCGTCTGCGACAGGTCGCGTGCCGGGCTCACGCCACCGAATGCGTCGTGCAGATCGCGGTACAGCAGGTAGAGCCGGTCATAGATTTCAGCGTTCGCCGGGATCGGCACATATTGCTCGCGACGCAGCGACGTCATGGCTGCCTTCGCTTCGTCGAAGGAGCCGTGCTGTTGCGCAATCACCGAGGCGACCATCGCACCGCCGAGCGCGCAGGTCTGGCTCGAGCCGGCGACAAGCATGGTGCATCCGGTGACGTCCGCATAGATCTGCATCAGAAGCGGGTTCTTTTCCGCAACGCCGCCGGTACAGACGACCCGGTCGACGGCAACGCCATATTCCCGCAAACGTTCGATAATCGTTCGTGCGCCAAAGGCTGTGCCTTCAATCAATACCCGATAGATTTCGGCACGCGTCGTGTAGAGCGTCTGACCAAGGAGCAGGCCGGTAAGGCGCTGGTCGACTAGGACGGTGCGATTGCCGTTGTTCCAATCCAGTGCGAGCAGCCCGGACCGGCCGGGCGGCTGGGCCGCTGCCTCTTCGCTAAGCTGCGCATGCAGGGCATCGTCGCCCTCGCACACGCTTTCAACCCACCATTTGAAGATATCCCCGACGGCTGACTGACCCGCCTCCACACCGTAATGGCGCGGAAGGATGGAACCATCGACGATGCCGCAAATCCCGGGGATGTCGGCCACGGGGTTGTCGACCGGCAAGACGCCGCAATCACACGTCGACGTGCCGATCACCTTGACCAGCGTTCCTTCGGCGACGCCGCACCCGATGGCGCCGAAATGAACGTCGAACGCGCCGACGGCTATGGGTATACCGGCATTCAGGCCGAGAGCGTCTGCCCATTCGGCGCACAACGCACCGGCTGGAAGCGAAACGTCAACCGCCCGATCATACAGGCGGTCGCGCAGGTCGGCGAGGCGCGAGTCAAGCATCGCCAGGAACGCCTTGTCCGGCAGCCCTCCCCACTGCTCCGCATACATAGCCTTGTGACCGGCCGCGCAAATGCCGCGAACCACATCCCGAACGTTTGTGACGCCGACCAGAATTGACGGAATCCAATCGGCGAGTTCGACCCAAGAATATGCCGCATCGAACACGTCGGGATCGGTTCGCAGGCAGTGCCAGACCTTTGACCAGAACCATTCGGACGAATAGGTTGCGCCACACGCAGCGACGTAATGAGGCCGGTACTCACGTGCGAGGCGCGTGATCTCGCCGGCTTCCCACCAGCTGGTGTGATCCTTCCATAGCCAGCATTGCGCTGCCGGCGCAGCGCTCCACCGGGGATTGAGGGCGAGCGGACTATTGGCGGCATCGACGGGAATCGGGCTGGACCCCGTCGAATCGACGCCGATCCCAACAACCTGCTGGCGAGAGAAGCCCCCCTCCCCGTCTGCCTCGGCCAGCGCGAGGGCAACGCTCTCCCTCAAACCGTCGATATAATCTGCCGGGTTCTGACGGGCGACATTCGGATCGCGGTTGTCGAGCAGAATGCCCTGATCTCCGCTTGGATAGTTGTAAACGCCCGTGCCGAACTCTCGACCATCTGCACAACGAACCACCAATGCCCGCACGGAGTTCGTACCGTAATCAATACCGATTGTGAACACTATGATCTTTCCCCCTCGTCTTTGATAAGATCTGCCTTGGATGTATACGTTCGCAACAATACGCTTCCAGTTTTGTCGTGATATTGTTCAGCGACGTCACGTGCCAAAAGGACTTCATATTGTAATCGATTATATTATAAATATTTGAAGTTTGTATACGTCGACACTAAAAATCGGCCTTAACTGGATAGTTCTTTAGCACTTCATGGTCAGTCAGTCGTCAACGTGACAATTGTGGGCTTACGTTCGAGCGCTATATTATAGCGGCCGCGCTGCTTGGTGGCTGCGCTCGGCCTCATCGTCGCAGTCCCCGTGACAGTCGCTTCGACCGTCATCCGCGCCATGGTCGTATAGCGGTCGGCCGGATCGAGCGTCATGAGAATGCGCCGGCACGTGGGGTCCCATATCGCCCGGGCGATGGTTCCGGCATCCAGTGTAATCCATTGGCCCGCCGGCGCAATAAACAGGCGGTTGCGAGCGCCGTCCTGCGGCACAATGGTCACCGTCCCATCCGCGCTGGGCCTGGCCTCGCCGCCGAAGCCGAGCCAGCCGAACACGGGATCGTCGACCAGATAGGTCGCCGCCGCATAAGCATGACCAAAGAAACCGACGCCAAAGTCGCTGCTGTACGGGTCCCACGTCATCATGTCCGGCCAGGAATGAAAGCCGGTGGACGCGAAGCCCTCACGATCGATGCCCGTCACCGCGCCCATCGTACCACCATAGCCGACGCGAAGCAGGTGCAGATCGGCAGGATTGCGGCGGAAGGCATCGAGTAGCGGGATCGCGTTCAGTCCTGACCCATAATGATGGATCATGCGCTCCACCCGCTCGTACTTGCCGGCCGTGCCGAAATCCCAATAGCGCCGCGCGTTGCCGTTATAGCCCCAACTGGGGATTGTCGGATCATAGCCAAGGATGACGTCACGCGTCTGCTCAGCCTGAGGGGCGAAGCCGAAATGACGCATCCATGCATAGACTTCCGGCTGCCCGGTGGAGTCCCATGGCATTTCCGATCCGAAGGGATAGGCAAGGCTGCGCCAGTGGTCCGCGCGGGCGCGCATGGTCTTTTCCATCGCGGCGGCCTGAACATCCATGCCTTCCGCCTTGAGCGCATCAAGGATGTCGACGAAGACGTCGCCCTCCATCAGGCCATATTCGGCATAAAGACCGGCATCGCGCGACATCGCCATGGCGGTTTGGTACGCATGGTCGAGGTACCAGCGCCAATCGTGCCGCAGCACCAGTCCGAAATGGTTTCGCGCCAGACGATACAAGACCCAGTGCACCACGGCCACGTGAGGATAGTTATAAGACCGGTCCAGCCGGTCGGCTTCCTTCCTGTCCCACGACCATCGCCACCAATCCGACTCCGCCGGGCCGGGATATTGGCCGGGGAATTGGTCGGGGTCGTACCAGACCAGGCTTTTGCGTACCGCTCCGGCATGCTCGCCCGAAGCGATCTGAAGCTTGCCGACCAGCGTCTCGTCGACGAACCGCTCGATCCGTGCGATCTCGCCCGCATCGGGATTGTTGAGCTGTTTCATCGTGGCGGCGACGAAGCTGCCCGCACCGGCTTCGTCGCTCAGGCCGGGAATCCACATGCGATGATCGGCACGCACGATGTCGCCGGCGTCCCGGTCGAAGCTGACGATCGCGGGCGCGCGGTGGAACGGGTCGCGCGGATCGTCGAACCATTGCCGCGTGGTTGCAAATCGACCGAGGTCGTTGGCGGCTTGCGCCATCGGTTTGGTCAGGAAGTAGCTGATCGTCTGCCGCCGGCCATCGGCATAGGCGATGGTCAGGCGCGTCGCGCCCCAACCTTGTGCTCGTACCGCGAACCGGGTCCAGCCCTTCGGCCCCGGCTCGCGTACCAGTGTCAGCGCACCGGCCGGCTCGCTCGTCCAGCCGGCGACCGCCGCCGACGCCTTCAGGAACAGCAATCCCTTCTGATCCTGCGGCAGGACATAACCGGGGATGCCGACCGCGACTGGCTGCCCCGCTGCCGCCAGCGTCCGCTCCACGGCGCGGATCTCGGGCGCGACGGCGAAGCGCACAGCGAATTCGGCCGTGCCGCCGGGTGCGACGATACGCCCGGTCGGTCGGTTCCACTGCTCGCCCGCCTTGACCCATTCCCGTGCGGCATAGCCCGCCGAGTGGACCGTCCAGTCATAGAAGCCTTCGAACGAGACGTCGCGTTGCTCGGGCTCCGTAAACGGCGCGGCCAGCCGCTCTGCCGGCGCGGGCAGCGGAACATAGGCTTCCAGCGGCGTCCCCGCCTCCGGCAGCACCAGCAGCGCCGGCCCACGCCCGTTCAGCCGCGTAACCTGCACATAGCCTGCGTCGCGGCCAATATAGGGGTCGGCGAAGCTCGCCTGCCGATGCGCCTGGTCCAGGCTGCGCCCGGTGAGCATGTTGTCGAACACCATCGGCAAACCGACGACGCCCAGCTCCAGCGGCCCTGCGCTCCGGTTGGCGATGCGGAAACGCAACACCAGCTGCCCGTCCCGCTCCTCCCATGACCGCTCCACAACGAACGGTGCATCCGCGCCCATCGCCGCGGTGATGTCAGCCCGCGCCATCACCGCGCCGCCCGCAGGCAGCGGTCGCACGGCCTGTGCCGCCCGCGACGAGTCGAAATCCCGCCATCCGCCCCCGGGGCTGCGGACGCGCAGGTGAAGGTCGCCGAGATGATTATAGCCAGCGTGGCTGCGGTCGCCCTCGCGGGATAGCGGCGTGAAGCTGAAATCGGGTTCGCCGACGGGCGACAGCCGCGCCAGCGTCTGCGTGTCAGCGCGCAGGCCAGCGATCAGCCCGCCGACTTGCCGCTGGCTAAGCGCGGGGACGGGCTTGACCATCCCGGCCTGCTGCTGTCCGTCCGAAGCGGATGCCATGGTGGCGATCGTCAGCGTCATGACGGCGGCTAGCCGGCGGGTGACGCTGTGATGCGATACGTCAGTCATAAGTTCCCTCGCATTGGCTGGCATCCACGCTGCCCGTCGCGACATTTCCGTCCCCGCCGCCACGACATTCATCGCGGAAAAGACTTGTTGCCCTCGACGGCGAACGATCCCGCCAGTCCGGGTGCATCGTCATCTGGCTGTCCGCCGCCTATCCAGACCCCGTATCGCGCCGCGACGGCGCGCATGACGCCTTGGGCATCCGCGAACGCGAGATCGCGCGGCTGCAACGACAGGCGTAATGTCCGCGTCTCGCCCGGCGCCAGCGTCATCCGTTCGAATCCTTTGAGCGATCGCCGCGGCAGACCGGCCCCCGGCGCGGAAACGTAGAGCTGCACGACTTCGTCGGCCGGCATCGTCCCCTCGTTGCGGACGTCGACGCTCACCGTCTGCCCCTCTCCCGCGCGGACCGACGACTTGCCGATACGCAGCGAGGAATATCGAAACCGGGCATAGCTCAAGCCGTGGCCGAAGGCATATTCGGGCTTGCCGGTAAAATAGCGATAGGTCCGCCCCGCCATGCCGTAATCGACAAACGGCGGCAGCTGGTCTGCGGACGCGTAGAAGGTTACCGGCAGCCGCCCCGAAGGCGATACGGTGCCCGCCAGCACCTCGGCGATCGCAGTGCCCGCCGCCTCGCCGCCATACCATGTCTGCACGATCGCGGCGGCGCGACGTCCGGCATCGCCGAACGCCACGGCGGAGCCCGACATGTTGACCAGCACCACCGGCTTGCCCGTCGCCAGCACCGCATCCAGCATCTGGCGCTGCACGTCGGGCAGCGCCAGCGAGGTGCGGTCCCCGCCGGCAAATCCGGGCTCCTTGATCGGGAAGTCTTCGCCCTCCAGCTGGGCGGTCAGGCCGACGAAGGCAACGACCAGGTCCGCGTCGCGGGCGGTGCGCACCGCCTCGTCGCGCAAGGTGTCCACCGGCGCCTTCCACGCCAGCCCCAGGCTCGCGCCCAGGATCGCGCCGCGGTGCGTATAGTGCAGCGTAAACCTGTGCTTCACGCCCGCCTCCAGGCGGATCGGCGCGGTCGCGACGTTCAGCGTGCCGCAACCGCCCGCGCCTTCGACGCTGGGGACCCCTTCGAGCGTCAGGCGATAGGTTTCCCTTTCGCCCGAGCCGTCGCAGCGCCGGTCGATCGATTCAAAGCTGTAGAGCCCGGTCGCCGGCACCTGGATCGTGCCTGTCACCTCGACCGAAAAGGCGGCGCGATCGACTCCGGGCGCGGGTGCGATGCCGTTCCAGTCGGCATCGATCTGTCTCTCCTGCCGCTCGGCGACGACCGGGCCGGCGAAACTTGCGCCGTTCCAGAACCGCATGTGCACGCCGTCCGCACCAAATGCCGTGCGCGGCACGGGCACCGCGAACTGGCTGATGAACGGCGCGCCCTGCGCATAGCGGATACGATCCGTACCGAATGCCGTTTCCAGGGCAGCGATGGGCAGCGGCTGATCGAGCGCGGTTCCCTTGTAGTTACCGTTCAGCGCCTCGATCGAGGCGGCAGCCGGGCCGATCACCGCGATGTGCCGCGCGGACGCGGCGACAGGCAGCACGCCGCTGTTCTTGAGCAGCACGATCGATTCGCGGGCGGCCTTCAGCGCGGCGGCGCGATGGTCTGCATTATGGATTTCGGCCGCGCCGATCCGGCCATAGGGATAGGATGCAGGCGGATCGAACAGCCCCAGCCGGTAACGCGCGGTGAATTGCCGCACGAGCGCCGTATCCACCGCGCGCTCGTTCAGCATCCCGGCGCGGATCGCGCCGACGGTCGCATCGGCGATCGGCGTATCCGAACAGGCATTGTCCGTCCCGGCCTGGATCGACGCGCCGATCGCTGCCGGCCAGTCGCGGCGGAAGTGGTGGGCACTGGCGACGAAGTCGACCGCACCGCAATCGGACACCACAAAGCCTTTGAAGCCCCACGCATCACGCAGCAATCCCTGCAACAGCTCGGGATCCGCACAGGCCGGCTTGCCGTTCAGTGCGTTGTAGGCACACATCACCGACGCGGCCTTTGCCTCCGTCACCGCGCGGCGGAACGCGGGCGTATAGGTCTCCGCCAGATCGCGCGGCGAGGGCGTGACGTCGAATGACGCGCGACCACTTTCCGGGCCGCTGTGAACCGCGAAATGCTTTGGCGTGGCGACCGCCAGCAATCGGTCGGGATCGTCGCCCTGCACGCCGCGAACGAACGCCGCACCCAGCGTGCCGGCGAGGAACGGATCCTCGCCCAGCGTTTCCTGCCCGCGCCCCCAGCGCGGATCACGGAAGATGTTGATGTTCGGCGCCCAATAGGTCAGCCCGAAATAGCGGTCGGCATTGCCCGACGCCTGCGCGGCATTGTAGCGCGCTCGCCCTTCCCGCCCCAAGACGCGCCCCTCCTCGGCCAGCAGCGTGCTGTCCCAGGTCGCGGCCATGCCGATCGCCTGCGGGAACACCGTCGCGCCCCCCGACCGCGCCAGGCCATGCAGGCCCTCGTTCCAATAATCGTAGGCGGGAATATCCAGGCGGGGGACCGCCGGCGCGCCATTCTTCAGCTGCGCCGCCTTTTCCTCAAGCGTCATCCGCGCCACCAACGCCCGGGCGCGTGCCTCTGGTGTCTCCAACCGGCTGGCTGACCTGGCGGAAACCGGTCCGCTCAGCGCTGTTCCAATTATCGCCGCGCCAATCATCTTGCGCAGATACGCTTGCCACGACACGTCCACCGTCCCCTTTATCCCGCCCCTGTGGCCACCGCCTCCACCGAGCCACGTCGTCGCGACACGGTGGAGGCGGTGACCGATCGATCAGGCGGTGATCCACACCCGCGACTGCCCCGCCGCATCATTGTCGAGCTGCAGGACCTCGCCACTTGCAGCGAGCGCACCGTCGGCGACCGGGAAGTCGCGTGGGGGTCGCCCGGTGCGGTTCATGCGCGCGTAATAGGGTACCGCGCGCAGCGGCGACCCATCACGCCATTCCCCCTCAAGCGCGACGACGCCGCCAAGCAGATCGGGCCGCCACGTCGCCGCCAGCGCCGCCGCGCCGATCGGCGTGCCGGTGTCGGGCTGGTCCGCCTGCTCGATCGAATAGACCAATGGACCGTAGCGCAGCGCGACCTGGCCCCGCGTCGCCGCCACCTCGTCGCGCGCGGTGATGCGCTGCGGCTCCATCGGCACGGCAAAGGCGATGCGGTCACCCTTCGACCAGGTGCGACGGATCACGGCATAGCCATTCTCGATCACCGGGGTAACGGCGTTGCCGTTGACGGTCAGCCCATTGATCCCGGTCACGGCAGGGGTCGCGGCATATAGCGTGCTGGTGGCGCGGTCGGGCATGCGCACGTGCAGCGCGAAGGCCGCCGGCTTCTCCGGATTGACGGTGAACGCCACCGCGCCCTTCCACGGATAGTCGGTTTCCTGCACCATCTCGACCTTCGTGCCCGCCACATGGCCGACGTCGATCCGGCTGCCGACGAAAAGGTTGACGAACAGGGCGTCGGGCCTCTTGGCATAGGCCCAGGTCGGCAGCATCAGCAGCGTGCGGGAGATGTTGCCGACGCAGCACGGGCAGCTATGCCATTTGGCCCGTTCGGTGCCGACCAGCGGATTTGTGTAGCAGAAACTCTTGCCGTCCAACGCTATGCCGCCGAGCAGAGCGTTGTACATCGTCTCCTCGTACAAATCGGCATAGCGCGCGTCGTGATACGCGAGGTTCATTTTGTATTGGAAAAAGATCAGGCCGCAGCTTGAGCAGCTTTCACAATAGGCGTCGTGGCGCAGGCCGTAATCCTCGCCGAACCCCTCCGCCGTATCACCACTGCCAACCCCGCCGGTCACATAATAGCGGCGGTTCACCATGTTGTCCCAAAGGGAGGCAACCGCACTCTGATAATCGACGTCGCGCGTCTCCGCTGCGATATCGGCCATGCCGGAATAGAAGTACATCGCCCGCACCGCGTGGCCGACCGCCTCATACTGCTGAACCGCGGGCAGGTGGCTCTGGTCGTAACGGGTGCCGCCCTCACGCGAATCGATCAGGAAGCGGGCCAGCGCGACATAGGCGTCACCGTGCCCGCCGCCCTCGACGTCGTTGACGAAGCGACCGAAGCGAACCAGCGCCTGCTCCATCTCCTGATGGCCGTCGTACCAACGTTTCTTCCCGGGCCCGATATTCGCGACCCAGCAATCGGCCAGCCTCTTGGCGGCATCGTACAGCCGCAGATCGCGACCGCCCGTCAGCATGTGGTGGTTGATCGCCGATTCTATGAAATAGCCCCCGACATAGCCTTCGTGGCCGGTCCGTTGTGCGGGGATCCAACGCGCCGGCCAGACCTTGCGATCGGCCAGCGTATAGGCTGTCTGAAGATAGCCGTCGGGCTCCTGCGCGGCGAGGATGATCGGTATCCACCGTTCCAGCGTGGCCTGCATCCGGCCTTGGGCGGCCTTGATCGCCGCATCGTCCCCCGGATCGACCATCAGCGCCAGGCACATCGATTCCACCGTCTGGTGGACCCAGGCATTTGAGAAGACGAAACCCTTGTGCTTGCCCGCCGGCTCGCCGCGCAGCGCCTTGGCCGCCTCGATGAAATTGTCGATGCCCCCCTGCCCCGTCGCCAGATCGGTGCGTTCGCAATTGTCGATGCAATGCGGGATCCAGTCGACGATCAGCGTCCGGACGCGATCGTTCCACAGCGGGCTGTCGACGGCATAAGGCGTGGTGTAGACGACATCGAGCCGGTCCGCGGGCGGCGGCGCGACGACCCTCACGCGCAGGGTCGACGATACCGGCCGCCCGGAGGACAGCGCGGTCGCCTGAAGCACATAATCGCCGGCCGTCGAGAAGCGCGCGGTGGTGTGCGCCGCACCATCATCCGCGAACGTCACCTCGCCCGGCCCGCTTCTCTTGCTCCAGCGTAGCACCTCCTTGCCGGACGCACCGAACCAGCCGGCGTTCGCCGACAGGTGGGTGACGCCGCCGAGCACCACGCTGCGGTCGATGCCCGCATCCACCACCGGCGGCAGAGGCGCCTGCGGACCGAACGGCTGCACCCGCCAGCGGCGTACGCCGATCGCCCGCTTGCCGCCCGGCTGAACCTCCAGCCGCAACCGCTCAGTGCGCACGGGGGCGAAGGACAGCGTGTTGAAGCGATCGCCCGCTACCCCCAGCCCGCCCCTTGCCTCGACCGGGACAAATGCCGTCCCGTTCCAATAAAGCAGCCGCGCCTCGGCAGGAAGCCCGACCACCTCGCCGTCATCGCCCCAATAGACGTCGATCGCCGCCGTGGAGACTGCACTCGGCCAGCGCATTTCCAGCCATTGGGAAGCAGTGTTGTACCACATCGCCCACATTCCGCTGGCCATGTCGCGTGACGACCGGGGTGCAGTTCCCGAGACGATGCTGGCGGCATCCGAGGCGCCCGAGATGCCGCTGGTCGTGATTGATGCGACCTTGCCCAGGTCGAACGTTCCGGCGTCGCGCGCCATTACCGGCACCCCATCCAGCATCGACACTATCGCCAGTCCGCCTGCCCCTGCCAGCAGGCGTCGCCGGGTCAGCGGCGCCGCCCTGTCGGCGTGTGGGCACCTTGCCGTCGATTGCTCGCACATCCCTTGCGTCCTCATCCAAAGCGCAGCCGATCGTCATTCCATCGCGCGGCGCATGTCATCCAGAGCCAGATCCACCAACACACGCATCGCCGCGCTCGCCGCCTCGGGATCGCTGTCCACGATGGCGTCCAGCACTGCTCGGTGATCGGGGATCGCGTCGCGGGGCAGTGCGCGCCAGCGCTGCTTGACCTGCGTCGTCAGTTTCACCGCCGTGCCGATGCTGGCCGATAGCGTCACCAGATAGTCGTTGCCGGTCGCACCCAGCATGGCATCATGAAAATCGCGGTCGGCGGATCGTCCGGCCTCGGTATCAAGTCCGTGACGCGCCATCTCCGCCAGCGATGTGCGCAGGAGCTTGATGTCATGAGGCCCGCGATTCTGTGCGGCCAGGGCCGCCGCACCCGGCTCCACAAGTGCCCGCAGCTCGAACAGACCGCGGACCAGATCGCGATCCGGTTCGCCGGTGAAGGCCCAGGTAAGAACATCCGGGTCGAGGAGATTCCACCGGCTGCGCGGCAGAATGCGCGTACCAGTGCGCGGCCGGCTTTCAATCAGTCCTTTGGCGGCCAAGGTACGAATGGCGTCGCGATACGCCGTACGGC
>NZ_CM173236.1:1290000-4345606 GCF_057748035.1 Sphingomonas sp. BRN-1R | reverse complement strand
GGGCGTACCGTTCGAGGCGGTCGCGGCTGGCGTCGATGAGGACACCGCCAAGGCAGCGCTGCGCGCCGACGGGTTGTCGACGCGCGATCTCGCCGACGCACTCGCCGAGCTGAAGGCGCTGCGTGTGTCGCAGCGGGTGCCGGGCGCGCTGGTGCTGGGATCGGATTCGATCGCCGAGCTGGAAGACGGCAGCATGCTCGACAAGCCCACCTCGCGTGAGAACGCCGCCGAGCATCTCCGACGCCTGTCGGGCAAGCGCCACGATCTGGTCAGCGCGGCGGTGATCGCCGAGGCCGGTCGCCCGGTGTGGCGCGTGGTCGATCGCGCAAAGATGCACGTGCGCGTGCTGTCCGACGCGTTCATCGACCAGTATCTCGACGCGGAATGGCCGGCGATCTCGGGCTGTGTCGGCTGCTACCGGATCGAGGGGCCGGGTGCGCAACTGTTCTCGCGGATCGAGGGCAGCCAGTTCACCGTGCTCGGCCTGCCGCTGTTGCAAGTGCTCGACTATCTGCGCGTACGGAGGGTGATGACGGCATGACGATGTACGCGGAGGTGATCGGCGACCCGATCGCTCATTCGAAATCGCCGCTGATCCACGGCTTCTGGATCGACGCGCTCGGCCTCGATGCGCGCTACGCCCTCCGCCATGTGCTGGCCGACGATCTTGGCCGATATTTCGCGGAGCGTCAGGGCGATCCCGACTGGCGCGGCTGCAACATCACCGTGCCGCACAAGCTCGCCGCGCTCGATCATGTTGCCGATCCGGGCGACGTGCGCGCGTCGATCGGCGCGATCAATACCGTCCTGCGCCAGAGCGACGGGGGCATGATCGGCACCAATACCGATGCCGCCGGCTTCTACGCGCCGATCGCCGACCGCGATCTGACAGGCAAGCCGGTGGTGGTGATCGGTGCGGGCGGTGCGGCGCGCGCGGTGCTGTTCGCGCTCGCTCGCGCGGGTGTCGGGCCGGTGACGTTGCTCAACCGCAATGTGCTGAAAGCCGCGGCGCTGCTGTCGTCGTTCGGGCTTAAGGGCAAGGCGCTCCCGCTCGGCAGCGCGATCCCGTCGGCGGCGCTGCTCGTCAACACCAGCACGCTGGGGATGGTCGGGCAGCCTGCGCTGGAGATCGACCTAACTCCCCTGCCCGACGATGCTTTGGTGTACGACGTCGTTTATGCGCCGATTGAAACCGATCTGCTCGCGCAGGCCGATGCGCGCGGGCTGGAGACGATCGACGGGCTGGAGATGCTCGTCGGTCAGGCGGCCGTCGCGTTCGAACTGTTCTTCGGCGTCACCCCACCGCGCGACCGCGACGAGGAGTTGCGCGCGCTGTTGCTGGCGTGACGATCCGGCTTGGCCTCACCGGCTCGATCGGCATGGGCAAATCGACCGTGGCGGCGATGTTCGCGCGGGCCGGCGTGCCGGTGTTCGATGCCGACGCGGCCGTCCACGCGCTGCAAAGCCCGGGCGGACGACTGCTGCCCGCGATCGAAGCAGCCTTCCCCGGTACGACCGGCAGCGCGGGCGTCGATCGCGCCGTTCTGGGTCAGCATGTGCTTGGTGATACGGCGGCGCTCAAGCGGCTCGAGGCGATCGTCCATCCGGCGGTCGGCGCGGAGCGCGCCGCCTTTCTCGACGCGCACCGCGATGCCGCGATCGTCCTGCTCGACGTCCCGCTGTTGTTCGAGACCGGCGGTGCCGAGAGCGTCGACCAGATCGCGGTGGTCGATGCTTCGGCCGACGTACAACGCGCGCGCGTGCTCGCGCGGCCGGGCATGTCGGAGGCGAAGTTCGCGGCGATCCTCGCGCGGCAGATGCCCAATGCCGACAAGGTCGCGCGTGCCGATTTCGTCATCCCCACCGGCGGCACGCTGGCCGACACACGCGCCGCGGTGGATGCGGTGATCGCTTGCCTGAGCGCCCCCAAAAGCGGATAAGTTTCGGATGCGCGAGATCGTGTTCGACACCGAAACCACCGGGTTCAGCTTTGCCGACGGCGACCGTCTCGTCGAGATCGGCTGTATCGAGATGTTCAACCGCGTCGAAACGGGCCGCTCGTTCCACGCCTATTTCCACCCCGAACGCACGATGCCCGCCGAGGCGCAGCGCGTACACGGGCTGAGCGACGCCTTTCTCGCCGACAAACCGCTGTTCGCGCACGGCGTCGATGCGCTGATCGAATTCCTCGGCGATGCGCCGCTGGTCGCGCATAACGCGAGCTTTGATTTCGGCTTTCTGAACGGCGAGCTTGGTCGGTGCGGGCGGCCGCTGGTCGGCATGCACCGCATGGTCGATACCATCGTCATCGCGCGGCAGCGGCATCCCGGCGCCAAGCACAGCCTCGACGCCTTGTGCTCGCGCTATGGCATCGACCGCAGCGCGCGCACGTTCCACGGCGCATTGCTCGACGCGCAATTGCTCGCGCAGGTCTATGTCGAGCTGACCGGTGGGCGCCAGATCGGCCTCGGGCTGGTGGCGGAGAGCCGTGTCGAGACGCAGGCGATCACGGTGACGGCCAGGCCCACCATCGTCCGGCCGCCGCGCGTGTTTGCGCCGAGCGAAGCGGAACTTGCGCGCCATGCTGCGTTTTTATCCTCCGTCTCCAACCCGTTATGGGGAACGGAGGCATCCGGTTGACGCCAATGGTCGGAGGGTTCAGCCTGTCCGGCCGCACATAGAGGAGAATGCGCATGGATATCCGAGTCTCCGGCCATCAGGTCGCGACAGGCGAGGCGCTCACGCTCCATGTCGACGAACGCCTCCAGGCGATCGCCACCAAATATTTCGCCCGCGCGATTTCCGCGCAAGTCACCTTTGGCCTCGCGCCGCACGGCGCTTTCTCGTGCGATATCGTCGCGCACGTCATGCAAGGGCTCGTGCTCAAGGCCAACAACTCCGGCATGGAGGCGCATAACGCCTTCGACGGCGCCGCCGACAAGATCGAGAAGCAGCTGCGCCGCTATATGCGCCGGCTCAAGGATCGCACCGCCGTACCGGCTGGCGGCGCGAGCATCGCCGACGATGGCACTGTTACCGACAATGCCGGCTACACCGTATTCCAGGAAAGCGTCGAGGAGGAGATCGAGGGCGATTACCCGCTGATCGTCGCCGAGACGCGAGTCGACGTGCCCGACGCGACCGTATCCGACGCGGTGATGATGCTCGATCTGCGCAACACCACGGCTTTGTTGTTCCGCAACGTCGGTTCGGGCGCGTACAACATGGTCTATCGCCGGGGTGACGGCACGATCGGCTGGGTCGAGCCGCACCGCGCCGCGAACGGCGCCGGCTGACGCTTTCGCTGGCGCGCATTCCGGTCTATGCGCGCCGGCGGAGAAGCGCCGGTGAACGGCCGAGGAATGTCATGACTGAGTTCAGCGATCTGCTGTTGCCAGGCGCAGTGGTGGCGAATCTCGCCGCCAGCGCCAAGAAGCCCCTGTTCCACCAGATCGGCACGATCGCCGCATCGGCCTATGGTCTCGATGCGGCGGAGGTCGCCAATGCGCTTGCCACGCGCGAGAAGCTCGGCAGCACCGGCTTCGGCGGCGGCGTGGCGACTCCGCACGGGCGAATCGACGGGCTTGCGCATGTCGTCGGCGTGTTCGCGCGACTGGCGCAGCCGATCGACTTCAAGGCGGTCGACGATCTGCCGGTCGACGTGGTGTTCACCCTGCTCTCCCCGCCCGACGCCGGCGCGGCGCATTTGAAGGCGCTGGCGCTCGTCTCGCGGTCTTTGCGTGACCGCGCGTTCGTGGCGAAGTTGCGCGGCGCGGGTTCCCCGGATGCGCTGTACGCGCTGTTCAGCACCGGCGAGGCGCGTGACGCCGCCTGATCCGGCCGATGCCGGAGAGGCCGCGCATTTTCGCGCGCTGGAGAACCTCTACGCCGCCGCGCCGATCAACCGGCTGTTCGAATCGCGGCTCGAGATTCCCGAACCCGGCATCGCGCGCATCCATTTCCAGATCGACGAGCGCTATTTCCACGCTGGCGGTGCGGCGCATGGCACGAGCTATTTCAAGATGCTCGACGATGCCGCGTTCTATGCCGCCAACAGCCTCGTCTCCGATCGCTTCCTGCTCACCACCGCGTTCAACCTGCTGCTGACCAAGCCACTCAAGGTCGGGCCGGTGGTCGCCGAGGGGCGCTGGATCAGCGGACAGCGCCGCGTGTTCGTCGCCGAGGCGCGGCTGATCGACGAATCGGGCGAGGAAGCGGCGCGTGGCACCGGCACCTTCATGCGCTCGCGTATCGCTTTGGCGGGGCTGGCCGGGTATCGGGCGGACTCGTGAGCGATCGGCTGCCGAGCGGATTGCTCGTCTCGGCGCTGCTGCGGCGCGTCAACGATGCCGGCGGAATGGCGATGGTGCTCGCCAAGGGCGATCCACAAGCAGGCACTATATTGTTGATCCTGAACGATAAAGGCGCATTTGCGGGCATGGTCGAACCCGGCCGCAATCTTGATGGCCAGGCGGTACTGATCGCCACCGGGCCGGCCGAATCGACGCCTCCGCACGAGGTCACCGCCTACTGGCAGCGCCGCCGCGACCGCGATCCCGATCTGTGGGTGGTCGATCTCGATATCCCGTTTGCGCAACGAGTCGCCGCAGAAACGCTCGCCTTACGTTGACGTTGTTAACCCCGCCGAGGCAAGGCGGGTGCATCAGTTGTTGGCGTTGTGTCAGTTCGGGTGCGATCCGGGTTGATGACGCAGTCGGGGGATGTCCGGGGGGATCGGCCTGTTAGGGGGCGGTCGTTTGCGCGCACCACCGCAAATTAGTCGATCGAATGTCGTTTCTGCACCGTGCCGCCACCATCGCGGCCATCCTGACCAGCTTCACCGGACTTGCCGGTGCCAGCACCCCTGGTTTTGCTCTTCAGATCAATCAAGCCGTCAACGCCCCGAGCGCCAAGATGGTTCCTGCGGTCCTCGTCACCGAGACCTCCCAAGATTCCAGCCAGGACGCCAGCAATGCCGCCGCGGTCGATCGTACCGATCCCGCCGCCGTTCAGCCCGCTCCCAGCCCCACCTACGCCTCGCTCGACGAAGCCGTCGCCGCCCAGTCCGATTCGCTCGACGCCGGCGATGCCGCACGCAGCGACGACTTGCAGTGCCTTGCCGGCGCGATCTATTTCGAATCCAAGGGCGAGCCGCTCAGCGGCCAGCTCGCCGTTGCCGAGGTCATCATCAACCGCAGCAAGTCGGGCCGCTTCCCCGGCTCGATCTGTTCGGTGGTGACGCAGCGCGGCCAGTTCTCGTTCGTGCGCGACGGCCGCGTTCCCGAGATCGACGCGAACCGCAACTATCGCACCGCGCTCGCGGTCGCCCGGGTCGCGCTCAACGATGCGTGGGACAGCCCCGCGCCCAAGGCGCTGTTCTTCCACGCGCGCCACGCCAGCTTCAGCGCAAACCGCACCCAGGTCGCGATGATCGGCAACCACATTTTCTATCGCTGAACGCTCGGCCGGGTTTGACCCGTTCGTGAAATGTTCTAGGATCGGGGGATGCTCGCCGTCCCCGATGTCGCCCCCTCCGATCCCATAACCGCTCGCGATTCGCTGTGCGCCGCCGAGGTGGCACGCGGCACGGTGCGAATGCTGCTCCGCCACGATCTCGTCGCCATAGCCGAGGTGCCGCTCGATGGCGGGCGCCGTGCCGACCTGATGGCGCTCGATGCGCGCGGCAACGTCGCCATCGTCGAGATCAAGGTGTCGCGTGCCGATCTGCTCGGCGATTCGAAGTGGACCGATTATCTCGGCTGTTGCGACCGCTATTATTGGGCGGTGCCTGCGGGGTTCGACGCGTCGCCGCTGAACGGCGCGGCGTTCCTGCCAGAGCGCACCGGCATCATCGTCGCCGATCGCTATGATGCGGTCATCACGCGCGAGGCGCACACCACGCCCCTGCCCGCGCCGACGCGCAAGCGCATCACGCTCGCCTTCGCCCGCCGCGCCGCGCGCCGGCTGACCGTCGCGCTCGACCCGGAGGCGGACGGCGCGTTCTGAAGCGTTACAGCTTGGGGCCGGACACCGCGCGCCGCGTCGCCTTGGGCGTCTCGTCGATCAGCTTGGCGATCGCGGGCGAGCGCGTATCCTGATGCGCATAGTCGCGCGCCGACATGCCGGCGACGTTATCGGACTGATCGGGATCGGCCTTTTCACTCAGCAACGTGCGCACGGTGGCGAGATCGCGGTGCTGCACCGCTCGGATCAGCGGCGTCTCGCCGCTGTTGTTGGCGAGGTTGACGTTGGCACCCGCCTTCTTGAGGATTTCGAGAAGATCGCTGCGGCCGTTGCCGGCGGCGATCAGCATCGCCGTCTCGCCCTTGTTGTCCTTCAGGTTCGGATCGGCTTGGTTGGCGAGCAGATAGTTGAGATACTGCACATCACCGCGCTTGGTGACGATGTGGATCGCGCCCTCGCCAGTGTTGAAATCCTTGGTGTTGATGATCGTCTGCCCCGGTTTGGACAGGATCGCGATGACATCGTCGTTCTTTGCGTCGCGGATCGCCTGGAGGAATTTGTAACCGGGCGATTGGCTGAACTGGGCGGCCGCCGGTGCGGCGGGAAGCGCCAGAGCGGCGACGATGAGCGAGAACCCCGCGAGACGTGCGTTCATTGGTGGATTCGACCTTTTGCCTGTACGGTCCGGACTTGCGCCTGTGCCGCTATCAGATCAAGGCTGCCTGCATCATGAACACACATCTCCGCGCTTTCGTCGCGTCGCTGGCCGCCGTGGTGGCGGGATCGCTGCCGGCCGCCTGTTCGCCGCCCGCCGCCACGGCCGAGGCGCCGCTGGCCGGCGCGAAGATCGGCGGGCCTTTCACGCTGACCGATCAGGACGGCCACACCGTCACCGAGGCGCGCTTCGCGGGCAAGTACCGCGTGATGTACTTCGGCTACACCTTCTGCCCCGATGTCTGCCCGACCGACATGCAGACGCTCGGCGCGGGGCTGCGCGCGTTCGAGGGGCAGGATCCCGCGCGTGGCGCCAAGGTGGTGCCGGTGTTCGTCTCGGTCGATCCCGAACGCGACACGCCGGCGGTGCTGAAACCCTTCGTCACCGCGTTCCACCCGCGTATGGTCGGGCTGACCGGCAGCGCGGGGGCGATCGCGGCGGTCGCCAAGGAATATGCGGTGTTCTACCAGAAGCAGCCGCCTGCCCCCGGTGGCGGCTATATGATCCAGCATTCGCGCGTCGCCTATCTGATGGGCCCGCAGGGCAAGCCGATCGCGCTGATTCCGGTCGACAAGACGCCCGATGCCGTCGCGGCCGAGCTGGCGCGGTGGGTGCGGTGAGCAACCGGTTCTGGGAAGATACGCCGATCGAGAAGCTCGACCGCGCGCAATGGGAGGCGTTGTGCGACGGCTGCGGCAAATGCTGCCTGCACAAGCTGGAGGACGAGGAAACCGGCGAGCTGTTCCCGACCAACGTGTCGTGCCGGCTGCTCGATCGCAGCACCGCGCAATGTTCGGATTACCGGCACCGCCACGCCTATGTCAGCGAATGCGTGCGGCTCAACCGCGACAATGTCCACACGATCGACTGGTTGCCCTCGACCTGCGCCTATCGCCTGCGTGCGGCGGGCGAGCCGTTGCCGGGCTGGCATTACCTCGTCAGCGGGGATCGCGACGCGGTGCACCGCGCGGGCGAGTCGGTGCGCGGCTGGACGATCTCCGAGGATGACGCGGGCGATTTCGAAAACCACGTCATCGATCGGGAGCTATGAGCGAACCGCTCGAGGTGGTGCGCCACCCCAGGGCGCGGCGCGCGCGGCTGTCGGTCGATCCGGCGAGCGGGCGAGTGCGGCTGACCCTGCCGCCGCGTGCCCCCGTCAAGGCGGCGCTCAAATGGGCGGCGGAGCAGCAGGCGTGGATCGATGCACAGCGCGCCCGCCTGCCCAAGCCGCGCCCGTTCGTGCCCGGCGCGACGATCCCGATCGGCGGCGACCCGGTCACGATCGACTGGGATGGTGCGCGCGCGCGCAGACTCGCGCTGGACGGCGAGCGGCTGGTGTGCGGCGGCCCGATCGAGGGGCTTTCGCGCCGGATAGAAGTGTGGCTGCGGCGCGAGGCACTACGTGTACTGACGCTCGAAACCGCCGAATGCGCCGCGCGCGCGGGGGTGAGCGTCACCACCGTATCGGTCGGCGATCCGCGCGGGCGCTGGGGGAGCTGCGCGTCGAGCGGGGCGATCCGCTATAGCTGGCGGCTGATCCTCGCCCCTGCCTTCGTGCGCCGCTCGACCGTCGCGCATGAGGTCGCGCACCGCGTCCACATGAATCACAGTCCGGCATTCCACGCGCTTGCCGCGACGCTCGACACGCACGACCCCGCCGAGTCGCGCGCGTGGCTGCGTGCGCACGGTGCGGCGCTTCACTGGTTCGGGTGCGAGTCCGAATAGTTCGGCTGCGGCCGCGCCGGGGGCGGTGCGATCACCGGACGATCACCGCGCGGGCGGTTGGGCTGCTGATCGCGGCCGAGCACATGATCCATCCACTGCTGATCGAGCTTTTCGGGTTTCGGCTGTGAGTCCTCGTCGGGCGCGACTGACCCGTCGCCGACCGGATTGCCGTCCTCATCGACGCGCTGCCCGCGATCCTGGCGCGGCTGCGCGGCGCCGCCCTGCACGGGATTGCCGTCGTCATCGACGAACACGCCGTTGTCGGGGCCGCCGAAGTACGACTCCTCGTCGGGCTCGACGGTCATGTCGGGCAGCGTCACCTGCGTGTCGAACTGCTCGACCGGGCGCTGCGCGACCGCGACCGCCATGAAGTCGTGGAACGCGCGTGCCGGCGCGGTGCCGCCGTGGAGGCCGGCGATCGGCTTGGAATCGTCGCGGCCCATCCACACGCCGGTGGTCAGCCCGGAGGAGAAGCCGATGAACCAGCCGTCCTTGCTCGACGTGGTGGTGCCGGTCTTGCCCGCAACCGGGCGGCCGATCTGCGCGGCCTTGCCGGTGCCGGTGTTGACCGTGGTCTGGAGCAGATCGGTCATCTCGGCGGCGACATAGGGCGCGACGAGGACGTGGCTGGTGTCGATCTGTTGCGTGTAGATCGTCTCGCCGCCCGCCGTCACCTTGGTGATGCCATAAGGCGTCACCGCGACGCCCTTGTTGCCGACGCTGGCGAAGGCGCGCGTCATGTCGAGCAGATGCACCTCGGACGAACCCAGCACCATCGACGGATGCGTGTTGACCGGCGTGGTGATGCCGAAGCGCCGCGCCATGTCGGCGACGGTGCCGAAGCCGACTTCCTGCCCGAGCTTCGCCGCGACCGTGTTGATCGAATAGGCGAACGCGGTGCGCAGCGTCGTCTGGCCGATATTGTGGCGCGCGTCGTTGCGCGGGCTCCAGCCGTCAATCGTGATCGGCTCGTCCACCACCGCATCGTCGGGCTTATGGCCCGCTTCCAGCGCGGCGAGATAGACGAACAGCTTGAACGCCGAGCCCGGCTGACGCACCGCCGTGGTCGCGCGGTTGTAGATCGAGGAGACGTAATCCTTGCCGCCGACCATCGCGCGCACCGCGCCGTCCCGGTCGATCGCGACCAGCGCACCCTGCGCGCCGGCCGGCGCGTTGGTGCGCACGGCGGTGTCGGCCGCGCGCTGCATGCCGAGATCGAGCGTGGTCCACACCTCGAGCGGGCGGGTCGGCTCGTCGATCAGGGTGGCGAGCTGCGGCAGCGCCCAGTCGGTGAAGTAGCGCACGCTGTTCTGCTTGGGCTCGGGCGCGAACTTGACGTTCTGAACGCCGGCGTCGGCAGCCTCGCCGGGTGTGATCGCGCCGGTCTCCTCCATCAGCGAGAGCACCACGCCCGCGCGATCCTTGGCGGCGGTCTCGTCGGCGGTCGGCGAATAGACCGAGGGTGCCTTTACGAGACCGGCGATGATCGCGGCTTCGGCAAGCGTCAGGTGATCGGCGCCATGGCCGAAGAATTTGCGGGCGGCGGCGTCGATCCCGTACGCGCCACCGCCGAAATAGACCTTGTTGAGGTACAGTTCGAGGATCTGGTCCTTCGAGAATTTGCGTTCGAGCGCGAGCGCGAGGAATGCCTCGCGCAGCTTGCGGCTCACGTCGTATTTGTTCGACAGGAAGATCGTGCGCGCGACCTGTTGCGTGATGGTCGACGCGCCCTGCTGGCGTCGTCCGGTGCCGCGATTGGCGATGCCGACGCGGACCGCGCGCGCCAGGCCGACCGGATCGACGCCGATGTGCGAGCGGAAGCGGCGATCCTCGACGGAGACCATCGCATCGCGCATCACCGCCGGGATCTGATCGTAGCTCAGCCAGTCGCCATAGCTTGGCCCGAGCGACACGATGACGGTGCCGTCGGCGGCATGGACGCGAATCATCTGCCCGTTGGGCGAGGATTTGAGCTGTTCAAAGCTCGGCAACTGCGCACGCGTGACGTACACGGTGATGGCGAGCGCCGCGAGGGCAAGCGCGGCCAGCCCCACGCCGATCTGGATCAGCAGGACGAGACGCCGGCGCCACAGCGGCTTGGTGGAGCGCACGGGCGCGCGCGAACGGGGCGTGGAGGGTCTGGCCATGCGATACGCCCTTGCGATTACGCGCTTAACCGCAGCCGAACAAGCGGCTCTTGCGCGACTGCCCCGGAAGGAACCGTTTCGGCGTCGCTACCGACGCATCGCCGTTGTTTGCTGCGTTGCAATGTGAGAGGGCGATGTGCGAGGGCGACACGGTTCGCAGCAACTAGCGGGAAGATCGCAGCATGCAGATTACGATGATCGGCACGGGATATGTCGGACTGGTATCGGGCGCTTGCTTCGCCGATTTCGGGCATCGCGTGACATGCGTCGACAAGGACGCCGGCAAGATCGAGCGGCTTCACCAGAACATCATGCCGATCTACGAGCCCGGGCTCGATGCGCTGGTGGCGGACAATGTCGCGGCGGGAAGGCTGACCTTCACCACCGACACCGAAAGCGCGGTGGCGGACGCCGACGTGATCTTCATCGCGGTTGGCACGCCGTCGCGGCGCGGCGATGGCCATGCCGATCTCTCCTATGTCTATGCGGCGGTGCGCGAGGTCGCAGGCGCCGTGAAGAAGCCGGTCGTGATCGTCAACAAGTCGACCGTGCCGGTCGGCACCGGCGACGAGGTCGAGCGGATCGTGCGCGAAGTCGCGCCGGATGCCGACATCTGCGTCGTCTCCAACCCCGAGTTCCTGCGCGAGGGCGCAGCGATCGACGATTTCAAACGACCCGACCGTATCGTCGTCGGCACCGAGGATGCGCGCGCGCGCGAGGTGATGTCGGAGGTGTACCGGCCGCTGTTCATCAACCAGTCGCCGCTGATGTTCACGTCGCGCCGTTCGTCCGAGCTGATCAAATATGCCGCCAACGCCTTCCTCGCGGTGAAGATCACCTTCATCAACGAGATGGCGGACCTGTGCGAGGCGGTCGGTGCGAACGTCCAGGACGTGTCGCGCGGCATCGGGCTCGACAACCGCATCGGCTCGAAGTTCCTCCACGCCGGGCCGGGCTATGGCGGCTCGTGCTTCCCCAAGGACACGCTGGCGCTGCTCAAGACGGCGGAGGATTTCGAATCGCCGGTCAAGATCGTCGAGGCGACCGTGGCGGTCAACGACAGCCGCAAGCGCGCGATGGGACGCAAGATCGTCAAGGCGATGGGCGGCGAGATCCGAGGCAAGACGGTCGCGCTGCTCGGCCTCACCTTCAAGCCCAACACCGACGACATGCGCGATTCGCCCGCCATCGCGATTGCGCAGACGCTGATCGACGAAGGCGCGAAGGTGCGCGCCTACGATCCTGAGGGGATCGAGCAGGCCAAGCTGGTGATGAAGGAGGTCGAGTTCGCGACCGACGCCTATAGCTGTGCCGAGGGCGCGTCGGCGCTGGTGATCGTGACCGAGTGGAACGAGTTCCGCGCGCTTGACCTCACCCGCATGAAGTCGATCCTTGCCGAGCCGACGCTGGTCGATCTGCGCAACATCTACACGCCGGCGGAAGCGCGGCGGATCGGGTTGAACTACACGTCGGTCGGGCGCGGCTGAGCGCTTTATCCGTGTCGGAACTAAGAAGGGCGGCCCTGAGGGTCGCCCTTTTTGCTGTAGCCTAACTCTCCAACCGTTCGCCCCGAGCGAAGTCGAGGGGCAGACCGGAGCGCAGGTGCCTCGACTTCGCTCGGCACGAACGGTTCTGAGCTCGGGGCGGGCCCGCGTGAAACGCACGAAAAAAGGGCGCCCGCGAAAGGACGCCCTTTTTTCAAACCCGTACGACAGGCTCAGCCGTCGTAATCGGCGCCCAGATTCTGGTTGCGCGGCGGCGCAGCGGCGGTGAGGCGCAGCGCCTCCGCCGATGCCGCCAGCGAACCGACCTCGTCCGGCGCGTCGTCGTCGTCGACCTGGACCTTCTGCATGCTCGAGATCACCGATTCCTCGAGATGATCGGGGCGGACGCGCTCCTCGGCGATCTCGCGCAAAGCGACGACCGGGTTCTTGTCACGATCGCGGTCGAGCGTCAGCTCGGCGCCGCCGGAAATCTGCCGCGCGCGCTGCGCTGCGAGGAGCACCAGATCGAACCGGTTCGGAATCTTGTCGACGCAATCTTCGACGGTGACGCGCGCCATGAACGGCTTCCTTCGGGATAATGCTGGAGGATAAGCCCCGCGCCTTACGCACACCACGCCCCCGAGTCAAGAAATGCCGGATTCGTTACGCAGTGGATATTAGTCGCACACGCGGCGTTATGCGGCCGTGGAAACCGAAACCGAACACCGCCCCGCGCCCAATTCCGCCGATCCGCGCCACGACGTGGCGATGGCGGGGTCGCCTCCGCAGCCGACCTTCACCGTGGATGGCAATCGCCTGCGCATGCTCGTCACCGGGCCGGAGCGGCTCGACACGCTGATCGCGCTGATCGACGAGGCGAAGACCACGCTGCGCATGCTCTACTACATCTATGTCGACGATCGCGCCGGCGAGGCGGTGCGCGCTGCGCTGCTGCGTGCGGCACGGCGCGGGGTGAAGGTGTCGCTGATCGTCGACGGGTTGGGCAGCGAACATGCCGAGCAGCACCATTTCTTCGAACCCCTGCGCGAAGGCGGTGTCCACGTCTGCCGCTTCGTGCCGCGCCTGGGGCGGCGCTATCTGCTGCGCAACCACCAGAAACTCGCGCTCGCCGATGGCGAACAGGCGGAGACCGCGCGCGCGATCATCGGCGGGTTCAACGTCGAGGACGGGTATTTCGGCACCCCCGCCGAACAGGCGTGGCGCGATCTCGGATTGCTGGTGGAAGGCCCCGCCGCGCAGCGCATCACCGGCTATTTCGATGCGCTGTCGAATTGGGCACAGCGCCCCAAGCCGCCGCTGCGCGCGCTCGGCCGGGCGCTGTCGAACTGGAGCGAGCCGCAGGGCAATGCGCGCTGGCTGTTCGGTGGCCCGACCCGGCGGCTGTCGCCGTGGGCGCGCGCGGTGAAGAAGGACATGGACGCGGCGCGCGACATCGGCCTGATCGCCGGATATTTCGCGCCGAGCCCGGGCATGCTCAAGCGGCTCGACCGGGTGGGATTGCGCGGGCGGGTGCGGATCGTGCTGGCGTCGAAGAACGATCATGGCGCGGCGATCTGGGCATCGCGCTTCACCTATGCCGGGCTGCTGCGCAAACGCGTCGAGATCTACGAATACCAGCCGACCAAGCTGCACACCAAACTCTTCGTGATCGACGATACCGTCTATATCGGCTCGGCCAATTACGATGTGCGCAGCCTGTTTCTCAACCTCGAGATGATGCTTCGCATCGCGGACGCCGGTTTCGCCGCGCACGTCCGCAGCTATTTCGACGGCGAGGTGGCGGATTCGGAGCGGATCACCCCCGAACTCTATGCGCAGCGGACGAGCCCTTGGACCAAGGTGAAGCAGGCCGGCGCGTTCTTCGTGATGACCGTGCTCGATTACAACGTCACGCGCGGGCTCAACTTCGGGCGCGGGCGGCAGGAATGATCGGCCGGGTCGCGAACGACCCGGCCGAACGATTCATTTGGTGCCGATGAACGGCAGCGGCGCGCTCGCACCGGTATAGGTCGGCAGGCGACCGTCCCACTTCTCCACCGCGCGCAGGTTGACGATCTCGGGATTGGTGCGGATCGCCTCCGCCTCGACCTGGATCGCCTTGGCGTCGCCCTGCGCCTTGGCGACGCGCGCCTGCGCATCGGCGGTGGCGGTGGCGACGTTGGCCTGTGCGGCGAGCGCCTGTTGCTCGTTGGCGATCTTGGCGTTGATCTGCGCGAGCACCGCGTCGGGCACGACGATGTTGCCGGCCCAGTAGAGTTGCTCGATCTGCAAGCCGACCGGAGCGAAATAGGCCTGAACGTGGCGCAGCGCGGTCTGGATCAGTTCGCTTTTATGCGGGCCATAGATCTCCTCGACGCCGAGTTGCGCCGCGCGTTCGACCACCGCGTTGCGGATCGCGTTGCGCACCGGGCCGGCGATGATCGCGTCCATCTCGGTACGGTAGCGCTGGAACAGCACCGGCGCGCGCGTCGCATCGACGTGATAGGCGACCGCCACGTCTGCGGAGAGACCGAGGCCGTTCTTGTCCTGAAAGCTGAAGGCTTCGTCGGTGGCGTTCTGCTCGTTGGTCGAATGGGTCCAGGTGTAGGTGCGCGTGAACACCGGATATTCGTAGATGTTGGTGCCGGGAGGCGCGAAATACCAGCCGACCGGCAGCGGTTGCGATGCCACGCCCGCGCCGCTGCCGATATTGTTCACGCGAATGCCGACATAGCCCGGCTGAACCCGCGCGAACGCGCCCATGAGGAAGATCGCGACGATGCCGAGGGTGATGACCATCATCACCGTCGTGCCTGTACGCCGGACGGCGAGGCGGTGGAAAAGTCCGCCCCGGTTCCCGTCATCCTCGAACTGCATGTGTCACTCCTGTTCGTCCAGCAGCGTGCGGACGATCCGCGCAAAGACGCGCGCAAGACCCGACGGGACGAGCAGGACCAACAGGATGGAAAGCCAAAGGCCGGTCGACGTATGCGCATTGAACAGCGCAGGCGCGACGAAAAGCAACAGCCAGAAGGCGGCGACCACGATGAGGGTCGTCCCGATCCAAAGGCCCGTGTCACTCCGTCTGATGTCCTGTTCCAGTCTTCGAATGCTGCGTACGCATCTATACGCCTGTCCGGATCGCCCCAAAAGCGAATCCGCTCATCATGCAGTTTCCGCACGTTCGATTGTTTCGGACGCAGCATGACGGTTTCGCTCGCGAGGGCGACACGATCGGGTAGAACCGGCGCATGACCAGGACGATCTCCAAACGCGCGCGCTCGGTGTTGCGCCACTTTCTCCGGCAGGAGGCGGCAGGCGGCATCGTGCTGATGGCGGCAGCGGCGCTTGCACTGGGGATCGCCAACTCACCGCTCGGGCCGGGCTATTTCGCGCTGCTCCACTATGCCACCGGGCCGGTGCTCGCGCCGGCGGTCGGCGCGATGACGGTGCATCTGTGGATCAACGATGCGCTGATGGCGGTGTTCTTCCTGTTCGTCGGGCTGGAGATCAAGCGCGAGTTGGTCGATGGGCGGCTGAGCAGCCCCGCGCGGCGGCGGCTGCCGGTGATCGCGGCTGCGGCGGGAATGGCGGTGCCGGCGGTGCTGTTCCTGCTGGTGGCCGGCGGCGATGCGGCGCTTAGGCCGGGCTGGGCGATCCCGGCGGCGACCGACATCGCTTTCGCGATCGGGGTAATGGCGCTGCTTGGCGACCGCGTGCCGCCCGCGCTGAAGCTGTTCCTGACGACGGTGGCGATCGTCGACGACATGGGCGCGGTGGCGATCATCGCGCTGGTCTATACCCACGGCATCGACTGGATCGCGCTGGCCGGGGCAGGGGGGATGCTGCTGACGATGCTGGCGCTCAACCGGCGCGGGGTGGTGCGGCTCGCGCCCTATCTGCTCGCGTTCGTCGCTTTGTGGTGGCTGGTGCTGCTGTCGGGCGTGCATGCGACCGTCGCCGGGGTGCTCGCCGCCGCGCTGATCCCGATCACCCGTTCGCCGGGCAAGCCCGATGCGGCGGGCTCGCCGCTGCACCGGCTCGAACATGCGTTGTCGCCGTGGGTGGCATTCGGAATCGTGCCGCTGTTCGCCTTCGCCAATGCCGGCATCGCGCTTGGCGGGTTGCCCGCGCATGTCCTGCGCGCGCCACTGGTGATCGCCGTCACGGTCGGGCTGTTCTTCGGCAAGCAGGTGGGCATCCTCGGCGGGGTCGCACTCGCCGCACGGCTCGGCATCGCCGAGCGGCCGCATGGCGCGAGCTGGACCCAGCTCTACGGGGTCGCGCTGCTGGCGGGGATCGGCTTCACGATGAGCCTGTTCATCGGCGGGCTCGCCTTTCCCGGCGCCGCGGCGTTGCAGGACGAGGTGAAGATCGGCGTGCTGCTCGGCTCGGCATTGTCGGCGGTGGCGGGTTACGCGGTCCTGCGGTCGTCGAGCACCGCCAGGCCGAGCACGCCCAAGCCCGCCAGCGCAAGCGCCGCGCCGACCCAGCCGGTCGAGGTCCAGCCGTAACCGGCCGCGATCGCGATGCCGCCGAGCCACGGTCCAAGCGCATTGGCGGTGTTGAACGCGCTATGATTTAGCGCGGCGGCAAGTGCCTGCGCCTTGCCGGCGACGTCCATCAACCGCGTCTGCAACACCGCGCCGAGCGCGCCGGTGAAGCCGATCGCGAACACGTCGAGGCAGATGGACCAGAAATGCCCGGCGGCGAGCGGGTAGAAGGCGAGGCTCACCACGCTCCCGATCAGCAGCGCCGCCGCCGTCGGCATCAGCGCGCGATCGGCGAAAAGCGGCGCGATGATGTTGCCGACCGTCAGGCCGACGCCGAACACCGCCAGCACCACCGGCAGCATCGCCGCCGACACGTGCGTCACGTCGAATAAGGTCGACGCGAGATAGGTATAGACGCAGAACATGCCGCCGAAGCCGATCGCGCCGATGCCGAGCGTCAGCCACACCCGCTTGTTGGCCAGCGCGCCAAGCTCGGTAAGCGGGCTCACCCCCGGCTCGACCCGGTCGCGCGGCGCGAAAAGTGCGACGAGCAGCACCGTCAGCAGCGCGAGCATCGCGACCACCCCGAAGCCCCAGCGCCAGCCGACCGCCTGCCCAAGCCAGTTGGCAAGCGGCACGCCGAGGATCGTCGCCACGGTCAGACCCAGCATCACCCGCCCGACCGCCTGCGAGCGCTGGTTGGTCGGCACCAGCGACGCCGCCACGAGCGCGGCGATGCCGAAATACGCGCCGTGCGGCAGCCCGCTGAGGAAACGGAACAGCAGCATCCAGTGGTACGAGGGCGCGAGCGCGGACAGGCCGTTGAACAGCGCGAACGCGGTCATCAGCAGGATCAGCAAGGTGCGCCGCGACAGTTTCGCCGCCGCCACCGCGAGCAGCGGCGCGCCCACCACCACGCCGAGCGCATAGGCGCTGATGACATGACCGGCGGTCGGCGCGTCGATGTTCAGTCCCTTGGCGAAATAGGGGACCAGGCTCATCGTCGCGAATTCGGTGGTGCCGATCGCGAAACCACCCATCGCCAGCGCGAAATGAACGAGCGCGACAGGCGCGTTCGGGCGAACGGTGTCGACGGCGATAGGGCTGGCGGAGGCGTGCATGCGCTCCAAGTGGCGATGCTGCGGTGCAGCGTCAACCGCAGCGCGTGCAACCATTGTCGCGCGGGTGGCAATCGCGCGAACAGTATGCGACGCGCAGAGAATGCTGCCGTTCCTGTACCTCACCATCGCCGGCGTCTTCTGGGGACTGGGCTTCCCGCTCGGCAAGATTGCCCTGCACGAGATGGCACCCGCGCATATGGTGCTGCTGCGCTTCGCAGTCGCCGCGCTCGCCTCGCTGCCGTTCGCGCTGGGTACGCGGGAGGCGCGCGCGCTGTTCCGCTCGCCTGCGGTGGTGGGGGCGGGGATCTGCTACGGCGTGGCGTTCATGGTGCAGTTCGAGGGGCTGGCGCGCGTCACCGTCACGCTCGCGGCGCTGCTGGTCGGGGCGATGCCCGCGCTGATCGCGATCACCGCCTTCGTGCTGCGCGAGCGGGTGAGCCGGGCGTCGTGGGTGGGCGTGATCGGCGCGACCGCCGGCGCGGTGCTGATCGCGGGTAAGCCCGACGGCTCGGGTTCGCCGCTCGGCATCGCGCTGTCGCTGATCTCGCTGGCGATCTTTCTCGGCTGGCTGCTCGCGCTGCGCCGCGCGCCCAAGACGACGAACGCGATGGCGGTTCCCTCGGTCACGGTCGTCGTCGCCGCGCTGACCGTGCTGCCGCTCGCGCTGCTGCTCCACGGGGCACCGCCGCTGCATGTGTCGGCGGCAAGCTGGGCGGGAATCGTCGGGCAGGGGCTGCTCTCGACCTTCCTCGCCACCGCCGCCTGGAACATCGGCGCAGCACGCGTCGGCAGCGCGGCGGCGGGGGTGTTCATCAATATCGAGCCGCTGGTGGGTTCGATCCTCGGCATCGGCTTCTTCGGCGATCCGGCGGGCGCGACGATCATCGTCGGCGGGGTGATGATCATCGCCGGCAGCATCGTCACCGTGCTGGGCGAACGGCCGGGGCAGGGAGACCTGGCCGAGGCCGCGCACGGCCTCTCGATCGACTGACCTAGCCGAGCGCCGCGGTCAGCGTGGCGCGCACGCCGCGATGCGCAACGTCATATTCAACGATCGAGTGCAGGCTCTGCGCCATCGCCCGGATCAGCTTGGTGCCGACGCCGGTGCCACGTGCGGGCGCGGCGGTGTCCATGCCGATGCCGTCATCCTCGACGGCGAGGCGGAACTGATCGCCCTCGAGTTGCGACAGCGCGATGCGGACCTCGCCGGCCTGCATCGGATAGGCGTATTTGCAGGCGTTGCTGACCAGTTCGGTGACGATCACGCCGAGCGACACCGCGCGATCGGTCGCCAGCCGGATCGGCGCGGCATCGAGCGTCAGCGTGCGCGGCTCCGCCTCACTCGACCAGGTTTCGCCGAGTTCGTCGACCAGGGCACGCAGATATTCGCGCATGTCGACCTGCTCGACATCGTTGGTGGTGTAGAGCCGGCGGTGGACCTGCGCGATCGCGGCAATGCGACGCTGGGTATCCTCGAGCGCGGCGCGCGCGCTTTCGTCGGCGAGCGCGGTCGATTGCAACCGCACCATCGCCGAGACGATCTGGAGGCTGTTGGCGACGCGGTGGTTTACCTCGCGCAGCAGCGCCTCGAGCCGGGCGTTGCTTGCGCGCAGCATGTTCTCGGCGGCATGCTTGTCGCGTTCGAGCTTGGCGCGTTCGAGCACCTGCGCGAAGGCGGTGGCGAGCAGATCGAAGAAATCCGCGCCGACCGACTTCACCACATAATCCGCCGCCCCCGCCTTCAGCGCGGCAACCGCGATGCGCCCTTCTTCCGATCCGGTGACGTACACCACCGGCGGCGTCTCCGGCAGCTTGCCGAGTTCGGCGAGCGTCTCAAGCCCGTCCATGCCGGGCATGTAGTGATCGACCGCGATCAGATCGTATCGCTTCTGGCTGGCGAGTGCGACACCCTCCGCCCCGCCTTCCGCCACCGTGACGATGAAGCCATGACGCGCGAGCGTACGCGCGGCGAGCCGGCGCAAGCCGGCGTCGTCGTCGATGTAGAGCACATAGGAGGGCGGCGGCGTGTCGGCCATCAGTCGGCTTCGATCTCCGGCACCTGAATCACCGAGAGGAACAGGCCGAGCTGGCGGATCGCCTGCGCGAAGCTCTCGTAGTTGACCGGCTTGGTGATATAGACGTTGCAGCCGAGATCGTAGCAGCGCTGGATCTCGATCTTGTCGTCGGTGGTGGTGAGCACCACGACCGGCGTGCGTTTGAGCGCGGCGGTGCCCTTGATCTTGGCGAGGATGTCGGTGCCGCTCATGTCGGGCAGGTTGAGATCGAGCAGCACCAGCGCCGGGCCGTTGCGCGCCGGGCCTTCCTCATGGTTGAACAGGTAATCGAGCGCGGTGGTGCCGTCGGTGAAATGCTTGATCGCGTTAAGGATGCCGGCGCGACGGATGTTCTTCTCGATCAGGCGGGCATGGCCCTCGTCGTCCTCGATCATCACGATGCTGACGGAGCGGTGGTCGGTCATGCTGGGTCTCGCTCGCTTCGGTTCTTCTGGGTTTCGACATAGACCAGGGGCAGGTTGATCCGGAAGGTGGAACCCCGGCCAAGGTCTGACGCTACGTCGATAGTCCCGCCAAGCCGGTACGCCAAGGCACGGACGTGCGCCAGCCCGATCCCTTCGCCGGGCTGGTCCTGCGTGCCCGAGCGGCGGAACAGATCGAAGATGCGGGCATGGTCGGCGGCGGCGATGCCGCGGCCGTTATCCTCGATCTCGAAGATCGCGCGCAGCCCCTCGCGGCGGCCGCGCACGACGATGCGGCCGGGGCGTTTGGGATCGAGATACTTGATCGCATTCTCAACCAGGTTCGACAGGATCTGCTCCAGCGCGAGCCGGTCGCTGACGATGCCGACCATCGGCTCCTCCACGATCATCTCCGCGCCGCGATCGTCGAGCAGATGCTGGAGGCTGGCGCGGATCGTCGTGGCGAGCGCGGCAGTGTCGAGCGGTTCGGGCGCGATCACGCGGCGGCCCTGACGCGACAGCTTGAGGATCGCGTTGATGAGCCGATCCATCTTCTGCGTGGAGGTGCGGATGAAGCCGATCGCCTCGGGCAGATCCTCGCGCGCCGCCAGCCGCGCATCCTCGGTGACGATGCCGGGGGCCTCCGTCTCGGCGCGTTCGATCAGTTCGGCGATCGTCGCGGTCGCGGTCTCCAGCTCGGCGGTGAACCCCATCACGTTGACCAGTGGCGAGCGCAGATCGTGGCTGACGATATAGGCGAAGCGCTGCACCTCCTCGTTGGCGCGGGTCAGCTCGGTGGTGCGCTCCGCAACCAGCTCCTCCAGCGAATCGGCGAAATCGCGGATCTGATCGCGTGAGCTGGCGAGGTCGCGCGTGTAGCGCAGCACCGTCGCGATTGAGAGCAGAGCGACGAGCGCGAGCAAGACCCCGGCGACCGCGAGCACGCCGTAGAAGGCGCGCACCGCATCGCGCTGCTCGGCATCGCGAATCGTCAGCAGGCGCGTTTCCTCGTCGCCCATCCGCGTCAGCAGGGCACGCAGCCGGAACATCCGCCGCGCCGCCTTCTCCGCGGTGAAATCGCGCACCGCATCGGCTGCCTTGCCGTTCGCGACCAGCGTGTTGGTATGGGTGCGCTGTCCGAGCAGATCCGCCACCAGCGGGCGCAAGGTCGCGACGTTGGCGCGCTGGACGGGGTTATCCGACGTGAGAGTGGCGATATGGTCGATTTCGGGGCTGGTCTCCCTTGCGGCAAGATCGTAATTGCGGCGATAGTCGAGATCGCCGGTCAGCAGATATCCGCGCCGCGCTGTCTCGCCCTGTTCGATCAGCGTGCGCGTGCGCGCGATCGCGAGCTTCACCGTGTAGGTGTGGTTGACCGCGTCGGTATGCGCCTGGTTGCGCATCGTCGTCCACACCGCCGCCACGCCCGCCACGAGCAGCGCGGCGAAGCCGATCGTCATACAGGCGATCAACAGGCGGCCGATCGACTCCTGCGTTCCGCCGAACACCCGTATGACACGTCCCATCATCGCGGGCGGTGGTAGAGCGCACCGCCGCAAAACACCAGTGACCCGAAATTGATGCAGATCAAGGCTGTTGGCCTACAGCAAGCGCTCCTGCAACGTCTGCCGGCCGACGAAGCCGCCACCCTGTCGCCGCGCCAGTTCGGTCTCGGCGGTGAAGCGCACGTCGATATCGCGATCACCAAGGAACTTGGCGAGCGATTCGTCCTCGATCTCGTGCCATTCTTTGCCGCGATCGGGGCCATAGCGCACGCGCGGCAAGAGGCCGGGCATATTGGACCATTCCAGCAACTGCGCCACGCTCGCCTCGTTGAGCATGTCGCGCAGGTGGAAGGCGGTGACATAGGCGTCCGGAAAGGCACGGTGCGCGGGCAGGCCGCGTTCGTGTTCGATTCCCTCGGGCTTGCGCCAGTAGCGCAGCACCTGATTGGAGAAGCTCGGCGCATCGGGCCACAGCCGCATCGCGCATTTCCAGGTGCAGATCCATTCGGCGCTGCGGGTGAGTGCGGGGGTGCAGAATTGCTGCTCGAAATCGGCGCGGTGCGCGGCAAGCGCGACGCGGCGCGGCCACGGATCGAGCGCCTGGCGCGCGACATCGTGCCACATCGGCGCATCGGCGACCTGTTCGTCGAGGATATGGTGGATCGCCTGCGTGATCGGCGGCATCGACCGGCCGGGATTGACCAGCCGCGAGCCGCCTTCGCCGACCAGTTCCCAGCGGCCGTCGGGTTGCAGCGCGACGTCCTGCCAGCCGATCTCGCACACGCCATGCGCGGGCGGGGCGGGGCCGGTGGTTTCGAGATCGACGACGCGGATCATCGCGGGGGGCGGGGGAGGAGGCATGGTGCCTAGGTGGCGGCTCGTGTGCCGAAAAGCCAGACCCTAGCGCGCCCGCGACACCCCGCTCGCGGCGAGGTGCGCGTCGATCTGCGCGAGCAACCGGTCGAGCCCGGCGGCGTCATGCGCTTCCGCGCGCGCGGTCAGCATGTCCTGCGTGTGTGAGGCGCGCAGCAGCCACCAGCCGTCCGCCGTATCGACGCGCGCCCCGTCGGTGCGATTCACCGCCGCGCCTTCGGCTTCGAGGCGAGCGAGCACTTCCTCCACCACCGCGGACTTGCGTGTGGCAGGCACAGCGAAGCGCAGTTCGGGCGTGTTGACCATCGATGGCATCGCGTCGCGCAACGCGCTCAGCGTGCGGCCGCTGGCATGCACCGCCGCGATCAGCCGGACGGCGGCATAGTGCGCATCGTCCGCGCCGCCGAAATCGCCGCCGAAATAGATATGGCCGCTCATCTCGCCGCCGATCGGCGCACCGGTTTCGCGCATCTTGGCCTTCATCAGGCTGTGGCCGGTCTTCCACATCACCGGTTTGCCGCCGAGCGCGCGGATGCGATCGAACAGCGCGCTGCTCGACTTGACGTCGCCCAGCACGGTCGCGCCGGGCGTCTCGGCGAGCGCGGATTCGACCAGAATGGACAGGACCTGATCCGCCGCGATCACCCGCCCAAGCGCGTCGACCACGCCGATCCGGTCGCCGTCACCATCAAAAGCCACTCCGAAATCGAGCTGCTTGGCCGCGACCAATGCCTTGAGATCGGCCAGATTCGGGTCTTCGGAAGGATCGGGATGATGGTTGGGAAAATTGCCGTCGACATCGGTGAACAGCAGGTGATGCTCACCCGGCAGACGCTGCACGAGTTGCTCGATCACCGGGCCGGACGCGCCGTTGCCGGTGTCCCAGCCGATCCGGTAGGCGCCGCCGGTGTGGCCGGCCAGCAGCCGCTCGACATAGCCGCCCAGCACCTCGGCCTGCGTGACGCTTCCCGCCCCCTCGATCCAGTCGCCCGCCTGCGCCAGTGTGCCGAGGTGCTGAAGGTCGCGCCCGAAAAACGGCGCGTGCTGCAACACGAACTTGAAGCCGTTCTGATCGGCGGGATTATGGCTGCCGGTTATCTGTACGCCGCCATCCACCTCTAGCGTGCGTTCGGCGAAGTAGAGCATCGGCGTCGGCCCGAGCCCGATCCGCACGACATCCACCCCGCTCGCGGTAAGCCCGCCGACCAGCGCCGCTTCGAGCGCCGGCGAGGACAGTCGCCCGTCATACCCCACCGCGACGCGCGCGCCGCCGGCACGCCGCACGCCGGTCGCGAAACCACGCCCGAGCGCATAGGCGTCGGCTTCGCCCAGCGTCTCACCCACCACACCCCGCACGTCATATTCGCGCAGGATCGACGGGTCGAAACGGTGCGTCACCGTTTGAGCAGCACGTCGCGCGCGGCGTTGATCCGCCGCGCCAGCTCCGCCGAACCGCCGCGATCGGGATGCACCGCCGAGACGAGGCGGCGGTGCGCGGCGCGGATCGCATCCGCATCCGCGCCCGCGCCAACCCCGAGGATCGCGCGCGCTTCCTGCTCGTCGATGCGCGGAGCCGCGGGCTTACGCCGCAGATAATACCAGCCGAACGCGAGCAACGCCGCGAGGACGAGGAACTTCGCCACTATGCGACCAGCGAGACGGCGGGATCGGGCAGCGACAGCGCGTTCATCATCTCGCGCAGTTCCTGCCGCGCGGCGACGTGGCTCAGCCCCATTTCGCCGAACGCGCCGGCATCGAGCATGGTCAGCCCCTGCGGGAACAGCTCGCGGTAGATCACGCGCTCGCCCAGCCCCGGAATGATGCGGAAACCGACCCGCTTGGCAAGCTGGTCGAGCGCGGAGGACACGCGGCGCATGTTGCGCGCCTCGATATGCTGGACGCGGTTGCGCAAGACCACCCAGTCGATCGTCACGCCGTCGGCGCGCGCGCGGACCTTGCGCGCATCCCAGATCAGCTCGGCATAGAAGCTCGGCCGCGTCACCTTGTAAGTGTCGGGGTCGACCTGGCCGATCAGATCGAAGTCGACGAAACTGTCGTTCATCGGCGTCACCAAGGTGTCGGCGCGCTGCGCGGCGAGCCGTGCGAACGGGTCGTCGCGGCCCGGCGTGTCGATGACGAGGAAGTCGCTGCCTTCGGACAGTTCCTCGAACAACGCCTCGAACTTCGCGTCGGTCACGCCGTCATGCGTGGCATGGCGTGGCGTGACGAGATCGCGCCCGGTGCGCTTGGCGGTGGTGGCGCGATTGTCGAGATAGCGGCCCACCGTACGCTGGCGATGGTCGAGATCGAGCGCGGCGACCCGGCCGCCCTTCGCGGCGAGCGCGATCGCGACGTGGACCGCCGTGGTCGATTTGCCCGTGCCGCCCTTTTCGTTGGCGAACACGATGATGTGCGGCTTTTTTGCGTCGCCCGGCAATGTCTTATGATCCCCTTGTTGCCCGTATCGGCCATCGCCCATAGAAGGCGCGGCCATTCTTACCGGAGGCTCGACGCCCGTGCAAACCATCCGTCAGATCGCGCCGTTGCGCGATGCCATCGCCGCCTTCCGCGCCGCCGGAGAGAGTGTCGCGCTGGTGCCGACGATGGGCGCGCTCCACGCCGGGCACATGGCGCTGATCGAGGCGGCCAAGCGGCCCGGCCGGCGGATCGTCGCGTCGATCTTCGTCAATCCGCGTCAGTTCGGCGCGGGCGAGGATCTGTCGCGCTACCCCCGCCGCGAGGGCACGGATTCGCAGATGCTCGCGCGCGCCGGCTGCGACGTGCTGTGGGCGCCACCGGTGGAGGAGATCTACCCGGACGGTTTCGCGACCAACATCTCGGTCGGCGGAGTGAGCGAGGGACTCGACGGGGCGGCGCGGCCGGGACATTTCGACGGGGTTGCCACCGTCGTCGCCAAATTGTTCAATCAGGTGCGGCCTGACGTGGCCTTGTTCGGCGAGAAGGACTTCCAGCAGCTCGCGGTGATCCGCCGCATGGTCGCCGATCTCGACTTCGGCATCGAGATCATCGGCGTGCCGACCCAGCGCGAGGACGACGGGCTCGCGCTGTCGTCGCGCAACATCTATCTCGACGAGAGCGAGCGGGTGCGCGCGGTGGCGCTGCCGCGTGCGCTGGGCGTTGCGGCGCGCGAGATCGGCCGGGGGGGCGACGTCTCCACCGCGATCGCGGGCGCGCACGACATGCTGAGCGCGGCAGGGTTCGCGATCGACTATGTCGCGCTGGTCGATGCCGAGACGCTGACCGAACATCCCGAGCCCGGCCGCCCGTTGCGCCTGCTCGCCGCCGCGCGCCTCGGCGCGACGCGGCTGATCGACAATATCGCGGTCGAGATGCAGACCGCCTGACAGCACGCCCGAATCGTTACGCGATAGTATCGATTCGGGCCGCTGAGGATCTCGGCCCTGCTCATCTTGCGATTCGCCCAGTCGAGCACACGTAATCGTGCGGAGTTGCTTGGCCGCGCGAAAAGACCGACTCGCGTTTTGGCGATCCTCCTGCGCGGAAACCCGGTCAGGGCTTATGCTTAATCGCCGTTAACCGATTTTTTAACGATCATGCGCGACACTGGCGTCACACAGATGATCGAAAAATCGGGGATACACGGAACATGGGCAGCAGCCTGAAGAGTGCGCAGTTTCTCATCGACAGTCGCGTCGCCGATGCGGCGCGCGGCGATGCCAACGCGCTGTACGATCTCGGCATGGTCTATTCGAGCGGCGCGTCGGGCGTCGGCATCGATCTGGTCGAGGCGCACAAGTGGTTCAACCTCGCCGCCGTCGCCGGCAGCGAGGAAGCGATGGCCTGCCGCAGCGAAATCGCCGAGGACATGTCGCCGCGCGAAATCGCGGTGGCGCAGAAGGCCGCACGCGCCTGGCTCGCGCTGAGCAGCGCCCGCCCGCGCCACGCGGCCTGAGGTTCGGCCGACCCAATACCCAACCGTTCGTGCCGAGCCCTTCGGCTGGCTGGCAGGCCAGCCGCTCAGGATACACTTCGGCCAACGGCCGAAGTCGAGGCACCTGCGCTCGGGGCCAACCCTCGACTTCGCTCGGGACAAACGGTTTTCGGGACGCTGCCGCACATCCACCGTTCGCACTGAGCGCAGTCGAAGTGCGCGCCACCAGCGCGCCGCCTCGATCATGTCCTTCGACTGCGCTCAGGACGAACGGGTGATGCGGTAAGCAGTTACGCCTCTTTGGCGGCCTTCGCTGCCGGCTTCTTGGCAGGCGCCTTCTTCGCCGCCGCTTTCGCCGGAGCCTTTGCCGCCGCCGCTTTCTTCGGGGCAGCCTTCTTGGCCGGCGCCTTCTTCTTGGGCTTGGCCGGAGCCGCCGCCGCGCGCGCGTCGATCAGTTGCGCGGCTTCCTCAAGCGTCAGCGCATCCTTCTCGATTGACTTGGGCAAGGTGGCGTTGGTTTCGCCATCGGTGACATATGCGCCGTAGCGGCCCTCCATCAGCTTGATCTCGGCCTCGGTGCGCGGATGCTTGCCGAGCACCTTCAAGGGTTCGCGCGCAGCGCCGCGCTGCGGACGCCCGCCACCCGCCGCCGCTTCCGCCAGCTTGACGACCGCCGCGTTCATGCCGGTCTCGAACACCTCCTCGGTCGAGGTGAGGCGCGCATATTTGCCGGCATGTTGCAGATACGGACCATAACGGCCGATCGAGGCGGTGATCGGCTCGCCTGTCTCAGGGTGCGTGCCGATCGTGCGCGGCAGCGACAGCAATTTGATCGCCCATTCGAGATCGAGTTCGGGCACATCCTTGGGGATCGAGGCGCGCTTCGCCTCCTTGCCGTCGCCGAGCTGGATGTACGGGCCGAACCGCCCCGACTTGCGTTCGACCGGCAGGCCGGTGTCGGGATCGTTGCCGAGGATCTCGTTTTCCAGCGCGCTGCCGTCCTCCGCCGCACCACCCTGGCCGAAGCGGCGGGTGTATTTGCAGTCCGGGTAGTTCGAACACGCCACGAACGCGCCGAACTTGCCGCCGCGCAGCGCGAGCTGGCCGATGCCGCAGCTCGGGCACAGCCGGGGATCGCCACCATCGGCGCGCTCGGGGAACAGATAGGGCGCGAGGAACTTGTCGAGTTCCGCCGTCACTTCCGAAGGCTTCTGCTCCATCACCTCGCTGGTGCGCGGCTTGAAGTCCTTCCAGAACGCCTCCAGCACCGCCTGCCACTCGGCGCGGCCGCCCGATACCTCGTCGAGTTCGTCCTCGAGTCCCGCCGTGAAATCATAGCCGACATAGCGTTCGAAGAAGCGTTCGAGGAACGCCGTCACCAGCCGCCCGCTCTCCTCGGCGAAGAAGCGGTTCTTCTCGGTGCGGACGTAGCTGCGGTCCTTGAGCGTCTTGATGATCGACGCGTAAGTCGACGGCCGGCCGATGCCGAGTTCCTCGAGCCGTTTAACGAGGCTGGCTTCGGAGAAGCGCGGCGGCGGCTGGGTGAAATGCTGCTCGGCGTCGACCGCTTTCTTGGCGGGCGCATCGCCCTCGCGCAGGCGCGGCAGGCGGCGCGCGTCCTCATCCGCGCTGTCGTCGGTGCCTTCCTCGTACAGCGTCAGGTAGCCGGGGAACAGCACGACCTGGCCGGTGGCGCGCAGCGCGGTGCGGTCGGTGCCCTCGGCGAGCTCGACCGTGGTGCGTTCCAGCCGCGCCGACGCCATCTGGCTGGCGAGCGCACGCTTCCAGATCAGATCGTACAGCCGGCCGTGATCGCCCGAGCCGGCGCGATCCTTGCCGAAATCGGTCGGGCGGATTGCCTCATGCGCTTCCTGCGCATTCTTCGCCTTGGAGGTGTAGTGGCGCGGCTTGTCGGGCACGTAGCTCGCGTCATAGCGGTTGGCGACGGCGAGGCGCGCGGCCGAGATCGCGCTCGAATCCATCTGCACGCCGTCGGTCCGCATGTAGGTGATCGCGCCGTCTTCGTAGAGGCTCTGCGCGATCCGCATCGTGTGATCCGCCGAGAAGCCGAGTTTCCGCGATGCCTCCTGCTGGAGCGTCGAGGTGGTGAACGGCGGCGGCGGGTTGCGCGTGGCGGGCTTGGTCTCGACCGATTGCACGGTGAAGTGGCCCGCCGCGACATCGGCCTTGGCGCGCATCGCGGTGGCTTCGTCGCCGATCGACAGCCGGTCGATCTTGTCGCCGTTCCAGCGGGTCAGGCGCGCGGTGAAGGGCGTGCCGTCCTGCTCCATCTGCGCGGCGACCGACCAATATTCCTGCGCGCGGAATGCTTCGATCTCGCGCTCACGCTCGACGATCAGCCGCAGCGCGACCGACTGTACACGCCCGGCCGACTTCGCGCCGGGCAGCTTGCGCCACAGCACGGGCGACAGCGTGAAGCCGACCAGATAATCGAGCGCACGGCGCGCCCGGTAGGCGTCGATCAGATCGGTATCGAGTTCGCGCGGATGCTTCATCGCCTCCGTCACGGTCGCCTTGGTGATGGCGTTGAACGTCACGCGCTGCACGTCCTTGGGCAGCGCCTTGCGGTTCTTGAGCACCTCCTGGACGTGCCACGAGATCGCCTCGCCCTCGCGATCCGGATCGGTCGCGAGGATCAGACGGTCGGCACCCTTGGCGAGATCGGTGATCGCCTTGAGTTGCTTGGTCTTGTCGGCGTAGTTTTCCCACTCCATCGCAAACCCCTCGTCGGGGTTCACCGACCCATCCTTGGGCGGCAGATCGCGGACGTGGCCGTAGCTCGCCAGCACGCGGTAATCGGAGCCGAGGTACTTCTCGATGGTTTTCGCCTTGGCCGGCGATTCGACGATAACAAGCTGCATGGCGTTCGGTCACATCCTTACGTGTACGCGCGAGGGTGAAAGGGTCGGCCGGGTGGCGTCAAGTGGGGTGCCGATAGCGGCGGGCGCGGCGTTCGTCGCGGCGGATGATCGCCTTGACTCTTGGATGGCGCGCCGCTAACCGCCCGCCTTCGCATTTGGTCCCGCACCCCGGTGAAGCGGTGGCCCCGACATGTGTCGGCGCGATGACCGGGTATCGATCGGCTTCCCGCCGGTCTTGTTGTTGGCACTTGTTTAGGAAATATCATGTCGAAGCGTTCCAGCGCCAAGCATAAACTCGATCGCCGTATGGGCGAGAACATCTGGGGCCGTCCCAAGTCCCCGGTGAACAAGCGTGAGTACGGCCCCGGCCAGCACGGCCAGCGCCGCAAGGGCAAGGTTTCGGACTTCGGTCTTCAGCTCCGCGCCAAGCAGAAGCTCAAGGGCTATTACGGCGACGTCACCGAGAAGCAGTTCCGCGCATGCTACCATGAGGCAGCACGCATGAAGGGCGATACCAGCCAGAACCTGATCGGCCTGCTCGAACAGCGTCTCGACATGATCGTGTACCGCGCCAAGTTCGCGCCGACCGTGTTCGCCGCGCGCCAGCTCGTCAGCCACGGCCACGTCCGCGTCAACGGCGTGAAGTGCAACATCGCCTCGCGCCGCGTGTTCGCCGGCGAGGAGATCACGCTGGGTTCGAAGGCGCAGGAAATGGCGCTGGTGATGGAAGCGCAGGCCCTGTCCGAGCGCGAGATCCCCGATTATGTCGCTCCAGATGGTGCCGCCAAGGTCACCTTCACGCGCGTTCCGACGCTCGACGAAGTGCCCTATCCGGTGAAGATGGAACCGAACCTGGTGGTCGAGTTCTACTCGCGCTGATCGAGATTTAGCGAAGCTAAATCGAGCATTTTTAGCGCGAGCGGCCGGCGGCGCTACAGCGCCGACCGACGGCGCGGACTTCGCCCGCGACGCGATCCGAAAAGAAGAGGGCGGCCCGCAACGGCCGCCCTTTTTCGTTGCCGGCCCGTTTCTCGATCGTTTCCGCACGGCAACACATCTTTTCACACGTCCGCTTCGGCCAGACAGGAACATCCCGGCACCGGTCACGTTGCGCGTGCGTAAGGAGTTCCGAATGCCTCAAAACAGATCACGCCGCCCCTGGTTCACAGGAGGTGTATTCCTCCTCGTAGGGATCATCCTCGCTCTCGGCGGCGTGTATCTGGCGGCACTGGGCGGTTCGCTCTACTATCTCATCGCCGGTCTTGGCGTCGCCGCGACTGGCGCGCTGCTGCTGCGCCGCGACGTGTCGGCGCTGTGGCTGTACGGGCTCGTGCTGCTCGGCACGGTGCTGTGGGCGATCGCCGAAGTCGGCTTCAACGGCTGGAGCCTCGAACCGCGCCTCGTCGCGCCGATCGTGCTCGGCCTATGGCTGCTGATGCCATGGGTGCGACGCTCGCTGAGCCCGGCCTCGACCAGCCCCGCCAAGCGTTACGCCGCGTTCGCACCGGGCCTGACCGCCGCGCTGGCGATCCTCGTGCTGATCGTCGGCTTCCTCCAGCCGGTCGGTGTCGACGGCACCGCCGCCCAGCGCAACGTCGCGGGGCAGGTCGACAACAGCGTGCCCGCGAGTGACTGGTGGTTCTACGGTCGCACGCCCAAGGGCGACCGCTTCTCGCCGCTCGCGCAGATCAACGCGGGCAACGTCGGCAAGCTTAAGGTCGCGTGGACGATGCACACCGGCGACACGATGCGCCCCGGTGAGGATGTCGGCGGCACCGATGCCGGCCACGAATTCAACTTCGAAGCGACGCCGATCAAGGTCGGCGACACCATGTACGTCTGCACCGGGCATAGCTGGGTCGAGGCGATCGACGCCGCTACCGGCAAGATGAAGTGGAAGTTCGATCCGCACGCCAACACCAACCCCGACGTGTACCTCGCCTGCCGCGGCGTAGCCTATTACGCCGCCCCCGCCGACAAGGCGACCGATTGCCCGACGCGGATCATCGCGCCGGTGCTCGATGCGCGCGTGATGGCGCTCAACGCCGTCACCGGCAAACCGTGCGAGGATTTCGGCACGCACGGCTTCATCGACCTCAAACAGTATCTCGGCCATGTGCCGGCAGGTTTCCACTTCGTCACATCGCCACCGCTGGTGCTGCACGATCGCATGATCCTCGGCGGCTGGGTGTATGACAATCAGGCGCGCGGCGAGCCTTCGGGCGCGATCCGTGCGTTCGATCCGATGACCGGCAAGATCGTCTGGGCGTGGGACGTCGGTCATCCCGATCAGGTCGTGCATCCCGGCGACGATACCGTACTCACGCGCGGCACCCCCAATGCCTGGGGCGTCTATACCGCCGACCCTGAGCTCAACATGGTGTACCTGCCGCTCGGCAACGCCACCCCGGACTATTTCGGCGGCGGCCGTCGCCCGTTCGACGATGCTTACAACTCCTCGATCGTCGCGCTCGACATCACCACCGGCCAGCCGAAGTGGCACTTCCAGACCACGCACCACGACGTGTGGGATATGGATCTGCCGGTCGGCCCGTCGCTGGTCGATCTGCCGATCGGCGGCAAGCTCGTGCCCGCGCTGGTGCAATCGACCAAGCGCGGCGAGTTCTTCGTGCTCGACCGTACCAACGGCCGGCCGCTGGTGCGCACGGTCGAGAAGCCGGTGCCGCAGGACGGCGTGCCCGGCGAACGTCTCTCCCCCACGCAGCCTTACCCGGTCGGCATGCCGTCGTTGACGCCCGCCGATCTGGTCGAAAACCATCTGTGGGGTGCGACGCCGATCGACCAGATGCTGTGCCGCATCCAGTTCCGCTCGGCGGCCTATGAGGGACAGTTCACCCCGCCGCATACCAAGCCGACCATCGTCTATCCCGCGTTCGACGGCGTGATCGACTGGCATGGCGCCTCGATCGACCCGACGCGCAAGCTGCTCGTCGCCAATTCGAACTACATCCCGTTCATGATCACGATGAAGCCGCGCGCGCCCTATGAGAAATCGGGCAAGGTGCCGGCCTGGAACGGGCAGGGTAACGAGCCCAAGATCGCGACCGGCATCGCTCCGCAATATGGCACGCCCTATATCGGCATGGTCCACCCGTGGCTCAACCCGATCGGCGTGCCGTGCAACCCGCCGCCATGGGGCACGCTCACCGCGATCGATCTGACGACGCAGAAGATCGTGTGGCAGCACGCGCTCGGCGATACGCGCGCGACCGGGCTGTTCGGCACGCACGCCAACCTGCCGATGAAGACCGGCATCTTCAACATTGGCGGCAACATGATCACCGCCGGCGGCCTCGTCTTCATCGGCGCGACCGCGGACGACATGTTCCGCGCGATCGACCTCAACACCGGCAAGACCGTATGGAGCGACGGTCTGCCCGCAGGCGGCAACGCGACGCCGATGAGCTATGCGGTGAACGGCAAGCAGTTCATCGCGATCGCCGCCGGTGGCCACGGCGGGCTCGGCACCAAGACGGGCGATGCGGTCATCGCCTACGCGCTGCCCAACGGCTGAGGTGCGCCGCCCGCACCCCTCAAGGTGCGGGCGGCAGCTTCAGGTTGGTGCGCAGGAACGCGTCCATCTTGTCGAGCATGGCCGCGCGTGCGCCGCTGTCGTCGAGCTGATGGTCGAGCCCGTGGAACTCGGTAAACTCGACGCGCTTGCCTGCACCCTTCAGGCGTGACGCCATCAGCCGCGATTCGCCGATGCCGACGTTGCGGTCCTGATCGCCGTGGAACAGCAGCACCGGCGCGACGAAGCGGTCGGCATGCTGCGCGGGGGAGCCGGCGAGAATATGCGGACCATGCCCGATCTGCGCGTCGACGATCGTGAAGTTGGTGAAGTCGCGATGTTCCTGCCGCGCCGACTCGAGATCGGTGACGGGCGCGACCGCTACGATCGCCTTGAACAACTGCGGATCGACCACGGCGGATTGCAGCGCCGCATAGCCGCCGTACGACCAGCCGACGATCGCCAGCTTGGCGGGATCGGCAATGCCCTGCTTGACCAGCCAGCGCCCGCTGTCGTTGACGTCGCCGATCGCGATCGGCCAGGATTGAAAGCCGTTCTTCTCGAAAAAAGCCATGCCATAGCCGGTCGAGCCGCGAAAATTGGGCTGGAGCACCGCATAGCCGCGATTGGCGAAGAACTGCGCCAGCCAGTCGAACCCCCATTCGTCGCGCGCATCGGGGCCGCCGTGCGGCATGACGATCGCGGGCAAGCCCTTGCCGTCACTGCCTGGCGGCAGCGTCAGATAGGCGGGGATGGCGGTGCCGTCGGCGGCGGTGACGCTGATCGCCTTGACCGGGGCGAGCTTCGTGCTGGTCAGCGCCTGCCGCACCGGCAGAACCTCGGCCAGCTTGCGGGTGGCCTTGTCGTACAGGTAGTAATGGCCGGGATCGACATCGCTGCCGGCGAACATCAACAGCTTGCTCTCGTCCGCGCTTGCATCGACGATGTTGACCAGCGGCAGCCCCGGCAGCGCCTTGGCGAGTGACGCCGCAAGAGTCTTGAGTTCGGGATCGAAATAGACCGTCTGGCGCTTGTCGGTCGCGAAGCTGGCGCCAACCACGCGGCGTTGGCGGCCGATCTGCACGACGCCGTCGACATCGACATCGGGCCGGGCGAGCACGACGTCGCGCTTGAGCGTCCCGTCGAGCGCCACCGAATAGAGCGCGGTGCGTCCGTCCACCGTGTCGAACCCGTAGGCGAGGTTGCGGTCACGATCGACCGCGACCGGATCGAAGCCGATGCTGGTGCTGCCGGTCTGCTTGACCGTGCCCAGCACCTTCCACTGACGGCTGTCGGCCATGCGGTACAGGACGCTGGCCGTGTCCTTCATATAGCCGCCGTTGGACGAGCCGCGTGTCTCCATGATCCTGACGGTGCCGTGCCCGTCGGTGATGTAATCCTCCGCACCGATGCGCGGCGGCTCGACGTTGATACGCTTCAGGGTGACGGTATCGACCCGGTCCACGCCGTATCCCTCGCGCGTGTTGGCGAGATTGGTGCCGGTCGTGTTCTCAGGGATATAGGTGTGCGTCATCAGCACGCTCCCGTCTCCGGCGTCGGTCTGCCAATCGATCACGTCGCCGCCGTCGGTCGCGATGCCGAGCGAGCGATCGGTGTTGCGCGCGCTGAGCATCGTGATCTTCTGCCCATCGGCGTTGACCGCGACCATGCGGGTATAGCCGAGCGAATAGCGGCCGTCGCTGACGATCATGTATATGGTGCAGACCAGCCGAGTGTCGGTCGTCCAGCGACACGATTGCAGCCGGTCGGGGTTGCCGGACGAACTCAGCACCGCCTTGAGCGCGCCGGTCGCGACCGTGGCGATCACCACCGCCGCGCCGCGATCGCCATTGGGCTGGATAAAGGCGATCTGCTTGCCATCGGGCGACAGGCTGATCTGGCCGATGCCCTCACGCGCGCCAAACCGTGTGGCCGCGTCGCTCGCCGCCTCCGCTTGCGCTGCGATCGCCGCCAGCGCCATTACGGCGTATGTTCCCCGTTTCATGCAACCTCCCCCAAGGTGGACGGCGGCATAAGCGGCGGAACACGCGGCGTAAAGTGGCGCGAACGCAAACCGGCCCGCGCATCCTCGGACACGCGGGCCGGTTTCACGTGGAACGAAGAAGAAGGTTCAGCGCGGCGCGACGGACAGTTTGTAGATCGACTCGCTGTGATATGGCTTGCCCGGATCCACCCGCGCCGAGACGAAGTCCGGGTGGTTGGGTGAGTCCGGGAACTTCTGCGGCTCGAGCGAGACCGAGTCACCCATGCGATAGACGTGGCCGTGCTTGCCGACGAAGGTGCCGTCGAGGAAGTTGGCGGTATAAACCTGCACACCCGGCTCGGTGGTGAGCAGTTCGAGCACGCGGCCCGAAGCCGGATCTTCGAGCCGCGCGGCGAGCTGCGGCGTCGCGGTGAGCCCCTTGTCGAGCGCGAAATTGTGGTCGTAGCCCTGGCCGAAGCGGATTTGCTCGTCGCGGCCGTCGCGGATGCCGTCGGCGATGACGCGGGGCGCGCGGAAATCGAACACCGTGCCCGCGACCGCGCGACGTTCGCCGGTCGGGATCAGGTGCGCATCGACGGGCGTGTAAACGGCAGCGGGCACCATCAGCGTGTGGAAGGTCGCGCCGGCGGGTGATCCCTCACCCGCGAGATTGAAGAAGCTGTGGTTGGTCATGTTGACGACGGTCGGCCTGGTCGTCTTCGCATCGTAGCTGATCCTGAGTGCGCCGCCTTCGTCCAGCGCATAGGTGACGGTCGCATCGAGTGCGCCGGGATAGCCGGCGTCACCGTCGGGACTCGACAGCGCCAACACCACCGAGGCGACCGGCCCCGACTTGACGGCCACGATCTTCCACAGCTGCTTGTCGAAGCCCTTGCCGCCGCCATGCAGCGAATTGGTCTTGTCGTTGAGCGGAAGTTGATAGCCTTTGCCGTCGATCGAGAAGCGGCCGCCGGCGATGCGGTTGGCGTAGCGGCCGATCGTCGCGCCGAAGTAATTGGGGTGGCCCTGATAGGTGGCGGCATCGTCATAGCCGAGCGCGATATCGGCGAGCTTGCCGTCGCGGTCGGGGGCGATCAGCGCTTGCAACGTCGCGCCGTAGTTGAGGATGCGCGCCGAGATGCCGTGCGCGTTGGAGAGCGTCACCGCCTCGACCGGCGAACCGTCCGCGAGCTTGCCCGCCGCTTCGCGTTTTGCATCGGCCGCGTCGGCGGTGCAGGCGGTGAAAGCCGCGGCCACGGCAAGAGCCGCCACGCCGGCGCGCCAGATCATCAGCATCCTCTATATCCCTTCATGACGGCCGCAACCGACGCGGTTTGCATGAGAAAGCGTATAGTCGGACAAGAATCCCGCGGGCAAGAGGTCGGCTAGTCGGGCTTGCGCATCGCGCTCGCGGTGTCTTCCAGCGCGAGATCGACCAGCACGCGCATCGCCGCGCTGGCGGCGGCGGCGTCACCCGCAGCGATCGCATCATAGACGCGGGCGTGATCGGGAATCGGGTTGCGCGGCAGTTCCCGCGCGCGCTGCTTGTACTGCGTCGTCCAGCTCACCGCCGCGCCGATGCTCGCCGCCAGCACCATCATCGCGTCGTTTCTGGTCGCGCGCAGGATCGCGTCGTGAAAGTCGCGATCGGCGGCGCGACCCGCTTCGGTGGCGAGCGAATGGCGGCGCATGCGGCCGAGCGCCTCCTTCATCAGCCTGAGATCGTCACGGTCGCGCCGTTCCGCCGCGAACCCCGCCGCTGCGGGCTCGACCACCGCGCGCAATTCGAACAGGTTGCGCACGAATTGCGGGTCGGGTTCGCCCGCGAACGCCCAGGTCAGCACATCGGGATCGAGCAGGTTCCAGCGCGCGCGGGGCAGCACGCGCGTGCCCGCCTTGGGGCGACTCTCGACCAGCCCCTTCGCGGCGAGCGCGCGGATCGCCTCGCGGTAGGCGCCGCGCGATACGTCGAGCGCTTCGGAGAAATCCACCTCGCTCGACAGGATATCGCCCGGCGCATAGGCGCCCGACACGATCGCGATGCCGAGCTTGTGCGCGATCGCGCCGTTCAGGCGCCGCCCGGTGCCGCGCGGCGCGCGTTCGGCCGATTTGTCTTCGCCTTCGTCTGTGCGATCGGTCATCCGTGTCTCCCGTCCCGGCCTTAACAGCCGGCGCACGGTTTCAAAACGCGAGATTGCGTTTGACGGGGCTCGCAAATAAGTAGGAGTAAACCCTCAACGGGTACAGCCGGCGTGTTTTGGAAGACTGTTCATGCCAGCGCGGGCGAGATCGCGAACCGCGCGGCCGCCTAGAGCCAGATGACGATCAAAGGGAGGATGAGAATGCGCAAGGTCCTGCAAACGATACTGGCCGGTGCGGCGCTGGTCGCCGTCGCCACCGCCGGTGTGGCGCAACGCGCGCCCAAACCGGTGACGCCGCCGCCCGCCGGCACCGCCGTCGCCACGCTGCACGCCGATGCGCCCGGGCCGGTGTATGACCACCGCATCTTCACCCAGTTCGCCGAGCATCTCGGCAACGGCATCTACGGCGGCCTGTGGGTCGGCAAGGATTCCAAGATCCCCAACACGCGCGGCTTTCGCAACGACGTGGTGGCTGCGCTGAAACAGCTCGGCGTGCCGGTCGTGCGCTGGCCGGGCGGGTGTTTCGCGGACGAATATCACTGGCGCGAAGGCATCGGTGCGCCCGCCAAGCGCCCGGTCAAGGTCAACACGCACTGGGGCGGCGTGACCGAACCCAACGCGGTCGGCACGCATGAGTTCATGGACCTGATGGACCAGCTCGGCTCCGAACCCTATATCTCGGGCAACGTCGGCAACGGCACTCCGCGCGAGATGGCCGAGTGGGTGGAATACATGACCGCGCCCGCCGGCAGCTTGGCCGACGAGCGTGCGAAGAACGGCCACAAGGCGCCGTGGAAGGTCCCGTATTTCGGTATCGGCAACGAGCTATGGGGCTGCGGCGGCAACATGCGCGCCGAATATGCGGCGGACGAGACCAAGCGCTACGCCACCTTTGTCGTCGCGCCCAAGGGCACCAGGATCCTCAAGATCGCATCGGGCGCCAATTCCGACGACTATACGTGGACCGAGACGATGATGCGCGAGGCCGCCGGCCAGATCGACGGCGTGTCGCTGCATTATTATTCGGTGCCCGGCGGTGGATTTCCGCCGAGCGCATCCTCGACCGAATTCGACGAGGCCGGCTGGGCCGACACCTTGTTCCAGGCCGAGCATATGGAAGAACTGGTGGCGAAGCACGCCGCCGTGATGGACAAATACGATCCCAAGAAGCGCATCTTCCTCGCGGTCGACGAATGGGGCACCTGGTACAAGGATGATCCGGGGACGCACGTCGGCTTCCTGCGCCAGCAGAACACGCTGCGCGATGCTTTGGTCGCGGCGATCCACCTCGACATCTTCGCGCATCATGCCGACCGCGTGCGGATGTCGGCGATCGCGCAGATGGTCAACGTGCTCCAGGCGATGATCCTCACCGATGGCGCGAAGATGGTGAAGACGCCGACCTATTACGTCTATCAGATGTACAAGCCATACATGGACGCGACGGTGTTGCCGCTCGATCTCAACGCGCCGTGGTACGGCAAGGACCGGTGGACGATGCCGCAGGTGAGCGCCTCGGCGGTGCGCGACAAGGCGGGCAAGGTCCATGTCGCGCTGTCCAACCTCGATCCGAACAAGGCGATCACGGTCAGCGTCTCGCTCGCCGGGCTGTCGGCGAGCGCGGTGTCGGGGCAGATCCTGACGGCGGAAGCGATGAACGCGCACAACGATTTCGCCACGCCCGACGTGGTCGCTCCTGCCGCCTTCACCGGCGCGCGGATCAACGGCACGACGCTCAGCGTCGCGCTGCCGGCGAAATCGGTGGTGATGCTCGACCTGCAATAACGGGTGAGGGTGAGGACCATGCGGAAAGCCGCTCTCGGCATGGCAGCGCTGGCACTCGCAGGGATCGCGAGTGCCCAGCAGCCCGCCGCCACGACGCTTAACGACCGGCTGAGCGGCGATCTCGTGCCGACGCACGATCCGGTGATCGCGCAGCAGGGCGGCACCTATTACGTGTTCGGCACGGGGCTGTCGGCGAAGACCTCGCCCGATCTCGTCCACTGGACCAACGCCAAGCCGCCGCTCACCGCGCTGCCCGATTGGGCGACGAAGGCGGTGCCAGGTGCGAAGGGCATGTGGGCGCCCGACATCTCGTATGAGAACGGGCGCTGGCGGCTCTATTACGCGGTATCGACCTTCGGCTCGAACCGTTCGGCGATCGGGCTCGCCACCAGCCCGACGCTCGATCCCGCCGCGCCCGGCTACGGCTGGCGCGACGAGGGGCTGGTGCTGATGTCGATGCCCGCCGACGATTACAACGCGATCGACCCTAACCTCGCGGTCGATGCGCAGGGCCGGCAATGGCTGAGCTTCGGCAGCTTCTGGAGCGGGCTCAAGCTGGTCGAACTCGATGCGAAGACCGGCAAGCCGCTCCACCCCGGCGCGGCGCCGATCGCCATCGCGCACCGCCCCGCGCCGGCGGGTGCGCCCGCGCCGGTCGAGGCGCCGTTCATCCTGCGCCACAGCGGGTATTATTGGCTGTTCGCCAGCTATGATTACTGCTGCAAGGGCGTGAACAGCACCTATTACACCGTCGTGTCACGCGCGAAGGCGATCACCGGCCCGTACCTCGGCAAGGACGGCAGCAGCATGCTGAACGGCGGCGGCACCGTGTTCCTGCGCGCCGATCTGCCCGAAAAGGGGCGGTTTCGCGGGCCGGGCCACCCCGGCTTCCTGCACGATACCGATGGCACGGATTACGTCGCCTACCATGCCTATGACAAAGACAATAAAGGCGCACCGACGCTCAGGATCGCCCCGATCCGCTGGGGTGTCGACGGCTGGCCGCACGCGGAGGAATGACCATGCAGAATTTGACTCGTCGCGGCTTCGTCGGTGCCGCCGCCGCGCTTGCCGCCACGCCCGCGCTGGCGCGGGGCGCGGCCAAGCCCGTCATCACCAACCCGCTGGTGAAGAACCGCGCCGACGCGCAGGTCTTCCGCCACACCGACGGCAGCTATTACATGACCGGATCGGTGCCCGAATACGACCGGCTGGTGCTGCGCCGTTCGAAGACGATCGCTGGCCTTTCCACCGCGCCCGAGCGCGTGCTGTGGCGGCATGAGAAGACCGGTCCGATGTCGGGCTTCATCTGGGCGCCCGAACTCCACCTCGTCGATGGCCGCTGGACGATGTACTATGCCGCCGGCCCGAGCGGCGGCGGTGACGACGTGTTCCACATCCGCACCTATGCGGTGGTGTGCGACGGGCCGGACCCGATGACGGGCAATTGGAAGGTCCTCGGCCAGCTTCAGACCGACTGGGACAGCTTCACGCTCGATTCGACCTCGTTCGTCCACAAGGGGCAACGCTACCTCGCCTGGGCGCAGCGCGAGGCCGGAATCGACACCAACAGCAACCTCTATCTCGCACCCTTGAAGACGCCGCTCACGCTCGCCGCCAGACAGGTGCGGCTGTCGGTGCCGACGCTCGACTGGGAGGTGCGCGGCTACAAGGTCAACGAAGCGCCCGCCGTGCTGGCGCGGAACGGCCGGCTGTTCATGACCTATTCCGCCAGCGCGACCGACGCGCGTTACTGCATGGGCATGCTCACCTGCCGCGCCGATGCGGACATCATGGACCCGGCGAACTGGACCAAGTCGCCCGTGCCGGTGTTCGAATCCTCACCCGAGCATCATGTGTTCGGCCCCGGCCACAACAGCTTCACCACCGATGAGCGCGGCCGCGATCTGCTGGTCTATCACGCCCGCGACTATGCCGAGATCAAGGGCGATCCCTTGTTCGACCCCAACCGTCACACCCGCGTCCAGCCGTTCCGTTACACGGCGGATGGCGTGCCCCATTTCGGCGCGCCGGTCGCCAATGGCACACTCCGTCTATAAACGACCCGACACTCGGTTGCGCGGGTGCGAGCGCGCTGCCAGAACGGACGCACGTCGTTTCGGGGGGGATTGTGATGCGCGCTGCTCTGCTTGGCCTGTCGTTGCTTGCCGCGCCGGCGATCGCGCAGACACCCGCCATCTCGGTGCAGACGCTGAAAAACGTCACGCAGACGCTCTCCTCCGACGCGTTCGAGGGCCGCAAGCCGACCACCCCGGCTGAGGACAAGACCACCGCCTATATCGTCGAGCGGTTCAAGGCGGCGGGGCTCAAGCCCGGCGTCAACGGCGACTGGTTCCAGCCGGTGCCGCTGGTCGAGATGACCGCCACCAACGTCGCGCCGCTGACCATCACCGGCGGCAAGACGCCGTTAAGCCTCGCCTATCGCACCGACATGGTGGTGAAGACCTACCGCGTCGCGCCGCATATCGCGGTGAAGGACAGCGACGTCGTGTTCGTCGGTTACGGCATCAACGCGCCCGAGCGCGGGTGGAACGACTATGCCGGGCTCGACGTGAAGGGTAAGACGGTGGTGATCCTCGTCAACGATCCCGACTGGCAGAGCCCCGCGCGCACCGGCCTGTTCGAGGGCAAGGCGATGACCTATTACGGTCGTTGGACCTACAAATACGAGGAAGCCGCGCGGCAGGGCGCGGCTGCCGCGATCATCGTCCATGATACCGAGCCCGCCGCTTATGGCTGGGGTGTCGTCCAGTCGAGCAACACCGGCGCGCAGCTCGAACTCGACGAGCCGGGCGATCACATGAGCGAGAGCGCGGCGATCGGCTGGATGCAGCTCGACAAGGCCAGGGCGCTGTTTGCCAGCGCGGGCAAGGACTTCGCGAGCCTGAGCGAGGCGGCCAGGCACAAGGGCTTCCGCGCGGTGCCGCTGGGGGTGAAGGCGTCGGTGTCGTTTGACAACACGATTCGCCGGCAGGCCTCGAAGAACGTCGTCGGTATCCTGCCCGGCACCGCCAAGCCGAACGACTATGTGTTGTATTCGGCGCATTGGGATCACCTCGGCCATTGCGATCCGGTCAAGGGCGATGGCATCTGCAACGGCGCGCTCGACAATGCGAGCGGTGTCGCCGGGCTGGTCGCGCTGGCCGAGGCGCAGGTGAAGGCGGGGCCGGCGAAACGGTCGATCGTGTTCCTGTCGGTGACGGCGGAGGAGGCGGGGCTGCTCGGTTCGCGCTATTATGCCGAGCATCCGGTCTATCCGCTCAGCGCGACGGTCGGCGGCGTGAACATGGACGTGCTCAACGTGAAGGGGCGCACCCATGATTTCGAGATTACCGGCGCGGGCAAATCCGAACTGGAAGACATGATGAAGACGCTGGTCGAAGCGCAGGGCCGCGTCGTCAAGCCCGAGCCCAACCCGGAGCGCGGCAGCTATTTCCGTTCGGACCATTTCAGCTTCGCCAAGCTGGGCGTGCCGATGTTCGACGGAGCGGCGGGCGAGGATCTCGTCGTCGGCGGCGTCGCGGCCGGCCATGCCGCCACGCTCGACTATATCGCCAACCGCTACCACAAGCCGCAGGATGGATATGATCCCAACTGGGATTGGTCGGGTGCGGTCGAGGATCTCACCCTCTATTACCGGCTCGGCCGCGAACTCGCCGATGGCGACCAGTGGCCGAACTGGTACAAGACCGCCGAATTCCGCGCGATCCGCGACAAGGATCGTGGCGGCGCGCACTAAGGAATCCGTCATGCCGAACATTCTCCCTCCCGCCGAATGGGCGCCGCACACGGCCGTCTGGATCGGTTTCCCGAGCCACCCCGATCTGTGGGAGGACGATCTCGAACCCGCACGCGAGGAGGTCGCCGCGTTCGGCCGCGCGGTTCATGCCGGGGGCAAGGGCGAGCGCGTCATCCTCGTCGCCGCCGATGACGAGGCGGCGCGGGCGGCGGTGCGCGTGGCGGGCGATTTCGCCGAGATCGTCGTGCAGCCGTTCGGCGACATCTGGCTGCGCGACACCGGGCCGATCCTGCTGTCGGACGGCAGCGCGCGCGCGTTCACCTTCAACGGTTGGGGCGGCAAATACGATCTGCCCGGCGACGACGATGTCGGCCTGCGCCTCGCCGGTTCGATCGGCGCGCCGGTCGAACGGCGCGATTGGGTGCTCGAAGGAGGCGCGATCGACGGCGACGGCGCCGGCCGTGTCGTCACCACCCGGCAATGCCTGCTCAACCCCAATCGCAATCCGGCGCTGTCGCAGGATGATATCGCGGCGCGGCTGAAGACCGACCTCGGCTTCCGCGAGATCGTGTGGCTCGGCGACGGGTTGCTCAACGACCATACCGACGGCCATGTCGACAATCTCGCGCGCTTCGTCGCGCCCGGCGTCATCGCTATCCCTGAGGCGACCGAGAACGATCCCAACTGGCTGGTCTATGCGCATGCCGCCGATGCCGCCGCGGCAGCGGGTCTGGAGGTCAAGCGCATCCCCTCGCCCGGCCGCGTGCTGCGCGACGACGAGGTGATCCCGGCGAGCTACATGAACTTCTACATCGGCAACGCCGCCGTGGTGGTGCCGCTGTACGGCGCGCCCAACGACGAGGCTGCGGTCGCGGCGATCCAGGCGCTGTTCCCGACGCGCGATGTGGTGGGGCTGCGCGCCGACGCGATCCTGACCGGCGGCGGCAGCTTCCACTGCATCAGCCAGCAGATTCCGGCCTGAGTGGTTCGCGCGGCTGAGCCGCCGCGCGTCCGTTGCTCCGGCCCCACCACGAACGTCACTCCAGCGAACGCTGGAGTCTTTCGTGGTGACGCGATCCGGCCGCCGCGAGAGACCCCAGCTTGCGCTGGGGTGACGATGGGTGCGCGGGCGCGGGAGCGCGCGCCCTTGCGATCAGTGGCGGAAGTGGCGGACGCCGGTGAACACCATCGCGAGGCCCGCCGCATCGGCGGCGGCGATCACCTCGTCGTCGCGGATCGAGCCGCCCGGCTGGATCACCGCCGTCGCACCCGCCTCCACCGCCGCGAGCAGCCCGTCGGCGAACGGGAAGAACGCATCCGACGCGACTGCCGAGCCGATCGTGCGTGGGGCCGCCCAGCCGGCCTTCTCGGCGGCGTCCTTGGCCTTCCATGCGGCGATGCGTGCCGATTCGAGCCGGTTCATCTGGCCTGCGCCGATGCCGGCGGTCGCACCGTCCTTGGCATAGACGATCGCGTTGGACTTGACGTGCTTGGCCACCGTCCAGGCGAAGCGGCAATCCGCCAGCTCGGCCTGCGTCGGCGCACGCTTGGTGACGACCTTCATGTCGGGTGCCGACGCATTGTCGCGGCCCTGCACCAGCCAGCCGCCGGTGATCGCCTTCGCCAACAGCCCGCCACGGGCGGGATCGGGCAACGCGCCGGTCAGCAGCAGCCGCAGGTTCTTCTTGGCGGCGAACAAAGCGAGCGCCTCTTCGTCGGCATCAGGTGCGATCACGACTTCGGTGAAGATGCCGGTGATCGCGCGTGCGGTCGCGGCGTCGAGCGGGCGGTTGAGCGCGATGATACCGCCGAACGCCGACACCGTGTCGCACGCGAACGCATCGGCATAGGCTTGCTCGATCGTGGCGGCGGTGGCGACACCGCACGGGTTGGCGTGCTTGACGATGACAACGCTCGGATCGGCATCGCGGAACTCGCTGATAAGATCGAGCGCGGCATCGGCATCGTTGAAATTGTTGTACGACAGCTCCTTGCCCTGCACCTGCCGCGCCTGGCCGACGCCATTGGCGGACGGCTTGTACGTCGCGTAGAACGCGGCTTGCTGGTGCGGGTTCTCGCCGTAGCGAAGCGCCGAGCCGAGCGTCAGCGTGACGGGCAGCACCTGCGGGAACGAGTCGCGCTGATCGACGAAGGCGAACCATTGCGCGATCGCGCCGTCATAAGCGGCGGTGAGCGCGTAGGCCTTGGCGGCGAGGCGCTTGCGATCCTCCAGCGTGGTGCTGCCGCCCGCGACCAGCGCATAATCGGCGGGATCGGTGACGATCGCGACATAGGCGTGGTTCTTCGCGGCCGAGCGCACCATCGACGGGCCGCCGATGTCGATATTCTCGATCACCTCGTCACGCTCCGCTCCTCGCGCGACGGTTTCCTCGAACGGATAGAGATTGACCACGACCAGATCGATCGCGCCGATGTCGTGCTCCTGCATCGAGGCGGCATGCGCGGCATCGTCGCGCACCGCGAGCAGCCCGCCGTGGACCTTGGGGTGAAGCGTCTTGACGCGACCGTCCATCATCTCCGGGAAGCCGGTGAGGTCGGAAATGTCGCGCACCGTCAGGCCGGCATCGCGGAGCGCCTTGGCGGTGCCCCCGGTCGAAACCAGTTCGACGCCCGCCTGCACCAGCGAACGGCCGAGATCGACGATGCCGGTCTTGTCGGACACGGACAGCAGGGCGCGGCGGATGGGGATGGTGGTCATGGGCGAACTCCGAGGGACAGTTTGCGCTCCCCTTACAGCATCGCCATGCTGGCGAAAGTCGGGATGGCCCGAAATCCCCGTTCGTCCTGAGTAGCTGCCGAGTAGCCCGCAGGGCCTATCGAGGCGGCGTATCGAAGGACAGGCCCTGCGCGAAACTTGTGCTTCGATACGGGCTCTCGATACGGCTTCGCCTACTCGATCCCTACTCGGCACGAACGGAGTGGCGCGAAATCACCCCGCCCGTTTCAGCACCCAGCCGACATTCGCGCCGCCCGCCGGCGTTTCGCCCGTGATAACGAGCTGGAAGGTCGATTGCGGCCGCCCGTCGCCGTCGATCCACAGGCTCGGCTCGACCGCCAGCGCGCCGCCCTTGCAGCGGAACTGCCACAAAGCACCGCCGGGCAGCCGCAGCAGCGCCGCCATGCCGTCGGCGGTCGGCGACACCTCCACCCCCGCGCCGAGGTGGAAGCGGATGACGAAGCCGGTCGCGGCGATCCGCCCGCGCTTCTTCGCGGGCAGCAGCATGTCGTCGCCGCGCAGCTCGCGCCCGTCGCCGGTGAGGATGAGCTGGCGGCGGTGGAGGAAGCCAAAGCGCCGGGCGTAGCCGTCGTGGCTCGCCTCGACCCGGCTGGCGTTCTCGCTCTCCTGCCGCGCGAGTTCGACCTCGCCGACCCCGCGTCCCAGCGTGCCGTCGGGGTGGACGGCGGTCGAGTTGCTGTCGCCCATCGCCAGCGTCGAGTGTGCGGCGGTGGTGCGCAGCCCTTCCGCCAGCGCGACCGGCACCTGCGCGACCCCGGCGCGCGCACCGCCGCAATTGACGACGATGCGGTGTGGCCCGTCGGAAAACTCGAACGCCAGCGTGGACGCGCAGCCGCCCTTCACCATCCGCGCGACCGGCGGCGGGGCGGCATCGAACACCAGCACGGCCTGCGCGGCGGCAAGCCGCTGATAGCCCCATTCGCGCGCCTGCCGCAGCGGCCGCGTGCGCACGCCGGTCGCCGCGACGATCTCGGCGACACGGTCCCCCGACACCGGCCCGCCACCCTGCCAGCTCGACAGTCCGCCGTCACCCAGACACACGCCGAGCAGCGCAGGTACGAGCCGCGCGAGCGTCTCGGCGACCAGTTCGGGCGGCTCGATCCGGCGCGCCTCATAGACTTCGCGCAACTGCGTGAGCAACATTAGGACGTCGAGCTGCGCGGCCGGGCTGCGCGACACCACGCCGCCATCCTCGAACACCGAAACGGAGAGTGCGCGCGCCAGCGCCGCCTCGCTGGCCAGCCGACGCGGATCGCCACCGGGCAACAGCATGCCGCCCGCCACCACGCCGCACAGCGTCGCCACCCGCGCCGCGCCGGGCGCGACCTTCTCCGCACCGCGATCGAGATGCCGCGTGCCGCGTGCGAAGGTGTTGAGCACCTTGCTGCGATAGACCAGATCGGTCGAGGACAGGATCAGCGGCGCGTGCGCCGACCACGCCAGAATGCGCCGCGCGCACAGATCGGGGCGCCATGCCGGCTCGCTGATGGTATCCGCGTGCGCGGCGAGCCATTGCCGCATGATCGCCTCGGCGACGGGCACGCCCTGCACGCGCGTCGCCACGGTGGACAGGTCGCGCAGCCAGCCGGCGCCGTGCAGATAGTCGGCGAAGTCGGCGGAGAAATCAGGCTTGGCGAGGTTGAGCGACTCGATCGTGCGGGTTTCGCCACGAAACATCACCGAACCGCCGAGCAGCGCGCGCCCGCGCTTCACATCGCCAAGGAACGGATCGTCGGGCACCGCCAGCAGCTTGAGCGGATGCCGGCCCTTCAGCCGCATGCCGTGCAGCGGCGTGCGCCACGTCAGCCGATGGAATTGCTCGCTCACGCGTTCGGCGAGCGAGAGGCCCTTGTCACCGCCGGCGCGGACCAGCCACTTGCCGCCCTCGACCGGCTCGAGGCGTTCGAGATCGAAGGTGTCGTCCACCTCAAGGCGAGGTGCGTCGCTCACGCGCCCCGCAGCGCCCGGATGTTGTCGGCATAATGCTCCGGCCCGCCCCGAAAGGTGGCAGTGCCCGCGACCAGAGCGTCCGCACCCGCCGCGATCGCGTCGCGCGCGGTCTCGACGTCGATGCCACCGTCGACCTCGAGATCGACGCGGTAGCCGCCCTTGTCGATCATCGACCGCACCGCCGCGATCTTGCGCAGCGCGCTCGGGATGAAGCTCTGCCCGCCGAAGCCGGGGTTCACGCTCATGATGAGCACGAGATCGACCGAGTCGATGAGATATTCGAGCGCCTTGGCCGGCGTCTGCGGGGTCAGCACCACGCCCGCGCGCTTGCCGAGCTTGCGGATGTGCTGGAGGCTGCGGTGGGTGTGCGGCCCGGCCTCGATATGGATGCTGATCGTATCCGCCCCCGCCTCGGCGAACGCGTCCAGATAGGCATCGACCGGCTGGATCATCAGGTGGACGTCGAACGGCTTGGTCGTGTGCGGGCGCAGCGCCTTCACCACTTGCGGGCCGATCGTGATGTTGGGGACGAAATGCCCATCCATCACGTCGACGTGGATCCAGTCCGCCCCCGCCGCGTCGATCGCGCGGACCTCCTCGCCCAGCTTGGCGAAGTCGGCGGAGAGGATCGAGGGCGCGATGCGGACGGGATATGCCATGCCGGAATCTGTAGGCATGGCCGCGACCACCCGCAAGCTACGTATCAACCGCGATGGTTAAGCGCGGCGTAACCGCGCGATGAAGAAGCCGTCGTTGCCGCCGGGCGAAACCTGCCCCGGCAACAGCCGCACCCAGCCGCGTTCGTGCGGGGCGACGCCGGCGGGGAGTTCGTCGGCATGCACCGGATCGAGGGTGAAGTCATCCCGTTCGGCAAGGAACGCCTCGATGCGTGCTTCGCCTTCCTCGCGCTCCAGCGAGCAGGTGGCATAAACGAGCGTACCGCCCGGCTTGACCCAGCCCGACGCGCGCGCGAGCAGCTTGGCCTGCGTGGCGGCCATCTGCGCGATCACCGAGGGGCGGGTGCGGTACAGCACGTCGGGGTGGCGGCGGAAGATGCCGGTTGCGCTGCACGGTGCGTCGAGCAGCACCGCGTCGGCGCTTTCCTGCGGGCTCCAGTGCAGCACGTCGCCGGTGATGACGCGCGCCTTGGTATCGGTGCGTTCGATGTTGGCGCGCAGCCGGGTGAGGCGCGCTTCGGACGCGTCGACCGCGATTACCGACCAGCCGGCGGCGGCGAGCTGCATCGTCTTGCCGCCGGGCGCGGCGCACAGATCGAGCGCGGTGCCCGTGCCCCCCTCGCTTTTAGGCCCGATCAGGCGCGCGGGCAGCGAGGCGGCGATGTCCTGCACCCACCACGCGCCTTCCTCGAAGCCGGGCAGTTCGGGGACATGCGCCGATTCGAGCCGGACATGCCCGGGCAGCAGCGAGGTGCCGCCGAGTCGCTCGGTCCATTCCGCGGTCGCGGCGGGATCGGCGAGCGTCAGGTCGAGCGGCGGCGGTGCTGCGATCGCGTTCTCCGCCGCCTCGATCATGTCGTCGCCCCAGGCGGCGTGCCAGCGGATCGCTACGGGATCGGGCAGCGCGGGGATCTCGGGCAGCGTATCGCCCCGGCGGGAGAGCGCACCGAATACGCCGTGGACGAGCTTTTTCGGCCCGCCGTCGACCAGCGGCAGCACCGTCGCGATCGCGGCGTGCGCGGGCGTGCCGAGGGACAGCACCTGCACCAAAGCGATGCGCAGCACGAAGCGCGCCTTGGCATCCTCGGGCAGCGCGCGCGGCGTCGCCGAATCGATCAGCGCGTCGAGATCGGGCAGGCGGCGCAGCACCTCCGCCGCAATCGCGTGGGCGAGCGCACGATCGTCGGCGCGCTCGATCCCGGCGGTGGCGCGGCCGAGCGCAGCCTCAAGCGGCAGGCCCTGCCGCAGCACCGCATCGAGCAATTTTAGCGCGGCACGGCGCGCGGGGACGCCGGGCGGATCGGCGGGTCTGGTGGAGCGTTGGTCGGACACGGGGCTTGAACTCTCATGCTGCGCGCGCGATCTCGTGAGACCCCGCATCAAAGGAACCTTCCATGAGCCGCCGACCGCCGCATGTGAAGCCACCCGCCTATCTTTCGCCCAACGTGCCCGTGCCCGCGCCCGAGCCGAAGCGCGAAACCAAGGATCCGCTCAACCTCGATCCGACCCGCTATGGCGACTGGACGCTCAAAGGCATCGCGGTCGATTTCTGAAGGCGTCAGCCGAGCAGCGCCTCGCCCGCATAGGGCTTGCGGTGCGCACGGAAGGCGAGCGCACCGCCAGTCACCGGCAGCAGCACCGCGCAAAGCTGCATCCACAGCGGATGCGGCAGCGTCGCCACGGTCACGATGGCGGCGACGATCACCACCGCGACCACAACCCAGCCGACGATGTAGCGATCGCACACGCGCAGCCCCAGCCACGCACCGCCGAACGCGCCGAGCAGCCAGCCGATCACGACCAGCAGCTTGGCGGGCACGGGCATGTCGTTGACGACATCCGCCAAAGTGGCGGCATCGGCGGACTCGAGCGCGGGAAGCGGATAGAGCGACGTTTCGACCCACTCCACCCCGGCGACGATCGCCAGTGCGGCGACCACGCCAAACAGGATTCCGAGGACGGTGCGCATTGGATCTCCGCCGGGGCTGCGGCGGGGAGGCTATAGCGTTTCGGTGCGGCGCGGCAATCAGCCGTGCGCGCGGGTGCCACGGTTTTGCGCAAGCCGTTCGCCATGCGCCTGACAGGCGGCGGAGACGACCGGGTAGTCCAGGTCGCTGTTGCGCGCGAGCACCGCCGGCATCGCTGCCTGGCATTGTTCGATGGAATGATATTGCACACTCTCGATACGCGCCTGCGCGCACTGTGCGCTGGCATCGCCGCAACCCATGATCGCCATGACGTAGAAGAGCGGTTCCATAGCGTTTCCGTCTCTGTCTGAAGGTTCGGACTCAACTGTCCGGTGTCATTGGTAAAATCCATGGACCGGCCGAGTTGTTCCATGAACGCTTTGGATTCGGCTTGACTATGCCTACATCCGCTGTCGATGCCCCCCGAAACCTTCACCTCCGATACGCGCGAACGCCCGCTGCTGCCGACGCTCCGGCGTTTCCTGCCCTATCTGTGGCCCGCCGACGCGCCGATGCTGCGGCTGCGGATCGTCGCGGCGATGCTGCTCGTCCTCGCTTCCAAGCTGGTGCAGGTGTATGGCGCGCCGTTCGCGCTCCAAGGCGCGATCGACGGCATGGCCGGGCACCGCCCCGCGCCGGACCTGACGCAGCTCGTCGGGCTGATGGTGATCGGCTATGCCGCCGCGCGCTTCGGCTCGGTGGTGTTCGACAACCTGCGCAACGCGGTGTTCGAACGCGTCGGGCAGGATGCGACGCGGCGGCTGGCGGCGACGGTGTTCCGCCATCTCCACCAACTCTCGCTGCGCTTCCACCTCGAACGCCGCACCGGCGCGGTGACCAAGGTGGTCGAGCGCGGCACCAAGAGCATCGACACGATGCTCTACTTCCTCTTGTTCAACATCGCGCCGACCGTGCTCGAACTCGCGCTGGTGCTCGGCATCTTCTGGACCAAGTTCGGCGTGTGGCTGGTGGTCGGCACGGTGGTGATGGTGGGCGCGTACATCTGGTTCACGCGAGTCGTCACCGACTGGCGCTCGTCGCTGCGCACGCGGATGAACGATCTCGATACCGGCGCGGTCGCACATGCGGTCGATTCGCTGCTCAACTTTGAGACGGTCAAATATTTCGGCGCGGAGGAGCGCGAGGCCAAGCGCTACGACCGGGCGATGACGCTCTATGCAAATGCGGCGGTATCGTCGGAGAACTCGCTGGCGTGGCTCAACATCGGGCAGGCGGCGATCACCAACATGATGATGGCGGGCGGCATGCTGCTCGTCGTGATCGGCTGGAGCCAGGGGCGCTTCACCGCCGGCAACGTGGTGCTGGTGTCGACCCTGCTCAGCCAGTTGTTCCGCCCGCTCGATCTGCTCGGCATGGTGTATCGCACGATCCGGCAGGGCGTGCTCGACATGGGGGCGATGTTCGATCTGGTCGATACGCCCTCCGAAGTGACCGACGCGCCGGGCGCGCCGGCGCTCAGCGTTGCGCGCGGACATGTGCGGTTCGAAGGCGTGCGCTTCGGCTACGACGCCGGGCAGCCGATCCTCAAGGGCATCGACCTCGACATCCCGGCGGGCGCGACGCTCGCGGTGGTGGGGCCGTCGGGCGCGGGCAAGTCGACGCTCGCGCGGCTGATGTACCGTTTCTACGATCTCACCGGCGGGCGCATCACCATCGACGGGCAGGACATTTCGGCAGTCACGCAGCCGTCGCTACGCGCCGCGATCGGCATCGTGCCGCAGGATACCGTGCTGTTCAACGACACGATCGGTTACAACATCGCCTACGGTCGCGAGGGCGCGGGCGAGCCTGAGATCGAGGCGGCGGCGCGGGGTGCGGCGATCGCCGGCTTCATCGAGCGCCAGCCGCAGGGCTACCAAACCCGCGTCGGCGAGCGTGGGCTGAAGCTGTCGGGCGGCGAGAAGCAGCGCGTCGCGATCGCGCGGACGTTGCTCAAGAACCCGCCGATCCTGATCCTCGACGAAGCGACCAGCGCGCTCGACAGCCGCACCGAGGGCGAGATCCTCGATACGTTGCAGGCGATCGAGCAGGGCCGCACCACCATCGTCATCGCGCACCGCCTCTCCACGGTAGTCCACGCCGACGAGATCGTCGTGCTGGAAGCGGGCGAGGTTAAGGAGCGCGGCACGCATGCCGAACTGCTCAGGCAGAACGGGCTGTATGCGGAGATGTGGAACCGACAGGCGCAGGAACGCGCCGACGCGGACGAAAACGGAGCGCTGGCAGCCGAATAAGTGCCAGCGCTCCGGCGAAGGGCGTGACGATCTGCGCGCGCCAGCCATGCGGGTGCGCGACTTCGTCGCCAACTCCGAAGGCGAGCCGTTCCCGCTTCGCAGCGGGCATGTGCAGCGTACCGAACAGCCGGTCGAAGATCGCGAGCGTATTGCCGAGATTGGTGTCGAAATGTTTCGGATCGGCGGAATGATGGATTTGGTGATGCGCCGAGCCGAGCAGCCAGCGCCCCCAACGCGGTCCAAAGGTGATCCACAGATGCGAATGCTGAATGTTGGTGAACACGACCGAGACGAACAACGCGAGAATACTGGTTCCGCCGATCAGAATCGGTTTCGTGTCCGGGCCGAGCAATCGTGCCGCGAGCGCGGTGCTCATTCCCATCACCGCTGCGATGATGTTGGCGAACACGATCGTATCGACCGGATGAACGCGGAAGTTGGTGAGCAGCGACAGGCTGTCGGCGGCGTGATGGACGCGGTGAAATTGCCACAGCAACGGCACTTTGTGGCTGAGCCAGTGATCGAACCAGTAGGCGAATTCATAAGCGACGAACAGGCCGACCGTCACGACCACCGCGCCGAGCGGCATCGGCAACAGCGGCGCGGCTGGCGCTCCCAGCAGGTCGGTGAGCAGCCTGCCGGCCGTCGCAGCGATCTGAGCCGTTGAAAACACGGCTCCGCCGATCACCAGTCCGGAGAAAAAGAGGCTGAACAGCAGATAGCCGATGTCAGTCCGACCCGAAGCGCTTGTGGCGAGGCGATCGGGAAAGAGCGCCCGCCGCCACACCTTGAATGCCGGCATGTGCCGACGCCCGCGCGGCACCGCCAGGAACGCGGCGAGCAGCAATGTCAGGATGAGGTTGCCGAAGCACAGCGGCGATCCGACCGCGAGGAACGTGCCGCCGAGTTGGTTGATCCAGAAATGCCACACGCGCAGCGCGGCGGTTGCGACCATCCCGTCCATGTCGCGAGTCTAGCCATGGCCGGTTGAAGACGCCGTTAACGCGGCTTCAGACCAGATCGCGATATTCGGGATGCCGCTCGATATAGGCGGCGACGAACGGGCATTGCGGCACCACCTTCAGCCCGCGGTCGCGCGCGGAATCGAGCCCGGCCTTGATGAGCTTCGACGCGACACCGCGCCCCTCGATCTGCTTGGGGACGACGGTGTGGGTGAACACGATCGTGTCGCCCTCCATCTGATAGGCGGCGACGGCGCGGTGACCGTCGACGACGAGTTCGAACTCATATTCGGCGCGATTATCGGTGACGTCAGGCATGCCATGCGCTGTCGCACAAAAGCCGCGCGCCTGAAAGTCAGGCCGCGCGCCCCGCCTCGATCCGCGCGCGTGCCGACAGGAACGGCCCGCGCGGGTCGCGCGCTGGGGCGAAGTGGCCGAAGCCGACCGGGGCGGGCATGTCGACATAGACGCCCTCCATGCCGCCGCTCATCCGGTACGCCTCGTGCCAGAAGCCGGCGCCGCCGCTGTCGCGCAGGAAGTCGCGCCACCAGGTCGCGTGCGGCTCGCTGCGGGTGAAGCGTTCGAGGCTCTCGTAATCGCGCCAATATTGCCGCATGCCAACATGGGTGAGCGAGAAGAAATAGTGTTCGTGGAGCAGCAGACCGTCGGGCCGATCGCGCTGGATGGCGCCGAGCCCGCGCCCGATCCGCAGCATCGCCAGCACCCCGCGCCAGCGCCGGATGCGAAAGCCCAGCATCACCACCATCAGATCGGGCGTGGCGGAAAGATCGACCGACTCGCGTTTGACCGGTTTTTGCATGGCACATCTCCAATGTGTATGCCGTAAACATAAACGAACAAGTGTACGATGTAAACATGGTTGAGAACTATCATCATGGTGCGCTGCGTGAGGCGCTCGTCACCGCGGCACTTGGCCTGCTCGATGCGGGCGGCAGTGCGCCGAGTCTTCGCGAAGTTGCGCGTGCGGCGGGCGTGTCGGCGATGGCGCCTTACCGCCATTTCGCCGATCGGGGTGCGCTGCTCGGCGCGGTGGCGGATCGCGGCTTTGCAACCTTGCGCGAGGCGCTGCTCGCCGCCGACGCGGCCGAAACCCCGCGTGCCGCGCTGATCGCGCAGGGGCGCGCGTACGTCGATTTCGCGCTCGCCCGCCCAGCGCTGTTCCGGCTGATGTTCTCGGGCGAGAAGACCGGCGGCATGCCGGAGGGCGAGACCGCCTACACCGTGCTCGCCCGCCGTGTTGCGGGGATCGCGCCCGCGCGTGCCGAGGTCGCCACGCTCGCCGCCTGGGGAATGGTCCACGGCCTCGCCACGCTGTTGCTCGATACGCGCATCGGCGCGCTGCCGCCGGCTGCGGTCGACGCCGCGCTCGACCTGCTGGTTGATGGGATCGAATCATAGGGGGCGTAGCGCTTGTACGCCCGGCGCGTTACGCGTAACGTAACGCAATGAACGTCCAGCGCCCCCTCACAGGTGCCGAGCGCGCCCGGCGCTGGCGCGCGGCGATGCGCGCCAAGGGCCTGCGCCCCAAGGTGTTCTGGGTGCCCGATACCTCCAGCCCGGAGTTCATCGCCCGCGCCAAGCGTGACACCGAGGCGTTGAAGCAATGGTATCGCGAGCATGAGGACGAGTTTCTCGACGTGACCTCGATCCAATATTGGCCGGACGAAAACGACTGACATGACGATCGAACCGCAGCGCGGCGATGTCGTCATCGCCGCGACGGGTAGTGGCTTCGGTGGCAAGCCGCGCCCGTTCGTCGTGATCCAGTCGGATGCCTATCCGACCTCGACCATCATCCTCGCCGGGTGCAGCACGATGCTCGACAGCGAGCCGATGTTGCGTCCGCTGCTGGAACCAAGCCCGGCCAACGGCCTCTCGCAGCCCTGCCGCGTCATGATCGATATTCTGGTGACGAGCCCGCGCGCGAAGATCAGCCATGTCGCCGGCCGCTTGAGCCCGGCGCAAATCGAAGAGGTCGATGGCGCGCTGCTGGTTGTGCTAGGGCTGGCCGCATCACGATGATCGATCCGCTTCCCATCCTCGAACAGACCTTCGGCTTCCGCGGCTTTCGCGGCGTGCAGGAGTCGGTGGTCAGCCGGGTGCTGGCCGCCGAGAACACGCTGGCGGTGATGCCGACGGGCGCGGGCAAGTCGTTGTGCTACCAGCTTCCCGCCGTCGCGCTGGAGGGCACCTGCATCGTCGTCTCGCCGCTGATCGCGCTGATGCACGACCAGTTGCGCGCCGCCACCGCGATCGGCATCCGCGCCGCCACGCTCACCTCGGTCGATACCGATCAGATGGAGACGATCGCGCGTTTCCGGCGTGGTGAGCTCGACCTGCTGTACGTCGCGCCCGAGCGAGCCTCGAACGAGTCGTTCCGCAACCTGCTCGGCCAGTCGAAGCTTGCCCTGTTCGCGATCGACGAGGCGCATTGCGTTTCGGAATGGGGGCATGATTTCCGCCCCGATTACCGGCTGTTGCGCACGATGCTCGATGCGTTTCCGGACGTGCCGCGTCTCGCGCTGACCGCGACCGCCGACGCGCATACCCGCGCCGACATCCTCGAACAGCTCGGCATCCCGCACGACGGCATGATCGTGGCGGGGTTCGACCGGCCCAACATCCAGTACCGGATCAGCCCCAAGGACAATATAACCCGTCAGATCGCCGATATCGTCGCCGAGAATCCGGGGCCGGGCATCGTCTATGCGCAGACCCGCAAAGGCGTCGAGCAACTCGCCGAGCGGCTGGCCGCGACCGGGCGGAAAGTGCGGCCCTATCACGCCGGGCTAGATCCGGCGGTGCGCGCGCGCAACCAGGCGGCGTTCGTCGCGTCGGAGGATATGGTGATCGTCGCCACGGTCGCGTTCGGCATGGGCATCGACAAGCCCGACGTGCGCTTCGTCGCGCATGCCGGCCTGCCCAAGTCGATCGAGGGCTATTATCAGGAAACCGGCCGTGCGGGCCGCGACGGCGATCCGTCGATCGCGCATCTGTTCTGGGGCGCGGAGGATTTCGTACGTGCGCGCCAGCGCATCGCCGAGGTCGAGCCGCATCGTCAGCCCGGCGAGCGCGCGCGGCTGACCGCGCTCGGCGCGCTGGTCGAGACGCCGACCTGCCGCCGCCAGATCCTGCTGCGCCATTTCGGCGACCCCGCGCCCGACAATTGTGGCAACTGCGACAATTGCCTGAGCCCGCCGGGTGCGATCGATGCGACGGAGGTGGCGAGGAAATTCCTCTCCGCGGTGTTTCGCACGGGCCAGAGCTTTGGTGTCGGCTATATCGAGAGCATCCTGACCGGCCAGTCGACCGAACGCAGCCTGATGAACGGGCACGAGGCGCTCGGTGTGTTCGGCATCGCCTCCTCGCCGGAAGAAGCCGCGCTCATCAAGCCGGTCAGCCGCGCGCTGCTGCTGCGCGATGCGCTGCGCACCAACGATTTCGGCGGGCTCGAGTTCGGCCCCGAAGCGCGCGGTATCCTCAAGGGTGAGACGGCGGTGTCGCTGCTCGTCCCGCCCAAGCGCGAGCGCCGTCGCGGTCGTGGTGGCGCGGCGGAGAACCCGGCGGGCGATCCGCTGTTCGAGGCGCTGCGCACCAAGCGGCGCGAGCTTGCGGCGGCGGCGAGCGTGCCGCCTTATGTCATCTTCCACGATTCGGTGCTGCGCGAGATGGCGACGCTCAAACCCACCAGCCGCGCCGCGCTCGCCCACATCACCGGCGTCGGGGCGCGCAAGCTCGAGACCTATGGCGACGCCTTTTTGGAGGTGTTACGCGGATGAACGAGAGGACTGCCATGCTACGCAAAATCGATGATTCGGTCTCGGTCTCGCCCCAGATCACCCCCGATGAGGTCGCGGAGATCGCCGCCGCCGGCTTTGTCGCGATCGTCAACAACCGCCCGGACGGAGAGGATGCCGGCCAGCCCGAAGGTGCGGCCGTCCGCGCGGCGGCGGAGGCGGCGGGGCTGTCCTATACCGAGATCCCGGTGACGCAGGCCGGCTTCTCGCACCCGCAAATCGACGCGATGGTTGAGGCGCTCGACAGCGCGGGCGGGCCGGTGCTGGCCTATTGCCGCTCGGGCACGCGGTCGTGCAACCTGTGGGCGCTCGCGCAGGCCAAGCAGGGGCGCGACCCCGACGTGCTGATCGCGAAAGGACGCGAGGCGGGCTACGACCTGAACGGCCTGCGCCCGCTGCTCGAGGCGCTGTCCGGCCGCGCCTGATGGAGCTGCCGCTCGATCTGCGCTGGTATCAGCTTGCGCTGGCGGTGCTGGCGCTGGTCGCGCTCGGCCTGCTCGCGCGCAAGCTGCGGCGCGATGAGAGCAAGATCACCAGCGACGACAAGGCGCGCGAGCTCGCCGAGGAGCGGCTCGCCGGCTTCATCGCCCGCGCCGCGCTGCTGAGCGGCGACGCGAGCGCGGCGATCGTCGCGGGCAACGGCACAATCGCGGTGCTGCGCCGCGTCGGCGTACGCGTCGAGGCACGCCGCCTGCTCGCCCCGCTCGCGCTCAGCGCCTCGATCGAGGGCGTGCGGATCGACACGGGCGAAAGCGTGCTCGGCCAGGTGACGCTGTTCGGCGTGTTGGAAAGCGACGTGCGCCGCATCGAGGGGATCGCCCAGGCGGGGAACGTGGTGGATATCCGGCAGTTCCGGGCGTCTTGAGCGGGGGCCGGAGGCTGATAGTCTAATGGCGGGGGCGGTGGAAAGCGACCGCCTGACGTCCTTCGTCACCCCGGTCTTGTGCCGGGGTCCACCATTCGGCAAGCCATGTCGCATGACGATCGAGCGAACGCCATGCGTCTATATTCTCGCCAGCAAGTATAATGGCGCTATCTATGTGGGTGTCACCTCGAACCTGCACAGTCGCATTGCCCAACATCGCGACGCCGTAATGGGTGGTCACACCGCGCGCTACGGCATCGATCGGCTGGTATATTATGAGGTCGCCGACACTATGGACGCCGCGATCGCACGAGAGAAACAGTTGAAGCGATACAGGCGCGAATGGAAACGTAATCTGATCGAGCGCGAGAACCCGGCTTGGAATGATCTCGCGGTGGGTTTGGGATTCGAGCCGATAACACGTCCGCTAGTCTGATCGTGGACCCCGGCACGAGGCCGGGGTGACGAATGTTCTTCAAGACCGCAATCGAAGCGAAGTCGGGTGCGTTCAACACGCCTCAATCATCCTCATCCTCATAGCCATGCAGCGCGAGCGCCTTGGCGCGAATCTGGTGGGTTGCGCACCAATGGACCAGCGCTTCCTCGCGGCCGTGCGTGACCCACACCTCCTGCGGGGCGAGTTCGCGCAGCGTGTCGGTCAGTTCGTCCCAGTCGGCGTGATCGGACAGGATCAACGGCAGTTCGACGCCGCGCTGCACCGCGCGCTGGCGCACGCGCATCCAGCCCGACGCCATCGCGGTGATCGGATCGGGCAGGCGGCGCGACCAGCGGTCTCCCAGCGCCGAGGGCGGGGCCATCACGATATGCCCGGCCAGCTCGGCCTTGCTCGCACCCGCCACCGGGCGCAGCTCGCCGAGGTCCACGCCGTGCGCGACATAGAGGTCGCACAGCCGCTGCAACGCGCCGTGCAGGTAGATCGGATCGTCATGCCCGCGCACGCGCAGCTCGGCGATGACGCGCTGCGCCTTGCCGAGCGCATAGGCGCCGACCAGCACGCACCGTTCGGGATTGGCGCGCAAGGCGGCGGTCAGCTTGTCGATCTCGTCGCCGGTTTCGGGATGGCGGAACACGGGCAGGCCGAAGGTCGCCTCGGTGATGAACACGTCGCACTTGGTCGGCTCGAAGGGCGCGCAGGTCGGATCGGCGCGGCGCTTGTAATCGCCCGAGACGATGATGCGCTCGCCCCGGAACTCGAGCACGATCTGCGCCGAGCCGAGCACATGCCCCGCCGGCACGAAGCGCGCGGTCACGTCGCCGAACCGCACCGTCTCGCCGTAAGGAACCGGATGCGCGTTCTGCTCGCCGTAGCGCGCATCCATGATCGCGAGCGTCTCGGGCGTCGCCCACACGGCGCCGTGGCCGCCGCGTGCGTGATCGGCATGGCCGTGCGTGACGAGCGCGCGCTCGACCGGCTGCGACGGATCGACCCACACGCCGGCAGGGTGCACGAAAATGCCGTGCGGTTGCGGATCGATCCAGTCGCCGAGCTTTGCCATCGTCCCTATATGGGTGGGATGCGGCTTGGTTCCCACTGTCTTGCGATGTCACCCGCGCGGTGACTCTTCCTGCTCCTCTCGAGCAATGGTTCGCGCAGCGCGGCTGGGCGCCACGGCGGCATCAGCTCGAGATGCTCGACGTCGGGCGCGCGGGGCGGCACGGGCTGCTCGTCGCGACCACCGGTGCGGGCAAGACGCTCGCCGGTTTCCTCCCCAGCCTCGTCGATCTGATCGAGCGCCCGAGCGAGGGGCTCCACACGCTCTACGTCTCGCCGTTGAAGGCGCTGGCGACCGACGTGCAGCGCAACCTGCTCACCCCTATCGAGGAGATGGGGCTCGACATCGGCGTCGAGACGCGCACCGGCGACACCTCGTCCGATCGCAAGGCGCGCCAGCGTGTGCGGCCGCCGCAGATCCTGCTGACCACGCCCGAATCGCTCAGCCTGCTGCTGTCCTATCCCGACAGTTTCACGATGTTCGCCAGCCTGCGCACGATCGTGGTGGACGAGGTGCATGCCTTCGCCACCGGCAAGCGCGGCGATCTGCTGTCCTTGTGCATGGCGCGGTTGCAGGCGATCGCGCCGGGGCTGCGCCGGGTCGCATTGTCGGCGACGGTGGCGGACGCCGATGGCTACCGCGCGTGGCTCGCGCCCGATGGCGACATAGATCAGGTCTCGCTGGTGCAGGGCGAGCCCGGCGCGGCGCCCAACATCGCGATCGTGCTGCCGGAGGGGAAAGTGCCGTGGGCGGGCCATTCCGGGCGCTACGCCGCCGCGCAGGTGATGGCGGAGATCGCCGCGCACCGCACCACCATCGTGTTCTGCAACACGCGCAGCCTCGCCGAGCTGATCTTTCAGGATCTGTGGAAGGTCAACGCCGACAGCCTGCCGATCGGCGTCCACCACGGCTCGCTCAGCCTCGAGGCGCGGCGCAAGGTCGAAGGGGCGATGGCGGACGGCAAGCTGCGCGCGCTGGTCGCCACCTCCAGCCTCGATCTCGGCGTCGACTGGGGTGATGTCGATTGCGTGATCCAGATGGGCGCGCCCAAGGGATCGTCGCGGCTGTTGCAACGCATCGGCCGCTCCAACCACCGGCTCGACGAATCGTCGGAGGCGCTGATCGTGCCGGGCAACCGTTTCGAATATCTCGAAGGCCGTGCCGCGCTCGATGCGGTCGAGGCGGGCGAGCTCGACCCCGATATCTTTCGACCCGGCGCGCTCGACGTGCTCGCCCAACACGCCATGGCCTGCGCGTGCGCGGCACCGTTCGCGGAAAGCACGATGCTCGACGAATTGCGCTCGGCACTGCCCTATTCGGCGCTCACCGATGAGACGTTCGCGCAGGTGCTCGGCTTCATTCGAGACGGCGGCTATGCGCTGAAGGCTTACGACAAGTTCAAGCGGCTGACGCAGGGGCCGGACGGGCTGTGGCGGGTGAGCCATCCGCAGTTCGTGACCCAGCACCGCCTCAACGCGGGCATTATCGTCGAGGCAACGATGCTGACGGTGCGGTTCAAGAACGGGCGCAGCCTCGGCAAGGTCGAGGAGGGGTTCGCCGCCACGCTGTCGCCCGGCGACACCTTCTTCTTCGCCGGGCTCAGCCTCGAGGTGATCGGCGCCAGCACCGAGGATCTGCTGGTGCGCGCCACCGCACGGCCGGCGCGCATCCCGACCTACGGCGGCGCGCGCATGCCGATCTCGACCAACCTCGCCGACCGGGTACGCGGCTTCCTCGCCGAGCCCGCTGCCTGGGCGCGCTTCCCCGACGATGTGCGCGAATGGCTGGAGGTGCAGGAGAAGCGCTCGGTACTGCCGCGACCGGGGCAGTTGCTGGTCGAGACGTTCCCGCGCGAGAATCGCCATTACATGGTCGCCTACAGCTTCGAGGGGTGGAACGCGCACCAGTCGCTCGGCATGCTCATCACCCGGCGCATGGAGACTTTGGGGCTGAAGCCGCTGGGCTTCGTCGCCAGCGACTATGCGATCGCGTGCCATGCGCTCGAACCGATCATCGATCCGCGTGCGCTGTTTTCGGCCGATATCCTCGAAGACGAGTTCGTCGAATGGGTCGAGGGCTCGTCGCTGCTCAAGCGTGCGTTCCGCGAGGTGGCGGTGATCGGCGGGCTGGTCGAGCGGCAGCACCCCGGCAAGCGCAAGACCGGCAAGCAGGTGACGTTCTCGACAGATCTGATCTACGACGTGCTGCGCAAGTACGAGCCCGGCCACCTGCTGCTGCGCGCCGCATGGGACGATGCACGCGCGCGGATGACCGACGTGGGGCGGCTCGGCGCTTTGCTCGACCGTGCGGCGGCGACGATGCTGCATGTCGACCTGCCGCGCGTTTCGCCGCTGGCGGTGCCGGTGCTGACCTTGATCGGGCGCGAGCGTGTCTCGCAAAGCGGCGCGGACGATGCGCTGCTGATCGAGGCTGAGGCGCTGGCGGGCGAGGCGATGCGGCTCGACTGACGCGCGGACGGATGTGGGTAAGCGTGCTGCTTGCCGAAGGACCGGAACGGGCGCATCATCGCGCGCATGAACCCGGCCCTGCTCTGTGCCGCTTCGCTTCTCGCGCTCTCCGCCCAGACCGCCGCGCCGCCCCCGACTGAGCCGCCCGAGCCCGCGCCCGACAGCATCGCGATCGGCATCGACGCGAACCGGATGACGGTGCCGGTCGAGATCGCCGAGGCCGGGCCGTTCCCTTTCGTGATCGACACCGGCGCGGAACGCACCGTCATCTCGCGCGAACTCGCCGCCACGCTCGGTCTCGCCGCCGGGCCGAGCGTGCGCGTGACGGCGATGGCGAACGTCGCGGAGGTGGCGACGGTGGTGATCCCGCGCCTGCGTGTCGGCGCGGGCGGGAGGCTGAGCGGCAGCCGGATCGAGGCGCCGGCGTTCGCGGGCGTCAACCTCGGCGCGGCGGGGATGCTCGGCATCGACACGTTGCAGGGGCATAAGGTGACGATCGACTTCGACCGACGCGCGATGGGGGTGGTTCCTTCCGTCAAACACCGCCGCGAACCGCCCGCCGAGCCGGGCGAGGTGATCGTGCGCGCGCGCGATATGTTCGGGCAGCTCGTCGTGACCGATGCGTATATCGGCACGCGGCGCGTGCGCGTGGTGATCGACACCGGATCGGACGTGACGATGGGCAATCCCGCGCTTCGCCAAGTGCTTTCGCGGCGCAAGCTCGGTTTCGAACAGATCGCGTTGCGCGCGGTGACGGGGGTGTGGCTCAACGCCGATTATACGCGGATCGGCGCGGTGCGGATCGGCAGCACCACGATCGACAATCTGCCGGTCGCCTTCGCCGATGCGCCGCCGTTCGCGCGCTTCGGGCTCGCCGACAAGCCTGCGCTGATGCTCGGCATGGACGCGCTGCGGCTGTTCCGCCGCGTGACGATCGACTTTCCCAATCGCGAGCTGCGCCTGCTGCTGCCGCGCGATGTGCGCGTGGTCCCGGCGGTGGCACTGGGGCGGGCGTAATCGCCCTCCACACCGTTCGGTACTTAGATGCTCTTGCTGATCCCGAAGAAGAAGCCGCGCCGCTGGCCGTACTGCGGCGCGCCGACGCCGACGCCGGATCCGTCGCGGATCTCGTACACATGGTCGAACAGGTTGAACATGTCGGCGCGCACCTCCACGCCGGGGCCGGTGAACTTGTGGCTCGCGCTGATGTTGAACACCGCATAGCCGGGCAGCTTGCCGCCGTTGGGCACATCGCCGTCGCGGCGCAGGCCCGAACCGTAGATCATGCTCGCCGCCAGCTTGCTGTCGTGCAGGACGCCGCGATCGAACCGGTAGGATGCGCCGGCCGACCCGGTCCAGGTCTGGTCGTGGTCGAGGTAGATATACTGGCGTGAAATCGTCGCGAGGTCGGCGGGGTCGAAGTTGAACTGGCCCGAGCTGATGTCGGTGCCCTTGGCCTTGGCGTGGGCGATGTTGCCGTACACCAGCCAGCCGTGGTGCGTGTAGCTGACGTTGCCCTCGATCCCGTCGATCCGCCCGCGCCGGTAGTTGAACGGCGTCAGGATGATCGGCGCGCCGAACTGCCCCTCGTCGAGCAGGTTGCGCGAGCGGCGGTGATAGCCGTCGAGCCCGATCGTGAACGGCCCGACCTTCTGTTCGGCGCCGATGTCGAAATAATCCTGTCGCTCGGCGAACGGCACGTCGCCCTGCGTGCCCGGCGCCTGTGCGCTGGTGCCGACGAACTTGGCGATGGTCGTGGTGGCGACGTTGGCGAACGGTGCGGGCGAGAAATAGCGCGCATAGCCGCCGTGGATCGTGAACCCGCCCGGCGGCGACCATACCGCGTTGACGCGCGGGCTGAACTGCTGCTCGCTGCGGTAGCCGTCGTAATGGTCGAAGCGGCCGCCGAAGTTGATCGTGATGTGCTGGATCGGCTGCCATTCGTCCTGGAGATAGACGCTGTAGGTCATCTCGGTCGCCGAGCCGTTGTCGATCACCGAGATCGGCTGGCCGGTCTGCGCGCCGTCGCCGTCGACCGGGAACACCTGCGTGGTGGTGCGGCTGGTGCCGTGGTCGCGCGTGACGACGAAGCCGCCGCGCAGCGTGTGCGCGCCGTTCACGCGGTACACGCCCTCAAGCTGGACGCCGGTGGTGAAGTCCTGCTTCTTCGCCGCCTGGGCGATGCCGTTGAACAGCAATTCCCCGAGCACGTCCGGCGTATATTGCAGCGACGAATAGCGCGCGAACAGCGAGCCTTGCAGCGTCACCGGCCCGGCATCATGGAGCAGGCTGAGGATGCCGAACGCGGTCTTCTCGTGCTGGCGCTCGTCGAGATTGTCGCTGAGGAAATCGGTGACGCCACCCACAGAATAGCCGGCATCGGGATGCAGCCCGCGCGGATTGGGAATCTCGAAACGCTGATCCGAATAGCCGCCGATCAGCGAGACGCGGTTGCCGTCGTCGATCGTGTAATCGAGATAGACGAAGCCCTGATACTGGTTGGTGGTGTCGTGCAAGGCATCGGTGCTGCCATCGACCGATTCGATGCCGAGGTCGTTGTGGCGATAGCTGCCGGTGACGAAGTAATTGGTGCTGCCGGTCTTGCCGCCATATTCGATGCTCGGCTCGATCGTGCCGCGACTGCCGCCGTACAGCGACACCTCGCCGCCATTCTCGAACCCGCTCTTGGTGGTGATGTCGATGATGCCGGCGGTGCGCAGGCCATATTGCGCGGGCAAAGCGCCCGTGCGCAGATCGAAACGATCGACGAGGCGCGGGGAGAGCGTCTGGCCGAACACGGCGATGCCTTCGGGCAGGATCGTGCCGTTGATGCGATATTGCAGATTGGCGTGATCGTCGCGGACGTGGAGCTGGCCCGCGCCGTCCTGCGACACGCCGGGAAGCTGGAGCAGGATCTGGTTGAGCTGCTGGTTGTCGCCGCCGGGCAGCGCCTGGATCGTCGCGTTCGAGATCGAATAGGTCGTCGCGCCAAGACTCGGCTGGATCGAGGCGCGCGCCGCGTCGAGCCGGCCGGTGACGACGATATCTTTCGGCGTCGTCGCGGCGGGAGCCGCTGGTTGCTGGTCGGCGGGTGCGTCCTCGGCAAAGGCGGGGGCGGCAAGCAGCGCGGCACCGCACAGCAGCAGGGTACGAAGGGGCATGTGCAGGGAGGCTCCGGCTGACGCTATACGATACGATGTAAAGTCACAGACTCGCCAAGCCTCCCGGGCACGACATCCGTGTCCTTACGCCGATGCCGGTTCGTTCCTTGCGGAATGCTGAACCGGCGGGCGGGGTCGGTGGTGGGCTCGCCGGGATTCGAACCCGGGACCTACAGATTAAAAGTCCGTTGCTCTACCGACTGAGCTACGAGCCCGACCGAAGGACGCCCGTTAGGGGCGGTTCGCGCCCCGGTCAACCGCGCGTGCCAGCGCGGCGAGCTGGCGGACGCTACGCCCGCTGTGCGGATCGCGCCAGTCGGGGGCGATACGGAGCAGCGGATCGAGCACGAAGCGGCGGTTCCGAAAGGCAGCGTGGGGGATGACGAGGTGGCGCTCGCGCCAGCGCCCGCCGCTCCACAGGATGATGTCGAGATCGATCACCCGCGCGCCCCAGCGCTGCCCGCGCCGTCGCCCGAACGCGCGCTCGATCCGCTTCAGTGCGGCGAGCAGCGCGGGCGGATCGAGATCGCTCTCCAGCACCGCCGCGCTGTTGGCGAAGCGCCGCGACGACGGCCCGAGCGGCGCGGTGGCGATGATCGGCGCGACCGCACGCACCCGGCCAAGCGTGGCGAGCGCCGCGGCGGCCGCGCGCACCTCCGCGTCCGGCGACCCGTGGCGACCGCGGCGATTCGAGCCCAAGGCGATGGCGTAGCTTGTCGGCATGGCGCCACCCGCCTACGCGAGCGCGATGCTCACCCCAAGCCCCGTCCCCGCCGCTTCGCCCCCGATCGCCGCGCTGCCCGAAACCGAACCGCCGCACGATTGCCCGCTGTGCCCGCGCCTCGTGGTGGTACGCGAGGCATTACGCGCCGAATATCCCGGCTGGTGGAACGCGCCGGTGCCCGCCTTCGGCGATGCGGCGGCGTGGCTCGGCATCATCGGCCTCGCGCCCGGCAAGCACGGCGCGAATCGCACCGGGCGGCCGTTCACCGGCGATTATGCGGGCGACCTGCTGTTCGCGACGCTCACCAAGTTCGGCTTCGCCACCGGCACCTTCGAGGGCAAGCCCGACGATTCGCTGCGGCTCGACGGCGCGATCATCCTCAACGCGGTCAAATGCCTGCCGCCCGACAACAAGCCTACCCCCGAGGAGATCCGCACCTGCCGCACTTTCCTCGACCGACAGGTCGCGGCGCTGCCCAACGCGCGCGTGTTCGTCGCACTCGGGCAGATCGCGCATCAGTCGGCGGTGAAGATGCTCGGCGGGCGGCTGCCCAAGGCGCGATTCGCCCATGGCGCGGAGCACCGCATGCCCGACGGGCGCATCCTGATCGATAGCTATCATTGCTCGCGCTACAACCAGAATACCGGCGTGCTGACGGCGGAGATGTTCGAGGCGGTGTTCGCGCGGGCGGTGGCGCTTCAGGGCGCGAGCTGACCCACGAACGCGGGGGAGAGCACCCTGCTCGATCCCCCGCGCTATCGTATCGCCGATGCCGGTCTTTCCGGCGGCAGCCCTCCCAGGTCGTTCTTATGATTTGAGCGGCGTTACGACGTAGAAACGCGTAGCCGAACGCCGCGCAAAAAAAAAGGCCGGTACGAGACCGGCCGTGAAAGTTTTAGGAGAGGATGCCTGAAAGGCACACTCTTTGTGCATCGCAGCACGTTTGCTCGCAAGTGCAAAAAATGCATCCATACTTGCGCAATCGGAATTAAGCCGGATCAGATGTCCTGCACCAGCCGCCCGTACAGTTCTGGCCGGCGATCGCGGAAGAAGCCGAACGCGGCGCGGTGGCGCTTCACGCGGTCGAGGTCGAGCGTCGCGGTCAGCACGCCGGTCTCGCCCGCGCCGAACTCGGCGAGCATGTCGCCGCGCTCGTCGCAGATGAAGCTGTGCCCGTAAAAGGTCTGGCCGTGCTCGCTGCCGATCCGGTTGGAGGCCACCACCGGCACCACGTTCGAGACGGCATGGCCGACCATCGCGCGCCGCCACAGCCGCGAGGTATCGAGATCGGCGTCATGCGGCTCGCTGCCGATCGCAGTCGGGTAGAACAGCACTTCCGCGCCCATCAGCATCATCGCGCGCGCCGTTTCGGGATACCATTGGTCCCAGCATACGCCGACGCCGAGCGTCGCTTCAGGGCCGGGCCACACTTTGAAGCCGGTGTTGCCGGGGCGGAAGTAGAACTTCTCCTCATAGCCGGGGCCGTCGGGAATGTGGCTCTTGCGATAGACGCCCATCACCTTGCCATCGGGGCCGATCATCGCGAGCGAATTGTAATGGTGCGGGCCGTCCGCCTCGAAAAAGCTGGTCGGGATATAGACGTTCAGCTCGGCGGCGAGCTTCTGCATCGCCAGCACCGATTTGTGCTCGGCGGTCGGCCTAGCGGTGGCGAAAAGTCCCTCGTCCTCGACCCGGCAGAAATACTCGCCCTCGAACAGTTCGGGCGGCAGGATCACTTGCGCACCCTTGCCCGCCGCCTCGCGGACGAGTTCGGAGACGTGTGCGATATTGCTGTCGATATCGGCGGTGAAGGCGAGTTGCAGCGCGGCGACGGTGATTTCGGTCATGGCGGTCCCTTAGCGACGTCGCGGCGGATTCGCATCCCCTCGCGGCAGGCGGTGCGGAGATGGTAACGCCGGCCAGCCCTGAAAAGGTGGCAAGCGCAGCGTCAGAACTGGTGGCCGGTGCGGTCGCGCTTGGTGGCGAGATAGCGTTCGTTATGTGCGTTCGCCGGCAGGATGTGCGGCACGCGCTCGGCGACGGTGATCCCGGCGGCTTCGAGCTGTGCGACCTTTTCGGGATTGTTGGTGAGCAGCCGCACCCGATCCTGCCCCAGCAGGCTGAGCATCCGCGCCGCCACCGCGAAATTCCGCGAATCGACCGCGAAGCCGAGCCGGGTGTTGGCGTCGACCGTGTCGAACCCCTGATCCTGAAGCGCATAAGCGCGCAGTTTGTTGATGAGGCCGATGCCGCGCCCCTCCTGCCGCAGATACAGCAGGATGCCCCAGCCGCTCGCCTGGATCGCGGCGATCGCCGCATCGAGTTGCGGCCCGCAATCGCATTTGAGGCTGCCGAGCACGTCACCGGTCAGGCATTCGCTGTGCAGGCGTACCAGCGGCGGGGTGCCGTCGGGCGTGCCGATCACCAGCGCGACGTGCTCGCTAGGCATCTCGGGAGTGCGGAACGCATAGATTTCAGCCTGTTCGGCGCCCGCGACCGGCAGCCGCGCATGGGTGGCGACGGTGAGGCGCGCGGCGTCCTCATGCGCGGCGATGTCGGCGGGGGTGATCGTCAGCGCGGCCGAGCCGTCCGCCAGAGCGAAGAACGCCGGCAGCACCCCGCCGATGCGCGCGAGTGTGAGCGCTGCGCTCGCCGCCTCGCCTTGCGCGAGCGGGATCGCGCGGAACGGCCCCATCAGCGGGTTTTGCAGATCATATTGCGGATCCGCGAGCGCGGTCGCGACCGCGAAATCGAGCCACGGCGCACGCTCGACCAGCACCGGCGCGTCGGGCGCGGCAGCCTCACGCTGGTTGGCGAGCTTCAGCGTGGCGGCGCGCCCGGCGCTGAGCAGCACCGGCGCGTCTCCACCGGGATCGAACGCCGCGAGCCGGGCGGGATCGGCAGTCTCGATCGGCAGCAGCGCGAGCACGCCGTCGCCCCCGCGGATCGCGATCGGCCAGCCGCGCCGCAGCGCGTCGATCGCCATCGCGGTCGCCTGTGGATCACTCATGCGGCGAACTCGGTCATGATCGGCACATGATCGGAGGGTTTGAGCCAGCTCCGACAATCCTCGAACACGGTATGCGACACCGCCTTCGCAGCAACGTCGGCGGTCGCCCACATATGATCGAGCCGACGCCCGCGATCGTTGACGGTGAAATCGGGCGAGCGATAGCTCCACCAGGTATGCAGCCGCGCCGGCGCAGGGTGGAAATGCCGCCCGAGATCGACCCACGAGTTCGACGCCTTGAGCCGGTCGAGCGCGTCGACCTCTACGGGCGTGTGGCTGACCGTGTTCAGCAATTGTTTGTGCCCCCACACATCCGACGGCAGCGGCGCGATGTTGAAATCGCCGACCAGCAAAGTCGGCGCGGTGAGGCTCCGCGACCACGCCGTCATCCGTTCGACGAAATCGAGCTTCTGGCCGAACTTGGCGTTCACCTCGCGATCGGGCACGTCGCCGCCCGCCGGCACATAGACGTTCTCGATCCGCATGCCGTTCTCCAGCCGCACGCCGATGTGCCGCGCCTCGCGATTGGCCTGCCAGTCGAGCCGGTCGTCCTCGACCAGCGGCACGCGGCTGATGATCGCGACGCCGTGGTGCATGCGCTGGCCGTGGAGCATGATGTGCCTGTAGCCGAGCGCCTTGAACGGGGCGGCCGGGAAGTCGCCGTCGATCACCTTGGTTTCCTGAAGGCACAGCACGTCGGGTGCGGCTTCGCGAAGGAAGCGTTCGACGATCTCGATGCGGAACCGCACCGAGTTGATATTCCACGAGACGATCTTCAGCGTGTTTGCGGCGGGGGAAGTCATTGCCGGCATGTAGCTATCGGCGCAGCGCTGCGCCAGCACGGACGCGCACACGAAAAGGCCCTCGCTCCGGGGGCATGGAGCGAGGGCCGACCGGCGTTCGTCACGCAGGCGGGGAGCGGAGCCTCAAGCAACAGGGGGAAATCTCAAGGTCTCCGCAACCGCAAAGCCCGTTTAGGCTCGCGAACCTGTCGCCACTATGAACGGATCTGAACAAAACGCGTGACATCGCGGTTATTGTGTTTCCGTGAGGAAACATACCGGTTCACGATCTCATCCCTTGGGCGATTTCGACCGCGGATCGACCCAGCGGAACATCCCATCACTGACCGATGTGTTGAAGCGCTGGTTCGACAGCCGGATGGTGGTGCGGTTGGCCTGCGAATCGAGTGCGACCCAACCCTCCAGCCGCAGCCCTGCCGGCGCGGCGGCATCGCGCGCGAAGACCATGTTGATTCGCCCGAACTCGGGATGCCTGGAATCGCTGGCATCGATCGAGACGATGCGTGGATCGGCGGTTTCGACGACGTGCGCGACCCCGGCGATGTCCTTGTCGGGATTGAGCAGCACGCCAAGCGGCGTGGACCCGATCGGCCAGCGCTGCACCTGCCGAACCGAATAATCGATGAAGGTCAGCGCCTTGCCATCGCCGACGATCAGGATCGGCACGCCCTTCTCATACTGGAAGCGGATCTTGCCGGGCTTCTTGAGCGTCAGCGTGCCCGTCACCACCTTGCCACCGCGGTCGGTCTGGGTGAAGTCGGCGGTCATCGTCTGAACGCTGCGTAAGTGCTGCTGGACGAGCGCGAGGTCGCCGCTGACGGGGGCGGCAGCAACGAGGGCGGGCGCGGCGAGCAGCGCCCAGACCGGCGATCGGATCATGCAAGAACTCCTGAAATCTTCGCGGCCACGCCTAAGTGGCGCGGTTTGAACCCGCACTGAACGCGGCCGCTCCGGATGTGTTCAGACCGGATGGCCCTCGCGGTCGCGCAGCACCTCGCGGCGGCCGACATGATCGGGGCGGCCGACGATGCCGTCCTTCTCCATCCGCTCGATCAGCCGCGCGGCCGAATTGTAGCCGATGCGCAACTGGCGCTGAAGCCACGAGGTCGACGCCTTCTGGCTTTCGCACACGAGCTGGATCGCGCTGCGATACTGCTGGTCCTCGGCCGAGTCTTCGCCGGCCGGCGCGCCGTCCATCGCGAAGCTCTCCTCGGGCTCCTCGGTGACGGAGGAGATGTAGTCGGGCCGACCCTGCGAGCGCCAGTGATCGGCGACCGCATGCACCTCGTCGTCCGACACGAACGGGCCGTGGACGCGCACGATGCCCTTGCCGCCGGGCATGTAGAGCATGTCGCCCTTGCCGAGCAGTTGCTCCGCGCCCTGTTCGCCGAGGATGGTGCGCGAATCGATCTTGGATGTGACGTGGAAGCTGATGCGGGTAGGCAAGTTCGCCTTGATGACGCCGGTGATGACGTCGACCGAGGGGCGCTGCGTCGCCATGATGAGGTGGATGCCCGCCGCGCGCGCCTTCTGCGCGAGCCGCTGGATGAGGAATTCGACCTCCTTGCCAGCGGTCATCATCAGATCGGCCAACTCGTCGACGATCACGACGATCTGCGGCAGGATCTGATAGTCGAGCGTCTCCTCCTCATAGGTCGGCGCGCCGGTGTCGGGATCGTAGCCGGTCTGCACCTTGCGCCCGAGCGGCTGGCCCTTGGCCTTGGCGGCACGCACCTTGTCGTTGAAGCTGGCGAGGGAGCGGACGCCGACCGACGACATCTGCCGGTAGCGATCCTCCATCTGCTCGACCGCCCATTTCAGCGCGCGCACCGCCTTGGCGGGATCGGTCACGACAGGGGAGAGCAGGTGGGGGATATCGTCGTACATGCTCAGTTCGAGCATCTTCGGATCGATCATGATCATGCGGCACTGGTCCGGCCGCAACCGGTACAGCAGCGACAGGATCATGCTGTTCAAGCCCACCGACTTGCCCGAGCCGGTCGTACCCGCGACGAGCAGATGCGGCATCGGTGCCAGATTGGCGATCACCGCATCGCCGGCGATGTTTTTGCCGAGCACAAGCGGCAGCCCGCCCGGCTCATCCTCGATCGCGTCGATCAGTTCGCGCAAGCCCACCATCTCGCGGCGCGCATTGGGCAGCTCGATACCGATCACGGTGCGCCCCGGGATGGTCGCGACGCGCGCGGAAATCGCCGACATGTTGCGCGCGATATCGTCGGCAAGCTGGATGACGCGGTTAGCCTTGATGCCGGGCGCGGGCTCCAGCTCGTACATCGTCACGACCGGGCCGGGCCGCACGTTGACGATCGATCCCTTCACATGGAAGTCGTCGAGCACCGATTCGAGCAGCCGGGCATTGCGCTCGAGCGCCGCCTTGTCGATCGGCCCCCCGACGGAAGCGGGCGCAGGCTTGAGCAGCTCGATCGAGGGAAGCTGCGAGCTGTCGCCGAGGTCGAACGAGGTCTGCTGCGCCTTGGGGCGGGGTGCCGCCACCGCCGCCATCGTCCGGTCGCTGATGACCGGCGCGGGCCGCTCGTCGGGCGTGGCGAGCGCGCGCGGCACGGTGATGCGCGGTGCGTCGGACTTGCGGCGCACGTCCTCGACTAGTTCTACGTCATCATCCTCGTCGTCGCGCGCACGCTCGCGTTCGAGCGCGGAGCGTTCGCGTAAATCGGCGAGCGCCTTCAAGGGCCGCTTGATCGTCGCGCCGTCCAGCCCGACGACGAAGCTCGATGCCCAGCAGGCGAGGCCGGCCAGCCCGATCACCGCGCCGAGCCCGCGCGCGGTCCACAGCATCGCCTGCTGATCGGGGATGAAGCCCAACGCGAAGCGGATCAGATCGGCGAGCGTAAGCCCGGCGAGCCCGCCCCAGCCGGCGGGCAGCCACAGCACCGCCGTCGCCGAGATCAGCGCCAGCGTCGTGGCCATCAGGATCACGCCGCCGGTGGCGAGCAGCAGCATCAGCCGCCAGCGCCCGACCGGCACATCGCGCCATAGCCTGAGCGCGATCAGCACCATCACCGGCATCATCAGCACGACGATCGGCCCGAACAGGAACAGCGTGATGTCGGCAGCCCATGCGCCCGCCGGCCCGAGCCAGTTGCGCGCCGGCCCGGCCGAGGCGGTGTTGAACGACGGATCGCCCGAATGGTAGCTCGCCAGCGCCACGACGAAAGCGATCAGCCCGAGCACGATCGCCATCGCAGCCATCACGCGGCTGCTGCGCATCGCACCGGCCTTCACCGTTTCACGCCATAGCGGCGGCTGCACGCGGCTCGCCATGATAAGTTCCCTGAATGTGCGCTGTTGGTTCCATCATCGCGCTTGGGGGGCCTGGCGTCAAGATTGGCACACTCCGCCATAGTCGCTACATGCAGCGCCATGAACCAAGCAGACGTCATCATCCTGGGCGGCGGCCTGGTCGGCAGCGCGCTGGCCGTCGCGCTGTCGGCGCATGGTCTCGGCGCGATCGTGATCGATATCGCCGACCCGGAGGTGATCCTCGCCGCCGGCTTCGACGGTCGCGCATCGGCGATTGCGAGCGCGCCGTACCGGATGCTCGGCGCGATCGGCGTGGTCGATCGGCTGGCGGGGGTGGGCTGCCCGATCGAGGGCATCCGCGTCAGCGACGGGCTCGATCCCGGCAAGCTCGACTTCGCACCCGAGGCGGGTGAGGGCGCGCTCGGCACGATGTTCGAGAACCGGCTGCTGCGCCGTGCCTTGTTCGAGGCGGCGCAGGCCGCGCCCGGCGTCGAGGTGCGGATGAAGACGCGCGCGGTCGCGATCGATCGGGGTGCGCACGGCGTTACCGTCACGCTCGATTCGGGCGACGTGATTCGCGGCGAGCTGCTGATCGCCGCCGAGGGTCGCAACTCGCCGACGCGCGAGGCGGCGGGGCTCAAGGTCGCGCGCTGGCAGTACGACCACAGCGCGATCGTCACCTCGCTGCACCACGAACATCCCCACGAAAACATCGCGTTCGAGATCTTCTACCCGCAGGGGCCGTTCGCGATCCTGCCGCTCAACGACGATACCGAGGGCCACCGCTCGGCGATCGTCTGGTCGGTCAAGCGGCACGAGGCGCCGGGCATGGTCAAGCTGTCCGAACGCGGCTTCCTCGCCGAATGCGAGAAGAAAATGGGCGGCTTCCTTGGGCGCTTGGGTCCGCTCGGCGGGCGGTGGAGCTATCCGCTCGGCTTCCACCATGCCGCGACGATCACCTCGAAACGGCTCGCGCTGGTGGGGGATGCGGCGCATGGCATCCATCCGATCGCGGGGCAGGGCGTCAACGTCGGCTTCCGCGACGTGGCGACTTTGGTCGAGGTGCTGGTCGAGGGCAAGCGCACCGGGCTTGACCTCGGCGATCCGCAACTGCTCGCGCGCTACGAGCGGTGGCGCAGCCTCGACACGTTCATGGTCGCCGCCGCCACCGATGGGCTGACCCGGCTGTTCGGCATTCCGGGCCGGACCGCCAATGCGGCGCGCCGCTTCGGCCTGTCGGCGGTCGACCGGCTGCCCCCGCTCAAGAACCGCTTCATGGCCGAAGCGCGCGGCGAGAGCGGCGATGTGCCCAAGCTGTTGCAGGGCCTGACGGTTTAGCCAACCTTCCGTTCGTGCTGAGCCAAGTCGAAGCACGTGCGCAGAGGGCAGACGCCGCCGTTTCGGGCACGTCCTTCGACTTCGCTCAGGACGAACGGAGCGTTCTAACTCGACAGCGCCCCCTTCGCCGCGAACAGATCGGCGAGGTCGCCCGCGGGACTTGCGGTCGGGATCGCCGCCATCGCTTTGGCAATCGCGTCGGGCGTCAGCTTGCCGACCGGCTGAGTCAGCAGGTCGAACGCCGCCTGCGCGGGCGTGCCCCGGAAGCCGGCCGCATAGCCCGCACGCAGCTTGGCCAGCTCCGGCTCGCGCCCGAGCATCCCCAGCGCGACCGCGCGGCGCAGCACCAGCGCCTGATCGACCGGCGCGAGCGTACCGTGCGGCGTGCGCGACGGTGCGGCGGCGAGCGTCGTCCAGTCGCGGCTCTGCCACGCCACTTCGGACTTGATCCCATCTGACCCCGGCACGGTTTCGAGCACCGCCAGCGCCTGATCGGCATGCCCGAGCTGGAACAGCGCCACCGCCTCGACCCGCTGGCGGGCATGCAGCATGTCATCAGGATAGGGCGGGGCGGCGGTGTCGCGCAGCGCCTTCAGCGCGCGATCGGGCTTGCCGGCGAGGATGTAGAGGCTGGCGACGCGTACCGAGAGCGGACCCTTTTCAATGTCCTGCGCGCGCGCGGTCATCTGATAGGCGAGCAGATCGCCCGCCCGTTCGAACAGCCCTGCCGCCTGCAAGCGCCCGGCAAGCTGGTTGAGCATGGCATCGCCCGCAGCGCCGCCGGGGGCGAGATCGCGGTAATCCCAGAACAGCCCGGCGGCATCGCCGGTCGACAGCTTGCTCTCCGGCGCGATCGCCGCGCCGAGCGCCGCCTGCAACTGCGTCAGCATCGGCCCGGCATCCTTGCCGATCGCGAAATAGCGGATCAGCGGCGCGCCGCTCGACAATTGTCCGCGCAGATCGTTCGACGCGCCCGCCAGTTTGTAGCCGACGCGCAAAGCCCGCTCCTCGATATCGCCGCCGCGCCATTCGAAGCGGATTTGATCGACCTGCTTGGCCATCGCGGGCGAGGTCTGGCGGTGGGCGACCGCAGCCTCGATCCCGCTCAGCTTCGCGTCGATGCGCTGTTCGAACGTGCCGGCCGCCTGCACGCGGTCGAGCCGCAGCCGCCCGGCCTGCGCATCGCCGTTTGCATACAGCGCCTTGCCGCGCAGCAGGTTGGCGGCGACGTCGCCATCGCCGAGCATGCCGAGCCAGTGCAGCGCGCGCTGCGGCTGGTTCTGGTCGACCGCTGCGGACGCGACCGCGAGCACGAACGGCCGCCGCGCGCCGCCCTGGCGTGCCTGCATCGCCGGCAGCGCACAGCCGACTTGGGCGAGCGCGCCGTCGCCCATGCCGCTCTGCGCGCTCAGCAGTCGCAGCCGCCACGCGCACGCTTCCGGATTGTCGGCGAGCATCGGCGCGTTGAGCGCGGCGAGCCCCTCGACCGGGCGGTCGAGCAGGGTCAGCGCCGCGCCGCGCGCGAGCAGGAAGGCGGGCACCAGCGCGAGATCGGGATCGTCCTGCTGCATCAGGTCGAGCACGCCCATCGCCTCGGCGCCGTGCGCGCGGCCGAGGAAGCTGCGCGCCATGTCCCAGCGCGCCGCCTGCCGCCCGGCGCGGCCGCCGCGCACAAGTTCGCTGCGCAGCTTGCCGCCGTCGATCACTTGCCAGCCACCCGGCCCGCTCGGCACGGCCATATTGGCGAGCGTCGCGGCGAAGCCGGGCAGCCGCCCGACCGGCACCGTCGCCGCAAGCGCGCTCGCGCTGCCGAGCAGCAGCATGGCGATCGGCCAGACGCGCCTCATGGCAACAACCCCAGCGAGGGCGCGAGGAAAACGATGCCGCCGCCGCCCACGCCTGCGAAGACGAGGAACATCAGCAGCGCGATCAGGCCGATGCCGGCTTTCTTCGCAGGCGCTGGCGCATCGCCCGCCGCGGCGGGGCTTGGCGCGGTGGCGCTCGCCTCGTCGGCGGTCGCGCCGGGCACGCTCGCTGGATCGGCGCCGCGGCGCTCCTGCACCGCGCCGACATGGCGTACCTTGCCCGGTTTCTGGTCACGGCTCATCGAACGACATCCTGTATTTCTTGCTATTATAGGAGGGTGACGGCGCGGGCGGTGGTCCGCGATGCGCCGAATGGAGTGTCCACCTTTGCGTATCCTGCCCGTTGCCCTTGCCGCCGCCGTGGCGCTGCTGCCGCAAGGCGTCGCTGCGTCAGGCGGAGAGAAGGCGGGCGCGAACACGCAGAACCTGGTGCCGATGGAGAGCATCACCGTGCCGATCGTCGATGCCGATCGCATTTCGGGCAAGCTGCGCTTCAAGCTGGTGTTGCAGGCGAAGGATGCGGCAGGCGCGGCGCGGCTCACCGAGCAGGCGCCGCAACTTCGCGCAGTGGCGACGAGTGCCGGCAACGAGTTTTCCCGCCTCTACGCCTCACCGGCGGAGGCGGTCGACGCGCGCCAGCTTGCGCATGATCTCACCGTCGCGCTCCATGGTGCCGAGCCGGCGGTCGCGCGCGCGCTGGTGGTGGAGATCTACGCGGGGAGTTGAAGATTCCCGGCACTCGCCAGCAAAACCCTTCGTGCCAAGTAGCGATCGAGTAGGGCCGCAGGTCCGTATCGAGGGCATATCGAGGTACTGGGTGCGCGGGCCTGTGCTCTGATATGGCCCACGGGCCACCCGGCAGCTACGCAGCACACAGGGATATAAACCGTTCGTCCCGAGCGAAGTCGAGGGACAAGCCCGGTGCGCAGGTGCCTCGACTTCGCTCGGCACGAACGGAAAGGGGTGTTTAGAGGGTCGCCCACTCCGCGACGACGTCGGCATCTGTCTCACCTGCCGCCCGCACCTTCTCCACCGCCGCGCGCGCCGGGTCGAGTCGCGCCAGCGCCCACACCGCCGCACCCCGCACCACCGGCGACGCATCGGCGAGCCGTCGTGCGACCGGCTCGACCAGAGCCGCCGCGCCGCTGTTGCCTGCCGCGATCAGGCAGTTGCGCATCATCCGGTCGCGCCCGATCCGCTTGATCGGCGAGCCCGCGAACACCGTGCGGAAATCCGCATCCTCCAGCGCGAGCAGATCGGCGAGCGCGGGCGCGACCATCTCCGCGCGCGGCAGGAAGGCGCGGTTTGCCGCCGCGCTTGCCGCGAATTTGTTCCACGGGCACACCGCCAGACAATCGTCGCAGCCATAGATGCGGTTGCCGATGCCGGCGCGGAACTCCACCGGGATCGGCCCGGCATGTTCGATCGTCAGATATGAGATGCAGCGCCGCGCATCGAGCCGGTAGGGTGTGGGAAAGGCATCGGTCGGGCAGGCGCGCTGGCAGGCGTCGCACGACCCGCAGCGATCCCCGCCGGGCGCATCGGGCACGAGATCGAGCGTGGTGTAGATCGCGCCGAGGAACAGCCAGCTCCCGCCGTCGCGGCTAACGATGTTGGTGTGCTTGCCCTGCCAGCCGATCCCGGCGGCCTCGGCGAGCGGCTTCTCCATCACCGGCGCGGTATCGACGAACACCTTGACGTCCGCGCCCGGCGCCTCCGCCACCAGCCAGCGCGCCAGTGCCTTGAGCGCGCGCTTGACGACATCGTGATAATCGCCGCCCTGCGCATAGACCGAGATGCGCCCGATCTCGCCTTCGTCCGCCAGCGCGAGCGGATCGGCGGCGGGAGCGTAGCTCATGCCGAGCGCGATCACGCTGCGCACCGCCGGCCACAGTGCGGCGGGGCTTTCGCGCTGCCCGGCACGCTCTGCCATCCACAGCATGTCGCCGTGCATCCCCTCCGCCAGCCACTGGTGCAGCCGCGCGCCCGCCTGCGGCGTCGCATCGGCGCTGGCCACCCCGCAGGCCGCGAAGCCAAGCGCCGTCGCCTGCGCTTTCAGCCGGGCCACCAGCGGCTGGACCTCTAGCGGGTTGTGTTCGTTCATGCTTGCCCGCTACCACGGCGCGGCCGCCTCCTGAAAGCGGGCACCAACGGAAGGGTTCGAGTGGCAGGCGATCTGGCGATCAGCGCGAGTGGGCTGGTGAAGACGTTCGGCGGCAAGCGCGTGGTCGACGGCGTCGATGTGGCGGTGCCGCGCGGCGCAATCTATGGCGTGCTTGGTCCCAACGGCGCGGGCAAGACCACCACCTTGCGTATGCTGCTCGGCATCATCGAGCCCGATGGCGGCCACCGCACCCTGCTCGGCGAGAGCCACCCGCGCGACGCGAGTGACCGCGTCGGCTATCTGCCCGAGGAGCGCGGCCTGTATCCGGCGATGCGCGCCAAGGATGCGATCGCCTTCATGGGGGCTTTGCGTGGGCTCGACCTCAGGACCGGGCGCAAACGCGCGGTCGGCTTGCTCGAGACCGCCGGGCTCGGCCATGCCGCCGATACCAAGATCCGCAAGCTTTCGAAGGGCATGGCGCAGCTCGTCCAGTTGCTCGGCTCGGTGGTGCACCAGCCCGAACTGCTGGTGCTCGACGAGCCGTTCTCGGGGCTCGACCCGGTCAATCAGGAGCGGCTCGAGGCGCTGATCCTCGCCGAGCGTGACCGGGGCGCGACGATCGTCATGTCCACCCACGTCATGGCGCATGCCGAGCGGCTGTGCGACCGGCTGACCATCATCGCCGGCGGCAGGCATCGGTTCGAGGGCACCGTTGCGGAGGCGCGCGGGCTGCTGCCGATGCGCGCGCACTACGTGCCCGACCGCGACGACGCCGGCGTCGCCGCCTTCCTCCCCGACGGCGCGGAGCATCGCCCCGACGGCTGGCGTTTCCCCGTGCCCGACGGCGGGGTCGAGGCGGCGCTGAGGCGGCTGATCGACGGCGGCTACGGCATCGCCGGGCTTTCGATCGAGCGGCCGGGCCTGCATGACGCGTTCGTGCGGATCGTTGGCGCGGCGGCGGCCGAAGGCAAGGAGATCACGGCATGAGCAACACCCGCCGCATCCTGCGCCAGACGCTGACGATCGCGCGGCGCGATTTCGTCGCGACCGTGTTCACGCCGACCTTCCTGATGTTTCTGCTCTCGCCGGTCATCATGCTGTCGTTCGGGCTGATCGGTGGGCTCGGCGCATCGTCCATGGCGACCAATGCGGTCGAAAAGGCGCAGATCGTCGCGATCGTCGCGCCGGCCGAGCGCCCGGCGATGCGCGCCACCGATGCGCGCTTGCGGAAACTGTTCGGCCGATCCGACCAGCCGCCGGTGCTGACCTTCGAGACGCCCAGCGCCGACCCGCATGCGCAGGCGCGCGCCGCCTTCTCGGGCGACGGGCCCGATACGACCGCGGCGCTGTACGGCGATCTCGCCGCGCCCAAGGTTCTCTACGGCGCGCAGGGGCGCGGCGATTCGCGCTACCTCGCCGAACTCGCCGAGGGGACGTTGCGCGCGCGGACGAGCGGCACGGGGCCGGTCAGCACCGCCAGCTTTACCGCCATCGCGCGCGCGCGCGCCTCCTCGGGCGGGCATGCCCAGGCGGCGTTCTTCAGCGTGTTCGGCATCTTCTTCCTGTCGCTGCTGCTGTCGGGTCAGGCGGTCGGCACGATGGCGGAGGAGCGCAACAACAAGGTGGTCGAGATCCTCGCCGCCGCCGTGCCGCTGGAGGCGGTGTTCTTCGGCAAATTGCTCGGCATGTTCGGCTCGGCGGTGCTGTTCGTCGGCTTCTGGGGCACGCTCGCCAGCCAGGTGACGTCCATCTTGCCCGCCGGGATGGCGGGCGGGCTCGGCGAGATCGGTCCGGCGATCGGGCTGCCGCTGTTCGTGCCGCTGTTTTTCGCCTATTTTGCGATGGCCTACATGTTGCTCGGCGCGGTGTTCCTCGGCGTCGGCGCGCAGGCGACCACCCCGCGCGAACTCCAGATGCTGTCGCTGCCGATCACCATCGTGCAGGTGCTGATGTTCAGCCTCGCGCTGCGTGCGGCGGGCGGCGCGGATAACTGGGTGACGCGCTTTGCCGAGATCTTCCCGTTCAGCTCGCCGTTCGCGATGGCGGCGCACGCGGCGAACTTCCCCGAGGTGTGGCCGCACCTGCTCGCGCTGGCGTGGCAGGCTTTGTGGGTAGGCATCGCGATCACGCTTGGCGCGCGCGCGTTCCGGCGCGGCGTGCTGCAATCGGGCGGGGGCACGTGGTTCAAGCGCGCGGCGCGTCCGGCCGAGCCGGTGGCGGAGTAGCGGCACGCATCCGTGTATTCGATCGCCGCGTACCTATATGTCTGACATCGTTCGCAAAGAGGATGTGCGACAATGCACGACCGCAGACATTTCCTGACGCTCACCGCTTCGGGCGCGGCGGCGTTCGCGCTGTTCGGCTGCCGGGGGGCGTCCGCCGCGCCGCCCGAGCATTTCGAGGTGCGGTTCTCCGACGCGCAGTGGAAAGCGAAGCTCTCGCCCGCCGCCTATGACGTGCTCCGCCACGAGGGCACCGAGCGGCCGTTCACCAGCCCGCTCAACAACGAGCATCGTGCCGGCATCTTCTCCTGCGCGGGCTGCGCGCTGCCGGCCTTCTCCTCCAAGACCAAGTTCGACAGCGGCACCGGCTGGCCGAGCTTCTGGGCGCCGCTCGCCAATGCGGTGCGGACGCGGAACGACGGCTCGCTCGGCATGTCGCGCACCGAAGTGCATTGCCGGCGCTGCGGTGGGCACCTCGGCCACGTCTTCGACGACGGCCCGCCGCCGACCGGCAAGCGTTATTGCATGAACGGCGTGGCGATGACCTTCAAACCGGCCTGACCGCCGCGCATCGCCCAAAAGCAAAACGCCCTCCCGTCTCGCGACGGGAGGGCGTTTTGCTGTCGAACCGGCGACGTCTCAGAAGTCGGCAGTGTCGCCCGCACCCGTGTCGGCGCTCGCCAGCGTCATCTTGGGCGTGTCGGTGTCGGGCTGCGCATTCTCGATGCGGCCGGCGTGATCCGAATAGATGAAGCCTTTGGTCGGATAGGCGGTGGTGCCGAGATCGTGCTGCGGGCCGTACCACACCTTGACCATGCTCCAGTCGCCGTTCGCCGACACGTCGACCGCGCGGACGTTGGTCTCGATACCGCCGCGGCGCGACCAATTGGCGTGGGTGAGCAGCACCTCGCGATCGTTCACCACCTGGCTGACCATCGCGACATGGCCCATGCGCATGTGGCTGGTCGCGGAGAAGGCGAGCACCGCGCCGACCTTGGGAGCGCGGCCACGCTCGTAGCGGCCGGCTGCCTGCGACCACCAGGTGTTCGCATTGCCGCGGATCTCGATGCCCGAGATCGTGCGGGCATAGGGCGCGCACTGCCAGAACTGCGCCGCCGCAGGGGCCGCCATCGTCAGGGCGCAGGACAACACCAGCGCGAATCGCGCTGCAAGAACGTGGAATTTCATGCGACCCCCCAAAGGTCTCAGGCTGTGTTGAAGTCTCTTGAGCAGGTCATAGGAGGGAAGGAAAGGCCGCGTGCCGACGAATGGAACCTTTTCCGACGAAGCGTGTTTGACCGGCGATGACTGCCCTGAGGTCCCGCGCTCCGGCGCGAACGGGTGGCGTCCGCGCTCGCCAGATCGCCGCTAACCCTGTAGAATCACGGATATGAGATCGATCGTTCCGGCCCTGTGCCTGCTTCTGCTCGCCTGCTCCTCACGCGGCACGTCGGGCGATGCCGATGCGATCTACAACGCTGGCGAGCAGGAGGCGCAGCTGTCGCCCGGCGTCCAGCCGGTGCGGATCGGCGAGGGCGGCGCCGGTTTCGCCGCCTGCGCGGGCAACGGCACTGTCGTCAACCTGTCGCCATCGGGTGAGGCCTATCTGCCGCTGCGCGCCGCTCCGTTCGCCGAGGCGAGCGAGGTGGCGCGGCTCGCCAACGGCACCGCGCTGCTGTTGTGCTCGCACTCGCTTGATCAGCGCTGGCAGGGCGTGGTGGTGCCGCCCGCCGGTGGCAGCGCGGCCGATTGCGGTGTCGACGCGCCGGTCGCTTCCCCGCGCGGCTATGCGGGGACATGTCGGTCGGGCTGGGTGGCGAGCGCGTTCGTGCAGGCGCGGGCGCGCTAACGCGGCCTCACCGCGTCAGCGCGCGATGCCGCCTGCCGCCAGCACGGCGAGCGTCACCAGCTCGCTCGCGGTCGAGGTCATCGGCGCGATCTGCACGCTCTTCTCCATACCGACCAGCATCGGCCCGATCACCGCGTCGCCGCCCAACTCGCGCAGCAGCTTGGCGGAGATGTTGGCGGATTGCAGCCCCGGCATCACCAGCACGTTGGCTGGCCCCGACAGCCGCGCGAACGGGAAATTGGCGAGCTGCTTGGGGTTGAGCGCGACGTCCGCCGACATTTCGCCTTCATATTCGAAGCTGACCTGTCGTCCATCGAGCACCTTCACCGCATCGCGGATGTTGTCGAGGAACACGCCACCCGGGTTGCCGAAGGTCGAATAGCTGAGGAAGGCGACGCGCGGCTCATGCCCCATCCGCCGCGCGACCAGGGCGGTCTGCTCGGCGATGTCGGCGAGCTGTTCGGCGGTCGGGCGTTCGTTGACGGTGGTGTCGGCAAGGAACACGGTGTGCGTCTGGCCGACCATCAGGTGGATGCCGAACGGGGTGCGGCCGCCCTCGCAGTCGATGACGCGGCGGATCTCGCGCATCGTCTGCGCGTAAGTGCGCGTCGTGCCGGTGATCATCGCATCGGCCTCGCCGAGCTGGAGCAGCACCGCGCCGAAGATGTTGCGGTCCTGGTTGATCATCCGCTCGCAATCGCGGCGCAGGAAGCCGCGCCGCTGGAGGCGGGCGTAGAGGAAATCGACCATGCGCGGCACCAGCGGCGAGTTGCGGCTGTTGTGCAGTTCGTACGCGTCGGGGTCTGTCACCCCCAGCGCGCGCAGCCGGTCGGGCACGTCGTCGCGGCCGACCAGCACCGGCACGCCGTAGCCGCCGTCCTTGAACGCGATCGCGGCGCGCAGCACCGTCTCCTCCTCGCCTTCCGCGAACAGCACGCGCTTGGGATGCGCGCGCGCACCTTCATAGGCGAGCGTCAGGACCGAGGTGGTCGGGTTGAGCCGCGCGCGCAGGCTCTGGCGATAGGCTTCGAGGTCGAGGATCGGCTTGGTCGCGACGCCCGAGTCCATCGCCGCCTTGGCGACGGCGACTGGCACGATCTCCATCAGGCGCGGATCGAACGGGGCGGGGATGATGTAATCGGGGCCGAAGCGGTGCTGCACGCCGTAGGCTTGCGCGACTTCCTCCGCGACCTGCTGGCGCGCGAGGGCGGCGAGCGCCTGTGCTGCGGCGACCTTCATCTCGTCGTTGATCGTCGTCGCGCGCACGTCCAGCGCGCCGCGGAAGATGAACGGGAAGCCGAGCACGTTGTTGACCTGGTTCGGATAGTCCGACCGGCCGGTGGCGATGATGACGTCCGGCCGCGCGCGCTTGGCGTCGGGCGGAGTGATCTCGGGATCGGGATTGGCCATCGCAAAGATGATCGGCTTGGGCGCCATCTTCATCAGATATTCTGCGGGCAGCGCGCCGGCGGCCGACAAGCCGAGGAACACGTCCGCCCCGTCGAGCGCGTCTTCCAGCGTACGCCGTTCGGTGAGCGCGGCGTGCGCCGACTGCCACTGGTTCACGTTCTCGCGACCCTGATAGATCACGCCGGAGCGGTCGCACATCAGCAGATTATTGCTCGGCAGACCCATCGCCTTGATGAGCGCGGCGCAGGCGATGGCGGCGGCACCGGCACCGTTGACGACGACCTGGGTGGTCTTGATGTCCCGGCCGGTAAGGAACAGCGCGTTGATGAGCCCGGCGGCAGCGATGATCGCGGTGCCGTGCTGATCGTCGTGGAACACCGGAATGTTCATCCGCTCGCGCAGCGTCTGCTCGATCACGAAACATTCGGGCGCCTTGATATCCTCAAGGTTGATGCCACCGAAGCTCGGCTCCATCAGCTCGACCGCGTCGATGAAGCGGTCGACGTCCTCGGTTTTCAGCTCGAGATCGATCGAATCGACATCGGCGAAGCGTTTGAACAGCACCGCCTTGCCCTCCATCACCGGCTTGGAGGCGAGCGCGCCGAGATTGCCCAGCCCCAAGATCGCGGTGCCGTTCGAGATCACCGCGACGAGATTGCCCTTGGCGGTATAATCATAAGCGGTCGCCGGATCGGCCGCGATCGCCAGCACCGGCACCGCCACGCCCGGCGAATAGGCGAGCGCGAGGTCGCGCTGCGTCGCCATCGGCTTGGAGGCGATGATCTCGATCTTGCCCGGCCGTCCCTCGGAATGGAACAGCAGCGCTTCACGTTCGGAAAACTGGACGTTGGATTCGTTCGACATGGTGGGCTTCTCCGGATCGCCCCGCCTTAATGTCACTCTTTGGGAAAGGGAACGCTGCTATCCCATTTTGCGCGTGTCAAAATCTTGCCGCGCACGATCGATGCGGTCGATATTCGCCTCCGCCCATGTCCACACGCCGCAAAACGCCTCGCTGAGGCTGAAGCCGAGGTCGGTCAGCCGGTACTCGACATGCGGCGGGATGACCGGGTGGACGGTGCGGATCACCAGCCCGTCGCGCTCCATCGCGCGCAAGGTCTGGGTGAGCATCTTCTGGCTGATCCCGGCGACCTCGCGCGAGAGTTCGGTGAAGCGCAGCACCGGATGTTCGGTCAGCGCCTCGAGCACGATCATCGTCCATTTGTCGGCCACGCGCCCGATCACCTCGGTGACGAGCGCTTCGACACGCGGATCGAGCGGCGGATAGGAGGGGCGGGGCTCCACGGTTTCCTTTCGGTACGTACCGCACTTTGCGGTGCTTACTTTCGGAAGGTACGCGATCGACTACATGGCGTCCACCACCCACGGGAGACGCATCATGAACATCACCGGCAACACCATCCTCATCACCGGCGGCGGCTCGGGCATCGGCCACGCGCTGGCCATCGCCCTGCACGAACGCGGCAACCATGTGATCGTCGCCGGACGACGGCTCGACGCGCTCGAAGCGCTCGCCACCGAAGTGCCGGGCATCGCGGTCGCGCAACTCGACGTCGCCGACCCAGCGGCGATCGCGCCGTTCGCGCAAACGATCACCGCCGCGCACCCCGCGCTCAACGTCGTCATCCACAATGCCGGCATCATGCAGGCTGAGGATCTGCTCGCCGACGGCTTCGCGCTCGACACCGCCGAGGCGACAATCGCGACGAACCTGCTCGGCCCGATCCGGCTGACGGCGGCGCTGCTGCCGCATTTGCGCGCGCAGCCCAAGGCGTCGATCCTGACGGTTTCGTCGGGGCTTGCCTTTGTGCCGCTCGTCGCGACGCCGACCTATTCGGCGACCAAGGCGGCGATCCATAGCTGGAGCCAGAGCCTGCGCGCGCAACTCAGCGCCACCGGCATCGACGTGATCGAGATCGCTCCGCCCGCGGTCGCGACCGACCTGATGCCGGGCCACGCGGAGAACCCCAATTCGATGCCGCTCGACGAATATATCGCCGAGACGGTCGCGCTGCTGGAGGCGAACCCGAACGGGCCGGAGAACACGGTCCAGCGCGTCGCCTTCCTGCGCAACGCCGAGCGCGAGGGGCGCTACGACCAGGCGTTCGCGGCGGTGAACGGGCAGCACTGAGCGGCGGCCGCCGATCCCCGGCGAGGGCCGGGGATCGGCGTTTCACGACGGGCGTTCCGTTTCGCCCGCGAAGACGGTAACGAACGCCGCGTGACCGATACCGCCCCCACGCCGATGATGGCGCAATATCTCGCCCTCAAGGCCGAGGCGCAGGATTGCCTGCTGTTCTACCGGATGGGCGATTTCTTCGAGATGTTCTTCGAAGACGCCAAAATCGCCGCCGCCTGCCTCGACATTGCGCTTACCGCGCGCGGCGAGCATGGCGGCGTGGCGATCCCGATGTGCGGCGTGCCGGTGCATTCGGCGGAGGGCTATCTCGCCCGGCTCATCAAGGCCGGGCACCGCGTCGCCATCGCCGAACAGACCGAGACACCCGCGGAGGCCAAGAAGCGCGGCGGTTCCAAGGCTTTGGTCGCGCGTGGCATCATCCGCGTGGTGACGGCGGGGACGCTGACCGAGGAGGCGTTGCTGGACGCGCGCGCCGCCAACTGGTGCGTCGCGATCGGGGAGGCGGGCGGCGGCGTCGCGCTGGCCGCCGCCGACATTTCAACCGGGCGGTTCGAGCTGATCGAGACGAGCGCCGCCAACCTCGCCACCGAACTCGCCCGGCTGGGTCCCGCCGAGACGATCGCCGCCGAGGACAGCGCCTTTGCCGAGGCGGCGACGTCACTGCGCCCGAAGCCCGGTTTCGACAGCGCGCGCGGCGAGGCGCGCTTACGCGAATTGTACGGCGTGGCGACGCTCGACGGGTTCGGCCAGTTCGGACGCGCTGCGCTGGCGGCGGCGGGCGGACTGGTCGCCTATCTCGACCACAACGGCAAAGGCGCGCTGCCCTTCCTGCGCCCGCCGGTGCTGCGCCAGAGCACGCAGGCGATGGCGATCGACGCGGCGACGCGCGAGAGCCTCGAACTCACCGCCACCACCTCGGGGCAGCGCAAGGGCAGTCTGCTCGACGCGGTCGATCGCACCGTGACCGGCGCGGGCGCCCGCACGCTCGCCGCCGATCTCGGCGCGCCGCTGGTCGACAAGGCGGAGATCGAGGCGCGGCTCGATCTCGTGCAACTGCTCTGCGAGGATGGGGGCTTGCGCGAGTCGTTGCGCGCGACGCTGCGCGCGCTGCCCGATATCGGCCGCGCGCTCGGGCGGATCGCGGCGGGGCGGGGGAGCCCGCGCGATCTCGGCCAGCTTCGCGACGGGCTCGACGGCGCGTGGCGGCTCGGCGAGAAGCTCGGGCAGATCGAGCGCCCGCCGACGCTGCTGGCGGACATCGCGCGGCGCCTGCGCGGGCACGGCGCGCTGATCGAGCTGTTCACCCGCGCGCTGGTCGCAGCCCCGCCGATCGACGCATCGGACGGCGGCTATATCGCGCCGGGCTACGACGCCGCGCTCGATGATCTGCGCGATGCGGGCGCGGGCGGCAGGCGGGCGATCGCCGCGCTGGAGGCGGAGTATCGCACCCGCACCGGCATCAACGCGCTCAAGATCAAACATAACGGCGTGCTCGGCTATCATATCGAGGTCGCCGCGCGCGTCGCCGATGCGCTGATGACGCCCGACAGCGGCTTCACCCACCGCCAGACGCTCGCCGGAGTGGTGCGCTTCAACGCGCCCGAACTGCACGAGGTCGCGGTGAAAGTGTCGCAGGCTGGTGCGCATGCGCTGGCGGCGGAGGCGTCGCATCTCGAAGACCTCACCCACCACGCGCTGGCCAAGCGGGAGGCGATCGCCGCCACCGCCGATGCGCTCGCCCGGCTCGATGCGTCCGCCGGGCTGGCGGAGCGCGCGTGCGAGGGCGGCTGGGTGCGGCCCGCGCTGGTCGATCACGCCTGTTTCGACATCGAGGGCGGACGGCATCCCGTGGTCGAGGATGCGCTCGCCAAGCGCGGCGAGCGCTTTGTCGCCAACGACTGCCGTTTGTCGGAAGACTCGCGGCTGTGGCTCGTGACGGGGCCGAACATGGGCGGCAAATCGACCTTCCTGCGCCAGAACGCGCTGATCGCGGTGCTCGCGCAGGCCGGCAGCTACGTGCCCGCCACCTCGGCGACGTTGGGGCTGGTCGACCGGTTGTTCAGCCGGGTCGGCGCCTCGGACAATCTCGCGCGCGGGCGCTCGACCTTCATGGTCGAGATGGTCGAGACCGCCGCGATCCTCGCGCAGGCGACCCCGCGCAGCTTCGTCATTCTCGACGAGGTCGGGCGCGGCACCTCGACCTATGACGGGCTGGCGATCGCCTGGGCAGTGGTGGAGGCGATCCACGAGGACAATCGCTGCCGCTGCCTGTTCGCCACGCATTATCACGAGCTGACCCGGCTGGCGGAGCGCTGCGACGCGCTGTCGCTCCACCACGTCCGCGCGCGCGAGTGGAAGGGCGATCTCGTCCTGCTGCATGAGGTGAGCGAGGGGCCGGCCGACCGCAGCTACGGGCTGGCGGTGGCGCGGCTCGCCGGGCTCTCGCCCGCCACGCTGGCACGGGCGAAGGCAGTGCTTGCCAAGCTGGAGGCGGGGAAAGCCCGCACCGGTGGCATCGCGGCCGGGCTCGACGACCTGCCGCTGTTCGCCGCGGTGCGCGAGGAGGAAACGCCACCCACCGATGCGTTGCGCGATGCGCTTGCCGGCATCGACGCCGATGCGCTGACGCCGCGCGAGGCCCTGGAGCAGCTCTACCGGTTAAAGGGGCTGCTGTAAGACCCCGGCCCGTTCGTCCCGAGTAGCTGCCGAGTAGCCGCTTTCGGCGTACCAAGAGGTGCAGGCGCCCGCGCGAAACCTGTGCGTCGATACGGGCTCTCGATACGCCTTCGGCTACTCGATCCCTACTCGGCACGAACGGTGGGGGCCGGGCGGGGCCGGGCTACTCCCCCGCCACCGTTCGCCGCGATGTAGGCCTCGCCCCAAGCTGGTCGAGCGCGTCGGCATTGTCGCGGCCCCAGCCGTAGAGCAGCTCGATCGGCTCGACGAAGCGCGTACCCAGCGCGGTCAGCCGGTATTCGACCGCCGGCGGAATCGTCCCCTGCACGTGCCGCGTGACGAGGCCGCTGCCCTCCATCTCGCGTAAGGTCTGCGTCAGCATCTTCTTGGAGATGCCGGGGATGCTCCGGTGCAGCACGCCGGTGCGCGCCGCCCCGTCGAGCCGCGCATGCAGGACGTGGAGGATCATGCTCGTCCACTTGGTCGCGAACAGGTCGAGCACGCGGCGCGGCGCGCAATCCTCGCGCCAGTCGGTATCGTCGCTGGGCACCTTATGGTTCCTATGTCCCCAAAAGGTGCCGTCTAGAACCGGGCGCGCCGCGTGCCTAGCTGGAGTGTGACACGGTACGGAGATTTCGGGATGGCCAATTCGGCACTGGTAGTGGGCGCAAGCGGCATCGTCGGCGGTGCGACGGCGGCGCTGCTCGGCAAGAGCGGCTGGCAGGTCCACGGCCTCGCGCGTCGCCCCGGCGATCAGCCCGGCGTCACGCCGGTCGTCGCCGATCTCCAGGATGCCGAGGCGACCGCGCGTGCGCTTGCCGGGATTGAAGTCGATGCGGTGTTCATCACCACCTGGCTGCGACAGGACAGCGAGGCCGAGAACATCCGCGTCAATTCGGCGATGGTGCGCAACCTGCTCGATGGCCTGCGCGGCTCGCGCCGCACCCCGCGCCACGTCGCTTTGGTGACGGGGCTCAAACACTATCTCGGGCCGTTCGAGGCGTACGGCAAAGGCACGCTGCCGCAGACACCGTTCCGCGAGGAACAGGGTCGGCTCGACGTCGACAATTTCTATTACGCGCAGGAGGACGAGCTGTTCGCCGCCGCCGCACGCGACGGCTTCACCTGGAGCGTGCACCGCCCGCACACCGTGATCGGCAAGGCGGTCGGCAATGCGATGAACATGGGTACGACGCTCGCGGTCTATGCGACGCTGTGCCGCGAGACCGGGCGGCCGTTCCGCTTTCCGGGTTCGCCCGCACAGTGGAACGGGCTGACCGACATGACCGACGCGCGCCTGCTCGCGCGGCATCTGCTGTGGGCGAGCGAGACGCCGGCGGCGGCGAACGAGGCGTTCAACGTCGTCAACGGTGACGTCTTCCGTTGGAGCTGGATGTGGGGCCATATCGCCGCATGGTTCGGGCTCGAACCCGCGCCGTTCGATGGCACCGTACAGCCGCTCGAAACCCAGATGGCGGACGATGCCGATCTGTGGCGCACTATCGCGGCGCGCGAGGGACTGGCCGAGCCCGATCTCTCCCGCCTCGCCTCGCCGTGGCACACCGATGCCGATCTCGGCCGGCCGATCGAGGTCGTCACCGACATGTCGAAAAGCCGCCGGCTCGGCTTCACCGAGTATCAGCCGACCGACGACGCCTTCACCGATCTGTTCGCTGAGCTCCGCAGCCAGCGGCTGATTCCGTAAGCGGATGACGGCAGGGCGAAGCGCGACTATCTCTGCGTCATGCCCAGCCGTTTTGATTCCCTACCCCAGCGTCGCGCGATCATCGATCGCCGCGCGCTCGCCGATGCGCTCGCGGTGGTGGAGGCGAAGGATACGGTCGCGCTCCGCATGGCGGCCACCGCGCTCCTCAAGGCCGCGCTCGACGCCGGCCGTGAGGAGATCGCGCGGCGGCTGATCGAACATCCCTCGCGCGGGCTGGAGATCGCCGCCGCGCAGGCGTTCCTGGTCGATCAGCTCATCCGCCTGCTGTACGATTTCACCGTGCAGCGGCTGTATCCGGTCCACAACCCGACCGCTGCCGAGCGGCTGACCATCATCGCGGTCGGCGGGTACGGTCGCGGCGAGATGGCGCCCTATTCGGATGTCGATATCGGCTTCCTCACCCCCTGGAAGCAGACGAGCTGGGCCGAGCAGGTTATCGAATCCATGCTCTACGCGCTATGGGATCTCGGCCTCAAGGTCGGCCATTCGAGCCGTTCGCTCGACGAGATGGTGCGACAGGCCAAGAGCGACGTCACGATCCGCACCGCATTGCTCGAAGCGCGCTACGTGTGGGGCGACCAGCCGCTGTATGACGAGGCGGCGCGCCGCTTCAAGGCCGAGGTGCAGGCCGATACGGTGCGCACCTTCATCACCGAGAAGCTCGCCGAGCGCGACACTCGCCACAAGCGCATGGGCGACACGCGCTACGTGGTCGAGCCCAACGTCAAGGAGGCCAAGGGGGGGCTGCGCGATCTCCACACGTTGTTCTGGATCGGCAAATACGCCTACAACGTGTCCGAGCCGGGCGAGCTGGTCGAGGCCGGGCTGCTCAGCCGCGCCGAATATCGCCAGTTCAACCGCGCCGAGAATTTCCTGTGGGCGGTGCGTTGCCATCTCCACAGCATCGCCCGCCGCGCCGAGGACCGGCTGACCTTCGATCTTCAGGCCGAGATCGCGCGGCGGATGCGTTTCGCCGACCGGACCGGCAAGTCCAAGGTCGAGCGCTTCATGCAATATTACTTCCTCCAGGCGAAGCGCGTGGGCGACCTTACCGGAGTGTTCCTCGCGCATCTCGACGAGAAGTTCGCGGCGCGCGGGCGGCGCTTCGGGCTGCCGATGCTGGGGCGCAAGGCGCCGCGTAAACTGCACGGCTTCCGGATCGATCGCGGTCGCCTCGCCATCCCCGAGGACGATTTCTTTCGCGCCGATCCGGTGCGGCTGATCGAGCTGTTCGCGCTTGCCGACCAGCACGGCCTCGAAATCCATCCACTGACGATGCGCGCCGCCGCGCGCGACGCCAAGCTCGCCGACGATATCCGGCAGGAGCCGCGCGCCAACGCGCTGTTCCTCGACGTGCTGACCTCCCCGCGCGACCCCGAGACGGTGCTGCGCTGGATGAACGAGGCGGGTGTGTTCGGCCGCTTCATTCCCGATTTCGGTCGCGTCGTCGCGCAGATGCAGTTCGACATGTACCACCATTATACGGTGGACGAACACACCATCCGGGCGATCGGGCTGCTCGCCAAAATCGAAAACAAGGGCCTCGACGAGGATCATCCGCTCGCCAGCGCGGTGTTCGGACAGATCGTGTCGCGGCGCGCGCTGTACGTCGCGGTGCTGCTCCACGACATCGCCAAGGGGCGCGGCGGCGACCATTCGGTGCTGGGTGCGGAGGTCGCGCACCGGCTGTGCCCACGCTTCGGCCTCACCGAGGCGGAGACCGAGACGGTGGCGTGGCTGGTGCGCCAGCATCTGCTGATGAGCGCCACCGCGTTCAAGCGCGACCTGTCCGACTTCAAGACGATCCTCGATTTCGCCGAGGTGGTGCAAAGCCCCGAGCGGTTGCGGCTGCTGCTGCTGCTGACGGTGGTGGATATTCGCGCGGTCGGCCCCGGTGTGTGGAACAGCTGGAAGCGGCAGCTGCTCACCGATCTCTACGAGGCGGCGGAGGAGGTGCTCCGGCTCGGGCACAAGCAGAAGGGCCGCGAGGAGCGGATCGCCGCCAAGCAGGCCGCCTTGCGTGCCGCACTCGGCTGGGACGATGCGCGCTTCGCGGCTTTGCTCAGGCGCATGCCCGATCCCTATTGGGTCGCCGAGCCCGAGGAGGTGCTGGCGCAGAACGCGCAATTGGTCGACCGCGCCGGCGCCGCGCAGCTTTCGATCGACACCCGCCCCGATCCCGCGCGCGGTGCGACGCTCGTCACCGTCTATGCCGCCGACCACCCCGGCCTGTTCTATCGCATCGCCGGCGCGATCAGCCTGGCAGGCGGAAACATCATCGACGCGCGCATCCACACCACGCGCGACGGCATGGCGCTCGACAATTTCGTCGTGCAGGATCCGATGGGCGGCCCGTTCGAGGATGAGATGCAGCTTCGGCGCTTGCGCAGCGGTATCGAGGATGCGCTCGCCGCGCGCGGGCGGCTGGTCGACAAGCTGCTGGCCAAGCCGCTGCCGCGTCCGCGCGCCTCGGCCTTTCCGATCGCGCCCAACGTGCTGATCGAAAACAAGGCGTCCAACCGCTTCACCGTGATCGAGGTGAACGCGCGCGACCGGCCGGCGCTGCTCCACCAGCTTGCCCATGCGCTGTTCGATTCGAAGGTGACGATCCACTCCGCGCATGTCGCGACCTATGGCGAGCGCGCAGTCGACACCTTTTATCTGACCGATCTGACCGGGGACAAGATCGCCAACACCACGCGGCTGCGCGGGATCGAGCGGCGGCTGCTCACCGCCGCGCAGGGCGAGACGCTGCGGACTGCGGCCTGAGCGCGGTTCGGGTGACGGGGTTGACAGCGTCGCCCACCGGCGCGCTTTGCTCGGTCATCATTCCGCATCAGGAACGCTCCCGATGATCGACCCGCGTGCGCTGAAGGTGTTTCTCGCGGTATGCCGCGCCAATTCGATCAGCGGCGGCGCGCGGCTGCTCAACATCTCGCAGCCCTCGGTGTCGAACACGATCTCCAATCTGGAGGCCGTGATCGGATCGAGCCTGTTCGAGCGGTCGCGCGCCGGCATCGTGCTCACGCCCGAGGGCGAAGTGCTATTGCGCCGTGCCGAGGCGATCGACGGGCTGCTGCGCGATGCCGAGGAGGAGATCCGGCTGATCCGCGACGACATGATCGGCCCGTTGCGCGTCGGCGGAACGCCCGGCGCGCTGGTCAGCCTGCTGCCCGATGCGGTGCGGCGGCTGGAGGGGCGGGTCGGACGGTTCAGCCTGCATGTCATCGAGCGCTCCGACGCCGAACTGATCGAGATGCTGCGCCGGGGCGAGATCGAACTCGCCTTCGTCACCACCGGCATCGAGGAGCCGGCGGAGGGCATCGAGGAGATCACGCTCTCGCAGGATCCGTTCGCGCTGGTGGTCGGCCCGCGCAACGACCATCTTCCCTCCGAAGTGTCGCTGGAGAGCGTCGCCGCCAAGCAGTGGGTGCTGCCCGAGGCGCGCGGCGCGTTCCGCCGCCAGATCGACGCGCTGTTCCTAGGGGCGGACGTGCCGGTGCCGCGCGACGCGATCCGCTGCGACTCGCTGCTCGCCACCAAGGCGATCGTGCGCGGCGGCGCGCGCATGACGATCCTGCCGATGAAGGTGATCTCGGCCGAACTGTCGATCGGCGTGCTGCGCGCGATCACCATCCGCGAGGCGGTATTCCCGCGCAACGTCGGCGTCAGGCGGCTGGTGGGCGGACGAACATCGCGGCTGGCGCAGGAGTTGCTCGCGGTGCTGAACCATAGGGTGAACCTATGACAGCATCGGAAAACATTATTTTTCTTATGGAGCGGCTTGCCGCATAGTCCTGAGCATAAGAGTTCGGGAGAGCAGCCGTGACGCGGCAGTATATTCACAACGTCCGTATTTTTGATGGCACCGGCGCACCGTCCGCACCCGGCGCAGTGCTGATCGAGGGCGAGCGGATCGCCGCCATCCTCCCCGCCGACGCGCCGATGCCCGATGCCGATGTGGTGATCGACGGCCACGGCGGCACGCTGATGCCCGGCATGGTCGATGCGCACACGCATCTCACCTGGGGTTCGTCGGTGGAGAAGATCTACCACCAGTTCATCCTGCCGCCCGAGGAGTTGAAGGTCGCCGCGTGGCGCAACGCGCGCGTGCTGCTCGATCACGGCTTCACCAGCCTATATTCGGCGGGCGCGCTCGGCGACGGGATCGAGCCCGAGCTGGCGCGCGCGATCCAGGCGGGCGATACGCCGGGGCCGCGCCTGATCCCCTCCACGCTGGAACGCAGCCCCGAAGGCGAGGACGGCGTCGAAACCGGCGACGTGTTCAACGGTCGCGGCTCGGACGCGATGCGCGCCTTTGTCGACTATTGCGCGGCGGAGGGCGTCAAGTCGCTCAAGCTGATCGTGTCCGGCGAAGACGCGCTCAAGCCGGGTTCGGCACAGCAGGTTCTCTATACCGAGGAGGAGATGCAGGCGGCGGGCGAAGCGGCGCGTGAGAAGGGCCTCTACATCGCCACCCACACCTACACCACGCCCGCCATTCGCATGGCGATCGCGGCGGGTGCGCGCATCCTCTACCATTGCTCGTTCGCGGACGAGGCTGGCATCGCGCTGATGGCGGCGCACAAGGACAGCATCTTCTACGCGCCCGGCCCCGGCGTCTCGGTCGCAGCGATCGAGGCGACCCCGCCGCCGCACATCGACATGAGCCACATGAAGGCGAGCGGCGTGCAGCGGCTCGATCTGGAACGCGTGCTCGTGCCCGAACTCAAGCGGCGCGGCGTGCGCGTGCTGCCCGGCGGCGACTATGGCTTCCCGTTCAACCCGCACGGCCGCAACGCGCGCGACCTCCAGCATTTCGTCGACTATTTCGGCTACACCCCCGCCGAGGCGCTGAGCGCGGCGACGATGCTCGGCGGGCAGTTGATGGGGCAGGGCGAAGAACTCGGGCTGGTACGCGAGGGCTATCTTGCCGACCTGCTGCTGATCGACGGCGATCCGACCGAGAACGTCGCGATCCTGCAGGATGCCAGCCGCATCGTGATGATCATGCAGGCCGGGCGGATGCACAAGTCGCCCGTCGCCCACGCCGTCGCCGCCTAGTCCGGAAAGTCCGTCCATGTTCGATGTCGCGATCATCGGCTGCGGGCCGGTGGGGGCCTTTGCGGCCAATCTCCTGGGCCAGACCGGCCGCTCGGTCGTGGTGATCGAGCGCGAGGCGCAGCCCTATCCGCTGCCGCGCGCGGTCCATCTCGATCACGAGATGATGCGGCTGTTCCAGTCTGCGCGCGTGATCGACCGGCTCGCCGACGATATGCGCGATACCGAGGGGCACCTCCATATCGGCGCGGATCATGGCGTGATCCGCTATATGGGCACGGTCGGCCGGCCGCGCCCGTATAGCTGGTCGAACGACTATTTCTTCTACCAGCCCGAACTGGAGGATCATCTCCGCCGCGCGCTAGACGCCCTGCCGAATGTCGTGCTGCGCTTCGGCGCGGGGTTCGAGCGGCTGGAGCAGGGTGGCGCAGGCGTTACGCTGCACCTGTCCGACGGCGATCCGGTGCAGGCGCGCTACGTGATCGCCTGCGACGGCGCACGCAGCGTGGTGCGCAAAGCGCTCGGCATCCGGCTCGACGATCTCGGCTTCGAGGAACCGTGGCTGGTGGTCGATGCCGAGGTCGACGGCGCGGTGCGCTTTCCCGATCTGCACGGCGTGCCGCAGGCGGCGGATTTGCAGAAGCTTTCGGTGATGATGTGCGACCCCAAGCGCCCGGCGACGATCGTGCCGGGGCGCGGCAACCATCGCCGCTGGGAGTTCATGCTGCTGCCGGGCGAGGACGATCAGGCGATGATGCGGCCGGAGGCGGTGGCGGCGCTGGTCGCCCCCTATCTCGACGGCGTGCCGCACCGCATCGTGCGCGCGGCGACCTATCGCTTCCACGGGCTGATCGCCGAGCAATGGCGTGACCGCCGCGTGTTCCTCGCCGGCGACGCCGCGCACCAGACGCCGCCGTTCTTCGGGCAGGGCATGTGCCACGGCCTGCGCGACGTCGCCAATCTCGCCTGGAAGCTGGAGATGGTGCTGGCCGGGTCCGCGCCCGACGCGCTGCTCGACAGCTATCAGGCCGAGCGCGATCCGCATGTCCGCGCGGTGATCTCCGCCGCCGTCGCGGCCGGTCGCTACATCTGCATGCTCGATCCGGACGCCGCCGCCGAGCGCGACGCGCGGATGCGCGCGATCGTGCAGCAGGGCACCGCCGCCGATCTGATCGCGCCGATCGCCACCGGCATCGTCGCGGTCGACACGCCGGGCGCGGGCGAGCGCTTCATCCAGCCGCGTGTCGCCGGCCGGTTGCTCGATGACGTCACCGGCGGCGGCTGGCGGCTGTTCACGCGCACGCCGGTCCAAGCTCCGGACGTCGCGGTGGTCCGGCTCGACACGCTGGACGACGACGGCGCGATCGCAGCGTGGCTCGACGCGCGCGGCGTGGACGCGGTGCTGGTGCGGCCCGATCATTATGTGTTCGGCACCGGCGCGCCTGACGATCTGCTCGCCCGGCGCGACGCGTTGATCGCCGGCGTTCCCGCCCGCGAGGAGGCTGCGGCATGACGCTCGATCAGGCCCGTTCGATCATCGAGGGCGCGCTCGCCCATGCCCGCGCCGCCGGGGCGCAGCCGCTTGCGGTGATGGTGCTCGACGCGGGCGCACACCCAGTCGCCTTCGCGCGCGAAGACGGCGCGAGCCTGTTCCGCTTCGACATCGCGCGCGCCAAGGCAGCCGGGGCGCTCGGCATGGGCGTGGACACGCGCGAGATCGCCAGGCGCGCCGCGGGCAACCCGATGTTCTTCCAAAGCGTCGCGGCGGCGGTCGACGGGCGCATCGCGTTTTCGCCCGGCGGCGTGCTGATGCGCGACGCGGCGGGCACGCTGATCGGCGCGGTCGGCATCAGCGGCGACACCGGCGATTGCGACGAGGCGTGCGCGCATGCCGGCATCGCCGCCGCCGGACTTTTCCACGGAGCGACATCATGAAGTTACGCAGCATCGAACTGGCGCTGCCGCACGCGGCGGAGGCGGCGGCGTTCCTCACCGACATCTGGGGCATGGCGCCCGCCGAGGTGCGCGGGCAAACCCATTATCTGCGCGGATCGGGCCGTTTCCCGTACCTCGTCGCGCTGGAGGAAGCGGCCGAGCCCTACGTCCGCTCGACCACCTTCACCTGCACGGCCGAACGGCTCGAACAGCTCAAGCGCAGCGTGGGCGCGGCCGGCCTCCCCGCCGCGCCGGTCGTCTCGAACGATCCGGGCGGCGGGCATGGCATCGTCGTCGAACTGGCCGAGGGCGAATTGCTGCGCTTCCTCGTCGATGCCGCAGAGGTCGCGCCGATCGAAGGCCACGACCTGCCGGTCAAGCTCACCCACGTCGTGTTCAACGCGACCGATGCCGAGGCGACCGGCACCCTGGTCGAGCAGGCGCTGGGTTTCCGCGTGTCGGACCGGACCAAGGGCATGGTGTTCGTGCGCTGCAACGAATCGCACCACTCCACCGCCTTCGCGCGCGCCGGCATCTCCTCGCTCAACCACATCGCCTTCGAGATGGCCGATCTCGATGCGGTGATGCGCGGCATCGGCCGGTTGCGCGATCAGGATATGGCCCCCGCCTGGGGGCCGGGCCGTCACGGCCCCGGTGCCAACGTGTTCGCCTATTTCATCGCGCCGTTCGGCCCCGTCATCGAATTCTCCACCGCGGTCGAGAAGGTGCCCGAGGACTATCGGGCCGGCTCCCCCGAGGACTGGACCTGGCCCGAGAAGCGCATCGACCAATGGGGCATGTCCGACAAGGACAATGCCGGCTTGCGCGCCGCCGAAGAGAAATTCCGCCACCGCCGCGACTGGCAGGCCCAGCCGCTCGACACGACCCAAGAGGAACCCGCCTGATGCGCTACGTCAGCTTCCGCCGCCCCGACGGCACCCCCAGCTTCGGCCGGATCGAGGGCGAGACCATCGTCCAGCTCGCGACCCGCGATACCCCCAGCCTCAAGGCCGCGCTCGCCGCCGACGGCCTCGCCGGGCTGGCCGATGGCGAGACCTACGCGCGCGCCGACGTGGTGCTGCTGCCGGTGATCCCCGATCCCGCCAAGATCCTGTGCGTCGGCCTCAACTATGCCGAGCATGTCAAGGAAACCGGCCGCGAGCAGAAGGCGCACCCGGCGATCTTCGTGCGCTATGCCGACAGCCTGGTCGCCGATGGCCAGCCGATGGTGAAGCCCGCCGTCACCGAACGGTTCGACTATGAGGGCGAACTCGCCGTCATCATCGGCACGCCCGCGCACAAGGTCACGCGTGACGAGGCGATGCGCCACGTCGCCGGCTACGCCGCGTTCAACGACGGCTCGGCGCGCGACTGGCAGCGCCACAACATCCAGTTCACGCCGGGCAAGACCTTTCCCGGCACCGGCGGCTTCGGCCCCGCGCTGGTGACGCCCGACGAGATCGACCTCGCGGGCCTGCGCGTCACCACCCGGCTCAACGGCGCGGTCGTGCAGGACCAGCCGGTCAGCGACATGATCTGGGATATCCCGACCGTGATCGAATATATCAGCGCCTTCACCCCGCTCAGCCCCGGCGACATCATCGCCACCGGCACGCCGGGCGGAGTGGGCGATAAGCGAAGCCCCCCGCTGTACATGAAGGCGGGCGACAGGGTCGAGGTCGACATCGGCACCGTCGGAACGCTCACCAACCGCATCATCGACGAACAATAACAAAACAGATTCGAGGAGAGGACAACATGAACACCATCACCCGCACCGCCGCCGTGCTGGCGAGTGTCAGCGCACTCGCCATCGCCGCGCCCGCCTTTGCGCAAACGGCGGACGCTGCCGCCGGTCAGACCGCTCCGACGCCCGCCGCCACGCAGGGCACGCCCGACGAGCCGGCGATGAACGACATCATCGTCACCGCGCAGCGCCGTGCCGAGCGTGTGACGGAGGTGCCGATCTCGATCACCGTTGCCAGCCAGGCGCAGCTCGAGCGGCAGCAGGTCAACACCGTCAACGATCTCGCCCGCATCGCGCCCAGCCTCGAGGTGCAGCAGGCGCCGGGGCAGAACACCGGCGGCGGCGGCGCGATCCGCGGCATCGGCACGCAGACCTTTTCGCCCGGCGCGGTCGCCTCGGTCGGCATCGTCGTCGATCAGGTGAGCCAGGGCAACGCCAACATCTCCGACCTGTTCGATGTGGCGCGGATCGAAGTGCTCAAAGGCCCGCAGGGGACGTTGTTCGGCCTCACCACCTCGGCGGGCGTCATCAACATCACCACCAACGCGCCCGATTTCACCGGCTTCTCCGCACGCGTACGCACCGAACTGTCCGGTGCGGGCGTGGCGGGCTCGAAATACGGCAACCAGGTCGTGCAGGGTCTGGTCAACGTGCCGCTTGCTTCGAACGCGGCGATCCGCATTTCGGGCGTCACCAACCTGCGTCAGGGCGTCGATCGCAACGCGCTGACCGGCGATTACAACGACACCGATCGCTGGGGCCTGCGCGGCCGTCTGCTGTGGGAGCCGACCGACCGCATCACTGTCAACCTGATCGGCGATTACAGCAAGTCGCGGGTCGATAACGGCGGCGACTTCTTCACCTTCGTCAAGGCGGGCGGCCCGGGCACGTTCCTTGGCGGCGCGGGCACCGACCCGGTCGGCATCACCGCGCGGCTCGCCTCGTGCGGCGTCACCGCGGAGGAAGGCAACCGCAGCTATTGTTCGAACCGCACCTTCCACGAACATTTCGAAAATTACGGCGGCTCGCTCCAGCTCGATTACAAGGCCGATCCGTTCACGCTCACCTCGATCACCGCCTATCGCAAATCGAACGAGGTCGGCTTCGGTGCCGCGTCCGACGTGTTCCGCGCCGCGCCGCTGGAGCTTCAGGTGGCGAACGGCGCGGTCAACCGCCGCTTCAGCCAGTTCACGCAGGAATTCCGCGTCAGCTCGCCTGCCAAGCAGTTCTTCGAATATACCGCCGGCGTCTTCTATTCCTACGGCAAGCAGTTGCGCGATCCCGAGACGACCAACGTGACACTGTCGCCGTTCCCCGGGCTCACCATCCCGATCGTCAGCACCTCGACCGCCGCCTATGACATTCGCGACGAGTCCGCGGCGGTGTTCGGACAGGGCACGTTCAACCTGACGCCGCAGCTCCGGCTGATCGCGGGCGGTCGCTATACCGAGGATACGCTGTCGCTGAACGCGGCGGCGAACGGCGCGGTGGCGGCGACGCGCACCAGCCTGAACGTGCAGAAGGTGTCGTACCGGCTCGGCGCGCAATATGATCTCGACGCCCGCACGATGGCGTATGCGACCTACTCGCGCGGCTTCAAGGGCGGGCAGATCGCCACCCCGGCGGCGCCCGCGACGCCCTATGTCGTGCTGCCCGAAATCCCGACCTCCTACGAAGTCGGACTGAAATCGACGCTGTTCGGCGGCTGGGTCGCCGATCTCAGCCTGTTCTACACCAAGATCCAGAACTTCCAGGCGCAGCAGTGCACGGTGGACAGGAACTCCATCATCTCGTGCGATCAGACTAACGTCAACGGCGTGAAATCGCGCGGTGCGGAGATCAACTTCTTCGGCAACATCTCGCCGAACCTGTCGCTCAACACCGGCTTCATCTGGGCCAAGGCGACGTACCCGAAGGGCTTCGTCGGCACCGACGGCACCAACATCGGCGGCACCCAGCTTGCCTATGCGCCCGAGTACAAGTTCACGCTGTCGGGCGAATACACGCATCAGATCGGCAACAGCTTCAAGGGCTTCCTCGCCGCCGATACGGTGTGGAAGTCGCGCGTGCGGTACGAGGCGAACTCGCGCACCGACACGACCTTCCGCCCGCACTGGATGGTCGGCGGCCGGATCGGCCTGCGCACCGAAGACGACCGCTATCAGATCGCGATCTTCGGCCGCAATCTGCTCAACGTCCACGAACCGCAGATCATGCAGAGCGATTTTCCGTATAACGGCACGGCCAATGTCGGCGCGATCTACGGCGCGCAGTCGTTCCGGCAGATCGGCCTGAGCCTCGACGCCAAGTTCTGAGAGAGCGGGTGATGGATACGTCCGGCAGCATCGCAGACCTCGGCCGCGCGCTCGGGCCGGACGTGCTCGGCGCGGTGCGCGCGCTGTACGATGGCGAGCAGCAGGCGCTGGCGGCGGCGTGGCCCGCCACCGCCGTCGATGTGGCGTATGGCGATCACCCGCGCCACCGGCTCGATCTCTATGCGCCGGGGGGCGTGAGCGACGCGCCGGTGCTGGTGTTCGTCCATGGTGGCGGCTTCCTCAAGGGCGACAAGGGCGGTGCGGATGTGTGGCCCAACGCCAATGTCGGCCGGATGGCGGCGGCGGCGGGGATGGTCGGCGCCGTCATCAACTACCGACTCGCGCCCGACGAGACATGGCCGGCGGGCGCCGAGGATGTCGCGGCGGCGGTGACGTGGCTACGCGGCAACGTCGCCAAGCATGGCGGCGATCCGGCCCGCATCGTGCTGGTCGGCACCTCGGCGGGTGCGGTGCATGTCGCCGGCTGGCTCCGGCTGGTCGGCGAGGAGGCCGCGCGGCGTGACGTGCGCGGCGCGGTGTTGCTGTCCGGGCTGTACGGCTACACCCCGCTCGATCCGCGCGACGAACTCTATTACGGCGACGCCGCGCTCTACCCAGAGCGCATGCCGCTGGAGGCGGTCGCCACGACCGCGCTGCCGCTGCTCGTCGCCTGCGCCGAATACGACCCGCCGCGTTTCCAGGCGGAGTTCCTCGGGCTGCTCCAGGATCGGCTGGCGCGGCACGGCGCGATGCCGGCGGCGCTGATCCAGACGGGCCACAACCATTATTCGATGACGATGCACCTCGGCACCGCCGACACGCGGCTGGCCGAGGCGATCTGCGCCTTCGTGCACGACACCACACGATAATCACGGGAGAAAGATGATGCTGGATCGCAGGACGTTACTGGCCACCGGCGCCGCCGCCGGCGCAAGCCTGATCGCCGGGCCAGCGTTCGGCGCGGGCAAGCGGGCGACCAGCCCGGCCTTCCCCAAGGGCTTCCTGTGGGGCGCATCGACCGCGCCGCATCAGATCGAGGGCAACAACATCGCCAGCGACCTGTGGTATATCGAGAACCAGCAGCCGACCATCTTCAAGGAACCCTCGGGCGACGCCTGCAACAGTCTCGAACTGTGGGCGACCGATCTCGATCTTGCCAAGGCGATCGGGCTCAACGCCTATCGCTTCGGCATCGAATGGGCGCGGATCGAGCCGGAGAAGGGCCAGTTCTCGCGCGCGATGCTCGACCATTACAAGGCGATCATCGAGGGGTGTCATGCTCGGGGCCTCGCGCCGGTCGTCACCTACAGCCACTTCACCGCGCCGCGCTGGTTCAGCGCGCAAGGCGGGTGGACCAACCCCGAATCGGCCACGCTGTTCGCGCGCTTCTGCGATCGCGCGACACGCGCGTTCGGGCAGGGCATCGCCAGCGCGATCACCTTCAACGAACCCAACATCCTGCTGCTGCTCAAAACGATGCTGCCGCAGCCGGTGTGGGACATTCAGAAGCTGACGGTCGAGACGGCGGCGAAGCGGCTCGGCGTGGCGAAGTTCGTCTGCGCGAACGTCGCCGGGCTGGACGATCTGCCCGCGCTGCAAAAGGGGCTGCTTGCCGCCCATGCCGCGGGCAAGGCGGCGATCAAGGCAGTGCGGCCCGATCTGCCGGTCGGCTTCTCGCTGTCGATGTTCGATGACGAGGCGGTCGGCAGGAATTCGGTGCGCGACCGGATGCGGCACGACCTGTACGGCGCGTGGCTCGACGTCGCCAGGCACGACGATTTCATGGGCGTGCAGAATTACGAGCGGGCGTTGTGGGGCGACAAGGGGCGCTTGCCGCCGCCGGCGGGTTCGGTGGTGAACTGGGCCGGCGTCGAGGTGTGGGCGCCCTCGCTCGGCGGATCGGTGCGGTATGCGCATGCCGCGACCGGAGTGCCGATCCTGGTCTCCGAACACGGCGTCGGCACCAGCGACGATACGATCCGCGCCGCGTTCATCCCGGCGTCGCTCGCCGGGCTGAAAGCAGCGATCGACGACGGCGTGCCGGTGCTCGGCTATTGCCATTGGTCGCTGATCGACAATTTCGAATGGATCTTCGGCTACAAGCCGCAACTCGGCCTGTGCAGCGTCGATCGCACCACCTTCGCCCGCACGCCCAAGCCGAGCGCGGCGATCTATGGTGCGATCGCCCGCCGGAACGCGCTGTCGTGAGTGCGGGCGTGATCCGCGCCCTCGCCACAGTCGCCGCGCTGCTGCTCGCCGCGCCGGCCGCCGCGCAGATGCCGACCCCGGTGCCCGCGCAGGCCCCGGCCGAGCCCGGTGCGATCCCGCTTTATCCGGGCGCCAAGCCGTCGAAATCCACAGAGCAATGGGTGCGCTTCGAGGGCGATCTCGCCGTGCGCAACGTGACCGTGCCGAGCATCACCCCCGTGCTGCCCGATCCGGCCAAGGCGACCGGCGCGGCGGTGATCGTCGCGCCCGGCGGCGCGTTCATGATGCTGGCGATGGATCACGAAGGATGGAACGTCGCGCATTGGCTCGCCGATCACGGCATCGCCGCGTTCGTGCTGAAATACCGGCTCAACCCGACGCCGGCTGCCGATGCGGAGGCGTTCGCCTATATGGGCAGGCGCGTCGCCGCGTCGCTCCGCGATCCCGACGCCGCACCTGCGATCAGCGAGCCGCGCGCCACGCTCGATGCGCTCGCCGCGCTGAAGATGGTGCGGGCGGGCGCGGCCAGATGGCACGTCGATCCGGCGCGGGTCGGCATGATCGGCTTTTCGGCCGGCGCGATGACGACGATGAACGCGGCGCTGGAGGGGAAGGGCGCGGACCGCCCGAACTTCATCGGCTATATCTACGGCCCGCTGCTCGCCCGCGACGTGCCCGACGACGCGCCGCCGATGTTCGCTGCGATCGCCAACGACGACAGCCTGTTCTCGCACCATTCCTATGCGATCATCGAGGCGTGGCGGGCAGCGCACGTGCCGGTCGAGTTCCATGCCTATGAACGTGGCGATCACGGTTTCGGCATGGGCAAGCCCGGTACGACGACCACGCTGTTGATGCTCGAATTCTACGCGTGGATGCAGATGCGCGGCCTTACCGCAGGGGCGGTGAAATGATCTCGATCCGGCGTGAGGCGGCGATCAGCTTCGGCATCAACGCCGCGCTGAGCCTTGCCTTTTTCCTCGGCATCTTCGGGGTGGCGGCGCATCCGCTCGCCTGGGGGATGCCCGACCGGCTCGCGATCGACTTCGTACCGCAAAGCATCGCGGTCACGCTGATGAGCGCGCTGGTGCCCGCGCTCGTCGCGCGCGCGAAGCTGGGCGGTGCGGTGCGGCCGGTGCTGCTGCGCGCCGCCGTCTGCGCGCTGGGCGGCGCGGCGCTGGGCGGCGTGCTGGCCGCGCTGGCGAGCGCGGCCGCCTTGCCTGCGATCGCGTGGGGCACCGCGCTCGCCCTCAAGATGCTGTACGGCGGTGCGCTCGGTGCGAACGTCACGACCCTGGTGCTGCGCCGCATGACCATGAGGATTGCCCGATGATCCGTCTTCGCCCCCGCTTTCGCCTCGCCACCCTGCTCGCCTGCACGATTTTCACGACCGCCGCGCGCGCCGACGATCTTGCCGAGGGGTTCCGCAACCCGCCGCAATCGGCGCGGCCGCGCGTGTGGTGGCACTGGCTCAACGGCAACATCAGCAAGGACGGGATCGACAAGGATCTCGACTGGATGGAGCGGATGGGGATCGGCGGCGTCCAGAATTTCGACGCGAGCCTCCAGACGCCGCAGATCGTCGATCAGCGGCTCGTCTATATGACGCCGCCGTGGCGGGATGCCTTCCGCCATGCGGTGCAGGTGGCGGATGCGAAGGGACTGGAATTTGCCATCGCCGCCTCGCCCGGCTGGAGCGAGACCGGCGGCCCGTGGGTGAAGCCAGCCGACGGCATGAAGAAGCTCGTCTGGGCGCAGGCCGATCTGCGCGGCGGGGCGCGGGCCGGCAAGCTGCCCGCGCCGCCCGGCACCACCGGCCCCTTCCAGAGCGCCGCGTTCGACGATCCGCTCGGCAACGGCGCGCCTGCCGCCGCCACCCCAAATTTCTACGCCGATGCGATGGTGCTGGCCTATCCCGTCGCCCCCGTGCCGCTGCCGCAGCCGCGCGCCACCCAGGCCGACGGTTCGGCTGTCGCGCTAGCGCCGCTTGCCGACGACGATCTGCAAAGCACGGCGGCGATCGCCAAGGGTGACGCCGCGCACCCCGGCGCGCTGCTGCTCGATTACGGCAAGCCGGTGACGGTGCGGTCGGCCACGCTGTTCGTGCCGCATGCGCGCCCGCCCTTCGGCGATCCCGCCTATCTGCCGACGCTGGAAGCGGAAACGGCGGCGGGGTGGCGACCGATCGGCCGCCTGCCGCTGACCGAGGCGGCGACCACCATCGCGTTCGCCCCCGTCACCGCGCGCCGCTTCCGGCTGGTGCTGAACGCGAACGAGACCGCCACGCCGCCCGGTCTCGGCGATGGCGCGCCCGGCGCGATCACCATCGACGTGTTCGCGCGGGCCGAAAGCAAAACGCTCGCGATCGGCGATTTCCGCCTGTCCGGCGAGGCGAAGGTCGACCGGTTCGAGGTCAAGGCCGGCTTTGCGATCGTGCCCGATTACAACGCGCTGGAAGGCAACGCCCCCTCGGCGCCCGCCATCGACCCGGCACGCGTGATCGACCTCACCTCACGATTGCGCGCGGACGGCACGCTCGACTGGACCGCGCCCAAGGGCGGCGACTGGCGGATCGTGCGGCTCGGCTATGCGCTGACCGGCACGACCAATCACCCCGCCACGCCCGAGGCGACCGGGCTGGAGGTCGACAAATACGATGCGGCGGCGGTGCGCCGCTACGTGGAGACCTATCTCGGCCAGTACACGCAAGCGGTCGGCGCGGAGTGGATCGGCAAGAAGGGCATCCGCGCGATCGTCAACGACAGTATCGAGGTCGGCCCGTCGAACTGGACGCCCGGCATCGTCGCCGCGTTCAAGGCGCGGCGCGGCTATGATCCGACGCCGTTCCTGCCGGCGCTGACCGGCGCGGTGATCGGCTCGCCCGCGCGCAGCGATGCGTTCCTGCACGATTACCGCGCGACGCTCGCCGATCTGCTGGCGGACGCGCATTACGCGACGGTGGCGCAGGTCGCGCACGAACACGGCCTCACCGTCTATGGCGAAGCGCTCGAGAACGGCCGCCCAACGCTTGGCGACGATCTGGCGATGCGCGCGCATACCGACGTGCCGATGGCGGCGATGTGGGCGTTCAACCACGGCGGCGCACCGCGCCCGACCCTGCTCGGCGATCTCAAGGGCGCGGCATCGGTCGCGCATCTCTACGGCCAGAACATCGTCTCGGCCGAAAGCATGACGTCGGCGTTCGCGCCTTGGGCGTTCGCGCCCGCCGACCTCAAACACATCATCGATCTGGAGTTCGTTTCCGGCGTCAACCGACCGATCGTCCACACCTCGGTCCATTCGCCCGGCGACGACAAGCTGCCGGGGCTCAGCCTGATGATCTTCGGCCAGTATTTCAACCGCCACGATAGTTGGGCGGAGATGGCCAGGCCGTGGGTCGATTACATCGCGCGCACCGGGTTCCTGCTCCAGCAGGGGCGCGACCATGCCGATCTGGCGTGGTTCTCCGGCGAGGATGCTCCAATCACCGCCTTGTTCGAGCACGGCGTCCCCGCCGGCATCCCGACGCGCTACGGCTATGATTTCGTCAATGCCGACATCCTCGCCAACCGCCTGAGCGTCGCGGGCGGTGATCTCGTCGCGCCGGGCGGTGCCCGTTACAAGGCGTTGTACCTCGGCGGATCGAGCCGGGTGATGAGCATGGCGGTGCTGCGCCGCATCGCCGCGCTGGTCGAACAGGGGGCGACGGTGATCGGCATGGCCCCGGTGCGCAGCCCGGCGCTGGGCGACGATCCCGCTGCCTTCGCCGCGCTTGCCAGGCAGGTGTGGAGCAGCCCGCATGTGATCGCCGGCACCGACCCGGAGGCGGCGCTGGCGAAGATCGGCGTCGCTCCCGATTTCAGCGTCACCGGCGGCACGCCTGCCGATTACAGCTTCCTCCACCGCGCCTTGCCGGATGGCGACCTCTATTTCGTCCGCCATGCGACCCGCACGCCCCAGCATATCGAGGCGCGTTTCCGTGTCAGCGGCAAGCAGCCCGAGATCTGGCGCGCGATCGACGGCACTGCCGCGCCGGTTTCGTATCGCACCGAGGGCGAGGAGACCGTCGTCCCGCTCGATATCGGGCCGGAGGACGCGTTCTTCGTGCTGTTCCGCACCCCGGCGAGCGCGCCTGCGCGGGCGGTCGCGCCCAGAACGTCGGTAACGCTCGCCACGCTGAGCGCGCCGTGGACGGTCAGCTTCCAGCCCGGTCGCGGCGCGCCGGCGGGCACGACGATGCCGACGCTCCAGCCGCTCGACCAGAGCAAGGATGCGGGCGTGCGCTACTTCTCCGGGGTCGCGCGCTACGCCAGCCGCTTCGCCTTGCCCAAACAGGCCAGGCCGGGCGCGCCGCTGTGGCTCGATCTCGGCCGGATCGGCGACGTGGCGGAGGTCCGCATCAACGGCCAGCTTGCGGGGACGACGTGGTTCGCGCCCTACCGGCTCGATATCGGCCGCTTCGCGCACGCCGGGAGCAATACGATCGAGGTGCGCGTCGCCAATCTGTGGGTCAACCGGCTGATCGGCGATCAGCAGCCGGGCGCGAAGAAAGTCACGTTCACCGCCGCGCCGACCTACCGCCCCGATGCGCCGCTGCGTCCGTCCGGGCTGATCGGACCGGTGACGCTCTCCGTGGAGCGGTGAGGGGGCTTTGGCACCGCGCCCGCGTGGCTGATGCATGTTCATTGATGCGCGCGAACGACGGCAGTAGCCGCGCCCGGGCGGACCGACATTATTGATCTTCCCAGCCCGGAAAAGACCGCTAGGACGGATGCTTACGAAGTAAGTCGAAGCGGTGGGGGCATCGCTTCCGGGGGGGGGGGGATGTCATCATGGCTGGTTTCACGCGCATTCTGTTGCGGCGTCGTCTTTCGCTCGCAGTCGGCACAAGCTCCCTCGCGCTGATACTCAACCTGCCCGGTGTCGCACATGCGCAATGCGCGCCGGACCCGACGGTGGCGAACGCCACCACCATCTGCACGGGCAACGATGCCGACGGCATTCGCATCACCACCGCCGGCACCACGCTGAGCATCGCGACCGGCGCCACCGTGGCAGGCGCGACGACACCGGCGGTGACGGTCGATATCGCCGACATCCCGTACTACACGTCCGCCACGGTCGTGGTGAACGGGCAGATCACGGGCGGCGCCTACAGCGGCATCAGCCTGCTGTCTGGTCAGAGCGCGTATCCGGGCGGCGGCACGTCCTTGTCGCTGACCGTCGCGCCGAACGCGGTCGTATCGGGCGCCACCGCGATTACGATGGGGCAGAGCGCGGGCAATACGACCGGTTCGACCTCGCTGACGATCGACAATGCGGGAACGCTCACCGGCACGGGCGGCGTTGCCATCAGCGGCGATGTGACGGGTGCGCCTTACGGCTATCCGACGACGTTCTCGACGATCAGCAGCCTCGTCAATCGCGCGCAGGGCACGATTACGGGCAGCGTCGTCGGGCCGATCGGCACGCTCGACAACGCGGGCCTGATCGACGGCGGCAGCGCGAGCGCGCTCACCATCGGCAACGCCGCTGCCAGCTATGTCTCGGGCACCTGGACCAACACGGGCACGATCCAGTCGAATTCGACGGCGGCCGTGATCCTCGGTTCGAACAACAACCCGCTGGTGAACAGCGGAACCATCGTCAACGCGGGCACCGGCGCTGCGATCGCCGCCAACCAGCCGGCCTATTTTTATGCCTATGCCATCAAGAACCAGACCGGCGGCGTCATCGGCACGGCAGGCGCGACCGCGATCGCCAACGTGGGCGCGCTCAGCCTGATCAATATGGGCACGATCAACGGCGACGTCACGACCGGCGACGGCGCCAGCTTCGTCGATTCGACCGCCGGCCACATCAACGGTTCCGTTCTGTTCGGTGCCGGGGACGACACGCTCATCATCCGCTACACCGGTACCGCCACCCCGACGACCGGCGTGACCGGCACGATCGACGCTGGCGGCGGCACCAACACCGAACGGTTCGCGATCGACAGCGACACCACGCTTTCCTCACCGATCACGATGCTCGCGGGCTTCCAGAAGCTCGGCATCGCGACGACCTACGGCGCCACCGTCACGCTCGCTCCCGGGTTCGCGGCGCCGGGCACGATCGCGCTTTCCGGCGGCGGCGCGCTCGTCAACACCGGCGCGCTTGCGTTCACCGGGCAGGCGTTCTCCGATACTCTGGGCGACGGCGTTCGATCATTCACCAACACCGGCAGCATCACGGCGGCTGCCAGCGAGTCGGCCTATGCGCTCGCACTCTTTTATACGCCGACGATCGTCAACACCGGCACGATCAGCGTGGTCGGCAACGGCGTCCAGGCGGGGGTCAACGGCGCGATCGTCAATCGCGGCACGATCACCGCCACCGGCACGGCAGTCGACGCGTTCGGTAGCGAACTGACCAACACCGGCACGATCACGTCGACCGGCGGCATCGGCGTGACGCTCAGCGGCAGTGTCGGATATCGGGCGACGAACACCGGGCGCATCGTCGGTGCCACCGTAGGCACCGAGACCTCCATCGTTCTTACCAACAGCGGCACGATCCTCGCCACCGATGCGAACGGCACCGCCGTCGTCGTCGATGCATACGGCTCGCTCATCAACACCGCCACCGGTGTCGTCGGCAACGGCGGAACGGCGATGACCGCCAACACCTTCAACAATACGGTGGTGAACGCCGGCACGATCAACGGCTCGGTTATCTTCACGAGCGCCTTCAGCGGTGCCAGCCAGCGCTATATCGCGCAGAGCGGCGGCATCCTGAACGGCGACCTGACGCTCGGCGCGGGCGGCCTGCTCGTCACCGATCTGGTGAACACCGGGCCGGGCACCTTCGCGGGCATCACCGGCACCGTGAATGCCGGGGCGGGCGCGTCGCTGCGCTACCGCGTGTCCGCCGATGCGTCGGCCACGCTCGGCGCGGTCGGGCCGTTCCAGACGCCCGGGTACGAGCTGGCGAACAACGCCACGCTGACCCTGACCGGTCAGAGCACGAACACGCAGGCGTTGCAGTTCGCCGGTGTCGGCACGGTGCTGCTGGATGCGACGATCGCGACCAGCATCGCCCCCGCGGTGCAATCGACCTCGCTCGCCTATACGGCCGGCAACATTTACACGCCGACCGCGCTCGTCATCACCAGCGCCGGCACGCTGAGCGTGACGCGGACGGCGAACACCTACCCGGGTGGCGCCGTGTCGCTCGGCGGGAACGACACCTTCACAAACACCGGCACGATCAGCGTGACCGATCGGCAGGCGCAGACGTACGGAAGCACCGCCGCCATTCTGTACGGTGCGAACGTCACCAACAGCGGCACGATCCTGCTCGACGGCGGCACCGGCATCTCGGGCAGCACCAATGTCGTTAATACCGGAACGATCCGCCAGGTCGCCGGCGGCGCGACCGCGCAGGGGGTTCTGGGCGTCACCTCGCTCGACAATCGCGGCACGATCAGCGTGGGCGGTGTCGCGGCGTCCGCATCCTATTCCGGGCAGATCCTCAACTCGGGCAGTCTCGAAAGCACCGGCGGCGTCGCCATCACCGGCAGCGGGGCGATCACCAACACGGCGACAGGGACGATCGGTGGCACCGGCGGCACCGCGGTCCAGGTGTCCTCCAGCACGTTCGTCAATCAGGGTACGGTGACCGGCAGCGTCAATCTCGGCTATTTGACGCCCTATTACGTCGGCCAGCCGACGCGTTCCTATGGCAGCAGCGCCTATGTCGCCGACGGCGGCACGATCACGGGCGACCTGCTGTTCGGCGACGGCAACGACCTGTTCTTGCAGACCGGCGATACGCTCGGCGTGTCGGGCACCGTCGATGGAGGAGCGGGCACGAACATCTATGGTCGCAGCCTGACGAGCAGCGGCACGGTCGATCTCACGTCGGGCGGACTGCGCAATTTCACCGGCCGCTTCGTCCAGGCAGCGGGCGCGGACACGGTCGTCACCCTCACCGCATCCGACACGTTCGCTGGCGATGTGTATGTTGCCGGGGACGGGGCTATCGTCAATCAGGCCAACATCAGCGGCGCGTTGACAACCGGGCAGCCGTACTATCTCGGCGGCTTCAACCCGCTGCCCAGCGTCGATACGTCGCTCGCGTCGCTGTCGAACAGCGCAACCGTGGGCGGCGGGGTGGACGCCGACACCGCATCCTTCACCAACACCGGGGCGATCTCGGTGAGCGACAGCTATAATGTGGCCGTATCGCTATATGGCAGCCCCGCGCTGAGCTTCGTCAACGACGGCACGATCGCCGGCTCCGCGCTCGCATCCTATGGCCCGACCTATCCTTACGGCTATTACGGCGTGCAACCGGCGGTGAGCCTCGTGTCGGACGGTGCGATCTCGGCGCGCAATACCGGCGGGATCAGCAATGGCGGCCTGTTCGCGACGCTGCTCGATACCGGTACGGCCGACGCGTTGAGCGTGGATTTCGCCAACAGCGGTAGGATCACGAGCGATCGCGGCGCGGCCGCATCGATCATCGTCGACGGCTATTCCTATGCCGGCGGCGACCCGGGCGGCAGCATCCGCGTCGACAACAGCGGAACTATGTCGTCGCAGACCACCGCCGCCAGCGGGCAGCAGGCGATCGGGCTGTTGCTGTCCGATTACTATTCGATCCAGCCGCTCTCCTATACGATCGCCAACAGCGGCACGATCAGCGCGACGGGGACGGGTGAGCCTACGCGGTACACCCCACCGGCGATCGGCTTGCTGGTCGACGGCACCGGCCTGTCGGGAACGATCACCAACGCGGCGGGCGGCACGATCAGCGCGACCGGCCAGAGCGCCTATGCGGTCGTCGTGGCGGACACCGCGCTCGACCTGACCAACGCGGGCACGATCAGCGCGACAGGATCGAAGACCGGCATCGCGATTCAAACCTTCGACGCGTTCGACAACAGGATCGTCAACACCGGCACGATCACCGGCGGGATCGTGCTCGGCGACGGGGTGGACACGATCGACAATGCCGGCACCATCACCGGCGCGGTCGTGCTCGGTGGCGGCGACGATCGCTTCGTTCAGCGCGCCGGCGGCAGCGTCAGCGGGCAGATCGACGGCGGCAGCGGCGTGAACAGCTACCGTGTCGACGCGACCGGCGGCACCGCCACGGTAAACGGGGCGCAGATCGCGCATTTCGCGAGCCTGACGCAGACCGGCAGCGGCACCGGCATCTACGCGGGCCGGTTCGGCGTCGACACCATCGCGCTCGATGGCGGCACGCTGGCGGTCGCGGCCGGGCAGGCGCTCGCCACCCAGGGCGCTACTACGATCACCGGCGGCGATGCCGGGGTGAGCATCGTCAACGCCGGCCATATCGAAGGCGCGGTGCGACTGGGCGCGGGGAACGACAGTTTTGCCGAAGTCGCCGGCAGCCGGGTCAGTGGCGTGGTGGACGGCGGCGGCGGCACCAATCTTTACCGCGTGGTGCTTGACGGCGATCGCACCGGCATCGGTGCACGCAGCAACTTCCAGCAGCTGTCGGTGGAGGGCAGCGGTACGCTGGCGCTCACGCTCGACCAGACTTACCAGTCGGTCGCGCTGGCCGGCACGGGGCTGCGGGCGGCGCTGGACGGCTTCACGATCGGCCGGATCGACGGCAGCGCCGCTGCCGAGACGGTTGCGCTCGATGGCGACGTGGCGGCGGTGTCGCTTGGCGGTGGCGACGATATGCTCGCACTCGGCGCGACGACGCTGGCCGGTCGCTACGATGGCGGCACGGGCAGCGACACGCTGCGCTTCACGGCGAAAGCGCCGGTCACGCTGACCGGTTCCGCGGTCAACTTCGAGACGATCTCGCTTGCGGGCGGCGCGCTGACGGTGGCGGGTACGCTCGGCAACAGCGGCGCGGCGCTCGCCTTCGATGGCGGCGCGCAGGCGCTTACCGTCGCAGCGGGCGGCACGCTGGCGGGCACGGTCGATCTCGGCCCGGGCGACGACAGCTTCACGCTGGCGCGCGGCGGGACGCTGGCCGGGACGGTCGCAGGCGGCGCGGGCAACGACACCGCCACGCTCGACTATACCAACGGGCTCACGCTCGCCGGCGGCGCGCTGACAGGGTTCGAGCGGCTGGTCGCGCAAGGGAGCGGCGCGCTGACGCTGACCGGCGGCGCGTTCAGCTTCGGCACCGCCAGTGTCGCGGGGGATCTGACGGTCGCCGCCGGTGCGACGCTCACCGCAGCGCAGCTCGTGTTCGGGCCGGCCGACGACCATCTCGTCATCGCCGGCGGCTTCAACGGCTCGGTGTCGGGCGGCGCGGGCAACGATAGCATCGACGTATCGGGTGGCAGCGCGGCCGCGCCGGTTGCGTTCGGCAGCGTCACCGGTGTCGAGGCGCTGCGGATGAGCGCCGGCTACGCGACCGTGTCGGGGGGTGCCGGGTTCGGCCTCCTGAGCCTGACCGGCGGGCGTCTGGTCGGCCTCGCCGGATCGACGATCAGCGTGCCCGCTATCACGGTCGGCCGCAACGCGACGTTCGGTTCGGCCGGGACGGTCAACGGCAACGTCGTCGTGAACGGCACGCTCAGCCCCGGCGCGTCGCCGGGCACGATGACGGTCAACGGCAGCGTCGCGCTCGCCGGCAGCTCCGTCTCGGTGTTCGAGATCACGCCGAGCGTTTCGGACAAGCTCATCGTCAACGGCACGGTGTCGATCGCGTCGGGTGCGACGCTGCAACTGGTCGCCGACCAGCGCGTCACGCCCGGCGCGACGCGCGATCTCATCATCGCGAGCGGCGGGATCACCGGCAGCTACACCACCATCGTCAAACCCGCCGCGCTGTTCGGCGTGGTGGTGCAGCAGGCGGACAAGATCTCGCTGCTCGGCGAATTTCTCAACGACGCGGCATTCACGCCGCAGGTCCGTCGCGCGATCAACTATGTGAACGCGGTGCTGATCGGCGGGGGTGCGAGCAACGCGCTGCTGGCGGCGGTGCCGCAACTCGTCACCGCAGCGGGCGGGTCCGATCCGGCGGCGTTCGCGCTACTGGCACCGGAGGCCTATGCTTCGGCCGACCAGATCACGATCGAAAACGGTCTGCAACTCGCCGATGTCGGCCGATCCTCGGCGTTCGGTACGCAGCGCGAGACGCCGGGCGCGTTCACGTTCGGCAGCGCGCTGGGGGACGTCCGCACGCTCGACAGCAACGCGCAGGGAACCTCGCGCGCGCAGACCAACAGCTATGGCTTCCTCGGCGGGCTCGGCTGGGGCAGCAGCGCGTGGTCGGTTGGCGGCTTCGTCGGCTATCTGAACAGCCGGCAGACGCTGGCGACGCTCGGCGCACGCACGACGGTCGACGGGGTGGTAGCGGGCCTGCACGCGCGCTGGACCGGCGCCCGCGTCGGCGCGCGCGCGACGCTCGCCTATGACGGCGGCGACGCGACCACCCGGCGCGCTTTGCCGGGCGGGTCCGCGACCGGGCGGTACGACCGGCGCGGATGGACTGCCGACTTTAGCCTCGACTATGCGCTACCGCTCAGCGGAAACTGGGTGGTGCGCCCCAGCATCGGTGCGACCGCGATCCGCACGGCGCACGATCGTGTCGCCGAAACCGGAGGCAGCGCGTTCGCGCTCGACGTGGCGCGGACGCACGACCACGCGGTCTTCGTCGACGGCGCGATGACGTTCAGCGGCGGCACCGCGCAAGACGCGACGGTGCGACCGTACCTGTCGGTTGGCGTGCGCTATCAGGCCGACGGGCGCACGCCCTACGCGCTCGCGGCGCTCGGCGGCGGCGGATACGGCCTGCTCGCCGCCGGGGCACAGCGTGCGCCGGTGCTCGCCACCGCCGCGATCGGCGCGGATGTGAGCGTCTCCTCGCGCATGGTGGTGTTCGGCGCGCTGAGCGGCGAGAGCGGCAATGCCGACCATCGCGGCAGCGCACATGCGGGCGTTCGCGTACGGTTCTAGGTCGCTGCCGTGACGCGTTGGAACGCGTCACGGTGTCGCTCTTGCCATCGTCCAGCGCGGGGTTCCCGAGCGTAAATGCGACGGCGGCTCTCAACGACGAGGCATGCCGCGACCGAGGGCCGGCTGTCGCGCGGTAATCATCGCAAACGTGCTGGCAGCCGGCGTGCGCGAGCAGTTCGGGATGTTGGACAGCGATCACGATGCCGCGCCGCCTTGGCCGAGCTTCGTGAGATGCCCGACTTCAGCGCGTTGCTCGCGATGGGTACGGCGCTGTCCAAAGGCTTCCTGCCCGACGTGGATCGGATCGCCGACTCGCTCGACTTCGCGATCGACACGACCACCGTTCCCATTACCAGCCTCAACAAGCGAGCGACGGATGGATCGCGATCGCCCGCCCACCTTCGTCGGCAGTCGGGCTTCCTCGCCGACCCGCTGATGTCCACTTCGAAGCGGGTTGCCGATAACGTGTCCATCCGGCGGGCACCGCCTTGTCCAGCCGGTGAGGAACCGCTCCTAAGAGCGCTCGTACGAGTACTCATAGGAGCGGTATTTGGGCCAAATCGCGGTATATTCGGGTGTCGAGCGGCGTCGTCGCTGGACTGACGCGGAACGGCTGGAGATTTTGTCGGAGGCGTTCGCGCCCGGAGCTATCATCGCCCAAGTGGCGCGTCGCCACGACGTCTCGACGGGGCAGATCTACACCTGGAGGCGAAAGCTTTGGGTTCAGCCACCGACCGGGCCGGACGCATCCGTCCTTACATTCTCTGAGGCCATCCTGGTCGATGATCCGGCGTCGCCGCCCTCCGGCACTGCACCAGCCATCGTCATCGACCTGGAGCGCGGCAAGCGCGTCAGCATCTTCGCCTCAGCATCGCCGGCGCTGGCGGCTGCGACGCTGAAGGCGCTGCGGTGATCCCTTCCGGGCGCGCGGGTGTGGATCGCGATGGGCCACACCCACATGAGGAAAGGCATGCAGGGCCTCGCGCTCATCGTGCAGCGGCTCCACCGTGATCCGCACGGCGGCGATCTGTTCGTGTTCCGGAGTCGGATCGGCTCGCCGGTGAAGATCATCTGGCACGACGGGATCGGCATGTCGCTTTACGCCAAACGGCTGGAGAAAGGCCGTTTCGTCTGGCCTTCGGCGCAGGACGGCGCGGTGTCGCTCACCGCCTCGCATCTGGCCTGCCTGCTCGAGGGCATCGACTGGCGCAACCCGCAGTAAAACTGGCGCCCGGCGAGCGCCGGATAGCCCATTATCGCCTTGCACGAAGGGGCCGGGAATGATTCACTCGCGTCCGTGGCAGCGGTTGTTTCGCCCCCTTCCGGACGATGTCGGAGCGCTCAAGGCGCTGCTCACCGCTGCCCTCGCGCGCGCCAACGAGGCGAAAGCCCGCGCCGCAAATGCGGTCGCCCGCGAAAGCGCCATCGAGGAGGTCATCGCGCACCTGAAGCTGCAGATCGCCAAGCTCCGGCGGGAGCAGTATGGCGCGAGCGCCGAGCGCAGCCCTCGCCTGCTCGAGCAGATGGAGCTCCAGCTCGGATCTCGAGGCGGACGCCAATGCGGACGACCTCGCCGCCGAGGCCGCCACCGCCAGCGTCGCGCCGTTCGAGCGCAGGCGGCCGGTCAGGAAGCCGTTTCCCGAGCACCTGCCACGCGAGCGCGTTGTCATCCCGGCACCATGCTCGTGCCCCGCCTGTGGCGGCTCGCGCCTGTCGAAGCTCGGCGAGGATGTGACCGAAACGCTCGAGGTGGTCCCGCGGTCGTGGAAGGTCATCCAGACCGTGCGCGAAAAGGTCTCGTGTCGGGACTGCGAGACCATCAGCCAGCCGCCCGCGCCGTTCCACGTCGTGCCGCGCGGCTGGGCGGGGCCGAGCTTCCTCGCCATGCTGCTGTTCGAGAGGTACGGGCAGCACCAGCCGCTCAACCGCCAAGCCGGGCGGTTCGCGCGCGAGGGCGTGCCGCTCAGTGTTTCGACACTCGCTGATCAGGTCGGCGCCGCGGCCTTCGCGCTGACGCCGCTCTACAAGCGTATCGAGGCGCATGTCCTTGCCGCCGAGCGCATCCACGGCGATGACACCACGGTGCCGGTCATGGCCAAGGGCAAGACCAACGTCGCTCGATTATGGGTGTACGTGCGCGACGACACTCCGTTTGCCGGCACTGACCCGCCGGCGGCGCTCTTCCAATACTCGCGCGACCGCCGCAGTGAGCACCCGCAGGCGCATCTCGCCAGCTGGTCGGATATCTTCCAGGCCGATGCCTATGGCGGCTACGGCGAGCTGTACCGCGATGGTCGGGGCGCAGGCCCCGCGCTCGAGGCCGGGTGCTTCGCGCACGCCCGGCGCAAGTTCTTCGAGCTCGCCGACGTCGAGGGCGCCGCCTGCAAGAAGAGCCGCGGCGAGCGGACCGGCATGATCTACCCCATCGCGCTCGATGCGGTGAAGCGGCTGGACGCGATCTTCGACATCGAGCGCGCCATCAACGGCAGGCCTGCCGCCGAGCGGCTCGCCGTCCGTCAGGAGCTCAGCGCGCCGCTGATGAGCGAACTGCACGCCTGGCTCACCGACCAGCGCGCCCAGCTGTCGCGCAACCACGACCTCACGAAGGCTTGTCTCTACATGCTTCGCCGCTGGGAGGCGTTCACGCGCTTCCTCGATGACGGCCGCGTCTGTCTCTCGAACAACGCTGCGGAACGTGCTCTCCGCTGCGTGCCGCTCGGCCACAAGGCGTGGCTGTTCTGCGGCTCGAACCGGGGCGGCCAGCGTGCCGCCATCCTCTACACGCTCATCCAGACCGCCCGCCTCAACGACGTCGACCCGCAAGCCTGGCTCGCCGACGTGCTCGCCCGCATCGCCGACCACCCCGCGACCCGGCTCGACGACCTGCTGCCGTGGAATTGGACGCCTCAGATCCAGGTCGCGAAGGCCGCCTGATGGCCGCCCCGTCGATGGTGTTCACCGCTCGCTTTGCAGCGAGACGCTTCGGCGTAGACATCGACGTGATTGAGGAACTCGCTGAGGAGATGGCGCCCGAAGACGGCTGCCTCAGCGTCATCGACAGCCTGGACCACGACGCGGAGTCCACCACCGCCTTCACCCGCCGCGGTCTCGACTATTTCGATGAACTCCTCGACCAACGCCGCTCAGACTTCATGCAGGAAAGCTGACCCGCCCCGTGTCAACGCCGTTTGAATTCTGACCCACTTGGACGCTTAGCGCCGGTTGAAAACTGACCCACTTCTTCTTTTGCCGTGGGTGGGGCGAGCCCACCCACGGCGGCGTCGTTTTCATCCCGGTGCGGTTGGCTTGGCGAGGATGCCGGCGCGCTTCTCGTCCTTGAGCCGGTAACTCTCACCCTGGATCGACACGACGGTGGAATGGTGCAGGAGGCGATCCAGCATAGCCGCTGTCAGGACAGCATCACCTGCGAAAGCCTGATCCCAGCTGCCGAAGGTCAGGTTCGACGTCAGGATCATCGAGCCTTTCTCATAGAGCTTAGCGACGACCTGGAAGAACAGGTTCGCCTGCTCACGCCCCATCGGCAGATAGCCGATCTCGTCGATGATCAGCAGCCGATGATGATTGCCTGATTGGTGCAGCACTTCCTTCCAGCGGCCTTGGCGCTGCGCTGTTTCGAGAACCAGGATGAGGTCGGCTGCGGTCGTGAAGCGTACCTTCCAGCCCCGCATCGCCGCCAGATGTCCGTGCGCGATCGCCAAATGGGTTTTGCCGACGCCGCTCGGCCCGAGCATTACGACATTCTCGGCACGCTCTACGAAGGCCAGGCTCGCCAGCTCCATGATCTGTCCACGCGGGGCACCCGTGGCGAAGCCGAAGTCGTAGCTGTCGAGGGTCTTGATGGCCGGAAAGCCAGCGGTGCACGTGAGTATATCGCGGGACCGCGTACGACGCGCTTCCCGCTCGCCCCGCAACGTGTCCTCCAGGAAGTCACTGAACGTCGCGTCCTTGGCGGCGGCTGCCTGAGCATGGGCGCTGTAGTTCTCGGGTACGGAGTTGAGTTTCAGCTCGGCAAAAAGCTCGGCGATACGATGATGCTGCAGCTCGCTCATGCCGCAAGACTGCATAACTGTCATACATCAACAACGGGTGCTGGAAGCCGACGATTGGCCGCTCGTTTGGCGTGATGAGCCTCGTGCTTTTACCCGCATAGGGTGGCGCAAGCGCCTGAAGCTCGCTGCGTTCGATCTCGAGCCGCTCCAGCGGCACTTCGCCGGTCGTGGCGTGAACACGCGCATTGGCTACCTCGCGTAGCCAACGGCTTACCGCCGCATTGGCGAGCTCGCGGTCAACTTCCAGACCCTCGGTCCGCAGGCGGCTCGTCAGCGGCACCCAGAAACTGCCGCGGACGTAGCGGATGAAGCGCTCGACCTTGCCCTTGGTTTTCGCGCGGTAGGGCTGGCATAGCCGTGCTCGGAAACCAGCATGCCGAATAAAGTCGAGGAACGCCGGATTGAAGCGGTGCTCGCCTTTGCCGTAAACGTCGCGACCAAGCACGACCGTCTTCATGTTGTCGTACAAGACGTCACGCGGCACCCCGCCAAACGCAAGGAAGGCGTGCTCGTGACAGGAGATCAACGTCTCGACCCGCTCATCCTCGACGAACTCGAGATAGGCCGCCCGACTCCAGCCGAGCGTCGCGACAACAGCGATAAGCGCTTCTCGCCTCGACGAATAACCGCGCAGTCAACCTGCATCTGTTGCCCCGGCTCGGTTTCGAAGCGCACCACAGGCTCTACCGCGCCCAGCGGACGAAGCGACGCCACATAAGCCTTCACCATCGTATAACCGCCGCTGTAACCGCGCTCACGAATTTCGCTCAGCAGCACCTTCGCGGGTATCGCCTCGGGCGCCGCGGCCCTCAGCCGCGCCGCGATATAGTCCCGATGTTCGTCCAGCTTCGTCGGCCGCGCCGTCCGCGGTCGATACCGATCCGCCGACGGCTCCCGCAGATACCGCCGAACCGTACTGCGCGAGCATCCAAGCTCGCGCGCGATCTCGCGCACACCTTTGCCATGCTTCGACAAAACCCGGATCTCCATCGCCATCTCATCCCCAACCATCCGGGCCTCCTCAGCTGGAAGCTGATCATAACCGGTGGGTCAGATTTCAAACGACGAGTGGGTCAGTTTTACTTCGGCGCTCACAGCATGGCGACGCGTCACCGATGCAGTGCATCGCCAAGACGGCAAGATCGTCCTGCAGTTGTGGCACACCGGTCGAATGTCACACCCGGACATGCTGAGAGGCGCCCTTCCGGTTGCGCCCTCCGCGATCCGTCCGGAGGGGCAGATTCGTGTGCATGATGGCATGAAGGATTTCGTCACGCCGCGCGCGCTTGCGACCGGCGACATCCCGCCCATCGTCGAGGACTATCGACGCGCGGCTGAAAACGCCAAGGTCGCCGGCTTCGATGGCGTGGAAGTGCATTCTGCCAACAACTACCTTGTCGAGCAATTCGTTCGCGACAGCACAACATCGCACCGACCGGTACGGCGGCTCGGTTGCGAACCGGCTGCGCTTCCCGCTGGCCGTGATCGAAGCCGTCATCAGTGTGTGGGGGCAAAGCGGGTCGGCGTCCGGATCTCGTCCTCGACGACCACGCCTGGCGAAACGCCGCTCGACAGCACACCGATGGAGACGTTCGGCGCCTATGTCGATGCCCTTTCCAGGCTGGGATTTGCTCTACATCCACGAGATTGAGGGCGTTACGCAGCAGAGCCGGGAAGCTTCTGGCGCGATCGATCTGAGGGCGCTCCGCAAGCGCTTCGCCGGCATCTACATAGCGAACAACCAATACACGCTCGCGCTCGCCGAGGAGACGCTGGCTGAAGGTGGCGCTGATTTGTTCAGTTTCGGGCGGCCGTTCATTGCCAATCCCGACCTTGTCAGCCGTCTTGCGAGCGGCGCACCGCTGGCTGAGGCGCCGAAGCAATATCGGTACGGTGGAGACGCCAACGGCTACTCCGACTGGCCCGCAATGAAGAGTGGATAATCGGCAAACATGGGACTTCCCGGCGGGCGGCGCTCGCCCGGCGATGCGCACCCGCTCACTAGGATCAGCGCGATGGACGTCTTTGCAAATCCCCGCGCCCATAGGACGGACGCGGGGACGATTGTTCATCGTGCGCTGCTCCGGCGCTGCTACGGCCGCCTGCGAACTGGCGGCCGCGCTCCAGCTGGCCGGAGCATGCTGGGCGGCTATCTCACCGTGATCGTGTCGCAGGAGCCGCTGCATGGCAGTCGTCTCTCTCTGTCGGGACGAATTGTAGGAACCCTGGTCGGAATCGCGGGCACGATCCTGGTGAGCCGCATGGGATCCTTCAATGGTGCGCCGGTCGAGGCTTAGATGGCCGTTTGGTCGCTCCCGCCGCCTTGGCCGCCCGCCGGCATCCTCATCTCCGTGTGGCGATGCGGGCCTGTCCAACATTGCTGCTGGCTTGTGGCCCTACCGTACGATTGATGCGCTCAATCCGCCGCGGCTACGAGGTCATATTGGGTGCAATCATCGGGTGGACGTTTCACCGAGGGGCCGAGGTCGTCTTCGATCGCCTATCGTAGAGAACTTGCCGTGGATCGGGATCGCCGCTGATGGCGTGGATTGCTCTAGCGGTTAGCTGGTTCTGGTAGCCGAGGAGCGACTTCGCCTCCCGTCGCGCCGTTTCCAGGGTCCAGACTCCGTGACTTCCAATCGTGACGCGGCGGGTGAGCCTTCCGATCCGGTACTGAACGAAGTAGGTTCGACGTCCGGACTTGAAGACGCGGAGCCCAAACCCTTGCACGTCGTCGTCCTAAACAAAGAGATCAGCGTCTATGGCTTCGGCGCTTTCAACAAAGCGCTTTGTCAGTCCCGGCATATGCCAGTTCCCACTTTCTGCACCCGCTTCCGCGGGAAACACAGCGGAAGCAATCTGACGGCAATAAATCGTAGAGGAGTTGCGTCTGGCAAAACAGTATTGCGAGATGTCTCATGTTTATCGAATTTTATCCTAGATAGGCTTCTACAGAAGAGTTACTGTGAGAAGTATAATTTGATTTTATCTGGCGGCGTCCTCAGCCTCGTGGCTGATGATTCGAGGCTCGCGCACCCTGTCAGCGAATCAACAGCAGGGCTGATGCTGGAGGGGCAGGGACGTCTGTGCGGCTCTCTGCGGTAGCTGAAAGCAGCTGCTTGCGGCGCGTCGGTGATCCCGAAAAAGCCAGCCCTAGACCTGAAATACAGAGTGGAAGGTTATGCCGCTTACACCACGCTTACACGCAGCATCGGGCTTACCCTGTAAGCACCGTAAGGGCCCGCGAGGGAGCCTAAATCACGAAAGTATATTGGAAGATCTGGAGCGGGCGAAGGGATTCGAACCCTCGACCCCAACCTTGGCAAGGTTGTGCTCTACCCCTGAGCTACGCCCGCTCTGGCGATGTGCCCTCCGAAGCGCCGGAAGGCTGGGTGAGGCGCGGCTATTAGCTGTGCTCGTCCGTGCTGGCAACCCCCATATTCACGTTCTTGGCGAATGTCGCGAAAAGCCTTGGCTTGTCGGCGCAAGCGCCCACATAAGGCACCACAGTATCGAGCATTGGAGCGCTACCTTTGGCCACCCTGGGATTGAACGCCGCCGAACGCGAAGCCGTCGAGAGCTTCCGCCGCGACGTGGTCGAACCGTCGATGACGAGCCTCGTCATCATCGATTTCTGGGCAGAGTGGTGCGGGCCGTGCAAGGCGCTGACGCCGATCCTGGAGAAGGTCGCCGCCGCCTATGCCGACAAGGGCGTGGTGCTGGCGAAGGTCGATACCGACAAGAACCAGTTCATCGCGTCGCAATTCCAGATCAAGTCGATCCCGACCGTCTATGCGATGTTCCAGGGCCAGCTCGTCGCGGATCTGACGCCGGCGCGCACCGAATCGCAGTTGCGCACGATGCTCGACCAGATCCTCAAGCAATTGCCGATCGAGAGCGAGGAGGCCGCGCTCGAAGCCGAAATCGAGCCGCTCCTCGCGATGGGCGAGCAGGTGCTGGCCGATGGCGATGCGGAGCGTGCAGCGAGCATCTTCGCGCAGATCGCCGAAATGGCGCCCGAGCACCCCGCCGCTTTGTCGGGCCATGTCCGCGCGCTGGTGGCGGCGCACCGGGTCGAGGAGGCCGATGCCGCGATCGCCGCGCTGCCCGAGGGGGTCGCCAAATCGCCCGAGATCGAGCGTGCCAAGGCCGCGCTGGCGCTCGCGCGCGAGGCGAAGCCGGTGGACGATCTCGCCGCGCTCGAGGCCGAGGTCGCCGCCAACCCGCACGACATGGACAAGCGCTTCGAACTCGCCGGCGGTCAGATGGCGGCGGGCGATCGCGATGCCGCCGCCGCCACGCTGCTCGCGATGATCGCCGAGGACAAGGCGTGGAACGAGGCGGCCGCGCGCACGCAGTTGCTCAAGCTGTTCGAGGTGGTCGGGCTGGAAGATCCATGGGTGTCCGCGCAACGTCGCAAACTCTCCGCGATCCTGTTCGGATGAGCGACGACGGCAGATCGGGCGCGAAGACCACGCGCCTGTCGGTCTTCCCGCTGCCGGGGGCTTTACTGTTCCCGCGCATGCACCTGCCGCTGCACATCTTCGAGCCGCGCTACCGCGCGATGGTGTCCGATGCGATGGCGCGCGATCGACGCATCGGCATGATCCAGCCACGCACCGGGAAGATCACGCGGAAAGATTCGCCGCCGCTGTTCGAGATCGGCTGCGTCGGCAAGATCGGCGAGTTCGAGGCGAGCGAGGACGGCCGCTACAATCTGGTGCTGGAGGGTGTCGCGCTGTTCCGCATCGTCCGCGAACTCGACGTGACCACGCCGTTCCGCCAGGTCGAGGCGGAACTGCTGCCGGTGCCGGACGAGCCCGAGATGCTGTCGCTGCCGCGCCGCTCGCTGCTGGAGAGCGAATCGCGCGCTTTTGCGGATGCGCAGGGCTATGCGGTCGATTGGGATGCGGTGACGCGGCTCGATGACGAGGCTTTGGTCAACGGCATCGCGCAGATCGCGCCGTTCGACGTGGCGGCGAAACAGGCCTTGCTCGAATCGCCCGATATCGAGGAGCGCGCCGAGCTTATCATCCAGCTCATGCAGTTCTTCGGCCGCCACGACGGTGAGGATTCGGTGACGCTGCAATAAGGCGGGCGGACGCCTCGTCCGGCGCCCGCCCCGTGTCTTACTTCTTGCGCCCGCGCTTCGGGGCGGCGGCGGCTTCCTCATCATGTTCCTCGTCGGGCTGGTCCTCGCCCGCTTCGGTCAGCGCCTCGCCGAGCGCCTTGAGCTTCTCCTGATTGGTCTCGGCCTTGTCGGCGATCTTGGTCGTGGCGGCGCCGAGCCGGTGCAGCAGCGCATGCACCCGATCGGCGTCGGGCTCGTCCTTCTCGAGCTGTTTGCGCAGCGACCCGAGGTCGCGCAGAATGCCCTTCGCGCCCGGCGTGTCGATCTCGGCGAGGGCGGCTTCCCAATCTTCGACCATGTCGGCGCCCTTGGCGGGCTTGGTCGTTTCCAGTCCGCGATTGATCGCGTTCATCGTCCCGGCGAATTTCACGGCCATGCTGTGTCCTTTCAGGCAACCGGCAAACACCGGCGGCCGTCAACGGGACATCACGCGGAAAGCCGCACCGCCGCAGTGGCGCACGCGGCAGGCCGTGCGATATGCGGCACGTTACGCTCCCGGTTGACTCAGATCAGTGCGTCACACCCGCATCGGCATCAGGACATACAGTGCGGCGGCCTTGTCGTTCTCACGGATCAGCGTCGGCGCGGCGGCATCAGCAAGATGGACCTCGACGGTATCGCCATCCAACTGGCCGAGGATGTCGAGCAGGTAACGGCTGTTGAAGCCGATCTCGAACGGGAGCGAGACATATTCGCCGGGCACTTCCTCGGCGGCGGTGCCGTTGTCCGGGCTCGTCACCGACAGGATGATCTTGTCGCGGTCGAGCGCCATCTTGACCGCGCGCGTCTTTTCGGTGGCGATGGTCGATACGCGGTCGACGCCTTCCTCGAAACTGCGCGGATCGATCTTGAGGATCTTGTCGTTGCCGGTCGGGATCACGCGGCTGTAATCGGGGAAGGTGCCGTCGATCAGCTTCGAGGTGAGCAGCGCATGCCCCAGATCGAAGCGGATCTTGGTCGAAGATAGCGACACGCCGACCAGCGCGTCGACCTCGTCGAGCAATTTGCGCAGCTCGGCGATGCACTTACGCGGCACGATCACGTCGGGCATCGTCTCGGCGCCTTCGGGGCGCGGCATCGTCACGCGAGCGAGGCGGTGGCCATCGGTGGCGGCGGCCTTGAGCACCGGCTGCGGATCGGCCGAGACGTGCAGGAAGATCCCGTTGAGATAATAGCGCGTCTCCTCGGTGGAGATCGCGAAGCGGGTCTTGTCGATGATCTGCTTCAAGGTCTCGGCGGGCAGTTCGAAGCTGACCGGCAGCTCGCCTTCCGCGATCACCGGGAAATCGTCGCGCGGCAGCGTGCCGAGCTGGAAGCGCGCGCGCCCCGCCACGATCGTCAGCTTGCCGTCCGCCGCCGCGAGACTGACCTGCGAGCCCTCGGGCAGTTTCCGCGCGATATCGAACAACGTGTGCGCGGATACGGTGGTCGCGCCGGGCTGATCGACCGCCGCCGCGATCGTCTCGTTGATCTGGAGATCGAGATCGGTCGCCATCAGCTTGAGGCCACCCTCGGCCGTCGCCTCGATCAGCACGTTGGACAGGATCGGGATGGTGTTGCGCCGCTCCACCACCGATTGCACATGGCTGAGGCCCTTCAACAGGGTCGCGCGTTCGATCGTCGCCTTCATCTCAATCCCCCGGGCCGATTAGCCCACTTCTCGTCCCGCCAGGCGTTAGGAGCCGGGGGTTAATGCGCCGTTTCCTCACCCTAAGGCCCAAACCCGATCACGGCAACGGTCGTGATCGCCCGGAGAGGGCCGCCGGCAAGAAGCGTAGCGCAGACGCGCGGCACAAGCCACGCGCAAACCGTGTGACGTGGCCGGCGGCCCTCTCCGGGCGACCGCGCAAGCGGCGGGCGAATTTCAGCGCACAGCGGCGTCGCGCGTCGCTCGCGATGGAAGACCATCGCGCCCTCCTTGCTCCTACCTGTACACTGAAATTCGCTCCGTCCCGACCATTGTCGTGATCGGGTTTGGGCCCTCACGCGAAAAGGGGCCGGAGCAAGCGCTCCGACCCCTTCGCTGAGCCAAATCGGCCCGTCATCGACCGCTCAGAAGCGGTAGCCGACGCCCACCGCAATCTGGTGCCGATCGGTATCGACATCGAAATTGTTGGTGTTGTTGCCGTTGGCATATTCGAGACGCGCATCGCCGTAGTTCGAATAGCGATATTCGATCTTGGCGTAGGTGTTCGGGCTGATCGCTTCCTCAACGCCCGCGCCGACGCGGTAGCCGTCGAGATTGTAGTGCGCGCCGGTCTCGGTGAAGCCGTCGCTCGCGGTCAGGTCGAGCCGGGCGTTGGTGTAGCCGCCCTTGGCGTAGATCAACGTGGTCGGCGATGCCTTGAAGCCGACGCGGACGCCTGCGTAGAGATCGCGGCCCTGCTTGACGCGGCCGTAGCCGAGCGCGGCGGCGCTGGTCGGCGCGTTGGTCACCTTGCCGGTTGAGCCGGTGATTTCCGCCTCGGCACCGATCACGACATTGCCGAGATCCTTGTCGTAGCCGATATCGCCGCCGTAGAGCAGGCCGTCGGCCTTGCGGTTGCTGTCGATGTCCGAATCCGGACCGCGACCGGGCTGGAGCTTGTCATAGCCGAGCAGCACGCCGATGCGCGGACCGTCGAACGCGGAGCCGGACACGGGGGCGGGCGGCGGGCCGTCCTGCGCCATCGCGGGAGCGGCAATGCCAAAGGCGAGCGCGGCGGTGGCGGCGGTGACAAGAAACTTCTGCATGATACTCACTCCATTCCATTTTCCCGCAACTGCCGGGCAGCGTCCGGGGCGGGGAATGCTCAAATAGGCGGGCGCGTCGTCCGTTGCATGAACCTCAGATAAACACCGAAATCCGTTGCTTTTGCGCCACACGGGGTTGAAAGCGCGAGGATGGGTTCCAAGGCAGCGCGGCTCGGCTTTCTCGCAGGTGTAGGGCTCCTGTCGTATGCCGCGCCGGGTGGCGCGCATGACGCGATCGGCGTCTATGAAAATTGGGGCGCGTTCAGCGATCCGTCGCCGAAACACTGCTATGCGATCGCGCAACCGGTGCAGAGCGGCGGCAGCGCGCGCTGGCGCCCGTTCGCCAGCGTGGCGACCTGGCCGGGGCAGGGCGCGCGCAACCAGCTTCACGTCCGCCTCAGCCGTGCGCGCGACCCGCGTGCGCGTGTCACGCTGTCGGTCGGCGAGCGGCGCTTCGAGCTGGTGGCGGGCGGCGCCGATGCCTGGGCGCCCGATGCGCGCGCCGACGCCGCGATCGTCACCGCGATCCGCTCGGGCCGCAGCATGAGCGTCGAGACGCTGGCGGCGAGCGGCGGCCCGTTCGCGGATGTCTATGCACTGCGCGGCGCGGCCACCGCGATCGACGCGGCGGCGCTGGCGTGCATGGGCCACGGCCAGTAGAAAAACCCGCGCAAAGCTGCTATATCGCGCCCATGCAGACAGCTTCAGCCGCGCCCATGCCCATCCCCGGGCACATCGATCCCGTGCCCGTGCCGCGCGCCGCCGTGCCGCGTGCCGATGGGCGGATCGATCTGCTCGGCTTGTCCAAGCAAGACTTGCGCATGGCGCTGGAGACGGCGCAGCTCGAACCCAAGCAGGCCAAGCTGCGCGCCAAGCAGCTGTGGCACTGGATCTACAATCGCGGCGTGACCGATTTCGCGCTGATGACCGACATCTCCAAGACGATGCAGCCGTGGCTGGCGAATCGCTTCGCGATCAGCCGCCCGGAGGTGGTCGAGGCGCAGGTATCGACCGACGGTACGCGCAAATGGCTGCTGCGCGCGCCCGACGGCGAGGATTACGAGGCGGTGTTCATCCCCGATGCGGATCGCGGCACCCTGTGCGTGTCGAGCCAGGTCGGCTGCACGCTCAACTGCCGGTTCTGCCACACCGGCACGATGCGGCTGGTGCGCAATCTCACGCCCGCCGAGATCGTCGGGCAGGTGATGCTCGCGCGCGACGCGCTCGGCGAATGGCCGAGCCAGCCCGAGGGGCGGATGCTCACCAACATCGTGATGATGGGCATGGGTGAGCCGCTCTACAATTTCGATGCGGTACGCGACGCGCTCGGCATCGTCATGGACGGCGACGGGCTTGCCTTGTCGAAGCGGCGCATCACGCTCTCCACCTCGGGCGTGGTGCCGATGATGGCGCGCGCTGGCGAGGAGATCGGCGTCAATCTCGCGGTGTCGCTGCACGGCGTCACCAAGGAGATCCGCGACGAGATCGTGCCGCTCAACCGCAAATACGGGATCGAGGAACTGTTGCAGGCGTGCGCGGACTATCCGGGTGCGAACAACGCGCGGCGCATCACCTTTGAGTATGTCATGCTCAAGGACAAGAACGACAGCGACGCCGACGCGCACGAACTGGTGCGGCTTCTCAAACACTATAAGCTGCCCGCCAAGGTGAACCTCATCCCGTTCAACCCGTGGCCGGGCGCGGCGTACGAGACCTCGACGCCCGAGCGGGTGCGGCGTTTCTCGGACATCGTGTTCGAGGCGGGCATCTCCGCGCCCGTCCGCACCCCGCGTGGGCGCGATATTGATGCGGCCTGCGGTCAGCTCAAGACCGCGAGCGAGAAGAAGAGCCGGGCGGAGCTTGATCGGCTCGCGGAGGAGAAGCAGGCGGCCTTGGGTTAGGCCACCGGTGAACGCACGCGTTCCGCCGATGTGCTCCCGCGAAGGCGGGAGCCCAGACCGGGTTCCCGCCTTCGCGGGAGCACAATGGGTGCAGGGTGACGGCGTTTGAACCTCGGTAGCATCGCCCTCGCCGCCACGGCCGGGATCGCCGGCGGCACGATGAACGCGCTCGCGGGCGGCGGCACCTTCGCGACGCTGCCCGCGCTGATCGCGCTCGGGCTGCCCGCCAATGCCGCCAATGCGACCTCGAACGTCTCGGTGCTGCCCGGTGCAGCCGTGAGCGCCTGGGGCTTCCGCGACGAACTCGCGCCGCTCGGCGGGGTCGACGTGCGCGTGCTTGCCGCGATCACCTTCGTCGGCGGCCTCGCCGGCAGCCTGCTGCTCGTCTCGACGCCGACGCACATCTTCGATCTGCTGATCCCGTGGCTGCTGCTCACCGCCGCGCTGGTGATCGCGTTCGGGCCGCGCGCGGCCGCCGCGCTGCACAGCGTCGTCACCATCGGACCGCGCGCGCTGATGGTAGGACAGGCGCTGCTCGGCATCTATGGCGGCTATTTCGGCGGTGGCGTCGGCATGATGCTGACCGCGACCTACGGGTTGCTCGCCAACATCACCCCGCGGGCGTTGTTCGCGCCGCGCACGCTGATGCTCACCGTCGCCAATGGCGCGGCGGCGATCGTGTTCGTCTCGACCGGGCTGGTGCGCTGGGATGCGGGCGTGCCGATGCTGCTGGGTGGCCTCATCGGCGGCTGGGTCGGCGCGCGGCTCGGCAAGCGGCTGTCGCCCGGCGTCGTCCGCGCGGGCACGCTGGCGGTGACGGCGGCGGTGACGGTGGTGTTCTTCGCGCGCGCCTACGGCTGATCGGGGCGGAACAGTTTGAACAGATTTTCCTCGCCGACCTCGAAGTAATCGGCCGGACCGCCGCCGCGCAGGATCGGGCGGGCACGGCCGGTCCGGTACACGCCGTCCTCCAGCAGATCGGGCGCGATATGCACGCCGACCACCTCGCCGAACACCACCCAGGTGTCGACCGCACGGCCCTCCTTGGTCTCCAGCCGCAGCGTCTGGGTGGCGCGGCATTCGAGCTGGACCGGGCTCGCCGCCACCCGATCGGGCGCGACCAGCCGCGAGGGGCACGACTCGATCCCCGCCAGGTCGAACTCGTCGACCTCGGGGCCGACCATAGCGGAGCTGGCGTTCATCACCTCGGCGAGCGCGCGCGTCGCGAGGTTCCAGACGAACTCGCCCGTCTCGGCGATGTTGGCGACATTGTCCTTCCAGCCGACCGAGGCGAAGCCGATGATCGGCGGCTTGTAGTTGAACATGTTGAAGAAGCTGTACGGCGCGAGGTTGCGCACGCCGGCGGCGCTCCGCGTGCTGATCCAGCCGATCGGGCGCGGGCCGACGATCGCGTTCATCGGATCGTGCGCGAGACCGTGGCCCTTGGCGGGTTCGAAGAAGTGATAGTCGGTCATATGCCCTCGCTGCTTCATACGCCATTCACCGACGCGCGCCGAAACGCTATGCCGCGCGCGCTCGCCCGGGTCGAGCAGGAGAGCAACACGCATGGACCCCGTCCCGTCTTCCGCCGATGCCACGCCGCCGCGACGCCCGCGCACCGTGTACCGCCACCGGCTGGCGACACGGTTGTGGCACTGGGTGAACGCCGTCACCATCGTCATCATGATCGGCAGCGGGCTGACCATCCTCAACGCGCATCCGCACCTCTATTGGGGTGCGTACGGCGCGAACTTCGACCGGCCGTGGCTCAACACGATCCACTGGCCGAGCTACGTGACGATCCCGGCGCACTACAATCTCGCGATCGCACGGCGCTGGCATCTGCTGTTCGCGCTGGTGCTCGGCTTCGGCCTCGCCGGCTATATGGTCGCGAGCCTCGCCAACCGGCATTTCCAGCGCCGGCTGCGCGTGCGGCTGCGCGATCTGTCGGCGGCGAACCTGTGGCATGACGTGCGCGAGCATCTCGCGATGCGCTTTCACGATCCCGCCGATCCGGTGGCGTACAACATCTTCCAGAAACTGTCCTACGTGCTGGTGATCTTCGTGCTGATCCCGGCGATGATCCTGACCGGGCTCGCCATGTCGCCGGGAATGGATGCGGCGTGGCCGTGGCTGCTCGATCTGTTCGGCGGGCGGCAGTCGGCGCGCTCGGTGCATTTCATCGCCGCCGCCGCGCTGACCGGCTTTATCGTCATCCACCTGACGCTGGTGATCCTCGCCGGGCCGATCAACGAGGTGCGTTCGATGCTGACCGGGCGCTGGCGCGTGCCGGAGGAGGAGGCATGACGATCCTCACCCGCCGCGCGCTGATCGCCGGTGGTGCCGCCGGTGCCGGGCTGCTGCTGTCCGGCTGCGACAAGGTCGCGCAGGTGCCGGCGTTCCGAAAAATCCTGTTCTCGGGCGAGATCATGAACCGCGGCCTGCAACGCGCGCTGTCGAACCGCGGCGCGCTCGCCCCCGAGTTCAGCGCCGCCGAGATGTCGCCGCGCTTTCGCGTCAACGGCACGCACAATCCCGGCACGCCCGATTATACCGCGATGGTGGCGGAGAATTTCGCGCACTGGCGGCTCCGGGTCGGCGGGCTGGTGGCGCGGCCGCTCAGCCTGTCGCTCGCGCAGGTGCGCGGTTTGCCCGCGCGCACGCAGATCACCCGACACGATTGCGTCGAGGGGTGGAGCGCAATCGGCAAGTGGCACGGGCCGCAGCTCGGCATGTTGCTCAAGGCGGCGGGCATCCGCGACGCGGCGCGCTATGTCGTGTTCACCTGCGCCGATCTTTACAATGGCGCGCCCTATTATGAATCGATCGATCTGGTCGATGCCTTCCACCCGCAGACGATCCTTGCCTGGGCGCTCAACGACCATGTGCTCGATGTCGGCCACGGCGCGCCGCTGCGGCTGCGGGTCGAGCGGCAGCTCGGCTACAAGCACGCCAAATATCTGATGCGGATCGATGCGGTCGACTCGCTCGCCGGGGTCGGGCGGGGCAAGGGCGGATATTGGGAGGATACCGTCGATTACGATTGGTATGCGGGCATCTAATTCGTTACGGGATCGCGCATGGCCCTGATCGACATGTTCCTCGCCGCGCGGGTCCAGCGCGGCCAACTCACCGTTCACCACGCCGACGGCAAGACCAAGACCTTCGGCACGCCGACCCCCGGTTTCCCGGTGGTGACGATCCGCTTTACCGACAAAAGCGCCGCCGCCGCGATCGTGCGCGATCCGGCACTCGGCGCGGGCGAGGCGTATATGCACGGCCGCCTCGTCGTCGAACAGGGCGACGTGCGCGACCTGATCTTCCTGCTCAGCTCGAACGACCCGTGGGAAGCGGGCGCGAACCGGCTCGCCGCCGTGCCCGCGCGCCGCGCGGTGGAGGCGGTGACGCACCGCATCGGCCGGATCAACATGGCCAAGCGATCGAAGCGCAACGTCGCGCACCATTACGACCTGTCCGACCGGCTGTACGACCTGTTCCTCGATGCCGACCGGCAATATAGCTGCGCTTATTACACCGATCCCGCCAACAGCCTCGAACAGGCGCAATCGGACAAGAAGGCGCATATCGCCGCCAAGCTCGCGCTTCAGCCGGGCATGACCGTGCTCGACATCGGCTGCGGCTGGGGCGGGATGGCGCTGTACCTCCATGCCAAGACGGGCGCGGAGGTGCTCGGCGTCACCCTGTCGGAGGAACAGCTCAAGGTCGCGCGCCGCCGCGCCGAGGAAGCGGGCGTCGCCGACAAGGTGCGCTTCGAACTGATCGACTATCGCCATGTGACGGGCAAGTTCGACCGGATCGTCTCGGTCGGCATGTTCGAGCATGTCGGCCCGGCGCATTACCGCACCTTCTTCCGCCAGTGCCGCGACCTGCTGACCGAAGACGGCGTGATGCTGCTCCACACGATCGGTCGCGCGGGCAAGCCCGGCGTCACCGACAGATGGACGACGAAGTATATCTTCCCCGGCGGCTACAACCCGGCGCTCTCCGAGATCGTCTCGGCCAACGAGGGGCTGCGCATGATGCTGACCGATGTGGAGGTGCTGCGGCTGCACTACGGCCATACGCTCGATGCGTGGTACGAGCGGACGGTGGCGGCGCGCGATGCGATCGTCGCACTGTATGACGAGCCGTTCTACCGGATGTGGCAATTCTACCTCGCCGGGGCGGCCTCGGCGTTCCATTACGGCGGGCTGGTCAACTACCAGCTCCAGTTCGCGCGCAACCGCCATGCGCTGCCGATCACGCGCGATTACATGTTCGAAGGCGAACGCGCGCTGCGCTGAGGGGGCGCTAATCCGCCGCGAAGGTGAAGGCGGAGAGCCCGCCCTCGCGTTCGTTGGTGAGCAGCGCGCGGCCGAGCGGCGGCATCGAGCGTTGCGGGCAGCCGCTGCGATGACAGGCGCGGCAGCCCAGCCCGATCGGTGTCGCCTTGCCGGTGAGGTCGAGCCCACGCGCGGCGACGAGCGCGCCACCACGATCCGCCGCGACCCCGAGCCCGATCGCGAATTCGGCGCGGATGCCGCCCGCGCCGCGCCCCTGCGGCGATACCGTGCGTGCGATCGTCAGCCAGCGGTCGCCCTCCTCTAGCTCGACGAGCTGGACCTGCATCGCGCTCGGCCGGTCGAACGCGGCATGGATACGCCACAGCGGACACCGCGCATCGGTCTCGGCGAGCGCCGCCCCGCTCGCGCCGGCGAAGCGCTTGGAGATCTGCCCCGCGCGATCGACCCGCACGAAGAAGAACGGCAGCCCGCGCGCGCCGACACGGTGGAGCGTCGTCAGCCGGTGCGCGACCTGTTCGAAGCCTGCGCCGAAGCGGTGCTGGAGCAGTTCGATATCGTAGCCCGTCGCCTCGCAGGCGCGCAGGAAGCGGGCATAGGGCATCATCACCGCGGCGGCGAAATAGCTGGCGAGATGGCGGCGGTAGAGCCGCTCGCTTGCGCGGTCGGCGAAGGCGGCGCCCTTGGCGAGCGCGTCGATCTCCGCGCGCGCCTCGATTTGGCCGAGCTGGAACGCGGCCGCGAAGGTGCGCGAGGCGGGCGCGAGCACCTCGGACAGTTGAAGCTGGCGCGCGTGCAGGTCGAGCCGGCGCAGCAGATCGGGCATCACGTCGACCGGCAGCACGCGGACGGCGATCTGGTGCTTCACCCGCAGCCGTTCGGTCAGCGCTCCGTACACATCCGCCGCCGCGAGCCGCAGTTCGTCCGCGAGCGCCTCGGCAGCGGCGTCGAGATCGCCGAAATGGCCGCGCCAGCGCTCGATCTCGCGGCGCACCGCCACGGTCGGGCCAGTGATGTCGTCGGGCGCGACCGTGCCCGTGCCGATCCGGTCATAGGCGCGCGCGAACGCCTCCACCCCGCCGGGCGCAGCCGCTATCCATTCCTCGATCTGCGCGCGGTCGAGTTCGAGATCGGCGAACATCGCGTCCGCCAGCCGCCGCCGCACCGCCGCTTCGCCGCCGCCGGGCTCGCCCGCCGACAGTGCGCGCGGATCGAAGTCGAACTCCTCGGCCAGCCTGAGCAGCAGCGTGGCGGAGAGCGGGCGCTGGTTGCGCTCCACCAGGTTGAGGTAACTCGGCGAGATGCCCAGCATCTCCGCCATAGCGACCTGGGTAAGCCCCGCCTGACGACGCAGCCGGCGTACCGGGTGGCCGGCGAAGAGTTTGCGATCCGCCATGCCCGATGTGATGCCGAAGCCGGCGGGTTGTCAAGAATTTACAGAAACTCACCGCAGTGTCGCTCAGACGATGACAAAGCGACACGCCGATTGCAGGAATTCCACGCCGTACCCGACGTCGGTAGTCTAGCCGGGAGCGGACAGAGCGGATCGCGCTTTTGAAAGTTTCCTGGGGAGGAAAGGTGCCCGTCGAGCGTTGCTCGGCGGGCATTTCACGATCAGCCGACCGGCTGCTGGCTTTTCATCGCCTCGATCAGTTTCTTAACCTCCTGGCTGCGGCCGCGCGGCAGGATCAGCACGTCGTTGCCGCTCGCCACCACGATAAGGTCGTCCACGCCGACGATCGCGACGCGCACGCCGTCGGTGCGCACCAGGCAATTGGTGGTCTCGATCGCGATCACCTCACCGGCGGCGCCGCTCGAATGCGCGTTGCCCGCGGCGTCGAGATCGCTGATCGCGTGCAGCGCGTCCCAACTGCCGACATCGTTCCAGCCCATGCTGACCGGCACCACCGCGACGCGTTCGGCCTTTTCCATCACCGCATAGTCGATCGACACGTCGGGCGACGCCGCGAACGCTTCGGCATCCGGGAGGATGCGCGTGCCCTCGCGCTCCGCCTTCGCCATCGCGAGTTGGCAGGCGGCGAGCATCGTCGGCGCATGCGTCGCCAGCGCGGCGAGATAGGTGTCGGCGCGGAACAGGAAGATGCCGCCGTTCCAGGTATGATCGCCCGCGGCGAGCATCGCCTCGGCCTTGTCGCGCGGCGGCTTCTCAACGAAATGCGCGACACGGTGGATGCCATCGGCAACCGCTTCGCCCACCTTGATCCAGCCATAGCCGGTCTCGGGCGCGTCGGGCGAAATGCCGAAGGTGATGAGCCAGCCGTCGTCGACGAGCGGCATCGCGGCATGGATCGCGGCGTGGAACGCCTCGACATCGGCGATGACGTGATCCGAGGGCATCACCAGCAGCGGGCTTGCGCCATCGGCGGCGAGTGCCGCCAGCGCGATTGCGGGCGCGGTGTTGCGCCCCATCGGCTCGAGGATCACCGCCTGCGCGCCCGCGCCGATATGGCTGAGCTGTTCGTCGACCATATCCGCATGGCGCGCGTTGGCGACGACGATCGGACCGCTGAAATGCTCGCCACGCGCGCGCATCGCGGTGAGCTGAAGCATCGTCTCCTCGGCCGTCAAGGCGAGCATCTGCTTGGGCCGCTCCGGCCGCGACATCGGCCATAGCCGCGTTCCCGAGCCCCCGGACAGGATGACAGGGGTGATCGGTGTCGAAAGCGGCATCGGCGGGTCTCCGGACGGTGAATCGTTACGGCCTCGCCATCGCCTAACCTATCGGGCGGCGCGACGTAAGCGAGCGCCTGCGCCGGTCGATGCGGATCTTGCAACCGACGGCTTGGGCTTCCAGCCAGGACGGGCGCCGTCGGGAGATCGGGACCGATCGACGGAACTGCGTTTCCAAAAACGCACAGGGCGAAGATTGTTCCCGCGCGCTCTTGCAAAAGTCAGGCGAACGGGTCGGTTTCGGTGGCGTACCAGGCCATCGCCATCGTCGTCATCTGCGCGTTGACGCGGATGCAGCTGGTGAAGGTGCTCGCATCGGTGACGAGGACGTTCGACACGCCGTGCACGCGACAGTCGAGATCGACCACTCCGGCGGCGGGATCCACGTTGCGCGCGTTGCCGCCGTGCGGGTGCGAGGTGGAGAGCGTCACGTCGTCGGGTTCGCGCACGTAGCGTTCGAAGAAGGCGTCGATATCCTCGCCGCGCCTGAGCGTCAGGCCGCGGGCGAGGGCGGGATAAACCTCCAGCGCACCTGCCGCGAAATGGACGCGCGACAGCGTGGCGAGCGCGCGGCGCAGATTGGCGAGCTCGCCCTCGCCGAGTTTGAGGTGGAGCGCACCGTCGATCAGCCAGCCGAGCCGGTCGGCGGGGATCAGCACGCCCGCCGAGGCGAGCCGGTTGTAGTTGCGCATCCGCTGTGCATGGTCGCCGATCCAGCCGGGCATCAGCGAGGACATGCTCATCGGCGGTTGAAAATGCGATTCGAGCAGGAAGTCGCGCGCATCGACATAGGTCGCCATCTGGTCTTCGTCCCAGCAGTTCACCGCCTCGGGCATCAGCGCGACCACCGGACAAGCGATGTTGAACGAAAGGCCGGTGCCCGACTGGCCGATGCCGCTCGCCTGCAAGACGCGGCTTGACGCCATCGTGCCCGCCGCGACCACCACGCCCTTGCGCGCACGGATGCGTTTCTCGCCGCCGCCTTTCAGCTTCACGGTGACGGCATCGGCGACGTGGCGGCCGTCGGCGCGGTCGTCGCGCCACAGAATCGCTTCCGCCTTGGCTTCGGCGAGGATGCGTGCGCCGGACGCGCGCGCGTCGAGCAGGAAGGACTGCGCCATGCCCTGCTTGCGGCCATAGGGGCAGCCGGTGTTGCAATAGCCGCAGTAAGCGCACTCCGCCGGGCTGTTGGGCGGGCCGAAGTTCTTGCTGAACCACACCGCCGGCGCCGCGTGCTCGACCGGATCGGTGCTGTCCGCGATGTGGTTCGCCCAGCCGCGCAGCAGGTGCGGGCCGTTGTTGCGGCTGGCGCGGTGCGCGATCGGCTGGAGCGAAAGCCGCCGCGTGATCGCATCATAGGCCGCCTCGAACCGCGCGACATCGACCGGCGCGCCCAGACTCGCCCAGCGTTCGAACACGTCGACCGCTTGCGGATGGGTCAGGCCTTCGCGGTTGACCGGCAGCGTGATGCCGTTGTTGATGACGGTCGATCCGCCCACGCAATGCCCCTGAAAGACGATGACGTCGTGATCGCGGCTTGATTGCAGCGCGCCGTCCACGAACAGCGACGAGGTCATGCGCCGCTCCTCATGGCTGAGATCGCGCGACGCCCATAATGCGCCCGCCTCGACGATCAGCACGTCATGCCCGTGCCGCGCGAGATTGGCGGCGGCGACCGCACCGCCCGCGCCCGAGCCGATCACGATGACGTCGACCTCCTCCGGCACATCGGCATGATCGACCAGATCGGCGTGGCTGAGGTCGCGCTTGTCGTATGGTTCGATCTGCATTTCGCCCGGCCCGCGCTTGCGGAAGTACGGCAGGGTGAAGCCGATCTGCGCGAGGACGGGATTGTCCTTGTTATCCTCCTGGCCCTGGACGTTCTTCTGTCCGGCGCCCTGCCAGTGGCCGTAATAGCCGGCGTAGATCACCCCGCGAACCCGTCCGAAATCCTGCAACAGATCGTTCTGCGAGCGCTCCAGCCGCCGCGCGATCCGCCGCGCGCCCCATGCCGGGCCGAGCAGCAGGAACAACGGTCCGCCGAGTGCGAGACACAGCAGGTACAGCGTCAGCCCGACCTCGGTGGGCTTGCCGCCCTCCATCAAACCGAACTGATGTTGCACGTTGGCGGCGACCTGATCGGGCGTAATCGCCATCTCGACCTTGTGGAACAGCGCGCGCGTGAGCGCCTTGATGATCCACACCTGGACAATATTGAACGGTTTCTTCATGACGCCCCCGCGTTGCTGCGGGTCTATTAGCAGGTTTCTACGCGCGTTTCGATCAGCGACTTGACGACATCTGGCGATCAGCGCGGGGCGAGGCCGGTGGTGAGGATCTCGACCATCTGTTCCGCCACCTGCGCCGCGCTCAGCCGTCCGTCCGGATCGTACCAGCGCCCCGGCCAATTGAGCGCCCCCGCCAGCGTGAAAGCGAGCAACGTCGGATCGGTGGCGGCGATCGAGCCGTCGGCGATCCCTTCCGCGATCAGCGCGCGCATCGCCGCGTCGATCTCGCGTTTCATCGCGCGCAGCCGTTTGGCGCCGTCGGGGCTCAACGACTCATCGGCAGTGCGGATCACGCAGCGGCCGAATTCGTCCATGTTGACCTCTGCATAGCGGCGCAGGAACGCCCTCAACCGGTCGAGTCCCGTGCCGAGCGTGGCATGCGCGACTTCCGTCGCCGCGATCAGTTGCTGCAACCCCATCGTCAGGCACTCGACCAGCACCTGATCCTTGTTGCCGAGGTAATGGTAGATCGTCGGCTTGGAGATGCCGAGGCTGGCGGCGACATCGTCGAGCGAGGTGCCGTGGAAGCCGCGTTCGTTGAACATCTGCACCGCCGCGCGCAACACCGCGTGGCGCTTGGCGGCGCGTTCCTCGCCGCGTTGCTCAGGCGTACGGAAGGGAGATGCGGGCGTGTTCAAGGCGGCATCATGCTTGACGGCAAACTCGCCAGAATGCAATATACTCACGAGTAGGATGGTAGGAATCGCATGATTCTGAACGAGACACAGGCGGCGATTCAGGAGGCGGTGCGCAGCTTCGCGCAGGACCGCATCCGTCCGCACAGCGCCGCGTTCGAGGCTGCAAAAGGCTATCCGTCCGCGCTGTTCGAGGAGATCGCCGCGCTCGGGCTGATGGGCATGACCGCGCCCGAGAGCGCAGGCGGCGCGGGGGCGGACTACGTGTCCTACGCACTCGCGCTGATCGAGATCGCCGCCGCCGACGGGGCGCTCTCCACCATCGTCAGCATCCAGAACAGCCTGATCGTGTCGGGGCTGCTCAAGGACGGTACGCCCGAGCAACAGGCGCGCTTCCTGCCCGATCTGATCGCCGGGCGGATGCTCGGCGCGTTCGCGCTGACCGAGACCGATGCGGGCTCGGATGCTTCGGCGATCCGCACGCGCGCCGAGAAGGTCGAGGGCGGCTATCGGCTCACCGGCGCCAAGCAGTTCATCACCTCGGGCGCGATCGCCGGCATCGCCATCGTCTATGCCGTCACCGATCCCGCCGCCGGCAAGCGTGGCCTGTCGGGCTTCATCGTGCCGACCCATTCGCCCGGCTACAGCGTCGACAAGGTCGAACACAAACTGGGGCAGGCCGCGTCGGACACCTGTGCGATCCGCTTCGACGACGTGTTCGTGCCCGACGATCTGCGGCTCGGTGCGGAAGGCGCGGGCTATGGCATCGCTTTGTCCAACCTCGAAGTCGGGCGGATCGGCATCGCCGCACAGTGTATCGGCATGGCGCAGGCGGCGCTCGATATCGCGGTCGCTTACGCCAAGGATCGCAAAAGCTTCGGCCAGCCGATCCTCAGCCATCAGGCGGTCGGTTTCCGACTGGCCGATCTCGCCGCCAAGCTGGAAGCGGCCAAGCAGCTCGTGCTCCATGCCGCCAGCCTCAAGGACGGCGGCGTGCCGTGCCTCAAGGAAGCGTCTATGGCCAAGCTCGTGGCGTCGGAAACCGCCGAGACGGTCGTGTCGGGCGCGATCCAGACGCTCGGCGGCTATGGCTATCTCGAAGAGTTCGGCGTCGCGAAAATCTACCGCGATGTCCGCGTCTGTCAGATTTACGAGGGCACCTCCGATATCCAGCGGATGGTGATCGCGCGAGCCTTGTAGGTTTCTGGCGCTTTAAGGAGAGAATGATGTCCGATCCCGCCACTGATCCCGTCGTCATCGCCAGCTATGCCCGCACGCCGATGGGCGCATTCCAAGGCGCGCTCACCCCGCTCAAGGCGACCGGACTCGGCGCGGTCGCGGTCGCCGCCGCGGTGGAGCGCGCAGGCGTGAATCCCGATTTGGTCGAGCGCATCTACATGGGTTGCGTGTTGCCCGCTGGCTTGGGCCAAGCGCCCGCGCGGCAGGCGGCGATCGGCGCGGGGCTGCCGATCTCGGTCGAGGCGACGACGATCAACAAGATGTGTGGATCGGGCATGCAGGCCGCCATCATGGCCTATGATGCGCTCGCTGCGGGATCGATCGACGTGGCGATCGCGGGCGGCATGGAGAGCATGACCAACGCGCCCTATGCGCTGCCCAAGCATCGCGGCGGAGCGCGCTTCGGCCACGACGTCATCATCGACACGATGGCGATGGACGGGCTGGAAGACGCCTATGAGCCCGGCAAGGCGATGGGCGTGTTCGCCGAGGATGCGGTGCGCGATTATCAGTTCACCCGCGCCGATCAGGACGAATACGCGCTGCGTTCGCTCGCCCGCGCCACGGACGCGATCGCGAGCGGCGCGTTCGAGCGCGAGATCGCGCCCGTCACCGTCAGAGGGCGCGGCGGTGATACGGTAATCGCCACCGACGAGCAGCCCGGCAAGGCCAAGCCGGAGAAGATCCCGTCGCTCAAGCCCGCCTTCGTCAAGGACGGCACGGTGACGGCGGCGAACGCTTCCTCGATTTCGGACGGCGCGGCCGCGCTGGTGATGACGCGGCAGAGCGTGGCGGAGAAGCTGGGGCTGCCGGTGGTCGCCCGCGTCGTTGCCACCGCCGCGCACGCCCATGCGCCCGCCAAGTTCACCACCGCGCCGGTGCCCGCGATCCGCAAGGTGCTCGCCAAGGCGGGCTGGACCGTCGGCGAGGTCGATCTGTTCGAGGTCAACGAGGCGTTCGCGGTGGTGGCGATGATCGCGGCGCGCGATCTGGAGATCCCGATCGAGAAGCTCAACGTCAACGGCGGCGCGACCGCGCTCGGCCATCCGATTGGCGCATCGGGCGCGCGGATCATGGCGACCTTGCTCGCGGCGCTCGAGGCGCGCGGGCTGAAGAAGGGCGTCGCGAGCCTGTGCATCGGCGGCGGCGAAGCGACGGCGGTGGCGCTGGAACTGGTGTAACAGATCGTCGCCCCGGCGCAGGCCGGGGCCGCTGTGTTGCTTCGGGCAAACGTCTCGCCCGCACACGCAGCGGCCCCGGCCTGCGCCGGGGCGACGATGTTGATCACAACGCTCCCCCCCCCGTCACCCCAGCGAAAGCTGGGGTCTCCCCGGGGCGGAGGTGACGCCCGCCTCAAAAGACCCCAGCTTTCGCTGGGGTGACGAGATACCGCGCTAACGCAGCCCCGCCGGCCGCCTGAGATCGAGCGTCAGCGGGAACTCGGTCGGCAGTTCCTCGGGTGGCACCGGCACCAGGCCGGGAGTGTGGCCGTAATCCTGGAAGCGCGCTTTGCGGCGCGCCTCCGCTTCATAGGCGTTGACCGGCACCTCGTCGTAATTGCGCCCGCCCGGATGCGCGACGTGATAGACGCAGCCGCCGAGCGACCGGCCGCTCCACGTATCGATCACGTCGAAGGTGAGCGGCGCGTTGACGGGCAGGCGCGGGTGGAGGCAGTCCGCCGGTGCCCAAGCCTTGTAGCGCACCCCGCCGACCACCTCGCCCGGTACGCCGGTCGCGACCATCGGGATACGCCGGCCGTTGCAGGTCAGCACGTGCCGCCCCGCCGTGAGGTTGCTTGCCTTGACCTGCAACCGCTCGGTCGAGCTGTCGACATAGCGCACCGTGCCGCCGATCGCGCCGGTCTCGCCCAGCACATGCCACGGTTCGAGCGCATGGCTGATCTCCAGCGCGACCCCACCGGCATCGACCGCGCCGTGCACCGGAAAGCGGAACTGGCGCTGCGCCTCGAACCACGCCGGATCGAACGCATAGCCCGCGCGGGCAAGGTCGCCGAGCACGTCGAGGAAATCCGCCCACACGAAGTGCGGCAGCATGAAACGATCGTGCAGCGCGGTGCCCCAGCGGGTGAGGAGCCCATGCTGCGGCTCGCGCCAGAACCACGCGGTCAGCGCGCGCAGGATGAGTTGTTGCGCGAGGCTCATGCGCGCGTCTGGCGGCATCTCGAAGCCGCGAAATTCGACCAGCCCGAGCCGCCCGGTCGGTCCGTCTGGCGAGAAGAACTTGTCGATGCAGATTTCGGTGCGGTGCGTGTTGCCGGTCACGTCGACCAGCAGGTTGCGGAACAGGCGGTCGACGATCCACGCCGGCGGCTGTTCGCCGGCGACTGGCCCCGGCACCTGCGCGAGCGCGATCTCCAGCTCGTAAAGCCCGTCGTGGCGCGCCTCGTCGATGCGCGGCGCCTGGCTGGTCGGGCCGATGAACAGGCCGGAGAACAGATAGCTGAGCGCGGGATGCCGCTGCCAGTAGAGCACGAAGCTCTTGAGCAAATCGGGCCGGCGCACGAACGGCGAATCGTACAGCGACGGACCGCCCAGCACGATATGATTGCCGCCGCCGGTGCCGATCGCGCGGCCGTCGAGCATGAACTTGTCCGCCGTCATGCCGTTACACCGGGCGATGTCGTACAGGGTCTCGGTGATCGCGCGCGTCTCGGCCCAGCTTGCGGCGGGGTGGACGTTCACCTCGACCACGCCGGGATCGGGCGTGACCTTGAGCACCTTGAGGCGCGGGTCGGTCGGCGGCGGATAACCCTCGATCCGCACCGGCGCGCCGAGTCGGGCAGCGGCGGCCTCGATCTCGGCGATGAGTTCGAGATAATCCTCCAGCGCGCGCACCGGCGGCACGAACACCGACAGGAAATGGCCGCGCGGCTCGACTGTGATGGCGGTGCGCACCGCATTGTCGGAGATTTCCTGCTCGACCCTCTCCTGCGGCTGTACACCCGAGAGGGGCGCGCGCTCGGTGATGCGCTGTTCGGTGGCGGGGGCAGGCGTCGACTCCACGTCCACACGCTGCGCGCGCACATCGGGCAGCGGCTCGCGCGGCTCGCTGGTGTCGCGTGGGTTGATATAGGGATAGTCCGACGGCGGTACGTACGGCAGCGAGCCGAGCGGCAGCCGGTAGCCGAGCGCGCTGTCGCCGGGCACGGTGAACAGCTTGCCGCGCCGCAGCGTCCAGTGTTCGGTCAACCAGCTTCCCTGCTGCTTGGTCTGCCATTTCTGGACGGGCAGCACGTAGCCGACCGGCGTCGACAGCCCGCGCTCGAACGCACGCACCATGCGGTTGCGCGCCTCGGCGTCGTCAATCTTGGGGTCGTCCGGGCTGGTGTTGACCGGCAGCTCGGCTTCCTTGAGCGACCAGGTGGCGGGATCCTCATAGGCGGGAACGACATGGCCGTCGGGCAAGCCCAGCCCCTGCGCGATCAGATCGAGGAAACGCTCGGCCATGTCGAGCGTCACTGGCGGCAGATCGCCCGGCTCCTCGCGCGCGATCAGCGCGGCGTCATGCCAGACGGGCACGCCGTCCGCGCGCCAATAGGCGGCATAGGCCCAGCGCGGCAGCGTCTCGCCTGGATACCATTTACCCTGCCCGTGGTGGAGCAGCCCGCCGGGCGCGAACGTGTCGCGCAGTTCGCGGATGAGTTTGTCGGCGTAAGCAGCCTTGGTCGGTCCGACCGCGTCGCCGTTCCACTCCCCCGCCGAAGAGCCGCCCGCCGCGACGAAGGTCGGCTCGCCGCCGATCGTCAACCGCACGTCCTGCGCGGCGAGATCGGCATCGACCCGCTCGCCCAGCGCATCGAGCGCCGCCCAGCGATCGTCGGTGAAGGGCCGGGTGATCCGCACCGCCTCGGCAATGCGCGAGACGCTCATCTCGAAATGGAAATCGACCTCGGCGGGTTCGGCCATGCCGGTGATCGGCGCGGCTGAGCGGTAATGCGGGGTCGCGCACAGCGGGATGTGCCCCTCGCCCGCGAACATGCCCGAAGTCGCATCGAGCCCGATCCAGCCGGCGCCGGGAATATAGACCTCGGCCCAGGCGTGGAGATCGACCACGTCCTGCGTGACGCCCTTCGGCCCCTCGACCGGCTCGACATCGGCGACAAGCTGTATCGAATAGCCCGACACGAACCGCGCCGCGAAGCCGAGCCGGCGCAACAGTTGCACGAGCAGCCACGCGCTGTCGCGGCACGACCCCTGACCGACGTCGAGCGATTCCTCGGGCGTCTGCACGCCGCTTTCCATGCGGATGACATAGCCGATCCGCTGCTGGATGTCGGCGTTGAGTTCGACAAGGAAGTCGATCGTGCGGCCAGTGTGCTGCGCGTGTTGCGCGACCAGCGCCTCGAACAGCGCGCCTTGCGGTTCGAGGTCGAAATAGGCGGCGAGATCGACCCGCAGCGCGTCGTCATAGGCGAACGGATAGTTTTCCGCATAGTCCTCGACGAAGAAGTCGAACGGGTTGATGACGTCAAGATCGGCGAGCAGATCGACTGCAATCGAAAAACGGTCGACGGGATCGGGGAAGACGACGCGCGCGACCCAGTTTGCGTGCGGGTCCTGCTGCCAGTTGATGAAATGCCCGGCCGGCTCGATCTTCAGCGCGTAGTTCGGCACCCGGGTGCGGCTGTGCGGCGCGGGTCGCAGCCGGATCACCTGTGGCCCAAGCCGGATCGGCCGGCTGTACTTGTAGGCGGTAAGGTGATGCAGACCGGCTTTGAGCATATGCGTGAACAGACGGCATGCGATGCTGCTATGCAACATCTAAATTGTGTCGCCCCCGATTGCGCACGAAACTTGCGATGCGAAGCCCGCGTTGAGCGATGAGAGTGTTCCGGAGACAGCATGGCCGCCTATTCCTGCCCGAATTGCCGCCAGCTTCTCCACTTCGAGACGCGCGTCTGCCCGAGTTGCGCGCACGCGCTCGGTTTCGAACCCGGCGCGAGCGCGTTCCTGCACCTCGACGTGCAGGGCGGCGGCGGCGCGTGGCGCGATGCGGCGGGCGCGGCCGTGCCGGTGCGGCCGTGCGCGAACACGCGGTACGGCGTGTGCAACTGGGTAGTCGGCACCGACGATCCGCAGACGATGTGTCTGGCGTGCCGGCACAACCGCACCATCCCCGATCTCGCCGTGCCCGGCGTGCTCGAACGCTGGACCCGGATCGAGGATGCCAAACGGCGCGTGCTGCACGGGCTGATGCGGCTCGGCCTCACGCTTGAAACCAAGGCGCAGAACGTCCACGGCCTCGCCTTCGACTTCCTCTACGATCCCGCCGCCGAACAGGGCTATGCCCCGCAGCACTTCACCGGCCACGAGGACGGGCTCATCACGCTTAACCTGATCGAGGCGGACGATGCGCAGCGCGAGCGCATTCGTCGCGAGATGGGTGAGCCGTACCGCACGTTGGTCGGGCATTTCCGCCATGAGATCGGCCATTACTTCTGGTCGCGGCTGGTCGCGTTCGGGCCGGACCTGATCCCGTTCCGCACCTTGTTCGGCGACGAGCGCGCCGATTATCAGGCGGCGCTGCAAAGCCATTACGCCACCCCGCCGCGCGCCGGCTGGGAGGACCATTACGTCTCCGCCTATGCGACGATGCATCCGTGGGAGGATTTCGCCGAGACCTTCGCCCACCATTCGCACATCGTCGACACGCTGGCGACGATCGGCGGGTTCGGCACGCGGCTCGATCCGATGCCTGCCGCCGCGCCGGGCACGCCCGACAGCGTGATCGACTTCGATCCCTACACCGCCGACACCGCGACGCTGACCGGGCGCTGGATCCCGTTCGCCTTCGCGATCAACGAGATCAACCGCAGCATGGGCCAGCCCGATCTCTACCCGTTCCGGCTCTCGCCCGGCGTCGTGCTCAAGCTTGATTTCGTCAACCGGCTGATCGCTTTCTACGCAGGCCGCTGGGCGCCGGGCGAGGCGGAGGCGGGCGATCTCAAGGCGCTGGTCGCGACGCTGGGGCAGGGTGTGGAGCTTGGCACGGCGTAGCGCGTTATCGCGGCACGCAAGGGAGAGCATCATGCCGCGTGGTGACAAGCAGGCCTACACCGACAAGCAGAAGCGCAAGGCTGCGCATATCGAACAAGGCTATGAGGATCGCGGCGTGCCCGAGAAGGAAGCCGAGGCGCGCGCCTGGGCGACGGTGAACGAGGAATCGGGCGGCGGCAACAAATCCGGCTCGGGGCGCGGCAAGCCTGATACGCATGTGTCGTCGTCACGTGGGGGCCGCGCGCACAAGTCCCGGTCAGCGGAGCAAAGGTCGGCGGCGGCGCGCAAGGGCTGGGATACGCGTCGGAGGAACGCGGCGAAGGGGTGAGGCACCCCTCCGCTCGCCCTCACCCTTCCCACCCCGCTGCGCCGGGCGGGCCCCTTCCCTCTCCCGATGGGAGAGGGAGGGAGGAGCGAAGCGACGGAGGGTGAGGCTGCTGTACCCAGCCTTTACCCGCTACCCGCCGAACCGCACCCCGATCCACAAGGTGCGTGGCGTACCCAGATCCATCGATCCCGCCTGATTGCGCGTCACCACGGACGCGTCGAACAGGTTTTCCGCGCGCGCGATCACCGCGACATTCTTGTGCACCGGTAGCTTCACGAACGCGTCGAGCGTGGTCGCCGCGCGCAGCACGTCGGTCTGGAGATCGTCCTCATATTGCCGGCCGACATAACGCGCCGTCAGCGAGGCGATGACGCCGGCCGCGCGGCCGAGGTGCGGCGCCCACGCCAAGGTGCCGCTCGCGGTGTGGCGCGGGCTCTGCGCGGGGATAAGCCCGTCGAATGCCATGCCGGGCGCATCGACCTTGCTGTCGCTGAACGCGTAACTGGCGGAGAGATCGACCGCGCCGAGCTTCCAGTCGCCGGTCGCCTCCAGCCCCTTGGCGGCGATCGCGTTGACGTTGCCGCGCACGCGCAGGTTGGTCGTGATCGTCAGGTTGGCGATCGCATCCTCGAGCCGGTTGTAGAAGCCGGTGAGACTCAGCGTCACGCCGGGCAGCGGGTGCGCGTCGAGGCCGCCTTCCACGCCGCGCAACCGCTCGGGCCTGAGATTGGCGTTGGCCTGCGTCGTCACCGGGAACACGGTGAACGGCCGGTACAGTTCGTTGAGCGTCGGCAGGCGGAAGCCGGTATAGCCCGCCACGCGCAGATCGACCGCGCCGAGTTTGAGCAACGCGCCCGCGCGCCCGGTCGCCTCGGTGCCGTTGCGGTCGGGGTAGCGGGTGTCGGTGGTCAACACGCCGCTGGCATCGCGCTGGCGGAAGAAACCGTCGGTGATCGTCCAGCGATCGACCCGCCCGCCGCCGGTCAGCACCAATCGTCCGATCGTCCAGTCGTCCTCGACGAACAGCCCCGCCACGCTGGTGTTGCCGCCCGCGTTGCGACGCGCGGTGACGGTGCCGGCCGCGCCGTAAGCGTCCTCGAACAACTGCCCGTCGGCGAGGCGGAAGTCGCCGCCGACGCGCAGCACATGCGCGCCGCCCACCGGCGGGCGCAACTCGATCTTGCCGCCAACCCCGGTCGAGGGCGTGTCGCGCTGGTCGAGCGTGAGCTTGAAGGTGGAAGAGGAGATCACCTTGTTGGTGAAGTTGCGCGCCTGCACATAAGCGAGCGCATCGACCTGCCAGTCCCCGCGCGAAACCAGTCGGACGCTGGCGTCCTCTCCGCTCGAACTCGAATCGGCGCCGGCGAAGCGCAAGGTGCGGTTGTCGCCGAACAGCAATCCGCGGAACTGCACCTCGGTGTTTGGCCCGAGCGGCGCCACCGCGCGCAAGCCCGTCGACCAGTCGCGGTAGCGCGCGGGCACGGTCGCGGGGGTGCGCTGATCCTCGGGCGTGGTCTGGAAGCCATCGCCGCGTTCGAACTGACCCGACAGTGCGACGAAACCGCCGCTAACCGACGGTGCGAGCGTGGCGCTCACCTGTTGCGCATCACGGCTGCCGTACAGCGCTTGTCCCGACAGCACGGGCAGATCGGCGCGGCCCGCGCTGGTCATCTCGATCGTGCCCGCCACCGCGCCCGCACCGAACGGGCCCGATCCGCCGCCACGCGTCACCCGCACGCCCCCCAGCCGATCAGGCACCAGCGCGCTAAACGGGATGTAGCCGAAGAACGGATCGGCGATCGGCACGCCGTCGAGCAGGATCAGCGTTCGGCTCGACGCATTGCCGCCGAGCGCGCGCAGCGTTGCGCCCTGATTGGAGGGGTTCGAGGATCGGCTGTCCGAACGGCGGAACTGCTGAAAGCCCGCGACGTCGAGCAGCACGTCCTCGACTCGACCCGATGCGTCGTTGGTCAGCCGCTGGCGGTCGATCACCACCGATCCATAGGCGGGCGTCCCCGGTGGCAGATCGAGCCCGCGCCCGAGCACGACGATGTCGCCGGTGGTGGGGTCGGTCGCCTGCGCTGCCGCAACGCCCGGTGCGAGCAGCGCGAGCGCAAGGATCGGCAGGCGCGCGCTGCGCACTTTGTTGTTATGAGGGCGCAAAGACATCGCCGCGACGCTTGGGGCCTCGCCCCGCGCCGGTCAACCAAAGGACAGTGTTTTGAACCAGGACCAGCCCGCCACGCCCGGCCCCGATCGCCGCATCGCGCTGCTGATCGACGCCGACAACGTGTCGCACGCCAACATCGCCGCGATGCTGTCGGAGCTGTCGAAATATGGCACCGCCAATATCCGCCGCGCCTATGGCGACTGGGGCAGCCCTGGGCTGAAGGGCTGGCGCGATAAACTCCACGACTATGCGGTCCGCCCGATCCAGCAGTTCAGCTATTCGGCGGGCAAGAACGCCACCGATATCGCGCTGGTGATCGATGCGATGGAATTGCTCTACACGCAGAAGCCCGACGCGTTCTGCATCGCGTCGAGCGACGCCGATTTCACCCCGCTGGTGATGCAGTTGAAGGCCAATGGCCACGACGTGTACGGCTTTGGCGAGCGCAAGACGCCGTCGCCGTTTGTCAACGCCTGCACCACCTTCCTGTATCTCGACACGCTGGAGGGCAGCGCCGCCAAGGAGCGTGTCACGGACCCCGCGCCGAAAGCCAAAGCGGGCAAGAAGGCATCCACGAAGACCGTCGATGCGCCAGCGGAACCCAAGCCTAACGCCAAGGATGCCAAGCTGATCGCGCTGCTGCGCGGCGCGGTCGAGGCGGCGGCGTATGACGACGGCTGGGCATCCATGTCGGCGGCGGGCAGCACCGCCAAGCGGCAGGCCCCTATCGACCCGCGCAACTACGGCTGCAAGAACTTCCCCGCCTTGTTCGAGGCGACCGAGGCGTTCGAGATCTTCAAGGGCGAGAACGGCCAGCGCTACGTGGCGGACAAGCTGAACGTCGAGCGCACGCCCGAGCCGGCGTTCTGACGCCTTTCTTCGTTCGTCCTGAGTAACTGCCGAGTAGCCGACGCAGTTGGCGTATCGAGGCAGTGTATCGAAGGACAAGCCCCGCGCGACAGCGATGCCTCGATACACGCCCTCGATACGGCCCCGCCTACTCGGTCGCTACTCGGCACGAACGGCGGAAGAGAGGGTTGAAGGCTTGTCCTCCGGCTCCACCCTTTTCCCCAACCCGACCGTGATCGCCACGTCCATCGTCACGTTGCCGACCGTGCGGAACAGGTCGGGGATCGTTTCGACCGCGATCAGCAGGCCGAGCGCCTCGATCGGCACCCCCATCGCGATCGCCACCGGCGCGACCGACGAGAAATAGGTGATCGTGCCCGGCAGACTGACCGCGCCCATCGTCGTGATCGCTGCGGTGCAGACACCGGCGGCGAGCGCGCCCGGCCCGATCGCCACGCCAAGCCAGTGCGCGACATAGAGTGCGACCGCGAGGTTCATCGCCGGGCTGGTCGCGCGGAAGATCGCCACCGCGATCGGCAGCACGATACCGGCGGCGGCAGGAGCGGCGCCGAGCGACTCGCTCGCCGCCAGCATGGTCGGCAGGCTGGCGAGCGAGGATTGCGTCGAGATCGCCACCGCCTGCGCCGGCGCGACCGCGCGCGCGAACCGCACGATCGAGACCCGGCCGAACACAGCCGCGACCGGATAGGCCAGCAGCAGCACGATGAACCCGAGCGACGAGACGATGACGATGTAATGGAGCAACGCGCCGAACGCCGCCGCGCCGGTGCGCGCGCCAACCCCGTAAGCGAGCGCGCCGACTCCGATCGGCGCGAGTTTTAGCACCCAGCGGATGATGATGAGCAACGCATCTGTGATCGCGCCGAACCATGCGGTGAGGCGCTCGCGCGGTTCGGGCGCGAGCTGCGTGATCGCGAAGGCGAGCGCCAGCGCGAAGATGGTGAGCGGCAGGAACGAATCGCTTGCCGCCGCGCTGACGATGTTCGACGGCACGATCGTTTCGAAGAACTGGCCCAAAGTCGGCACCGTGCCGACCGGCTGCGCGCCGGTCAGCCCCTTGCGCAACGCCGCCGACCACGCAGGCGGCAGCGGCCAGAGATCGAGCAGCAGCGGCGTGACGATCGCCGACATGATCGTGGTCGTCCACAGGATGACGACCATCGTCAGCACCGCGCGCAAAGCGAGCTTGCCCGCGCGCGCCGCATCCGCCGCCGCGCCGACGCCCGTTACCAGCAGCCCGACGATCAGCGGCACGATCACCATCTGAAGGCCGTGCAGCCAGGCGAGCCCAATCGGCTGCGTCACCTCGATCACGCCGAGCGCGACCGTGCGATCGACCGCGACCAGAGCGATGCCGATCAGCAGCCCGCTCACCAGCGACAGCAGAATCCGTGTTGCCTGAGACATCATTCCCCCGTTCGCACCCTAAGGGAGGCGGAACGCGGGCCGATGGCAAGCGGTTTCGTCAGCCGTGTTCGCGCGTGAGCGGCCGGGTGAGCAGCGCGCCGACCACCGCATCGACCGCCGCGCCTTCCAGCAAAGCCGCCACCGCACGCGCGACCGGCATGTCGACGCCCGCCGCCGCCGCCGCCGCGCACAGCACCGGCGCGGTGAACGCGCCCTCCGCGACGGTGCGGCGATCCGCCATCAATTCGGTCGCCGAGCGGCCTTGCCCAAGCCCGAGCCCGAGCGAGAAGTTGCGGCTGCTGGTGGAGGAACAGGTCAGCACCAGATCGCCGAGCCCCGACAGGCCGGCGAGCGTCTCCGCGCGGGCGCCGCGCGCCAGCCCGAAGCGGGTCATCTCGGCAAAGCCGCGCGCGATCAGCGCGGCGCGCGCGTTCTGCCCGAGCCCCGCGCCCTCGACCACGCCGCAGGCGATGGCGAGCACGTTCTTGACCGCACCGCCGATCTCCGCGCCGATCACGTCGTCCGAGGCATAGGTGCGGAAGCTCGGCAGCGCGAGCGCCTCCGCCATCGCCTCGGCGGCTACCGGCGACTCCATCGCCACCGTGACGGCGGTGGGGAGCCCACGCGCGACTTCGCCCGCGAAGGTCGGGCCGGACAGCACGCCGATCGCGGAGCGCGGATGCTCCTCGGCGGCAACTTCGCTGAGCAGCTTGTGGCTGCCCGCCTCGATCCCTTTCGAACACAGCAGCAGCGGCTGTCCGTGCCTGGGCAGATCGCGCAGCACCGCGCGGGTATGCTGCGCGGGCGCGACGACGAGGGTGAGCTCGGCTTCGGCCACCCACGCCAGATCACCCCCCGCCTCGATGGCCGACGACAGCGTGACGCCCGGGAGGAACAACGGGTTCTCGCGGACGCCGTTGATCGCGGCGACCACCTCGGGCTCGCGCGCCCAGATCCGCACGGCGTGCCCACCCTGCGCCATCACCTGCGCGAGCGCGGTGCCCCATGCGCCGCCGCCGATCACGCCGATCTTCATCGCTTGCCTCCCTGGCCGCACAGTCGATGTTGCGGCACGAACCGGAGCAGCCGCACTCCACGATCGCGCCATTCGTACAGGCTCGCACCCGCGGTTTGCGGTTGTTCGTTGCGCTGGCCGACGACGACCAGCAAGCGACTGTCGGAGCGGTAGGTCAGCCGCCGATCGGCGCCGCCGCCATCGCCCGGTAGCCAGCTCACCACGCGCAGGTGCGGCGCGAAGCCGACGCGGCCGGTGAGCCGATCCACCAGCGCCGGGCAGATCGCGCCAGCGCCGCAGCCAAGCCGCACCACTTTGATCCGTCCCGCGAAATCGGGGGCTGTCTGCCCCTCGGCGCGCAGCATCGTCCGATACGATCGTGCCTCGCCGTCGCGCACGTCGGGCGCGCGCCAAGGGCCACGCGCCACCACCGCCGGATATCTCGCGAACGACTGCGGGGAGAGCAGCGAGCCGAGCGCCACGCAGGACGGCGGCGCGCTGGCAATGGCGGGCGATGTGACCGCGAGGGCGACGACAAAGCCGCCAAGCGCGCACCTCATGCCTTCACCCCCGCACCGCGCACCGCCTCCGCGCCCGGATCGAGCGGCCAGCGCGGGCGCGCGGGCATGTCGAGCGGATCGGTGAGCCTAGCGGCGAACCGCTCCGCGCCGGCCCAGGCGATCATCGCGGCATTGTCGGTGCATAGCCACAAGGGCGGTGCGACGAAGCGCAAGGCGTTGGCGCTCGCCAGATCCTGCAAGGCGGAGCGCACCGCGCCGTTGGCGGCGACGCCGCCGGCAACCACCAGGGCGGTGGCATCCTCCGCGCGGTGCAGCGCCTTGGCGGTGCGGTCGATCAGGCAATCGACCACCGCCGCCTGGAACGAGGCGGCGATGTCCTCCGGCGACCACCGGCCCGAATCGTGTGCGCGTACCACCGCGCTTTTCAGCCCGGCGAAGGAGAAATGCGGCTCGGCTGCACCCTTCAGAGGGCGCGGCAGCGGCACCGCCTTGGGATTGCCGAGCGCGGCGGCACGCTCGACCGCAGGGCCGCCGGGGAAGCCCAGCCCGAGGATCTTGGCGGTCTTGTCGAACGCCTCGCCCGCCGCATCGTCGATCGTGGTGGCGAGCCGCCGATAGCGCGCGACGCCTTCGACCAGCAGCAACTGGCAATGCCCGCCCGAGACGAGCAGCAGCAGATAGGGAAAGTCGAGATCGGGATCGGCCAGACGGGGCGACAGCGCATGGCCTTCAAGATGGTTGACCGCGACCAGCGGCTTGCCCGCCGCATGCGCCAGCGCCTTGCCGGTGACGAGCCCGACCATCACCCCGCCGATCAGCCCCGGCCCGGCGGTGGCCGCCACCGCATCGACATCGGCGAGCGATACGCCGGCATCGGCGAGCGCGCCCTCGACCAGCGGGATCAGCGCCTCGACATGCGCGCGCGCGGCGATTTCGGGAACGACGCCGCCAAAGGGCCGGTGCGCCGCCTCTTGACCCGCCAGCCGGTGCGACAGCACGCGCCGGTCCGACGTGACGAGCGACGCGGCGGTTTCGTCGCAACTCGATTCGAGGCCGAGGATGAGCTTGGCAGTCATCACCACCCCGTATCGCATCACCCGCCGCTTGTCGAAGGGCGGCGCTTTCCCTTAGAGACGCGCATGATCTTCCGTCTCGGCACGCGCGGTTCGCCGCTGGCTCTCGTTCAGGCCGCCCTGGTGCGCGACGCATTGTGCGCGGCGCACGGCTGGGCGCCCGATGCGGTCGCGATCGTGCCGATCCGCACCACCGGCGACCGCGTGCAGGACCGCGCGCTCGCCGAGATCGGCGGCAAGGCGCTGTGGACCAAGGAACTCGACCGCGCGCTTCTGGCGGGTGAGATCGATTGCGCGGTTCACTCGATGAAGGACGTCGAGACGATCCGCCCCGAGGCGATCCGCATCGCCGCGATGCTGCCGCGCGCCGACGTGCGCGACCGGCTGGTCGGCGCGGACAGCCTCGCCGCGCTGCGCACCGGCGCGGTGCTCGGCACCAGTTCGCCGAGGCGGGCCGCGCAGGTGAGGCGGTTGCGCCCCGATGTGACCACGATCGTGTTTCGCGGCAATGTCGACACGCGGCTCGCCAAGCTGGCGGCGGGCGAAGCCGATGCCACCCTGCTGGCGGCGGCGGGGCTGGAGCGGCTCGGCCGGCACGATGTCGGCGTGGCGATCGACAGCGCGGTGCTGCTGCCCGCCCCGGCGCAAGGTGCGGTCGGTATCGAGGTGCGCGCCGACGATGCCAATGCCGCGATGCTGGTCGAGGCGATCGGCGACGGCGTGACGCAATCGTGCGTCGGTGCGGAGCGTGCGCTGCTCGCGCGGCTGGCGGCGGATTGTCACTCGCCCGTCGCGGCGCTGGCGACGATCGAGGGCGGGGTGATGCACATCGTCGCCGAACTGCTCACCGAAGACGGGCGCGAACGGGTCGGCGGAGAGGTGCGCGGCGAACCCGGCGCGGCGCTGGCCGAGCACCTCGCGCGCGATCTGCTGGAGCGTGCGCCCGAGGCGGTGCGGCGGCTGTTCGGCGGGTGAGCGCCACGCTCGCGGTGCTGCGCCCGGAGCCCGGCAATGCCGCGACGGCGGCGCGCGCCGAGGCGGCGGGGTATGCGGTACTGCGGCTGCCGCTGTTCGCGGTCGTGTCGCTCGACTGGATCTGTCCCGATCCTGCCGCGCACGATGCGCTGGTGCTGACCAGCGCCAACGCCGTGCGCATGGCGGGCGCTGCGCTCGTGCGGCTGGCGGGGCTGCCGGTGGTCGCGGTCGGCGAACAGACCGCCACGGCCGCGCGTGCGGCGGGGCTGACGGTGGTCGCGATTGGCGGGCAGGATGCGGCGGCGCTGGCGGCGTTGCTCGCCGGGCGGGGGTTCGTGCGTCCGCTCCATCTCGGCGGGCGCGATCGGACGCCGGTCGGCGATACGCAGGCGATCGCGGTCTACGCCAGCGAACCCGTCGCAATTACCCAAAGTGCGCTCGGCCGTCTGAGCGGCAGCGTCGCGCTGCTCCATTCCGCGCGTGCGGGGCAGCGGCTCGGTGCGCTGCTCGACGCGGCCGGTGTGTCGCGCGGAACGGTCGCGATCGGCGCGTTCAGCCCGGCGATCCTCGCTGCGGCCGGGGAGGGCTGGCGCGCCCACGCCGTCGCCGCCGAACCGACCGACGCGGCATTGTTCGCCGCGATCGCTGCGCTTGGCCGTTGACCGGCCCGCGTTCGACGGGAATAAGGTGACATGGATCAAACGCCGCCGAGCCCGACGGTTCCCGCCCGCAGAGCGGGCTGGCGGACGATCACCTTCCTCGCGATCCTGCTCGTGCTGGCGGGCGCGGGGGGTGCCTTCCTGCTGTTCCGCGCGTTCGGGCTCGGCCCCGCGCCCAAGACCGCGACGCTGACGCTCCCGGTCGGCAGCGATGCCGCCGGCCGCACGCAGGCGCCGGTGGTGATCGTGCCCGCCAAGGGCAGCGCACAGGGCTCCACGATCGATCTCGACGCACTCTCCTCGCGCGAGGCGGCGCTCTCGGCGCAACTCGACACGCTGGAGGAGCGCACCGCGGGCGTGGGCGCGGACGCACAGGCCGCCGCCGGCAATGCCGCGCGAGCGGAAGGCATGCTGATCGCCTTCGCCGCGCGCCGCGCGCTCGATCGCGGCGTCCCGCTCGGCTATCTGGAGGAGCGGTTGCGCTTCCGCTTCGGGGCGAGTCAGCCGGGCGCGGTCGCGACGATCGTACAGGCGGCGCGCGAGCCGATGACACTCGACGATCTGCGCTTCAAGCTCGATGCGAGCGGACCGGATCTGGTGACGGGCGGCTTGCGCGGCGGCATCGTCGCGAGCTTCCGGCGTGAGCTGACGCACCTCGTCTCGCTGCACCGCGCCGGCACGCCCTCGACGCTGCCTGCGGACCGCTTCGCGCGCGCGCGGCGGCTGGTTGAAAGCGGGCGGGTCGAGGCGGCTCTGGGCGAAGTCGCGCGGCTGCCCGGCGCGCCCGATGCCGGCCACTGGACCGACGCAGCGCGCCGCTATGTCGATGCGCGCCACGCGCTCGACCTGCTCGAATGGGCGGCGCTCGCGGGGCAGGCGGCCGGCACGGTCGCGCCTCCCCCGGTTCGCCCCGCTCAGCCGGTGTCCGCGCCAACGCCTCAGCCGACGCCCACGCCGACCACCGCCGCGCGGTAGCTACTTCCGCTTGCCGATCTGAAGCGCGCCGACGCAGCTCGCCCGGTCGATCGGGCTGCCGTCGGCCTGACGCGCGTCGACATAGGTGACGACCGGCTCGGCCCTGCCCTTGGGGTAGAGATAGGCGTCGAGCACGCACGTCGCGTTGCCATATTGCAGTTTGCGCGCATCGCCCTCGCGGACATCCGCGATCGGCGCGCCGAACATCGCGTTGAGCGCCGGCCCGGTCTGCCCCATCACCCGTTCGAGCAGCGGCCCGCCGCGCGGCATCGCCATCGTCGTCGCCGGGCGTGCCGCCGGCACGACGCCGGTGGTGCAGCCGCCGAGCGCCGCCGCCCCCAGCAGCATCGCGGTCCGTTTCATGTCGTCCTCCCGTGGAACAGATGCGTCGCCATCGCCGCCCCCAGCACGGGCGCGGCGAGATTGAGGATCGGAACCATGAACAGCCCGGTGCCCGCAAGCCCCAGCGTGAAGCGTTCGAGCGCGGTCGCCTTGCGCCAGTCTCGCATCGCCGCAGGCGGCAGATGCCGCGCGGCGACCATCTCGCCGAGATCGCGCCCGAGCAGCCAGCCGTTGACGACGAGGAACAGCGCGAGCGTGCCCACCCCCGTCACCAGCAGCACGATATAGAGCGGCAGCACGACGAGGTTGACGAGCACCGCGCGCAGCCCCGACGCCAGACCCATCAGGCTCGCCCGACCGATGCCGACATGCCGCGCCTGCGCGAGCGCCTCCGGATAATGTTTGCGCTCGACCGCGACGACGATCTCCTCGACGAACACCATCAGCACGCCTATCGCGATCGCCCGGAACAGCAGCCAGCCGGCCGCGAACACCGCGAGCAGCGCAGCGAAACCGGCGAGCGCGGACAGCCAGCCGTCCGCCCCTTGCGTCGCCGCCACTCCCTGCGTCCACCACCACGCGCCCCCGCCGAGCAACGCGAACAGCACGAAGGTGATCGCGAGCGATTTGGCGAACACGAGGAGAAACGCGCGGTCGCCGAACTGGCCGATCGAGAGGAAGAAGGCGCGCACCATGTGCCTGTCGTGCGTCGGCACGGCGCCCGCGTCAATCCGATCGGCATGGGCGGTTGCGCTCGACGGCGGCGCGCCTTACCCCGCACGCTTTCAGGTTCCCACGGAGAATATCTTGAGCGCCCCAACTTACGACGTCGTCGCGATCGGCAATGCCATCGTCGACGTGCTTGCCCAGGCCACCGACGATTTCATCGTCGAAGCAGGGATGAACAAGGGCTCGATGGCGCTGGTGTTCTCGCCCGAGGAAGCCGACGCGCTCTACGCCAAGATGGGGCCGGGGATAGAGGCGAGCGGCGGTTCGGCGGCGAACACGGTCGCGGGCATCGCCGCGCTCGGCGGCAAGTGCGGCTTCATCGGCCAGGTCGCGGGCGACGAGCTGGGGCAGATCTTCGCGCACGACATCCGCTCGGTCGGCATCGACTTCACCACGCCTGCGCGCGACGGCGAGCCGACCACCGCGCGCTGCCTGATCTTTGTGACGCCCGATGGGCAGCGCACGATGAACACCTTCCTCGGCGCGTCGCAATATCTGCCCGAGGCCGCGCTCGACCGCGAGATGATCGCCGCCGGTGCGATCCTGTACCTCGAAGGCTATCTGTGGGATCCCGAGGAGCCGCGCGCCGCAATGCGCGCCGCGATCGAGATTTCGCGCAAGGCCGGGCGCAAGGTCGCCTTCACGCTGTCCGACACGTTCTGCATCGGCCGTCACGGCGGCGACTTCCGCGATCTCATGGCCAAGGGCCTGATCGACATCATGTTCGCCAACGAGGCCGAGCTGCTCGCGCTGATGGGCACCGAGGATTTCGAGGCGGCGGTTTCGGCCGCATCGGCACAGGTGCCGACGTTGGTGGTGACGCGCGGGGCCGAGGGCGCAATCGCAGTCTCGGCCGGGCAGCGCGTCAGCGTCGCCGCCGAGCCGATCGCGCGCGTGGTCGACACCACCGGTGCCGGCGATCTGTTCGCGGCGGGGTTCCTGCACGGGCAGGCGCAGGGCTTCGGGCTGGAGCGGTCGCTGCGGCTCGGTGCGCTGTGCGCGGCGGAGATCATCTCGCATTACGGCGCGCGCGCGCAGGTCGACCTCAAGGCGCTGACCGCACAGAAGCTGGGGTAAAAAGGGCGGCGGGTGTTATGTCGAGAGGTATGACGCCCGAGCCTCTCCGTCTTCTGTGGTTCCCCGGCGAAGCCTGTCCTGAGCGGCTGGCTTTGCCAGCCAGCCGAAGGGGCCGGGGTCCGGTCGGGAGGGCCCCGGTTACGAAGCGCAGCGTTCGTTTACGCCCGTTCCGTAACCGGATCCCGGCCTTCGCTTCGTGAGAGTCACATTCGCCAGCCTGCGCAACCGCATCGACGCGCGCGCGATCGACGAGGTCGAATGCGTCGCGTCGGTGCTGCTCGCGATCCTCGTCGCGCACGTCCTTGGCGCGACCAACGTGTCGTGGGCGGCGTTCTCCGGCTATATGGTGATGCGCGGGCACGTCGGTGAGACGGTGCAGCGCGGCATTCTGCGCATCGTCGGCACGCTTGCCGGCGGGCTGATCGCGCTGGCGGCGATCCCGACGATCGCGCCGCACTGGCCGCTCGCCGCGCTCGGCATCCTCGTCATCGGCACGGTCACGCTGTACAAGGCGATCACCGCCAGGCGCGCCTATGCGTGGCTGTTCGTCGGCCTTACCTTCGCGATGGTGCTGTACGACGCGCTGCATGATCCCCAGATCCCGCTTGGGCGTTTCGTGCGGACGCGCATTCTCGAAACCAGCGCGGGCACGTTGGCCTGCATGGCGGTCAGCCTGCTGTCGACGCTGACGTTGCGCCGCGTCTGGCCCGCCGTGCGCAACGCCGCGCCCGGAGTCGACGGGTGGAGCCGGGTCGCCGCGCGCCACGCGGCGCAGGGCGGCGTCGCGCTCGCCCTGCTCGTGGCCGTGTCGGCATGGACCGACGTGCCCGCGCTGTCGGGCGGCGCGATCACGATCATGGCGGTGATGCTGGTGCCGGTCGCCGGGATCGGTGCGAGCGGTTTCGTGCCGGTAAGCTGGCGGCTGTTCTACCGCTTCGTCGGCGGCCTCGCCGGGGCGGCCTTCGCGGCGGCGATCCTGTTCGCGGCGCATGGCGTGGCGGCGGTACTCGTCCTCGGCACCGCGCTCGGTGTCACGATCGGCCGCCATATCGAGAACGGCGATCACGCCTATCGCTACATGGGCACGCAGTTCACGCTCGCCGTACTGGTGACTTTGGTGCCCGACAGCTATGCCACGGCGGCGATCACGCCCGGGCTGGAGCGGCTGGCGGGCACGCTGGTCGGGATGGCGGTGATCGAGCCGGTGCTGCTGGTCTGGCATCTGCTCGCGCCCGCCCGGGCGCGGCGCGGCGAGGCGGCGCGCGGGGAGATCGGCGGGGTGTGAGCCTCGCCTGCCCAGGAGGGAAAGAGCGCATCGCCCGCCACGGGCAAAGCCCGTGTCGTCGGACGCGGCTTCGCCGCGCCGGCCGGACTTGCGCGTCGCTCACGCGACCGCGGCGCAGCGTGCGCCGCTCGCTAGCTCGTATACCCCTTCAGTTCGTCGCCGACGACGCGGACGACATGCAGCACGTTGGTCGAACCCGGCGTGCCGAACGGGACGCCCGCCATGATGATGAGCCGGTCGCCCGCCTTGGCGAGGCCGTGGCGCAGCGCCATCCGCTTCGACTTGGACACCATCTCCTCGAACGAGCCGACATCCTTGGTGTGGACCGCATAGGCGCCCCACAACAGCCCGGAGCGGCGCGCCGTCTCGGGCTTGGGGGTGAGCACCATCAGTGGCACGCTCGGCCGTTCGCGCGCGACGCGGCGCGCGGTCGAGCCCGAGGTGGTGAAGCAGATGATCGCCGCCGCGCCGACCGTCTCGGCGATATTCTTCGCGGCTTCCGCCAGCGCGTCGGCGGTGGTCGGATCGGGTCGCATCACGGTGAAGTGGATGCGGTCGCCGTGGGTGGGATCGCGTTCGACCGAGTTGCCGATCGCGTCCATCATCGCGACCGATTCGGTCGGCCACGCGCCCGAGGCGCTTTCCGCCGACAGCATGATCGCATCCGCGCCGTCGTAGATCGCGGTCGCCACGTCCGACACTTCCGCGCGCGTCGGCGAGGGCGAGGTGATCATCGATTCGAGCATCTGCGTCGCCACCACGACCGGGCGGCCGAGCCGGCGCGACACTTCGATGATGCGTTTCTGCAAGGGCGGCACCGTCTCCGGCGGCAGCTCGACGCCGAGATCGCCGCGCGCGACCATCACGCCGTCGCACATCTCGACGATCTCTTCGAGCCGCTCGATCGCGGAGGGCTTCTCGATCTTGGCCAGCAAGGCCGCGCGCCCTTCGATCAGCTTGCGCGCCTCGGCGAGATCCTCGGGGCGCTGCACGAACGACAGCGCGATCCAGTCGACGCCCTGATCGCACGCGAAGGCGAGATCGCTGCGGTCCTTCTCGGTCAGCGCCGCCATCGGCACCACCACGTCGGGCACGTTGAGGCCCTTGTTGTTCGACAGCATGCCGCCGACGATCACCTCGGTCACGATCCGGTCGGAATCATGCTCGGTCACGCGCAGCACCAGCTTGCCGTCGTCGAGCAGCAGCCGCGCGCCCACCTCGATCGCGGCGAAGATCTCGCGGTGCGGCAGTTCGGCGCGGGTCGCGTCGCCCGGCTCGGACGATCGGTCGAGGATGAAGGTCGACCCTGTCACCAGCTCGACCTTGCCGTCGGCGAACTTGCCGACGCGCAGCTTCGGCCCCTGAAGGTCGGCGAGGATCGTGGTCGGGCGGCGGTAGGTCTTCTCCATCGCGCGAATCGCCGCGATCACCGCGATCTTCGACTGCTGGTCGCCGTGGCTCATGTTGATGCGGAACGCGTCGGCGCCCGCCTCGTACAGCGCGGCGATCTTCTCGGGGCTGCTGCTCGCCGGCCCGAGCGTGGCGAGGATGCGGACTTTGCGCATGCGCGCGCGGATGGTCTTGGTCATGAAGTGTCCCATCGGTTGGCGCGTGACGCTCTAGGCCATATGTACCGTGGATCAACCACGGAAAGATACGCATGATACCACTCGACGCACTCGACGACCGGATCGCGGCAGCCGCGTTCCGCCGGCTGGTCGAACACCTGCGCCACCGCAGCGACGCGCAGAACGTCGATCTGATGGGGCTCGCCGGCTTCTGCCGCAACTGCCTGGGCGATTGGGTGGCCGAGGCGAGCGAGGGCGCGCTCGACAAGGAGGCCGGGCGCGCGACCGTGTACGGCATGCCGTACGCGCAGTGGAAGGCCGAGCATCAGACCGCCGCGACGCCTGAGCAGATCGCGCGCATGAACGAGAGCATTGCGAAGAACGCTTGATCGCACGGGCGTGATCTCGGGGGGTGACGGGCGGTTCCGGCTCGCCTAAAGGCGCTCGCTTTCAGCCATTCATACCTTCCGGGGAATCACCATGAGCGAGTCCATCGCCGCCGACCAGCTTCGCCTTCTCATCGAGCGTATCGAGCGCCTCGAGGAAGAAAAGAAGGGCATCGCCGATGACATCAAGGACGTGTACGGCGAGGCCAAGTCGACCGGCTTCGACGTGAAGACGATTCGCACCATCGTGCGCCTGCGCAAGATGGAGAAGCACCACCGCGATGAGGCGGAGATGCTGCTCGAAACCTACAAGCAGGCGCTCGGCCTGGCCTGAACGCACGCGGGGATCCGGCGATGAGCGACCACCACATCGCCGATCTCGCGCAGCGGCTGCTCGGCAAGCCGAGCAGCGCGCTCGACGCGGAGGAACTGCGCGTCCTCGCCGGTATCGATGCGCGCACCACCGTCAGCCGCGATGCGGCCGACGAGGCGGATGCGCGATCGAGCTTCGGCGACCGGCTGGCCGATCAGGTCGCCGCGGTCGGCGGATCGTGGGGCTTCATCATCGCCTTTTCGGTGGTGCTGTTCGGATGGATGCTGCTCAATTCGGACGTGCTCGCGCATTTCGGCGCGGCGTTCGACCCGTATCCGTACATCTTCCTCAACCTGATGCTGTCGACGCTCGCCGCGGTGCAGGCGCCTATCATCATGATGAGCCAGAATCGCCAGGCCGCGAAGGACCGGGTCGCCGCCAGCCTCGATTACGAGACCAACCTGCGCGCCGAGCTGGAGATCCTGCGGCTGCACGAAAAGCTCGACGCGGTGGTGATCGCGCGGCTCGACGCGATCGACGCGAAGCTCGACAGGTTGGCAAGCGCCGCTCCGCAAGCCTAGAAGCGGGCAAGACCGCAAAGCTAAGAGAGATCCATGGCAGGCCATTCCAAGTTCAAGAACATCATGCACCGCAAGGGTGCGCAGGATAAGAAGCGTTCGGGCATGTTCTCGAAGCTCAGCCGCGAGATCACCGTCGCGGCGAAGATGGGCCTGCCCGATCCCGACATGAACCCGCGCCTGCGCATGGCGATCAACGCCGCCAAGGCGCAGTCGATGCCCAAGGACAATATCCAGCGCGCGATCGACAAGGCATCGAAGGGCGATACCGAGAATTACGAGGAAATCCGCTACGAAGGCTTCGGCCCCGGCGGCGTTTCGCTCATCATCGAGGCGCTTTCGGACAATCGCAACCGCACCGCCACCAACGTGCGCACCGCCGTGTCGAAGAACGGCGGCAACCTCGGCGCGAGCGGTTCGGTGAGCCATGCGTTCGACCGCGTCGGCCTCATCAACTACGGCGCGCAAGCGGGCGATGCCGAGAAGGTGTTCGAGGCGGCGCTGGAAGCGGGCGCCGAGGACGTGACGTCGAGCGAGGACGGCCACGAGATCTGGACGGCGCAGGCCGATCTGCACGAGGTCGTCAAGGCGCTCACCCCCGTGCTCGGCGAGCCCGAAGGCGCCAAGCTCGCGTGGAAGCCGCAGACGATGGTCGAGGTCGGCGAGGACGATGCGGCGTTGCTGTTCAAGCTGATCGACACGCTTGACGACGATGACGACGTGCAGACCGTGTGGGGCAATTACGAAGTGTCCGACGCAGTGATGGAGAAGCTGGGTTGATGATTCTCCCGGCATGATCATCCTCGGTCTCGATCCCGGCCTCGGCACGACCGGCTGGGGCGTGATCCGCGCCGATGGCAACCGGCTGAGCCACATCGCCAACGGCCAGATCCGCACCGATCCGTCGACGCCGCTGCCGCGCCGGCTCGCCAACCTCCATGCCGCGCTGCTCGACGTGATCCGCGCCGAGAAGCCCGACGGCGCGGCGGCGGAGGAGGTGCTCGGCAACAGCAACGCGCAATCGACGCTCAAGCTGGGGCAGGCGCGCGGGGTGGTACTGCTCGCCGCTGCCGGGGCCGGGCTGGTGATCGGCGAATATCACCCGAGCGTGGTCAAGAAGGCGGTGGTCGGCACCGGCGGGGCGGACAAGAAGCAGATCCAGGCGATGGTCGCGCGGCTGCTGCCGGGCGTGCAGTTGACCGGCCCCGATGCGGCCGATGCGCTGGCGGTGGCGATCACGCACGCGCATCACGTCGCGAGCGCCGCCGGCCTCGCCCGCCGGGTGCAGGCGCAGGCGTGACGCGGCGCGCGCAATCGCTTACGGCCGCGCGATGATCGCGCACCTCAAAGGCCGGCTGGACGAGACCGGCATCGACTTTGCCATCATCGACGTCGGCGGCGTCGGCTATATGGTCGGCGCGTCGGCGCGCACGCTGGCGGCGATCGGCCCGGTCGGCGAGGCGGTGACGCTGCATACCGAGATGCTGGTGGGGGAGGATTTCATCCGCCTCGTTGGCTTCGCGACCTCGGGCGAACGCGATTCGTTCCGGCTGCTCACCGGCGTGCAGGGGGTCGGCGCGCGGGTCGCGCTGGCGATCCTGTCGGCGCTCGATCCGGCCGAACTCGCGCGGGCAATCTCGGCGCAGGACAAGGCGATGGTGGCGCGCGCCAACGGCGTCGGCCCCAAGCTCGCCGAGCGGATCGTGCGTGAGTTGAAGGACAAGGTCGGCGGCATCGCCTTCGTGGGCGCGACGCCGGTGGCGGCGCCGGTCGGTTCGGGCGCGGATGCGGTGTCGGCGCTGCTCAACCTCGGCTTCCGCCCCGCCGAGGCGTCGAATGCGGTCGCGGCGGCGGAGGAGGAACTGGGCGCAGGCGCCACGCTCGACGCGCTGGTGCGGCTCGCGCTGCGCAGGGCTGCGAAATAGCGGCTGCGAAGGAGCGGATCGGCCGACCGGCGCGCGCCAGCCGGCCGATCGCCGGGTCAGCGGCCCGCGCCGCCGCTCCAACGGCTGGTCAGCTGCGCCATCGCATCGGCATAGCTGTCGTGGAAGCACTGCGAGCGACGCACCGACTGGCGATACTCGCTCAGACTGCGCTCGTCGGAGCCGCAGGCGGCTTCGGCCGCCTTGGCGATGCGGAACTGCACCATCTTCTGTTCCTGCGGCGTGGTCGGCTGCGCGATATTGCCGACGCGGACGCTTGTCATCACGTCGATCGGATCGGCGAAGGCTGGCGTGACCGCCACCGCGCCGAGGATCGCGCCCGAGAGCGCGATGGTGCGGCCGAACGCCGCGGTCCTGGACATGCCGGACATTGTCATAGTCTCCTGCGCGCCGCTGCTATACAGTGCTGGTAAGGCGGCGAGGCAAGCCTCGTCCCCATGTCACCCGCCGCCCGCGACGCATGGGTCCGCGGCTGTTCCATGGAACTGGTGACAGGCCCTTTACGCCTGCCGCAGCCTTGGGGGCAAGTGCGTGAGGGTCTGCGACAAACCCTTGCTTGAACGCGATAAAAAGCGGCGGGACGTCACCGCAGTGCAGCAATCGGGATTATAGTGGCGCTATGTCGATTCTGTCGAAGCCGCTTTGCGCATTTTTGGGCCATCGCCGCGCGCGGCGACGGGTTTGGAACGATGGTGTCGACCTGCGCGCGCCGTGCGTGCGGTGCGACACCCCGCTCATCCGCACCGCCGATCGCGGCTGGCGTCCGTTCCGGCCCGAGGACGCGCATCCCGACCGGGTCAGCCGTGAAGCCTATCGCGACCAGATGAAGCGCGAAACCGCGCTGAGCGCGGCGAGCGCGGACGAGCCCGAACACTGGGCGCGCGAACTGATCGCGGCATTCGGTGCGCCCGGTGGGATCATCGATCCGACGACGCTGTTCGACCGGCTCACCGCCGCGCTAGCGAGCGACCCGGCGTTCGCGGCGGCGGTCGCGTCAGGGCGGCTCGACGCCGAGGCGCGGCTGGTGGTCGGGGCCGAGGCGGCGCGGCTGCTCGGCGCGAACCGGCCGCTGCCCGCGCAGTTCGCCGATCCGCTGGCGCGCTATCTGCACGCCCGCGCGCAAACGGTGCGGGAGATCGCCTGATCGTCACGTTGCCCGCTCGACACGGGCGGCGGTGAACAGGTAGGGAACGGCGATGGACGATGCCGACCGCCTGCTTGCCCCGACGCGCCGCGCCGAAGACGTGGACGCCGCGCTGCGCCCCAAATCGCTCGACGATTTCGTCGGGCAGAAGGCGGCGCGCGAGAATCTGCGCGTGTTCATCCAGGCAGCGCGGGCGCGTGGCGACGCGCTCGACCATGTGCTGTTCTTCGGGCCGCCGGGGCTGGGCAAGACCACGCTCGCGCAGATCATCGCGCGCGAGATGGGGGTGGGGTTCCGCGCGACGTCCGGCCCGGTGATCGCCAAGTCTGGCGATCTCGCCGCGCTCCTTACTAATCTCGAGGACGGCGATGTGCTGTTCATCGACGAGATCCACCGCCTGCAACCCGCGGTCGAGGAGGTGCTGTACCCGGCGATGGAGGACCGCGCGCTCGATCTGATGATCGGCGAGGGGCCATCGGCGCGATCGGTGCGGATCGACCTGCCGCGCTTCACCCTCGTCGGCGCGACGACGCGGCAGGGGCTGCTCACCCAGCCGCTGCGCGATCGCTTCGGTATTCCGGTGCGGCTGACCTTCTACACCGTCGACGAACTCGAGCGCGTCGTCACGCGCGCGGCGGCGCTGCTCGGGCTGGCGGTGTCGCCCGACGGCGCACGCGAGGTGGCGCGGCGTTCGCGCGGCACGCCGCGCATCGCCGGGCGGCTGCTGCGCCGCGTGCGCGACTTCGCGCATGCCGCCGGGCATGACGTGGTCGATGCACGCTCGGCGGACGGCGCGCTCAACCGGCTGGAGGTCGACGCGCTCGGGCTCGACGCGATGGACCGGCGTTACCTCATGATGATCGCCGATATCTATCGCGGCGGCCCGGTCGGCGTCGAGACGCTGGCGGCGGGCCTGAGCGAACCGCGCGACACGATCGAGGAGGTGATCGAGCCGTACCTGATCCAGCTCGGTCTGGTCGCGCGCACCGCGCGCGGGCGCTGCCTCAACGCGGGCGGCTGGAAGCACCTCGGCCTCAACCCGCCCGCCGGCAGCCAGGACGGTCTGTTCGACCAGTAATCGTGCTGCATTGCGCGCGCCGCACGAAGATGTGGCGAAGTTAAAAACCACGCGGGAAGTATTTTTCCCGATTGTGCGCCGCAAGATGGACGTGCGTCATGTCGGTCTGATAGCGACTCAGCCATGCTCACGGCTGTCGCCTCCGCCCGCGAAATCCTCGTTCGCCTCCATGACGTGATGGCGTCGCGCAACCCGGCGCAGGCCAAGCTCAATTCGGTGGTGCAGATCGTCGGCGAGGCGATGTCGAGCGAGGTGTGTTCGATCTATCTTCTGCGCGACGGCGTGCTCGAACTGTTCGCCACGCGCGGGCTCGCGCAGGAGGCGGTGCACGTCACCACGCTGGCGCCGGGCGAGGGGCTGGTCGGCACGATCGCGCAGAATGTCGAGACGCTCAACCTGGACGAGGCCGCCGCGCATCCGGACTTCGTGTATCGGCCGGAAACGGGCGAGGACAAATATCACAGTTTCGCGGGCGTGCCGATCATCCGGCGCGAACGCGCGGTGGGCGTGCTGTGCGTGCAGCATGCCGATCCGCACCGCTATGACGATGTCGAGATCGAGGCGTTGCAGACGGTGGCGATGGTGCTGTCCGAACTGATCGCCAACGCCGATCTGGTCGATGGCGCGGGCGCTGCATCGACGCGAGTCCAGTCGACCGCGCCGATCCGCATTCAAGGCCTCAAGCTGGTCGACGGCATGGCGAGCGGATATGCGGTGTATCACCAGCCGCGCATCACCGTCGAACATACCGTCGCCGAGGATGTCGAGGCCGAGCGCCACCGCGTCTATGCCGCGTTCGACAAGATGCGCGAGCAGATCGAGCGCATCCAGCGCGAGGCCGAGTTCGGCGTGGGCGGCGAGCATGAGGAGGTGCTCGAGACCTACAAGATGTTCGCCTATGACGAAGGCTGGGCGCGGCGCATCAACGAGGCGATCGACAGCGGGCTGACCGCGGAAGCCGCGATCGAGCGCGTGCAGCAGCGCACCCGCATGCGGATGCGTCAGATCGACGATCCGCTGCTGGCCGATCGGATGCACGATCTTGAGGATCTGTCGAACCGGCTGCTGCGCATCGTCTCGGGCCAGCTCGGCACCGCCGCGCAGATGGGCCTCAGGCAGGATACGATCCTGATCGCGCGCAACCTCGGCCCGGCCGAACTGCTCGAATATGATCGCCGCCGGCTGAAGGGCGTGGTGCTGGAGGAAGGTTCGCTCACCGCGCATGTCACCATCGTCGCGCGTGCGATGGGGGTGCCGGTGCTCGGCCGCGTCAAGAGCGTGCGGCGGCTGATCGGCGAGGGCGATGCGCTGTTGCTCGACGTGACTGCGGGCAACGTCTTCGCGCGGCCCTCCGGCGCCATGGAGGAGGCGTTCGAGGCGCGGTTGCAGGCGCGGCAGAAGCGCCGCGCGGTGTTCGCCTCGCTCAAGAACGAGCTGCCGATCACGATGGACGGCCACCGCGTCACGGTGATGGTCAACGCCGGGCTCCGCGACGACGTCGCCGCGCTCGACCTGACCGGCGCGGACGGGATCGGGCTGTTCCGCACCGAATTCCAGTTCCTCGTCTCCTCAACCCTCCCCGCGCGCGAGCGGCAGCAGCGGCTGTACCGCGACGTGCTGGAGGCGGCGGGCGAGCGGCCGGTGATCTTCCGCACGGTCGATATCGGCGGCGACAAGGCTTTGCCCTATCTCGCCAAGGAGGAGGACGAGGAGAATCCGGCGATGGGCTGGCGCGCGATCCGGCTCGGGCTCGAGCGCTCCGGTCTGATGAAGGCGCAGGCGCGCGCGCTGCTGGAGGCGGCGGCGGGGCGCACGCTCAACGTGATGTTCCCGATGGTGTCGGAACCGTGGGAGTTCGAGGAAGCGCGCGCGTTGTTCGAGGCGCAGCGCGAATGGCTGGCGCGGCGCGGGCGGATGATGCCGAGCGCGATCCGCTACGGTGCGATGCTGGAGGTGCCGGCTTTGGCGGAGCAGCTCGACCTGCTGCTGCCCCAGCTCGATTTCCTGTCGGTCGGCACCAACGACCTGACCCAGTTCCTGTTCGCCGCCGATCGCGCCAATCCCAAGCTCGCCGAACGCTACGACTGGCTGAGCGCGGCGATCCTGCGCTTCCTCGCGCGGCTGGTCGCGCCGACGCGGGCGGCGGGCGTGCAGCTCGGCGTGTGCGGCGAGATGGGCGGCCGCACGCTGGAGGCGATGGCGCTGATCGGCATCGGCATCGACCGTCTGTCGATCACCCCGGCGGCGGTCGGCCCGATTAAGGCGATGGTGCGCTCGCTCGATCATGCCGCGCTCACCGCGCACATGGCGGGCCTGCTGGCGGCGCCCCCGCGTGACATGCGCGCTGCGCTGCTCGAATGGGCCACTGAAAAGGGCGTCGAACTGGCGTAAAACGCGGGTTGCCGGTGGCGCGGGGCGTTGCGCTGGCCCGTGCGCTGGTGCAACAGCGGGATCGTTACGCGCAGGTCGACCACGGGCCGCAACCGCCTGCGCCGGAGAGAGTGAATGACCGACGCCGATCCTCCGGTGGAACCGGCCAAGCCGATCTCGACCACCCCCGGAGCACGCCTGCGCGAAGCGCGCGAGGCGCAGGGGTTGTCGCTCGACGAAGTCGCCGCGCGCACCCGCGTGCCGCTGCGCCAGCTCGAGGCGATCGAGGAGGGCAATTACGCGGCGCTGCCGTCGATCACCTATTCGGTCGGCTTCGCCAAAGCCTATGCGCGGGCGGTCGGGCTGGATGAGGTCGCCATAGCGCGCGACGTGCGGGGCCAGAACGTCCACCAGCCGGCAGTGCGCCGCACCGAATATATCCCGTACGAGCCCGACGAGCCCCGGCGCGAGCCGACCGGCCTGGTCGCGGTGATCGGCGTCGCGCTCGCGCTGCTGCTGCTGATCGCCGCGGGGCTGTGGTTCGGCACCACCTGGTTCCGCGGCGAGAGTGGCACGCCTGCCGCCAGCCCGACTGCCGATGCGAGCGCGGGCGCGGTGCCCGAGGCGCCCGCCACCCCGGCGGCGGCGCAAGGAGGGCAGGTCGTCCTCACCGCGACCGACGACGTGTGGCTGCGCATCTACGACGCGAGCGGCACGGTGCATGAGAGCACGATGAAGCCGGGCGAGACGTACACCGTCCCGCAGGACAAGCCGGGGCTGATGATCAACATCGGCCGGCCCGACAAGCTGAAGGTCACGATCAACGGCAGCGCGGTGCCGCCGCTCGGCGACGGTCATGTCGCGATCAAGGACGTGCCGATCGGTGCCGCCGCGCTGCTCGCGCGCGGCACGCCCGCCGCCGCGACTTCGCAGGCAACGCCCACCGCAGCCGCGACGCATGCCGCGCGGCCGACCGCCCACGCGTCGCCGCGCCACCATGAACCGGTCGAGCCTGGCGCGGTGACGACGCTCAACATCGCCGCACCGGCCGCGCAGGCTCCTGCCGCCACGCCGCCGCCGGCGCCCGCCGCGACGCCCGCGCCTTAAGGCTGGCGACAGGCGGTGCGGCTTAGCTATAGCGGCACGGGATGGTTTGCGGGGAAATGACGATGCGGAAGCACTTGGTGGCGTTGGTCCTGCTGGCGAGCAGCGCGCTCGGCGCGATGCCGGCGGCGGCGCAGTCCGGCATCGAGGGACGGGTCGGCCGGCTCGAAAGCGAAATGCGCGCGGTGCAGCGCAAGGTGTTCCCCGGCGGCGGTGGCCAGTATCTCGAGCCCGAGATCAAGCCGTCCAGTCCCGAGGACAGCCCCGGCACCCCCGCGAGCAGCCCGCTGGCGGACCTCAGCACCCGCGTCAACGCGCTGGAAAGCCAGCTCAGCACCGTCACCGGCTCGATCGAGACGACGCAGCACCGGCTGCAGGTGCTGGAGGATGCGTTCAACGCGTACAAGCGCACCACCGACGCGCGGCTGAAGGCACTGGAGGACACCGCCGCCTCGACCGGCGGCGGGGCAGGGGCAGGGGCCGGATCGCCCGCGCCGATCGCGGGCGCGGATGACAGTGCGCCGCCGCCGCGCGCCGGTGGCAAGGGGTCGGGCGTCAAGCAGCCCACCGCCCGCCCGGCCAAGACCGCCGACGGCGACAACACTCCGCCGACCACCGATCCGTCGCGCCAGCAGCAGATCGCCGCGCTGCAACGCCCCAAGACCGGCGACGAAGCCGAAGACACCTACCTCTATGGCTACCGGCTGTGGCAGGCGCATCTCTATCCGGAGGCGGAGGAACAGTTCAAACGCGTCACTGGAACCTATCCCAAGCACAAGCGCGCCAGCTACGCGCAGAACCTGCTCGGCCGCTCGTACCTCGAAGACGGCAAGCCCTCGCTCGCCAGCCTCGCCTTCTACGACAATTACAAGAAATGGCCGGATGGCGAGCGTGCGCCCGACAGCCTCTATTATCTCGGCCAGTCGCTGGTGAAGCTCGGCAAGCCGGCCGCCGACGTGTGCAAGGTCTATCGCGAGCTGGACGATGTCTATGGCGCGAAGCTGAGCGACGCGATGCGCGCCGACGTGACGCGCGCCAAGGCGCAGTCGAAATGCTCCTGATGTGATTCTGGAGCCGGCGCTGGTCGCACGGTTCCGGGCGGAGTGCGAACGGCTGTTGGGTGCGTCCGCCGACGTCGCGCGGCTCGCGCTGGCGGTGTCGGGCGGGCCGGACAGTATGGCGATGCTCGCGCTCGCCGCCGAGGCGTTTCCGGACCGGGTGTGCGCGGCGACGGTCGATCACGGCCTGCGTACGGAGAGCGCGGACGAGGCGGCGATGGTCGCGGGCTGTTGCGCGGCGATCGATGTGCCGCATGCGACTCTGCCGATCACGGTGCCGCCGCCTATGGCCGGAAACCTCCACGCCTGGGCGCGCGAACAGCGGTATCTGCTGTTGCATCGGTGGAGCGTCGAGGCGGGGGCTGGCGGCCTCGCCACCGCGCATCACGGCGACGATCAGGCCGAGACCTTCCTGATGCGCGCCGCGCGCGGCTCGGGCGTCGCCGGGTTGGCGGCAGTGCGCGCGCGCCGCAAGATCGACGTGACGGCGGATGCGGGCGAAGCTCCGCTCCTGCTGTTACGGCCCTTGCTTGGCTGGCGGCGCACCGAATTGCGCGCGGTCGCGGTGGCGGCGGACCTGCCGTTCGTCGATGACCCCAGCAACACCGCCGACCGGTTCGAGCGCGCGCGCTTCCGCCGCTGGGTCGAGGGGGCGGACTGGATCGACCCGCTCAAGATCGCGCGCGCGGCCGCCTATGTCGCCGAAGCTGAAGCCGATCTGGGCGCGATCAGCGGCTGGTTATGGTCGGAACGCGCGCAGCCTTCCGCACCCAATGAGGCGCGCATCGACATGGCGGGGCTACCGCGCGAGGTCCGCCGCCGGCTGGTGCGGACCGCGATCGAATCGGTCCGGACGAGCAACGGGATCGGCGGAGACTGGACGCCCGCAACCAATGTCGAGTCGCTGCTCGACGCGCTCGAAGCGGGCAAGGGCGCGACGCAAGCCGGCGTCATGGCCTCCGCAAACGCCGATCTCTGGAATTTCCGTCCGGCCCCGCCGCGCCGATCACACTGATTGGCGTAAGTAGTGTTCCTGTTCCATTGCCATTAACCGACAGGTGCCTATCTTGTGGGTTCGAAAGGTAGCGTAATCCATGAACGATAACGACAAGCGCCCCGGCCCCGACGGTGGTGGCAACCCCTGGATGAAGAGCCTGCTGATCTGGGTGGGCATCCTGGTGGCGCTGGCGCTGTTCGTCATGATGCTCGACACGCGCGACGTCGCGAGCGGCAACAACACGATCGCTTATTCGCAGTTCCTCGACAAGGTCGAGGCGCGCGGCGTGAAGGACGTCAACGTCGCGGGCGAGGTCATCACCGGCACGCAGACCGACGGCACCAAGTTCCGCACCTATGCGATGCAGGATCCGCAACTGACCGACCGCCTGCGCAAGGCCGGCGTCGAGATCAACGCCAAGCCCGAGGAAGGCGCGCCGATCTGGCAGTACCTCCTCGTTCAGTCGCTGCCGTTCCTGCTGTTCCTCGGCATCGCCTATTTCGTGCTGCGCCAGATGCAGAAGGGCTCCGGCTCGGGTGCGATGGGCTTCGGCAAGAGCCGCGCGAAGATGCTGACCCAGCGCGAGGGCAAGGTTACGTTCGACGATGTCGCCGGCATCGACGAGGCGCGCGAGGAATTGCAGGAGATCGTCGAGTTCCTCAAGGATCCGACCAAGTTCGCCCGCCTCGGCGGCAAGATCCCCAAGGGCGCTTTGCTGGTCGGTTCGCCCGGCACCGGCAAGACCCTGCTCGCCCGCGCGATCGCGGGCGAGGCGGGCGTGCCGTTCTTCACCATCTCGGGTTCGGACTTCGTCGAGATGTTCGTCGGCGTGGGCGCTTCCCGCGTGCGCGACATGTTCGAACAGGCCAAGAAATCGGCGCCATGCATCGTCTTCATCGACGAGATCGACGCGGTCGGCCGCCATCGTGGTGCAGGCTTGGGCAACGGCAACGACGAACGCGAGCAGACGCTCAACCAGTTGCTGGTCGAGATGGACGGCTTCGAGGCCAACGAAGGCATCATCATCATCGCGGCGACCAACCGCCCCGACGTGCTCGATCCCGCGCTGCTGCGCCCCGGTCGTTTCGACCGGCAGGTGACGGTGCCGCGCCCCGATATCGAAGGCCGCGTGAAGATCCTTCAGGTTCATATGAAGAAGGTGCCGCTCGCGCTCGACGTCGATCCGCGCACGATCGCACGCGGAACGCCGGGTTTCTCGGGTGCCGATCTCGCCAACCTCGTCAACGAGGCGGCGTTGCTCGCGGCGCGGCGCGGCAAGCGGCTCGTCGCTGCGGCCGAGTTCGACGATGCACGCGACAAGGTGATGATGGGTGCCGAGCGCCGCTCGATGGTGATGACCGACGACGAGAAGCGGATGACCGCCTATCACGAAGCCGGCCATGCTCTGGTGTTCGCGCACGAGCCGACCGCCGATCCGATCCACAAGGCGACGATCATCCCGCGCGGCTTCGCGCTCGGCATGGTGCAGCCGCTGCCCGAGCGGGACACCTACAGCTACCACCGCGACAAGATGCACGCCGATATCGCCGTGGCGTTCGGTGGCCGTATCGCCGAGGAGTTGGTGTTTGGCTTCGACAAGGTGAGTTCGGGCGCGTCGAACGACATCATGCAGGCGACGCGTCTCGCGCGCGCGATGGTGACGAAATGGGGCCTGTCCGACCGGCTCGGTCCGCTCGACTTCAGCGAGGGCGAGGATAGCCCGACCGGCTATTCGATGCCGCGCGGCAAGCCGATGTCGGACGAGACCGCACGGATGATCGACAGCGAGGTCAAGCGCTTCGTCGAAGGCGGGCTGGAGCGTGCGCGTCAGATCCTGACCGAGCATCTCGACCAGCTTCACCTCATCGCCAATGCGCTGCTCGAACTCGAGACGCTGACCGGCGAGGAGATCAAGCGGCTGATCGCGGGCGAAGATATCGACCGCCCCGACGCGAGCGCGACCGCGACGGCGCTGCCGAGCAGCGGCACGTCGATCCCCAAAACGCGTCGTCCCAAGGGCCCCGGCCCGTTTGGAACGCCGCTGCCGGCGTAACCTGACAGGCGAGCCGCTCGCGAGAGTGGCTCGCCGGATCGTTTTCCCACTGGACTCGGTCAGTCAGGATGACCTCTGTTGAAAAGCGCGCGGATCGCCTCCGCGCGCTTTTTCTTTGGGCCGCCGCTACAATCCGCGCGACAGCCGTACCGCCCGTGCGATCCACGGCGCATCGGTGACGACCTGCACGCGCGCGCCGCTCTCGAACGGCAGCACCTGCAAGCGGCTGGTCTCGCCTGCCCCGTCATGCCCGATCAACCGCCCGAACAGGAACCGTCCGGCCGCGCGCGGCACCAGCACGTCACGGTTGAGCGCGGATGCGAACGCAGGCGGCGCGATCCGCTCGCACCAGATCTCGTCGCCGGCACGGTAATCCCCCGTCCCGACCGCAACCGTGACTGCGACGAGGCCCGGCGCGGCCAGTGGCGGCACCACGCTGGCGGGCCGGCGCGGCGCCTGCGCGCCACCGCTTTCCAGCACCGCCGCGACCGGAATATCGGCACGGTCGGGCAAGCGCACGAGGTCCGCCGCCGCTACGCCCAGCGCCGCCGCGATCCGGTTGAGCCACGCCACCGACACGGTGCGCGTGCCCGTCTCGAGCCGACCGATCGTCTGCGCGGTCGTCGCGGGCACGCACGCGCGCGCGACGTCTTCGAGCGTCATGCCCTTGGCGCGGCGGACTTCGCGGATGGCAGTAATCATGAGCGCTCCCTAACCAGATCGGTTTGCCGCTGTCCTATAGACGCTGCGCCGTGGCAATCACCTGCCGGCGGTCATCGGTCGGGCTGAACCTCCGCCGGCACCGGCTCGGCGACGATCAGGCGGCGATAGGCCCAGCCGATCCCGATCAGCGCGAAGCCCAGCCCCATGAACGACAGGATGCGCAGCACGCCTTCCAGCGCGGCGGCGTCGATCAGGAACACCTTCAGCGTGACGGCGGTCAGCAATGCAAGCCCGGTCACGCGCAGTTCGGAGTTGCGGTTGCGCAGCCCGATCCCCAACCACACGATCGCGAGCGCAAGCAGCGCGGCCGAATAGAGCCAGTTTTCGGTGCGGGTCACCGCTCCGGTCAGCATCGCGCCATGCGTCGCCTGCCGCACCGTTGCCGCGACCGCGAGCAGAATCGCGCCGAATACGCCCATGCGCCCGACGCGGTGGCGGCGCCACCGCCACAGCCACGCCGCGACCAGCGCGGTATCCAGCGTCGCGAGGTTGAGCAGCGGCACCGCGCCGACCGATTGCGGCACGATCAGCGGGTCGAGGATCAGCAGGTCGAACCATACGAACCGCGCCAGCCCGATGATCGTCAGCGCGCGCGCGAGCGCGGGCTGGCGCACAGCGAGCGCCCAGCCGGCGGCGAGCAGCGCCTGCGTGATCGCCACCCGTTCCGCCATGCCGAGCGCGGCAAAGCGCTGCGCGTCGCGGATCGCGAGCGGCTGCTTGGCGAGCACGTAGAGCGTGACTATGCCGATCGCCGCGACCACCACGATCGCACGTCCACGCCACAGCGGCGACACCGGGCGTCGCCAGGCAAGCGCACCGACGATCAGCGCGGCGGGCAAGGTCAGCTCGCGCAGCACCGCCGCGAGCGACGGGAGCAGCACGAACGGCAGCCGATCGCCCAGCACGGCGCTGCCGGCGGTGTAGACCATCTCCCCGATCGGGCTCCACGCGAACACCAATGCGGCCATCCCCGCCGCCGCCGGCGCGCCCGGCAGCGGCAGGCGCGCGGCGATGACGCAGGCGGTGGCGAGTCCAAGTCCGGCGGCATGCCACGGCGCGGGTAGCACCGCCGGCACCAGCGACAGCGCGATGGCATACCCGATCCAGCCGAGCGCCAAGCGGCTGCGCGGGTTGGTGAGCAGCCAGCCGGTCGCGCCCACCAGCACCGCCGGAAGCAGCCCGAGCGCGAGCAGATCGGCCAGCGGCGGCGCGGCGGCGGCGCTGACGATGCTCATGATATAAGCGTGTGCGCGCGAGAAGCCGATCGCGACGGCGGCGATCGTGATGACCAAAGGCGCCAGCGCGAGCCGGTCGAGCGCGGCATCGCGCGTGCGGTGCGACCATGCGGCCACCGCTACGCCGATCGCCAGCCACGCCGGCCAGCACCACAGCGCGGGCAGCACCTGCGCCGCCGCCGCCCCCGCGAGCAGCGCCGCCGCCGCCGCGCCCCCGACCAGCCCCGGCGCGAAGCGGGCGGTCGCGTTCGCGGCATCGCGGCACCGCCAGCTCACCGATGCACAGGCGGCGGCGAGCGGCAGCAACAGCAGCGCCCACGCCTCCGCCGATAGCAGGCCGGGATCGCACGCGATGCTCACCAACGCCGGTCCGGCGGTGCCGCCCACCGCGATCGCCGCCCACAGCGGCCCGCGCCGCAGCAGCGCATGGCCGGGGCTCCCGAACACCAGCGTGATCGCCACCGCCGCCCATGCCGCCGCAGGATGCATCGGCTGAAGCGTCGCCGCCGCAAGCAGCATCAGCACCAGCGCCAGCGCCGCGCCCGCACTCGGCGCGAGCTTCGCATCGCGCCAGCCGAGCGCCAGCGCCGCCGCGCTCAGCAGCAGGTACAGCCCCCAGGACAGCGCCGAGAAGTCGAGCGCGGGCGCGAGCACCAGCAGTTGTACGAACCCGGCGATCAGCGGCACCAGCCGCAGCCACGGCCGCGCCGCCGCGCGGCCGGTGCCGGGCAGGGCCAGAGTCGCGCCGATCGCGAGCAACAGCACGAAACCGCCCACCCCGGCGAGCCCCCCGCCGGGCAGCATCACGGTCAGCAGGTTCGCCCAGGCGAAGCCGCCGCCGCACGCCGCCAGTGCGAGCCACGCCCAGCCGCGCCGGATCGCCAACCCGAACAGCGCGGCGATCAGCAGCGCGAGATAGACGAGCAGCGGCCCGACTCCGCTTTCGCCGAACCCCGCCAGCAACGGCGCGGCGAAACCGCCGATCAGCGCCATGATCGCGGTCGGCGCGCCGTGGCGCAGCGCGAGGGCGAGCGCGGCGAGCGTCACCGCGACCATCATCGCGAAGGCCGGCCCGACGCCGATCAGATGATAGAGCGCCGCGCCGACATAGAGCGTGCCGTACAGGCTCGCGGTGCCCGCGCCGGCCAGCGCCTGACCGACACGCGGGTCGTCGCGGGTGGCGGGCAGGCGGCGCGCGGCCTCGCTCGCGGCGACCAGCGCCGCCCCGAACAGACCCGCCAGCACTGTGCGCGCCGCCGGGCCGAGCAGCCCGCTTTCGATCGAGTAGCGCACCAGGAAGAAGCCGGACAGCACCAGCGCCGCCCCGCCGATCCAGATCGGCAGCTTGCCGCCGACCAGGCTTTCGAAACTGATCGGCTCGCGCGCGGGCCGCCGGACGGGCGGCGGCGGCAGCGGAGGCGCGGCGGGCGGTTCGGCGGACGCAACCGTCTCGATCGGCGCGTCGGACGGCTGCGCGGCGATGCCCGGCTCGGTCATGGCCTCGGGCAGGGGGTCGGGCAGGGACTCCGGCAGCCGCACGCGCGCAGGCGTGCGCTCGGCCGGCAGCGCGCGCGGCGGCGTCGGGTCGGCACGCGGCCGCTCCGCCTCGCGCAGCGCGGACTCGCGCCGCAGATCGCGCACCTGCGTCTCCAGCGCGCGCAGGCGGCGGAACAGCGTCCGCACCAGCACGCCGAGCGCGACGACGGCGATCAGCAACAGTCCCGTCATCGTCTCTCCACACGGCCCGGGCACGTCATAGCACGCCGCGCGCCGCACGCACGCTTTTGCGGAGCGTCGGCTTGGGCTATGCCGCGCGGCATGCAGATCGACTTCGTAAAATGCCACGGCTCGGGCAACGACTTCCCGCTGATCGACGCGCGTGACGGGGCCGTCGCCGAGGCGGACTGGCCCGGCATCGCGCGCGCGCTGGCCGATCGCGCCGGACCGGTCGGCGGAGACGGATTGCTGCTGCTGACCGGCGGCGGTGCTGGCGCGGACTTCGGCATGCGCATGTTCAACAGTGACGGCAGCGAATCCGAAACCTGCCTCAACGGGCTGCGCTGCGTCGCGCGTGCGGGGTTCGAGCGGCTGGGTCTCGACGCCGCGCATGTGCGGCTGAAGACCTCCGCCGCGACGGTCGCGCGCGATCCCGATCTCGCGCCGGGGGTGGTGACGATCCGCGAAGTTGCCGGCCCGGCCTCCCGCGACGTGAGCGCGTGGCCGCTGACCGGCGCGGGCGCGGAGATCGTCGAGACGCCGATCGCGATGCTCGGCAGCGCGCGCGCCTTCACCGCCGTCGCCATGCCCAACCCGCATCTCGTCGCGTTCGTGGATGCCGTGGACGAGGCCGAGCTGGTCGCGATCGGCACGCAGTGCGAGGCCGCGCCCGCCTGGCTGCCCAACCGCGCCAACGTCAGCTTCGCGGAGGTGCGCGCGGACGGGCTGTTCGTGCGCACGTTCGAACGCGGCGTCGGGCTTACCAACAGTTGCGGCAGCGCGATGGCGGCTTCGACCTACGCCGCCTGCTTCACCGGCCGCATCGCCTTCGGGGAGGAGATCGCCGTGTTCAATCGGGGCGGGCTGGTGCGCGCGCAGGCGGAGGCGGACGGGATGGTGCGGCTGTCGGGCAACGCCACGGTCGAATGGGCGGGCACCGTCGCGGTCGATGTCGCGAACGGCGTGGCGCGCGATCTGGTCGTCACCGCGCGTTGGCCCGAGGAGACGGCGGCATGGCAGCAGGCGGTCGCGGTGCTGGCGCGCTGAACCGCTCACCCACCGTTCAGGCGGCAAGTGCAACCAATCCGGCCCGATCTCGTTTCCAAATCATAACGAAAAGGATGGATGCCATGACCTCGATTCTCCGTGTCGCGATGATCGCGGCAACCGCATCGATGGCGCTTGCCGCGCCTGCGCTCGCGCAGACCCGCGACGACGATGCCCGCTTCCAGGCTGCTCAGCAGCGTTTCGACAATGAGCTCAACATCTTCCGGCAGGAATTCGACCGCTATCAGGCATCGCGCGCGCGCGGCTATCGCGATCAGGGCTATTACAACGGCCCGCGCACCGCGCCGCCCCCGGCGTACCAGCAATCCTATGGCGATGACCGTGACGAGGGCAATTACGATCCGGCGCGCTATTATCGTGACGGGCCGAACTATCAGGAACGCGTGCTGAGCACCAACGACCGCGTCTATCGCGGCGATGACGGGCGCTATTACTGCAAGCGCAACGACGGCACCACCGGCCTCATCATCGGCGCAGCGGGCGGCGGCATCCTCGGCAATGTGATCGACGGCGGGCATTCGCGCGTGGTCGGCACGTTGCTGGGCGGGGCGGTCGGCGCGCTTGCGGGCAAGGCGATCGACCAGAACAACAGCCAGATCAAGTGCCGCTGAGCGAGGGCGACCCTTACGTCGCCGCGATCGAGCTTGGCGGGACCAAGTGTATCGCGGCGATCGCGCGCGGGCGCGAGATCCTCGCGCGCGAACGCTGGCCGACCACGACGCCGGACGAGACCGTGCCGGCGATCCTCGATTGGATCGCCGATGCCGCCGAGCGCCCGCTTGCCGCGATCGGCATCGCCGGGTTCGGCCCGCTGGTGGTCGATCCGGCGAACCCGGACTACGGGCGGATCGGCTCGACGCCCAAGCCGCACTGGAGCGGCTATGATCTGCGCGGGGCGGTCGCGGCGCGGTACGACGTACCGATCGGCTTCGACACCGATGTCGCCGGCGCGGCACTCGCCGAAGGGCGTTGGGGCGCGGCGCAGGGGTGCGACACGCACGTCTATGTCACGATCGGCACCGGAGTCGGCGCAGGTATCGTGGCCGGCGGCAGACCGCTGCACGGCGCGGCGCATCCCGAGGTCGGGCATATCCGCGTGCGCCGCGATCCCGCCGACACGTTCGCGGGCGCATGCCCGTTCCACGGCGATTGTCTTGAAGGCCTCGTCTCCGGTCCCGCCATCGCCAAACGCGCTGGCCGCCCTGCCGAGCAGATCGCAGCCGACGATACGGTGTGGGATCGCGTTGCCGACGAGATCGCCGAACTGGTGATGACCTTGATGCTGACCGTGCCGCCGCAGCGCATCGTGATCGGCGGCGGGGTCGGCTCGAACGAACGCCTGTTGCCCCGCATCCGCGCGACCGCGACCGCGCGGCTGGCGGGCTATGGCCCCGGCAGCGACGCGGCGGCGATCGCGCGGCTGGTGGTGACGCCGGGGCTCGGTGCCGATGCCGGACCGCTCGGCGCGGTGGCGCTCGCGCTCGACGCGGCCGGCGCGGTATAGCGGGGCATGAGCAAGACCCACCCGATTCGCGTCGGTATCGGCGGCTGGACCTACGAGCCGTGGCGCGGCACCTTCTTCCCGGAAAAGTGGCCGCAGAAGCGCGAGCTGGAATATGCCGCCGAGCGGGTGACCGCGATCGAGATCAACGGCACCTATTATGGCAGCCAGAAGCCGGCGACCTTCGCAAGCTGGGCGAAGGGGGTGCCCGACGGCTTCGTCTTCACGCTCAAGGCGTCACGCTACTGCACCAACCGCAAGGTGCTGGCCGAGGCGGGCGAGTCGATCGCCAAGTTCGTCGGCCAGGGTATCGTCGAGCTGGGCGACCGGCTCGGCCCGATCCTCTGGCAGTTCATGGCGACCAAGCAGTTCGATGCGGACGATTTCCGCGCCTTCCTCGCGCTGCTCCCGGCCAAGCACGCGGGTGTCGCGCTGCGCCACGCGGTGCAGGTGCGGCACGAGAGTTTCGCAGTGCCCGAGTTCGTCGCGATGATGCGCGAAGCCGGGGTGGCTTTGGTCTATGCCGATTCGGCGGAATACCCCGCGATCGCCGACGTGAGCGGCGACTTCGTCTATGCGCGGCTGGAGAATGCGGTTGAGGACGAGCCGACCGGCTATACGCCCGAAGCGCTCGATGACTGGGCAGCGAAGGCGCACGTATGGGCGAAGGGCGGCCAGCCCGAAGGCCTGCCTTATGCGGCGGACACAGCGCCCGCCAGGCACCCGCGCGAGACGTTTGTGTTCTTCATCAACGGCGCCAAGGTCCGCGCCCCGCACGGCGCGATGGCGCTGATCGAGCGGGTTGGGAGGTAGAGGCGGGCTCCCTCACCGCCTCGTTGTGGTCGTTCACCGGTAAGTGGCGAGCGAGTACAGCGAGGCAATAGGAGCGGTCCAACAGGACACGCTATCTCGGTCTCGGATCAACTTGCGGGCCGCAGCTTCGCGGGTCAGGGGCCGATGCGGACTCCGGAGAAACTGCTCGAAAACGCGTAAGCCGGTCGCGGTCGGCACGACATGATACGCTGCTGATGCTTTAACTCCAACATCGGTGTAAAGCAGCACTGGTAAGCGTGAAGCTAAGCACAGTCGCGCAGCAGCCTTCCATTGACGCCGATATTCTTCTGCGGTCCAGACGTAGGTGCCAGACCAGAACGCCTCCCGTAATTGGCCCAGCGATATCTCTCCATAGATATATCGGCGATCGGGTGAGGCCTGCCCAGCGGGCGCTTTGCAGAAACATAGAACCTTCTGCCTCATCACGCCGGACTACACTATCGAGGAGGTGGTAACATCCGCCTTGTCGAACACTCGCGACCGCCCTCAAGAAGTGTCACGCGCCTCCCAGCGCCCGCGCCCGACGCCGCTGCACCGATGAGCCCAGCCCCAGAGCCTCGCGATACTTCGCCACCGTGCGGCGCGCGATGTCGAAGCCCTTGGCGTTGAGCAACTCGACCAAGGTGTCGTCGGACAGGATCTTGTCGCCTTCGCCCGCGATCAGCGCCTTGAGCGCCGATTTCACCGCCTGCGCCGACACCGCCTCGCCGCCGTCCGCCGCTTGGATCGCGCTGGTGAAGAAGTATTTGAGTTCGTACAGCCCGCGCGCGCAGCTCAGATATTTGTTGCTGGTCACGCGGCTGACGGTCGATTCGTGCATCTCGATCGCGTCGGCGATCTGGCGCAGCGTCATCGGTTTGAGGTGCGCGACGCCGTGGAGGAAGAACGCCTCCTGCTGCTTCACGATTTCGGTCGCGACCTTGATGATGGTGCGCTGGCGCTGGTCGAGCGCCTTGACCAGCCAATTGGCGCTGGCGAGCATGTCGGACAGCCACGCCTTCGACGCGCGGTCACCGCCCGCCGCATTCAGCTCGACATAGTAACTGCGGTTGACCAGCACGCGCGGCAGCGTCGCGGCGTTGATCTCGATCGCCCAGCCGCTCTTGCGACGCGCTACGTAGAGATCGGGCACCACCGCCTGGGCGGGCTCGCCGCCGTAGCGGCAGCCGGGCTTGGGATCGTACGCGCGCAGTTCGCGGATCATGTCGGCGAGATCCTCGTCGTCGACCTGGCACAGCCGCTTCAACCGCCCGAGATCGCCGCGCGCGACGAGGTCGAGATGGTCGATCAGCCGCGCCATGCATGGATCGTAGCGGTCCGCCTCCTTGGCCTGAAGCGCGAGGCACTCGGCGAGATCGCGCGCGCCCACGCCGGTCGGCTCGAACGTCTGGATGATCGCGAGCACCGCCTCGACGCGCGCGAGCGGCACGCCAAGCCGGTTGGCGATGTCGAGTAGCGGCACGGTGAGATACCCCGCCTCGTCGATCTGATCGATCAGGTGCGCGGCGATGAACAGGTCCGCGCCCTTGATCGTGGTGCCCGCCTGCGCGAGGAGATGGTCGGCCAGGCTGATGTCGGCGCTGGCGAACCCGTCGAGATCGGGCAGGTCTTCGCCGCTTGCACCGCCACTCGCGCCGTTGAGGCCGAGCGCGCCGTCCATGCCGCCGCCCGTACCCGTGTCGAACGCCGAATCGGCGGCGCTGTCGTGGTGGAAGCTCTCGGTCGCGAAATCGACGTCGAGCGACTCGGCCGCGCCGCCTCCGCCCAGCAGCAATTCGTCGGCGCTGGCCGGCTCGTCGCGGGCGGGCGCTTCGGGCTCGCGTTCCTGCGTGGGGCCATCGTCGTCGGGTGCGCCTGCGTCGAGCAGCGGGTTCTTCTCGATCTCCTCGGCGATGAAGCCCTCGATTTCGAGGTTCGACAGCGCAAGCAGGCGGATCGCCTGCTGGAGCTGCGGCGTCATCACCAGCGATTGCGACTGGCGCAGGTCCAGGCGGGGGGCGAGACTCATGCTGCTCCCAAACTGCCGCGCGCGCCGCACACCGTCACCCCAGCGAAAGCTGGGGTCTCGTGGTGACGGGCGCGCGCTTGCCGCAGGAGACCCCAGCGTTCGCTGGGGTGACGATGGGGGGAGCCGGTTGCCCTACGTCCAGCGGCCCCGGCCTGCGCCGGGGCGACGAGGAGGAGAGAGCGCGTCATCGCGTCAGAGCGAGAAGCCCTCGCCGAGATACAGCCGGCGCACGTTGGCGTCGGCGACCAGCTCGGCGGGCGATCCGGTGAACAGCACGCGGCCGTCGTAGATGATGTACGCGCGGTCGACGATCTCCAGCGTCTCGCGCACGTTGTGATCGGTGATGAGGACGCCGATACCGCGCTGCTTCAATTCGCGGATCAGGTCGCGGATATCGGCGATCGACAGCGGATCGATGCCCGCGAACGGCTCGTCGAGCAGCATGATCGACGGATCGGCGGCCAGCGCGCGTGCGATCTCGGCGCGACGACGCTCGCCGCCCGACAGCGCCATCGCCGGTGAGTCGCGCAATCGCGTCAGCCCGAACTCCTCGAGCAAGGTATCGAGTCGTTCGCGCCGCTTGACCGGATCGGGCACGCTCAGTTCGAGCACGGTCATGATGTTCTTCTCGACCGACAGCCCGCGAAAGATCGAGGTCTCCTGCGGGAGATAGCCGAGGCCCAGGATCGCGCGGCGGTACATCGGCAGCCCGGTGATATCCTCGCCGTCGAGCATGATGCGACCCGAGTCGGGCTTCACCAGCCCCATCACCGAATAGAAGCAGGTCGTCTTGCCCGCGCCGTTCGGGCCGAGCAGCCCGATCGCTTCGCCGCGCCCGACCGTGACGGACACGTCGGTCAGTACCGGGCGCTTGTCGTAGGATTTGGCGATCGACACTACGGACAGGCCGCGCATCACCGGCTGTTCCGAGATCGGCCGGGCCGCTTCGAGGGTGGTCGCGTCGCTCATTGGGTTCGTGCTCGCATTCTGGAGTTACCGCCAGCCTGAAGGCGCGGCACTTGGCAGGCTTCGTGCATGCTTCATGCCGCATCCGCGCTCGCTAGGGAAGCCACCGGCGGCGACGGGTGCGCAAAACCCGCCGTTCAGTTGCGCTTGGGCACCGAGAACGTGCCCGTCACGCGCCCGCCGCCGCCGAGCGTCGCGTGCGGCTGCGCCTCGGCGAGGTTGAGCGTGAGGCGCTGGCTGTGCGTGACATTGCCGCCCTGCGTCAGCGTCACGTCGCCCATCATCAGGATGGTGCGCGCGTTGAGATCGTAGATCGCGTACTGGCTGCGCGCGGTCTGGTCCGGCCGGGTGACGAACACGCTGCCCGATGCATCGAGTCGCGACACCTGCGGCGACCCGTCCACCACCTGCCCCGTATAGGCGACCGTCATGCGCGCGGCGTTGAGCGTCAGCTCGGCCTGCTTGACCGAGACGTTGCCGGTCAGGATCGCGCGATTCGCCTTGTCCTGCAATTCGATATGGTCCGCGCCGAAATTGATCGGCGCTTCCGAATCGTGCTTCGACGGAGCGGGCGCGGCGGCAAGCAGCGCGAACAGCGGGAGCAGGAGGATCGGACGCATGCGCGCTATCTCGTCTTTCGCGGGACGATCCGCAAGCGCGCATTGCCGTCGAGCCGAACGATATGCTGATCGAGATCGGCGCTCAGCCTGGCGGCGCTGAACGTGCCCTGCGGCACGGTGCCGGTCACCGCGCCGCCGCTCTGCATCTGGCGGGTCTTGAGATCGATCGTCGAATCGGTGGTGTCGAGCTTGTAGCCGTTCGACGCGACGACGTTGACCGGGCCGACCAGAGTGACGCGCTGGCTCTCCATGTCGTAGCGGCCCTTGGGCGCGACGATCTTCGCCGGGCCGTCGCTCAGTTGCAGCCGCGCGGCGAGTTCGTCGATCCGCACGATCGGCTCGGCCGAACTCTTCTGCACCGCCGACCCCGCCGTCAGCGTGAAGGGCTGTCCCTTGCCGTCGGTGCCGCGATACAGCGCGCTTTGCAGGCGCAGGCGTTCGCGCGCGACCTCGACCTTGTTCTTGTCGAGCAGGAAGCTGACCTCACCGCCGGTGGCGAGCGGGGCCATCACCAGGAACGCGGCCAGCACGCCGACCGCGATCGGCAGCGCGAGCCGCAGCAGCGCGACCATCCGGTCGTGGCTGCTGCCGGGCGCTGCCCAGCGCTGGCGCGCGGTGCGCGGGGGGAGGGCGACGTCGGCCATGGCGCTCACATATGCGCGAAGATGTCGATTTCGGGCCAGCCGGCGAGATCGAGCTCCGCGCGCGTGGGCAGAAAATCGAAACACGCCTGCGCCAGTGCGGTGCGGCCTTCGCGCGCGAGCCGACGGTCAAGCTCCTCGCGCAGCGCGTGGAGGTAGCGCACGTCGGAGGCGGCATAATCCTTCTGCGCGTCGGACAGCACCGGGCCGCCCCAGTCGGACGATTGCTGCGCCTTGGAGATGTCGGTGCCGAGCAGTTCGCGCACCAGTTCCTTCAGGCCGTGGCGATCGGTATAGGTGCGCACCAGCCGCGAGGCGATCTTGGTGCAATAGACCGGCGCCGCCGTGACGCCGAGATAATGGCGGATCGCGGCAAGGTCGAAGCGTCCGAAATGGTAGAGCTTCACCCGCGCCGGATCGGCGAGCAGAGCGCGCAGGTTCGGCGCGGCATAGTCGCTGCCGGGCGAGAAGCGCACGAGATGCTCGTCCGGCCCGCCATCGGAAAGCTGGACGACGCACAGCCGGTCGCGCGGGGTGATGAGCCCCATCGTCTCGGTATCGACGGCGATGTCGGCGCCGGGCGCGAACACGCCCTCGGGCAGGTCTTCTTCGTGGAGATGAACGGTCATCGCGTGGCCCTAGCGGGGATGGGCGCGTTGCTCAATGGGGCGGGGCTCAATGCCCGGCGCGCCTCGCCTTCGCGCGCCGCTGCCACAGGTTGAGCGCCTCGACCGCGCCGGAAAAGCCCATCGCGGTGTAGATATAGCCCTTGGGCACATGCGCGCCGAACCCTTCTGCCACCAGCACCATGCCGACCATCAGCAGGAAGCCGAGCGCGAGCATCACCACGCTGGGGTTAGCGTTGATGAAGGCGGCGAGCGGATCGGCGGCGAGCAGCATCACCGCCACCGCGATGATGACCGCGACGTACATGATCGCGACATGCTCGGTCATGCCGACCGCGGTCAGGATCGAATCGATCGAGAACACCACGTCGAGCGCGATGATCTGGAGGATCGCGGCGGTGAAGGTCAGTTCCGCCGCCTTGCGCACGCCGCCCGGCTGCGAGTCGTTTTCGCTCGCGTGGCCATCGACGCTGCCGTGGATTTCTTTGGTCGCCTTGTACATGAGGAACAGCCCGCCCGCGATCAGGATGATGTCCCTCCACGACAAGGCGGTCTCGAACGAAGGTTCGCCATGCGCGCCCGGCGGACCGGTCAGCCCCAGGTCGATCACCGTCGCCTGCAAGCCGATGATCCACGCGATCGCGGTGAGCAGCAGCAGCCGCATCGCCAGCGCGAGGCCTATCCCTGTCCGTCTGGCGCGTTGCCGCGTGTGTTCGGGTAGCTTGTTCGACAGAACCGCGATGAAGATGAGATTGTCGATGCCGAGCGCGATTTCCATCACCACCAACGTCGCGAGCGCCGCCCAGGCGGCCGGATCGGCAAGGAGCGAAAGCATCGACATGGCGCCTGATGTGCCGTTCGCGCCACAGGCTGGCAAGCATCTCACCGGCATTGTGGCGTAATTTGGACGAATTTGTTTTCCGCCCCGCACATTTTAGGTTAGGTAGAGTCGGTGGCGCGATTGGTTTGGTGCCCAAAGACCTGCGTTTTTCGTCCGGCGCACGGTTTCTTGGATGGTGATTTCGGACGAGCCGGGAAGACGAACAGGGCATGAGTTTCGATAAAGGACGCCGCGGAGAGCGCGGTGGGCGCGGCCGCGATAAGCGCGATGGTTTCGGCGGCGATGATTTCGGCGGCGGCGGCGGCTTTGGTGGCGGCGACCGGTTCGGCGGCGGCGGTGATCGCTTCGGCGGTGGCGGCGACCGGTTCGGCGGCGGTGGCGATCGCTTCGGCGGCGGCGGCGGCGGCTTCCGCAGCGGCGGTGGCGGCGGCTTCGGCGGCGGCGGTGGTTTTGGCAGCGGCGGCGGCGGTGGCCGCGGCATGCCTCCCCAGGTCGTCGGCGAGGGCACTGGCGTCGTAAAGTTCTTCAACGGTCAGAAGGGCTTCGGCTTCGTCGTTCGTGATGACGGCGGCGAGGATGTGTTCGTGCACATCTCGGCAGTCGAGCAGGCCGGCCTGACCGGTCTGGCCGAGGGTCAGCCGCTCGGCTTCACGCTCGTCGATCGCGGTGGCCGTATCTCGGCGACCGACCTCAAGATCGAGGGCGAACCGCTCCCCGTCACCGACCGCGGCCCGCCGCGCGAGCGTGATGCGGCAGCCCCTGGCGGCCCGCGTGGCGCAGCCGGCGGCGCGGGTGGCCCGCAGCGCCAGCTCACCGGCGAGAAGGCGACCGGCACGGTCAAGTTCTTCAACGCGATGAAGGGCTTCGGCTTCATTCAGCGCGACGACGGCCAGCCCGACGCGTTCGTCCACATCTCGGCAGTCGAGCGTGGCGGCATGTCGACGCTCAACGAGGGCGACCGGCTCGAGTTCGAGCTCGAGGTCGATCGTCGCGGCAAGTACGCGGCGGTGAACCTCACCTCGATCGCCTGATTCGAAACGGCTGCCGTTCGCGGCGGCCGAATCGGGCGACGCCCCGGCGTTTCGCGAGAGATCAAGACCCGGCGTGCTTTCGGCGCGCCGGGTTTTTCTTTGCTTGGCTTTGGCGGTGGCAATTCCGATATGATGCATAGACATTCAACGGAGTTGCCCATGATCCGCCGCGCGCTCGCTCTTGCCGCCATCCTGCTCGCCACGCCGGCCGTGGCCGCGCCGGCGCCGCACATGCCGATCAGCAGCTTCGAGCAACTCAGCAAACCGTTGCCGCTGCCCTACGACGAGCAGGCCGACGCGAAGGCGGTGGTCGCCGCCGCAAAGGCGCGCGCCAAGGCGCATCACAAGCTGCTGGTGATCGACCTCGGCGGCAACTGGTGCCTCGATTGCCGCATCCTTGCCGGCACGATCGAGGTGCCCGCGCTCAAGGCCTGGGTCGATCGCCATTACGAGCTGGTCACGGTCGATGTCGGCCGGTTCAACAAGAACCTCGATATTCCAGCGCATTACGGCATCACCGATCGGCTGAAGGGCGTGCCGAGCCTGCTGGTGGTCGATCCGCGCACCGACCGCCTCGTCAATGCCGGCCGCACCGCCGCGCTCGCCGACGCACGCTCGATGAGCCCGCAGGGTCTCGCCGACTGGCTGGCGAGCTGGACGCGCTGAGGTTGCGGCGGCGTGCTGGTTCGGCTGGGCACGCCTGAACCCACCACACCGTCTTTCCTCAGCGAAGTCGAAGGGCCTGTACGCCCCTCGATCCCAGCCGTGTGCTTCGACTTTGCTCAGCACGAGCGGTATTTCAGGTGATGAGCTTGCGCAGCCCCGCCACCGTATCGGCCTCGTTCGCGGGCTTGTCGGTGCGGATGCGCGCGATGCGGGGGAAGCGCATCGCCACGCCCGACTTGTGCCGCTTCGATTCGTGGATCGAATCGAACGCGATCTCCAGCACCATGGTCTTTTCGACTTCGCGCACCGGGCCGAACCGCGCGGTGGTATGCGCGCGCACGAAGCGGTCGAGCATCTTCATTTCCTCATCGGTAATGCCCGAATACGCCTTGCCGACCGGAAGCAATTCGCCGTCTTCGGTCCAGCATCCGAAAGTATAGTCCGAATAAAACGACGAGCGCCGCCCGTTACCGCGCTGCGCATACATCATCACGCAATCGGCGGTGAGCGGGTCGCGCTTCCATTTGTACCACAGCCCGACGCGACGCCCGGAGACATAGGCCGAATCGCGTCGCTTGAGCATCACCCCCTCGATCGCCGCATCGCGCGCGCCCGCGCGGATGCCCTCGAGCGCGGTGAAATCGGGCGCGGCGATCAGCGCGCTGACGTCGAACCGCTCGGCCGGCAGCCTGCGCGCGAACGCCTCGAGCCGCGCGCGCCGCTCGGTCCAGGTGCGTTCGCGGACATCCTCGGCACCGTCGAACAGGATGTCGTAGAGCCGCACGAAGGCGGGCGCCTCGGCCAGCATCTTCGCCGACACGACCTTGCGCCCGAGTCGCTGCTGGAGCGCGTTGAAGCTGGCCGCGCCGCCTTCCTCGGTGGCATGGCCCTGCGCATCGCCCTTCACCATCAGCTCGCCGTCGAGCACGCCCGGAACCGTGAAATCGCGCGCCACCTCCGGGAAGCTGCGCGTGATGTCGTCGCCCGCGCGGCTGTAGAGCCGCGTCTCGCCCGCGACATGGACGAGCTGGACACGGATGCCATCCCACTTCCATTCGGCGGCATAATCGGCGAGGTCGACGCGCCCGTCCTCGAGCGGATGCGCGAGCATGAACGGGCGGAACACCGGCGTATCGGCGGCGGTCGGCTGTTCGCCCTCGCCGGCGGCCCAGGCGAACAGCGACGCATAGGGCGGATCGATGCCGTGCCACAATTCCTCGACCGCATCGACCTCCAACCCGAACGCCTGCGCCAGCGCGGTCTTGGCGAGCCGTGCGGAGACGCCGATCCGTAAAGCGCCCATCGCCATCTTGAGCAACGCGAATCGTTCGTTGGCGTTCAGCCGGTCGAGCATCGCCGCGAGTGCGCCCGGCGCATCGGCGCGCGACAGGCTGCCGAGCCGCGTCACCGCGTCGGCGAGCGACAGCGGTCCCGCATCGGGCGGCGGCACCAGAGGATCGGGCCAGAGCAGCGAGACGGTCTCGGCGGTATCGCCGACATAATCGCGGCTCATCGCGAACAGCACCGGATCCACACGCTCCTCGATCAGCGCGCGGATCAGCGCGGGTTTGATCGCGGGCAGATCGAGATCGCCGGTCAGCACCGCCATCGCATAGCCGCGATCGGGATCGGGCGTGGCGCGCAGATAATCCACGATCAGCTTGAGCTTCGCGTTGCGCGAGCGCGTGTAGATGAGCGAGTCGAGGAGCTGCGCGAAGGCCTGCATGACGGATCAACCCTGCGCCTGCACCGCTGGTTCCGCCAGCGGTTTGCATCTGTTAGCAGGTGCAGCATGCGCCGCCGCCTGATCCTTGCCGTCTGCCTGCTCGTCGCGCTTGGCGCGGCGGTCGCGCTCTATGCCTTTGCCGAGGCGCGGCGCGATCCGGTGGTGCGGCGCGTGACCGTCGCGCTGCCGATGTGGCCAGTCGGGCAGGCGCCGGTGCGTGTCGTGCTGGTCAGCGATCTCCACATCGGTTCGCCGGTGATGGATGCGGCCCGGCTGCGGCGGATCGTCGCGCAGATCGACGCGCTGCGCCCCGATCTCGTGCTGATCGCGGGCGATTTCATCTATGGGGAGCGACCCGACGGCGCGGCGCTGCATGGGCCGGCGATGATCGCGCCGCTCCGCGCGTTGCATGCGCGGCTCGGGGTGTTTGCGGTGCCGGGCAATCACGATCACGGCACCGGCATCGCGGCGGTGGCGCGGCAGGTGCGGGCCGCCGGGGTGACGCTGCTGCGCAATCAGGCGGTGCAGGTCGGACCGCTCGCGCTTGGCGGGATCGACGATGCCGTCACGCATCACGCGCGCGTGCTCGCGACCGCCAACCTCACGCGCAGGACGCCGGGCGCGCGGGTGTTGCTGTCGCACACGCCCGATATCGCGCCATGGCTGTCGCCTGACATGACGTTGCTGCTGGCGGGGCACACGCATTGCGGGCAGATCGTGCTGCCGCTGCTTGGACCGCTCGGCGAGGTGTCTCGCCCGCGCTATCGCTGCGGGATCATCCGCCGGCGCGGCAATGTGGTGATCGTCGGCGCGGGAGTCGGCACCAGCGTGCTGCCGTTCCGGCTCGGCGCGCCGCCCGATCTGTGGCTGCTGACGTTGGGGCCGAAGCCGGCGCGGTGAGCGGGGCCGCGCCGGTCTGCGGGATCAGGCGTTGCGGCTGGCTTCGAACAGGAACCAGGCGCGCTCCTCGGCGAGGTCGGTCCATTCGTCGAGGATGCCGCTGGTGGCGTTGTCCTTCGCCTCGTCGACGATGTCCTTGGCTTCGCGCAGCTTCTCGACCAGCTTGAGATTGTCCTCACGCAGTTCGATCAGCATGCGCGCGGCGGGGACGAACTCCTCGTCGTTATCCTCGATCGACTGGTGGCGGGCGATGTCGCCGATCGAACGCAGCGTGGTGTTGCCGGTCTTGCGCACGCGCTCGGCGATCGCGTCGGTGGTGCCGAGGATCTGCGTCGCCTGATCGTCGAGCATCAGGTGATAGTCGCGGAAGTGCGGGCCCGAGACGTGCCAGTGGAAATTCTTGGTCTTCAGATACAGCGCGAACGAATCGGCGAGGATAGCATTGAGCGCCTGCGCCACGGTCTTGGCGGCGTTGGTCTGGATGTCGGTCGGGGTCTTCAGCGCTTCGTCGGTCACGTCACGGCTCCTTGAGAGATGGTTCGTTGCGAGAACGGTTCGATAGCCAAATGGCTCCCCGCTGTCCCGGCGAGATTTCCATCACATTGATCGAGTCGCTAGATCAATCTCAGCGCCGACAGACCCGATATCGCGCCGACCGTACAGAGCAGCAGCCCGGTGCCGATGCGGATCGCGCGGATCGGCAGCGCCTTGCGCGCCGGTTCGCCCGCCAGCACGGCAGCGGCGTTGACCAGCCCCGCGCCGAGCGTCGCGCCGACGCCTGCGAGCACCGGCGCATCGCTGCGCGCCGCAAAGGCGAGGGTGGCGAACTGCGTGCGATCCCCGAAGGCGAGGATGGCCATGCCGAACAGGCTGGTCGCGAACGCTCCGATCCGCCATTTGGCGAGCCGGTCGGGCGGCTTCAGTCGCCCGAATGCGCCGGCACCCGCCGAGAGCAGGGCCAGCGCGACCAGCAGCGCGCGCGCGTTGGGCGTCAGGTGGGCGGCGACGATGCCACCGCCATAGCCGGCGATGCCATTGCCGATCGCCAGCGCGATCAGTGTCGCGACGATCACCGTGCCACGCTTGGCGAATCGGTCGCCGAGAATTGCGGCGAGCCACGGGGTACGATCGCCTGCCTCGATCACGATCGCGGCGACGAAGGCGGCCATCAGCGCGTCCATGCAGGGCTCGATCGTGGGAAAAGCGCGGTCGCCATGCCGTCTCGCTGCACCGCGCACGGTATCGGCGGCGTTAACGCGCGTGCATCGGCTTGACATTTCGCGGCCGCTCCGCCATCGGGCATCGCCTGAGGGGCGGCCCACGCGGCCGCCTTTACCGTTTTTGTCGCATTTGCAGGATTAGGGCTCATGGCCAAGCCGACCACCGTCAAGATCAAGCTCATCAGCTCGGCTGACACCGGCTTCTTCTACGTCACGAAGAAGAACCCGCGCACCAAGACCGAGAAGCTGAGCTTCAAGAAGTACGATCCGGTCGTGCGCAAGCATGTCGAGTTCAAGGAAGCCAAGATCAAGTGATCTGACGGGCGGCGTAAGCCGTCCTTCGATCATCCCCGCGCAGGGGGATCAGAGCCGCGAGGGCAGCCCTCGCGGCTTTTGTCGTGCGCTTTACGGCGCCATCAGCGCGTTGACCGCCTCGACGAATCGCATCAGCGAGATCGGCTTGGACACATAGGCGTCCGCCCCTGCGCCGCGAATCCGCTCCTCATCCTCGCGTCCCGCATAGGCCGTCACCGCCATGATCGGGATGTCGCGCAACGCCTCGTCCGCCTTCAACTGGGTGATGAGCTCGAACCCGGTGAGGTGCGGCAACTGGATGTCGGTGATGATGAGATCGGGCGCGAAATCGCGCGCGCGCGCCACCGCCTCGCGTCCGTCGCGCAGGCCCTCGGTCAGGAAATCGTGGGCGCGCAGCAGATCGCAGAAAAGTTTCAGGTTGAGTTCGTTGTCCTCGACAACGAGCACCCTTTTTGCCACGTCCACCCCACCTCACACCAATTCGAAAGCGCTGGTTACGCAATGCGCGCGCCTGACACAAATCCTGACGCGACCGAACTGGCGCTCCGCGCGCTGGCGTGGACGCTCGCCGACGCCGATCGCGCGCAGCGGCTGCTCGACACGACCGGGCTGATGCCCGACGATCTGCGCGCTCGCGCCGGTGAACCGGCCGTGCTGGCGGCGGTGCTCGGCTTCCTCGAAGGCTATGAGCCCGATCTGATTGCCTGCGCCGAAGACCTCGACGTCAAGCCCGAGGCGATCGTCGCCGCACATGCCGCGCTTGGCGGCGGGTGGGACGAAGCGTGAGTCGCCCGCTGCTCATCACCGATTGCGACGAGGTGCTGCTGCACATGGTGCGGCATTTCGGCGTGTGGCTGCGCGAATCGCACGACGTCGATTTCGACGTGCGCGGGCCGGACATGTTCAACAGCATGCGCCGCGCCAATGGCGAGCGGCCCAGCACCGAGGAGATGTGGGGCTTCCTCGGCGGCTTCTTCCCTGCCGAGATGGAGCGGCAGACCCTGGTGCCGCATGCGCGCGAGGCGCTCGCCGGCTTGAGCGAAGTCGCCGATATCGTCGTGCTGACCAACTTGCAGGATCATGTGCGCGACGCGCGAATCGAGCAGCTCGCACGCTTCGGCATCGCCCACCGCGTCGAGACCAACCAGGGCGGCAAGGGCGATCCGGTCGGGCGGCTGGTGGCGGAATATGGCGCGAGCGTCACGGTGTTCGTCGACGATCTCGCCGTGCATCACGAATCGGTCGCCACTCACGCGCCGCATGTCTTCCGCCTGCACATGATCGCCGAGCCCGATCTCGCGCCCAACGTGCCGCCGGCGCCGCATGCGCACGCGCGCATCGACGACTGGCGCGCGGCGCAGGCGTGGATCGCCGATCGCTTCGCCACCGGCACCCCCGCTTCCTGACCCACGAGAGAGATCCGCATGACCGACCGTATCGACCGCAAGCTCGCCGAACTGAACCTGACGCTGCCCGCGCCCGCCGCACCCGTCGCCGCCTATGTGCCCGCGGTCGATGCCGGCGGGCTGCTCCATGTTTCGGGCCAGTTGCCGTTCGACAACGGCGCGCTGATGACCGGCCGGCTCGGCGAGGACCGCGATGTCGCTTATGGCGCGCAGGCGGCGCAGAATTGCGCGCTGATGCTGGTCGCGCAGATCAAGGCGGCGCTGGGCGGGCTGCACCGGGTCGAGCGGATCGTAAAGCTCGGCGTGTTCGTCAACTCGGCGGGCGACTTCACCGATCAGCCCAAGGTCGCCAACGGCGCGTCGGACCTGATGGTCGCGCTGTTCGGGGAAGCGGGCAAGCATGCGCGCAGCGCGGTCGGCGTGCCGGCGCTGCCGCTGGGCGCGGTGGTCGAGGTCGACGCGATCGTGAAGATTACCGACTGATTTGGCACGCGCGGAGGCTCGAAGAAAAGCGAGTAGCGCTGCGCCCGCCATTCCGTCGCCCCGGCGCAGGCCGGGGCCGCTGGGTTTATGGCGACCGGCCCGCCTCGTAACGTAGCGGCCCCGGCCTGCGCCGGGGCGACGAACTGCTTTTTTGAAACTCTACGCCGTTACTTGGCTTCGGCCAGCAGCGCCTTCGCGCTCGGTGTGGTCCAGTCCATGCCGCCGACCATGCGCCACACTTCGTGCCCGGTCGAATCGTAGAGGATGCTGGTCGGCAGGCTCGCGTTGAAGGCGATGCTCAAGCCCACCTTGCTGTCGAGATAGGGTTGCAGGTTGGTCAGGTGGTTCTTGGCGAAGAACGCCGAGACCAGCCCGCGATCCTTGTCCTGGCTGATCGCGGCGACGTGCATCGTCGCGGCGGCTTTCTCCAGCGTCGGCATCTCGGCCACGCACGGCCCGCACCATGTCGCCCACAGGTTGACCAGCACCGGCTTGCCCCTGAACGCCGCAATCGTGGTCGGCTTGTCCTGAGGGTCGGCGAAAGTGACGGCGGGGGCGGCATCGCCCTTGTGGCTGCGGTCGATCGTGCCGATCGCGTCGACCGGCACCTTCTCGCCCTCCTTCGGTGCCGCCGCGTCGGCGGTCGGGCTGGCGGAGGGGGTGGGCGAAGGGGTCGGCGCAGCACGCGGGACGACTTGCGCCTTGGTGGAGTCCTGCCTATCGCCGCAGCCAGCCATCAGGGTAAGCAGCGCCACGGCAGGGAGCAGCACGATCGTCGAGCGTAAGGACATGAAGGGCGCATCCAATGCGATGTGGGGCGGCCGTTTCGCGGAAGGGCCCGCTGCGGTCATGCGCGAGATAAATGCCTCGATCCCGTTCGACAAGCGCTTGTGGCGGCAGGATCTTGCGGGCTCGAAGGCGCATGTCGCGATGCTGGGCAAGACCGGCATCGTCGCGGCGGAAGACGCCGAGGCGATCGCCGCCGGGCTCGACACCGTCGCCGCCCACTATGAGGCGAACGGCGTCGCCGAGGACATGGTGCTCGAAGACATCCACATGCAGAGCGAGGCACGGCTCGCCGAGGCGATCGGGCTCGTAGCGGGGCGGCTGCATACGGCGCGCTCGCGTAACGATCAGGTCGCGACCGATTTCCGGCTGTGGGTGCGCGACGCGATCGATCAGGTCGATGCGGCGCTCAAGGGGTTCCAGCTTGCGCTGCTCGCGCGCGCCGAGGAGCATGCCGACAGCGTGATGCCCGGCTTCACCCATCTGCAAAGCGCGCAGCCGGTCACGCTCGGCCATCACCTGATGGCCTATTTCGAAATGACCGCGCGCGATCGCAGCCGTTTCGCCGATGCGCGCGCACGCGGCAACCGCAGCCCGCTCGGCTCGGCGGCGCTGGCCGGCACCGGCTTCCCGATCGATCGGGAGATGACCGCGCAGGCGCTCGGCTTCGACGCGCCGACGCGCAATTCGCTCGACGCGGTTTCGGACCGGGATTTCGCGATCGAGTATCTCACCGCCGCCGCGCAGGTGTCGCTGCATCTGTCGCGATTGGCCGAGGAGTTCATCCTGTGGGCGTCGCAGCCGTTCGGCTTCGTCTCGCTGTCAGATCAGTGGTCGACCGGTTCGTCGATCATGCCGCAGAAGCGCAACCCCGATGCCGCCGAGCTGGTGCGCGGGCATAGCGGGCGGATCATTGGTTGCCTCACGTCGCTGATGGTGACGATGAAGGGTCTGCCGCTCGCCTATTCGAAGGACATGCAGGACGACAAGCCGCCGGTGTTCGAGGCGCACGACCTGCTCGGCCTGTCGATCGCGGCGATGACGGGAATGGTCGAAAGCGCGACGTTCCGCACGCAGCGGATGCGCGCCGCCGCCGAGGCAGGCTTCTCGACCGCGACCGACCTCGCCGACTGGCTGGTGCGCGAGGGCGGGGTGCCGTTCCGCGAGGCGCATCACATCACCGGCCGCGCGGTGAAGCTGGCGGAGGAGCGCGGCATCGCGCTCGACGCGATCCCGCTCGACGACCTGAAGGCGATCGATGCGCGTATCGACGACCGCGTCTATGGCGTGCTGTCCGTCGATGCCTCGGTGGCGAGCCGCACCAGTTTCGGCGGCACCGCGCCCGCACGGGTGCGCGCGGCGATCGCGCAGGCGCGGGCGGATATCGTATGAGGCGGCAGGGCATGAAGCGGCTGGTCCTCGTTGCTGTGCTCGCGCTCGGCGGGTGCGGCTCGGCGTCCGAGCTGAAACCGGAGAGCGGCCAGTCGCTGCCGGTCGCCCCCTACGGTGCGCGCGCCACGCCGACCGCGGCGCAATTGCTCAAACCGAGCAGCCAAGACCGGCCCGAGCGCAGCGACGAGCTGCTCAAGAAATCGGACACCCGGCGCGGCGACGAATTCGACCTTCCACCCCATAACTGAACGGCACGCTGCAATGGATCATTTCGCGCTGGTGGATGGCGCCCTGCACTGCGAGGGCGTGTCGCTCGAACGGATCGCGGCCGAGGTCGGCACGCCGGTCTATGTCTATTCGGCATCGACCTTCACGCGCCACGCCGAGGTGTTCCGCGACGGCCTGTCGGGGGTGAAGCGCAAGCACCTCGCTTATGCGATCAAGGCCAACCCCAACCTCGCGGTGCTGCGGCTGCTCGCCAATGCGGGCTACGGCGCGGACGTGGTGTCGGGCGGCGAACTCGCGCGCGCGATCGCCGCAGGGATTCCGGCGTCGGAGATCGTGTTCTCGGGCGTCGGCAAGACGGTCGGCGAACTCACCAAGGCGCTCGACGTCGGGCTCGGCCAGTTCAACCTCGAACTGGAGGAGGAGGGGGTCGTCCTCGCCGGAATCGCGGCGGCGGGCGGCACGGTCGCACAGGCGGTGCTGCGCGTGAACCCCGATGTGGATGCGGGCACCCACGCCAAGATCTCCACCGGCAAGGCGGAGAACAAGTTCGGTGTGCCGATCAGCGAGGCGCGCGCGATCTTCGACCGGCTGGCGGGGCTGGCGGGCCTCAACCTGCGCGGCGTTGCGATCCATATCGGCAGCCAATTGTCCGATCTCGCCCCGCTCGAAGCCGCCTACCGCCGCATCGGCCAGCTCGTGCAGGAACTGCGCGGCGCGGGGCACACGATCACGCATGTCGATCTCGGCGGCGGGCTTGGCGTGCCGTATAAGGCGGGCGACGTGTTCCCGAGCCCCGCCGATTATGGCGCAATGGTCGCGCGCGTCACCGATGGCTGGGACGCGACCCTGATGTTCGAACCCGGCCGGGTGATCGCGGGCAATTCGGGCGTGCTGCTGACCAAGGTGATCTGGGTGAAGCCCGGCGTCACCAACCCCTATGTCATCGTCGACGCCGCGATGAACGATCTCGCGCGGCCGGCGATGTACGATGCCTGGCACGATTTCCAGGCGGTACGGCCTACGGGTGAGCGGATGACCGCCAACATCGCCGGGCCGGTGTGCGAGAGCGGCGACACCTTCGCGATGGGGCGCGACATCGACGCGGTGAAATCGGGCGATCTCGCGATCTTCCGCACCGCCGGCGCCTATGGCGCGACGATGGCGAGCACCTACAACAGCCGCGCACTTGTGCCCGAGGTGCTGGTCAGCGGCGACCGCTACGCGGTGGTCGCCGACCGAATCCAGCCCGAGACGATCCTCGCCGCCGAACGCCTGCCGGAGTGGCTGACCGCGTGACGCTCGCCAGCCTGCCCGTCTTCGTCCGCGCGCAGGGCCGGGCGGTGATGCTGGTGGGCGAGGGCGCGGCGGCGGACGCCAAGCGGCGGCTGCTCGAGCGCGCGGGTGCGCTGGTGGTCGGCGAGGACGACGCGGCGGCGCTGGCGATCGTCGCGATCGAAGACGATGCCGAAGCGGACGCGGTGGTGGCGCGGTTGAAGGCGCGCGGCATCCTCGTCAACGCGGTCGACCGGCCGGCATTGTGCGACTTCACCTTGCCCGCGATCGTCGATCGCTCACCGGTGATCGTCGCGATCGGTACCGGCGGAGTCTCGGCCGGTCTGGCGGCGGCGCTGCGCCAGCGGCTCGAGGCGCTGCTGCCGCCGGGGCTGGGGCGTCTCGCCGAGGCGCTGTTCGCTGCCCGCGCGGCGATCCGCGCGCGCTTCCCCGATGCGGGCGCGCGGCGCATGGCGCTTGGCGCGGCGTTTGCGGAGGGCGGCGCGCTCGATCCGCTGGCGCGGGATGCGGAGGCGGTCGCGGGGTGGCTGGACCGCGCCGGTCACGCGCCGGCCGACGTGGCCCGCATCGCGTTGCGCTCGGACGATCCTGACGATCTCACGCTGCGCGAGGCGCGCTGGCTGGCGCAGGCCGAGCGCGTGGTGGCGGGGGATGACGTGCCCGAGGCGGTCCTTGCGCGGGCGCGCGCGGATGCGGTTCGGGTCGCAACGCTCCCCGAAAGCGGCGCGCCCGGGCTGACGGTCGTCGTCACCCGGTCGTAGCGCGATCGGTTCAGCAGCCTGCCTGCTCGACCCGATCGTTGAGCGCCTGAAGCGAGGCGACCAGCCGTCTGCGGTCGGCGCGCGTGGCAGCGAGTTCGCTCTGCGCCGCGCCGAGCGCTGTCGCGCGTTCGGCGACGCAGGCGTCGAGCGCGGCGTTTGAATGTTTGAGTTCGGATATGCGCTGCGCCCGGTCGATCACGCGCGCGATCCGTGCCGCCAGCACGTCGAAATCGAACGGCTTGGCGACATGATCGTCTGCGCCTGCCGCGAGCGCCGCCACCGCTGCCGCCGGATCGGAGCGGCCGGTCAGCAGGATCACCGGCAGGTCGCGCGTGTCGGCTTGCGCACGCAGCGTGCGCAGCAGTTGCATGCCCGACATGCCCGGCATCACCATGTCGGCAAGCACCAGATCGAATCGCTGTGCGGCGATATGGTCGAGCGCGTCGGCGCCGCCGTCGCACAGCACCACGCCGTAACCGAGTCGACCGAGCCGCCGCCCCATCACCGCCAGCGCGGTGTGGCTGTCGTCGACGACGAGGATGCTGCGAGGTGTTGCGTGGGGATGCATGGCGATGCTCGGCTGGACAGGATGGCCCCGTGTACCGCGCAGACATCAGTTTTCGGTTAACGCGCGGGCAACCATGCGCTCATCCCGAGCGAGTCGAGGTACCTGCGCGGCTGGCTTGCCAGCCAGCCGAAGGGCTCGGCACGAACGCCTTGGGAGGGCGGCGCTTACCGCCCCCGCACCGTCCGCCACGCCTCCGCGATTTCCTCCAGCGTATCGGCCACCTGCCGGAACGGCGCGGGATCGAGGCCGATGCTCGCGTCGATGATCGTCTTGCGCGCGCCCGCGTAAACCCGCGCCAGCGTCTTCGCGACGTCGCCGCCCGCGTCGAAGTCGAGCCCTGCCTCCAGCGCGAACAGGATGGCGGTGGCGCGCGTCACCTTCTGGCTGCGCATCTCGAGGTTGCGCGCCTCGACCGCCCACGCGACGCTGCGCAAAGCCCGCACCAGTTCCTCGTAGAGCAATTGCACCAGCGCCGGGCCATCGGCGCCGCCGGCGCGGCCGACGACGTCGATCTGGCGGTACATCGCCTCGGGATCGCGGCCGAATGTCGTCGCGTACATCAGCTGCTGCTCTGTGCGTTCCACGCCGCGATCTGCGCGGTGAGGAAGGTCTGGGTGGATTTGTATGCGGCGACCTTCGAATCCATCGCGGCGAATTGCTGGGTGAGCCGCGTCTTCATCGTCGCCGCGTCGGTGGTGGCCTGCGTCTCGGCATCGGTGACGGTGGCCTTGCTGGCGGTATAGGTCTTGGTGCTGGCGGCGAGGCCGTAGAGGCTGCTCTGCGCGGCGAGCGAGATCGACTGGAACGCGGCGTTGAGGCCGTCGCCGCTCGACAGCACGCCGGTCGAGAACATCGCCTCGACCGCGTCGGGATGGTTGGTCAGCGCGGTGGAGAGCTGTGTCGTGTCGAGCGTCAGCGAGCCGTCGCGGTTGGTGGCGACGCCGAGTTCGGCCAGTGTCGTGGGCGTGCCGGCGGGCTGGTTGCGCAGCATCGGCAGCAAGGTGAGCCCACGCAGCGACTGCCACAGCGCATTCGTGGCGGTGTCGTTCTTGAGCGGGCCGGTGATCGGATCGAGCTGCGTCTTCAGTTCGGTCTGGATCTGGTTGTAGGTGGCGACGAAATCGCTCACCGCCTGCGTGATCGCGGCGGTCGGCTGCGTGCTGCCGAGCGTCACGGGGTTGCCGATCGAAGCCGAGTTGAGGTTGAGCTGCACGCCGTCGATCAGGTCGGACACGGTGTTGCTCGCGCGCTCGACCGCGACGCCGTCGAGCTTCAGTTGCGCATTGCCCGCCGCGCTGGTGATCGTCGTCGCGCTCTGGTCGGTGCCGACGTTGAACTGCTGGAGCGCAGCCGAGTCGCCTGAAACGGTGAAGGCGCTGGCCGCGCCGGTCGCGCCCTTTATGCTGAGCCGCGCGGTGCCGTCGACATCGGTGATGACGCTGGCAGTGACGCCCGTCTTGGCGAGGTTGATCGCCTTGGCGATGCCGTCGAGCGTGTTGTTGCTGCTGTCGATCGTGACGTTGATCGCGGCCGCGCTGCCGGCGGTGAACGCGCTCATCGCACCGTCCGCGACGGTGGCGGTGCCGAGCGTGATGGTGAGCGTGCCGGTGCCGACGGTGGTGGTGCGACTGGCGAACGTCGCGGTGCTGATCGCCGATTGCGCGGTGGCGAGCCGGTCGACCTCGACCGTGGCTGACAGGTTGGCGAGCTTCGCGCCCGACAGCGCGGTCGCGGTCAGCACGGCGCTGTTGGTCGAGGTCGGCTGCGCGGCGAGCGAGCCGCCCTTCACCAGTGCGTCGAGCGAGGAAGCGAAGCCGGTGATGTCGCTCTGCAACTGCGCGATCGAGGAGATCTGCGTGGTGAGCGCGTCTTCCTTGGTCTTGAGCGCGGAGTTCTTGGCGGCGAACGACGCCTGCACCAGCGAATCGACCAAGGCGGCGGTGTCGATCCCCGACCCCGCGCCGAGCGTCTGGACAATCGAGGAGCCGTTGAACGTGCTCGACGTGCTGCTGGTCGAACTCGTCGCGGTCGTGCTCGCCGTGCTGGTCGAGCTGGTGCTGCTCGTCGTCGTGGTCACGCGCTACTCCCGGTGTCGTACACCTTCGTAAACGACCGGGAGCGGGAGATGCTTAGGATCAAATCTCATCCGTTCGTCCCGAGTAGCTGTCGAGTAACCCGCAGGGCGTATCGAGACGGCGTATCGAAGGAAAGGTCGGTCTCGGGGCGATGCCTCGATACGCGCCCTCGATACGGCTACGCCTACTCGGTCGCTACTTGGCATGAACGGGGAGGGGGGACGCTGCCGTCACCCCTGCTTCACGCCGTTCTCGTCGAACCGTGCGCTCGGCGGCACCAGCACGTTTGGCGCGGTCGCGGTGCCGCCGGCAGCTGTGTTGAGGCGGAACACGAACGCCAGGATCGTCGCGATCGCATGGTAGAGGTCGTCGCGCACCTCCTGCCCCTCGCGGCTGGTGTAATAGACCGCACGCGCGACGGAAGGGTATTCGAGCACCGGCACGCGCGCCTCGGCGGCGAGTTCGCGGATCGCCAGCGCGGTGACGCCGCGGCCCTTGGCGACGACCACCGGCACCTGATCCTTGCCGCTGTCGTAGCGCAGCGCCACCGCGAAGTGGGTCGGGTTGGTGAGCACGACATGCGCCTCGCTCACTGCCTTGCGCATGCTGCGCGTCGCCATCTGGTGCTGGCGGGCGCGAAGCGCGTGCTTGGCCTCGGGCGAGCCCTCCGTCTCCTTGTTCTCGTCCTTGATCTCCTGCTTGGACATGCGCAGTTTGCCGAGCAACTGGATGATCTGGATCGGCACGTCGACACCGGCGATCAGCACCAGCCCGAACGCCATCGCGAACAGCACGCCCATGAACGTGCCGCCGAGCGACCCGATCGCAGTGTTGAAATCGGACGACACCAAGGCGAGCGAGGTCGCGCGTACCGACCACAGCATGTACGCGCCGATCGCACCGAGCAGCACGACCTTGAGCAGCGACTTGCCGAGTTCGATCCACCCCTTCGGCCCGAGGATGCGCTTGAGGCCCGAGGCGGGGTTCATCCGCTCGGGCTTGGGTGCAAGCAGGCTGGCGTTGAAGCGCAGCGAGCCGAGCCCTGCCGAACTGGCGACCGCCGCGACGATCGTCATCGCGAACAGCGAGATCAACGCGGGCGCGAGCTGCCAGCCGCTTGCTTCGAGCGGACGCCACGGCTCGAAATCGTCGATATCGGCGCGGCCGAAGGCGAGGCTGGAGGTCATCACCGCCTTGCACGCGCCCACCAGCGAGGGGCCGAACAGCATCAGCCAACCGCAGCCGGCGAGGATGACGAGCGCGGTGGCGAGATCGCGCGAGCGGAGGACGTCGCCTTTCTCGACCGCGTCCTTCTTGCGCTTGGCGGTTGGGGCTTCTGTGCGTTCGCCGGCATCCTCCGCCATCAGCCGAGCACCAACGTCTGCATGGCGCGCAAGGCTTCGTCGATGATGACCTGCATGTAATCGCCCATCGCCGGGAAGCCGATCGCGAGGCTGATGACGCCGACGAGCAGGCTGGTCGGCAGCCCGATCGCGAACAGGTTGAGCGCGGGGGCGGCGCGCGACACCATGCCGACGATCAGGTTGAGGCAGAACAGCAGGAAGGCGACCGGCAACGCCAGCAGCAGCCCGGCGGCGAAGATATAGCCGCCGAAGAACACGATGTTCTCAAGCTGCGCCGGGGTGAGCCAGGCATGGCCCGGCGGCAGCACCGAATAGCTCTTCACCAGCATCTCGACGAGGATGAGGTGGCCGTTCATCGCGAGGAACAGCAGCGTCAGCATCATCGAGAAGAACTGGCCGAGCGCGGGCGTGGAATGGCCGTTCTGCGGATCGATCGCATTGGCGAAGCTGATCCCCATCGACGTGCCGATCAACTCGCTGGCGAGCGTCGGCGCGGCGAACGCGATCTGCAACACGAAGCCGATCGCAAGGCCGACCAGCGCCTCGGCGATGACGGCGAGGATGGTGACGGCGGAAAAGATGTTGGCCGGCGGCGTCACCGGATGCGCGGCCAGCACCAGCACGCCGATCGCGCCCGACAGCGACACGCGCACGATCAGCGGGATCGACACCGCGCTGAACACCGGCGCCGCGATGAACGCCGCGCCGATGCGGATCATCACGAACAGCAGCGCCCAGAGCTGCGGCTCGATCGAAAGGCCGAACCCGAGCTGGCTCATCGCACGAGGTCGGGGATCCGCTCGAAGATGCTGATCGTGAAGTCGCTGATGAGGCCGAGGATCAGCCCGCCGAAGATCGCGATCGACACACCGACCACGATCAGCTTGGGCACGAACGACAGCGTCGCCTCGTTGATCGAGGTCGCCGCCTGGATCATGCCGGTGATGAGGCCGGCGAGCAGCGCCGGCACCAGGATCGGCGCGGAGGCGAGCGCCAGCACCCACATCATCTGGTTGGCGACCGTCAGGAAATAATCTGCGTCCATCGGATCAGCTCACGAACGAATTGGCGAGGCTGCCCATCGTCAGCGCCCAACCGTCGACCAGCACGAACAGCAGCAGCTTGAACGGCAGCGAGATGATCGTCGGCGACAGCATCATCATGCCGAGCGCCATCAGCACGGTCGCGACGACGAGATCGATCACGATGAACGGCAGGAACACGAGGAAGCCGATCTGGAACGCGGTCTTCAATTCGCTGGTGATGAACGAGGGCAGCAGCACCGAGAACGGGATGTCGTTCGCGCTCTGATACGGCCCGCTCTTGGCGATGCCGGCGAACATGGTGATGTCCTTCTTGCGGGTCTGCTTGGCCATGAAGCTGTGCAGCGGCACGGCGGCGCGCTGGATCATCTCGGTCGCGCCGATCTTGCTGGCGGCGTAGGGCTGGATCGCGTTGGTGTTCATGTCGTTGATGACCGGCGCCATCACGAAGAACGACAGGAACATGGCGAGCCCGACCAGCACCTGATTGGGCGGGGTCTGTTGCAGCCCCAGCGCCTGCCGCAGGATCGACAGCACGATCAGGATTCGCGTGAAGCTCGTCATCATCAGCAGGATGCCGGGCAGCACCGTCAGCAGCCCCATGATGATGAGGATCTGCAAGCTCAATGCGAGCGGCGCGTTGCCGCCGCCGAGATCCTTCAGCGCATGATCGACCGCATCGCCAGCGCCCGGCACGGCGGGTGGCGTGACGGCGGGAAGCGTTTGCGCGAACGCGGGATGCGCGACGATCAGCGTGAACACCACGCCGAGCACGACGAGCAGCAGCCGGGCGAGCAAACCGCCCTTGCGCGGCCGTGCCTCGGTCTTGAACAGCGCCGGGCCCTTGCCCTTGCGCGTCACCGTCACGCTCATTTCAGCACGTCCCCGCCGCGATCCACTAGGGTTACGCCGGCACGGCTGACCGAGACGAGCAGCTTGCGGCCCTCGAACTCGAGCACGGCGAGCTTGACGGTGGGGGAGATCATCATCGTCTCCTTGACCGCCAGCATACGGTTGGCGGGCTGACCCGGCATCCGCGATTCGAGCCGCCGCCACAGGTACAGGCAACCGACCATCAGACCGCACACCAGCGGCAACAGGATGACGAGCTTCAGGATGTACGACCACATCATGGCTGGATCAGGCTCGCTTGTCCGGGGAGACCAGCTCGGTCATGCGCACGCCGAAGCGGTCGCCCACCGTCACCACTTCGCCGCGGCCGATCAGCGTGCCGTTGACCAGCACGTCGAGCAGTTCGTTGGCGTGGCGATCGAGCTCGATCACGCTCGATTCGCCGAGTGCGAGCAGTTCGCGCAGCGTCAGGCTGGTCGAGCCGATCTCGACCGTCAGCTTGACGTCGACATCCTGCAACAGCCGGAAATTGCTGGCGATGCTCGCCTCGGCGGCAAAGGCGCCGGTCATGTCGTTCATTGGTCGTCCTCGTGAAATGCGCGAATCGTGTTGAGGCGGATCGCCGCCTTGCCGTTGGAGGTGCCGACCGTGCCGGTGCCGAGCTGGTCGCCGCCAACCATGACGGGCACCTCCGCGCCGACGCTGATCGGGATGACGTCACCGGGCTTGAGGTCCATCAGCACGGCGAGCGAGACCATCGGCTCGGCCAGCACGGAGCGGATCGGGAAGCGCACGTTCATCGCCGCCCGCGTCAGCCCGGCGCGCCAGGTGGGGTCAGGCTCGGCGGTCTTGCCGTGGACCTTGCCCGTCAGCGACGGCGCGAACGGTTTGAGGCCGGACACCGGATAGAGCAGATCGAGGAACACCGGCTTCTCGCGCCCCGCCGCCAACCCGAAGCGCGTGACGACGACCGCATCCTCGCCATCGAAATCGTTGATAAGCGAGGGGTTCGCCTCTGGCTGGCCGGCGGTGAAGTCGATCCGCGCGAGCGGCTCCCACGCGGTGCGCAGCGGCTCGATCAGCATCGTGCCGATCCGCGCAACCAGCGCCTCGGCGGCGGGGGTGAATTCGCCCGGCATATCAGCCGGCGCGGCGCCGGTGCCGCCGAAGAACAGATCGAGCAGTTCGAGCACGAAGCGCCCGTCGAACACGGCGAGCGCCTGCCCGCTGGTGCCCTTGGGCGACGCCATCGCCAGCGGCTGCCACGCGGTCAGCCCGGCACCGCGTTCGGCGCGGTAATCGGTGAAGCGCTGCACCACGAGCGGCTCGGCCCAGGTGCGCAGTTCGCGCCGCAGCAACGGTTCGAACACGCCGCGAAGCCCCCGCGCCAGCCGTGCGGAGAGATGCTGCACCGTATGCAGATCGCCGAACGGATTGAGGTTGGACGAGCCGAGCGCGCCATGATCCGCCGCACGCGATCTGCCGCGCCGCTCGCTAATCAGGGGTGAAGGCTCGTTAACCATGCATCTTCACTGAACAACAAAATTGGTAAAGTAGACGTTACCAATCCCGCCGAATCCCTCTTTTTGCTGCAATGTGTCGTTGATCGCCTTGGCGAGCCGCTTCTGGAGCTGCTGCTTGCCGGCGCTGGTGAACACCTGATCCTCGGTGGTGTCGCCGAGCGCCATCAGGATCGCCGAGCGCACCGCGATCTCGTTGGTCTTGAGATTGGCGATGACGCTGTCGTCATACGGCGTCGATACGGCGAGCCCGACCTGGACGAAATGCACGCTGTCCTGAAGGTTGGAGGTGAACTCCTTGTCCATCGCGTAATAGTTGGAGGCATATTTGTCGCCGCCTTCGCCGGTGGGCGGCGCGTTGCCGGCGGATCCGCCTTCCTTGGCGTCGCCGCTCGCGCTGACGCGCTTCTGTTCGGTCTTGGGCACGAGCTTGGGGCCGGCCGGCTCGGCCTTGCCGGCGGGCACGCCGCCGAAGAAGCCGGCCTTGGCCGCGAACAGTCCGCCCGCCACGCCGCCGCCGACCAGCACCAGCAGGCCGACGCCCATCATCAGCATCTTTATCATGCCGCCCTTCTTCTTGGGCGCTTTCTCGTCCGGCTTCGCGTCACTCATTGGTCAAACTCCTCAGGCGAGGCGGGCGTCGTCGCCCGTCGCTTCGATTGCGGTGGAAACACTGCGGTTGGCGGTGGAGGCAGCCGGCCGGTGCGGTTGGGGCTGCTGCTGCGTGCCGCCGCCGGTGCCGGCATCGACGCTCGTGCCGGCGATCCGCACGCCGCGCGCATCGGCCAGTTCGGCCAGGCGCGGCTGCGCATCGGTCAGCAGGGTGCGCGTGGCGGCATTCTCGGCGGTGAAGTGGACGTGGACCGCGTCGCCATCGCGCCGCACCGCCACGTCGACCGTGCCGAGCGCATCGGGAACGAGGCGAATGCGCGTGTCACTGGCGTCAGCGTCGTCACGCAGCGTCTCGATATGGTCGATCATCTTCTGCAAGCCGGTGTCGCCGCGCAGATCGAGCGGGACGTGACGGGTGTCGGCGGTGGGCTGTACAGCGTTCTGGAGCGCGACTTCGGTCGTCATCGTCGTCGGCTGAAGCACCGGATCCGCGGTCGTCTTCTTGCGCTCGTCACGAACGGCAGGATCAAGGCCGAGCGATGCGATCCCGGCGGAAACCGTCGCGCCGGTCGATGGCGCGGGTTGCGGCTGGACCAGCGCAGGCATCGCGGTAGGGCCGGCGGTCGGGTTGGCGATCTGCCTGGCCGCGTGGAGCAGGTCGGCAAGCGCATTCGGGAGCGTGCTATCGCCGGCCGCCATCTTCGCGGAAGATTTTCCGGTCTGGTCGGCGTCGGTCGCGCCGGACGCGGCTATAGCCGACATCGCAAGCGGATCGGCCGCCGCCACGGTGGGTGCGGCGACCGGCTGTGGCGCGGGCATTGCCGCACGGGCGGCTGGCGCCGGCGGCGCGACCGGCAACAGGCTGGCCGGAAGCCAGAGCAGACGCGGGTCGAGCGTCGCGGGCGCGGCGGGATCGGCAGCGCGATTGGGCAAGGGTTTGCCGTCTTCGGCACCATCTTGCCGATCTTCCGGCAGGGTCGGCGGTTGGGGCGATGCTTCGCCCGTGTCGCCGCCGGCCAGCGCGGCGAGCGTCTGCGCGAAGCCGCCGTCCATATCCGCGCGCGACGCGGCACGGAGGCCCGCGACGTTGGGCGCGCCTTGCGTGACGGATAAAAGTGCGACCATTGATCCCCCGATAGCGTGCGCCCGCAGGCGCTCAGGCGTGGATCAGCAAGGATCGTGCCGAATCTTTCGGGTGGGCGGCGCGGCTTCGAGCGCGCGGATTTCCCGGATCGCAGCCTCGGCCGCGGCGCGCTCGATCAGCTTCTCGATGGCGCTCTGGTCTCGCTTGGCCTCGCGCGTCGCCTCGGCCGCGCGCACCGCCACCGCCTGCGCCGCGCGAACACGGCCCTCCGCGGCCTCGGCCGATTGGTGCAGCCGCTCGCGGAAGTGCGCGGCGGCGACAAGCGACAGGCTGGAGGTCGGCGCCGGATTCGGCGCGGGCGCGACATTGTCGGCAAGGCTGGCGATGCGCGCGCGGAGGTTCGCCTCGCTCGCCACGCGCGCCTGCGCCTGCGCCTCGTCGGCGCGCACCAGTCCGAGTTGCAGCGTGCGGACGCGCAGCAGGCGTTCGAGTTTCTTCTTATCGGCCATCGCGACTCACCCGTTCGTCCCGAGCGAAGTCGAGGGATGGGCCCGGAGCGCAGGTGCCTCGACTTCGCTCGGCACGAACGGAACGAGGTCAGCCTTCACCGAACACACCGGTCAGCTCCATCACCGCATCGGCGAGCGGCACCATCTCGTCCGGGTCCTGCTTCACATATTCCATGATCGCGGGATGCACGGCGAGCGCGGCGTCGATCGCGGGATCGGCGCCGCTGCGATATGCACCCATCAGCACGAGATCGCGATTCTCCTCATAGGTGGCGAGGTGCCGCCGGAGCGTTCGCGCCGCCTGCTGGTGCGGCTTGGGGGTGATGTCGGTCATCACGCGACTGACCGAGGGGCCGATATCGATCGCCGGATACACGCCGCGCTCGGCGAGCGCGCGCGACAGCACGATATGCCCGTCGAGGATCGAGCGTGCGGAGTCGACCACCGGATCGTTGCCGTCGTCGCCATCGGCCAGCACGGTGTAGATCGCAGTGATAGACCCGCCGGTGTTGACGTCGGTGCCGGCGCGCTCGATCAGATTGGGCAGCATCGCGATTGCCGACGGCGGGTAGCCGCGCGCCGACGCCGGCTCGCCGAGCGCGAGGCCGATCTCGCGCCCGGCATGGGCGACGCGCGTGAGGCTGTCCATGATGAGCAGCACCTGCTTGCCCTCGGCGCGAAACGCCTCGGCAATCGCGGTGGCGCGCAACGCCCCCCGGATGCGCAGCACCGGCGAATGGTTGGCGGGCACCGCCACCACCACCGATCGCTTGCGCGCCTCACCTGCGACCTTGGTTTCAAGGAAGTCGGCCACCTCGCGCGAGCGTTCGCCGATCAGCCCGATCACGATCACGTCGGCCTTGGCGGCGCGCACGATCATGCCGAGCAGCACCGACTTGCCGACACCCGATCCCGCCATGATGCCGATGCGCTGACCCTGCCCGACCGTGAGCAAGCCGTTGATCGCACGCACACCGACGTCGAGCGGCTTCAGCACGCGCCCGCGATCGAGCGGGCTTTGCAGCTTGCCGGCGAGCGGCCAGCGCCCCGCGCCGCGAATGGGGCCGAGCCCGTCGATCGGCTTGCCCGCGCCGTCGAGCACCCGCCCGAGCAGCGCCGCGCCGACCTCCGCCTCGCCGGGCTCGCCGACCGGGCGCACCGGCATCTGCGGTAGCAGTGGTGCCGGCCCCCCAAGGTTCATCAGCAGCGTGCGGCCATTGCGGAAACCGATCACCTCGGCCTCGACGCCGGCACCTTTCGTGCCGATCTGGCACACCGTGCCGACCGGCAGCGACAGCCCGACCGCCTCCATCAGCAGACCGTCATAGGATGCGAGCCGCCCCGACACCTTCGGCGCAGGCGCGAAATGGGTGGAGCCGAGCGCATCGAGATAGTCGCCGGTGAAGCGGCCGAGCATCATGCGTGGCCCTCGGGCATGGCGACGCGCTCGATCGTATGGGCAAGCTGTTCGAGCCACAGTTCGGGGCCGTCCTCGACGATGGTCGAAGCCGATTCGAGCACGAAGCTGCCGCGCGCCACGCCTGCATCGCCGACCGCGAACACGGTGGTGGGGAGCTTGCCGTCGAGCAAGGCGACATCCTGCGGGTGGACGCGCAGCATCGCGGATTCGGCCTGATCGCTGAGCAGATCGGTGGCGGCGGCGATCCGCGCGGTAAACCGATCGGGCGCGATGCCGACCTCGCCGACCAGTTGCGTGACGAGGTACAGCACGGTCTGGCGCAACTGGCGCGCCATGCGCTCACGGTCGAGACGCCCACCCTGCAACGCCTCGCCCAGCGCACCGAGCAGCGCCTGATCGCGCGCGGCTGCCGTCTGCGCTTCGGCCAGCGCATCGGCATAGCCCGCCTCATACCCGGCAGCGCGCGCGACCTCGACCGGATCGACGAACACGCTCGGCGCGGCCGGCTCGGCCTCCGGCTCGAACGGGTCCCAGCCTTCGGTCGGGTTGGTGGCCGGGTCGGCGGGGGAGAAGTGGCGCGGGCCGTCGCCATTGGCCGGGGCGGTACGCTCGCCCTGCGCTGCGAACGACACCGGCTGCACCAGCCCGCGCACGTCGGCCGCGGCGAAACCCGGCACGGCGGCGAACGCGCGTTGCAGCGCTTCGCCCAAGGCATCGTGTCGCGCGGCGACGAGGCCGGAGGTGAAACTAGACATAATCGTCCTCGCCTCCGCCCATCTGGATCGTGCCGTCCTTGGCGAGATTGCGCGCGACCTGGATGATGACCTTCTGCGCTTCGAGCACTTCGGACAGCTTCATCGGCCCGCGCGATTCCATCTCGTCGCGGATGCCATCGGCGGCGCGTGCTGACATGCAGCCGAGGAACCGGCCGCGTGCCGCCTCGTCCACGCCCTTCAGCGCGCGGGTGAGCACGTCGCCGTCGATGTTGCGGATCAGCGTGCCGAGGTTCTTATCGTCGAGGTCGAGCAGGTTGTCGAACACGAACATCGCCTCCTCGATCGCCTTGGCGACTTCGCGGTCGATCTTGAACAATTTGGGCATCACGCGCTGTTCGGTCGCCTTGCGCGCCGAGGACATGATCCTGGCCGCCTCCTTGGTGCCACCCAGCGTGACGCCCGCGCTGCCCTGCGTCTTGGCCGAGCGCTTGGCGAGCACGGTGCGCAGCGTATCGACCGCCTCGGGCGTGATCGGCCCCAGCCGGGCGATGCGGTGCATGATGTCGGGCTGCACCGCGTCGGGCAGCAGTTCGAGCACCTGCGCCGCCACGGCGGGATCGAGGTTGGCGATCAGCACGGCGGCGATCTGCGGATGCTCCTTCTCGATCGTCGCGGCGATCTCGCCGGCGTCGAGCCAGTCGAGCAAATCGATCTGGCAGGCATCCTGCGCGGGCACGATCCGCGCCAGCACGCTGTCGGCCTTTTCGCGGCCAAGCGCGCGGGTCATCACCGATTCGATCTTGGGGCGCGGGTCGAAGCCGATCGAGGTGCGCTCGCGCGCCTTGTCGATGAAATCGTCGAGCACGCTCTCGACCTCGGCCTCGCTTACATCAGCGACGGCGAACATCGCCTTGCCGAGCTGGCGCACTTCCTCAGGCTCGAGCTTCTGGAGGATGGCGGCAGCCTCTTCCTCGCCGACCAGCATCATCAGCACCGCGGCGCGCTCGACGCCGGTATAGCTGCGCATCGTGGTCACGGCGTTCATGATTTCGCATCCGCCTTGATCATGTCGCGCACCGCCAGCGCGGCGCGCGCGGGATTGTCGCGGGTGAAGCCGCGCACCATGCCGATGCGGTCGTCGTATTTGACCGCGTTCTGCAGGGCGTCGATCGACACCGGGGCAGGTGGCATCACCACCTGGCCATCTTCATCGACGCCGCCATCGGTGGGCGTGCCATCGGCGCGCATCGCCAGCCGCGCGGCCGGGTCGATCGCCGCGTCGGGCTTCTTGAGGAGCGCCTTGGCGAGCGGGCGCACGCCGAGGAACAGCACCAGCAGCGCGATGACGATCGCGGTGACGTTGCGCGCCACCACCGGCAGCCAGCCGGCATCGTACCACGGCTGTTTGGCGTCGAGCTCGGCCGGTCCGGCGAACTTGCGGCTGATGACGACGACCTGATCGTTGCGGCTCTGATCGAAACCGACCGCAGTGCGCACCAGTTGCGTGATCTGCTGGATCTCCATTGCGGAGCGCGGCTTGGCGCCTTCGGGATCGCGCAGCAGCACCGCCACCGACAGCCGCTTGATGCCGCCGGGCGCGCCGCGCGTGACCGACACTTCCTTGCCGAGATCATAGGCGCGGGCGAACTGATCGCTCTGCTTCATCGCATCGGTGATCGGACCGCCGGGCGTGGTGGCAGCACCGGGCGTGGTCGCGCCGGGCGCGGCACCGGCGGCAGGAGTCGGCTGCGGCTGCGGCACGCTCAGTTGCGAGGCCGGGGGCGGCGTGTTGGAGAGCGCACCGGGAATGCCTCCGGGTGCGGACGTGTCCTTCTGGTTGCCGGTCCACTGGCCCTGTTCGGCGCGCAGCGTGCCGGTCTTGTCATAGCTTTCGCGTGTCGCCTGCGTCTCGTCGAGATCGACGTCGGCCTGAATCTCGGTGGTGAAATTGCCGGCTCCGACCAAGGGCGTGAGCAACTGCATCACCTGCGCGCGGTACTTCTCCTCGACAGTGCGTTGAAACCGCACGCGCTCATCAGTGGCGGCACCGGCGGCGCTCTGGTCGCCCTTGGTGAGCAGGCCACCCATCTGGTCGACGATCGTCACCGCGTCTGGCTTCATCCCCGGCACCGACGAGGCGACGAGGTTGATGATCGACGACACCTGCGCATCGCCGAGCGAGCGACCCGGCTGGAGCTTGACGATCACCGAGGCGGACGGGGCGGCATTGTCCCGCACGAACACGGATGCTTCGGGCATGGCGAGGTGGACGCGCGCTTCGGCGACCGCGTCGATCTCCTGGATCGAGCGCGCCAGTTCGGTCTCGCGCGCCTGCCGCAGCCGTTCGCCTTCCACAGCGCGGGACACGCCCATCGGCAACTGGTCGAGGATCGCGTAACCGCCCGGCGCCGCCTTGGGCAGACCCTGGCCGGCGAGCAGGATGCGCGCGCGCGAATAATCATCCTCGTTGACGGTGAGCGCGCCGGTGCCGCCGTCGATGTGCGATTTGATGTTGGCGGCATCGAGTGCGGCCGTCACCGACGCCTTGTCGGCATCGGGCAGCGACTGGAACAACGTCTTCTGCGTCGGCGTGGCGAGCATCAGCCACGCGAGCGCGGCGGCGACGACGAGGCCGACCAGCATCGCCATCGGCAGGCTGCGCCGCACCGCCGGCTGCGCGAGCAGGCCCTGCATCTGGCGCAGCGGGTTGGCGAAGCGTTCCGGCACCAAGGCCGCAACGGGATTGGGAGTGGGGGTGAGGGCGTTGCTCATGGCTTAGACCGGCATGCTCATGATGTCCTTGTATGCGGACAGGATCTTGTTGCGGACTTGCAAGGTCGCCTCGAAGCCGACCGACGCCTGCTGGCGGGCGAGCATCACCTTGGCGATGTCGACCGTTTCGCCGCGCTCGTAGCTTTCGGTGATCTTGGCGGCGTCGTTCTGCCCCTGGTTGACCGCCTTCAGCGCGTCTTCCATCGTCGACGTGAAGCTCGCCGGCTTGGCTGCGCCGGTGGGGGCGGCGGCGTCAGTCGCGCTGGCGCGGGCGAGCGCCTGATTGCGTTCGAGGATTTGCGCACGCAGCGCCATCACCCGATCGACCCCCATCGGGCCCGAAATCGTGCTCATGCCGACATCACCCGGGCACGCGGCGCAGTGATGTCCTCACCCTGTTCGCGTGCCTTGGCGAGCCGGTAGCGCAAGGTGCGCTCCGAAATGCCGAGCCGCCGTGCGGTCTCGATCCGGCTACCGCCGCATGCGGCGAGCGTGTCGCGAATCGCCTGGAACTCGTGCATCTGGACGATGTTGCCGAGGGTGGCCGGTTGAGCAGGCTGTTCGGGCGTCGCGACCGGCAACGCGATGACCGGCGCGGGCGTAGGCAAGACCGGCGCGCTCGGCCGGTCGAATACGATGTGCTCGGCGGCGATCATGTCGCCGCCGGCGAACAGCAACGCGCGCTGGATCACGTTCTCCAACTCGCGGACGTTGCCCGGCCAGGCATGGTCCATCAGCACCGCGATCGCCGACGCATCGAGCCACGGCACCGTCTTGCGGTTGCCGCCGTGGCGCAGCACGAGCGTGGCGGCGAGCGCGGGGATATCCTGCGGGCGGTCGGCGAGCGGCTTGGTCGAGAGCGGGAACACCGACAGCCGATAGTAGAGATCGGCGCGGAACCGGCCGGCGGCGACTTCATCCTGCAAGTCGCGGTTGGCGCAGGCGATCACGCGCACATCGACCGCGATCGGCTGCGACGCGCCGATCGGCACCACCTCACGCTCCTGAAGCGCGCGCAGCAGCTTGGCCTGAAGTTGGATCGGCATCTCGGCGATCTCGTCGAGCAGCAAAGTGCCGCTGTGCGCCGCGCGGAAGAAGCCTTCGCCGCCCGACGACGCGCCGGTGAACGCGCCCTTCTGGTGGCCGAACAGCATCGCCTCGAGCATTGATTCAGGCAGCGCCGCGCAGTTGATCGCGATGAACGGCTTGTCGCGGCGTTCCGAAGCGAGGTGGATCGTGCGCGCCAGCACTTCCTTGCCGGTGCCGGTCGGCCCGTTGATGAGCACGGTGATGTCCGCCTGCGCGACCCGCTCGGCCAGCGCATAGAGCGCAAGGCTCTCGGGGTCGGCGGCGGTCGGCGCTTCGGCCTCGGCGACCAGCGCGCGGACGAAGGCGTTGCCGACCGCGGCGTCGCTGCTGTCGTACCCGACCCGCGCCGGTGCGCCGTCGCGCGAGGGGATCACGTAGCGGCCGTCCTCGCCCAGGATCACGGTGCGCGCGGGTGCCACGACCGGCTCACCCTCGGCGACGAGGTAGATTTCGCCCGGCTGCGGTTTGCCGCCGGCGGCGGCAACGCTGAACCCCTGCGCGCGCAGCGACGAGACGAGCGTGAATTTCTGCCGGAGCACGGCGGCCGACGGAACGATGGAGCGCATGAACTTCCCCTTTGACGGGGCATGAAATGCGTCAATTCTGGTAAACGAGCGGTTAAGCATATTGCCGCCCGGCAAGATATTTCCGCTGTTTCGCGTTATTTCCGGGCGCGCCCGCGTAGGACGGTTTCCGCCGTTTCGGAGGCGTTCACGCCGAAAAACGGGATCGGCGGCAAGCCCCCGCCGGTTGCCGGCAATTTTTCGCCTAAAGCCCGGCAAGCGTCTGCCGTTTCTCCTCTTGGCAGCTTGGCCCTCCGCATCGGGTGGGGGCGGCGGAGCGGCCATTTGGAGACATCAAGCCATGACCGTTATCGGAACCAACGTCGCAGCCCTTCGCGCTTCGGCCGCCTCGAACTCGGCGTCGAGCATGCTGTCGACCGCGCAGCAGCGCCTGTCGACCGGCAAGCGCATCAACTCGGCACGCGACGACGCCGCCGGCCTCGCCATCGCCACGTCGATGCAGTCGCAGATCACCGGCATGAACCAGGGCATCCGCAACGCCAACGACGGCATTTCGATGGCGCAGACGGCGGAAGGTTCGCTCGACGAAGTCACCAACATGCTCCAGCGCATGCGCGAGCTGAAGGTCCAGTCGTCGAACGGCACCTATTCGGACGGTGACGTCGCCAACATGAAGACCGAGCAGGATGCGCTTGCCGGGCAAATCACCAGCGTGCTGGCGAACACCCAGTTCAATGGCAAGAAGCTGTTCGACGGTTCGGCTGGCACCGACGGCGCGGTGACGATCCAGGCCGGCGCCAATACCGACGACACCGTCACGCTCAACCTCACCAAGCTGACCGACGACACCGATCTCGCCAAGGTCGTCGCGAGCGGTGCGTCGGTGGCGGACGCGACGCTTGACGATTACGACGCGGCGATCTCCAAGATCGGCACGACGCGCGCGAGCCTCGGCGCGACCGAGAACCGGCTGACCTCGGCGGTGAACAACCTCACCACCAACTCGACCAACCTGTCGGACGCGCAGAGCCGCATCCAGGACGCCGACTTTTCGGCCGAATCGACCAACCTCGCCAAGGCGCAAATCCTCAGCCAGGCTTCGACCGCGATGCTCGCGCAGGCGAACCAGTCGACCTCGAACGTGATGACGCTGCTGCGCTAAGCGCCGCGGCCATCTCTTGCCGGCCTGGTTCCGGCACGCATCCCCCCGGGCGTTCCGGGGCCGGCAAGCGGGTTCGCGCCCGCGTATCCGGCGCGACACTCGCGCGAGACCCCGGCGGCACCGCCGCCGGGGTCTTCAGCGGCACGCGCATCTTTTTTGTTTAAGGTGCCTTCCAACCGGTCGTTCCTCCATCCGACGGCTCTGCGCTCCGCCAGGGGGCGGCGGCGAAACGTCGGGCTAATGGAGACACACCATGACTGTTATCGGAAGCAACATCTCCGCGCTGCGCGCGTCGAGCGCCTCGAACTCGGCGTCGATCGCGCTGTCGACCGCGCAGGAGCGCCTGTCGACCGGCAAGCGCATCAACTCCGCGAAGGACGACGCCGCCGGCCTCGCCATCGCCACCTCGATGCAGTCGCAGGTGACGGGCATGAACCAGGGCATCCGCAACGCCAACGACGGTATCTCGATGGCGCAGACCGCGGAAGGTTCGCTCGACGAAGTCACCAACATGCTTCAGCGCATGCGCGAGCTGAAGGTCCAGTCGGCCAACGGCACCTATTCCGACAGCGACATCGCCAACATCAAGGTCGAGCAGGACGCGCTTGCCGGGCAGATCACCAGCGTGCTGGCCAACACCCAGTTCAACGGCAAGAACCTGTTCGACGGCACCGCCGGCACGGACGGCGCGGTGACCATCCAGGCCGGTGCCAACACGTCCGATACGGTCACGCTGTCGCTGCCCAAACTGACCGACGACACCGATCTCGCCAAGGTCGTCGCGAGCGGCGCTTCGGTGGCGGATGCGAGCCTCGACGATTACGACGCAGCGATCTCCAAGGTGGCGACGACGCGCGCGGGTCTGGGCGCGACCGAGAACCGGCTGACCTCGGCGGTGAACAATCTCACCACCAACTCGACCAACCTGTCTGACGCGCAGAGCCGCATCGAGGATGCCGATTTCTCGGCCGAGTCGACCAACCTCGCCAAGGCGCAGATCCTCAGCCAGGCATCGACCGCGATGCTCGCGCAGGCGAACCAGTCGACCCAGGGCGTGATGAAGCTGCTCCAGTAATCGGGCGAAGGCTCCGGCGCCGCCCCCCATTGGGTGTCGGGGCCGACCGGCTTTCGGTTGCGAGAGCGATATGCGAACCCCGGTGGCCGCGAGGCCGCCGGGGTTTGTCGCGTTCGAGGGGGCTGGCACGTCGCCCCGGCGCAGGCCGGGGCCGCTGAGTAGCCTGGCGAGCCGGTCGCGCAGAAACGCGGCGGCCCCGGCCTGCGCCGGGGCGACGATCTAGGGGAAGCGCCTTGCCTTAAAGAGTGGAGGGGCCCTGACCGAACGCAGCGCAGCAAGCACCGCGGTACGATCCTGCCGCCGCCAAACGCACGTCGCCCCGGCGCAGGCCGGGGCCGCTGCGTAGCCTGGCGAACCCGTCGCCCAGAAACACAGCGGGCCCGGCGTGCGCCGGGGCGACGAAGGGCGGCAACGCGCCCGCTTCAAACCTGCCGGGCGAGCGCCTTCTTCAGCCGGTCGTGCGCGGATTTCTTGATCTGGCAGACCCGCGCCGCGCCGACGCCGAGCACCTGGCCGATCTCCTCGAGGTTGAGTTCCTCGACATAATAGAGCTGCACCACCTGCGCCTCGCGTGTCGGCAGTGCGGCGATCGCGCCGACCAAAGCCTTGCGCAGGCCTTCCTCGGCGAGTTGCTCGAACGCATCGGGCTCCTCGCTCGCGAACCACGGGCCTTCGTCCGAATAGACGTCGTCGATCGGTTCGAAGCGCACGGCTTCCGCGGCGGCATAGTCGGTGCGCAGCTTGTCGGGCGCGACGCCGAGCCGTTCGGCGATCGCCGCCTCGGCGGGGGCTTTGCCCAGTTCGGCGGTCATCGTCGCGAGCGTCTGCTGGTAGAGCCGGCGACGTTGCATCGCGCCGCGCGTGAGGGTCGCCTGCCGGCGCAGAGCATCGATCATCGAGCCGCGCACGCGGGTGACGAGATACTGTTCGAACGTCACCGCTCCGCGCTCCTCGAACGCGGCGGCGGCCTCGACCAAAGCGACCAGCCCGATCTGGACGAGATCCTCGACCTCGACCACGCTGCTCATGCTGCCGTGGACGTGCCAGGCGATGCGCCGCACCAGCGGCATGTGCTTGCGCGCCAGCGCCGCGACGTCGCGCGCGCCGTCGCGGGCATAGGTCAGCGGCATCGCGTCGGCGAAAGCGTCACGGAGAGGAAGCGCGCTCATGCCGGCAGCGCTCCGGCTGCGCCGATCACTGCGACGACCTCGACCGATTTTTCCTCGGGCACTTCAAAGAAGCTCATCACCGGCGTGTCGGGCAGGCAGGTGCGCACCAGCTTGCGGATCGCCACGCGGATAGAGGGCTGGACGACCAGCGCGAACGGTTTGGCCTCGTCAATCAGCGGTTGCGCAGCGCGTTGCAGCGCCTCGACGATGCGGCGGCCGAGATCCGGCTCGATCGTGTGGCGGCGCGACGTATCGGCGCGCATCGCCTGACCGAGCAGACCTTCCAATTGCCCCTCCAGCGTCATCACGCGCAGCGGCTCGCGCACGCCGCACAGTTTGGAGATGATGAGCCCGCCGAGTTCGGGACGGATCAGTTCGATGATGTCGTCCGCGTCGAGCGACTTCTGCGCGGCGACCGCGATCGCGGCGGCGATCCGGCGGAATTCGTTCAAGGGGATGTTCTCCGCAAGCAGGCCGCGCAGGACCTGAGTGAGTGTGGTGAGCGGCAGCGGCGTCGGCGACAAAGCCGCGACAAGATTGGCGGCGCGCTCCTTCAGCCCGTCGAGCAGCGCCTGCACATCGTCCGGCCCCAGCAGTTCGGATGCGTGGCTGGCGAGCTGGTGGTTGAGGTGCGTCGCGACGACGGTGCCGGGATCGACGACGAGATAGCCAGCACCTGTGGCGGCATCGGTATCGCCTTGCGCGATCCACACCGCGTCGAGCCCGAACGTCGGATCCTTGGCCTTCTTGCCGCGCAACTCGCCGACCGCTTGCCCCGTATCGAGCGCGAGCATCTCGTCCGGCGAAACGCTGTCCTCGCCGACGACGACACCGCCGACGACGATCCGGTACGTGTAGGGCGCGAGGTTGATATCATCGCGCACGCGCACCTGCGGCACGACGAAGCCGAGATCCTTGGAAAGCTGGCGGCGCACGCCGGTGATCCGCGCCATCAGCGGCGAGCCGCGCCGTTCGTCGGCGAGCGGCACGAGGCCGTAGCCGATATCGAGATTGACCTGCATCGCATCGGTCACCTCGTCCCAGCCGATCCGCGACAGGTCGGCGGGGGCGGCGGGCGGTGCGACTTCGGCGGGCGCGGGGCGGCGCGCGATCTGGCGCAGCTTCCATGCCGAGAACCCGGCGAGCGCGGCAGCGGGTAGGATGACCAGATGCGGCATGCCCGGCAGCACGCCGAGCAGCCCGAGGATGATCGCCACCGGCGTCCACGTCCGTGCCGAGCCGAACTGGCTGCCGATCTGCCCGGCGAGGTCCATGCTCGACTTCACCCGCGTCACGATCGCGGCGGCGGCGATCGACAGCATCAGCGACGGGATCTGCGCAACCAACGCATCGCCGATCGCGAGCAACACGTAATTGTGCGCGGCGTTGGCGATCGTCATGCCGTGGCTGACGGGGCCGAGGATCAGCCCGCCGACGATGTTGGCGGCGAGGATCAGCAGACCGGCGACCGCATCGCCCTTCACGAACTTCGACGAACCGTCCATCGAACCGTAGAAATCGGCCTCGGTCGCCACGTCGATGCGGCGCTGCTTGGCTTCCTCAGGCGTGATGAGGCCGGCGTTCAAGTCGGCGTCGATCGCCATCTGCTTGCCGGGCAACGCATCGAGCGTGAAGCGCGCCGACACTTCCGACACGCGGCCCGCGCCCTTGGTCACTACGATCATGTTGATGATGACGAGGATCGCGAACACGAACAGCCCGACGACGTAATCGCCGCCGATCAGGAAGGTGCCGAACGCCTCGATGACGTGCCCCGCCGCACTCTCGCCCTCATGCCCGTGCACCAGCACGACGCGCGTCGAGGCGACGTTGAGGCTGAGCCGGAACAGCGTGGCGAACAGCAGCACGGTCGGGAAGGCCGAGAAGTCGAGCGGCTTCTGCGCGTTCAAGGCCACCATCAGCACCGCGAGGCTGATCGTGATGTTCATGATGAAGAACACGTCGAGCAGCGCCGACGGGATCGGCACCACCATCAGCACGACCAGCATCAGGATCGCGACGGGCAGCGATGCCTGCCGCGTGAACGACGCGATGCCGCCGGACTTGAGAGCGAGCGCCATCGATCAGCCTCCCAGGCTCGCGAGCATCATATAGGCGAGCCGCGCGGTGTTCGGCGTCGGACGCAGCAGGCTCGCGGTCTCGGTACGGTGGCCGCCGCTCAGCCGGTCGATCGTCGCGCGCGCCCAGCTTGCCGCATCGGCAGTGCTGGTCTCGGACACGCCGGGGATCACGTCGGCACCGTCGCCAAGCTTGGTGGCGGCAAGCTGGAGCGGCGGAACGGCCATGCCGGTCTGCCCGAGCTTGTCGGTGAAGCGCGCATAGATCTGCGCGAGGCTGCGCGGTTGGCCGCTGGAGGTGTAGAACACCGACCGGTTGACGCGCGCGGCGGCGGGGAACAGTGCGGCACCGCTCGCCCCCGGGCTTTGCGCCATCGTGCGCAGGAACGAGCGCGCGCCGCCCAGCCCAAGGAAATGCGCCATATAGAGATCGGTGCCGGTCGCATCGCGGCCAAGCGAGCTTTCGATCGCGGCCTTGTTGTCGCTGGCATGCTCCGCCGCCATCAGCGAGGCGGTCTGCGGATCGTTGCGCAGGTCGAGAATGGCGTGCTTGAGCGCCGGATCGCTCACCGTCATGCGGCCCGCGCTGTTGGTCGAGATCGCGTTGGCGGCCCAGTCGAGCCCGTGTTCCGCGCCGTGCTGCTTGACGACCTTCAGCCAGCTCTGCTCGATGAACTGGTAGAGGCCCGAGGCGCTAGACGTGCCGGCGCGCGCGTTGGCGCGCATGCCGCTTTCGAGCTGGGCCTGACCCATCAGGTAGTTGAAGTCGACGCCGGTCTTCTGGCTCGCGAAGGCGATCGCCGACTGGATCGATCCGGTCGCGCTAGTGCCTGTCGTCGATGTGAGCGGATTGAACGGCATTCTTCCCCGGCTGATGGCCCCTGTATGGGGACATCAAAGCAAGGGACGTGCCAGTTTCTCCACTCACCGTTCGTGCTGAGTAGGGATCGAGTAGGCGAAGCCGTATCGAGAGCCGGTATCGAAGCACAGGTCTCGCGCGGGGCCGGTCCTTCGATACGCTACCTCGATACGCCAACTGCGTTGGCTACTCGGCAGCTACTCAGGACGAACGGTTTCCTTCAAATCAGGCGTACGCCGCCAGACCCACGCCGCGCCGGTAGCCGCCACCGGCATCGCCGGTCAGATTTTGCAGGCGGCGGCGGACATTTGCCGCCATCAGATTGACGTAGATCCGGCAGGTCTCGTTGAGCCGGTTGGCCTCCTCGGCCAGATCGCGCAGCTCGTCGCCGGCGGGGCCGTTGCCGAGCCGGGCGAGTTCCTCGATACCCGCGAGCTTCTCGTTGGTGGCACGCTCCAGCGCGGTGACGTCGTTCGCCTTCAGCGCGGCGATCTCGGCATGGAGCGATTCGATCACGCGGATCAACGCATCGCGGCGGATCATTTCGACGTCCACTCCTGCTTCATCGTCAGCATCCGGTCGGCGATCGCCTCCGGGTCGATGGTGTAACTGCCGTTCTGGATCTGCGCGCGCAAAGCCGCGACGCGCGCGGTGTCGACGGGCGGCCGTCCCGCTGCCTCCGCCGCGATGCCCGAAAGCTGCGGCGCGGCGGCAGACGCATCACCCCGCGCGACCGCCTTGGCCGTCGACGCGATCCGCGTGACCGATGCGACCGGGCGGTCGCCGGGTGACAGGGGTTTGGGACCGATCGACTGAACCACGCGATACACCTCGGGTTTCACACAAGAGGTATAACGGCGGCGCGGCGGAAAGTTTAAGGGTTTATCCTTCCCAGCCGGGCAGCGTCACCTGGCCGGCGGCGACCGCGACGGTCTGCACCGGCACGCGCGTCTCCTCGACCTTGACGAGCAGGCGGCCGCCTTCGGGGGCATCGCCCATCGCGACGCCCTCGCGCGTGATCGAAAAGCCGGGCGAGCCCGCCTCGATCGTGACGGGATCGCCGCGGTGGATGACCGCGACCGCCTTGACCAGCGGCACGCCCGGCGCGCTGCGCGCGGCCGGTGCGGGCGCGGCGGCGGTGACGGGCACGAACAGCCGCCAGTCCGGGCCGCTGCATGTCACCACCACCGCATCATGGCTGTCCGAGCGCCACGCGAGCGACACCATCGGGCAAGCGGCAAGTTTCAGCCGCGCATCGACGTTGGATCTGGCGCCGCCCTCCGCGCCGATCGGGCGACCGGTGAAGGTCGCCACCGCGCGGTCGATGGTGGCGGTGTCCTGGAACGGCGTTGCCGCCAGCGCAGGGCTGGCGGCGAGCAGGAGCGGCAGGAGGAAGTAGCGCATCAGTGTTTCCCCGGGGCGGCAAGGTTGGAAGGGTCGGCGGCATCGTCTTGCCGGTTGCCGGCAAACCCGAGCGTCACCAGCACATTGCGATGCCCGTGGTCGGGCTTGGGCGCGCCGACGATCGTCATGCGCCCGGCCGGCACCGCGCGCGCGGCGGCGATCGCCACCGCGACCGCACGCGCGCGATCGGCGGCGAGAATCGCGCCGCTGCCGCTTGGCCCATCGACATCGGCGGCCGAGCCGTCGACCGCGCCGGTGATGCGGAGTGTCACGCGCGGATCGCGCGCCGCTTCGCGCGCCCATGCGACGAGGCTGGCGGGCGAGGTCGGCAAAGCGGCCGATCCGGGTGCGAAATCGAGCATCGCGGCGGCGGCGAGCGGCATCGGATCGGGCGTCTTGGCGAGGTCAGGCGCGCGGGTGACGCCGAAGCCGGCGCGGATGCCGTCGGCAAGCGCCTTTCGGTCGAGATGCTGCGTCGCCTGGAGGAACACGAAGAAGCCGACCAGCAGCAATGCGAGATCGGCAAGCGTCATCAGCCAGGCCGGGCGGCCGTTCGGGGTCTCGGGAAAATCATCGTCGAGCGTCATGCCGCTTCCACCTCGGCGAGCGGGCGCGCGAAGCTGGCGGCGCGGGGTTGCTCGCGCACCGCGAGCGCGACCAGCGGCGCTTCGAGCCGCAACCGCTCCACCGCCTCCGCGCGCGCCTGCCGGCGCAGCCGCGCGGCGACCGGCGCGGCGAGGAGATTGGTGAGCAACGCGCCGTATAACGTGGCGAGCAGCGCCACCGCCATCGCTGCGCCGATCGCGCTTGCGTCCTGCATCTTCACGAACATCGCGACGAGGCCGATCAGCGTGCCGACCATGCCCATCGCCGGCGCGACCTCGGCCATGCCCGCCCACACGTCGGCGGCGGCGACGTGGCGGTCGATCCGCGCCCGGCGCGCGTGGCGGAGCAATTCCTCGACCTCGGCGGGCGCGCGCCCATCGACGATCGCGGCGATCGCAGCGGCGAGATCGGAGTCGGCGATCACCGACCGATCGAGCGCGACGACGCCGTGGCGCCGCGCGATCCGGCCGAGTGCTGCGATCTGTTCGACCAGCGGCGTGGCATCGAACCGCCGCCGCGCGAGCGTCGGCAGAGCGGCAAGCGCGCGGCCGAGATCGGCAAGCGGCGTGCGCAGCGCGGTGGCGAGTAACGTGCCGCCGCCGACGATCGCGAACGCGGTGGGATCGAGGAACGGGGCGAGGGGGGCGAAGTCGGTCATCGGCGGACGGTGTTGCAAAGGGTGGGCCAGTTCGCACCGATCGTTCGTCCCGAGCAGCTGCCGAGTAGCCGCTTGCGGCATATCGAGGTGGCGTATCGAGGGACAGGCGTGCGCGAACCGTCTGCCTCGATACGCGATCTCGATACGGCTTCGCCTACTCGATCGCTACTCGGCACGAACGGCGAGGGGGCGAGGCGGCAACGCTTGCCGCTCACCGGCAAGCGTTTGCCGGCAACCACCGCCCCATCCGTTCGTCCCGAGCGAAGTCGAGGGGCAAGCCCGGTGCGCGGGTGTCTCGACTTCGCTTGACACGAACGGTTTTCTTACGGCGTTTGCACTTCGAGCAAAACTGGCACGCCCTTTGCTGAGTATCCTCGCGCAATCTTGCGCAGGAGTTCGAGCCCGGTGGCCGACAATACGCTTTTCGGTATCCATGCCAGTGCCCTCGAGGTGCGATCGCAGCGCATGGGGGTGCTCGCGTCGAACATCGCCAACGCCTCGACGCCGGGCTTCAAGGCGAAGGACATCGACTTCCAGTCGGCCTTGTCCTCGCTGGAAAGCGGCAGCGGCGTCGACAGCGGCATGGCGGCGGCGACCAAATACCGCGTGCCCAACCAGCCTTCGATGGACGGCAACACAGTGGAACTCTCCACCGAACAGACCGCCTTCGCCGAGAATGCCGTCCAGTATCAGACGACGCTCTCGTTCCTGAACGGCCGCATCTCGCAGATCAACCGCGCGCTGAAGGGGGAGTAACATGTCCAGCCCGCTCACCATCTTCCAGGTCGCGGGGCGCGCCATGTCGGCGCAGCTCGTGCGGATGAACACCACTGCCTCCAACCTCGCCAATGCCGGCGCGGTCGCGTCGAGCGCGGACACCGCCTACCGCTCGATCAAGCCGGTGTTCCGCACGCAATATGACAACGCCTCCGGCCTCGCCACGGTCGATGTCGAGCAGGTGGTGACGGCAGGTCAGGACCCCACCAAGCGCTACGATCCCGCCAGCCCGATGGCCGACAAGGACGGCAACGTCTGGGAAAGCGCGGTCGATGAGACGCGCGAGATGGTCGACATGATGGAGACCTCGCGCAGCTACCAGAACAACGTCGAAGTGATGCAGACCGCCAAGTCGCTGATCCTCGATACCCTCAAGATGGGACGATAAGATGAGCGACTTCGACACGACGCTGGCCAATCTCGGCATCAACAGCACGAGCGGCACGTCGGGCACCACGGGCACCGCCAACACCACGAGCGGATCGACCACGCTCGGCCAGTCCGATTTCCTCAAGCTGCTCACCGCGCAGCTCAACAATCAGGACCCGTTCAGCCCGGTCGACAACACGCAGATGGTCGCGCAGATGGCGCAGATCTCGACCTCCTCGGGGGTCGGCGATCTCAACACCACCCTGAAGGCGATCTCCGACAAGCTGGCCGGCACCAGCACCGCCGACGCGCTCTCCTATGTCGGCAAGACCGTGCTGACCGCCGGCTCGACCGCCTATGGCCGCACATCGGGCGGGATCGCCGGCGCGGTCGAACTCGGTGCGGCGGCAAGCGACGTCAAGGTGACGATCAGCGACGCGAGCGGCAACACGCTGAAGACGCTGTCGCTCGGCGCGCAGGCCGCCGGGACCGCCACCTACGATTGGGACGGCACCACCGACAGCGGCGCTTCGGCCGGCACCGGGCCTTTCAAGGTCTCGGTCGCGGCGCAGAACAACGGCGCCACCGTCACCGCCACCGGCCTCGTCTGGGCGCCAGTCGAATCGGTGTCGGTGCCGTCCTCGGGCACGCCATCGCTCAGCGTCACCGGCATCGGCACCGTCGCGATCGGCGACGTCCGCTCGGTCGGCTGATTTCCATCCCTTCCCGCGCAAGGATCCTTCCATGACCTTCTACACCTCGCTGTCCGGCCTTCAGGCGGCACAGACCGACATGTCGACCATCTCGAACAACCTCGCCAACGTCTCGAGCGATGGTTTCAAGAAGAGCCGCAGCGACTTCGCCGACGTGATGGCGACCAACTTCTACACCGATCCCAAGACGCAGGTCGGCATGGGCGCGACGCTGACGCAGAACGTCCAGCAGTTCGGGGAGGGCAACCTCAAGACCACCGGCGGCGCGCTCGACCTCGCGATTTCGGGCGACGGTTTCTTCGCGGTGCAGACCGGCAACTCGGCAAGCGGCGCGGTCGCCTATACGCGCAACGGCGGTTTCTCGGTCGGCAGCGATCACACCATCATCGACGCGCAGGGCAGCGCGCTGCTCGCCTATCCGGTGGACGCATCGGGCAACGTCACCGCGACCGGCACCGACGGGCTCACCAAGGTGACGATCCCCACCACCAGCGGCACGCCGACCGCGACCTCGAAGGTGACGCTCGACGTCAACCTCGCCAGCGGCGCGGCGACGCCGACCACGACGTTCGACCGCAGCAATCCCTCGACCTACAACAACTCCGCCACGACGACGATCTACGACGCGAGCGGCAACGCGCAGACGCTGACCAACTATTTCGTGCGCGACAGCAGCGCCGACACCGACATGTCGACCGGCTGGACAATGTATTCCTATGCGGGCGACCAGCAGCTCACCAGCGGCGGCGCGGCCGGCGTGTCCGTAAGCTTCGACGCGAGCGGCACGATGACGAGCCCGACCACCGCGACTGCGTTCGATGCCTATACGCCCGCCGCCACCGGCGTGTCGCAGACGCTGTCGCTCGATCTCGCCGGATCGACGCAGAAGGCCTCGACCTTCTCGGTCGCGGCGCGCAGCCAAGACGGCGCCGCGGTCGGCCAGTTCTCGGGCATCAGCGTCGGCAAGGACGGCGTCATCACCGCGAGCTTCTCGAACGGCGACAGCAAGGCGCTCGGCAAGGTGGCGATCGCCAACTTCACGACACCGACAGGCCTGCGTCAGCTTGGCAACAGCTACTGGAGCCCGACCGGCATTTCGGGTCAGGCATCGCTCGGCCAATCGGGCGACAATGGCTACGGCTCGGTCATGTCCGGCACGATCGAAGGCTCGAACGTCGATATCACCGAGGAGCTGGTCAACCTGATCGCAGCGCAGCGCAACTTCCAGGCGAACTCCAAGGCGCTCGATACGCAGAGCCAGCTCATCCAGACCATCTTCCAGATCCAGAGCTGATCCTAGATGGACAAGCTGGTCTATACCGCGGCGACGGGCCTCAAGGCGCACATGCAGGCGCAGGCCGCGATCGCCAACAACATGGCGAACGCGGCGACGATCGGCTTCCGTGCCGATCGCGCGCTGTTCGACCGCGTGAACATGACCGGCGACGGCTTCGACACGCGCATGCCCGCCTCGGAAGAGGTGCTCGACATCGACCGTACCGCCGGCGCGATCACTCAGACCGGCCGCCCGCTCGACATCGCGATCCCCGGCGAAAGCTGGCTCGCGGTGCAGGCGCCCGACGGCACCGAGGCGTACACCCGGCGCGGCGACCTTCAGGTCAACGCATCGGGCGTGCTGGAGACGGGCGACGGCTTCCCGGTGATCGGCGCGTCGGGCGGGCCGATCACCGTGCCGCCCGCGCAGAGCATCAAGGTCGCCGAGGACGGATCGCTGATGATCGTACCCAACGGCGGCGATCCGACGCGTCCGCAGATCCTCGACAAGCTGAAACTCGCCAGCCCCAAGGGCAGCCAGACCGTCAAGGGCCTCGACAACCTGCTGCGCGTGAAGGGCGGCGGCGTGCTGCCGCAGGACATGGACGCCAAGGTCGAGGGCGGGGCGCTCGAACAGTCCAACGTCAACATGACGCAGGCGCTGGTCGACATGATCGAGAACCAGCGCAGCTACGAGGTTCAGGCGAACCTGATGAAAGAAGCCAAGACGATGGACGAGAGCGCCGCTTCGGTGATGCGCGTCTCCAGCCAGTAAGGGAAAAAGACCATGACCAGTGCAGCCATGCATATCGCCCGCACCGGGCTCGACGCGCAGGACATGCGGATGCGCGTGATCTCGAACAACCTCGCGAACGTCAACACCACCGCCTACAAGGCCGATCGCGCCAATTTCGAGACGCTCGCCTACCAGACGATCACCTCGCCCGGATCGCCCAGCACGGCGGAATCGAACTATGCGACCGGGCTCAACCTCGGCACCGGCGTGCGCATTCAGGGCACCTCGCGGATCGACACGCAAGGCTCGATGCAGACCACCGGCAGCAGCCTCGACATGGCGCTCGACGGGGACGGCTATTTCCAGGTGCAGATGCCCGGCGGCACGCTCGGCTACACGCGCGCGGGCAATTTCTCGCGTTCGTCGGAAGGGCTGCTCGTCACCTCCGAAGGCTATCAGGTGCAGCCCGGCATCACCATTCCGGAGGGCGCCAGCTCGCTGACGATCGGCACCGACGGCACCGTCTCGGCGATCGTGCCGGGGCAGACCACCGCGACGCAGCTCGGGCAGATCCAGGTGGCGAGCTTCCCCAATTCGGCGGGGCTGGCGGCGACCGGCGACAATTACCTGACCGAAACCGCCGCGAGCGGCACCGCCAACCTCGGCGTGCCGGGACAGGACGGGCGCGGCAACGTGCGGCAGGGCATGCTGGAGGCGTCGAACGTCAACGTCGTCGAGGAACTGGTCGACATGATCGAGACGCAGCGCGCCTATGAGGTCAATTCGAAGATGATCTCGGCGACCGACGACATGCTCAAATACGTCAACCAGAACATCTGATGCGGACGCCTCTTTCCTTCGCCGCCGGCTTCTGCGCCGGCTCCGTGCTGGTGCTGCTGTGCGCGCCGGCTCAGGCCGACGCCAAGCTGTTCGGCACCAAGAAGCCGCCGGTCGATTACTCGACCGTCATGGCGAGCGTGCCCGATGCGCCGCCGCCCGCCGATGGCGCGATCTTTCAGGCGAGCACCGGCTATGCCGCGCTGTACGAGGGCGCGCGCGCACGGCGGGTCGGCGACGTGGTGACGATCGTGCTGGTGGAAAGCACCGCCGCGTCGAAATCGGCGAGTTCCAAGCTCGGATCGAGCGGCACGTTCGGCATCACCCCGCCCACTACCGGCTCGCTGTCGCTGTTCGCCGGCACCGACGCGACCGTCAGCGGCAATCGCAGCTTCAACGGGCAGGGCGCGGCCGATCAGTCCAACTCGCTGTCGGGCGAGGTGAGCGTCACGATCAGCAAGGTACTGCCGGGCGGCACGATGCTGGTGCAGGGCCAGAAGCGCGTCACGCTCAACCGCGGTGACGAGTTCGTCCAGATCAAGGGGCTGATCCGCCCTGCCGACATCGACACGCAGAACCGCGTGCTCTCGACGCGGGTGGCCGACGCGCAGATCGCCTATACCGGCAAGGGCGACGTCGCGCGCGCCAGCCGGCAGGGCTGGCTGAGCCGGTTCTTCTCGGTGGTGAGCCCGTTCTGATCGGGCGCTAAACTGGCACGATGCTTGCTGCGTAGGCGGTATGATGCGCCTTGAAAGGTCAACGATGTTCCGCCTCCTCCCCCAGCCCCGTTCGTCCCGAGCGAAGTCGAGGGACATGCGTGTCGCGCAGGTATCTCGACTTCGCTCGACACGAACGGTTTGGGAGCGGGTCGCTTTAGCGTGCCTGGCGTGCGCGGCGATGTTCCTTGCGGCCACCCCCGCCGCCGCCGACCGGATCAAGGATCTCGGCACCTTCCAAGGCATCCGCTCGAACCAGCTCACCGGCTATGGCATCGTCGTCGGCCTGCCCGGCAGCGGCGACGACAATCTCGAATATACCATCCAGTCGATGAAGGCGGTGGCGTCGCGCTTCGGGTTACAACTGCCGCCTAACGTCAACCCCGGCCTCAAGAATGCGGCGGTAGTGATGGTCACGGCCGATCTGCCCGCCTTCGCCAAGCCCGGCCAGCGGCTCGACATCACCGTCGCGTCGATGGGTAAGGCCAAGAGCTTGCGCGGCGGCGCGCTGATCCTCACGCCTTTGATCGGCGCCGACGGCCAGATCTACGCGATGGCGCAGGGTAATCTCGCGGTCGGCGGATTGGGCGCGGAGGGCAAGGACGGCTCGCAGATCGTCATCAACGTCCCCTCGACCGGCCGCATCCCGGAGGGGGCGACGGTGGAGCGCGCGGTGCAGACCGGGTTCGAGACGTCGCCCAACCTGACCTACAACCTCACCCGCGCGGACTTCACCACCGCGCAGAACGTCGCCGCCGCGATCAACGGCCGGCTCGGCGCGGGCACCGCCGAGGCGACCGATGCGGTGTCGGTCAAGGTGCGTGCGCCGGTCGGCGGCGATGTGCGCGCGACGCTGATGAGCGAGATCGAGAATCTCGACGTGGTCGCCGCCGAACCGCCCGCACGGGTGATCGTCAATGCACGCACCGGCACCGTCGTCATCAACTCGACCGTCCGCGTCGGCACCGCCGCCGTGACGCACGGCAAGCTCACCGTGCGCATCGACGAGAAGGAAGGCGTCAGCCAGCCCGCACCGTTCAGCCAGGGCCAGACCACCAAGGTCCAGAAGAGCAGCGTCGCGGTCGACGAGGAGAAACACCCGATGTTCCTGATCCAGCCCGGCCCCAAGCTCGCCGACGTGGTCAAGGCGGTGAACGCGATCGGCGCGTCGCCGGCCGATCTGGTCGCCATCCTCGAGGCGCTGAAGGAAGCCGGCGCGCTCAAGGCGGATCTCATCATCCTGTGACCGACATCTCCGCCCCCCCCTCGTCTTCCCTTGGCGGCATCGGCCAGGACACGAGCCGTCTCGCCACGCGCGCCAACCTCGAAAAGGCGGGCAAGCAGTTCGAGGCGACGTTCACCTCGATGATGCTCAAGTCGATGCGCTCGACCCATCTCGCCGACGATTTGTTCTCGTCCAAGGCGCTCGACACGTTCAAGGACATGCAGGACAAGCAGATCGCGCAAACCTGGGCCGACAAGGCGCCGCTCGGCATCGGCAAGGCGATGACAGACTTCCTCGCCAAGTCGCAGGCCAATCTCCAGCCTGATACGAAGGCGAAGACGCCGTGAGCGACCTGCTCAACATCGGCGCCAGTGGGGTGCGCGCGTATCAGAGCGCGCTCACCACCGTGTCCGACAACATCGCCAACGCCGGCACCACCGGCTACACGCGCCGCACGACCGGCCTGAAGGAAGTCGTCGCGCCCGGCGGTGTGGCGGCGGGGCAGGCGGTGAGCGCGAACGGCGTCGCCGTCACCGGCACGGTGCGGCTGGCGGATGCGCAAAAGGCCGCCGACGTGCGCGCGTCGAGCGCCGATCTCGCGCGCAGCGATGCGAGCATCACCACGCTCACCGGCATCCAGAACGCGCTGACCGGCAGCGCGATCGGCGACCGGCTGGCGGATTTCTTCAACGCCGCCAATGCCGTCGCCGCCGATCCAAGCGCATCGGCGCCGCGTTCGACCATGCTCGAAGCGGCCAATTCGGTGGCGAGCGCCTTCACCACCACCGGCAAGGCGCTCGATAATGTCGCGGCCGATCTCGACGTGACGGCGGAGAACGGCGTCGAGACGCTCACCACGCTGGGCGCGGCGCTCGCCAAGATCAACGACGGGCTCGGCCGCGCCACCGCCGGCACCAGCACGGCGGCCGGCTTGCAGGACCAGCGCGACCAGATCCTCGACCAGATGAGCGCGATCAGCGACGTCTCGGTGTCGACCGACGCGGCCGGCCGCGCGACGGTGCGGCTCGGCGGGGCGAGCGGTCCGACGCTCGTGTCGGGCAGCAACGCGGGTGCGGTGACGTATGTGCGCGACGGCGGCAGCGTGTCGTTCGCGGTCCATTATGCGGGCGAGATCACCACGCTCACCCCGAACGGCGGCGCGCTCGCCGGCGTGGCGGATGGCGCGCAACGCATTGCCGATGCGCGTAACCAACTCGACACGATCGCAACCAATTTCACCACCGGCATCAACGCGGTGCAGGCGCAAGGGGCCGACCTGAACGGCACCGCCGGCGCGGCGATGTTCGCGACCGGCGCCTCCGCGACCGATATCTCGCTGTCGCTCACCGATCCGAACGGCATCGCCGCAGCCGCGGTCGGCGGCGGCACGCGCGACAACAGCAACCTGACCGCGCTCGCGAGCCTGCGCACCTCGGGCAAATACGAGAGCGACACGACGGCGCTCGTCGCGGGCAATGCCGCTACGCTGTCGAGCCGCCAGACCATCGCCGACGCGCAATCCTCGATCCGCGACGGTGCGGTGGCGGCGCGCGACGCGGTCGGCGGCGTCAACCTCGACAATGAGGCGGTCGATCTGATGCGCTTCCAGCAGGCCTATTCGGCGTCGAGCCGGGTGATCCAGGTCGCGCGCGATACCTTCCAGTCCATTCTCGACATCCGCTAGGCGCGCCATGCAGATCAGCACCAACCAGTTCTATTCCAACGCCGCGTCGCTGATGGCGAAGCTGACGGGAGCGACCAACGATATCCAGAACCAGATATCGTCGACCAAGAAATACGATGCGCCGTCGGACAACGTCGTCGCCTATCAACAGCTTTCGACGATCAAGCAGGCGACCGCCAACGACAGCGCCTATGCGTCGAACGTCACACTCGCGCAGAGCCTGCTTCAGCAATCCGATTCGACGCTGACCTCGGTCGAGAACGATCTCACCAAGGCGCAAGGGCTCGTCACCCAGGCCAACAGCGACACGCTCACCGATGCGCAGCGCGCGACGATCTCGACGCAGTTGAAGGCGGTGATGGACGATCTCGTCAGCCTCGCCAACACCAAGGACGCGCGCGGCCAGCCGCTGTACGGCGCGGCGACCGGCGACAGCGCGGTGACGAAGAATGCGGATGGAACGGTCAGCTTCACCGGCACCGGCACGCCCGCGTCGATCCCGATCGGCGACGGCGCCAGCATCCAGGCAAGCGACAGCGCCGAACGCGTGTTCGGGGGCGTCCAGACCGCGAGCGGCACCACCGACGTGTTCTCGATCCTGTCGAAAGTGACCAAGGCGCTCGACGCGGGCGGCGACGTGAGCGCCGCGTTGACGGATGCCGGCGACGGGCTGAGCGCGGCGCTGACGCAGGTGACAGGCGTGCACGGCGCAGTCGGCGCGCGCGAGGCGCGGCTCGACCTCACCGCGACGCAGTTGACGACCAGCGCCACCAACCACGAGGCCGACCGCTCGGCGATCGAGGATACCGACATCACCACCGCCGTCACCCAGTTGCAGAAGACGATGACGGTGCTTCAGGCGACGCAGGCGAGCTTCACCAAGCTGAGTTCGCTGTCGTTGTTCGATTATCTGAAGTGAGCGTGCGGGGCGTTGGGCGCACGGTAACGAAATCGGGTTAAGCGAGAGCGTTAGCGGTCGTTCTCTATACAGAGCGGTTTGCGCGCAGGGGGATTTCCACACACCATGTTTCCGGTCATCGGCCTCGTCGTCCTCCTCGTCATGATCTTCGGCGGTTTCGCGATCACCGGCGGCGCGCTCGGCCCCGTGATGGAGGCGATCCCGCACGAGATGATGATCATCGGCGGCGCGGCGGTCGGCGCGCTCATCATCGGCAATTCGATGAAGGAGCTGAAGGCGCTGGGCGGCGGCCTGGGCAAGGTGTTCAAGGGGCCGAAGTACAAGAAGCAGGATTATCTCGACACGATTTTCCTCGTGTCGAAACTGATGAAGATGCTGCGCACCGACGGCCCGATCGCGCTGGAGCCGCATGTCGAAGACCCGAAATCCTCTGCCGTCTTCGCCGAATATCCGCGCCTGCTGGCCGACCATACGCTCGTCAACCTGATCGCCGATACCTTGCGGCTGGTGGTCGTCTCCTCGGGCACGCTCGACGTGCATGCGGTCGAGGAGGTGATGGACAATATGATCAAGACCCACCACCACGAGGTCGAAGGGCCGCAGGGCACGATCGCCGGTCTCGCCGACGCCTTGCCCGCGCTCGGCATCGTCGCGGCGGTGCTCGGCGTGGTGAAGACGATGGGCTCGATCGACAAGCCACCCGCCATTCTCGGCGCGATGATCGGCTCGGCGCTGGTCGGCACGTTCATGGGCGTGCTGCTGGCCTACGGCATCGTCGCACCGCTCGCCAATCGCCTGAAGCAGGTGATCGACGCGGATGCGGCGATCTACCATGTCGTCAAGCAGATCATCATCGCCTCGCTGCACGGCCACCCGCAGCCGCTGGTGATCGAGGCGGCGCGGTCCGGCATCGCGCATTCCAACCAGCCCGGCTTCGCCGAAGTGTTCGACGGGCTGCGGGGGCGGTAAGTGATGGATGCCCCGCCCCCCCCCAACCGTTCGTGCCGAGCGAAGTCGAGGCACCCTTCTCTGTCCCTCGACTTCGCTCGGGATGAACGGGTTTATGCGTCTATCTCTAGGCGGGAAGCCCACTGATGGCCGCCGCCCGCGCGCCGCATGGCAACAACCAGCCGCCCAAGATCATCTACAAGAAGATCTATATCGAGGGTCACGGCGGCCATCACGGTGGCGCGTGGAAGGTCGCCTATGCCGATTTCGTGACCGCGATGATGGCGTTCTTCCTGCTGATGTGGTTGCTCGGCGCCACCAACGAGAAGCAGCGCAAAGCGCTCGCCGATTATTTCTCGCCGACCCTGGTCGAGCTGAAGCAGAACAGCGCCGGTTCGAACGGCATCTTCGGCGGCGATTCGATCACCGCGCGCGACAATTACCCGCATGGTGCGAAGCAGACCGGCACCCGCTCGATGACGATCCCGGTCGATGCCGAAGGCGGCACCCAGGTCGGCACCGGCCAGACCGGATCGCTCAAGAACAAGGAGATCGCCGCGCAGGACGCCAAGGCGTTTGCGGCGATGCACCGTCGGATCGAGCAGCAGATGGCGGCGAGCCCCAAGCTGTCCAAGCTCGCCAGCCACGTCCGATTCGTGCGCACGCGCGACGGATTGCGCATCGATCTGGTCGACGATGCCGATTATTCGATGTTCGCGCTCGGCACCACGCAGCTCGATCCGCAGGCGGCGACGCTGATCGGGATGATCGCCGAATCGATCAAGGATACGCCCAACCCGATCATGATCCGCGGCCACACCGACAGCCTTGGTTATGGCGACCCGCTGGCGATGAACAACTGGATGCTGTCGAGCGGCCGCGCCGAGGCGACGCGCCGCCGGTTGGAGGCGGGCGGCATCCCCGAGAACCGCTTCAACCGGATCGAGGGCGTGGCGGACCGTGAGCCGATGATTGCCAAGACGCCGACCGATCCGCGCAACCGGCGGGTCGCGATCACCTTGCTGTACCGCGCGGGTGCGTTCGGCGAATGATGGCTGCGTGGTCGTCTGTGCGGCTGGCGGTGCAGGCGGCGCTGGCGGTGCTGTTCCTCTACGCCTTGGTGTCGCTGCCGGGGTTCGGCGCGCGCTGGGGCTGGTCGGCGGGCGGATTCGCGCTGCTGGTCGGCTGGACGGGCGCGGCGGCGGCGGGGGTGTGGGCATTCGCGCGACGCCCGCGCTGGCCGAGGCTCCTCGGCATGGCGCTGGTGCTCGCCGCGTTGCGCTGCGGATCGGCGGCGGTCGCCGATGGGCGCGTCTCGCCGGGCGATCCGCATGCCTATGTCGAACTGGCGCGCAACCTGCTGCTGCACGGCGACTTCGGCATCTACGACTCTGGCATGGGCGTCTATTTCCACGCTTTCTACCCGCCGCTTTACCCGCTGTTGCTGGCAGGGTGGGGCGCGGTGCTGGGTTTTTCGACCGGCTCGATCCTGGTGTTCGGCACGCTGATCGACGGCATGGCGGCGGTGCTGATCGCGCTGCTCGGCCGCCGGCTCGGCGATGCGGCGGCGGGTGCGCGGGCGGCTTGGCTGTATCTGGTGTGGCCCTCGGTGGTGTTCTCCGCACCGCTCGCGCAGAAGGAGGGGCTGTGCGTCGTGCTGGTGCTGCTGCTCGCGCGCGGGTGGCTGCGCAACGCGGGCGGGTGGCGCGGAGCGGCGGCGATCGGCGTCCCCGCCGGGCTGCTCGCGTTGACGCAACCGGGACAGGCGCCGCTCGCCGCGCTGTTCGGATTGGTGTTGTGGCGACAGTTCGGGCTCGGCAGCGTGGTCCGGCGCGGTCTTGCCGCCGTGCCGTTCGCGGTGCTGGTGATGCTGCCGTGGTGGGTTCGTAATGCACTGGTTTTCGGCGGTTTCGTGCCGCTCACCAGCGCGGGCGGGCTGAGCCTGTGGGTCGGCAACAACGCGCAGGCGACCGGCAATTGGATGCCGCCCCCGCCAGACCTGCACGGGCTGCCCGAACGGACGATCGGCCAGCGTGGCGGCGCGCTGGCGCTGGCGTGGATCAGACACGATCCGGCGGGCTTCGTGCGGCTGACCGCGACCAAGTTCGTGCGCGCCTGCGGGGTCGGCATCTTCGGCGTGGTGCGGCTGGAGGCGATGACGCCGAGCATTCCTCGCCCGCTCGCCGCGCTGCTGTGGCCGGTGTCGCACCTTGGCCATGCCGCGCTGCTCGCGCTCGCCGCGTGGCGGGCGGGATCGCGCACGGTGCCGATGCCGCTGGTGCTGCTCGTCGCCGCCTGCGGGCTGCAACTCGGACTGTTCGGCGTGTGGTTCGAATTCGGCGAGCGTCACCGCGACTTCGTCACGCCCTTCCTGCTTCTGCTGCTGTGCTGGCCGCTTGCGCAGACACCGGTTGGAAAAGCCGCGCCGACACCCTAGTTTACCCCATGTGAGCAGCCCCCCAGTCACTGCCCAGCCAGTCACCGCCCGGATCGTCGACGGTGTCGCGGCCGTGCCCGCCGCCGAGTGGGATGCCTGCGCCGGCGCGGACCATCCGTTCCTCAGCCACGCCTTCCTGTCGATCCTCGAAGAATCGGGCAGCGCCACGCCGCGCACTGGCTGGCAGCCCGTACCAGTGGTGATCGACGGCGCGGACGGCACCGCCGCCGCGATCGCACCCGCTTATGCCAAGAGCCACAGCCAGGGCGAATATGTGTTCGATCACGCCTGGGCCGACGCTTATCAACGCGCGGGCGGGGACTATTACCCCAAGCTCCAGATCGCGGTGCCGTTCACGCCCGCGCCCGGGCCGCGCCTGCTGCTGCGCGACGCCACGCTCGCGCCCGCGCTGATTGCCGCGCTCGAATCGGTGACCGACCAGCACGGCCTGTCCTCCGCGCACGCGACCTTCATCGCGCCTGAGCAGGTGCCGGTGTTCGAAGCGGCAGGCTGGCTGATCCGCGAGGGCACGCAGTTCCACTGGCGCAACGAGGGTTACGCCAGCTTCGACGATTTCCTCGGCGCGCTGTCGAGCCGCAAGCGCAAGGCGATCCGCAAGGAGCGCGCGGGCGCGCTGGCGGGCGGCATCACCGTGCGCCACCTCACCGGCGCGGAACTGACCGAGGCGGCGTGGGATGCGTTCTGGGTGTTCTATCAGGATACCGGCTCGCGCAAATGGGGGCGGCCGTACCTGACGCGGCAGTTCTTCTCGCTGCTCGGCGAGCGGATGGGCGAGCATGTGCTGCTGATGCTCGCCGAACGCGATGGCCGGCCGATCGCGGGGGCGCTCAACCTGATCGGCGCGGATACGCTCTACGGCCGCTACTGGGGCTGTACCGAAGAGGTGCCGTTCCTCCATTTCGAGCTGTGCTATTATCAGGCGATCGACGCGGCGATCGCGCTCGGCAAGACCGTGGTCGAGGCGGGCGCGCAGGGCGAGCACAAGCTGGCGCGCGGCTATGCGCCGGTGTCGACCTGGTCGGCGCACTATATTCCCGACCCGAACTTCCGCCGCGCCATTGCCGACTTCCTCGTCCGGGAGCGGGCCTCGGTGGAAAGCGAGCAGGAGTATCTCGGCGAGCTGACGCCGTTCAAAAAGGCTTAGGCCGCAGCGGTATCGCCGAAGCGCCTAGCGGTGGATGATCGGCGCGCGCAGTTCGACGTCGCTCACCACCGGTCCCGGCTGGCTGTGGTCGACCTTGTAGAGCACGCTCGTCCCGTCGCGCCACACCTCAACCAGTCCCGCCGCGAGGCGCGGATCATAGGCGGGCGGCTCGATCAGCCAGACATAATCGAACGCATCGCGCGGGAAGCGGGCCAGCGAGGTCGAGATCGGCCGCCACCATTCGCGCGGGCATTGCACCGCGGTGACGATCTCGGACGGATCGTGCGCATAGCGGCGCGCCTTGGCGTAGCGGGTGGTGAGCAATTGCGCGCCCGCCATCGACCATTGATCGTTCGAATAGGCGAGTCTGCGTTCGAGCGCGATGGCGGGGAGATGTTCGAGCCGCGATGCGGTCCAGTCGCCATAGCATTTCTCGCCGACGAACGAGACCAGCCGCGCGCCGACCGGCAGATGGTCGATCGCCTTCAGCTCGCGCTCGATCTTGTCGGCATAGATCCAGAAGCTCCAGGTGGTGGTGGCGATGCGGCCGAGGAAGAAGGCGCAGCCCAGCGTCGCCAGCACCGCCGCGCCGCGGGGCGAGACGCCGGCGCGCGGGCGAATCGCGATCACCGCGATTGCCATCATGAACGGCACCAGCCGCATGTCGGCATAGGCCGATCCGAACACGATGCGCGGCAGCACGATATAGACGAGCAGCAGGAACAACGCCGACAGGCCGAGGTTGCGCGAATATTGGATGGTCGGATCGCGAAAACCGCGTGCCAGGATCATCAGCACCACCGCGACGCTGGCGATGTCCAGCAGCTCCCACCGATCGCGGAACACCATCACCATCCAGCCGATCTTGGCGCGCCAGTTGAACCAGTCGGTGGTGAGCCCGCCGACATGGTCGCCGCTCCGCCAGAACACCATCAGCACCATCGGCAACGCGAGCGGCACGCAGGCGAGCCCGGCGCGGATGATCGCGCGGTGCCAGCGGCGCCCGGCGTCATGCTGGCGGATCAGCTCGGCGGAGAAGGCGAGTACGCCCAATGTCCCCCAGCCGAACGTATGGCACAGCCACAACAGGCAGGAGAGCGGCACGAACAGCGCGGCGCGCAAGCGCAGCCGCTCGAACCGGGCGAGGCGCAGCCACAGCGCGAACAGGTTGAGCGCGATCGCCATCGACAGTTCGAAATTCACGAAGCCGAAGTGGAACGGATAGCCATAGGCGAGCGGCAGCGCGAACAGCGCCGTCGCCGGGATACGTCCATGCACCTCGCGCGCGATCCACAGCAGCCCCGAAACGGTGAGCGCGGGGATGGCGATGACGATCAGCTTGACGCCGAGTTCGAGCCCGAACAGCTTCGCCATGGGCACGATGAGCAGGTCGATGCCGAGATTGCCGATCAGCTGCCAGCGGAAATCGAACCATTCCTTGAGGAACGGGTGGTCGTCGAGCGCGAGTTGCACGCGGTAGCGGCCCATATGGCCCGGCAGGTCGACCAGCGGCGGTATCTCCGGGCGCAGCAAGGGCACCATCGCGATCAGCGTCGCGGCGATCACGAACAGACGTGTCTGCCACCAACGCGGCGCTTGCTCCGGTCCAACCATCCGGGGGCTTCTAGCGATGTGGCGTGGCGTGCGGAAGCGCGAACAGGAAATCGCGCCCATCGCTCCAGACGAGCCGTGCGCTGCCGAGTGCGCGCGGGTCGATCCGCGCGGGCGTGATGAGCCAGATCAGGTCGAACCGGTCGCGCGGCAGCTCGGTCAGTGCCCGATCGAGCGTGCGGAACTCGGGGCTTGGCGGGCACGGCGCGTCCATCACGATCTGCGACGGATCGGTCGCGAAGCCGGCGATGCCGGGCGCGGTGACGGTGAGCAGCGCGGTCGAGCCGAGATCGAACTGATCGTTGGAGAAGGCCGCGCGCCGCACGATCGCCATCGCCGGCAGATGCCCGCTGCGCGTCATCCGCCACGGCTGCTCGCAGGTCGCGCCGACAAAGGCGGCGACGCGGCTCCCGCGCGGAATATGGTCTAGCGCGGCGAGATGGCGCGTCCAGTCGCGGCTCTCGATGGCGAAGCTGGCGGTGCCGGCGGCAGTGCGCGCGACGAGGAAAGCGAGTGCGGCCAGCGCGAACGCCTGCCGCCGGCGCTGCTTGACCCGCGCGTTGAAGCGGATCGACAGCAAGGCGAGGATGATCGCATAGGGCGCGATCCGCATGTCGGCATAGGCCGCGCCGAACGGCATCGCCACGAACAGGATCAGCAGCCCCAGCGCGGCGGCGGCGAGCATCGGCGCATGGACGAAGCGGCGGTCGCGGTAGCTGCGGTAGATCACCAGCGCGACCAGGAATGCGGACGCGAGATCGAACGGCTGCCAGCGGTCGCGCAGGCTCATCACCAGCCAGCCGGGCTTGAGGTGGAGGCCGAGCAGCCAGTCGCCGGCCGGGTGCGCGCCGCCCGGCCGCCACGCGAGCAGCATCAGCGCGGGCGGCGCGAGCGGCAGACAGGCGAACGCGGCGCGCCAGCCGCTGTCGATCCAGCCGCGCCGCGTGCCGTCTGTCTCGACCGCGCGGGCACGCACCAGTTCGGCGGAGAAGGCCATCACGCCGAGGCAGAGCCAGCCGAACAGATGCGCGGTCCAGATCAGCGCCGACACCGCGACGAATACGCCGGCGCGCAACCGCCGCCGTCGCGCCAGCCGCAGCCACAGCGCGAAGGCATTGAGCGCGAGCGCCATCGCCAGCGTGTAGTTGAGGAAGCCGTACAGGAAGGCGAGGTGATAGGCGAAGGGCAGCGCGAAATAGGCGCTCGGCTGGACGCGGCCATGCGCCTCGCGCGACAGCCACAGCATGCCGGCGGCGGCGAGGACGGGAATCGCGACGACGATCGCCTTCACCGCCGGTTCCAGCCCGACCAGCGGCGCGAGCGCGGCGACGAGCAGATCGACCCCGAGATAGCCGATCGGCTTCCACGCGAAATGATACCATGCGCCGAGCGTCGCCGCGTCGGTGCCGAGCATCACGCGGTAGCGGCCCATGTGTCCGGGCAGATCGGTGAGCGGCGGCACCGCCGGCCACAGCAGCGGCACCGCGCTCAGCACCAGCGCGAGCGCGACGCACCAACGCGTCTCCCACCACGGACGATGCACCGCGGGCGGGGTCACGCGTTCATCCTGCCCGGAAGGTCAGCGCTGCGCCGGCAGGGCAGCCGACGCCACCATATAGAGCGTCAGCGCGCCGCGCTGGCCGGCCGGCCGCAACCACGCAGGCGGATGGCCGCCGCGAAGCTGCGCGGCGAAGCGCGGCGGGGTGGGCAATTCGGCGAAACTGTCGGAGCACAGCGCAACATAGCGCACCCGCCAGCCGCGCACCACCGCCGCCGCCTGATCGGGCGTGCCGAGGAAGGCGCGGTACACCGCAAGATTGCCTGCGTCGTTGCGATGATAGGGCGCGCCGACCACGCCGAGCCGGGTCGCGCCGATCGCGAACGCACCGAGATCGAGCGGCGCGAGCAGCCGTCCCGCCGGCTGCGCGGCGAGCAGCGCGAGCGCCTCCGGGCTGGTGCAGCCGACCCCGCCCGCAGCCGGTGCGGCACCGGCGGGCGCGGGCGCGAGCGCCTGCGCGGCGAGGGGGTAGAGCATCCCCGCCGAAGCGAGCCACGCCCCCGCCAGCCACCCCGCGCCGCGCGCGCGCGCCGCTGCGATCGCGGCGGCCAGCGCGGGCGCGGAAAGGATCGCGCCGGCATAGGCGCCGCGCAACTGCCAGCAGGTCAGCGCGAAGGCAGCGAGCTGGAGCGCGAGCAGCACGCTCCAGCGCCGGTCGCGCGTCCGCACACGCTGCCACAGCGCCGCGGCGACGCCGGCGACCATCAGCCCGGCATAGCCGATCGCGGTGCCCGGCGGCGCGGCGAACAGCGGCTGCGCCTCACCGACGCGACCGAGCCAGAGCTGGCGCAGCAGCGGATCGACCCCGCCATACGGCGACAGGCAGGCCGGCGAAACCGTGACGGCGGCGGCGAGCAGCAGCCCGCCGATCGCCAGACCAAGCACCGCGCGTGCCGCCGGGCGCGTCACGTCACGCGCGGCCAGCGCCAGCAGGAGCGGCGCGAACGCGCATGTCACCGCGGCGCGCCACGCGGTCGCGGTGAAGCCGTCGCACGCCGGATACAGCCACCCGTCGCTGCGAAACAGGATCGAGGCGGCGAGCAGCGCGGTCACCGTGCCGATGCCGAACCCCATCATGCGGTCGTCCGCGCCCGGTCGTGCGCGCACCCAGTCGAGCGCGATCAGCACGCCGACCACCGCGAACAACGGCGCGGTCTCCAGCCCGATGACCAGGCTGGCGGCGGCGGCGAGCCCCGCAATGATGCCCGCGTTCATCGCCGGCGCCGACAGCAGCGCACGGACGGTGACGAGCAGCAGGACGATCTGAAGCCCGTGATGGTCGATCCGCCCGGGCAGGAAGATCGTGGTGGCGGGATAGGCCACGCCGGCGACGATGATGGCGGTGCGCGCGATTCTGCCACCGCCAAGCGCGCGCGCGACCCCCGCGACCAGCGCCAGTGCGGCGGCGAACAACAGCGTCGGCCAGACCAGCACTGCGGTCAACTCGGCGGTGTGCCGGCCGGCCAGCGGGGTCAGCGCGGCGATGATCGCGCCCGGCACGAGATCGGCAAGCCGCGACCAGTGCATCGCGAGACCGGGCGGCAGGCCGAGCCGGTGCTGCGCGAGATCGGCGAAGCGCTGCCCGGCCAGCCAGTCGCGGATCTGCTGGAGCCGCATGACGTCGTCGGTGTCGGGCAGGCGCAGCGCGGCGAGGTTATGCCAGTCGCGCACCGTCCAGCACAGCGCCAGCACCGCCGCCAGCGCGCACGCCGCCAGCACGTCTCCGGTCCAGCGCCGCCGTTCGGTTCCCGCCCACATCGCGCCCGCTTACCGCGCGGATGGTTAAGCCGGAGTAATGAGCGCTGCGGTCTCTCACGCTATCCGTTCGTGTCGAGCGACGTCGAGACACCTGCGCAACTCTGGCGCGTGTCCCTAGACTTCGCTCGGGATGAACGGATGGCGTTATGGTCAGCCCTGATCGCGCCGCCCGAGCAGCCGCAGCCGCAGCGCGTTCAGCTTGATGAAGCCCGCCGCGTCGCGCTGGTCATAGGCGCCCTGATCGTCCTCGAACGTGACGACCTTCTCCGAATAAAGCGAATAGGGCGATTTGCGCCCGGTCACGTGCACGCCGCCCTTGTAGAGCTTCAACCGCACCGTGCCCGTCACCTTCGCCTGGCTGTGGTCGATCGCGGCCTGCAACATCTCGCGCTCGGGCGAGAACCAGAAGCCGTTATAGACCAGCTCGGCATACCGCGGCGCGAGTTCGTCCTTGAGGTGCGCCGCACCGCGATCGAGCGTTAGTTGCTCGATGCCACGATGCGCGAGGTGATAGATCGTGCCGCCCGGCGTCTCGTACATGCCGCGCGACTTCATGCCGACGAAGCGGTTCTCAACCAGATCGAGCCGGCCGATGCCATGCTTGCGGCCGAGTTCGTTGAGCGTTTCCAGCAGCGTGGCGGGCGACATGCCGACGCCGTTGACCGCGACGCCGTCGCCACCCTCGAAGTCGATCGTGATGATCTCGGGCTCGTTGGGTGCGTCTTCCGGGTTGACGGTGCGCGAATAGACATAGTCGGGCACCTCCTGCCACGGATCCTCGAGCACCTTACCCTCGGACGAGGTGTGGAGCATGTTCGCGTCGGTCGAGAACGGCGATTCGCCGCGCTTGTCCTTCGAAACCGCGATCTGGTGCTGTTCGGCGAACTCGATCAGCCGGGTGCGGCTGGTGAGATCCCACTCACGCCACGGCGCGATCACCTTGATATCGGGCGCGAGCGCGTAATAGCCGAGTTCGAAGCGGACCTGATCGTTGCCCTTGCCGGTCGCGCCGTGGCTGACCGCATCGGCGTTCACCATGCGCGCGATCTCGATCTGGCGCTTGGCGATCAGCGGCCGCGCGATCGACGTGCCGAGCAGATACAGCCCCTCGTACAGCGCGTTGGCGCGCATCATCGGGAAGACGTAATCCTTGACGAACGTCTCGCGCAGATCGTCGATGAAGATGTGCTCAGGTTTAACGCCGGCGGCTTCCGCCTTCTTGCGCGCGGGCTCCAGCTCCTCGCCCTGGCCCAGATCGGCGGTGAAGGTGACGACCTCGCAGTTATAGGTCTGCTGGAGCCACTTCAGGATCACCGAAGTATCGAGGCCGCCCGAATAGGCGAGGACCACCCGGTTGATGCCGGCGTCGCCGGCGGGACGATTGATCTGATCGGACATACGGGGCTCCGGCGTGAAGGGAAATCGCTCGCGCCTCTAAGCGGCGCTCGGACGCGGCGCAACACCGATGCGGTGCCGACAGCGAGAGGAGCGCGCGGCGGTATCGGAGCGGACCGCGCTCCGCGCCGTTGCGCTGGTGTCTTCATACTGGCGTGTTAGCGTGATTCCGATGTCTGGCGATGCGAATCGGTTAACTCCGAAACAGTCTCAATGCCTCGCGCTGGTCGGCGAAGGCATGACGAGCAAGGAAATCGCGCGCGCGCTCGGCCTCTCCGCCCGCACGGTCGACGATCATGTAGAAAAGGCGCGAGTCAAACTTAACGCTCCGACACGACAGCGCGCTGCGGCTATTTTCCGTGCGCAACGGGACCGCGAAGGCGCTGCCGCCGCCCCGCAAACGACACCGTATCAACTACGGCGTGAGCCGCCGGCAGTGGACGAGTTGCCCGATGTCGAGCCAATCCAGGCCTCGACACAGAGGCTGAACGACAGCGGGACCGTGCCTTTCGAGCCCTTCCCCGCCGTCGCGACAGCTCGACCACCGTCACTCCAGCCGCGGGAGCTTCACCATCCGTCACCGTCGACCCTGGCCATCGTCCGGCAGATCTGCGCCACGGCGGCAGCCATCGCGCTGATCGTGCTGGCCTATCCGCAGCTTGTTCAGGGAGCGGAGGCAATCGCCTCCTTCATACTCAAAACCACATCACGAGACCGGGGCGCTGACGTTCCCCGGTAGGGGGACCTATGCTTGCAACCCATGACATGTTCCGCGTTCGTCGCGTCTCGCCGGTGCAGCCCGACAAGGCGGGTCGATTAAGACGCTTTGCTGCAAAACCACCTTCCCGATGCGGTGAGCCGTGAATCGAGATCGCCAGATAGTGGCGGCTTGACCGGCTGGATGCATCCTGCTCCGGGCCGGTCATGCTTCACGCTTTGATTCAAATCTACGTGCATGCCTTTTTCCCGCTGTGCCTGCTGACGCTTTGCGCCGCGATCCGCTGGGGCAGCACGACGGAGCGGTTTGTCGCATGGTCCTTCGTTACAGCATCCGTGATGCAGACGGTTTTGCTGGCCCTGTTCGGCCAGAATTACCGTCACCTCGAGCCGACGGTGGCGATCGTCGATCTTGCCCTGCTGGCGGCGCTCTGCCGCGCGAGTTTGCGCGATCCGCAATGGTGGGTGCTTACCGTGTGCGCCGTTCAATTGCTGTCCGCTTCGGCGCACCTCGGGCACCTGGCGGATCTGGGCATGTCGCCGTTGGCTTACGCGATCCTGACGGGAACCGGTGGATATCCGACACAGATCCTGCTGATCGCTGGGATCTTCAGGCGTCGCTCTCGCCTGCGCACGCACGCCGAAGGTTTGCGGTAACGTCGCGGCCGTCGCTTGACAGTCTGGCCGATCGCCTCGCCCCACCCTGCCGTCTCGCCCGTCGCTACGACGGCAATCAAAGGCTGCGCGCGCTGAACGTTTTGTACGAGTCCGTGCGCGAAGTCGCCGGGAGAACGGGCGTCGCGCCAAACGTGGTTCGCGCATGCGACCTTATCTGTACCGATCTGATCGATGACGTGGCGTTCGCTCTGGGGCTGTGGATGTCGCCCCGCGATTGATGCGACACTTCCAGCCGCTTTCCTGACGCAGCGGGCGATGGCGACCGATCTTCGGCCGGCATCGCCCCGCGACCTTACCGCGCGAACGTATCCGCGCGCTGGCCGAGCAGCGTCACCTCGACCCGCCGGTTGAGCCGCATCCCCGCCGGCGTCGTGTTGGTGGCGACCGGATCGGCCTCGCCATGCCCGCGCACGCGGAAGCGCGCGCGCACCACGCCGAGATCGTCGAACGCGGCGCGTACGCTCTCCGCGCGGCGCTCGGACAGAACCTGATTGTGCGCGTCGGTGCCGCGCGAATCGGTGAAGCCGTCGATCGAGACGCGCACGCCGCCATTGTCCTTCAGATAGTCGGCGAGCGCACGCAGCTTGTCGATCGCATGCGGACGCAGCACCGCCGAGTCGGTCTGGAACAGCACGTCCTCCTGCAAGGTCATGCGCGCGCCCTCGGGCGTCTGGCGGAAGTGATAGTCGCGCATCGCGGCGCGGTCCCAATGGCCGGGCCCGGTGACGATCTCCTCGCGCACCACGACGCGGTCTGGGCCACGGTGATCCCAGTCGAAGCGGCCGCGATTGGGGCCGGCGGCATCGGCGAAGGCGCGGTTGGCGGCGTCCGCCTCGCGCCGGTTGATGAAGCCGTCGCGGTTGAAGTCGAAGTTGCGCATCACGAACGCGCGGCCGCGCGGGGTGCCGCGCAATTCGGGGAACAGCATCGGCACGCCCGGCCCGGCGAGCCGGTAGGGGCGGTCGCCCGGGCCCCAGTCCCAGCGGCCCCGGTCCCCATGCCCTTGGGCGGTGGCGGGCAGCGCCGCGAACAGGCTGGTGGTCGCAGCCGCGACAGCGAGGATCAAGCCTTTGGTCGTCATCATCTCATCTCCCTATGGCCCCCGCCATGAGACGATCTGTGCCGCGCCCCGCTTGAACGCGCGGTGAGCCGTGTCGAAAGCTGGCGTTCAGCGAATCGGCAGTGCGAGTCGTGTGGCGTCGCCGGTCAGTTCGGCGAACAGCGCCGCTTCGGTGCCGGTCATCCACACCTGCCCCTTGCCCGACAGCGCCTCGAACAGGGCAGCGCGGCGGCGCGGGTCGAGGTGCGCCGCCACCTCGTCGAGCAGCAGCACCGGATGCCGCCCGGTCCGTTCCGCCACCAGCCGGGCATGGGCGAGCACGATGCCGAGCAGCAACGCCTTCTGTTCGCCGGTCGAGCACAGGGCCGCCGCCTGTGCCTTGTCGAGATGGGTGACGGCAAGATCGCTGCGATGCGGCCCCACCAGGGTCCGCCCCGCCGCCATGTCTCGCCGCCGCCCGCCGGCCAGATCGGCGGCGAGTGTGGCGCTCTCCCCGGTCCAGCCCGCCAGCACGAGCCCGGCGCGCGCGAACGGACCCTCGGGCTGCGCGGCGAGGCGGCCGCCGAGCGCCGCCACCGTCTCGCGCCGCGCGGTGTCGATCGCCGCGCCATGTTCGGCCATCTGCGCTTCGAGCGCAGTCAGCCACTCGGCATCGAGCGGCCCGCCGTCGGCCGCCTCGCCGAGCAGCCGGTTGCGTGCGCGCATCGCCGCCTCGTAGCGGTTGGCGTGGACCGCGTGGCCGGGCGCGAGCGCGAGCGTCAGCCGGTCGAGGAAGCGGCGGCGCTCGGACGCGGGCTCGACGAACAGCCGATCCATCGCTGGCGTCAGCCACAGCACCGTCGCCCATTCGGCAAGCGCGGTGGCGGCGGCGGCGGCACCCTGGATGCGCACCACGCGTCGTTCCGACGCAGTGGGGAGCGTGCCGGTGGCGATCTGTACATCGTCCCCGATCGTCGCAGCGACGCCGAAGCCGCCCTTGCCACTTTGCCGCGCCATTTCGCCGAGCGCGGCCTGCCGCAAGCCCCGCCCGGGCGCAAGCAGCGACACCGCCTCGATCACGTTGGTCTTGCCCGCGCCGTTCTCGCCGGTCAGCACGACGAAGCCCGCGCCGGGTTCCAGCGTCAGGTCGGCATGGTTGCGGAAATCGGTGAGGACGAGGCGTGACAGCATCGCGAACGGCCTTAGCCCGTTTGAAAACTCGCGAAAGAGCGAGTTTCAGGCGGTGCCACGGATACATGACGCCGGTTTCACGCAACCGCCGCACGAACCCGGCTATTGAGCACACGTCCCCACAAGGAGAAGCCCGATGCGCCTGCCCCTGATCGCTCCCGCCGACCTCTCGCCCGAACAGAAGCCGCTGTATGAGGACATGAAGGCCGGCATCGCTACCAACTTCAACGATTTCAAGGTGCTGTCCGACGACGGCGCGCTGATGGGGCCGTGGAACCCGTGGCTGCACGAACCCGTCATCGGCAAGGCGGTGTGGGATCTCACCAAAGCGATGTCGATGCAGGCGACGCTGCCCGACCCTGCGCGCCAGATCGCGATCCTCGTCACCGGCGCGCATTTCGATGCGGCGTACGAGATCTACGCGCATATCGCCGTGGCCGAGCGCGAGAAGATGTCGCCTGCGCGCCTGTCCACGCTGTGCGCCAACATCAAGCCCGCCGATCTCTCCGCGGAGGAGAGCGTCGCCTATGACGTCGCCTTCGCGCTGGTGAACGGCGGCGTCCTGCCCGAACCGTGCTATCGCCTCGCGGTGGAGACGTTCGGCCAGCACGGCGCCAACGAGCTGATCTATCTGGTCGGCCTCTATGCCTTGGTGTCGATGACGCTCAACGGTTTCAACGTGCCCGTGCCCGAGCGCGATTGACCGCCTTACTTCCGACATGACGCGAACGTCATTTCGCCGTCCGCCCGCGTCCATGTAGATCGGCTTAGGTGAAGCGTTGCGGCGCAACACCCGGCCCCCTATGGCTCGGCTGCCCGTTCGAACGGACGGGTGCCGGGCAGGGGGCGCACGGGCCGGAGCGGTGGTGAAACGGGCGTGGGTCTTTTGCGCGGATGATGCTGGCAGGCGGTTACGAATATTGGCGTTGGCACGATCGGTCGTTCCGGCGGCACGCCTTCGCGTTCGGGCTCGCGCTCGCGATCGAACTGGCGATCGCGCTGCTGGTGCTGCTGTGGGGCTCGCAGCGCCCGGCGGCGACCCCGCCCAAGCCGAGTGAACTGCACCTGTTCGTGCCTTCCGAAGTGCCCGATCCCGCCAAGAAGCCTGCCGCCAAGGGCGAGAAGTCGCCCGTCCAGCACGCGCAGAAGGCGACCGCGCCCAAGATCACCAAACCCAAGCCCGAGATCACGCCGCCCCCGCCGGTGGTGGTGCCGCCCAAGCTCATCACCATGAGCCAGGACGATTTCGCCGCCACCGACATCTCCAAACTGCCCACCCACGGCAGCGACAGCGGCGACGACAAGCCCGGCGGCGGCAATAACGGCGGCGCGGCCTATGGGCCGGGCGAAGGGCCGGGCGGCGAGCGGCTGTTCAACGCCGAATGGTATCGCGAGCCGACCGACGCCGAGCTGAACGGCTATATGCCCAAGAACGTCGAAGATCCCGAATATGCCGACATCGCCTGCCGGACGATCGAAGCCTATCATGTCGACAATTGCCGATCGCTCGGTGAATCGCCGATCGGCTCGGGCCTCTCGCGCGCGATGCGGCTGGCGGCGTGGCAGTTCCTCGTCCGGCCGCCGCGCGTCGGCGGCAAGCCGATGGTCGGCGCGTGGGTGCGCATCCACATCTATTTCACGCGGCGCGCGGCGAAGTAGCGCAGGACTCATCAAACGCGCCGTGCGTGTCGAGCGAAGTCGAGACACCTGCGCGTGGAGCATGCCCCTCGACTTCGCTCGGGACGAACTGTGTAGAGCGGCATTCGCTGCACGCACCGCGTGAGCCGACCTTCTCCAACCCCGTTCGTGCTAAGTAGGGATCGAGTAGGCGCGTAGCGCCGTATCGAGAGCCCGTATCGAAGCACAGGTAGCGCGCGGGGCATATCCTTCGATACACTACCTCGATACGCCCTGCGGGCTACTCGGCAGCTACTCAGGACGAACGGGAGAAGGAAGCGAACAGACGGACAGGCGCGCGGGCTTACGGGCAGAGGCGCTAGAGCGCCCCCCCAAACCCCCACGCGGAAATTTTTGCCTAGCCGGCAAATTCGGCCGCCGGCACCATCCTATAATATCGGCATGGGGACAGGTGGTCCCGCAAGTGCCGAGGTCCAGCTTGAACGCGATCCAATCCTTCCTGAAGCAGATCGGCACGCGCCGGATGTATCTGATGGGCGGCGTCGCGGTAGCGATGCTCGCCGCGCTGACCTTTCTCGCGTTTCGCGGCAGCGCGGCCGAGATGGGCTATCTCTACACCGATCTCGATCCGAGCGCGGCGCAGAGCATCTCGCAGAAGCTCAGCCAGCAGAACGTCAAGTTCCGCATCTCGGGCGACGGCACCGCGATCATGGCACCGACCGACCAGCTCGCGCAATTGCGCATGAGCATGGCGGGCGAGCAGGTCGGCGGCAAGATCGGCTACGATGTGCTCGACAGCGCCAGCCCGTTCGGCCTGTCCTCCAGCCGCGAGAAGATGGACGAGACCCGCGCGACCGAAGGCGAACTCGCCCGCTCGATCTCGACGCTCGAATCGGTGTCGAGCGCGCGCGTCCATATCGTCATGCCCGAACGCGCCGTGTTCGCGGAAGGCGGCCGCAAGGCCACAGCCGGGGTGACGGTGCGCACGCGCGGCCGGCTCTCGCCGGAGAACGTGCAGGCGATCCGCTACCTCGTCTCCTCCTCGGTGCCCGAACTCTCGCCCGAATCGGTGTCGATCGTCGACCAGACCGGCCGGCTGCTCGCGCGCGCCGGCGATGCGGGTGCCGCGACCAACGCCGAGACCGACGAGATGCAGCAGGCGATGGAGGAGAAGCTCCGCACCCAGATCGAAAGCCTGGTCGAGCCGATCGTCGGCGCGGGCAAGGTGCGCGCCGAGGTGTCCGCCAATATCGACCGCGACAGCCGCCGCGAAGAATCGCAGACCTACGATCCCGACAAGCAGGTGATCGCGCACCAGACCTCGGTCGAATCGGGCGATCAGAGCCAGGAGGGCAACGCCGCCGCGCAGGGCGCGTCGGTCTCCGCCCAGTTGCCCGGCGGCGGCGCCCCGGCCGGCGGCGGCAGCACCGACACGCGCCAAGCGAACAGCAAGCAGACTTCCGAAGACACGACCTACGACAACACCCGCACCAACGCGGTGGTCGTCCGCCAGCCCGGCACGCTCAAGCGCCTGACGGTCGCGGTGATGATCGACAGCGGCGCGAAGCCGCTGCCCGCGGCGCAGGTGCAGCGCCTCACCACGCTTGTCCAGAACGCGGTCGGCTATGATGCGCAGCGCGGCGACAGCGTGGCGATCGAGAACATGCCCTTCGCCCAGCCCGAGGAGGTCGCGCCGCTCGGCAGCTTCCTGAGCAGCCTGCCCAAGGACCAGATCTTCAACCTGCTCAAACTGGTGGTGATCGGCGCGATCGGGCTGTTCGCGCTCAAGATGATGCGCACCCGTGGCGGCGCCGATCTGCGCGAGGGCGACGTCGCTGGTGGCGGCGAGCAGCAGCCGCTGCTCGGCCGCACCGCGCAGCCCGCGCTCGCCGGGGGCACGCAACAGATGGCGGCGCTCCCCTCGGCCGACGGCGTGTCGCACATGGAGGCGCTCGATCAGGAGATCGCGCTCGCCCAGGTCGAGGGCGGCATCAAGGCCTCCTCGCTGCGCCGCATCGGCGAGACGATCACCGCCAACCCCGCAGAATCGATTTCGGTCATCCGGCAATGGATGAACGCGTGATGGAGACCAACATGGACGCAACGCCCGCCTCCCCCGAACCCGCCGCCTTCGCCACCAGCTTCGATGCCGGGCACGAGGTTGCCCTGAACGCCCGCGAGCCGGCCGGTCTCGAAGCTTTGTTCGACGTGCCCGTCCGCGTCCAGGCGATCCTCGGGCGCGCGCGCATGCCGATCTCCGACCTGATGGCGCTGCGCCCGGGCGTGGTGGTCGAGCTTGATCGCCGCATCGGCGAATCGATCGACATCCTCGTCAACAACCGCCTGATCGCACGCGGCGAAGTGGTGATGATCGACAATTCGCTCGGCGTGACGCTGACCGAAATCGTCAAGCACGAGAATTGAGCCCAGTGCCCCAACCGGTGAACAGCACGGTCCGCATGATCCTGGCCGGTACGCCCGGCACCGAAATCCGCCGCGCCGCCGAACTGGCGCGCGAGGGCGGCGCGCAGGTGCGGCTCGCCGACGACGGCGCGCAGGCGCTCGACCTGTTGCGGACGGGCGGCGCGGACATGGTGATGATCGACATCGCGATCGACACGCCCGGCTTCCTCGCATCGTTGCGCGCCGAACGCTTCGCGGTGCCGGTGCTCGCCTGCGGCATCGGCGCGCCGGCCGAACAGGCGGTGGCGGCGGTACGCGCGGGCGCTTGGGACTATGTGCCGCTCCCGCCCGACCGCGATCTGATCGCCGCCGCCATCGCCGCGGTCGCCCGCCGCCCCGCCACGATCGTCGGCGATGCGCCCGCGCTGCGGCAGGCGGTGCGCTTCGGGCTGGCGATGGCACCGGCGGGCGCGGCGATCCTCGTCACCGGTGAGCGCGGCTGCGGCAAGGCGCTGATGGCGCGCGCGATCCACGACGCGTCGCGCATGCCGGGGCCGTTCGTCACCGTCGATTGCGCCGGGGCGAGCGAGGCGGTGATCGAATCGGAACTGTTCGGCCATGCCGCGGGCGACTTCCCCGGCGCGGTCGCACGCCGCATCGGCCGTATCGCGGAGGCGCGCGGCGGCACCCTGTTCCTGCGCGAGATCGGCGCGCTGCCGCCGCACACGCAGGGGCGCCTGTTCGATCTGCTCCAGACCAGCGTCGGCAACCGCATCGGCGGCCCGCGCATGGACGAAAGCGCGCGGCTGATCGCCAGCAACAGCGGCGATCTTCACGCAGGGGTGGCTTCGGGCACGTTCCGCGCCGATCTGCTCGCGCGGCTCGGCATGATCCAGGTCGCCTTGCCCCCGCTGCGCGCGCGCGGCGAGGACGTGGCGTTGCTCGCCCGTCATTTCGCGCAGGCGGTCAACACGCAATATCACCAGCATGACGGCGGGCTCGACGACGATGCGCTCGATCTGCTGAGCGGCCACGACTGGCCGGGCAACGTCCGCGAACTCGAAGGCACCGTTCACCGCGCGGTGATGCTCGCGGGCGGGCGCGCCATCGCGGCGGCGGACGTGGTGCTCAACACCGCGCCGCGCGCGACCGCGCGCACCACCGTCGACGGTCTGGTCGGCCGCACCATGGCCGAAGTCGAGCGCGAGCTGATCCTGCACACGCTGGAGAAGTGCCGGGGCAACCGCACCACCGCCTCCTCGATCCTCGGCATCTCGGTGCGCACGATGCGCAACAAGCTGCGCACCTTCATGGATGCGGGTTTCCCCGTCTCCCCCTGCTGAGATAGCTCATGCCCACCAGCCTCAACGCCTTTCTCGAACGCATCGGCGCGGGCCGCGATCTCGCGCTTGCCGGCACCGTGGTCGCGATCATCGCGATGCTCATCCTGCCGATGCCGGGCTGGCTGCTCGATTTCGGCCTCGCGCTGTCGATCACCGTGTCGGTGATGATCCTGATGACCGCCTTGTTCATCGAGAAGCCGCTTCAGCTCAGCGCCTTCCCGACCATCCTGCTGATCGCGACGATGCTGCGGCTCGGGCTCAATCTCGCCTCGACGCGGCTGATCCTGTCGCACGGGCAGGAGGGCACGCATGCGGCGGGCGGCGTGATCGCGGCGTTCGGCGAGTTCCTGATGGGTGGCCAGACCATCATCGGCATCACCATCTTCCTGATCCTGATCGTCATCAACTTCGTCGTCATCACCAAGGGTGCTGGCCGCATCGCCGAGGTGGCGGCGCGGTTCAGCCTCGACGCGATGCCCGGCAAGCAGATGGCGATCGACGCCGATCTGAACGCCGGCATGATCGACGAGAAGACCGCGCGCGAACGCCGCAGCGAACTGGAGGCGGAAAGCGGCTTCTTCGGCGCGATGGACGGTGCGTCCAAGTTCGTGAAGGGCGACGCGGTCGCCGGCCTGTTGATCACCGGCATCAACGCGGTGGTCGGGCTGATCCTCGGCGTCGCGATCCACGGCGTCGATTTCTTCACCGCGTTCAACACCTATACCACGCTGACCGTTGGCGACGGCCTCGTCACGCAGATCCCGGCGCTGATCGTGTCGACGGCGGCGGGCCTGCTGGTCTCTAAGGGCGGCGTTACCGGGCAGACCGGCGCGGCTTTGGGCGACCAGTTGGGGCGCTTCCCCAAGGCGTTCGGCATGTCGGCATTCCTGCTCGGCGGGCTCGCGCTGATGCCTGGGCTGCCGTTCATCCCCTTCGCCACGCTTGCCGGCGTGTGCGGCTATGCCGCCTGGGCGATGAGCAAGCAGGCGGAGCGCAAGGCGGTGATCGCCAAGGCCGAGGCGCAGGCGGCCGATGTCGCCGCCGCCCAAGTCGAGGAGCCGATCTCGCAGACGCTGGCGATCGACGCGGTGCGGATCGAGATCGGCTATGCGCTGCTGCCGATGGCGAACGGCGCCAATGCCGAGCCGCGCCTCGACGACCAGATCCGCGCGCTGCGCCGCCAGTTCGCCACTGATTTCGGCTTCGTGCTGCCGCCGGTGCGCATCCTCGACAACATGGCTTTGAAGCCCAACGATTACGTCGTCTATGTCCGCGAAACCGAAGTCGGGCGCGGCGAGGTGCGGCTCGACCGGCTGCTTGTCATCAATCCCTCGGGCGCCGCCACCGGCCTGTCGGGCGAGGAAACGCGCGAGCCGGTGTTCAACCTGCCCGCCTTGTGGATCGGCCGCGAACTGCGCGACGAGGCTAACTTCCGTGGCCTCACCGTGGTCGATTGCGGTACGATCGTCACCACCCACCTAACCGAACTGGTCAAGGACAATATCGCCGATCTGCTTTCGTACAGCGAGACGCAGAAGCTCTTGGGCGATCTCCACAAGGACAGCGAGAAGCTGGCCGCCGATCTCGTGCCCTCGAAGATTTCGGTATCGGGGGTGCAGCGCATCCTCCAGAATCTGCTGGCGGAGGGCGTGTCGGTACGCGACATGCCGACCATCCTTGAAGGCATTGCGGAGGCCGTGCCGCTCACCAACAACCTCACGCAGATGACCGAATATGTCCGCGCGCGGCTCGCCCGGCAGATTTCGTCGCAGCAGGCGCGCGACGGCGCGATCCCGATCGTCACGCTCTCGCCCGAATGGGACCGCGAGTTCAGCGAAAGCGTGATCGGCGACGGCGACGAGCGGCATCTCGCGATGGCGCCCTCCAACCTCCAGAAGTTCATCGCCCACGTCCGCGAGACGTTCGACCGGCAGGCGAGCGACGGCGAGATTCCGTGCATCCTCACCAACCCGTCGATCCGCCCGTTCGTCCGCTCGATCATCGAACGGGTGCGCCCCGCCACGGTGGTGCTGTCGCAGAACGAGATCCACCCGCGCGCGCGTGTCCGCGCGCTCGGCGCGATCGGCTGATTTCCTCCTATAATGCGCCCATGACCCCGATCGCGGCCCCCGCGCCCGCACGACCCGCGCCCGCGCCGCAGCCCAAGGCGGCCGACACCGACGATCGCTTCGCCGCGATGGTCGATGGCACCGCCAACGATGCGCCGCCCAACGACGTGGCCGCCGACGATGCACCGGCCACCAAGGATGCGCCCGCAGCCAGGCCCGTGCAGGCGTCGACACCAGCGACCGCCAACGCCACGCTCGCCGCGCTGATCGCCGCCGCCAACGGCGAGGCCGCGCCCGCTGCGCCGGCACCCGCCGTCGGCGAAGCCGTCGTGCCCAAGGTGGAGCCGGAGGGCGAGACGCCGGGCGAACCGGAGACCGAGACGAAGGCCGCCGACAAGGATGCGCCCGCGCCCCAGCCGGCGCCGATCCAGACCCCGCCGGTTGCCGCCCCCGTTCTTGCCGCCCCCGTTCTTGCCGCAACGCCGACGCCGCTCGCGCCTGCGCCGCACGTCGCCGCTCCGACCGGCAAGGCCGCAGCCAAGGACGACAAGGCCGTCGTTGCCACCACGACCGACGCCAAAGCAGCGCATGCGGCACCCACCCCCGAACCGCTTGCGCCGACCCCCGCGAACGCCGAAGCCGCGCCGACCAGCGACTTCAAGGCGGCGCTCGACGCATCGGCCACCGTCCCCCAGACGCACACCGCCGCAGCCGCGCCGGTCACGCCCGATGCACCCACCGTCTCCGTCCGCCCCGGCCAGATCGGCGCGGAGACCGGCATCCAGATCGCGCGGCAGATCAACGCCGGGCAGAACGAATTCCTGCTCCGCCTCAACCCCGCCGAGCATGGCCATATCCAGATCCACATGCGGTTCGCGGAGGACGGCGCTTTGCGCGCGGTGATCTCCGCCGACAGCGCCACCGTGCTCGACATGCTCAGGAAGGACAGCGGCGATCTCACCCGCGCGCTCGGCGATGCCGGCGTGCGGACCGATGCGCAGTCGTTCAGCTTCGGCTCCGAGCGACAGGGGCAGGACGGCCAGCGCAGCCCGCGCGGCAACCAGCCGGGCTGGGCCGCCGCGATCGCGGGCGAACCCCAAGACGATACCACCGCCTTTCGCCGCTCCCGCAGCGGGCTCGGCGTGCTCGACCGATTAGCATGAGGGACCAGCGATCATGACGACCGTGACCACCAACACGAATGCGAACACCGCGCAGACCCCGGCGGCGGCCGCCACCACAGCGACTGCGTCGGGCATCGGTGCGGACTTCAACATGTTCCTGAAGCTGCTCACCACGCAGATGCAGAACCAGGATCCGCTCAACCCGATGGACACGTCGCAATATACGCAGCAGCTCGTCCAATATTCGCAAGTCGAACAATCGGTCCAGCAGACCTCGACGCTGAAGGACATCCTCACGCGCCTCACCGCGCAGGATATGGCGCAGGCCTCGTCGTACATCGGCAAGGAAGCGAGCTTCAACAGCACCTCGTCCGCGCTCGGCGCCAAGCCTGCCGAATGGAACTGGACCGCCGGCACCGGCGCAGCCTCGCTCACCGCCACCGTGACGGATGCGAGCGGTACGGTGGTCGCGACCCGCACGGTCGATCCGGCGAGCAAGGGCCGTTTCACCTGGGACGGCACCCGGGACGACGGCACCAAGGCGGCGGCGGGTTCCTATTCGCTCGCGATGAAGGCGCTCGATGCGACCGGTGGCGACGTGACGACCGGCGTCAACGGCCTCGGCGTGGTCGACGGCGTGTCGGCGACGAACGGCGTGGTATCGGTCAGCGTCGGTGCCGCCACCTATCCGGCGACGCAGCTGCTCGGCGTGTCGGCGGCGGAATAAGCACTGTTCCGGAGGGCATGAAATCGCCCGAAATCACCAAAATGCCGCTATAATGAAACTGTGACGAGCTTGGATCGTTAAGCCCCTTGTCACAACGGTTCGGATGTAACGATCCGAAAAGGCTAGAGCCGGCGATGCGTCCCCCCTTTGCGCATCGTCGGCTCGAACCATTTTAAGCGCCGATCCATTTGGCGGCAGCTTACGCGCTCTGAAAAGCGACTTCCCAAATCATCTGTCTGGATAAAGGCGTCCGTAGCGAGCGACGTCGAAGTGCGTGCCACGCACGCGTTGAACGCCGCGGACGGACACGAAAAAGCCGGCGACGCGCATCCCCATGCGCATCGCCGGCCCTGATCCGTTTCCCCTGCCGCTTCCCCCCGGAAGCCGGCACCCGGATCGCTCCCCCTTGCGGAGCAGTCCCTGAACGTCCTCGCGTTACTGCTTGGTGGCGGTGCCGCCCGCTGCGACGAAGTCACGCACCGCGAGCGACCGCATCGTCGGCTCGCGGTGCTGCGCGCGCGGCGCGGGCGTGGCCGCGGCGACCGCGAAGTCGAGCGGCAAGCAGCCGGGGATCGCATCGGGCGCGGTCAGCATCGCCAGGCAGTCGGCGATCATCGGATCCTCGGCCGGGCCGAGCACGTCCTCGACGTCCGCCATCGTCATGCCCGGCTGGCACAGCGCGAGCCGCGCCGCCGCATGCCACAGCGCCCGAGGATCGGTGACGACGACATCGAAGCGCACGCGGATACGCTCGGCCGTCTGGTCGTTGGCGGCTTCCGGCGTGTGCTGCGCGATTGACTGGGCCATCCTTGTCCTTTCCGTGGCCATCCGAAGGGACGGCGTGTGGTGCGGTGACGGGCGGCTTTTCGCCGCAAGCGCGCCGAAAGAATAGTGCGCACAACGCCGCTAAGGGCTGCTACGGAAGCACAATGGGCAAGACGCCGTGATGTAGCGCGACGAAAGCCGAAGCGCGGCGCCAAGTCGTCGCGCGATCTCGCAAGACCGCGCTGGTGGAAATGGTATATCCGTTTCGGATGTAGTCTAGTGCAACGTCGACGGGCGTCGCGCCAGTTCGCGCGCGACCGTGACGGCAAGCGTGAGTTCGACATAGACCCGGTCCCACAGGACCGCGGGCAGATCGATGCGGGCGGTGTCCACACCGGTGCCGCACTGGAGGCGGACGGCGGGCGCGGGGTGCTGGATCAGCGCGAAGCGGACCGGAAAGCGGCCGTCGACCGTCTCCTCCGGGATCTGCATGCCGGTGGAAGTCATCCGTGCCGACAGGATCATCGCGGACAGCATTTCCGCGCCGAACACGTCGAGCAGGATGCGCGGGCGTTCGGCCAGGTCGGCGCGTTCCATCGCGACGATGCCGCCGCCATGATGCGGCTCGACCCAGAGCCGCAGGCAGGTGCCGAACGCGTCCTCGATCTCGCGGATGCGGTGCAGGGCAGGGGCCGGAGCGGGGGCGAATGGGGTGGTCATGGGCCTGCGCCAAGTTCGAGCAAGAAAAAGGGGGCCGGACGAACGCCCGGCCCCCGTGTTGCGGCCCCGAATACCGGGGGCCGCGACACTTGCCGGCCCGATTAACGGAACAGCGAGGTGATGGTCTGCGGCGCCTGGTTGGCGATCGACAGGGCCTGCACGCCAAGCTGCTGCTTGACCTGAAGCGCCTGCAGCTTCGCCGATTCCTTGGCGAGGTCCGCATCCACGATGTTGCCGACGCCCGCGGTGATCGCGTCCGACAGCTTGCTCACGAAGGTCGACTGGCCGTCGATCTTGCGCGAAGCCGAGCCCAAAGTGCTCAGCTTGCCCAGGACGCTCTTCGAAGCGGTTTCCAGGTTGGCAACCGCCGTCTTCGCCGTAGCGGAGTCGGTGAAGGTCGCGCCAAGGCCGGTGATGTCGCTCTTGAAGTCCTGGTTCGTCACGCTCAGCGTCGCCGCCGTCGTGTCGGTCGACTGAAGCGCCGACACTGCGCCGGTGCTGCCGTCGAGCAGGTTGACGCCGTTGAAGGTCGACGAGCTGATGATCGTGTTGATCTGATCCTTCAGCGCGTCGAAGTCCTTGCCCAGCGCGGTACGGCTGTCGGCGGAAATGCCGTCATCCGTCGCCTCGATGGCCTTGGCCTTCATCTGGTTGAGCAGGTCGGAAACCTGCTCGCCGCCGGCGATTGCGACGTCGGTGGTGCTCTTCGCCGTGCTCAACGACGAGCTGACCGCCGACAGGCTGCCCAGATCGCCGCGAAGCGTCTGTGCGACCGTGTACTTGGCCGAATCGTCCTTGGTCGACGACACGTTCAGACCGGTGTTGATCCGGTTCTGGGTCGTGGTCAGATCCTTCTGCGTGGAATTCAGGTTCTGAAGAGCGGCCATCGCGCCGAGGTTGGTGTTGACCGAGAGGGTCATAGGTATTTCCTTCTGGAAGAGACGGGGTGGCTTCTGCTGCCCCGGCGAGGCGATCGCCTCACCTTTCCATTGTGGGAAAGATTATGGGATGGGCGAAATCGCGTGACGATTATTTGTGGTTAAGGAATGGCTTACGGGATTGCGGGTCAGCGCCAACGCGAACGGCCCGCGCTCGAAGGAGCGCGGGCCGTAGGTCGGCGTCAATCGTCACCCCAGCGCAAGCTGGGGTCTCGTCGGGAGGCTCGGCACGCTTCTCCAGGAGATCCCAGCTTGCGCTGGGATGACGGATTTGGATAGGCCGGCGTTAGAACGGCAGCAGCACGTCCATCAGCTGCTGGCCCCAGCGCGCCTGTTGCGCGTCGGTAAGCTGGCCGCGCCCGCCGTAGCTGATCCGCGCCTCGGCGATCTGGGTGTGCTGGATGCTGTTGTCGCGGGCGATGTCCTGCGGGCGCACGATCCCGGAGACGAGCAGCTCGCGCAGTTCGTAATTGACGCGCGTCTCCTGTCGGCCACGGATGACGAGGTTGCCGTTGGGCAGCACCGACGTCACCACCGCTGCGATCGTCATGTTGACGACCTCGCTGCGGTTGACCGTGCCCGCGCCCGCCGAACTCGATTTGGTAGTGCTGCTGACCAGCGTCGTTGGATCGACGCCCGCCACGCGCTTGGCGATCTTTTCGAGGCCGAGCAGCGCGCCGACGCCGGAGTTTTCCGAACCGTCGCGGGTGCGCGTTGTGGTGTTGCCGACATTGGCCTTGTCGGAGATGTTGACCTTGATCGTCAGGATATCGCCGACCCGCGTCGCGCGCTGATCCTGGAACAGCGCGCCCGCGCCGACGCGAAACAGCGATGGGCTGTTGACCGGCGCGGCCTGCGGGTTGCGCCCCTCGGCGGTGGCGACTTCGGTGCGCGCGCCGACCGATGCCTCGACCTCGGGGGCGGCGACCGGCGCCATATCGCTCATCTTGGGCGCCTTGCCGATCTGCTTGATCCGGCCGACGGAGCCGCATCCGCCCAGCGCGAGCGCCGGGATCAGGAGAAGTGCAATCTGCTTGTTCATCTGTCCATAACCCCTTGTGATCGCAGCGCTCACGACGCCGCGAAGGAAACCTTGCCCGACCCGGACACCACCGTGTCGAGCGTGCGGCCGGTGGCGTTGCTGAACACGCGCACCGCATCGCCCATGCCGCCGCCCGACAGCGCGCGGCCCGGTGCGGTGATGGTGAGAGCGCCGCTGCGCACGAGGATCGACACCGGCTCGCCGCGCCGTACCAGTTGCACCGGCAGCGTATCGCTCAGGCGCACCGCCATCCCGGCGGGCAAAGCGCGCGTCGCCTCACGACCGACCGCATCGCTTGCGCGGAGAGCACCGCGCGCCTGGCCGACCGGAACCGCACCGCGCTCGAAATCGGCGGCCGAGAAGGCCTCGCCGCGCCCCACCGGCCGGGCGAGCACATCGACCTCGGCAGTCTGCGGCGCGACCTGCGCGACCGCAGGCGTGGCGAGCAGCGCGATGGCTGCGAGGAAGCGGGTGGCGCTCACCGGAGCTGGCTCGTGGTGGCGAGCATCTCGTCGGCGGTCTTCACCACGCGGCTGTTCATCTCATAGGCGCGCTGCGCGGTAATGAGCGCGGTGATCTCGCTCACCGGATTGACGTTCGATGCCTCGACGAAGCCCTGCATCACCGTACCGAAGCCCGGCTCGCCCGGTGCGGCGACGGTGGGCTGACCCGAGGCGCTGGTTTCGAGGAAGCGGTTGTCGCCGGTCGCTTCCAGCCCCGCCTCGTTGACGAAGGTGGCGAGTTCGAGCTGGCCGACCGTCTGCATCTGCGCGTTGCCGGCGGTCTTGACCTGCACTTCGCCGGTCTTGGAGATCGTCACGTCCACCGTCCCCTGCGGGATGGTGATGCCGGGCTGAACGGGCAGGCCGTCGGTCGTCACCAGCTCGCCCTGATCGGACACCTGAAGCGTACCGTCGCGGGTATAGGCGGTCTCGCCCGAGGGGAGCGTCACCTGGAGGAAGCCGTGGCCCTGAATCGCGAGATCGTAGCGATTGTCGGTCTGGTTCATCGCGCCCTGCTGCGCGACGCGGTACACGCCGCCGGTGCGCACGCCCGAGCCGATCTGGATGCCGGCGGGCGATTTCGCGTCAGTGCCGCCGGTCGCCGAACCGGGCCGCTGCACCTGTTCGTAGAGCAGATCCTGAAACTCCGCGCGCTGGCGCTTGAAGCCGGTGGTGCTCATGTTGGCGATGTTGTTCGAGATCACGTCGACGTTGGTCTGCTGCGCGAGCATGCCGGTCGCGGCGATCGAAAGGGAACGCATGGGGTCTTCTCCTTGAAGTGGGTCAGCTGATCCGGCTGAGCCGGCCGATCGCGGTCTTGCGCAGGTCGCTCATGCTCTCGGACATGCGGATGCTGTTCTGGTAGGATCTGAGGATGTCGATCATCGCGGTCGTCTCCGCGATCGGCGAGACGTTGGACTGTTCGACGCCGCCGGTGCGCAGCTTGGTTTCGCTGGCCGGCAGCACGCGGCCGTTCTGCGCCGCCATCAGCCCGTCGCCGCGCGGGGTGACGCCTGCCTCGTCGAACACCGTCACCGCCAGCCGGCCGATCTCGCCGGTCTTGGTCGAGATCGTGCCGTCCGCGCCCATCGCCAGTTCGCCGACCTGATCGGACGGCACGTTGATGGGGGAGCCGTTCTCGTCGAGCAGCTTCTGCCCGCCGGTGGTGACGAGATCGCCGCTGTCCGACACCTTGACGAAGCCCGCGCGCGTATAGGCGGTGCTGCCGTCGGCGGCCTGCACCGCGAAATAGCCCGGCCCCTCGATCGCCGCGTCGAGCGGGTTGCCGGTCTGTTCGAACGCGCCCGACGTGGTGTCGTGGACCGGGCGGTAATCGAGCACGAACGACACCGGCTTGGCATCGTTCACGCTCGCCTCGCGCGTATTCTCGACCTGTTCGTGGAACACCGGCTGCTCGCGGCGGAACCCCACCGTGCTGCTGTTGGCCATGTTGTTCGACACCACGTCGAGCCGCCGCTTGAGCGCCTGTTCCTGGCTGAGCAGCACGTAGCTGGAAATGTCCATCGCTAGAGCGTTCCCGATATTTTTACCGAAAGTTCGAGGCCGGAAAAATTTGCCGACCTCCATCCTATAATAGACGAGAAACGAGCGTCGGCGTCGCTGACCCTCGAAAATTCGGATCGAACGAAGGGCCACCCAGCGATGTCCAAGACCGAGAAAGTTGCCGCCCCCGAGGGCGAAGACGGCGCCCCGGCGGAGGCGCCCAAGAAGGGCGGCAAGAAGAAGCTCATCATCATCGCGGCGGCGGCAGCGGTGCTGCTCGGCGGCGGCGGGGGCGGGGCATATTTCATGCTCGGCACCGCTTCGGCCAACAGCCATGAGGCCGAAGCCGCGCCTGCCGAGGCCCCCCCGTCCGCGCACGGCGAAGGCGGCGAGGGCGCCGAAACCGCGCTGGTCGACGTGCCCGCGATGATCGTTAACCTGCGCACCGCCGGCGGCGACCCGCGCTACCTCAAGATCCACTTCATGCTGGTGCCCAAGACGGCGGCGGCGGGTGACGCGGTGAAGGGCAAGCTGCCCGCCATCATCGACGCCTATCAGCCGTTCCTGCGCGAGCTTCGTCCCGAGGATCTCGCCGGCGCCGCCGCCGTGTTCCGCATCAAGGAGGAACTGCTCACCCGCGCCGGCGACGTGATGGGGCAGGGCAAGGTCGAGGACGTGCTGATCCAGGATCTCGTCCAGCAATGAGCGACGCCGCCGATTTCGACATGCCCGAGGCGCCCGCCGAACTCGAACGGTTCGATCAGGCGGGCATCGACGCGCTGTTCGGCGACGTTCCGGTCGAGCCGGAGCGTCGCGCCGGGCTCCGCGCGGTCATCGAATCGCGCATCATCAGCCACGAACGGCTGCCGATGCTCGAAGTCGTGTGCGAGAAGATGGTGCGCTCGTTCTCGTCGAGTCTGCGCAACCTCACCTCCGACGCGATCGACGTCAGCCTCGAAGGCATCGCCTCGGTGCGCTTCGGCGACTTCATGGAGCGGTTGCCGATGCCGGCGATGGTCGCGGTCGTGCGCGTCGACGCCTGGCAGAACTATGGCCTGCTGACGGTCGATTCGGGGCTGATCTACGCGACCGTCGATGCGCTGCTCGGCGGACGGCGCGGATCGCCGACGCTGATGATCGACGGGCGCGACTTCACCACGATCGAGACCAATCTCGTCACGCGCATGATGAACCTCGCGCTCGACGAATTCGCCACCGCGTTCGAGCCGATCGCCCCGATCGACCCGACGCTCGAGCGGATCGAGACCAACCCGCGCTTCGCCGCGATCGCACGGCCGAGCAACGTCGCGGCGGTGGCGACCTTCCGCGTCGATATCGACGGGCGCGGCGGCAAGTTCCAACTGCTGTTCCCCTACGCCACGCTCGAACCGGTGCGCGCGAAACTGATCCAGCGCTTCATGGGCGAGCAGGTCGGCCGCGAGAACATCTGGCAGAGCCACATGGATCAGGAACTGCGCCGCAGCGACATCACGCTGGAGGTCGTGCTCGGCGAGCGCACCCTGCGGCTCGACGCGGTGCGCAACTTCGAAGTCGGCCAGACCATCGCACTCGACGCGATGCCCGACCAGCCGCTGGAGATCCAGTGCGGCGGCGTCGGCCTCGCGCTGGGGCAGGTCGGCCAGCGCCGCAACAACATCGCCGTCAGCCTGCTCACCGGCATCGCACCGAGGAAGAAGAAATGAGCTTTTCCCTGTTCGCCAATATCGTGACGACGATCCTGTGCCTTGCCGTATTGGTGCAGAGCGCGCGGATGATGCGCAGCCTCAAGGCGGTGCAGGCCAGCAACATGGATGCGGTCGTCACCGCGCTCGACGAATCGACCGCGCAGGCGCGCATGGTGCTGTCCAACCTCAAGCACACGCTGGAGGGTGATATCGCCGGCAGCATCAAGCTGGTGCTCGAAGGCCGCGAGATCCGCGACGAACTGAAGATGCTGATCGAGATCGCGAATTCGATGGCCGAGCGGCTGTGTGATTCGAGCCGGCCCGTGGCCGAGCCGGTCGCCAGCTTCGAAGCACCGCGCCCGGTCGCGCGCGCGCCCGAGCCGGAGATGGCCGAGGTCGAGGTCGAGCCCGAAGCCGAATCGCTCCCCGAACCTGCGCCGATCCGCCGCACGCCGCTGCCGCGCGCGACCAAGCCGATGGACAAGGAAGACATCGCCGCCAGCCTCGCCGCGTTGCGCGCCGTGCTGTCGCGCCAGGTCGGCCAGACCTCCGACACGGCGGAGGCGGCATAATGGCGCGCCGCCCGCTTCTCCTCATGCTCACCGCCGGCGCGGCTGCGGTCGCCGCCGTCGCCAACGGCATGGACGCCGCCGCCTCGCCCGAGGCGGGGGCCGCGGCGCAGCCGGTCAGCCGCCTGGGCGCGTCGATCGCGCAGGATATCCAGCAGCGCAACGCCGCCGCCGCGCAGCAATCGCGCGCGCTGCAACTGCGCGAACAGATGGTCAAGGCGACCGAGAACCGCATTCAGGCGACGCTCAAGGCCAAGCAGCAGCAGGAGACGGCCGCCGCCGTCCCGCAACCGCAGACGGCGGCGACCCCGCCCGCGCCGAGCGAGATGGCTTCGCTCGCGACGATCTACGGCGCGATGAAGCCCGCCAAGGCGGCGGCGGTGTTCGAGCAGCTCGATCTCGATGTGCAGGTGATGGTCGCCAAGAAGATGAAGGACCGCTCGACCGCCGCGATCCTCGCCGCGATGACGCCGGCGGGTGCGGCGAAGCTCAGCATGGCGATGGCCGGTCGTCGCCCGGCTCCGCCGCCACGCCCGGTGCTGGCAGCGGCCACCCGCCGCCCGGCGGCAGGCGACGCTGCGCCCGCGCGCTAGCCCGCTCGACCCGCTCGCGCGCTTGGGTTAGGCAGGTCGCTCGCGAGCGAAAGGGTGACCATGGCGGAATTGATCGAGATTGCGGGCGCGGGTCTGTCGGCGGCGATCAACCCCTTCGGTGCGGAACTGACGCATTTGCGCGACGGCGACGGCCGCGAGCTGATGACCGATGCCGATCCGAAATTCTGGACCGGCCACGCGCCGTTGCTGTTCCCGATCGTCGGCCGGTTGAACGACGACGTGCTGCGGCTCGACGGCGCGGAATATCCGATGAAGCAGCACGGCTTCGCGCGCCGCAACGCTTTCGCGCTGGTCGATCACGGCGCGAGCCACGCCCGCTTCCGGCTGGAGGACGATGCGGACACGCGCGCGGTATATCCGTTCGCCTTCGCGCTCGACGCGGCGTACGCGATCGAGGGCGCGACGCTCACCGCGACGATCACCGTCGCCAATCGCGGCGATGCGCCGATGCCGGCGAGTTTCGGCTTCCACCCCGGCTTCGCCTGGCCGCTGCCCTATGGCTTGCCGCGCGAAGACCATCGCATCGTGTTCGCGAACGACGAGCCGGGCACGCTGGTCGAACTTCAGGACGGCCTCGTCGCGCCGGGCGAGCGCGCCTCGCCGCTCGACGGGCGCGTGCTGCACCTTGCCGATGCGCTGTTCGACGAAGACGCGCTGATCTGGAACGGCCTCGCCTCGCGCAGCGTGCGCTACGGCGCGCAGACCGGGCCGCAGCTCGACATCGCCTTCCCCGACACCGAGAAGCTCGGCATCTGGACCAAGCCCGGCGGGGCCGCGTTCATCTGCATCGAACCCTGGCACGGCATCGCCGACCGCCAGGGCTTTACGGGTGATTTCCGCACCAAGCCCGGCGTGTTCGAAGTCGCGCCGGGCGGGGAGTGGGGTTGTCGCCTCGAAATCACGCTGACGCCATAATCGTCGCCCCGGCGCAGGCCGGGGCCGCTATGTGTGGTGCGGGCGGCTCACCAAGGTACGCGGCGGCACCGGCCTGCGCCGGCGCGGCGGGAGAGATCGCCGCTCCCCTCATCAACGTCACTCCAGCGCACGCTGGGGTCTTTCCGGGGCTGGCGTCGCGCGCGCCACAGGGGGACTCCAGCCTGCGCTGGGGTGACGAAAGGAGTGCGGACCGATAGGGAGGCGCGATGAATCACATCTCCGACCGCCGCACCTTCGCGATCATCTCGCACCCTGACGCCGGCAAGACCACGCTCACCGAAAAACTGCTGCTGTTCGGCGGCGCGATCCACCTGGCCGGCGAGGTCAAGGCGCGCGGCGCCGCCCGCCGTGCCAGGTCGGACTGGATGAAGATCGAGCAGCAGCGCGGCATCTCCGTCACCTCCTCGGTGATGACGTTCGAGCGCGAGGGCACGACCTTCAACCTGCTCGACACGCCGGGCCACGAGGATTTCTCGGAGGATACCTATCGCACGCTCACCGCGGTCGATTCGGCGGTGATGGTGATCGACGTCGCCAAGGGTATCGAGAGCCAGACGCGCAAGCTGTTCGAAGTGTGCCGGCTTCGCAACGTGCCGATCATCACCTTCGTCAACAAGGTCGATCGCGAGGGCCGCGAGGTGTTCGCGATCCTCGATGAAGTCGCCGAGCTGCTCCAGCTCGAGGTGACGCCGATGACGTGGCCGGTCGGCATGGGCAGCGATTTCGAGGGCATCTTCGATCTCGCCACCAACCGCCTGCTGCTGCCCGAGGGGCCGAGCCGCGAGTTCCAGGGCAAGGTGATCCAGACGACCGGGCTCGACGATCCGCAGCTCGACGCGATCGTGTCGGCCACCAACCTTGCCAAGCTGCGCGAGGATGTCGAGCTGGCGCAAGTCGGCTACCCCGCGTTCGACGCCGACGCGTATCGCGGCGGCGACATGACGCCGGTCTATTTCGGCTCGGCGCTGAAGGAGTTCGGGGTCGATTCGCTGATCGAGGCGCTTGCCGCCTTCGCGCCGCCGCCGCGCGCGCAGCCGGCCGAGCCGGCGGCGGTCGACCCGTCGCGCGACGAGGTGACCGGCTTCGTGTTCAAGGTGCAGGCCAACATGGACCCCAACCACCGCGACCGCATCGCCTTCATGCGGCTGTGTTCGGGCACGTTCAAACGCGGCATGAAGCTCACCCCCAGCGGCCACGGCAAGCCGATCGCGATCCACTCGCCGATCCTGTTCTTCGCGCAGCAGCGCGAACTGGCCGACGAGGCGTATCCGGGCGATATCATCGGCATCCCCAACCACGGCACCTTGCGGGTGGGCGATACGCTCAGCGAGCGGGCCGACGTGCGCTTCACCGGGCTGCCCAATTTCGCGCCGGAAATCCTGCGCCGCGTTGCGCTGAAAGATCCGACCAAGACCAAGCAGTTGCGCAAGGCGCTCGACGACATGGCCGAGGAGGGGGTGACGCAGGTCTTCTATCCCGAGATCGGTTCGAACTGGATCATCGGCGTGGTCGGGCAGTTGCAGCTCGAAGTGCTGCTGTCGCGGCTCGATGCCGAATATAAGGTTGCGGCGGGGCTGGAGATGGCACCGTTCGAAACCGCGCGCTGGGTGTCGGCCGAGGATCCGACCGATCTCAAGGCGTTCGCCGATCTCAACCGCAGCGCAATGGCGAAGGACCGCGACGGCAATCCGGTGTTCCTCGCCAAATCGGCGTGGGAAGTCGGCTATATCGCCGATCGCTATTCGAAGGTGAAGTTCGCCGCGACGCGCGAGCGGTGAAGTCTGGCTCGGCTGCGGTGATCAGGCGCGGCCGGAACCAGACTTCTGTCGCCAAGGACCGGAGGGCGGCGAACCCTCCGGCCCGAAATCTCCCGAAATGCTTGGGGGCGTCGGAAGCTGAAATTCTGATACCCGATTCGTTCTCTTGACTCGATTCCGGTGGTTAACGAATCGGCAAACTACCTAGTTTGGGGCGACCCGCCGTTTAGAGCGCCGATGCCTGTTTGCGCGGGCGCGCCGCCGCATCGCTCGCCAGCGCGTCGGCCAGCGACTCGCGCACCGCGCGCACGGCGCCGATCGTCACGGCGCTGGCCGGCGCGCGCTTGCGCTCGTCGGCGAGCAGTTTCTGCACGCCGCGGATGGTATAGCCCTCTTGCCCGAGCAGGCGGTTGATCCGCTGCACCAGCGCGACGTCCTCCGGACGGTAATAGCGCCGCTTGCCCGCGCGTTGCAGCGGCCGAAGCTGGGGGAAGCGCGTCTCCCAATAGCGCAGGATGTGCTGCGGAAGCCCGGTCTCGCGCGAGAGTTCGCCGATCGTCCGATAGGCGCCCGCCGCCTTGTCGCCCGCCATCCTCTCGCCCGCCGCCTGTTCCGGCGTGTCGGGGGCCGTCATCAGCCGGCGCTCACGATTTTATCGCGCATCATCTGGCTGGCGCGGAAGGTGAGCACGCGGCGCGGCGCGATCGGCACCTCGACCCCGGTCTTGGGGTTACGCCCCACCCGCTCGCCCTTGTCGCGCAGCACGAAGGTGCCAAAGCCCGAGATCTTGACGTTCTCGCCTTTCGCCAGCGCGCAGCACATATGTTCGAGAATCTGTTCGACCAGCCTCGACGAATCGGCGCGCGAAAGCCCGACCTGATGATGGAGCGCTTCCGATAGATCGGCTCGCGTCAGTGTACCCGTAGACACGCGTTGGTCCTCCCCCTTCCCCAAAGGTGGCGGTGTGCGTACCACGCCGCGAAAGCAGCCGGAAGGGCTTAGTTACTCAACGATAACGACGTTTTTGGGGAAAGCGCCCCAAAATCGGCTTCCTGCGGGGTCAGGAATTGCGTCAGAAACGGACCACCGCCGCGCCCCATGTGAAGCCACCGCCCATCGCCTCGAGCACGAGGAGGTCGCCGCGCGTGATCCGCCCGTCGCGCACCGCCGTGTCGAGCGCGAGCGGCACCGAGGCGGCGGAGGTGTTCGCGTGCTGGTCGACGGTCACCACCACCTTGTCGGGCGACAGGCTGAGCTTCTTCGCGGTCGCTTCGAGGATACGCGCATTGGCCTGATGCGGCACCAGCCAATCGATCGCGGATGCTTCGAGTCCCGCCACCGCCATCGTCTCGGTCAGCACGGTCGCGAGGTTGACGACTGCGTGGCGGAACACCTCCCGGCCCTTCATGCGCAGCTTGCCGACCGTGCCCGTGGTCGAGGGGCCGCCGTCGACATAGAGCAGCCCGTTGTGCCGCCCGTCGGCATGCAGCCGCACCGCCAGCACACCGCGATCGTCCGCCGCGCCCACGCTTTCCTGCGCTTCCAGCACGATCGCGCCGGCGCCATCGCCGAACAGCACGCAGGTCGCGCGGTCCTCCCAGTCGAGGATGCGGCTGAACGTCTCCGAACCGATCACCAGCGCGCGTCGTGCCGAGCCGGCGCGGATCATGCTGTCCGCCACCTGCACCGCGTAGAGGAAGCCCGAGCAGACCGCAGCGACGTCGAACGCCACGCAATCGTCGATGCCGAGCATCGCCTGCACCTTGGTCGCGCTCGACGGAAAGGTCTGGTCGGGCGTGGCGGTGGCCAGCACGATCAGGTCGATGTCCTGCGCCTCCACGCCGGCAGCGGCAAGCGCGGCGCGTGCGGCGTCCGCGCCCAGCGTCGCGGTGGTCTCCTCGGGTGCGGCGATGTGGCGGAAGCGGATGCCGGTTCGCTCGACGATCCATTCGTCGGTGGTGTCGACGGTTTCGGCAAGCTGCGCGTTCGACACCCGGCGCGCAGGCAGCGCGGAGCCGGTTCCGGTGATGACGGCGCGAATCATGGCTAGTCCCTTCGGGCGGCCGGTCAGGCTGCCTTTGCTTCGAAATTGCCGAGATCCTCGGCGATGCGGCGCGTGAGATCGTCGCGCACCATCTTGGCGGCGACGCCGATCGCGGTTGCCACGCCGACTTCGTTGGCGCTGCCGTGGCTTTTGAGCACGAGCCCGTTGAGCCCGAGGAAGACCGCGCCATTGTGATTGTTCGGGTCGAGATGGTGGCGCAGCAGGTCGGTCGCCGGCTTGGAGATCAGGAAGCCGATCTTCGAACGGGTCGAACTGGTGAAGGCGCGGCGCAGCAGGTCGGCGACGAAGCGCGCGGTGCCCTCGGCGGTCTTCAGCGCGATGTTGCCTGAGAAGCCGTCGCACACGATCACGTCGACTTCGCCACGCGACAGCCGGTCGCCCTCAATGAAGCCGGTGAAGGTCATCGGCAGATGCGTGGCGAGTCGCAGCGTCTGCGCGGCATCGCGAATCTCGTCGGTGCCCTTCTGGTCCTCGCTGCCGATGTTGAGCAGCGCGACGCGGGGGCTTTCCAGCTCGAGCGTGGTGCGCGCATAGGCGGCGCCCATCACCGCGAACTGGACGAGATTACGCGCATCGCACTCGGTATTGGCGCCGAGATCGAGCACGACGACATCGTTCTCGCCGAGCGAGGGCATCATCGCGGCGAGTGCGGGCCGGTCGATGCCGGGCATGGTGCGCAGCGAAAGCTTCGCCATCGCCATCAGCGCGCCGGTGTTGCCCGACGAGACGGCAGCGGCGGCGCGGCCCTGCTTCACCAGATCGATGGCGACACCCATCGACGTCGTCTTGGCGCGACGAATCGCCTGGCTCGGCTTTTCGGAGGAGCCCACCACCTCGGGGGCGTGGACGATCTCCGAATGCGCGGTCAGGTTCGGGTGCTTCTTCAGCCCTTCGGTGATCGCCGCTTCATCCCCGACGAGGATGAAGCGCAGACCCTCGAACTGACGGCGCGCGCGGGCGACGCCGGCGAGCATGACCGCCAGCCCTTCGTCGCCACCCATCGCATCCACGGCGATCCGGGAGCCGTTCGTCACTGGACCCCCCTGTTCCGTAGAGATCAGCCTTCGACCGAGACGATCTCGCGGCCGTTATAATGGCCGCATGCATTGCAGAGGTTGTGCGGGCGCTTCAGCTCGCCGCAGTTCGGGCATTCCTGAAACGAATCGATGCTCAGTGCATCGTGGGCCCGGCGCATGCCGCGCTTGGACGGCGTAGTTTTTCTTTTGGGGACGGCCATTTCGGCGAAACCTTGTGCTTGTTGCGTGTTCGATTCGGGGCGACTTGCCCGGACCCAATAGCCACGCGCGACCGACGATGGAAGTCGGCCGCAGCAAGGCACCAGCGGCCGAACGCATCGCGAAGCACCGCGCCTATAGCGATTTCGCCTGCCGTTGCAAGCCTTGCGGTGCGGTGGCACAGCGCGCGGCCTCTCGCGAAAGGAATGAAAGTGACGCCTGTCCTGCTGCCGATCACGCTCGCCGCCGCCGGCGGGGCGGGCATCATCAACTTCTGGCTCGCGGCGCGCACCGGTCTCACGCGGCTGTCGACTCGCGTCGAGCTGGGCGACGGCGGCAACGAAGCGCTGATCCGGCGGATGCGCGCGCACGCCAATTTCGTCGAATATGCGCCGTTCGTGCTGCTGCTGATCGCGTTGATCGAGTTCAACGTCGGCAGCCCGGCATGGTTGTGGGGCGTGAGCGCGGCGTTCCTGCTCGGCCGGATCGCGCACGGGCTCGGCATGGATGGCATGCCGGCGGGGCGCGCGGCGGGCACCTACGTGACGCTGGCGGTGCTGCTCGGCCTGTCGGCTTATGCGGTCGCGCTGCCGTTCCTCGGCGGCGTGCGACCGGCTGGCGAGACGGTGGTGCGGCTACGCTGAGCTCCGTTCGTCCCGAGTAGCCGCCGAGTAGCCCACAGGGCGTATCGAAGCGGCGTATCGAGGGGGCAGGTCGCGTGCGGAACCTTACCTCGATACGGGCTCTCGATACGCCTTCGGCTACTCGATCCCTACTCGGCACGAACGTGGGTTGGAATGGTGTTACGCCGCCAGCGCGCGATCGCTGACGAACGGGTTGGTCGCGCGTTCCTGCGCAAAGGTGCTCATCTGGTTGTGGCCGGGGATGAACGCGGTGTCGTCGCCGAGCGGCCAGAGTTTGGTGACGACCGAGTCGAGCAGATCCTGATGGTTGCCCAGCGGGAAGTCGGTCCGCCCGATCGAGCCGGCGAACAGCACGTCGCCGACGATCGCCAGCTTCGACGCCGGGTGGTGGAACACGACATGCCCCGGCGTGTGCCCGGGGCAGTGATAGACGTCGAGCGTGAGGTTCCCCACCGTCACCCTATCGCCGTCGACCAGCCAGCGGTCGGGCTCGAACGGGGTGCCGGGCACGCCGTAGCTGCGCCCGTCGTCCGCCAGCCGGGCGATCCAGAACCGGTCGGCCTCGTGCGGACCTTCGATTGGCACGCCGAGTTCCTCGGCAAAGGGCCCGGCCGATCCGCAATGGTCGATATGGCCGTGGGTGAGGAGGATCTTTTCCACCATCACACCATGCTGCGCTGCCGCCGTGCGCAGCTTGGGCAGGTCGCCGCCGGGATCGACGAACGCGCCGCGCATCGTTTCGGTGCACCAGAACAGGGTGCAATTCTGCTGGAGCGGCGTGACGGGCACGATCGCGGCGCGCAGGGGAGGATTGGCCATGCCGACGTGGATAGAACCGGCGCGTAGGGCGGGCAAGGCTGGGGCTTGCTCCTGAGGGCATAACCGCTGCATCTGTTCGCCGAAGATGCTGCCGCGCGACACCCCTTTCGTCCTGCTCGACGACGCCACCGCCGCCGTGGGAGCCGGGGCGCGGCTGTACCGCGATCCGGTGCGGGTGGTGGTGGCGCATGACCTGGCGGAGGTATGGCCGGCGCTTGAGGCGATCCGCGCCGGCCAGCGCGCGGGGCTCCATGCCGCCGGCTACATAGGCTATGAGGCGGCGGCGGCCTTCGAGCCGGGGGCGGGATTCGCGCCCGAGCCCGGCGTGCCGCTGCTGTGGTTCGGGCTGTTCGACCGCTACGAGATGATCGCCGGCGCGGACGTGCCCGCGCTGCTGCCCGATCCTGCCGGGGCGTGGATCGGCGCGGCCGAGCCCGCGATCGACTTCGCCGCCTATCGCGTGCGCTTCGATGCGGTGCGCGAGCTGATCGTCGCGGGGGACATCTATCAGGCCAACCTCACCTATCAGGCAGCGGTGCCGGTGCAGGGCGATCCCGGCGCGCTCTATGCACAGTTGCGCGCCCGCGCCCGCGCCGGGTTCGGCGCGCTGGTGCATGACGGCGCACGCTGGTTGCTGTCGCTCTCGCCCGAGCTGTTCTTCACGCTGGCGGACGGCGCGCTGGTCTGCAAGCCGATGAAGGGCACCGCGCGGCGCGGCGGGACAGCGGCGGAGGACGATGCGCTCGCGCACGCGCTTGCCGCCGATCCCAAACAACGCGCGGAAAATCTGATGATCGTCGATCTGATGCGCAACGATCTCGCCCGCGTTGCCGTGGCCGGCAGCGTCGCGGTGCGCGATCCGTTCGCGGTCGAGCGCTATCCGACCGTCCACCAGATGGTGTCGACCGTCACCGCCGATCTCGCCCCGGAACGCGATGCGCTCGACGTGCTGGCGGCGCTGTTCCCGTGCGGCTCGATCACCGGCGCGCCCAAGCTGCGCGCCCGCGAAGTGATCGCGGAGATCGAGGAGGCGGGGCGGGGCGTCTATACCGGCGCGATCGGCCGGATCGACGCGAACGGCGATGCCGCGTTCAACGTTGCGATCCGCACGCTGACGCTCGCGCACGGGGCGGAGAGCGCACGGTTCGGGGTCGGCGGCGGCATCGTCGCCGATTCGCGAGCGACCGACGAATGGGCGGAGACGCAGACCAAGGCCGCTTTCCTCGCCACGCCCGGCCCCGGCTTCGACCTGATCGAGACGATGGCGTTCGATCCGGTCGCCGGTGTCGCGCAGCTCGAACGCCACCTTGCGCGGATGAAGGCGAGCGCCGCCGCGTTCGGCTTCGCGTTCGATCGCCACGCCGCCCGCAACGAACTCCAGGCCGCGACCTTCCGGCTGCGCGACCGTCGCCGCATCCGCCTGCTGCTCGCGCGCAGCGGCGCGGTCGCGATCGAGGTGTCGCCCGCGCCGCTCACGCCCGATAGCCCGGTGCCGGTCGCGATCGTGCCGCTGCCGGTCGCGTCCGACGACTTCCGCCTGCGCCACAAGACCACCGATCGCGGCTTCTACGACGCCGCGCGTGCCGCTGCGGGCACGTTCGAAGTGGTGTTCGAATGCCCCGACGGCGCGCTGAGCGAGGGCAGCTTCACCTCGCTGTTCGTGGAACGCGGCGGGCTGCTCGTCACCCCGCCGCTCGCCGGATTGCTGCCCGGCGTGCTGCGCGCCACGCTGATCGCGGAAGGGCGCGCGGTCGAGGGCAGGCTCACCGCCGACGACCTTGCCGGCGGCTTCTTCGTCGGCAATGCGGTGCGTGGGCTGATTCCGGCGGTTCTTGCGGTTGCGAAAGGCGCGAACGCCAGTCTATAGCCGCGCCGCTTGTCCCAACAGAGGCGTCTCATCCATGCACCCATCCGCCGCGCTCGCCCGCATCAAGCCCTCGCCCACGCTCGCGATCACCTCGCGCGTGCAGGAACTGAAGCGCGCCGGCGTCGACGTGATCGGTCTGGGTGCCGGCGAACCCGATTTCGACACGCCCGAATTCATCAAGGAAGCCGGCATCAAGGCGATCCGCGACGGGCAGACCAAATACACCAACGTCGACGGTACGCCCGAGCTGAAGGACGCGATCGTCGGCAAGTTCCTGCGCGACAACACGCTCGCCTACACCCGCGACCAGATCACGGTGAACGCGGGCGGCAAGCACACCTTGTTCAACGCGATGGTCGCGACGCTCGACGCGGGCGACGAGGTGGTGATCCCCGCGCCCTATTGGGTGAGTTACCCCGATGTCGTGCTGTTCGCGGGCGGCACGCCGGTGTTCGTGGCCGCAGGCGCGGACCAGAACTACAAGATCACGCCCGCGCAGCTCGACGCGGCGATCACGCCGAAGACCAAGTGGGTGATCCTCAATTCGCCTTCGAACCCGACGGGTGCGGCCTATAGCGAGGCCGAGCTGAAGGCGCTCGGGCAGGTGCTGGAGAACTACCCGCATGTGTGGATCTTCGCCGACGATATGTACGAGCATATCCTGTTCGACGATTTCAAGTTCACCACCATCGCGCAGGTCTGCCCGTCGCTGTACGAGCGCACGCTGACCGCGAACGGCTGTTCGAAGGCCTATGCGATGACCGGCTGGCGGATCGGCTTCGCGGGTGGCGCGCCGTGGCTCATCAAGGCGATGTCCAAGCTCCAATCGCAATCGACCAGCAACCCCTGCTCGATCGCGCAGGCGGCGAGCGTTGCGGCGCTCAACGGCGATCAGGGCTTCCTCAAGGACAATGCCGCGCTGTTCCAGCGCCGCCGCGATCTGGTGGTGGGGATGCTCAACCAGGCCGAGGGGGTGACCTGCCCGAACCCGGAGGGTGCGTTCTACGTGTACCCGGAGTTCTCCGCGCTGATCGGCAAGACCACGCCGGGCGGCAAGCGCATCGCCACGGATGAGGATTTCGTCGGCTATCTGCTCGACGACGCCAAGGTCGCTGCGGTGCAGGGCGCGGCATTCGGCCTCTCGCCCGCGATGCGGATCAGCTATGCGACCAGCGACGAATTGCTGATCAAGGCGTGCGAGCGCATCCAGGAGGCGTGCGCGGCGTTGAAGTAAGTACCCGCCGTCACCCCAGCGCAAGCTGGGGTCTCTCGTGGATAGGGCGTGTGATCTCGCCGCGAGACCCCAGCTTGCGCTGGGGTGACGTTTGGCAAGGGCATGAGATGCGGCGTGGCGAAGCCACGCCGTCGGTCCTCGCTGGCGCGAGGCCGGCCGGGCTTCCCGCCGGGGCGCGGATTAGCTTCGGCTAATCCGCTGCGAGAAGCCTAAAACAGCCCCTCGATCTCGCCGTCCTCCCCGAACCGGATCGCCTCCGCCGCCGGCACGCGCGGCAGGCCCGGCATCGTCATCAGATCACCGCATACCGCCACCACGAAGCCCGCGCCCGCCGCCAGCCGGACCTCGCGAATCGGCACGACATGGCCGGTCGGCGCGCCGAGCAGGGTCGGATCGGCGGAGAAACTGTACTGCGTCTTGGCCATGCACACCGGCAGATGCCCGAACCCAGCCGCCTCCCAGCGCGCGAGCTGCGCCGTCACCGCGGGCGAAGCGGCCACGTCGTCGGCGCGGTACAGCCGGGTCGCGACCGTGCGCATCTTGTCGAGCAGCGGCAAATCGTCGGCATAGAGCGGGCGGAAGTCCGCATCGCCGCGTTCGATCCGTGCCACTACCGCCTCGGCAAGATCGACCGCGCCCGCGCCGCCTTCCGCCCAGTGGCGGCACAGCACGGCTTGCGCGCCATGCGCGGTGGCGATCGCGCGGATCGCGTCGATCTCGGCGGGGCTGTCGGTGGCGAAATGGTTGATTGCCACCACCACCGGCACCCCGAACTGGCGCACGTTCTCGATATGCCGCGCGAGGTTGGCCCCGCCGCGCTGCACCGCCGCCACGTCCTCGCGCGCGAGATCGGCCTTGGCGACGCCCCCGTTCATCTTCAGCGCGCGCACCGTCGCGACGATTACGGCGGCATCGGGGGCGAGTCCCGCCTGCCGGCACTTGATGTCGAAGAACTTCTCCGCACCCAGATCCGCGCCGAACCCCGCCTCGGTGACGGCATAGTCGCCGAGCGCCAACGCCGCGCGCGTCGCGATCACCGAGTTGCAGCCATGCGCGATATTGGCGAACGGGCCGCCGTGGAGCAGCGCCGGGTTGCCCTCCAAAGTCTGCACCAGGTTGGGCTTGATCGCCTGTGCCAGCAGCACCGCCATCGCACCGTCCGCCTTGAGGTCGCGCGCCGTTACCGGGCGGCGCCCCTCTGTTCTTTGGCCGCGCGTCTCGGCGACGATGATGCGGCCGAGTCGCGCCTCCAGATCGGCGGCGTCCTCGGCGAGGCACAGCACCGCCATCACCTCCGACGCGACGGTAATGTCGAACCCCGATGTGCGCGGAAAGCCGTTCGCCACCCCGCCGAGCGACTGCGTTACCTCACGCAACGCCCGGTCGTTCATGTCGAGCACGCGCTTCCACGTCACCCGCCGCACGTCGATATCGAGCGCATTGCCCCAGTAGATGTGGTTGTCGATCATCGCGGCGAGCAGATTGTGCGCCGAAGTGATCGCGTGGAAATCGCCGGTGAAATGCAGGTTGATGTCGACCATCGGCGCGACCTGCGCATGCCCGCCGCCGGTCGCGCCGCCCTTGGTGCCGAAGCACGGCCCGAGCGACGGTTCGCGCAGCGCCAGCACCGTCTTGCGCCCGGTGCGGTTGAGCGCGTCGGCCAGCCCGACCGAGGTGGTGGTCTTGCCCTCGCCCGCAGGCGTGGGGTTGATCGCGGTAACGAGGATCAGCTTGCCCGGTGCGCGTGGGGGAATCGCGGCGGGGTCGATCTTGGCCTTGTCGCGACCGTACGGCTCGAAGGCGTCAGGTGAGAGCCCGAGATCGGCGGCCACGTCGCCGATCGGGCGCAGCTTCACCGCACGGCTGATCTCGATATCGGTCGGCATAGGTCCGTCGCCCCGGCGAAGGCCGGGGCCGCTTTGTTGGGCAACCCGGCGCGTCAACTAACATAGCGGCCTCGGCCTGCGCCGGGGCGACGCCAATGGCCTCAGCCGTCGCTGGCCCGCTCGATATCGGCGCCGACCGCGCTCAGCTTTTCCTCGAGTCGTTCGTAGCCGCGATCGAGGTGGTACACGCGCGCGACCTGCGTCTCGCCCTCCGCCGCCAGCCCCGCGAGGATCAGGCTCATCGAGGCGCGCAGATCGGTCGCCATCACCGGCGCGCCGACCAGCTTCGACACGCCGCGCACCACCGCCGTGCGCCCGGAGACGTGGATATCCGCCCCCATCCGCGCCAGCTCGGGCACATGCATGTAGCGGTTCTCGAAGATCGTCTCGGTCAGCACGCTCGCGCCGTCGGCCAGCGTCAGCATCGCCATGAACTGCGCCTGCATGTCGGTCGCGAAGCCGGGGAAAGGCGCGGTCGAGAGCGTCAGCGGCTGGAGTCGCTCGGGCGCGGACACATGGAGCACGTTGCCGCGCTCCTCGACCGTGACCCCGGCCGAGACCAAAGCGCTGATCGTCGCGCGCATATCCTCCGCCACCACGCCGACCAGATCGAGCGAGCCGCCGGTGATCGCCGCCGCGCAGGCATAGCTGCCCGCCTCGATCCGGTCGGGCATCACCGCATAGGTCGCACCGTGGAGCCGCTCGACCCCGGTGATCTCCAGCGTCTCGGTGCCGATGCCGCTGATCTTCGCGCCCATCGCGACGAGGCAGTTGCACAGATCGACGATCTCGGGCTCGCGCGCGGCATTGCCGATCCGCGAAACCCCGCGCGCCAGCGACGCCGCCATCACCGCATTCTCGGTCGCGCCGACAGAGACGACCGGGAACACGTAATCGCCGCCCGCCAGCCGCCCGCCCGGCGCTGTCGCCTTCACGTAGCCGGCGGCCAGCTCGATCTCCGCGCCGAGCGCTTCGAGCGCCTTGAGGTGGAGGTCGATCGGGCGGTTGCCGATCGCGCAGCCGCCCGGCAGCGACACCGTCGCCTCGCCCGCGCGGCCGACCAGCGGGCCGAGCACGAGGATTGACGCGCGCATCTTCCGCACGATGTCGTAGGGCGCTTCGGTTGAGGTCAGCTTGCCCGCGCGGATCGTCATCACGCGACCGAAATCTTCGGGGCGCGCGCCCTCGATCTGGGTCGATGCGCCGAGCTGGTTGAGCAGGTGGCCGAAGCTGTCGACGTCCGCCAGCCGCGGCAGGTTGCGCAGCGTCAGCGGTTCCTCGGTGAGCAACGCGCACGGCATGAGCGTGAGCGCGGCGTTCTTGGCGCCGGAGATGGGGAGGCGGCCCGAGAGGCGCTTGCCGCCGCGAATGATGATGCGATCCATGCCCAAGCTCATATCGTGTCGTCCCGCGCGCGCAAGCAGCACGCGATAATGGCACCGAATGCGTGCGGTATATGGTGCGCTTGATCGACTTTAATGCACTGATTTCGCTGCGCTGCTTTGGATGGCCCCGCCAAGGGGGATTGTACCGAGTGTCAGGGAGTTGCTTCGCCGAACGTCTGGGCGACATGGTAGTGCTGACCGAAACCGAACACCGCGCGCTTGAAAGGCTCGAGGAACGGGAGCGGCACCTGCGCCGCGGCGCCACGCTCCAGCGTGAGAACGACCGGGCCGCCGAGCTGTTCGTGTTGCGCAAAGGGCTGATGATGAGTTCGGTGCTGCTCGACGACGGCAGCCGGCAGATCCTGCGCATCCATTTCGCGGGCGACCTGCTCGCCGTGTCCAGCCTGATCTACAACGATGCGCCCGAGACGATCACCGCGCTGTCGGATTGCACGGTCGCGCCGTTCGAGCGGGCGGCGCTGAACGCGCTGCTGGTTGAACATCCGCGCCTCGCCGCGCTGGTGCTGGTCTATAACCAGATCGAGCGGGTCGCGCTGACCGACCGCCTCGCCGCGCTCGGCCGCACCTCGGCCAAGGCGCGCGTCGCCGCGATCCTGATCGAGATGCGCAACCGCATGCGCATGCTCGACAAGAGCATCGGCGACAGCTTCGTGCTGGGTCTCACGCAGGAGGAGATCGGCGACGCGACCGGGCTGACCGCGGTCCACGTCAACCGCATGCTGCGCCAGTTGGAGGAAGAAGGGCTGATCGCGCGCGAGGCGGGGAAGGTTCATTTCCTCAACGAACGCGCGCTGGCGCGCTCGGCGAATTTCGTCGATCGCTATGCGAAGCTCGACCTGAGCTGGTTGCCGCCCTCGCGCTGACGGTGCGATCGCCGCATGTGTGCGGCATCTGCGTAAAGGCTTGGTCGGCCTTACTGATCCCCGGTGAAGACCGGGGTCCAGTTGCGGGACTCCCGTGCGGTAGCGCTGCGATACCCGAAGATCGTTATGAGCCTCGTCGTGAGCGACGTCGAAGGGCGGCTGCGGCATCGCGCTGGGGTGCGCAGGCGACGAAGCGCTGCACTCTTTTGCCGATGCTCCGTACCTGGACCCGGCCTTCGCCGGGGATCGGGTGCGATGCAAGCGGGAGCGCGAAACTAGAGCCTCGGCTCTACCCGGCCGCGCACTGTTCTCGCGCCGTCACGCCTTCTCCAGCATGCATTGCAGCGGATGCTGGTTTTGCCGTGCGAACTCGGTGACTTGCGCGACCTTGGTCTCGGCGACCTCGTAGCTGAAGATGCCGCACACGCCGACGCCCTTCTGGTGGACGTGGAGCATCACGCGCGTCGCCGCCTCCATGTCCATGCGGAAGAAGCGTTGCAGCACGAGCACGACGAACTCCATCGGCGTGTAATCGTCGTTGAGCAGCAGCACCCGGTAAGGTGTCGGTTGCTTGGTGCGCGAGCGTGTCCGCGTCGCGATGCCGAGGCCGGTGCCGTCGTCTTCGCCGTCGGTATGCTCGGCCATCGTCGTTTTCCTGGGTGTATCGATCATGGCGAGACGAAAATATGGCATTGCCGCGGGCAAGGGCAAGGGCCTGTCGGCGTTCCGCTCGGTTTTTCCGCCGTTTGGCTGCCGCTCGTGCATACAAAAAGGGCCGCCCCGGCGGGACGGCCCTTTTCTGTCCGCGTGATCGCGAAATCAGGCGGCGATCTTCGCCTTTTCGGCGGCGAGCGCGACGCGGTTCGACAGCGGCTGCGCGATCTCACCGGCGAGCTTGAGCAGCGCTTCGGTGTTCTTCGACGAAACCGCGACCATCGAGTCGAACGACTGACGGACATAGTCGCTCTGCATCTTGAACAGCTCGGTCGGCGACTTCACCGACGCGAAGCTCTTCATCATCGCGGTCGCGCCCTCGAACTGCTTGCGCGTGTACTCGGCGGCTTCCTGGCCGAGCGTCTCGAAGCCCTTGGCCGCGATCTTGCTCGATTCGACCAGCGCCTCGACGTTGCCCTTGCCGAACTCGTTCATGTCCTCGAACATCCTGGCGCTCTTTTCCATCGCCTGCTTGGCGCGATCGTTAACGTCGCCGAAATAGGCCTGGGTCTTGGTGGTGGCGTCCTGCATCGTGGCTTCCATGGTCTTTTCCTCTTGGATGGTCGCCACGGGGGAAACGGCCGGGGCGGGGGTAATGGCGGGTTCGATGACGGCTTCAGCTACGGCGGCGACCGGCTCGGGCGTCACCACGGGTGCGGCCGCCGGCTTGGGCTCGGGCTTGGGCAAGGTGATATCCGGGACGGCGATATCGACCGGCGGAAGCGTCGGCACGATCGCGTCGGATGCGACATGCGGCTGGATCGCGGGGGACAGCGGCTCATTCGGCGCCGAGGGTGCCTTCGCCTTGACGGCGCGCTTCACCGCAACGGGAAGTGCTTCGCCACCGGGCATGCCGGGGAGAGCGGCCTTGGCCGGAAACTTACCGCGCGTGGGCTTGGGACCATCGCTTGCCATGATGCCTTCTCCTAACGATTGCTGCGCCGCAATATATAGGAAAGATCTTCATGCCGCAACACCTTTGTTGCACTGCAACATAGGTGTCATGCTGCGGCGATCAGCCATCCCCCCGACGCCTCTCAGGCATCCTCTCACCGCTCGCGGACGTAGCGCCCCGGCGCGTCGTCGAGCGCCTTGAGCTTGCCCGCGCCCGGCCTGCGCGCGCCGGTGGCGCGGACTGTTGCCGGGTCGATCTCGCGCAGCCACGCGAGCCAGTCGGGCCACCAACTGCCCTTGGTCTCATGCGCTGCGGCGATGAAATCATCCAAAGTGTCCTTTGGTTCCGTGGTGGTCCAAAATTGATATTTGCCCGCCGCCGGCGGGTTGACCACCCCGGCGATATGCCCCGATCCGGCGAGCACGAATCGCATCGGTCCGCCGAGATGATGGGTCAGTTTCCACACGCTTTCGGCCGGCGCGATATGGTCCTCGCGCCCGGCCTGGACGTAGGCGGGCGTCTTCACCAACGCGAGGTCGATCGGTGTGCCGTCCACGCTCAGCGCGCCGCCCGTCGCCAGCCGGTTGTCGCGGTACAGGTCGGTCAGGTAGCTCATGTGCCATTTGGCGGGCAGGTTGGTGGTGTCGCTGTTCCAGTGAAGCAGATCGAACGGCGCGTAATCGTTGCCGAGTAGGTAGTTGTTGGTGACGTAGTTCCAGATCAGGTCGCGCCCGCGCAGCAGGTTGAAGGTCGCGGCCATGTAGCGCCCGTCGAGATAGCCGTCGGGCGTCAGTTCCTTGAACATCGCCAATTGCGTATCGTCGACGAAGTGGAGCAGTTCGCCTGCATTCGCGAAATCGACCTGCGCGGTGAAGAAGGTCGCGCTCGCCACCGTATCGGCCTGTCCGCGCGCCGCCAGCACCGCCAGCGTCGCGGCGAGCGTGGTGCCCGCCACGCAATAGCCGATCGCATGGACGTGGCGCACGCCGAGCGCGGCGCGCGCCACATCGATCGCGTCGATCTGCGCCGCGACGTAATCGTCCCAAATGACATCTTTCATGCTCGCGTCAGCCGACTTCCACGAGACCATGAACACGGTGATGCCCTGCTCGACCGCCCAGCGCACGAAGCTCTTTTCAGGCGTGAGATCGAGGATGTAGAAGCGGTTGATCCACGGCGGGAAGATCACCACCGGCGTCTTCAAGACGCTCGGCGTGGCAGGCGCATATTGGATCAGTTCGTAGAGCGGGGTGCGGTGGACCACTTTGCCGGGGGTGGTCGCAAGGTTGCGGCCGACCTCGAACGCGTCGGGCGCGACCTGCGTCATCTGCCCCTTGGACAGATCGGCGAGCATGTTCTGCAAGCCCTTCACCAGATTTTCGCCGCGCGTCTCGATCGTCTTCTCCAGCACCTGCGGGTTGGTGGCGGGAAAGTTGGTCGGGCTCATCGCATCGATGAAGGCGCGGGTGGCGAAGCGGAGCTGATCCTTCTGCTTGCCCTCGACCCCCTCGAGCGAATCGACCGCGCGCAGCAGGTGGTCCGATATCAGCAGGTAGCTCTGGCGGATCCAGTCGAACACCGGATTCTCATGCCAGCGCGGATCGCGGAACCGCCGGTCGGCGGCGTGTTCGGGGCGTTCGGCCGGGCGTGCGGCGCCGGGGTCGAGCAGATGCTGCCACAAGGTCAGGCTGTCACGCCAGAAGTCGGTCGCGCGTGCGATCGTGCCGGCATCACCGATGCCGGGGATCGGCGGCACGGCGGCAGCCTCCTTCGGCTGCATCGCGGCAAAGCCGTTTTCGAGGAGGAGCTGCTGCATGCGGCCGAACACCAATGTCCATTGCTGCATGTCTTCCAGGCTCGGCATCGCCGGCGCGGTGGCTTTGCTCCTGGTGTCGGTATCGCTCACGCGCACACTCCTCTCGCCATCTACCGGTGCGGGTTTTGCTTTCGCCCGCGGCAATTCGGGTTCTATATGCGCCCGCTCGCACCTTTGCGAACCCTTTGGGAAAGAGCCGTGTCCGACGAATTCTACCGCATGAAGCGCCTGCCGCCCTATGTCATCGCGGAAGTGAACGCGATGCGAGCGGAAGCGCGCGCGGGCGGCGAGGACATCATCGATCTCGGCATGGGCAATCCCGATCTGCCGCCGCCGCCGCACGTCATCGCCAAATTGTGCGAAGTGGCGAGCAAGCCCGACGCGCACGGCTATTCGCAGTCGAAGGGCATTCCCGGGCTCAGGCGCGCGCAGGCGAACTATTACGGCCGCCGCTTCGGGGTCGAGGTCGATCCCGAGAGCGAGGTCGTGGTGACGATGGGGTCGAAGGAGGGGCTCGCCAGCCTCGCCACCGCGATCACCGCGCCGGGCGACGTCGTGCTCGCGCCCAATCCGTCCTACCCGATCCACACGTTCGGCTTCATCATCGCCGGCGCGACGATCCGCGCGGTGCCGACCACGCCCGACGAACACTATTTCGAGGCGCTGGAGCGCGCGATGGCGTTCACCGTGCCGCGCCCGTCGATCCTGGTCGTCAACTATCCGTCGAACCCGACCGCCGAGACGGTCGACCTCGCCTTCTACGAGCGGCTGGTGGCGTGGGCGAAGGAGAACCGCGTCTGGATCATCTCCGATCTCGCCTATTCGGAACTCTATTACGACGGCAAGCCGACCGTCTCGATCCTTCAGGTCAAGGGCGCGAAGGACGTCGCGATCGAATTTACCTCGCTTTCGAAGACCTATTCGATGGCGGGCTGGCGGATCGGTTTCGCAGTCGGTAACAAGACGCTGATCGCGGCGATGACGCGGGTGAAGTCGTACCTCGATTACGGCGCGTTCACGCCGATCCAGGCGGCGGCGTGCGCCGCGCTCAACGGCCCGCAGGATATCGTCGAGGCCAACCGCGTGCTGTACCACAAGCGTCGCGACGTGCTGGTCGAGAGCTTCGCGCGCGCCGGCTGGGACATCCCGAGCCCGGCTGCCAGCATGTTCGCCTGGGCGCCGCTGCCGCCCGCGCTCCAGCATCTCGGCAGCCTCGAATTCTCCAAGCAGTTGCTCAGCCACGCCAAGGTCGCGGTCGCGCCCGGTGTCGGCTATGGCGAGAACGGCGAGGGGTTCGTGCGCATCGCGATGGTCGAGAACGAGCAGCGCCTGCGCCAGGCCGCGCGCAACGTGAAGCGCTATCTGCAGAGCATGGGCGTCAACACGCCCGCGCGCACCGGCTGAGGTCTTCGCCCGCCCGCACTCGGGTCAAGCGAAACGCGACGTTAAGCCTCTTGCGCTATCGCGGGCGCATGGCACTCCGGGATCAGCGCGCGACGGGCATGTCCGTCTTCTGGACGTTCGCGCTCTATGCGGCGTTGACCGCGGCGGCGGCGTTGCTGACCCGGTTGAACAACGGCATCGCGCTGATCTGGCTGGCCAACGGCCCGCTGCTGGCGATCCTGTGCAGGACGCCGCCAAGACGCTGGCTGCCGCTTGCGGTCGCGGCCTGGCTCGGCATGGTCGGGGTGGTGTTCGCGGTGGTCGGCTGGAAACCGATCGCGATGCCGTTCGCGCTGGTCGATGTCGGCGAAGCCTTCCTCGCCGCCGCTTTGCTGTGGCACTGGCGGGTCAATGCCACCCTGTTCCGCAGCATCGGCACGGTGCCGCTGTTCGTGGCGGCCTGCCTCCTCGCCGCGATCCTGTGCGGCCTGCCCGGCGCGGCGCTTGGCGTGGCGACCTATCACCACGCGTTTCTGTCGCTGTGGTTCGACTGGATCATCGGCCACGGCCTCGGGCTGTTGATCGGTACGCCGCTCGCGCTGGTGATGCGGCGCGACGAGGGCGCATGGGCGCCGCTGGCGCGTCCGCACGGCGTGGCGATTGCAGCGGGCGTCGCGCTGCTCGTTGCCGGCACCAGCATCGCCACCTTCTGGCAGAGCGACTTGCCGCTGCTGTTCCTGCCGGTGCTGCCGGTGGTGATCGCAACCTTCGCGTTGCAGCGCGCGGGTGCCGCCGCCAGCGTGGCGATCGTCGCCGCGATCGGCGGCGCGCTGACGCTCGCCGGACGTGGGCCGGTGATGCTGGTCGACGGCGACGCGGCCGAGCGGCTGCAATTCTTCCAATTCTATCTTGCCGCGCTGTTCGTCACCGCGCTGCCGATCGCCGCGTTGCTGGCGCAGCGCGAGGGGCTGGTCCACGCGCTGGCGGAGAACGAGGCGCGCTACCGCCTGCTCGCCGACAATGCCACCGACATCATGCTCACGCTCGATCCCGACGGCACGGTGCGCTTCGCCTCGCCCTCGATCCGCGAGATCGGGCTGTACGATCCCGAGACGCTGATCGGGCGCAGCATGATCGACCTGATCTACGCCGAGGACCGCGAGCGGGTGCGCGCGGTGTATCGCGCCGGTCTTACCACGCCCGAGCGGACCTATGCGCTCGAGTTCCGCGCCACCCGCGCGGACGGGGTGGTCGGCTGGTTCGAATCGCACAGCCGCGTGGTGGTCGACCGGGCGGGCAAACCGACCGCGATCGTCTCGATCATCCGCGACATGGGCGGGCACAAGCGCCGCGAGGCGGAACTGGAACGCGCCGCCGCGACCGATCCGCTGACCGGGCTGCTCAACCGCGGTGCGTTCCGCCGCCGCATCGAGGAACGGCTGCGCGGCGACGATCCGCCGGGCACGCTCGCGCTGATCGATCTCGACCATTTCAAGCTCGTCAACGATCTGTACGGCCATGCCACCGGCGACGCGGCGCTGCTCGCCCTCGCCGATCTGCTGCGCGCCAACCTTCGCCCCGACGACGCGGTCGGTCGGATCGGCGGCGAGGAGTTCGGGGTGTTGTTCGCCGGGCGCGGGGCTCAGGCGGCGGTGGCGATCTGCGACCGGCTGCGCGACACGCTGGCGGAGACGGACATTCCCGCCGGCGAGGATTGCTTCTCGATCACGATGAGCGCGGGGGTGATGCCGCTGCGCCGAGACCTGACCATCGATGCGCTGTTCAGCCGCGCCGACGAGGCACTGTACCGCGCCAAGGCGCTGGGCCGGAACCGCACCGAACGCGCGGTCGGCTAAGCATTGCCCGGCGCAGGCCGGGCCGCCAGTACGGCCCGTCCTTGGCAGAGAGCTGTTGCGCGCTCACCCTTGGTGCCGGGCATCCCGCGCGCATCGGTATGTGGCCCACGCACTTAGACGGCGCCTGTGCCAGCCGGTCGGGTTACACCCCCGCGACGATATCCCGCAGCGCCGCCGCGAGGCCGCGCGTCTCGTCTTCGGTGCCGATGGTGATGCGGAGGCCATTCGCCAGCCCCTGTCCGGGCAACCAGCGCACGATGTAACCGCGCTCCATCAACTGGTTGTAGGCGACCTCGGCCGTCAGCGCGCCTTCGAACAGCACGAGCAGGAAGTTCGCCTCGCTCGGCACGACGCGCAGGCTGGCCGCGCTCAGCTTGCCGATCTCCTCGGTCAGCCAGGCGCGCCACACGCGGTTGTGCTCGCGCGTCTTGGCCATCCAGTCGTCGTCCTGCACCGCCGCGATCGCAGCGGCCTGGCCGGCGATCGTGCAGCAGAACGGCGCGCGGATGCGGTGCATCGCCGCCACCGCTTCGGCCGAGCCATAGCCCCAGCCGATCCGTTCGGCGGCAAGGCCGTGGATCTTGGAGAAGGTGCGCGTCACGATCACGTTCGAGGCGTGTTTCGCCAGCTCCAGCGCTCCGTCGTCGTCCTCCGCCTCGAGGAATTCGGCATAGGCCTGGTCGATCACCAGCATCACCCGGTTGGGCAGGTTGGCGTGCAGGCGGGCGATCTCGCCACGCGGCGTGAACGTACCGGTGGGGTTGTTGGGATTGGCGAGGAAGACGATTCGCGTCTTGCTGGTCATGCAGGCGAGGATCGCGTCGACGTCGGTCGCATAATCCTTGTCGCGTGCGATCACCGGCAGCGCGCCGACCCGGCGGGTCGCGATCTCGTACACCGCGAAGCCGTAGCGGACGTGGATCACCTCGTCGCCCTGGCCCGCATAGGCGCCGGCGATCAGGTGGAGGATTTCGTCCGATCCGGTGCCGTAGATGATCCGATCGGGATCAAGATCGTATTTCGCGCCGATCGCCGCGCGCAGCTCGCTCGCGCTGGCGTCGGGGTAGCGGGCGAGGTCGCCGCTGTGCGCCGCAAACGCCGCGACCGCCTTGGGGCTGGTGCCGAGTGCATTCTCGTTGGAGGAGAGCTTGACGGCCTTCGCGCCGCCATCGACCGACGATCGCCCCGGTACGTAGGGGGCGATCGCCATGATCCAGTCTTTGGGTTTGGGTGCCAGCATGAGGAGTCGCTTAGCGTCGGCGCGGGGGCGGCGCTAGTGTGCTTTGGCGCAATTGCAAGACGCCGCCCGCACGCGTTGGTTAACGCTGCGGGCGCTTGCGTAGGGTCGGGCGGGCGGCGTGGCGAACAGGTGCCGGACCGTTAGCGCGGCGCGGCCCGCGCGGTGCCTGTTCGGGCGCGCTGCCGAGCTGTTCGAACTGGACGTTGCCCTCCGCCTCCTCGCCCGCGGTACGCTTGACCGAGGCGAGGAACTTGCCCGCCAGCGCGCGCGGGATCTGGAACGCGGTCTCGTTCGGGGCGATGCGAATCGCGCCGACCTCGTTCTTGGTGATGTGCCCGCGCCGGCAGATCAGCGGCAGGATCCAGCGCGGATCGGCGTTCTGGCGGCGGCCGATGTCCATGCGGAACCACACCACGTCGTCGAAGCCGTCGCGGTGATGCTCCTTGCCGGGCGTGCGTTCGGCCGGACCTTCGGCCAGCATCTCCTCGGGTGCTGGCATGCGCGCGCGGAAGCTGCGGACCAGTGCGGCGGCGATCTCCTCTGGAGTCTTCTGCTCGAGCAGCTTGGCGGCGAGCGCGCGATCGTCCTCATCGACCTCTATGGGTTCGAGCAGTTGCGTCATCAGCCGCTCGCGGTCGGCCTTGCGGATGTCGTCCACGCTCGGCACCGGCAGCCATTCGACCGCGATGCGCGCGCCGCGCAGCATCATCTCGACGCGGCGCTTGCGCTGGTACGGCACGATCAGCACGGCGGTGCCCTTCTTGCCCGCGCGGCCGGTGCGGCCCGAACGGTGCTGGAGCGTCTCGGCATCGCGCGGCAGCTCGACATGGATGACGAGCGTGACGGTGGGAAGGTCAATACCGCGCGCCGCCACGTCGGTGGCGACGCAGACGCGCGCACGCTGGTCGCGCAGCGCCTGCAAGGCGGCGTTGCGCTCGTTCTGGCTATGCTCGCCCGACAGCGCCACGGCCGAGAAACCGCGCTCGATCAGCCCGGCGTGGAGGTGGCGGACGTTGTCGCGCGTCGCGCAGAACAGGATCGCCGTTTCCGCTTCGTGGAGGCGCAGCAGGTTGACGACCGCATTCTCGATGTCGGCCGGCGCGACGGTGACCGCCTGATAGCTGATGTCGCCGTGGCCGCGATCCTCGCCCACGGTGGTGATGCGCAAAGCGTCCTTCTGGTAGCGCTTGGCGAGCGCGACGATCGACTTGGGCATCGTCGCCGAGAACAGCAGGGTGCGGCGGTCGTCCGGCGTTGCGTCGAGGATCTGTTCGAGATCCTCGCGGAAGCCCATGTCGAGCATCTCGTCGGCTTCGTCGAGGATCGCCGCCTTGAGCTGGGACAGGTCGAGCGCGCCGCGTTCGATATGGTCGCGCAGGCGCCCGGGCGTGCCGACGACGATGTGCGCGCCGTGCGCGAGGCTGCGGCGCTCGCGCGAGGCGTCCATGCCGCCGACGCAGGTCGAAATGCGCGCACCGGCCTTGCCGTAAAGCCATTCGAGTTCGCGGCTGACCTGGAGCGCCAGTTCGCGAGTCGGTGCGATGGCGAGCGCGAGCGGCGCGCGGGCGGGCGGCAGCGTGCCGTCTTCGCCCAGCAGCTGCGGCGCGATGGCGAGCCCGAAGGCGACGGTCTTGCCCGAGCCGGTCTGCGCGGAGACGATCAGGTCGCGGCCATCGGCTTCCGGCGCGATGACGGCGGCCTGAACGGGGGTCGGCGCGGCATAACCACGCGCGGTGAGCGCTTCGCCAAGAAGCGCGGGAAGATGGGTAAAGGGCATGATTTTCCGAATGCTGGACGCGCCAGTCGCGCGATGAGCGGGGTCGCATAGCAGACAAACCGCGCGAAAGCACGCGTTTCCCGCGTGCGCATTCGGGAGCCATTCAGCCGAACTGCCGTTATCCTGGCATATGGACGCAGCATCAGCCCGCCGCCCGAGCGCGCGCCAGCATTATTGGGACACGTTGCGCGCGGCGTTGATGCTGCTCGGCATCCCCTATCATTCGGCGCTCGCCTTTCAGGCCGGCGGGTGGATCGTCGCGACCCGGCACCATTCGCCGGTGCTCGATTACGTGGCGGAGGCGATCCACCTGTTCCGCATGCCGGCCTTCTTCCTGGTCGCCGGCTATTTCGCCGCGCTGAGCCTCACCCGATATCCGCCGCGGACCTGGTTTCGCGGGCGGCTGACGCGGCTTGGCATTCCGTTGCTCGCCAGTCTCGTCACCATCATCCCGGTGCTCAACATCGGCTGCGAACTGTCCAACTTCGCCCTGCCGGAGGCGTTGGCGTCGTTCCGGCACTTGTCGCTCACCTCGGGCGGATATTGGGTGCGGCACCTGTGGTTCATCGTCGTGCTGCTGTATCTGTGCGGCGCGGCGGCACTGCTCGCGCATGTGCGGCCCCCGTTCCGCGCAGCCGGGGTGCCCGCGCGAATCGACGCGTGGTGCGCGGCGCACCCGCTGGCGCTGCTGCTCGGGCTCGGCGTGGTGGTCGGGCTGTTCGAGGCGGTGACGATCGAGCTGTTCTACACCGCGCATCTCAACACCACGCTGCCGCAGGAGATCCTGCGCATCGACGATCTGCTCGGTGCGCTGCCGTGGTTCGTGATGGGGTTCGCCTTGCAGCGCGCGCCAGCCACGCTGGCGGCGATGGGGCGCGGGCGGGTTGCCGTCGCCCTGCTGGCGGTCGCGGCGCTGGCGGCATCGCTGGCGCTCTACAACCAGAGCTGGCCGCCGCTGTACCGCTTCGTGGGGGCGTTCACCGCGATCCTGACGACGCAGGTGGTGGTGGCGATCGCGCGGGAATGGTTCGACCGGCCGAGCCCCGTCACCGACCGGCTCGTGCGCGGGTCGTTCGTGGTGTATCTGTTCCATGTGCCGGTGATCGTGTGGCTGGCGCTGATCGTCGACCGGATCGGCACGCCGCCCGCGATCGGCTTCGTGGCTGTCGCGAGTGGCACGCTGGCGACGACGCTCGCGATCGCCGCGCTGGTCGAGCGTTCAGCCGTGCTGAGCCTGTTCTACAGCGGCACGCGCGCGGCGGCGCGCCCGCGCCACCCGCGCGGACCGGCGATGGTGGCTGCGGAGTAAACGACCGCCCGTAGCGAGCGACGTCGGTCGGGATGCGCGGGCTAGAGCGGTTTTCGTCGGGGCTGAATCGTTGGGGATTCACACGGCACCCGTTTTCTGATTCACGATCCGTGCTGGCGAAGGAGGCCGGGATGGATGGGCCGAGCGTTATCGCGTGATCTTCGGGATCGTGTCATCGCTGCTGTCGAAAGCGGGGTGTCTTGCCGGCAGGCGGCAGAGCGGTTCGGCGTCAGCGCGGCAAGCGCGATCCGCTGGCGACAGCTGGTGCTCGCTCATGGCACGCCGGCGGCCAAGCCGCAGGGCGGTGATCGCCGAAGTCCCAAGATTGAGGACCATGCCGCCTTCATTCTGGAGGCGATCGAGCAGCAGCCGGATCCGACGCTGGCAGAGCTTCGTGGGATGCTGGCCGAGCGTGGCGTGAGCGTCAGCATCGCCACGCTCTGGCGCTTCTTCGCCCGCCACGGGATCACGCGCAAAAAAAGACCGGCCACGCGACGGAGCAAGATCGTCCCGACGTCCTGAAGCGTCGCGAGGAGTGGTTCGAGGGCCAGCTCGATCTCGACCCCGACAAGCTGGTCTTCATCGACGAGACCTGGGCGTCTACCAACATGGCGCGGCGCCATGGTCGCTGCCGGCGGGGCCAGCGCTTGCGCGCCGGCACCCCCTTCGGACATTGGAAGACCACGACCTTCGTCGCCGGCCTGCGCCGCACGGGCATGGTAGCACCCTGGGTGCTCGACGGACCAATGAACGCCGATGCGTTCCTCACCTACGTCACGCGCGTGCTCGTGCCGGAACTCGGCCGCGGTGACGTGGTCGTGATGGACAACCTGTCGAGCCACAAGGCGCCGGCCGTGCGAGCCGCCATCGAAAGCGTTGGCGCAACGCTCCTCTTCCTCCCGCCCTACAGCCCAGACTTCAACCCGATCGAGCAGGCCTTCTCCAAGCTGAAGGCGCACCTGCGAAAAGCGGCCGAGCGGACCGTCCATGGCCTATGGAACGCCATCGGTCGCATCCTCGATCTCTACTCGCCCCAGGAATGTGCCAACTACTTCGCCGCCTGCGGCTACGATGCAGACTGATCGAAAACCGCTCTAGACGCTCTCCGCGATCGCCAGCCCGGCGGCCCAGCCGCTCGCCCAGGCCCATTGGAAGTTATATCCGCCGAGCCAGCCGGTCACATCCACCGCCTCGCCGATCGCATAGAGCCCGGGCGCCTTCTTCGCCGCCATCGTCTTGGAGGAGAGGTCTGCGGTGGAGATGCCGCCCGCCGTCACCTCGGCCTTGGCGAAGCCTTCGGTGCCGTTGGGGGCGAAGCGCCAGTCGGCGAGCTGCCGTTCGGCCTCGGCGACGCGCTTGTCGGTGAAGGTGCCGAGTTCGCCGTCGAGATCGAGCCGGTCGGCGAGCGTCACCGCGAGCCGCGCGGGCAGATGATTGTCGAGCGTGCCGTACAGCGTCGCGCGCGGGCGGGCGTGCTTGGCGGCGACCAGCCAGCCGCTCGCCAGCGCGGGCAGGAAGTCGATGCCGACGCTCTCGCCATGCCGCCAATAGGAGGAGATTTGCAGGATCGCCGGGCCGGACAGCCCCTTGTGCGTGAACAGTGCCGCCTCGCGGAAAACGGTCTTGCCGGCTTTGGCGATAACTTCGGTCGCCACCCCCGACAGCGTGCGGAACAGGGTCTCCTCGCCGCCCAGCGTCAGCGGCACCAACGCGGGGCGCGGCTCGACCACCTTCAGCCCGAAGCGCCGCGCCAGATCATAGGCGAAGCCGGTCGCGCCCATCTGCGGGATGGACGGGCCGCCGGTCGCGATCACCAGCGCCGGCGCGGTCGCGGTGCGCGTGCCGATGCGGACGTTGTAGCGGCCATCGGCGTGGCCGATCTCGCCGATCGGCTCGCCTAGCCATTGCGTGACGTGCGCCTTGTCGCACTCCTCCTGCAACATCGCGACGATCTGCTTGGCCGAACCGTCGCAGAACAATTGCCCGAGCGTCTTCTCGTGCCAGGCGATGCCATAGGCCTCGACCAGCGCGAGGAAGTCGGCCGCCGTATAGCGCCCCAGCGCCGATTTGGCGAAATGCGGGTTGGCCGAGAGGTAGCGGTCGGGCGCGGTGTGGAGGTTGGTGAAATTGCACCGCCCCCCGCCCGAGATCAGGATCTTCTTGCCCACCGCATCGGCATGGTCGATCAGCAGCACGCGTGCCCCGCGTTGCCCGGCGGTGGCCGCGCACATCAGCCCGGCCGCGCCAGCGCCGAGGATGATCGCGTCGTAGGTGTGTGTCGTCATCGCGCCGCCCTAGCCGCAAAAGCGGCGCGCGTCAGGTCATCGGCACAGCGGGCGCGTCTGCGGGCACCACGATCGATGCGGGCCGGTCATCAAGCGAAACGATCGCGGCGAACACGAACCAGGCGACCAGCGCCATCTTGAGCAGGCGCAGCGCGAGATGCTCGCGGTTGCCGCGCACCCCGGCGATCTGCGCCGCCGCGACGATCAGCAGACCGCCCACCAGCGTCAGCGCCGCCGCGTAGAACGGTGCGGCCGCGATGCCGAGCAACTGCGCCGCGCCGTAGCTGATCGCGGCGAGCGCCAGCACCGCCGGCACCGCGAACCCGGCGCGCCAGCGCGGCACGCGGGCAAGCAGCGCGCCGGCCTGCGTCAGCGGCCCGAACAGGATCGTCGCGCCCAGCGCGAACACCAGGGCGAGCGCGCCACGGTGGATCGGATCGAGCGTCGCGACCGCCCAGCCGCCCCCGAACAGCGCACCGCCGATGCCGGGGATGATGCTCGCGACCAGCCGCGCGCGCACCGCCTCGATCGTGGCGGAGCCGCCCGCCACCGCCATCCAAACCCACGCGAGCCCGGTCGCGAGCGAGAGGCCGAACAGCGCCGCCTGCGATGTCGGCAGCAGGATCGCTCCCGCCAGTACCACCGCCGGTCCGATCGGCCAGCCGTCCGCCAGCCACTCGGGGTGCGGCCGCTCGGCCCAATGCATTCGCCACCGGCGCGCGAGATACGGCGCGATCGGGCTGAGCAGGATGGCGAGATCGATCGCCCAGTTCGCCCACGGGTATAAACCGGGCGCGAATCCGTCGAACCCGTCTGCGAGCATGAGGCTGAGCAGAAGTGCCGCCGGAATCGCGGCGAACATGCCGAGCGTCCAGTGCGGCCGGGCGAGCAGGCGCTGCCAGCGGGCCACCGACTCGGCCTTGAACGAATAGGCCAGCCCCGGCGCGATCGGCCCGCGCGCGCCGAGCAAGGTGGCGACGCCGCTCTCCAGCCCCGGTCGCAGCGCGGCGAGCCGCCACAGCCAAGAGCGGCCCGGTGGCCGCGTGAGGCTGCGCCACGCGGGGCGGAGCGGGTGCCTGTCACGGTCGATCGTCGCGATCAGCCGCCATTCGTCGAGCCGCGCGAGCACCGCCGCGACCGGGTACGCTGCCGCGCCGCGCCGTTCCTCCGACCAACCGAACGCGGTCGCGGCTTCGAGCAGCACCGCATCGCTGCGCGGGATCGTGTCGGCAAGAAGCTCGGCGACGATCCGTTCGACGTCGGCATGGACGGTGATCTCACCCATCACCGGCAGCGCGAGGATGGCCGCCAACGTCTCGCGCACGGCGGCGTCGCTGGTCCACGGCCCACGCAACCCCCGATCGAGCGCGCCAAGCAGATCGTTGAGCCGCGCGATCTCGGCATCGCGTTCGGCGAAGATGCCCGCGAGGTCGTCCGGCGGCGGGGCGTCGGCGGCTTCCTCGGACGGGGCGCTGTGGAAGCGGGGAGCGGGGGGTGCCGGTTCGCCGTCTTCGGCTTGCCCGACGATGCTGAACAGTTCGGCTTCGCTGAACGTCAGCGACACCGCGCCCTCCGGCGCATCCTCGTCATCATCGTCGTCGGCCCATGCCGCCGCGCTGTCGGCGTAGGCGAGCGCGGTTTCATAGGCGGCGCGGAGCTGCTTGAAGCCTTCGGGATCGTCCTCGGGGTTGGTCGCGCGCAACTGCCGCGCATAGCCGCGCCGGATCGTGTCGCGGTCGCTCCCGGGCGCCACGCCGATGACGCTCCAGATGCTCACAGGAAGCGCTCGCCCTCGAGCCGGTCGAGTGCTGCGTGGAAGGCCTCGCGCGCCTGTTCGGCCTCGCGCGGATCCTGCCGGTCGAGCGCCTGCTGGAACACGGCGATCAGGTGATCGACCGCTGCGCGATCGTCGCCGAGGAAGTTCTCGAAACATTTCTCGCCGCGCGCCAGCGCCGCGCGATTGCGCTCCTCGTCGCGCGGATGCGTCTTGAGCCCGGCGAGCAGCGCGCGGCGCTCGGCGATCCGGGCGTCGTCGCCGACCGACTCGTCGTTGATGACGAGGCTGGTGCGCTCGCCGGTCTGCTCCACCACGATGTCGACTTCGAGCAGCCCGCTGACATCGTAGGAGAAGCGCACCTCCATGCGTTGCCCGGCGGGGCCGCGCGGCACCTTCACCTTGGTCTTGCCGATCTCGACATTGTCGCGCACCAGCCGCGCTTCGCCCTGATAGATGCCGAACACGACCTCGGCCTGATTGTCGGCGAGCGTCTGGAAACCGTGCACGCGGCTGGCCGGGATCACGGTATTGCGTTCGAGCACGGGCGCGAAGATGCCGTGTTCGAACCCGCCGCCCGGCAGCGGCCGGCTGACGTTGACGCCGAGCGAATAGGGGCACACGTCGGTGACGACGACTTCCTTGAGCGCGGCGTCGCGCGCCTTCAATCCGGCCTGCACGGCGGCGCCGAGCGCGACCGCCTCGTCCGGGTTGATCGTCGCATTGGGGAAGCGCCCGAACATCCGCGCGACCGCGCGCCGCACCGGCGGCATCCGCGTCGCCCCGCCGATCAAGATGATGTCGGACAGTGCCTCGGGCCGCAGGTTGCTGTCGCGCAGCGCGCGCAGCACCGGATCGCGCAGGCGCTCGACCAGCGGGGCGGCCTGCGCCTCGAAGGTGGCGGCGTCGATCTCCATCTCAAAAGCGGTGTCCTGCCACACCACGCGCATGGTCGCGGAGGCCGCTCCGCTCAGCGCGCGGCGCGTGCGCTCGGCCTGTTCGCGTAAGCGCTGGTAGAGCCGGTCCTCACGCCCCGCCTCACCCCATTCCTTGGCGAAACGCTCGCGCATCAACGCGATCAGCACCTCGTTAAAATCCTCGCCGCCGAGCTGGTTGTCGCCGGTCGAGGCGCGCACCTCGATGATCCCTTCGAAAATCTCGACGATCGACACGTCGAACGTGCCGCCGCCAAGATCGAACACGAAGAAGCGCGCCTCCGCATCGAGATTGTGGATGCCATAGGCGAGCGCGGCGGCGGTGGGTTCGTTGATGAGCCGCTCGACCCTGAGGCCCGCCAGTTCGCCCGCGCGGTGGGTGGCCTTGCGCTGCTGATCGTTGAAATAGGCCGGCACGGTGATGACCGCCTCGGTGACGGGTTCGCCCAGGAACGTCTCGGCATCTTCCTTCAGGCTGCGCAGCACCAGCGCGGACAGTTCCTCCGCGCTGTAATCGCGCCCGCCGAGCCGGGTGGTGCGCCTGGTGCCCATATAGCGCTTGAACGCGGTGACGGTCGCGTCCGGGTGGCTCGCCTGCCGGTCGCGCGCGGCGACCCCGACCAGCACCGCGCCATCCGCATCGATGCTGACGGCGGACGGAGTGAGCGTCTGCCCAAGTCGGTTGGGGATCAGCGTCGCCGCGCCATCCTTCCACACCGCGCACGCGCTGTTGGTGGTGCCGAGATCGATACCGATAATCATGCGCTGTCCCGTCGCCGTTGCCGCCCCCGCTTAACCGGCACGGCGGGGCGGGTGAAGCCGTCGCGGTTCACAGCCGGGCGGTGTCGTGATAGCACCGCCGCCGTCATGACCGAACAGACCTCCATTCCGAAGACGCTGGTGGCCGATCTCGGCGCCCGCGCCCGTACCGCCGCCACCACGCTCGCCGCCGCGCCGAGCGCGACCAAGCAGGCTGCGCTGCGCCGCATCGCCGAGCTGCTGCGCGCGGGCAGCGCGGAGATCGAGGCGGCCAACGCCCGCGACATGGCGCGCGCCGAGGCGGCGGGGCTGTCGAACGCGATGCTCGACCGGTTGCGGCTCGATGCGAAGCGGATCGCGGGCATGGCCGACGGCGTCGCGGCGGTGGCGGGGCTCGCCGATCCGGTCGGCGGCGTGATCGACAGCGCCGAGCGGCCCAATGGCCTCGCACTGTCGCGGGTACGCGTGCCGATCGGGGTGATCGGCATCATCTACGAGAGCCGGCCCAACGTCACCGCCGACGCGGCGGCTTTGTGCATCGCCTCGGGCAATGCCGTCATCCTGCGCGGTGGTTCCGAAGCGATCGAGAGCAACCGCGCGATCCACGCGATCTTCGCGGCCGGGCTCACCGAAAGCGGCCTGCCCGCCGATGCGGCGCAACTCGTGCCCGTGACGGATCGCGCCGTGGTCGGCGCGATGCTGACGGCGGAGGGGTTGATCGACATGATCGTGCCGCGCGGCGGCAAGAGCCTCGTCGCGCGCGTCCAGGCCGAGGCGCGGGTGCCGGTGCTCGCGCATCTCGACGGGATCAACCACATCTTCGTCCACGCCTCCGCCGATCAGGCGATGGCGGAGCGGATCGTCGTCAACGCCAAGATGCGCCGCACCGGCGTCTGCGGTGCGATGGAGACGCTGCTGATCGATCGCGGCTACGACCACGCCGAGGCGCTGGTCGCCGCGCTGTCGGCGGCGGGCTGCGAGGTGCGTGCGGGCGGCTCGCTTCACGAGCTGATCCCCGGGCTCGCACCGGCAGACGAGGCCGACTGGGACACCGAATATCTCGAAGCGATCGCATCGGCGACGTTCGTCGACGGGCTCGATGCGGCGATCGCGCACATCGCCCGCCACGGGTCGCACCACACCGACGCGATCATCGCCGAGGACGCCGCCGTCGCGGAGCGCTTCCTCGCTGCTGTCGACAGCGCGATCGTGCTGTGGAATGCCTCCACACAGTTCGCCGACGGCGGCGAGTTCGGTCTGGGCGCGGAGATCGGCATCGCCACCGGTCGCCTGCATGCGCGCGGGCCGGTCGCGCTGGAGGGGCTGACGACGTACAAATGGATCGGGCGGGGCACCGGGCAGGTGCGGCCTTGATGGCAATGCTTCGGATGTATACATCCGAAGCATGAGCAAGACTTCCGTCGTCACGACGCGTCTGGATGCCGATACGCTCGACATGATCGACCGTGTCACCGCTGCCCGGGGCCAGAGCCGGTCGAAGTTTGTCGCGCAGGCTGTGCGCGAGGCGGCGCGACGGGAATCGGAGTTCCTTGCCTTCGTGCAGGAAGGAATCGATGAACTCGACCGGGGCGAGGGTATTCCCCACGCGGTGGTGATGGCTGAACTCGACGCAATGATCGCCCGGCACGAGGCAAGATGCCGGACCTGATCTGGTCGCCGTCGTCGCATCGTGATCTTCAGACGATCGAGCTTCACTTGCGGGACTATCCAGACGCTGCATCGGAGACGCTGCGCGCGATCCACCGCGTCACGAGTCGTCTGCTCGACTATCCCCGCATCGGCCGCGCCGTGCACGAGCCGTTCCGGGTGATCGGCGTTCGCGGTACGCCCTATCTCGTCATCTACCGTCTGCGGGACGGCGGCCGGGTCGAGATCGTGCGGCTTCGGCATGGTCGCGAGGACTGGCTCGGGCAGGTCGAGGCAGAGTTGTGACCCGCGTCGGCATCCTCGGCGGGTCGTTCAACCCGGCGCACAAAGGGCACCGCGCGATCAGCCTCGCGGCGATGCACGCGCTGGGGCTGGACGAGGTGTGGTGGCTGGTGTCGCCCGGCAACCCCCTCAAGGAGGCGCGGGGCGACATGGCGCCGTTGGCGGTGCGGCTCGCCTCGGCGCGGAAGGTGGCTCGGCATGCGCCGATCCGGGTGAGCGATCTCGAGGTGCGGCTCGGCACGCGCTACACCGTCGATACCATCGTCGCGCTGCGGCGGCGCTTCCCCAAAGTGCAGTTCATCTGGCTGATGGGCGGCGACAATCTCGCCCAGTTCGACCAGTGGCGCGGCTGGCGGCGGATCGCGCGCGAGGTTCCGATTGCAGTTATCGCCAGACCGGGCTATGACGACAGTGCCTACGCGGCCCCCGCGATGGGTTGGCTGCGGCGCGCGATCCGGCCCGCACGCCAGGCAAAGAGCTGGACGAAGTGGAGATTGCCGGCACTCGTGCTGTTGCGCTTCCGTCTCGACCCGACCTCGGCGACCCGGCTGCGTGCAGCCGATCCCGCCTGGCAGCTTCGTTTTGCCGAGCCTCAGGCGCCGCACGCGGGCGCGCCTGACGGAACCTCCACCGCATCATAGGAACCACCTTGGCCTCTGCTTCCCCATCCTATCGCGCGTCCGAACCCGATGAGGTCGAGGCGCTGCACAAGCTCGTCCTCGCCTCGCTCGACGACGATCAGGCGGTCGAGACGATCTCGATCCCGCTGGCGGGCAAATCGACCATCGCCGATCACATGGTGATCGCGAGCGGGCGTTCGACCCGTCAGGTCGCCTCGATGGCGCAGAAGCTGGTCGAGAAGATCAAGGCCGAACTCGGCCGCGTCGCGCGGATCGAGGGGTTGCCCACCGCCGACTGGGTGCTGATCGACGCGGGCGACGTGATCGTCCACCTGTTCCGCCCGGAAGTGCGCAGCTTCTACAATCTGGAGCGGATGTGGGCGTTCGGCGACGCGCCGACGCCGCCGGCCGCGCCGGGCGCTCCGCTCGGCGCCTGAACGACGGTTCGATATGCTGTTCTCCCGCGCAAGCGGGAGTCCAGTGCCGCACACGCGGCGCCTGTGGCTCTGGACTCCCGCTTTCGCGGGAGAACGGACGCGGATTGAGGCCCTGTCATGCTCCTCCACATCGTCGCGCGCGGACGGATCGGGCGCGGGCCCGAGGCCGAACTGGTCGAGCGCTATGCCAAGCGGCTCGCTTGGCCGTTCCGCATGACCGAGCTGCCCGACACCGGCGGCAAGATGCCCCCGGTCGAGCCCGGCACGCGCATCGTGATGCTCGATGAGACCGGCGAGGTGCTCGGCTCGCGCGAGTTTGCCGGGCGGCTGGAGAAATGGCGCGACGGCGGGGTTCGCGAGACGCGCTTCCTGATCGGCGCGGCCGACGGGTTCGACGATGCGCAGCGTGCTACCGCCGACATGCTGTTGTCGTTTGGGCGCGCGACCTGGCCGCACCTGCTCGCCCGCGCGATGCTCGCCGAGCAATTGTGGCGCGCGACCAGCATCCTCGCCAACCACCCGTATCACCGCGAGGGATGATGCGCGCGCGGTGGATCATGGTGGGAGGTGCGGTCTCGCTGATCGCGGCGGTGGCCGCCGCGCAGACCGCGCCGACCGATCAGGTCCGCCGGCTCGAAGACGCCAAGGCGCAGTCCGCCGCCGCCGCCGCGCGCTCGGCCGCGCTCGAGGCGCGCGCGGCGCACGAGAAGGACGAAGCGGCGCAGGCGCGCGTGCAGGAGACGGCGGTGGCGGCGCGCGTCCAGCAGGCGCAGGCCGATATCGCCGCGGGGCAGGCGCGCAGCGCGATCACCGCGCGGCTGCTCGCCGATCAGCGCGCGCGGCTGGCGGTGCAGCAGGGGCCGATCGCGCGGCTGATCGCGGCGCTGCAATCCTTGGCGGCGCGGCCGGCGATGATCAGTCTTGTCCAGCCCGGCTCGGTCGACGATCTCGTCCATGTCCGCGCGGTGCTGGCAAGCGCGATGCCGGTGGTGCGCGCCCGTACCGTCGCTTTGCGCACCGATCTCGACCGCACGCGCGCGTTGCAGGCGAGCGCCGCGCTCGCCGCCACGGCGCTCGCCGAGAGCCGCACCCGGCTGGAGGCGCAGCGGCTCGCGCTCACCCGGCTGGAGGCGGAGCACCGCATGAAGTCGCAGGCGTTGGGGCGCGACGCCCTGTTCGAATCGGACCGCGCGATTGCGCTTGGCGAGCGCGCGCGCGACATCGTCGATCTGATGAGCAAGCTCGGCGATCAGGCGAGCACGCGCACCAGCCTCGCCGCGCTGCCCGGCCCGCTGCCGCGCCCGCCCCGCCCGGGCGAGGTCGCCTCGACGCTCGACACGCCGGTCTGGCCTGCCGCGTCGCCGCCCTACCGGCTGCCGGTGGCGGGCAAGGTGGTGACGGGGCTGGGCGAACTGTCGGACGCGGGCGTGCGCTCGCGCGGGCTGACACTCGCGACCCAGCCCAGTGCGGACGTCACCGCCCCGGCGGCAGGCAAGGTCGCTTATGCCGGGCGGTTCCGCAGCTATGGCACGATCGTCATTCTCGATCATGGCGGGGGGTGGACGACGTTGGTGTCGGGGCTCGGCGCGGCGTCGGTGGTGGTCGGCGCGCAGGTCGCGCAGGGCGCCGTCATCGGCAGTGCTGCGAAGGGCGACGATCCGCAGGTGACGGTCGAACTGCGCCGCCGCGACCGCGCGGTCGATATGGTGCCGTTGATCGGATAGCCGTCGCCCCGGCGCAGGCCGGGGCCGCTGCATAGGCTGGCGATCCGGGTGCCCACACCCGGCGGCCCCGGCCTACGCCGGGGCGACGGCTTGCGGAAATCGCTCAGCCCCCGTTCAGCCGCGAGCGCGCTTTGATCCTCGCGCAAACCCGGCTACGATGAATACCGTTGTATTTGCGATGGATGGAAATGTCCGCCTGATGTCCCGTGTTTTTCCGCGTGCCCTGCTTCAAGCCACCGCGATCGCGGCCGTTCTCGCGATCGTGCCGATCGGCACCGGCGCGATGGCGGCGGTCGACACCGGCACCTATCGCGAGATCGCGGTATTCATGGACGTGTTCAACCGCGTGAAGGCGGAATATGTCGACAAGGTCGACGACAAGACGCTGGTCAAGGGGGCGATCGACGGCATGCTCGCCGCGCTCGACCCGCACAGCAGCTACGAGACCGGGCTCGATTACGACAATCTGCGCATCCAGACGACGGGCAGCTACGGCGGGCTCGGCCTCACCGTCACGATGGAGGACGGCGCGGTCAAGGTGATCGCACCGCAGGAGGATACGCCGGGCTGGCGCGCGGGCATCAAGTCGGGCGACTATATCACCCACATCGACGGCAAGCTGATCTTCGGCGACACGCTCGACAATGCGATCCAGAAGATGCGGGGCAAGCCCGGCAGCAAGATCACGCTGACGCTGCAACGCCCCGGCGTGTCCGATCCGATCGTCGCGACGATGGTGCGCGAGCAGATCGTCCAGAAGCCGGTCAAATGGTCGGTGAAGGGCAATGTCGGCATCATCAACATCAACACCTTCTCCGAACATACCGGCGATGCGGTCCACGCCGCGATCGTCGGCATCGAGAAGCAGTTGGGCCACGATCCGGTCGGCTGGGTGGTCGATCTGCGCGACAATGGCGGCGGCTTGCGCGACGAAGCGGTCGCGGTGGCGGACAATTTCCTGTCCTCGGGCGTGATCGTCTCGCAGCGCGGGCGCGACCGCTCGGACGTCGAGACCTTCTATGCGGAGAGCTATTTCAAGGGCGATCCTTCGCACGGTCTGCCGGTGATCGTGCTGACCAACGCGGGCACCGCCTCGGCGTCGGAGATCGTCGCGGGCGCGCTTCAGGACCACCACCGCGCGTTGGTGATGGGCGAGCGGTCGTTCGGCAAGGGGTCGGTGCAGACCGTGATCGACATGGGCGACAACGCGGCGCTGCGCCTCACCACCTCGCGCTATTACACGCCGTCGGATCGTTCGGTGCAGGAAGGCGGGATCGAGCCCGACGTGCCGGTGCCGCAGATCTCCGACGCCGATTACAAGAAGCGCCCGGTGTTCCGCGAGGACGATCTGCGCCGCCACCTCATCAACGAGATCAAGAACGACGATTCGGTGCTCGAATCCGACAGCAAGCCCGATCCGCGCTTCGCCGCGACCCCGGCCGAGCTGAAGGCCAAGGGCATCGACGATTTCCAGCTCGACTATGCGGTGAAGACGCTCGCCCGGCTGGGCGCGGCACCGCAAGTCGCGGCGAAGCGTTGAGGCGGGCATGACCGACCGGACCAATCTCGCCCGCGCGCTTGCGCTGATCGTGCCCGTCGCCTTGTTCGGCGGTGCGCTCGGCTTCCAGTATCTCGGCGGGCTCTACCCGTGCGAGATGTGCTGGTGGCAGCGTTATCCGCATATCGTCGCGATCCTGCTGAGCGCGTTCGCCTTCGTCTTCCCGGATGCGCGCTTCCGCCGCGCTTTGGTGGCAATGGCCGCCGTTTCGATCTTCGCGAGCGGGGTGATCGGCGTCTATCATGCCGGTGTCGAATATCATTGGTGGGAGGGGATCACCGCTTGCTCCTCGACCATGTCGGGGCATGGCGGCTCGGCGAGCGATATGCTCGCGCGGATCATGAAGGCACCGGTGGTGCGCTGCGACGTGCCGCAATGGACTTTGTTCGGCATCTCGCTTGCCGGGTTCAACGCGCTGATCTCGATCCCCGCCGCGATCGTGATCCTCGTTCTGCTGCCGAAGGGCCGGCGATGAGCACGGGCGCCGCGAACGGCTGGAAGCCGGGCGACCGCAAGCGCGATTCGCGCTCGATGGTGCGGGTCGATCAGGCGGGCGAATATGGCGCGACGCGCATCTATGCGGGGCAGCTCGCGATCATGGGCGATCGCACCCCCGCCGCGCGCGCGATCGCGGGCATGGCGGGGCAGGAGGAGCGCCACCGCGTCTTTTTCGACGCGATGATGGCGCGGCGCGGCGTACGCCCGACGCTGCTGCAACCCTTCTGGGACGTCGCCGGTTTCACGTTGGGCGCGGTGACGGCGGCGCTCGGCCCGGAAGCGGCGATGGCCTGCACCGCCGCGGTCGAGACCGAGATCGACGCGCATTATGCCGAACAGCTCGTCGATCTGGGCGAGTCCGACCCTGAGCTGTCGGCGGCGATCCTCGATTTCCAGGCCGAGGAGGTCGAGCACCGCGAGACCGCGCTGGCGGCGGGCGCGGAGCAGGCGCCCGGCTATCCGCTGCTGAGCGGCGCGATCCGGCTCGGCTGCCGCGCGGTGATCGCGGCGGCGAAACGTATCTGACGGCAAAATCCGTCTCGGGAGTGACGCGATGAAGAAGCAGTTTTCGGTTGTGGCGATGGCGCTCGGCGCGGTGGCGGCGCTCGCGCCCGCGCCGGTGTTCGCGCAGAGCAAGCAGGTGCCCACGCTGGTGATCTACGGTACGCAGAAATGCCCCACCGACAATGACGGCAACGAGGTCGTCGTGTGCGTGCGTCGCCCGGCGAGCGAGCAGTTCCGCATCCCCAAGGAACTGCGCGACTTCAAGGTGACGCCGGAGAACGAAAGCTGGGCTTCCAAGGTCGTCGCCAACGATCATGTCGGCGATACCGGCATCGGCAGTTGCACCAATGTCGGCCCGGGCGGCGGCACGGGCTGCTTCCTCCAGCAGTCGCAGATCAATCGCGCGACCAACAAGGAGCGTGCGCAGGATCAGCGCGTGCTCGAAACGACCATCGACAAATAACGTCGCAGCCGGGGGGCATATGACGATCGAGCCAGTCGCGACGCGGCCGATGGTGCGCGGACCGCACGGCGTCGCGCTCGCGCTGTTCGCGTTGGTGTGGCTGTCGTGCGTGTGGTTCGGCTCGTGGGAGCTGAACCCCAACAACGCGACGCGGCTGTTCGGCGCGTTCGCGATCGCCGAGCGTGGCGAGGCGAAGATCGATCGCTATCAGTCGCTGACGATCGACAAGGCGCAGTTCGGCGACCATTACTACATGGACAAGGCGCCGGGCATGACGCTGATGGCGCTGCCGGCGGTGTGGGGGCTGGAGACGCTCACCGGCGGCGTGTCGAGCGACGAGGTGATCGACGCGACCAACCCCAAGCTCGCGCGCTTCATGCGGCTGCGTGTCGAACTCGCGGTGGCGACCGGCGTGGCGATCCTCACCGCGTTTGCCAGCGTGCTGCTGCTCGACATGGCGACCGGCATCACCGGCAGCCCGGCGGCGGGGCTGTACGCGGCTCTGTCCTATGCGCTCGGCTCGATCGTGTGGGGCTGGTCGACGACGATGCTCGGCCACGCACCCGTCGCTGCGCTGCTGCTGATCGCGACGTGGGCGGTGTGGCGCGGCACCAGTTCTCCACGCGATCTGGGGCGCTGGCGCTATCCGCTGATGGCGGGGCTGACGCTCGGCTGGGCGGTGGTGATCGAGTTTCCGGCGGCGCTCGGCGGCGTCGCGATAGGCATTTGGGCGATCTGGCGGACGCGCAATGTGGCGTGGGGCGTGCGTGGGCGCGTGCTGGGGATGGCGTTCGCGGCAGGCGTGGTCGCGGTGCTGCCGCTGTTCGCCTACAACCTGTTCGCGTTCGGAACAATGTTCCGGCTCGGCTATCAGGGCGTGGTCGGGTTCAACGGCATGCAGCAGGGGCTGTTCGGGCTGACCTACCCCAAGCCCTCCGCGCTGTTTGGCATCCTGTTCGGTGTGCGGCGCGGGTTGCTGTGGGTGTCGCCGGTCATCGTGCTCGGCGCGATCGGGCTGGTCGGGATGGTCCGCGCCCGCGCCACGCGCGACTTGGGCGTCGTCGCGGCGGTGGTGATCGCGATCGTGCTGACGGTCAACGCCTCCTACATCTATTGGGACGGCGGCGCGGCGATCGGCCCGCGCCATTCGGTGCCGGCGATCCCGTTTCTCGCGCTGGGGCTGGCCGGGCTTTGGGCGCGCTGGCAGGGGCGCGGGCAACGGATCGCGTTGATCGCGCTGCTCGCCGTGTCGATCGCGATCAACCTGATGATCGCCTCGACCGACGTGTTCGGGTCCGAAGCGTTTTACGATCCGCTGTGGCAGCGCACCATCAAGGGCATGTTCCTGCCGGGCAACCTCAGCACGATCCCGAGCGACTTCTTCGGGTGGCGGCCGTGGCGCGGCTTCTTCCTCTATCTCGATATCGCGGTGCCGCTGCTGGTGCTCATCCTGCTGTGGACCCGCACGGCCGAGCGTCGCGTGCGCGCCCTGGCTTAAAGGCTGATCCCGAGCCGCGGTGCGACCGCGACCAGCGCGAGATAGAGCGCGACGGTGATCGCACATCCCGCGCCGAGCGCTGGCCAGAACGGCACGCCTGCGCGCAGCATCCCCGGCACGACCAGGAACATCGGCAGCGACGGCAGCACATACCAGAAGGTCGCCGCCAGATGCGCGGCGATGCGCCCGCTATCGTGCGTGTCGCGCCACAGCCAGATCACCGCGAGGACCGAGACGAGCGGCAGCGACGCGACCAGCGCGCCCACGCCGGCGCTGCGCCTGGCGATTTCGGAAACGATCGCGATGATGAGCCCGGACAGGAGCGCCTTGGCGGTCAGATACAGCATGCCGCCTTATGGTCGCGCCGTGTCGCTGCGCCAAGCCTTCGCGCCGATTGGCTCTTTCGCCCGCGCGGCGCACCGCTTACCTAGCGGGCATGCTCAAGCACATCCTGCGTATCGTCCTGATCCTGATCGTCGTCGCGATCCCGGTCGGCTATTGGATCAGCCGGCCCGACGTCGCCAAGCTGCCGTTCGAGGCGGTCACCGGCAAGCGGCCGAACATCAGCCAGCCGCGCAACCAGATGTTCCCGACGATCGGCATCGCCAAACCGGTCGGCTGGGGCGGCGGCATGCCCACGCCTGCCGCCGGACTTCAGGTGCAGCCGTTCGCGCAAGGGTTGCAGCATCCGCGCTGGCTCTATCGCTTGCCCAATGGCGACGTGCTGGTGGCGGAGACCGATTCGCCGCCGCGTAAGGCGGGCGGCATCAAGGATTGGATCATGGGCCTGCTGATCGGTTCGGCGGGCGCGGACAGCGGCTCGGCCAATCGCATCACCCTGCTGCGCGACACCAACGGCGACGGCGTGGCGGAAAGCCGCAGCGTACTGATATCCGGGCTCAACTCGCCGCTCGGCATGGCGCTGGTGAAGGACCAGCTCTACATCGCCGACACCGATGCGCTGGTGCGCGTGCCGTTCACGCCGGGGCAGACGAAGATCACCGCCAAGCCCGAAACGATCGTGACCTATCCCGGCGGCGGCAACCACTGGGCGCGCGGGCTGCTCGCCGCGCCCGACGGGTCGCTCTACGTGTCGGTCGGTTCGTCCAGCAACATCGCCGACAACGGCCTGGACGCCGAAACCAATCGCGCCAACATTCTCCAGGTCGATCCGGTCCACAAGGCGTTCCGCATCTATGCCGCCGGCTTGCGCAACCCGCAGGGCATGGCGTTCGAACCGCATTCGGGCGGTTTGTGGGTGGTCGTCAACGAACGCGACATGTTGGGGTCGGACCTTGCGCCCGATTACCTGACGCAGATCGAACTGGGCGATCACTTCGGGTGGCCATGGTATTACTGGGGCGGCTATCCCGATCGCCGCGTCCAGCCCGAGAACCCGGCGTTGCAGGAATATTCGAAGCGCCCCGATTATGCGATGGGGCCGCATGTCGCGGCGCTCGGCCTCGCCTTCGCAGGCGACGCCAAGCTGGGGGCGAACTTCGCCAACGGTGCGTTCATCGGCGAGCATGGTTCGTGGAACCGGGTGCCGCCGTCGGGCTACAAGGTCGTGTATGTGCCGTTCGGCGACAACGGCTTCCCGGCCAAGGGCGTCAAGCCGGTCGATCTGCTCACCGGCTTCCTCGATGCCAAGGGCCATGCCCGCGGGCGCCCGGTCGGCGTCATCACCGACAAGACCGGCGCGTTGCTGGTGGCGGACGATGTCGGCAACACGGTGTGGCGGGTGAGCGCGAAGGCGGGCGGCTGAAACGACAACGGGCTGCGGCGCCCCCCGGCAACCGCAGCCCGTTTCTGCGCGCCAGTCCCCGGCGCGCCGCCCTTCCCCCGGCGTATGCTGCGGATGTATCGATATCGGTCACAGAAGCGAGATGCGTAGAACACCTTAGTTTACGAATCGGTGGAAACCCATCATACCCCCAGCAAAATATCCGATCCGGACGTAAATTCTGGGCGTGGTTGCGTATCGTGGGGGGCTCATGGCGACGACTGTTACCACCAACACCGCCAAGATGGCCGAGAACTGGCGCGTTGCCATGACGGCCTTGTGCAACCAGTTCCTGGCGACGCACCGCGCATTGTCGCAGGCCAACAATCTCGGACCCACCGAGACGCTGATTTTTCTTACCATATCGGTAGCAAATGTGCAGCGGCTGATGCGGGAGCGCGCGATTCCGGAGGACTTGTGCGGCACCAAGCCGCTGCCGCGCGAGTGGGTGGTGCCGATCTCCCGCAACGCGATCGCCTCGGCGACCGGCCTGCCACGCGAGACGGTGCGGCGTCAGGTCGCCAAGATGATCGAGCGCGGCATTCTGGTGGAGGACCCGCGCGGCGGCGTGACGCCACCGCCCGACATCATCACCGCCCATGGATTCGAGCCGGTCCTCGAAGGCCTGATGACTGAATTCGCGCGGACGATGGAAACCCTGTGCCGGACCGGCGTGCTCGCGATCCGGCACGAATAGCTCAGGTCTCGACGGTCAGCGCCTCAAGCGTGATCCGCGCCTGATCCGCATGGCGAACCACGTCGCGCACCACCAGATCGGCGACCACATGCTCGCGCAAGGCGAGTTCGGCATCGGGCAGCGCGATCAGCCATTGCTCCAGCGCGTCGCCGGTCGCCGCCTCCAGCCACAGTGTGTGACGCGCGCCCGCGAAGGTGGCGCTCGCCCAGCGCACCCAGGTCGCATCGCGGATCGTCGCTGCGCATCCGGCTTGCCCGGCATGCGCGAGCAGCGCGCGTTCGAGCCGGGCGCCGGCGTCGGGGCCGCGGCTCATCGTGCGTCGCCCCGGGCGATGAAGGCTTCGATCCGCGCGATCATCTTCGCGCCCGGTTCGCGCCCGCGCCGCAGATCGTGGACGAGACGCGGATCGCGCACCGCCTCGCGCCCGAAGCGCGTGGGCGCCATGGACTTCGCCTTCAGATATCGATCGATCTTGCCCAGAATCATCATAGCCCGCCTCCTCGACTCGTCTTGTGTTCACTTTCTGTTCTCGCATTTCCAACTTGTCTAGGAAATTTCCTAGGCTATGCTGCGGACGTGGCGATGGATGATCCGAGGATGCGGCTGGCGACGCTGATCGCGGACGGCGGGCAGAGCTATGGCGCGCTGTCGCGGATGCTTGGGCGCAACGAAGCCTATCTTCAGCAATATGTCCGGCGCGGCACGCCGCGCGTACTGGCCGAGCGCGATCGCCGGCTGCTCGCCGCGTTCTTCCGCGTGCGGGAAAGCGAACTTGGCGGCCCGCATGCCGAGGATGTCGCCGTCGCGGTGCGCCGGCTCGATATCGAGGCATCGGCCGGACCGGGGTCGCTCGCCGAGGAGGATCGCCTGCTCGGCGCGACGCATTTCGATGCGCGGCTGCTCGCGCAACTGGGTGTGCGGCCGGATGACGCGGCCGAGATCCGGGCGCGCGGCACGTCGATGGCACCGCTGATCCAGGACGGCGATCTGATGCTGGTCGACGCGCGCGATCGCCGGCCGGGCGATCAGCCGGCGGTGTTCGTGATCCGGCTCGACGGTGCGCTGATGGTCAAGCGGGTCGCACGCGCGGGGGCCGCGCTCCACATCACCAGCGACAATCCCGACGCGCCGCCGATCGCCCCGCAGCCGCCGGGTGCGGTGGACGTGCTTGGCCGTGTCGTCTGGTTGTCGCGCGCGCTGCGCTGAGGCGCGTCAGCGCCGCCGGTCGATCAGCCAGATCGCGATCGCCATGCCGATCCCCGCGCCGATGCCGATGAGGAAGCCCTTGCTCGGCTCGCCGAGGAAAAGGCCCACCACGGCGCCGCCGATCGCGCCGATCGCGATCAGCACGCCGCCCGCTGCCGGGGATGCCGAGGAGTTCCGTGCCATGTCCCCGCACCTGCCATGTCCCGCCGCCGGACGCCAGCGTCCCGTTGCGGGATCGGCGGTACGCCCGCACGGGCGGCGGTTTACCATCGTGAAGCGCGGGACGCCGCCGATCGTGGCGGTCTGGCACGGCGCTTGTACTCTCGATCGGGCGTGTTCTTTGCGGAGTGTCTCGAATGTCCTATATGCCGTGGCTCGAAAATCGCCGGGACGTCGCCGATGCCGCCACGCTGATCGCCGCCTTCGGCGACGATGCCGGTTTCGAGGCCGCCGCGCGTGCCGATCGCAGCCGCGATCTCGGCAACCACATCCATTTCTGCCGCTGGCGCCAGATCGAACGGCTGATCGTGCTGATGTCGGTCGAACGCGCGGTCGGAACGGTTCACTGATACGGGTTAGTACGGGGGCGATAGACCCTTGTTGCGTGGGCGGCCCCCGCGCTAGGACGAACCATGACGTTGTCGCTCGGGCAGCGGGGCGCGGCGTATGGCGCTACCGCGGTTATGCTGATGCTTGCCTGCCCGACGGCGCGCGCGCAGCAGCTACCCGCGCCTGCGCCCGACACGCCGCTCGATCCTAACTCGCCGCTCAACGCGCTGCCGGGGCTGGGCGTCGACTGGCCCGATCTCGGACCCACCTCGTCCGACCCCGGCAAGCCGCAGGCTGCCGCCGGCGATGCCCGCTATGCGTTCCGCATCGACGGGATCGACAAGATCGCCTCGCCGCTGCTCCATCAGCGTTTCGACCAGCTTTCGACGCTGAGGACCAACGAGGGCCAGCCCGCCAACGCCGCGCAGCTCGACCGGCGCGCGCGTGAGGATGCGGCGCTGCTCACCGGGCTGCTGCGTGCGGAGGGCTATTACGACGCCGCCGTCGCGACGCGGGTCGAAGCGGGCGCCCGTCCACTCGTGATCCTCGATGCCGAGCCGGGGGCGCTCTACACGTTCGGTGGCGTCACCGTGACCGGGCTCGACGCGACCGGCGACAAGGCCGAGGCGCTGCGCACCGCGTTCGGGGTCAAGCAGGGCGATCCGGTTAACGCCGATACGATCGCAGCGGGCGAGACGAAGCTGCGCACCACGATCGGCGCGCGCGGCTTCCCCTTCGCGGTGGTCGGCGATCCGGCGATCGTGGTCGATCATGCCGCGCACACCGCGACGCTGGCGATGACGGTCGCGCCCGGCACCGCGCGCCGCTTCGGCAAGGTGGTGGTGCCGCCCGGCAAGCAGGTGTTCGACGCGCACCATATCGCCGAGATCGCGCGCTTCACGCCGGGCCAGCCGTTCGACGACACCTCGCTCGCCGATCTGCGCCGCGCGCTGATCCAGACCTCGCTCGTCTCCAGCGTCGAGATCAAACCGGTCGCCGCCGAAGACCCGGCGCTGGTCGACATCTCGGTCGCGACCGCCCCCGCGCCGCCGCGCACGATCGCGGGCGAGCTCGGCTACGGCACCGGCGAAGGCGCGCGCGCGGAGGTGAGCTGGACGCACCGCAACCTGTTCCCGCCCGAAGGCGCGCTGACGCTGCGCGGCGTGCTCGGCACGCAGGAGCAGTTGGCGGGCGCGACGTTCCGCCGCAACAATTTTCACGGCCGCGACCGCGTGCTGACCTTCCAGGCGACCGCCTCCAACCTCAAGCGCACCGCTTACGAGGCCAAGTCGCTGTCGCTCACCGGCACGCTGGAGCGGCAGACCAACATCTTCTTCCAGAAGAAATGGGTGTGGTCGCTCGGGTCCGAACTGACCGCCTCGGACGAGCGCGATGTGATCGCCTCGACCGGCGTGCCGCGCCGGCGCACCTATTTCATCGGCGCGCTGCCGACGACGCTCAGCTACGACGGGTCGGACGATCTGCTCAACCCGTCGCGCGGGTTCCGGCTGGCCGGGCGCTTCTCGCCCGAGGTGTCGCTGGAGGGGCATGTGTTCGGCTATGCCCGCCTGCAATTCGACGCGAGCGCGTACAAGCAGGCTGCGAAGGGCGTGGTGGTGGCCGGGCGGATCCGGCTCGGCACGATCGCCGGTGCACCGCGTGACGCGATCGCGCCGTCGCGGCGGTTCTACGCGGGTGGTGGCGCATCGGTGCGCGGCTATGGCTATCAGGATATCGGCCCGCGCGATCCCAACAACGATCCGATCGGCGGGCGTTCGCTCACCGAATTCGCGCTGGAAGCGCGGGTGAAGACCTTCGGCGCGTTCGGCCTGGTGCCGTTCTTCGATGGCGGCAACATCTACACCACGCCGCTGCCCAAGTTCACCGCGTTCCGCTACGGCGCGGGCCTCGGCGTGCGCTATTATTCGAACTTCGGGCCGATCCGCATCGACGTCGGCACGCCGGTCAACCCGCAGCCGGGCGATCCGCGCCTCGCGGTGTACGTGTCGCTGGGGCAGGCGTTTTGAGCGACGAGGGGGAGGCTCCGCCGCCCGCGCCGCGGTATCGGCGAAGCTGGCAGCGGCGGCTCGCGACCGCGCTCGCGCTGTTGCTCGCGGTGCTGGGGTTGGGCGTGGTCACGCTCGATTCGGATATCGGCCACCGCTTCGTGATCGACCGGATCGGCGCTTTGCGCCCGGCGAACGGCCTGCGTTACAGCATCGGGCGGATCGACGGCTCGCTGTTCGGGCGCGCGACGCTGATCGATGTCCGCTTGCGCGATCCCAAGGGGCTGGTGCTGTATGTGCCGCGCGCGGAGCTGGACTGGACGCCGCTCGCATGGCTGCACAACCGGCTCGACATCACCAGCCTCGTCATTCCGCAGGCGCGTCTGCTCAAGCTGCCGCAGACCGTGCCGACCGGGCGAACCGGGCCGATCCTGCCGACGTTCGACATTCGCATCGGCACCTTGCGCGTCGAGCGGCTGAGCGTCGCGCCCGCGATCACCGGCGTCGCGCGGCGCGGGCGGCTGGTCGGCCGCGCGGACATCCACGGTGGGCGGGCGCTGGTCGATCTCGACGCGGTGGTGGCGGGCAGCGACACGCTGCGGCTGAAGCTCGACGCGCAACCCGACCGCGACCGTTTCGACCTGGATCTGCACGCGCGCGGCACCGCCAAGGGCCTGCTCGCCAAAGCAAGCGGCTTCGCGCAGCCGATCGCCGCCGACGTGCATGGCGACGGGCGCTGGCGCGCGTGGCGCGGCCGCGCGATCGCCGATGTCGGCCGCGTCCGCCTCGCCGACCTGACGCTCGGCAACCGCAGCGGCGCCTATGCGCTGGCGGGCACGCTCACGGTCGCGCCGCTCGCGCACGGCAAGCTGCAACGGCTGAGCGCGCCGCGCGTGGTGGTCAACGGCACCGCCACGCTCGCCGACCGGCGGCTGACCGGCGTGCTCGATCTGCATTCGGCGGCGCTGGCGATCCACAGCGAGGGCGCGCTCGATCTCGCCGCCAGCGCCTTCCGCGACGTGCGCGTGGCGGTGCGGCTGCTCCAGCCCGCCGCTTTGTTCCCCAACATGACCGGTCGCGCGATCGAACTGCGCATGATCCTCGACGGCGCGTTCGCCACCGCCGCGTTCGACTATCGTTTCACCGCCGAGCGGATGGCGTTCGACAAGACCGGGTTCGAGGGCGTGCGCGCCGCCGGCAAGGGGCATCTCTCGAAGGCCCCGGTGATCGTGCCGATCCGCCTCACCGCCGCGCGCGTGACCGGCGTCGGCGACGTGGCGGGCGGCATCCTGCGCAACCTGTCGATCGACGGCGTACTGCGCGTCACCGCGAAGCTCGTCACCGGCGACGACCTGCGGCTCGCCTCGGACAAGCTCAACGGGCGGATCTCGCTGTCGGTCGATCTCACCAACGGCCATTACGAGGTCGGGCTCAACGGCGGGCTGTCGCGCTATCTTATCCCGGGGCTGGGGCTGGTCGAGGTCAACTCGTCGCTGCATGTCGTGCCCGGCGCGGGTGGCCACGGCACGCGCGTGATCGGCAAGGGCAGCGCGCGTGTGCTGCGGCTCGACAACGGCTTCTTCCGCTCGCTCGCTGGCGGCCTGCCGAGCCTCGTCACCGATCTCGAACGCACCACCGATGGCGTCATGCACTTCAGCAATCTGGTCCTGACCGGCCCGCAGATCCGCATCACCGGCGCCGGTATCCGGCGGCGCGACGGCACTTTCCATTTCGAGGGGCAGGGCAAGCAGGCGAGCTACGGGCCGCTCACGCTGAAACTCGACGGCAAGATCGACAAGCCGACGCTTGATCTTGTCTTCCAGCGCCCCAACGAAGCGATGGGCCTCTCCAACGTGGTCGCGCATCTCGACCCCGTGCCCGCCGGCTTTGCCTTTTCCGCGCATGGCGGATCGCGGCTCGGCCCGTTCGACGGCGCGGGCATGATCCTGCTGCCCAAGGGCGGTCAGGCGGTGATCTCGATCGCGCAGCTCAACGTCAGCAACACCCACGCACATGGCGATCTCGCGATCGTCGACGGCGGGTTCGACGGCAAGCTGATCGTGACGGGCGGTGGCCTCGGCGGCGAACTACTGTTCCGCCCGCAGGACGCGCACCAGCGGATCGAGGCGCATCTCGACGCGACCGCCGCGCGGCTTGCGCAGGCGGTGAGCGTGCGGCGTGGGCATCTCGACCTCATCGCGCTGCTCGATCCCGCCGGCACCACGGTCGACGCGACCGCCACCGCATCGGGCATCCGGCGCGGCGCGCTGACGATCGGTCGGACCGCGATCCATGCGGCGCTGCGTGGCGGCACCGGCGAAATTCGCGCGTCGATCGCCGGATCGCGCGGGCGGGCGTTCAGCATCCAGAGCGTAGTCGCAGTCGCACCCGATCGTTACTCCGTGTCCGCGCAAGGGACGCTCGACCGCAAGCCGCTCCAGCTTGCCACGCCAGCGGTGTTCACCCGCGTCGACGACGGCTGGCGGCTCGCGCCGACGCGGCTCGATTTCGCGGGTGGGCAGGCGGATCTGGCGGGCAGCTTCACCGGCACCGCCAGCGCTATCGACGCGACGCTGGCGAAGATGCCGTTGTCGGTGCTCGACATCGGCTATCCGGGACTTGGACTTGGCGGTGAGGCGTCGGGCAAGGTGTCGTTCGTGCAATCGCGCGCAGCAGCCCCCACCGGCAAGATCAACATGACGGTGCGCGGGCTCACCCGCTCAGGGCTGGTGCTGTCGTCGCGCCCGGTCGATGTCGGCATCGCCGGCGTGCTCGAACCCGGCAAGGCGGCGGCACGCGCGGTCGCGGCGAGCGGCGGCAAGACGGTCGGCCGCGCGCAGATGCTGCTGACGCTGCCGCCCGGCACCGATCTCGCCGGGCGGATCGCGCATGCGCCGCTGTTCGCGCAGCTCCGCTACGACGGGCCGGCCGATACGCTGTGGCGGCTGACGGGAATCGAACTGTTCGACCTGAGCGGACCCGTAGCGATCGGCGCGGACGTGGGCGGCACGCTCGACAACCCGCGCATTCGCGGCGTGGTGCGCGCGAACGGCGCCAGACTCGAAAGCGCGACCACCGGCACCGTGCTGACCAACGTGGTCGCGAGCGGACGGTTCGGCGGGTCGCGGCTGGTGCTCGACACGCTTGCCGCCGATGCGGGCAAGGGCGGGCGGGTAACGGGCACGGGCAGCTTCGATCTCGCCGCCGCCAACGGCTTCGGCATCGATCTAGCGGTGCAGGCGCAGAACGCGGTGCTCATCAACCGCGACGATATCGCTGCCACCGTGACCGGTCCCTTGAGCTTCAAGTCGGATGGCGCGGGCGGCACGATCGCGGGCAAGGTGACGCTCACCAAGAGCCGTTACCGGCTCGGCCAGGCGACGGCGGCGAGCGCGGTGCCCCAGCTCAACATCCGCGAGATCAACCTGCCCGGCGGCGGCGAGGAGGACGACGCGCCGCGCAAGCCTTGGAAGCTGGCGGTGCACGCACATGCCGCCAACAATCTGCTGGTGACGGGTTTGGGCCTGCGCAGCGAATGGTCGGCCGATCTCGATATCGGCGGCGCGCCCGACAACCCTGCGATCACTGGCCGTGCCGACCTGATCCGTGGCGATTACCAGTTCGCCGGCCGCGAGTTCCAGCTCGAGCGCGGCAAGATCCTGTTCCAGGGCGAGGTGCCCGCCAATCCCGCGCTCGACATTGCCGCCAATGCCGATGCGACTGGCCTGTCCGCCACCATCCGCGTGACCGGCCCGGCGTTGAAGCCCGAAATCTCCTTCACCAGCACGCCCGCGTTGCCCGAGGACGAACTGCTGTCGCGGCTGTTGTTCGGCACCTCGATCACCAACCTGTCCGCGCCCGAAGCGTTGCAGCTCGCCTCCGCCGTGGCGGCTTTGCAGAACGGCAAGGGCGGGCTCGACCCGATCAACGCGGTGCGGCGCGTGGCCGGGCTGGATCGTCTGCGCATCCTGCCCGCCGATCCGCAGACCGGGGCGGGCACCTCGGTGGCGGCGGGCAAATATGTGACGCGGCGGCTGTTCGCGGAGATCATCACCGACGGGCAGGGCTATAGCGCAACGCAGGTCGAGTTCCAGGTGACGCGCTGGCTGTCGGTGTTGTCGACCATCTCCACGCTCGGCCGGCAGAGCGGCAACGTACGGGTTTCCAAGGATTATTGATGGGGTGCGCGTAGCAGCACGGGGTTGATCGCCGCGCCAAAAGCGCCGATCACGCGGCATCCTTGCAACCGTGCGTTCCGGATGTCCGTTACCGTCGAAGCGGAGCGGCATTTCGCCGAGCGTTCCTTTCTGTTTCCGGAGTTTTCCATGCGTTTCGTTCTCGCCGCCGCGTTGCTCGCCTCGGCTTCTCCGGTCGCGGCGGCTGCCGCGCCCGTGCGCAAATATGCCGATCTCGCGCTCGCGCCGCGCGGCGACCGGGTCGCGTCGATCGAGTCGGTCGGCGATGCGCACGGCGTCATCACGATTCGCGCGGTGAAGGACGGTCATGTCCTGCGCACGCTCGATCCGTGCCCGGCGTGCAGCTATTCGGACCCGGCGTTCGCGCCGGACGGGACGCTCGCCTGGCTGGCGCGCGACAAGAAAGCGGGCACCGTCACGCTCGCGGTCGATGGCGGCACCGCCCCGCGCACGGTTGCGACCATCGCCGGCCTCGCCGGACATCCACGCTTCTCGCCCGATGGCAAACGCATCGCCTTGCTCGTCACGCTTGGCGCGGCGAAGGAGACGGGTGCCAATCAGGCCGGCGTGCGGCAGGTCGGCGAGATCGGCGAGACCAGCGACGAGCAGCGCATCGCGGTGTTCGATCTCGCCCAGCCCGCAGTCGCGGCGGCGGCGGTGAAGGCGCTCTCGCCCGCCGATCGCTATGTGTACGAATATGACTGGATGCCCGACGGCAGCGGTTTCGTCGTCACCAGCGCGCGCGGCAACGGCGACAACAACTGGTGGGTGGCGACGCTCGACCGGGTCGACGCGACCACCGGCACCGTCACCAACATTGCCAAACCGACGACGCAGATCAACTTCCCGCGCGTGACGCCCGATGGCCGCAGCGTCGCCTATATCGGCGGGCTGATGAGCGATTTCGGCTCGGTCGGTGGTGATGTGTGGAGCGTGGCCCTTACGGGCGGCGCGCCGCGCAACCTCACCGCGGGCGCGAATTACAGCGTTACGTCCCTCGTCACCACGCCCGCCGGACTGCGCGGCACCGCGCTGCGCGGCGCGGACCTCGGGCTGCTGTCGGTCGCGGGCGACCGCGCCAATGCAATCGGCTGGAAGCGTCCGGCGAGCTTCAGCGCGGGCGACGCCGACATCGCCTATAGCGCGGACGGGCGTATCGTCGCGACGGTGGTGCAGGACTTCACCCATGCGCCTGCCATCTATGCCGGTCCCGCCGCTGCGCCGGTGCAGATCACCCACGACAACGACGCCGCGCCCGCGCTCGCCACCGCGCGCAGCATCACCTGGAAGAACGATCGCTTCGACGTGCAGGGCTGGCTGCTCGCCCCCGCGCACGCCAACCCGCAGAAGACGGCGCCAATGGTGACGATCGTCCACGGCGGCCCGGCGGCGGCGAACGTGCCGTCGTATCTCACCGCCGACAGTTCGACCGGCAACCTGCTTGCCGCCGGCTATTACGTGTTCCTGCCCAATCCGCGCGGCAGCTACGGCCAAGGCGAGGCGTTCACCGCCGCCAACAAGCGCGATTTCGGCGGCGGCGATCTGCGCGACATCCTCGCTGGCATCGACGCGGTGGAGAAGGTTGCGCCGGTCGACGACGCACGGCTCGGCCTCACCGGTGGCTCCTATGGCGGGTTCATGTCGATGTGGGCGAACACGCAGACCAACCGCTTCAAGGCGATCGTCGCGGGTGCGGGGCTGTCGAACTGGGTGAGCTATTACGGCACCAACGGCATCGACCAGTGGATGCTGCCGTTCTTCGGCAAGACCCTGTATCAGGACTACAAGGCCTATGAGGCGGCCTCGGCGATCTACTTCATCAAGAACGCCAAGACGCCGACCTTCATCTGGGCGGGCGAGCGCGATATCGAGGTGCCGCCCACGCAATCGACCGAATATTGGCACGCGCTGAAGGATCTCGGCGTGCCGACCAGCCTCGTCATCTACCCGGACGAGGGCCACGGCGTGCGTCAGCCCGCGCATGCCGCCGATCTGCGTGCGCGCACGGTCGCGTGGTTCGATCGCTACCTCAAATAACGCTTGCGGTTCTCTTTGCGGCCGATCCGCGCTAACGCCTGCGTCATGATACAACTTCTTCTGGTAATGGCGGGCGGCGCGATCGGCAGCGCCGGGCGGTGGCAGACCGGCCGCTGGATGACCGCGCTGTTCGGCGCGGACTATCCCTATGGCACGCTCGCCGCCAATCTCGTCGGCGGACTGGCGATGGGGCTGCTCGTCGCCGTGCTCGCGCGGGTCGGCGGCGCGACCGATAATCTTCGCCTGTTCTTCGCGACCGGGGTGCTCGGCGGGTTCACCACCTTCTCCACCTTCTCGCTCGATACGGTGACGATGATCGAGCGTGGCGACCTCGCGGTGGCGCTCGGTTACGTGCTGGTGTCGGTGATCGGCTCGGTCGTCGCGCTGTTCGCCGGTCTCTCGCTGGTAAGGGCGGTGGCATGAGCGATACCCCCCGCAACGAGGCGGACGTCCGCACCTTCCGCGTCGGCGCGGATGACGACGGCATTCGGCTCGACCGCTGGTTCAAGCGGCACCTGCCCGACACCAGCTTCACCACCGTCGCGAAATGGGCGCGCACCGGCCAGCTTCGTGTCGACGGCGCGCGCGCGACGCCGGGCGACCGCATCGTGCCCGGCCAGACCATCCGCGTGCCCCCGGCCGAGCCGGTCCGCCCCGATGCGCCCAAAGTGCGCGAGCGCGTGCCGCTCAGCGACGACGAGATCGCCTTCGCGCGCGAACTCGTCATCCACCGCGATGCGCAGGCGATCGTGCTCAACAAGCCGCCCGGTCTCGCCACCCAAGGCGGGACCAAGACGACCGAGCATGTCGACGGCCTGCTCGACGCCTTGCAGGACGATTACGAGGGCCGCCCCAAGCTCGTCCACCGGCTCGACAAGGATACCAGCGGCGCGCTGCTGATCGCGCGCACGTCTCGCGCGGCGGCGTTCTTCTCCAAGGCGTTCTCCTCGCGCACCGCGCGGAAGACCTATTGGGCTTTGGTGGTCGGCGTGCCCTCGATCGAGGACGGCACGATCGACCTGCCGATCGCCAAGCAGCCCGGTTCGGGCGGTGAGAAGATGCACGTCGACGAGGCGGAGGGCAGTCCCGCCCGTTCGCGCTACCGCGTGATCGAGCTGGCGGGCACGACCTGCGCCTGGGTGGAGCTGATCCCCTATACCGGCCGCACCCACCAGCTTCGCGTGCATATGGCGGCGATCGGCCATCCGATCGTCGGCGATGGCAAATACGGCGGGCAGGCGGCGTTCCTCACCGGTGGGGTGAGCCGCAAGATGCACCTCCATTCGCGCAACCTGCGCATCGACCATCCCGATGGCGGCGCGATCGACGTCAAGGCCGAACTGCCGCGCCACTTCGCCGAAAGCCTCAAGCATTTCGGCTTCGAGGAGATGCTCGGCGACACGATGCCGCTCGAAACGCCGCCCCCGCCCAGCAAGGCGGTGAAGAAGCAGCAGGCCAAGCAGCACGCCAAGACCTTCCGCAAGGAGCGCAAGGGCGAACGGCGGCGGCGTGGCGCCCCGACCAAGTGAGCGGGCTCTACCTCGACGATCTGACGCCCGGCGATGCCTGGACGGGCGCGCCGATCGCGATTGATGAGGCGGAGGTGATCGCCTTCGCGCAAGCCTATGATCCGCAGCCGATGCATATCGATCCGGCTGCGGCGCAGGCGGGGCGGTTCGGCGGGATCATCGCCAGCGGCTGGCACGTCGCGTCGCTGGTGATGCGCGATTTCGTGGTGAGCGCGCCGTTCGGCGACACGCCGTTGCTCGGCATCGGCCTCGACGATCTGCGCTGGCTTAAACCCGTGCGGCCGGGCGACGTGCTGACTGCGCGGCGCGAGATCCTCGACGTGCGCCGCTCGGCGAGCAAGCCGCAGTTGGGCACGGTGACGATGCGCACCACCGTCACCGATCAGCACGGCGACGCGGTGATGACGCTGACGACGCTGATGCAATTCCCCGCGCGCCCGGCCTGATGCAGTTCGCCTGTCCTTGGCTGCGCAACGCATGAACCGCCTCGCCCTGTTCGATTGCGACGGCACCCTCGTCGACAGCCAGGTGAACATCTGCCGCGCGGTCGAGGAGACGTTCGCGCTGCACCGGCTCGACGTGCCCTCGCGCGCTGCAATCCGGCGGATCGTCGGGCTCAGTCTGGTCGAGGCGATGGCGGTGCTGCTGCCTGCCGCCGAGGCCGCGCATCACGAGCACCTCGCGCGCGATTACAAGGCGACGTTCCACACGATGCGCGGCACCGGCGCGCTCGCCGACGAGCCGCTGTTCGACGGCATCGCCGACGTGCTCGACCAGCTCGAAACCGATGGCTGGCTGTTCGGCGTGGCGACCGGCAAGTCCGGTCGCGGGCTCGCGCATGTCCTCGCCGCGCATGGGCTGACCGCGCGTTTCCTCACGCTCCAGACTGCCGACCGCCACCCGTCCAAGCCGCACCCCTCGATGATCGAACAGGCGATGGCGGAGGCGGGCGCATCGTCCGAAACGACGGTGATGATCGGCGACACCAGTTACGACATGCTGATGGCGCGCGCGGCGGGCACGCGTGCGCTTGGCGTCGGCTGGGGCTATCATCCGCCGCACGAACTGCGCGCGGCGGGCGCGCATGCGGTCGCGATCGAAGTGCCCGCACTGGTGGGATTGATGACGGCATGAGCGTCGCGGCGCGCTATTTCACGATCGTCGGCGTGCGGATCGCGGCGGCGGCGGGGGCGGTGTTCGGGCTGATCCTGATCGCGCGCAGCGACCTGATCGTGCCCAAGGTGATCGGCACCGCATTGGTGCTCTCCGCGCTGCTGATGATGGCGGTGGTGCCGCGCGCGCTTGCCCGCCGCTGGCGGACGTCGAGCGAATGAAGCGCTTCTGGAAAGACGTGAGCGTCGATGGCGAGCGCGGCGTGCGGCTCGACGGCAAGCCGCTGCGCACCCCCGGCCGCACCCCTTTGCTGCTGCCGACGCACGCGCTCGCCGAGGCGGTGGCGGCGGAGTGGCAAGACTGCGGCGAGATGATCGACCCGCGCGCGATGCCGCTGACCGGACTCGCCAACGCCGCGATCGACCGGATCGCACCCGATCCCGCTACTTTCGCCGCCGGTCTGACGGCGTATGCGGAAAGCGACCTGCTCTGCTACCGCGCCGACGAGCCCGAGGAACTGGCGGCGCGGCAGACGGCGGCATGGGATCCGCTGCTGGCATGGGCGCGCGCGCGCTACGATGTGCATTTCGAGGTCGTCACCGGCATCATCCACCGCGCGCAGCCCGCCGCCACGCTGACGCGGCTGGGCGAGGCGGTGGCGGCGCGCGGGGCGTTTGAACTGGCGGCACTGTCGCCGATCGTGACGATCAGCGGCTCACTGGTGGCGGCGCTGGCGCTGCTCGAAGGGGCGGCCGACGCCGATGCGATCTGGGCGGCGGCGCATGTCGACGAGGATTTTCAGGCCGATCGCTGGGGCCGCGATCCGCTTGCCGAGGCGGCGGCGGAAGCGCGGCGACGCGACTTTGACGCGGGCGTTCGGCTGCTCGGGTTGCTGGGGTAGCTATATCGTCACCTCGGCCTCGTGCCGGGGTCCACCTTGCGGCGCGCGGTACGGGTTGAGGCTCGAACACCGCACTCGGCCAAGTGGACCCCGGAACACGTCCGGGGTGACATAGGGGCGGCGTAGGGGGCGGCTAAGCGTCCTCATGCACCGGACGCGGCGGGTGCAGGCGCAGCCGCTCGACGCGGCGCGTGTCCGCCTCGACCACCTCGATCGTCCAGCCGCTCGGGTGCGCGATGCACGCGCCGACTTCGGGCACATGGCCCGCCAGCACCGCCGCGAGTCCACCGATCGTGTCGATATCGCCGTCGACTTCCGCGAGACGCGGGTCGATCGTCTCGCCGACATCCTCCAGCTCGGCGCGCGCATCCGCTTCCCAGCCGCCGCCGTCGATCGGCACGAGCAGCGCCTCGGGCGCCTCGTCATGCTCGTCCTCGATATCGCCGACGATCTCCTCGATCAGATCCTCGATCGTCACCAGCCCTTCGGTGCCGAAATATTCGTCGAGCACGATGGCGAGGTGGACGCGCTTGGTGCGCATGTCGGCGAGCAGATCGAGCGCGCCGCGCGACATCGGCACGTACAGCGGCTCGCGCAGCAGGCCGGTGATCGTCTCGGGGTGCGGCGCGCCGGTGGCGAGGATGTTGAACACGTCCTTAATGTGGACCATGCCGACGATCGTATCGAGTTCCTCGCGGTACACCGGGATGCGGCTGTGCCCGGCCTCGGCGAACAGCTTGACCAGATCGGCGAAGCTGGTGCCTTCCTCGACCGCGACGATATCCGCACGCGGCACGCCGATGTCGCCCGCGTCGCGTTCGCCGAAATGGAGCAGGTTGCGCACCATCTGCCGTTCGAGCGGCGAGAGATCACCGGTCGCGTCGGGCGCGGGATCGCCCTCATGCGCGTCGATCGCATCCTCAAGCTGCGCGCGGAGCGAATCGTCGGCCGACTCGCCGAAGATCAGCGCCTTGAGGTTCTTCCATATGCTGCCCTCATGCTGGGCAGAGTCGCCGGCCTGCGCGCCGGTGCTGGCGGTACTGTGGCTCGTGCCGGTGTTCGAGCTGCTACTGGGGCCCTCGGGCATGGCGGTCGTTTCAGTCCTCGCAAATGAGATAGGGGTCGGCCAGGCCCAGCGACTTCAGCGCATCGGTTTCGATCGCCTCCATCGCCTCGGCCTCGTCTTCCGCCATATGGTCGTATCCTAGCAGATGCAGCATGCCATGCACGATCAAATGCGTGGCATGATCGGCAAGTGCGATGCCGCGCTCCGCCGCCTCCGCCGCGCACACGCCGTGCGCGAGCACGATATCGCCGAGCAGCACCTCGCCATCGTCGCTGTTCTGCCCGATCGTCTCGAGCAGATCGGGCTGCACCATCGGGAAAGACAGCACGTTGGTCGGCTTGTCCTTGTGGCGGTATTGCGCGTTGAGGTGCTGCACCTCGGCATCGTCGGTGAGCCGCACCGACACCTCGAACAGCGCGGGCGTGGTGAGGATCTCACCATTGGGCGTCCGCTCGATCGCGGCGGTGGCGGCGCGCAGCGCGAGGGCGTCCCAATCGGCTGCGGGCCAGGCGTCTTCGGTGGAGAGGGCGATCTCGATCATCAGGCGAGGTCCGTCTTGGAAAAATCGTCGCCCTTGTAGAGCAGACGCGCACCCTTTGTCTTGGCGCAGGCATAAGCGAAGCAATCGCCCATGTTGAGGCTGGCGGGATGGCCGGTGCCCTTGCCGTACAGACGGTGCGCTTCAATGGCGAGACGCCATTCCGCGTCGCCGATCGGCACCGGTCGAAAGCCGAGGTCCATGAACCAGCTGCGGATCGCTTCGCTTGCTTCGTCCACACTCACCCTAGCGGTGCGAGCGACCGCGCGAACGGCTTCCCACGCACCCGTCGGGCAATAGAGTTTGTCCTCATGCTGGTCTAGCTCATCCATCAGAACGCCACGCTCGGGTTCGTTGGTGAGGATCGCGACGAGGGCTGACGCGTCGGCAAGGATGGTCAACCGTCATCCTCGTCGTTGAGGCTGTCGTAAAAGGCCTTGTCCGCCGTAAGTCCGGTCTTCTGAAGCAGCCCGGGATGGTTGCGCCACAGCTTGTCCAAAGACGCTTGTAGTGACGGGCGAGGCGCCTGCCGATCCAGTTCGGCTTCACGCGCGGACGCCAGCTCTCGGATCAGTGCAGTCTTGGTCACCCCCGAGCGCTTCGCCACACGTGTCACCAATGCGGCGGTTTCTTCGTCCTTGATGAACAGCGATGCCACGTCAGCCTCCGCAGGATATCCTGTATAATACGACAGGATATCCCCACCTTCAACCGCCGGTCCCCTCGTAGGCCTCGACGATGCGTCCGACGATCGGATGCCGCACCACGTCGCCCGCACCAAAGCGCGAGATCGAGATGCCCTCAACCCCTTCCAGCCGCCGTACCGCGTCGTTGAGGCCGCTCGCCGCCATGCCGCCGGGCAGATCGGTCTGGTTGGGATCGCCGCACACCACCATGCGGCTGTTCTCGCCGAAACGGGTGAGGAACATCTTCATCTGCGCAGGGGTGGTGTTCTGCGCCTCGTCGAGGATGATGAACGCATCGGCCAGCGTGCGCCCGCGCATGAAGGCGATCGGCGCGATCTCGATCTCGCCGCTGGCGATGCGCCGCTCGACCTGCTCGGCGGGCAGGCAATCGTTAAGCGCATCGTACAGCGGCCGCAGATACGGATCGACCTTCTCCTTCATGTCGCCGGGCAGGAAGCCGAGCTTCTCGCCCGCCTCCACCGCCGGGCGCGACAGGATCAGCCGCTGCACGCTGCCGGTGATGAGCTGCGCGACCGCCTGCGCGACGGCGATATAGGTCTTGCCGGTGCCCGCCGGCCCGAGCGCGAAGATGATGTCGTGGTCGAGCAGCTCGCGCATGTAATGCGCCTGCGCGATGGTGCGCGGCACGATCGTCTTCTTGCGCGTGCGGATCATGATCTGCGGCGGGCTCCCACGATCCTCGGCGCGGATGATGCCGTTCAGCATCGGCTCGGCCGACATGGCGATCACCGCGTCGATCAGCCCGGGATCGACCACCTCACCGTGGACGATGCGGTTGTAGAGCGCGTGCAGCACGTCGCGCGCGGAGGCGACCGACTCGGCGGCGCCTTCCAGTCCGACCTTGTTGCCGCGCGCGGTGATGTACACGCCCAATCGGCTTTCGAGCAGCAACAGGTTCTGGTCGAACTCCCCGAACAATTGCGCCATCAACTGCGGCCGGTCGAACACGACCTCGGCGCGGCTGCGCTCGCCGGATTGGGCGGGGACGGGCTTACGGCTCATGCAATTCCTTCGTGCGCGAGGGGGAGGGGCGCGGGCGTCATCGCGGGGCAACCGGTGCGCGGGGCGCATCGGGGCTGGCGGCGGGGAGGGCGATTACGCTGCATCCGGGCGCGAGTTTGGCAGATCGCGGCGGCCGGCGACAGGGGGAAAGCGCGGTGATCGCGCCGGTTCGTGCTGATCCAGGTGGAGACGGCGCGCTATTTGGCGATCGCTGCGGGCAGGTCGATCTTCACCGCCTGAGTCTTGATAGGGGTGAGCAGGAAGATCGCCGCGCTGCCGAGGCCGATCACCCCCGCCGCATACTTCTTGCGCCGGATATCGCCGATGCCGCGCACCACGCAATACCCGCAGGCGATCAGCGCGCCGACGCTCCATACTGCGAAGGCGAACATCAGCGGCGCAGCAGCACGATCGACATGCCCGACAGGATGATGCGCAAAGCCCCGAGCCCGGCGTAGAACCACAGCCCGACCGGCGTGCGCCGCCAACCGGCGCGCCCGTCGTCGGCGATGAACAGCGCCTGCGTGTCGTCAGGCGGCAACGTCGGCGCTCGCGATGCGGAAGCCTTCATCCTCGCCCTCATGTGCCTGATCCAAGATGATGCCGCTGACCGAATTGGGCCAGGCGGCGGTGATCTCGACATCGACCAGATCGCCGATTTCCGATGTGCCGACGACGTGAACCGATTGCAACCACGGGCTTTTACCGATGAGCTGGCCCGGCAGCTTGCCCTTGCGCTCGAGCAGCACGGTGCAGCGCGTCCCCACGCTTGCTGCGTTGAATGCCGCCTGATCGCGGTTGAGCGCAGCTTGCAGGCGCTGGAGCCGCTCGTCCATGATCTCGGGCGCGACCTGATCGGTCATCGTCGCGGCGGGGGTGCCGGGACGCGGCGAATATTTGAAGCTGAACGCCTGCGCGTGGCGAACCTCGTCGAGCAGGCTCAGCGTCTCGGCGAAATCGGCCTCGGTCTCGCCCGGAAAGCCGACGATGAAATCGCCCGAGATCGCGATATCGGGCCGCACCGCGCGCACCCGCTCGATCAGTCGCAGGTAGGAGGCGCGGGTGTGGCTGCGGTTCATGCGGCTAAGGATGCGGTCGCTGCCCGCCTGCACCGGCAGGTGGAGGAACGGCATCAGCTTGGGGATGTCGCGATGCGCCTCGATCAGCCCCTGCGTCATGTCGTTGGGGTGGCTGGTGGTGTAGCGGATACGGTGCAGCGCGGGCAGATCGGCGAGCGCGGCGATCAGGTCGTGCAACCCCTTCCCGTCGTCGGCCCACGCGTTGACGTTCTGGCCGAGCAAAGTGATTTCCTTCGCGCCCGCATCGACCAGCGCCCTGGCCTCGTCGACCACTTGCCCCCAACCACGCGAGACTTCCGCGCCGCGCGTATAGGGCACGACGCAATAGGTGCAGAACTTGTCGCAGCCTTCCTGCACGGTGAGGAAGGCGCTTGGGCTCACGCGGCGGCGGGCGGGCAGATGGCCGAACTTGAGATCGACCGGCATGTCGGTGTCGAGCGCCGCCTCGCCGCGCGCTGCACGCGCGACCAGCGCCGGCAGGTTGTGATAGGCTTGCGGGCCGACCACCACATCGACCTTCGCGCGCCGCACGATCTCCGCGCCTTCGGCCTGCGCGACGCAGCCCGCCACCGCGATCAGCGGATCGGCGCCGTGCTTCCGCAAGCGGCCGATGTCCGAATAGACCTTCTCGGTCGCTTTCTCGCGGATGTGGCAGGTGTTGAGCACGACGAGATCGGCGGCGTTGGCGTCGTCGGTCGCGGTCATACCCTGTTCGGCCAGAGTCTCGGCCATGCGATCGCCGTCATAGACGTTCATCTGGCAACCGAACGACTTGACGTGAAAAGTCTTGGGCGAGGATTTCATAATGGCCGCTTCATACGCTGCGGGGGCCTTACGCACAAATCATGGCAGGACAGGGGCCCCATCCCGGCGTTCGTCGGCGCGCGCCGCCCAAGCATCGTGGCCGATGAAGGCCGGCACCGGCCCGCCCATCACCGCGGAGAGTGCGGCCTCGATCCGTCGCCGGCTCTCGCCCGCGATCGCCTTGCGGCCGGGGAAGTCGGCCGGATTGAAGGGTTCGAGGAAATGCACCGTCACCGGGAAACTGCCGCCGCGCGCCAGCACGCGCGCGGCATTGGCCTTGCCGCTTTCATGGCCGATCCAGCCGATCTCCTCGCCGACGTCGCCATAGTCGATCAGCACCGGCTGCACCCGCACGCCGGGCGGCGGCGGTTCGAGCACCTTGAGCATCGAGGTCTTGAACGGCAGCAGCGAACGGCCGTCCTCGGTTGTGCCCTCCGGGAACACCGTGACCGACCAGTTCTTCGCCAGCGTATCGCGCAGCGCGTCGATCTGCCCGGCGACGCCGAGCCGGTTCTCGCGCTCGACAAAGACCGTGCGGTTGAGCGAGGCGAGCCAGCCGACCACCGGCGCGTCGCGGATCTCTGCCTTTGCGACGAAAGCGGTGCCGCTTGCGCCGGCGATGGCGAGAATGTCGATCCAGCTCACATGGTTCGCGACGTAGAACACGTCACGCCGCAGCGGTACGCCCTTAACGGCGACACGCGCGCCGCTGATCCGCCCGGCGCGGCCAAGGAAGATGCGTGGCCATGGCGAGGGCCGGCGCACCAGCCGCCACAGATAATGCAGCGGCACCAGCACTGCCGCGAGCGCGGTGAGCATCGCGATGCGCAGCCACATCCGCGCCTTGCCCGTGGCGGAGAGCGCCGGCGGGCGTCCGGCGGCGGCGGCGAGGCGGTCTTCGCGCCGCAAGGGCTCAGCCCTTGCGGTCGAGCGCGACGCCGTACAATTCCATGCGGTGATCGACCAGCCGGAAGCCGAGCCGTTCGGCGATGGTCTTCTGCAATTGTTCGAGTTCGGGGTCGACGAATTCGAGCACCTTGCCGGTCTCGACGTCGATCAGGTGATCGTGATGCGCCTCGGGCGCGGGCTCGTAGCGCGAGCGGCCATCGCCGAAATCATGCCGGTCGAGGATGCCGGCCTCCTCGAACAGCCGCACCGTGCGATAGACGGTGGCGATCGAGATGCCGGGGTCGATGGCGGACGCGCGTTCGTACACGCGCTCCACATCGGGATGGTCGTCGGCCTCGGACAGCACGCGTGCGATCACGCGCCGCTGTTCGGTGATGCGAAGGCCCTTCTCGTTACAGAGAGCTTCGATGTCGATCTTGCGCGGCATGCGCGCGTTGTAGGCGGTTCGCCGCGCCGGATAAAGGCGCTTCTTCGCGCGTGCGAAAAGAGCGGCACCCGACTTGGGGCGCCGCTCTTGCAGGCATGTCAACGCGTCGCGGTCTTGCGGCGCTTGGTGCCGAGGCCGATCTTCTTGGCGAGCGTGCGGCGCTGCTCGGCATAGCTCGGCGCGACCATCGGATAGTCGGCGGGAAGATTCCACTTCGCGCGATACTGTTCCGGGGTCATCTGGTAATGCGTCATCAGGTGACGCTTGAGCATCTTGAGCTTCTTACCGTCTTCGAGGCAGACGATATAGTCCGGCTTGATCGAAGACCGAACCGAAACCGCCGGCTCTTGCTTAATTTCCGGCGCCGGAGCGTTGCCGCCAAGCCCGGTGAGCGCGCCGTGTACGTTGGCGATGAGGACCGGCAGGTCCGAAACGGCCACACTGTTGTTGCTGACATGCGCAGCGACAATATCGGCGGTGAGCGTTACAAGCGTTTCCTGAAGTTCTAACTGAGCGTCCATTATTGACCTTTCGACCCTTATTTAAGGCTACTGTTGTCGCAGCCGTTACGATATCTATTCACCCTTGCTCAAACGAGCGCAAGCAACAATGTGTTCATTAACCCATCATCTCAGGCTAAATCGCGGCGGAACGTAAAGGCGTCGAAAGCCTGACCGTCTGAACCGCGATAGTAACGGTGACGTTCGCCGACCTTTGCAAAGCCCGCGTCGCGGTACAGTTGGATAGCGGCATTACCTTCGCGGACTTCGAGATGCAGGCTTTTGACACCGCGCATGGTGCTGTCGGCGATGAAAGACCGCAAAAGCGCACCGCCGACACCGCGACGACGCAGGTCCGGTACGGTCGCGAGCAACATCAACTCGGCTTCGTCGACGACGATCCGCGACAGTGCGAAGCCGGCGGCCGTGCCGTTGACCGACGCGATCGTCAGCCACACGCCCGGCATCGACAGGATGCCGAGGCACTGGTTGCGCGTCCATGCCTCGCCGAAACGCGGATCGAATGCGGCTTGCATGATCGTGTCGACCGTGCCGAGATCGGCTGCGGCGCCGGCACGCAGATCGACGGGGGCGACTGCCGTGCTCATGCCGCGATCGGCTTCGCGTCAGGCGCGCGACCGTAAAGCGGCACGGGGGCGAGCGTGGTAAACGCTTCGGGCAGCAGCCGCGCATCGGCGGCGCGCGGCAGCGCCTGCGCATCGGCCCGCGCGGTGTCGAGCCCGGCAATCAGCCGCACGCCGCTGCCCACGGCGAAGCGCGCGCCGATCTGCTCGAGCGCGACATCGGGACGGAGCGAGGCAAGAGGGCTGGTCGCGCTGAGCGGCGCGTCGAACGTCTGCATGAAGACCTCGCCATGCCCCCCCTCGATCACGCTGGCAAGCATGGGGATACCCGGATTGACCCCGAACGCCGCCGCCGCCAGCAGCGCGAGCGACGAGAAGCCGCCGAGGCTCGCACTCCAGCCGAGCGCGAGTGCGCGCGCCGCCGCCAGCCCGACGCGCACGCCGGTGAAGCTGCCGGGGCCGCAGTCGACCAGGATGTGCGCGGCGCGGCCGCCGTCTGGCAAGGCGGCGATCATCGGCAGCAGCCGCTCGGCATGGCCGCGCCCGACCACCTCGTGTGCGGCGGCGACGACCGTGCCGCCCTCCAGCAAGGCGACCGAGCAAGCGGCCGTCGCGGTTTCGATGACGAGCGTACGCAAACCGAGGTCAGACAATCCGGTTGAAGGTTTCGAACGGCGGCCGGGGCGAGCGGTCGTGCAGCGTGGCTGGATCGCCAACGCCAAGCGTCGCGATGAAGTTCGACGCGACGCCCGGCGTATCGGCGAAAAATGCCTTGTCGACGGCGGCGTTGTCGAACCCTGACATCGGCCCGGTATCGAAGCCGAGCGCGCGCGCGGCGATGATGAAGTACGCGCCCTGCAACGACGAATTGCGCAAGGCGGCATCCTTGCGGGCGGTGGCCTTGTCGTCACCCAGAAACCACGCGCGCGCGTCGACATGCGGGAACAGCGTCGGCAACTGCTCGTGCCACTCCAGATCCATGCCGATGATAACGGCGGCGGGCGCCTTGCGAATCTTCTCGGCGTTGGTGCCGCTGGCAAGCCCCGCGAGCTTTTCCTTCGACTCCTCGCTCAGGCACCACACCATGCGCGCGGGCAGCGAGTTCACCGAAGTCGCGCCGAACTTCATCAGATCCCAGATCGCGTGGAGATCGGCCTCGGTGACAGGCGCGTCGGTATAGCCGTTATAGCTGCGCGCCTTGCGGAAGATCGTGTCCAGGGCGTCGTCGGACAGCTTCGCGGCCATAGTCGTTCCTTGATGTATAAGCGTTGGCGGCGCGACCGTCAGACCGCGCGGACCTCGGTGACTTCGGGGACGTAGTAGCGCAACAGTTGCTCGATGCCGTTCTTGAGCGTCGCCGACGACGACGGGCAACCCGAGCAGGCACCCTGCATCTGGAGGAACACCTTGCCCTTGTCGAAACCGCGATAGATGATGTCGCCGCCGTCATTGGCGACGGCGGGGCGCACGCGCGTTTCGATCAGATCCTTGATCTGCGCGACGATATCGGCATCCTCGGGGCTCTCGGCGAAATCATCCTCGGCGGGCACCGAGAAGCCGGCGGTGCCGACGCTACGGAACAGCGGCATGCCGGCGCTGAAATGATCGAGCAGAAGGGCGAGGACGTCGGGCTTCAACTGCGCCCAGTCGCTGCCCGGCCCGGCGGTTACCGAAATGAAATCGCGACCGAAAAAGACGCCGGTGACATCGCCGAGATCAAACAGCGCTTGCGCGAGCGGCGAGGCTTCGGCTTCTTCGGGCGTCGCGAAATCGCGCGTTCCGCTGTCCATGACCTGCCGGCCGGGCAGGAATTTCAGCGTGGCCGGATTGGGCGTCGTTTCGGTTTCGATCAACATGCGGTGCATGTGGCGCGCCGTCATGGCAGGATCAAGGCGCGTTTGGGAAAGCTTGTCTTTCCACTTCGTGCCCCAACGCCGCATCAGGCTTCCATTTGCTTGACCGTCTCGTTCCACGTCTGGATGTTGTCGCGCGCTTCCTGAACGAAGGCCGAACGACGGATCATACTCAGGCAGAATTCCGCGATCATCTTGCCGGGATTGCGCAACGGCCGGCGGAACTGGATGAGCAGCACGACGCGCGTGCCGCTGGTCTCGTTCCAGACTTCGTGGGGATAGGTGTCGTCGAACACCAAGGTCTCGCCCTCGGCCCAGCGTACCACGCGGTTGCCCACACGCATCCGCACGTCGCCGTCGCGCGGCACGATCAGCGCGAGGTGGCAGGTGATGAGCCCCTTGGTCACGCCGCGATGCACCGGGATGTGCGTGCCCGGCGCGAGGATCGAGAAGAAGGCGGTGGCAAGGCCGGGGATGCGCTCGACCAGCGCGGCGGTGGCGGGGCAGCGCGCGATATTGTCGTCGATCCGGTAGCCGTAGCCCCACAGGAAGAACGATTTCCACATGCCGATCCGCGCGATCGCGCGGTGATCGGGCGAGATCGTCGCCAGACTCGGCGCTGCCTGCCCGCGTAACGCGACCGCAAGCGCCTCGGCGCGGATCGCCTGCCAGTTCTCGCGCAAGGGCGCGGTCCAGCCGAAGTCGCGCACGTCGAGCACCGGATCGTTTGCGACCAGCGAGGAGGCGGCGATCAGCCGGTCGAACACGCCGCGCAGATGCCTGCCGATCTTGATGACGAGCGGACGATTGGGTTCTGCGCGCAGCGGCGCATCGGCGGCGGGCGGCACCGCCTTCAGCATCGGCGCGCATGCGGCGGCGTCGTTCGCCGCCGCGTGCCGCGGTGCGCGGCTGATATCTGTGTGAACGCGCAAACGTGCCTCGACCTTCCTTCGCGCGCCCTGACGTCGGCTCACGACTCCGCTGTCCCTCGGATGAACACCCGCCTAGCCGCGATGTTGGTCGAAAACATGGCGCGCGCCGGCGGCAAACCCCGGCATTGTGGTGCAAACGGGGCCGCTGGCGGTGGCGTGCGAAGGGCGCTAGGATCGCGGCCATGCAGTTTCTCACGCGCGCGATGCGCCTTCCCCTGATCGCCAGCCCCATCATCGTCGGCATCCTCCTCGGGCTGTCGCCGGTCGTCGCTGGCCAGACCGCGCCGGCGCCCGCTGCCGCCGCGCCGGCCAGCCCTGAGATCGCCAGCCGCGACGCCTGGCTCTACAAGGGCAGCGACATCACGCCCGATCCGGCATGGCATTTCGGCACGCTGAAGAACGGGCTACGCTATGCGATCCGCCGCAACGGCGTGCCGCCCGGGCAGATTTCGGTGCGCGTGCGGATCGACGCGGGCTCGCTCTACGAAACCGACGCCGAACGCGGCTATGCGCATCTGATCGAGCATCTGTCGTTTCGCGGCTCCAAATACGTGCCCGACGGCGAGGCCAAGCGCATCTGGCAGCGGATGGGGACGACCTTCGGCTCGGACACCAACGCGCAGACCACCACGACGCAGACCGTGTTCAAGCTCGACCTTCCCTCCGCCACGCCCGAGGGGATCGACGAGAGCCTCAAGATCATGTCGGGCATGGTCTCCGCGCCCAACATCACGCCGCAGGCGCTCAACGCCGAACGCCCCGCCGTGCTGGCCGAGCAGCGCGAGCAGCCGGGCGCGCAGGTGCGCTTCATCGATGCGCTCAACCACACGTTGTTCGCCGGGCAACCGCTCGCCGATCGCTCCCCGATCGGCAACATCAAGACGCTGGAGGCCGCTACCGCCGAGAGCGTGAAGGCGTTCCATGATCGCTGGTATCGCCCGCCGCGCGTGATGATCTCGATCGCGGGCGACGTCGATCCCGCCACGATCGAGCCGATCATCGCCAAATATTTCGGACCGTGGCAAGGCATCGGCCCGGCGCCGGCCGATCCCGATTTCGGCAAGCCCGACCCCAAGCAGCCGACCGCCGCGACCATCGTCGAGCCGAGCCTGCCGCCGCGCATCACGATGGCGGTGGTGCGGCCGTGGCAGTTCCACGACGATACCGTGCTGTTCAACCAGGAGCGCATGGTCGATCAGCTCGCGCTCCAGATCATCAATCGCCGGCTTGAGGCGCGGGCGCGGAACGGCGGCAGCTATATCGCCGCGCAGGCCGCGCTCGACGACCCGTCACGTTCGGCCAACGTCACGATCGTGTCGATCCTGCCGGTCGGCACCGATTGGGAAGCCGCGCTTCGCGACGTGCGCGCGGTGATCGCCAACGCGCAGGACCATGCGCCCACGCAAGCCGAGATCGACCGCGAACTCGCCGACCTGGAGGTCAGCTTCCGCACCAGCGTCGAAACCGCGCGTGCCGAAGCCGGATCGAAAGAGGCGGACGACATGGTGCAGGCGCTCGACATCCGCGAGACCACCACCGCGCCCGACACGATCCTCAAGGTGTACCGCGACGCGGTCGCCAAGAAGATGTTCAACCCCGCCGCCGAACTCGCCGCGACCAGGAAGGTGTTTCAGGGCACCACGACGCGCGCGCTGCTGAGCCTTCAGGCGCCCGACGACGCCGCCACCGCCAAGCTGACCACCGCGCTCTCCGCCAAGGTCTCCGCCGCCGCCGGCAAAGCCCGCGCGCAGGGCAACGTCTCGTTCGCCAAGCTGCCCGCGCTCGGCGGCAAGCCCGCGACCGTGGTCTCGCGCGAGAAGGTGACGCGGTTCGGCCCGGACATGGACCTGACCAGCGTTGCCTATTCGAACGGCGCGAAGCTGATGGTCTATTCGACCTCGGCCGAGGACAACCGCATCTATGTGCGCGTCCGCTTCGGCGGCGGGTACAACGCTTTGCCCGCCGACAAGCCGACCCCGGCCTGGGCGGCAGAGCTCGCGCTGGTCGAGGGCGGCATCGGCAAGCTCAAGCAGGGCGATCTCGACCAGATGACCGCCGGGCGGCGGATCGGCCTCGATTTCGATATCGAGGACGACGCCTTCTCGCTCTCCGCGCAGACTTCGCCCGCCGATTTCGCCGACCAGATGCACCTGCTCGCCGCCGAACTGGCAGCGCCGGGCTGGGATCCCAACCCGGTGTTGCGCGCCAAGAGTGTGGCGCTGTCGGGCTATGCCGGACTCGGCGCGTCGCCGAGCGGGGTGTTGTCGCGCGATCTCGAACGGCTGCTGCGCGCGGGCGATCAGCGCTGGGGCTCACCCTCGCGTGAGCAGATCATGGCGCTCACCCCGCAGAGCTTCCGTGCGCTGTGGGAGCCGCTGATGAAGACCGGACCGGTCGAGGTGCAGGTGTTCGGCGACATCAGCGCCGATCTCGCCATCGCCACCGTCGGCAAGACGATCGGCGCGCTGCCGCCGCGCCCTGCCGTCGCCGCCACCCCGCCGCCGGTGCGCTTCCCCGATCATAACGCCACGCCGGTGGTGCTGACGCATGACGGCCCCGATAATCAGGCGGCGGCGGTGATCGCCTGGCCGACCGGCAGCGGCGTCGACGGTGTGACCGATTCGCGGCGGCTCGACGTGCTCGCGTCGATCTTCCAGGACCGGCTGTTCGACCAGCTCCGCTCGCAGGCGGGGGCGAGCTACAGCCCCAATGTGTCGAGCACCTGGCCGCTCGGCCTGCCCGGCGGCGGGCGCGTGATCGCGGTGGGGCAGGTCGCGCCCGAGAATGTGTCGCTGTTCTTCAAGCTGTCGCGCAGCATCGCCGCCGATCTGGTCGCCAATCCGGTCAGCGACGACGAATTGAAGCGCACGATCGGGCCGATGATCGAATCGATCAAGCGCCAGTCGACCGGCGACCAGTTCTGGATGCTGCAACTGACCGGCGCATCCTACGACCCGCGCCGGATCGACGCGCTGACCAAGCTGTACGGCGACGTGGTGCGGATGACCGCGGCGGACCTTCAGGCGACCGCGCGCAAATATCTCGTGCCGGGCAAGGACTGGACGATGGACGTGGTGCCCAAGGCGGCGGCGGGGAAGTAGGCGCTCGACCGATCGTCGAAGATCGCCGGCTGAGCCCCAAACGCCCCGTCCGTCCCGAGCGAAGTCGAAGGACCGGACCTGCGCGCAGGTGTCTCGACTTCGGCCCGCAGGAGCGAAGTTTATCCTGAGCGGCTGGCTTGCCAGCCAGCCCAAGGGCTCGACCCGAACGGAAGGGGCGATCCGCCTCAGGTGTCGCTGATCAGCGGGCTCACCTGTCCGCCGAGCGCGGAACGCTGGGTGATGGTCAGGCGCGAGAGCATCGTCGCCGCGTCCTTGATCTGACCGGGGGTGAGGCCGGTGAACTGCTTCACCTCGCGGATCATGTGCGACTGGTCGTAGAAGCCGCGTTCGAGCACGTCGTCGAGCGGCTCGTCGGTGGCGAGCATCGCGTTGGCGGCGCGCAAAGCCCGGTATTTGCGCGCGAGCAGCTTGGGCGGCACGCCGTACAGCGCCTTGCACTTGCGTTCGACCTGCCGGCGCGACAGCCCGGCGAGATCGACCAGCACGTCCATCTCGGGCGATGGGCTCGCCGCCAGCCAGCCGTCGACCTGCCGCACGAAGCGCCGCGCGCCCGCATCGCCCGTCCGGACGAGATCGCGCACCAGCGCCTCGCCGATCGCGACTCGCGCGGCCGGGTCGGCGGTGGCGCGCAGAGTCGCCATCGCTTCGCGCAGGCGTACTGCGCCGAACAGGGTGGTCGCATCGATCACGCGGTTCATCATCGAGGAGGCATCGTCGCCGATCATCGCCGCCCAGCCCGCCGGGGTCAGCCCCATGCCGAACACCTCGACCGGGCCTTCGGCGCGCACCTTCATCGCGCCGCTGGTCGGGCCGATGACATGCACCTCCGCCCCGTCCTGTATGCTGTCGTCGGGCATGCGATATTCGGCCTGGCGCGCGCTCAGCCGGAAGCGGATCTGCGCATTGTCGGCGCGTTCGGTATCCTCGAACACCGGCAGGTCCGCATGGAAATGGTAGAACAGCGTCACGAACTCGGCGACGTCGGTCGCCGGGACTGCATAGTCCAGCCTGATCTCCACCATGAATGCGCCCCTGTTTTCTTTGCGCGATGGAGTAGCGGCAGCCACGACTAAAGAAAAGTGGCCCGGACGGTGAACCGTCCGGGCCATTGAGGTGCAGGGCCCCCCGGTCAGAGAGCCCCTTGGGTCGCACCCCCCTTTGAGCAGATCGGCGCGCCCGCGTCTTGTACGGAAACGACAAATCGCGCGCGCCACGTCAATTCCGGAGCTTTCCGGGTCGGGAATAGACCCGATACGGCGGCATAACTTCGCTTTTGACGCGCGGACGGCGGAATGCGATCAGGCGCCATGATCTTTTCCGCTGCCCGCCCGTTGCTGTTCGCGCTCGATGGCGAACGCGCGCATGGCCTGACGATCGACGCGCTCGCCGCCTGGGGCCGGCTCGGCACGCCGCTGGGCGGGCCGGCGGACGATGCGCGGCTGGCGACGCGTGTGGCGGGGCTCGACTTCGCCAACCCGGTCGGGCTCGCGGCCGGCGTCGACAAGGACGGGCGGGCGATCGACGGCTTCTTCGGGCTCGGCTTCGGCAGCGTCGAAATCGGCACGCTCACCCCGTTCCCCCAGGCGGGCAACCCGCGCCCGCGCCTGTTCCGGCTGGTCGAGGACAGAGCGGTGGTCAACCGCATGGGGTTCAACAACGGCGGCATCGACGCGGCGCTGCCGCGCGCGGCGGCGGCGAAGCGGCGCGGCGTGCTCGGCATCAACGTCGGCGCGAACAAGGATGCGACGGATCGCGTCGCCGCCTACGTCCACGGTGTCGCCAAGGCGGCGGCGGTGGCGGATTACATGACGATCAACATCAGTTCGCCCAACACGCCGGGCCTGCGCGATCTTCAGCACGGGCCCGCGCTTGCCGAACTGCTCGCCGCCGCCGACGAAGCGCGGCGATTGCCGGGCAAGCAGCCGCCGCTGTTCCTCAAGGTCGCGCCCGACCTGGAGCCTGCGGCTATCGACGGTATCGCGCGCGCCGCGATCGAGCACCGGATCGACGCGCTGATCGTCAGCAACACCACGATCGAGCGGCCGTTCGGGCTCGCCTCTCCGCTCAAGGCCGAGACGGGCGGGCTGTCGGGCGCGCCGCTCGCCCCGCTCGCACGCACGCGACTGGCGGACTTCCGCACCGCCACCGGGGGCGCGCTGCCGCTGATTTCGGCGGGCGGCATCGGCACGGCGGCCGAAGCCTATCGCCGCATCCTCGCAGGCGCGAGCCTCGTGCAGTTGTACTCCGCGCTGGTGTACGAGGGCCCCGGGCTGGCGCGCCGGCTGTGCCGCGACCTGGCCAAGCTGCTCGCGCGCGACGGTTTCGCGAATGTCACGGAAGCGGTGGGCAAAGGGTAAAAGCGGGTTGCTACGCGGGCGCAGGGCGTTACGTTTCGGACCCGATGAAGAAAACACTGGTCGCGCTCGCCCTTACCCTCACTCCCGCCGCGTTGTCCGCCAAGGCGTCGCCGCCGCCGGGCATCGTCTCCGCCGCCGATCCGCGCGCGGCGCAGGCCGGGGCCGACATGCTCAAACAGGGCGGCACCGCCACCGATGCGGCGATCGCGACGATGCTGGTGCTCAACGTGGTCGAGCCGCAGAACTCGGGCCTCGGCGGCGGCAGCTTCATGGTCTATCACGACGCGAAGACCGGCAAGACCATCACCATCGACGGTCGCGAGGCCGCGCCGCGCGCGGCCGACGCCAAATGGTTCTACGGCGACGACGGCAAGCCGATGAGCTTCCGCGATGCCTATCCGGGCGGGCGCAGCGCGGGTGTGCCGGGCAATCTGCGCATGATCGCGCTCGCGCACCAGCGCTATGGCAAGCTGCCCTGGGCGACGCTGTTCGCCCCTGCGATCAAATATGCGCGTGACGGGTTCGTCGTGTCGGCGCGGATGCACAACGGTCTCGAACTCTACGGCCGTCATGTCGAGGCATGGGGCCGCGCGCATATGTTCACGCCCGATGGCCATGCCGTCGCGACCGGATCGGTGTTCAGGAACCCGGAACAGGCCGCGCTGTTCGAAGGGATCGTCAAGAACGGCATCGACAGTTTCTACACCGGGCCGCTCGCGGACAAGATCGTCGCCGCCGTCAACGGGGCCGAGCGCAACACGTCCAAGATGACGCTCGCCGATCTCTCCACCTATCAGGCGAAGGATCGCGCCTCCGTGTGCGGCACGTATCGCGGCTACAAGATCTGCGGCATGGGGCCGCCCTCGTCGGGTGCGATCTCGGTGCTGATGATCCTCAAGCAGCTCGAACGCTTCGACATGGCGAAGCTCGGCCGCACCTCGCCCGTCGCATGGCATCTGTTCGCGGAAAGCTCGCGGCTCGCTTATGCGGATCGCGACATGTACGTCGGCGATCCCGATTTCGTGACCGTGCCGGTCGCCGGGCTGCTCGATGCGAAATATCTCGCCGCCCGCTCGGCGCTGATCTCGCCCGAGCACAGCCTCGCCACGATCGAACCCGGCCAGCCCGCCGGTGCGCCGAAACGCATCCGCGCGCCGCTCTCCGAAGTGCCCGGCACCAGCGACCTCGCCGCCGCCGACGCGGCCGGCAACGTGATCGAGGTGACGACCACGATCGACGGCTATTTCGGGTCGGGCATCTCGGTCGACGGCATGTGGCTCAACAACGAGTTGACCGATTTCGACATCGTGCCCGAGAAGGACGGCTATCTCGTCGCTAACCGGGTCGAAGGCGGCAAGCGGCCGCGCAGCTCGATGTCGCCGACGATCGTCTATGGTCCCGACGGCAAGGTTCGCCTCGCGATCGGCGCGGCGGGCGGCTCGACCATCATCGCGCAGGTGGCGAAAGCGATCGTCGGGGTGATCGACTGGCACCTCTCCGCGCAGGACGCGATCGCTACGGGTCTGCTCTACGCGCCTGCCAAAAGCGGCGTGGTCGAGGCCGGCACCGAGCTGGAGGCGATGGTGCCCGCGCTCCAGGCGCTTGGCGAGGATGTGAAGGTCGGGCCGCTTGGATTAAAGGCCAACGCTGTCGAACGGGTCGGCGGTGCATGGGTGGGCGCTGCCGACCCGCGCAGCGAAGGCGTGGCGGTATCGACCGACGGGCGCGTGACCCAGATCAAGCGGCGCAGCAACGAATTGAACGGCGCGCACGAATAAAGCCGCGCAAAGGGAACGCCTGCGCGTTACAAGGGTAGGACAAGAGCGGACCGATCGAGCCGCCGTCGGGGAGCAGGTATGCGCACGCTGGAACATTTCCCCAATCTGGTCGCGATGTTCGCCGCGCGCGCCGCCGAAAAGCCCGACGCGCCGTTCCTGTGGCACAAGACAGGCGGTGCGTGGCGGCCGATCTCGTGGCGCGAGGCGGCGCAGCAGGTGGCGAGCCTCGCCGCAGGGCTCAAGGCGATCGGGCTGAGACCCGGCGACCGCGTTATGCTGGTGGCGGAGAACCGCCCCGAATGGTGCATCAGCGATCTCGCCATCATGGCGGCGGGGTGCATCACCGTGCCGACCTACACCACCAATACCGAGCGCGACCACGCGCACATCATCGAGAATTCGGGCGCCAGCGCGGTGATCGTGTCGAGCGCGAAGCTCGCGCGCACATTGCTGCCCGCCGCCCTGCGCGCGAGCACGATGCGCACGGTGATCTGCATCGACGATCTGCGGCCCGGGCAGGCCGGCACGTTGGTGTTCCACCGTTGGGCCGAACTGATCGCCACGCATACCAGTGCGCCAGAGGCGATCGCGACGCTCGACGGGGCGGCGGCAACGCGCGACGACACCGCGTGCATCATCTACACCAGCGGCACCGGCGGCGCTCCGCGCGGGGTGATGCAGCACCATGGTGCCATCCTGCACAACGTCGCGGGCGCCTCCGCCGTCATCGCCGAGGATTTCGGCTGGGATGACGAGGTGTTCCTGTCGTTCCTGCCGCTCAGCCACGCCTATGAACATACCGGCGGCCAGCATCTGCCGATCGGGCTGGGCGGGCAGATCTATTATGCGGAAGGCATCGAAAAGCTCGCCGCCAACATCGCCGAGGTGCGCCCGACCATCATGGTGGTCGTGCCGCGCCTGTTCGAAGTGCTGCGCGCGCGCATCACCAAGGAGGTCGAGAAACAGGGCGGCATCGCGCCCTGGCTGCTCGAACGCGCGCATGCGATCGGCATGAAACGCTATCGTGGTGAATCGACGCTGCTCGACAAGCCGGTCGATCTGCTGATCGGCGCGACGCTTCGCCCCAAGATCGCTGAGCGGTTCGGCGGGCGGATCAAGGCGATGGTGTCGGGCGGGGCGCCGCTTACGCCCGAGGTCGGCGTGTTCTTCCAGTCGCTCGGCCTCACGTTCCTGCAAGGCTATGGCCAGACGGAATCGGCGCCGGTGGTGTCGTGCAACCGCCCCTCGGTCGGGCTCAAGATGGACACGGTCGGGCCGCCGCTCGCCAACACCGAAGTGCGCATCGCCGAGGACGGTGAGATCCTGGTGCGCGGCGAACTCGTCATGCACGGTTACTGGCGCAACCCCGAGGAAAGCGCGCGAGTGCTGAGGGACGGCTGGCTCCACACCGGCGACATCGGCGTGATCGACGAAAAGGGTCGCATCCGCATCACCGATCGCAAGAAGGACATCATCGTCAACGACAAGGGCGACAACGTCGCGCCGCAGAAGGTCGAAGGGATGCTGACGCTCCAGCCCGAGATCGCGCAGGCGATGATCTATGGCGATCGCCGCCCGTATATGGTCGCGTTGCTGGTGCCCGACCCCGAATGGACGCAGCATTGGTGCGCGCTGAACGGCGACCCGTGCAATTTCACGCGGCTGGCGGAGAACAGCGAGTATCGCACGGTTATCGGCCATGCGGTCGAGCGGGTGAACCGCGACTTGTCCGTCACCGAACGCATCCGCCGCTACGTGCTCGCCGATGCGCCGTTCAGTATCGAGAACGAGCAGCTCACGCCCTCACTCAAGATCCGCCGCCATGTGTTGCGCGAGGTCTATGGCGAGCGGCTCGACGCGCTGTATCGCAGCTGAACCTGCGCATACGGACGGCGAAACTACGGCCGGGCGAGCCCGAATCGGCCGGAATCGGGCGAATTTGCGACGAACCGCAGCCAGTTCATTTCGCTTTCGATCCGTAAAGTTGCGATTTCCCTACCAATGGCATTGCCTTTCCATCATAAGACGCTCGGACATTCAGGGCCGGGGGGGTAGCAATCAGGTTGCCCGGGCACAGGCCTGCCAATGATGGGAGAAACGTCCATGAAGAAGTTCATCACGATGTCGCTGATTGCCGTTGCCGCTCTGGGCGCCGCTGCCTGCACGCCGAAGACCGAGACCACCAGCAACGACACGCTCGTCACCAACGACACCGTCGTCGAAGAGTCGAACATGACCACCGTCGACGACAGCAACATGATGGACAGCAACGCGATGTCGTCGAACGCGATGTAATCGCGTGCGACCGGCGCGGCCTTCGCCCGCTGGTCGCGACGACGTTTCGAGACCGGCCCGTTACGACGGGGTCTCGTCGTTCCGGGTGCTCCCTGGACAGAAACTGAGGGCCTGGCGCCATGCCGGGCCCTTTTTATGCTCGGCTTAGACCAAAGTCGCATGTCCGGCTTTACGACATGGCAACCACGCCGCCGTTACTCAGGCGTATGCTCGCACGCTTCCTCCGCCTCGCCGTGGCCGCCATCGCCGGCCTGCTCGCGACGCCCGCCGTCGCCTGCACGGCGAGCCCCAGCGTCAACACCGATTACGGCAGCTATTCGCCCGCCGCGGTGAAGGCGGCGGCGGTGCCGAGCCTGATGAGCCGTGGCGGCTTGTCATGCACGCCCAGCACGCTGCTGCTGCTCAGCGGCAACTACATCCGCGCCACGTTCAAGAGCACCAACGTGCTCAAGCTGACCGGCAGCGCCGGGTCGATCGACTATACCGCCTCGGCCGATCCGAACGCGACCGTCGCCTTCACGCAGAACGGCACGGTCGATTACATGCAGAACAACCTGCTCAACCTGCTCGGGCTGCTCGGCGGCAGCAATGCCGACCTGCCGTTCTACGTGAAGCCGAAGGGCGGCACCGCGCCCGCGATCGGCACGTACAAGGACAAGATCACCATCACCTGGAACTGGTATATCTGTTCCGGCATCGGCGCGCTCGGCGCATGTATCGGCACCCCCGACACCGGCAGCGCGCAGACGGTGATCGACGTGACGCTGACCGTGGGCGCAAAGAATGTGGTGACGACGCTCAGCACGCTCACGACCTGGGATGCCGCCAACGGCACCAACTATCCCAAGGCGATTCCCGGCAGCCGCCAGCGCACCTCGATGACGCTCAGCAACCCCGATATCGTGCCGCTCGACGCGGGCTCGGTGGCGATCGTGGTGCCGACACCGGCCGGGTCGCTCGTCGCGCTCGACGGCGATGGCACGACCAACAGCACGGTGGTGCAGTCGAGCGATGGCAATCCGGCCTCCACGCTGGCGATCACCTTCACCAATGGCGCCAGCACGACCGACGACGTCGATTTCTCGTCCGACGGCGGAGCGAGCTGGGGCTATGCCCCGACCGCTGGGAACATCGCGTCGGAAGCGGCGGTGACGCACGTCAGGCTGCGCCCGCGCGGCAGCATGGCCAAGCAGTCCTCGTTCAGCGTGTCGCTCCCCTATATGCTCAAGTGAGCGCTCAGGGCAGCAGCACGGTCGCGCCGTGCGTCTGCCCGGCTTCGAGCGCGCGGTGCGCGTCGGCGACATTCTCCAGCGCGAAGGTCTGGCCGATGTTGGCGGCGATTGCACCCTGTTCTAGCATCGCGAACACGCGCGCGATGCCGGCGGCGCGCTCCTCGGGCGTGGCGTAATAGTCGAACAGCGTCGGTCGGGTGACGAACAGCGAGCCGCTGCGCGCGAGCACGCCGATGTTGACCCCGTCGACCGCACCGCTGGCATTGCCGTAGCTGACGATCAGCCCGCGCTTGGCGGTCGCGGCGAGCGACGCCTCCCAGGTCGATTTGCCGACCCCGTCGAACGTCACCGCCACTCCCTCCGCGATGATCTCGCGCACGGCTTTGGCGGTATCGACCCGCTTGTAGAGGATGACGTGATCCGCGCCCGCCGCCTTTGCGACCGCGACCTTCTCCTCTGCGCCGACGGTGGCGATGACGGTCGCGCCGATCGCCTTGAGCCAGCCGCACAGCAACTGCCCGACCCCGCCCGCGCCGGCATGGACGAGCACGGTCTGTCCGGCCTCCACCTTCGCGCAGCGTTCGACCAGAAATTCGGTGGTGCAGCCTTTCAGCATCAGCGCGGCGGCGGTGCGGTCGTCGATCGCGTCCGGCAGCTTGAACAGCTCACGCGCGGGGACGTTACGCGCCGTCGCATAGGCGCCGCGCGTCGGGCCGAAGGTGGCGACGCGGTCGCCGGGCGCGAAATCGCTCACGCCTTCGCCCACCGCCTCGACCACGCCCGCCGCCTCGCTACCGAGCCCGGCGGGCAGATCGATCGGATAGAGCCCGCCACGATGATAGGTGTCGATGAAGTTGAGCCCGACCGCGGTGTTGCGCATCCGCACCTCGCCCGCCGCCGGGGCGGGCAGGTCGACGTCATGCCATTCGATGACGTCGGGGCCGCCGGTGCGTTCGATGAATGCGGTACGTGCCATGTCTCGTCCTACTCGGTTGCGGGTTCAAACCGGTGCCGCAGCGCGGCGAGGTCGGCTTCGGTGTCGATGTCGATCAGTTCGTCTGCGGGGGCCGTCACCTGTCGCGCGGCGCGGATCAGCGTGCGCGCGCCCTGATCGCCGGTGAGCGCCGTCAGCGTCGCGAAATGCGCAGCCCCGAACAGCGCGGGTGGGCTGGCGCGGGTGCCGTCGCTCGAGGCGACCATCGTCTCCGCGCCCTCGGCCGCCTCGAACAGTCGCGCGACATGCGCCGCCGTCACGCGCGGCATGTCGGCGAGCGCGAGCAGCACCGCATCGTACCCGCACGCCGCCGCGACGCCGAGCCGTACCGACCCCGATTGCCCCGCCGCCGGATCGGGATTCACCACCACGTCGTAGCCGTGCGCCGCATAGTCGAGCGGCTGCGCGCCGCACACCGCGATGCGCGTGCCGAACGGCACCTCCGCGAGCGCCGCCGCGACGTGGAGGCCGAGCGGCACGCCCAGCAGCGGCGCGGCGAGCTTGTCGCCCGCGCCGAAGCGCTGCGATCGACCGCCTGCGAGCATCACCAGCGCGGTCCGCTCAGGCGTAAGCCGATCAGCTCTTGTCATTGAAGGCGGCGACCATCGCGGCGGCGATCGACAGCGCGATTTCGGCCGGGCCGATCGCGCCGATGTCGAGCCCGACCGGCCCGTCGATCCGGTCGAGGTCGATCTCCGCGATGCCTGCCGCCGCCAGCCGCTCGCGCCGCGCGGCGTGGCTGCGCCGCGACCCGAGCGCACCGACATAGCGGGTGGGGGCGGAAAGCGCCGCGATCAGCGCGGGATCGTCGATCTTGGTGTCGTGGCTCAGGGTGACGACCGCCGTCGACGGGCCGGGTGCGAGCGCCGCGATCGCCTCGTCGGGCCAGCGATCGTCGAGTGTCACGCCGGGGAAGCGCTCCTCGGTGAGGAAACGTGCGCGCGGGTCGATCACCGTCGCGGCGATGCCGAGTTCGCGCGCGAGGCCGGCAAGCGCCTGCGCGATCTGCACCGCGCCGACGATGAGCAGCCGGCGCGGCGGATCGTAGCGGTTGACGAACGCCGCGCCTTCGAGCGTGCGCAGGCTCGACTGGCCACTGTCGAGATCGGTGCTGACGGCGAGCGCGCGGCCGGCGTCGCGCGCCTCAGCGATGCGGTCGAACAGTTCGGGGTCGAACCCGTCCGCGCCGACCGGCTGGACCATCACCGCGATCTGGCCGCCGCACGGCAGGCCGACTTCCCAGGCGGCATCGTCGGCGACGCCGTAATCCTTCACCTGGAACGGCGCGCCCGCGATCACCTCTGCGGCGGTGGCGAGGATGTCGCTCTCGACGCAGCCGCCCGAAACCGACCCTTCGAACCGGCCGTCGGCGTGGACGAGCATGTGGCTGCCGCGCGGGCGTGGTGCCGAGCCCCAGGTCGAGACGACGGTGGCGAGCGCCATCGGCGCGCCCTTCCACTGCGCGGCGGCGGCGAGGACAGAGTCGTTATCGGCCATGATGCGGCCGGTCGGTACGGATGGCCGGGAGGTCTATCGTCAAGCTGTCATGATCCTGCTGCATCAGCGCGCGCGACAAGTCGCTTCGAAGTCGGGATAACGCCTGTGATGATGATGGTTTCCGGTATCGCTCCGCTCATGAAACGATTTTCGTACCGATCGGTCAACCGGGTCGTCGCCGCCGCGCTGCTGCTCGCGCCGATCGCGGCGACCGCGCAGGGCGCGCCCCGGCTCGACCCCAAGGCGCCGCTCATTCTGATCGGCCATCGCGGCGCGAGCGGCTATCGCCCCGAACATACGCTCGCCTCCTACGAACTGGCGATCGAACAGGGCGCGGATTTCATCGAGCCAGATCTGGTGCTGACCAAGGATAATGTGTTCGTCGCGCGCCACGAGAACGACATCACCGGCACCACCGATGTCGCCACGCACCCGGAGTTCGCCAGTCGCAAGACCACCAAGGTGATCGACGGTGAGACGCACACCGGCTGGTTCACCGAGGACTTCACGCTGGCCGAGCTGAAGACGCTGCGCGCGAAAGAGCGGCTGCCGGCGCTGCGGCCCGACAATGCCAGATATGACGGGCAGTTCCAGGTGCCCACGCTCGACGAGGTCATCGCACTCGCCAAGCGGCGCACCAAAGAGTTGCACCGCACGATCGGCATTTACCCCGAAACCAAGCACCCGAGCTATTTCGCCTCGATCGGGCTGCCGATGGACGACAGACTGGTCGCGCAACTGAAGAAGGCCGGGTGGAGCAAGCCGACCGACCCGGTGTTCATCCAGTCGTTCGAGGTCGACAACCTCAAGCACATCCACACGCTGACCGGCATTCGCCTGATCCAGCTGATGGCGGACACCAGCGGCCCCGCCGACAAGGCCGCGCCGAGCTATGCCGAGATGGCGACGCCGGCCGGGCTCAGGCAGATCGCGACCTATGCCTATGGCATCGGGCCGGGGCTCGACATGATCCAGCACGGCGACACTCCGCCCTCGACGCTAGTGGCGGATGCGCATGCGGCGGGGCTGCGGCTTCACCCCTGGACCTTCCGCGCCGAGAACGTCTTCCTGATCCCGAGCTTCAGGGCCGGCACCGTTCCGGCCGCGCATGGCCGTCTTTCCGACGAAATTCAGCACTATATCAAGCTGGGTATCGACGGCTTCTTCACCGACTTTCCCGATATCGGGGCGGCGGCACGCAAGGCGGCCATGCGGGAGTGATGTTTGGTGATGCGTAAAGTGTTCGTGTGTGCGTGCGTGCTTCCCCTCCTCGCCGGCGGCTGCGTCAGCACGGTCGCGCACGTCGTGACCGCGCCGGTGCGTGTCACCTCCAAGGCGGTCGACTGGACGACGACCAGCCAGTCCGAGGCGGACCGCAACTACGGCCGCAAGATGCGCAAGCAGGAGGCCAAAGAGGGTCGCGAGCGGCGCAAGGAAGCGGCGGAGTGCCGCCGCCAGCACGGGGATAATTGCTGAACGCGCGGATTACCCGATCCGTTCGTCCCGAGTAGCTGCCGAGTGGGGCCGCAGGCCCATATCGAGGCGGCGTATCGAGGGACATGCTCCGAGCGCGACTGTGCTTCGTTACGGGCTCCCGATACGGCTGCGCCTACACGATCGCTACTCGGCACGAACGGTATGGCGGCGGTCCCACAACCGCAGCGCCACGATCAGCCCCGGCAGCACCAGCAGCCACACCATCCGCCCGGTATAGCGATATTGCGGATCGGCGACCGCACCGCCAAAGAACGCGTTTGTCAGGAACGCCGCGCCACCGAGCAGCAGCCAGATCGTGAGCAACCGCGCGCTGTCGGGGTCGCGGCGGGCGAGGCGGGGCAGGCCGATCGCCACCGCCGCCAGCGACCCCAGCACCGCCACGTAGAGCAGCGCGTTCATCGCCGCGACCGGCCAGGCGTTGCGCCCGCTTGGGCTCGCCTCCAGTTGCGCGCGCACCGGGTCGGGCAGCGCCGCCCAGCAATCGGGCTCGCTGCGCGGACAGCCGGTGTTGAGCCCGTCGTAATCGATCCACGCGAGCTGGCGCAGCGTGTTGAACGCCATCATCTTCCCCTCGCCGACCGGATCGTAGCGCAGCACCGCCAGCGCGAAGGCGATGTCCTCGTTGCCCATCCGCTGGCGCTCCGCCGGCGGGGCGAGCAGATACGCGCCCGTGCCCGGCTCGGGCGAGAACAGCCATGCGCCGTTGCCCGGCGGCAGCACGATCGGCACGTGGCAGATCGCGAACCGCCCGCCCTCGCACCCGCTGGCGATGAAGCGCTTCCCCGGCCCATCGAGATAGAAGCGCGCGGTCAGCAGCGGCAGCAGTTGCGGCGCACGCCCGAACGCGGCCCGCGCAGCGAGCGCGGTCGCCTGCACCGACAGCAGCCCGATCGCCACTGCCGCCACGCCCGCGATCCACGCGCGCGGCGGCACGCCGAGCCGGGGCATGCGCCAGCGGACCGCCACGATCACCACCAGCATAGCCGCGAACATGGTGATGTGGGTGAGGTGGAAGCTCGCCGACACCAGCGTGAGCGCGACGAGGAAGCCGGTCTCCAGCCGCGTCAGCCGCCCCGGCGTCGCGAGCAGCACCAGCGCGAGCACGCCGAACCCCGCGAACGGATCGGCGAGCAGCATCGCGTTGAAGGTCGGCAGGCTCGTCATCCCCGCCAGCACGGCGACGGCGATCGCGACGTTGCGCACGCACAGCAGGTGGAAGCGGTGCAGCGACAGCCGGATCAGCAGATAGGCGATCACGGCGTTCATCACCACGAACGGCCAGAAATCACCGAGCACATAGCTCAGCCACAACACCGCGCCGAGATAGGGCGAGCGCCCCGCCATGATCGTGCCGCTGGTGAGATCGTTGGCGCTCGGCCGGGCGGGCGCGGCGGTGGCGGGCTTGGCGGGTTCGACCGCATCGCGGTAGCGGTCAGTCCACACGGTCGCGATGCGGTGCCTGGAGGCGATGAACGCGGCCGAATCGGCGATGCGGATGTAGTTGGTGCTGTCCGGGAAGAAGAACGGCTGGCCGTTGACCAGCCCGGTCCACATCAGCGCCGCCACGCAGACGATATGCAGCAGCGCCGCTTCCAATTTGGTGCGCAACCCGGTCCCCCTCGGTTTGGTCCGGCGTCGGTATCACGCGCGGCGGCGCGAGGCGAGCGGGGCCGACACCGGCATCCATATCCGTTCGTGCCGAGTAGAGACCGAGTAGGGCCGCAGGCCCGTATCGAGGACTCGTATCGAAGCACGTGAAGTGCGCGGGGCGGTGCCTCGATACGGGCCCTCGTTACGCCTTCGGCTACTCGGTCCCTACTCGGCACGAACGGGGGAGAGCCAACGGCCAGCGCCCCTATTTCCCCGCCAGGATCCCCGCCACCGCCATCATCACCTCGGCGCGCCATTGCACGCCGACGTGGCTGCTGCGTACCTCGATCGCGCGCATCTCGGGCGCGTGGCAGATCTCGCCCGCGACCAGACCGTCGGTGCGGCTCCAGATCGCGGTTTCGGGGACGGGCAGCGGCAGCGCGGCGAGTGCCGCCTGCGCGACGACATGATCGTCGTCGAGCTTGTCGCCGGTGAAGAACTCGAACGATCGCCACACGTTGGTCGCGCGCGCCGAGCCGGCATAAGGCGCGCTGATCGTGATGACCTCGCGCACCAGATCGGGGGCGCGGTGCGCGGCGATGCGCGCCATGATGCCGCCAAGGCTGACGCCGATCAGCGTGACCGGCGCGCCCGTCTCGCGGTGGAGCGCGGCGATCCGCTCCATCAGCACCTCGCCCTCGCGCCCGATCGCCCGCGTGCCGAGGTTGCGCCCCAGCCCCCAGCCTTCGACGCGGTAGCCGAGCCGGCGCAGGAAGCGCACCAGCAATGCGTTCGAGCGATCGGTGTTGATGAGGCCGGGCAGGATCATCACCGGCCGCCCGTCGCCCTTCGGCGCGGTCTTCAGCCAGGTGCGCGCGGTGAGCAGTTCGGCCAGCCCCCACATCCCGCGCGGCAGCTCGGCCGCCCAGAGGAATTTGGAAGGGGGCGCCATCACCGTCATGTCTTGAACCATCCCATCACCGTCACCGCGAACGGCGTCCACGCGCCGATGCGGACACCTGCATATCTCAACGCATCGCCGGTCCATGCGTTGCAGGTGTGGACCGCGCTGTAATGCCCGCGCGCCGCGTAGAAGGCGTCGTTTGCGAAATAGCCGGTGCGGTGCCAGCCGCGCCCCGCGAAACGCGCGCGGATGAACGCGGCGAGGCGGCGATATTCCTCCGGCCGCAGCGTGATGATGCGCGTGTCAGCGCTCGCGACGGGCACGGGCAGGTGATCGACGTGCATCAGCGTGCGATCGCTGCCGATCGCGGCGGCGGCGACGGTCGATGGCTTCACGTCCGCCCAGGTCGGGGTTTCGAGGTAGAAGGCACGCTCGCCCCAGCCGATCTCGACCATCGGATAGCCGGCATAGCGCGGATCGGCGAGATCCCCGGGCCGGATCAGGTCGCGCCAGTCGACCCCGGCGGCGACCAGCGGCACGATCAGCCCGGTATGCACGCCGTTGCTGTCGACCGCGATGCGCACGCCTTGCGCGGGCTCGCGCCAGCCGGTGTTGGTCGGAATCGCGCCGCCGATCAGCCCCGCCGTCGCGTAGCCGCCGACCAGCGCTATCAGCGCGAACAGAAAATTTTGTATCAAATGTGACCAGAATCGCACTGCACTTCTTTCCCGTCGTCCGCCGCGCATGGTATGTCGCTCGCATGATCGACGATACCGCCCTGATGCCCGCCCCGCCCGAAGGCGCCGCCGCCGACTGGACGGTGCCGCAACGCTGGGAGCATTATACGCCCGAGGAGCATGCGGTGTGGGACACGTTGTTCGCGCGGCAGGCCAAGCTGCTGCCGGGCCGCGCTTCCGACGCGTATCTGCGCGGGCTCGACGTGCTCAAGCTCTCCAAGCCGGGCATCCCCGATTTCGAGGAACTGTCCGAGCGGCTGATGAAGCTGACCGGGTGGCAGGTGGTGGCGGTGCCGGGGCTGGTGCCGGACGACGTGTTCTTCGACCATATGGCCAACCGCCGCTTCGTCGCCGGCAATTTCATCCGCCGCGCCGACCAGCTCGACTATCTTCAGGAGCCGGACGTCTTCCACGACGTGTTCGGCCATGTGCCGATGCTCGCCGATCCGGTGTTCGCCGATTATCTGGTGGCGTACGGGCAGGGTGGGCAGCGTGCGGGTGGGCTCGATGCGCTCAGATATCTCGCGCGGCTGTACTGGTACACGGTCGAGTTCGGGCTGATCGCCGAGCCGGAAGGCTTGCGCATCTACGGTGCGGGGATCGTGTCGAGCTTCTCCGAAAGCCGCTTCGCGCTGGAGGACGACAGCCCCAACCGGATCGCGTTCGATCTCGAACGGGTGATGCGCACCGCGTACCGGATCGACGATTTTCAGCAGGGCTATTTCGTCATCCCCAGCTTCGACGCGCTGTTGCGCGCCACCACCGAAACCGACTTCGCGCCCCTGTACGCCGCGATCCGCGAACAGCCCGACCTCGCGCCGGCGCAGATCGCGCCGGGCGACACGGTGCTGACGCATGGCACGCAAGCCTATGCGCGCGGCAAGGCATCGGCGGCGTGAGGTGACGGCGCGGCCGGAGCGGACGCTCCAGCCGCCGCGCGATCAGCGGCGCCAACGCCGGCCGTAATAGCCGTGCCCGCCGTAATACCCGCGGCCGTAGCCACCACGATAGCCATAGTGGCTGTAATAGGGGCGATAGGTCCGGTAGTACCAGCTATGGTACGGATAGGGCCGGTAGGTCCAGATCCCGCCGACGAACACCCACGGACGATACCAGCCTGGTGCGGCATAGTCGTAATCGGGCTCGGCATAGGCGTAGGCCGGCGCATCGCGGCGCACCACGAAGCCGGGCGGGCAGCCCGGGCTGGTCTGATTGTTCGAGCTGTTGCCGATCGCCGCCCCGCCGACCGCACCGACCGCCGCGCCCGCAAACGTCCCCGCGCCGCGATCGTGCCGCCCCGCCAGACCGTTGCCGAGCAGCGCGCCCAGCACCCCGCCGATCACCGCGCCGGCGGCGGTGTTGTCACGCGACTTCACGCAATTGTCGCGCGCCCAAAGCTCGGCGTTGCTGGCATATTGCGTGTCGCGCTGGTCGACCGGGCCGGGCTGGTAGCCGGGCGGCGGCGGGGGCGGACGCGTGCCGTCATAGCCGGGCGGGGGCGGCAGATCGGATTGCGGGGCGCTCGCGTAATCTTGCGGCGCACGGTCGTCATAGGCCTGCGGGGCGCGGTCGTCATACGCCTGGGGCGCGCGATCGTCATATTGCGACTGCGGCGGCGGAGCGTTGCGGTCACGCGCGTAATCGGGCGCGGGCGCATAGGATTGTGGCGGCGCGTCGCTGGTGCTGCCGGTATATTGCGCGGAAGCCGCGGTCGTCGCGACCGGGCCGATCGCCAGCGCCACGGTGCTGACGGCGAGAAGTAAACGGGACGTTTTGAAAGCCATGTCAACAGATCCGTCGATTGTGCCTGCGGGCCTGATGCCGGTTCGCAGGTGAACGGAAGCTGATCGCACCGGTTCCATCGCGCGATCGCGACGTCCAGCCGGCCTTTCGCAGGCACCCGGGCGGCGCTGACCGGCGCAAGTCATGCGAACGATGATACTTTACGCGTCTGCGCCGGGGCCAGTCGATGCACAGTAAGCGCGTAATGGGTATGCCGTCGCGGCAAGTGCAACATACTTTATGAAATCTCCACCGAAACTCTGATATGAAGAGGCGCCAGCCGAGGCGGAGGTAACTCCATTTATGGTGGTGGGGCCGAGTCGGGGTGGGTTATCGCCCCGGCCCGGTCTTCACCACCGCGGATCATTGCCCAGGATCCGCGCCCGATCAGCCCCCGCACCGCTGCTGCCAACCGCGCCGGCGCGGCTGCTGCCGACAGATGGGTGAGTCGACGGCGAACGACGGCAGGAGCGCCCGAGTCACGCTGTCGGATCGGCCTGACATGCACGTTGCGCTCGATGCCGGCTGTGCCGTTTGCGCCACCGCCCGACGCAGCTTCAATATTTTCCTGTCAAGCATCTTAATTGAGTTGACAATATTGCTGCGCCGCAAAAGAAGTGCGTGTCAGGAAAACGATTTGCTGGTGGGGATGGAATGGCGGGTTCGGCGGGGCCAGTTCGTCCCACCAAATTCGCGCGCTGGGGAACGCACCGGCAGATCGATAACAAGGGGGTTGTTGCTCGATGAATGTGGAAATGGCGGCGTGGTTCGTCCCGCTGGTGGCATTGTTGGTGGCGGGTCTCGCGGCCGGCTTCACGGCGGGAATTTTCGGTGTCGGCGGCGGCTTCATCGTCGTGCCCGCGCTTGTGTATCTGCTGCCGCTGCTCGGCGGCGACAAGGCGCAATACGCCCATGTCGCGATCGGCACCTCGGCGGCGACGATCATCATCACCTCGATTCGCTCGTTCCGCTCGCACTCGAAACGCGGCGCGGTCGACATGGAGGTGCTGAAGACCTGGGCGCCATGGCTCGTGCTAGGCGATGCGGCGGGGGTCGTGCTTGCCGATCATGTCGATGGCCACGTCCTGCTGCTGATCTTCGCGATCGGCGTGCTGCTGATGTCGATCAACTTCCTCGTGCCCAAGCTCAGCAACTACGTCGTCTCGGACACGATGCCCGGTCTCGCGCCGCGCGTGGCGATCGCCGGGGGGCTGGGCACCTTCTCCTCGTTGCTCGGCATCGGCGGCGGCAGCATCGCGATCATGGTGATGACGCTGTGCGGCCGCTCAATCCACAAGGCGATCGCCACCGCGGCCGGCATCGGCGTGCTGATCGCGATCCCGACCGCGATCGGCTTCATGATTACCGGCTTCGGCGAGAAAGGCCTGCCGTGGGGGTCGCTCGGCTATGTCAACATGCCGGCGGTGATCGCGATCTCGTCCATGTCGATCCTGACCGCACCTTACGGCGTCGCGGTCGCGCACAATCTCCCGGCCGCGCCGCTCAAGAAAGTGTTCGGCCTGTACCTGATCGTCATTTCGCTGACGATGTTCATGAAAGCGCTGCACCTCCGCTGATCGCACCGGATCACAGCCATTATCAGAGGAAGAGACTCATGTCGGATACGGTTATCGCCAAGGAAGAGGTACAGGACGATCTGCTCGGCCGAGGTTTCGCGCGGCGCGATCTTGCACGCATCGCTGCGCTGTTCGGCGCGGGCGCGGCGGTGGCGACGCTCGGCCGCCCCGCCTTCGCCTCGGGCGGCATCCCCGATCCCGCGCCGAGCGCGAAGGTGCGGATCGGCGCCAACGAATGCTGGACCGGGCCGTTCATGCCGGGCCAAAAGGCTGCCGCCGCGATCATCGCCAGCGGCAACCGCTATGCCCCGCATGACGAGCGCGGCGACTTCATCAAGGCGGTGATGGCGGTCGAGAACGTGCCCTACGACCATGTCGCGCCATGGCCGGGTTCGAGCGATCCGCTGTGCCGCTCGGTCGTCACCTTCTGTTCGCCGACGCGCGGGCTCGTCACCGCCGATCCGACCTTCGAACTGGCCGGGCGCACCGCCGCCTGGCTCAAGGTGCCGGTAAAGGCGGTGCCGCTCACCAAGGACTATACCCACGACGTCAAGGCGATGCTGGCGGCCGATCCCAACGCCGGGCTGTATTACATCTGCACGCCCAACAACCCCACCGGCACGATCACCCCGCTCGCAGATATCGAGTGGTTGCTCGCCAACAAGCCGGCCGATGCGATGGTGCTGATCGACGAAGCCTATACGCACTTCGCCGGCGTGCCGACCGCCTCGTACCTCGCCGCCAAGCGCAGCGACGTGATCGTGATGCGCACCTTCTCGAAGATCTTCGGGATGGCGGGGATGCGGATGGGGTTCATCATGACCAACCCCGACAATCTGGCGAAGATGATGCGCTACGACGGCGGCATGCAATCGGGTGCGCTGCCGCTCCCCTCGCTGGCCTGCGCGACCGCGAGCCTCACCGCCGCGCCGCTGATCGCGCAGCGCCGCGCGGAGATGCAGAGCGCGCGCGGGCTGACGCTCGATCACCTCAAGAAGTACAAGGGCCTGGAGGTCAAGCCGACCAACGCGAACATGTTCATGATCGACTGGAAGACCAGGCAGGCCCGCGACGTGCAGGCGGCGTTCCGCAAGGAGAGCATCGAGATCGGGCGTTCCTGGCCGATCTGGCCGACCGTCAGCCGCATCACCGTGGGGTCGGCCGCAGAGATGAAGGACTTCTGCACCGCGCTCGACAAGATCATGGCGTAAGGTGCGCGGGGGGCGGGTGCCGCACATGCGGCATCCGCCTCAGGCGTCGTCGGGAACGTCGAAAGACCCCGATGGCAAGGTGAAGCGGAAGGTCGCGCCGCCGGCCGAGCGGTTCTCGGCGGAGAGCGTGCCGCCGTGCGCCTCGACGATGCGGCGGCAGATCGACAGGCCCAGTCCCATGCCCGCGTTGCCCTTGGTCGAGGCGAGCGGGGTGAACAGCTTCTCCAGCACGCGCGGGCTGATGCCGGCACCGGTATCGCTCACGCTGATCTCGATCATATCGTCCGGCACGCCACGCACCGCGATCAGGACGGTGCGGCGGTGCTTTGGCTGATCCTGCAACGCTTCGACCGCGTTGCGCAGCAGATTGACCAGCACCTGCTGGATCTGAACGCGATCGGCGAACATGAACTGGCTCGATTGTTCGAATGCATAGCGCACGTCGACATCCGCGCGCGCGGCGCCGACCAGCACCAGCGATACCGAGTCGCGGATGGTCTTCTCGATCGGCTCGATGCCGATCTCGACGTCGCGCTTGACGATGAATTCGCGGATGTTGCGGATGATGCTGCCCGCGCGCTGGATCTGCGCATTGGCCAGCGCGACCAGTTCCGCCACCTTGTCGCGATCGCCGCCACGCTCGACCAGCATCACCGTGGCGGCGAGGAAGTTGGCGGTCGCCGACAGCGGCTGGTTCAACTCGTGCGCGAGGCTCGCCGCCATCTCGCCCATCGCGGAAACCCGGCTGATCTGCGCAAGTTCATCGCGCAGGTCGCGCGCGGTCGCCTCGGCCGCATCGCGTTCGCTGAGATCGCGCACGAAGGCGGTAAACAGCCGCTCGCCCGCGACGATCGCCTCACCGACGCTTAGCTCAACCGGGAACTTGCGGCCACTGCAATGGCGCGCCGAAACTTCGTGGTGAACGCTCGCGTCGAACAACTCGCTGCCGCGCCGGCGCTGCTCGATATAGGTTTCGAGATGGGTGCGCGCGCTGTCGGGGATCAGCAGCGCCGCGTCGCGGCCGATATAGTCGCTGGCGAGCACGCCGAACAGCCGTTCCGCCGCCGGGCTGAGATGGCGGAGTGTGCCGCCGTCGTCGATCACCAGCATCGCGATCGGGATCGCCTCGAAGATCGACCGCAACTGCGCGTCGCGGTCGTCCAGCGCCGCCTGCTGTTCGACGCGTTCGGTCACGTCGAGGTTGACGCCTGCGGTCTTCACCAACGCGCCTTCCGCGTCGTAGAAGAGCCGTGCGAACCCCTCGATCGTCCGCACCCGGCCATCGTCGCCGTGCAGGCGATAGACGAAACTGAACTGGTCGCGCTTGTGTTCGGCCGCCTCGGCGATCGCCGCCTGCGTCGAGGCGACGTCCTCGGGGAAGACACGCTTGCTCCAGCTGTCGAAGTCGGTGACGGAACCGGGCGTGAGGCCGAGCCGGGCCTCGTCGCCATGCGACCATGTCAGCTTGCCGGTCGCCACGTCCCATTCGAACAGCCCGAGCGTGCAGGCTTCGATCGCGAATGCGAGTTGGGCTTCGCTGTCCCTCAGGGGCCGTTCAGGCGCAACGCTGGCACGCATGTCTCGCATTCGCCCCGAGAGTAGGCGATTTATCCATGTCGTTTCAATAGTATTCGCAAATACTCTCGCGTCCTTCCAACGGCCATGTCGCAAACGCAGCATTTCACGGCGCGCGGGCACGCATAAACGTGGTTAGCCTATGCACAGGACGTTCGCACTTGCGTAATAATGCGGAGATTGCCGCGGATCGCGATCTGATGTTAGCGGCACCGCCACCGCGATAACTTCAAGATTGCGTTAACAGAGGTTAGCCAAACCTTGGTTGCGACTTGTTGAACTGCCCCGCGAACGCGCTTAGACCAGTGATTCGGGAGTGAAGGAAGTGGCGCATGGTCTTTCAAACTGCAAGGTCGATGCACGGGCATGGTGTACCGGCCGCAGCTTTATTGGCCGCACCGGCCCGGCCAAGGAAAGCGCAGCGCGCGGCACCCTCGCCAGCGCACCGCGATACCGTATTGATAAGCCTGTGAAAACATCCTTATATCGGGATGCGAACTAGGGGAGGTTTGTGGTGGCGAGCCGGAATATCTATATAGTCGACGACGATGACGTCGTGCGTGCATCGTTGCACAGTCTTCTGTCGATTGCCTCCAATACGGTGATACACAGCTTCAGGACTGGCGACGCCTTTCTCTCCGCGAGAGAAGATCTGTCACCCGGCTGCCTTCTGCTCGACGTTCACATGCCCGGCGTCAGCGGCATGGACGTCCTCAAGGAGATCGAGGGATCGGGCCGCTTCGCCACGATCATCCTGACTGGGCGCGGCGACATCCAGCTTGCGATCACCGCGATGAAGGCGGGCGTGGTCGACTTCATCGAAAAGCCCTATGAGTTCGAGGCGCTCAACGCCGCGATCGATCTCGCCTTCTCGCGGCTCGAGAAGGACGGGCGCGTGCAGGCGCGGATCGACCAGGCGCGCGCGCTGATCGCGCTGCTGTCGCCGCGCGAGAAGGACGTGCTGTCGGGGCTGATCGAGGGGCGGTCGAACAAGATGATCGCGATCGATCTCGACATCAGCCCGCGTACGGTGGAGATCTACCGCGCCAATCTGATGGACAAGCTGAAGGTCGGCAGCCTGTCCGAAGCGCTGCGGCTCGCCTTCACCGCCGGGCTCATCACCAGCGACTGACCGCGCTTACAGCAGCGCCACCAGCCGCGCGGTTTCGTAGGGGTCGGGCAGATAGGGCAGGTCTATCGCGGTCGGATCTATCGTGCTGCCGGCCGCGCCGAGGATCAGCACGCGGCCATGCCAGCCGTGATCCTCGATGATTTCGCGCCACTGGCTGGTGTCGGCGGGCAGCAATGTCTCGGCGATGGCGATCGTCGCGGTGGCGCGCAGCCCGTCGCCGATCGCCGGGGACTTGAAGTCGGCAGACGAGACGATCGTCTCGCCACGCTGCGCAAGCCGCGCCACGATGCGTGTGCGCATCCGGGCATCGGGCGATGCGATGACGATGGCGCGCCCCGACAAGGAGGAGACGTGTGTCACACTGGCTTCTTTCGCTGGGTCGGGAGTGTACCAAAGCACCGGATCACGGCACCCGCGGAAGAATACCTAGCGTCCCCTTCCGTTCCGCGGCCGGCTGGCGCGGGAAGGCGCGCAGCCGGGGCGGTCGGGAAGAAAAATCCGAGGAAACAACGAGGGCGACGAGTCAAGCGTGGATGGCTCCATTATGGTCCTTCCTCTACCACGTTCCGCGCCGCCCGTCTGTTCCGTAGCAACGCGCTCCGGGACATTCTCGTTAACGAGGCGTAGCCGACTCGGGCGGTCAGCCCTGCGCCGCCTGCGCGCTTTCGGATGCGGCAAGCCCCTCCATCACCGAACGGTTGACGTCGATCAGCGCGTCGATCGAGTCGCGTCCGCCGATCACCGCGCTGGTATGCCGATCGACCCACAATGCGATCGAGATGATCTGCCCGCGCAAGGCGACGGGAAGCGCGTTGCCCGGCGCCGCGCAGGCGTTGGAGAACGCAGACCAGACCTCGCGATTGTGATGCAGGCAACCGATCAGCGCGGCGCCGCTCTTGCCGGCGGCGGCGGCGGAGATCATCTCGCCTGTCACCTGCCCCATCAGGCGGTGTTCGGTGGCACGCGGCGTTTCGACGATGCGGCGCGCATTCTGATAGGCGTTGACCGACATAGATTGGTGGACTCCTGCTGGGCGCGGATGCGGGCAGGGCTCGGCCCGACGCATCCGATCGCGACTCCTCCCATCATAGCAGGATCGGCGCTTTTCCGGGCGAAACGCGACTTTCTTTCGTGCGGCTCCGGGAGGGCGGCAAAGTTTTCCTATAATCGACCAAGAAGCATTTCTCGGGTGGTTAAGGGGCGATCATGCTCAACGGTGTCGGGTTCCTCATCATTCTGGGCTGCGTGTTCGGCAGTTATCTGCTGGGCGGCGGCAAGCTCGGCGTCATCATGGAGGCGCTGCCGCACGAGCTGATGGCGATCGGCGGCGCGGCGCTGGGCGCGTTCATCGTCGCCAATTCGATGGGCACGGTGAAGCTCGCCGGCAAAGGCCTGATGCGCTCGTTCAAGGGCAGCCGGTGGAAGGACACCGACTATCGCGACCTGCTGACCTTGCTGTTCCAGGTGCTCACCACCTTCAAGAAGGGTGGCGCCACCGCGATCGAGCCGCATCTCGACAACCCGCATGAAAGCAGCCTGTTCAGCCGCTTCCCGCGCCTGCTCGGCGACCATCACCTCATCGAGTTCATCTGCGATTACCTGCGCATGATGACGGTCAATTTCGAAGACCCGAACCAGATGACCGAGGCGATGGAGAACGACATCGACCGCCATCACCACGAGGAGCTGGAGCCGCAGCACGCGCTCCAGTCGATGGCGGACGGTCTGCCCGCGATCGGCATCGTCGCCGCCGTGCTCGGCGTCATCAAGACGATGGGCTCGATCGACCAGCCGGTCGAGGTGCTCGGCGGCATGATCGGCGGCGCTTTGTGCGGCACCTTCCTCGGCGTGCTGCTGTCCTACTGCGTGATCGGCCCGCTCGCCGCCAAATTGCTCCAGGTGATCGAGGGCGACAGCAAGGTCTATATGATCTCGAAGACCGCGATCATCGGCTACGCGCAAGGCCTGCCGACGCAGGTCGCGGTCGAGATCGCGCGACGCATGACGCCGTCGTCGAGCGCGCCGACCTTCCAGCAACTCGAAGCCGCGCTTGATGAAGCCAAGGGTGATCTCAATGCTCAGCCAGCCTGATCTCGATCTCGATCTCGACCTGCGCCTGCCGGTGCACTGCCTGACGGTGGATGCCGAGGATCTGCGCACGCGGCTGGTGATCGCCGCCGACCGCAGGGAGGGCATCGTCGTGGACGCGCAGGACACGCAGACGATCGGCCAGGCAGTGCTGCAACTGCTCGTCGCGGCGCGTGCCGAGGCGGAGGCGACCGGGCAGGCGTTCGCGCTGCGCCATCTCGATCCGGCACTTGCCGCACGGCTGCGCGGGCTGGGCTTTGCCGACGCGCTCGGGCTCGAAGAGGATATCGACCTGTGACCAAGACCATTCTGACCGTGGACGACAGTGCGAGCATGCGCATGCTGCTCAAGGTAACGCTGACCGCGCAAGGGTTCCACATCGAAACCGCCAACGACGGCGAACATGGGCTGGAGCGGATCCGCGAGGTCGCGCCCGATCTGCTCATCACCGACATCAACATGCCCAAGCTGGACGGCTTCGGGCTGATCGAAGCGGTGCGCGACATTCCCTCCTTCCGGGGCACGCCGATCCTAGTGCTGTCGACCGAATTTTCCGACGACAAGAAGGCGCGCGCACGCGCGGTGGGCGCGACCGGCTGGATCACCAAGCCGTTCGATGCGGCCAAGCTCGGAGCGGCGATCCGTCGCGTGTGCCCGTGAGCGACGGTTTCGACGATATCCAGGCGATCTTCTTCGAAGAATGCGCCGAGGGCCTCGCCTGCGCCGAACAGGGGCTCACCGCGATGGCGGCGGGCACCGTATCGGCGGAGGTGGTGGCGAGCGTGTTCCGCGCGGTCCACTCGATCAAGGGCGGATCGGGCGCGTTCGGGCACAGCGCGCTGCTCGGCTTCTCGCACGGGTTCGAGAATCTGCTCGACGCGGTGCGCGCGGGCCGTGTCGCCGCGAGCCCGCCGGTGGTGCAGATGATGCTGGGCGCGCTCGACGTGCTGGCCGATCATGTCGCGGCGGCGCAGGGCAAGGCGGCGCTTCCCGACGATGCCGCCACCCGCGCCGCGCTGGAGGCGGTGCTGGCGGGTGAGGCGGTGCCCGCACCGGTCGCGGTCGCGCTGCCGGCGGCCGACGATTTCGGCTTCGTGCCGGTCAGCGTCGACCTGGACATGTTCGACGATTTCGCGGCACCTGCCGCTGCCGAGGCCGGCTGGACGGTGCGGTTCGCGCCCTCGCGCGCGGCGCTGGCGAACGGCGGCGAGCCGCTGCTGCTGGTGCGCGAGCTGGAACAGCTCGGCGGCACCGCGCGCGTGAGCGGGCTCGAAACCCTGCCCGGGCTGCGCGACATTCAGCCGGAGGAGGCGTATCTCGGCTGGCGGATCACGCTGCCGGGCGATGTGGCCGAGGCGGATATCGCCGACTGTTTCGATTTCCTGCCGCCCGACGCGCTGGTCGAGATCACGCGCGCAGCCGTGGCGGACCCGGCGCCTGCGCCCGCGCCCGAACCCGAGCCCGCAGCCGAGTGCGACCATTGTCCGCCGATGCCGCCCGAGGTGCCCGCCACGCCGCCGCCCGTCTCCGCCGACACGCACGCGCAGACGATCCGCATCGACGTCGCCAAGCTCGACATGCTGCTCAACCTGGTCGGCGAACTGGTGATCCGCAACTCGATCCTCGCCGATCGGCTCGCGCCGGTCGATCAGCAGCGCGTCGAACTGCCGCAGCTCAGCCGGCTGACGCGCGAGATCCAGGACAATGTCATGTCGCTGCGCGCGCAGCCGCTGCGCCAGTCCTTCTCGCGCGTGCCGCGTATGCTGCGCGACCTGTGCGCGGAGACGAACAAGCGCGTCGCGCTCGAGATCAGCGGCGAAAGCACCGAGGTCGACAAGAGCGTGATCGAGAAGATCGGCGATCCGCTGACGCACATGATCCGCAACGCGGTCGACCACGGCATCGAGCCGTGCGCCGAGCGTATCGCCGCCGGCAAGCCTGCCGAGGGTAAGCTGTGGCTCTCCGCCGAGCAGCGCGGCGCGCGCATCTTCATCCGCGTGCGCGACGACGGGCGCGGCATCGACCGTGCGCGCGTGCTCGCCAAGGCGATCGAGAAGGGGCTGGTCGCCCCCGACGCTTCCCTAAGCGACGAGGAGATCGACCAGTTGATCTGCGCGCCGGGCTTCTCGACGGCGGAGGCGGTGTCGAACATCTCCGGGCGCGGCGTGGGCATGGACGTGGTGCGCAGCAACGTCGAGGCGCTGGGCGGGCGGATCGAGATCGAATCGCATCCCGGCACCGGCACGACGTTCACGATGATCCTGCCGCTCACGCTCGCCATTCTCGACGGGATGATTATCCGTCTCGACGGCCAGCGCTACGTGCTGCCGCTGGCGAGCGTGGTCGAATCGGTCCGGCCCGAGCCGGGGCAGGTGCGCCGCGTAACGCCCGGCGCCGAGGTGATCGAGCTGCGCGGCGATTTCGTGCCGGTCAAGCGGCTCGACCATCTGTTCGCGCTGCACCGCGCGGCGACGCCGCTTCCGGAGGATTCGATCGTCATCATGGTCGACAGCGACGCCGCCGGCCGCGTCGGTCTGATGGTCGACACGATCGAGGAGCGGCGCGAGGTCGTCATCAAGAGCCTCGACCAGCATCTCTACCCCATCCGTGGCCTCGGCGGCGCGACCATCCTCGGCGACGGCGGCATCGCGCTCATCATGGACGTGGATGCGCTGGTGTCATCCACGCACGCCGCATCGGCGAAATATTCGGCAAAAGGACTGGCAGCATGAACGCGCGCGACGGCCAAGGCGAACAGAAGATCGTGACCTTCACGCTGGGCGGGCAGACGTTCGGCATCCCCATGACCGCATTGGTCGAAATCCGCGAGTGGGAGGATCCGACGCCGCTGCCCGGCGTGCCCGCGTACATCAAGGGCGTCACCAACCTGCGCGGCAACGTCGTGCCCGTGGTCGGCCTCGCCGAGCGGCTGGGCTGGACGCCGAGCGCGATCCACGCGCGCTCGTGCATCCTGGTGTGCAACATTGCCGGCAAGCACGCGGGCTTCCTGGTCGACGAGGTCAACGACATCGTCGCCATCGCCGACGGTGCGATCCAGCCGCCGCCTACGGTGGATACCGCCGAACAGGGCATGATCCTCGGCCTGGTCGCGATCGCCGCGCGCGGCGGCGAGGGCGGCGAGCGCAAGCCAGCGATGGTCTCGCTGCTCGATCTCGATGCGCTCCGTCTCGCGCGGCCGGTGGATGTCGCCGCGTGAGCTTCGTCGCACCAATAGCGTCTGCGGGTGGCGAGACGTGGAGTCTCGCCGCCGAGCTGACGCCGACCGACTTCGCGAAGGTCGCCGCGATCCTGCGCACGGACGCGCGCATCCACCTTGCCGAGAGCAAGGCGACGCTCGTCCATTCGCGGCTGAGCCGGCGGCTGCGCGCGCACGGCCTGGCGCGCTTCTCCGACTATCTCGCGATGGTCGAGCGTGAGCCGGCCGAGCGTGCCGCGCTGGTCGAGGCGCTGACCACCAACCACACGCACTTCTTCCGTGAACAGCATCATTTCGAGCATCTCGAAAGCGCGGCGCTGCCGCTGCTGCGTGAGAAGGCAGGGCGCGAGCCGGTACGGATCTGGTCGGCGGGCTGCTCGAGCGGCGAGGAGGTCTATACGATCGCAATGTGTCTGGCGGGGCGCGACCCGGCCTGGACGCAGGGCGGCCGGCTGCTGCTGCTCGCGACCGATCTGTCGCCGAGCGTGGTCGCCGCGACCGTCGCCGCGCGCTATCCCGCCAGTGCCGTCAAGGCGATCCCGGCCGCGCATCGCACCCGCTGGACCCGCGCTGCGGGCGATGCGGTGGAGATCGTGCCCGAGTTGCGCGATCTGGTGACGGCGCGCCCGCTCAACCTGTTCGATCCCTGGCCGATGCGCCGCCGCTTCGACGCGATCTTCTGCCGCAACGTGATGATCTATTTCGACAAGGACGCGAAGATCGAGCTGGAGACGCGACTGATCGACCAGCTGCTGCCCGGCGGGTTCCTCTACATCGGCCACAGCGAGCGGCTGACCAGCCCGGCGCGCGACCGGATGGAGCCGTGCGGGCAGACGATCTACCGCAAGCACGAGGACGCGCGCGCATGACGCCGGTCCGTGTCCTCATCGTCGACGACAGTGCCGCGATGCGCGGGGTGCTGCGCACCGTGTTGTCGATCGACCCTGAGATCGAAGTCGTCGGCGGTGCGCCCGAGCCGCATGCCGCGCGCGAGATGATCAAGGCGCTCGACCCCGACGTGCTGACGCTCGACGTCGAGATGCCCGGCATGGACGGTCTGTCGTTCCTCGAACGGCTGATGCGGCTGCGGCCGATGCCGGTGGTGATGTGCTCGACCCTCACCGCGCGCGGCGCCGAGGTGAGCATCGAGGCGCTGCGGCTCGGCGCGGTCGATTGCATCGCCAAGCCGGTCGGCGCCCCGAGCGAGCTGGTGCGCGACGGGCAGATGCTGCGTGATACGGTCAAGGCCGCCGCGCGGGCGCGGGTGCGTGGCCCCAGCGCGGTCAAGCCGGTTGCCGCCGCCAATCTGCGCGACGATTGCGTGATCGCGATCGGCGCGTCGACCGGGGGTGTGGAGGCGCTGTTCGCGGTACTCTCAGCATTGCCGGCCGATTGCCCGCCGGTGCTGATCGTCCAGCATATGCCGGCCGCCTTCACCGGTGGCTTCGCCGCGCGGCTCGACCGGCTGTGCCCGATGCACGTGGTCGAGGCGACGCACGGCATGGCGATCGCGTCCGGCACCGCGTACGTCGCGCCGGGTGGGCGCCACATGGAACTGGCGAACGGCCGCATCCGGTTGAGCGACGCACCGCCCGTGTCGGGGCATCGCCCCTCGGTCGATCATCTGTTCCAGTCGGTCGCCGCGATCGGTGCGCGCGCGACCGGCGTGATCCTGACCGGCATGGGCGCGGATGGTGCGGCGGGCCTGCGCGCGATGCGCGACGCGGGCGCCCGCACGCTCGGCCAGAACGAGGCGAGCTGCATCGTTTACGGCATGCCGCGCGCAGCGCGGGCGGCGGGGGCCGTGGAACACGAACATCATTTGAACGCGTTGCCGGGGGCGATCCTGTCCGCCTGCCAGCGCGTCGAGCGGGAGCGTTAAGATGCCGGCTGCATCGGCAATCAAGGTGATGGTGGTGGACGACCAGACCAGCATGCGCGCGATGATCCGCCGCACGCTTCAGGATCTCGGTTTCCGCGACGTGCGCGACAGCGCCAGCGCGGTCGAGGCGCTGCCCGCGGTGCGCGAGGAGCGCGTGCACCTCATCATCTCCGACTACAACATGCCCGACATGGACGGGCTCGCCTTTCTCGAGGCGGTGCGCGGCGATCCGGTGATCGGCAAGACGGTGTTCATCATGCTCACCGGCTCGGCCGAGCGTTCGGTCGTGCAGAAGGCGGCGGAGCTTGGCGTCAACAACTATGTCGTCAAACCGTTCGCGCCGGCCGCGCTGAAGGAGAAGATCGAGCGCGTCTTCGGGGCATTGAGCTGAGCCCATGCGCCGTATCGCGATCGTTCAGGGCGAGCATGCCGTCGTCGCCGAACCGGGTGTCGTCATCACGACATTGCTCGGATCGTGCGTGGCGGTGTGCCTGCACGATGCGGAGGCGCGGGTGGGGGGCATGAACCATTTCCTGCTCGGCACGCCGGCTGCGGACCAGGTGGTGCGCCGCGAGGAGATGTCGCGCTACGGCGTGCACGCGATGGAATTGCTCATCAACGCGATGATGGCGCGGGGTGCTGCCCGGCGTAACCTGCGCGCACGGATCTTCGGCGGCGCGAACATCATCGCCGGCCTGGGCAGGATCGGCAGCGACAATGCCGCCTTCGCCGCGCGCTTCATGCAACTCGAAAGCATTCCGACCGGCGCGAGCGACGTCGGCGGCACCGCCCCGCGCCGTGTCGAGTTCCGGCCGTGGGACGGCATGGTCCGGTCGATCCGCGCCGAGGACGTAGCCCCGCCCGCTCCCTTGCCGCCCCCGCCGCTCGGCGGCGACATCGAACTGTTCTGAGGACGACATGCCCACACCCCTTCACCGGCAACGGCTGATGCTCGCCATGGCGAGCGAACTCAGCGAGGTGCGCACCCTGCTCGAACGGCTCGCCGAGGAGCTGGTCTGCGATGCCGGCATGATCGACAAGCATCTGGAGAAGCTCCAGCAGTTCGACATCCTGTCGCAGCATGTCGACGAATGCGGGCGGCTGCTCGGTCGGCTGGCGGGCGGCATGACGACATTCGAGGCGCTCGGCGGGATCGGCCTCGGCGCGCTCCAGGCGCGTCTCTCCACCGCGATCGAGGAGCGCTGACATGGCCACGCGAAGCAACGACCTGCGTCCCATCGTCATCCGGCGCGTCAAGAAAGTCTCGGGCGGCGGCCATCACGGCGGCGCGTGGAAGGTCGCCTATGCCGATTTCGTGACGGCGATGATGGCATTCTTCATGCTGCTGTGGCTGATCTCCAACCCGGACAAGGAGAAGCTGAAGGGGCTGGCCGAATATTTCTCGCCCGCGCCGCCCAACGCGCCGATGGCGCAGGGTCAGACCAGCGGTGCCAGCGCGACGCAGAATTCGGGCGGACACACGCAGGCGATGAAAGGCGACGGCAGCACGGCGGCGGGCGTACCCGCGATCCAGGCGGCGGCGGCCGGCGTCGCGCGCGGCGGCAGCGCCGACATGCCCGATGCGTCGATGCGCGTGGCGGCGCAGGACCTCAAGGTCGCGCTCGATACGGTGGCGGGCTCGACCAGCGACGGCGGCAAGACCGTCGACGTCGAGCAGACCCGCGACGGCTTCCGCATCAACCTGATTGACAACGACAAGCACAGCATGTTCGACGGCGGCACCGCGACGCTGAACGCCTATGGGCGCGGTTTGCTGGCGCGGGTCGCGTCGAAGATCGCGACGTCGCGCGTGCAGGTCGCGGTCGAGGGGCATACCGACAGCGCGGGCGGCAGCGGCGACGCCAACTGGCGGCTGTCGAGCGAGCGCGCGCTCGCCGCACGTCAGGCGCTGGTCGCGAGCGGGCTGTCGGCGGACCGGATGGGCGAGGTGGTGGCGTTCGCCGATACGCGCCCGCTCTACCCCGATCAGCCCAAGCGCGCGGAGAACCGCCGCATCACCATCGTGCTGCTTGCCGATGCATCGGCGATGCCGCGCGACCTGAGCTTCAACTACTGAGGGCCTTATGAAGAAACTCCTCATTCCCCTCGTCATGGTAGTAGGCGGCATCGGCTTCGGCGCGGGCGGCGGCTATGCGGCGATGCTGCTGCTGGGGCCGCAGTCGGCGCACCCGAAGGCGGCGGCGCCGGTCGCGACCGCGTTCGTCTCCGCCGGCAAGATCCTCGCGCCGATCGTGGCGAGCGACGGCAAGCTGTCGGGCTACGCCAATTTCGACGTGTCGCTGGAGGTGCCGGAGGACAAGAGCGCCGAAGTGACCGAGAAGCTGCCGCTGTTCCTCGATGCGGTCAACATGCGCACGTACCGGTCGCCGATGGCGAGCGGGCCGCAGGGGCTGCTGCCCGATCTCAAGCTGTTCGAGCGCGTGCTGATGGACGCGGCGGGCGAGGCGCTGGCGAAGGACGGAGTCAAGCGCGCGATCGTGACGGCGGCCGCGCCGGCGTGATCCGAGGCACGGCTTCTGCGAGCGCGCGGTTTAGCTGCGCTGGTTGAACGTCCGTACGTGGTGGTTAGCTGCCGTTCGACTCTTCTTCCAGCACTTCGCACGCGTCAGAATCGAAGACGAACCGCTGCTTTCCGTCAAGAAGCTTAGGCGTGCTGCTTCTCCACCAATCGGCAGCGGCAGGCTGTGTCACGGCAAGAATGTCAACGGCGACCTGAGCGTTGACGGTGAAGCCGGTCACGCGGATCGCGGTTCCCGTAAGCATCTTCACAAGTTGAAGAAGTGCACTGGAAGGCGCAGAAAGAACGCCGAACCCGTTAAAGTTTTTAGCCGATTTCTGAGCGGTTCGTAACGTCACACCAATCCAAGCGTCTCTCACCCACTCTGGAGCTTCACCGATCGGACGGTGGATAATCTTGATGAGCATATCTACAGCCTGACGCCCTGATCGAGCGTCCGCAAGTGGGCGCTTTCCGTCCGGCTGCTTCTCTTGCCGAAGCCTGGCCTCTGCGTGGCGCGTAGCGATGTTCAGCCGAACAGCCCCGGTCGCTTCACGCGCAGCGCGAGCAGCAATGTCACCAGCTTGGCGTCGGGCAGGGCGCCCTGCTCGTAGCGCGCCCATAGTTCGGTGAGCGGCAGCTCGTGAACGGTGATGTTCTCATGCTCGTGCGTCAAGCCGCCGCCCGTACCGATCCGGTCGGCATCGGCATATTCGGCGAGGTAGTGATCGAGCCGCTCGGTAGCGATCGCGGGGATCGTCCAGAACTGGCCGATATGCTCCAGCGCGCCGAGCCGGACGCCGCCTTCCTCCATCGCCTCGCGGCGCGTGCATTCCTCCGGATCGTCGCTGTCGAGCTTGCCGGCGATCGCTTCGAGCAGATCGGCGTGCCCCAGCAATGTCACCGCCGCGCGGGGCATCGAGACGAGCAGCGCCATGCCGGTGGCAGGGTTGTAGGGCAGCACCGCCACCGCGCGCCCGACCTCGACGACGTGGCGCTCGAACGTGGCGCCATCGGGCGCGCGCAGCCGCACCATGATGAGGTTGAGCCAGCCCTGATAGATGGTGCGGATGGAGTCGATCGCAAACATGGGCGTGGGCTATGGCAGCCGACCGAAGCGGACGCCACCCGTCCGTCATGCCAGCGAACGCTGGCATCTCTGCGTCGGGCGCGGAACCGGTGCCTGTGGCGCTCCAGCGGCGGGAGATCCCGGCTTTCGCTGGGGTGACGGTTGGCGGGGCGGCAGGCGGGGCGCGTCAGCCGGCGTGGAAGCTCTTGACGAGCGAACCCGCCACCAGCGCCCAGCCGTCGACCAGCACGAAGAAAATGATCTTCATCGGCAGCGATATGCTCGGTGGCGGCAGCATCATCATGCCCATCGCCATCAGCACGGCGGAAACCGCGAGGTCGATCACCAGGAACGGCACCAGCAGCAGGAAACCGATCTCGAACGCGCGGCGCAGTTCGGAGATCATGAAGGCGGGGATCAGCGTCGGCAGCGGCGTGGCGGCGCGCGGGGTGGGCGGCTGGTTCGACAGATCGACGAACAGCTTCAAATCCTCGTTGCGGACTTGCCCAAGCATGAAGGTGCGCAGCGGCGCGGCGGTCTTGTCGAACGCCACCGCCTCGGTGATCTTGCCCTCGGTATAAGGCTTCACGCCCTCGGTGTAGGCCTTGTTGAAGGTCGGGGCCATCACGAAGAACGACAGGAACAGCGCCAGGCTGATGATGACGGGGTTGGGCGGCACGCCCTGCGCGCCAAGCCCCGTGCGCAGCAGCGACAGCGCGACGACGATGCGGGTGAACGACGTCACCGTCATCAGGATGCCGGGCGCGAGGCTCAGCACCGTCATCAGCAGCACGAGCTGGACGATACGCCCGGTCATGTTGCCCTCGCCGCCGAGGTTGATGGTCGGCCCGTGCGCCGCCGCCTGCGTCGCGGCGCTCGCCACGGACGGCATCGTGACGAGCGCGAGTGCGATCACGGCACCGAGCAGGGCACGTTTACGCATGGTGGGCGATCACCGGCTGGCGCAGCATCTCCGCCTCGTCCGACACGCGCGTCCACAGCCGCTCGATCGCCTGCGCCATCAGCGCGGCATAGGGCGGCACGTTGCCGTCGGCGGCCTCGGCGGCGAGGCTCTGGCGTTCGAGCACGACATGGCCCTCGGGGCTCATCAGCACGAGATGCTCCTGGCCGTCCTGCCGCAGCAGCACGAGCGAGCGCTTGGGGTCGATCGACAGCCGCTCGACGATCTCGAGCCGGCGCATCGGTGTCGCGCCGCCGCCGATCCGGCCCGGCAACTTCACGTCGAAGCGCTTGACCACCCACAGCGCTCCGGCGAGCAGCCCCAGCACGACGCCCAGCGAGGCGAGCATGCGCATGACGGAAAACAGGTCCATGGTCTTAGCGCCCCGTACGAATGACTTCGGTGATTTCGAGCGACATCACGTCGCCTTCGACGAGGATCTGCCCGTGCGCGACCGGCTGATCGTTGACGAGCACCACGGTGGGGTCGTCCTGACGCGCGTCGAGCGGGATCATCGCGCCGCGGCTCATCTTGAGGATCTGCCGGATCGGCATGCTGGTCGAGCCGAGCATCACCGCGAGTTCAACCTGGATATCGTTCAGTCCGGCCACATGCCGCTCCTTAACCGTTCCATAAGGTTATAGGAAAAATCTGGAGTCGATCGGCCGGGGTGGGAAAATTTTGCCTATAAGACCAGTGTGAGCGGCGACAGGCCGCACCTCTTATGGGGCCAAGGTTCATGGGTTCGGACTCGATCGACATTTCCGCCTCGGGCTTGCGCGCGCAATCGGCTCGCATGAAGGTGATCGCCGAGAATCTCGCCAATGCGGATTCGGTGGCGTCGACGGCGGGCGGCACGCCCTACCAGCGCAAGATCGCCACCTTCCGCGCGGTGCTCGACGGCAAGCAGAAGGGCGGCGAGGTCGAAGTGAGCGGCGTGACCCGCGACAAGACCGCGTTCGGCCGCACCTATCAGCCGGGCAACCCCGCCGCCGATGCGACCGGCTATGTCCAGACACCCAACGTCGATCCGCTGCTCGAAACCGCCGACATGAAGGCGGCGCAGCGCTCGTACGAAGCCAATCTCAACGCGATCGAGGCCGCGCGCGGCCTGACGATGCGCACGCTCGATCTCCTCAAGTAAGGACACTCCATCATGTCGATTGGCGCGCTTGACGCAGGCATGGCCTATGGCCGTGCGATCTCCGGTAGCAAGGGCGGCGCGCTGCTGCCCTCGGCCTCGCCGCTCACCGAAAGCGGCGGCAGCGAAAGCGCGGCCCCGAGCTTCGGCGCGATGGTCGGTCAGATGGTCGGCACCGCCACCACCAGCCTGCACTCGGCCGAAAAGGCGAGCGCGGCGCAGGTCGCGGGCAAGGGCAACCTCATCGACGTCGTCACCGCGATCGGCGCGGCCGAGACCGCGCTCGATACCGTCGTCGCGGTGCGCGACCGGGTGGTGAGCGCATACGGCGAAATCATGCGGATGCAGATCTGATGCACGGGCTCGACCCGGCGGATGCGATGGCGATCGCGCGCGCCGCGCTGCTGCTGGTGCTGACCATCGCCGGGCCGATGCTGCTCGCGTCGCTGATCCTCGGCGTCGTCATCGGCCTGTTCCAGGCGCTGACGCAGGTGCAGGAGGCGACGCTGACCTTCGTGCCCAAGCTGCTCGGCATCGGGCTCGTCATGCTGATGTGCCTGCCGATGATCGGCCGTGCGATGAACGGCTTCATGGCCGAAATCAGCCAGCGCATCATAGCCGGCTGACGTGGCGGGTCTCGCGCTCATCAACCAGTTGCCGGGGTTCGCCACCGCGTTCCTGCTGCTGTTCGCGCGGGTGGGGGCGATGCTGATGGTACTGCCGGTCTTCTCGGAAGAGGCGGTGCCCGGCAAGGTCCGGCTGCTGATCTCGCTCGGCATGACCCTCGGGCTGTACGGGCTGCTCAGCACCAAGCTCCCGGTCGCGCCCGACAATCAGGCGGCGTACGCGGCGATGGTGCTGGTCGAGCTGATGATCGGCCTCGCGCTCGGCACGCTCGTTAAGATCATGTTCACCGCCGTGTCGATGGCGGGCGGGCTCATCAGCCTCCAGATCGGCCTCACCTCCGCTTTGGTGAGCGATCCCGCGATGGGCGGTCAGGTGACGGTCCTGTCCAAGCTGATGAGCGTGGGCGCGGCGATCGTGTGCATGGGGATGGGGGTGCATCACGTCTGGATCGGCGCGCTGGTGCACAGCTACACGATGTTTCCGGTCGGCGTGCTGCCCTCCTCCGCCGATTTCGCGCAACTGGTGGTGGCCACCGTGTCCCGCGCGACCGAACTCGGGCTTGGCCTTGCAGCACCGCTGATCGTGTACGGCATCGTCTTCAACGTCGCGCTCGGTCTCGCCGCGCGCCTGGCGCCGCAGATCCAGGTGTTCTTCATCGCGCAGCCTTTGAACCTGCTGCTGGGAATGGGGATCACCGCGCTGCTGATGGCGGCGATGCTCGGCGGCTTCGCGCAGGCGATGTCCGCGTGGACGCGCTCGGTGTGGGGCTAGGGCATGTCCTCGCACCCGGCAGCCGTCATGATCGCCCTACGGGCGCCCCCTTCGGGGCGGGCCGCTTTTGCCGCCATGCTGCGTCGCGCGTCGGTCACGATGCGCAAGACATCGCTCCCTCCTTGCTCCTTGCCTGACGCCATAATCGGCTCCGTCACGACGGCTACCGGGTACGAGGGCACGCCCTGATGTCCGACGACAAGACACACTTACCAACAGACAAGAAGCTCGACGATGCCCGCAAGAAGGGTGATGTCGTCACCGCCGCCGAGGCGCGCCATGCGGTGATGTTCGTCGGCGCGCTTGCGGTGCTGCTGATGCTGGGGACGTGGACCGTATCGCGGCTCGGCGTGCTGCTGTCGGGCCTGTGGGGGCATAGCGAGGATATCGCGATCACGCCCGCCAGCGCGCAGCACCTTGCGTCGGCACTGATGGCGCAGGCGGCGATGACCGTGCTGCCGATGCTGGCGGTGCTGTTCGCCTTCGCGCTGCTGACGATGTTCTCGAGCGGTCGCCCACGCCTCGCCACCGACCGGCTCAAGATCAAATGGGACAAATTGTCGCCGATGGCCGGGGCCAAGCGCCTGTTCGGGATGCGCGCGCTGGTCGAATTCGCCAAGACCTTCGCCAAGCTGGTGCTGGTGATCGTCGTGGTCGGCTGGATGGTGTGGCCGCGCCTCGCCGGGCTCGACACGTTGGTCGGCGCGCCCGCTGCCGCGATCGGCGCGGCGGCGACCGGGCTGGTGCTGGCGATGGTCAAGGCCGCCGCGCTGCTTGTGGTGGTGATCGCGGCCGCGGATTACCTCTACCAGCGGCGCAGCTTCATGAAGCGGATGATGATGTCGCTTCAGGAGATCAAGGACGAGCACAAGCAGAGCGAGGGCGACCCCAAGATCAAGGGCAAGATCCGCCAGATCCAGATGCAACGATCAAGACAACGCATGATGGCCAAGGTGCCGGAGGCGAGCGTGATCGTGGTCAACCCGACGCACTATGCGGTCGCGCTGCAATACGACCACGGCGCGATGGCAGCACCGGTGGTGGTGGCGAAGGGCGTCGACGCGGTCGCGCTCAACATCCGCGAAGTTGCGACCAAGGCCGGCGTGCCAATCGTGGAGAGCCCGCCGCTGGCGCGCGCGCTGTACGCGACGGTGGAGATCGACCACCCGATCAAGCCGGAACATTATACGGCGGTGGCGGAGATCGTCAGCTTCGTGATGAAGCTGGGGAAGAAGGGGTAGCGGGCATCATCGATCCGATGTCGCGAAGGGGATGATGCGTCCGGCAAGATAGACCGACGCTGCCGGTGATACGATCACGCGCCCGCGTCCGCTCTGGTCGAGTTCCCAGCGATAGGTGCGCCCGTCGGCGGTGCGCAGCGTTCCGTCCGCCGAACATTGCGTCCAGTCGAGTTGCTTCAGCCATTCGCGCTGGGTGATTTCGCGCGCTTTTGCGAACCAGCGCAGGGCAGCAGTACGCGTCAGCCGGAAGCGCCGGCATTGCGCAGGCGTCTGCTGGCCGTAGGGGTCGGCATGCCATTGCCCGTCGTGCGAAACGGCGACGGTGGCGACCCTGAACGACTGCGGCATAGATGCGGCGGGCGACGCCATGACCACAGCCAACGCGGTCGCCGCCAGCTTGCTTACCACCGCGCATACAGAGGGTGACGTGAGCATGGCGCAACCTAGTCGCTGTTGAATGACCTCATTCTGCGATTTTGCCGAGACGATAGCAAACGGGATCAGCGAAAGTATCCGGTTCAAACCTCCCGGTCGAACTTCGCCAGTTCCACCTGCACGCGCAGCTCGATCTCCGCCACCAGCGCGTCGAGGTGCGGGTCGCCTGCCTCGTGCAACTCGCGCGACCAGTCCGCCAGCGTCTCCACCACCGCTTCACGCGGGGCGTCGACCATCGTCGCGGCATCGAGCGCGGCCAGCGCGTCGAGGCCGCGCGTCGCGCGTTGCACCACGCGGCGGCGGCGTTCCTCCGCCGGCGTCGCGGCGCTCATCGCGACGAGCATTTGCACCGATCCGATCGCCGGGTTGGCGAGTGCGTTGGGCTGGAGCGCGGTGTCGGGCGGGGGCGTGCGGTCGTTCAGCGACGCCATCGCGGGCGCGGGGCGGCCGACCGCCTGTACCAGCAACCTTGGCAATATCGCGTTCAAACCGTCGATCCGCACCGAAACCTCCCGTTCGCGCCCATGCTCTACCCAATCATCCTATAAGAAAGATGAAGGCGCTGCGTGCGCCGATCACGCGCGAAGGATGGCTGTGACGTATCTGCGTACACTTATGGGAGGTCTCGCCGCGGTGGCCGCGCTCGCCGCGTCGCCGGCTTTCGCGGGATCGCGCATCAAGGACATCGTCGATTTCGAGAATGTCCGCCCCAACCAGTTGATCGGCTACGGCCTCGTCGTTGGCCTCGCCGGCACGGGCGACAAGATGCGCAACTCGCCCTTCACCGAGGAATCGATGCAGGCGATGCTCGAACGCATGGGCGTCAACATCCGCCAAGCGCAGATGAAGACGCAGAACGTCGCCGCCGTCTCGATCACGGCGACGATGCCGGCGTTTTCGCGCAGCGGTTCGGCGCTCGACGTGACGGTGGCGGCGCTCGGCGACGCAACCAGCCTTCAGGGCGGCACGCTGATCGCGACGTCGCTGCGCGGGCTCGACGGCAATACCTATGCGGTCGCGCAGGGGCAGGTCGCGGTGTCGGGGTTCAAGGCGCAGGGCGCGGCGGCGAACATCAGCCGTGGCGTCTCGACCTCGGCGCGGATCGCCGGTGGCGCCATCATCGAGCGCGAGGTGCCGTATGAACTGCGCTCCGCCGCCACGCTGAAGCTCGCGCTGCGCAACCCCGATTTCACCACCGCCCAGCGCGTCGCGGATGTCATCAACAAGCAATTCCCGGGCACCGCGCAGATGCTCGATCCCGCGACCGTGCAGCTCACCCCCAAACCGGGCGCGCCCGGCGGGGTGGTCGATCTCGTCACGCAGGTCGAGAATCTGCCGGTCGATGTCGACCAGCCGGCGCGCGTCGTCGTCAACGAAGCGGCGGGCACGGTGGTGATGAACGCCGATGTGCGCGTCAGCCCGGTCGCGATCGCGCAAGGCGGGCTCACCATCAGCGTGGCGGAGAATGCGGTCGCCTCGCAGCCTGCGCCGCTGTCGGGCGGAACGACGCAGGTGCTGCCGCGCACGCAGATCAACGTCGACGATGGCAACGGCAAGTCGCTGGCGATGCTTGAAGGCGCGTCGCTCAAGTCGCTGGTCGGCGGATTGAACGCGCTCGGCGTGTCGCCGCGCGACCTCATCACCATCCTTCAGGCGCTCAAGACCGCAGGCGCGCTCCAGGCCGAAATCGAGGTGCAGTGATGGACCCAATCGCCCCCACGCCAGCGGCGCCCGTACCCACCGCGCAACAGCTCGCCGCCACAAAGAAGGCGAAGGACAGCGCGCAGGAGTTCGAATCGGTGTTCCTAGGCCAGATCACGCAGTTGATGCTCGAGAATGTCGAGACCGACGAACAGTTCGGCGGCGGCCACGGCGAGGAGATGTTCAAGGGCGTGCTCGCCGAGAAGCTCGGCAAGCAGATGGCCAAGGTCGGCGGGGTCGGCCTCGCCCCGCATGTGATGGATCAGATCATCAAACTCCAGCAAGGATCGCAGTCGTGAAGACAGCCACCGTCCCGGCCGTGCCGGTCATCACCGAAGCGCAGTTCGACGCGTTGATCGACACGATCGATTCGCTGACCGGCGTGATGGAGGAGGAGAGCGACAATCTCGCGCTGCACGGCCGCTGCCCCGGCATCGCCGAGCTTGCCGCCGCCAAGACGCGGCTGGTCGATATGCTGGAGGGCAGCACCGCGCATCTGTTCCGCCAGTCGCCCGGCTGGATCGAGCTGCTTGCGCAGACCGACCGCACGATGTTGATGGCACGGGTCGGCCACTTGCGCGATGCGGCGGCGGTGAATGCCGAGGTGCTCGGCCGCCAGATCGCGCTGACCAGCGAGATGATGGCCGCGGTCGGCGTGGAGATGCAGCGTCAGACCGGCCGCCGTTCCGAAGCGTACAGCGCGCTGGGCCATGTGTCGCTACGCGAGGCGAATGCGCCGCTGTCGATCAACTGCCGGCTGTAACGCAACCCTCGCCTTTGTCCGAAGCGACGTCGCGGGACGCGTCGTAGCGCAGGTGTCTCGACTACGCTCGACACGAACGGCTGTGGAGGGGACAAGTGCCCCGACCATCCGTTCGTCCCGAGCGTAGTCGAGGGACCGCCACTGTGAGCGCCCCTGCGATCCCCTCGCGACGATCAGCAGCCGTTGCGGCGGTTCTGCGCGGCGTCGTGCTTCTTGTCGAGGTGACGGCCGAGCAGCGCGCCGCCGACACCGCCCGCGACCGTGCCGAGCGTGCCGCCGCCCAGTGCATGGCCGGCGAGCGCGCCGCCAGCACCGCCCGCGATCGTGCCGGTGGTGCCGCTGCTGCGCTTGCAATCCTGACGATAGACGCGATCGTGGCGGCTGTGGTGACGGTCGGCCTGCGCCACGGTGGGCAGTGTGGCGACGGTGGCGAGCATGGCGAACCCGATGATCTTCTTCATGTGAAACTCCCGAAACACGGCCCGACGGCGGGCCGGACGGCTACACAACGCACGAGCGCCGATTTGTTCAGCCGTTTCGTCGCATTCGCGTGTCGCTCAGCCCTCGACCGGTACGGTGTCGCTGTCCTCGAACACCTCCAGCGCGACGTTGACGAAGGTCTTCGCCTCCAGCTGGATGAGCGGGATCGGCACATGCTCGCTGTTGATCCGCTCGACGCGGTCGGGCCCGATCCGCACCAGAAAGCGGTCGCACCGGCTCAGCACCAGCATCGCGATCGCCTTGTTGTCGTCGAGCGCGATCGTCTCGACGATGCCCTCATAGGCGACGCTCGCGCCGTCATGTTCGAGCGTGGTGACGACATAGGCGATGATGAAGCTGTTGGAGGGGCGGGCGAGATCCACCCAGCGCTTGAGCCAGCCGAAGGTCGCCGCCTCGCGCATGTCGCGCACCCGGCGCCAGTTGCTCCCCCACCATGCAAGCATGCCGACGATCAGCGCGGGCGCGAGCAACGAGACGAACCAGCACAGGAACGCCGCGTCCGGCGGTGTGCCGCCCGCGTGCCCGCCGGTGAGGATGACGCGGTAGATGTTGGGATCGAACCCAAGCCGCACGCACCGCGCGGTGAGCGCGCAATAGCCCGATTGCAGCGCATAGACGGCGGACAGGATGATGTGCCCGGCCAGCGCGCCGAACACGATGACGATCAGCGAAAAGGTCGAGCCCGGCTTCTCGGGCGCCTGTGCGATCAGTTCGGATCGCTCGCCGGCGCGCAGGCCAGCCCACACGCCCAGTCCCGGTGCGAGCAGCAGCAGCGCCAGGAACAGGGTGTAGCTGAAACTCACTTGGTGCCGGGCGTATCCTCGCCGCGATCAGCCGAGGCGCTGCGGACGATATATTTGCCGTCCTCGAAGCTGGACGAGTCCTTCGCCGCCTGCCAACTGCCGAAGCGGGCATATACGCTATTGGCGGTCTTGATCGACTGGGTGGTGTTGACGCGCATGCGATCCTCCAACCCGCCGATTATAGGAGCGCCGCGCACTGCTTGCAATGCGCGGGGCGCTTAGCACTACTTTGGCAGGTTGACGGCACCGGCATTACTCGTCGTTGAGTGCTGTTTGTCGGTGTAGGCTGACGGACGTCACCATCAGGGTCCGGGGTCCGCTGGATCCGACACTCACCTCGCGCCATTCCACGAAGGCGCGCGGATAGCGCAGTTCGACATAGCCATTGCCGGCGAACCCGCTGTGCTCGCTATTCACGACGGCGCCTCGACCGATCGTGGCGGACTCGGCCTGCCACGTAGAGGTGCGGGGTTCACTGGCGCTTTCGCGGAGCAGGCGGACGGTCGTTCCTGCCGGAAGGGTGGTCGCCGAATGCACGACATCCATCTTGCCTTGATCAACCCAGCTATCTTGCGCGTCGAAATGCCCCCGGGAGGCCGATGTAACATGCAGCGTGTCCGGGTAGGTGAAAGTTCCGCCCCGTGTGGTGGCAAGTACGATCTCCGTGGGGGACCGAACGATGCTGATCGCCTGCGAATTGACCGTCGTCGGCGTAAACAGGATTCCTTCTACTCCTTCGCTCGATGCCCGGGAATTTGCCATCCAGTTGTGGACGAACAGGCCATATCCCTGGGCGTTACGGGCCACATCCGACATCGCACTGTTGATCATGCGGTTCGTCAGGCGCACATCCTTGATATAAGGCCCATGCGGCTTGAATCCCGTCTTTCCGTCGCGGTCGTAAAGCTCCTGCCCGTCCGGACCGAGCATATCGTAATAATCAAAAGCACTGTTGCCGTACAGCGCACCAAGCTGCGCCGATGTTGCGGTTGGTTGCTCGGCGCCGACCTCCATGAACATCCGGTAGTTGTCGCGCGCGTAGGGTAGGTACGTTGGGAAGGTCGCGAGGTACTGCGCGACGGTATCGAAGTGTCGTCGATAGGTGTCGAGGCCCAAAAATCCAGGTTGGTGCCAGCCGCAGCGCGGAGTCGCTGATTGGCTTCGATGTTCGCGTACAGCTCCATGTAAACGCAATTCATGCGGGTGTAGACGACATAGGGCGATGTCTTCACCGCCCCAGCGACCGCGCTCAGATAGGATACGATCTCGTCCGGGGAGAACATCTTGGTGTTCTCCTGTCCGCGAACCTCGTTGCCTATCTGGACGCCGATCACGACGTGCCGCGCTCCGGTCGCGGCGTCCCACCCGGCGATGTGCTGCATCACCTGACCGACGACGAACGTCTCGCGTGCGCGCAGCCGCCGATCGTTCAGGTCGAGCGTGAAGTCGCCGATGTCGCGACGGATCGTATAGTCGCTGGTCGTCTTGGTTGAACCATCAGCTGGCAGCGCGAGCACATAATCCGGCGTGCGCATCCGACGGCCTTGCAGGCGGCCGACGCCACCTACACTGTTGGCGCCGAACCAGAGCAGTTCGACCTTGAGGTGATATTTAGCGGCGAGTGTTAGATTTTCGTCGAGTATCGACCAGTCGAACACATCCTTTCTCGGTTCGATCTCCGACCACTGGATCGGCAGAGAAACCGTGTTGAAGCCGTCAGCCGCCGCGCGTGCGATGACAGCTTCGCGGGCGGCACGATCGAAACCCCAACCATAGCGCAGCTTATCGAGCCGGACTTGGATGTTCGTCGCGTAGAACGGCTTGCCGTCAACCCGCAGCATGTGTTTTTGCGAGTCCTTCAAACTGGTATCGACCCAGGAGATCACCCGCGCGTCGTGCGTCTGTGCGGATGCTGCCGACGCGATCGCGAGCGCGGCAGAATAGATAATGAACTGGTTGCGTCGTGACACGGGTAAATTCCCAAATGAACAGAAAGGCTCGTCAAAATCAGGCGGCGGCAGACTGGCTGAAGCATTTGTATCGGGAGGCCGCGTGCCTGCGATCGGTCATCGTCAATCCTCTTAGACCGCGTACGTACGAAACTTCACGTCCCGGAAACGCACTTCTCCCCGACCAGCGGCGTACAGCCCGGCCTTGAGCGCAAGGAACCCGCCGCGAACATTATGATGATACCCCGAGACTTCGACGCCGCGGACAAAGCGCTCCCAATGCACGCCATCGGTGGAGGTATGAAAACTCACCACATGGCGATCGTTGCGAAGCCGCATGTACATGCGGCGCCCGATCGGATTGGCAGACCGGCTGTGCTCGACCCCGTATTTGTGCAGCAGGAATGTGTCACTATCAACGGTGAGCCCACAGTACAGTTTGGCATCGTAGAAAAGCAGTAGTCCGCCCCTGGCATCCGGGTCGGTGTCGATCTCGCACTGGAATTCGTACGCGTGATCTCCAACTGCGAACAACAGCGGCGAGGACGATGACGGAAAGTCCCCACGTGCCTGCAAGTGCAGGACGCCGTTCTGCCGGACGAAACGCTTTTCTTCGTCCGGACCGGGATTGAAAAAGCTCCATTGCATGCCGTACTTGTTGCCCGAGAAGTCGTCCGACAGCGCCATGCCGTGCTGGACGGCGGTGCCGCCGCGAGGCTTTTGCACGGGTTGTGAGAGATCGCCGCCGCTAAACTCCAGCCAGCCATCCTCGGTCCAACGGATGGGAGCGAGCAACGTCTGGCGGCCAAGCGTGTAAAAGCCGTTCTCATAACCGTGAAGCACCGCCCACCAGTCTCCGGCCGGGCCCTCAACCAGTGTCGCATGGCCGCGCGACCACCACTTCTGGTCGCGGTCGGTCGTTCGCAACAAAGGATTGCGGGGGTGGTTTTCCCACGGCCCATGGATCGAGCGCGCGCGCGCTGCCACCACCATGTGGCCTGTCGGCGGCCCAGCCGTCCCGCCTTCCGCCAGAATCATGTAGAACCACACACCATGTTGCGTGATCTTCGGGCCTTCTGGCGAGAAGCCTTCAACGTCCCAGGTCTTGGGGAATTCCCAACCATCATAGACATGCTCTGGCTTGCCAATTCGCGTCAGGCCATCGGCGGAAAGTCGGACGCGATCGCCGTTGGACAGGAACAGCCAGCGCGAGCCGTCCTCTCCGACGATATGGCCGGGATCGATATGGTCGGGCAGGTCGAGGTCTGCGGGCTCCGACCACGGTCCCGTGATATCGTCCGCCCAGATCACCCAGTTCGTCGTCCTCGACCCCGGCGCGGATGTCTTTCGTGTCGGGATGTAGAGGAAGTAGCGGCCATCATGTTTGCACAGTTCCGGTGCCCATACCGAACCGATGTTGGTCTTGAGCGCGGTCGTCAGCGGCTGCCAGTTCACGAGATCGCGCGAGTGCCAGATGAGCAGACCGGGATACGCTTCGAACGACGAGAACGTCATGTAATAGTCTGAGCCATCCTTCAGGATCGACGGGTCGGGGTGGTCGCCGGGCATGATCGGATTGAGGAACCTGGTGCCGAGATCGGCTTTGCGTTGCCCTTCGATGCCGCGAGACCAATCTGGAGCACCGCCGGTGGCTTCGGCCGGTGTCGTGGCGGCGAATGCGTCGGCGCTGCTTAACGCGAGCGTGCCAAGAGTAACCGACTTCAGTGCGTCCCGCCGTGTCGTGGTCATGGTCTCTCCGGGTGCCTCTCGGGCGTCGTTGCGAGGCTTCAGAAGTCGAGCTTGACGTCCCAAGCATTGACGGTCGTCACCGGCGTGCCCAGCACATGATCAACCTTGATGTTGTGCATCGTGACATGCCGCACCGGCATCGCCTTCTCTGCCGTGATGCTGCAAAGGAACTTGCCCTGATCGACGCGCACGTTGGTGACGTGCAATCCCTCGATCGGCGTCAGGCGGCGCTCGTAGGTCGGCAGCAGGTCGCGCCACTGATACAGCACGTCAGTCTCCACGTTCAGCACGCCGCCGGCGAGCTGCGTCGCCCTCACGTTGCTCATGTGGATGTTGCGAACGAAGCCTCCGCGTCGCTCATTGGTTTTAATGTAGAGCAGGTTGTTCACCGGCGTCGCGACCGCGCCGCGCGCGAATTGGCATCGGTCGACGAACACGTTTTCGACCCCACCGGAAAGCTCGCTGCCGATTGCCATTAGTTGGTGACCGTTCTTCACCGTGCAATCGCGCACGACGATGTTGCGCGCGGGAGTAGCGAGCCGCCACCCGTCATACTCACGGCCGGATTTAACCGAGATCGCATCGTCGCCCTGATTGAACTGGCATTGCTCGATCAAGACGTTCTGGCTCATTTCGGGGTCGATGCCGTCGTTGTTATGGCCGCGCGCCATGATGTCGAGCCCACGCACGACGATGTCGCGGGAGAGGTAGAGGTGGACCGTCCAAAACGGGCTGTTGCGGATCGAAATGCCCTTGATCAGGACATTGCGGCACCGATTGATTTGGATGAAGTGTGGCCGCAAATTCACTGTGCCGGCGGTCATGTCGCGCTGTTCGACCGGACAGCCGGCACGCGACATCTTATAGAGCGCGATCAGCCCGTCCATGTGCGGTTTCGGCCTGGCGGACCAGATCTGCCAGACGCCCATGGTCGCCTCGATACGGCCGGCGCCGGTGATTGCGATGTTCTCGCAGCCATAAGCGTATATCAGCGGCGAGTAGTTCAGGCATTCGATGCCCTCCCAACTCGTGCGCACCGGCGGCAGGTAGTCGGCCGGTTGCGAGGAGAAGAGCAGGGTGGCGCCTTCCGCAAGATGCAGGTTTACGTTGCTGCGCAAGTGGATGGCGCCGGTTTTCCATGTTCCGGCGGGCACCAGCACCGTGCCGCCGCCCGCCGCATTTGCAGCAGCGATCGCGCGTGCGATTGCCGCTGTCGTTTCGGCCTGCCGCTCCGGCGAGGCGCCATGATCGACGATCGAAAAGATGGGTGCGGCAGCGAAAACGGGGACGCGGATCGGCGGCATCGCGAACGGGGCATCGACGTGAACGCTCTCCTGCTTCAGGCCGGCAGCGCGTGCGGGCACCGCGCGCAGCAGCAAGGGGAGTGCCGCGCCAGCCTGTACGAACTGCCGTCTATCAATCGTCATCTCGCTGTCCCTGTTCTGTCGATTTCGTGATGGCCGGAAACGCAGGATCGCCAGCTCATCCTTTAGGCTTCCGGGTCGGATAGATCGGGCTTGTACCTGCAGCAGGTGTTGTTTGCGTCGGTACGACGCCGCCCACCCTGGTCACGACGAGATCGTCGAAGAACGGCGTGCTCATCGTTCGGCCATTGAGGCCGGCGATCAGGCCGGCCATGCCGCTGGAATACAGGCTGTCATGCGCCGTCACCACCGGCTTGCCGTCGACAAACCCCGTGATGTCGGTGCCGGCGAAGCGCAGCTTCAGCGTGTGCCAGGTCTTGGCCGTGATGCCGGCCACCTCGGCGGTGGCGATCACCTTTTCGCCGCCTTCGCCGACATCTGTACTGGCGCGGATCAGCGCCTGCTGCTCGGCATCGCCGACCGCCGCCTTCTTGTCGATCTTGCCGCGCACCACCGTCAACGCAATGTGGCCCGACGGCGACAGACGCAGATAATAGCCGCGCGGAATGAAGCCGTATCCGGAACCGACGTTCGTCACCCGGCCCATGATCCCGGCTTCGTCTAGTGGGTTCAGATACACGTCCGCCTGCACGTCATAATCGCGCCACGCGCGATCGCCGATGATCGTGTAGGGTTGCCAGTCGGGTGCCCAGGAGATCGGGCGTACTGGTGCCGCCTGCCGGAGACATCCGCCCGCGCGACCGGGGCACGGTGTCAATTCGAAGGCACCGTAGATGTCGACGAAATAGCGCGGCAAATATCCCCAGCGCGCGGCCGCTCCATAGGAGTCGAACGTCTCGCGATACGGGAAGGGGAAGTCGCGCTGAGCCGGTACGGCATCGAAGCTGCCCTTCCGCTGGCCGCGCGTCGTGGTCAGCGAATAGACCGCGTTCGGTTGCAGGTCGATCACGACGGACCCGTCCTTCGGGGCGAGATCGGGCTGGTGCATGAACTGCTCCGCCTCGGTGCTCCGCCACACCGCGAGCGCTTTCTCGGAAAGATCGGAAATGTTCAGCCTGAAGCTTTGGGGTGCTGTAGCGCCCTTGGTTTCGATGATGACGCTGTAATCGCGGCCCGGCGACTTCAGGGTCACATAGCTGCCACCGCCCGCCAGCTTGCCGCTGCCATGGTCGAGATAGGTCCAGCCCGCCGCACTGAACTGCCCGTAATGCGCGAACGCCCAGAGCTTTTGATTCACTACGTACCGGCCGCTCCATGGCCAATTGGCGCGCAGGATCGCTTCTTTCTCACCGGAATACGGCTGCATCTCGTAGAGCCCGGCGATGCCGTACCACTGCACGATCTTGGTCGCGCCATGATCGATGTACGCGTCGTTGAAGGCTTTCACTGTCGTGATGAGCCCGTCGTACCCAGCCAGATACACATGACTTTCCGAGAACCAGTACGGCTTGTTCATCTGCGCAATGCTTTGCTGCACGGCGGGAGACGGCAGCGCATGCGCGCTGACGATATCGAGCGCGTTGCGCAACTCAGCGTCACTCCGCATGTCTTTCACGAAGTCGAAGCTCCACGCCGGCGGCCAGTTGTCGAAACCGTGCAGCTTGATCTTGCCAAAGTCATTGTCGTCGAGTGTCTTGCGGAGCGCTTTAGCAAAGCCGTAGCTCACGCCTTTCTCATTGCGAATGCCAAGCGCGTCCATGTCGAGCCCGTAAACGTCACGCAGACCTTTCAACCAAGTCACGTAATAATCGGCCGTATCCTGCGAAAAGAACGCGGCGTCGCCGTCGGTGCCGACACGGGCAAAATGCTGACCGGTGTCGCCGATCCAGCCAGGCGCGCTCCACGCGGTTCCGTCCAGCGTGAGGTGCGGGTTGCGCTTGCGCGCCTGCGTCATGACCCACCACGTCTGGCCACGCGAATAGTTTAAGTCGTCGCGCGTGTGCATGTGGCTCGGCATCGAGCCTTGCGTGGAATTCCCATCGCCGGGAATCTCGACGTACAATGCACTGACCGAGGCGCCGAACTTGGGTTTGAAGACAAGATCCATGATCTGGCTGCGTTGTGGATCAGGATAATCCTTCAGCAGCACGGAGGTGGCGCCGCCGCCATCGACGATGCCGATGCCGTCGAAACGCTTGCCACCGGCGCGCCCGTCGAGTGTCACACTCGAGATCGGCACTTGCACCGGAGAGGCGGCTTGAACCGGAGGGACGCCGCAAATCAGCATTGGCGCGATGCTTGAGGTGAGGAGACAGTTAAGCTTCGCTCGTATTGTTCTATCGGTCATATGCTCCCCTCAGCGACGATCTGATTGATCTCAAAAAGCGGCGTCGCGCGAGGTGCGCGCGACGCCATCAGGGGGGACCTTTAGATTTTGAGCCGCGCGCCAAAGAAGAACTCTGTCCCGAGTGCGTCGTAAATCGTCGGATAAACGCTGCCGCCGCCACCAACAGGGAATTTTTCGCTGAAAGCATTATTGACGCCGCCAAACACCTCGATGTTCTTGGTTGCATCCCAGTCGAACGAGAGATCGATGTAGTTTCGCGACGGGATGCGCGCATTGGTGATGGTGCTGAGCGCCGTTGGTGTGCCGCCTTGGCGCAGCGGAACGAGATAGCGGTCATTCAGCGACGGGCTGATATAGCGATGCTTCACACTGAGACTGAGCTTGTCCAGCGTCCAGGTGAGCCGTGTATTGCCGCGCACCGTCGCGTACAGGTTTGCACACGTCGAACCATAGGCTCCGGCGCAATCGTACTTGATGCTCGGTAACGCGGCAACCGGAACGATCGTGTAGTCGAGCAGCCAGGTGAAGTTGGAGTCGAGATTCAGCCGGCTTGAACTTGCCACGCCCGGGAAGCCGAAGCCGAGATCGTGTCCGTAATGTAGGCCGAAATCGATGCCGCGGGTGGTGACACCGCCTGTATTTGAACTCAGCGCCAGAACGCCATAGGTATCGCTGTTGGTGTCGCCGGTGAGCGGATTGCGCCGGATAGCCTGGCAGTAGGCGCTGCTCGCCTGCTGGATCGTGTAATAACACAAATTCATCACGTTTTGTGGGCTGCCACCGAGCGCACCGATCGCGCCGCTCAACGAAATGTCGTAATAGTCGGCGGTCAGTACCAGGCGTGGTACAAACCGAGGTGTGAAGATCACGCCGGCGGTGTAAGTGTCCGATTTTTCCGCGCTCAGGTTCGGATTGCCACCGCCCGTCACCGACGTGTTGCTAGAAACCTGTACGCCGGGCGTGAAGACGAGAGCCGCTGGCACGCCGGTCGCAATGCAGAGCTGCCGAACGATCTCCGTACGTGTAGAAGCAGCCGACCGACTCGAGCAGGGGTCGATCGTGCTCGCCGTGCCAGTCGACTGGCCGCCATATAGCTCGCCGACATTCGGCGCACGCACTGCGCGCTGATACTGGCCGCGGAAACTGATGTCGTGGCTGACCTGCCATTCGGCGCCGCCTAGATAGGTCCAGACAGTGCCGATGCCCTTGAGGTTGTAATCGGACATGCGGAAACCACCATTCAGCGTCAGCCGCTCGATGAACGGCGTGTCGTGGATCAGCGGTATGCGGACTTCGCCGAACACCTCCTTGGAGGACACCGTTCCTTGGGTCGGCAAACCAGGATCGAAGCCGGCAATGTCCCCTGATGCCAAACCGGCGTCAGGCGTGAACGCGGCGCTGAGCCGGCGGCCTTCCAGACCGAACGAGAAGCCAACGGGACCCGCCGGCAGCTTGGCGATGTTGCCGGAGATATTACCTTGCACCACCTCCTGCTTGGCAACGGTGCGGTTTGTCGCTCCGGCGATGATCGCCGCAACACAGGCATCGGAAATGTTCTGGCCGAAGACGTTGCACACGGGCGCTGCGCCGTTGACCGACAGGACGGCGCGTTGGAGCGCGCTTTTCGAAAAAGCATTCTGGAAGGCAAGCGTGTCTTCGGTGCGAGCGTAGCTGTAATAAAGCTCATATTTCAGGTCGGTCAGAACGCTGCGACCGTCATCGGGAAGACTCCCGCGCAATCCCCAGACGCCGCGAAACGCATTGCGGCTATCGGTGCCGGAGCGCGCGCCCACCTCAGTGAAGCGCTTGCTGAGCGTGAGCGCCACTAGGTTGTCGCCCGGGCTGGTGGTCAGCGAAAGGGGGCCCGATGTGACAGTCCGCGTTCCGGTCTCCGCGACATCAAGCTGGTGGAGAACATTTTGAAGCTGAGGCGAGAGATAGGGGTTTTTGGTGTTAAACAGGATCGCCCCGGAACTGCCATTGGCCGCCAGCCGAGCGTTGACCGCATTGTGACTGTAGTGGATTTCCGTGAACGCCGTGACATGGTCGGAAATATCGAAATGGGCGAAGCTGTTGATCATCCAGCGCTTTTGTGGCTGGTAGAAGTAGTTGTCGGGCGCGGTGTTGAAGTAGTCTGCCCCGCCGCTTGCAACATTACGAGCCGTGCGGCCATCATCGTTGAAAATAAAGCCGAGAGAATTGAGGCCACTGAGGCCAGCGGCAGCGTAAGCGCTGTTCAGGGCGGCGTTCGAGCCGCCATATGCGGGAAGGCCGCTGATGATGCCATTTGGCACAGTGGCGCTACCGTTGCTCACGAAGCCTTGCTGGCCTCCGGCCGAAGCACAGGTTTGGCCGGACGGTATCGTCAGCGCCGTGCCTGCGGAGTCTTTTCCGCCGCTCCCAGGAACAATGCAACCGTCTGTTAGATACCATCGGGCGAAGCTGCCGCGATCGCTACGCAGAATGCCTTCACGTGAAAGGTAGTTTCCGGAGACAGTGATGTTGCCGCGGCCGTCGGCGAAATTCTTGCCCGCTGTTACATCCACTGTGTAGGTATGCGCGTCCGACACGTTGTTCATGTTGATCTGCGGTCGAACCTCCAATCCCTCGAAGTTGTTGCGCAGGATGAAGTTGACCACGCCAGTGATTGCGTCGGAGCCATAGACTGCCGACGAGCCGCCAGTCACGATTTCCGTGCGCTCGACCAGGCTCGAGGGGATAGTGTTGAGATCGGTGGTGCCGCTCGAGTCGAAGATCGTGTAGCGACGACCGTTGACGAGAACGAGATTGCGACCTGCTCCGAAGCCACGGAGGTTCACGGAGGCGAAGCTGCCGCCGGGAATTTGGTTTCCGAACGCGCTGCCGGTGGTGCCGCTGACCACCTGAGGCAGCTGTTGCAGGTTGCGCTCGATGTTGACGGTGCCCGAAAGTTTCAAGTCCTGGGCGCTCACCACCGTCACCGGCGTGGAGGCGGCCGTCGCTGCGCGAGCAATACGCGAGCCGGTCACCACGATGTCGGCAGCCGCGCTGGGGGCCGGCGGCGTATCGAGCGATGCCGCAGGCGCTTGGACGGTTTGTTCAGAGCTGGGCGCGGATGCGCTCTCGTCGCGTTGCGGCGAGAAGCTGACAGGGCGCGCGCCGGCAGGCATGGCAGCCTCGTTGGCTGGCACGATGGTAAAAGTTTGCGGGCCGGTCTGACGCGGGACCAGTCCAGTTCCGATGAGCAGCGTTCGCAAAGCCGCATCAACGGTCAGATCCCCGCGTAATGCGTTGGTCGACTTACCACGCGTGACCTTCCGTGCAGCGAGGATCTGGATGTTCGCCTGACGGCCGAAGCTCTGAATGCCAATCTCGGCAGGCTGTGCTGGCAAGTTGAATGTTCTCACCTGTGCCGAAGCAGGGGCGGCTACCATTACGCAGAGGCAAGCGGCGGTGCCGAAAAGCGCGATTCTCTTGTTCATTTTTCCTCCCCAGGGCGGGTCTGACATCCGCCTAACTTCTTAAGAGACCGGGGCCGGAGAAAACCTTCCAATAACTCCTACAATTTTTTTCAGCGTGCAGGCGATCAGATCGATATGGACCTGCCGATTGCGATGACACCATCCTTTCGCCTCTTTACCGGGACGTTGAGCGCGTTCTGGACGGCTGCGGCAAATCCCTGGACGTCGTCCGTTCGGAAAACGCCGTCGAGTTGCTCGTCCGCAATCCGAGGATCGAGCAGAACAATTTGCTGATAGTTGTAGCGATTGAAGTCCCTGATCGCGTCGGCCAGGCTTTCCCCCGACAGGGCGATCTTGCCGTCGCGCCACGCCAGAGCCTGATCCACGCTCGTCGCGGTGCTCGGCACGCGCATTAGACTGGTCGGACGCAGGACGGCGCGTTGCCCGGCCGTCAGCCTCAACTCGCCCCCAGACTCGCCCGAAACCGCTCGCACGACCCCTTCGGTAACAAGCACGTCGACGCGGTCGCTCAGCCTGCGCACGGAAAACGCCGTGCCCACGGCGACGATGCGCGCGTTCCCGGCGGTAACGACGAAGGGACGGGACGGATCTTTGGCGACCTGGAACCACGCTTCGCCCCTGTCGAGCCGAATATCCCTCTGGTGATCGAGCAAGGTGACCGCGACGCTGCTGTCGGTGTTGATCGCCGCGACTGACCCGTCGGCCAGTGGCTGGCGCAGCATCTCGCCGGTGCCGGTTCGATACACCGTGCCGCGCACCGAGAAACCGATCGCGGCAAGGACCGATGCCGCGAGCGCCACCCCGCCCCCCGCCAGCACCCTCCGCCGGGGCAGGCCATGGAGCAAGCGATTTTGCTGTCGAAGCGCAGGCGCGAGATCCGCTTGTGCCTCGACACTGATCCAGGCCGCCTGCGCCTGTAAAAGCGCGCCGGCATTGAACGGGTCTTCTCTAAGCCACGCCTGCAAGTCGGCTTCGTCGCTGTTCGACCAACTTTGCGAATCCATGCGGCTCACCCATCCGGCCGCTTGATCTAACCGAGACGATACGCAACCATTTCTCATCGTTTTCGGCTCCCAGATTGGTTCCGTATGGGATGGTTCGCACCCGAGCCGTCCACGTCTGCCCAAGCTTCTCGGATGGCTTTCACGCCCAACCAGACCTGCTTTTCAATAGCCTTCTCCGTCGTGCCGAGATGATGCGCGATTTCGCGATGGGACCAGCCGTCGAGTTTGCGGAGTTGCACGATCTTGCGGCAGCGTTCCGGGAGCTGGGCCATGATCGCGAGCACCCTTGCATAATCGCGTCGGCCACCGACAACCTCTTCCGGAGACGGGTTGCCGTCCTCAACGAACGCGTCGATCTCCGCCACCAGTTCGATCGAGACGATGCGCTGCCGCTTGAGGCGTCTGACGAGCAGATTGCGAACGATCGAAAAGAAATAAGCTTCGGGCGCATCGATATGCGACACGTCCTCCAGCATCGCCAGACGGCAATACGCGTCCTGGATCACTTCGTCCGCCTCGTCGGGCGTGACCCGCCTCGACAGCCATGCACGCGTCCGAGCCTCATGCGGCATGATCCGCAGCGCAACCCAGCGCGCAAGCTCATGACGTTCATGCGGAGTCCTGTCCTTTGCCGTGATCCTCTCCTTCGTCCCCGGCCCGTCGGGTCTGCGGTCCTACGGCCTGTTAGAGACATACGCGCGCAAAATCCTTCCTCATTTAAGGAACGAGCTTTGCGATTTGCATAGCGCGAGCGCGGGGCGGGTGGGCGACCATGAGACGTTCCGTTGACGACCTGTTTTAGAGCGGTTTCTCACCTCGCTGAATCGTAGGGGATTCCTGCGATGGTGCTTTCGGGATTCACGATGCGTGCTGGTGCTGGATGCCAGCATGGATGGAGCTCGCCGCTCATTAGCTCGTCCAGCCGCTGCACAAAGGATGCTCGGCGCTTGGGCACTATGATGCCGCATTCGAGGAGCAGGCGCGAAGCTGATTGGTCAGCCGGGTTCGCTCTCCTTTGATCCGACGCCAATCTGCGCCGTCCAGGGCGTGGCTGCCTTTCCACAGCACGGTATTTAGGAATGCTGCCTGTTCCCATGACTCCATCTACCTGTCGCGGAATCGGGCAAGAGCATTCGGGAGCGGGTTTTGGGAACCGGAGTCCTGCTTGATCCGCGAGCGCGATGAGAGCCTTCGTGCTCCCGCCGGACGCTCCAATCGGGAGTGGCTGGAAGCGCCCATTCTACGCCTCTCGCGATGCGAGCGCTGCCACCTCAAAGCTGCCCTTCACTCACGCGTATGCGGCGAGTGCGCACGAACACGCGTGGAGAGTGGCCCACCTCGCGCTTGAAGGCATTGCTGAAGGCGCTTTCCGAGGCATAGCCCAGCGTCTCCGCCGTCACGGCAACGCTGTCGCCCGAGTGAAGCAAACGATCCGTGGCGAGCAGCATCCGCAGGTTGGTCAGATACTGCATCGGCGTCTCGCCGACCCGGCTCTTGAACCGCACGGCGAAGCTGGTGCGTGACATCACGGCGCAATCCGCCAGTGTCTGCAAGGTCCACCTACGCGAGGGGGCATCGTGCATCGCGCCTATCGCTGCACCGATCTGCCGGTCGTCGAGCGCGTACAGCCATCCGACCAACCTGCTTCCGGCGTCCAGCGCGTACGTACGCAACGTCTGCGCCAGCAGCATCGTCGCCAGTTGTTCAATGATCAGGCGACTTCCAGGTTGCGGCGTGCGAAGCTCCGCCATCATCTGGTGCAAGGATGATCGCAGGGCCGACTGACCGGCCACGTCGCGGACATGCGCGATAGGCGGCAGGATATCGACCAACATTGGCCGTTGGTGTGGTTCAGTCGTAAAGGCCGCGCTGACGATCGTCGCCTCGCCGCCGCCATTCCAAGTGGCGACCCGACCGGGCGCATTGCCTGCGATAACCGCCCGATAGTCTGTTGGAGGGAGGTTCAGGTCACTGGAAAGCATGTAAGCCAGATCATGCGGCAGGATGAAACAGTCCCCAGCAACGAGTCGAAGCGGGGCGAGACCGTCCACGGCGAGCCAAGCTTCTCCGGCGGTCACGGCGTGGCACTTAATGCTGCCGCTCGCGGGGAACAGGATGCAGCCCGCCCCGGCATCGACGCCGCCACACGCCACGTTGCGCGGCCTGAGCAGCGACAGGACGTCGGAAAGCGGGTCTCCTTGCGAGATCGAACGATCGAGCATGTTATCCGCTCTATGACGCATAGCCGTCCGTCGCGAGCTTTGTAGGTGAGGGCGCGGGGCGTCACTCTTGATACCGCCGACGATCGAGAAGGTTGAAGCGTGGACGACGGTGCAATCTGGATTCTGGGGGCGACCGGCCGCACGGGCCGCGCGGTCGCATCGAGGTTGGTGGCGGAGGGGCTGGCACCTGTGTTGGTCGGTCGCGACGCGGCGCGGCTGGATGCGATCGCTGGGAAGCTCGGGGGCGGTGCCACCGTCAAAGTCGCCGCAGCGCTATCGGACATTGCGGAAGGCATCGCACGTGAGCGCCCTGCCATCGTGCTCAACACGGTTGGTCCCTTTACGCACACCGCCCAACCTATCATGGAGGCTTGTCCACCGGGTACCCACTATGTCGATCTCTCCAATGAATTGCCTTCGGTGCAAGCGGTTCTGGCGATGCGCGACCGCGCGGCTTCGAGGGGCAGCATCTTCGTGACGGGTGCCGGCTACGGTGTTCTTGCGACCGAAAGCGTCAGCTTCAAGCTTTGTCAGGGGCGTCCCCCGGCGACGAGCGTGCGATGCGCGGCGATCCCGGATGTGGAATCCGAGCCGGGCAGGCTGGGCGAGGCTCTCGCCGCGTCCATCACCGAAGGTTTCGCAATGGGCAGGCGGCGATACGAAAACGGGCATCTCGTCCGGGCGCGGTTGTTGAGTGATTTTGAGCGGGTGCCGCTCCCGGATGGCAGGAAAGTTGGGACAGCGAGCGCTCCGTCGGGCGAACTCGAAGCAGCACGTCGCGCGAGCAACGCGGCATTCGCCGTTTCCACCACCAGCATGGTCCCGTCCGCCCCGATCCTGCGGGCGATCCTTCCTGCCCTGCTCGGTATCATGAAGATCGCGGCAGTGCGTCGCTTCGCCACGCGGCGGATTGCCGCAATCGAGGTGAAGCCGACTCCTGCGGCGACGCCACGCGTCTCCTGGTCGCACGCGCGCGTGGAATGGCATGACGGGCAGGCGCGGCACGGTTGGCTGCGGACAGGCGATGCGATGGTCTTTACCGCAGACGTGATGGCCCGCGTTGCGATCCGCTTGGCGAATGGCGAGGGGATGCCAGGCGCGTACACGCCCGGCGCATTGTTCGGCTCCGAACTCGCGGGTGAATGCGGAGGGGAAATCATCGTGGACGCGTTGGAAATCACGGCGACATCGGCCGGGTAACAGCTTTTGTTGAGCGGGAATGCCAACCGCTTAAGGCAAGCCGCGCTCGCTCAGCGCCTGGCGAAACGGCGCACTCATGTCATAGCCGGCGTTTGCGAGCACACAGCCAAAGCGCACGCCGGCGGCTCTGATCCGTTGATCTCCTCTACCAACGACGGTTCATGCCGGTTCCGTCAATCTGCCAAAGTAGAGCTAGTAAATGGGCTGCGGAGCGGGAGGAGTGCCGCTTCTCCAACTCTGATCGCAAGCGGCTCTGCGATCGACCGGTCAGAATGGCCTGAGCTTGCCTCTCCGGCGATGCCCTTGGCAAACGGAGCTAGACAAAGCAAGAAAATCATGAAACTTTCCTCTAAAGAAATAGGAGGGATGCTCAAGGCGTTGCAACAACGGGGCCGCCGATGGAACATCTTCGCGTCAAGCTCGACTGGTTCAAGGCGACCATCCTTCCGCATCAGGCGGCCCTGAGCGCTCGGGTGCGCCGACTGGCGCAAGGCGATCACGAACATCAGGATCTTGTTGCGGAGGTTCTCGCCCGCGCCTACGCCAATCCTAACTGGCGCGAGGTGACGCACGGGCGAGCTTACCTCTTCACCGTCGCACGCAATCTGGTGATCGACCAGACCCGCCGCAGCAAGGTTGTTTCTTTCGAGACTGTCAGTGAAGTCGAACTGCTTCGTTCCGGGTTCGACAGTGAGGCGCAGCTTTGTGCGCGCGACGAGCTGCGCCGCGTACAATGCATCCTCGACGGTCTGCCCGATCAATGTCGCCGTGTGTTCATCGCACGCCGCATCCACGAAAAATCCATGGCCGAGATAGCGGGTCAGATGAATCTATCCGTTTCTACGGTTGAAAAGCATTTGGGCAGGGCGATCCGCTTGTTTATGGCGGCGTCGGCACGGCAAAGGAATCGCCCGATTGAGCAGGAGCGAAGGGCAGACGCGGGACTCGATCGAGACGCAGGCAGCGGCCTATCTCGCAGCGTCCTTAAGTGATCCCGATCCTGCGACGCGCCTGACGATTGCCAACTGGATCGAACGCGATCCGAGACATGCCGTCGCCTATGCACAGGCGGAAATGGCGTGGGACGCGGGTGAGCGGTTGAAGGGGCAGGACTTTTCGCCGTCCGCTTCGAAACGCTCCGATCCCATGCCGAACGCGCAAGGCCTGACGCGGCGGCGCCTCGTTGCCGGTACGTCGGTCGCAGCGGCTGCGGCTCTCGCGGTGCCGATGTTCGTCTTGCTCGGCCGTGCGACACGATACAGCACGGCGATCGGCGAGGCGCGCGACGTGTCGCTGGCGGATGGATCACGCATCCACCTCAACACGGATTCGCAAGTGCAGGTCGCACTTTCGGCTTACCATCGCCAACTTTCGCTTCTGCGTGGCGAGGCGTATTTCGATGTCGCGCATGACGCGGCGCGGCCGTTCGACGTAGCGGTGCCGGGAGGCGTCGTGCGCGCGATCGGCACCGCGTTCAATATTCGTTTGCGCGGCGCGATCGTCGAGTTGACCGTGACGCATGGCATCGTCGGTGTTCGCACAGCGGAGGGCGTGACGCGGCGCGTGCCGATGGGCGAGTCGGCCGTGATCCAGCCAAGGACGGTCGCGGTCGCTCAGGTGGACGAAAGCGCGATGGCCAAGCGGATCGCCTGGCGCGATCGCATGATCCTGCTGAATGGCGAGACGGTCGGCGAGGCGGTCGCCGAGTTCAACCGCTATCGCGCTGCGCCGATCCTGATCGGCGATCAGCGCATCGCCGACTTACGCGTCGGGGGCCGTTTTCGCACCGATGAATCATCGGACTTCCTGCGCGCGCTGGAACAGACGCTACCGGTCCATTCGGCTGCAGAAGACAACGGCTCCGTGCTGCTGATCTACGCGGACCAGACGACATAATCCCGCGGGCTCGCCAAGCCTTGCTTGTGGTGTGTCAGATCTGAATCTTTCGTTACATTTCGATGGCGGGTTTCGCCGGCCCATTCCGTTTTACCTCGCGAGACGAAGATCGTCCGCTGTGGCTAAGGGGAAAATTGCCAATGCCTGTGATGCTGCCCATTCTGCATGCGTCAACCGCCTGCGCGGTGCTGATGTCGGCACCGGCCTTCGCGGTCGTGGAACCGTCCAAGGCGCTGACGGAAAAACATCATTTCGACATTCCGGCGCAGGGCCTGAACGTGGCGTTGCTGTCGCTGTCGCGGCAGTCGTCGATGCGCATCCTGTTTCCTTATGACGAGGCGAGCCGTTACGAAGCGCGCCCGGTACGCGGCTGGCTCTCCACCACCGAGGCGCTGTCGCGCATGATCGAGGGCACGCCTCTGCACCTCGCCTACGCGCAAGACCGGACCTTCACGATCGCCGCACGGGGCAAGGGCGGGCTGCGACCAGCCGGCTTCACGCCCGACGCAGTGGCGGCGCCTGACGCCGCACCGGCAGCGGCCGAGCCCGCGTTGCAGGAGCAGGCACCCACCGACGTCATCGTCACCGGCACGCGACAGACCAACCGCACCGTCGCGCAGAGCCTCGCGCCGATCGACGTGGTGAGCAAGGCCGATCTCCAAACCTCGGGCAAGCAATCGGTGCGCGATCTGCTCGGCACGCTCGTCCCCTCGATCAGCGTATCGAGCAGCGGCTCGGGTGCGAGCTTCGCGGTGAAGACGTTGTCGCTGCGCGGACTGTCGGGCGATCAAGTGCTGGTGCTGGTCAACGGCAAGCGCCGTCACAACACCGCAACGCTGTTCATCAACGGCACCACCCAGAATGGCCAGTCGCCGCCTGACCTCGATCTCATTCCCGCGAACGCGATCGATCATATCGAAGTGCTGCGCGACGGCGCGTCGGCGCAATACGGATCGGATGCGATCGCGGGCGTGGTCAACATCATCCTGAAGAAGGATGCGTCCGGGTCGGCAACGGTGATCGGCGGTGCAAATGGCGATGGCGGCGGCGAGACCGGGCGGTTCCAGATCGACAAGGGCGTCACCACTCAGGGCGGTCATATCCACCTCTCGGTCGATGGGTACATGCAGGGCCGCACGATCCGCGGTGGCCCGAACCTGTCGCAACTCTATTTCGCTGGCGATCCGCGCGAGCAAACCGCGGACCGCCGCGTCAACAAGCCCGGCCAGCCGCAGGTTGTCGGCGTCAACGGCTCGGTCGACATCGCGCAGACGCTGGGGACGAGCGACGTCGAAGCCTATCTGTTCGGCACCGGCTCCAAGCGCGAGGCCGACGCCTTCCTCACCTTCCGCAATCCCAACGCGACCAACACCATTCCGCAGATCTACCCTGACGGGTACATCCCGCACCTCCACGTTCACGACGAGGATTATCAGGTGTCCGGCGGCTTGCGTGGCGAGGGGCCGCTCGGCGTGCATTTTGATCTCAGCACCAGCTACGGGTACGACAAGGTGCGCTATGTCGAGACCACCGCGCTCAACGCGTCGCTCGGCCCGGCGAGCCCAACCAGCTTCTATATCGGCAAGGTGGTCGGCACCGAATGGACGAGCAATCTCGACCTTACCAGGCGAGTCGAACTGGGCTTCGTCGAACCATTGCAGATTGCGGTGGGCGCCGAATACCGCGAGGACACGTACCAGATCGGCGCGGGCGACGTGCCGTCTTATATCGACGGCGGCTATCGCACCCCTGCCGGCCAGCCCAATGCCGGCGTGATCCGCCAGGCCGGATCCCAGGGCGTGACCGGCTTCCCGCCGTCGGCTGCGGGCACGTTCGGGCGCAACAACAAGAGCGTCTATATCGACCTCAGCCAGAAGTTCGCGCGGTGGCTAGAGGTGTCGGCGTCGGGGCGGCACGAAGCCTATTCGGATTTCGGCACCACCAACAACTACAAGGTGTCGGCGCGAATCGAGCCGGTACGCGGCATCGCGGTGCGCGGCACGATCAGCACCGGCTTCCGCGCGCCGACCTTGCAGCAGGAGCATTACGCCTCGTCCTCGACGATCGGCGTGCTGCTGCCCGGCGCGACCACCACGGTGCTGGCCCCGGTGCGGGCGCTGCCGGTCGACGATCCGGTCGCCCGCGCACTCGGCTCGCAGCCGCTCAAGGCGGAAAAGTCGACCAATTATTCGGCGGGTCTGGTGCTGACCCCGGTCAACGCCCTCAATGTCACCGTCGATGCCTATCAGATCGAGATCGACAATCGCATCCTGCTGTCGGGCACACTGACCGGGGCGATCGCCGCCAACGGCACGTTGAACCCGGTCGCGACGATCCTCAACGCGGCCGGGCTGAACCCGGTGCAGAGTGGCTTCTTCTTCTCGAATGCGGCGAGCACGCGCACGCGCGGGCTCGATGTCGTCGCCACGTACCGCGCCAGCCTCGGCGACTACGGAAAGGCGGTGCTGACCGTGTCGGGCAACATCAACAAGACCAAGTTCACCCGGCTCGACGTACCGGCGGTGCTGGCCGCGCAGGGGCTGTCGCTGATCGACCGCGCGCGGCAGGGCGATTTCACCCGGGGCACGCCGCGCAACAAGGAGATCGTGAACCTCTACTGGACGCTCGGCGCGGTCTCCGCGAACCTGCGCGCGACGCGCTATGGCGAGGTGACGCAGGTCGCCGCCGCGCGCGCGGCCGACGGGCTTTATCACGACGATACGATCACGCCGAAGGTGCTGTTCGATCTCGAACTCGGCTACCAGTTGACGCAGGGCATCAAGCTGTCGGCTGGCGCGAACAACCTGTTCAACATCTACCCGAACAAACTGTCGGCGGTGAACCAGGGTAACACCGGGTTCGCGCTGTACAATTCCTATTCGCCGTACGGCTTCAGCGGCGGCTTTTACTACGGCAAGATCAATCTCAGCTTCTGACGCGCGGAGTTAGCATATGACGGATCGACATTCGCGCGGCGGACTGACGCGCCGCGAAACCCTCGCGGCGGGCAGCGCAGGCGCCCTCATCGCCGGCGCTGCCGCAAGCTGGGCAGGCGGCACGGGCCGGGTGGCTCCGCCGGCGACCAAAACGGTAACGGTGGAGGATGCAACGAACGTCGCGCTCGCGATCTCGCCGGATGGTGGACATGTCGCGTTCGATCTGCTCGGCATCCTGTGGACGGTGCCGGTTACGGGCGGGGTGCCGACCCGGCTGACCGGCGCCTATGACGATCTCGGCCAGCCCGACTGGTCGCCCGACGGCAAGCGCATCGCCTTTCAGTCGTACCGCACCGGCAATTTCCACATCTGGACGGTGCCGGCGAAGGGCGGTGCGCTCATCCAGCATAGCGACGGCACCTGCGATGACCGCGAGCCGCGCTGGTCGCCCGATGGCAAGGCCATTGCTTTCTCGAGCGATCGTGCCGGTGGCCGGTATGCGATCTACCTACTCGACGTGGCGGCGGGCACGGTGACGCCGTTCTCGACCGGCACGTCGCAGGATTCCGATCCGTGCTGGTCCGCCGATGGCAAGCGCATCGCCTATGTCGCGGATGGCACCCGGCTGATGGTGGCGGATATCGCTGGCGGCGCGGCGCGGATGGTCGCCTCGGTCCCGGTCTCGACCGACCGCTTCCACGCCTCCGAACTGCATGCGCCGAGCTTCGCGCCCGATGGCCGGCTCGCCTACACCCGGATCGACGGCAAAGGCGTGACCTTGGTGGTCGACGGCAAGGATGTGATCGTCGGCGAGGATCTCTACCCGTTCCGCCCCGCGTGGATCGCAACGGACTTCCTTTACGGGTCGGGCGGCAAGATCCGGCGGTGGTCGGCCACCGGCAGAAGTGTGGTCGCGATCAGGTGCGCGGTGCCGGTGGCGACCCCGACCTATCGGAAGAAGACCCGGGATTTTTACAGCGACGCGCCCAAGCCGGTGGTCGGCATCGTCGGCCCGCAACTGTCTCCCGACGGACGGCAGATCGTGTTCGGCGCGCTCAACGATCTGTATCTGCTGACGATCGGCGGCGCGCCCAAGCCGCTCGTCGCCGACCAATGGTACAAGGTCGACCCCGCCTGGTCGCCGGACGGGAAATGGCTGGCTTATGCGTGCGATCGTGGCGGTACGCTCGACATCTGGCTGCGCGACATGGCGAGCGGCGCGGAGCGCCAACTCACCAACCTGCCCGACCAGGGCGCGGTGTCGCCGAGCTGGTCACAGGATGGCAGGACGATCGCCTTTCTTGATCAGGACGGCGCGCTCCACACCGTCGATGTGGCGGGGGGGGCGGTGCGCAAGGTGTTTGGTGCGCTGTGGGAGCCTGGGCGACCGAGCTTCGGCCCCGATGGCAAGACCATCGCCTATGCCGCGTTCAAACCCGTCACCGCACGCTACCGTGAAGGCCATTCGGAAATCCTCACCGTCGATGTCGCCACTGGCAAGGGCAGCTATACCCCGGTGGCGCCAGGCAAATCCCTCGGCGTGCGCGGACTCGACGGGCCGGTGTGGTCGCCGGACGGCAAGACGCTGGCCTATGTCTTCGCCAGCAACTTGTGGACGGTGGCGGTCAATCCCGACGGCAGCTTTGCCGACGCGCCGAAGCGCATAACCAGCGACGTGACCGATGCGCCAAGCTGGAGCGGAGATTCGCGCCACCTGCTGTATCTCAGCAGCGGCAGATTGAAGATAGTACCAGCCGCCGGCGGCCCGGCCGTTTCCGTGCCGTGCCGCCTCACCTGGGCGAACGCCAAGCCGAAGGACCGCACGATCGTGCGCACCGCCCGCCATTGGGACGGCACCAGCGCCGGCTATGCCGGTCCGGCCGACATCGTCATCGACGGCAACCGTATCGCCGCCATTGCCGCGGCCGGCAGCGCCAGCGATGCCAATGCCAGGATCGAGGACGCGGCCGGCCTCACGCTGATGCCCGGCCTCGTCGACATGCATACGCACCGGCAGATGCAGGGGTATAATTACGGCGACCGGATGGGCCGGATCTGGCTGGCGATGGGCGTCACTGCGACGCGTAGTCCGGGCGCGCCCGCCTATCATATGGTCGAGGACCGCGAGGCGATCCAGAGCGGCAAACGCATCGCCGCGCGGCACTTCGCCACCGGCGAGGCGGTCGACGGGTCGCGCATCTACTACAACTTCATGCGCCCGGTGACGGAGCCGGGGCAGATGGCGCTCGAAATGGCGCGCGCCAAGGCGCTCGATTATGACATGGTGAAGACCTACGTGCGGTTGCGTCACGACATTCAAAAGGAGGTTGTCGAGCAGGCGCATGCGATGGGGATGCACCTCAGTTCGCATTACCACTACCCGGCGCTGCTCAGCGGGATGGACGGCATGGAGCATCTCGGCGCGACCAATCGGTACGGCTATTCGCGCACCATCACCAGCGGCGGTGGCGGCTATCAGGACGTGAACGGCCTGTTCGCCGCAGCGCACGCCGGCCGCACGCCAACGCTGTTCGTGGCGAGCGTACTGCTCCGAGACGACGACAGCCTCGCGCGCGATCCCCGCATCAAGACGCTGTTTCCGCCCTGGGAATATGCCAAGCTGATCCAGCGCGTCACCGCGATGCGCGATGGCGACCCGAACACGTTCCTCACCTCGCTCCGGCGGCAGGTCGCGCAGATCCAGCAGACGATGGCGCTTGGCGGCAGTGTGATCTCCGGCACCGACGCGCCGATCGATCTGGTCGCGATCAGCCTGCACCTCAACCTGCGCGGCATGGTGAAGTTCGGCATCACCCCTGTCGACGCGCTGAAGACCGCGACCAGCAACGCGGGAGACTTCCTCGGTGAGCCGATCGGCCGTGTCGCGCCCGGCATGCTCGCCGACCTCATCCTCGTCGATGGCGACCCGCTCAACCGCGTTGAGGACGTCGCCGCCGTCCGCAAGGTGATCGCCAACGGTTACGTCCATACGCCCGACGATCTCCTGGCGACGTTCGCTGCGCCCGCGCATACTGCCGTGCGCAACCGCGAACTTCCGGCGCGCGACGGGCATTCACATCATTTTTGGGAGACTGCTAGTTACGTCGAGAGCGGACGCGCGTCATGCTGCGCAGATCACTGGCATCCGCATCAGCAGGCCTAACCGTAAAGCACCGCACCGGAACTCGTTTCAACTTCGATTCGCTTCGAACCAAATGAACAAGCGTCCGGAGTTGAGGATCGCGTTGCATGCGCTCAATGTCGCTTATAGGTCGTCCGCCAATGAGCTGCGTTCGACGGCAGAATCGTGACGCCACATTGCGGCGCTGCAATGCTGGAGATAGGTTCGTGATCTAGCGAACCCGGATGTCCCAGCAAGCGAAGCTCTTGGATCTCGAGACCCGCCTTCTTATCGTTGATGACGATCCTGGTATCCGCGAGCTTACGGCCGCGTTTCTGTGTCGGCACGGCTATATCGTCGACACCGCTGCCAGTGGCGGCGAGATGCGCAGCGCGCTCGAGCGCGAGCGCTATGCGCTGATCGTGCTCGATATCATGATGCCCGGCGAAGATGGCCTCACCATCCTGCGCGCACTCGACCGGTCCTCAAGTCCACCCGTCATCATCCTGTCCGTGATAGGGCAGGACATCGATCGGATCGTCGGGCTCGAACTCGGTGCCGACGATTACATCGCCAAGCCAGCGAACCCCCGCGAACTGCTGGCGCGTATCCGCTCCGTGCTGCGGCGCGGCGCGGTGCGAGAGACAACAGCGCCACCAGCCCGCAGCTGGCGGCGCTTTGCGGGGTGGCGCTTCGATCCGGTCGGTCGCGAGCTGATCGACCCCGACGGCGTGCTGATAAACCTGTCGGATGGCGAGTTCCGGCTGCTGATCGCGTTGGTGGATCGACCGCGACGCGTGCTGACGCGCGATCAGTTGCTCGATCTGTCGCGCGGCAGCAACGCCGAGCATTTTGACCGGGCGATCGACGTTCAGATCAGTCGGCTGCGTAAGAAGCTGCATCGTGACGTTGCCGACGATCTGATCCGGACCGTCCGCAACGAAGGGTATCTGTTCACCGCCGACGTGACGGCACAGTGATGCTCGCGGGCGCGTCCCGAGGCCGGGCAAACTCGATCACGCTGTCCATCTTCGTGCTGGTAATAGGCGCGGTGTTGTCCGCAACCGCCATCTATTTTGCGATAACATTCAGCGGACCGCCGCCCAAGGAAGCGCCGCGTGGTCTGGAAAGCATCGCCGCAGCGTTACGCACGGGCCGCCAGCCGGGCGATCCCGGGCCGATGCTTCGCATTACGATGCGTGACACGCCGCCAGCACCGCCAGGCTTGCGCGAGGATGCCGCGCTGGCGGGACGGCTGGCAGACTTGCTCGACGCGCCGGCCGGAAGCGTTGTGGTGCTGGTCGAGCCTGGCCGACGACTGTTCACTACAGCAATCACGCGCCAGTTCGCCGCAGGATGGCAGGTCAACAAGCGTTGGCGGGTGGTGGAGGACCGCCCGCCGCCCTTCTTCACGCACTGGCACTGGCTGACGCTCGGCGCGATGCTTGCGGCGATCGCGCTGCTGGCCTGGCCGACATGGTGGATCGCGCGCGCCATCTCGCGGCCGCTTCGCGCTATCGCCGAGCAGGCCAGCAATGCGCGCGCAGGTGTACCGCTCGGGCCGTTGCCGGGCGGCGGCCCCGTAGAGGTGCGCAAGCTCGCACACGCGGTCACGCGGATGCATGATCGCCTGACCCGCCATGCCGAAAGCCGAACGACGATGCTCGCCGCGATCGCGCACGATCTCGGCACGCCGTTGTCACGCCTCGCGTTCTGGGTCGAGCACCTGCCCGATGCGTCGCGCCTTCGCGCCGTTGCGGATATCGAAGAGATGCGGGCGATGATCGCGGCGGTTCTGCGGCTCGCGCGTGACGAGGCCGCGGGCGGCGTCGATGTACGCATCGACCTGGGCAGCCTGCTCGACAGCCTGGTCGAGGACATGGCGGTCGCCGGTGCTGCGGTGTCCCTCGCGGCCGGGCCGCGCGCGGTCCTGCGCGGCGACCCGCAGGCGCTCCGTCGCCTGTTCGCGAACCTGATCGAGAACGCACTTCGCTTTGGTGGATCGGCATTGCTGAGCTGGTCGGTCACAGCCGCGGCGGTGGAGGTCACTATTGATGACAACGGCCCCGGCTTCGATCCCGCAAATGCAGACCGATTATTCGAGCCGTTCGTGCGTGGTGACCCGTCACGCAACCGTGCCACCGGCGGCACAGGCCTCGGCCTCGCCATCGTTCGGTCAATTGGCGAGGCGCATGGCGGCTCGGTCGCGTTGACCAATCACGAACACGGCGGAAGAGTGCGTGTGTCTTTGCCGCTCGCACACTGAAATATGTTGCAACAAAGATGTAATTCGGCGGTGCGCTGCGGGGGGTAATCGAAGTGTCGAACCAGAAGAGGGACGGCATGCAACACCCACCGCACCACGATCACGGCCATAGCCTGGCCGAGGATCTTCCGCGTTTACAAGCATTGCTGGAACGCAGGCGTGCCTTGAAGTGGTTCGCAGGCGTCGGCACCGCCGCGCTTGTTGCCGGCTGCGGCGGTTCGGACGATTCGTCCGATACGACCACGGTTGTTACGGGTGCGACCGCAACGCCCACACCGACGCCGACCGCGACGGCAACCACGACCACTACCGCAACCACCACGACCACGAGCGGCAGTTGCATCGCCGATCCGACCGAGACCGCTGGTCCTTACCCGGCCGACGGCACCAACACGGCGAGCGGATCGACCAGCAACATACTGACGATGAGTGGCATCCAGCGCAGCGACATTCGTCCGAGCTTTATCTCCTCGACCACGGTGGCCACCGGCGTTCAGGTCGTCCTCACGTTGACGCTCGTTAACGTGAATGCCTCGTGCGCGCCGCTTGCTGGTTACGCGATCTATCTATGGCACTGCGATCGCAGCGGCAACTACTCGCTCTACACCGCGTCGACGGAGAGCTACTTGCGCGGCGTGCAGGTAACGGATGCGAACGGACAGGTGACGTTCACGACGATCTACCCCGCCTGCTACGACGGCCGCTGGCCGCACATGCATTTTGAAGTTTTCTCCAGCCTTTCAAATGCGCTGAGCGGCAAATATGCGGTGCTGACCTCGCAGTTCTGCATGCCGAGCGCGCTCTGTACCACGCTTTATGCAGACACCACGACCTATCCGTCGAGCAAAACCAACTTCGCCAAGGTGAGCCTGTCGAGCGACAATGTTTTCGGCGACAACACCACCGCACAAATTACTCAGCAGACGCCGACCTTCACCGCCGCCACGACGGGCTACACCGCGACGGCATTGATCGGCATAGCACGCTAGGCACCGTTCTTCGGCTAGGCCGAAGTCGGCCGGCGGTACCGAATGGCTGATTTGCCTCAGTCACTACGGTTCACCGGCCGGTTATGGTGTTGCGAGCGGCTTCTGGACAAACGTCCGAAGGTGCGAGCGGTCGCAGGCTTGGACGCGGCAATCGGGTCGGGCAAAAGAGGGAAGACAACTACCCCCGTCGCGAAGCTTCTGTCTCAGATTCCGGCCTTTCATAAGCATAGCTTATAGAGGTCGCAGAGATCCGTATTGTATTTAAGCCACCTCGGATCCGGCTTCACTTAGCGGAATTTACAGTATCCGCGGCGAATGATACCTGATCGACCGCAACGCCGCTGCCGCGCGCCACGAAGGTGACGCGGTGTCGACCCGGCGCAAGCGTTCCCGCAGGAACGCGGAGCAGGTTATCGAGCACGCCCGTCGACCAAGCTGGCGTTTCAGCGTCGCGCGGTACGTCGATCTCCCGCGAGGAGCCACTATCGATCGTCACCGCGAGGTGAAGAGACCGGTCGCCCGTCTCGGGAAAGAACGGCAGCAGGCCCACCTGTAGCTCACGCGTAGAGCCAGCGGGTACGGTTACGTCGATGGAAAGCCTGGCGCCGGGCGCTCGAGCGATCAGCGCTCCTTCCCCCCGACCAAGACCTCTGACCAGACGCCATTGCCGATCGTGCCGCCCTGCCTCCGCCTCGACCGTGGTGACGGAAAGCTCCGGATCGGCGCGTGCCACCGCCTCGCGGAACACGGCAGGGTCTGCGACGAGGCCGGAGGCGGGGAGCGCGACGGGCGCGGTGCGGAACTGCGGCCATTGCGGATCGGCCGGTTCCTCGGCGATGATGTGGCGCCATTTACCGCCGGCCACGTCCTCGTTGAAGCGGAGGGTCAGCGCTTTGATCGTGCGGTCGGCCGCGATTGCGGCTGCCCCGGCGGAGCGGGCCATGGCCGGGTCCCGGTCGATCAGCATGGCGTAGCGTTGCGTCGCGAAGAAGCGTTCATTGGCTGCGGCGGCAGCGCGGACGGGGTATGCGACCAGCTCGAACCAGGCGTCGCGCAATGAAGCAGGGATGTGCGGTTCTTCGGCGGCGACCGCCGTAACCAGCGCGCCGAAGCGCCGCAGCCGGGCGTCGGCTTCGGCAGGGGTGAACCCGCCCCAGCCATGGCCGCCGCGCGCCGGGTCGAGATGTTCGGGCCGCCGTTCGTAGTTCAGGCGGAAATACGCATCGAACAGCGCGCCGATCGCGGGGCCTTCGCTCGCGCCGAAGGTCCGCGCCGCCCAGTCGTTCAGCCACGCCCGCTGGCTTGCCCCGCGCCAGCGATCGACGTTCCAGGCGAGGTCGAGAAAGCGGCTGATCCCGATCTCGCCCGGCTTGATGTCGCCGACGTTAGCGATCCAGACCGTGCGCATGCCCCGGTCCCAGGCGCGTGTCATCTCCTCCTGAACCAGCGCGGGCGGAGTGGTATAGAGCCATAGATAGGCAAGCGGCGCGCCCAGATAGGAGAGGTGGTAATATACTCCGCTCCCGCCCGGGCGCTCGCGCTCGGCATCGCTTGGGAACTGGCGGATGTAGCCGTAATTGTCGTCCGGCCAGACGATCGTTACGTCGCCGGGCACGGTCAGGCCGCCGCGATAGACGTCCAGCACTTCCTTGTAGGGCACGAACATCTGCGGGACGTGCGACAGGTCGGGATCGACGTGCCGTCGCAGCATGGTGCGCTGGTCGGTGATGACGCGGTCCAGCAGCCGGACCCGGTCGGCGGTGGTGGCGGCGCCCACCATGCCCGAATCATGGATGCCGCGCATCCCGAGCGTCCACAGGCTTTCGTACCGCGCGTTCGCGCGCACGCGATCTTCCCAATAGGCAGCGACGCCGGTGGGGTTGGTGGCGTAATTGAAGTTGGCTGCGGGCGCGGTCCATTCGCCGACATTGTCGCGCAGCATGGGCTCGGCATGCGACGATCCCATGACGATGCCATAGTCGTCGGCGAGCTTCGCGTCGGCCGGGTCGGTGTTGAAGGGCGTGCTGGTGTGATGCATCGCCGGCCACAGCGTGTTGGCCTTGAGCCGCAACAATAGCTCGAAAATGCGCTCGTACGTCTTGGGCCCAAAATTGCCCTGCTCCGGATCGAAGGTGCGGGACGCCCACGGGAACAGGCCCCAGTCCTCATCGTTGATGAAGATGCCGCGATAGCGTACCGAAGGCGGACCGAAGCGACGCGTGCCTTTGGGGACGGTCAGAAACGCATGGTGCTGAGGCGTGACGTCGGCCCACCACGACCAGGGCGAGACGCCCATCGCTTCGGACAGTTCGTACACGCCATAGGCTGTGCCGCGCCGGTCGCTACCCACGATCACAAGCGCCTCCGCAATCCCCGGCGCAGGGCGTTCGACGGTGGCGATCACGAAGCTTTCCCATGCCCCGCGCAGCCGGGCAACGTCGAGCTTGCGGGTCGCGACCAACCGGTCGATCAACGGGTTCTTGCCCAACGTGCCGACGATCACCGGCGCGCTGCCAGCGGCGTGCAGGTTAGTGACGGCGGTCGTCGGAACGCCCGAAACGGTGCTGAGGTCGCCAGCGAGATCCTGGGCCGCATGGCGCACCACTGGTGCATCGCCTGCATCATAGACGATGGTCGCGACGCCGCCCGACGCCACCAGCGGAAACCCCGCTGCCTTGCCGAACACAACAAGCTCGCCGGGCCTCGCCTCGACGCCGCTCGAGAACAACAGCAGCGACAAGAGCAGGATACCGCGTGGCAATACGCATTTCCGCATCACACGCCTTCCATGTGTGGAAGATCCATAGAGCTTCATGAGAAATCAGACGCCTCTTTTGCGATCGGTTCAGCGGTTCAGCGTGGTGCGCGCGACGTGAACGTCTTGCAAGCGTCGCAAAGCGCCACGGGGGCCGCGACCGGGGCTGGCTGTACCTGGCGGCTGTCCTCGACTTGGCAGCTCGCAAGATCGCCGGCTGGTCGATGCGCGACCACATGCGCACCGAGCTGCCCCCCCCCCCGCGCTGATGATGCCGCGCAGCAGCAACGGCCGGTCGCAGGAGTCGTCTGTCATTCAGACTGCGGGAGCCAGTACGCATCGGCGGCGTACGGCAAGCAATTCACTGCGATGAAAGCCAAACCCTCAAGGTCGCTCGTTCGCCAGCGGCGATGGGCGACTCGCGAAGATGTCAGGCGCGATCTGTTTGCCTATACTGATGGTACTACAACCGCCGGCGGATCCACTCCGCTCTCGAAAACAGGACCCGGAACAGGCCGGACGCAACTTGGCCTAAACCCATGTCCACGAAACCAGAAGACCATCAACATCGGCCACTTGAGAGTAGTGCACGGTCCCGTTTCCCATCTCCGATGCGCTATTCGGAAAAAAACATGGTTGGGGGACAGGTCCGGGAAAGCCAAGTTGGTCATCTTGGTGCCTACGCGCGCCGTCACCGGCCGTCTTGCAACACGTTCCGATTGGGAAGTGCGGTTCAACTCAGGGATGCTCGAACGAGGTGAGGATCGGACATGGCCCGGCAGAGCCGCTGCCGCACTTCTGCGTGAGCCGGCGCAGCGAAGCGCGGGCCTTTTCCAGTTCCGCGATCTTGGCATCCAGCGCCGTGATCCGCTCCTTGGCAAGCTCACGCACCCGCGTCCGGTCGTCGGTGGCATCGAGAGCCAATAGCTCGTCGATCTGCGCAAGCGTGAACCCGGCAGCCTGCGCCGAACGGATGAAGCGGAGGCGGCGCACGTCCTCATCACCGTAGCGCCGCACGCTCCCGCCGTTCGCGGCGTTTCTCGGCCGCTCGGGCTTCTCCAGCAGCCCGCGACGCTGATAAAAGCGCACCGTCTCGACACCGACGCCCGCGCTTTGGGCCAGTCCGGCGATGGTCAGTCCAGGCATTCCTTGACTCCGTACTATGGTACAGCCCCTATATGGGTGGCACCCGACCGATATCATCTCGAAAGCCGCTGCCATGACCATGATTGCCGAACCGCGTTCCGCCATCCTTTACCGGATGGTGATGGACAAGCATGTCTGCCCCTTCGGCCTGAAAACGAAGGATCTGCTGCAGCGTCAGGGCTATACGGTCGACGACCATTGGCTGACCACGCGCGAGGAAACGGGCGCTTTCAAGGCCGAACATGGGGTAAAGACGACGCCGCAGACCTTCATCGCGGGCGAGCGGATCGGCGGCTACGACGACGTGCGCCGCCACTTCGGCAAGACCGTCGCGGATCCCGAGGCAACCACTTACAAGCCCGTCGCGGCGCTGTTCGCGATGACCGCGCTGATGGCGCTCGCCGCGAGTCACGCCGCCTACCACACGCCGCTGACGCTGCGCGCGGGCGAGTGGTTCATCGGGTTCAGCATGGCGGTGCTGGCGCTGCTCAAGCTCCAGAACGTCGAGAGCTTCGCCACCATGTTCCTCAACTACGACCTTCTGGCGAAGCGGTGGGTGCCTTATTCCTACATCTATCCCTTCGCCGAGGGGCTGGCGGGCGTGCTGATGATCTCTGGAATGCTGACCTGGCTGTCGGCGCCGGTCGCGCTGTTCATTGGCACGGTGGGCGCGGTGTCGGTGTTCAAGGCGGTTTACCTCGACAGGCGCGAGCTGAAATGCGCGTGCGTCGGCGGCTCCAGCAACGTGCCGCTCGGCTTCCTGTCGCTCACCGAGAACCTGATGATGATCGCCATGGCGGTGTGGATGGGGTTGGCGGCGCCCGGCCTTGCGGGCGGCGCTCACGTCATGTCGCTGCCGTCGTCGGGCGTGGCGACGGCATCGCCCCCAGCCTATGGTGCCGCGCACGATGCCATGATGACGAGCATGGACCAGCCCCTGACCGGCGACGCGGATCAGGACTTCGTGCGCGGTATGATCCCGCACCATGAGGGAGCGACTGCAATGGCGCGCGTGGCGCTCCGCTACGGCCGCGATCCTGAGGTTCGTCAGCTCGCGAGCGACGTGGTCATCGCGCAGAACCGGGAGATCGCGCAGATGAAGGGGTGGCTCGCACGCCATCCCCGGCCGGCCGCCAAGTGAACCCATAGCGCGTCTTCGCTCCGGCGGACGCTCACCACCAAGGAAACACAGACGGCAAGGCCTTCTGGTGCTATGGATTGAGCTGCCCCGCGGCGTTCCTGATGCCATCTTTTTGGGAAATGCGATTGGCCGTAGCGTGAGGTGATGCCATATACGATCGAACCTATGGGCCATGTGCGTGGGGGCAGGCCCGAGCCGATCGATGACGATCGGGGCGGAGCCGTTATCGAGTTGGACGCGACGCTTTTCGATCGCAAAGTCGCTCGCCGGCTTGGATGCTTTCAGCCATGCCGAGATCGTTTTCCTGTTCGATCGGCTTCCCCCTGAAAAGATCGAGACGGGCGCGCGCCACCCACGAGGTCGAGAGGATTGGCCGCTCACCGCGATCTTCGCGCAGCGCGGCAAGAACCGGCCCAACCGCCTTGGTGTGACTGTATGCAAGGTGGTGGCCGTGGAAGGTTCATGTCTCCACGTCGAGGGACTGGACGCGATCGACGGCGCGCCTGTGGTCGCCCTCATCCTCGGGAAGGGCGGAAGGTGGCAGACCGTTGGTTTGCTGCCTTTCCGATACCATGCGCGTTCAGCAGAAGGTGGTTGGCCTGAAGGGTAGTGTAGCAATTCGAGCCAGCGAGTGGATCGTATGAAGTCCGAAAAGGCGAAAATGTTGTCCGGTGAGCTTTACCTCGCTGATGATCCGGAACTCACGGCCGCCTACGGCCGTGCCCAGATGCTTCTAGCGAAATTCAATGCGAAGCGGGGGGATGAGGCCGACGACCTGACCCCGGCCATGACACGTCAAGTTGACACCGGTTTCCAGCATCCTGCATAATCCCGCACAACAACAGGAGAGGGGCTGGCGATGACGCTGGACGACGATCTCGATCGCATTGCACGGTCGTTTACCGACGACCGACGTGCGGGCCCGCTCCCGGAGTTCCCGGCGACATCCCCGCGACATTGGGCGATGCTTATGCGGTGCAGGGCCGGGTGATCGCGCTGACGCCGGGCGCGCACATCGCCGGGTGGAAGGTCGGCAAGATCCGCTCGCTCTTCGACGGAATCGAACGGCTCGCCGACCCAATCTTCGCAGGGGGCTTCGGCGCGGCCGAGGCCGAGTTCCTGCTGCGCATCGGCACCGCTGCGGACCCTAAGAAGACCACCCACACCACCGAGAAGCGACGGCGCAGGTGCGGCGGACGATTCCGCGCGCGGCTGGTCCGTTGTCGGTCCGGATCGCGCTGCCGGGCAATGCCGCCGAAGTGACGATGCTCGACAACGCGGTTCCGCTTGCACTCTGAGACGGGGTGAAGGCTCAGGCGAAGGGGAAGAGATATGGCGAAGGTCAACACGAGCGCGCGATCCGGCACAATTGTCGAATCTCGCGCTTGAAAAAGCGGCGAGGCAGGGCAGCTGGGGCCGATCGAACAGAGCGTCGCGCTTCGCTGTTGCGATCCGCTTTTGTGGCGGGGCTGCTGTGCCTGACGGGTACGACGCCCGTCGCCGGCTCGGTGATCGGGCGAACCGAAACGCCCAAGGCGCTGTCGAGCGAGCGCCTCGCAAACCTTCCGGAGGCGTCCCGCCGCCGCTGGGAAGCTTATCTCGCGCGTTCCGCTGCGAGCATGGCGCAGGACAGGGCAGTGCTCGCGGCCGAGCGGCGCGGCGTCCGCACGCCGCCAGCGCCTCCACCCGAAGCGAAGGGGCATGACGTCATCATGCCGCTTGATCTGGACACAGGCTGGTACGGAACGGCGCCCGCGCCGGCGATCGCCGACAACATCGTCAGCTTCCAGACACCGACGGGCGGGTGGGGCAAGAACCAGGATCGACGCGCGCCGCCGCTGCAAGCCGGGCAATCCTTCATCGCACATGACGAACGTGCCGGTATATACGAGGCGCAGGACGGCGCGGGCGGCTGGAGCTTCGTCGGCACGATCGACAACGACGCGACCACGACCGAGCTGAGCTTCCTCGCGAAGGTTCAGGCGCAATGCCCAGGCGCGAAGGGTGCGCCGTACCGCGCGGCGTTCTTGAAGGTGTCCGGTATCTGCTTCAGGCGGAGTTTCCGGGTGGCGGATGGCCGCAAGTTTATCCGCTACAGGGAAGCTACCACGACGCACTGACGCTCAATGATGACGCGATGCTCCAGGTGACTGAGCTGCTACAGCGCGTCGCCCGAGGCGAGGGCGATAATGCCTTCGTACCCGCCACCGTGCGCCACGCGGCGGCAGGCGCTTTCGAGCGGGCGTTCCGCACGTTGCTGGCAACGCAGGTCTGGTCGGCAAGCAGCGTACGATCTGGGCGCAACAATATGACCCGCTGACTCTCGCCCCCGTCGGCGCACGCAACTTCGAGCCAATCGCGCTGGCACCGGCGAAAGTGCGGCGGTGTTGCGATTTTTGATGAAGCAGGCGCAACCATCGCCTGCCATGCGCGACGCGATCGTCGCAGGGGCGTCGTGGTTCGCCAGCCATGCGTTGCACGATGTGGTCTGGATGCCTGCAAGCACATCGGGAGGTCGCCGCCTGATGAAGCAACCGGGGGCGAGCCCGTTGTGGGCGCGCTTCTACGATCCCACGACCGGACAACCGATCTACGGCGATCGCGATCGCTCCGTTCACGATGATGTAAACGAAATCAGCCTGGAGCGGCGCAATGGGTATGCTTGGCTCGGAAATTCCGGCACAGCCGTGGCCGGAGCGTATGCGCGGTGGGGCGGCTCCACAGGCCGGTAGCGAAGCTCGGCAAAAGCTCGCCCAACACCCTATCGAAAACGCAATCGAACTTTGGGGCGGATAGGCGCGGTTCATCGAATTGGTCGGTGGTGGCGGTCCGCCCATGCCTTGCCGTCGTCGCCGCCCCAGAGCAGCCAGGCGATATAGCCGGCGGAGGGATCCTCGTCTGAGCCCCATGCGTGCGACTTTCCCTGCTTATCGATCTCGTGCCGAGCGAAGTAGCTGTGCATCGAGGTGATGTCCTCCGCCGAAAGCGCCTTCTGATCCACGAGCTGGTGGGCCCGGTGCACGCCGACGTCGGTACCACCGCGTCCGAATGCTTCGCGCAGCTTCAGTCCTTTCGCTGCGTTAGCGGCCATTTTCGCGGTCGGCTTGAACGTGTCTGTCATTACGCGCTCCTTTTGATCGCGGGGACAACGCATCGGCCCGGTGACTTATCCGCGCGGGTCTCCGGTCACGCCGAGACGTGTCCTTTTTGTGCCGGTCGCATCCTGATCACCTGCCACATCACCCAGCGTCGGGGATCGCGCGCCAGCCCAAGCACCCGCGAACCGCAAACCGGACGGTTCACGCAGCGTCCGACGCCGCTGAACCCCGTTTACGCTCTGACGACCGCCACGTAGGTGACGACATGGTCTTCGCCCAACACAGCGAAGCACGTATCCCCTAGCACTACTTCGGCAGGTTGCGTGTTGAAGACGGATCGAGCGGCTCGTGGCAATGCGGGCAGCGTGTATCCACGCAGCTACGAAATGGTGAAGCTGGTCGTAGCCGTCGTTCCCGCCCCGCGCGACCATCGGCTGCACGCTCTTGCGGTCGCCAGGACCAATCAGACCGGCGATGTACTGCGCGCACATCTTGCGCCGCGCTGGATGTGACAACCCCGCCAAAACGGCTCAAGCCATCGCTCCAGATCGGTCCGCCAGCTCTCGTCCACCGTCATCGGCGTACGTCCGTCAGCCTACACCGACAAACAGGAACCAACGAAGATTCCGACTGGCGCCTTCAACCTGCCAAAGCAGTGCTAGCCCTGGTTCTTGCCGAGCGCGGTCTTCAGCAGCGACATCTGCTTGCGGTACAGATTTGTGAGCGTCGCGAAATCCTGCTGGATGTTGCCGAGCTTGAGCAGTTGATCCTCCAGCGTCACGTTGTTGCCGTCTGGCTTGGTCTCGGTCACGTCATGGTCGAGCACGATGTTGCCGGCCTTCACGTTTCGCGCGCCCATGGCGATCATGCTGCTGCTCAGCTCGACGGTGGGCGCGGCCACGCCGGCCGCGCCGCTCTGCACCATGCCCGCGAAACTCGCGGGCGCGGTGTCGCGCGCCTTGAAGCCGGGGGTGTCGCCGTTGGCAATGTTGCGCGCGATCACGTCCTTGCGCGTATCGAGATAGCGCATCGCATCGCCGATGCCGGCGAGGAGCGAGGGGAGTTGCTGGCTCATGTCCGAGTCCTGAAGGCGAGGGGGTGGGGGCTGGTCACGATCAGCCGGTGAGACGCGCGAGCGCGTCGGTGTAGCTGGCGAGCTTCGCCTTGTCGTAGGCGGAGACGCTCGATGTACTCGCGTTGGTTCCGTTGACGGTCGCCGCCTTGTTGGCATCCCAGTAGAGCGAACGATAGGCGGTCTGCGTCATCGACAGCGCGGCGGTGAGCTGCCCAAGCGCGGCCTTGGCGTCGTCGGTGGTGTCGAGGCGCAGCGCGGAGGACAGGCCCAGCCCGTAGCTGCCGCCGGGGCGCACCTTCGGCGCGTTCGCCGCGACCGGATCGGGCACGGTCAGCTTCTTGGCCGGGAGGCCGAGCTTGGCGAGTGCGTCCTTGCCGCTCGCACCCGCGATTAGCTCGACCGAAGCCCCCGCCTTGGCTTCGATCCGCAGCACGTTGCCGGTGCCGGATTTGGGCGTGGTGACGCTGACCTTGCCCCCGGTCGCGAGGTGGATGCGCGAGGCGAGGGTGGTGAGCGTATCGTTGGCGGCGATGGTGATCTTCTTCGTCGTGCCGCCTTCGACCTGGATCGAGAACTCGTCGCCAGCGCGCAGCGAGGTGCTAGCGGTGAGCAGGGTTGAATCCTGCGCGCCCTGTACGCCGAGCTTGAGCCCGAGCGCGCCGAGCGCACTCGCCCCGCCGTGGACCGTGCTGACCTGCACCGAATCGGTCCGGGTCGCCACCTGACCGAACTGGCGCGCGGTGCCGACCGCACCGGTCGCGGTGTCGATGCCGACGATGAACCCATCGGTCGATCCGGTCTTGACCGCGCCGAGCGTGCCGGTGGTGCGCCCGCCGGCGTAGAGCGTCGCGCCGTCGAAGGCGATGCTGTCGATCTGGTCGTCGGCACCGGTGCCGACATAGGATGTGGTCGCGCCGTTCAGCCCGCCGTCGATCCGTGTGACGAAGCCGTCGCGACCCCCTGAGATGGCGTTCGCCTGCGCGCCCGCGACGGCGGTCTTGGTCGCGCCGGCAACCGCGACCGTGCCGTCGGCGCCGACCGCAATCGCGCGCGCATCGACCTGCCCGAGGCTGATCTGGCCGAGATCGGTGGCGAGTGCATCGCCCTGAAGTTTTCGGACCTGCGTGTCTGCTCCGGCGTGCATCAGCGCGAGCAGGTTGCCGTCGCCGTCAATGGCCAGACCCTGCACGCCGTCGCTGCCGCCGCTGTCGATAAGGCGGCGCTCCTGCACCTTGCCGTTCGCGCCCAGCCGCGCGACGAATGCATCGCCGCCGCCGCTTGCCGCGCCATTCGCGGCCTTCCCGCCGACGTAGATCGACCCGTCGGGCGCGGTGGTGATCGCGGTCGCGGTGTCGGCGCCGTTCGCGCGCACCAGCGTGGACCATTGCTCCTCGCCGTTCGGATTGTAGCGCGACACCAGCATGTCGCCGTCGCTGTTCTGGCTGTCGAAGCTGCCGGTGACGGTGCCCGCCACCACCACGTCGCCATTGGCGGCGACGCTGACCGCCGCGCCCGATGCGCTGCCCGCCGCGCCCAGCATGCGCTGCCACACCACCTTGCCCTCGCTGTCGCGCTTGGTGAGCAGCAGGTCGCTGCTGCCGGCGAGGTTCAGCGCGCCGACATCGCCGGCGGCGGTGCCGATCACATAGGTGCTGCCATCGGGCGCGGTCGCGCTGGCGTTGGCGGTGAGCGAGGCATTGACCACAGGCGTGGTGAGCGTAACGCCCTTGGCGGGAGTGGCGACCTTGGGCGGGAGCAGTTGTGCGCGCGCGGTGGCATCGGCGTCGAGCGCGGTCACGCTCGCGTAGCTGTGCTGCGCGCCGGCGTTGGCGGGATCGTCGAAGCGCAGCATCCGCACCGACGAGGGCGCATCGAGCGCGCTGCTGCCGACCGAGACCATCACCGCATCGGCGGCATTGTCCTGGGTGATCGACACCTGTTCGAGACGCGGCGCGGTGATCCCCATCGTCCAGCCGTCGCTGGTCTTCACGGGGGCGAATTTGACCGAATAGAGCGGCTTGGGATTACCGGCATCGTCGGTGGCGACGGTGCCGTCGGCATTCTTGGCGGGGATCGCCTGGATTGCGGCGTTGATCGCGGCGGCGACCGAATCGAGTGTCGGCGGCTGCTGCGTGTTCGCCAGGTCGACATGCAGGGCGGTGTTGCCCGAGGTCGACTTGATCGCGATCGTGAACTGCTCCTGCCCGCTCATCCCGGAGAGCGCGGCGTCGCGCGCGGTGGCGACGGTGGTGCCGGTGACGGTGCCGGTGTTGGCGGCGAGCGGGGCCATCACTTCGCTGTCGGCGCGCCGGGTCGGCTGCGCGAACGCGAGGTCGAGCTTGGAGGAGGGCGCGGTGCCGAGATAGGTCTGGAGATCGGCCAGCCCTTGCGCGAAGCTCTTGTCGAGGCTGGCGCGCTGCGCCGCCGTTGCCGTCGTCGAGCTGGCCGCCTGCGCGAGGATGCGGAGCGAATCGAGCGCCTTGTACGCGGTGAAGCTGGTCTTCACGTCGTCGGGCAGCGTGCTGCTCTTGGCGGTGGTCGCGTCGATGATCGTCTTCATCGCCTTGACCGCGGCGACCTGTGCGGTGTCCGACAGTTTGGAGGTGGCGGCGGTCCACGGCGGGGTGGTGGCGGCGAGCGTGAACTGCGCCTTGGCCTTGCGCACCGCCAGCGTGTCGGCGGCGGCCGCATCGGTGCTGCTGCTGGTGACCGAGCTGAACAGGCTGGCATCGCCCGTCAGCAGGGAGAGCCCGATCAGGTTGCTCGAGGAATTGATCGACACTTTCTTTACCGCCTTTCACCGACCGCGCATCGGTAATCCTATAATAGCGTATAGAAACCGTTGCCGGATGGCGCGGCCGAAGCTTTTTTTGGACACCTGCAAAGGGGACGCAGATGCCGATGACGGCGCCCATGATCGAACCGCCGGAGCTGAAACGCTATTCCGGCCCGCAGCGCGCGGCGGCCTTGCTGCTCGCGCTCGGCAAGGAGAATGGCGCGGGGCTGTGGGAACAGCTCAGCAACGACGAGATCAAGGAACTGTCGGCGGCGATGGTGCAGCTCGGCAGCGTGGCCGCACCTGTCGTGGAGCATCTGCTGCTGCAATTCTCCAGCGAGGTTTCGACCATCTCCTCGCTGCACGGGTCGTTCGAGACCACCGAGCGGTTGCTCGGCAACGTGCTGGGCGACCGCGCGAAGGACATCATGGAGGATATTCGCGGCCCCTCCGGCCGGACGATGTGGGACAAGCTCTCCAACGTCAGCGAGACCGTGCTCGCCTCCTACCTGCGCAACGAATATCCGCAGACCGTCGCGGTCATCATGAGCAAGTTGAAGACCGAGCACGCCGCGCGCGTGATGGCGGCGTTGCCGCGCGACTTCGCGATCGACGTGATCCAGCGCATGCTCCGCATGGAGCCGGTGCAGCAGGAGATCGTCGGCGAGATCGAGCGCACGCTGCACAGCGAATTCATGTCCAACCTGTCGCGCTCGCAACGGCGTGATCCGCATGAGAGCATGGCCGAACTGTTCAACGCGCTCGACCGTTCGACCGAGGAGGCGATGCTCCACGCGCTCGACGCCAAGTCGCCCGATTCGGCGGAGCGCATCCGCTCGCTGATGTTCACGTTCGAGGATCTGTCGAACCTGCTGCCGGCCGCGATCGCCACCGTCGTCAAGAACGCCGACAAGCGCATGATGGCGCTCGCGCTCAAGGGCGCGCCCGATGCGATGAAGCAACTGTTCCTCAGTTCGATGACCGAACGCGCCGCCAAGATGATGCGCGAGGACATGGCCGGCATGGGGCCGGTGCGCGCGCGCGAATGCGAGGAGGCGCAAGGCCAGCTCGTCCGGCTTGCCAAGCAGCTCGCCGATCGCGGCGAGATCGTGCTGGTCGATCCCAAGGATGACGAGGCGATGGTCTATTGATGGCCGACATGAGCTTCCAGGCCCGCCCCTTCGCGTTCGATCGCGTCTTCTCCACCGTCGAGCCGGATCTGTCGGGCTCGCCGAGCGAGGTCGCGCTGCGCCTTGCCGCCGCCGAGGCGCAGATTGCGGCGCTCCGCGTCGATCATGCCGCCGCGCTGGCGGCGGCGCGTGCCGAAGCGTTCGAGGCTGGACTGAACGAGGCGCGGCTCGAGCGCGACGCTGCCCTGCTGTCGGCGGCGGATGCGGTTCAGGCCGGCATCGAGGAGATCGGCGAGCGCCACGGCGCGGTGCTCGACGCGCTTGCGCAGGACGCGGCGCAGGTCGCGCTCGCGGCGGCCGAGCTGCTCGCCGGCCACGCGGTCGCGCTCGCGCCGGTGCAGGCGATCGACGAAGCGATCGCGCGCGTCCTCGCGCAGATCGCGCGCGGGCAGGAAGTCGCGATCCGGGTCCACCCCACCCTGGTCGAGGATGTCGAAGCCCGCATCGCGGACCGCCAGAGCCGCGACCGCCGCCGGCTCGCGCTGGTGGTGATCGAGGATGCGACGCTCGCGCCGGGCGATGCGCGCATCGCGTGGGACAGCGGCGGCGTGACGCTCGATGCCGCCGAACGGCGCGCGGCGGTGCTGGCCGAACTGGGGCCGCTCTTGGGCGCGTGAAGGCGGGCGCGCCGGGGGTCAGGCCGCCAGCGCGCGCTCCGTCCCGCGTTTCATCATGTCGGCGGCGCGCTCGGTCGCCTGCCGCGTGTCGCCGGCGAGTTTCTTCACCTCGCCCGCCACCACCGCGAAGCCGCGCCCCGCTTCGCCCGCACGCGCCGCCTCGATCGTGGCGTTGAGCGCGAGCAGATTGGTCTGCGCGGCGATCCCGCCGATCGCCTGCACGATCGCGGACAGCTCCGCCATCGTCGTCTCGAGCTGTTCCTTGCCCTGCTGAAGCTGCCGCTGGAAGCGCTGCGCCTCCTCGAAACGGAGCTGCACCTCCTGTTCGAGCTTGACCTGCCGCGTCACGTCGGTGGCGATCTTGACGATCCGGCGCGGACGGCCTTCGGCGTCGAGCACCGGGTTGTACGTCGCCTGGATCCACACCTCGCGCCCGTCGCGGCCGCGACGGTGATAGCGGCCAGAATGGAACTCGCCGCGCCCGAGCCGCCGCCAGAACTCGGCATAAGCGGGGGCGCGGGCGTCCTCGCTCGTGCACAACATGCGGTGATGCCGGCCGACCAGGTCGCCCAGCGCATAGCCGAAGGCGGCGAGGAAGTTTGCGTTGGCGTCGAGGATCGTCCCGTCGAGATCGAACGCGATCACCGCCTGCGACCGGTCGATCGCGGTGAGGCGGCTTTCGCTCTCGGCATTGCGCTGCCTGGCTTCGGTGATGTCGGTCGCGAGCTTCACGATCCTGAGCGGACGGCCATCGGGGTCGAGCACCGGGTTGTAGCTCGCCTGCAACCACACGTCGTGGCCGTGCTTGTCGGTACGGCGATACACGCCGGCATCGAACGCGCCGCTGCCGAGCTTTGTCCAGAACGTCCGGTACTCGGCGCTCGCCGCGAGATCGGCATCGCAGAACATGCGGTGATGCCGGCCGACGACCTCGCCCAGCGTATAGCCGAAGATGGCGAGGAAACTGGCGTTGGCGGTGAGGACGGTGCCGTCGAGCGCGAACTCGATGACCGCCTGCGAGCGGCAAATCGCGGCCCACGCCGCCTGCGTCCGCGCTTCGATCGTCTGCTCGCCCATTGCACACTTAACCCCAACCACTGTGCGGCGGGTAGGGGTGACAAGGTTAAGCTCGCGTTAGCGGTGCGGCGCCCTGTCTCATTGCAGGTAGCTGACCAGGCTCATCCGCGAGAGTTGCCCGAACACCGAATAGCTCGCCTCCAGCGCGCTCTTGCGCGTGGCGATGTCGATCGCGACCTGCCCGAGATCGGCATCCTCATTGTCGCTGACGATGCTTTTGAGCAGCGACGTGCGCGCCTGCGCGCGCGTGTCGAGCGTGTCGACCTCGGCCATCTTGCGGCCGTTCTCGGCGTTGACGTCGCGCAACTGGCCGAGCCCGCTGTCGATCTTCGACACCGCGTCGGTGAGCGCGGCCTTCTGCGCATCGGTCATCGTCGCGCCGATCGGACCGGCCTGCGCGAGCGTCTTGAACGCCTCGAACAGCCCGCCGCCGGCATCGCTCGCCAGCACACCCACCGTCATGTCCTGCCCCTCGGCGACATGCGCGGTGGCGCGCTTCTGATCGTTGGCGAAGGCGCCCGTAGCGTCGGTGGTGGTGAGGTCGGCGAGCGTGGCCGGTTTGAACGGCGCGGTGTCGGTCTGCGATCCGGCAAAGATGGCGATGCCGCCTTCGGTGGTGTTGAGCGCGCCGCGAAACTGTTCGAACGCCGCCTGGATCGTGCTTTGCAGACCGGCGGTTTGGCCGCTGCCGATCGCGCTGAGGATCTGCGTCCGCAGATCGCTCGCGCTGCTGTCGATCGCGGACAGCGCGGTATCCTGGATCGACAGGGTGGTGCTGGCCTGCGCGGTCGCCCCCGATTCGGCCTTCTGCCGAGCGAGCAGCGAATGCGCCGACACGGTGCGCACGCCATCGGTGCCGAGCGAGGCGTAATCGGGCGCCTTGCTCCCTGAGGCGAGCTGCGCCTGCGACACCGCAAGCTGCGATTGCGCGCGCTGGATGCCCGAAACCAGCACGGACTGGAGCGGAATGGTGGCGATGCGGGTCATGGATCGTCCCTTTAGTGAATCATGTCGAGCAGGGTGTCGTACATCTGGCTCGCGGTGGTGATGACGCGGGCGGCGGCCGAATAGCTGTTCTGGAGCACCACCATCTGCGACAGTTCCTCGTCGAGATTGACGCCGGAGAAATTGTCACGCCGGTTGACCGCGTCGGTCTTGCTCGCGCTGGCGACGCTCGACCGGCTCGCCGCCTGGGTCGCGTCGATTCCCGCGCTGTTGACGAGATTGGCGGCATAGGTTTCGAGGCTCGCCTTGCCGCCGGTGCCGAAATCGCTGGTGCCGGCCAGCGCGTTGACGAGCGCGGTCGCGCCGCTGGTGTCGCCGGTGCCGAGCGCCTGCTTGCCGACCGCGGCCGACGTGTCGAGCGTCGCGATCGGCAGCTTGCGCGTATCACCGGCAAGATCGACGCGCACGCCGCCGTTCGTCAGCGCAGCGGCCGCGCCGGTCAGCCCGGACAGCGCCGTGAACGACACGCCGGTGCCGAGCCGGTTGGTCGAATCGGACGGGATGGAGATCGCCGCACCGCCGACCGAGGCCTTGGGGGTGAACTGGAAACGACCGCTCGCGTCGAGCGCGAAGCTGCCGAAATGGCCGAGGTCGCTGCCGTTGAGCTGGGTGACGAGATCGCCGATCGTGCCGCCTGCCGCCGGAGTGAGGACGTGCGATGCGAGCATGCGGCCGTTGCCGTCGCGCAGGTCGATCTCGGCGGTCTGGCCGGCGGCGAAGCCGCTCGCGTCGCTGGCGGTGAAGCCGGCGGCGACCAGCGGCGACACGTCGCTGCGCACCACGTCGTTCAAACCGAAATAGTGCGAGAAGCCCGCGCCGCCCCGGTCGCTCGCCGGGGTGCCCTGCGCGACCACGACGCCGTTGCCGCTCGCGGCGGCTGTGAGGGTGAGCTTGCCGGTCGCATCGAGCGTCGCGGTCGCCGCACCGCCGAGGCCGGCGTTGATCGCCGACAGCGCGTCCCCCACGCTCGCGTTCGCGCCCATCGCGGAGAAGTCGAGGCTGGTCTTGGCGACGAGCTTCCCGCTCGCATCGGTGACGGCGAAAGTCGCCGCGCCGGTAAAGCCGAGCCGGTCGGTTGCGGTCAGCCCGGTCGCGTGACCTTCGAGGCTGTTCGGCGCAGGCACGGTGGTGTTGGCGTTGCTGGCGGCGTTCAAGGTGTTGGCGAGTCCGGTGAACAGCGTGCCGAGCTTCTCCTCGAAGGCGGGCAAAGTCTGGTCGCGCAGCGCCATCAGTCCGCCCATCTTGCCGCCGATCGAACCGCCGTCGAGCGTATCCCCGGTGGACTTGCCGGCTGCGGTGTCGCCATCGCCGAAGCGCAGCGTGATCGGCGGATAGCTCGCCTGCGCGCCAGCCTGTTCGCCGACCGGATAGGACAGTTGCCGCAACCGGCTGTCGAGCAATGTGGTGCCGTTCGCGGTTTCGATGGTGACGCGCCCGTCGCTCTGGTTGCGCACCGTCACCTTCATCAGCCCGCTCAACTCCTCGATCGCGCTCGCACGCTGGTCGCTGGCGGTGGCGCTGTTGCGCCCCAGCCCCTGCGCCTGCGAGATCGTGCCGTTGAGCGTGTAGATCTGCTTCAGCAGCACGTTCGCGCGGTCCACGCTGCCGCTGAGATCGCCCGCAATGTCGTCGGCGAGCGCCTGCGTGTCGGCCTGCGTCTGCTTGAGACCGGCGATCGCATCCTGCACATTGGCGACGAACACCGCTTTCTTCTGCGTGGCGCCCGCCGTGCCGGTCAGGTCGATCGCCGCGGACGAGATCGCGTCGATCCGGCCCGGCAGCCCCGAGGCATCCCCCGGCGCGCCGAGCAGCGCCTGGAGCCGCGTCTTGTAATCGGTCTGGACGTCGGCCTGCCCCGCGTCGCCCGCGCGGCGATAGACGGTCTCCTCCAGGAAACGATCGGCGACACGGGTCGGCTCGCCGATCGTGACGCCGCCGTTGACGTTGGAGGTGATCGCCACCGTCTCGCGTGCGTAGCCCGCCGTGTTGATGTTGGCGATGTTGTTGGAAACGCCGCGCAAACCCGCTTGCGACGCGGCGAGCCCCGATATGGCGGTGCCGAGAATATCGTTGAGTGACATGAGGTTTGGTTCCCGGCTCGCTTGGGCGATCAGCGCTTCAGGTTGGTGATTTCCTGGAGCATGTCGTCCACGGTCGTGATGATCTTGGACGACGCGCTATAGGCCCGCTGGAAGCGGATCATGTTGGTGAACTCGCCGGCGAGATCGACGTTCGACTGTTCGAGCGTGCCTTCGGAGATGGTGCCCGAACCGCCCGCGCTCGCCGCGTTCAGCAGCATGTCGCCCGACGCGCCCGACACCTGATAGCCGTTGCCCGATACGCGGGTGAGGCCATCCGGATTGGCGAAGGTGGCGAGCGGAAGCTGGAACACCGCGCGCTTGGTGCCGTCTTCGAAGATCGCGCTGACCACCCCGGACTTGGAGATGTCGACCGAGGCGACGTCGCCGGCCGGGCCGCCGTTGATCGTCTTGGCGATCGTGCCCGAAGCGTTGGCGAACTGGGTGAAGCCGTCCATGCCGCCGTTGGTGCCGATGTCGAGCTTGATCGGCTGCGACGCGGCGCCATTGGTCCAGGTCGGGTTGAGCGACGCGAACAGCGCGGGCGAGGAACCGGCGACGTCGAGGCTGCCGTCGGGGTTGAACTTCATCGTGCCGCTGGCGAGCAGGCCGCCGGTCGCGGTCACGTCGGTCCGGGGATCGGCATAGACTTCGGTCTGCCAGGTGTTGGCGTCGGTCCGCACCATGCCGAGCGTGAGGTTGTGCGGGTTGCCCTGACCGTCATAGACTTGCAGCGACTGCGAGAAGGCGGGGTTGGCGGTGCCGGACGCCATGTCGCCGCTGGCGTACGTGCCGGCGTAGAGCGCGGTGGTCGACTGGACATTGGCGCGCAACTCGACCTTGGTGGTCGGCGCGGCGGTGCCGCTCAGGTCGCTGAGGCGAACCGATTCGAGGTTCGAAACGGTGCCGTTGTTCGCGTAACTGCCGTTCGCGTCGAGCTTCCAGCCTTGCAGGTAGAAGCCTGCGCTGTTCTTGAGATAACCGGCATCATCGGGTGCGAACGCACCGGCGCGGGTATAGGCGATCGCCGATCCGGTCGGCGATTCGGTGCGCGTCACGAAGAATCCGTTGCCCTGGATGCCGAGGTCGTTGACGCCCGAGGACGCCTGCAACAGCCCCTGTTTCGAGATCAACGAGCGCGGCGCCAGCGTCACGCCGCCAGCGGTATAGCTCGCATCGGTGCGCCCGTCGGTGACGAGCGTGACGAACTGCGAATCGACCGCCTTGTAGCCGACCGTGTTCACGTTGGTGATATTGTCCGCGACGGTCGCCATCGCGTTCGACTGGGCGTTCAGACCGGACACGCCGGCATAGAAAGCGGAATAGAGGCTCAAGGGTTCACTCCTGCACCCGGGCAGCGCGCCCGTTCAGAAGCATTGTAGGAAGCCGTGCGGCTCCGGCCAAAACGGCAAAATTTTCCTAGCTGCGCGCACCTTGGCGTGGCCGTCCTCCTATAACGTAGCCAAGGACACGATCATCAGGCGATAGCGACATGCTCAAGATAACCCTGCGCAGCGACGAGAAGCTGGTCATCAACGGCGCGGTGCTCCGCGCCGTCGGCCGTACCGAATTGTTCATCGAGAACGAGGTCGCGCTGCTGCGCGGCCGCGAGGTGATGAGCCCGGAGGAAGCCAACACGCCTGCGCGCCGGCTCTATTTCGCGTGCATGATGGCGTATCTCGACGCGCAAGGCCGCGATGCGCACCGCGAGAGCATCCTCACGCTGCTCGCCGATCTGATGGGTGCGCTCGAAGCGCCCGAGGCGCGCGCCTTGTGCGTCGCCTTCGCGCATCATGTGGGTTCAAGCGATTATTACCGTGCGCTCGCCGATTGCCGCGGGCTGATCGAATATGAAACCGGCGTGCTGTCGCCGGTCGCGGCGTAAGCGAATACCGCTGTGCACAGCCTCGCCTCCGCCGCCCGCGCGCTGCGCGCTAGCCCGGTCGAGCGCCATTTCGGGCGCGTCGTCGCGGTGCGTGGCGCGCTGATCGAGGTGGACGGCTTCCTCGGCGCGGCGAGCATCGGCGCACGGGTCGCGCTGCGCACGCCCGAGGGGCCGGTCGAGGCGGAAGTGACTGGGCTCGATCGCGGGGCCGCGCTGTGCCTGCCGTTCAGCGATCCGCACGGCATCGCCAGCGGCGCGCGGGTTGATCTCGTCTCCGATCAGGTCTCGATCCGGCCGAGCCATGCGTGGCTGGGGCGGATGGTCGACGGGCTCGGCCGTCCGGTCGACGGCAAGGGGCCGCTCGCTCTGGGTGCCGAACCGCGCTCGATGAAGGCCGAACCCCCCGCCGCCGCCGAGCGCGGCCGCGTCGGCCACCGCGTCGATACCGGGGTGCGGGCGCTCGATCTGTTCGCGCCGCTCTGCCTCGGCCAGCGGCTCGGGCTGTTCGCGGGTTCGGGCGTCGGCAAGTCGGTGCTGTTGTCTATGCTGGCGCGCTGGACCGACTGCGATGTCGCGGTGATCGGGCTGATCGGCGAACGCGGCCGCGAGGTGAAGGAATTCGTCGAGGACGATCTCGGCCCGGAGGGGCTCGCGCGCAGCGTCGTGGTGGTCGCCACCTCGGACGCGCCCGCGCTGATGCGGCGGCAGGCGGCGTGGACCACGCTGTCTATCGCCGAGCATTTCCGCGATCAGGGCCTCAACGTGCTGTGCCTGATGGATTCGGTGACGCGCTTCGCGATGGCGCAGCGCGAGATCGGCCTCGCCAATGGCGAGCCGCCCGCCTCCAAAGGCTATACCCCCACCGTGTTCGCCGAACTGCCGCGCCTGCTCGAGCGGGCGGGGCCGGGGCTGCACGGCCACGGCTCGATCACCGGGCTGTTCACCGTGCTGGTCGACGGCGACGATCATAACGAGCCGGTGGCGGATGCGGTGCGCGGCATCCTCGACGGGCACGTCGTCATCACCCGCCGCATCGCCGAGCGGGGTCGCTATCCGGCGATCGACATTCTCAAATCGGTATCGCGCACGCTGCCGCACTGCCAGTCGGCGGAGGAGAACGCCTTGCGCATCCGGGCACGCGGGCTGCTCTCGACGTTCGGCGAGATGGAGGAGATGGTGCGGCTCGGCGCGTACAAGGCCGGCGCCAACCCGGCGGTCGACGCGGCGATGCGGCTCGCGCCGCAAATCGAGGACATGCTCAAGCAGGGCAAGCAGCAGCAGGGCGGGGGCGGCGGCGACTTCGCACGCCTCGCCGAGCTGTTCGCCGAGGATGATGCCGCGACAGGAGCGCAGCCGTGAAGACACCGGTCGATCCCGTCGTTCGTCTCCAGCGTCGCTCGGTCGATGATCTGCGTGGGCGGATCAGCAGCGAAGTGACGCGGCTGGTGGATATCGACGCCGCCCGCGCCGCGATCGAGGCCGATGTCGCGGCGCAATATCAGGTCGTCGCGGGCGACTGGGCGATGTCGATGCACGGCTTCGCGCAGCGCCGCCGTGCCGATCGCGGCAAGCTCGACGCCGAACGCCGCGACGCGATGGCGCGGCTAGACCGGCTGCGCGGCGAGGCGGCGGAGGCCTACGGCAAGCTCAAGGCCGCCGAGGATGCCGCCGAACGCTTCCGCGACGAGGCCAATGCCGCGATCGCGCTCGCCGAACAGAACGCCGCCGACGATTTCGCGCTCGGCCGCTTCGTCGCGCGCAAGGCCGCCGCGCTCAAGCAGGAGCGCCGGGCATGAGCCACCGCGTCGACACACACGCCATCGCCGCCACACACGCGCAGCGCGAGGCACGCGCCCGCGCGATCTACGCCGAGGCGCAGTCGCAGATCACCAGCCGGCTGTGGCAGGCCGCGATCGGCGGGGCGGATGGCGTCACCTCGGCAGTGTCCGACGCGCCGCCGCTCGCGCGCGGGTTCGAGGCCTTGCTGACCCGCTTCGATCGCAGTTCCGCGACCGTCTCGACACCCAGCGCGCAACCGGCGGCGGCCCAAAGCGCGGCCAGCGTCCCCAGCGACGATCCCGAACCCGCCGAGATCGACGGGCTCGGCGCCAACGAGCGCCACCGCACCGCACTGGAAAAGGCATCTGCGCGCAGCGGCATCCCCGCCGCCTCGCTCGCCTCGATCATCGACGCGGAAGCCGCCAAGGGCCACGACGGGCGCTGGAACGTCTATTCGCGCAACCCGCGCTCGAGCGCGGCCGGGCTCGGCCAGTTCATCAGCGGCACCTGGGTCGGCATGGCCGAACAGGCCGGCAGTTTCCTCAACAACGTCGCGAAAGCCAATGGCTGGCTGTGCGCGAACGGCAAGCTGCTGCCCGAGGCGCGTACCAAGGTGCTGGCGCTGCGCTATGACGCCGAAGCCTCGATCCAGACGATTGCCGACTATTCGCGCTGCAATCTCGATCGGCTGAAGAAGTGCGGCATCTCGGTCGGCAACAGTGTCGAGGAGATCAGCAAGACCGCCTATCTCGCGCATTACATGGGCCCGCGCGATGCCGCGAAGTTCCTGCGCGGCCAGCTCGACAGCGGGCGCGCACGCACCTTGCTCGCCGCGCAGATCGGCACCGCCAAGGCCGGCCGCGACATCGCGGCAGCCGGCAATGCCGCCGACGCGCACCGGATGTGGCTGGCGAGCCATGTCAGCCGCAACGTACGCCCGGCGCGCTACGTTCTCTCGGCGACCAAGACGCACGCGCTGCAATCCTGAGGCGCGGCGCCTCCGCGCGAACCAAGTGCATCCTATAATGAAATGGAACGGCGCGGCACGAGTCTCCGCACCCGCAGTTCCAACTACCGATTCGGTTTCGGCGACTCCGATTCGGCAAAATTCTGCTGGAAGATTCAGGAGTTGGCCTACGTAGTCTCCCGATGGTCCGCAGATATGCGTAAGGAGCTTTCCCGCAGTTTGCGTGCTTCCTGTACGACCAAGGTATAGGAATATGGGATATTACCTACAGGATTAACAACGATCCTTTAAGCCGGAAAACGGCAGTATAACCCCATCACGAAGCCGGCAGCGGCGCAGCGTGCATAGGGGAAACATCATGTCGAAGACCACCGATCAGCTTGAAATCGCCGTCGCCCTCGTCATCGAGAACACGCCGACCGGCGACGCCCGCCAGACCAACCGTCAGCGCGCCAATGTCGATAAGGCCTTCGCCCGCATCCTCACGCTGATCGCGCCGCGCATCCGCCACTTCATCCGCCAGTACGGTCTGGTCGCGCATTGGGACGATGCCGAGCAGGTCTGCGCGATCGCCGTGCACCGCGCCATCGCCGCCTACGATCCCGAGAAGGCGAAGTTCACCACCTTCGTCAACTGGCAGATCCGTGGCGAGCTTCAGGGCCTGCGTTTCCGCCTGATGGCCGATCAGCGCCCCTCGGCCAAGAAGGTCTCGGCCGCGACCGTTTCGCTCGATGCGCTGGCGATGGGTGTCGACGGTGAGGACGGCGTCCACGAATTCCTGATTGAAGACGAGAGCGCGCTGCCCTCGACCGAAGCCGCCGCATCGTCGTTCATGGCCGAAGGCACCGCGCAGGCGCTGCTCGACGCCTATGTCGATCACCTCCGCGATGTCGGCACCAGCCACCTGCTGCGTGCCCGCGCCAAGACCGGCAGCCGCGCCAAGGCGCTCGACGCGGGCGAGGCGGCGAAGCTCGAGGAGCGGATCCAGCGCGACCGCGATATCGTCGAACATCACCTGTTCAACGCCGACGAAGCCGCCGAGCTGCCGAGCGACCTGACCCGCGAGCGCCTGCGCCAGATCACCCGCCGCGCCAGCAAGATCATCACCGAACTGGCCGAGGACGGCGCCCACCTGCGCGCCCGCCCCGCCGGCCGCTCGCTGCTGCCGAGCGCGGCGCAGCGCCAGAGCCAGATGGTCCGCGTCAAGGCGATCGCATCGGTGCCGGTCGATTTCGACGCCGCGGGCGACGCCGCCTTCCTGCCGCGCGAGCGTGTCGAAGCCCCGCGCGGCGTGCGCCTCAACTAAGGCGCAGCGCCCGTTTCAACGAATTTTTAACGGTTCATTTCCGCCCGCTACGTACTCCTCCTATAAGTTCAAATAAGGACTTGGAGGACTAGTGAATGCGCCATCTGTCGACCCCCATCGAGTCGATCTGCCAGCCGGTTCCAGCGCGTGACGTAGCAACGCCGCCGGCATTGTCGGCAAGCGCGACGCTGACCACGGCGGCACGGGCGCTGCTCGCCGAGACGGGGTACACGCTGTTGCTGATCGAGCGGACGGTCCGTCCGGCCGGCGTTGCGATCCGCGTCGATGCGATCGCAGCGGACGGCACCCGCATCAAGGGCATTGCCCGCAGCGGCGATCCGGCGATGCGCGCGGTTTGCCACGCGGCCAATGCGGTGCTGCGCCAACTCGCCGCGATCGCCTCCGAAGGCGGGGCGATCGAGCGGATCGGCCTGATGACCGATGGCACCGGCGCGCTGTTCAGCCCCGAGCGTGCTTCGGTGGTCGGCGACGACTGGCTCGGCGCGGTGCTGGTCGGTGCGGCGACGGCGGTCGAGCTTGTCGCGTTCGATCCGCGCGGACACTGGGCGCGGCTTGCTGCGCTGCCGCACGGGCACAAGGCGCACTGATTGCTCTGAATCGGACTATTTCATCCTTAACACTTTGCGATTATGCCGCAGCAGCGCACTGGACCGCGATCGGCCGGGCGGGAGACTGGCGTGGCGGTTCGCAAGCAGACGGGTTTGAACGAGGTGACGGCGCGGCGTGACGCGCCGCGTGCGCGCGCGGCGGCACGTTCGGTGGATCGCGCGAAACGCACGATCCCCCTCGACCCGTATCGCTGCATCGTCTTCCCCAATCGTCTGCGCGAGCAGCGCCGCCTGCACGGCTTTTCCGCCTTGCTCGGCCTGTCGGCGGCGTTGCCCGCCATCCCCTATATCCGCCTGTCCAAGATCGAGCGCGGCGAGGTGGTGGCGCGTGCGGACGAGCTTCAGGCGATCGCCGCGACACTGGGCATCGCTGCCACCGACCTGCTGATCGATATCGAAGATCCCGGCTTCGACATGGCGCATTGGGTGGCGCAGCGCGGGCAGCAGCTCGAATTCGATCCGCCCGCCGAGGAGCTTGCGATCCTGCTCGCCGCCGCGTTCCGCAAGAACCGTCAGGCCGACCGCGACCTGCCGCTCGCGGTGCTGGAGAGCGCCTACGGGCTGCCGCCGGTGATCGTCTCGCGGATCGAGAATGCGGTGAAGACGCCCGATCGCTGGAACGCCACCACGCTGCGCGCGATCTGCACCATTATGGGTGCGGAAGATTTCGATGCGCTCGAACGGGACGTACGCGCCGCGCATGCCGAGGGTACGCTCGATCCGTGGATCGCGCGGTTGCCGGGCGAGGCGAGCCGCCGCCGCCGCACCGCCGAAAAGGTTGCCGATCTGCGCAAGCAGCTTGGCGGAGACGCCGCGCCGGCGCAGCCCGTCGCCACCCCGGCCGTACCCGAGACGCGTGCGCCGCTCGCGGTGTTCGGTGCGCCGCTGGCCGATGGGCTGATCGCGGCGACGCCGGCCAGCGTCACGGTCGAGGCGCCACGCGCGGCCGGCCCGGCGAGCTTCGGGCTCAGGATGTGCCGCGCGACGCTCGGCGCAGGGATGCCTGCGGGCGCGGTGCTGGTGGTCGATCCCGACGTTTTCCCCGCGCCCGGCGCGCTCGCGGTGCTGCGGGAGGGTGAGGCATATCGCGTCGTGTCGATCGGTATCGACCGCCACGGCGCGATGACCGGGTATAGCGCGCAGCCGGACAAGCAGATCGCGATCGACGCGCTCGATCCGGCATCGGTGCTGGCGGTTATCGCGGCCTATTTTCCGTAGTCGGCACCGCCGGCGCGGTGCGCGCGGGCAGCGCATCGGGCTGGTCGAAGTGGCGCGGCTGGCGGCGCGGCGCGATCGGCAGCGTGATGAGGAAGGCCGCGCCGCCCTCGCTCGCGGGTTCGGCGGCGAGCTTGCCGTCGTGACTCTCCACGATCGTGCGACAGACCGGCAGCGCGAGCCCGGAGCCGCGGCCGCGCGGGTCGGCGAACGGCTCGAGTACCTGTTGCAACGTCGCCGGGGGCAGGCCCGGACCCGAATCGGCGATGCGGATCACCACCGTCTCGCCGCGGGTCGTGATGCCGAGATCGATCTGCTTGTCCGCGCAGTCCCGCATCGCTTCGATCGCATTGTGGAAGATGCCGAGCAGCACCTGTTCGATCTGGAGCCGGTCGGCGAGGATTTCGGCATCGCTCCCGCCGTGCCGGCGGATCACCACGTTTTCGGCGGCGGCGTCCTGTGCGATCGTCGCGCAGGCATGGTCGAGGATCGCGGCAACGGATTCGCGGCGGCGCGCGGCGGCACTGTTGGGGGTGAGCGTGCGCAGCTTCTGGACGAGCTGGCCAGCGCGCATCGCCTGCGTCTGTGCCTGTAGCACCGCGTCGAGCAGTTGCGGAGGCGTGCCGTCGCCCTGCGCCTTGAGCAGGTGCGCGCACACCTGGATGTAGTTGACGATCGCGGCGAGCGGCTGATTGAGTTCGTGCGCGAGCGTGGCGGCGACGCTGCCCATCGCGCTCAGGTGCGAGACGCGCAGCATCGTCGCCTGCGCATGGCGTAGCTCGGCCTGCGCGGCCTGCGCGGCGGTCACGTCGATAGCGAGGCCGATGATCCGCTTATTGTTGTCGGTGGTGCGATAGGTGCGGCCCATGCTGTGAATCCAGCGCTGGCTGCCATCGGGCCGCTCGATCGCGTAGATCATGTCGTGGTTGTTGACCTCGCGCGAGGCGAAGCCGCTGCTGTCGATCTGGTCGAGCGTGGCCTTGTCGAACAACGCGCGCCATTCGGTGAGCGGAACGCCGTCGGTCCGTTCGGGCGAGACGCCGTGCATGCGCAGCATGTCGGCCGAGGCGATGATCGTCTGGCGTTCGAAGTCGATCTCCCACAGCCCCGCGCGCGCGGCCGACTGCGCCAGCCGCAACCGCAATTCGCTCTTGGCGAGCGCGGCCTGCGCATCCTTGCGCGCGGTGATGTCCTGCACCGCCGAGGCGGCGTAGAGCGGCCGGCCCTCCGCATCGCGGATCATCGTCGCCGACATGTTGACCCAGACGACGCGGCCGTCGCGCGTGCAATAGCGCTTCTCCACCGAGAACCGCTCGTCCGGTCGCGCGATCATCGCCTCCAGCATGCGGTCGCTGCTGGCGATATCGAGCGGATGGGTGATGTCGCGATAGGTTTTGGCGAGCAGCGCGGCGCGATCGTGCCCGGTGATCTCGCAGAAGCGGTCGTTCACCTCGAGAAAGCGCCCGTCGAGCCCGCAGCGCGCGAAGCCGGCGGCGGCCTGTTCGAACACGCCGCGATAGCGCGTTTCGGCCTCCTCGAGCGCGGCACGCGAGCGTACCGATTCGGTGGCGATCTCACCGAAGACCATCACCCCGCCGACCGCGCCGGTGGCATCGTGCCAGGGTTGCAGTTCGGAGCGTAGATACTCGCACGCGCCATCGGCCATGCGAACCTGGCTCGCCGGGCGCGAGACCCGTTCGCCCGCAAGCGCCCGGCTCGGGCCGTCGCCGAGGTGCGCGGCATAGGCGGCGAGCACGTCGGCGGGGCGCTGGCCGAGGATCGACGGTCGATCCTCCAGTCGCAGGTCGCGCAGGTAGCGGCGCGACACCGCCACGTAGCGCAGATCGTCGTCGAGCGCCGCGATCGCGACCGGCGCGTCGGCGACGAAGGCGGTCAGGTCATGGTCGCGCGCGCCGCCCTGCGCGACCGCGCGCGCACGTCGCACGCTGCCGATCGCCTCGATCAGCAGCGTGGCGATCACGGTCAGCGCAAGGAACCGCGCCACTTCGAACGGCATCGGCGCCGCACCTGCGGAGACGGCAAGCGCGGCCAGCGCCGCGCAGCCGAGCAGCACCAGCGCGGCGGCGCTGGCGCGATGGCGATAGGCGCAGGCGGCCCAGAGCAGCAGCGGGACGGCGACCCAGATGCCAGGCGTGACCCCCAGCGCCGAGAGCGCCGCTCCGCCGAGCAGAACCAGTCCGGCCGCACCGGCAAGTCCGCGTGCCGCTCCGCCGCGCCGCGCGGTGCCGGTCCACAGCAGCGCCGACCAGGCGAGCGCCACCTGAAGCGGCACGTCGATGGCGAGTGCGCGCAGCGTCTCCGCTCCGTCAATGGGCATGCCGCGCAGTACCGACCCCAGCACCGCACCGCCGGTGGATATCACGACGATCGCCCCCGCCAGTGCCACCAGATGGAACAGGGTCGGTTCGAGCAGCCGTCCGTCCTCGGCCTCGGGGATCACGGTCGCGCCGAGCCATGCGGTCGATGCTTCGGCGAGGGCGGCAAGCATGTCGAGCAGCGGCGGATCGCCATGCGGCTGCGCGAGCAGCGCCCCGAACGCGCCGAGCGCGACCGCCGGCCACAGTCGCCGCCCGCCGATCACCAGTCCGGCGATCGCGAGGCCGATGCTGGGAAGCAACGGTGCCGCGCCGCCGTGCAGCGCCGCGAGCGCAACCACGCCTGCGGTCGCGAGCGCGATCGCCACCGTCAGCAAAGCAAAGCCCGCCACAGCCGAAGACGCGCTTCGCCCGGACGCGGTCGAGACCGGCAAGGACATCATGCCCGACGATATCCGATGGCGACCTCCTGCGACATTCCGCGCCATTGCGTAGGCGCGTGACATCCCCAATCTGGTCACAATAAACGCGGGAATCCACCAGCTATTCCGCCGTTTCGCACCAATTCGCCCCATTATGGGGCGGAGATGCGATGAACGGCAGCAAGTGCAGGGTCAGACGTTAGCGTTCACTCAAATAGTAACGGTCGACGGCGGCGAGATCCTCGTCAAGATCATAGACGATCGGCTGCCCGGTCGGGATTTCGAGCCCGGTGATCTCATCATCGGGGATGTTGGAGAGATGCTTGACCAGTGCGCGCAGCGAGTTGCCGTGCGCCGAGATCAGCACGCGCTGGCCGCTCTTAAGCGCGGGTGCGATGCGAGTCTCCCAATAGGGCAGCACGCGCGCGATCGTATCCTTGAGGCTCTCGGTCGCGGGGATGGCGATACCGGCGTAACGACGGTCGGCGGAAAGATCGAACGCGCTGCCCGCCTCAAGCGGCGGCGGCGGCACGTCGAAGCTGCGGCGCCAGATATGGACCTGCTCGTCGCCGTGGCGTGCGGCGGTCTCGGCCTTGTTGAGCCCGGTGAGCCCGCCATAATGCCGCTCGTTCAAGCGCCAGTCCTTCTCGACCGGCAGCCACAGCCGCTGCATTTCTTCGAGCGCAAGATTGAGCGTCTTGATCGCGCGGGTCTGGAGCGAGGTGAAACAGGCGTCGAAATCGAGCCCCTTCTCGGCCATCAGCCGCCCGGCGGCGCGCGCTTCCTCGGCGCCCTGCTCGGTCACGTCGACGTCCCACCAGCCGGTGAAGCGATTCTCGAGGTTCCAGGCGGACTGGCCGTGGCGGATCAGGACGAGGCTGGGCATGCGGTCTCTCTCCCATCAGGACGATGATGCGCCTGTCCTTAGCGACTGCGCGCGCCGAGGCAACGTGCGCGCGGCGGATGCGGACGACGCGTATCGACGAATCGCGCCGGCTACCCTCGGCCCGAGCGTAGTCGAAGGCCCGACCGCCATGGGCCGGGCGCTTCGACGTGACTCGGCCGGAAACCGGGAGGCCGCTCGCGCCGAGCGCGCACGTCTCGACTTCGCTTGACGCGAGCGGCTAGGACAAGCGCCAGTCTCCCCGAAAGCCCGCCCATGAACCCCGTCTATACCAAGCTCGGCACCACCATCTTCGAAGCGATGTCGGCGCGGGCGCGGGCGAGCGGCGCGATCAACCTGGGGCAGGGGTTCCCCGACGGGCGTGGGCCGGAGGATGTGCTCGCGCAAGCCGCGCGCGCGCTGGTCGAGGAGTCCAACCAATATCCGCCGATGGCGGGCACGCCCGCGCTGCGGCAGGCGGTGGCGGACCATTACCGCGCGCATCAGCGGCTCGACCTCGCGGTGGAGGAGGTGATCGTCACCTCGGGCGCGACCGAGGCGCTCGCCTGCGCGATCTTCGCCCTGGTGTCGCCGGGCGACGAGGTGGTGATGTTCCAGCCGCTGTACGACGCCTATCTGCCGCTGGTCGAGCGCGCGGGCGGGGTGGCGAAGCTGGTCCGGCTCGAACCCCCGCACTGGCGCATCACCGCCGAGGCGCTGGGGGCGGTGGCGAGCGAGCGCACCCGGTTGGTGCTGCTCAACGCGCCGCTTAACCCGGCCGGCACGCTGACGTCGCCTGAGGAGCTGGCGCTGCTCGCCGACTTCTGCGTTAGCCACGACGCCATCGCAATCTGCGACGAGGTGTGGGAGCATGTCGTGTTCGATGGCGCGCAGCACCGCTCGTTGATCGCTGAGGCCGGCATGCGCGAGCGTACCGTCAAGATCGGCTCGGCGGGCAAGATCTTCTCGCTTACGGGCTGGAAGGTCGGCTGGATGTGTGCCGCGCCGCGCCTTGCTGCCGTACTCGCCAAGGCGCACCAGTTCATGACGTTCACCACCCCGCCCAATCTTCAGGCGGGCGCGGCCTATGGGTTGGGCAAGGATGTCGCCTATTTCGACGACATGCGCGCGGGCTACCAGCGCTCGCGCGATCGGCTGACGGCGGGGCTGACTCGGCTCGGCTATGCGGTGCTGCCGTGTTCGGCGACGTATTTCATCAACATCGACCTCACCGCCTCCGGCGTCGACATGGGGGATGTCGCCTTCGCGGAATGGCTGATCGCGGAGGCCGGAGTCGCCACCATCCCGGTCAGCGCCTTCTACGCGCAAGCACCGGTGACGAACGTGGTGCGGCTGTGCTTCGCCAAGCAGGACGCGACGCTGGACGCGGCGCTCGGTCGGATGACGCGGCGGCCCTGAGCGGCGGAACGCTCGGCGCTTCCGTTCGCCCCGAGTGAAGTCGAGGGGCCGGCGCAGGTGTCTCGACTTCGCTCGACACGAACGGAGAGGGCAGGGGGCAAAAAAACGGCCCGCCCTCGTGAGAGAGCGGGCCGTTAGCGTTCGGTCGGAACCGGTGCTTAGGAGAACTTCTGTCCCAGCTCGCGGTTGATGAACAGTGCGGCGATCGTGCCGATCGCGCCCGACAGCAGGTATCCGCCCGCCGCCATCAGCCCGAAGTGGCTCGCCAGCGCGAGCGCGGCGAGCGGCGCGAACGCCGCGCCGAACAGCCACGCCAGATCCGAGGTCAGCGCCGAGCCGGTATAGCGGTGGTGGCTCGCGAAGTTCGCCGCGACAACGCCCGAGGACTGGCCGAAACCGATGCCGAGGATCGCGAAGCCGAGCACCATGAAGACGATCTCGCCCACATCGCCACCGGCGAGGAGCTGCGGCGCGAAGCCGCTGAACACCGCGATCGCCGCCGCCGACACGCCGAGCACGTAGCGCCGCCCGAACCGGTCGGCGAGCGCGCCCGACGCGAGCACCGCCGCGAAGCCGACCACGCCGCCGAGGATCTCGATCTCTAGGAAGCGCGCCGGGTTCTGCTTGGTGAACAGGAACACCCACGACAGCGGGAACACCGTGACCATGTGGAACAAGGCGAAGCTGGCGAGCGGGGCGAACGCGCCGATGATGATGTTGCGGCCCTGCTTGGTGACGGTGTCGAACACGGGAGCGGGCTGGAGGTCGCGGCTCTCGAACAGATTCTGGTAATCGGGGGTCGAGACGATGCGCAGCCGCGCGAACAGCGCGACGACGTTGATCGCGAACGCCACGAAGAACGGATAGCGCCAGCCCCATTCGATGAAATCGTTGGCGGACAGGGTCGAGACGAGGAACGCGAACAGCGCGCTCGCCACGATCAGGCCGAGCGGCGCGCCGAGCTGCGGCACCATCGCATACCAGCCACGCCGGTTCTCGGGCGCGTTGAGCGCGAGCAGCGAGGCGAGCCCGTCCCACGCGCCGCCAAGCGCGAGGCCCTGGCCGATGCGGAACAGCGCGAGCAGGATGCCAGCCGACTTGCCGATCTGTTCGCTGCCCGGCAGGAACGCCACCGCCGCGGTCGCGCCGCCGAGCATGAAGATCGCGATCGTCAGCTTCGGCCCGCGACCGTAGATGCGGTCGATCGTCATGAAGATCAGCGAGCCGATCGGGCGGGCGATGAACGCCAGCGCGAAGATCGCAAACGAATAGAAGGTGCCGGTCAGCCGGTCGACGTCCGAGAAGATCATCTGCGGGAAGACCAGCACCGACGCGATCGCATAGACGAAGAAGTCGAAGAATTCCGACGTGCGCCCGATGATGACGCCGATGGCGATCTCGGCAGGAGCGATATCGCCGTGCTTGCCGACATTGTCGTGCGTGCCGCGCGCATCCGTGCCATGACCGCCGGGCGGCGCGCTGGCTGGAGAGTTGCCGATGGTCTTCGTACTCATATCACGACTCCGGTATGGCGGCGCGCCGCGCAAAGTAGGCACGGCGAGTCGATCGCGGATCGGGCCCGCGCGGTCAAGCCGGCCTCTCGGTTATTGCTCGCAACTGCGGGATTGGACAAAATGTCCTATGTTGCGCTGCGGGAGCCATGCTAGGCGCCGCTCCATGCCCGAGAGCGCTCCAAATTTCCGAATCCGCACGATGTTGCGGCCAATCATGATCTTGTCGACGAGTCTTCTGCTCGGCGGCTGCAACATGGTCGTCCTCCATCCGGCGGGAGACGTTGCTGCACAGCAGCGCGATCTGCTCATCATCGCGACGTTGCTGATGCTGCTCGTCATCGTGCCGGTGATCGCGATGGTCGGCATCTTCGCCTGGCGCTACCGCGCCTCGAACGAGGATGCGCGCTACGAACCGAACTGGGACCATTCGACTCAGCTCGAACTGCTGATCTGGGCGGTGCCGCTGCTCATCATCATCTGCCTCGGCGCGGTGACATGGGTGGGCACGCATCTGCTCGATCCATATCGCCCGATCGAGCGCACCGCAGCGGGCCGCCCCATCGCCGCGAACGTCAAGCCGCTTGAGGTCGATGTCGTCGCGCTCGACTGGAAGTGGCTGTTCATCTACCCCGAATACGGCATCGCCACCGTCAACGAACTGGCCGCGCCGGTTGACCGGCCGATCGCGTTCCGCATCACCGCCTCCTCGGTGATGAACGCCTTCTACGTGCCGTCGCTTGCCGGCATGATCTACGCGATGCCGGGCATGGAGACGCGGCTTCACGCGGTCATCAACAAGCCGGGCGATTACGAGGGGCTGTCCGCCAACTATAGCGGCGCGGGCTTCTCGGGCATGCACTTCCGTTTCTATGGCATGAGCGATGCGGACTTCGCCGGCTGGATCGCCCGCAACAAGGCGAGCGGCGCCACGCTCGACCGCGCCACCTACCTCAAGCTCGAGGCGCCGAGCGAGCATGTCGCCGTGCAGCGTTACGCCGGCGTCGATGCCAGCCTGTTCCGCGCGGCGGTCAACCTCTGCGTCAAGCCCGGCTCGATGTGCGCCGATGCGATGATGCGCCACGATGCCGCTTCGGACAGTGCGCCGACCGAGGAGCAGGAGCATGGGCCGATGCCGATGCCCGGTGCTGCCGCCACGCCGTCCCCCGCGGCCAAGCCGAACACCGCGCTGCTGACCGGCGCGGGTCTGCCGAGCCCCGCCGCGACTCCTGCCGGTACGGCGATCGCCGCCGCCGCCAGCCAACCCCGTCTTTAAGAAGCGAAGCCCATGTCAGCCCCCCAGTTCGTTCCGATCAGCCCGATCTTCGGGCGCTTCACGATCGACTCGCTGCCGCTCCACGAGCCGATCCTCGTCGCCACCTTCTGCGGTGTCGCGGTCGGCGGCGTCGCGCTGCTGATCGCGCTCACCTATTTCAAACTGTGGGGCTATCTCTGGAAGGAGTGGTTCACCTCGGTCGATCACAAGAAGATCGGCGTGATGTACATGGTGCTCGGCCTCGTCATGTTCCTGCGCGGCTTTGCGGACGCGCTGATGATGCGTACGCAGCAGCTCGTCGCCTTCAACGGCAATGACGGCATCTTCCCCGCGCACCATTACGACCAGGTGTTCACCGCGCACGGCGTCATCATGATCTTCTTCGTGGCGATGCCGTTCGTGACGGGGTTGATGAACTTCGTCGTGCCGCTTCAGATCGGCGCGCGCGACGTGTCGTTCCCGTTCCTCAACAATTTCAGCTTCTGGATGACGGTCGGCGGTGCGGTGACGGTGATGATGTCGCTGTTCGTCGGTGAGTTCGCGCGCACCGGCTGGCTCGCCTATCCGCCGCTGTCGGGGCTGGCGTACAGCCCCGGGGTGGGTGTCGACTATTATATCTGGTCGTTGCAGATCGCGGGCGTCGGCACCTTGCTGTCCGGCGTCAACCTGATCGCCACGATCGTGAAGATGCGCGCACCGGGCATGACGCTCATGCGCATGCCGATCTTCACCTGGACCGCTTTGTGCACCAACATCCTGATCGTCGCGGCCTTCCCGGTGCTGACCGCGGTGCTCGCGCTGCTCAGCCTCGACCGCTACGTCGGCACGGACTTCTTCACGAACGACTTCGGCGGCAACCCGATGATGTACGTGAACCTGATCTGGATCTGGGGCCACCCGGAGGTGTACATCCTCATCCTGCCGTTGTTCGGCGTGTTCTCGGAAGTCACCTCGACCTTCTCGGGCAAGCGTCTGTTCGGCTATTCGTCGATGGTGTACGCGACCCTCGTCATCACCATCCTGTCGTACCTGGTGTGGCTGCACCACTTCTTCACGATGGGTTCGGGCGCGAGCGTCAACAGCTTCTTCGGCATCACGACGATGGTGATCTCGATCCCGACCGGCGCCAAGCTGTTCAACTGGCTGTTCACCATGTACCGCGGCAAGATCCGCTTCGAACTGCCGATGATGTGGACGGTCGCGTTCATGGCGACCTTCACGATCGGCGGTATGACCGGCGTGATGCTCGCGGTGCCGCCGGCCGACTTCGTGCTGCACAACTCGCTGTTCCTGATCGCGCACTTCCATAACGTCATCATCGGCGGCGTGCTGTTCGGGGTGTTCGCGGCGGTGAACTTCTGGTTCCCCAAGATGTTCGGCTTCAAGCTCGATCCGTTCTGGGGCAAGATCGCCTTCTGGTTCTGGGTGCCCGGCTTCTGGGTCACGTTCACGCCGCTCTATCTGCTCGGCCTGATGGGCGTGACGCGGCGTACGCGTACCTTCGACGACCCTTCGCTTCAGATCTACATGATCGTCGCGGAGATCGGCGCCCTGATGATCGCTGCCGGTATCGCCTCGATGCTGGTGCAGATCGCGGTGAGCATCCTCAACCGCGAGAAGCTGCGCGACACCACCGGTGACCCCTGGCACGGGCGCACGCTCGAATGGTCGACCTCGTCGCCCCCGCCCGAGTATAACTTCGCCTTCACGCCCGTCGTCCACGACACCGATGCGTGGTGGGACATGCAGGAGCGCGGCGCGGTGCGTCCGACCGAGGGCTTCAAGGCGATCCACATGCCGCGCAGCACCTGGGCCGGCATCGTGCTCGCGGGCCTGAGCGTCTCCTTCGGCGTCGCGATGATCTGGTACGTCTGGTGGCTTGCCGCGATCAGCTTCGTCGCGCTGATCGGCACCGCCATCGCCCATACCTTCAACTACAAGCGCGATTACCACATTCCCGCCGAGGAGGTCGCGCACGTCGAAGCCGAGCGCACCCGTGCACTCGCGGTGGAGGCATAACATGTCGGCACAGACGATGACGGGCCAGACTGGCCACGACGGCGAGCAGGTCGTGTTCTACGACCTGGACGAGCACGATCATCCCGAGGGCTACAGCACGATGCTGGGCTTCTGGATGTACCTGATGAGCGATTGCCTCATCTTCGCGATGCTGTTCGCGACCTATGGCGTGCTCGGCCACAATTACGCGGGCGGCCCCGGCCCGCGCCAGCTGTTCGAGCTGCCGCTGGTCGCGCTCAACACCGCGATGCTGCTGTTCTCGTCGATCACCTACGGCTTCGCGATGCTCGCGATGAACCAGAACAAGGTGACGCAGACGCAGATCTGGCTGTTCGTGACCGCATTGTTCGGCGCGGCGTTCCTGACGATCGAGCTGACCGAGTTCGCCGAGCTGATCCACCGCGGCGCAACCCCGCAGAGCAGCGCGTTCCTGTCGTCGTTCTTCACGCTGGTCGGCACGCACGGCCTGCACGTCACCTTCGGTCTCGTCTGGCTGTTCACGCTGATGGTGCAGATCGGCCGCAAGGGGCTGATCCCCGCGAATCGCCGCCGCCTGATGTGCCTCAGCCTGTTCTGGCACTTCCTCGACGTCATCTGGATCGGCGTCTTCACCTTTGTCTATCTGATGGGAATGCTGCGATGAGCACGCAGGACGGCGCACCCGCGCACGGCAGCCACGGCCATGACGTGGCGCACGGCCATGACGATCATCACGGCGACGGCGCGTCGCACGGCACCTATGGCAGCTATCTGCTCGGCTTCGGCCTGTCGGTGGTGCTCACCGCGATCCCGTTCTGGCTGGTGATGACCCATGCGCTGCCCAACCAGGCGACCGGCTTCATCATCATGGGCTTTGCGGCGATCCAGATCGTCGTCCACATGATCCTGTTCCTGCACATGGACAACAAGTCCGAAGGCGGCTGGAACATGATGGCGCTGGTGTTTACCGTGGTGGTCCTGATCATCACGATGAGCGGATCGCTATGGGTGATGTACAACATGAACACCAACATGATGCCGATGTCCGTCGAGGACATGCGTCAGATGCCGTGATCCACGGCGGCGGCCCGGTGGAGCGGCCGCCCCGTTCGCGCGCGACGCTCGCCCTGCTGGGCGGCATCGCCGCGGTCTTGTTCGCAGGTCTGGTCGCGCTGGGCGTCTGGCAGATCGAGCGGCGCGCGTGGAAGCACGCGCTGATCGCGCAGGTCGATGCGCGCATCCATGCCGCCCCGGTCGCAGCGCCGGGGCCGGAGAGCTGGCCCGCCCTCACCCCTGCCGATGCCTATCGGCGCGTTGCGCTAACCGGTCGCTACGTGCAGGGCCGAGAGACTTTCGTGAAGGCGCTGACCGCGCGTGGTGGCGGCTATTGGGCGCTGTCGCCGCTGCGGACCGATCGCGGCTTCGTCGTGCTGGTCAATCGTGGGTTCGTGCCGCGCGCTGCGGCGCCCGCGCCGGCCGGGCCGGTCCATGTCACCGGACTGCTCCGCGTCACCGAGCCGGGTGGGGGCTTCCTGCGCGCCAACGATCCCGCGCATGACCACTGGTTCTCGCGTGATATCGCCGCGATTGCGCGCGCGAAGCGGCTCGGCAGGGTCGCGCCCTATTTCGTCGATGCCGACGCCGCGTCGTCGGAGCGCGGCGGCCCGGTCGGCGGGCTGACGGTGGTGACGTTCAGCGACAACCACCTCGTCTATGCGCTGACGTGGTTCGGGCTCGCGCTGCTGGTCCTGATCGGCGTCGGCATCGTGGTGCGCGATGAGCGCCGCCTGCGCCGCGCGCGGTGACGGTCGAGGCCGCTCCCCCGCGCGAGTCGACGCGCACCGCGCTGATGACGGCGCTGCTCTCCGCCGACGCGGCCGGGCGCAAGAACATGGTGTTGCTCGTCCAGTTGCGCTGGCTGGCGGTGCTTGGTCAGTTGGCGACGATCCTGGTCGTCCACTTCGGGCTGCACATCGCGCTGCCGCTCAACGCGATGGTCGGCGTGCTTGCGGCATTGGTCGCGTTCAACCTGCTCAGCCTGTATCTGGTGCATCAGCGCGGTGAGATCTCGAACAGCGAATTGTTCGCCGCGCTGCTGCTCGACGTCGCGGCGCTGACCTCGCAATTGTATCTCAGCGGTGGCGCGACCAACCCGTTCGTGTCGCTGTTCCTGCTGCAAGTGGTGCTCGGCGCGATTCTGCTCGAACGCTGGTCGAGTTGGGCTCTGGTGTTCGTCACCAGCTTCGCGTTCGTCTTGCTGATGCGGCGCTTCCGCCCGCTCGCGCTGCCGCTCCACCTCGCGACCGATCCGTTCGGGCTGCACATCGTCGGCGCGCTCGCCTGTTTCGTGCTGGTCGCGGTGCTGCTCGTGCTGTTCGTCACGCGCGTCAGCTACAACCTGCGCGCGCGTGATGCGTTCGTCGCGGACATGCGCCAGCGCGCGGCGGACGAGGATCATATCATCCAGATCGGGCTGCTCGCCTCGGGCGCGGCGCACGAACTGGGCACGCCGCTCGCGTCGCTGGCGGTGATCCTCGGCGACTGGCGGCGGATGCCGCGCCTCGCCGCCGATCCGCAGCTCGCGCAGGACATGGCGGAGATGCAGGCCGAGGTCGAACGCTGCAAGGCGATCGTCACCGGCATCCTGATGTCGGCGGGGGAGGCGCGGGGCGAGGCGCCCGCGATCACCAGCGTCCACGGCTTCTTCGACGATCTGGTCGAATATTGGGCGGCGCGCGGCACCGCTCCACTCACCTATGACAATGATTTCGGGCCCGATCTGCCGATCGTCTCCGACACTGCGCTGAAGCAGGTGATCTGCAACGTGCTCGACAACGCCGCCGAGGTGTCGCCGCACGGCCTGTCGCTCGCCATCGCGCGGGAGGGCGATGCGATCCGGCTGACCGTGCGCGACCGGGGGCCGGGCTTCGCGCCCGCGATGCTTGCCAATCTCGGCAAGCCGTACCAGTCCACCAAGCAGCGGCCCGGCGGCGGGCTCGGCCTGTTCCTGGTGGTGAACGTGATGCGCAATCTCGGTGGGTCGGTGGCGGCGAAGAATCGCGAGGGCGGCGGGGCGGAGGTGACGATGCGGCTGCCGATCGCCTCGCTCGCGTTCGAGGGCGACGGAGAGGATGATGAGTGACGAACGCCTGCTCGTCATCGTTGAGGACGACGATGCCTTCGCGCGCACGCTGAAACGCTCGTTCGAACGGCGCGGTTATACCGTGCTGACCGCCGCCAGCCCGGACGCGCTCGATGCGTTGCTCGTCGAGCATCGGCCGGGCTATGCGGTGGTCGATCTCAAGCTGGGGCAGGCCTCGGGCCTCGCCTGCGTGAAGACGCTCCACGCGCACGATGCGGCGATGCTGATCGTCGTGCTGACCGGCTATGCCAGCATTGCGACGGCGGTCGAGGCGATCAAACTCGGTGCCTCGCATTACCTCGCCAAGCCGTCGAACACCGACGATATCGAGGCGGCATTCCGCAAGACCCCCGGCGATATCGACGCGCCGATCAGCGAGCGGCACACCTCGATCAAGACGCTAGAATGGGAACGCATCCACGAGGTGCTGGCCGAAACCGGCTTCAACATTTCCGAAACCGCGCGGCGGCTGGGGATGCACCGGCGCACGCTGGCGCGAAAGCTCGAGAAACAGCAGGTCAAATAGCCGCTCGCGCACGCGGATACGCCCGCTTTCAGACCTATTTAGCTATTGCGAGGCACTCGCATAAACCCTAGGACGATCGTCTATCAGGGTGGACGGCACGTGGGCATGGACGGTTTCGTGAAGCAAGGCTCGGCCGAACACGGCATGCGCGCACCCGCCGCCGCGCCACCGCGTCCGAAGCCGAAGTTCCGCGCGTGGTGGATGAAGCAACTCATCACCTGGCACTGGATCAGCGCGGCGGTATCGCTGGTCGGCATGCTGCTGTTCGCGATCACCGGCATCACGCTCAACCATGCTTCGAGCATCACCACCAAGCCTGTCGTCACCGACGGCAAGGCGACGCTGCCGCCGCATTTGCTCCACCTGCTCGCCGGCAAACACGCCAGCGATGCGCCGCTGCCCGATGCGGTGGTTGATTACCTCGCGCCGCTGCTCCACCTCGACGCGCACCGCCGCGCGGGCGAATGGTCCGACGACGAGGTCTATGTGGCGATGCCGGGGCCGGGGCGCGACGCGTGGATCAGCGTGACGCGCGCGAGCGGCGCGGCCACGTCCGAGATCACCGATCGCGGCTGGATCTCGTACCTCAACGATCTCCACAAGGGCCGCAACACCGGCGCGGTATGGTTCTGGTTCATCGACGTGTTCGCCGCCGCCTGCGTGCTGTTCTCGCTGACCGGGCTGCTGCTGCTCCAGTTGCACGCGCGAAGGCGACCGCTGACGTGGCCGATGGTCGCGCTCGGCCTCGCATTGCCGGCGATCCTCGCCATCATCTTCATCCACTAAGGGGCCATCCATGCGCACGACACCTCTCCTCATCGCCGGTGTGCTGGCCCCGCCGGCGTTCGCCGGCATGCTCGCCGCGCCTGCGACTGCCGGCACGATCAGCGTCACGTTGCCGCAGAAATCGGTTGCCGAATACCACAAGCCCTATGTCGCGGCGTGGGTCGAGCCGGTCGGCGGCGGCGCGGCGCAGACGGTGTTCGTGTGGTACGATCTGCGCAAGCCCAACAATGGCGGCGCCAAGTGGCTCGCCGACGTGCGGAGCTGGTGGCGCAAGAGCGGGCGCATGCTCAACCTGCCCGCCGACGGCCTGAGCGGCGCGACGCGCGCGCCCGGCACCTACAAGATCCCGCTGCCTGCGAACCTCAAGAGCGGCGCGTACAATCTGTATGTCGAGGCGGCGCGCGAAGCGGGCGGACGCGAGCTGGTGTCGGTTCCGCTGACCGTGCCCGCCAAGCCTGCTGACGCTGCGGGCAAGACCGAACTCGGCGCCGTCACCGTTCGCTGAGGAGATCGACAGGATGCGCATGCTTCCCCGCCTCGCGGTTTCGGCCGCTTTGCTCTCGCTCGCCACGCCGGCGCTGGCCGACCGGCTCTGGCTGCTTCCCTCCACCACCAGCGTCTCCGGCAACAGCAACTGGGTGACGATCGACGCGGGCGTTTCGAACGACGTGTTCGTCGCCGATCACGCGCTGCGGCTCGACGCGCTCAAGATCACCGCGCCCGACGGCGCGACGGTCGAGCCCCAGACGCCCGCGACACTCCATTCGCGTTCGGTGTTCGATGTGCAGCTCGACAAGCCGGGGACGTGGAAGATCGGCACGATGCAGACCACGATCATGGGCAGCTTCAAGGTCGGCGACGTCGAGTGGCGTGTCGGCGGGCGGCGTGGGCCGGGCGGCCCCGGTGGCACGGGTGCCGGTCGCCCCGGTGGCGACGCGCGCCCCGCCGGTGGTGCTCGCCCCGCCGGTGCACGCGGCGAGGGCCGTCCGGCCGGCTTCCAGCCACGCCCGAGCGTCGCGACCATCGCCGAAATTCCCACCGACGCGACCGACATCAAGCTGACCGAGGTCGTGTCGCAGAACACTGTCTTCGTCACCGCTGGCGCGCCGACCACCTCGGTGTTCCAGACCAGCGGCAAGGGGCTGGAGATGGTGCCGGTGACGCATCCCGACGCCTTGTTCTCGAACGAGGCGGCGAAGTTCCGCTTCCTCGTCGACGGCAAGCCGGCGTCGGGCCTCAAGGTCACGCTGATCCCCGGCGGCGCACGCTTCCGGGACAGTGACGGCACATTCGAGGTGACGACCGGCGTGGACGGCGTCGCCGAGGTGAAATGGCCGATGGCGGCGATGTACTGGCTCAACGCCACCACTACCGACGCGCACCCGAGCGAGCCGCGCGCCGGCGAGCGGCGCATGAGCTACACCGCCACGCTTGAAGTGATCGCGCCGTAACCACGCGCGAGCCACGGTTGGCGATCCCGCGCGACCTCGACGCGCGGGCGTTCGCCCGCGTCGATCGCACCGCGCCGGCGATCGACCTGATCGGCGAGACGATGGGGACGGTGTGGCGCGTGCGCCTCGTCGTTCCCGCGCGTGTCGATACGGCGGCGCTGCGCGTGGCGATCGCACGGCGGCTGGCCGGGTTGGTCGCGGAGATGAGCCACTGGGAGGCGAACTCGCTGCTCAGCCGCTTCAACCGCGCGGCGGCGGGGACTTGGACGCGGCTGCCGACTGATTTCGCCATGGTGATGGCGGCCGGCCTGGACGTGGCGGCGTGTTCGGACGGCGCGTTCGATCCGGCGGCGGGGCGGCTGGTCGATCTGTGGGGCTTCGGCGCGCAGCCGCATGCGCAGGTGCCGGATGCGAACGGGGTCGCGGCGGCGCTCGCGCTGTCGGGCTGGCGGCGGCTGACGTTCGCGGATGGATGGCTGCATCAGCCCGGCGGGGTCGCGCTCGATCTGTCGGGAATCGCCAAGGGCTATGCGGTCGATGCAGTGGCGCGCCTGCTTTGGGAGCAGGATGTCGCGCACGCGCTGGTCGAGATCGGCGGCGAGTGCCGGGGGTTCGGCGTGCGGCCCGATTGTCAGCCGTGGTGGGTCGATCTCGAAACCCCGCCGGGCGCGGATGTGGCGCCGTTGCGGGTGGCGCTTCATGGCCTCGCGGTGGCGACCTCGGGCGATTACGTGCGCGGACTGCACACGATCGACCCACGCAACGGCCAGCCGGTGCGCGACGTGATGTCGGTCAGCGTGCTGCACGACTCGGCGATGCTGGCGGATGCCTGGGCGAGCGCGCTCACCGTGCTCGGACCCGGCGTGGTGGCGGGTGTCGCGGTGCGCGAGGGGCTGGCCGCGCGATGCCTGTTCCGCGAGGAGTCGGGTATGCGTGAGTGGTTCAGCCCGGCGCTTGCGGCGATGCTGGACTAGCGACAAGCGTCGCCCCAGCGAAAGCTGGGGTTTCCCAGTGATGGTGCGCGCCCGGCCCCGGGGAGATCCCAGCTTTCGCTGGGATGACGTTTTTTTTGGGGGGCGGTCGGTTCTTCGTTCGAGGGCGCTGGCGCTTACTTCCCCACCCAGTCCGCCACTTCGACCGCGACCTGATTGGCCGCCTGGTTGATTGCCGCCGCGCTGCCGTTCGCGTCGATCGTCGCCACCGGCACGCTCGCGGAGAAGCGCTTCTTTTCGATCACGTTCTTGTCGTCGCGTATCAGCGACCCGTCAAAGGCGACCACAGCCTGACGGGTGCCGGAGTCGATGCCGAAGCTACGCAATTCACCCGACAGCCGCGCGCCCGGATCGGCGCGGAACTGCGAGACGCTCAGCACGACGCGGCCGGTGCGCGCCGTCACGGTGTCCGACATCAACCGCGCGAACAGCCGCGCGGGCGGCTCGACCCACATTGCCTTGGGCACATAGGCAATCGAGGTGTCGTTGACCTGCACCGGGATGCGGTTGCCCGCGAGCGCTTGCGACACGGCGGGCACCTGGATGACGATGGTCGGCTCGGTCGCCGAAGTCTGTGCCTGCCCGACCGGCAGCGCCGACGTCGCGGTGATCGTCAGCAGCGATGCCGGGGGCTTCGGGGACAGGCTGATGCAGCCCGACAGCGATGCCAGTGCGGCGAGCGCGAGAGGCGCCTTCAGGGGGAGCGAACGCATCGGATACCTCATCTGCTGATCCATCACTTACCCTTGTAGTCGGGCAGCTTGGGCTGGCCGACGAGCGACCCTGCGCCACCCCGATCGAGCTTCTCGGCGACCGCGGTCAGCGCCTGCGACATCTGGCGCAGATCGTGGACGAGCGCGCCGACCTCGGGGATCGTCTCCTTCGAGAACGCCTTCAGCCCCGGCCGCGCATCCGACACCGCCGCATCGAGCGTCTCCATGCTGTGCTGCGCCGCCGCCACCGTCTGGCCGAGGTTCTTGGTCGCCGGGCGGATGTCCTCGTTGATCATCGAGTTGGTCGATCCGGCGAGATCGCCGATCTGCTTGGCGGCGTCGCTCGCCTGTTTGAGCGTGGTGCGCATCTCGGCGAGCGTCGCGGCGATCTCCGGCCCGCGATCGGCGAGCGCGCCGGTCAGCCGGTTGGTGTTGGCGAGGATGCCGGTGATCGACTGCTGGTTCTTGTCCGACAGCAGTTCGTTGAACCGTTCGGTCAAGGTCGAGATGCGTTCGAGCAGCTTCGGCGCGGAGTTGAGCAGCGCGCCGAGACCGCCCGCCTTGGCGGGAATGGTCGGCACGCCGTTGGGGCAATCGAGCAGCGGGTTGGTCTCCGGGCAGGCGATCGGCGGCGCACCCTTGACCGCGCCGTCGAGCTGGACCGTGCTGGTGCCGGTGAAGCTGCCCTGAATAGTCGCGGTGGTGCCGACCAGGATCGGCGTGTCCTTATCGACGCTGACCCGCACACGCACGAACTGCGGGTCGTTGGTGAGCGCGATCTCCTTCACCTCGCCCTTCGGCACGCCCGAGAAGGCGACCGCCGACCCCTTCGCCAGCCCGTCGACCGACTGTTTGAAGAAGATGTCATATTCCTTGTCGGTGGCTGAGCCGAAGCCCGCGATCCACACGAGGAACACCGCCATCACCGCGAGCAGGATCAGCACCACCGTGCCGACAAGGACGTGATTCGAGCGCGTTTCCATCAGCTTTCCGTCCCTGGCTCGTTCGCCGCATTATGGTCCACCGTGGCGCTCGCTGCGCGACCGCGCGGCCCCCGGAAATATTCCTGAATCCACGGATGATCGGTGGCGAGCAACTCGTCGATCGTGCCGACCGCGATCACCTTGTGGTCCGCCAGCACCGCCACGCGGTCGCAGATCGCGTAGAGCGTGTCGAGATCGTGCGTGATGAGGAACACGGTCAGCCCCAGCGTGCGCTGGAGCGATTTGATGAGATCGTCGAACGCGGCAGCACCGATCGGGTCGAGCCCGGCGGTCGGCTCATCGAGGAACAGCAGATCGGGATCGAGCGCGAGCGCGCGGGCGAGGCCGGCGCGCTTCTTCATGCCGCCCGACAATTGCGAGGGATATTTGGGGCCGGCGTCCGCAGGCAGGCCGGTCATCACCACCTTGTACGCGGCGATCTCGTCGAGCAGCGAGGGCGGCAGCGCCTTGTAGAACTCGCGCAAGGGAACCTGCACGTTCTCCGCGACCGTCAGCGTCGAGAACAAAGCGCCGCCCTGGAACAGCACGCCCCACCGCTTCGACAGGTCGACCATGTCGGTCTCCTCGCGGTCGATCGTGGCGTCGCCGAGGACGTGGATTTCGCCCGCGTCAGGCTTTTGCAGGCCGATGATCGACCGCATCAGCACCGATTTGCCCGTGCCCGAACCGCCAACCACGCCGTAGATCTCGCCGCGCCGCACCTCGAGATCGAGTCCGTCGTGGACGACCTGCTCGCCGAACGTATTGCGCAGGCCGCGCACGACGATCACGTCGTCCCGGTCGTCACGGGCGGGGCGCGTCGTCATATCCAGCCCACCCAGGTGAAGAACACCGCGAAGAACGCGTCGAGCACGATCACCATGAAAATCCCCTGCACCACCGCCGCGGTGGTGCGCGTGCCAACCTGTTCGGCATCGCCCTCGACCAGCATGCCCTGGAAACAGCCCGCCATGCCGATGATCGCGCCGAACACCGGCGCCTTGATGAGCCCGACGTACAGGTCGGTCATCGGCACCACTTCGCGCAGTCGCTGGACGAAGGTGACGGGCGGGATGCCGAGCGACACCCAGCACAGCAGCCCGCCGCCGATGATCGCCACCAGCGAGGCGTAGAAGCCGAGCAGCGGCATCATCACCACCACCGCCATCACGCGCGGCAGCACCAGCGCCTCCATCGGCGAGACGCCGATGGTGCGCATCGCGTCGATCTCCTCGGTCAGCTTCATCGTGCCGAGCTGCGCCGCGAACGCCGAGCCCGAGCGGCCCGCGATCATGATCGCGGTCATCAGCACGCCGAGTTCGCGCAAGGTGAGCCGGCCGAGCAGGTTGATCGTATAGACCTCCGCGCCGAACTGTCGGAGCTGCACCGCGCCCTGTTGCGCGATGACGATGCCGATCAGGAAGCTCATCAGCCCGACGATGCCGAGCGCGCGCACGCCGACCACCTCGAACCGCGTGACGGTCGCGTTGAAGCGGAAGCGCGACGGGCGGATGATGATGTTCCACAACGCGATGATGGTCGCGCCGAAAAAGCCGAGCAGCCCGAGCAGCGTCTTGCCGGTCGCCACCACCGCATCGCCGATCTCGCCGATCACGCGGGTCAGCCCGGCGACCGGGACGGGGCGGATCGCCACCGGCTGGTCGGCCGCCTCGACCTGCTGGAGCAGATGTTGCCCGTCGTGATCGAGCCCTTCGATCCGCGCGTCGTGCTGCGCGGCGAAACGGTGGATCAGCCACGCACCGACGGTATCGATCCGCTCGATCCCGCTGAGATCGAGCGCGCTCACCTTGCCGTCATAGGCACGCAGCCGATCGGGCAGATCGCCGATCTGGGCGAGCGACAGGCTGCCGGTGAAGCGGACGACATCGCCCTCGCCGGAGCGTTCGTGCGTGAAAGCGGCGGGATCGGTCATCGCGTGCATCTTTGCTGCAATCGCGCTGGAACGGCAAGCCGCGCTGTTGCTAGGATGAGACGATGCACGCAATCGCCATATACGACCTCGACAAGACCATCACCTACGCGCCGACCTGGACTTCGTTCCTTGTCGCCAGTGCGCGCGCGCAAAAACCGTGGCGGCTGGCGCTGCTGCCGCTCGCCGGGGTGGCGACGCTCGGCTATGCGCTGAAGCTGGTCGACCGTGCCGGATTGAAGCAGGTCACGCAGCGGCTGATGCTGGGCGATGCGTGGGCAGACGCGGATGCGGCACGCGCGGTGACGGCGTTTGCGGAACCGGTGGCGGCAAACGGGATCTACGCCGGCGCGCGCGCGCAGATCGCGGCGGACCGGGCGGCGGGCCGGCGGATCGTACTGGCGACCGCCTCCTACGCCTTTTACGCGCGCGCGATCGCCGAGCGGCTCGGCTTCGACGACGTGATCGGCACCGGAGTGGTGCGCGAAGGCGGCCGGGTGCGCGCCAAAATCGCCGGCGAGAATTGCTACGGCGCGGGCAAGCTCCGGATGATCGAGGCGTGGATGGCGGGCGAGGGGATCACGCGCGGCGAGTCGGTGATCCGCTTCTATTCGGACCATGTCTCCGACGCACCGACGCTGGAATGGGCGGACGAGCCGTTCGCGGTGAACCCGCACGGCCTGTTGCGCACGCTCGCGACGGAGCGAGGCTGGACGGTGGTCGATTGGGAGCGGTGAGGGTAGCCCCGCATCGCCCGATCAACAGCCGTCACCCCAGCGAACGCTGGGGTGACGTGTGTGGCATTCACAGCGCCACATCCACCGCATGGATCGCGAGGCCCACCAGCCCGCCGACCAGCGTGCCGTTGACGCGGATATATTGCAGGTCGCGCCCGACCGCATTCTCCAGCCGGCGCGTGATCGTGCCTGCGTCCCAACCCTTCACCGTCTCCGACACCAGCCGGACGATGCCGTCGCCGTACTGCGCAGCCATGCCGACCACGGTGCGGCGCACGAAGCGGTTGATGGTCTTGCGCAACAAAGCCTCGCGCAGGAGCGTCTCGCCAAGCTGACGCAGCGCATCGCCGATCGGGCCCTGCATCACCCGGTCGGGGTCGCGCGCCATCCTGAGCATGCCGCCGCGTGCCTGTTCCCAAAGCCCGTCGAGCCAGCGCTGCATCGCCGGATTGGCGATGATCTCGGCCTTGATGCCCTCGACCCGCGCCTGCATCTCGGGCGAATGGACGAGATCGTGCGCAAGCCCTGCGAGACCTTCCTCGGCCTTGGCGCGGAGCGGATGCTCGGGATTGTCGGCCATTTCGGTGAGCAGCCCGTTCAGCCCGGCGATGATCTTGTTGGCGAGCGTCTCGTCAAGCCCGGTCCAGCGCAGGATCGAGCCCGCGCGTTCATGCACCATCGCGCGGATGAGATGCTCGTTCGCTTCCAGCACGCGCGCCGCCCAGCGCACGATGCCGTCGAGCAGCGGCAGGTGACGCCCCTCGGCGATCGCGGCGGTGAGCGCCTGGCCGAGCAGCGGCGCGACGTCCAGCTCGCGCAGGCGCGTGCCCATCATCGTGCGCACCATCCCGCCGAGCCGCTGCTGGTCGAGCGCCTGGAGCATGTGGATGGCGAGCGCGGCCGCCCCGCGCGCCATCCGCCCGTCGCGCGCCAGCGGCTCGGCGAGCCAGCGCCCGGCCGCGCCCGCGACGTCGAGCCGCAGCATCCGCCGCGCGACGACGCGGGGAATCAGGAAATTGTCGCGCAGGAACGCGGCGAGCGTGGTGCCGATGCGATCCTTGTTGCGCGGGATGATCGCGGTGTGCGGGATCGGAGCCCCAAGCGGGTGGCGGAACAGCGCGGTCACCGCGAACCAGTCGGCGAGGCCGCCGACCATCGCCGCTTCCGCGAACGCACGCGCGAAGCCCCAGCCGGGCGAGTGCGCGTTCTGCGTGCGCGCGACGAGGAACACCGCCGCCATCGCGATCAGCAGCCCGGTCGCGATCAGCCGCATGCGGACGAGGCCCGGCGGGGCGGCTTCGGTGCGCGGCGGGCGGGGCGTTATCATCGGGTACGAAAAGCCCGACGCGCCGGATAGTTCAAGTCCGCACCACAATCGGCGCCCCGGCGGAGGCCGGGGCCGCTACATTTGGGGCGCATGGCTCGCCAAGCCACGCAGCGGCCCCGGCCTGCGCCGGGGCGACGGCGATTTCACTCGGCCGGATGCTGTGGGAGTAGCGGCTTGTCGTCATGCTCGATCAGCGGCGGGTGGCCGTCGTCGCCGGGGCGATAGGTGAGCAGCCGCCGCCCGAGCCGCGGCCCCGCCCAGCGCTCGACCCCGACCGCGAGGCTGAACAGCGCCGGCACGATCAGCAACGTGAGCATGGTCGACAGCGTCAGCCCGCCGATCACGGTGACGCCCATCGGCGCGCGGAACGAGGTGTCGCCGTTGAGCCCGAACGCGGTCGGCAGCATGCCCGCCACCATCGCGACCGTGGTCATCACGATCGGCTGCGCGCGCTTGTGCCCGGCGTCGAGGATCGCGGTGCGCACCGGCACGCCGTGCTTCATCTCCTCGAGCGCGAAGTCGATCAGCAGGATCGAGTTCTTCGCGACGATGCCGAGCAGCATCAGCATGCCGATATAGACCGGCATCGAGATCGGATAGCCGGTGATGAGCAACGCCACCAATCCGCCAAGCGGCGCGAGGATCAGCGAGCCCATGTTGACGAACGGCGGCAGCAGCCGCTGGTAGAGCAGCACCAGCACCGCGAACACCAGGAACACGCCCGCGAACACCGCCACGATGAAGTTGGAGATCATCTCCTGCTGCCATTTCGACGAGCCGAGGACGAGTTCCTTCACCCCGAGCGGCAGCGTCTTCATGATCGGCAGATCGTGGACCAGCTTGCTGGCGGTGCCGCTCACCACGCCGGGGGCGAGATCGCTGCCGATCGTGATCTGGCGCTGCTGCGCCACGCGCTCGATTTTGGTGGGGCCGGCGCCGAAGCCGATATCGGCGACGAGGCCGAGCGGTACCGAGCCGCCGGTGGCGGTGGAGACGGGCAGGTTCTTGATGGTCGACAGCTTCTGGCGCGAATCCTGCGCGAGCGCGACGCGGATCGGCACCTGACGGTCCGACAGCGAGAATTTCGCGCTGTTCTGGTCGATATCGCCGAGCGTCGCGATGCGGATCGCGGTCGACAGCGCGCTGGTCGTCACGCCCATGCTGGCGGCGAGATCCATGCGCGGCCGGATGACGATCTCGGGCCGCTCGAGATCGCCGGCGATGCGCGGTGCGACGAGCTGGGGCACCTTCGACATCTGCGTGACGAGCGTCTGTGCGGCCTTCACCAGCACGGCGGGATCGTCACCGCCGAGCGTGACGGTGAAGTCGCGCCCCGAACTGCCCCAGCCATTGCCCGACTGGAACGACACGCGCGCATCGGCGAAGCGCGCGAGTTGCGGCGCAAGCTTGCGCTCGAACTGCACGCTGGTCAGGTCCCGGCCTTGCCCACGCGGTTTCAGGATCGCGGTGACGCGCCCGCTGCCGACCAGCGCGCGCGAATAGGTCGAGTCGACCTCCGGCTGCTTGCCGAGGAAACTCGCGACCTGCCGCACCATCACCTGCGTCTCCGCGAGCGTGGTGCCGGGCACCATCTCGATATTGGCGCGGCTGCTGTCGTTGTCCTGATCGGGCTGGAAGGTCTGCGGGATCATCGAGAAGCACACCACCGTCAGCCCGAGCGCGACCGCGGCGCCGACGATCGCGGACCAGCGATGCTTCAGCGTCCAGCGCAAGGTCGCCATATAGGCGTCCATCAGTCTGCCCTCGCCGTGGCTGGCATGGCCGTGCGACTTGAGGAAATAGGCGGCGATCATCGGGGTGATGAGCCGCGCGACGGCAAGGCTCATCAGCACCGACACGACGACGGTCAGCCCGAAATTCTTGAAGAACTGCCCCGCGAGGCCCGGCATCAGCCCTACCGGCAGGAACACCGCAACGATCGCCATCGTCGTCGCCAGCACGGCGAGCCCGATCTCATCGGCCGCGTCGATCGAGGCTTGGTAGGCGGTCTTGCCCATGCGCATGTGGCGGACGATGTTCTCGATCTCCACGATCGCATCGTCGACCAGCACGCCCGCGACGAGGCTCAGCGCAAGCAAGGTCATGTTGTTGAGCGTGAAGCCCATCAGGTCCATCAACCAGAAGCTCGGGATCGCCGACAGCGGGATCGCCAGTGCCGAGATGATCGTCGAGCGCCAGTCGCGCAGGAAGATGAACACCACGACCACCGCGAGCAACGCGCCCTCGACCATCGCCTCCATCGCCGAATGATATTGCGCCTCGGTGTATTTCACCGAGTTGAAGATCATCTTGAACTTGACCTTGGGGTTGCGCTTCTCGAGCTCGGCGAGCTTCTTGACCGCGCCGTGGAACACGTTGACGTCCGACCCGGTCTTGGAACGCTGGAAGTCGAAGCTCAGCACCTGCCGGCCGTTCAACTCGGACGACGTACGCTGTTCGGCGTAGAGATCGCGCACGTCGGCGATGTCGGAGAGGTGGATCGAGCGCCCGCCGCCGACCGAGATCTGCGTCTGGCCGAGATCATAGGCGCTCTTGGCGTTGCCGAGCACGCGCACCGCCTGTTCGGACCCGGCGATCTCCGCACGGCCGCCCGCGGCGTTGAGATTGACCTGGCGAAGCTGCGCGTTGACCTCGCTCGCGGTGAGGCCCTGCGCCTGCAATTTGAGCGGATCGAGGATCACGCGGATCTCGCGGCTGACGCCGCCGTTGCGATCGACCGCGGCCATGCCGGGAACCGACAGCAGTTCCTTGGTGACGGTGTTGTCGATGTACCAGCTTAGCTGCTCGACCGTCATGTCGGTGCCGATCGCGGCGTAGCTCGCCAGATCGTTGCCGGTGGTGTTGGCGCGGATCACCTGCGGTTCGAGGATGCCGTCGGGCAGGTTGCTGCGAATCTGCTGGATCGCGCCGCGCACATCCTCGACCGCACGGTCGATCGGAGTGCCGATGTTGAGCTGGACGACCGTCTCCGAATCGCCCTCGGTGACGGTCGAGTCGATCTCGTCGATGCCCTCGAGGCTGCGCACCGCCGCCTCGACCTTCTGCGTGACCTGCGTCTCCAGTTCGGTCGGCGCGGCGCCGGGCTGCGACACTTCGATGATGACGACGGGAAATTCGATGTCCGGCTGGTTGTTGACGTCCATCTTGATGAAGCTGACGATGCCCGCCACGCTCAGCATGAAGAACAGGACGATCGCGAAAACCGGGTTGCGGATCGACCAGGCCGAGATGTTGCGGAAGCCCATCCTGCGTCAGCCGCGCTTGGTCGGGGCGGGGGGCTGAACGGCAGGGGCCTGCGCGACCGGCTTCTGCACGATCGGCATGACCTTCTGCCCCGGCGCGAGGAAGGCGCCCGCCGACAGCACGACACGTTCGCTGCCGTCGAGCCCGCTGGCGATCGCGACGCCGCTGTCCGAAACGTCGCCCACCGTCACGTCGCGGCGCGCCACCTTGTTGTTGGCGTCGAGCACATAGACGAAATTGCCGCGATCGTCGCTCTGAATCGCCGAGTTGGGCAGTTGCGGCGCGCGTGTCGAGCCGCCGCCGATCTCCGCCGCCGCGAAGCCGCCGGGGCGCAGCGCGGGATTGTACCGGAGCGCGATGCGGGCGATGCCCTGCCGCGTCTGCGGGTCGATCACCGGCGAAATCTGCCAGACCTGCCCCTGATAGCTCGTCGCGCTGCCGACCGGGCGCACCGTCGCGACCGAACCGACGTGGATCGCGGCGAGATCGCCTTCGCTCAACTGCGCACGCATCTCCATCTCGCCGCGCTCGGCCATGCGGAACAATGTGCCCGATCCCGAACCGACGATCTGCCCGGCCTCGACGCCGCGCGCGAGGATCAGCCCGGTTTCCGGCGCGCGGATATCGAGCCGGCCGTTGCGCGCGAGCTGTTCCTTCAACGTCGCGCGCGCGACCTTCACGCGCGCATCCGCCGCGTCGCGCGTCGCCGCTTTGGTTTCGAGATCGGCCTTGGAGATGAAACCGCGATCGACCAGCGCCTGCGCGCGGTCGTAATTGGACTTGGCGATGCTCGCATCAGCCTCGGCCGCGCGGATCTGCGCGGCGAGCGAATCGCCGGTCTGCGTCTGCACCGCGCGGTCGATCGTGGCGAGCACCTGCCCCCTGGTGACCCACTGGCCTGGCTCGACCAGCACGCGCGTGATCATGCCGCCTTCGCCGGCCACGCCCACCGGCATGTCGCGCCGTGCGGCGAGCGTGCCGGTCGCGGAGATGACCTGCGACACGGTCGAGCGGCCGGGTGCCGAGACGGTGACGGTGGGAAGTTGCTCGACCGGCGCGGCCTTGGCGGCGGGTTTGCGGTGCATCCACCACCAGCCCGCGACCAGCGCGACGAGGATCGCCACCGCCGCGACGATCGTCAGCGCGCGGCGCGAACGTCGCTCGGGCGCGGGCAGGGCAAGCGTGCCGTCATTGTCCAACAACGGCGTCTCGTAGTTCATCTCTGTCACGTCCTCGCCCCGGCCGCTGCCGCGCACTACAGGCTGTATTAAGCGAATAATGCACCGCGCTCAAGCGCTCTCATGCGGCGTTGCGAGAATGCCGGGTTCGCGAGGCTGCCGCAATATCGCTTGGGTCGTGTCGCGGCGATTTCTGTTGCATATTGTCAACACCCGCTGCCGTTTCGCGCTTTCTTCCGGGACGGGCGCGCCGTTCATCCTCGGTTGTCCGGTGCCGTGCGAACAGGTCCGGACCGGGCCTTGCCGCCCGCCAACCGGGAGAGTCTCACGATGCGTTTTCACTTTCATGCCGTCACGCTGGCGGCGCTGTCCTGCGTCGCGCTGCCCGCGACCGCGCAGACCGCGCCGGCGACGGGGGCGATCCTCCCCGACGGCACGCTGCTCGACGTGCAGGCGGAGGGCAGCACGACGCGCGCGCCCGATGTCGCGACGATCCGCGCCGGTGTCGTCACGCAAGGAACGGGCGCGGCGGCCGCACTGTCCGACAATGCCAAGGCGATGGCGCGCGTGATCGACGCGCTCAGGAAGGCGGGGGTCGCGCCGCGCGATCTCCAGACCGCGACCGTCAGCCTCGCGCCGCAATACCGCTATGCCGAGGGGCAGCCGCCCGCGATCACCGGCTATCAGGCGACCAATTCGGTGGCGGTGCGCTTCCGCGATATCGCGCGCGCCGGCGGCATTCTCGACACGCTGGCGGCGGTGGGCGCGAACCAGATCGACGGGCCGGCGCTCGCGATCGACGATCCCGATGCCGCGCTCGACGAAGCACGCGCGGCGGCGGTGAAGATCGCGCGGGCGCGGGCGGAACTGTACGCGAAGGCCGCGGGGCTGTCGGTGGCGCGGATCGTGTCGATCACCGAAAACGGCTCGAACGACGGCGCGACCCCGGGGCCGGTGGTGTTCCTGCGCGCCGCCAAGGCCGCGCCGACCCCGATCGCGGCGGGTGAATCGCGCGTGTCGGTCACGCTGGCGGTGCGGTTCCTGCTCAAATAACAGTTCGGGCCGCGCGGCATGAACCGCACGGCCCGTACATGTCCCGGAATCCGGTCGCGCGCTTAGCGCAGCGAACCGCGACGCACGAGGTTGACGATCGCGAGCAGGATGATCGCGCCGATCAACGAATAGATGAAGGTCGTGACAGTAATGACCTGGTTGATGCCGCCGCCGAAGATGAACGAGGCGATGACCGAGCCGACGATGCCGACGACGACGTTAAGAAGAATGCCCTGCTGAGCGTCGGTCCGCATGACCAGGCTGGCCAGCCAGCCTACAACGCCACCTACCACGAGCCAGATGATGAGTCCCATAAGTCCCTCCATTGTTCCCCACCGACGGGGTTGACATGAAGTAAGACGATCATGAAGATGGTTTGTTCCGCATCCGGTACACGTCTCGTCGCAATCAGTATTTCTGCTGGCGCTCGTAGAGCGAGCGGTAATGCTGGATGCGCGTGACGCGCAGGCCGGGCATGCCAGACCGATCGATCGCACGCTGCCAGCCGGCGAACTCCTCGACGGTAAGGTTGTAGCGCTCGCAGACTTCATCGACGCTCAGCAGCCCGCCGTTGACGGCGGCGACCACTTCGGCCTTGCGGCGCACGACCCAACGGGTCGTTTCGGGCGGAGGCAGCGACTCGAGCGTCAGCGGTTCCCCGAGCGGGCCGATGACTTTGGCCGGACGTATCTTCTGGTTCTCGATCATGACTACCTCGATCGGGGCGGGGGGCCCCCGTTCTCACTCGAAACGGCAATAACTTGCCGGGTTTGAAGGGCGGTTAAAGCAGCGCGGTAAACGCCGCCTTCACTCCTCCTTCCAGCGGGTAAACATCTCGGCGACGCGTGCATTGAACGCGCCGTATGCCGGTGCGAACGCCCCCGCCGCCGCCTCGACGGCGAACAGGCGCGCGTGGATCATCGCGGTCGGGCTGGCGGCCTGACGCGCGGCCACGCCGACCATCAGCACCGCCAGGTCCGGGGGAAGCCCCGTGACCCGGCTGTCGTGTTCGAACCGGGAGAAACTCAGATCCACAAACGACGCTTTCCCAACAATCCCGATCACTCCGGGAATGGGAGGCTTGTAATCAAAGCGTCTAAAGGGCTGGTAAAGCTGGCGAAGAAAAACTGCGGAGGTGCGACGCTTTGCATCCGCCCCGGTGAGCGCCTATCTGGCGGCCATGTTGTCCGAAGCCGATTTTCAACTCGGGGCCGATCTGTCCGGTCGCCGTATCGTCGTCGCCATGTCGGGCGGAGTCGATTCGTCGGTGGTGGCGGCGCTGGCCGCGCGCAGCGGTGCGGAGACGATCGGCATTACGCTCCAGCTCTACGATCACGGCGAGGCGGTAGGGCGCGAGGGAAGCTGCTGTGCGGGCCGCGACATCCGCGATGCGCGCGGCGTGTGCGACCGGCTCGGCATCGCGCATTACGTGTTCGATCATGAAAGCAGCTTCCGCGCCGACGTGATCGACGGGTTCGCCGACGAATATCTTGCCGGTCGCACGCCGATCCCGTGCGTCCGCTGCAACATGGGGCCGAAATTCACCGATCTGTTCAAGATCGCGCGCGATCTCGGCGCTGATTGCCTCGCCACCGGCCATTACGTGCGCCGGGTGGAGGGCGCGCACGGCGCCGAACTGCACCGCGCCGCCGATCCGGCGCGCGACCAGAGCTATTTCCTGTTTGCGACGACGCAGGCGCAGCTCGATTATCTGCGCTTCCCTCTGGGCGGGATGCCCAAGCCGCGCGTTCGCGAACTGGCGGCGGAACTGGGCCTTGGCGTGGCGATGAAGCCCGACAGTCAGGATATCTGCTTCGTGCCCGATGGCGATTATGCCTCGCTCGTCAAGAAACTGCGGCCGGAGGCGGATACCAGCGGCGAGATCGTCGACGAGGCCGGGCGCGTGCTCGGGCGGCACAAGGGGCTGATCCACTTCACCGTCGGTCAGCGGCGCGGGCTGGAGATCGGCGGCACGCCCGAGCCGCTCTACGTGATCCGCCTCGATGCAGCCGCCCGGCAGGTGGTGGTCGGCCCGCGTACCGCGCTTGGCGTGGGCGCGGCGCGGCTGTCGGGGATCAACTGGTTGGGCGGCGACTTCGCCGGGCCGCTCACCGCTAAGGTTCGCTCGCTCGCAAAGCCGGTGCCGGCGCGGCTCGACGGCGACACGGTGCGCTTCGACGCGCCCGAATATGGCGTCGCACCGGGGCAGGCGGCGGTGCTGTACGCGGGCGAGCGCGTGCTCGGCGGCGGCTGGATCGAGGAAACCGAACGCACGCTGGTCGCGGCGTAGCGGGTCGGAACCGTCCGTGTCGAGCGAAGTCGAGACACCTGCGCGGCCCCTCGACTTCGCTCGGGGTGAACGGGTGTTTATCGTCCGGCCGTGAAGTCCATCGCTGCGAGGTCGGCGAGCATGCCCGGCCCGCTCGGCTGCCACCCCAGTGTCCGGCGCGTCCACGCGCTCGATGCGGGCATGTCCAGCCCCAGGAACATGCCGAGCCAGCCGTAATGCGCCTGCACCTCCTCAGGGCTGAGCGCGCGCGCCGGCACGCCGAGCCCGGCCGCGACCGCCTCGGCGATGGCGCGTGCGCTCACGCCTTCCTCGTCGACCGCATGGTAGCGCGCGCCCGGCGTGGCGGCGGCGATCGCCAGCGCATAGAGCCTGGCCACATCATCGACATGCGCCGCCGGCCAGCGATTCGCTCCGTCGCCGACATATCCGGCAACCCCGGCCGCGCGCGACGCCTCGATATACGGCGAGACGAGGCCCTGTTTTACGGTGTCGTGGACCTGCGGCAGCCGCATCGCCGACACGTTCACCCCGGCGTCGAGCAGGGTGACGCCGGTCTTCTCCGACAGCACGCGCGAGTTTGGGTTCTCGGCCGCGTACCCGGCCTCGGTCGCGGGCTGGCCGGGCACGGTGGTGCCCATGCCGACGCCCGAGGTGATGAGCAGCGGCCGGTCCGAGCCCTTGAGCACCTCGCCCAGCGCGGCGATGATGCGCGCGTCCTTCTCGCAATTGGCGACGAAGTTGGCGAAGTCGTGATCGAACGCGGTGTGGATCACCGCATCGACGCTCTCCGCCCCGGCGGCGAGCCCGGCGGGATCTTCGAGCGTACCGCGGTACGCCTCCGCCCCGGCCGCTTCGAGCGATCGCGCGCCCGCGTCGGAGCGGGTGAGGCCGAGCACCTGATGCCCGGCCGCGAGGAGTTCGGGCACGATCCGCGAGCCGATGAAGCCGGTCGCGCCGGTAAGGTATATGCGCATTGGGAGACGCTCCGTGTTGTTCGAGCCGCCATGTCGGCGCGCCCGCCACACCGGAAAAGACGAGAGATTATCCCGGTATAGCGTTCAACAGGCTGCCACCGCCGCTGCGGAGCCGTTTCACCTCGGCTGTTATCTCCGGCCAGTAGGGCGGCATGAAGCGGTCTCGCCCGAACAGCAGCCGTTTCAGACCGGCCGGCTCTCGCGCCAGGAGGACGCGCTCGCGCACATGGTCGTCGGGCGAGCCCGCCCATTCGCCCGCCATCGCGACAAGATTGCGCCAGAAGGCAGGCCGCACGTCCCAGCGCAGCGCGTGATCGGCGGCTTCGAGGCTCCATCCATCCCGGAGGATCACGCCGGCAATGGCGGGAATCCAGACTTCGGGCATGTCGGTATCGAGGTACAGCTCCGCCAACGCGCACCACAACGGCATGCGCCGCGCGATCTCGTCGTCGGCGAGCGCCGATTTCACAGGAAGAACGTCCCCTCGATCACCGTCACGCAATTGCCGCCCAGCACGACCCGGTCCCCGTCGAGCGTGCAGTCGAGCCGGCCGCCGCGTGCGCTCGCCTGCCAGGCGGTGAAGCGGTCGCGGCCGAGCCGCTTGGCCCAATAGGGCACCGCCACCGCATGTGCCGATCCCGTCACCGGATCCTCGTCGATGCCGCCGCCCGGCGCGAACGCGCGGCTGACGATATCGGTCGTGTCGCCCGGCGCGCTGACGATGGTGAGCCAGTCGCCCTCGGCGGCGAGCTTGCGGAAATCAGGCGCGACCGCGCGCACCTGCGCCTCAGTTTCAAGGATGACGAGCCCGTAGCGATGTTCGTGCCACAGGGTCTCGACCACGGTGTCCACGCCGAGTGCGGCCACGATCTCGGGCAGCGGCTTGGGCGTCGGCGCCCAGACCGGGAGCGCCAGTTCATACCCGCCGCCCGCGCGCGCGACCGACAGGATACCCGCCTTGCGCGTACGGAAGCGGACCGAGGTCAGGTTGCTGTCACTGGACAGCACATAATGGCCGCTCGCCAGCGTGGCGTGGCCGCACATCACCACCTCGTTGGTGGGGGTGAACCAGCGCAGCTCGAACTCGCTCTCGCCGCTGTCGTCGGGGACGAGGAAGGCGGTTTCAGACAGATTGTTCTCGGCCGCGATGCGCAACAGCGTGTCGTCATCGAGCCAGTCGGTCAGCGGCATCACCGCCGCCGGATTGCCCTCGAACGTCTGGGTCGCGAAAGCGTCGATCTGGGTGAAGGGCAGTCTCATGCGCGCTCCTTGGGGCTGGCGATGACATCGGGTTCGATCAGCGGGTTGTCGGCGTCGAGCAGCCAGCCGGGATCGACATGGATCAGCACGTCGGTATTGGGGAAAGCGGCGTGGATGCGCTCCTCGATCGCTTCGACCACCTCATGCGCGTCGGCCACGGTCATCTCGGGCGCGACGTACATATGGAACTGGACGAAATCGCGCGTGCCCGAGCGGCGCGTGCGGATATCGTGCAAGCCCCGCAGTTCGGGGTGATCGGCGACGAGCGCGATCAGCCGGTCGCGTTCCTCGACCGGCCATTCCTTGTCCATCAGCAGATCGATCGCGCTCCCTGCCGAACGCAGCGCCCCCCAGCCGAGCCACAGCGCGATCAGCACCCCGAACACCGGGTCCGCGCCGCGGATGTGCAGCACCTGATCGAGCACCAAGGCGACGATCACCGACACGTTGAGCAGCAGGTCCGACTGATAATGCACGTTGTCCGCGCTGACCGCGACCGAGCCGGTCTGCGCGATGATGCGCCGTTGGTACGCCACCAGCGCGAGCGTCACGACGATCGCAGCAATCGACACGCCGATGCCGGTGCCTGCGTCATGCGTCGCGGCGGGCGCGCCGAACTGGCGCATCGCTTGCCCCGCGATGCCGACCGCCGACACCGCGATCAACGCGACCTGGAACAAGGCGGCGAGCGCCTCGGCCTTGCCGTGGCCGTAGCGATGATCGTGATCGGCCGGAATCGCGGCGAGATGCACGCCGTAGAGCGTGACGCACGAGGCGACGAGATCGAGCGCGGTGTCGGCGAGCGACCCGAGCATCGCCACCGAGCCGGTCGCCCACGCCGCATAGCCCTTCAGCGCGAGCAGGAAGCACGCCGTCGCAACGCTGGCGAGCGCGCCGCGCGTGGCGAGGGGCATCGTGCCGCTCACGGGTAGAGCAGGCCCTCGTCCCAGCCGCCATCGGTACGGGTGAACAGCCGGCGTTCGTGGAGACGGTGCGCCCGATCCTGCCAGAATTCGATGCGATCGGGCGTGACGCGATAGCCACCCCAATGCGGCGGGCGCGGCACCTCGCCGCCGGCGAAACGCGCCTCCATCTTGGCGAAACGCGCCTCGAACGTCTCGCGCGCGTCGAGCGGGCGCGACTGGTCCGACGCCCAGGCGCCAAGCTGCGAATCGCGCCCGCGCGTGGCGAAATAGGCGTCGCTCTCCGCATCCGTCACCTGCGACACCGCGCCTTCGATGCGGATCTGGCGGCGCAGCGACTTCCAGTGGAACAGCAACGCGGCCTGCATATTGGTGGCGAGATCGCCCGCCTTGCGGCTCTGCCGGTTGGTGTAGAACACGAAGCCATCGCGCCCATGCCCTTTCAGCAGCACCATCCGCACCGCCGGACGACCGTCCGTATCGGCGGTGGCGAGCGCCATCGCGTTCGAATCGTTGATCTCGCTCGCGCGTGCCTCGGCGTACCAGGCGTCGAACAGGGTGAAGGGATCGGTGCTCATCCTGCGGCTTTAACGCGTGAACGGCCCGTGTGTAACCTCCTACACCGTTCGTCCTGAGCGAAGTCGAAGGACGTGCCGCGCACGCCATCGCTCATGGGGCACGTGCTTCGACTTCGCCCAGCACGAACGGGAGGAGAGGCGCGCGAGCGGGTCGCGGGCGAGCGGACGGAACGACTCCGCGCGCCACACATTGAATCGGTTTCGTGGGCGAAAGGAACCGGCAGATGGCGGCACGCGCATATTGGCAGGGGCAGATCCGCCTCGCGCTCGTCTCGATCCCGGTGGAGATCTACAGCGCCACCAAATCGGGCGCGGCAATAAGCTTCAAGCAAATCCACGAGCCGACCGGCAAGCCGATCCATTACGAGAAGGTCGTCACCGGCGTCGGCCCGGTCGACACTGACGAGATCATGAAGGGTTTCGAGTTCGAGAAAGGCGAGTACGTGCTGCTCGAACAAGACGAGATCGACGCGGTGAAGCTCGAATCGAAGAAGACGCTCGAACTGACCCAATTCGTCGATGCGTCCGATATCGACGTGCTCTATTACGAGAAGCCGTATTTCGTGGTGCCCGCAGACGATCTCGCCGAGGAGGCGTTCATCGTGCTGCGCGAGGCGCTCAGGCGCACCAAGAAGGTTGGCCTTGGCCAGCTTGCGATGCGCGGGCGCGAATATGTCGTCAGCCTGAAGCCGTGCGGGCGCGGCATGGTGCTGGAGACGTTGCGCTATGCCGATGAGGTCAACAAGGCGCAGGGCTATTTCCGCGACATTCCCGAGGGTAAGCCCGACGACGACCTGCTCGACCTGGCCGAGACGTTGATCTCGAAGAAATCGGGGCCGTTCCACCCGCAGGAGTTCCACGATCGCTATGTCGACGCGCTGAAGGAACTGGTCGAACGCAAGCGCAAGGCCAAGGGCGGCAAGATCATCGAGGATACCGAGGGCGACGCGCCCAGAAAGGGCGGTTCGAACGTGGTCGATCTGATGGCCGCGCTCAAGAAATCGGTCGAGGCGCGTGGCGGTGCGGCGGCGGAGAAGGCGCCCGCGAAGAAGGCACCGGCGCGCAAACCGGCGGCAAAGAAACGTGCATAGCCCGCGATCCGTCGCCCCGCCGCAGGCCGGGGCCGTCACGTTTCGGGCGAAACGCCCGCCCAGCCACACAGCGGCCCCGGCCTGCGCCGGGGCGACGAGAGGAATGGCTCCACGCGTCACCCCAGCGCACGCTGGGGTCTCTCGCGGCAGGCCGTGCGCTCTCCCCGAGAAGACCCCAGCTTGCGCTGGGGTGACGGAGTAGGCGCGCATGTCGACCGACCCCCTCGCCCGCTACAACGCCAAGCGAGACTTCGCGAAGACGGCGGAGCCCGCCGGCACGCTCGCGCCTGGAAATGGCAACCGCTTCATGGTCCAGAAGCACGACGCGACGCGGCTGCACTGGGATTTCCGCCTCGAAGTCGACGGCGTGCTCAAAAGCTGGGCCGTCACGCGCGGGCCGAGCCTCGACCCGAACGAGAAGCGGCTGGCGGTTCGCACCGAGGATCACCCGCTCTCCTACGCCGATTTCGAGGGGACGATCCCCAAGGGCGAATATGGCGGCGGCACGGTGATGCTGTGGGACGACGGCACCTGGGCGCCGGTCGCGGGCAAATCGGCCAAGGATATCGAGAAGGGGCATCTCCACTTCGTGCTCGATGGCGAGCGGATGAAGGGCGAATGGCTGCTGATCCGCCTCAAGCCGCGCGGCAAGGAGAAGGCCGAGAACTGGCTGTTGCGCAAGATCGATGATGCAGACGCGGGCGCGACCGACGCGCTCGTCGAGACGGCGCTGACCAGCGTGAAGACCGGCCGCACCATGGCGGAGATTGCGGAGGGATTGAAACCAAAGTCGTCGCCCCGGCGGAGGGGCAGCCCGCAAAGTAACACTTTGCGGGAACCCCGCAGGCCGGGGCCGGCCAGTGGCCAGCGCGCGACCAAGCCCCGCAGCGGCCCCGGCCTCCGCCGGGGCGACGTCGGGTTCCGCGAGCCGCAACTCTGCACCTTGGTCGATTCTGTGCCGACCGGCAGCGGCTGGCTGCACGAGGTGAAGTACGACGGCTACCGCGCGCTCGTCGCCGTCGCGAACGGCACGGCCAAGGTGTTCACCCGCAGCGGGCTCGACTGGACCGACAAGTTCCCCGGCATCGCCGAGGCGGCCGCCGGGCTTGACGTCGGCGATGCGCTGATCGACGGCGAGATCGTGGCGTTCAAGGACGGGCGGCCTGATTTCTCCACGCTCAAGGATGCGATCTCGGCGGGCGGGGAGATGACGTTCTTCGCGTTCGACCTGCTCGACCTCGACGGCGAGGATCTGACCAAGCTGCCCAATATCGAGCGCAAGGAACGGCTGCGTCCGCTGCTCGCGGGTACGGATGCGCGGCTGCAATATTCCGAGCATATCGTCGGCTCGGGCGAGCAACTGTTCGAAACGATGTGCCGCGAAGGCTATGAAGGCGTCGTGTCGAAACGGGCCGATGCGCCGTATCGCGGCAAGCGGACGACCGACTGGCTCAAGATCAAGTGCATCCGGCGGCAGGAGTTCGTCATCGTCGGCTGGCTGCCGTCCGAGAAGAAGCGCGGCTTCCGCTCGCTGCTGCTCGGGCTGAACACGCCCGACGGACTGATCTATGCGGGCAAGGTCGGCACCGGCTTCGACGCCGCGCTGCACGAGGATCTGACCGCGAAGCTCGCCCGCATCGAACGCAAGACCGCGACCGTCACCGCCCCGCGCGCGATGGTGCGCGGCGCCCACTGGGTATCGCCCAAGCTGGTTGCGGAGGTGGCATTTACCGAGACGACGCCCGACGGCGTGCTGCGCCACCCGAGTTTCATCGGCCTGCGCGAGGACAAGCCGGCGAGTGAGGTGGTGGCGGAAGTTCCGGTCCCACTCTCCGCCGCACCCGAGGTGGCGAAAGCGGAACAGCCTCAAACCCCCGAAATCCACGTCACGGTCAGCAGCCGCGAACGGCTGATCTTCCCGGATTCGGACGTCACCAAGGGCGATCTCGCCGATTATTACGCGCAGGTCTCCGCAGTCATGCTGCCGTGGGCGGGCAATCGCCCGATCAGCCTGGTGCGCTGCCCGCAAGGGCGCGGCAAGGCGTGCTTCTTCCAGAAGCACGACGCGGGCAGCTTCGGCGACCATGTCCATCAGGTGCCGATCCTCGAGAAGGACGGCTCGACCGAGAATTACCTCTATGTCGACGATGCCGACGGCCTCGTCGCGTGCGTGCAGATGGGCACGATCGAGTTTCACGGCTGGGGATCGTCGGTCGCCACGCTCGAACAGCCCGATCGCATGGTGTTCGATCTCGACCCCGACGAGGGGCTCGGCTTCGATGTGGTGCGTAAGGCGGCGGAGGATTTGAAGGAACACCTCGCCGAGATCGGTCTTGTCAGCTTCGCGATGCTGTCGGGCGGCAAGGGCGTGCATGTCGTCGTGCCGCTCAGCCCCCAAGCGGAATGGCCGGCGGTGAAGGATTTCGCCGACCGCTTCTCGCGCGCGCTTGCCGTGGGCGAGCCCGAGCGGTTCGTCGCCACCATGTCCAAGGCCAAGCGCAAGGATCGCATCTTCATCGACTGGCTGCGCAACCAGCGCGGCGCGACCGCGGTGCTGCCCTATGTGGCACGCGCGCGCGCCGGCGCGCCGGTCGCGGTGCCGGTAAGCTGGGCGGAACTGCGTGAGATCGACCGCGCCAACCTGTGGAGCGTGCGCGACGCGCCCACGCTGATCGAGCGCGCCGGCAGCCGTGCGCTCGCCGGCTGGGGCGTGGCCGATCAGGTGCTGCCGGATTTGTGAAGCCGGTTGCGCAAGCCCCGGCTTTGTGGGAGCGCCCGCGCCAGCTATGATAGGGTTCGTGATCTTCCGCGCTGCCAGAGGGGCCAAGCCGCCGTGCCGACGCTGACCGCGACGAGCCTGCTCGACGCGTCGGTTCACGCGCACCGCTGGATCGCGGACTATTGCGCCAAGGGGCCCGCCGGCGACGTGCTGTGCGACGACCGCGACAACGCGGCGTGGGCGGCGATGCTCGAGGAGATCGCCACCGTCGGCGGCGACGATCTCGCGAACGCGCGCGAACGCGTCCAGCACCATGCCGAGGATATCGGCACGGGCTTCCGCATCGCCGGCGAGACCGAGGAGCGGCCGTGGCCGCTCTCCCCCGTGCCGCTGCTGATCGAGGCCGGGGAATGGGCGCACATCGCCGCCGGCATCGTTCAGCGCGCGGAGTTGCTCGAACATGTCGTCGCCGATCTCTACGGTGAGGCCAAGCTGGTCGAGAAGGGGCTGATCCCCGCCGCGCTCGTCGCCGGCAGCCCCTATTTCCTGCGGCCGATGGCAGGGCTCGCACCACCCGGGGGCAGGCACCTCCATTTCGTCGCGTTCGATCTCGGGCGCGGGCCGACCGGCGAGTGGCGCGTGCTGTCCGATCACTTACGTGGACCGACCGGCGCGGGCTATGCGCTGGAGAACCGACTGGCGGTCAGCCGCGCGTTCGGCGGGCTTCAGGCCAGGCTCAATATCGAGCGGCATGCGCCGTTCTTCGCCGCTTTCCGTGACGGGCTCGCCGCCGCCTGCGAGCGCGCCGAGCCGCGCATCGGACTGCTCACGCCGGGGCGCTACAGCATCTCCTATGCCGAACAGGCGCACCTCGCGCGCTATCTCGGCTTCCTGTTCGTGGAAGGGGCCGATCTCGCCGCTTTGGAGGACAAGCTCTACGTCCGCACGATCGGCGGATTGAAGCGGATCGACGCCTTGTGGCACCGGATCGATCCGCGCCTGCTCGATCCGCTCGCGTTCGATTCGCACTCGCAGATCGGGGTGCCGGGGCTGATCGACGTGATGGCGGCTGGCAACACCGTCATCGCCAATGCGCCGGGTGCGGGCGTGCCCGAATCGGCGGCGTTCGCGGCGTTCCTGCCGCGCATCTGCGCGCGCGAGACCGGGCGCGACCTGATCCTCCCCAATATCGCGACGTGGTGGTGCGGGCAGGCGCGGGCTTGCGCCACCGTGATCGAGGATTTCGACAATCTGCTGATCGGCCCGGCGTTCGGCGTCAAACCGCTCGGCATGGATGGCCTGAGGCCGCTGCCCGGCGCGGAGATCACCGGTGGCGCGCGCAAGCGGCTGCTCGCCGACATGGCCTCGCGCCCGCAGGATTATGTCGGGCAGGAGATCGTGCGGCTGTCGACCATGCCGGTGGTCACCGAGGCGGGGCTGGTGCCGCGCCCGTTCACCTTGCGCGTGTTCGCGGCGCGCGGGGCCGACGGCTCCTGGACGGTGCTGCCCGGCGGCTTCGCACGGATCGGCGCGGAGCCCGACGTGCGCGCCTCGGTGATGGGCGAGGGCACCTGGTCGGCCGATGTCGCGATCCACGGGCCGGAGCCGGTCGATGCGGTGTCGTTGCTGCCGGCGCTGGATACCGTGCAGATCCGCCGCAATCCGGGCACGCTGCCGAGCCGGGTGGCCGACAATTTCTTCTGGCTGGGGCGCTATCTCGAACGCGGCGAGGCGCTGCTCAACATCATTCGCGTGATGCTCGGCAATTCGATCGACGCCGATGCCGGCGGCGCGCTCGGGCCGGAGACGCTCGGGCGGCTGGTGGCGCTGGTGGTGAACGGCGGCGGCGCGCCCAAGCCCGCCAGCCTCAAGCGCGCCGACCTCATCCAGTTCGCCCGCACCGCGCTGGAGGGCGAGGAGACGCACAGCGTGCGTGCGGTCAACCGGCTCGCGCGCGGGATCGGCAAGGGCTCGCGCGACCGGCTCGCGGCGGACTTCATCCGGCTGCTCGATGCGCCCTATCCGACGCGCGGCGGCATGCTTGACCGCACCGGCTCGCTGCAACGCCGCTACGCCGCGCTTGCCGGGCTGTCGGCGGAGCATATGGGGCGCACGGCCGCGTGGCGGTTCCACGATCTCGGCCGCCGGATCGAACGTGCGCTGACGATGGCGCGTGCCGTCCCCACGTTCGGCATGGCGGGCACCGGGCTCGACGATCTGTCGACGCTGCTCGACCTTGCCGACAGCCAGATCAGCTATCGCCAGCGGTATCTGACGGGGATCGCGCGCGTGCCGGTGGTCGATCTCGTCGCGCTCGATCCGGGCAATCCGCGCAGCCTCGCGTTCCAGATCGAGCGGATCGTCGAGCACTTACGTGCGCTCCCCGTGCTCGGCGACGACGGCATGGAGGAGGACCAGCAGGCGCAGGCGAACGCGCTGCTTGCGGGCGTTCTGACCGCAAGCGCGGCGCGGCTGAGCGAGCCGGTGCTGCGGAGCGTCGAGCGCCGGCTCTACGCGCTGTCGGACGCGGTGGCGCGGCGCTATTTCCTGCAAGGCGCGGAGCCGCTGCGCGCGGCGGGCATGACGCTCGCATGATCTACGATATCAGCCACATCACGCGCTTCGACTATTCGGGATCGGCCAAGTTCGCACGCTGCAACCTGCGCCTGAAGCCAGTGGCGTGGCCGGGGCAGGAGCTGCTCGACTATCGGCTGGTGATCTCGCCGTCCAGCCGCACCTATCCGACCCGTGCCGAGGGCGGGCTCGCCAACGTCATGCGGCTGGTGGTCGAGGAGCCGGTGAAGTTCCTGTCGATCGAGAGCATCTCGCGCGTCGTGGTCGATCGTCCCGCGCCGGTGCCAGCCGCCGATGATCCGACGCTCGCGCAGGTGGCGGAAGCCGCCCGGCTGAGCCGCGACCCCTCCGCCGCCGGGCCGGCTGCCTATCTGTTCCCGTCCCCGCGCATCGCGCTCGACCGCGAGATCGGCGACTGGTGCGCGCTCGATCTCGATCCAGGGCGCGGCGCGCTGGAGGCGGGGATGGCGCTGTGCCAGCGTATCCGCCGCGAGTTCAGGTTCGATCCCGAAGCCACGCTGATCGACACCTCCCCGCACGAGGCCTTCGTCAAGCGCGCGGGCGTCTGCCAGGATCTTGCGCAGATCATGATTACGGGGCTGCGCACCGCCGGGCTGCCTGCGGCGTATGCGTCGGGCTATATCCGCACGCTTCCGCCGCCCGGCAAGAAGCGGCTGGTCGGCGCGGATGCGACGCACGCGTGGGTGCTGTTGTGGTGCGGCGCGCGGATCGGCTGGGTCGGGCTCGATCCGACCAACGGCATCTGGATGGCGAACGACCATATCATCATGGCGGTCGGCCGCGATTACGGCGACATCGCGCCGATCGACGGCATCGTGCTGGGTGCGGGCGCGCAGAAGCTCGACGTCAGCGTCGACGTCGCACCCGAGATGGAGGATGTCGCGGCTTGATTGGGCGGAAAACCCTGAACCGTTCGTGCCGAGTAGGGATCGAGTAGGCGAAGCCGTATCGAGAGCCCGTATCGAAGCACCGGTGATCGCGTGAGGCCTGTCCTTCGATACGCTACCTCGATACGCCCTACGGGCTACTCGGCAGCTACTCAGGACGAGCGGTTTGGGTAAATACGTCGTAGAATTGCACCGGGGACAAATCCTCCCCACATATCATGCATCATCAACCGGGGACGAACGTGGCCGATCCATATCAGACGCTGGGCGTGGCGCGAGACGCCGGCGAGGCCGACATCAAGAAAGCCTATCGCAAGCTCGCGAAGGAACTGCATCCGGACCGCAACAAGGACAATCCCAAGGCGGCCGAGCGGTTCAGCCAAGTGACGCAGGCCTATGACCTGCTCAACGACAAGGACAAGCGCGCGCGCTTCGATCGCGGCGAGATCGACGGCGACGGCAACCCCGCCGCGCCGTTCGGCTTCGGCGGCGGAGGTGGCGGCGGCATGCATCCGGGTGGGGGCTTCCGCCCGTCCGAAGGCGGGTTCGAGTTCGGCGGCGACGCCAGCGACCTGTTCGAAGGGCTGTTCGGCGGGCGTGGCGGCGGTGGCGGAGGGTTCGCAAGCGGCTTCGGCGGTTTCGGGCGGCGACCGCAGCCCAAGGGACCGAACGTCGTCTATGAACTGAAGGTGCCGTTCGTCGATGCGGCGACGCTCGCCCCGCAGCGGATCACGCTCGCCGACGGCAAGACGATCGACCTCAAGCTGCCCGCCAATCTCGAGGACGGCGCGCAGATGCGGCTTGCCGGCAAGGGGCAGGTCGGGCCGGGCGGCGCGGGCGACGGCATCGTCAAGATCGAGATCCAGCCGCACCGCTTCTTCACGCGCGACGGCGACAACGTCCGGCTAGATCTGCCGATCAGCTTGTCCGAAGCCGTGCTCGGCGCCGCTGTGCGCGTGCCAACCGTCGAGGGCGCGGTGATGCTCACCGTCCCCAAGGGCTCGACCTCGGGCAAGACGCTGCGGCTGCGCGGGCGTGGGTTCCACAAGGCGGACGGCAGCGGGCGCGGCGATCAACTGGTGACGCTGATGGTCGATCTGCCGGTCGGGGACGATGCGCTGGTCGAATTCGTGCAGAGCTGGAAAGACCAGGACAAAAGGAACCCGCGCGGCAATCTGGGCGTCTAGTCCCGCATGTCGCAAATCTCGCCATTCTCGCCGGAAGAACGTGGGATACATGGCGAGGAAGGCATCGGGCTCAAGCCCGAGGACGTGCCGGTCGGGTTCAAGCGGCTCACTTATGCGTGGCTGATCGTCAAGCGCGTCGTGCTGGGCGTGTTGTCGGACGGGTTCATCCATGCCGGCAACCTCGCTTATCTGGCGTTGCTGACGGTGTTCCCGTTCTTCATCCTTGCCGCCGTCATCGCCTCGCTGCTCGGCCAGAGCGCGGAGACGCAGCGCGCGGTGGCGTCGTTCCTGCACGTCCTGCCGGCGTCCGTCGCCGATCTGCTGCGCGATCCGATCGCGCATGTGTTGCAGGCGCGCAGCGGCAGTTCGCTCGCGTGGCTGGGCGGGCTGGTGGCGCTGTGGAGCGTCGGCAGCTTCGTCGAGACGATCCGCGACATTTTCCGCCGCGCCTACGGCGTCAAATCGACCAAGCCGTTCTGGCATTACCGGCTGAGTTCGATGGCGGTGATCCTCGCCTCGGTGTTCCTCGCGGTGCTGTCGTTCCTCATCCAGGGCGTGCTCGTCGCGGCGGAGCAGTTCATCTATACGTTGCTGCCGTTCGCACAGGATCTGGCGGGTTGGATCGGCCTTTCGCGCGCGATCCCCGGCCTCGTCATGTTCCTTGCGCTCTACATGCTGTTCGTCGCGGTCACGCCCTCCAAATATCGCTTCACCGGCGGTTCGCCCGAATGGCCGGGCGCGCTGTTCACCACCGCATGGTGGCTGTCGATCACCGCGCTGCTGCCGGTGGTGCTTGCCAATCTCGCCAGTTACGACCTTACCTACGGCAGCCTCGCCGGGGTCATCATCACCTTGCTGTTCTTCTTTCTGGTGGGCCTGGGCATCGTGTTCGGCGCACATCTCAACGCGGCACTGGCGGAACCGCCCAAAGCGGGAGTAGAGACACCGCCAACAGGTGCTGCAACAGGGACGTAATCGTCGTGAACGAATTGATGAAGGGCAAGCGCGGGCTGATCATGGGGCTCGCCAACGATCGCTCGCTCGCCTGGGGGATCGCCAAGAAGCTGAGCGAGGCCGGCGCGGAACTGGCGTTCAGCTATCAGGGCGAAGCGATGGAGAAGCGCGTGCGCCCGCTCGCCGAGCAACTCGGCGTGGCGCGGCTGTTCGACTGCGACGTTTCGGACATGCCCGCGCTCGATGCGACCTTCGCGGAACTGGCCAAGGAATGGCCGACGATCGACTTCGTCGTCCACGCGATCGGCTTTTCCGACAAGAACGAGCTGCGCGGCCGCTTCATGGACACCAGCCTCGACAATTTCCTGCTGACCATGAACGTCTCGGTCTATTCGTTCGTCGCGGTGGCGCAAAGGGCCGCGGCGATGATGCCGAACGGCGGCGCGCTGCTGACGCTCAGCTATTACGGCGCGGAGAAGGTGATCCCGCATTACAATGTGATGGGCGTCGCCAAGGCCGCGCTGGAGACGAGCGTGCAATATCTCGCGGTCGATCTCGGCCGCGACAATATCCGCGTCAACGCGATCTCCGCCGGCCCGATCAAGACGCTCGCCGCCTCCGGGATCGGCGACTTCCGCCTGATCCTGAAGTGGAACGAGCTGAACTCGCCCTTGAAGCGCAACGTGACGATCGAGGATGTCGGCGGCGCGGGGCTGTACCTGCTCAGCGACTTGGCGAGCGGCGTGACCGGGGAGACGCACCATGTCGACGCGGGCTACAACGTGATCGGCATGAAGGCCGAGGACGCACCGGATATCGCGCTGGTATAAGCATGAGCTTCAACACCTTCGGACGCGTCTTCCGGTTCACCACCTGGGGCGAATCGCATGGCCCGGCGATCGGCGCGGTCGTCGACGGGTGCCCGCCGGGCATCGCGCTCAGCGAGGCGGACGTGCAGCCGTTTCTCGACAAGCGTCGCCCCGGCACCTCGCGCTTCACCACGCAGCGGCAGGAGCCGGATCAGGTCCGCATCCTCTCGGGCGTGTTCGAAGGTCGCACCACCGGCACGCCGATCAGCCTGATGATCGAGAATGTCGACCAGCGATCGAAGGATTATTTGGAGGTCGCGCTCGCCTATCGGCCCGGCCATGCCGATTACGCCTATGACGCGAAATACGGCTTCCGCGACTATCGCGGCGGCGGGCGCTCGTCGGCGCGCGAGACTGCGTCGCGCGTCGCGGCCGGCGCGGTGGCGCGCGCAGTGATTCCCGAGGTGGCGATCCTCGCCTGGGTCGAGGCGATCGGCGGCGACGCGATCGACTATGCCAATTTCGATGCCGCTGAGATCGGCAACAACCCGTTCTTCTGCCCCGATGCGCAGGCCGCGGCGCGCTGGGAGACGCTGGTCGACGATGCGCGCAAGGCGGGATCGTCGCTCGGCGCGGTGGTGGCGTGCGAGGCGACCGGCGTGCCCGCCGGCTGGGGCGCGCCGCTCTATGCCAAGCTCGATTCGGAACTGGCGGCGGCGTGCATGAGCATCAACGCGGTGAAAGGCGTCGAGATCGGCGACGGGTTCGCCGCCGCCGCGCTCACCGGTGAGCAGAACGCCGATGCGATGGCGCCGGGTGAGGACGGGCCGATGTTCGCGGCGAATCATGCCGGCGGCATCGCCGGCGGCATCGCCACCGGCCAGCCCGTGCGCCTGCGCGTCGCGTTCAAGCCGACCAGTTCGATCCTGACGCCGGTGCCGACGATCACGCGCGAAGGCGACGCGACCGAAATCCGCACCAAGGGTCGCCACGATCCGTGCGTCGGTATTCGCGGCGTGCCGGTGGTGGAGGCGATGGTGGCGCTGGTGCTCGCCGACCAGAAGTTGCTGCACCGCGCACAGTGCGGAGCATGATTGCCCACCAGGTCGGACAGGCGATCGGAAGTATTCGTCAGAGCGTTGCAATATAACGGTCTGTCGAGATTCGATCGTCGTTCGCGTGCGTTCTATCTCCCGAGCCTGGCAGCAGTCGGGCGTATAAGGAGAGATACGATGCGTAAGACCATGATCTTGGCGGTTGCCGCACTGGGATTGTCGACCGCGGCGTTCGCGCAGACCGGCACAACGACCGGCGGCACCACCGGCGGCACTGGCTCGATGGGAACGACCGGCAGTCAGACGATGCCCGGCGGCACGACCGGCACCACGCCGACGACCCCGGATTCGACGATGCCGGCCACCCCGTCGACCTCATCCGATTCGACGTCGACCACCGGCACCACCACGGGCGACTCGGCAAGCACCACCGGCACCACCGGTGATACGACGTCGACGACGAACACCACGTCGAGCACCACCAAGACGAAGAAGCACCGCCGCTAAGGCGACGCGCGCCCGGCGGTCACCACCGCCGGGCGCATTCGCATGCGTTCAGTCCGCGAACGGATCACGCACGAGAATGGTATCCTCACGCTCGGGGCTGGTGGAGACCAGCGCGACCGGGCAACGGATCAGTTCTTCGATGCGGCGGATGTATTTGATCGCCTGAGCGGGCAGTTCCGCCCAGCTTCGCGCGCCCGCTGTCGATTCGCTCCAGCCGGGCATCGTCTCGTACACCGGCTCGACCTTCGCCTGATCGGCGGCATGGGCGGGGAAATAGTCGAGCATCTGATCGCCGAGCCTGTAGCCGGTGCAGATCTTCACTTCCTCGAACCCGTCGAGCACGTCGATCTTGGTGAGCGCGATGCCGGTGATCCCACCGACCGCCGCCGACTGCCGCAACAGCACCGCATCGAACCAGCCGCAGCGCCGCTTGCGCCCGGTGACGGTGCCGAACTCATGCCCGCGCTGGCCGAGGCGCTCGCCGGTCTCATCGGTCAGTTCGGTCGGGAACGGACCGGAGCCAACGCGTGTGGTGTATGCCTTGGCGATGCCGAGCACGAAGCCCACCGCCGCCGGCCCGAGCCCCGAGCCACCCGCCGCCGTCCCCGCGATCGTGTTCGAGGAGGTGACGAACGGATAGGTGCCGTGATCGACATCGAGCAGCACGCCCTGCGCGCCCTCGAACAGGATGCGACGGCCGCGTTCGCGCGCCGCGTTGAGGTCGCGCCACGCCGGCCGCGCGAACGGCAGCACGAAGCCGGCGATCTCACGCAATTCGGCGAGCAACGCGTCGCGGTCGATCGGCGGCTCGCCGAAGCCTGCGCGCAACGCGTCGTGATGCGCGGTCAGCCGGTCGAGCTGCGGCCCGAGATCGTCGAGGTGCGCGAGATCGCACACCCGGATCGCGCGCCGGCCGACCTTGTCCTCATAGGCCGGGCCGATGCCGCGCCGCGTCGTGCCGATCTTGCCCGCGCCGCTCGCATCCTCGCGAAGCCCGTCGAGATCGCGGTGCAACGGCAGGATCAGCGCGCAGGTATCGGCGACCATCAGCGTGTCGGGCGTGATCGTCACGCCCTGGCCGCGCAGCTTCTCGACCTCGGCCTTGAGCGCCCACGGATCGAGCACCACGCCGTTGCCGATCACCGAGGGCGTGCCGCGCACGATGCCCGAGGGCAGCAGCGACAGTTTGTACACCGCCTCGCCAACGACCAGCGTGTGGCCGGCATTGTGCCCGCCCTGGAAGCGCACGACGACATCGGCGCGTTCCGCCAGCCAGTCGACGATCTTGCCCTTGCCCTCATCGCCCCATTGGGCGCCGATCACCGCTACGTTCGCCAAATCCCGTGTCCACATGCTGCGTAGGAAGCGCGCACCCCTAATCGGCGCGGGCGCGTGGGTCCATGTTTAATGCGGCGCGTAGCGTACCTTCTAACCCGTTCGTGCCGAGCGAAGTCGACGCACATGCTCGGGGGCGGTGCGTCGACTTCGCTCGGCACGAACGGAGGGGGGCTTTAGCGCAGCACGGACGCGCGCGGATAGCTGTGCGCGCGCAGCGGCCAGTCGATCACGCAGCCGGCGAACAGCGCCCACCACACGATCAACGGCTGGAGCAGCAGGCGCGGCACATGATACCACAGGCTCAACCCGCCGCGCCCGAGCGTGAAATAGTCGACCGCGTGTTTCACGTTGGCGGGAAACACGCACACCGCGTAGAGCGCCAGCATCACTCCCGCGAACCGCCGCAGCCGGGGCGTGCACAGCCCGATCGCGCCGAGGATCTCGCACACGCCGGTGAAGGCGATCACCTGCTGCGGGTAGGGCACCCACGCCGGCGTGATGCCGAGGAACGGCGCGGGAAAGCGCAGATGCAGCACCCCCGCCGCCAGATATGCCGCCGCCAGCACCCAGCGCAAAGCCGTCCGCATCCGTTCGAGGCGGCGCGGCAGCGGGGATGCGTGCCAGCTTATAGCGGGAACCAGTTCGATTTATGGCTGAACTTCATATAGCCGATGTTGACGCCCTGCCGCCAGCCGACGCCGAGCCGGATCGGGATCAGCACGACATTGCCCCAGCGCAGATAGGTCGCGGCGAATCCGCCGACGAAATAGACGCGCCCCTCCGCAGCGGGGAAGCGGTGGTAGATCTCCTCGCTGTCGTAGAGATTATAGACCAGCACGAACACCTTGTTGGCATCGCCGCCGAGATCAAAGCCCACAGACGGCCCGGTCCAGTAGATCGGCTGCTCGCCCTCGACCTTGTGGAACATCTTGCCGCGCCCGTAGCGCAAGCCCACCACCAGCGCGGCCGACGCCTCGCTGCCGGCGATATAAGCGTTGGGCTCGCCCTGTTCCTTCAGCGTACGCTCGAGAATGCCCGACAGGCCTGCCGCGCCCTTGCCGAACGTGCCTTCGGCTGCGCTCAGCAATTCCTCGCGCTTGAAGGTGTCGGCGCGGCCCGCCGCTGCCTCGGCCTGGTCGCGGGTGTTGAAGCCGCCGCCCTGTGTTTGCGCAGGCGGTGGGCCGCTATCCTGCCTCCGGCCTTGCTGCTGCGCAGGCGCATCATATTGCGCGCCCGAGGACACGCGCGAATCGGTTTCGGCGGGCACCGGCGTGTCGGGGTAGCGCGGCGCGGACGTGGCGCGGGGCGTCGGGTTGCTCATCGTCGGCGTGGTCGTGCGCGGCGCGGACGCATGCAGATCGCTGTCGATCGCCTCGTTGGGATCGACCGTGCGGACCTGCGCCACCAGCGGCGCGGTGACCATCGCCAGCACGCCGGCAACCATAGAACAGTGCAGAACCCGAACGCGCATCGCGCAACTCCCCCGATCGTCGTCGCCGGACGTAGCGCCCGATTTGCTTTATCCACAATGAACCACGCGCCGAAGCGAGTCGAATTTACGTCAAATGCGCGCAACACATCCGGTTGATCCGCCGCAAAACCGCCGCTATAGCCCCGCTCTGCCGTGCGCCGGAGACGTGGGTGAGTGGCTGAAACCAACGCTTTGCTAAAGCGTCATACGGGAAACCGTATCGAGGGTTCGAATCCCTCCGTCTCCGCCAACAGGTCTCGAGAGATCTGCTACGCAACCGGGCGCCTTCGAACGGCTTGCTACGCTCGCGCCGACACGTGTCGGCGTGAGCGACCGTCCGGGAAAGTCGGATCGCCGCCATCGGCATCACCGTAATGCAAGCGCGAGGCGTGCCGGAAGGTTTACGCCGCGAACCTGGGGCGGGTCCGCCGGCGCCTCAGGACGATGCGCCTTCCTGCGACGTGCGCCGCAGGAAGGCGGGAGCGCTCACCAGACGTGCACGCGCTTGTCGGGCGCGAGGTACAGTTTCTCGCCCGGCTGAACCTTGAACGCGGCGTACCACGGATCGAGGTTGCGCACCGTCTGCGCGCGGAAGCGATCGGGTGCGTGGCCGTCGGTGGCGATGCCCGAGCGGAGCGACTCGTCGCGTTCCTTGGCGCGCCAGTTCTGCGCGAAGGCGAGGAACAGGCGCTGGTCGCCGCTCATCCCGCCGATCACCGGCGCGGGCTTACCGGCGAGCGAGGCGTGATAGGCCTCATAGGCGGCGGTCAGCCCGGCGACGTCGGCGATGTTCTCGCCCAGCGTCTGACGACCGTTGACGTGGAGCCCCGGCAGCGCCTCGTACGCATCGTACTGCGCGATCAGTGCGGCGCCCTGCTGTTTGAAGTGCGCGAAATCGGCGGGCGTCCACCAGTTGCGGAGCGTCCCGCTCGCATCGAACAGCGCGCCGGTATTGTCGAAGCTGTGGCTGATCTCATGGCCGATCACCGCGCCGATCGCGCCGTAATTGGCGGCGGCATCGCGCTTGGGATCGTAGAACGGCGCTTCGAGGATCGCCGCCGGGAAGTTGAGCGCGTTTTGCAGCGGCAGGTTCACCGCGTTCACGGTCTGCGGCGTCATCCACCATTCGCCCTTGTCGGGTGCCTTGCCGAGCTTGGCGAGCTGGTGGCGGTATTCGGCGAGACGGGCGCGCTGCATGTTGCCGACCGGATCGTCCGCCCTGATCTCCAGCGCGCCGTACGTGCGCCATGTCTCGGGATAGCCGACGCCGACGCGCATCGTCGCGATCTTGCGCCGTGCCTCGGCCTTGGTGGCGGGCGCCATCCAGTCGAGCGCGGCGACACGTTTGTCGAACGCGGCGAGGATGTTCTTCACCATGCCCTGAATGTCTGCCTTGGAGGATGCGGGGAAGAACCGCCTGGCGTAGATCTGTCCGACCGCGTCGCCGAGCGCGGCGTTGACGGCGGCGATGCCACGCTTGTCGCGCGGCCGCTGCGCCGGCGTGCCCGACAGCGTGTGGCCGTTGAATTCGAAGGATGCCTGGTCGAACGCCTTGGGCAGCGCCGACGTCACTGCGTTGATATGGTGGAACGTCAGCCAGTCGCGCCACGCGTCGAGCGGCTCGCTCGCCACCAGCTTCGCCAATCCCGCGGTCGCGGCGGGCTGCCAGACGATGAAGGTCTGCTGCTCGCCAAGCCCCGCCGCCGTGAAGAACGTGGCCCAGTCCAGCCCCGGCGCTTTGCGGGTGAAGTCGGCGCGCGACCAGGGATTGTTGGCCTTTTCCGGATCCTGGCTCGAGACGTTGTCGAGATGCGCGGTGGCGATCCTGGTTTCCAGCGCCATCACCCGCTGCGCGCGGGCGGCGGGATCGCTCATGCCCGCCAGCGTGAAGATCCGCGTCAGATAGGCGACGTAGGCGGTGCGGATCTTCGCCATGTCGGGCTTGGGCGAAAGGTAATAATCCCGCTCGGGCAAGCCGAGGCCGCCTTGCAGGAGATAGGGCATTGTCGTGTCGGGCCGGGTGAAATCCTGCGTCACGAACAGGCCGAACAGATGCTCGGTATGGAAATTGGAGGCGTTGAGCGGATCGACGTCGGCGCGCAGATCGCTGCCGAGCATCTTCGCCAGCGCGGTCTTGTCCGCGAGCCCCGCGATCGCGGCGAGTTCGGGCTTGATCGGCGCGAGGCCGCGCTGCTCGATGGCGTCGGTGTTCAGGAAGGCGGCGTAGAAGTCGGCGATGCGGCGCTGGTCGGTGCCGGGCGCGGCGTTCGCCTTGGCGGCATCGCCGATCACCTGCGCGTTGCGGCGTTCGGCGATGTCGAACACGTCGCGGAACACGCCCGTCGAGGCGCGGTCGGCCGGAATCACCGTCTTCGCGCGCCAGGTGCCGTTGGCATATTGATCGAAATCGTCGCCCGGCTTCACCGACCGGTCGAGCCCGGCGGTGTCGATGCCCGCGGTGGTGGCGGGGTGCTGCGCCGTCGCGTCGGTTCTGGTCGAGGGCGAGCAGGCGGCGGTGGTCAGCAGCAGGGCGACGAACAGGGCGGAACGCGTCATGGGCAACCTTTCGCGGTACATGTCGGCGCGTGCGTACACCGCGCCGCAATCGGGGGCCAGATCGCGGCGGTTTCCATCAGCCTGGGTTCCGTATGCGCGATATCGTGCGGTATTGGCGGAATGGTTCGCTGCGGATGTGCTGCGCGCGGATTGTACGCCAAATACGATCATTCTCAGTGGTATTTTGCCGTTCGGGATTGGTCGCCGCACCTCTACAAGACACCCAACGCGGATCGCGACGCGATACCACGAGACGTTTGGACCAAGAAAGGATGCGAGTCATGGCGGACACAGGAGAGACGGGCACCGGTTGCCCCTTCGGGCATGGCAGCGGTGGCAAGACGCGGCAGGGCAATCGTGACTGGTGGCCGGAAGGGCTGAGCCTCAGCGGGCTCAACCAGCATTCCGCGCGTTCGAACCCGCTCGGCGTGGATTTCGATTACGCGGCGGCTTTCGCGACGCTCGATCTCGATGCGGTGATCGCCGATCTCACCGCGCTGATGACCGATTCGCAGGATTGGTGGCCCGCCGATTTCGGCCATTACGGCGGCCTGTTCATCCGGCTCGCCTGGCATAGCGCCGGCACCTATCGCATCACCGACGGTCGCGGCGGCGCCGGCGGCGGGCAGCAGCGGTTCGCCCCGCTCAATTCCTGGCCGGACAATGCCAGCCTCGACAAGGGGCGGCGGCTGCTGTGGCCGATCAAGCAGAAATACGGCGAGGCGCTGAGCTGGGCCGATCTGTTCGTGCTGGTCGGCAACGTCGCGCTCGAATCGATGGGCTTCAAGACGTTCGGCTTCGCGGGCGGCCGCGCCGACACCTGGGAACCGGAGGAGCTGTTCTGGGGGCCGGAGGGCACGTGGCTTGGCGACGAGCGCTATTCGGGCGAGCGTCAGCTTCACCCCGGGCTCGGCGCGGTGCAGATGGGGCTGATCTACGTCAACCCGGAAGGCCCGAACGGCAACCCCGATCCGCAAGCGTCCGCGCACGACATCCGCGAGACCTTCGCGCGCATGGCGATGGACGACGAGGAAACCGTCGCGCTGATCGCGGGCGGCCACACCTTCGGCAAGACGCACGGCGCGGGCGATCCGTCGTTCCTCGGTGCGGAACCCGAAGGCGCGGTGATCGAGGATCAGGGGCTCGGCTGGCGCAGCACGTTCGAAAGCGGCTCGGGCGCGCATGCCATCACCTCCGGGCTGGAAGTGATCTGGACGCAGAAGCCGACCGAGTGGACCAACCTGTATTTCGAGAACCTGTTCGGGTTCGAGTGGGAGCTGACCAAGAGCCCGGCCGGCGCGCACCAGTGGGTAGCCAAGGACGGCCCCGACAACGTGCCCGATCCGTTCGACCCGAACAAGAAACGCAAGCCGACCATGCTCACCTCGGATCTCGCGCTGCGCGTCGATCCGGCGTATGAGAAGATCTCGCGCCGTTTCCTCGAAAATCCGGATCAGTTCGCCGATGCGTTCGCGCGCGCCTGGTTCAAGCTAACCCACCGCGACATGGGGCCGACCGGCCGGTATCTCGGTAAGCTGGTGCCCGAGGAGACGCTAATCTGGCAGGACCCGATCCCCGCGCTCGACCATCCGGTGATCGACGATGCCGACATCGCATCGCTCAAGGGAAAGCTGCTCGATCTCGGCTTTACCGTGCCGCAGCTCGTCTCTGTCGCATGGGCCTCGGCCTCGACGTACCGTGGCTCGGACAAGCGCGGCGGCGCCAACGGCGCGCGCATCCGCTTCGCGCCGCAGAAGGACTGGGAGGTCAACGATCCCGCGCTGGTGGCGAACGTGCTCGGCAAGCTGGAGCAGGTTCAGGCCGACTTCAACGCAGGCGCGAGTGGCGGCAAAAAGGTGTCGATCGCCGATCTGATCGTGCTCGCCGGTACGGCAGCGGTCGAGAAGGCGGCGAAGGACGGCGGGGTGGACGTGACGGTGCCGTTCGCGCCGGGTCGCATGGATGCCGCCGCGGAATGGACCGACACCCATTCCTTCGAGGCGCTGCGTCCGGTCGCCGACGGGTTCCGCAACTATTATCACCCATCCCACTTCATGGCGCCCGAGGAGGCGCTGGTCGACAAGGCCCAGCTCCTGCGCCTCAGCGCGCCGGAGATGACCGTGCTGGTCGGCGGCTTGCGTGTGCTCGGCGCCAATGCGTTCGACAGCAAGGATGGTGTGTTCACCGACCGGGTCGGCACGCTCAGCAACGACTTCTTCGTCAACCTGCTCGACATGAAGACCGAATGGGTCGCGACCGAGCACAAGAACCGCTTCCAGGGCCTCGACCGCACGACCCGGCAGCCGACCTGGACCGCAAGCCGGGTGGACCTAATCTTCGGGTCGCACTCCGAACTGCGCGCACAGGGCGAAGTCTATGCTCAGGCGGGTTCGAACGCGCGTTTCGTGCGCGATTTCGTCAAGGCGTGGACCAAGGTGATGAACGCGGATCGGCTCGACCTCAAGGCTCCGGCGGCGGCGTTCAGCCAGGAACGCGCCTGATCCTTGCGTGGTGGCGGGGCCGGAACGGCTCCGCCACCGAACGCGATGCCGGCGTGCCGGACGCGGCCAGCACCTCAGAGCGTTATGACGCAGCCTTGCTCGGCGCTGCGCAGGCCAGCATCCAGAACCGTCATCACCGCCAGCGCTTCCGCCGGGGGAACCGGGTTCGGCGCCTCGCCACGGATCGCTGCCGCCAGTGCCAGCCAGAAGCGGCGATAATCCCCGCGCACGTTCGGGATCGGTGTAGCGGGAAGGGCAGGATCGGCGCCCTGGAACATGCCGTCCTCCCGGTCCAGCCCCCAGTCCGCCCCACCCGGCGATCGCCCGGCGAGGACCGCTTGCTCCTGCGGGTCGACACCGTGCTTGATCCAGCTTCCGCCGGTGCCATGCACCGCGAAACGCAAGCGGTTGTCGGCGACGAGCTTGCTCGACTGAAGCAGCACGCGGCGACCCGGATAGCGCAAGGTGACGTGGAAATAGTCGGGCGCAGGCGCGCCGTCACGCAGCGTCGCCATGTCGGCGATCACCGCCTCGGGCATACCGAACAGGCACAGCATCTGATCGACCAGATGCGGTCCCAGATCGAGCCACGCGCCACCCGGGCGCGCCTCCTTCCACACGCCCGCGGGCACGGGGCGCCAGCGATCGAACCGGCTCTCGACCTGAACGATCCGGCCGAGCCTGTTCTCCGCGATCAGCCCGCGCAGCGTCAGGAAGTCGGCATCCCAGCGGCGGTTCTGGAAGACGCTGAGCAGCCGCCCGCCCGCTTGCGCCGCGGCGGCGACCTTGCGGGCATCGGCGAGCGTGGTGGCGAATGGCTTGTCGACCAGCACATGCTTGCCCGCCGCGAGCGCCGCCAGCGCATGGTCTGCGTGCAGCGCGTCGGGGCTAGAGACGATCACCAGATCGACTGCCGGATCCGCCACGAGCGACGCCACATCGCCGACCACGCGCATGTCGGGCAGATCGGCCTGCACCTTGGCGGCGTCGCGCGAGACGACCGCACGCAATGTCATGCCGGGGGTGGCGCGGACATAGGGCGCATGAAAGGCACGTCCACCCAGGCCGTAGCCGACCAACCCGACGCCGATGTCCGTCATATCCGCTCCTCGATCCCCGCCACCATCCTAGAGCGTGGCAGCAACGACGACAACGTCGCGCGCGCGGCATAGGCGCGCTGCCCCCGGCGTGATATGTTCCGCCAGATGCTTCCGATCCCGTCAGATGCTCCGCCCGACTTCGTGGTGGTCGATGTCGAAACCGCCTGCTCGCGCGTGAGCAGCATCTGCCAGATCGGCATCGTCGGTTTCCGCGACGGTGCGGAGGTGTTCGCCTACGAGAGCCTCGTCGATCCGTGCGACGATTTCTCGCCGTTCAACATTCGCATTCACGGCATCAGCGCCGATCACGTGATCGGCCAGCCGACCTATGCGCACGTCCACACCGCGATCGACGGGCACCTGTCGGGGCGGATCACCGTCGCGCATTCGAACTTCGACAAGGGCGCGCTCGCCGCCGCCTGCCGCGTGCACGACCGGACGCCGATCGCGACCACCTGGCTTGACAGCGTGCGGGTGGCGCAGCGGGCGTGGCCCGAACTGCCGAGCCACCGGCTCAACGTGCTGAGCAAGTTCCTCGGCATCCGCCACAAGCATCACGACGCGCTCAGTGACGCGCGCGCGGCCGGGATGGTGGTGGTCCGCGCGATCGAGCATACCGGTATCGGTCTGCCCGGCTGGCTCGCCCCCGCCTATCCGCGCGGCGGCACCGCGCCCAAGCCGGCCAAGCACGGCCCGCTGAAGGGCGAGCGCGTCGCCATCCTCGGTGCGTCGCGTGACGGGCCGCTCGCCCGGCGGCTTGCGGAGGCGGGCGCGCGCGTGCTGTCGTCGGTCGGGCCCACGACGACGATACTCGTCGTGAGCGACGATCAGCCCTACGGCCGCTTCGCGCACGCCGCGCCCGGCTATCGCCGTGCCGAGGAGCTGCGTCGCGCCGGATCGGCCATCGCGATCCTCACCGAAGGCGAGATCGACCTGCGCATCGGCATGTCACCCGTCGCGCTGGCGGGCTGAAGCGAGGGTGCCGCGCGCTGCCCGGCCGCCGCTCACCCCCGATGGCCGCTATCTCGTCGTGCGTGGCCGGCTGTGGCGTGCGGCGAACCCGCATCTGCCTGCCGGGCGCAAGGCGGAGCTGGTGCGCGCGCTGATGGACGCACGGCGCGCGGTCGGGCAGGCGCGGCGCGTGGGCGACGCACCTGCCGAGGCGGCTGCGCACGACGCGGTCGATGCCGCCAAGATCGCGCTCGGCGAACGCGGGCCGCCATGGTGGGAGGACGGCACGCCCGATCTCAACCGGCACATGGCGCGCACCACGCCCTATGCCGCGTGGTACGAGGCGCTTGATCCGCCGCAGTGATACTCGGACGGCAGCGCATCGGTGCCTTCGATCCGAGACGTTCAGGCCGACGCGACGCCATCGGCGTCGACGAGATCGGGGCCGATCAGCGTACCGATCAGCCGCACCCGCTTCTCGACCAGATCGACCGGCGTGCGCGGCAGTTGCAACTGGTAACGGCCGCCGAGATCGCGCCGCAGGTAGAAAGCGCCACCGTCGCGGATCAGCGTGCCGAGTTCATCCACGCGCGTGCCCGGTTCCGGCATTCCACCCTGCTCCCACAGTCTGCCGGCCGCCCTACCGCAGCGCCGCCGGCGTGGCCAGATCCGGGGTTGCCGATGCCGAAGGCGCACCGGTCCAGCCGCCTGCGGTGGCGACGTAGAGGCGTGCGACGTTGAGGAACTGGCGGGTCCGCGCGAGCACCAGCCCGTTGCTGGAGCGCTGATACAGCCGCTCGGTCTCGAGCACCTGGAGGATGCCCGAATTGCCCACCTGGAAGCTGCGCCGCGACAATTGGCGCGACCGGTCCGCCACCGCGACCGATTCCTGCTGGTTCGCGACCGAACGCGCATCGCTCTGGATCGCGGACAGCAGATCGGCGACCTGACCGAAGGCGGTGAGCACGGTCTGCTGGTACGTCGCTTCGCTCGCCTTCGCACGGTCGATCGCGGCGGCGCGCTGCGCCTTCAGGGTTCCGCCGTGGAAGATCGGCGCGGTCACGCCCGCGAAGATATCGTAACCGCGAAACGCGTTCTTGACGAGATCGGCGATGCCGGGCGCGCCCTGCGTCACCGTCGCGCCGAGCATGATGTCGGGATACAGCCGCGCCGTGGCGATGCCGACGCTGGCGGTCGCGGCGTGGAGATCAGCTTCGGCCTGGAGGATGTCGGGCCGGCGATGGACGAGTTCGGACGGCAGCGCGACCGGAACCGAGGCGGGAAGCGTCAGCGCGGCAATGTCGAACTCGGTCGGCCCGAGATCGGCGGGCGCCACGCCGACGAGGGTCGCCAGCAGGTGGCGCGCTTCGGCCAGTTGCTGGTCGAGTTGGGGGATATCGCCGCGGTCGGCGGCATATTGGCTCTGCGCGTTGAGCACCTCGACCAGCGTGCCTTCGCCGCCCTGACGCCGCTTCTGGGTGAGGTCGACGTTGCGGAGATCGTCGGCGAGCAGCGCCCTGGCGGTCGCGATCTGGGCGCGGATCGCGGCGATGCTCAGCACCTGGTTGACGACCTGCCCCGCGATGGAGAGATGCGCGGCCTCGCTGCGTCGCTGCTGCGAGTCCACCTGTGCGGCGCTCTGTTCGATCTGGCGTCGCACCCCCCCGAACAGGTCGAGATCGTAGCTGATCCCGCCGCCGACCGAATAGAGGTGGAATTCGGGGTTGCCCCCGGTCGCGAGCGGGTTGTCGCCCGAGAAGCCGAAGCCCGCCAGATTGACCTGCTCCTGCTCGACGCGGGCATTTGCGTCGATCTGCGGCAGGCGGCGCCCGGCGATCGCACGCAGATCGTCGCGCGCGGCGGCGAGGGTGGCGTCGGCGCCCGCGAGGCTGCGGTTGTTGGCCATCGCGCGATCGACCAGCGCGTCGAGTTCGTTCGACCCGAACGCGGTCCACCAGCGCGCGCCCGGACCGCTGCCGAGCGTGACGGCAGGCGTGCCCGCCACGGCATGCTGCTCGCGCGGCGGCAGATAGGCGCTGGCGGCGGGCGCCACCGGCGGCGTGAAATCCGGGCCGACCGTGCAACCGCCGAGCGCGGCGATGACGAGGACGAGAAGGGGCAGGCGCATCGGGGTCAGTCCATATGGATGGCAGGCGCGTCACCCGCACCTTTGCGCGGTCCGCGCATCAGCAGCAGGAGCGGGATCACCGCGAGAGAGAGGACGAACAGCATCCAGAACGCATCGATATAGGATACCATCGAAGCCTGACGCGTGATCTGCGCGTTCATCGCCGCGACCGCGCTCGGCACGTCGAAATCGAAGCCTTGCGGCAGGACCGGATTGTCCGGGCGGATGCCCTCGTTCAGCCGGGAATGCACGCTGGCGGCATTGCGGATCGTCATCGCCTGCAACACCGAAATGCCCACCGCCGAACCGATATTGCGCGTCAGCGTGAACATCGCCGCGCCCTCGTTGCGGTATTTGACGTCCAGCGTCGCGAACGCGATCGTCGTCAGCGGCACGAACACCAGACCGGTGCCGAGCCCCTGGATAAAGCCGGACAGGATCACCAGCCGCTCGCTCATCCCAAGCGAGAAGCCCGACATCATGTGCAGCGAAAAGGCGGCAAGGCCGAACCCCGTGAAGATCAGCAACCGCGCATCCACGCGCTTGATGACGCGGCCGACGATCATCATCGAGATCAGCGTGCCGATCCCGCGGGGCGCGGTGACCAGACCGGTCAGCACCACCGGATAGCCCATCAGCGTCTCGAGCATGGTCGGCAGCAGCGCCAGCACCCCGAACAGTACGGTGCCGAGGAAGAAGCCGAAGATCGAGCCGGTCAGGAAGTTGCGGTCCTTGAACATGCCGATGTCGATGAACGGTTTGGAGGCGGTCAGCGTATGGACGACGAACAGATAGCCGAAGAACGTCGCGAGCGCCGCCTCGATGCAGATTTCGAGCGAACTGAACCAGTCCTTGGTCTGCCCGCGGTCGAGCATCAACTGGAACGAGCCCAACGCCAGCGCCAGCATCGCGAAGCCGAAGATGTCGAGCCGGGGCCGCGCCGCATCCCTGGTCTCGGTCAGGAATGCCGACAGGCCGACGAACGCGAGCGCGCCGATCGGCAGGTTGATGTAGAACACCCAGCGCCACGACAGATTGTCGGTCAGCCAGCCGCCGAGCGCAGGGCCGATGATCGGCCCGAGGATCGCGCCCATGCCCCACACCGCCATCGCCGGGCCGTGGCGCTCGGGCGGGTTGATGTCGAGCAGGATCGCCTGGCTCATCGGCACCAGCGCCGCGCCGAACACGCCTTGCAGCAAGCGAAACCCGACCAGCTCGCCGAGGCTGCCGGCAAGCCCGCACAGGCCCGAGACCGTGGTGAAGCCGACGATCGACCACAGCATCAGCCGCTTGCGCCCGAAGCGCCCCGCCAGCCAGCCGGTCAGCGGGGTCATGATCGCGGCGGCGACGATGTACGAGGTGAGCACCCAGGTGATCTCCTCACTCGACGCCGACACGCTGCCCTGGATGTGCGGCAGCGCCACGTTGGCGATCGTGCTGTCGAGCGAGTTCATCACGGTCGCCGCCATTACCGATGCGGTGATGAAGTTCCGCACCGCCGGGGCTGGATAGCCGCCGGTCATTTCGTGGGCGCCGCGCCGCCGAACAGATGCCGCCGATATCCGGTATCGACATTGACCTCCACGCTGAGCCCGGCGTGAAGCGGAACGCCTTGCGGCAGACGGTCGATGCTGAGTTCGATCGGCAGCCGCTGGACCACCTTGACCCAATTGCCCGTCGCGTTCTCGGGCGGCAGCAGCGCGAAGCTGTTGCCGGTGCCGGGGCTGAAGCTGGCGACGCGTCCGGTCAGCTTGAGATCGGGGAAGGCATCGACCTTGAACGTCGCGGGCTGGCCGATGCGCATGTGGTTGAGCTGGTCCTCCTTGAAGTTCGCCTCCACCCACAGCCGCGTGCCCGCCAGCGTGAACACCGGCTTCGCCGCCTGCACGTAGCTGCCGATCTGCAACTGATCGACCTTGGTGACGACGCCGTCCTGCGCGGCGCGTACGACCGTGTAGCCGAGGTTCAGCTTCGCCCGTTCGAGCGCGGCTTCCGCGCGCTGCACCGAAGGCTGGCGCTCGGTCGGGGCGGCGACGTTGCCGGTCAGCGTGGCGGCGACGCCGGCATTCTGCTGGACCGAGGTCTCGATCTGCTGGCGCGCGGTCTGCACGGCGAGCTGGGCCTGATCGTACTGGTTCTGCGACGAGATGCCCTCCGCAAGCAGCGCCTTCTGCCGCGCGGCCTCGCGCACCGCATAGGCCAGCCGATCGCGGCCCGCCTGCAACGTGGCCTCGCCCTCGCGGTAGCTGGCGCGCACCGATGCGACCTGCGTGCGGGCGGCGGCAAGCTCGGCGGCGGCTTCGTCGACCGAAGCCTGATAGGGCGCGGGATCGATCCGGAACAGCACGTCGCCGGCGCGGACGCGCTGGTTGTTGCGGACCGCGATGGTGACCACCGGACCGCTCACGTTCGCGCTGACCGAGACCAGACCCGACTGGACATAGCCGTTGTCGGTGCTCTCGTAACGGCCGCCGCTCAGGTAGAAATACAGGCCGAGGATCACCGCCACCACCGGCGCGAGCAGTAACAGCGGCATGCGCAGCGAACGCCGGCGCGCGGGCGGCGCGTTCACGCCGTGCGGCACCGTGACGGGTTCGACGATCGCCGGCGATCCTTCGAGGGCGGAACGATCGTTCGGATCACCCGGAACATCTTCCAAGCTCATATTTCCTTGCTCACCGCAGCATCGACGTCCCGGCCGGCGATGGCCGACGCAGATTGCCGCCGACGCTGTGCGACCAAAATGGGTAATTCGCAAGCGTGTAATACGCTTGCGTACTATATACTGGCCTCATTATGTCGGCGGCGCAGACGCACGACGAAGGGCTTACTCCGATCATGACCGACACGACGAACGGCGGTGACACGGGCGATCGGCTTTCCGGCCGCAGCTTCGCCTCGCAGGTGTCGGTGATCCTCAAGCTGCTGCGGAAGCGTTTCGACGCGCGCGCACGCAGCATCATGCTGTCCGAAGGCAAGCCGCTGACGCGCGCGCAGTGGCGGGTGCTGGCCGCGATCCATCTGCGCGAAGGCGCGACCCAGCGCGAGGTATCGGAGACGCTCGATATCGGCACGGTCGCCACCGGACAGACGATCGACCGGCTCGAGGAGGCGGGGTGGATCGAACGTCGCGCGGACCCGGCGGATCGGCGGGTGCGGCGGCTGTATCTCAAGCCGCCGGCGATGCCGGTGCTCGAACGTCTCGGCTTGCTCGGCGACCGTGAGGAGCAGGCGGCGATGATCGGCATCGCGAGCGCGGACATGCAGCGACTGTCGGCGCTGCTGGAGACGATCATCGACAATCTCGGTCGGGAGATCGATGCCGAACCCTGATCCGGCCGATCGCCGCGGGGAACGCTACCGCCGCAGGGGTGCGTCCTGCACTTCCAGCCGCAGATAGTCCCACACCACGCCGCTTTGCAGGCTACCGGCGGGGACGGTGAAGGTCATGCTGTTCTCCCCGGCCTTGAGCAACGCCGCGTCGAAACGCAGCGTGCGCTGCTGCCACAGCCCCTTGTCGGTGTTGTAGCGGATCGCGTTGGTCTGGAGCATGCGCGCATTGTCGGCATCTTTGCCGTCGCCGATCGCGCCGACATCGTGGCCGTTGACCGCCACCGGCAGTTGCCCGTTCATCCCGTCCTCGCCCGCGAGCGCCACGCGCAGCGCCGCCGTGCCGCTGATCGGCGCGTCGAGGTGGAATTTGACTGTCCACACCGTCTCCCGGCCCTGTCCATAGCGCCGCCACGGGCCGGTCTGGTCGGTCTGCGGATACTGCGCCAGCGACTCCGCCCTGACCCAGCCGAAGCGCTGGTTGGCGGGGTCTTTCGCGTCACGGTTGACGAACGACAGGTCGGTCGCGTGCGGCACCTGCATGAAGAACCAGTCGCGCTTCGGGTCGCTCTTGCCGATCGTATAGGTGATGTCGTGCGGGAACAGCAAAGCGTAGCGCAGGTTCCAGCCCCACAGCCACCAGTTCGCCGCGTCGCCCTTGAAGAACTCGCTGGCGGTGCGGTTGGGATAGCCGATCTCCCAAAGCTGCCGCCCGTTGCGCACCGGCTTCCACACCAGTGTGCCGAGATCGAGCGTCTTGCCCGCTTCGACCGTCACGTCCGCCCGGGCATAGTCGCCGAGCACGCCATCGGCATAAGCGTGGAGCGTGTAGCGGCCGGGACGCACCTTGGTGATCGCGAAGCGACCGTCCGCGCTGCCGTCGTTGAAGAACTGATAGCCCTTGGCGTCGTGCAGCCACGCGTCCGGCCCGGTGAACAGCGCCGGCACGCGCGCGTCGGCGGGCGGGGTGGCGTTCGCATCGACCGGCGGGGCGAGCCCGACGACGAGGTTGGGCAAGCTGCGCGGCTGGCCGGCGGGGGCGAGCGGATCGTTCAGGACCAGCCGACCGGTGACGCTGCCGCGCTGCTCGGCGGGCGTGTAGCCGGGGTCTTTCGTCCACGCATACGGCCACTTCGTCCGCTCCCTGCCGGCCTGCGCGAGCGCGTCACGCCACAGCGCGTTGGCGTTGGCGGCCCAGCTTGCCGGCACGGTCGGATCGCCCGCGGTGGCGGCGAGCGTCTTTACTTCGGCGTCCGAAGTCGGCGCGGGAGGATCGAGCCCGTTTACGTACACGAAGATCGGCCCGATCACCTTGTGCCATGCCTCGCCCGCCGCGAGCCGGGTCGCCGCGCCCGCGTAATGGCCGCTGTGCCAGTAATCGAGGATGATCGGGTCGGGATCGTTGTTGGCGTCGAAATGCGCGCCGAGATCGATGCGGAACGGGCCGCCGCTTAGATATTCGGTGCTCGGGTTGATGAACCACACGCCGACATGATCCTTCGTGCTCGACCAGCCGTAGGCGGGCGTGCGGTACGCCATGTTGGCGTAGCTGTATTTGTGCTCGACCGAGTTCTTGTAGATGCCCTGGGCGAGGATGCGCTGTTCCTTGGCGTGGACGACGACGCCGCTGCCCCAGTCCGCCGGTGCGGCCTCCAGCATGTTGCGATCCTTGTCGACCGTGAGCCAGTCGAAATCGTGGCTGAGCCGCGTGATGAACCGGTCCTCCGCGCCGGTGCCGCCGGCGGGGTAAGCGGCGGGGTGATCGTAGATCGCATAGACGTAGATGCCGCTGTCGCCGCGCCCGAGCGCATAGCGGATCTCCATGTCGGCCTGCGCGCCGCCACCGGGGGCGTGGGGCGTCAGCGTATAGCTGCCGTCGGTGATGCCCTTGATCGACACCTCCGCGCGTTCACCGCCGTCCGCGGGGTCGATGGTGATGCGGTTGGTGAGGTGTGGCGCGCCATCGGGCGTATGCTCCCAACTGCCGCCGTTGCCGCTCAGCAGCTCCTTGCCGCGATATCGCAGCGACGGCATGAAGCCGGTGTTCTTGCGGATCGTCGCGCGCACAATGCCGTTGTCGAGCGTCCACGAATCGCCATTGTCGGTGACGGTTACGGCGGCCGGCACAGGTGCGGCGGCGCGTGCCGGGCCGGCCGCCGCGAGGACGGCACAAGCGGCAAGGGCAACGGGGATGCGGTGTCGCGTCATGTCAGGCTCCCGGAAGTTCGGCGGTCGAACCGCTCTCGTGATGATCGGTCAGAACAGTTTGCGGATCGACAGCGCGATCGTGCGCCCGAGCGGATCGGCATAGGCGGGCTGATAGGCGAGCGGGGTCTGCCCCTGCGCGTCGGTCACCCGCTGGCGCGTGTCGAACAGGTTGGTGAGCGCGAGCGTGACGCGCGTGCCGTTCGCCCATTTCGCCTTGGGCATGCGCTGTTGCAGGTTGATGAAGCCGCGCAGGTTGAACGTCGCGAGCGATCCGAAGTGCAGCGTGCCGGTGCCCGTCGCCGTCGCCGCGCCCGAAACGCTGGCGGCGCTCTGCCACTGGCCGGTCAGCCGCCAGCCGACGCCGTTGTCGCTGACCCCGGCGTTGAACTGGATCTGGTGGCGCGGCTGCGCGCCGCCACCGAGCGTCCCGCCGCCGAGCAGGTCGATCACCGGCGTGCCGGGGCGGATCTGCACCGTGTCCGCGAAGATCCAGCTATGGTAAACGGTCACTTCCAGCCGAGCGCTGTTGTCGAGCCCGGCGCCGCGTCCGCCACGACCGCCGCCACCGCCACCGCCACCGCCACCGCGCCCGCCGCCGCCGAAACCGCCCCCGCCAAAGCCGCGCCCGTCGCCGAAGCCGCGCCCGCCGAACCCACGCCCGCCGCCGAAGCCGCGCCGGCCACCGCCGAACCCGCCGCCCGATGCGCCGGAGCCGGTGTCACGCTCGCCCTGTACGACGATGTCGCCCGGCGTGCCGTCCGGATTGGTGGTCGGCGTCGCACTGGGGGCGGCGGGCTCGCCGCTCGCCCCGGGCGGCGGCGTGTCGCCAGCGCCAGGCGGTGGCGGCGCATCGTCGGGCCGTGCCCGCTCGCGCCAGGTGCCGTTGAAGCGGCGCGGCGGCCGTCTGGGCTTGCGCAGCACCTGGACGAAATCGAACCCCCAGCGAAGCTGGCGCTCCTCCTGGAAGGCGAAGTTGGTCGGGCGCGCATCGACGGCGGTGAGATCGCCCGCCGCGTCGCGCGTGAAGCGGTCGGGGAACGCCGCCTCGAGGCTCGCGCTGACGCCGGGGAACGACCCGATCGGATTGCGCACGCGGGCATCGACGTAATTGGCGGTAATGGTGAGGTCGATCTTGCCGAACGGCTTGAACGTGCCGCCGACCTTTACCTGCCGCCGGTCGTCGGCGCTGAGCGCGGGATTGCCGCCCGACAGCCGCGTCACGGTGGCGGTGGTGCCGGTCACATAATCGAACACGCGCACGTTGGCGGTGGTGATCGCCGGGCTGTCGAGCTGCTGCAAGGTCGGCGCGCGCTGGCTGCCGGCGACCGCGGCGATCAGCGACACCGCCTTCACCGGCGTCCAGTTGAGCCCATAGCCATAGCCTTTGAGCGTGGTAAAATCGGACACCGCATTTCGCGAGACGTTGGCGTTGGCGGTGAGCGTGCCGAGCCCTTTGAGGAAGGTCTTGCTCGCGATCGGCACGTCGATGCTCGCCAGCACGTCGCCGGTCGAGCGACCGAGCGCGAGCGTCGGCACCGGCGTCACCCCGATCGTCCCCGCGCTGGTGCTGCTGGTCGATCCGCCGACGCGCAGGCTCACCCGCAACGGCCCCGCCGGCACCTTGAACAGCGGGCCGGTGAGCAACGCAGAGGCGTTGCCCGTGTCGCTGCGGCTGCGCGCGTCGCTGTAGAGCAGCGGGCCGAGCAGCGCCGCCGATGTCGCGCCATAGGGGCTGACGGTGGGATCGTCCGCATCGAGCGCGGCCTGATAGGTGGCGAGATCATAGCCGCGCGCGGTGTTCGTATCGGCCTCGTTGTGATCGTAGCCGCCGATCACCGAGACGCGCCACTTCGGCGTCAGATCGACATTGAGCGTCGCGCCGCCATGGACGGAGGTGGTGTCGCCGCGCTGGTCGAGCGGCACCGTCCCGAACGCGCGCGCGACGCCGACGGTCTGCGCGAACGGCGAATAGGGGTTGCCCTGCGGCAGCAGCAGCGTGCCGGTCGGCAGCCCCTGTTGGGATGCGCTGGTGGTGTAGGCGGCCTGAAGGTTGAACGATGTGGTGACGGTGCGCGACAGCGCATGCGCGAGCACGGCGTTGATCGAGTAGCTGCGCGTGCTCGGCCGCAGCGTGCGCAGCGCGGTATCGTCGGTGACGTTGACTTTGCCCGCGCGCGCGGCGATGTCGGCGAGCGTCGGCGCACCCACGCCCGACACGCCCGCGATCGTCGCAGGCGTGCCCGCCAATGCGCTCAGCGCCGGGTCGATCTCGCCGCCGCGTGGAGCGACGATGTTGCCGATGCTGTCGAACGACCGTGTCGGGTCGGGCAGGATGCCGCGCTGATCCTCAAAGATCGCCAGCGCCCCGCTCGCGCGCGCGGCGATGTTGAGCCGGTCGTTGTCGTGGATGCGGGTGATGGTCGCGTCGCCGTTCCACGACTGCCCGCCGCCTGCGGTCGCCATGCCGCCCCCTGCGTTGAACACCAGCGAGCGGAAGCGGCGGCGCAGGATGATGTTGACGACCTTCTGCTCGGCCGAATAGCCGTATTTGAGCGCGACCTCCTCAGGGAGAATGTCGACGCGCAGGATCGACTCGGTCGGCAGATCGCCGACCTCGTTAACGCCCGAGATGCGGCGGCCGTTGACCAGCACGATCGGCGCGCCGTCGCCCTGCGCGCTGCCGGTCTGGAGCGCGATCTGGTCGAGCAATTCGGAGATCGTGCCGACCCCGTAGGAGGCGATCTCGCGCGGCCCCAGTTGATGTTCGGGCGGAATGTCGCCGATCACCGCCCCGGGCAGCGCGCGCCCGGTGACGACGATATCCTGCACGTCCTCATCCGCCGCCGGTGCGGACTTTGCGGCGGGGGTCGACGGGGCAGGGGCGGCGTGCGGCTGCTGCGCCCCGGCCCGGCCGGCGAGCGGCGCGATCCCAAGTATCAGGACGATCTTGCAGATATCGCGCATGTCCCCTCCGGTGCGCGGAGGTGCTTCGCGGCGGGTACGGTGTCAAACCAACATTTGTCGCAAATCGTGTCAGGGGCGCGTGTCAGGGGGCGCCCCGGTGATCTTGAAAGCGCGCAGCGGGTCCGCCATCTGCTGCGCGGTTCAACCTTGGAGATCACTGGAGACCGCATGACGACGACCGAAGCCGCGCCGCAATCCCGTTCCTTCGAGGCCGATGTCGCCAAGCTGCTGCACATGATGGTGCACTCGGTCTATTCGGACAAGGACGTGTTCCTGCGCGAACTGATCTCGAACGCGGCGGACGCGTGCGAGAAGCTGCGCTACGAGGGGCTGAGCGACGCCGCGCTGCTCGGCGAGGACGGCCAGCCGCGCATCACCGTGGTGCTCGACGCCGAAGCGAAGCGGCTGACGATCGAGGACAACGGCATCGGCATGAGCGAGGCCGAGATGACCGACGCGCTCGGCACGATCGCGCGTTCGGGCACCAAGGCGTTCATGGACCGGATCGCCGGCGCAAAGGAGGCCGAGGGCAGTCACCTGATCGGCCAGTTCGGCGTGGGCTTCTATTCGGCGTTCATGGTCGCGGACCGGGTCGAGGTCGTCTCGCGCCGCGCCGGTTCGGACAGCGCCGCGGCGTGGTCGTCTGATGGTCTCGGCACCTACACGATCCAGCCGGTCGATGTGGGGGAAGCGCCCGCGCGGGGCACGCGCGTGCTGCTCCACCTCAAGGACGACGCGACCAGTTACACCGAAGCCTTCGCGGTCGAGCGGATCATCAAGAACCAGTCGGGCCATGTGCCCGTGCCGATCTTCCTCAAGGACACGCCCGAGGCCGAACCGCGCCAGATCGCCGAGGGCGCGGCGCTGTGGACCCGCCCCAAGGCCGAGATCACGCCCGAGGCCTATCAGGATTTCTACCGCAGCGTCGCCGGCCAGTTCGACGCGCCTGCGCTGACGCTCCACTACCGGGCGGAGGGGCTGCACGAATATACCGTGCTGGCGTTCATTCCCGAGACCAAGCCGTTCGACCTGTTCGATCCCGATCGTGCCGGGCGGATGAAGCTCTACGTCCGCCGCGTGTTCATCACCGAGGAAGCGCAACTGCTGCCGCGTTACCTGCGCTTCGTGCGCGGGCTGGTCGATTCGAGCGACCTGCCGCTCAACCTCTCGCGCGAGATGATCCAGGAAAGCCCGGTGCTCGCCGCGATCCAGAAGGGTGTCGCCAACCGCATCCTGTCCGAACTGGAGAAGCTGTCGACGAACGACACCGAGCGCTATCTGACGCTGTGGGACACGTTCGGCGCGGTGCTGAAGGAGGGGCTGTACGAGGATTACGCACGGCGCGAGACGCTGCTCGGGCTCGCGCGCTTCAAGACCACCGCCGGAGACGGCTGGCGCTCGCTCAAGGACTATGTCGGCGCGCTCAAGGACAATCAGACCGCCATCTACTACGCCACCGGCGGCGATCTGGAGCGGCTCGCCACCTCGCCGCAGCTCGAAGGCTTCCGCGCACGCGGGATCGAGGTGCTGCTGCTCACCGATCAGGTTGACAGCTTCTGGGCGGCGTCCGGCATCGACTATGAGGGCAAGCCGTTCAAGTCGATCACGCAGGGGCTCGCCGATCTCAGCCTGATCCCGCTCGCCGATGGCGCGACGCCGGCGGCGGCCGCGTCGGAGGCGGTCGGCGGCTTCATCGCCTTCGTCAAGGAGACGCTCGGCGACGCGGTGTCCGACGTGCGCGCGTCCGACCGGCTGACCGAGAGCGCGGTCTGCCTGGTCGCGCCCGAACATGGCATGGACCGGCAGCTCGAGAAGCTGCTTGCCGGGGCGGGGCGATTGGACGCTGCCGCCAAGCCGGTGCTGGAGATCAACCCGCAGCACCCGCTCATCGAAAAGCTGAGCGCGGCGGGCGCGGCGGAGGCGGACGCGCGCGCGGACGCCGCGCACCTGCTGTTCGACGAGGCGCGGATCGCCGATGGCGAACTGCCGGTCGATCCCCGCGCCTTCTCGGCTCGGCTGACCCGATTGCTCGAACGCGGTCTGCGCTGAACGGGCGAACCGGCTCCGCCGGTGCTCAGTCGAGCTTCAGCCTGAACCCGGCGGTGGCGGTAAGCGGCTTGCCGTACAGCGGCGCGGTGAAGCCGTCGTTGGTGCCGATGTAGCGCCGGTCGAACAGGTTCTCGATCTGGACGAAGCTCTCCAGACCGTGCCCGAGCGGCGCGCTGGCGGCGAAATCGGCGACGAAATGCGCGTCAGTGCGGTAGATCGCGTCCGGGTCGCCGTTGGTGCGCGACAGGTAGCGCACGCGCGGCGACAGCCTGATGCCGCGCGGCCCGGTCCAGTCGAGGCCGGCCGCGACGCGGTGCCTCGGGACGCCCGGCTGCTGCACGCCCACGCTCGCGGGGTCTTCGGGGTTCCGCGTGACGATCGAATCCGCATAGGTATAGGCCAGCGTACCCCGAAGCGCGGCGCTCGGGTGCCAGGACAGTTCCGCTTCGACGCCCCGGCTGCGCGCCCGGCCGGCGTTGATGAGCCGCGCGCCGATATCGAACCCCGCCGGCAGCATGTCCGGCTCAAGATACTGGTAGGTTAGGAAATCGGAGATGCGGCTCGCATAGGCGGTCGCCTGGAAACGGAAGGCCCCGCGCTCGACGTCGAAGCCGGCCTCCGCCCCCTCCAGCGTCTCCGGCTTGAGCGCGGCGTTGCCGTAAAGGATATAGCCGGGCACCGACGCGCCCCGGTACAGATTGTCGAGCGTCGGCGCGCGAAACGCGCGATACGCCGCCGCGCGTAGTGCGACACCGCCGGGCAGTTGATAGCGGAGCGACAGGCGCGGATCCATGTCGCTGTCGTGACGGCGCGGCACCTGCGCGCCGAGCCCGCCCGGCGTATCGTCACGCCCGTTGTAGCTGTAGAAATCCTGGTAACGTACGCTCAGCAGCACTTGCAGCCGCTCGAGCGGGCGCACGTCGGCCTGCACGAAGCCGCCGAGGAAGCGCTGGTCGCCCGCGCCCGCGTCGATGCGAAGCTGCGTGCCGCTCTCGGCGAAGATGCGCGCGGTGTCGCTACCGGAAATGCCGTGGTAATCCGCGCCGGCGGTCAGCGTGTGGAGCAGGCCGGTGAACGTCTGCGTCCAGATCAGCGATGCGCCCCAGTCGTTGACGCGGGTGCGGTGGCTGTTCTGGACATATTCGGCGTCATACGCGCCCGCGCCATCGGGCGTGCCGGTGTTGTTGGTCACGAAGCGGCCGTCAGTATGGAAGGCGGTGAGATCGACTGAGGTGCGCGCGTTCGGCGTCCACGTCAGCGTGCCCGTATAGCGCCGGTTGCGCTGCGTGTTGGTGTTGAGCCGGGTGAGGAAGGTCTGATCGTTGTCGTAGGTGCTGATCCGTGCGCGCGCGGTAAGGTCGGGCGCGAGCCGCGCGTTGCCCGACAGCGCAAGCGTACGCGCGGTGAACGACGTCGGCACGGTGATCGCGCCGCGTGCGCTCTCGATCTGTTCGACATAGCCGTCGCTGTGGTTGATGCCCGCATCGAGGCCGATGCCGAACCCGTCGCCGGCCAGCGCGGCATGGCCGTCGGCGCGGTAGCTGCCGCGACTGCCGCCGGCGGCCTCGGCGACGAGGCCGGTCTTGTCGATCGGCCGGGTGAGGATGTTGATGACCCCGCCCATCGCATAATTGCCCCACAAGGGCGCGCCGCCGCCGCGCACCACCTCGACCCGGTCGATCGTCTCCAGCGGCACTTCGCTCCACTGGACATAGCCGAAGAACGGATCGTTGATCGGCACGCCGTCGAGCAGGACGAGCGAGCGGATGCCGCTGAGGCCGCGCATCGAGACGATCGTGTTGGTGGGGTGCTGCTCGTCGGTGCCGGCAATCGGCAGATCGACCGAGGGCACGCGCCGCAACACGTCGTCGATCGTCCGCGCGGGCGTGCCCGCGATATCGGCGGCGGTGACGACGCTGACGCTTGCCGGCACGTCGGCGAGCGGCAGCGCGGAGCGGGTGGCGGTGACGACGATATCGCGCGCCGGGGCGGGCGGGGCCGCGTCCTGCGCGTGGGCGTGCGCGGAGAGCAGGATGCAGGGCAAAGCGGTGCCCGCGAAAAGACAGGATCGTAACATCGTAAGGATCGCCTGTGACCGGCCCGCGGCGGAGGCCACGGGCATGGGGATACGCGCGCGCCGGAGGGTCCGGTACGCAGTCGAATCGGTCAGCGGGCCGGCGGTCCGCGCAGCGGTGGGCGGAAGCGGGTGTATTGGGATAGGCCCGGCGCGATTGCGGGGCGAAGGCCGATCGCCATGACGAAGGCGATGAAGGCGACGAGCAGGACGGGGTCGACTGCGCTCAGCGCGGCGGCCGAAAGGCTGGCGAAGGTACACGGCATGTCGGGTTTGCCGTGATCGGATCTGCCATGGTCGGGCATCGTGCCGTGCAGGCCGGGCATCGGCATCATCGCCGCAGGTGCGGTGCCGGGACAGATCGTGATGGCGAAGTGGCCGCGCGCCTTGTCGATCATATAGCCGGCGGGAACCACCAGCTTCAGCAACAGCGCCGCCGCGCAGATCAGCAGCGCGAGATGTCGCTGCATCAGAAGAGGGCGAAAGGCGGACACCGCTTGGGATTACTCCAGCGTTCGCCGCAAGTCATGTGGGGAGCGGCCCGAAGGCGGCGGACCCAGTCCGCCGCGCCCCGGGCCGCGCCGCCCGTTTGAGCTTAGAAGTGCGTGATGACGCCAAGCTTCGGGGTGAAGCTGTGGAAAGCGCCGAACGTGTCGACTTCGCCGCGGATGCGGAAGCCGGCGTTGCCGGTGATGCCCTTCAGGCCGATGTCCTTCGGACCGACTTCGAAGCCGATGCCGTAGTCCATGCCGTCATGCGTCTTGTCGTTGCGGTTGCCGCTAACGAAGGGCGCGTAATGGTCGAAGTTGACCCACTTGTAGCCGACCTTGCCGAAGAACAGGCCGCTGTCACCAGCGCGCACGCCGAAACGGCCTGCGCCGCCATATTCCCAGTCGATGTTGCCGGTGAAGCCCTTGGCGACGGTGCCTTCCGCGCCGACGAACACCGGGCCGAGCGGCACGTTGAAGCCGACCACGCCCTCGACCAAGCCACCGGTGAGGCGGTAGTTGTTGCGCAGCGACCCGTTCGCGTTCAGCGCCTGCGGGATGCCGTGGTTCGGCTGGTTGTCGAACGACTCATAGCTGCCCATCACGCCGAAATACGGCTCGATCCCAAAGGCCTTGCTGCCATCCGGCGCCTGCGGTGCGCTATCGGTCGACTGAGCGGGTGCGGTATCCTGCGCGAACGCGGGAGCTGCGGCGAAAGCGGCGATAGCGGCGACGGCCAGAAGTGTTTTGCGCATAAAGAAAACCTTATTCTTCTACAGTTTGACGGACGTTGTTGCCGTATGGCCGCCCTAGGCCGAGAGAACACGGGGCGCGCGATAATGTTGCAACGCGGCGGGTTTGTTCCGAACCTTTTCCCCAATCTGTCACATTTGTGCAACGGTCGGGCGGCGGCGCGAGCCGCCGCCCGACCAGCCATCACAGCGTCGCGACTTTGAGGACGAAGCGGATGTTGCGACCGGGCATCACCACGTCGTCCTTGTTGAGCGCGGCGGCGTTGCGTTGCACGTCGTTGGTGAGGTTCTGGCCGACCACCGACAGCTCGACCCCCGGATAGGCGCGGAACGGCCGTACCGAAACGTGCGCGTTGAGCGCGTTGAAACCCGGTGTCGCGGTGTCGAACGCACCGAATTTGTCCTGACGGCCCGAATGGAGCAGCAGGAAGCCGAGGTCGAACGCGGTGCTGGTCCATGTCAGCCCGCCGCCATAGCGATAGGGCGGGATGCGCGGCACGTTGCCGCCGTTGTCGAGCGTCGCGCGCGTGTAATCCGCGATCGCGCGCGCCTCCAGCGTGGCGGTGCCGGTCTTGAGGAAGGCATAGTTCGCCTCGCCCTCCAGCCCGCGGAACCGCGCGCCCTGCTGGCGGTAGAACAGCTCCTTGAGATCGCCGTCGCCACCGTCCGCGCAGACGCCGTCGTCGTCGCAGGTCCGCCCGGTCAGGTCGCCGTAGATATAGTTGCGGAACCAGGTGCTGTAGGCGCTGCCTTCGAAGCGGAAGTCGCCGCTGTTGAAGCGCAGCGTGCCCTCGATCGAATTGGCGCGCTCGATCTTGAGCGTCGGATCACCCGTCTCGAACGTGTTGGGGCCATCATGCCCGCCGCGCGCGAACAGTTCGGTGATGGCGGGGGCGCGGCCGGTGCTCGAGAAATTCAGGCCGAGCTTCACGCCCGCGCCGGCATCGAACAGCGCGCCGATCGCACCGCTGAGCGGGGTGTAGCCGACCCGCGTGAACACGTCGGAGACGGGTGTGCCGGTGACATGGACATGCTCGACGCGCCCGCTCGCCTGCACCTTCAGCCCCTTGGCGACCTGCGTCTCGGTGAAGATGTAGCCGGCTTCGGACTGGGTCTCGGTCGGGAACAGATAGGTGCTGTCCTCGCCGATCGCCTGGAACTTGCGGTTCTGCACCTCGACGCCGAGCGCGGTCGAATCGACGAAGCCGAGCTTGCCGAACAGCAATTCGGCGCGGCCGTCGAACTCCTTGTTGCGGAACGTGGTGATGACGGTGCCGTCGGGATCGTCCTCGCTATGCGTGTAGTCCGCATAGCTGCCGTCCAGCGTGAGCGTACGCACCGCGCCGGTGCCGAGTTCGAACGCCGATTTGGTGATGATCTTGGTCTGGCGCATGTCGATATAGGTGGTGTCGCTCGGGATGCCGTATTGCGCATTGTACTGGATGATCGCCGCGCCAACGTGGCTCGCCTTGTCCGGCCCGAAGAAATACGAGGCGCCGACCGTCTCGCCATAGCCGCGGAAGAAGGAGTTCGGCTGGGTGCCGTCGGGCGTGTCGTAATCATCGGTGTGGCGGTAGAAGCCGTCGACATGCACCGCGATGTCGCCCGCGCGCCCGTCCATCAGTGCCGAGCCCTCGCCGGTATTGGCGGCGGTGCCGTAGCTGCCGACCAGTTCGCCGCTGAGCGGCTGGGCGGGCAGCGACAAAGGCACGCGGTTGTTGATCGCATTGACGACGCCGCCGATCGCCTGGCTGCCGTAGCGCAGGGTCGCGGCACCACGCACCACCTCGATGCTGCGCGCCGACAGCGGATCGATCGGGATGCCGTGATCGGGCCCGACGTCCGACACGTCCGAGCTGCTCACCCCGTCTTCGAGGATGCGCACGCGCGTCGCGTCCATGCCGCGGATGATCGGACGGCTCGCGCCCGCAGCGAAACCGGTCGCGGAGATGCCCGGCACGGTTGCGAGCGAATCGGCGATGCTCGACCCGCCCGATTGCAGGATCTGCTGGCGGTCGACCTTGGCGACGATGGTCGGCACGTCGTCGCGCGAGAGCGCGAACGGTGAGGCGGTGACAACGATGTCGCGCGGCAGCGGCGGTACGGACGCATCGGTGTGCGCGGTGGTGTGATCGTGAACCGGCGTGTCGCTCTGGGCGAGGGCGGCGGCGGGCGAGAGCACGGCAAGAGCCGCGCCCGCAAGGAGGACGTGTCGCATCGGGAAAACTCCAAGAACCTTTGGCGGCGCCGATCTGACAGCCGGCGGCCGGTGCGCGCGGGCGGTCGCCGCGCGCGCGTTGCTATGACGGAAAGGCTGGAGCGCGTGGCGGGCCGCGACTGTGCCATGCGTGCGACCGCTGGCGGGGCAACGCGAGCAAGCCGACCGACACGCCATACCAGGCAAGCGCCGAAACCGGCACCGCGAAGGTGACGGGCGGCGCGGGAAGGTAGGCGGCGGCGACCGACAGTTGCTGGCAGAGCGGGCAGCTTTCCGGCGCGATCGGCCGGCGCTGGTGCGTGGGCAGGCGATGTGCGCTTTCGCCGCGCGCGGCGGAGGCGCCGACCGGCAGGTGCGCGTGCGTCGCCGCGACATAGCCCTGCCACGACAGCGCGAGGAGCAGGACGAACAGCAGCGCCGCGCGTATGCGGCCGCTCACCGTCTGTCTCGCCATGTCCGCCGCACCCGCCATCCGGCAGCGCCTAGCGCAGAGATTTATATGTTACAACATATCAGTTTCGGCATCACCCTGCCGCCATACCTTCGGCAGCGCGCAGCGGCGTCTGGTCGAAGGACACGGGCTTGCCCGTCTCGCCGTACAGCACCGCCGTCAGGGGAACGCGCAGCACGCCCGCGCCGACGCGCACGACGACGCTCGTCGCACGAACGCTGCCGCTCCGCGCGAACACTGGCCCGGACACCCAGCGCAGTTCCGTCACCACGCTGTGCCCGGCGGCGAGCCGTACCGGCAGCATCACCGGGCCGGGATGCATGCCGATCGGCGCACGCCGGCTGGCGGGCAGCGGTCTGCCACGCGCATCGAGAAAGGCGATCGCCGGCAGCGCGGGCAGCGTGCAGTCCGGCCCGGCGTTGCGGATGGTGAGCGCGGTGCCTGCGTGCGACATACCGTTGAAGTCGCCGTCACGCCCGTCGACCGATGCGTGCAGTTGCGCCGGGCGGCAGGGTGGAGGCGCGACCGGTACGGCCAGAGCATAAGCGGCGATCATCAGCGTGGGCAGCGGCATGACAGGTTCCTCCAATGTCCGTCCTGATCTGCGCGAGAGCGGGTGAATGCCGAGTGACTCGCCCGCGCGGCATCCTGCTCATTGCCTGACACCGGTTTCCACTTTTTTGGGACGGCGTATCAAAATACGGCGAAATCCGTGCGGTTCGGGTTGGCAGGCGCGCGGCTTTGCCGCTATGCCGCAGCAAACGCCCAACCGAGGATCAGCCATGTTCGAGAAAACCTATTACGGCACCCACCCCGACATGATGGAGTGCGTGAGCAACGACGAACTGCGCGATCGCTATCTGATCGACGGCCTGTTCCGCGACGGCGAGTGCGTGCTCAACTACACGCATGCCGAGCGTTTCGTGATCGGCGGTGTCGCGGTGGCTTCGGGTTCGGTCAAGCTGCCCGACCAGACCGAGCCCGCGTCGGCGGCCGGCCATCCGTTCCTCGAACGCCGCGAACTCGCGGTCGTCAACGTCGGCAAGGTCGATGGCACCGTCACCGTCGACGGCGAGACCTTCAGCCTCGGCAACAAGGACTGCCTCTACGTCACGATGGGCGCCAAGGACGTGCAGTTCTCCGGCGACGGCGCGCGTTTCTATCTGGCATCGTGCCCGGCCCACAAGGGCTTCACCACGCGGAAACTGTCGATCGCCGATGCCAACAAGCTCGATCGCGGCAGCCTGGAGGAATCGAACGAGCGCTCGATCTATCAGCTCGTCATCCCGGGCGTGTGCGACAGCGCGCAGCTCGTCATGGGCCTGACCGTGTTGAAGCCCGGCTCGGTGTGGAACACGATGCCGCCGCACATCCACGAGCGCCGCAGCGAGATCTATTTCTACTTCGAACTGGACGATCTCGACAAGGATCGCGTCATGCACTTCATGGGCGAAGGCGAGGCGACCCGCCACATCGTGATGCAGAACGAGGAAGCGGTGATCTCGCCGCCGTGGTCGATCCACATGGGTGCGGGCACCAAGGCCTATGCGTTCATCTGGGCGATGGCCGGTGAGAACCAGGACTATACCGACATGAACGTCCTCGACATCTGCCAGCTCGCATGAGCGCGATGTTCGATCTGACCGGCAAGGTCGCGGTCGTCACCGGTGCCAACACGGGCATCGGTCAGGCGATCGCGCTGGCGCTGGCGCAAGCCGGTGCAGACATCGCCGCGGTCGGCCGCTCGTCGTGCGACGAGACGGTCGCCGCGGTCGAGGCGCTCGGCCGCAAGGCGGTTTTCCTGGCTGCCGATCTGTCGACGATCGCACCGGTCGAGGGCATCGTCGAGCAGGCGATCGCGCAGCTCGGCGGCTTGCACATCCTCGTCAACAACGCCGGCATCATCCGCCGCGCCGACTCGGTCGATTTCACCGAAGCCGACTGGGATGCGGTGATCGACACCAACCTCAAATCGGTGTTCTTCCTGTGCCAGGCGGCGGGCAAGCACATGATTGCGCAAGGTGGTGGCAAGATCATCAACATTGCCTCGATGCTGACCTTCCAGGGCGGCATCCGCGTGCCGAGCTACACCGCGTCCAAGTCGGGCGTGGGCGGGCTCACCAAGCTGCTCGCCAACGAATGGTCGGCCAAGGGCGTCAACGTCAACGCGATCGCGCCCGGCTACATCGAGACCAACAACACGACGGCCTTGCGTGAGGACCAGGATCGCAACGCGTCGATCCTCGGCCGCATCCCGGCCGGGCGCTGGGGCAAGGCGTCGGATCTCGGCGGCGCGGCGGTGTTCCTGTCGTCGTCCGCATCCGACTATGTCGATGGCCACATCCTCGCCGTCGACGGCGGCTGGCTGGCGCGCTGATGGCATCCGCGCCCGCACCGACGCTCGCCTTCTTCGGTGAGCTGCTCGTCCGTCTCTCGCCGCCCGACAAGATGTTGCTGCGCAGCGCGCGCAGCCTCGATCTCGCGGTCGGCGGCGCGGAGGCGAACGTCGCGATCGGGCTGGCCAGTCTCGGCCATGCCACGCGCATGATCAGCCGGCTGCCCGCCAACGCGCTCGGGCAGATGGCGCGATCGGCGTTGATGGATGCGGGCGTGGATTGCGGCCATGTCGAACAGGCCGAGGGGCGGATGGGGCTGTATTTCCTCACCCCCGGCGCCGGCCTGCGCGCTTCCGAAGTAGTGTACGACCGCGCCGGCAGCGTGTTCGCAAAGGCCAGCGCGGACGATTTCGACTGGGATGCGGTGCTGGGCGGCGCGACCCACCTGTTCATGTCGGGCATCACCCCCGCGCTCGGCCCGGTCTCGTCCGATCTGGCGATCGCGGCGGCGCGCGCCGCCAAGGATCGCGGGCTGACGCTGATCTTCGACGGCAATTATCGCGCGCTGCTGTGGGAAGCATGGGACAGCGACCCGCGCGCTACGCTCACCCAGTTGGTCGGCATGGCCGACATGATGTTCGGCAACCACCGCGATATCGCTTTGCTGCTCGGCACGCAGTTCGCCAGCGAGGGCGAGGAACGCCGGCGCGAGGCGGCAGCGGCGCTGTTCGCGGCCTTCCCGAACCTGAAACTGCTCGCCTCCACCGCGCGCCACGTCGAGGCGGCGGATCGCCACCTGCTGTCTGCGCGCGTCGAGACGCCGGGCGCGGTCGCGCAGACCGAGGAGGTCGCGGTATCGGGCATCGTCGACCGGATCGGCGCCGGCGACGCGTTCGCGGCGGGCGTGCTGCACGGCCTGCTCCGCGATGCCGGCGATCTCGACGGCGCGGCCAAGTCGGGCCTCGCGCTGACCGTGCTCAAGCACTCGCTGCCGGGCGACGCCAGCCTGTTCGGACAGAGCGATATCGACGCCTTCCTGTCTGGGCAGTTCGACGTAAGGCGCTGAGCGTCCCGGCGCGGTCGACGGCCGCGCCGGCATCCCGTCACCCGACGAGGATCACGTGCAGAAACCGTGGCCCATGCGCGCCACGGATATACTGACCCTCGATATCGGTCGTGCCGCTCACCCCTGTCACCCAGTAATGCGCGCGGGGTTGCGTGCCCGTCAGCGCGGCGGCTTCGAGATGCGCGGCGATATCGCGCGTCGGCAGCAGCACGATATGGTGGAGCCCAAGGAAGTTGGGCAGCATCGGCGATGCCGACCCGGTTTCGAAAACCAGGGAGCCGGTCTCGGCGATACCGAGCCGCGCGAACGCCAGCACCGCCGGCTCGTTCGCGCTGATCGTGGCGCTCACCGCGAAGCCCGACCAGTCGGCCTCCGCCAGCCGCGGATCGGGCGGCAGAAACGCGGCCGCCGACAAGCCCTGCGCGGCGAGATAGCGCGCCACCGCCTCGGGCGCATCGGCGAGGCTGGCGATCCGGTCGTGGGTCGCGCCGCTCGCCGGCAGCGCCAGCGCGGTGAGGAAGGTGCCGACCAGATCGTTGCCCACCACCGGTCGCACCGGATCGCGCAGCAACGCTTCGGCAGCGCCGGCCGGTGGCGCACCCGTGCCGAGCTTCGCGAGGATATCGTCCCGCGCGCTCATCGTTCACCCTTCGCATAGCGTGCCATGAAGCTCTCGCCCGCCGGTGCGGGCATGTCGCGGTGCGCGGTCCAGCCGCCCGCCATCGGCAATCCCTTGATCCAGCCGCGCCCGAAGCGTCGCATCCCGAAGATCGCCGCGCGCACTGCCGCCCGGTACAGGCGCGGGCGCTGCGCCACCCAGGCCCAGGCGGTGATGCCCTGCCGGACGCTGGCGGGCTCCAGCCCCTCGCGCCAGCTCCGCTCGCGCCAGCCGCGCAGGAGGGTCGGCAGCGGGATCTTGACCGGGCACACCTCCTGGCACTTGCCGTTGAGCGTGCAGGCGCCCGGCAGATCGCGGTTCTTCGCCAGCCCGTCGAGCGCGGGGGTCAGCACCGCGCCCATCGGCCCGGGATAGGTGCCGCCGTAAGCATGACCGCCGATCTGCCGGAACACCACGCAATGGTTCATGCACGCGCCGCAGCGGATGCAGCGCAGCATCTCGGCAAGGCCCTCGTCCCGCATCTTCGCGCGGCCGTTGTCGATCAGCACGATGTGCATCGCCTCGGGGCCATCGAGATCGTCGCTGCGCTTCGGCCCGGTGTAGAAGGTGGTATATTGCGTCAGCGTCGCGCCGGTCGCCGATCGCGCCAGCAGCCGCAGCATCTGCACCGCATGCCCCATCGAGGGGACGAGCTTCTCGATCCCCGCCGTGACGATGTGGACGCGCGGCGGCACCAGCGACAGCTCGGCATTGCCCTCGTTGGTGACGGTGCAGATCGCGCCGGTATCCGCGACGAGGAAGTTCGCCCCCGAAATGCCGACGTCGGCCGCCAGCATCCCGTCGCGCAGGTGGCGCCGCGCGCTTTCGGCCATCGCCGGGATGGTCTCCTCGGTGTGCGGCGCGAGGTGATGCTGCTTGAACAGTTCGGAGACCTGCTCGCTGGTCTTGTGCATCGCCGGCCAGATAATGTGCGACGGGCGCTCGTCGGCAAGCTGGATGATATGTTCGGCAAGATCGGTCTCGATCCGGCCGATACCGGCCTCGGCGAGTGCGTGCGGCAGGCCGATTTCCTCGCCCATCATCGACTTGGAGCGGGCGACCGTCTTCGCGCCCGCGGCCTTGCAGAGGTCGATCACGATCTTGCACGCCTCGTCGGCGGTGCGCGCCCAGTGGACCTGTGCGCCCGCCGCCGTCGCCGCCGCCTCGAACTGTTCGAGGTAGAAGCCGAGATGTTCGACGACATGATCGCGGATCGCCGCGCCGCGCGTGCGCGCCTCTTCGAAATGCGCGAAATTCTGCACGGCGACCGCGCGCTTGGTCTCGGCGGTGCTGGCGGTCCGTTCGATCGCGACCTTGAGCATCGGGTCGGCGAGTGCCGCGTCGACGCGGCGGCTGAACGCGCTCGCGCTCATGCGTCTTCGCCGATCGCGGGGCCGTTGCCCATGCCGGCGATCACCTCGATGGCGTGGAACGCGCGCACGCGCGAGCCTTCGCGGTGGAGCTTGCCCGCCATGTTCATCAGGCAGCCGAGATCCCCCGCCAGCAGCAGGTCCGCCTCGCTGGCGTCGATCGCCTCGGCCTTTTCGGTGACGATCGCGTTCGAGATCGCGGGATATTTCACGCAGAACGTGCCGCCGAAGCCGCAGCACGTCTCCTCGCCCTTGAGCGGCTTCAGCGCGAGGCCCTCGACGCCTTTGAGCAACCGGCGCGGCTGCGCCTTGACGCCGAGTTCGCGCAGGCCCGAGCAACTGTCGTGGTAGGTTGCAGTCGCAGTCAGCGTGGTGTCGGGCCGCCAGCCACGCACCTCGTCGAGATAGGCCATGATCTCGTACGTCTTGGCGGCGATCGCCTCGGCGCGCGGCAACCACGCGGAATCATGCTCGAACAGTTCGGGATAATGCACGCGGATCGTCGCCGCGCAGGAACCGGACGGCACCACCACCGCGTCATGCCCCTCGAGCAGCGCGATGGTGCGCCTGGCGATCGCCATTGCCTCGTCGCGCGCGCCGGAGTTGAGCGCGGGCTGGCCGCAGCAGGTCTGGCCCGCGGGCACGACGACGGTGCAGCCCGCCGCCTCCAGCGTGCGCAAGGCCGCGAAGCCGACTTGCGGGCGGATCAGATCGACCAGACACGTCACGAACAAGGCGACGCGTGGGGAGGGGACAGGGGGTGTCACAGCAATCCGTGATGTTTGGCGAAGGTATTGAACAGTTCGGGCCAAGGCGAGGCGCTGCCGTCGGGCAACGTCAGGCCGAAGCCATGTCCGCCGGCCTCGAACAGATGCGCCTCGGCCGGGATCTTCGTGGCGCGAAGCCCTGCGAGCATCATCAGGCTGTTCTCGACCGGCACGGTCTTGTCGTCGATCGCCTGTGCGAGGAAGGTCGGCGGGGTGGTCGGTTCGATGCCGATGTCGAGCGAATAGGCGCGGCGGCGTTCGTCGGTCGCGTCCTTGCCGAGCAGTTCGACGCGCGAGCCGGTGTGCCCGAACGGATCGGTCATGGTGATGACCGGGTAGATCAAAGCGGCGACGCGCGGGGCAAGCGGCTCACGGTCGATCGCGTCATTCACCGCCTGCGTCGCGACCGACTGGCGCGTGCTCAGCCAGCCGGCGAGATGCCCGCCCGCCGAGAAGCCGATCACGCCGATCCGGTCGGCCGAATAGCCGTACTTGGCGGCGAGCGAGCGCACCATCCGCAGCGCGCGCTGGGCGTCCTGTAGCGGTGCCTCAGGGCCGGCCTTCCAGCCGTCGGCAGGCATGCGGTAGGTGAGCGAGAAGCAGGTATAGCCGTCCTGCGCAAACCGCGCGGCGACGTCGAACCCTTCATGCTGCAACGAATCGAAGCGATAGCCGCCGCCGGGGATGATGAGCAGCGCCGCGCCGTTGGGCTTGGCGGCGCGCTGCACCGTCAGCGTGGGGTCGGTCGTGTGCGCGACGTGAAGCTGGGGCACGCCGGCCTTGTTGGGCGGGCTGGTCTCCTCCTGCTTCACGCCCGCAGGCACGCCGCCGGGCGGGCCACCCGGCCACAGCCTGAGCGTTTCGCCCGGTGCCGGCGTTGCCGCGCGCGCGGCGCCGGCGGCGAGTCCGAGCGCGGCGGTGCCCGCGATCCCGCCCGCGATCAGAGCCCTTCGATCTATCGTCACTGGCATCCCCGATGGCCGAGCGGGGTGGTCCGCGAAAGCTCGGGGCGCTCGGCCAGCACATGTCCCGACAGCGGAAGATTGAGATTCCGCAACGCACCGGCAACCAGATCGGCGATGCGCCGCGCACCCAGTTCGCTGAAATGCGTGTCGTCGTCGATCCCCTTGGGGAAGCCGATCGACGCACCTGCCGGCAGGTGCAGGTAATAGGGGCGCGAGGCCGCCTCGCCGGTCTGGTCGAGCCAGGCGCGCGACAGCGCCTCCAGGTCGATCAGCGGCGTTTGCGTGCTGACGGAGAGCGACCGCATCACCGCCGACCAGTCGGCGAAGTTCGCCTTGGCCTTGCCGTCGGGTCCGAACATATGCTGGCCGACCGGCGTCACCAGCACCGGAATGGCGCGCGCGCCGCGCACCTGCCAGATGAAGCGCAACAGATTGTCGCGATAGTCTGTGGCGGGATCGGCATAGCGCTCGGGCTTGGCCTTGTAGGCGTCGTTATGGCCGAACTGGATCAGCACGACGTCGCCCGGCTGGACGCGCGCCATCAGCCCGTCCCAGCGGCCCTCGCCGATGAACGTCTTGGTGCTGCGCCCCGCCATCGCGAGATCGACCACCTCGGTGCCCGCGTCGAGCCCGCAGGGGAGCATCTGCCCCCAGCCGGTCTGCGGATAGCGATCCTCGCCGTACACCGATGCGGTCGAATCGCTGGCGATCAGGATCTTGCCGAAGCTCGGCAGCACCGGGGTCGGCGCGGGCGCAACCGGCGCCTGGGGTGCGGGCGCCGCGCCGACCAGCAGCGCGGCGGCAGCGGCGGCAAGGGCGGTGCGGCGCCCGCGCATCACTGGAGATTCACGAACAGGCCGCCATCGACCAGCAGCGCCGCACCGGTGACGTATGCCGCCATGTCGGACGCGAGGAACACGATCGGCCCGACCATGTCTTCGGGTTGGCCGAGCCGGCCGAGCGGCACGCGGCCTTCCATCGCCTCGCGCTTCTTGGTGTCGGCAAGGTCTTCCTTGTTGATCTCGGTCAGGATGGTGCCGGGCAGCAGCGAGTTGCAGCGGATCCTGTGCTTGCCGAGCGCGATCGCGGTCGACTGCATCAGCGAATGCACGCCTGCCTTGGTCGGCGTGTAATGCGTCTGATACTCGCCGCCGACCAGCGCCGAGATCGACGACACCGCGACGATCGCGCCGCCACGCCCTTGCGCGACCATCTGGTTCGCGGCGGCCTGCACCATGAAGTAGGCGCCATGCATGTTGACGCGCATGGTTCGCTCGAACGTCTCGACCGGCATGTCGAGGAAGGCGTGGAACGGGCAGATGCCGGCGTTGTTGACCATCACGTCGACCTTGCCGAACTTTTCGACGGCCTTGGCGACGAACTCCTTGGCGGTCTCGGGCAGAGCGACGTCGCCCTTCACCGCGAGGCCGCGCTGGCCGGTGGCTTCGATCGCGGCGATGCACGCTTCGGCATCGTCGTCGCGGCTGTGATAGTTGATGACCACGTCCGCGCCATGCTGCGCCGCGCCGATCGCGGCGGCGCGGCCGATGCCGGTCGATGCGCCGGTGACGAGTACGGTCTTGCCTTCAAGCAGTTTCAAGGGATGTCCTCTTCTTCGCGTTAGCGCCTTGGCGGGCGCCGGGATGGTCGGGTGCCGGGGATCCAGCCGAGGTCGGCGCTGATCTGCTCGGCGGTCTCGCGCACGTCGCGGCTGATCGTGTTCATGCGATCGTCGTCGAGATATTGCGCCGCGCTCGACAGGCTGATCGCGGCGATGATCCGGCCCGACGCATCCCGCACCGGCGCGGCGACGCAGCGGACCAGATCCTCGTTTTCCTCGAGATCGTAAGCGTGGCCGCTCGCGACATAGCCGCGCATCCGCTCCGCCCAAGTCTCGTAATCGGTCACCGGCGCGCCGTGCTGGCGCGATGCCTCGAACAGCGCGCGCCACTCGCTCTCCGGCGTATCGAGCAGCAGCGCCTTGCCCAGCCCCGTCGAGGTGAGCGGATGGCGATCGCCGATCCGGCTGGAGATGTCGACGCGGCGGCGGCCGGGAATCTTGTCGAGATACAGCGCGAGATCGGTGTCGAGCCGGCCGAGATGCACGGTATCCTCGCTGCGCGCGGCGAGGTCTTCCAGCCGAGGGCGCGAGATCTGCACCACATCGGCCTGGCTCTGCGCGAGGAAGCCGAGTTGCAACAGCTTCGGCCCCAACTGATAGCCTTCGCGCGGCAGGAAGGTGAGGAAGCCGCGATCGGTGAGCGCATTCGCGAGCCGGTGCGTGGTCGAGCGCGTCAGCCCCATCGCCGCCGACAGATCGGCGAGCTTGACCGGACCGTCGACCACCTTGTCGAGCATGTCGAGCCCGCGCAGCAGGGTCTGGCTGCCCTGAATCTTGGCGCGTTCCTCTCCGCCGTCCGATTCTTCGTTTGACGCGCCTTGTCTCATCTCGTAACATCCTATCCCATAAAGTGAGAAAGTAAACCGAAAAGGAAGAGGGTTTTCGGCTTTCTTCCCGCTTACAAGAACATCGTATCATCATGTGGAACGACGGAGAAGATCGTTTCACATGCTGGACGTATAAATGCGTGCCCGCGTGGGAGGTGAACTGGTGACGATTAAGACTCTGCCGAAGATCAAGCATGTCCGCGCCTTCACGGTGCGTGGCGGCGGTGCCGATTATCACGATCAGGGCGAAGGCCATTGGATCGACAATCACATCGCGACACCGATGAGCCGCTACCCCGAATACCGCCAGAGCCGGCAGAGCTTCGGCATCAACGTGCTCGGCACCCTGGTGGTCGAGATCGAGGCGGAGGACGGCACGATCGGCTTCGCGGTGACGACCGGTGGCGAGCCGGCGTGCTACATCGTCGAGAAGCACCTCTCGCGCTTCCTCGAAGGCCGCAGCCCCCTCGAATATGAGAAGATCTGGGACCAGATGTACTTCTCGACGCAATACTACGGGCGCAAGGGTCTCGTCATCAACGCGATCTCGGGCGTCGATCTTGCGCTGTGGGATCTGCTCGGCAAGCTGCGGCAGGAGCCGGTCTATCACATGCTCGGCGGCGCGGTGCGCGACGAGCTGCAATTCTACGCGACCGGCGCGCGCCCCGATCTCGCCAAGGAATTCGGCTTCATCGGCGGCAAGATGGCGCTGCACCACGGCCCCGCAGAGGGCGTCGAGGGCCTCAAGAAGAACATCGCCGAACTCGCCGACATGCGCGAGAAGGTCGGCCCGGACTTCTGGCTGATGTGGGATTGCTGGATGGCGCTGGACGTGGAGTATGCCACCCGCCTCGCGATCGCCGCGCACGAATACGGCCTCAAGTGGATCGAGGAGGCGATCAGCCCCGACGATTACTGGGGCTATGCCGAGCTGAAGCGCAACGTGCCCAAGGGCATGCTGGTGACGACCGGCGAGCATGAGGCGACCCGCTGGGGCTTCCGCATGCTGATGGAGATGGATTGCTGCGACATCATCCAGCCCGACGTGGGCTGGTGCGGCGGCATCACCGAATTGCTCAAGATCTCGGCGCTGGCCGATGCCAAGGGCAAGATGGTCGTGCCGCACGGATCGTCGGTGTACAGCTACCATTTCGTCATCACCCGCCACAACTCGCCGTTCGCCGAGTTCCTGATGATGCACCCCGGCCCGACCGAGGTGGTGCCGATGTTCGCGCCGCAACTGCTCGGCGAGCCGGTGCCCGAGAACGGCCGCCTCAAGGCGAGCGCTCTCGACAAGCCCGGCTTCGGCGTCGAGTGGAACGCCGACATCGCCAAGCATCGCCCCTTCACCCACTGATCTTCAGACAGCGAGACATACCACATGAAACTCTGCCGCTTCGGCCCGCTGGGCCAGGAAAAGCCGGGCATCGTCGATGCCGACGGCCAGATCCGCGACCTGTCGGGCGTGATCCCCGAACTGACGATCGAGACGCTGCCGCAGGCGCTCGCCGCCGACGTGGCGTCGCTGCCGGTCGCTGAAGGTACGCCGCGTTACGGCGTGCCGCTCAAGGGCGTGGGCAAGATCGTCGCGATCGGCCTCAACTACCGCGACCATGCGATCGAATCGAACCTGCCGATCCCGACCGAGCCGATGATGTTCATGAAGGCATTGTCGAGCCTCAGCGGCCCGAACGACGACGTGATGCTGCCCAAGGGCTCGACTCACGGCGACTGGGAAGTCGAACTCGGCGTCATCATCGGCAAGACCTGCCGCTACGTCTCGGAAGATGAGGCGCTCGACAAGGTGGCCGGCTTCACGCTCGTCAACGACGTGTCGGAGCGCTTCAACCAGAAGCAGCGCGGCAGCCAGTGGTCGAAGGGCAAGGGCCACGACACCTTCTGCCCGACCGGCCCGTGGCTGGTCACGCCCGACGAAGTGGGTGACTGTCAGGATCTCGGCATGAGCCTCGACGTCAACGGTGAGCGGATGCAGACCGGCAACACCAAGACGATGATCTTCGACGTGAAGCAGCTCATCTCCTACGTCAGCGAATATATCACGCTGTATCCGGGCGATCTGGTCATCACCGGCACGCCGCCGGGCGTGGGCGAGGGCAAGAAGCCGCAGGCGATCTACCTCAAAGCCGGCGACGTGATGGAGCTGGCTATCGACAAGCTCGGCACGCAGCGCCAACAGGTCGTGGAATGGAAGCAGCTCGGCACGGAGACGCTGGCATGAGCTACGCGGGACGTTTCGAAGGCCGCAACGCGATCGTCACCGGCGGCGCCTCGGGCCTCGGCAAGGCGGTCGCCAAGCGCATCGTCGCGGAGGGCGGCAAGGTCGCGCTGTTCGACGTGAACGCCGATGCGCTCGAAGCCGCCAAAGCCGAGACCGGCGCAACCGCAGTGTTCGCGCTCGACGTGTCCGATCAGGCGCAGGTCGAGGCAGCCGCCAAGGCCGCCAAGGATGCGCTCGGCAAGATCGACATCCTCGTCAACTCGGCCGGCATCACCGGCGCGACCGTGCCGGTGCATGAGTTCCCGCTCGATAGCTGGAAGCGCGTGATCGACATCAACCTCAACGGCCTGTTCTACTGCTGCCGTGCGGTGGTGCCGTTCATGCTCGAAAACGGCTATGGCCGCATCGCCAACGTCGCTTCGGTGGCGGGCAAGGAAGGCAATCCCAACGCTTCGGCCTATTCGGCCTCCAAGGCGGGCGTGATCGGCCTCACCAAGTCGCTCGGTAAGGAACTTGCCGAGAAGGGCGTGATCGCCAACGCGCTGACTCCGGCGACCTTCGAGAGCCCGATCCTCGCGCAGCTTCCGCAGAGCCAGGTCGACTACATGCGCTCGAAGATCCCGATGGGTCGTCTCGGCGAAGTCGACGAGAGCGCGGCGATGGTGTGCTTCATGGTGAGCGAGGAGTGCAGCTTCACCACCGCCTCGACGTTCGATACGTCCGGCGGGCGCACGACGTTCTGATTCCTCTAACCGTTCGTGCCGAGTAACTGCCGAGTAGCCCGCAGGGCGTACCGAAATAGTGTATCGAGGCACAGGTCGCGTTCGGTACGATGTCTCGATACGCAACCTCGATACAGGCCTGCGGCCTTACTCGGTCGCTACTCGACACGAACGGTGTTTGAAACCGATCGGCCGCGACCGCTCGCCAGAAGGCGGCGCGCCCTTGGCTCCGGGAGAGCGCATGCCTGACACTCGTCCATTCGTCGACGCCCACGTCCATCTGTGGGATCTGGCGCACCTGCGCTACGCATGGCTGACGCCGCCGTTCAGCGACAGCGGCCCCAACGGCAGCGTCGAGCCGATCGCGAAGACCTATCTGCTCGACGATTACCTCGCCGACGCCGCCGGGTGGGACGTGCGCGGTATCGTCCATGTCGATGCCGGCGCGCACGCCGAGGATGCGCTGGCCGAGACCGACTGGTTGCAGGGCATCGCCGAGACACGCGGCATGCCCAATGCGATCGTCGCCTTCGCCGCGCTCGACGATCCGAACGTCGACACGTTGCTCGCCGCGCATGCGCAGCGCGCCAACGTCCGCGGCATCCGCCATATCGTCAACTGGCATGCCGACACCAACCGCACCTATACCCCGCGCGACGTGACTGGTGACGAGGCGTGGGCGCGGGGCTTCGCGCTGCTGGGCAAGCACGGCCTCAGCTTCGATCTGCAAGCCTATGCCGGGCAGTTCGCCGGGCTCGCGGGCCTGATCGAACGCCATCCCGAAACCCCGGTCATCATCAACCACATGGGCATGATGATCCCCGGCGAGGAAGCCGAGTGGCACACCGGCATGGCCGCGCTCGCCGCTTTGCCCAACGTGTCGGTCAAGCTGTCGGGGATCGGCTTCAGCGATCGTCGCTGGACGCCGGACCTCGCCCGCCAGCAGATCCGCGCCGCGATCGACCTGTTCGGCACCGACCGCGCGATGTTCGCGAGCGACTTCCCGACCGACAAACTGTTCGGCAGCTTCGGTCGCCACCTCGACACCTATGCCGAGATCGTCGCCGACTTCACCGCTGAGGAGCAGCACGCGCTGTTCGCCGCCAACGCCAACCGCATCTATCGACTGGGCCTGACTTTATGAACGGTGCGCCTAACCCGCTGATCGGCGTTATTTACCACTGGCTAGGCGGTTTCTCGTCCGCCACCTTCTACGTGCCGTATCGCGGGATAAAGCGCTGGTCGTGGGAGATCTACTGGCTGACCGGGGGCATCTTCTCCTGGCTGCTCGCGCCGTGGTTCTTCGCCTCGATCCAGACCAACGATCTGCTCGGCGTGCTCGGGCAGGCGCCGATGCCGACGCTGCTGTGGCCGGTGTTCTTCGGGCTGCTGTGGGGCTTCGGCGGACTGACCTATGGCCTGACGATGCGCTATCTCGGCCTGTCGCTCGGCATGGCGGTGGTGCTCGGGCTGTGCACCGTGTTCGGCACGCTGATCCCGCCGCTGGTGCAGGGCGATTTCGCCGCCAAGCTGCTCGATACGCGGTCGGGGCTGATCGTGCTGCTCGGGCTCGGCATCACGCTCGCGGGAATCGCCACCGTGGCGTTCGCCGGTGCGCGCAAGGACGCGGCGCTGAGCGATGCCGAAAAGGCCGAAACGGTCGCCGAGTTCAACTTCCGCAAGGGGCTGGCGGTGGCGGTTTTCTCCGGCATCATGTCGTCGTGCTTCGCGTTCGGGCTGGCGGCGGGCGAGCCGATCAAGGCGATCTCCGCCACCGCCGGCACCGGGCCGCTGTGGACCGGACTGCCGGTGCTGTGCCTCGTCATGTTCGGCGGGCTCGTCACCAACGGCCTGTGGTGCGCATGGCTGATCGCGAAGAACCGCAGCGCCGGCCAGTGGCTCGGGCGCGGCGAGGTCGCGGCGGGCGCGCCGCTCGCACAGAACTACCTGCTGTCCGCGCTCGGCGGCACGATGTGGTATTTCCAGTTCTTCTTCTACACGATGGGCGAGAGCCAGATGGGCAAGTTCGGCTTTTCGAGCTGGACGCTGCACATGGCGAGCATCATCATCTTCGGCACGCTCTGGGGCTTCGCGTTCAAGGAGTGGAAGGCCGCCGCGACGCCGGTCAAGGCGCTGGTGTGGGGCGGCATCGGCCTGCTCGTGCTGGCGACGGTGGTGATCGGCTACGGCAACAGCCTCGGCGCATGAGGCTGGCGGCGCTTGCTCTCGCCGCGCTGGCGTTGCTCGGCGCGGCGCCGTCGCCCGATCCGGCACCGCTACGGCTGACCGACATGCACCTGCACGATCCGTGGATCGTCGCCGATGCCGCCTCGCACAGCTATTATCTGTTCACCAGCAACGACGCGGCGATGAGCGGGGACCGGCGGCTCGGCACGATGGTGTACCGCAGCCGCGACCTGAAGCACTGGAGCAGGCCGACCCTCGCCTTCGTCATGCCGGCGGGCGCGTGGATGAAGGGTGGCGCGTGGGCGCCCGAGGTGCACCGCTGGCGCGGGCGCTGGTATCTGTTCACCACCTTCGACAATCCCGACATGGCGCTTCCCGGCAAAGGCCCGATGCCCACCTACCGGCGCGGCACCGTGCTGGCGGTGGCGGACCGGGTAGACGGCCCGTACCGGCTGGTCCGTGATGGGGCACCGATCGTCCCGCCCGACCGGATGACGCTCGACGGCTCGCTCCATGTCGATCGCGCAGGCAAGCCGTGGCTGGTCTATTCGCACGAGTGGTTCCAGACGATCGACGGCACGATCGAGGCGATGCCGCTCACCGACGATCTGAGCGCGGTCGGCGCGCCCCAGGTGCTGTTCCACGCCAGCGCGGCGCCGTGGGCGGCCGGGCAGAAGCAGCCCAACGGCACGACCGTTTATGTCACCGACGGCCCCGAACTCTACCGCAGCAAGACCGGCGCGCTGCTGATGCTGTGGTCGACCTATGACGCGCACGGCTATGTCGAGGGGCAGGCGCGCTCGCGTTCGGGCGAGATCACCGGGCCGTGGGAGCAGCTCGGCCCGCTCGTCAAGCGCGACAGCGGGCACGGCATGCTGTTCCGCGCCTTCGATGGACGATTGATGATGATCCTCCACCGCCCGTTCAAGTTCGCGCTCGGCAAGCTCTATGAGATGCGCGACGATGGCGACCGCCTGAGCGTGGTGCGCGAGGCGACCGACCTCGACGGCGAGGCGTATCCGACGCACCCCTGCGTCGAGAGCCAAAACATCTCCGACGGAGGAGCGACACGATGCTGAGCCGATTGGGCGCGGACCTGACTCTGCGAATGAACGCCGCGGGCGACGCCGACGATGCGTTCACGCTCGCCGACCCCAATGCCGCGCCAGAGGCGGCGGTGGTGAGCGCGGTCGCCGAGGCGCGGCTGTTCGGCTATCTGCCCGAGCGTGCCAACGGCCGCGCGATGCTGGTGCTGGGCGGCGGCGGTTATACCGCGCTGATGGTCGGGCGCGAGGGCGTGCAGGTGGCGCGCTGGCTCAACCGGCTCGGCTATGTCGCTTATGTGCTGGTGCATCGCTTCCCGAATGCCGAGCACGGCGTGGCCGCGTCGCTCGACGATGCGCGCGCGGCGATGGCGGCGATCCGCGCGAGCGGAACGGCGGCCAAGGGGCTGGGCGTGGTCGGCCTGTCGTCGGGCGGGCATCTCGCCGCGTGTCTTGCCGCCGAATATCCGCCGGAGTGGAGCGGTGAGCCGGTCGCGCCGCCCGACGCACTGGTGATCGGTTACGCGCCGATCTCGACCAACGCCGCCGGGCGCCAGATCGTCGCGGACAAGCCGCCGCTGCCGCCGGTCGAGAAGCAGGCGATGTACGACCGTCTGCAGCCGGACGCACAGTTGCTTGGCGCGCCGCCGCCGGCGTTCATCGTCTATGCCGGCAACGATCCCGTTGTGCCGGTCGAGAATGCGCGCCGGCTGCACGCGGCATTCGGGGCGAGGGGCGGATCGGCCGAGCTGCATGTTTTCGGCGATGCGCCGCACGGCTTCGCGCTCGATACGCCGGGGCTGCCGGTGTCGGTGTGGCTCACCCTGTGCGAGGCGTGGCTGCGGCAGATCGGGTTTCTGGAATAGGCGGGCGGGAGCGGGTCGGGCGGCCCGGCGCGCGTGCAAGACATAGCGGAACCTGCCGCTGGCGTGAGTGAGCCGGGCACGCCCTTCGACAGGCTCAGGGCGAACGGAGGGGCGGGTGATTTCCCTCTCAAGTCGGTGCCGGATCCGCCCCCAACACCGTTCGTCCCGAGCGAAGTCGAGGAACCGCGCCGAGTGCAGGTGTCTCGACTACGCTCGACACGAACGGCTTGGGGGGGCGCGGAGGTGAAGGACGGCCTTCCAACCTCCGTTCGTACTGAGCTAACGGAACGGGCGTCGGCCTACTGCTCCAGCCGCACCACCGTCGGCGCGTTGCGGTCGACCGACAGCACGCCGTCCGTCTCATGCAGTTCGGCAATCTGGATCGCGGTGCGCTTGCCCCAGTCGCGGTCGGTCGCGACCTCGGCCTCGCCGGTCTGGTGGACGAAATACACCAGATACGCACGGTCGCCCGCCACGACGACTTCGGGATGCTGGCCCTTGGCGCGGTCGGTCGGTTGCGTGCCCGCGTCGCCGACCAGATAGTCCGCCTGTCGCGTCCAGTGCACGCCGTCGTCGGAGCGCATCACCAGCAGGCCCTTCCACGCATCCGACACCAGCCACCACCGGCCCTTCCAGCGGAAGCCCTTGGGCCCCTCGCCGGGGGTGGTGACGATCGTGTCCTTCACCTGCCAGTGCACCAGATCGGCGCTGTCGGCATAGCGGATCGCCTTGCCCATCCGCTCGTCGTTGAACCACAGCCGGTAGCCGCCCTCCGGCAGCGCAGCGACGCTCGCGTCGATCACCCGATCCGAGCCGAGATCGAGCCGCTCGCCGCAGGTCCAATGCGCGAGATCGCGGCTGGTGAGATGGACGAGGAAGCGCGGCGCGTTCCAGTCCTTGAACACACCCGGCACCACCGTCAGCCACATGTGATATCGGCCGCCGAAATACTCTACGTCGGGCGCCCACAAGGTCGCGCCGGTGCAGGCTTTGGGAATGTCGGCCATGCCGGCGTACTGCCATTTCGCGCCGTCCTTCGATCGCGCGATGCCGATCGGCGTGGCGTGGAACCAGCTTACGTCTTTCGGGTCGGCGAGCTTCAGATTGGCGCGCCGGTTGGTGTAGAACATCACCCACTCGCGCTTCGCCCGGTCGCGCACGATCGACGGGTCAGCCGCGCCGTCATACACCGGATCGCGGTAGAGCGGTTTTGGTGCGACCGCGCCGGGCGCGGTCGTCAGCAGCGCGAGAGCGAGGGCGATCACCCTAGCGCAGCAGCTTGAGGTCGATCGCCGCGACCATCGCGCGGAAGCCCGCGTCGTTGGGGTGGAGCGCGTCGCCGCTGTCGTAGGCGGTGGCGAACTTCTCCGCATCGGCGGGATCGGCAACGGCTCGCGCGAAATCGACCGCGCCGTCGGCTTCGTGATTGCCAAGGATCCAGGTGTTGACCTGCTTGCGCACCGCCTCGGCCTCCGCGCCCCAATAGCCCGCGCCCTTATAGGGGAGGATAGTGGCGAAGATCACCTTAACGCCTTTGTCGTGCGCGCGGGAGATCATCTGGCGGTATGCGCCGATCAGGTCGGCGGCGGTGGGGATCGGCTTCTTGTCGCGGGTGGCGCTGCCGATATCGTTGACACCTTCCAGCACGATGACATGGCTGACGCCGGGGATCGACAGCACGTCGCGGTCGAAGCGCGCGAGCGCGTTGGTGCCGGTGCCCTCCGCCAGCACGCGGTTGCCGCTGATGCCGAGATTGGCGACGCCAACACTGGTGCGCCCGGCCTTCTGGAGGGCGGCGGCGAGATCGTCGGGCCAGCGCGTGTCGGCATCGGCGGTGGCGCGGACGCCGTCGGTGATCGAATCGCCAAACGCGACCACGGTGCTCCCCGCTCGCGCGGTGTCGACGTCGATCCCCTCGATCACCATGCGCTGCTTGAACGGCATGGCATCGGTAAGCGTCGCGGCGGCGGTCTGGTCGCCGCTCGCGATCGACGCGGTGGCGGCGGCATAGCCGTGGACGGTCGCCTCCGGCGCGCCATCGGGGAAATACAGGCTGATCGCGACATGCGCGAGCGGCGCGACCGCCAGCGCGATCGCATCGCTCACGATCGGCGCGCGATCCGGCAGCACTGGCGCGGCGACGCCGGCGAAGGTGACGGCGCGGTCGCTACCGGCGACGATCCTGCCCGCTCCATCGACCAACGCGACATGGACGCTGCCGAGCTTCAGCGCGCTTGCCGACATCTCGTTGGTCAGGCGCAGGCGGATGCGCTTGCCGCCGCTGCTGATCCGCACCACCTGACGCAGCGTCTTGGCCGTAAGATCGGGGAGCGGCGTGCGGGTGGACGCGGCCTGCGGGGCGACCGCCCAGCTTCGCGACCAATATTGCGCCGAAGCCGGCATGGGCACGGCGAGCGCGGCAACGATCAGCAACGGCCATCCGGCTTTCATCGACTCATCTCCCGTGGCTTTGGTTTGTCTCAGGCGGTCGGCGCGGCCACCGAATTGCGCCCCCACAACTGGTCATAGCGCCAGCCCGACAGGTCTTCCACCACCGCGCGGTGCGTCTCGTCGGTCGGGGTCGTCGCGCCGCTGCGCAGATGCTCGATCTCCTCCATCAACACCGCGTGCGTCGTCGGGCCGAGCCGGAAGCGCAGCGACACGATCACGCCGAACGCGAGCAGCCCGATCGTGCCGATGCCGAGCAGCAGCGCGATCGTCAGGATCGCCTGCGGGGTCTGTACGGGCGCCTTGGAGACGAAACCGCCCGCCTCCATGATGAAGCCGACACCCGCCACAGCAATCGCCTGCGTCGCCTTGCGCACGAAGGTCATCACGCCTGCGAAGCTGCCCTCGCGACGCTGGCCGGTGACGATCTCGTCGACATCGGCCATGTAATTGTACGTCGCCCACGGAATGTAGTTGAGCGCGCCGCGCCCGAGCCCGGCGAGGCCGATCGCGATCAACAGCAGCCAGCTCGACGCGAGCACCCCGGCCGACCACAGGCTGAGCAGCACCACCACGCCCGCGGCGAAACACCCCGCCGCGAGCCGGTACGCGATCGCGGGCGACGTGCGCAGCGCGAGGTTGATCGCGAGCAGCACCGAGACGAACTGGAGGATATACATCGTCCCGAGCAGCCCGGAGGCAAGCTCGGTCGTGCCGGCCAGCGCAAAGATCACGAAGAAGGTGAAGGCCGCGTTGAACACGTCCTGGCTGATATACCCACCCAGATACATGCCGAGATGCAGCCGGAACGCCCGAATCCGCATGGTCGAGAACAGGTTGCGGTACAGCGCCTTGAACGCGGCGAACGCGCTGGTCGGCGCGGTGCCGCTGCGCACCGGCGCCGCGCCGCCGGGCATGTGGCGTTCCCAACTGAACAGGTACAGGAAGGTCGCGGTCGCCATGAACAACGCGGCGAACACCAGCCCCATGTAGAAGAACGTGTCCGCGCTGTCGCGTCCGAGGTAGCCGATCAGCCACAGCGGCAGGAACCCCGCGAGAATCGCCGAGGCCTGACCGAACAGGATGCGCCAGCCGGCGAACTTGGCCTTGCTGCCGTAATCGGTCGACATCTCGGCGGCGAGCGTCTCGACCGGGATGATCTCCATCGCATAGACCAGTTCGAACAGCACGTAGCTGACGAGGTAATACCAGAAGGTCTGCCCCGGCAGCCACATGAGCGCGAAGCTCGGCAGCAGCGGAATCGCGGCGAGGATGAAGAAGCGCCGCCGGCCGAACTTGCGCCCAAGCCAGGTGCCGCCGAAATTATCGGAAACGTAGCCGAGCATCGGCGAGGCGAACGCGTCGAGTACGCGCGCCACCGCGAAGATCGTCGCCGCCTCGCCGGCGGAAAGCCCGCAGAACTGGGTGTAGAAGATCAGCACCCAGCCGGAGATGACCGCCATCGAGCCCGCGCCGAGCACGTCGTTCGAGCCGTAAGCGAGGTAGTTGACCAGCTTGACGGGGCGGGGTGCCGCGCCTGCCGTCGGTGTCTCAGGTGCCAATGCCATCGTCCGCTCCCGCGCTTGCGATCGTCTTACGCAGGCTCCCGACCGGCTTGTTCGGCAGTCCCGTCATTATATGGATCGTTCTAGCACTATGTGGAATTATTTCAAGTCGCGCCGGGCGTGCTGTCTCCCTTCTCTCCGCCTTTACCTTCCGCGGCGAGGGCCGGGGTCCAGCTACGGAAGGGAGGTACAGTCGCGGCGCGCTCCCGTACCTCTACCTCTCCGCCCGGGCCCTGGCTTTTGCCGGGCGAAGGTTTCGGCAGGTTCAGCGCAAGCGATAATCCGTCGCGATCCGCCGGTAGAGATCGAGGAACTGGTTCCCCTCGAACCGCCCGCCCTTGCCGTAATGCTTCGGCTCCGGCTTCACCGGCTTGGGCGCGCCGCCGCCAGGCGCCTCGGCGCTGTTCATCCCCTGCGAGATCAGGTTCGGGCGCGGGCCTTCGCCGGCGGAACGGCCATCCTTGTCGAAGATCGCCTCCTGATAATGCACCGGCTCCCAGATGAACGTGCCCCATCCCTGTCCGTTGGGCAGATCGTGAACGAGATCGTTGAGGTAGCGCTTGCGGCTCGAATATTCCGCCACCATCAGCCCGAGATCGGGGTAGCGCGCGCAGAAGCTGGTGAAGCTCGTCGCCCAGTCGCCCTCCGCCGCCTGCTGGTAGCAGGACAGCGCCACCGCATCGAACGGCACGTGCTGCGCCCGCAACGCATCGACCCAATCGCGCAGGATCGGCCAATGCCGGCCGAGATGGTTGTGGACGACGATCTTCGTCGCCGGATCGGCGGCGCGGATACCTGCGATCGCCGCCTTGAGCAGCGCGGCGAATCCGTCCATCCCGCCGACCTTGCCGGGATCGAGATGCGTCTTGTCGGTCACGGGATTACCGGTCGGTCGCGACAGCGGCACGCGCCCGTCGGGCCACAGCATCCCGAACGTCGTTTCGTTGCCGACATAGACCATCGTCGGCCTGAGCCCCGTGCGCCGCACAGTGCCGAGCGTCGCCTTGGCATAATCGTGCACCGCCTGCTGGAGCGCCGCGCCGTGCAGATCCTGCCACACGCGCGGTTTGGGTTGGCCCTGCGGGTCGGCCCAGGTGTCGGCGAAGTTGAGCGACAGCGTAAAGCCCATCCCCGCAGCCGTGATCCGCTTGCCAAGCGCAATTGCGTGGGCGAGGCTGGTCCAGCCCGCTTGCGGCGCGTCGGCCGAATAGCCGTCGGGCGCGGACGGATCGACGAAGGCGCGTACCTTGATCTCGTTGAAGCCGACCGAGGCGAGCAGCTTCAGCAAGTCCCAACGCTTGCCCTCGTACCAATATTCCGCGCCCGCCGCCTCGTCCTCGGGCAGCCACGACACGTCCGCGCCGAGCAGGAAGCGGCGGCCGCCCGGAACGACGGGCGCGGCGTGCGCAGGCAGCATCGGCATCACGCCGGCTGCCGCCAGCGCTGCCAGGGCGGCGCGCCGATCAAGTGTCATATGGTGGCGCCGTTCACCACCGCACGGAAACTGCGCGTCGCGTCGCGGTGGAAGGCGGGCGCGCCAGCCGGCGCCTTGAGGAACGACCCATCGAACCCGTCGACGTCGCGCAGCCAGAACGCCGGGCGCACGTCGGCCGCGCGCGTGCGGATCTCAACATGGCTCATCTCCAGATTGCGCGCGTGGCGCACGAAGAAGCCGGTCGCGGGCAGCGGGCCGTAGCGGTCCGGGTCGGGATAGGTTGTCTCCAGCTCGGGCGGGTCGATCGCCGCCATCGCCTTGTCGCCGCCGCCGGCCTGTTCGAGAAAGACGTTGCTGATCTTGACGTCCTCGATTCGCTGCCCGTCCAGCCCGGTGATGAGCGCGGGATAGGGCGAGGCGTTCATGCAGGTGAGATTGTCGATCAGCACGCGCCGGATCGAGCCGATCGCCGCGCCTTGCGGCCCGCGCATCCGCTTGTTGAGCACCATGTAGATCGGCGCGCTCTGGCAATCGCGCATGGTGATGTTGCTGATCGCGACATCCTCGATCACCGCCCCGTCGCACGATTCGAGCGCGAGGCCCCAGCATTTCTCGAACACGCAGTTGGAGACGGTGATGTTCTTGAACCCGCCGTTCGATTCGGTGCCGCACTTGATCCGGCCGGTCAGCCAGGTGTCGCGCGACTTGACCAGCGGCCGATAGGTTGCGTCGAGGAACGAGCCGACCTCATACGCACCCGTCACATGGCAGTTGGTGATCGCGACATTCTCGGTCGCGCGCGCATAGCCGAGCGCGAACGAGGATTTGGGGCAGATCGCATCGTCATAGGGCGTATTTAGCCGGCAGTTCGACACGAATACGTTGCGGCAGCAATCGATATCGAAGCCGTCGCGGTTGGTGTCGACCGTCAAATTGTCGATGGTGAGGTTGTCGACCCCGGTGGCGAGCAGCGCGAAATGGCCGCCCTTCAACACCGAGAAATCGCTCAATTGCACGTTGCGGCACTTCTTGAGCGCAATCGCCTTGTTGCCGACTCCCGGCATTTCCGCGCGCGCGACATCGGGATCGGGATGGCCGCGGCTGAGGCCCTTGCCCCAGATCAGCCCGTCGCCGGTGATGGCGATATCGTGCAGATCCTCGCCGTAGATCAGGCTGTTGCGCCAGTGATTGTGGCCATAGTCCTGGAAATGCTCGATCGCCGGGTCCTGCGGCTCGGCGGCGTCATAGCCGCCCGACGTGGTGCCTTCGAGCGGCACGGGTGCGGCGAGCAGGGTCGCGCCGCGATCGAGGTGGAGCGTGATGTTGCTCTGGAGGTGGATCGTGTAGCTGGCATAGGTGCCGGGCGGGAAATACACCGTCCCGCCACCGCGCGAGGCGGCATAGGCAATCGCCTGGTCGATCGCGGGCGAGTCGATCGTCACGCCGTCGCCCTTCGCGCCATGATCGCGCACATCGACGAAGCCGAGCGCCGCCACCAGCGGCTTGCGCTTGGCGAAAGCGGGCATAGCGGCGGAGGCGAGCAGCCCGGCGCCCCCTCCCAGCAGCAGACGACGGTCGATCACGGCGCTCTCTCCTCTGTTGTTTGTTATACTTTCTCGTACCTCAAACCGTTCGTGCCGAGTAGGGATCGAGTAGCCCGCAGGGCGTATCGAGAGCCCGTATCGAGGTGCAGGCGGCGCTCGGGACCTGCCCCTCGATATGCTACCTCGATACGGTCCTGCGGCCCTACTCGGCAGCTACTCGGGACGAACGGGTTTCAGATAAATAGACGTTTAAGTCTCAGATATACGTCCGCAAAAACTCGCCCAGCGCGCAGATCGCGAGGCTCTGGCCGTAGGGCATCGAGGTGAGCGCGATGTCCTTGTAGAACTGCATCGTGTCGCCCATCGCGGTGCCGAAGCTGACCTGCTTGAGTTCGCCCGCATCATCGATGTTCGCCAGCACCGCACGCACCGCCTTGATGCCGACCTGCTCGTATTCGCGCGGCAGATACCCCTTCCGCACGCCTTTCAGGATGCCATAGGCGAAGCCCGCCGTCGCCGACGCTTCGAGATAGCTGGTCGGATCGACGATCAGCGTGTGCCACAGCCCGCTCTCGTCCTGATGCTTGGCGAGCGTCTTCACCTGCGCATGGAGCGTATCGATCAGGAAGGTACGGAACGCGTCGCCGACCGGCAGATCGAGCATCTCGAGGATTTCGGGAATGGCGATCGTCACCCAGCAATTGCCGCGTGCCCACAGGGCGCCCGCGAAATTGTGCCGTTCGTTGAAGTCCCAGCCGTGGAACCACAGCCCGGTCTTGGTGTCGAACAGATATTTGATGTGGACGAGGAACTGGCGCTTGGCCTCCTCGACATAATGGTCGCGGCCGAGCAACTGGCCGATCTTGGCGAGCGGCAGCACCGACATCATCAGCGTGTCGTCCCACATCTCGCCGGGATTCTCGTCGTTGAAGACGATGTGCTGGAAGCCACCTTCCTCGGTCTTGGGCAGGCCGTCGGGTGCCATCAGCCACTCGGCCCAGGTGTCGAGATAGGGCAGATACCGCTGCTCGCCGGTCTGCTCGTAGAGGTAGGCGAGCGTCAGGAACGGCGCCATCGTGTTGATGTTCTTGGTCGGCGTGCCGGCGGCGAAGCGATCCTCGAACCAGTTGACCATCACGTCATACGCTTCGAGATCGCCGGTCTGCTCGTAATAGCGCAGCAGGCCGAACAGGCCGACGCCGTGCGTCCACTCCCAGTCGTTCCAGCCCTTGGTGTCGATCACCCGGCCGTCTTCGAGGCGGAGCAGGAACTCGCCGGTCTCGTCCTTGATGTTGACGAGGTTGTCGATCAGCTTGGCGATCTGCTGGGTAACTTCGGTACGGGGGATGTCGTGCGTCAGCGCGGCCACGTGTTGGTCTCCTGGGGAAAAATCGGGAAAGGGTTCATTTAAGCTCTGCGGGTGTCGCCGGGGCGGCGACCATCTTCACCGGCACACCGCCGCGCGCATCGTGCAGCGTCACCAACCTGACCGCCTCCAGCGCATCGCCGGCCGCGCCGTCCGACGTCACCGCCAGCGCGATCTCGTTATGGCCCCGGTGGTTGAGGATGCCCTCGGGAATGGGGAATGTCCGTTGCGGACCGATATGGGCGATGAACTGCCCCATGTTCCAGCCGTTGACGAAGATCAAGGCCCGGTAACGCGCCACCGAGCGCGGCACGCTCGCATCGCCGAAGCTGACCGCGATCGTCGCGTCCTGCCCCTTTGGCACGGCGAGGTCGAAGCCGGTGCGATACCAGGTGGTGCCGGCCTGCGCGCTGGCGGCGGGGAGGGTGGCCTTGCTCCAGCGGCCATCGTCGAAGCCGGGCAGGGTCCAGCCGCGCCGTTCCCCGTCAAGCCCGCCGGCATTGGCCACGCCGCGCGCCGGATCGGCGAGCGTCTCACCGCCGCGATTGCCCTGGATCTTCCACGCGATCGGCACGCCGAACGAGCGCCCGCCCGGCGCTTGGATCGAGGCGGAGATCAGCCCGCGCTGTTCCTTGTGGAAATCGTCGGCGTCGAGATCCCAGTTGTGACCGTTCGAGCGCACCATCACCGACAGGACGTGCTCTCCGGTCTGCGCGGAGGCGGGCAGATCGAACCCGGCAGAACCGAGCGTGATCGGGCGCGGCAGGCCGGTGGAGATCTCATGCTGGCCGAGGAAGCGCCCGTCGAGCCACACCTGCATCATCCCCGCGCCGCCGCCGCCATACGCGAATGTCACCGTGCGCGCGTCCGCCGTTCCGGTGAAGCGGCCGCGATACCACACGTCGCCGTCGTGGAAGCCGTAGCTGTCCATGCTGAGATTGGGCTGGCCATCGGGCGCGGCGGTGGTCGAGGCGTTGGCGCGGTGGTCGACCGCCTGCCAGCCGCTGTCGTCATAACCCGGTTCCGCCTCGGGCGAGCCGGGTGCGCTGCGCCAGCCGGCGAGCGCGGGCAAGGCGATCGCGGCGGGGCCGGGCAGGGGTTTGATCGCTTCGAGACTGCCCGAGGCGGTGTGCGTGGTGGCGACGGCCACGCCGTTCCACGTCACGCGTGTCGCCTTGGGCGCCCACACTTCGAGCGGGCTTTCCCCTTCCGTATCGCCGGTCAGTGCGAGCGTGCCGCCGCTGGCGACCGCATGGCGCACCAGCGCGGGGCCGCGCGCGAGTACCGACCCGGTGCGCCAGAACTGCACGCCCGCCGCCTCGTCGCCGAGCAGCAGCGTCAGCGGCGCGCGCCCGCCGCCGGTGATGCGCACGCGGGCGAGGCCGGTGTGCGTGTAGGCCAGCTTGAGATCGCCGTTCGCCGCGTCGAACGCGCTCGTCACCTGCCCCGACAGCACGGTGACGGTCGGCGCGGTCTTGTAGCGCAGCACGGTCTCGCCCGGCTCACCGGCGCGACTATAGAGCAGCATCACATCGCCGCCGTCGACGCTCAGCGCGGTCTGCAACTCGGAGGTCGAATAGACCAACCGCTGCCCGCCGAGATTGACGCCCGCCACCAGCCATTTCGCGTCGAAGCCGTTAAGCTGCATCGGCAGGGTGTAACGCCCGTCGGGCAGATCGGCGGTGATGGTGAAGCGGTCGCTGGTCTGCGCGTTGGAGGGCTTGTGCGTGACGAGCAGGAAGCGCGCGTCGCTGTCCGGATTGTGGTTGTGATAGACCTGCACGGCAGCGCTGCTCACCGCGACCGGTGCGGCCGGCACCATGCCGGCGAGATCGGGCACCGCCGCGATCAGCTCGCCCAATTGCTTCATCTCCTGCGCCTTGGGTCGCAGCACGCGCGCCTCGGAGATCGACGCGCCGTAATCGTAGCTGGTGAACACCACCGGTGCTGGCAGCCAGCCCCAACTGGTGCCGCCATAGGTCATGTAGAAGCTCTGGATGCCGATGCCGTTGGCGAGATTGGTGCCGTAGAACACCCGCTGGAAGCGCTTGCCGCGCTGGATCGCGTTGCATTCGTAGCCGCCGTTCGAGCCCCAGTAATCGAACCAGCCGCCGCCGAACTCGGCCAGGAAGCCGGGCGTGTCGGGCGAGGCGGAGGCGCCGCCCTTCGCGCCGCCAGGGCCATAGAAGCCCCAGTCGGGCGCGGCCGACCCGCGCGTCGGCTCACCGGTGACGGTGCAGGTGCCGCCGGGATAGCCATCGAACGCGTAGAGGTCGTTGGGGCCGGTCACGACCTTGTCGACGGTGCTGCTCTGCGGCGTCCAATAACCGTTGCGGCCCTGATCGTTATGGAAGATCGGCACGGTGATGCCGTCGCCGCGCGCCACACTGTAGAGGTGATCCATATAGCGGCGCTGCGACGCGCCCGTCACCGACAGCTCGTTCTCGATCTGGTGGAGGATGACGGTGCCGCCCTTGCCGCCCTTGCCGTCACCGTTGATCTGGTGGCGCGCGATGATCGCGTCGATATGGTGGAGCCATTCGTCGGCGGCGGCCATGTATTCGGGATCGTCGGTGCGTGCGCGCGCCTTCTGGTTGACCATCCAGCCGGGGAAACCGCCGCGCGTCAGTTCGCCGTTCACATAGGGGCCGGCGCGGGTGATGACGTACAGCCCTTCCTCGGCCGCCATGTCGAGCACGCGGTCCATGTCGCGGATGCCGCTGAAGTCGTACACGCCGCGCTTGGGGCTGTGGTAGCCCCAGTCGAAATAGAGCGCGACGGTGTTGAACCCGCTCGCCTTCATCTTCTGGAACACGTCGCGCCACAGATCGGGGCTGGGCAGGCGGAACGGATGGAACTCGCCCGACCAGATGATCGTGCGCTTGCCGTCGATCATCAGCGATCGGCTGTCGTACGACACGCGCCCGAACGTCTTGACCGGCGCAGCCGCGTTGAACACCGGACGCGCGGTCTGCGCGGCGGCGACACCGGGCAGCGCGCTGGCGGCGAGCAGCGCGGCGGCGAGCGTGCGGCGCGCGTTCATGCGTGGTGGAAGATGAGCGGGAGCGGCCATTCCCTGGGCCGGTTGTCGGGCTCGACCTCCATCAGCGGCGCCATGTAATCCCACCAGCGCTTCATCACCGGATGATCGGGCAGTGCTGCGCGGTTGTTGTCCTCGGCGAGTTTCAGCACCGCGAACAGGCTCAACGTCTGTTCGTCGAGGAAGATCGAATAATCGTAGATACCGCTCTCGGTGAGCAGCGCCGACAGTTCGGGCCAGATAGCATCGTGGCGCGCGCGATATTCGTCGAGCACACCCGGCTTGAGCTGCATCTTGAACGCATGAGTCGTCATCGTTCCTCCCCCTTAGCTCCCAATAGATGGGATTGTCTTCTATAATTTGTACGACGCTCGTCAGCGTGCGTCAACGCCGATGCGGTGGTTTGATGAAGCAAATGTCATCATCGCCGTCGCACGCCGGATCGGCTCAACTCCCCGCCGGCCGCTGCGCACTGTGCGCAAGGCTGGGTGCGATGACCAGCGCATCGGGCAGCGGCGGATGCGCGGTGTCGAGCGGGGCGGCGGTGACGTGTGCGGCGAGCGCGGGGATCTGCGCCTTCACGCCCTGCGCCACCGCATTCGCCAGCAGGAACGCGCCGTAATTGTCGTGATGCGTCTTGTCCGCGCCACCCTCGTTGAAAGCGCGCGGCGACAGTTTTGGGCCGAGCGCCTCGTAGATCGCGCGGCTGGCGGCGTTGAGATCGATCAGCGGCACATCCTCCTCCGCCGCGACGCGCTTCATCGCCGCGACATAGTCGGCGAGGGTCGAGGTGATCTCGCCCGACGCGTCGAAGTTGCGCCGATCGGGCGAGGTCACCAGCACGGCTTGCACGCCGCGCCGCTTCGCCTCGGCGATATAGGCGCGCAGATAGGCGGGGTAGGTGAGCGCGGCATCGGCAAAGGTCTGCGGCCAGTTCGCCTTCTGGTCGTTGTGGCCGAACTGGATGAACAGATAGTCGCCCGGGCGCATCCGCGACAGCGCCTTGTCGAGCCGCAGCCCGGTGAGGAACGACTTCAGCGTCTCGCCCGATTCGGCATGGTTGGCGACGGCGACCGTGCTGTCGAACATCGCGGTGAACATCTGCCCCCAGCTCGCCGCCGGCTCGAAGCGCTGGTCGGTCACGGTGGAGTCGCCGACCAGGTACAGCGTCGGCACCTCGACGGGCGCGATCGTGATACGCTGCACCTTCGGATTGCCGAGGAACTCGAGCGTCAGCTTCTCATCCCAGGTGTAGCTGCCGTCCTCGCGTGGGTTGAGCCGCACGCGCGTGCCGCCCGGTGCGGTCGGCGGGGGCGGCGGCAGATCGGGGCGTCGCACGTTGACGATGAAGCTGCGCGTGACGGTCTGACCGGGCCGCGTGGCGATGTCGCGCAGCATCAGCCGGCGCGATTCGGCTTTGATCGTGGTCAGCGAGGCGCTGCGCCTGTCGCCGAGCGTGACGGTGACGCGGTAATTGCCCTCTGCCACCGGCGCCGACCACAGGAAGCCGTGGCCATCCCCGCCCGGCTCGAACCCGGCCGAGGCGGCGCTGTAGATCGGACCGGCGGTCTGCCCGTCGAGCGCGAACGTGGCGGGCAGTGCCGCGGAACCGATCAACGCCAATGTCAGGAGTGCAGTGCTCATGATGCTATCTCCGATCGGCCTCTCATTTTCTGACCGCCCTGTTCACATAGTAGGAGTCTGAACGGAAGACGCGCCAAAAGGAAGCTGCCGTGACTCCGCTGCTTGCCAAGCCGATGCGGCGACAAAATGTGTCATTTTTGTCACGTTAAGTTTCACATTATGACATGGGTTGATAAACTCTGATTGATTCGGACCTATTTCCTAGCATAGTGCCGCTCAGCCGAACGTAAAAAGCGTCGGGGCTACCGGCAGGGGCCGGATTATCAAGGGGAGGGTTCGAAAGTGTCCAAGAACTTCGCGTCGTATCTGGGGAAGAGTGCTGCCGTTTCGGGGCTCGCGCTGACGGTTGCGCTGGCCAGCCCAGCCGGCGCACAGGCCGGGCCGGCGCAAGCGCCCGCGCAGCCCGAGCCGACCACCGCCGACGGCGCGCCGCCCGCGTCCGATACGCCGGGATCGGACATCATCGTCACGGGTTTCCGCGCCTCGCTCAATAGCGCGCTCAACGAGAAGCGCACCGAGACGGCCGCGATCGACAGCATCAAGGCCGAGGATATCGGCAAGTTCCCTGATTCGAACCTCGCCGAATCGATGCAGCGTATCCCCGGCATCGCGCTGGCACGCGGCGATGGCGGCGAAGGCAAGAACATCTCGGTGCGCGGCCTTGGCGCGGGCTTCACCCGCATCCGCATCAACGGCATGGAAGGCACGTCGCAGACCGGATCGTCGGACATCTATGGCGGCGGCGCGGTCGGTCGCAGCTTCGACTTCAACGTCTTCCCGACCGAGATCTTCTCCGAACTCGCGGTGCGCAAGACGCCTTCGGCCGATGTCGAGGAAGGCTCGCTCGGCGCCACGGTCGACCTGAAGGCGCCCAAGCCGTTCGACAGCAAGCAGGATTTCGTCCTCTCGCTGACCGGCAAGGGCGTGTACAACACCATCTCCAAGCAGGTGAACCCGCGCTTCTCGGGGCTGATTTCGAAGAAGTTCGGCGATTCGGGCTTCGGCATCCTCGCTTCGGGCGCGTACCAGCAGCGCGACATCCGCGAGGTCGGCTATTCGGCGGTCGATCTGCTGCCCTCGACGATCAATGGCGGCTTCTGCTCGCCGATCGGCGCGCCGATCAACACCGCCGGGCAAACGGCGGCGCAGCTCGCGCTGCGCGGCGTGACCGCGACCAACTGCTCGACCAACAATCCGCGCACCGGCACGCTCGCTGCGTACAACACCATCCAGTCGCTCACCAAGAACGGCGGTGCGGCCGGCAGCGGCGCGTTCTTCCCGCGCATCCCGCGCTACCTCAACTCGCAGCAGAACCAGAAGCGCATCGGCGGCACGGTCTCGTTCCAGTACAAGCCAGATCAGGACACCGACATCTCGCTCGACCTGCTCTACTCGCGCTTTGAAGTCGAGCGCACCGACAGCTATATCGAAGCGGTGTCATTCGGCCGCTCGGCGGCGAACAACGGCCAGCCGATGACGTCGGTGACGGACGTTCAGTTCGACAAGAACGGCTCGCTCGTTTACGGCGCGTTCAACGGCGTCGATGTCCGCGCCGAGAGCCTGTACGATCACTTCGTCTCGACCTTCAAGCAGGCCAACCTCAACTTCTACCATCGCTTCACCCCGAACCTCGAGATCTCGGGCCTGTTCGGCATGAACGAATCGCTGCTCGACGGTAAGGAGCGGCTCCAGACCTTCATGGATGCGATCGACCAGAAGTTCACGCTCGACTATCGCAACGGTGGCAGCACGCCGCTGCTCGGCTTCGGCTTCGACGTGTCGAACCCGAACAACTTCAACTATGCGCCGGGCCGCGCCGACGGCACCGTGCTCGGCGGGTTCAGCTTCCAAGGGCGGCCCAACAAGAACCGCACGACCGGTCTGACCGGCGAGCTGAACGGCATCTGGACGTTCTCGCCCGCGATCAAGCTGAAGTTCGGCGGCCAGTACCGGTCGAGCAACTATCTCGCCACCTCCGTCGTGCCGTACACCGCCGACGCCACCGTGAAGGCGCTGCCGGCGGGCACGACGCTCGCCAGCCTGACGACGCAGGTCACCGGGCTCGACGATCTGTGGGGCAACGGCGCGCCGGCAAGCTGGGCGGTGATCGACCATACCGCTTGGGAGAAGGCGTTCAACTTCGCCGGGGTCCGCTACTGCGACTATACCTGCGGTGGCGTGCGCTCGCGCGTGTTCGAAAAGGAGTCGAGCGCCTACGCTATGACCGAGTTCAACCTCGGCGACGTGATCGGCTGGGGCATCCGCGGTGACGTGGGCGTGCGTTACGTCAATACCGAGATGCATTCGTCGGGGTACATCACCATCGCCAATGCCGCGTCGCCGACGGGGCTGGCCGGCCAATACGCTTCGGCGGTGAAGAAGTATAAGGACTGGCTGCCTTCGGCCAACGTCGTGATCGAGCCGATCCACAACCTGTTGCTGCGCCTGTCGGGATCGAAGGTGCTGGCGCGTCCGGAACTCGGGCTGCTGACGCCGACCAGCGGCGTCAATGCGATCACCCGCACCGGCACGATCAACAACCCGCTGCTCGATCCGATCCGCGCCAACACGTTCGATGCTGGTCTGGAATGGTACTACAAGCCCGGCGGCCTGCTTTCAGCGGCGTTCTTCTACAAGGATCTCAAGAGCTTCGTGCAGAACGTGAGCAGCCTGGAGGCGTTCAATACGCTGGGGCTGCCGAACGCTCTGCTCAACGCCACCAACACGCAGCCGACCGAGCTGTTCACCGTGTCGCGCCCGTTCAACACGCCGGGCGGTCCGCTCAAGGGCATCGAACTCAACGCACAGGTGCCGCTCACCTTCCTGCCGGGGTTCCTGCATAATCTCGGCGTGCTGGGCAACTACACGCACGTCACCTCCAAGATCACCTACATCCTGGCGAGCGCGAACGGCATTCCGACCGTCACCACCACCGCCGATCTGATTGGTCTGTCGCGCAACACGGCGTCGGGAACAATCTATTACGAGGACAAGAAGTTCAGCATCCGCAGCACGGCCAACTGGCGCGACAAGTTCATTCGCGGCATCCCGGCCTCGACCGGCAGCGATCTTCAGGGCAACTCGTCGACGCTCTATGTCGACGCCTCGGCCTCGTACAACCTCAACAGCCGCATCAAGCTGACGGTGGAGGCGCAGAACCTCACCGACGAGCGGAACAATCTCTTTACGGACAGCACCCGTCAGGACACGCTGTTCCAGACCGAGATCGGCCGCACGATCAGCTTCGGTGCCTCGTTCCACCTCTGATCTGACCTGACATCCTGCTACCGGCTTCGGGGCCGTCGCTATGTGCGGCGGCCTCGACAGCCGGTTTCGCCGTGTTCATAGCGGGGGAACGAGGGGGCGGGGAGACGGACGTGATCGACAAGTCGGGCGTGGCGGCGGGAGCCGCGTCGGCAGCGCAGCCGGCGGCGCGTATCCATACCACGATCGCGCGCGATCTCGGCGTCGCGATCGTCAGCGGACAGTATCGACCTGGAGACGTGCTGCCCGGCGAGATCGAGTTCAGCGCGACTCTCAAGGTGTCCCGCAGCGCCTATCGTGAGGCGGTGCGGATGCTCGCCGCCAAGGGGCTGGTCGAGAGCCGCACCAAGACCGGCACCCGCGTGAGCGAACGATCGCGCTGGAACCTGCTCGATCCCGAGGTGCTCGCCTGGGCGTTCGTCAACGAACCGCCCGAGCCGTTCGTGCGCAGCCTGTTCGAACTGCGGCTCATCATCGAACCGGCCGCCGCTGCGCTGGCGGCGACGCGGCGCACGCAGGCGCACCTTGCCGGCCTCGCGCAGGCGCTGGCGGCGATGGGGCGGCACGGGCTCGCCGATCCGGCCGGGCGGCAGGCCGATCATGATTTCCACAAGCTGATCCTCGTCGCCGCCGACAACGAGCCGCTCGCCGCGCTGTCGAGCACGATCACCGCGGCGGTGCGCTGGACCACCGCTTTTAAATACCGCAAGAATGTCGTGCCGCGTGATCCGCTCGCCGATCATGGCGCGGTGTACGACGCGATCGCAGCGGGTGATGCCGCACAGGCGCGTGCCGAGATGACGCGGCTGGTGACGATGGCGCTCGACGATACGCAAACGGTGCTCGGCGCGCGTACCGATTGAATTCAGTGCGGCAAAGCATTACTCCTACAAACAGAGGTGCAGGATGCGGGCGATCAAGGTAGAGGACCGCGACGATGTCGCGGTAGCGATGGAGCCGCTGGCGGCGGGTGAGGTGATCGATGTGCGCGGCGCGCCCGTCACCCTGACCGAGCCGATCCCGGCGGGTCACAAATTTGCCGTGACACCGGTGCCAGCAGGGCGGCCAGTGCTGCGCTACGGCTTCCCGATCGGCACCGCCCGCGTCGATATCGTGGCCGGATCGCACGTCCACACGCACAATGTCGGCACCGCGCTTGCCACCAACGGCAGCTACCGCTACGATCCCGCACCCGCGAACGACGCGGCGAGTGCGCCGGCCCCGCGCACCTTCCAGGGCTATGTCCGCGCCGATGGTTCGGTGGGGACGCGCAACGAGATCTGGATCATCCCGTCGGTTGGCTGCGTCGGGCGTACTGCCGAGCGGCTAGCGGCAAAGACTGGCGGCGATCTGCCCGCGAACGTCGATGCCGTTGTCGCGTTTCCGCACCCGTTCGGCTGCTCCCAGCTTGGCGACGATCTCGCCGGTACGACCAAAATCCTCAGCGCGCTGGCGTGCCACCCCAACGCCGGCGGCGTGCTGCTGATCGGGCTCGGCTGTGAGTCGAATCAGCTCACCGGAATGCTCGACCTGATCCCCGCGGAGCGGCAGACCCGCATCCGCGTCGTCGGCGCGCAGGCCTCGGCGGACGAGATGGCGGAGGGGCAGGCGGCGATCGCCGAACTGATCGCGCTCGCCGCGCAGGACGTGCGCAGCGAAGTACCGCTCTCCAGGCTGACGCTCGGCGTGAAGTGCGGCGGGTCGGATGGCCTCAGCGGGCTCACCGCCAACCCGGTGATCGGCCGCATCGCCGACCGCGTGGGCGAGGCGGGCGGGCGCGTGATCCTAACCGAAATCCCGGAGATCTTCGGCGCCGAGCAGTTGCTGATGGACCGCTGCACCAGCCGCGAGACCTTCGACGCGCTGGTCGATCTGGTCAACGGCTTCAAGGCGTATTTCGTGCGCAACGGCGAGCCGGTGTCGGAGAACCCCAGCCCCGGCAACATCAAGGGCGGCATCACCACGCTGGAGGAAAAGTCTCTGGGCGCGGTGCAGAAGGGCGGGCACGTCCCCGTCACCGACGTGCTGCCCTATGCCGGGCGCGTGCGCCGCGCTGGGCTGACGTTGCTCGAAGCGCCCGGCAACGATGCCGTCTCCACCACCGCGCTGGCGGCGGCGGGGGCGACGCTGACCTTGTTCTCGACCGGGCGCGGCACGCCGCTCGGCAGCCCGGTGCCGATCGTCAAGGTCGCCTCCAACGCTGCGCTTGCCGCCGCCAAGCCCGGCTGGATCGACTTCGACGCGGGTGCGGTGCTCGATGACGGACTCGACGCCGCTGCCGAGCATCTGCTCGACCGGATCGTCGCGATCGCCTCCGGCACGCCGACCCGCAACGAGATCAACGAGGAGCGTGGGCTAGCGATCTGGAAGCGCGGCGTCACGCTTTGAGGCGCAAAACCGCTATACAGCGTCGGTGAACCACAGTATCTGGGCGATGTTCCACATGTTGGAAATCGACTGGTGAATCGGCAGACGAGGCGGCACGCCGCCTTCAACGACAGACCGATCAGGCGCTTGGAAGGGAGATGGATGGCAAGTTCGAGCGACGAGACGCTGACACCGGTTTCCGCAAATGCGCCGGGCGGCCGCTACCGGTGGGTGATCTGTAGCCTGTTGTTCGCGGTCACCGCGATCAACTATGTCGATCGCCAGATGATCGGCGTGCTCAAGCCCGTGCTCGCGACCGATCTGCACTGGACCGAGGTCGATTACGCCAACGTCGTGTTCTGGTTCCAGTGCGCCTATGCGATCGGCTATATCGGCTTCGGGCGGTTCGTCGACGTGGTCGGCGCGCGCGTCGGCTATGCGGTCGCCTTCACGATCTGGACCGCCGCGCACATCGCCCACGGCGCGGTCAACAGCATCGCGCAGTTCGCGCTCGCCCGCTTCGCGCTCGGCATCGGCGAATCGGGGAGCTTCCCGGTCGCAATCCGCGCCGTCACCGAATGGTTTCCCGCGCGCGAGCGGGCGCTCGCGATCGGCGTGTTCAACGCCGGATCGAACGTCGGCGCGATCATCACGCCGCTACTGGTGCCGTGGCTGGTGGCGATCTACGGCGGCAACTGGCGCCCGGCCTTCGTCATCACCGGCGTCGTCAGTCTGGTGTGGCTGGTCGCCTGGGTCATCATGTACCGCTCGCCCGCCAAGCATCCGCGCGTGTCTGCCAGTGAATTGGCTTGGATCGAGCAGGACCCGGCCGATCCGACCACACCGATGCGCTGGCGCGACATCATCCGCTTCCGCGAGACGTGGGCGTTCGCGATCGGCAAGTTCTGCATTGATCCGGTGTGGTGGTTCTACCTGTTCTGGCTGCCGGGCTATCTCGGCGATCGTTATCATCTCGATCTCAAGTCGTTCGGGCCGCCGCTGGTCGCGGTGTATCTGATGTCGGACGTCGGCTCGGTCGTCGGCGGCTGGATGTCGGGGCGGCTGATGAAGGCGGGTTGGTCGGTCAACGCCGCGCGCAAGACGACGATGCTCGTTTGTGCGCTGGCAATCCTGCCGATCTTCGCGGTGCAGTCGATCGACAATTTGTGGCTGGCGGTGCTCATCATCGGCCTGGCGACGGCGGGGCATCAGGCGTTCTCGGCCAACCTCTATACGCTGCCGTCCGATCTGTTCCCGCGCTCGGCGGTGGGATCGGTGATCGGCATCGGTGGCGCGCTCGGCGGGGTGGGGGGCATGATCTTCTCGCTCTACATCGGGCAGGTGCTCGACAAGCTCGGCAGCTATGCGCCGATCTTCCTCGTCGCGGCGGCGGCCTATTTCGTCGCTCTGCTGGTTGTGCAACTCCTCTCGCCGCGCCTCGCCCGGGTGGCGATCGCAGCCTGAGCCTGAAGGTCGCCTGATGTTCGCAGCCACGCTCCGCGTCGCCATCCTCGCCTCGGCCTGCTGGTCGGCGGTTGCGGTGGCGCAGACCGCGCCCGACGATGGGCTGCTGTTCTCGCTCTCGGGCGAACACGGCACCACCGCCGAGATCGGGCGCGGCGGCACCGCGCCGATGCTGGTCAGCAAGGTCGGCACCACGCCCGACGGGCGCGTCGGGCCGGCGCTGCGCCCCGCCCCGGGCTTCTCGCTGGCATGGCCGGCGGCGGGCAACATGTATGCGCAGGCCGGCACGCTGTCGTTCTTCTTTCGCGCCAACACGCCGATCGGCACCACGCCCTACCCGATCTTCCGCGCTGGCGGGTCGGACGGGACGAGCTGGGACATGACGTTCCTGCGCATCGACTGGAACGGCCACGGTTTCGACGCTTTCGTGACCGACACGGGTCTCGCGCGCACCCGCGTCTCGTTCCGCGTCGACACGCCGCCAGCGCCCGACGCCTGGACGCACATCGCCTTCGCCTGGGACGAGAAGAACGGCGTGCGGCTGTGGATCGACGGCAGGCCGGTCGCGCGTAACGAGCGCAAGGCGGTGTACGACGCCGGGCTGTGGGGCTTCGGACCATTCCAGCGGGTGATCGCGCCGTATAAGGTCGAGAGCACCTACAACTACCTGCGCACCGGCGATATCGACGAGGTGCGCGTCTATGACCACCCTCTCGACGACGCCACCGTCGCACGGCTCGCGCGAGCCGAAGCGGCGCCCGTCGCCGCGCGGCCGCCGCGCACGCTCGCCGATGCGGCGGTGCGCGCCGCCTGGGCGCAGCGCTACGGCTGGAACCAGCGGAGTGCGCCGCTGTATCTCGCCGATCCGGTGACGGCGATCCGCAAGGTCGCGTTCACCGACACGCGCGACCAGAAGGAGAAGATGTTCCGCGGCGCCGATGGCATCCGCGAGACGACGTGGCCGGGCGTGTACAACCGCTCGCGCCTGCTCGGCCGCCACGACTATTTCGAACTGCCCGACTGGAACGTCTATGCGACCGGCGGGCAGCATTACACGCTGACGCTCGCCGACGAGGCGTGGAACCGCGTCGAGATTAACGGCCCCGCTTATGGCACACTGGTGCGCGAGAGCGGCGACGGCGCGAAGACGGTGCTGACCCGCGCGGCCGGGCTGGAGCGCACCTCGACGCAACTCGCCGCCGAGCGCCACGGCGGCGTTATCCGCTTCGACAACATCGCGCAGGAAACGCCGATCGAGGAGATCGGGGTCTATCACGTCGCCGCCGGTCAGGTGCCGGCCGGGCTCGCCAGCTTCGACTATGTGGTCGATCCCACCGCCGATGCCTCCGCCTATCCGCCGCTTGACGATCTGCGCGCGCATATCGCCGGCCGCTATGTCGCGGACGAACGCCGCATCGCGGTCGCGCTGCCCGCCGGCGCGCCACGTCGGCCCGCTGTTGCCAGCGCTGGCGGGATGCCGGTCGTCCACATTCTCGTGCCCGGCGATTTTCGCGACACCAGCCGGATCGGACAGGGCGGGCGCTTTTCCTACGGCGCGGTCAACCTTGGCGGCGGGCTCGACGGGGTGGCGATCGACTTCCCTGCGATGAAGGCGACGCCGGGCGCGGACGGGCTCGTCCCGCTCAACATCCGTGTCAAAGACCCGACCTGGGACGATCGCGACCTGCTCGACGTCAACGTCGCGGTGAAGCCGGGCGAGGCGCGCACCCTGTGGCTCGACACGCGCGACCGCATCCTGCCCGAGGGCGCGAGCCTGCACATCGTCATCGCATCGGCCGCGCCCGATTTCGATGCCGCGACGCTCGCCGGTACGCACGTGCGGATGGTGTACAAACCCGCCGCCGCCGCCAGGGCCGAACACATCGCCGACCGGATGGAGCAGGCGCGCGACAACCTCGCCTTCCTGGTCGAGGAGCAGCCCAACACCGACACGTACCCGATCTTCACCCGCTACGCGCGCGACATCGGCGACGTGCTGCGCGTCGATCCCGACAATGCCACCGCGCGCGCCTATTGGGTCGAGAAGAACCCCGATCAGCCTTATGCCCCGCTCACGCTATCGGCCGCGCCCGCCGGCGTGCCGCTGTGGGCCTTCCGCCAGACCGAGGACCTCAAGCTCTACCGCCAGTTCGCCGACTGGTGGATCGATCATCGCCAGATCGCCGATGGCGAGTTCGGCGGTGGGCTTTCGGACGACACCGATCTCGTCAACCAGTGGGTGCCGCTCGCGTTGATGGGGGTGGAGCCCGAGCGGCTCGCCGCTTCGCAGCGGCGGGTGCTCGATGCGACCTTCGCCAACGGCATGTGGTCGGACGGGCTCAGCCGCATCCGCGCAGACGAGCTGCACAGCTATGAGGAAGGCATCAACACCGTCGCGCAGGCGATGCAGCTCGACTGGGGCGACCCGAGCGCGATCGAGCGCGGCATGGGGGTGGCACGCAACTACCAGCGGCTGACCGAGGTCAACGCCGCCGGGCACCGCCACTTCGTCTCGTCCTATTACAGCGGCACCGATATCGACCGTGAGGGGATCTGGGGGCGGCAGAAGTCGTACAGCCTGCTGGTGCTGCATCCCGGCTTGCTGCTGGTCGATTACAACGGTGCGCCGGCGGTGAAGGACACGGTGCTCGGCGTGCTCGACGGCTGGCTCGCGCACGGCAAGCAGGACGCGAAGGGTGCGTGGCGTTACCCGGCCGAGATCGACTGGGAGACCGACACAGGCAGCGGCACCGGCGTGGCGAGCGCGGCCAACGCCTTCTGGGCGGCGTGGGACTGGACCGGGGACGCGCGTTACCTGCGCCCGATCGCCGCCGATCTGGCCAGGCGCGACCTTGGTGCGGTGTCGGCGCTCAACGCCGATCTGATGGCGCGTACCCCGGCCGGACCGGCGCTCGCTGCCGAGGTGGCGAACGGCAAGGTGGCGGGTGCCGGCGGCGCGATCGACCGCAACCTGGGCGGATCGAGCGATGTGGATTTCGCGCGCTTCGTGACGTGGCAGCAGCGCGGCGATACGGGCATCCTCGCCGATCTGTTCGGGGCGGAGATCCTCGCCGACCGACACCGCATGCCCGTCCTTACCGACGCGCATCTGTGGTCGGACCGGGTGGCGGTGCCGAGCGAGATCCTGCAACGCACCCGGCTGGGCGGCGTCGCGCACCGCCGCAATGCGTATTATCCGGGCAATCTGGTGCGCTGGCACTTCGACGGCACGGTCGGGGCCGAGCAGGTCGGCATCCTGATCCCCAATGGCGACCCGAAGCGCTTCACCGTCACCACCTTCAACATGGCGACGACGCCGGCATCCGCGACGATGACCGGCGACCAGCTCGCCGCCGGCACGTGGCGGCTGACCGAGCGCGACGGCGATGCCGCGCCGGTGGTGCGCGAGGTCGTGCTCGAACACGGGCGCGGCGTGGCGCTCACCTTGCCGTCGCGCCAGACCGCGACCTATTCCTTCGAGCTGATCCGCCCCGGCGACGAGCCATCGACCCGCGCCGACATCGGCCTGTCTGCGGACGATCTCGTCGTGAAGCGTGGCAAGCTGGCGGTGACGGTGCACAGCCTCGGCGCGAAGCCCACGCCGCCGGGCACCGCCACGCTCACCGATGCGGGTGGCCGCACGATCGCGACCGCGCGTTTCGTCGGGCTGCCCGCGCCGACCGACCTGATGCCGAAGACCGCAACCGTCGCGATCGCGCTGCCGCGTGGCGGGGCGGCGGACGGCCTGCGCGTCACGTTGACGCTCGACGGGGCTCCGGCCGAAGTCACCGCAACCAATAACACCGCCATCGTCGGCAGGCCGATCGCCGATGCCCGGCCTGCCGGCGCGCATGCAATTGGTCGGACAAACCCTTTCCGCTCCGCGCTCGCCCGATTAAGGGTGGCGCATTCCTCTCCTCATCCGAACGGCTCGCTCGCATGACCAAAAAGCTCACGCTCCACCCCGACCGGCTGTTCCCGGCCGAGCCGACCATCCGCGACATTGCGCGGCGGCTCTACGCCGGCGTGAAGGATCTGCCGATCGTCAGTCCGCACGGCCATACCGATCCGTCGTGGTTCGCCGATAACGCGCCGTTCACCGATCCGTCGTCGTTGCTGATCGTGCCCGACCATTATGTGTTCCGCATGCTGTTCAGCCAGGGCGTCAAGATCGAGGAGCTCGGCGTGCCGACGGTCGACGGCAGCCCGACCGAAACCGACTCGCGGAAAATCTGGCACATCTTCGCCGCGCACTATCACCTGTTCCGGGGCACGCCGTCGCGGATGTGGCTCGACTGGGTGTTCGCGGAGGTGTTCAAGCTCGACGTGCTGCTCGAACCCGAAACCGCCGATCTGTATTACGACACGATCGACGCCGCGCTGAAAACGCCGGAATTCCGCCCGCGCGCTTTGTTCGAGCGGTTCAACATCGAGGCGATCGCCACCACCGAGAGCCCGCTCGATCCGCTGAAGCACCACGCCGCGATCCGCGCGAGCGGGTGGGGCGGGCGTGTCGTCACCGCCTATCGCCCCGATCCGGTGGTCGATCCCGAAGCGGCCAAGTTCGCCGAGCATGTCCGCCGCTTCGGCGAGAGCGCGGGCGAGGACGTATCGACGTACCAAGGCTATCTCGCCGCCCACCGTTTTCACCGCGCGCGCTTCCGCGAGGCGGGAGCGACCTCGACCGACCACGGCCACCCGAGCGCCCGCACCGCCGATCTGTCGCCGGAGGACGCCGCCGCTTTGTACCTGCGCGTGCTGGCCGGAGCGACGCCGGAGGATGCCGAGCTGTTCCGCGCGCAGATGCTCACCGAAATGGCGAAGATGAGCACCGAGGACGGGATGGTGATGCAGCTTCACCCCGGCGTTCACCGCAACCACAATGCCGCCGTGCTGGCACGGTTCGGCCGCGACAAGGGCGCGGACATCCCCACGGCGGGCGAGTTCGTCGATGCGTTGAAGCCGCTGCTCGACCGGTTCGGCACCGATCCGCGCCTGACCTTGATCCTGTTCACGCTCGACGAGGATACCTACAGCCGCGAGCTCGCCCCGCTTGCCGGCCATTATCCCTGCCTGCGGCTCGGGCCGCCGTGGTGGTTCAACGACAGCCCGGAAGGCATGCGCCGCTTCCGCGAGCGTGCGACCGAGACCGCCGGTTTCTACAACACGGTCGGCTTCAACGACGATACGCGCGCCTTCCTGTCGATCCCGGCGCGGCATGACGTTGCGCGGCGGATGGATTGCGTGTGGCTCGCGCAGCTCGTCGCCGAGCATCGCCTGCCCGAGGACGAGGCGCATGAGGTCGCGCATGCGCTGGCCTATGATCTCGTCAAGGCGGCGTACAAGCTGTGAGGCTATCCAACGAAACGCTTGGGGGCCTGCCCGCCACGGTCGCGCGCCCGGCCTATGACCGGGCAGGCGTGAAGCGCGGCGTCGTGCATCTCGGCATCGGCGCGTTCCACCGCGCGCATCAGGCCGCCTATTTCGAGGCGGCGCTGGCGGCGGGGGATCTGCGCTGGGGGATCACCTCGGTGTCGTTGCGCTCGGCGGGGGTGCGCGATCAGCTTGCGCCCCAGGATTGCCTTTACGCGCTGGTGGTGCGTGAGGGCGACGCGCGCACCACGTCGATCGTCGGCGCGGAGCAGGCGGTGCTGGTCGCGCCTGAGAACCCGCAAGCGGTAATCGACGCGCTCGCCCACCCGGACGCGCGGATCGTCACGCTGACCATCACCGAAAAGGGCTACAAGCTCGATCGCGCCGCCGGTACGTTGCTCAGCGACGATCCCGATGTGGCGGCGGACTGCGCCTCGCTCGCGGCACCGCGCACTGCGCCGGGCTTCCTCGCGGCGGGACTCGCGGCGCGGCGTGCGGCTGGGCTGGGCCCGTTGACGGTGATTTCGTGCGACAACCTGCCGCACAACGGCAAGCTGCTGCGCGATGCGGTGGTGGCGGTGGCGCGCGCCAACGACCCCGCGCTGGCCGACTGGATCGCGGCGGAGGTGGCGTTCCCCGCCTCGATGATCGACCGGATCGTGCCCGCCACAACACCGGAGGACGTCGCCGCGCTCGCCGTCGAACTTGGTGTGGAAGACCGCGCGATGGTCAAGACCGAGCCGTTCACCCAGTGGGTGATCGAGGATCATTTCGTCACGGAACGGCCCGACTTCGCGAGCCTCGGCGTGCAACTCACGCAAGCGGTCGCACCGTGGGAGGACGCCAAGCTGCGCCTGCTCAACGGCGCGCATTCGGGCATCGCCTATCTCGGCGCGCTGGCGGGTGACGATTTCGTCCACCAGTTCGTGGCGACGCCAGCCGGGCGCGGCTTCGTCGAGGCGCTGTGGGACGAGGCGCAGACCACGCTCGATCCGCCCGAGGGGCTCGATATCGCTGCGTATCGCACCGATCTGATGGGGCGGTTCGCCAACTCCGCGCTCCAGCACCGCACGCGCCAGATCGCGATGGACGGTTCGCAGAAACTGCCGCAGCGGCTGCTCGCCACGATCGCGGCGCGGCGTGCGGCCGGGCAGTCGGCCGACGCGCTCGCGCTCGCGGTGGCGGCGTGGATGCGCTGGCAGGCGGGGCGCACCGATGCGGGTGAGACGTTCGCGGTCGATGATCCGGCCGCCGAGCACCTCGCTGCGGCGTCGTCGGGTGCCGCGGACACCGCCGGGCGGGTCGATGCGTTGCTGGGCTTCTTCGGCTTTACCGCCGATGCCGCGTTGCGCGACACGCTGATCGCGCATCTTGCGACGTTGGAGCAGGACGGCGCGCGCGCGGCGGTCGGCCGCTATGCGTCATAACACCCGGGCGCGGACGCGGGCGCGGGTGGCGAGCGTGATCGGGTTGCGCATCGGATAGCTGAACGCGCTCGCCAGCACTTCGAACGCGTCGCCCGGTTGCGCCCGGAAATCGTCGCTGGCGGGGCGGATCGTTGCGCCGAAGAAGTGGACGTGGAGGTCGCCCGGCCGCCCGACCACGCCATCCTCGAAGCGGCGTGCCTCGAGTGCGGCGATCGTCTCCGGCATAGCCGCCTCGCCGGCGGAGAAGGTGCGCTCGCGCTCGACCACGCCGTCGCGCAGCAGCCGGCTGGTCACCGCGATCTCGCGCGGCAGCGCGCCGAGCACGCATTCGGGGGCGAGCGCGGTCTGGCGCTGGCTGATCTGCGCGGGCCAGTGGCGGAGCGTACGTAGCCCCGAGCGATCGCAGAACCGGTTGCCGAGGACGAAGCCGATCCGCACCGGCAGACGATCGGCGCCGACGCAGTAGAGAGCGCCGATCTCGGGCCGTTCGCTGCCGACCATCGCGAACGGCGGCACCGCGATCGGATCGCGCGCGCCGACCAGCGTGCTGCCGTCGCCGCGATAGCGCCAATCGGGCCGCGTGCCGGTGGTGCGCGCGGGCGGGTGCAGCGGGCCGGTATCGGTGACGTGGAGCCGCGCCGGATCGGGCAGATCGACCGGTGCGAGCAGCCGTACCATGCGGAGGTTGACCGGCTCGCCCAGCCGCGCGGCGGCGAACGCCGCGACGGGAATGTCCGCGGCAAGCGCGCGTTCCGCCAGTTCGGCAAGTGTCGCCGCGCCTTTGATGCGCCGCGCCATGCCGCCATCGGTGATGATCGCGGCGACACCGCGATCCTCGTCCTCGAATTGGATCAGGCTGTGGACCATGTTCGCTTTTCCGCGTTCTTGTCGAGCGCGCGCCAAGGCTAGAGAAGTCCGCCGCCGCGTCAATCTAATTTGTCAGACTTTATCAAACATGTCCCGGATTGTGTTCGCCGTTGCCATATTGTGTGGTCTCGTCCACACTGACACCGGGCGCAATGACGCTTGGCAAACGGGAGAGGGTTGTGGCGAAGAGGCACAGGATCAGGCTTGCGGCGATGCTGTCGTTGACGACGGTGCTACCCGCGACCGGCTATGCCGCTCCGGCTCCGGCTCGGGCCGACGCGACCGCGTTCGACGCGAGGCGCATCCCCGAGCCCGCCCGCGTTCTCGCGCTGCTCGACGATACCGCCGCCAAGCAGATCGCGGTGCTGCGCGATCAGTCGAAGACGCTGAGCCGCGATGTCGTCCAGCAGCTTACCGCCAACTGGATCTCGGCGGCGTTCCTCACCTCGCTGACGCGGCTGACGCGGATCAGCGATGCGTCCGGCGGCAATGCGATGCTGCGCGACACTGCCCAGCATTACAATTTCGCGCTTCAGGGCGGGCAGTCGGCGCATTCGATGCTCGATGCCGACAATATCGCGCTCGGCGAAACCTATGAGGAGCTGTACGCGCGCAGCGGTTGGGCGCCCGAGATCGCTCCGCTCAAGCAGCGGCTCGATTATACTTTGCCCTATCTTACGGCGGACCCCGCGCCGAAACGGCTGGTGTGGTGGTGGTGCGATGCCTTGTTCATGGCGCCGCCCGTCTATGCGCGCCTGTCGGTGCAGACCGGCGATCCCGCCTATCTGAAGGCCGCCGACACGCAATGGTGGCGACAGACCGCGCGGCTGTGGTCGCCCGCCGATGGCCTCTATTTCCGCGACGAGCGCTTCATCGATCGCAAGACCAGGAACGGCAAGCGCGTGTTCTGGTCGCGCGGGAATGGCTGGGTAGTGGGCGGCATCGCGCGCGTGCTCGAATCGATGCCGGCCGACTTCCCGACGCGTCAGAAATATGTCGAGACGCTGCGCACCATGTCGGCGAGCCTCGCGAAATTGCAGCGCCCCGACGGGCTATGGACCGCGAATCTGCTCGACGCGCAGGATCCGGCGGGTGCGGAGACCTCGGGCTCGGCGTTCTTCGTCTATGCGATGGCGTGGGGGATCAACCACGGCCTGCTCGATCGCAAGACATACCTGCCGGTCGTGCTGCGCGGCTGGTCGGGGCTGACCGGGGCGGTGCAGCCCGACGGTCTGCTCGGCTATGTCCAGTTGCCGGGCGATCAGCCGTGGCCGACCAAGGCGGAGGATCATGCCATGTACGGCACCGCCGGGCTGATCCTGGCGGGTCTCGAGATGATGAAGCTCGGCCAGCCGACCACCGCGCTTCCGCTCGCCGAGCCGGGCCGGATGGCGTCGCCGCCGGGCTGGACGCCGCCGCCGGTGCCGGCCGATGCCACGCCCGAGCAACGCGCGTCGTTCGAACGCCGCATCGCCGAGCATGAGGCGGTCGCCAATCTCGCGTTCGAGCCAGCGCGCGACATGCCGGGCGAGGCGCAGCCGCCGCGCGACGACGGTATCGTCAACCCGCGTATCTCGCTGCCGCTGAAAACTCCGCCCGCCGACCAGCAGGCGGCGCGCGCGACGGTCCGGTTCGCGCCCTACCGCTTCGACGATATCCTGTGGGAGAACGACCGCACCGCACACCGCATCTACGGCCCCGCGCTGGAGAAGGAGGAGCCGCCATCGAGCTCGGGCATCGACGCCTGGGGCAAGATCGTGCGCTGGCCGTTCATGGAACGCCAGCTCGCCACCGGCAAGCAGCATGATTTCCACGGCGAGGGGATCGACTTCTACAACGTCAACACCTTCCGCGGCGCGGGCGGGCTTGGCATCTGGTACGATCACAAACTGTGGACGTCGCGCAACTGGGCGCACCACACGATCCTGAAGGACGGGCCGGACGTCGCCGATTTCAGCGTCGATTATGCGCCGTGGCCGGTCGATGTCGGGCGCAAGGTGTGGGAGACGCGGCGCTTCACTCTGCCGACCGGCACCAACTTCACGCGGATGGTGTCCACGATCAGTTCCGACAAGCCGGAGCCGCTGCTGGTCGGCATCGGCATCCAGAAGCGGCCGACCGCCAATGCACCCGCGCGCTACGTTGCCGACAAGGCGACCGGGCGCTTCACCTTCTGGGGCCCGAACGATCCCGACAAGGGCGCGATGGGCGTCGCGCTGATGGTTGACCCCGCCCAGATCGCCGAAGTCACCGAGGATGCCGACAATTATCTGGTGGTGGTGAAGGTCACGCCCGGCAAGCCGTTCGTCTATTACATGGGCGCGACGTGGAGCAAGGGCCGCGACTTCCACGATTCAGGCGCGTGGGAAGCGTATGTGAAGGCGCAAAGCCCGAGCTTCGCGGTTCCGGCGGCGGGGAAGTAGGGTGCCTTAAACCCGTTCGCACTGAGCGAAGTCGAAATGCGTGCCCGGAATCGTAAGGTTCCGGGCTCATCCGCCGCCACCCGCTCTCCTGTCATTTTACGCGGGGGCGAACGATGTGCCTCGCGTCGGGAGAGGCGGACGTGATCAGCGTCAGCCCAATCCGACCCTTCGTGTCGGGCGAAGTCGAGACACCTGCGCGCCGGGCATGTCCCTCGGCTGCGCTCGGGACGAACGGTGGGGGAGCGGGTCAGACCAGCGCCGCGCACGCCTCCGCCATCGCCGTGTAGATCGTGTCGAGGTCCGCATCCGCGATGCAGTACGGCGGCATCACATACACCGTGTTGCCAAGCGGCCGCAGCAGCAGATCGCGCTCGCGGAAGAAGCCAAGCAGGCGCGGGCCCAGCGCCGAGAGGTAGCCGCCGGCCGGATCGGCGATCTCCAGCGCGGTGACGGTGCCGATCTGGCGTTTGCCCGCGATGCGTGGATGGTCGAGCGCGGCGAGCCGCGTCGCCTGCCGCGCGGTGAGGCTGGCAATGCGCTCCGCCACTGGCTCGTCGCGCCACACGCCGAGATTGGCGAGCGCGGCGGCGCAGGCGATCGGGTTGGCGGTGTAGCTTGAGGAGTGGAAGAACATCGTCGCACGGTCGGCCGAAAGGTGCGCGTCGAAGATCGCGTCGGTCGCCAGCGTCACCGCGAGCGGGATCGCGCCGCCGGTCAGCCCCTTGGAGAGGCACAGGATATCGGGCACCACCCCGGCCTGCTCGCACGCCAGCAAGGTGCCGGTGCGGCCCCAGCCGGTCATCACCTCGTCGGCGATGAACAGCACGCCGTGTCGGGCGCAGATCTCGCGCATCGCCGCCAGCACGTGCGGCGGGTAGATCAGCATGCCGCCCGCGCCGAGCAGCAGCGGCTCGACGATGAACGCAGCCGGATGGTCGCGGCACGCCGCCTCCAGCGCGTCGAGCGTCGTCTGTTCGGCGCCAGCGATGGGGAAGGGGATCGTGCCAACATCGAACAACAGCGGCGTGTAGGCGCGGTTGTACACGCCGCGTGCGCCCACCGACATCGCGCCGATCGTGTCGCCGTGATAGCTGTGTTCGAGCACGAGGATACGGTGACGCGGCGCCCCCCGGTTGGAAAAATAGCCGAGCGCCATCTTCAGCGCGACCTCGACGCTGGTCGAACCCGAATCGGAGTAGAACACGCGGGTGAGCGCGCTCGGCAGCAGCGCGATCAGCCCGCGTGCGAGCGCCTCGGCGGGTTCGTGGGTCCAGCCGGCGAAGATGATCTGGTCGAGCCGCTGCGTCTGTTCGGCGATCGCCGCCATGATGCGCGGGTGCGCGTGGCCGTGCGTCGTCACCCACCATGAGGAGATCGCGTCGACGATGCGCCTGCCGTCCGACGTGTAGAGCGCCGCGCCCTCGGCATGCGTGACGAGCGGTATCGGCTCGTTCAGCCCGTGCTGGGTGAACGGGTGCCAGACGGGGGAGCTATGCATTGTCATCTCCGTTCGTCCCGCTCGATACGAACGGATGTCGGACGGTCACGCGAAATCCTCCACCCGGAACTGCGCCGCGAACGCCGCGCGCAACGTCTCCGCGTTCAGCGGATCGAGACGCGGCAACCGTCCGAGCCGCTTCACCCGCCCGATCGCGCAGATCGTCGCCTCGCTGTCCTCGTTGGCGTCGCCGGTGAAGGCCACTCCCAAGATCGGCACGCCGCGCGCGCGCAATGCCTCGATCGAGAGCAGGCTGTGGTTGATCGTGCCGAGCGCGGTGCGCGCGACCAGCACCACCGGATGACCCCAGCGCGCGAACAGATCGGCGAACAGCACAGTGCGCGTCACCGGCACCAGCACGCCGCCCGCACCCTCGACCACCAGCGCCGCATCGACGGCGGGCGGGGTCAGCCGGTCGAGGTCGATCGTCACGCCGTCGATCTCGGCGGCGCGATGCGGCGAGCAGGGCGTGTTGAGCCGATAGGCTTCGGGCAGCACCTTCGCGACGCCCAGCGCCGTGACGCGCGCGGCATCGGTGCCGTTGTCCAGCCCGGCTTGCACCGGCTTCCAGTAAGTCGCGCCGAGCGCGGCGGCGAGCCCGGCCGAAAACACCGTCTTTCCCGCGTCGGTGTCGGTGCCGGTGACGACGATCGTGCTCATGCCAGCGCCTCCGTGATCGCTTCCGCCAGTCCGTCGATCTCCGCCTCGCTGGTGTTGAGCGTGATCGAGATTCGCAACCGCGCCTCGCCCGCCGGAACGGTCGGCGGGCGGATGCCGCGCACGTCATAGCCGGCCGCCTGCACCGCGCCCGCGACGCGCATCGTCGTTGCATCGTCGCCAAGCACCAGCGGCAGGATCTGCGAGCCGGTCGCCGCGACCCCGCACGGCGCCAACGCGCGTTCGGCATAGGCGACCAGCGCACGGAGCCGGTCGCGCCGCTCGGGCTCGCCCGCGAGGATGCGCAAGGCCGCGCGCACCGCACTCGCCATCAGCGGCGACGGCGCGGTCGAGAAGATGAAGCCGCGCCCGCGATTGACGAGGAAGTCGCGCACGATGCCGGGTGCGCACACCAGAGCCCCCTCGCAGCCGAGCGCCTTGCCGCAGGTCCGCAGGGTGACGACGTTCTCGCGGCCTTCGTATTCGGCGGCGAGCCCGCGCCCTTCGGGGCCGAACACCCCGGTCGCGTGCGCTTCGTCGATCAGCAGCGCCGCATCATGCCGCGCGGCCACGGCGGCGAGATCGCCAAGCGGCGCACGGTCGCCGTCCATGCTGTAGAGGCTCTCCACCGCGATCCACGCCCGTCCGGTGCCGCCGCGCACGCGCCATGCGGCGATCGTGTCGTCGAAGCTCTGCGGATCGTTGTGCCGCGCGCTCGCCGACTCCGCCCGGCCGAGCCGCATGCCTTCGTGCGCGCTGGCGTGGACGAGCGCATCGTGCACGACGAGATCACCGCGCTGCGGCAGCGTGCCGAGCAGCGCGGCGTTGGCGGCATAACCGCTCGAAAACCACAAGGCCGCCTCGCACCCGAAGAACGCCGCCGCCTCGCTTTCCAGCGCATCATGCTCGGGATCGTTGCCACGCAGCAGCCGCGACCCGCCGGACCCGACCGCCACGTCCCGCGCCAGCGCGTCCGCCACCGCCGCCCGCAACCGGGGCGACGTCGCGAGCCCCAGATAATCGTTCGACGAGAAATCCGCCCCCCGCCGCGGCACCAGCGCCCGCAGCCGGTCGCGCGCGGCAAGACCGGCAAGGTTATCGTGGTGGGCGGCGAAGATCGGCATTTGCAACGCTCGTTAAAGCAGTTTGCGAATTGCTCAAGCCGCTATGCCGCGACGACGTGCGCGCGGAACCAGTCGGCAACCGCATCTTCCTCCAGCATACCCGACGCAAGCGCCAGCACCATCTGGATCGCCTCGACCTTGCCGAAGGCGATCTGCACATCGTTCAGCCGCAGGAACAGACGCGCGATCACCCACGCCGTGCGTTTGTTGCCATCGTTGAAGGGATGATTGCGCGCGATGCCGAACGCGTAAGCGGCCGCCAATGCGCAAGGATCATCCTCCCCGTAGGCATGTTTGTTGACCGGGCGGGCCAGCGCCGATTCGAGCAATCCCGCGTCTTTCAGCCCGGCAAGCCCGCCATGTTCAGCCAGTTGCCGATCGTGCACGGCATAGGCGATCGCCGCGCTGAGGAACGTCGGTTCGATCACCGCGCATCACCGCGCCAGCACGGCGAGAATGTCGCGATCTTCGCGCATGATCTCCTCGGCCGCATCCATGGCCGCGAGGAAATCGGGATCGGTCGCCGACATGCTGTAGCCGCTTGGCGAATCGTTGAGGTAGATCGCGTCGCCCTGCGACACGCGCAATCCGGCGATCACGTCCTTAGGCAAGATGACGCCCATCGAGTTGCCGATCTTGATGAGCTTGAGCTTGCGGGCATGGCTGGCTGGCGCGTTCATACCGATGTTATAACGCGCGTCATGCTGGACATCAACCGCCGACCCGCTACCCCAGCGGGTTCAGCCGGGAGAACTGTATGTCGTCGTCCAAGCAAGGTGAATCGAACCTCGTCATCTTTGCAGCGCTTGCTGCGAACCTTGGCATTGCGGTGGCGAAGTTCGTGGCGGCGGCGATCAGCGGGTCTTCCTCGATGCTGACCGAGGGGTTCCACTCGGTGGTGGACAGTCTCAACCAGGTGCTGCTGCTGTGGGGGCAGCATCGCGGCAAGCGTCCGCCCGATGCCGACCATCCGTTCGGCTATGGCCGCGAGCTGTACTTCTGGAGCTTCGTCGTCGCGATCCTGATCTTTGCGGTCGGTGCGGGCGTGTCGGTGTACGAGGGTTGGGTGCACATCCGCGAGCCCGAGCCGCTGCTCGATCCTTTGGTCAACTACATCGTGCTCGGCCTCGCCTTCGCGATGGAAGGCGGATCGTGGCTGCTCGCGATGCGCGAATTCGCAGCCGATAATCGCGGGCGCGGCTGGTGGTCGGCGATCCGGCGGTCGAAAGACCCGGCCGGATTCATCGTGCTGTTCGAGGATTCTGCGGCGCTCGCCGGGCTGGTCATTGCCGCGATCGGTGTGTGGGCGAGCCATCACTATAACGATCCGCGTATCGATGGCGTCGCCTCGATCCTGATCGGGCTGCTGCTTGGGGTGATTGCGATGGTGCTCGCGCGCGAGGCCAAGGGGCTGTTGATCGGCGAGGGTGCGGACCCGGCGATCGTCGCGGAGGTGCGCGCGATTGTGGACGGCTATCCCGCGATCACCGGCGTCAATCACGTTCGCACCATCCACACCGCGCCCGACAGCGTGTTCGTCGCGATCAGCGCGGATTTCGAGGATCACGTCACGATGGGTGATGCCGAGACGATCATCGAGACGATCGAAACCGATCTCAAGGCGCGGCTGCCGATGCTCTCCTCCATCTATATCCGCCCGGAAAAGCGCGAGAATGCGGCGATGCTGCCGATCGACGCGCCGTCGGCATGACTCCCGCGCGCAGCCTCGAACGGCTCGGCCTGCCGCCCGCGATCCCGGCGCGGTGGCGGGCCCAACTGGGTGAGCCGCAGCGTCACTATCACACCTTCGCGCATGTCGCGGCGATGCTCGACCATCTCTCGGAGGAGGAGGCGACGCCTGAACTGATCGCGGCGATCTGGCTGCACGATATCGTCTATGATCCGCACGCCGCCGACAACGAGGCGCGCTCGGCCGAACAGGCGCTGCGCGATCTCGCCGGCACGCCGATCGACGCGGCCGAGGTCGCGGCGCTGATCGCGGGCACGCAGCGCCACGCGCCGGGCTCGCCCGTGCAGAACCTGCTCAACGATCTCGATCTTGGCATTCTTGGCGCGGAACCGGCCGGATATGCCCGCTATGCCGAGCAGATCCGCGCCGAATATGCCTTCGTGCCGATGGAGGTGTACGCACCCGCCCGCGCGATGCTGCTGCGCGCGTTCGACCAGCGCCGCATCTACCAGACGCCGCGCTTCGCACCGCTGGAGGCGCAGGCGCACCGCAACCTCGCGCACGAGATCGCGGCGCTCGAACGGATCGCCTAGGTCGGCGCGATCTCGATGATGTCGAGCATCGATTCGAGGTGCGGCGCGGGCAGCACCAGCCGCCAGCGCTTGTCGCCGATGCGTTCGATATAACCGGCCATGTCGCGCAATTTGTCCTGCCCGTAGCGGAACGGTTTGATCTCGTCGCCATAGACCATCGTGCCGAGGAAGATCGCGCGCGCACCGTCGGGGTAGAGCTTGCCGTCGGGCCGCTGCACGCCGCCGGTCTTGTGAAACCGCAACAGCGCGCCGCCCGCGTCGATCTCGCAATCGGTAGGTTCGAACGCGGTGAACTCGGCCATGGCGGGGCCGTTCGCGCCGATCTTGTACACGGTGCAGCGATACGCCCCGGCCGGCGGCAGCGGATCGGTCAGCGCGCGATCGGGATCGGCGAGTTCGTGCAGGCCGTCGATCTTGGCGCCCTGTCCTGCCTTGCGCGCCTTGTCGACAGCGGCCAGCCAGGTATCGCGCCAGCCGCGCAGCCGGTCGCGGTCGTCGTCGGTCGCGACCAGTTGCCAGTTGGCGGCCGGGTCGACCGCCGGCGCGGCGGAGGCGGCCGCCTCCACGCGCCTCTTGCCGGCACAGCCGAGCAGCGCCGCGCAGCCGCAAAGAAGGGTGGCGAGTGCGGCTTTCTTCAAGCGACCGTCTTTCCTGTCATCACTGTGCACCTAACCACGCGCGCCATGGCTTGCCAAGGCCACAACGCGCTGGTCGGGCGCGGCCGTGGCTCAGGCGGCGGTCCAGCCGCCGTCGATCGACAGGTTGGCGCCGGTGATCGCCTTGGCCTCGTCGCGGCACAGGTACAGCGCCAGCGCCGCCACCTGTTCGGAGGTGACGAACTCCTTGGTCGGCTGCGCGTCGAGCAGCACGTCGTTGATGACCTGATCGCGCGTCAGGTTACGCGCCTTCATCGTGTCGGGAATCTGCTTCTCGACCAGCGGCGTCCACACATAGCCCGGCGAGATGCAGTTGACCGTCACGCCGAACGTCGCCGTCTCCAGCGCGACCGTCTTGGTGAGCCCGGCAAGGCCGTGCTTGGCGGTGACATAGGCCGATTTGGCCGGGCTGGCGACCAAGGAATGCGCCGACGCGGTCGAGATGATGCGGCCCCATTTCGCCGCCTTCATCAGCGGCACCGCCGCGCGCATCATGTGGAACGCCGAGGACAGGTTGATCGCGATGATCGCGTCCCACTTCTCGACCGGGAAATCCTCGATCGGGGAGACATACTGGATGCCCGCATTGTTGACGATGATGTCCGGCCCGCCCAGTTCGTCGTGGCAGCGCTTGACCATCGCGGCGATCTCGTCGGGCTTGGTCATGTCGGCGGCGTCGTACAGCGCCTTGGCGCCGCTCGTCGCCTCAAGCGCGGCGCGCTCCTTCTCGATGTCGGCGGCATCGCCGAAGCCGTTGATGACCACGCTCGCACCCTCGGCGGCGAACGCCTTGGCATAGGCGAGGCCGATGCCTGACGTGGAACCGGTGACGATCGCGCTCTTGCCCTTGAGGAACATTCGCTTTTCTCCGTGGTCGTTGGGAAGGGATCAGGGGTAGGTGGGGTTCACGGTCAGGTCGAACGCGGCACTTTTGCCGGTCTCGATATTCTCCGCGACGATCTGCGCATTGGCCATCGTCTCGTGCACCGCTTCCAGGCCCGAGCGCCAATGCTCCCCCTTGGTGCGCGCGGAGAACTCGAAATCCCGCGAGCCGCCTTCCCACGCATTGGCGCGGTAGATGAGCTGGACGAGGTTGACCGCATCCTCCTTCGACCGCTCGGCCAGCGCTAGCACGTCGGGATCGTGCGCGAGGTCGGCGGGCAGCTTGGCCAGCACCTTGCGCGCCAGTTCGCGATCCTTGCGGATGCGCAGCAGCGCGTCGGACACGGTGCGGGTACGACTGGAGAACTGGATCTCCTTCTGACGCGCCATCACGTCCATGATCGTGCGCGGGCGATCGGCGGAGGCGGAGAACAGATCGACCTGGAAGACGAGCAGGTCCGATTCCTGATTGTCGAGCACGTGGGTCAGCGGCGTGTTCGAGACGATGCCGCCGTCCCACCACATTTTGCCGTCGATCTCGACCGGCGGCAGCCCCGGCGGCAACGCGCCCGAGGCCATGATGTGGCGCGCATCGATCGTGTCGGTTGTCGTGTCGAAATAGCGGAAGTTGCCGCTTTCGAGATCGACCGCACCCACCGACAGCCGCACCGGCCCGTGATTGAGCAGATCCCAGTCGACCAGCGAATCCAGCGTTTCGGCAAGCGCGCGCGAATCGTAGAAGCTGAGTGCCTCGGGCGAGCCCGGCAGCGCGAACACCGGCGAGATCGGGCGCGGCGCGAAGAAACCCGGCACGCCGGTCGCGAGCACGAACCCGGCCGACCATTCGTGAACGGATTCGCGGATGTGATCGTCGGGGAATATCGGAAAGCTCGGCAATGCGCTGGTCAGCAGATCCCAGAACGCGCGCAGATGCTCGACGCGCTTGTGCGGCGGGTTGCCCGCGACGATCGCGGCATTGACCGCCCCGATCGAGATACCCGCGACCCAGTCGATCTCGATGCCGCTCTCCGCCAGCCCCTCGATCACCCCCGCCTGATAGCTGCCGAGCGCGCCGCCGCCTTGCAGCACCAGCGCGACGGTATCTGGCAGCGGCAACGCCTTGGCGTGCCGTTTCGGGCGGTGGGGTTCGCGATCGGCCATGGCGCGGGACATGCGCCGCAGCGGCGCAGGGATCAACGACAGTTTGATGAAAAGCCAGTCATGTTACCCTACGGAGGTCGCCGGTCGCCTCAATAGAAGTCGGCGGGGTTGGGCGAGGGCGCGTTGCAGGCGCGCGTGCTGCCGTGATCGCACGCATAGGCCTGCTGCCGCCATGCGGCCATCGCATCGGCATAGGCGCGCCGCTGGTGCTGGTAATGCGCTTGATCGCGCATCGCCTCGTGATGGCTGGCGCGCAGCGACTGCTCATAGGCGGCGAGGTCGCTCTGATACTGCGCCTGATTGGCAGCGTTGATCGAGTCGGCGGCGGTCGGCGCTGACGCCTGCGCAGCCGCTTCGGCGTTGGCGGACTGCGCGGTCTGCGGGGCGGATTGCGCCTGCGCGGCGGTGACGGCGAGCGGCAGCAGCGCGGCGAGCGTCAGAAAGGCTTTCATCAAGGGAAACTCCTGAGGTGATGGCGCCGAAACGATCGGGACGGGCGCAGCGTTCCGAGTGTGGCGTTCGTCATGTCCACGGCGGACCGAAGATCCATGCCGTCGCTGCAAATTCGTCACGGCCTTGCAACGGCTTTGCCGCCCGCGCATTCAGACAGCAGCGACACCGATCCGGGAAAAGGGCCAGCGCGATGCGTCTCGACGATTTCGATCCCAACATCAATGTCGAGGATCAGCGCGGCCAGGGCGGCAGCGGGTTCGGCGGTTTCGGCGGCGGCGGTGGCGGCGGGATGCTGCTCGGGCTGTTGCCGATGGTGTTCAGCCGGTTCGGCTGTGGCGGCGTGGTGGTGTTGCTGATCGTGCTGGCGGTGTTCGGCGGGCTCGGCGGTCTGGGCGGTGGCGGCAGCGGCGTGCGCACCAATGCGCCCACCGAACAAAGCGCAGGCCACGGCACCGACGCCAAATCGAGCTGCACGGTCGATGCCGCCAGCAAGGTCGCCTGCAACGCGTTCAGCTCCGCCGACAAGACGTGGGCGGCGATCTTCCAGCAATCGGGCCAGCGGTTCGTCGCGCCCAAATTGGTGTTCTACGGCGGCAGTGGCCGATCGGGCTGCGGCGCGGCGCAGAGCGCGATGGGACCGTTCTACTGCCCGCAGGATCAGGGCGTCTATCTCGACACCAGTTTCTTCGACGAACTCGCCAACCGTTTCGGCGCGAAGGGCGATTTCGCGCAGGATTACGTGATCGCGCACGAATTCGGCCACCACATCCAGAATCTGCTCGGCACGTCGGACAAGGTGTCGCAGGCGGAGCGGCAGGGCAGCGAGGTCGAGGGCAACAAGATGTCGGTGCGGCTCGAGTTGCAGGCGGACTGTTTCGCCGGCGTCTGGGCCGCGCACAACCGCGACCGAATGGACCCGGGCGACGTGCAGGAGGGCATGACCGCCGCGCACGCGATCGGCGACGACACGCTCCAGAAGCAGGCACAGGGCCGCGTGGTGCCCGACAGCTTCACCCACGGCACCTCGGCGCAGCGCGAGCACTGGCTCCAGACCGGCCTCGACAGCGGCGATCCTGCACAGTGCGACACGTTCTCGGGCGCGATCTGACGCGGCGCCGCGCCGTCGCTTTGATCCAAGACCGGGTTCCCCATGCCGGAATAGGCTGCCGCACGCAGGCGAAGGGGGGAAGCGGTGGCGACATTGGCGGGGCGGCGATCCACGCGTCTTAGCGACGAACGCCCGTTCTTCGCGACGATGGCGGGCATCATCGCCGTCGCGACCTTCGTCGGGTTCGCGCCGAGCTATTACCTCGCGCCGATGTTCAGCGCGAGGCCGCTATCGACGCTGCTCCACCTCCATGGCATCGTGTTCACCGGCTGGATCGTCCTTTATGTCGTGCAGACCGGGCTGATCGCCGCCCGGCGTGCCGACCTCCACCGGATCGTCGGGCCCGCCGCCGCAGCGCTGGCGGTGGTGATGGTGCCGCTCGGCGTCGCCACCGCGATCATCACCAAGCGCGTCGCCGCCGCCCATCACCTGCCGCCGCAGGGGCCGCCGCTGATCTTTCCGCTCGGCGCGATCCTGACGTTCGCCGTGCTGGTTGGTGCCGGCGTGGCGATGCGCAAACGGGCGGGCTGGCACAAGCGGCTGATGCTGCTGGGCACCGCCGCGATCCTGACGACGCCGCTCGCGCGGATCACGCGCTTCAGCCATCTCGGCCTGACCCCCGCGATCGGCGGGATGGTCCTGACCGACCTGCTGCTTGCGGCGCTGGTGGTCCATGATGTGCGGACGCGCGGCAGGCTGCACCCGGCGACGGCCTGGGGTGGCGGTGTCTTCCTGGCGACGCAGGCGCTTCGCATCCTGCTCAACATGACGCCCGCATGGCAGGCTTTCGCGGCGATGCTGGCTCGATGATCAGACCGAGGAAGGTCTGCGCCGGCCGGCGGTGACGAGCGCCGACAGCAGCGCCGATTGCGCGGCGGTCGGCCGCCAGTCTGCACGCATCGTGACGCCGATGCGCCGCAGATGGCCCGGCAGCGGGCCGCCGACGGTGGTGAGCAGCCCGGCCTTCTGCTCGATATCGAACACGTCTGGCGACATCAGCGCCAGCCAGTCGCCCTCCATCAACAGCCTGCGCAGCGTCAGGATCGATCCGCAGTCGGTCCGTGTCGCGGGGCGATGGACGGCGAACAGATCTTCCCAGATCGTGCGCATCGGCGAGCCGATATTGCCTACGATCCAGGGATATCCGGCGAGCGTCTCGACCGGCGGGATGGTGTCGCCGGCAAGCGGGTGGCCGGTGCGCACGACGATGTAGAAGACGTCGGTGAACAGCTCCTTTTGAACCACGTCGGGCGAGGGCGAGGGGTTGCGCAGGTCGGACAGCGCGAAATCGATGTCGCCGGTGCGCAGGCGCTCGATCAGTTCCAGATATGGCCCTTCGACCACCACGACCTCGGCCGCCGCATGATCCTGCGCGAACAGAGCGAGCGCCTCCGGGAGTACGCCCGCGCGCGGCAGCGGCAGCGCACCGACGACGATGCGACCGCTGCCGGCTTGTTCAAGCGCGGCCAGTTCGTCGAAGCCGGCCTGCACCTCGCTCGCCATCAGGCGTATGGCCCCGACCAGACGTTGCGCGCGTTCGGTGGGGAGCGCGGTGCGGCCCGAACGGACGAGCAACTCGATGCCGAGCACGGCCTCCAGATCCTTGACCGCACGGTGCACGCTCGGCTGCGAGAGCCCCAGCGCGCGCGCCGCCTGCGCGTACCCGCCAGTCCGCTCGACCACCGCGAGGGCGCGGAGCTGGTTCATCGTCACGCTGCGCGCGATGTGCGCGATCGGCGTCAGCCGAGCCGAGCGGCGAAGCCGTCGCCCGCCATCCGCCAGGATCGCCACCGCGCGTTCCGCACGGCGAACGAACACCGCGCCGGCACGGGTTGGCGCGGTGCCGCGCGCGTGCCGGTCGAACAGCCGGTGGCCGAGCTGCTCCTCCAGCTTGGCCAGCGCATGAGTGAGCGCCGGTTGGGACAGGCTGATCGCCGCGGATGCGGCGCTGATGCTGCCTTCGCGGAATACGGCAACCGCTGCATCGACGTGGCGCAGACTGAGGTCAAAAGGGCTCGGCATGAAGCGATCTATAGCATGGATCGATAGCTTTAACGAGATTTCGACTGGTGAACCCATGTCGCGCACACCACCTCGCCCCCGAGTGATGCGATGATAGTCGAAATGTTGGAACGCTGGTCGGCGATCCGCGCACCGGAAGATCGCGCGGCGATCGTGGTGCGATACCCGATCGGCGCACCCGGCGCCCAGCGCGCGAGGCGCGATCGGCGAACCGTCGAAAGCTCGGCCTTGCGCGGCGAAATAGGATATAGGAGCGGACAATGCAGGCAAGGACGGGCCTGGCGGCAGGCGAGAGGCAGGACATGAACGGAGCATCGAAAAGCCGCCGGTTCGGCGTGTTCGGCCAGCTCTGGTTTCAGGTGCTGGCAGGCACGGTGGCGGGCATCGCGCTCGGCCACTTCCTGCCTGCGGCCGGAACCGCGATGAAGCCGCTGGGCGATGCGTTCATCGCATTGATCCGCATGATGATCGGGCCGGTCATCTTCTGCACGGTGGTACACGGCATCGCGGGCATGAGCGACATGCGCAGCGTCGGCCGCATCGCGCTGAAGTCGATCCTCTATTTCGAGGCGATCACCATCCTCGCGCTGCTCGTGGCGTTGGTTGCGGTCGACCTTTGGAAGCCGGGCGTAGGCATGAACATCAATGCCGCCAACCTCGATGCGAAGATGGTGGCGAGCTACCTGCACACCGCGCAGGAACAGAGCGTTTCCGGCTATCTGCTGCACATCATCCCCAAGACCTACGCCTCCGCCTTCACCGATGGCGAGGTGTTGCAGGTGCTGTTCATCTCCGTGCTGTCCGGCATCGCGCTCGCCGCGATGGGCGAGCGTGGCAAGCCGGTCGTCTCGCTGATCGAAAGCCTGTCGGGCGCGTTCTTCAGGATCGTCGGCTATGTGATGTATTTCGCGCCGATCGGTGCGTTCGGCGCGATCGCTTTCACGGTGGGCAAGTTCGGCTCGGCCTCGCTGCTGTCGCTGGGCGAGCTGATCGGCGAGTTCTTCATCGTCTGCGCGGTGTTCACCGTCGTGGTGTTCGGCCTGGTGGCCCGCTTCGTCGGGGTCAGCCTGTGGCGGCTGCTCGTCTATATCCGCGACGAGATCCTGGTCGTCGCGGCCACAACATCGACCGAGACGGTGTTGCCGCGCGTGATGCAGAAGATGCGCGACGTCGGTTGCAAGGAAAGCGTGGTCGGCTTCGTCGTGCCCGCCGGCTATTCCTTCAACCTGGACGGTACGTGCCTGTATCTGGTGACGGTGGCGGTGTTCCTCGCCCAGGCGACCAACACGCACCTGACCTTGTGGCATGAGCTTGGCCTGATCGCGGTGCTGCTGCTCACCTCCAAGGGCGCGGCGGGTGTGGCGGGCGCGGCGTTCGTCGTGCTGGCGGCGACGCTGAGCGCGACCGGGGCGATCCCCGTCGCCAGCATCGCGCTGATCCTCGGTATCCACCGGATCCTGGCGGAAGGCCTCACCTTTGTGAACCTCATCGGCAACTGTCTGGCCGCCATCGTGGTGGCCCGCTGGGAAGGCGCGATCGACGACACCCGCCTTGCCGAGACGATCGGCACGGCGGCGCTGCGCCGCCGGCATCTCGGCGCGGCCTGATCGGCCCGGCGGGTCGCGCTGCGGCCCGACCGTTCGAACAAGAAAATCGCATCGGCCCCGCCAAAGGGCCGGGCAGGAGAGTATCCGTGTACAAGCTTATCCCACTCGCAGCCGCCACGCTTGCGGTCACCAGCGCGACCGCCGCCGGCGCGCAGATCTCCCAAAGCGCGCCGACCACCGTCAAGACGCCCAAGTCGGACGATCAGGGCAAGCCGGTGGAGGATGGCCCGATGAGCCGCTTCCAGAAGACCAACCCGCTCGGCGCCGCGCTGCGGGATCTGGACGAGAAAGGCATCAAGCTCGACGGCGCATATGTCGGCAACCTCGCCGCCAACCCGATCGGCGGCGTCACCCACGGGTTTGCCGAATCGCACTGGATCGACTTTTCGGCAGATCTCGATCTCGGCAAGCTGATCGGCCTGTCGAACACGCACATCTACGCGCGCGGGGCCGATTTCGAAGGCGACAGCATCGCACAGACCAACGTCGGCAATTCGGTCAGCTTCCAACAGACCTGGCGGCCGGTGCCCGGCTGGCGGCTGACCCAGCTCGATATCGAACATCAGTTCGGTCGCCTGAAGGTGATCGCCGGGCGCTCGGCGCTCAACACCTATTTCGGCGCGTCGCCTTTGAACTGCGTGTTCATGAGCAACACCGCCTGCCTCACGGCGTACGGACCGATCACCGCGATCGGGATCACCGCTTTCCCGAACTCCTCGTGGATGGGGCTGGCGAACTACCGCTTTTCCAAGAAGGTGTACGCGCAGGTTGGCGTGTTCGATTACAACAACGATCTCAATCTCGCGGGCAAGGGCGGCACCGACTTCTCCTTCTTCAAGGGGAGCGGGAAACTGATCGCCGCCGAGACCGGCTATGAAACGACGTTCGCCAACGATCGCTTCCCACGGCGCTACCGGATCGGCGTCGACATCAACACCGATGCCGGCACCAGCCCACTCTACGACAAGAACGGCCAGCCCGCCGGCATCTCCGGGCTCGCACGCGCGACTCAGACCGGCACGCGCGTCGGCATCTACGCGCTCGGCGACCAGACGATCCTGCGGCCCGATCCGAAGAGCCCGCGCAACCTCGCGGTGTTCGGTCGCGTCTTCTACAATGCCGGCGCGAAATCGACGATCGACTGGTTCGCGTCCGCCGGCTTCGTCAAGACCGGCACGTTCAAGGGGCGCGACAACGATACGATCGGCTTCATCCTTTCGAACACGCATTTCTCGGACGACGAGGTCGAATACCTCCGCGAATTGCGCGCCAAGGCGGGCGGCCAAGGCACGCCGCCGCGCAACGAGATCATCGGCGAGGTCAATTACGGCTTCGCCGCCGCGCCGGGCGTTCGCCTGCTGCCGAACGTGCAGTATGTCATCAACCCGGACCCGATCAACGCGACCAAATACCCCCGCGACATTCCTTCGGCGGTGGTCGTCGGGCTGCGGATCGACGTCCGGTTCGCGCAGCTGTTGACGGGTTCGCAGAAGTAGGACGGGTCGGCTCGGCTGCGGCGATGCCGCGGCGCGCGTTCAGTGCGCGGCGGCCACCGCGAGCAGCGCCTGGTCGATCGCCGCCGTCGCCGAAGCGTCGCCCGGCACGTCGTTGGCGAAGGCGGCGAACGTCAGCGTGTGGCCGCTCGCTGCGGTGAGGTAGCCCGACAGCGCATTGGTCGCGTTGAGCGTGCCGGTCTTGGCGAACAGCCGGCCCGCCAGCGGCGTCGCGCGGAAGCGCGCGGCGAGCGACCCGTCGACGCCGCCGACCGGCAGGGTCGCGCGCCACGCCGCCCCCCAGGTCTGTGCGCCGATCCAGCGCAACACCGCGACGGTCGCGCGCGGGGTGACGCGGTTGTAGCTCGACATGCCCGACCCGTCGGCGAAGTCATATTGCCAGCGCGGCACGCCCGCGCGGTCGAGCATCCGCCGCACGCCCGCGCGGCCATCGGCGACCGAGCCGCTGCCGCCGACCGCGCCCACCCGGCGCAGCAGCAGCTCGGCGTGGAGGTTCTGGCTCGTCTTGTTGGTGAAGCGCACGTCCTCGCCGAGCGGCGGCGGCGCGAGGCGCGCGAGCGCGGCCGGCGGCGCGGGCGGGTGCGGCGCTGGTGCGGCGCCGCGCACCTCGGGATCGTCGGCGGGGGAGGGCGGGCGGTGGCGTACCGATATCGTGCCCGTCACGCGCACGCCCTCCGCACGCAGCAACGCGGCGAGCCGCCACGCCGCCCGGTGCGCGGGATCGTCGACGCCGACGAGCAGCGGGCGCGGTGTGGAGCCCGCGGCGACCGTGCCGGTGACGCGCAGCACGAAACTGCCCGGTACGCGCGCGACGTCCAGCGAACCTTTTGCGCCGGATACGGTGGCCGCGCTGTTCTCGATCCGGTAGTAGCCGTCACCGGTGACGACTGGCGGCTTGCCGGGTGCGGCAGGCACGACCGTCAAGGCCACGACATTGTCGTCGATCGTCAACGCGGAGATCGCCGTGCCGTACCGCCCCGCCTGATTGTTCCAGCTCATGCCGAGCGGCCAGCGCTCGTCCGGAAAAGCGCTGTCGTCGCCGACCACGTCGCGCACGCTGCGGGTGCGCAGCGCGACCGCATGGGCGAGGTCGGCGAGGCAGTCGATGCGGCAGTCCGCCGCGCTCGACAGGCGCGCATCGCCGTGACCGCCGAGCACCACGTCGCGCCCTTCGAGGCGCACCTCCGCGCCGCCGCCGCCGTCCGGCGCGGCCATGTCGAGCGTGCCGAACGCGGCCGCCGTGGTGAAGATCTTGGTGTTGGATGCCGGCATGAACCGCTCGTCGGGGCGGATCGCGACGATCTCGCGGCCCTGATCGTCCACCACCACCAGACCGATGCGGACGCCCGGCCCGGCCTGCGCCAGCGCGGTGGCGACCGGGTCCGCGAGATCGGCGGGCGCGGCCGCGGCCAGCAGGAGCGTGAGCAGAAGGGACATTACGGCGCCTCGATCACGGTGCCGAGCACCGCCAGGAAAGCGCTCGCCAGCGCGCTGGGCGGCCGGTCGAGCAGGTGCATCGCGTTGATGTCGAAGGTGAGCGAAGGCCGCAGCGGGCGCATCGACAGCCCCGGCGCCAGACACGCTTCGGCGGTGAGATTGTCCACCACCGTCCGCCCCACGCCCGCGCGCACCAGCGCGGCGGCGATGTAGAAGGTGCGGGCCGAGACGACCTCATCGAGCGGCACGCCCAGCCGCTCGATCTCGGCGGTGAACAGGTGGCCGATCGGGCCGCTCGCCGCCAGCGTGATGAACGGTTGCCCGGCAAGCTGCGACAGATCCAGCCGCGCGGGCGCATCGGGCATGTCGGCTTCGCGGTAGAGCATTACCAGCTCACCCTCGCCGAGCCAGCTCTGCGCGAGCGGCGCGCCACGCGGCGCCTGATAGCCGATCGCGATGTCGCTCTCGCGCTCGTACAATTTGCGCAGAACGTCGTCGTGATGGACGGTCTGGAGGTCGAACCGCACGTCCGGGTGGGTCTGGAGGAACCGCGCCACGGCGGTCGGCAGCGCGCTCAATGCGAGGCTCGGCAGCGCGGAGATGCGCAGCGTCGCGCCGCCGCCCGACTTCAGCGCACGCCCCGCCTCGCGCAGCGCCCGCACGCGGCCCTGGATTTCCGCGACATCGCCGAACATCGCATGCGCATCCTCGGTCGGCACCAGCCGGCCGGCGACGCGCTGGAACAGCTCGAAGCCGAGCAGCGATTCCGCGTGGCGCAGGGTCTTCGACACCGAAGGTTGCGAGACGTTGAGCGCGCGTGCCGCCGCGCTGATCGAGCCGTTGACATAGACGGCGTGGAAGATCTCAATATGGCGCAGGTTCATGGATGCGCCACCCTAGCCCGATGCGGCCCCGCGCAACACTGTCTTGTCGATCGCGCGCGCGCCGTTCGCCACCAGCGTGGCGACGGTGAGGTTGGCGGAGACCGACGGGGTGGTGCGCGTCATGTCCAGCAGCCGGTCGAACGGCAGGACGAGGCCGACCACCAGCGCGGTCTGTTCGGGCGCGATGCCGACCGCCGACAACATCGCCGCCAGCATGAACAGCGAGGCGGAGGGCACCGGCGCGGTGCCGAACGCCGCGAGCGCACCGGTCAGCAGCATGACGAGCAGCATCGTGCCGTCCGGGGCGACGCCGAGCGCCTGGAGCGCGAACTGCCCCATCAGCCCGACGTACATCGCCGTTCCGTCCTTGCCGATGCTCGCGCCGAGCGGCAGCACGGTGCCGGCGACGGCGGGGGCGATGCCGAGATTGTCCTCCGCGACGCGCAGGCCCACCGGCAGGCTCGCCGAGGAGGATGCGGTCGAAAATCCCACCACCAGCGCATCGAGGATGCCGCGAAAGAAGCGCAGCACCGGCAGCCGCGCGACGAAGCCGATCAGCGCGCCGTGGAACAGCATCTGGACGAGCGAGCCGATCACGACGCACAGCGCCAGCGCACCGATATTGGCGAACACCGCCGCGCCGCCGCCGGCGACCGCACGCGCGATCAGCGCCATCACGCCGAGCGGCGTCACCTCCATCACGATCCGCACGGCCTGCAGCAGCACGGCGGCGAGCCCTTCGAACAGCGCGACCACCGGCCTGCCCGCCTCGCCCGCCGCCACCGCGCCGGCGCCGAGCAGGATGGCGGTGAACATCACCGCGAGCATGTCGCCTCGCGCGAGCGCGTCGACGATGTTGAGCGGTATGATGCCGAGCAGTTGATCGGCGGCGGTGACGGGCGGCCCCAGCGCATGCGGCGCGACGCCGGCCAGTGCGATCCCCGCGCCGGGGCGCAGGATGAGGCCTGTCGCCATGCCGACCGTCACCGCGACCAGCGTGGTCATCGCAAACAGCAGCACCGTGCGGCCGCCGATCGCCCCCAGCCGGCGCGGATCGCCGAGCGACGCGATGCCGGCGGCGATCGTCACCAGCACCACCGGCACGACCAGCATCCGGATCAGCCGCACGAACAGATCGCCGAGGATCGCGATGGCCGCAGCGCCCGCCGGCCAGGCCGCGCCGAGGATCACGCCCAGCACCAGACCGCCGATCACGCGCTGCCACAAGGGCACCGCGAACCAGCGCCTGGCGATGCTCATGCGGCGCTGCCCCAGAACCCCGGTGCCGGTGGGGCGAGCACGCCGCCCTGATCGCGCACGCCGCCGGGCCGATCCTCGCTGAGCCACAGCGGCCCGTCGAGATCGACGAACGCGGCATTCCCGGCGAGCAGCATCGCCGGCGCGATGCCGAGCGAGGAGCACACCATGCAACCAACCATCAGCCCGAAGCCGCGCGCGCGTGCCGCCTCGGCGAGGACGAGCGCTTCGGTGAGGCCGCCGGTCTTGTCGAGCTTGATGTTGACGTAGCTGTAGCGCCCGGCGAGCGCGTCGAGATCGGCGGCGGTGTGGAGCGATTCATCGGCGCACAGCGGCACCCGACTGGCGAACCCGGCGAGCGCGGCATCCTCGCCCGCCGGCAGCGGCTGTTCGAGCAGATCGACCTGGTGTTCAGTCAACAAATCCTGCCAGCGATCGAGTTCGGCAAGCGTCCAGCTTTCGTTCGGATCGACGATCAGGCGCGGGGCAGGGGCGGCGGCGCGTACGGCGGCGAGTTGTTCGGCCGCACCCGCACGATCCACCTTTACCTTCAGGAGCGGAACGTGCGCGGCACGCGCGGCGGCCGCGGCCATCGCCGCGGGGGTGTCGATCGCAATGGTGATTGCCGAGGCGACGGGCGCGGGTTCGGCAATCGCTGCAAGCGCCGCGACGCTGCTGCTGGCGATGCGCGCCTCCAGATCCCACAGCGCGCAATCGACCGCGTTGCGCGCCGCGCCGGCCGGCATCAGCGCGCGCAACTCTTCGCGTGTGGCGCCCGCTGCAATCGCCGGCTCGGCGGTCGCGATCTGCGCGAGCGCGCCCTCGATCGTCTCGCCATAGCGCGGATAGGGCACGCCTTCGCCGCGCCCCGTCACCGCGCCCTCGCATACGGTGACGGTGATGACGTCGGCCGCCGTCTTCACCCCGCGCGCGATGCGGAACGGCGCGTGCAGGGGGAAGCGGTCGTGGCGGGCGTCTAGGGTGCGAAGCATGTCAGCAGCTCGTCGGCGATCGGGTCGGCGCCGAAGCGATACGGGTCGGTGCAGGGCAGGCCAAGCGCGTCGCCGGTCTCGGCGCACAGCCGGCGCGCGGTGCCCTCGTCGAGCTTGACGGTGTTGAGCGCCACGCCGACCGCGCGGACATCGGGGCTGGTGAGCCGCGCGACCTGGAGATTGGCGGCGAGGCACTCGGCGAGGTCGGGCAGTTGATAGTGCGGCAGCCCGCGCATGTGCGCACGCGACGGATCGTGACACATCACCAGCGCAGCCGGTTGCGCGCCGTGCAGCAACCCGGTCGAAACCCCGGCGAACGAGGGATGGAACAGCGATCCCTGACCCTCGATCAGATCCCAGCCGTCATCGTCGCGCGCGGGCGAAATCGTCTCGATCGCGCCCGAGATGAAATCGGCCACCACCGCGTCGAGCGGCACGCCGTCGCCCGCGATCAGGATGCCGGTCTGGCCGGTCGCGCGGAAATCGGCGAAGACGCCTCGCGCGTGCAGGGCATCGCGCAGCATCAGCGTCGCATACATCTTGCCGACCGAACAATCGGTGCCGACGGTGAGGAGGCGCTTGCCCGCACGCCGCTTGCCGGTGCCGACCGACAGGTGCGCGGGCGGATCGCGCACGTCGAACAGGTCGACCCCGGCCGTGCGCGCGGCGGCGACGAGGCGCGGATCGTCGCGCAGCCGCTGGTGCAGCCCGGACGCGACGTTCATGCCCTGCGCGATCGCGTCGAGCGCATCGCGGACCAGCGCCTCGCCGAGCCGCCCGCCGGCGTTGGCGATGCCGAGCACCAGCGTCCGCGCGCCGGCCGCGCGCGCGGCGGCGGCGTCCATGCGCGGCAGGCCGAGCGTCAGCGGGCAATCGTCATGCCGCCACTCGCCCACGCAATCGTCGCGCCGGAAGGTGGCGAGCCCGCGCGATGTCTTGATGCCGACATCGTCGTCCGAATGGCCGAGATAGAGAAGAAAGGGTCCGGGGATCATCACGGTCCTGCGCGAGAAAGGGAGGAGTCGGATTTACACTCAGGTGATGCTACGCCCAGATGCGGTAGGTTGGCACGCCATAACCGCGGTCTATGCCCCGCATCCCGCCGGGCGCGGGCGCAACAGCACCCGCCCGGCGGCGACGCCGGTGGCGGCACTGTCGCGCAACGCCAGTCGGCCGTTGACGAACAAGGCGCTCACCCCGACGCTCGGCACGCGCGGATGCACGTAATCGGCACGCGGCGCGAACCGGGCGGGATCGAGCACCACCACATCGGCATAATAGCCGGCGCGCAGATAGCCGCGATGGTCGATGTGGTAGATGTCGGCGGTCAGCCCGCTCGACCGGCGGATGAAGTCGGCGAGCGCGATCACCTTACGCCGCTGCACGTACTCGCGGTATTTCTGCGGCATGGTCGCATATTGGCGCGGATGCCCGTCCGATCCGTCCGAACTGGTCACCACCCACGGCTGCTTCATGATGAGATCGACGTCGCGGTCGGCCATGTTGAAGCTCGCCACGCCGACGCCCAAAGGGCCGTCGCCATTGGCATCGGGCGTCTTGAGGATGCGGAGCGCCGCGTCGATCGGCGAGACATGCCACGCGGTCGCCATCTGCGCGAGCGTGCGGCCGGTCCACGGCACGCCTTCGGAAGTGAGGAGCAGCGAGTCCGCGCCGCCGCGCCGCCGCAGGTTCTCGGTCATCTCCGCCTTGATGCGGGCGAGCGTCGCGGGATCGTCGAGGCGGGCGAGCATCGCCTTGTACCCGCCCGCGACCGCCCAGCGCGGCATCAGCGAGGCATCCACGCTCGAACCCGAGGCGAGCCAGGGATATTGATCCGCCGTCACGTCCTGCCCGGCGCGGCGCGCCACCTCGATCGTGGCGATCAGTTCGGGCGCATGGCCTTGCAGATCGACGCCGAGCGCCTTCAGGTGCGCGATATGGACCGGCATGTGCGCGCGCCGCCCGATCTCGATCGCTTCCCTGGTGCTGGCGATCAGGCCGATCGTATAGTCGGATTCGTCGCGCTGGTGGGTGTCGTACAGCCCGCCGCGCTTGCCCGCTTCCTCGGCGACCGCGACCACCTCGTCGGTGGTGGCGTAGCTTTGGGGAGCGTAGAACAATCCGGTCGACAGCCCCACCGCGCCCTCGCACATGCCCTTCGCCGCGAGCGCCTTTTCCTGCGCGAGTTCGGAAGATGTCGGCGCGCGATCGGCCTCACCCAGCACGCGCTGGCGGATCGTGCCGAACCCGACGAACGGCACGACATTGGTGCCGATCCCGCTCGCCTGGAGTTTCTGCGCGTCCGCCGCCACGTCGGGCGTGCCGCCGCCGTCGACGCCGGTGATGACCGTGGCAACGCCTTGCGCCAGCCACGGCAGGTTGAGCCGGGCGGTGGCATCTTTCGAGCGGATATAGGTGTCGGGATGGGTATGCGCGTCGATCAGGCCGGGCGCGACGATCCTGCCGCGCGCGTCGATCACCTGCGCGGCGGCGGTGTGGCGTGTCGGGCCGACATAGACGATGCGGTCGCCGGCGATCTCGACATCGCCGACGGCGGGCGGCGTCGCCGCGCCGGTGTAGATCGTGCCGCCCCGGATGACGACATCGACTCTGGCCGGTGCGGCGGCGGGAGCGGCGCCGACCAGGAGCAGGGCGGCGAGACCGGGCAGGCGCGTCATGATCGGGTTCCTTCGGGCATCAGGGTGCGGCGGGCGACCGCATGCGCCTCGACGGCGGCGCGGCTGTACAGCATCGGCTGGAGCTGACCGACGCTCCACGCGGCGACCTGATCCTGATAGTGTGGCGAGCGCGGATCATTGGACTGGCCGGGCAGATTGAGCATCAGCGAAGCGTCCCACGCTCCCACGTCGATCACTTGCAGATAGCTCGCGCCGCCCCCCGCCGACCAGCCCGGCCCACTGCCGAGCCAGCGCGCCTGCACGGTGTAGCTGTCGCCGCCGGTCGGCCCGACCTCGATCGGCGGGAAGGCGGCGGCGATGGCCGGAATGCGCGCGAGCGGGTGCTGGATGCGCACGCGGTGGAGCGCCCCCCAGCGCCAGTGTGCGGGATCGGGGCCAAGCTGCGCGCGGGCGCTTGCCCAGGCGGCGACCAGCGCCGCGTCGAGCATCGCATCGCGCGCGGCGGCAGGATCGGTCCCAAGCCGCGCGTCAGGATGGGCGATCAGGCCGAGCAGGACCGACGGGCCGATCGCGGTGACGATCGCCTTCGCGCGTTCGGGCACGATCGCTGCGAGCATCCGCTGGCCAAGCTCGCGCCACAGGATCTCGAACAGCGCCGCCGCGCCGCTTGCCGCGTCGAGCCGGCCGTCCCAGCCGCGCAGCATCGTCACCGCCGCACGCGCGCGCTCGGACGGAGTGGCGGGCAGCAGCGCGACGAGCTGACGCGCGGGCGTGGAGAGCGTGTCATGCTGAAGCGCAACGCTGTCGGCGAGCGTGTGCCGCTCCTGCCGGGCGAGCACGTCGGCGATCCGCTCGTAACGATAGGGATCGCGGAAGTCGAACGCGGGCACGCGGTCCGCCGGCCAGTCGGGCGGCAGGTTGTCCTGATTGGCGGAGGCGAACCAGCCTTTCGCCGGATTATAGTCGCTCGGCAGCGCGCGGTGGTCGCGCATTCCGGTCCAGTCGTAGCGGCCGTCGCCCGGCACCGGCATCAGCCCCGCGCCCTGCTTGCGCACCGGCATGAAGCCGATCGCCTGCCAGCCGGTGTTGCCCTCGACATCGGCATAATGGAAGTTGGTGGGCGAGGGATGGATGCGGAACGCGGTCTGCAACCCGGCCCAGTCCTTTGCGAGGTTGATCGCGATCATCGCGAACGATCCGCCGCCGCCCGGCTGCATCGCGATCGAGGCGAGCGCCGTCGCTCGCCTGCGGGCGGGATCGTGCGCGACGACCGGTCCTTGCACCGCATAGCGCAGCACCTCGACATGCGCGGCGCCGTCCTTCACCGGGATGCTCGCCGCGACGCGGGTGAAGCGCCGCCAGCCGCCGCCGTGCCGATAGCGTTCGGGGTCGCTCGGGTGCAGTTCCAGGACGAACAGATCCTCCTGGTCGATGTGGAAGTTGGTGCGACCGAACGCGAAGCGATCGGTATGGCCCTGCATGATGCCGGGCAGGCCGGGCGCGCCGCCGCCGATCACGTCCAGCCCGGGCGCCGACAGATGCGCGACATGGCGCGGGCCGAAGCCGCCGATGCCGAGGTGCGGATCGTTGGCGAGGATCGCCCGCCCGGTCGTCGAGCGCGATGGCGCGACCGTCCAGGCGTTGCTGCCGGCATTGTCGCGCTCCAGCCGGCCCGAGCGCTCGTCAGGCTCGGTGGTCGGCGTGTTCGGCCCGAACGGCAACCGGCCGAGCCGCAGCACGCCGAGATCGTCGAGCGACACCTGAGATACGTCTAGCCCGTCCGGCACGTCGAGCGGATGCGCGGGCATGCGCGGCGCGATCACCGCGTCGAGGTCGAGCAGCCCGAGCGCGGCGAGCCGGGCGCGGCGCACCTCGTCGTCGGTATTGCCCGCCGCCGCGCCGCGCGCGAGCACCATGTCGCGCACGTCCCAGCGGATCGGTTCGACGCCGAGGATCTGGTGTTCGAGCGGCAGCAGCGTGCGATCGGCCACCACCTCCGCGATGCGCGCGTTGATGCCGGCGATATAGGCGCGCGCGCAGGCGAGCACGTCGGCGGGCACCCGCGCGAGTTCCGCATCGAGATCGCCGCGATAGTGGAAAAGCCGCGCCTGCGCGTCGTGGCGCACGAAATCCGCGCCGAACGCCTCGGCCATGCGGCCGAGTTCGCGGCGATGTTCGAAATCGATCTGGAACAGGCGGTCGCGCGCGACGACATAGCCCTGGCCGAAGAACGCGTCCGGGATGGTCGCGGCGCGGATATGCGGCACCCCGTACACGTCATCGACGATCTCGATCGGCGCACCCAGCCCGCGCACCTGCGCCGTCTGCGCGCCCGCCGCGCGGCAGGCCGGCCCTACGGCGAGCGCGGCGACCGCGACGGAGCGGAGCAGAAAGGATCGGCGGTCGATCATCGGCGGATTTCCTTACCTGGCACGGCGCGACGCCCGACGCTGTAGGGTGCGCGGCGCGGACCATGAACGCGCATTGTGGCAGGCACCCATAGACCAAGGTTATGGGCGAGCGCACATCCGCCTCTTGACGCTTTCGTACAGGACCGCGCAACCTCCGCCATCAGCAGGTGGAACTGGCTCGGGCGAAGCCAGCATGACAACAACCGTAGCTCGCAGGTGACTGGAAAGCGTCAAGAAACGCGCCACCGCTGCGGTACGGTCAGGGAAGGAACAGGGGATGACGAGTTCGGATCAGGTCCGTCGCCGGGTGGCGATGGCGGCTGCGTGCAGCGTGGCGGCGATGGCGGGCGCGCTCGCAACTCCGGTCGCGGCACAGACGGCGGCACCGGCGCAAACCGTGCCGGCCGCGCCCGCCGGCACGAGCGATGCCACCAACGATGAGGTGGTCGTCACCGGCTCGCGCGTCGGTCGCAGCGGCTTTCAGTCGCCATCGCCGCTGACGGTGCTGACGCAGGAGGAGATCCAGAACCAGTCGCCGTCGAACAACATCGCCGATTTCGTCAACCAGCAACCGGCGCTGGCCGGATCGACCCGCCCGGCCAACTCACGCCTCAACCTGTCGAGCGGGCAGGCCGGCATTAACGCGCTCAACCTGCGCAATCTGGGCGAGATCCGCACGCTGGTGCTGGTCGACGGGCACCGCTCGGTCGGCTCGACGATTACCGGGCTGGTCGACGTCAACACGATCCCGCAAGGGCTGGTGAAGAGTGTCGAGGTCGTCACCGGCGGCGCGTCCGCCGCCTACGGGTCCGATGCGGTCGCGGGCGTCGTCAACTTCATCCTCGAAAAGAAGTTCGAGGGGCTTCGCCTCACCGCCGACCAGGGCATCACCCAATATGGCGACGGTCACAATTACTCGGCGACGCTGACCGCCGGCACCGCCTTCGCGGACGGGCGCGGGCATATCGAGCTGGAGGGCGAATACGCCCACCGCGACGGCATCTTCCAGGTCGATCGCGACTGGAACGCGACCGGCTATGTCCGCATCCAGGACCCGAACTGGACCGCCAGCAGCACCACGCCGCAGTTCATCACCACCAAGCGGCAGATCGGCGCGGCCAATTCGACGCCCGGCGGTCTCATCACCGGCAGCACCGCGGTGGCGGGCAGCGGCATCGCCGCCAACAGCCTGCGCGGCGTCTATTTCGGTTCGGGCGGGCAGCCGCTGCAATATCAATATGGCGGGCTGACCTTCCCGTCCGCCACCGGCAGTTCCGCGCCGACGCTGACGCAGGGCGGTAGCTGGCAGGTCAACGATTCGGGGCGCAACATCGGGCTCGATCCGCAGGACGATCGCTACGGCGTGTTCGGCCGGGTGAGCTACGACCTCACCGACAGGATCGAGCTGTATGCGGACGCGTCGTACAACCGCCAGCATATCGTCTTCAACGCCGGCCCGAACCTCCAGACCGGCATCAGCATCTCCGCGACCAACCCGTATCTGGTCGCCGCGCTGGGCGCGTCGCGTCTCGCCGGCATCAGCAGCGTCACGCTGGCGACCACCTCTGTCGATCTGCCGTACCGCATCGTCGACAATCGCCGCGCGGTGCAGCGCTACCAGATCGGTGCCGACGGCAAATTCGACGTGGCGGGCAAGACGGTGTCGTGGGACGTCTATGGCCAATACGGCCGGGCGGACTTGCGCGAACAACTCCGCAACGTCCAGAACATCGCACGCATCACCAACGCCACTAATGCCGTCACCGCGCAGGCCGGCAACGCCGGCGGCTATGCGGCCGGCTCGATCCAGTGCGCGATCAACGTCGATCCTAATCCCGCCAACGACGACAAGGCGTGCGTGCCGCTCAACCGGCTGGGCGTCGGCGTCGCCGATCCGGCAGCGATCGCCTATGTACTCGGCGCGCCGTACCGCGACGAAACCACTGAGCAGAAGACCGCAGGCCTCAACCTGCGCGCATCGCCGTTCCGCACCTGGGCGGGCGACGTCAGCATCGCGGTCGGTGGTGAATGGCGCGAGGAAAGCATCCACGGCTTCGTGCCCCAGCAGTTCCAGCCGGTCTCCACGACCAACGCGCAAGGCCGGCCGACCGTGACCAACACCTGGTCGGTCGGCAATTATCTGCCCACCAACGGCCGCTACAACGTCAAGGAAGCCTATTTCGAAACGGTGGTGCCGCTCGGCCTCGGGCTCGAGTTCAACGGCGCGGTGCGCGGCACCGACTATTCGACGTCGGGCACCGTCGCGACATGGAAGCTCGGCGGTACGTGGCAGCCGATTCCCGACATCCGCTTCCGCGTGGTGCGCTCACGCGATATCCGCGCGCCCAATCTCAACGAACTCTATCAGGCCGGTTCCGCCAACAGCGATGCGATCCGCAACCCGCTGTTCACCGCCGACGGCCTGCACGGACCGGCGACCTACAGCTATTCGGGGATCGCCACCGGCAACCCGAATCTGAAGCCCGAAATCGCCAATTCCTGGACGATCGGCGCGGTGTTCTCGCCGCGCTTCCTCAAAGGCTTCAACGCCTCGATCGACTATTGGCGGATCAACATCAAACAGGGCATCACCAGCTTCGCCGCGCAGGATATCGAGAATCTGTGTAGTCAGGGGCAGCAGGCGTTCTGCGACGCGATCACGCAGGATCCCACGCGCTCCACGCCAGGCCAGCCCTATCTGCTGATCCGCACCCAGCCGTTCAACGCGGCGAGCCAGCTTGCGCGCGGGATCGACTTCGACACCAGCTACCGCCTGCCGCTTTCCGGCGTGACCGCGCTCACGCTGCGCGGCGAGGCGACGCGCTACCTCGACAACATCCTCAACACCGGGGTGCCCGGGGCGGTGATCGCCAATTCGGTGGGGGTGAACGGCGGGCAAGCCTCGACGCCGAGCTGGATCTTCCGCGGCAGCGCGACGCTCGATCTGCCGACCACCTCGATCACGCTGGTCGGGCGCGGCGTCAGCGCCGGGCGGTACGCGGCGACGGCGATCGAGTGTCAGACGAACTGCCCGCTCTCCACCACCAATTACCCGACCTACGACAACAACCAGATTTCGGGGCTGTTCTACGCCGATCTCAACGTGACGCAGAACGTCAAGGTCGCCGGCAAGGTGGATGCGCAGTTCTTCGTCAACGTGACCAACCTGTTCGACCGCTGGCCGATGCTGGTGCCGGAAACCGGGCTCGCTGCGAACAGCACCTATTCGGATCTGCTCGGCCGGACCTTCCGCGTCGGCATCCGGATGCAATTGCGGTGAGGCGTTGCGCGCTTCTCGCGCTGGCGCTCGCCGCACCGGCGGCGGCGCAGACCGCGTCCGGGCCGGCGCCCGGTCCGGCCGACGTCGCGCGCGCCGAGCGCTTGCTCGCCCGCGCGCCGGTGATCGACGGGCATAACGACCTCGCCTGGGAGATCGGGCATTATCAGGGTGGCCGCGTCACCGTCGTGCGGGGCGACGGGGCGACCCTGCCGCGTCCGTTGCAGACCGATCTCTCCCGGCTGAAGGCGGGGCATGTCGGCGGGCAGTTCTGGTCGGTGTGGATTCCCGCCGACGTCACGGGCGCAAAAGCGGTCGAGATGACGCTGGAGCAGATCGACGTGGTGCGCCGGCTGGTCGCGGCCAATCCCGACGCCCTCGCGCTCGCCACCAGCGCGGCGGACGTGCGGCGGATCGCGGCGAGCGGGCGCACCGCCAGCCTGATCGGCGTGGAAGGCGGCCATCAGATCGACGGGCGCTTGTCGGTGCTGCGCGACTACCGCGCGCTCGGCGTCGGTTACATGACGCTGACGCATACGCGCAGCCTCGACTGGGCGGATTCCTCGACCGACGAGGCGGTCGCGGGTGGGCTGTCGCCGTTCGGCAAGCGTGTCGTGGCCGAGATGAACCGGATCGGCATGCTGGTCGACGTCAGCCATGTCGCCGACAGTACGATGCGCGCGGCGCTGGCGATCTCGAAAGCACCGGTGATCGCATCGCACTCCTCGGCGCGCGCGCTGGCGGGCGCGCCGCGCAACATCCCCGACGATCTGCTCGCCGCGATCGGGGCGAACGGCGGCGTGGTGATGGTGAACTTCTATCCGGCCTTCCTGTCGGACGCGTGGAAGCAATGGGACGTGGCGCGCACGGCTTACGCCAAGTCGCTCGCGGTGCCGGGCGACGTGTACGGCCCGCGTGCGGCCGCGCCGCTCGTCGCATGGGATCAGGCGCACCCGATGCCGCATGTCACCGTCGCCACCGTCGCCGATCATATCGAGCATGTCGCCAAGGTCGCGGGGCACGATCATGTCGGGCTCGGCGGCGATTTCGACGGGATCGACAACACCGCGCCCGAGGGGATGAACGGCGTCGACGGCTATCCCAAGGTGATCGCCGAGCTTGCCCGCCGCGGCTGGAGCGATGCCGATCTCGCCAAGCTGACCAGCGGCAACATCCTGCGCGTGATGGAGCGGGCCGAGGCGGTCGCGGCGGCGATGGCGGGCGTGCCCGCCGACGATGCGACCGACCGCGGCGCAGGCTAGCCGGACACCAGACCCACGCCACGACCGGTCGTGGCGTGGTTGCAACCATCGCGGCGTCATGCCCTAACGGCGATGCTCGGGCAGGAGGACCAATGTCGACGGAAACCGTGGATGCGCGCTTCACCGATCTCGATCGGTGGCCGACCGAGGTGGCAGTGCAGGCGATGCTGGAAGGGCAGATGGTCGCGATCGCCGCGCTTCAGGATCAGGTCGCCGCGATCGCCGCCGCGAGTGATGCCGCCGCCGAACGGCTGCGCGGGGGTGGGCGGCTGGTCTATGCCGGCGCGGGTACATCGGGGCGGGTCGCGGTGCAGGACGGCGTCGAGCTGACGCCCACCTACGACTGGCCGCGCGATCGACTGGTCTTCCTGCTCGCCGGCGGTGAGCGCGCGTTGATGCGGAGCGCGGAGGGCGCCGAAGACGATGCCGAAGCGGCGCGGCGCGAGGTGGCCGACGCGGGCGTCGGCGCGGGCGATGTCGTGATCGGCGTCGCCGCCAGCGGGCGCACGCCCTATACCGTGGCGGTGATCGAGGCGGCGGCCGCGACGGGCGCGCTCACCATCGCGATCACCAACAACGCCGGTGCGGCGCTCGCCGCTGCGGCCGCGCACGCGATCGTCGCGGTGACGGGTGCCGAACTGGTGGCGGGATCGACCCGGATGAAGGCGGGCACCGCGCAGAAGGCGGCGCTGAACCTGCTGTCGACCGCGATCATGCTGCGGCTCGGGCTGGTCTATCGCGGCATGATGGTCAACATGCGGGCTTCCAACGCCAAGCTGGTCGTGCGCGCGCACGCCATGGTGGGAGAGATCGCCGGAGTGGACGTTTCGGTGGCGACGGCGGCGCTGGCGGCGGCCGATGGCGACATCAAGCGCGCCGCACTGATCGCGCGCGGACTGGAACCGGCCGCCGCCGCCGCGTTGCTCGACCGCCACAAGGCGGATCTGCGCGCTGCGCTTGACGCCCTCGACACGCGATGACCGGCACCGCCGATCCCGCCAAGCCGCGCGTCAACCGGCGGCTGATGGCGCTCTATATCCTGCTCGGCTTCTCGGCAGGGCTGCCGTTCTACATGTTCTCCACCGTGCTGTCGGCGCGGCTCGCCAAGCACGGCGTCGATATCGTGCTGATCGGCTTCTTCGGCTGGGTGGCGCTACTGCCGACCTTCAAGTTCGCCTGGGCGCCGCTGCTCGATGCGTTCCCAGTGCCGGGGCTGTCGGCGTTCTTCGGCAAGCGGCTGGGGTGGATCATCACCGCGCAGATCGGCATCGTCGCGTCGATGGTGGCGATGGCGTTCACCTCCGCCGATGCGAACCTCGCGGTGGTCGCGCTGTTCGCCATCCTGCTCGCGTTCTGGACGACCACGCTCGAGGTCGCCGCCGACGGCTGGCGGATCGAGCTGGCGCCCACGGCGGAGGCGCAGGGGCCGCTCACCGCCGCCAATCTGTGGGGCTATCGCTCGGCGATGGCGCTGTCTTCGCTGGTCGCGCTGGCGGTGGCGGATCATGCCGGCTGGACGTGGGGCTATCTCGCCGTCGCGTTGCTCGCGTTCGCGCCGCTGCCGATGCTGTTGGGCATCGCTCCGGTGGAGGCGGGCACCGGCGGGCGCACGGCGGCGCTGGCGCGCGGGCTGGCGGCGAGCGCGGCGTTGATCGGCGGATCGCTCGTCGTGTTCGGCGTGATCGGCTGGGTCGGGCTGCGGCTCGCCGTTGCCGCCGGGATCGGTGCGAAGACCGATGCCACCAGCGCGGTGCTGGTGCTGTGCCTGGTGCCGTTCGTGCTGATGGCGGTCGCGCTGCCAGCCATCGTGCGGCTGCCCGCCACCGCCTGGGCGCGGCGGTCGACGTGGCTGGGGCCGTACGTCAACATCTTCTGGCGGTTCGGTTATCGCGTGCTGCCGCTGCTCGGTTTCGTCACTTTCTATCGGATGGGCGACGTGCTGACCCTGTGGGGCGTCAAGCCGCTCGAGATCGCGGCGCATTATGACCTCACCACGATGGGCATCGCCGACGGCTTCGTCACCACGCCCGCGAGCATGGCGGGCGTCGCGATCGGCGCGGCGCTGGCGGTGCGGCTGCGCATGAGCCGGGCGTTGGCGCTGGGTGCGGTCGGTTCGGCGCTGGGCAACTGGATCTTCGTGTGGCTGTGGCATGTCCCGCCGGCCGGTCTCGCCATCTACACCGCCACCGCCGTCGACCAGTTCGCGCACGGCATGGAGGGCGCGATCTTCGTCGTCTATCTCTCGCTGCTGGTGAACCCGCGTTACGCAGGCGCGCAATATGCCTTCCTGTCGGGCTTCGCCTTTCTGCTGCCCCGCCTGCTGCAGGGCGCGGGCGGCGATATCGTCACGCGCATCGGCTATGACGGCTTCTTCTGGCTGTCGGGCTCGCTGAGTCTCGCGGCGGTGCTGTTCCTGCCGCTGATCGCCGGCGTCCGCCCGCGCGACGAGGAGAGTGTATGATCGACATCGACGCCGCTTTCGCCCCCGCTGCTGCCGCCGTTGCCGACGGACGCGTGCCGGGCGCGACCTTGGGGATCGTCACCCGCGATGGCCACACCGCGATCCGCACCGCCGGGCTCGCGCAGAAGGAGCCCGAGGCGGAGCCGCTGACGACGGAGCATTGGTTCGATCTCGCCTCCGTTTCCAAGGTGATCGCGACGACGAGCATGGTTCTGGCGCTCGCCGATCAGGGGCGGATCGACCTCGACCGGCCGCTGACCGACGCGATCCCCGATCTGCGCCAGTATGACGTCGCCGATGCGGCGGAGCGGCGGCTGACCTTCCGTGACTGTCTGGTCCACCGCACCTTCCTCCCGGCGGTCGAGCCGATCTACACCTATGGCGACGATCCCGCCCGGCTGCGCGCGTTCGTGCTCCAGCGTGAATGGCGGCACGGGCCTGCGGTCTATTCGGATATCAACTTCATCCTGCTCGGCATCGCCATCGAGCGGATCATCGGCGCATCGCTCGCCGACTGGCCGCTCGGGCCGGAGCTGAGCTACGGCCCGCCGCCCGGCCCGGCGGTCGCGACCGAGCGCTGCGCATGGCGCGGGCGCGTGCTGAAGGGCGAGGTGCATGACGAGAATTGCGCCGCGATGGGCGGTGCGACCGGCCATGCCGGGCTGTTCGGCACGGTCGCGGGCGTGCTCGGCTTCGCGCGCGGCGTGCTCGACGGCAGCGGTCTCTCGCCGGCGGCGCTGGCGGCGATCGCGACGCCGGTGAACGGGCCGCGCACCTGCGGCTGGGAGGTGCGCCACGCGCACTGGTCGGGCGGTCAGCTTTGCTCGGCTGCGACGATCGGACACACCGGCTTCACCGGCACCGGGCTGTGGATCGACCTCGATCGCGGCCTCGCCTGGACGCTCCTCACCAACCGCGTCCATCCGACCCGCCACCGCGACAGCGGCATCTTCGCGCTACGCCCGGCGGTGGGCGATGCAGTGATCGCGGCGGCGGATTAAGCGATGCGCAGCCACAGCCCGGTCGCGTCGTCCGAGCGTTTGAAGCGCGCATAGCGGCGACAGTCGGCATCCTCCGCTTCGATCGCGCGGAGCCGGGTGACGAGGCCGTGGAGCCCCTCGGCGCGCAGCAGCGCGGCAAAGTCGGCGGTGGACACCGCGTAATCGTCGATCAGCGCGGCGAGCCCGTCGGTCATCAGCACCAGTTCGTCGCCGCGAAGGACGGTGACGGCATCGTGGTGGACCGCATCGGCGTGGTGCGGCTCCACGCCCAGCACGCGCCGCTCGGCGCGCGCACGGTTGCGACGCAGATGGTCCAGCGTCGGCGCGGTGCGTTCGGGCAGATCGAGGCCCGCGTCGCGCAGCGCCTCCGCCTCCTGCCGCTCGAACGGGTCGGGCTGCGGGCCGAGCCGGTGGACCGTTTCGCCGCGCAGCAGCAGACACGCGCAATCGGCCAGCCACGCGATCTCCAGCCGATCCTCCCGCAATGCGACCGCGAGGAAGGCGGCGCTCGGCAGTTCCCACCGCCCCGCCGGTTCGCGTACCCGACGTGCGTGATAGGCTTCGGCCAGCACGGCGAAAACGGCGGCAGTCACATCGCGCAACGGCGCGGGCGCTGCGGCCGCAAAGGCGTGATCGGCCGCCGCCGCCAGCCATGCGGCCCCGCCTTGAGCGCCGACCAGCCCCGACGGGCCGAGATCGGTCGCGCCGTCGATCACCCAGGCACGCCCGGCGTTCGCCCCGGCGCGATCGTCATTGGCCACGGTCGTCTTGCCGGCGATGCTGATCGATTGGACGAGATCGAAATGCGGCATGTCGTACGTCCCTGTTCAGCCGGCGACCGGCGCGGCCGGTCCCCGATACCCGGCCAGCCGCAACGCGCCATCGAGCGCGTCGCCAAGCGGTTCGCTCAGCCGCGCCACGGTGCGGGCGCGCAGCCACGGGCGCATCCTCGGCGCAAGCCCGCCCATCAACGCGCAGCGCGGCGCGCCACGCGCGAAGATTGTTTCGATAAACCGTTCCACGTGCAGCGCCGCATCCTCGACGATCGACCGGGCGATCTCGTCGCCAGCCTCCGCCGCGCCCATCACCAGCGGCGCGAAGCCGGCGTAATCGCGCGGGGCCGCCTGATCCATCCAGGCGATCGCGGCGGCCGGGTTCTGATCGAACCGCTCCATCACCGCAGCGCCGAAGGGTGTCGCCAGCGTGCGCCCGTCGATCGCCCGCAGCGCGTGACGCATCGCGCTCAGACCCAAAGCCGCGCCGCTGCCTTCGTCGGAGATCGGGAAGCCATAGCCGCCGATGCTGAAGCCTTCGCTGCCCACGCGCAGTCGGGCGATGCTGCCGGTGCCCAGGATCAGCACCGCGCCGTCCCCGCCGTCATGCGCGCCCAGATTGGCGATCTCCGCATCGGTATCGAACCGCACGCCCGCAAACGGAAAGGCGAGCGTATCGAGCGCTTCGCGCAGACCGGGTCGGGAAATTCCCGCGATGCCCATGCCGGCGCGGATCGTCGCGTTCGCTTCGGCTGAGAGGCCGGCGGCGGCGATCGCCTGCTGCGCCGCTGCCAGCAGCGTGCCGTGGAGCGGATCGAGCCCGATCCGCGCGTTCGCCGGCCCGACCTCGCCCTCGCCCAGCACCGTGCCTGCGCCGTCGATCAGGCGGCTTCGGCAGTGGCTGCCGCCCGCATCGATGCCGAGGAACAGCGGCGGAGAGGGGTGGGACATGCGATTTCCTCCTGTGGGGAGATGCGCGCTTCGGTTCGCGCCGGGATCGTTGAACGGTCGCGAAAAGTCGAGCGTAAAGCGCGCACGGCCACTGGCGGCGGGCCTATCGCGCCTAGTCGGCGAGCGCGTCGACGTTGGCGAGAACCCGTTCCAACAGGCTCAGCAGCGTCTCCACCTCTTCCTCCGAGAGTCCGCGCGTCATATCGCGGCTGCCTTGGATCAGGATCTCGCGGCCTTCGCCCAGACGCTCCTGCGCAGCGCTGGTCAAAGAGATTAGGCTGCTCCTGCGATCGGTCGGATCGGGCTCCCGCGTGATGAGGCCGTCGCGTTCCATGCGCGTCAACAACTGGGCCATGGTCGGTTGCTCGACCTTCGCCCAGCGCGCCAGTTCGGTCTGCGAGCGCTTATCGCCGCTTTGTAGCGCGCTCAACACCGGCAACTGAGCGGTGGCGAAGCCGAGCGGCTTCAGTCGCGCATCGCCGATCCGCGTCATCCCGCGACTTATACGGCTGATGAAGTGGCCCAACGTGCGCAGCGGGCGCCACTCGGGTTCAGACATTGCATAGGGTCCTATGTTTATGTATAGGCCCCTATGTAACAACGGAGACACGCTTATGCCAGCAACGTCGATCGCCATCATCGGTGGCGGCCCGGGTGGGCTGACGCTTGCCCGCCTGCTTCAGCTAGGCGGGGTGAAGGTTACGGTGTTCGAGCGCGATGCGCATGCGCAGGAGCGCCCGCAAGGTGGTTCGCTCGATCTGCACCCGGACACCGGGCAGCGGGCCCTCCGGGTTGCCGGGCTGGAGGCTGCGTTCGTGGCCGAAGCGCGCCCGGAACATCAGGGCGACCGCCTCTATGACGCGAACGGCACCTTGCTGTGGGACCGCGATGGCACCGGCCATGATCGGCCGGAGATAGACCGAACCGCGCTACGCGACATCCTGCTTGATGCGCTCGAACCCGGCACCGTCCGCTGGGGCAGCAAGGTCGCGGAGGTCATCCCCGGAGCCGCCACGCATCAGGTGATCGTCGACGGGCACGCCGAAGCGTTCGACATCGTGGTCGGTGCGGATGGCGGATGGTCGCGAGTGCGCCCGTTGCTCTCCCCCGCTACGCCGAGGTACGAAGGCGTGGCCGGGTTGGAGCTCGGTTTCGATGCCGCGACGTGCGGCGAGGTCGCGGCGCTGGTCGGCAGGGGCAAGATGTTCGCGGCCGGCGACGATCGCACGTTGATCGGTCAGCTCAACGGCCACGGTCACATTCGCGGCTATGCGGTGTGGCGGATGGGCGAGGGTGCCGCGCGCGCTCTGGCAGCAACGTCGCCGGACGATGCGCGGGCGCAGGCTGCGGCGATCTTCGCCGGTTTCGCGCCAAGTTTGCGGGTGATGATCGCGACGGGTGACGTGCTCGGCGTACGTGCCATGTACGCGCTGCCGATCGGGCATCGCTGGCCGACCCGGCAGGGATTCACCCTGCTGGGTGACGCCGCGCACCTCATGTCGCCGTTCAGCGGAGAGGGCGTCAACCTGGCGCTGGCGGATGCGATGGACCTGGCAGCGGCGTTGCTCTCGAACGAAGGCTGGCCGGGGGTGGCGGCTTACGAAACCCGTATGTGCGAACGCGCGGCGATCGCGGCGGCCGGTGCGCGCGGCGGGCTGGAAACCGCCGTGTCTCCCAATGCGGCCGCCGCTATTCTCGCCCATTACCGTGAACGCGAAGCCGCCTGAGCAACTGCCGCCGGAGCCGCGATCCGGTGCGATCGACGTCGGCACCATCACGGTCGCCCCATAGGCACGCTGCGGCGAGACCACGCAAAACGGGCGCCGCGAACGGCGCCCGTTCCGAGTGTCACCGTGTCCGGCACCGTATGCGGTGCCGGACTGCGGCTCAGTACGTGCCCGAGAAGCTCTGGTTGAGCGTGCGCGGGGTCTGCGCGCCATCGCGCTGCTCGCGGTCGCCCTTCTCGCCTTCACCGAAGAACGCGGTGTTGCGCTCCTCGTCGCGCCAATGCGCCTTGGCTTCCTCGGCGGTCTTGCGGACCGTGACCTGCTTGCCATCGACGGTCTCGATCCAGCGCGACGGGATCGAATGATGATGGCCACCCGCGGCGGGATCGTTCTTGGTCAGCAGGATGCGGTCGCCGCGCACCTTGTCGACGGTGCCGATATGCTGGCCGTCCGAGCCGACCACATCCATGTGCTCTTGCACCTTGGAGAGCGCGCTGCGCTGCGTCTGACGCTCGTTGCGCCAGTTGCTGAACTCGGTCTCGAACTTCGCGCGGTTCTCGGTGCGATATTCATGATAGTCGCGGTCGAGCGCGTCCATCTGGCTGCGGCGCCACTGGTGGTAATCGTCGTCGCGGCCGTGCGCCCCGGCGCCGTAGCGGCTGCGGTCGTCGCCGCGATCGTTACGCTCGTCATAGCGGGCGTCCATGTTGCGGCGGCGCTCCGCTTCCTCGTCGCCGAACCACGAGCGGACCTCGTCGCCGGCGCGGTCGAAGAAGCCGCGGTCTTCATAATCATAGCCCTGCGGCTGGCGGCCATATTCGCGTCCGCCCGACTGCCGCTCGGCACCCTCGGTGAAGCGGCGGCCGTCGCTGCGGTAGCTGCCGCGATATTCGCCGCCGCCGTAGCGCTGGTCGCGGCCGTAGCCGCCCTGCGCACCATAGTCGCGCGATCCGTGATCGCGGCCCTGGTCGCGATAGCGATCCTGCCCGCCGCGCTGGCCATAGCCTGCGCCGCGATCGCGGTCGTACGCGCCCGCCGCCTGATATTCGCGCGCGCTCGAATACGAATAATCGCGGCCCGAGCCATAATCACGGCCCTGAATGTCGGGATCGGGGCGCGTGTAATAGTCCCCGGTGTTGCTGTTGTGAGGATAGCGGTCGTAACCCATGATGACGTCCTCCTGAGACGGTCCTTACGCCCGGCGCGGCATCATGCCTGTCTGCCGGTCGTAGCCAAAAACGGGAGGGATGGGGAGATTGTTCCAGGTTAAGAGCCGGCACGCGCCCATGCCGCCGCACGGGACATGCGGCTCGTCGCAGCGATTTTTTGCGCGCCTGCCCGGTTGCATCGGCAGAAAAGCGAAGCTACACGCGATGTCCCGTGCCACGGCGTGGACTGGGGCTGTAGCTCAGATGGGAGAGCGCTGCAATCGCACTGCAGAGGTCAGGGGTTCGATTCCCCTCAGCTCCACCAGCCCGCATCGTTTGGGCTGGGTACGAACCGCGCGACACCGTCCGCCGGGTTGTCATTTCGAAAGCCAGGCGCTTTGACCTGCTGGTGCCCTTCGTGTGGCCCGGCTGGCAGGTGGATGGCGCCCCAGCCAAAGCAGGAGCGCCACACCGCCACGCTCAAATTTGCGCCTGACCACCATCGACGAACAGCTCGACGCCGTTGATGTAGGAGGCGTCGTCCGAAGCCAGGAACAACACCGCCTTCGCAATCTCCTCCGGCTGACCGATGCGGCCGGCGGGGATCTGCCCGACCAGATAATCCTTGGTGCCCTGCGCCTGCTCGGCCCCGCCGAACAGTTCGTTGAGGCCCGCCGTCTCGGTCAGGCCCGGGCTGACCGCGTTCACGCGGATGCGGCGGTCCTTGAGGTCAAGGATCCAGCTCCGTGCGAAATTGCGGATCGCCGCCTTCGTCGCCGAATAGACGCTGAACGCGCCCGTGCCCTTGATGCTGGTGGTGGAGGCGGTGAGGATCACCGATCCGCCGTCGCGCAGCAGCGGCAGCGCCTTTTGCACGGTGAACAGCACGCCCTTCACGTTGCTGCCGAAGGTCTGTTCGTAATGCGCCTCGGTGATCGCGCCGAGCGGGGCGAGCTCGCCGCCACCGGCATTGGCGAACACGACGTCAATCTGCGCATGCTTCTGCTGAACCGCGTCGTAGAGGCGATCGATATCGGCGAGTACCGCCATGTCACCGCGCACGCCCGTCACGTGCCCGGCGATCTGCTTCAGCGCCGCGTCGAGCGCATCCTGGCGACGCCCGGTGATGAACACCGACGCGCCTTCCGCGGCAAACGCCTTCGCCGTCGCAAGTCCGATCCCGCTGGTGCCGCCGGTTACGACCACCACCTTGCCGTTGAACCTGTCCGTCATCGTCTGTCTCCTGTGAAGTCCGGCGGCGTGAGCGCCGCTGCCCCCGCTAGATGCGGCTGGAACGATAAAGCTTGTAGTCGGCGATTTCAGCACTTAGCGTTCCATACGAAGAACGATGATGAAGACCGATCTCAACGATCTCGCCTACTATGCCGAGGTGGTGGCGCACGGTGGCTTCGCCGCCGCCGGCCGTGCGTTGCGCGAACCCAAGTCGAAGCTCAGCCGTCGCATCGCCGCTCTGGAGGAGCGGCTGGGGCTGCGGCTGATCGAACGATCGAGCCGTCGCTTCCGCGTCACCGACACGGGTCAGGCGTTCTACGAACGCTGCCGCGCGATGTTGGCCGAAGCCGAACAGGCCGAGGCGCTCGTCATGCGGGCGCAGGTCGAGCCGCATGGCCGTATCCGTTTCAGCTGCCCGACGGGTATGATCGAGCCGCTGTCGGGGCTGATCGCATCGTTTCTCGTCACATATCCCAAGGTCCGCCTCCAGCTCGTCGCGACCGACCGCGCCGTCGACCTTATCGAGGAGCGGATCGACTTGGCGCTGAGGGTGCGCAGCGCGCTCACCAGCGACGCGGCGCTGACGATGCGGACGCTCGGCGTCTCGACCCGCATCCTCGTCGCCTGCCCGGGGATCGCCGCCGGCATCGCCCGCGTGGAGCAACTCGCCGACATTCCGGCGCTCGCGACCGACGACGCGGCCGACGATCTCGAATGGCATCTCGAGACGGCGGACGAAAAGCGGGTCGTGCGCGTGGCCCCGCGTCTGGGCTGCGAAAGCATGTCGGCGGTGCGCGACGCGGCGATCGGCGGGCTGGGCGTGGCGATCCTGCCCGACCATGTCTGTCGCGAGGCGCTGATCGCGGGGTCGCTCGTCCGCGTGCTGCCTGCCTGGCATGGGCTGCGCGGCATCGTGCATCTCGTCTTCACCACCCGGCGCGGCCTGCCGCCGGCGGTGCGCGCGCTCATCGATCATCTTGCAGCCGGTTTTCCGCAGGAGGTGGCGGCCCGCGCATAACGGCGTTCGCGCTGCGCGATCCGGGTTGCCGTCGCGCCGCTTGGCGTGCATCGTCACGAACGACAGACTGAACGCTCCGTCCAGCCAATACGCAATGAGAAATGGCGATCCTCTAGGTGCCTGATATGCCGAGTTCTCTTCCCACCTCGCGCTTCGCGGCAACGGCACGGACGATATCGGGCCGGCGGCGTCGCCCGGCGCGACTGGGATGACGTTCCGTGTTCTGATCCTGGCGCCGCAGGGTGGCGATGCCGCCATCGCCGCCGATCTGCTGATCGCGAACGCCATCGACGTGGCGGTCTGCGCGGATGCGACCGTTCTCGTCGAGCGGCTGGCGGAGGGCGCAGGCGCGGTGCTGCTCACCGAAGAGGCTCTGGAGGCGGCTGACGCACAGGCGCTGGCGATGTGGGTGGCAGGACAGCCAACGTGGTCCGACATACCGTTCATCGTGCTGGCCAGCGCATTGCGTTCCGCGCGCAGCGCCGCCGCGACAGATCGCCTCGCCGAACTGGGCAATGTCGTCCTGCTGGAGCGGCCGTTGCATGGCGAAGCGCTGCTGGGCGCAGTCCGGTCCTCGCTAAAGGCGCGGAACCGCCAGTATGAAGCGCGCGCGGCGGCGGCGCTGAGTGCGGCGCAGAACCGCATCCTCGAACTCGGCGTGCGGGAGGCGCCGCTCGCGGTCACACTCGACGCGATCGTTCGCGAGGTGGAGAGCCTGTCGGGCACGGGCGTCCTCGCATCGATCCTGCTGCTCGACGAAGACGGCAGTCGCCTCCGCCACGGTGCCGCCCCGAGCCTGCCGGCGGCGTATAACGCGGCGATCGACGGCATCGCGGTGGGGCCGGACGTGGGCTCCTGCGGGGCGGCGGTGTACCGCAAGCAACCGGTGATCGTCGCCGATATCGCCGCCGATCCGCTCTGGACCGACTATCGCGACCTTGCGCTGGAGCATGGCCTGCGTGCGTGCTGGTCGCTGCCGATCACGTCGGTGCAGGGCGAGGTTCTCGGCACCTTCGCGATGTACCACCGCGAGCCGCGCGCGCCGGTCGCGGCGGACCTCGCGATCGTCGATTTCGTCGTTCGCACCGCCGGCATCGTCATGTCGCGGGCGCGCACCGAAAGCACGCTTCGCGCCAGCGAGGCGCGCTACCGCCAGATCGTCGAGGGGGCGGAGGATTTCGCGATCGTGACGCTCGACGCGGCGGGCACGATCGTCGGCTGGAGCAGCGGCGCGGTGCGGCTGGTCGGTTTCTCCACCAGCGAGGCGATCGGCCAGCCCGGCGGGCTGTTCTTCACGCCCGAGGATCGCGCGGCGCGTGCGCCCGAACAGGAGATGGCACGGGCGGCGAGCGAAGGCCGCGCCGTGAACGAACGCTGGCATCTCCGCAGGGACGGCTCGCGCTTCTGGGGTTCGGGGCTGACCATGCCGCTGGCCGAGGGTGCCGGCGGCTATGTGAAGATCTTCCGCGATCGCACCGGCGAGCATGAGGCGGACGCGGCCTTGCGCGAAAGCGAGTCCCGCCTGCGCTTTTTCGGAGAGCTGGAGGAGCGGCTGTTCGGCGCGGCCGATGCGTCGGACGCGATGCAGGCGGCCGCCACCATGCTCGGCCGCAAGCTCGACGTGTCGCGCTGCGCCTATGCCGATGTGGATGACGACAGCGACCGGTTCTGGATCCGCAGCGACTATAACGCTCCGGGCGTGGCAAGCTCGGCCGGGGTGTATAGCCTCGACCTGTTCGGCCCGCGTGCGGCGGCGGAAATGCGGCTCGGCCAGACGCTGATCGTCCACGACGTGCCCGCCGAACTCGGCCCCGGCGAAGGCCGCGAGATGTTCCAGTCGATCGGCATCGACGCGATCGTCTGCTGTCCGCTCATCAAGGACGGCCGCCTCGCCGCGATGATGGCGGTCCATCACAATCGGCCGCGCACCTGGACGCCGGCCGAGGTCTCGTTGATCCGGGGCGTGGTCGAGCGGTGCTGGGCACATGTCGAGCGGGTTGGCGCGGAGGCGCGGCTGCGGGAAAGCGAGGAGCGGCTGCGGCTCGCGGTGGAAAGCGCCGAAGTGGGTTTCTGGGACGTCGATGTCGTCAACGACCGGCTGATCTGGCCGGCGCGCACCAAGGCCATGTTCGGCATCTCGCCGGATGTCCCGGTGACGATGGCGGACTTCTACGAAGGGCTTCATCCGGACGATCGCGCCGCGACCATCGCCGCGTATCTCGCTGCCGCCGATCCCGATCTGCGCGCGCTGTACGATGTCGATTATCGCACTCTCGGCCGGGAGGACGGCGTCGAACGCTGGCTGGCGGCGCGCGGGCGGGGTGTGTTCGACGCGAGCGGCCGATGCCTGCGCGTCGCCGGAACGGTCCTGGAGATCACCGCGCGCAAACGCGCCGAGGAGGGGCTGCGCGAGCTGAACGCGACGCTCGAACGGCGGGTCGCGGAGGCGGTCGCGGAGCGCGAGGCGGCGCACGAGGCGCTTCGGCAGAGCCAGAAGATGGAGGCGATGGGGCAGTTGACCGGCGGCGTCGCGCATGACTTCAACAACCTGCTGACCCCGATCGTCGGGTCGCTCGACATGCTCCAGCGCAAGGGACTGGGCGGCGAGCGCGAGCAGCGCCTCATCGCCGGCGCGGTCCAGTCGGCGGAGCGCGCCCGCACCCTCGTGCAGCGCCTGCTTGCCTTCGCGCGACGCCAGCCGCTGCAATCGGTCGCGGTCGACGTGGCGCAGCTCGTTTCGAGCATGGGCGGTCTGGTCGAAAGCACCACCGGCCCGCAGATCAAGGTCGTGCTGGATGCGGCGGCGGACCTGCCACCGGCAAAAGCCGATCCCAACCAGCTCGAAATGGCGTTGCTCAACCTCGCGGTGAACGCCCGCGACGCCATGCCCGATGGCGGCACGCTGCGGATTTCGGCGCGGGGCGAGACGGTTCCCGCCGGGCACCGTGCCGGGCTTGCACCCGGAAGCTACGTCCGGCTCTCGGTAGCCGATACCGGCTCGGGGATGGATGAGGCGACGCTCGCCCGCGCGATCGAGCCGTTCTTCTCGACCAAGGGAATCGGCAAGGGCACCGGGCTTGGCCTGTCGATGGTGCATGGCCTCGCCTCGCAACTTGGCGGCGCACTCGCCATCCAAAGCCGGCGCGGGTTGGGCACGAACGTCGAACTCTGGCTGCCGATCAGCACGGAAACGACCGAGGACGCGCAGCCCGCGCCGCGCCAGAGCGCCGATCAGGCGCATCACGGCGTCGCGCTGCTGGTGGATGACGAGGATCTGGTCCGGATGAGCACCGCCGACATGCTGGCCGATCTCGGCTATGACGTGGTGGAGGCGGGCTCGGCCGAAGACGCCTTGCAGACGCTTGCCCGCGCGCAGCCGATCGACATCGTCGTCACCGATCACCTCATGCCGGGGATGACCGGGACCGAACTGGCGCGGCGGATCAGGGCCGACCATCCCGGGCTGCCGGTGTTGCTGGTGTCGGGGTACGCTGAACTCGAAGGCGTCGATGCCACGTTGCCGCGGCTGACCAAGCCGTTCCGCAAGGACGAACTGGCGACGACATTGCTGTCCCTGATTGAATGATCCGGACGCAGCGCTGCCGCCGGCCAGGGACGGCGAGCGGCAGGCGTGGGGCGGGCAGGGTGCGTCAGTCGCCCGGCTGGGCGGCGGTGATCCGGCGCGCGAAGTCGCGGTAGCCGTGCAGCGGCCGCCCGAGCAGCGCGGTGAGCCGCTCGCGGTCGCCGTCCTCGGGGATCATGCCGTCGCTGACGTAGCGTTCGGCCATCAGCCGCATCTCATACGCCATCCACCCGGGCATGAACGTCGCCATGGTCCGCTCGAACCCGCTCGGATCGTCGCCGCCATAGGCGACCGGCCGGCCCAGCACGTCCGACCAGATCGCGGCGATCCATGCGCCGGTCAGCGTCTCGGGGCCGACCAGGTTGATCGTCTCGATCGGCAGCTTGCCGGCTGCGGCCTCGCGACGGACCAGCTCGATCGCGGCGACCTCGGCGATATCGCGGGCATCGACCATCGCGACGCCCTTGCCACCGACCGGCATCGGATAGACGCCATGCTCGACGATCACGTCCTTCACCATCGCATCATTGTCGATGAAGTAGGTCGGGCGCAGGATGGTGGCGCCGAAGCCCATCGCCTCGAGCATCCGCTCCGCACCGGATTTCACCGCGAAGTGCGGCACGTTGACGGCGCGGTCCGCCTGGAACACCGACAGATAGACGACCCGCTCGACGCCCGCCTCGCGCGCGACGTTGAGCGTGAGGATCGCCTGGGTGAATTCATCCCCCGTCACCGCGTTGAGCAGGAAAAGGGTGCTGACGCCGGCGAAGGCGCCGCGCAGCGCGGCGATGTCGAGCAGATCGCCCTGCACCACATCGACGCTGGCCGGGAAGGACGCCTTGGCGGCATCGCGGGTGAGAACGCGCACGTCCGCGTCGCGGCGGACGAGCTGGTCGACGACGTGGCGGCCGACACGGCCGGTGGCACCGATTACGAGAATGGTCATGGGGTTGCTCCTCAATCTGCCTTGCTGGCAGGCGAGAGATGGGCGATCCAAACCCGCGCAAATAGACGCGTAATCTGGACGCGCCGTCTCACAGGTGGAACAGCATGGACTTGCTCGCACTGGCCGATTTCACGCTCGTCGCCCGGCATGGCGGCTTCGGCAAAGCCGCGCGTGCGGCGCGCCGCCCGAAGGCGACCCTGTCGCGGCGAGTTGCCGAGCTGGAGGCGGCGCTGGACCTACGGCTGTTCGAGCGGGGGCAGCGCGACCTCAAGCTGACCGAGGAGGGGCGCGCGCTGTTCGAGCGCGCCGGTGCGCTGCTCACCGAACTGGAGGAGGCGACGGCGGCGATCGCGTCGGGCAGCGAACGCGTGCGGGGGCGGCTGCGGGTGAGCGCGCCGCTGCTGTTCTCGCAGACCGCGATGGGGCGGCTTGCGGCGGACTTCTCGCGCCGTCACCCGGAGGTGCGTCTGGAGGTGACGACCGAGGACCGCGCGGTCGACATGATCGAGGAAGGTTATGATCTCGTCATCCGGGTCGATCCGGCGCCGGACGAGACGCTCGTCGGGCGACCGTTCCTGCACGACCGGCTGGTGGTGGTGGCCGGGCCCGACGTGGCGCGCCCGCCGGGTGAGGCCGTTCCTGCCGTGGTGCGCGGCAGCGACGCCGTGGCACGCTGGACGGTCATCCGCGCGGGCGAACGGTCGGAGATCGCGGTCGATCCCGTGCTGCGGCTTTCGTCGCTGGTGATGATCCGTGATGCGGTGCGCGCCGGGGCCGGCGCCGCGCGTCTGCCGTTGTCGCTGGTCAGCGGGGATATCGCGCGCGGGCGGCTGACGCATTGGGGAGACGTGGCGGGATCGAACATCGCGCTGTGGGCGCTCTACCCATCGCGCAGGCTGCTCAACGCACGGGTGTCCGCATTCCTGGAGTTTCTGCGGCAGGCGTTCCCGCAGGCGACCGCGGAGGAACTCGCCGCCTATCTGGATGGATGAGGCGCGTTCACGCCGCGCGGGATGCAGCCCCGCCGGTGCGGCCCACATCGTAGCGGAGCCGGTTTCCCTCGATCTCGTCGAGATGAACCTCGGCCCAGCCGCCCAGCGCGCGCAGCGGCTCGGCGAGCGAGCGCCCAAGGTCGGTTAGCGCATATTCGACCTGCGGCGGTACGGTGGGGTGAACCGTCCGGCTCACCATGCCATCGCGTTCCAGCGCCTTCAGCGTGCGCGTCAGCATCTGCTGCGAAATGCCGCCGACAGTGCGTTTGATGTCGTTGAACCGGCGCGACCGCTCGGTCAGCACCATCACGATCATCACCGTCCATTTGTCGCCCACGATGGTGAGGACCGTGTTCAACTTGCGGCAATGGGCGTTCGTGCCCGGAAAGGCAGGCATAACCATGTGACCTGGTCCCAGAAATATGCGTTCTTGGCAGCGTAGCTTCGGTCACATAGCTGGTCCTGGTCACAAATCCAGACCGGAGACATTCCCATGAAGCTTCTGCACCTCGATTCCAGCATCACCGGCGAGGCGTCGGCCAGCCGCGCGATCTCGGCCGCGATCGTCGCGCGTTTGCAGGAGACGCATGCGGATCTGGAGATCGCCTATCGCGATCTCGCCGCCGCGCCGCTCCCGCACCTCACGCTCGACACATATATGGCACTCGCCGCCGGTGAGGATGTGCAGCAGTTTCTCGACGCCGATATCGTCGTGATCGGCGTCGGCTTCTACAACTTCTCGATTCCGAGCCAGTTGAAGGCGTGGCTCGACCGTATCGCCGTGCGGGGCAAGACCTTCTCCTATGGCGAGAACGGACCGGTCGGACTCGCTGCCGGCAAGCGCGTCATCATCGCGCTCGCGCGCGGCAACGTCTATGGCGAGGGGTCACCCTTCGTCGCCTATGAGCATGCCGAGACGCTGCTCCGCGCGATCTTCTCGTTCGTCGGCGCGGAGGTCGAGGTGATCGTCGCCGAAGGGCTCGGGCGGGGCGAGGAAGCCCGCCGCGTCGCGATCGCCGAGGCGCTCGATCAGGCGCGGGCCGTCGCGCCGCCCGTCGCCGTCGCGGCGTGAACGCCTGACCGCGACGAAGCCGCCGTCCGCACGTATGCGGCCGGCGGCTTCCTGCATCAGCGTGGTTGCGCGGCCGGTGGCGGCGGCGCGCCCGGGCCGGCAGCCGGTGCGCAACGGTCCCGGTCCGGGCCGCCGGGCGGCGGGCCGTCGTGATCCGGGCCGTGGTGTCCGCGCGGGCCATGCACCGGGCCGACCGCCTCCACCGTGCCGCTCGGGTCGATCAGATACGAAGCGCGCACCTGGCCGTTGTCGTAGCGGCCCTGCACCGTCACCCCCGCGCCCACCCGCACCGCATCGGCGCGCGGACCGGCGTCGATCATCGTCCTGCCGCTGGCGTCCGCCACCACGAAACGGTCGCCAAACACCTCCGCCACGGTGCCGCGGATCGTGACGACGCCCTGACGCTGCGGCAGCGATGCGATCGCGACCGGGCGCATCGGCGCCATCTCGATGCTGGGGCCGCGCAACGCCTCCGCGCCCGCGCCGCCCGCCGCACCAACCGCGAGCAGCAGCGCCGCGCCGATCGCCAGCCGTCCGCGCCCCGATCCGTTTGCAAATCTCATCATCGCCTGTCTCCTTGCTTGTCGATGATCCCTGATAGCGTACGCCTGCCACCACCCCGCTGAACCTTGCGGTTCAGTTTCGGTTTAAGCGGGGGTTCTAGGCGCGGCTGGAAGGGAACGGACATGCGCATCCTGCTGGTCGAAGACGATGCCGCGCTGGCGGAAGGGATCGCGCAGGCGCTGCGCCGCGAGCATTTCGCGGTCGATATCGCGTACGATGGCGAGGATGGCGCGCATCTCGGCGATACCGGCAGCTATGATGCGGCGGTGCTCGATCTCGGGCTGCCGGTGCAATCGGGCATCGCCGTCCTCAAGGCGTGGCGTGGCGCGAAACGTGACCTGCCGGTGCTGATCCTCACCGCGCGCGATGCGTGGTCGGACAAGGTCGAGGGGTTTCGCGCCGGCGCGGACGATTACATGACCAAGCCGTTCCGCGTCGAGGAACTGGTGATGCGGCTGCGCGCGCTGGTGCGCCGCGCCGCCGGCCACGCCGCCGCGACGATCGCGTGCGGGCCACTCGTCTTCGATGCGCAGACCGGCCAGTTCGAACATGACGGCCTGCCGCTGCGCCTGACCGCGCTCGAATGGCGCGTGCTCTCCGCGCTGATGCTGCGGCGGAACGTGGTGGTCGACCGGATGGACCTGCTCGATCGTGTTTACGAAGGCGACGCCGATCCCGATTCGAACAGTCTGGAGGTGATCGTCGGGCGGCTCCGCAAGAAGATCGGTGCGGCGTTGATCGAGACGGTGCGCGGGCGCGGCTATCGGCTGACGGACCAGCCCGCATGAGGCTGCTGCCGCGTTCGCTCTACGGGCGGCTGCTCGTGCTGTCGCTGGTCGGCACGGTGGTGGCGCTGGGGATCGCCACGTTCGCGATCGGCGGCATCCTCGAACGCTTCGTGACGGCGGGGCTGGACGATCGGCTCGATGCGGAGATCGCGCTGCTCGCGGGCGCGGTCCGGCCCGACGGGACGATCGACCCGCAGCGGGCGGTGGTCGCATCGCCCTATGCGGATGTGCGCTCCGGCTGGGGCTGGCGGATCGACGCGCCGGGCGGGCATCGCACCTCGCCCGCGCCGCCGCAGACTGACGTGCCGGCGCGTCCACCTGCGCCTCCGCGTTCGGACGCGCGCGAATGGCATCACCACCGGCCGTTCGATGCCCGCGATAGCGACCGGCCGCAGCCGATCGACTGGCGCGACCGCGACGGCATCGTGCGCCACGGCCGGCGCTTCGTCGTCGCCACCGCCGCCGGGCCGGCGACGATCGTCGCCGCCGCGCCGCGCGCGATCGTGGAGCGGCCGATCCGCGCCGCGCTGGCGCCGCTGCTGGGCGCGCTCGTCGCGCTCGGCGTGACGCTCGGTCTTGCCAGCCTCGTCCAGTTGCGGCTCGGGCTGCAACCGGTGCGGCGCTTGCGTGCCGAGGTGGCGGCGATCCGCGCGGGCGAGAGCGAGCGCCTGCCGGACGATCAGCCGAGCGAACTCGCCCCGCTCGCGGCGGAGCTCAACGCGCTGGTGGCGCAGAATGCGGCGCGGCTCGCCTATGCGCGCAGCCACGTCGCCAATCTCGCCCACAGCCTCAAGACCCCGCTCGCCACGCTGTCGATCGGTTTGCGCGGGCAGGACGACGCGCTGGTGGCGGAGGTCGAGCGGATCGACGGCGCGATCCGCCATCATCTCGGCCGCGCGCGCGCCGATGCCGGCGGGGATGCGGCGCGCGGCGTGGTCGCGCTTGCAGCGGCGGTGGCGGCGCTCGGCGCGGCGCTCGCGCGTATCCATGCCGAGCGCGGGGTGGCGTTCGTGGCGAACGTGCCCGACGATCTTGCCGTCGTCATCGACCCACGCGATCTCGACGATCTGCTCGGCAACCTGCTCGACAATGCGTGGCGCTGGGCGCGCACAAACGTGACGCTCACCGCCGTGCGGGAGGGCGCGGAGGCGCGGATCACCATTGCCGACGACGGGCCGGGCATTCCCGAGCAGGCCCGCGCGGCCGCGCTCGAGCCAGGGCGGCGGCTGGACGAATCGGGTGACGGCCACGGCTTCGGCCTGTCGATCGCGCGCGAACTCGCCGCCTTGCACGGCGGCACGCTCGACCTCGCCGATGCGCCCGGTGGCGGGTTGCTGGCGGCGCTGTCGCTCCGCGCGCGTTAGGCGCCTCAGTACGGCGGGCGGTCGAAGCCCTTGGGGCTGCCGGTGAAGATTTCGCAGCCATCCTCGGTGATGCCGATCGAATGTTCGAACTGCGCCGACAGCGAGCGATCGCGCGTCACCGCCGTCCAGCCATCGTCGAGCAGCTTCACGTCGGGGCGGCCGATGTTGATCATCGGTTCGATCGTGAAGATCATCCCCGGCTTCAACTCGGGCCCGGTGCCGGGGCGGCCGACATGCACCACCTCGGGCGCATCGTGGAACATGCGCCCGACGCCGTGCCCGCAGAAATCGCGCACCACGCCGTAGCGGTGGCTTTCGGCATGGCGCTGGATGACATGGCCGATATCGCCGAGGAAATTGCCCGGCCTGGCCTGTTCGATGCCGAGCATCAGACATTCATAGGTCACGTCGACGAGCCGCTTCGCCTTGATCGGCACGTCGCCGATCAGATACATGCGGCTGCTGTCGCCGTGCCAGCCGTCGAGCAGAGGCGTCACGTCGACGTTGACGATATCGCCCGATTTGAGCGTCTTCTCACTGGGAATGCCGTGGCAGACGACGTGGTTGATCGAGATGCAGCATGAATGCGCATAACCCCGGTAGCCGAGCGTCGCGGGCACCGCGCCATGATCGAGCGTGAAGGTGCGGACCAGATCGTCGATCTCGCCGGTCGTCACGCCGGGCACCATGTGCGGGACGATCATGTCGAGCGTCTCGGCGGCGAGGCGGCCGGCGCGGCGCATGCCCTCGAACGCCTCCGCCCCGTGCAGCTTGATCGCGCCGGTGCGGCCAGTGTCCGTGTCGGCGGTGACGGTGATATAGTCGGTCATCCTGGGGCATATAGCGACAACCGGCGGGCTTTGCGAGATCGCGCAAGTCGGTCTATGCCGTGCAACATGAACGAGCGCATCTGGACCGCCGCGCTGGCGGTGATCGGCGACGAGATCCTGTCCGGCCGCACGCAGGACAAGAACATCGCCCAACTGGCAAGCTGGCTGAACGTGCAGGGCATCCGGCTGGTCGAGGTGCGCGTCGTGCCCGACAAGACCGAAGCGATTGTCGAGGCGGTCAACATCTTGCGCGCGCGCAACGACTATCTGTTCACCACCGGCGGCATCGGCCCGACGCATGACGATATCACCGTCGATGCGATCGCCGCGGCTTTGGGCGTGCCGGTCGTCTATCATCCGGAGGCGGTGGCGGCGCTCGACGCCTATTACGCCACGCGCGGCGGGCTGACCGAAACGCGCAAGCGCATGGCGCGCGTGCCGCAAGGCGCGGGGCTGATCGAGAACCGCATGTCGGGCGCGCCCGGCATCCATGTCGAGAACATCTACGTGATGGCGGGCGTGCCGCACATCACCGCCGGCATGCTCGACGCGCTGACCGGCACGCTCGAAGGCGGCCGCCCGGTGGTGTCGCGCACGATCGGCGCGTGGGTGGCGGAAAGCGAAATCGCCGACCTGCTCGGCGCGACCGAACGCGCGTTCGCGGGCGTGTCGATCGGCAGCTACCCGTTCTTCCGCGACGGCCGCACTGGCGCGAACTTCGTGGTGCGCGCGACCGACCCGGCGCTGGTCGAGGCGTGTCTGACGGAGCTGACGGCAAAGCTGGAGGGGCTGGGCGTAACGGTTACGGCGGGGGGGATCTAGCCGAACGCGCGATTCCCACCCTCTACGTCGCCCGCCCGATCACATCCGTCAGCCGGCTTTCGGCAAATCCTCAATCTTCCTCGCTGAGCCAGAACAGATCTTCCACCCGCTTGTCGAGATCGCGCGCGATCTTCAGCGCCAGCACAGCGGATGGCGAGAAGACCAGGTTCTCGATCGTGTTGATCGTCTTGCGAGACACGCCGACGCGCTGCGCCAGGTCGGCTTGGGTGAGGCCCAGGCGCTCCCGCTCCCCGCGTAGTCCGTTCAACAACCGCTCGGTCATTGATGTGCCGACACGCGTTCTGCGACCCCGAAGCTTATCAGAGCAGAACAGATGCCGACGCTCATGATGATCTGGATGGCGTCTCTAGGTCCGTAATCCTTCACATAGGTCAGAACGTAGCAGACGACGGCTGTGGCGAGCATATTCCAGAAGCCGATCATCAAGGCCCGTCGCCTGCTGACGTCGCTCCCTTCATCATTCAGGATGCCGCGAAGGGCCGTGTTGCGAAACACGCCACTCGCCCAAAGCACAAAGATGACAATGATGACGCCCGTGACGATCCATGTGACCGGCCCGGCACCGCTCGCGTCCATTCGCTGCGTCTGCGTTGCTGCCAGAGCGGTGCCCATGACGATTGCGGCGATCGCCCTGTGCCTGGACAGACGCTCGGCTCGTTCGGCGACGACGGACTGCATGCTGGCGTTCCTTTTGTAACCCTCGGGTTACGCAAGTAACCCAAGGGTGACATCGCGTCAATCGGGCGTGAACGTCGGCTTGCTGGTGCGGCGAGCCTACATCAGCTTGTCCAGCGTGATCGGCAGATCGCGCACCCGCTTGCCGCACGCGTTATAGATCGCGTTCGCCACCGCCGCTGCGGTGCCGGTAATGCCGATCTCGCCGATGCCGTGCGCGCCCATCGGGGTGTGCGGGTCCGGGATGTCGGTCCAGATCACGTCGATCTCGGGCACGTCCATGTGCACAGGCAGGTGATATTCGGCGAGGCTCGGGTTCATGATCCGCCCGGTGCGCTCGTCGAACTGGGTTTCCTCCATCAGCGCGAGGCCGAGGCCCATGATGATGCCGCCGCGGAACTGGCTGCGCGCGGTCTTGGGGTTGAGGATGCGGCCGCAGTCGAACGATCCCAGGAAGCGCGTCACGCGCACCTCGCCCGTCACCGCGTTGACGCGCGCCTCGCAGAACATCGCCGCGTGCGAGTGCATCGACCAGTGCTGCGTCTCCAGCGGCATCGGCGGCTCGGCCACTACCGACACGCTGTCGCGCTGCGCCCGCGCGAGGATCGAGCCGTAGCTTTCGAACCGCTCGGGCTCGTCCGCCTTGCACAGCCCGCCGTCGCGGCTGGCGATCTCGTCGGGCTTTAGGCCCGCAAGCGGCGAATCGTTGCCCGCCGCCTTGAGCAACTCCGCCACCAAGGCATTGTGCGCGGCGATCACCGATGCGCCGATCGAGGCGGTCTGCTGCGATCCGCCCGCCAGCACCACGCCGGGCAGCGTCGAGTCGCCATAGTTGAAGGTGATGTCCTCAAGTCCCAGCCCGAGCCGTTCGGCGGCGACCTGCGTCTGTGCGGTGGCGGTGCCCATGCCCATCTCGTGCGCGGCGATGTCGATGGTGGCATGGCCGTCGCGCGTCAGTGTGATGCGCGCGGCGCCGCCGGGCATGCGGTAATACGGATAGGTGCCGGTCGCGCAGCCGACGCCGACCAGCCACTCGCCGTCACGCGTGGCACCGGGCGTGGCGTTGCGCTTGCTCCAGCCGAAGCGCTCGGCACCGTCGCGCCACGCCTTGTCGATGTGGCGCGCGGAAAAGGGCAGGCCGGAGATCGGATCCTTCTCCGGCTCGTTGCGGAGCCGCAGCTCGACCGGGTCGATTCCCGCCGCCTCGGCCAGCTCGTCCATCGCGACCTCGAGCGCGAAGGTGCCGACCGCCTCGCCCGGCGCGCGCATGAAGGTGTTGCTGAGCATGTCGAGCTCGATCGTGTCGACATGGAGCAGCATCGTGTCGGTCGCATAGGCGCTGCGGGTCGGCAGGATGAACGGCTCGGGCATGGCGTTGGCCGCGGTCTTGGCGGTGACGCCGGTGTGGATCAGCGCGGTGAGCTTGCCCTCCGCATCCGCGCCGAGCGCGACGCGCTGTTCGGTGAGCGATCGCCCGCCGACGATGCGATACACGCCCTCGCGTGACAGCACGAGCCGCACCGGCCGCCCGCTGAGCTTCGCCGCCGCCGCCGCCAGCGCCTGATGCTGCCACAGGCATTTGCCACCGAACCCGCCGCCGACGAACGGCGAGGTGATGACGACCTGATCCTCGGCAATGCCGAACATCTGCGCCAGCGACCAGGCGGTGTGCGCAACGAGCTGCGACGCATCGTGGATGCGCAGGGTCTCGCCCTCCCACAGGCAGGTGACGCCGTGAAGTTCGATCGCATTGTGGTTGTGGCGCGGCGTGCGATAGGTCGCATCGACCTTGACCGGGGCGGCGGCAAGCGCCGTGTCGGCGTCGCCGATCGCGTTGTGGAGCGGACCGCCCATGAACAGGCCGGGCCGGGTGCCGGCGGCGACAGCCTCGGCAAACCCGGTCTGCGCAGGCTCCGCCTCATAGCTGGCGCGGATCAGCGACTTAGCGTGATCGGCCTGTTCCTGCGTTTCGGCGAGGACGAGCGCGATCGGCTGGCCGTTCCAGTGGATGCGGTCGTCCTGAAGGATCGGCAGCGTATCGCCGCCCGCCGCCTTGGGCGAGGACATGAAGGCGGGCGGCGGCGCGAGGCGCGGCGCGTTGCGATAGGTCATCACCGCAACCACGCCCGGCGCGGCTTCGGCGGCGGCGGTGTCGATGGCGGTGATGCGCCCCTTGGCGATCGTGCTGTAGGCGAGTGCGGCGTAGGCGATGTTCTCCACCGCGAACTCGGCGGCGAAACGTGCCGCGCCCGCCACCTTGAGCGGGCCGTCGATCCGCGAAACGGGCTTGCCGATATGCCCGTGCTGGTGCGCGATCAGCGGATCGGGCTTGCCGCCGGGCACCCAGCTATCGGGCGCGAGCGCGACCGCCTTGGCCATCGCGCCTTGTACCAGCCCCTGCGCGAGTTGGCGTGCGTCGCCGATGATGGTCATGCGTCGTTCCCCGTCAGGTCGCCGAGCACCGCGACGACGGTGCGCCGCGCGAGTTCGATCTTGAAGCCGTTGTCGCTGAGCGGACGCGCCTGGCGGAGCTCCGCGTCGATCGCGGCGGTGAAGCTTGCGCTGGTGGCGGGCTGGCCGCGAAGCGCGTCTTCCGCCGCGAACGCGCGCCACGGCTTGTGCGCGACCCCGCCGAGCGCGAGTCTCACGTCCTTGACGATGCCACCCTCGATCTCGATCGCCGCCGCCACCGATACCAGCGCGAAGGCGTAGCTCGCCCGGTCGCGCACCTTGCGATAGGCCGATCGCGCCGCGAACGGCAGCGCGGGCAGCTCGATTGCGGTGATGAGTTCGCGGGGGGCGAGCACCGTCTCGACCTCGGGCCTGTCGCCGGGCAGGCGGTGGAAATCGGCCAGCGGCACGCGACGCTCGCCCGCATCGCTACGCAGGTGGACCACCGCATCGAGCGCGACGAGCGCCACCGCCATGTCCGAAGGGTGCGTCGCCACGCACGCATCCGACGCGCCGAGGATCGCGTGGTTGCGGTTGAACCCGCCACGCGCGTCGCAGCCCTCGCCGGGCGACCGCTTGTTGCAGCGCGATCCCTCGATGTCGTAGAAATAGGTGCAACGCGTGCGCTGGAGCAGATTGCCGCCTGCCGTCGCCATGTTGCGGATCTGCGCGCTCGCGCCCGCGACGATCGCGCGCGTCAGCACCGGGTAGCGCGTGCGGACCAGCGGATGCTCGGCGATTGCGCTGTTGCGCGCGGCGGCACCGATTCTCAGCCCGCCGTCAGTCTCGGTGATCGCGGCGTCGAGCGCGGTGACGTCGACCAGCGCCTCGGGCCGCTCGATCGTCTCGCGCATCAGATCGACCAGATTGGTGCCGCCGCCGAGGAATTTGGCGGCGGGTGCGATCCGGGCGATCGCATCGGCGGCGTCGCTTGCGCGGGCATATTGGAAGGGCGTCATGCCTCGGTCTCCGCAAAGCTTTCGATCGCCTCGACGATGCCGTTGTGCGCACCGCAGCGGCACAGATTGCCGCTCATCCGCTCGCGCAATTCGTCGCGGTCGAGCGCGATCGTGTCGGCGGAGAGATCGCCGGTAACATGGCTCGGCGCGCCGCGTCGCAGTTCCGCCACCATCGCTATCGCCGAGCAGATCTGCCCGGGCGTGCAATAGCCGCACTGGAAACCGTCATGCTCGACGAACGCCTGCTGGAGCGGGTGCAGCGCGCCCGCCGTGCCGAGTCCTTCGATGGTCGTCACCGATCGCCCTTCGTACTGCACCGCCAGCGCGAGGCACGAGAGGATGCGCTCACCGTCGACCAGCACGGTGCAGGCGCCGCACGCACCCTGGTTGCAGCCCTTCTTGGTGCCGGGCAGCAGCAGATCCTCGCGGAGCAGATCGAGCAGCGAGACGCGCGGATCGGCCGGCGCCGCGACGTCGCGCCCGTTGACGATGATGGACAAAGCTCGCCTCCCAGGATGCGGACGCGCCGGTGCGGCGCGATCGTTACGGCCGCAACGCGCGAGGGCAGAATTGGTGCCAAACGGCATTGACGCGCCCGCGCCGGCGGGGCAGATGAGGGATGCGTGCGGGTGTAGCTCAATGGTAGAGCAGAAGCTTCCCAAGCTTACGACGAGGGTTCGATTCCCTTCACCCGCTCCATGTTTTGCGCCGTTCGCAGCAGAACAAATGGCGGAAATCCGGGCCTAACGCTCCACTTTTACCGCAGTTTTACCGCGCGCGGAAATCCGCGAGTCGCGCTGCCTACCGCATCGTCTCCCCCACCCCCGCAGGAGCCGAGCGGTGAGCGGGGGTGAGAAGGCCGCATCACCGCGCACGGTTGCTACTCGAAAACGGCATGTATCGGATGGAGGTATTGTCGGAAGCGGAATGTCGATGCTGGCGGCATGTCGAATGTTTCGGAAAGTGACCAGCGCCGCTGGCGTGCCGAGGATATGACGTCGTGACCGCCCCGCTGGAGCTTGGTGGGCGAGAGGCGCGGCGGGTGGGTCTGCTGGGCCGACTGCTGTGCGCGATAGGCCAACATCCGTGCAGGCCGAACAGCGACGACGAAGGCATCTGGGGAGAGTGCATCCGATGCCATCGCCGGTTGGGCTACGTCGATCGCGCCACGCTGCGCAGGTATCTTGAGGCAGAGGCCGCGAAAGAACCTGCTGCCAAAACATACACCAAGGCCGACGCTGAATATCACTCTGGCCTATATTCAGGGTTTGACCGCATGACCCTGAGCCCGAACGAACTGAACGCGCTGGCTGATCGGGTGGAGGCGCTTGCTGGGCCGGATCGCGGCGTTGACCTCGCGATAGCTGAGGTGCTCGATTTGCCGCGCAAGCGCAATGGATCCATCAACATATCCCTCGATGTTACCGCATCGCTCGACGCTGCGATGACGCTGACAACCGGGTTTGAGAAGGGGCAGGGCGACAGCGCCAATCTTACCCGCGAGGCCGTGAGCGCACTAAGCAAGCGCTTCCATCTGCATATCACGTTCTGGCCTGAGCAAGAGTCATACACCGAATGGCTCGCGCGGTACGTTACAGCAGCCGCCCTCCGCGCCCGCGCCGCATCCCTTCTGACGTGAGAGGCGTGAGATGGATGACGCAATTCGGGAGATCGCTGAAGGGCTGACATCTGCCCGCACGGCTATGGTCCTCGCGCTCACGGAAGATGGTAGCTGGGGCAAAGTGCCGAGCCGCAGCGTGGCAAAGCGAGCATGGTTCAACATGATCCTCGGCCTGGTCGACCATAAGCATTGCCCGGAAGATGCAAACGAGTGGGCGCTGAACGACACCGGCCAGCAAGTCCGCGCCTACCTCGCTGACACCGCCCGGCATGGCGATCGGGGGCGGGACGCATGAGCAAGATGGCTGATCGTCTCGCCGAGATGGACCAGAACGATGCCTATGTGTGGTGCTATCGACTGCACCGCAGGATGGCTGCCACACCCCTCCATACCCCGAAACGCAAGCGCCTTGCCGAGCAGCATATCGCAGTCAGCTATGCCGCAGCCACGGAGTACCCACGATGACCGACATCGCGACTTTGGCTGCTGGGTTGAGCAGATACACGCGGCGGGTGCTTGTCGAGTGCGATCCAGAGCGAGTTGAGGCGGATGTCGCCACGCTCTTGGACCTTTGCCTCGACAACTTGGCGGACGTGCGACCCGACAATTCGTTGTTCCTCACCCCGCTCGGCCTCGCCCTGCGCGCCTACCTGGAAGGAGAAGGAAAGTGACTGAAGAACGGAAAGCAGAAAACTGCTCTTTTTACCCTGCATGCTACATCGCTGGCGATTGTTCTTTCGAGGACTGGAGGCACGGCTCTTGCGGGCTTCCGAGAAAGCCTGCGCCTGCACAGGCACCGCTCGTCGACACCTCCCTCGCGGCGCAGATCGAGGCGCTGGCAGCAATCATTGAAGCGTTTTTGATTCGGCACGGCGTTCCACTTGATAAAATGGAAGGAACCCTTGACGACGCGGAGGCCATCGTGGCCGCGCTCGGGAAGGGGGAGAATAGGGCCAGCGTCCGGCGTGAAGACCTGCACTATCTCGTCAAGCTGGCGGATTGGGCGGCTGGTCAAGGGTTCTGCCAGATCGAAGGCATGATCGATCCGGACGAATGGTGCTATGAGCGATGGGGCACGCTGCGCGGCGATGATGACGGCTATTCTGCCGATGCACTGGCCGATGCCGTCTCTTATCCCGCCCCCGACGAGCGCGATAATGAGGTAAAGCGGCTGCGCGAGGCTTTAAGCTTCTATGCGGATGAGGGTAGCTATATTTGCGGCAAAGGTGACGTAACCATCTATGACTACGAAGTTATTGCAGATGGTGGAGAAATCGCCCGCGCCGCCCTCTCGACTGACAAGGGGGCGGGGAAGTGAACAAGGCAGAGATCGAAACTGGCGGCGTTTACATCGGCAAGAGCGGTCGAAAGCGGCGTATAACGGGCACTGGTGGTCTGTCCTATCCGGGCCAGATGGACCACGACACGGTTCGCTACGTTGACGAAAACGCCGGGGTTACCGCTCGTCCGAAATCTATGACACGCGCATCGTTCGCAGCATGGGCTGTCAGGAAGGACCAATGACCAGGCCAGACTAATCGCCCGCCACCGCCTCGCCTCTGTTGTCGCCCTCACCGCCGAGGTGGAGCGGATGCGCGCGGAGACAATCGGGGCGTGTGCGAAGGTAGCCGACGACGAACGGGTTGATGCAGACGCAACCGGGGAAGACGCTGACGCTGCCTACAATATCGCCACCGCCATCCGCGCGCTCGCAGGAGGCGGGGTATGAGACGATACCGCACCCCGACCGCTAAGCCCGGTGAAATCAAGATCGCATACGGGAAGGCCGACCGCTATTCGAGACCCGATCTATGCGTTGCATGGGGTGAGGGCGCCGACATGAAGCCTACAGCGCGGCTGGTTATGAACGCGCTCGATCAGAAGCGCATGGCCTACAAATTTCCCGATAAGGAAATAGAGTTCCGCGCTTCGCTGATCGAGGAACTTGAGGCGCGCGGGTTCGACATCACCACCCTGCGCTTGACGATACAGAAAGCAACCACCCCGCGCCATCTTGGCCCTGATCGGAGGAAGTGATGCAAAATGAGATGGTGGAGCGTGCCAAGGTAGCTGCTCTTGTCGCGCTGGCAGAGCATGGTCAAGCGACTGATTTGCAGGAGGCGTTGGTGCGGGGCGATGGGCGTGGATCGCTCAAGCCCGGCGCACTGGATGCTATGATCAGAGCCGCGATTGCCGCTATGCGCGAGCCGGACAAGCGCATGGCGGGGCTGGCATATCCAAGGCAGATGATTGCTTAGATCATGATTGGGATAGCGGCTCTGATGGCGAGAGCTATAACTCATATGTCAGTCTCAGGTCCGATGCACCCGCAACGATCTTTCGCGCCATGATCGACGCCGCCCTACTGCCCTAACGAAGCCGCAAGGAAGTCACTGCCGCCCGATCTTACCCAGATCGCTGAAGATATTCTCGCTCGGATCGGCGACGAGGATCTCGATCGGCCCTAGGCGATCCATGACCCGTTCCACTATCACGCCGTGCGCGCCGCGCCGCGTCTCCTGGTGCCCGCTCCGCGCAGCGTCGTAGGTCAGTGGCCCAAGCTCGAGGATTGCCGCTCTGATCGTTGCCTCCACGTCCCCTTGTTCGAGCGGCATCGAGTCCGCACCGAAGAACATCGGCTCGTGGAATTTGCTGAGCATCGAAGCGCAGATGAACCGCGCCGCTGCATCGCGCTTCGCGTGATCCCTGCCGGCTAGCGTCTTGTACCAGGAGTTTCCGAGCTGGCCGAGCGCGAACCTGATGTTGAAGTCGATCTCTTTGGTGTCGGTCTGTCTCATCTGTGCGGTGTGGAACGAAAGCGGAACTGTAGGAAAGCGATTCGTTCGTGTATGACCATCAACACAAACCGCGCTGTCGTATCTGGGCCGCCAACGATCCTACGGGGTCGCGAGCAGTCGAGATCCCGACGCCCTTCGCCAGCTTGCGCCCTGACCGCGCCTTCTCAGGCCACCAAAGAGAACTCAGAAATCCAGGTTGTCAGCAATTTAACTTGGCGAAGGGCAAGTACGTTGGCTAGGCTGCTCGGGCAAAGTGCTGGGCAGGGGTGTGGCCCAGAAAACAGAGAGAGCGTTTGTGAGTTTATGGGAACGGGGCCTGCGTTTCGCCGGCAAACGTGCGTCAGGGGTGTTGCGGCGGCGATCACAGATCGGAGATTTCACATCGGAAATCGTCCCGCGGCAACGAAAAGAAGAAAGGCTTATCGACGAGCTTGCCAGCGCTGAAGCGCTTTATCGCGAAGCTTATGCCGCCTTGCTTCTGGAGCGTGTGGAGCGTGCCAAGGCCGGGTGGACCCATAAAGTAGCGATTGAACTTGCGGCAACACCTCAAGGCTGGCAACGCTGGATGCCGTTCTGGATGTGGCAGCGCAAACTGGAAAGGCGATTGGCTCGCAAGGGCATCTTCGACACGAACAGCTATCTGTTTCGTTACCCGGATGTTGTTGCAGAGGGCCTCAGCGGAATTTTTCATTATCTAGCTCACGGCATGGAAGAGCATCGTGATGGCGGTACTGTAGTACTGTCCGCTCCCGTTGCGGAACCTGACCTAGCGGCTATTCCGATGATCCTCGCCAGTGGGCTGTTCGAAGCTGCTTGGTATTCGAATAAGTACGGCGTCACCGGGTCAGCCGAGCAGCTCGTAGAAGACTATCTCAAATCCTCCGTTCATGATCCGTTCCGGCATCCGGGCTTGCTGTTCTCCGGCGCCTTCTATGGTCTCGAACATGCTGAAACCAGGGTCATGAACCCACTGGTGCATTATGTTCGCTACGGAATGCGTGAGGGGCGCCGGGCCTTCCAGTCGACGGCTGCGGACATGTTCATGACGCAGGCGGCCAACGAGAAGATTTACACCTTCCGGGACTTCCTGACCCCCGGCAAGCCGGCGGCGGTCTTGTGCTGGAAGGAGGGCAACTTCTTCTTCACCGATATCGCGCAATACGTGGCGGAGGTGCTGAAAGACGCGGGCATAGATGTCCGCCTCCTTCACGACCATCGCGAGATCGATTTCGAGAACTACGATTTGATCGTGGTGGCTCCGCACGAATATTGCGTCCATGGTCCGGGAACCGTTTTCAAGCCCGAAACCGCTGAGCGCGTCGTTCACGTCAACCTCGAACAATGGCACACCTCGTGGTTCTCGCTCGCGCTGGATAAGATGCTCACTTCGCGTAAGGCGCTGGACATCAATCCGCTGTCGGCACGGGGTCTATCGCGCCTTGGCATCAAGGCCGGTTTTCTGCCGCTGCTGCCGCGCAAGGGCGGCGTGTTCGACTTCGGACGGCAACCGCCTTCATCGCAGCTTACCAGCCTGCGCGCGATCAAACCCCTTATTTACCCGCGCAAGCTACTCGATCGTCCATACGACATATTGTTCGTGGGTTACCTCAATAAGCGCCGCGCTCGTTCCCTTGCCGAGCTTGGTCACGTGCTGTCCGAGTACGAATGCTTCCTGCATGCGCCGCGGTTCACCGGGCCTATCACACCGGACAGTCCCAACATGATCGGCAGCCGTGATCTGGCGCAGATCGCTCAGAATACGAAGCTGTTGCTCAACATCCACCAGGGCGAGAGCCATTACTTCGAGTGGCACCGGATCGTGGTGTCGGGCATTGCGCAAGGCTGCGTGCCGCTGACGGAGCCATGCGTGCAGATCGGCTTGGTCGAACCGGGCAAGCACTACATCGAGGCCACCCTCGAGGAAATGCCTGCAAAGATTGCATGGCTGCTCGATACGCCCCAAGGGCAGCGTGAGATCGAGCGCATCCACGAAAACGGCCGGAAATTGATGGCGGCACTCAGCAATGAAATGGCGGAGCATCTGTCGTGATTACCCACCAAGCGGAAGAACTGTACCGTTTCGGATTGCTGAAACGCCGCGTGTCAGTCGTGATTGCGCTCTATAATTACGCGCGGCACATCGAGGAGACGCTGGACTCCATTGCGGCCCAGACGATGCGGGATGTCGCGATCGTTGTCGTAAACGATTGCAGTACCGACAATTCTGCGGAAGTTGCGGCCAATTGGATGCGCCGCAATCATCATACTCAGATGGGGATGCTCCTCCTCAGCCACGTTGAGAATGGCGGAGCCTCGATCGCTCGAAACACCGGCATCTCGGCAACCGATTCGGAGTTCTGCTTCCTCTTGGATGCGGACAACCTCCTGTACAGGCGCTGCCTTGAGAAGCATGTCGCGGCTGTCGATAGACGCCCCGATGCTGATGCGGCTTACAGTCTGGTCGAGGTGTTCGAAGGGGACCGCGAACTATTCGGAGCCGGCGTCTTCGCGAAGGAGGGGCTGATCCGTGGCAACTTCATCGACCTGATGGCTTTGTATCGCCGGTCGGCATTACGACGACTGGACGGTTTCAGGAAGATTAAACTTGGATGGGAGGATTACGACCTCTGGCTTCGCTTGCTGGAAGCCGGCAGTATCGCCCTTCACATCCCTGAGATCACATCCCGCTATAGGCATCACTATCTTTCTGTCACCCGCACCGAACAAAAGGTCGATAACGTCCTTGAATTGCAAAAGGAAATGACGCGGCTGCATCCGTGGCTAGAGCTATATTGATCGGGTAAAAATCCCACCGTGTTAGCGAAGCATTGTTCTATGCGTATCTGGGTATTTCCCGCCGTGGCGATGGCTGTTGCCCTTTTCGGTAGCTCCTGCGCGAGCGCGCCAACTCATTCCGGTGCCCAACTAACAAAGTGTGCGGCTTCTCCTCACCGGGAGAAGCCGAATTTCTTTCAAGATACTTCGGATTGCGGTTCCGACAAAAGGCATTGGTCCTTGGTTGTTCAGGCGGAAAGCGGGGTACTGGGGCAAAGTTGCATAGGTCCGAGCGATCAGTCGTTCCCGATCAATGGATTAGGCAGTCCGGTAACGCTTACGTGGGGAAAACTCAGCGATCGGCCGGAACGACCCTTGCTCGTGGATCTGAAGGTAAACACGGCCCGCAAGCTCGCTTGCCCAAATCAGTACACGTTCTTCGGCTTCATGAACGACATAGAGCACGGTGGTAAGCCGCTTCCGGGACCATTCGAACTTAGCTCAATCCATGAACTTTCGTACACGCAATCTGCCATAGATGGGGGCGAAGCACGTCTGACGCTTGGAGCTCAGGGGTTCTGGAACGGCAAGGCCCACATACTGGAAATTCTGCCGGCGCGCATTGGTTACAATTCAAATCCCGGCTTTCCACCTGGCGTTATTCAGAAGCTTGCAAACAATCGCTTCGAGTATGTCATCATAGATAGCTCATGGGGACCGAGCGTAACGCCGAACGGAACTATGCAGGATGTGAAAGTCGACTGGGGAGCTTTGTTCAAGAAAGCGATTGGGCTTGGTCTTTTTACTCGGTCGGACGGCGAAAGCGCAACGCAATCGGTTTATGTTGCGATAGAAACTCACAATAAAGCGGTTGCGAATGTTCGGCAGACCGATTTCCGAGTGCCGTCAAAGTGACGCCAGATGCAAAAAGAGCGCCCGAGCCGCGAAGGCTCGAGGGCTCCACTTAATGGGAATAGGCCGGGATCAGGGCGTGCAGTACCCCGGCGAGACCGCCAGCTTCATATCCACCGCCCACTGACACACGCGCCGGTTCTGCGCCGAGCCCGTGCGGCCCCAGATCAGCACCTTGTCGTGCTACGCCGCCTCGGCCTTCGCACCTGCATCGCCGGGCTGTAGAGCCTCGACCGGATACTCCGGCTCTGCCTGCTGGCGGAGGTCAGCAACCGGCGGCAGTAGCGGCTGCACTACGACCCTGTTGGCGCAGGATGACGCACCCCCTAGAGCGGTTTTCGATCAGTCTGCATCGTAGCCGCAGGCGGCGAAGTAGTTGGCACATTCCTGGGGCGAGTAGAGATCGAGGATGCGACCGATGGCGTTCCATAGGCCATGGACGGTCCGCTCGGCCGCTTTTCGCAGGTGCGCCTTCAGCTTGGAGAAGGCCTGCTCGATCGGGTTGAAGTCTGGGCTGTAGGGCGGGAGGAAGAGGAGCGTTGCGCCAACGCTTTCGATGGCGGCTCGCACGGCCGGCGCCTTGTGGCTCGACAGGTTGTCCATCACGACCACGTCACCGCGGCCGAGTTCCGGCACGAGCACGCGCGTGACGTAGGTGAGGAACGCATCGGCGTTCATTGGTCCGTCGAGCACCCAGGGTGCTACCATGCCCGTGCGGCGCAGGCCGGCGACGAAGGTCGTGGTCTTCCAATGTCCGAAGGGGGTGCCGGCGCGCAAGCGCTGGCCCCGCCGGCAGCGACCATGGCGCCGCGCCATGTTGGTAGACGCCCAGGTCTCGTCGATGAAGACCAGCTTGTCGGGGTCGAGATCGAGCTGGCCCTCGAACCACTCCTCGCGACGCTTCAGGACGTCGGGACGATCTTGCTCCGTCGCGTGGCCGGTCTTTTTTTGCGCGTGATCCCGTGGCGGGCGAAGAAGCGCCAGAGCGTGGCGATGCTGACGCTCACGCCACGCTCGGCCAGCATCCCACGAAGCTCTGCCAGCGTCGGATCCGGCTGCTGCTCGATCGCCTCCAGAATGAAGGCGGCATGGTCCTCAATCTTGGGACTTCGGCGATCACCGCCCTGCGGCTTGGCCGCCGGCGTGCCATGAGCGAGCACCAGCTGTCGCCAGCGGATCGCGCTTGCCGCGCTGACGCCGAACCGCTCTGCCGCCTGCCGGCAAGACACCCCGCTTTCGACAGCAGCGATGACACGATCCCGAAGATCACGCGATAACGCTCGGCCCATCCATCCCGGCCTCCTTCGCCAGCACGGATCGTGAATCAGAAAACGGGTGCCGTGTGAATCCCCAACGATTCAGCCCCGACGAAAACCGCTCTAGCGCGGCGAGCATCATCAGCGTTCGAGGTGTTCTGAACGGCATCGGTGATTTCCTGTTCCTGTTTCGAGATCCGCACCGTGTCCGTCACGCGCGCGTCTGAGGCGTTGCTGTCGGCCGCGATGACGTGGGTCTGTAGCTGGATCGTCTCCTGATCGGCTGCGTGGCGCGCGCTGGCCCCGCCTGAGCAGAGGCGAGCGCGAGGAGGGCTGCGACCAGCAGGACTGCGGCAACGCCGATGACGATCCAGCGGTTGGCGCGGGTGAAGGCGAGGATGGCGGCGATGGTCACGGCTTCACCTCCGTCACGGTAACAGGATCGCTTGGCGTGCCGGTTGGCGCAGATTCCATGTTACGAGCTTCGATGGTGTCTCTATGCACACGATGAGCGCGCCGGCAGGGTCGAATTCGCATGTGCTGAATTCGACACCCCTGTTGCTGTTGCTGTTGCTGTTGCTGTTGCTGTTGGTGATGGGGCGTGCGCCCCGCGCTGCGCACGGCCGGGCTCTACTCCGCTTTTCGCTCCACCGAGCCGCAGGTCTGCGTCTCGTCGGCTGACGCCGTGACGATCCTGACGCATTGGCCGGGCAGTGCCCGACCCGGCGGACAGCCGCGCCATGCGCGGCTGGCGTTCGCGCTACCGCGCGTCGGTTTGGCGGGGTGGGCGTCGCTACCCTCTAGTCCCGCCGCGGCGGGTCGCAAGCCGGCAATGCCGGCTCCTTCATTGCATTACGGCCCTTCGGGTGCAGCCCGCCGCTCCAGCGGGACTGCCGGTTCGCTCCTGCCGCCCACCCCGCCACTCCGGCGCCGGTTGCGGTGATCAGGAGTGAGGATCATGACGAGGACATCGCGACCAAACCAGCCGGCACGCTCTACGCCGAGGTTACCGAGCGGATCATCGCCGAACTGGAGGCAGGGCGACTGCCATGGGTACAGCCCTGGGACGGATCGAAGCTGGAGAGCGGCTTGCCGCGCAACGCCGGCTCTGGACGGCGGTACTCAGGCATCAACGTGCTGGTCCTGTAAGCGACCGTGTTCGAACGCGGGTTCAGCGGGCAGGGGTGGCTGACCTACAAACAGGCGCAGGCGCTTGGCGGCAACGTGCGCAAGGGCGAGAGTGGCACCACGATCTGTTACGCGGATCGCTTCACCCCCAAGCACGCTGAGGACGCGCCGATCACCCAGACGAGCGACGAGCACCGTCGGCAGGTCGCGTTCCTCAAGCGCTTCACCGTCTTCAATGTCGATCAATGCGAAGGGCTGCCGAACACGCTGTCGGTGGGCGGTGGGGCATTCCTTGGCGAGCGCGAGACGATCGCATGCGCGGAAAACCTGATGGCGGCCACGGGTGCACAGATTGGCATCGGTGGTGACAAGGCGTTCTACATGCCCTCCGCAGATCGCATCCAGCTGTCGCCCCAGCAGAGCTTCTATAGCCGAGTCAACTTCTACCGCACGGCGCTGCATGCTTCTCGTGAAGGAGGTAGCCGCGCGTGTCGGGCGCGAGGCCAGCGCGTTGACTCTGGCGAAGATGAAGCTCGAGGAGAGCGAGGCCGAGATCGTGTCGGCCCGCAAGGCCGTGACCGACGCCAAGGCAGAGGCCGAGGGGGTCGGCGGCATCGTCGATGCCATGCTCGACACGTTCAGCGACATGCTCAGCGCGACGGACGCGGGCGACGATGAGGACGACGACAAGAAGAAAGGTGGGTCAGGGGAGACGAAGTCCGATTCCGCGATCGACGCCGTGCGCCAGGCGCTCTTGGTTGATTCTGGCCAGCCCGGCGCCGAACTCGCGAAGAAATACGCCGAGGCAGCTTCGCCGACGCGGCAGCTCCTGGTCTTCGCCGGGACGTGGGTCAGGAGCCAGTCGAGCGTCCGGAGACTGTCCATCGCGTTCAATGGATTGGCCGTCTGCATCGCGGTAGGCATCGTGGTGGCGATCTACGCGACGCCGTTGCTTGGGAGGCTCGCGCCGTATCTGGCCTGGTTGCCCGGCGCCCTGCTGACGATGGCCTCGCTTGGCTACGCGATGCTAACCGGGTGCTTCCGCTCCTGCGGGGAGCCGCGCTGTTCCGAAAGAAATACGAGGATGCCCGGACGAAGAGCATGGCTGCCTTGAACGCGGCCAGGAAGCAGCTGCAGGAAAGCGAGCGGAACAAGAGCGAGGCGAAGGAGCAGATCGATCGCGGCACGCCGATACTCGAGCGCTACGGGCAGGCGGCGGACGGCGCGTCGCCTCCGCCGGCGAATGCTCGAATACCTTCTGCGCGATCCGGCGGACGTCACGGAACTGCGTGGGCGACTGGGCACGCTCGGAACGGTCAGACGCTGCTTCTGGCAACTCAACCATATCATCCAGCAGATGAGGCGGTCGGGAGAGGGAGGCGGGATAGAGCGCATCGTGATCTACATCGACGACCTCGACCGGTGCAGCGAACAGCAGGTGGTCCAGGTTCTCGAAGCGATCCATCTCATGCTAGCGTTTCCCTGCTTCGTGGTCGTGGCGGCGGTGGACGTGCGGTGGCTCGAATCCGCGCTCAGGTCGCAGCATCAGGCCATGGCGAACGAGGACGCGGCAATCGCGCCGGCGGACTATCTGGAGAAAATATTCCAGATACCGTTCTGGGTCCGAACGCTGTCACCGGGCGTGACGGACCGATCGCCATATGTCGACTACGTTCGGTCGCTGCTGCGCCTCGACGATGAGCGGCCCGAGGAGGAGGAAGACGACGAGGAGTTCGAACCGGTCCCGCTGGACGACCGGCACGGCGCCTTTCCGAGGCTTGAGCCCCATCGCCCGTCCGAAGCCGAACTGGAGACGGCTGCGGGCCGTCAGCTCAAGCTCACCGTCGAGGAGGCTCAACTGATCGAGGTGATGCAACCGATCGCGTCGCGGTCGCCGCGCGCCGTGAAGCGCATGGTGAACATCTACAGGCTGATCCGCGTCTCGGTCGCGGAGCACCTCCTCGACGACTACCTCAGGGCGGGCAGGGAAACTGCGCCGTATTGGGCGCTCATTCTCGTGTTAGCATGGGAGACGGGTCTCAGGACATCCGAGATGTCGATCTTGGCGCGGGGCATTCGATCGATCGACGCGACGGACGTGACCGAGCTCGGCGGCTGGGCGCAGGACGTCTTTGACGAAGAAATATTGGAGGAAAACAGTTCGGCGACGGCGGAGGTGCTGGAGCTCATCCGTTCGCCCGCGGGCGATGCTTTACGGCTGGCCCTGTTCATCCTGTCCAGCCGCGACATCTCCGTGGAGCAGGACGGCCTTCTGCGCGCACTAGACCTCGTCAGCCGATACTCGTTCCGTCTCGACAGGATCTGAAGTCCGGAGACATTCAGTGCCCGGATGTCACTGGCGACTGATGGATTGAACGATGCGTCCAACGTAGATCGAGAGATTCGCGCGTGCTGCGACGTGCTGCCGGCGCCCTGCGACCCCATATTGGCGTGATCAGCGAGGGATTACCGATGGCGGGAAAGCGTCAGCACTACGTTCCAAGGTTTCTGCAGCGCGGCTTCCTGTCCGAGTCAAACGGCTCAGGCGACGGCGCAGAACGCACGTGGCTTCATCGGCAGGGCTCGCCCGCACGCCTGGTCGGCATCGCCGACGTCGGCGTGGAGGACTGGTTCTACTCCCGCAAGGGCGCTCCCGGCGAGGTCACGCTGGACGATGCCATCACCGAGTTCGAGAAGAGCTTCAGCCGAGGCGTGAAGGAGCTGCGCCTCTCCGATCCGGGAACCGTGATCGACCCGGAGCACGCCGCGCGGACGGTCACCCACCTCGTCATGCGGACGGCGCATCTGCGAAAGACCCTTTCGAGCGGCGTGACAAGCCTTTTCCAGGAGATCGAGAGCCTGTTTACGGACCCGGCGCGCCTTGCGAGGATGCTCGGGTTCTCCGGGCCGGCGCTGGCGTCGTCGGTCACGGAGGCGATCCGGGATTCTGCGCAGAAGCTGGTGCCGGCCGGCATCCCGGCGGCGTTCAGCGAGCGGCTCCTGACGTTCGTGTTGCGCGAGCGCGGCGATGAGTTCGCCGCGCACGTCGCGGCCGTGCTGTCGCCGCTGCTGCCGGGGCTGTTCGGCGGGCTGGGCACGATGGTGCGTGACAGCCACAACGACATGGTCGCGAAGCCGCTCGATGACCATGGCTGGGTGGGTATACTCTCGCGCTTCACCTGGACGGTTGAAGCTGGAGCGGACCTCATCCTGCCGGACGGGGTCGCCCTGTCCCGGGCCGGCGATGGCAGGCTGGAAACGCTTCTGTTCACCGGGGGAGCCGACGCGACGCTGGTCCTGCTCCCGCTATCGACCGACCGAATGCTCGTGGGGCGCCTCGATTCCAGCGAACCGGTCGATCTCTCGACGTTCGGCGTCGAGGCCGCGGCGGCCTGCCAGGGCTTCTTCATCAGCGCGCGTTCGCGAGTTGAGGACGGCGTCGCGGCGACGATCGGAAGCGGCCCGGCGAAGGCGATGGCCGAAGGGATCGCCGAGGCGGTGGCGGATGCGGAGAAGGCGCGATCGCTGGCGCCACGCGAGTTCGCGCCCGCGGTGCCGCGCCAGTTCGAGTGGGAGCGGTTCTCATACCGGGTGACGCTGCACGACTTCGGCGACGACGTCCTCGCAAAGGAATACACCGACGTCCTCCAGGCGGTGGTCGGCGCCCTGTCCCACGACATTCCGCTGCAGGATCTGGACGGCGTCACGATCGCCGCCGACTACCCGGACGCTCTTTCCAAGCTCGACCGCGGCGACCCAGACCTCCCGCCGGTCGCAAGCGGTGCCCTCGCATACGGCGCCGGCGTCGCGATGCCTGTGACCGTGCTGCGCGACGGAAAGCGCAAAAGACATCTCGTGATTGACGCAGGCGTCGCGGAGGGTTGGATTTCCGACGACCCGGACGCGAGGGCGACGAGCCTTCATCTGCTGGTCTCGATGCTCTCGGGCATAGCCAACAGCTCGCGGTTCGGCGAGGACACCACCTTCAAGCCTGACGAAATGGGCCGCGAGCTGCATCTCGCGGTGGCGCGAGCGCCGTCGATCTACTGGAGCGCGAAGCAGGCGGCGTTCGTATCGCCGGCGCAAGGCGCGGCATACGCCGACCTGGTGATCGACAGCTTCGAGCACGCGAAGGCCGAGATCGCCCTCGCCCGGTCGAGAATGACCGACCCGAGCGACGTCAACGACACCTTCCTAGCGGGGCTCGAAACGGTGGCCGCGGTGCTGGGCCACGCGGCCGACTGGGTCGGCCATCGGGACGGCCTGGCCGAGGGGCAGCCGTTCGAGGGCGACGATCTGCCCAAGCGGCTCGCGGTCTACGGTCTGGGCAGCTGGATCACGCTGTTCGGTCGCGACCTGGCGGCCTGCTACACGGAGGAGGGCGCGCTCGACCTGAACGTCGTGACGACGCTCAGCAGGCACGTGGAGCGCCTCTTCCGGAGCCTCGGCCTGTTCTGCTGGCCGGAGGGCGGCGGCGTCCGGTGCAGCGTCGCCGAGCAGGGGTCTGTGCTTGGCGGCCTCCCGTCGGCGATGGACATCTGAACGCACTTTTGGCGTGGAGACTTCAGCCACAATCGATTTGAACTATCTTTTCAAGCTCCACGCGTGGCCCGCCTGAATAGATGATCGCAAAATGCCATCGCCGATAACGCTTAATAACGCCATGTCCAACACTCCATGATTCCTCGCTCGTCAAAGCCAGGGGGAGTTCAACATGGGTCAATTTCCCGTAAATTTAGGCCTCCCCCGGGTCATTGCTGAGCGGCAATCATCAGGTGCATGTCCAGTTTCGACAGAAGCTGCCCTTGGCCGACGCTGAATGGAATGGCAGCAAAGTCCCAAGCCTTGCCATTCCAGCGGGACCGCGGGATCATCGGGAACCGACCAGCCGGGGGGGGGCTGAGCCGGGAAGCGAGACAAGGACTCGGAGCGTTTCTACAAAACATCGCCGCTGACTGTCAGGTGAGCGGACTGTGCCCAACGCGGGGTTGCGACGGACCAGAAGCGATATAACGTTTCCGGAAATTGCCTACGGTGCATCCAACAATTATACGTAGCTCCAGCTAGAAGTTTCGTTTCCGCGTTAGTGCTCCAAACCCGATTTACGTGAAGGGAGTGGGCCACCGTATGGGGCCACTATTTTTGCTGCAGTGCGGCAATTTCATGCTTTTCAGCACGTTAATTGCGGTTTTTGATTCCCTTCACCCGCTCCATCTCCCGGCTATTTCTCGCGCTGTTCCGCGCCGGTCAGCGGATAGCCGTCGCCGTTTGCCGCGTCGCTGTCGAAATCCTCGCCTTCGTTGCCGCCGCCGGCGCCCGCGCCGCTGCCGTGGACCGCACCCGTCTTGTAGTCGAACGATGCGCGCTTGCCGTTGTCGGGCGGGATCGCCGCGTCCACGCCCGGTGTCGCGGTGCCGCCGCCGGTCGCGTTGGCGTGGAGCGCGTGCGGGATGGCATGATCCTGGCTGTCATATTCCTGCCCCGAATAGCCGGGGCCATTGCCGATCTTGCCGTCCTGCACGTCGACCTCCGGGTTGACGATGGTCGCGTCGGCGGGCGGGTTGGGGATGGTGTCTTTGGGCATGGCGATCTCCTTGCCGCTTCAACGCCGATCGCGGCCACCCGGCACCACGCCGCGCGCCCGAACGGCAGATTTCCGCGTCGGCCGATCGTTTCCTGATCTGCATCAGGCAAACAGTTCCTTTTCGGCCGGAACCGCAGGGCTCGCCCGAACGCTTCGCCGTGCGACACAAGACCGGTATTCGACCGGTCGTACCCGAAGGAGCCGGACATGCTGAAATCCCTTGCCGCGATCGCGATGATCGCCACGCCTGCCGCCGTGATGGCCGCCGCGCCGATGTCGAGCACGGCCTATGTCGCCAAGGCGGGCGCGAGCGACTCGTTCGAGATCCAGTCCGCGCAGTTGATGATGGATTCGCGCAACGCCAAGATCCACGATTTCGCGAACATGATGGTGCAGGACCACACGCAGAGCACCGCCGACGTCAAGGCAGCCGCGACCGAGGCGCGCCTCACGGTCGCACCGCCGAAGCTGACCGCAAAGCAGACCAGCGATCTCGCCGGCCTCCGCAAGGCGCAGGGCAGCGCGCGCGACCAGCTTTACCTCAAGCAGCAGAAGATGGCGCATCAGCAGGCGCTGGCGTTGCAACAGGGCTATGCCGCCAACGGCCGCGCCGCGCCGCTGAAGGCCGTTGCCGCCAAGATCGTGCCGGTCGTGAAGCACCATATCGAGATGCTCGCAGCGATGTGACCGCACGTTCCTGATCTGCGAACGCCGGTGCGGGCCGTCTTCCTCGAAGGCGGCCCGTCGTGCATAGCGGGCCAGCCCGAACGCGGCCGGAGCGGAAGTCGCGGCTGGTGCGTTGTGCGATGCAGCAATGACAAAGGACGCGACATGCCCTCCACTGCCGAGAATGCGATGACGCTCTGGACCTGGCCGCTCGCCACCGCGCGCTGGGGCGGCGATCTGATGGAGATGATGCTGGGCGCGCAACGCGTCGTCGCCGCGCGTGTGCCGACCATCTTGTCGGCGATGCAGAACCCGCTGGCGGCCGATCACGTCGAATTGAAGCGCATGGTGAGCGAAAAGGTCGGCGCGTTCAGCGAAGCCGGACGCTCGGTCAGCGCCGCCGGGGACGCGGTGCAGCGTGCGACCGACGCCAACACAACTGCGTTCGGCCGGATGGCGGGCGGCAAGCCGCTGTGGCCGCTGGACTGGCTGCGGCTCGCCGAGAGCAATCTCGCGGCGATGGCGGCGATCGCCGCGCTGCCGACCGACACGCTCGCGCCGCTCCAGAGCGGTGTGAAGGCCAACGACAAGCGGCTGCGGCGCTGAACGGGCGCACGACGTGGCGCGCAAGCAGACGCTGAAGGTCTATCGCACGCCGATCGGCTTTCACGACGCTTATGTCGCCGCGCCGAGCCAGAAGGCGGCGCTGGAAGCGTGGGGCAGCGACGCGAACCTGTTCGCGCGCGGCATTGCCGAGCAGGTCGACGATCCGGCATTGACCGCGGAGCCGCTTGCGCAGCCGGGCGTCGTCATCCGCCGCTCGCGCGGTACGACCGCCGAGCAGATCGCCGCGCTGCCAAAGGACCGCCCGCGCGCCAAAACGGCGCGGGCGGACGCGCCCGAACCCGACGCGAAACCCAAGCCCAAACCGCAGCCGAAACCGTCGCGCGCCGATCTCGACGCCGCCGAACAGGCGCTGTCGGATGCGGAGGAGCGCCAGCGCGCCATTATGGACGACATCGCGCACCGGGAGCGCGATCTGGCCCGCGAACGTACGCAGGCCGAACGCGCCGCCGCGCGCGACCGCGACCGGCTCCAGGCGGAGATCGACGCGGCGCGCGACGCGTACGACGCGGCAATGCGCGACTGGCGGGGCTGACCCCGCCAGCGCGGATCAACCCAGCTTTACGGTTTCGAAGGTGCGCGCCTCGGGCGTCGGCAGCTTCTTCTTATATTCGGCGACCAGTTCTTCCTTGCGCGCGGCAAGCTGCTCGCCGAGCGCATCGAGATCGAGGTCGGTACGCCGCGCCTGCGCGAACAGGCCCTTGAGGAACGCTTCCTCCTCATGGACATGGTGCTTGATCTGTTCGGCCAGCACGGTCACCTTCGCGTCGTAATACGCGTCACTCGGCTTCCCGTTCTCGATCTCGGCGATCAGCACCTTGGCGCCGTCATGCTCGACATAGCTTTCGTCGAGCAGATCGCCTTCGACCTTGCCCTTGCACGCCGGATAGAAGATCTCCTCCTCGATCTGGGTGTGGACGGTCAGTTCGAGGCAGATCTGTTCCGCGAGCTTGCGCTTGGCGGCAGCGCCCTTGGCGCTTTCATATTCGGAGAACAGGTCCTCGACCTTGCGGTGGTCGGCCTTGAGTAAGCTGATTGCGTCCTGCGCCATGCGTCGTCTCCAGTTCGGGTGCGTTGCGGCATTAACGTGCCGTTCGCACCGGACGTTCCCCGCTCAGGCGCGCGGTGCCGCATAGCCCCCCAGCAGCGCCGCCGCTGCCGTGTGCGCGTGAGCGGCAAGCGCGGCGTCGTCGATCTCGCCCGCAGTCCAGAACGACAGCGCGCCGCGAAAGACGAGTGCGAGGCTGTCGGGCAGCGTGGCGAGCGCATTGGCGCGCAACCCCGCGCCGTCGCCAAGCGCTGCCGCCCAGAACGCGCGCGAGCGGGCGAACACCGTGCCGGCGACTGCGCCGGGCGCGCCGAGCGACGCCATCACCGCGCGGTTGACCGCCGGGTTCGCGACCATCACGCCGACCGCGATCGCCACCGCATGCAGCGTGCGCACCGCCGCATCGCCACCGCGCGCATCGGCAGCGAGCAGCGCGTGCATGCGGTCGATCCGCCGGTCCGACAGCGCATGCATGATGCCGGTCTTGCCTGCGAACAGGTTGAACGGCGTCGCGAAGCTGACGTGCGCCTCGGCGGCAAGGTCGCGCATCGAGAAGTCCGCGTCGCCGGTAGAGAGCAGGCGCTCGGCGGCGTCGAGGATTTTGTGGCGGGCGGCGTCGCCGCGCACCTGGACAGGCTTGTCGTTCGGCATCAACATTCTATATCACGATATAGATACAACGCAACTGGAGACATGGCATGTCCGCCACCAAGACCTTTCTCATCACCGGCGTCAGCTCGGGACTCGGTCGCGCCTTTGCGAGGGGTGCACTCGGCGCCGGGCATTGCGTCGTCGGCACGGTGCGGCGCGCGGGCGATGCCGATGCGTTCCGGGCGCTCGCGCCCGATCGCGCGGTGCCGCTGTTGCTCGACGTGACCGATTACGACGCGATCCCGCAGGCGATCACCACCGCCGAGGCCGAGGCAGGCCCGATCGACGTGCTCGTCAACAATGCCGGCTATGGCCATGAGGGCGTGCTGGAGGAATCCTCGCGCGACGATCTCGAACGCCAGTTCGCCGCCAACGTGTTCGCGCCGGTGGCGATGATCCAGGCGGTGCTGCCCGGTATGCGCGCACGGCGGCGCGGGCATATCGTCAACGTCACCTCGATGGGCGGGTTCATCACCATGCCGGGGATCGCGTTCTACTGCGGCAGCAAGTTCGCGTTGGAGGGGATATCCGAAGCGCTCGGCAAGGAGGTGGCGGGGTTCGGCATCCACGTCACCGCGCTCGCGCCGGGACAGTTCCGCACCGATTGGGCGGGACGCTCGATGGCGCGCACCCCGCGCAGCATCGCCGATTACGATGCGGTGATGGACCCGATCCGCGCCGCGCGCGAGGCCAAGAGCGGCAATCAGCCCGGCGATCCCGCCAAGGCGGCTGATGCGCTGCTCGCGATCGTCGACGCCGAACGTCCTCCGGCACGATTGTTCCTTGGTGCAGATGCGCTTGGGCTGGTCGACCAGAAGCTCGCCGCGATGAAGTCCGAGATCGCGGAATGGGAACCGCTGTCGCGTTCGACGAGCTTCGTGGAGTGAAGCGCGGCAGCGCGATTGCATCGCCGGCACGCGTTATCGTCATACGCGCAACCCGTGCGGGGGAGCGTCTGCGCGGCTCGTGGGTTGGAGGCGCATCCACGAAATCAGGAGCCGCTCCTCATGGCGAACACGGTCGCGCAGGTCATCATCGAAACGCTCGAGCAGGCGGGCGTGCGCCGCTGTTACGGCGTGCCGGGCGATACGCTCAACCACGTCACCGATGCGATCCGCACCTCGGGCATCCGCTGGGTGCATGTGCGGCACGAGGAGGCGGGCGGCTTCGCGGCGGGGGCGGACGCGCTGCTGACCGGGGAACTCGCCGCCTGCGCGGGCTCATGTGGGCCGGGCAGCCTGCACTTCATCAACGGCCTGTTCGAATCGCACCGCAACCGCGCGCCGGTGGTGCTGATCGCCAGCCAGATCGTGCGCGACGAACTCGGTTTCGATTTCCCGCAGGAGGTCGATTTCAAGCAGGTGTACGCGGCGTGCAGCGTTTATTGCGAGGAGATCCGCACCCCCGAACAGGCGCGCCGCAAGACCGCGATGGCAGCGCAGGCCGCATTGTCGAAGAAGGGCGTCGCGGTGCTGATCGTGCCCGCCGACGTGTCGTCCTCGGCAGCACCCAACGAACCGGCCTTCGCCGTCCACCGCGCGCAGCCGCGCGTGATCCCGTCCGAAGACGAACTCGCGCGCATCGCCGGGCTGCTCAATGCGGGCGAGAAGGTGGCGATCTATGGCGGCTCGGGCTGCCACGATGCGCATGATCAGGTGGTGCGGCTCGCCGATCGGCTGAAAGCGCCGGTCGCGCATACCTCGCGTGCGAAGGACTTCCTCGAACACGACAATCCGTTCGTGGTCGGCATGACCGGGGTGTTCGGGTCGGAGAGCGGCTATCACGCGCTGATGGACTGCGACACGCTGCTGCTGCTCGGTTGCGATTTCGCATGGCGGCAATTCTATCCGTCCAAGGCGAAGATCATCCAGATCGACATCGACGGATCGCATCTCGGCCGCCGCCATCCGGTGGATCTCGGCGCGGTCGGCGGGGTGCGCGAGACGCTCGACGCGCTGCTGCCGCTGATCGAGGCGCGCGAGGAGCGTGGCTTCCTCGACGAATGTCTCAAGCACCGCGAGAAGGCGCTGGAGGGTGAGCGCAAGCACGCCGTTGCGGAGAGCGGCAAGGCGATCCACCCGCAATATCTCACCGAGACGATCGGCCGCCACGCCTCGCCGGACGCGGTGTTCACCGCCGACGGCGGTTCGCCGATGGTGTGGCTGCTCCGCCATGTGCCCGCCACCGGGCGCAACCGCACGGTGATCTCGTTGACGCACGGCACGATGGCGAACGCGATGCCGCAGGCGCTCGGCGCGAAGGCGGCCTATCCGGAGCGGCAGGTGATCTCGCTGTCGGGCGACGGGGGCATCGCCATGCTGATCGGCGATCTGATGACGGCGGTGCAGGAAGAGCTGCCGATCAAGGTGTGCATCTACAACAACAGCTCATTGGGCTTCGTCGAGCTGGAACAGAAGGTCGAAGGGCTGCTCGATGCCTATACCGATCTCAAGAACCCCGACTTCTCGCGCGTAGGGGAGGCGATGGGCTTCTGGAGCCGGCGGGTCGAGGCGGCAGCCGATCTGGATGCGGCCGTGCAACAATGGCTGGAGGAACCCGGCCCGGCGTTGCTCGACGTGGTGACGGACCGTTACGAACTGGTCACGCCGCCGAAGATCGAGGCCAAGCAGGTGTTCGGCACCGCGCTCTATTCGGCCAAGGCGGTGTTTGCCGGGCGCGGGGGCGAGGCATTCCAGCTGATGAAGGGCGCGGTCACCTGAACGTCACCGCTTGCTTTGCGCCGCGCGATCCGCGCATCCTCGACCGACCGGCGAGAGGGCAGGCGATGGGCGACAGGGCGCGATGCGGCTGGTGCGGCGATGATCCGCTGATGATCGCCTATCACGACACCGAATGGGGCGTGCCGCTGCACGACTCGCGCGCGCTGTGGGAGGCGCTGGTGCTCGATGGTTTTCAGGCCGGGCTGTCGTGGCGCACCATCCTCCACAAGCGCGACGCGTTCCGCGCCGCATTTGCCCGGTTCGACCCGGCGGCGGTGGCGCGGTTCGATGAGGGCGATATCGCGCGGCTGATGGCCGATGCCGGCATCGTGCGCAGTCGCGCCAAGATCGTCGCGGCGATCGGTGCGGCGCGGATTTACCTCGACATGGCGGCGCGGGGCGAGGATTTTGCGGCCTTCGTCTGGGGCATCGCCAGCGGTGCCCCGGTGATCGGCACGCGCGAGACGCAGACGGCGAAGTCCGAAGCAATGTCGAAGGCGCTTAAAGGACGAGGCTTCAAGTTCGTCGGGCCGGTGATCGTCCATGCGTGGATGCAGGCAGTCGGCATGGTCAACGATCATGCGCCCGACTGCTTCCGCCGCGCCGAAGTCCGCGCGCTGGCATGAGCTTCTTCGAAAGCCTGATCGCGCTGCTCGCCGCCGCGATCCTGCTGTTGCAGGTGACGCGGCGGATGCGGCTGCCCTATCCGGGCATTCTTGCCGGGGCAGGCTGCGTGGTGGCGGCGCTGCCCGGCGCGCCCAACATCCCGATCGACCCGGGCACCGCGCTCGCGTTGTTCATCGCGCCGGTGCTGATCGATTCGGCCTATGATTTCCCGTTGCGCGCGGCGTGGCGGCTGATGGTGCCGCTGATCGTGTTCGCGGTGGGCGCGGTGCTGCTCACCACCGGCGTGGTGGTGGCGATCGGCTGGGGCGCCTTCGGGTTGCCGCTCGCGGTCGCGGTCACGCTCGGCGCGATCGTGTCGCCGCCCGACGCCGCCGCGACCACCGCCGTGATCGCCAACCTTTCCGTGCCGCGCCGCGTCGATGCCTTGCTCAAGGGTGAAAGCCTGTTCAACGACGCGACCACCCTGCTGCTGTTCAGCGCCGCGCTCGCGGTGCAGGCGCGCGGCGGGATCGACGCGGGCACCGCGCTGCGGCTGACGCTGGCGGTGCCGGGCGGGATCGTGTTCGGCATCGGCTACGGCATGCTCGTGTCGCGGATGACCTCGCTCACCAACGCGACCGTCGGCGGCACGTTGCTCCAGTTCGTCCACGCCTTCGCGACATGGCTGATCGCCGAGCGGCTCCACCTCTCGCCGGTGCTCGCCACCGTCGCCAGCGCGATGACGATCGCGGCGGGCGCGAGCGTGCGCGATTCGCCGCGGATGCGCGTCCATTCCTACGCGGTGTGGACGACGGTGGTGTTCCTGCTCAACGTGCTGGCGTTCCTGCTGATGGGCTTGCAGGCGCGCAGCATCGTCGGCGGCATGTCCGCGCCCGAACTGTACCGCGCGATCGGCTTTGCGGGCGCGGTGGTGCTGGGCGTGATCGTCACACGGCTTGCGCTCGCCTTCCTGTATCGTGGGTTCGCGGTGTGGCGCCACGCGCATTCCGGCGGGCCGGAGCCGGTGTCACGCGGGGAGACGTTGCTGATCGGCTGGGCGGGGATGCGCGGGCTCGTCACGCTTGCCACCGCCTTCGCGCTGCCGGCGGACTTCCCCGCGCGTAACCTCGTGGTGCTGACCGCGTTCGCCGTGGTGCTGGCGACGCTGGTGCTGCAAGGCGCGACGCTCGCGCCGATGATCCGCCTGCTCCGCCTCGAACGGCGCGAGGATGCCGAGCGCGAGCGTGATGCCGCGCAGCTCGCCCTGGTCGAAGCGGCGCTGGCGCGGCTGGAGGGTGAGCCGGGCGATGCCGCCGCCGCGATCCGCCAGGCCTATAGCGAACATCGCAACCGCTTGCAGGATCGCGTGCATGAGGCGCCGCTCGCACACCGGCGCGGTCTGTCGTTGGCGGCGGTGCTGGCCGCGCGCAAGCGGCTCGATGCGCTGCGCGACGCGGATGAGATAGGTCCCGACCAATATCTCGAGTTGCAGGAAGACCTCGACTGGCGGCAACTCGCCACCATCGCCGACGAGGACCGCCGCCTCGACGAGAACTGAACCGCTCAGGCCGCCCCGGCGCCGCCCGTGGCCTTTTGCCCGCGCCCGTCCAGCCCCAGCCGCGTCAGCGCCTCGACGATCATCGTCGCAGTGAAGGGCTTGCGCACCCACACCGCGCGTGGGTCGCCCAGCGGCGGCTGTTCGCCGGTGGCGTCGGTCAGCACCACCGGCACATCGCGGTAGAGCTGCCGAATCTCGGCGAGCAGCGTGCGTCCGTCCTTGTCGGGCAGGTCGGCGTCGATCACGATCGCGTCGTAGCGGTCCTGCGCAGCGCGCAGCTTGCCGAGCGCCTCGCCCGCGGTGGCGGCGGGTTCGGGGTGGTAGCCGATGCCCGACAGCGCCTCCGCGGCGAGCAGTCGCACGGTGGGATCGGCCTCGATCACCAGCAGCCGCATGCTCTTGCCGGCGTCGATCAGGTCGCGCACGCGTTCGGCGAGGTCGCTCGACGTGAACGGCTTGGCGAGCAGTTCGACGCCCGCGTCGAGCCGCCCGCCGTGGACAATCGCGTTGCGCGTATAGCCGCTGGTGTGGAGCACCTTCAGCCCCGGGCGCAGCACGCGCGCGGCATCGCTCAGTTCCTTGCCCGACATGCCCGGCATCACGACATCGGTGAACATCAGGTCGATCTCGACCGGCTGCTCGATGATGCGCAGGGCGGCGGGGCCGTCACTCGCCTCGATCACATGGTAGCCAAGCTCGCGCAGCACCTCCGCCGAGAAGGCGCGCACCTCCTCGTCGTCCTCCACCACCAGGATCGTCTCGCCGGCGGCGCCGCGTTCCCCGCCGCGCTCGGCGCTGTCGGGCTCGTCCTCGTCGATGCTGCCGGTGAAGCGCGGCAGGTACATCTTGACGGCGGTGCCGCTGCCTTCCTCCGAATAGACGTTCACATGCCCGCCGGATTGCTTGACGAACCCGTACACCTGGCTGAGGCCAAGGCCGGTGCCGCGCCCGATCTCCTTGGTGGTGAAGAAGGGTTCGAACACGCGGGCGAGGTGTTCCCTGGGCATGCCGGTGCCGGTATCGCTCACCGCGATGACGACGTAATTGCCCGGCGGCACTTCGGTGTGCGCGACCGAATAGCCGGCGTCCAAATGCGCATTGGCGGTCTCGATCGTCAGCGTGCCGCCGGTCGGCATCGCATCCCGCGCGTTCACCGCGAGGTTGATGAGGGCATTCTCGAGCTGGTTGGGATCGGCCTCGACCGGCCACAACCCCGGCGTGGTGACGATCTCTAGCTTGACCATCTCGCCGAGCGAGCGGTGCAGCAGTTCGGACATGCCCGACACCACCTTGTCGAGATCGAGCGGCTTGGGCGAGAGCGGTTGCCGGCGCGCGAAGGCGAGCAGCCGCTGGGTGAGCGCGGCGGCGCGCTCGGCGCCCTTCATCGCATTGCCGATCGCGCGGCGCGCGCGGGCGGCATCGCGATCGTTGCTGCCATCGCCGTCGAGCGCCCGCGCCGCCATGTCCATGTTGCCGCCGATGATCGTCAGCAGGTTGTTGAAATCGTGCGCGATGCCGCCGGTAAGCTGGCCGACCGCCTCCATCTTCTGCGACTGGCGGAGCTGTTCCTCGACCAGCCGCTTCTCGGTCAGGTCGCGGGTGATCTTCGCGAAGCCGACCAGCGCGCCGTCCTCGCCGCGGATCGCTTCGACCACCACGCTCGCCCAGAATTCGGTGCCGTCCTTGCGCAGCCGCCAGCCCTCGGCCTCGAACCGGCCGGTGCGCGTGGCGGTGTCGATCGTGCGCGCGGGCATGCCGGCGGTGCGGTCGCGCTCGGTATAGAAGGTCGAGAGGTGCTGGCCGACGATCTCGGCGGCGGCATACCCCTTGATCCGCTCGGCCCCCGCGTTCCAGTTGCTGATATGGCCCTGCGGATCGAGCATGTAGATCGCATAGTCGCTCACTCCGTCGACCAGGATGCGGAAGCGGCGTTCGCTTTCCTCCAGCCGCGCGAACGCGGTGCGGATTTCGTGCGTGCGCTCCTCGATGCGCCGCTCCAGCGTGGCGTTGAGATCCTTCAGCGCGGCCTCGGCCTCGCGCCGCGCGGCGAGTTCGCTTTCGGAACGCTGGTTGAGCCGTGCATTGTCGATCGCGATGGCGGCATGGCCGGCGATGCCGAGCACCACCGTCTCGTGTTCGGCGGTGAACTGCGCGGTGCGGTGATGGCCGAAGAACAGCCCGCCGTGGACCTCGCCCGTCTGCGAGATGACCGGCACCGCTAGGTAGCTTGCCACCGGCAGATGCCCCTCGGGCATGCCCTTGCGCGGCGCATTGTGCCCGTAGCGCGGATCGGTGCGGATATCGTCGGAGCGCACCACGCCTTCTCCGGCGAAGGTCGGCGCGAACACCTGCGTGTTGCGCGGCATCGGGAACTTGTCGAACGCGGCGCGCGGCACGCCGGACAGGCTGTAGAGCATATAGCTCTCGCCCTTCTCGTTGAGCAGATTGTAGAAGAACGCGCCGAATTCCGCGCCGGTCAGCTCCACGCCGGCATCGGTGATCCGCTGGACGATCGTGTCGAGATCGCGCTCGGCGGCGACGTCGGCGCCGGTGCGGTTGAGCGTCTGGAAGGAATGCTGCAACGTCACGTTGCTGATCGCCGCGCCGACGAAGCTGGCAAGGCGTTCGAGCAGGTCGATCGCCTCCCCATCGGGCGTGCCGACGTGCGACCAATAGGCGCCGATCGCCGCTTGCACCGCGCCCGAGCGCACCGGCATCATCGCCATGCTGCGCACGAAGGTCGAACGATAGGCTTCGTGGGGCACGCGCTCGTCCGCATAGATGTCGGGGATCACCGCCGGTTCGCCGTGCAGCATGACCCAGCCCGACACGCAGCCCGACAGTTTGAAACTCTGCCCCTGCCACAACGGCGCGATCGCATCCTCCGCGACGTAGCGGCAGGCGTCGCCGTCGCAACGCACGAAGGTGATGCCCTGCGCGCCGACGATCGCGCGCGCGGCGGAGCGCACCACCTCGACCACTTCGTCGAGCGAGCGCACCCGCGCAAGCCGCTCGGCAGCGGTGAACAAAGCCGTCCATTTGGTGGCGACCGGCACCTTCTGCGCGGGCTGCGTCGGCGCCGAATCGGCTGAAACGTGCGTCAATCGTGCCTCGACATATCTTCTGTGGCGCATGGCATAGCCTGTTGTTCGGTCAGCGAAAAGCCATGGCTGCCGACACGCGGCGCGGTGCTGCCGCCGGTGATTGACCGCCCCCTGGGCTTGTCCTACAAATTCGGGCAGCGATCGCTGAGCGCCGCCGTGTCAGTTCCAATCGCCCAGGGGGAGGGTGCTCGACGCATGCGGTACGGACTTGGCTTTGCTCTCCTCCTGGCGGCATCGGCGTCGGCGTCGGGTGCGTCGGCGGACCCGCTCGATACGCAAAAGCTGATGCTGAGCGGCACCGGGCCGTCGGACGCGGTGCCGTGGAATTTCACGATCGACGGCGGCATGCGCGCGGGCGAGAAGGCCAGCATCGCCGTGCCGTCCAACTGGCAGCAGCAGGGTTTCGGCCATTATCTCTACGGCTACGACCGCGCGCGCAGCACCACCGATCGCGGCGTCTATCACCGCCGCTTCATCGTTCCGGCGGGGTGGCAGGGCAAGACCATCCGGCTCGTGTTCGATGCGGTGATGACCGACACGCTCGTCAAGGTGAACGGGGTTGCGGCAGGGCCGGTGCATCAGGGCGGCTTCAACCGCTTCGGCTTCGACGTGACCAAGCTGGTCAGGCGCGACGCGCCCAACGACCTCGAGGTCGAAGTGAGCGAAAGCTCGTCCGCGCGCGACACCGACATCGCCGAGCGCAAGGGCGATTACTGGACGTTCGGCGGCATCTACCGCCCGGTATGGCTCGAAGCGTTGCCGCCCGAGGCGATCGCGCATGTCGCGATCGACGCGCAGGCGAGCGGCACGATCGCCGCCGCCGTCACGCTCGCCGATCCGCACACCGTCACCCGGCTCGTCGGGCAGGTGGTCGACGCCAAGGGCGCGGCGGTCGGCGCGCCGTTCGAGGCCGCCATCCCGGCGGGTGGCAGCGGCATGGTCACGCTGCACGGCCAACTCGCATCGCCGCGCCTGTGGACGGCCGAGACGCCCAACCTCTACGCGCTCGACGTGACGCTGTTTCGAGGCGGCGAGGCGGTTCACCATGTCCGCACCCGCTTCGGCTTCCGGACGTTCGAGGTGCGCGAAGGGCAGGGGCTGTTCCTCAACGGGCAGAAGATCATCCTGAAAGGCGTCAACCGCCACAGCTTCCGCCCCGATACCGGGCGCGCACTCGATCCGGCCGATTCGATCGCGGACGTGCGGCTGATCCGCAGCATGAACATGAATGCGGTGCGCATGTCGCATTATTCGCCGGAGGAGTCCTTCCTCGAAGCCGCCGACGAACTCGGCCTGTACGTGCTCGACGAACTGAGCGGCTGGCAGCATGCGCACGATACCGAGGTCGGTCGCACGTTGGTGCGCGAACTGGTCGAGCGTGACGTCAACCATCCCAGCATCCTGTTCTGGGATAACGGCAACGAAGGCGGCTTCAACCGCGAACTCGACCCCGAATACGCGCGTTTCGACCCGCAGCATCGCAAGGTGCTGCACCCCTGGGAGGCGCATGACGGCGTCGATACCAAGCATTATCCGGTGTACGCCGATTTGGTGCGGCGGCTGAACGGGCCGACGCTCGTCATGCCGACCGAGTTCCAGCACGGCCTCTACGATGGCGGCGCGGGGGCCAGCCTCGACGACTATTGGCAGGCGATCCTCGCCTCCCCGCGCGGTGCGGGCGGCTTCATCTGGAGCTTCGCGGACGAAGGCGTGGCACGCACCGACCAGGGCGGCCGCATCGACGCTGCCGCGACCTACGCGCCCGACGGCATCGTCGGCCCACGCCATCAGCCCGAGCCGAGCTACTTCACGGTGCGCGATATCTGGTCGCCGATCCAGATCGCCGCGCCGACGCTCGACGCGAGGTTCGATGGCAGGCTGAGGCTGACCAACCGCTACGATTTCACAACCGCAAACGCGGTGCGCTTCCATTGGCAATGGGTCCGCTTCCCGGCCCCGCAGGCGGCGCGCACCGATGCCAGCGTGCTGGCGCAGGGCGACATGGACGGCCCCGCGATCGCGCCGCACGACGCGGGTACGCTGACGCTGCCGCGCGCCGTGCCGCCCGCCACCGCCGACGCGCTCCGGCTCACCGCGACGCGCGGCGGGGAGGAGGTCGCCGCCTGGGCCTGGCCGGTCGCGGGGGCTGCGCGGGCGGTGACGGTGGCGCGCGGCGGCGCCGTGCCGCGTGTCGAGCGCACGGCGGAGGCGGTGCGGCTGGTCGCCGGGGCGACCGTCGCCACCTTCGATGTGCGCACCGGACTGTTGCGCGGGATCAGCCGGGGTGGCCACGCTTTCCCGATCGGCGATGGCCCGCGCGTCGTCTTCGCGCGCCCGGCGAGCGCGGAACCGGTGTGGAGCGTCGCCACGGCGCAGCCGGACGCGGCCTTCGCCCCCGCGAAGCCGGGCCTCGCCAATGTCGCCGAAGTCGATCTCGGGCTGACGGCCGAACAGGGCTGGGCCAGCTTCACGCTCGAGATTTCGCCCGACGGCAAGACGTGGCGGACCATCTTCGCGGGCGATCGTACGCCGCAGGAGAAGCTTCGCTACGTCTTCGCGCCGCAGGTCGTCGCCGCGATCCGCATCCGCAACCTGTCGTCGCTGCGCGGCACGCTGCAACCGCGCAGCGTGCGGCTCGGCTATCAGGCCGAGCGTTTCGCGGCCGGGCCGACCGCAGCGGTCACGGTCTCCACCGGCACCGCTCCCGCATCGACGGGCGGCACACCGGCCGCGTGGCTCGATGCGCCCGGTGCCGGCGGGTTCGAGCGGGCGCACTGGTCGTTGCAGGCGAACGGCGCTCTGACGCTGGAGTACCGCTACCGGCTCGACGGGCCGATGCTCTATCACGGCGTCGGCTTCGACCTTGCGCCCGACAGCGTGGCGAAGGCGCGGCTGTTCGGGCGCGGGCCGCAGCCGGTGTGGCAGAACCGGCTGCGCGGGCCGTTGCTCGGCGTGTACGACATCGCGGCGCGCGGCACGCCGGGGCTGCCGACGCCAGAGCGTGCCGGCTATTTCGCCGATCCGCGCTGGTTGCGGCTCGACACGTCCGGCCTCGCGCTGATCGTGCGGCCGTCGCCGAACACGCCGTTCCTGCAACTCGGCGCGAAACCGCTGGATCACCCCAACACCAGCCCGGAGTTCCCGGCGAGCACGCTCGGCCTGCTCAACGCCATTCCGGCGATGGGCAACAAGTTCAACGTGCCCGACCTGACCGGCCCGGCCGGCGCACCGGCGGTGGCGCACGGCGCCTACGAGGGGCGGGTCACATTCGAGCTGGAGGGGCGCTGAGATGAAGCGGATGAAGCACCTGTGCATCGCGGCGGCCCTGCTGTTCGCGCTTCCGGGCACCGCCGCCGCTGCGCGTGCCGACGACACGCTGCGGGTCATCTTCGTGGATGTCGAGGGCGGCGCTGCCACGTTGATCGTGACGCCGCAGGGCCACGCAATGCTGATCGACGCCGGCTGGCCCGCCGCGCTGAGCGGCGGCGGCATGCTCGCGACCGGCGCGGGCGGGCCGACCAGCGCGGAGCGGATCGTCGCCGCGGCCAAGGCGGCCGGACTGTCCCGGATCGATTACCTGCTGCTCACCCATTATCATACCGACCATCTCGGCGGCGCGCGTGAACTGATCGGCCGCTTCCCGATCGGCACGGTGATCGACCATGGCGCCAATCGCGAGCCGTTGCTAGCCGCGCCGCCCGCCAACCGGCGCGGCTATCAGGCGGCAGAACTCTATGCCGGCTATAGGGAGGCGATCGCGGGCAAACCGCACCGCGTCATGCGGCCGGGCGAAACGCTGACGATCGACGGCCTGCGTGTGACCGCGATCGACAGCGACGGGGCGATCATCACCCGGCCGCTACCGGGCGCGGGCGCGCCCGGTAGCGGCTGCGCCGCCGCCGCGCTCACCGGCGACATCGGTACGGACGAGAACCCCCGATCGCTCGGCACGGTGCTGCAATGGGGCAAAGCGCGCATCCTCGCGCTCGGCGATACGACGCGCGTGGTGGAGGACCGGCTCGCCTGCCCGCGCGACCGGATCGGCCCTGTCGATCTGATGATCGCCGACAATCACGGCACCGCCAACGCCGGCAGCGCGGTGCTGCTCGATACGGTGCGCCCGTCGCTCTACGTCTTCAACAACGGCGCGGCCAAGGGCGCCGACGCCGCCTCGCTCCACTTCATACGGGCGGCGCCGTATGTGCAGGGCGTGTGGCAACTCCATGTCGCGACGCGCAGCCCCGAGGAGAATGCGCCGCCCTCACAGATCGCCAACGTGTCGGGCGAAGACGACGGCCACCCGCTGATCGCCGCGGTGCGCCGCGACGGGACGATCGCGATGACCAACACCCGCACCGGCCTGACGCAGCTTTACCCGAACGCCGATCGTCTGTCGAAACGGCCCGCGATCCGGTAAGCGTCGGCGGTTGCAGTCGCGTGTGGAGGTGCCCGATGTCAGACGATTACGCCCACGGCCGGCGCGATGGTCTGCGCCTCGCGCTCGCGATCCTCGCGGCGGAGGAGGCGAAATGGGCCGCCCTGCTCGGCGAGAGCCGGTCGTGGCGAACCAACCAGACCCGCGAGGTGCGACACAAGGCGCTGCAAGTCGCGCAGAAACGCATCCAGACCGCGCTCAACCGCCTCGCGCCCAAGGACGACGGCACGATCGACGACGAACTCGCCGCCGCGCTCGACCAGATCGGGCTTTGAGCGCGCCCGACCGGCCGGGGTGCAGCGGTTTGCGCCATCCGATCTTTTCCAGGCGAGATCGAGACGCTGCCAGCAGTGATCCTTTCTGTGCTGGGCCTAGCGGTCGCTGCGGGCGGCGCGCTCGATGACGTCGGCGACGGCGCGCGGTTGCGAGAGGAAGATGGCGTGGCTGCCCTTGATCTCGGTCACGACCGCATGGGCGCGCGCGTACATGGTGCGTTCCAGGTCCGGGTTGATCATGCGGTCCTGCGTCGCGACGATCCCATAGGCGGGCTTGTTCTTCCAGGCGGGTGCGGTGATCGGCGTCGAGACGATCTTGCTGTTCCAGGGCACTTGCGAGATCGCCATGAACCGAGCCTGCCCAGCCGGCAGGTCGGCGGCGAAGTCGGCGGGGAACCTGGCCTGATCGACCAGCAGATAGCCGTCGGCGGTCGGCGCGATGCTGGTCGCGGCAGGCGGATTGCTCTTGATCTGCCCGATGATCGTCTCGCCCGCGTCCGGCACGAAGCCAGCGACATAGACGAGGGCGGCGACGTGGCGGTTGTTGCCTGCTTCGGTGATGACCGCGCCGCCATAGCTGTGGCCGACGAGGACGGCGGGGCCGTTCTGCCGATCGAGAATGCGGTTGGTGGCGACCACATCGTCCTCGAGCGAGGTGAGCGGCGCCTGCACGATGCTGACGGTATAGCCGTCGCGGGTGAGGATTTCGGCGACCGGCTGCCAGCCCGACCCATCGGCGAAAGCGCCGTGGACAAGGACGATGTTGCGGACGGGTGCCGCGGGGGCGGGGGCGGGGGCGGCGGTCGCGACGACCGGCAGGGATGCGAGCGCAGCACCGGTCAGCAGGGTACGAAGGAAGGTCATGGAAAGTCTCCTGGCCGCATCGCGCGGCTTGATGTGGAAGAAGGTCAGGCGGCGGTCGGCCGGTCGGCGGCGTCGGTGAAGACCGAATTGTCGGTCAGCCCTTCGGCACCGCCGCCGTAGAGCGTCTCGGCGCGCAGCGGGTTGAGCGGCGAGGAGACGATACGGCTCCCGAAGGTGCGCCCGCTGAGTTGGAGGGGTTTGAACCGGGTGAAACGACGGGTCATGCCGACACGTGATCGAGCACGAAGGCGGTACGTTCGGCGAGATCGTTGATCGCGGCGAGATACGCCTGGAAATGCGGCGTTGCGCGATGCGCAGCCACGGCATCGCCGTCCGCGTACAGCTCATCCAGGAAGAACCGCTCGGGCTCGCTCTGGTCCTGCCAGAGATCGTAGCGCAGGTTGCCCGGTTCCGCCCGGCTGGGTGCGAGCATGCCGTCGAGCAGCGTGCGCAAGCGGTCGGCGGCGCCGGCGCGGGCCGTCAGAACGGCGACGACTTTGACGGGATTGGTCATGGTGTTGCTCCTTGCTTGGACGTAGGCGGTGGCGGGGTGCTTCCGCAGCGCCCCGCCTGTCATGCGCGTGTTCATGCCGCGCCCGCCGAGCCGCCGAGCGCTTCGATCATCGCCCGGCCGATCGCGTGATCCGAAGCCGGGTTCTGGCCGGTGATCAACTCGCGATCGACTACCACATTGGCGGCGAAATCCTCCGGAGCGGCGGACACCTGACCACCGGCCAGCCGCAGCGCCTTGGGCATGTCGAAATAGAGCTCGCCCTTGAGCAGGTGCGCTTCGGCAATCTTCTCTTCGCTCGCCGAGAACACCGTCATCCGATAGCCGGCGTAAATCCAGTCCCTGGCCAGATCGGCAGCCTTCGCGTCGTTTCCCTCGATCAGCGCCGCCCGATAGGCTGCGGCATCGGCGAGCGCGGCGACGACGGCGACCGGACCGTGACAGAGCAGCCCGGTCGGCTTTGCCGCCGCATGGAAGTGGCGCAGGATGGTGCCGACATCGCCGTCCTGCATCAGGTCGACCGCCGGGGCATGGCCGCCGGGTACGAAGACGCCGGCATAAGCGTCGAGCCCTTCCTCGATCACCGAGCGCAAGGTGCGCACCGCATTCATCGCCGGATGATCGGCGAAAAAGCGCTTCGCCCGCGCATAAGCGCCCTCGTCACCGCCGAAATGATCGACCGTGTCCGACGCTTCATCGATGTGCGGCTTGGTGCCGTCGGGCGTGGCGAGCACGACGTCGTAGCCCGCGTCGATCAGCGCCATCGCGGGCACCACCGTCTCGTTGAGATACTGGCCGATCGTGGCGGAGCCGCCACCGCGCAGTTCGATCTGCGTGGCGTTGGATCCGAGGAAGAGCACTGTCTTGGTCATCTGAACCTCCGTTGGGTCGCCGCATGCGCTGCGGACGAGAGGAAGATGGCCCAACAAGACATATTCCAGAACTTTATTATTTTGATTTTAGATATAATGCTGGCAGCATGACTGGATGCGTTACGACCTCAATCTCCTGCCGATCTTCGTCGCGTTGATGGAGGAGCGGAGCGTCACGCGCGCTGCCGAACGGGTCGGAATGACGCAGCCGGCATTGTCCAACGCCTTGTCGCGCCTGCGCCTGATGATGCAGGATCAGTTGTTCATCCGCGAACGGTACGGCATCCAGCCGACGCCGGTTGCGCTCGAACTCGCGCCTGCCATCGCCGAGGCGCTGGCCCGGCTGGACGACGCGGTGCTCGGGCAGCAGGGGTTCGATCCGGCTCAGGCCGAGCGGCTTTTCACCATCGCGCCCAATGGCTATGTCGAGTTCGTCATGGTGCCCGCGATCGTCGCCAGACTCCAGAAGGTCGCGCCCGGCATCAAGCTCCGGCTGACCCCCTACGGCAACGATCTGGTCGAGACCGGGGTGGTCTCGGGCACGACGGCACTGGTGCTCGGCCGCATCGTCGATCCGCCCGACAATCTCGTCGTCCAGCATCTGATGGATGAAAGTCTGGCCTGCACTGTGCGCGCGGATCATCCCCAGATCGGCGACACGATGACCCGCGAGCAGTTCGAAGGGCTGAGGCACGTCAGCATCGTGCCGCCCGGCCGCATGCGTGCCGGCCTTTTCCAGGCGCTTGCGCAACAGCACCTCAAGCGCGACGTCGCGATTTCGGTGACCAATTTCTTCGCGGTCGCGGAGATGGTGGCGGTTACCGATTATTGCGCGACGTTACCGTCGCTGATCTGCCGCCGTCTGCGACAGGATGCCCGATTGAAGATCCTCCCGGCGCCCGCGGATCTGGGCACCTTCCCGGTCGAGATGGCCTGGCATGTCCGCTACCGCCAGGACCCGGCCCATCGCTGGTTGCGGGAACTGATCGGTGAGGTTGCACGGGAGCTCTCAGCCGCACCCTGATCCGTCGCGGCGTTCCGTAAGGAGACAGGCGACGAAGTCGATTGTTCATAGCGGATTGCTGACGTCAGTACGGGCGCAACCTGCCGCTCGGACCGATGTGAGCCATCGATGGTCGATGGGTTGCGATACGCTGTTGGGTGATGGTGGCGACCCTGTGTTCTGCCGGCATACGATGGCCGAGACAGACCAGAGCAAGGCGATGCAGCGCGTGGCGGCATGATCCAGGCAATCCGCATCGCTGACGGTCTGTTTCGCCAGCCACAGCGCTGGTCGGTATGGCCGGTCAGCCACCAGGCGCGGACGAGCGCGATCGCCGAGCGGTTGCGGTGATCGAAGTCGTAGTGGATCGTGCGGCTGCGCTGGGACGGCGCGCTCTTTTCCAGCGAGAGCGTGAGATCCGCGCGGGCGGGATCTCCACCTTTGGCGCGATTGAACCTCGGAGCTTGCCGACCGTGACGATCCCGCGCCCGGCACCGGCGAGGTGCTGGCGATGTGACGGCCATTCTCCTGTACCCGGAGCCTTGCGTTCCCGCTTCCGCTGACGATCGCCCGCGCCGACGTCCTACTAACACCGGGTCGGTCGCTTCGATCGCCGCGCGCTCGACAATCGTGCCCGGCAGCACGTAAGGGCGGGTGGTCGAAACTCTGAGCCGCAATGAATTATCGCCATTCCTTCCACGCAGGCAACAGTGCCGATGTCGTGAAGCACAGCCTGCTGATCGCCCTCGTGCGGGCCTTGCAGCTAAAACAGGGCGCGCTGACCCTGATCGACACCCACGCGGGCTGCGGTCTGTACGACCTTGGCGGCGAGGAGGCACGACGCACCGGCGAATTCACGCAGGGCGTGCTGCGGGCCTTTGCCGACCCGAACCCCTTGCTCGACGACTACCGCGCCGCCGTACGGGCGGTGAATGACGGGCCCGAGCCGCAGCTCTATCCCGGCTCGCCGCGGTTTCTTGCGCAGCTTCTGCGCCCGCAGGATTTCCTGATCCTGAACGAGAAACATCCCGAGGATGCCCATGCCCTGCGCCGCGTGATGCGCGACACATCCGCTGCCTTGCATGAGCGCGACGCCTACGAGCTTTGGCTGGCGGTGCTGCCGCCCCGCACCGCGCGCGGCGTGGTGGTGGTCGACCCGCCGTACGAGCAGCCCGATGAACGCGCCCGTATCACAGCGACGCTCGCCGCCGCTCACCGCAAATGGGCGCATGGCGTCACGGTGATCTGGTATCCGCTGAAAGACCGCGCCACGCATCGGCGGTGGAAGGAGCAGTTACGCAGGCTCGGCATCCCCAAACTGCTGTCGGTGGAGCATTGGTTATACGATGACGATCAGCCCGGCATCTACAATGGTGCGGGCCTTTATATCGTCAACCCGCCCTACGCCTTCACGCAAGCACTGCCGCCCTTGCTGGAGGCTCTCCGCGCCACGCTGGCACCGGCGGGGCATAGGGGCGAGATCGCAGCCAATTGGCTGGGCGGGTAAAGTGAACCGTACCCGCCCTGACTGATTGTCGCGGGGCTATGTCTCTCGATTTGTGACTGGAACGCGCCGACCTGCCGGTGGTCCGCCCGGTCGCGAGCTGCGCCGACCTGCGCTCTATCGACCTGTCGGCCGATGCCGCCGGGCTTAGGGTCGCCGAGCGCAACTCGCCCGGCGCCGTCGTGTTCGCGTGCCGGGGAGCCTGAAGCTCAGCCCAGGCCGCCGTCGTGACCTTCGTCGAGCACGAACTGCGTCACCGCATGGATGTCGAGATGTGCGTTGATGTCCTGTGCGTCCGACCAGTTCGTCACCGATCCATCGGCATGTTCGATCGTGCCGCTCGCGCCGATATGGACGTGCAGCGACGGATCGAGGTCCGCGCCGACGCTCTGCTGGTCGGACATGGTCGTGCTGTCCGAATCGTCGGCCGGGGCGAAGATGGCACTCAGGAACCCAGGCATAAGACCCTCACTTCTGGCGGAACGCGCGGCTCATCGCGTCGGTCAGCGGCGCTGCCAGATAGGCGAACAGCGTACGGTCCCGCGTCTTGATGTTAACGCTCGCCGGCAGGCCGGGTTGCAACGTCAGCCCGGACTGCCGCACCGCGCGTGGATCGTCCAGCATGATCTCCGCCTTGTAATATGCGCCGCCCTCCGCCTCGATCCGTGCCGGTGACAGCGCGGTGACGTGGCCGGGGAAGGCGGAGCGGCCGTGCGGGTTGATGCTGGTGAAGCGCACCATCGTCGGCTGGCCGAGCCGAACGTCGCTGACGTCCTCGGGCTTGACCTGCGCCTCGACGATGAGCGGTTTCCCGGTCGGCACGATCTCCATCAGCGGCTTGCCGCCAGCGACGACCATGCCGGGGCCAAGCTGGGCAAGCCCGGAGACGCGCCCGGTCGCAGGCGCGCGCAGCACGTCCTGATCGGCGACATAACGCGTCACGTCGAGCTGCGGGCGGAGCTGCGCGAGTTCGCCGCGCACCTCGTCGAGTTGCTGGTCGGCGGTCATCGCCTGCGTGTCGCGCGTCTTCATCGAGGCGAGTTGCGCCTGTTGCTGTACCGCGCCGCCGCTCGCCTGCTGTGCGACGAGATCGGCCTCGCTCTGCTCCATCGACAGGATCGTCACCTTCCGCGCAAGCCCCTTGGCGTAGAGCGAGCGATAGGCGGCAAGCTGCTGGCGCAGCAGCGCCAGTTGCTGCGACGCCGATGCCGCCTTGGCGCGCGCAGCGACGACCTCCTGATCGCCGGTGGCGCGATCGGCGGCCAGGATGGCGACGTGGCGTTTGAAGATCGCACGCTGCGCGTCGATCGCGGCGGCGGTCTCGGGTTCGTTCGCGCGTTGCATCAGTTCGCGCGGAAAGGTGAGTTCGGTGGCGCCATCCCGTTCGGCGAGGAGCCGCGCTTCGGTCGCCTCCAGCGCGTCTCGCTTGGCGAGCGCCTGCCGCAACGCCGCGCCGGCGCGGATGCCGTTCAGGCGCACCAGCGGCTGCCCGGCCTCGACCGCCTGCCCCTCGTGCACCAGCACCGCGTTGACGATGCCGGTATCGGCGGGCTGAATCGACAGTTTGTCGCCAGTCACGCTGATGACGGCGGAGGCGATTGCCGCGCTGGAGATCGGCGCCAGCGCCGCGAATACCGCGAAGATCGCGAGGAACACACCCGCCGCGATCAGCCCGATCCGGATCGGACGACGCGCCTCGTCGAGCGGCTGGAGGCCCAGCGCGCGCATCCGTTCCTCGATCAGCTTGCGCGGCACCATACCGTCGGCACCGCCGCCGCCGCCACCGCCGGTCGCGAGAAATTCGAGCTTCATGACGCCTCCACCGGCTCGCGGGCGATCGAGCGGACGATCTCGGTCCTGACCTTGCGGAACACGCGCGCGCGCGGCCCGTCGAGTTGCAGCGTGCCGTTCGACAGGACCACCACGCGGTCGACATGCGCGATCGGGTTGAGCCGGTGCGCGATCAGCACGATGGTCGAGCCCTCCGCCTTCAACGTCGCGAGCGCGGCGGCGAGCGCCTCCTCGCCATCCGCATCGAGGTGCGCGTTGGGTTCGTCCAGCACCAGCAGCCGGGGCGAACCGAACATCGCACGGGCGAGGCCGATACGCTGGCGCTGGCCGCCGGACAGACCGGAGCCGCCCTCGTCCACCTGGGTCTCGTAGCCATTGGGCAGCTTCAGGATCATCTCGTGCACGTTGGCGCGGCGCGCGGCGGTGACGATCTGCTCGTCGGTGGCCTTGGTGAAGCGGCCGATATTCTCGCGGATCGTGCCGGGGAACAGCCCGACCGTCTGCGGCAGATAGCCGACATAGCGGCCGAGCCCTTCGGACGACCAGTGCTTCGCCTCGACATCGCCGATCGTCACTGCGCCCTTGGTCGGGCTGGTGACGGCGACCAGCAACTGCGCAAGCGTGCTCTTGCCGGCGCCACTCGGCCCGACGATGCCGATCGCTTCGCCGGGGCGGATCTCCAGGCTGATGTTCCGCAAGGCGGGCTCGCGCGCGCCGGGCGGAACGTAGCTCGCGTCCAGCACCTTGATGCCGACGCCGCTATCGGGCAGCCGCGTGCGCTGCGGGCGGGGCGGGGCCTGCACCAGCCCCTTCTGCACGCGTCGCCCGGCCGCTACCGCCGTCGCCAGCGCGCGCCAGCCGGTCACCGCAACCTCGAGCGGCGCGAGGCTGCGGCCGAGCAGCACGTTGGCGGCGAAGATGCTCGCCGCCTCCATCTTGCCCTCGATCACCAGCCAGCCGCCGACGCCGATCATCGCGCTCTGCATCACCAGCCGGACGAACTTGAACAACGCCGCCATCGTCGCGCCGCGATCGCTGCCTTCGGCCTGGCGGCGCAGCATCGTCTCGCGGTCGATATGCCAATGGACCGACAGCGCGTCCTCCATGCCCATCGCGCGTACCGGCCCGGCGTGGCGCGCGACCGCATCGGTGAAGCGATAGCTGCGGTTGGCGGCGCCTGTCGCGATCTCGCTGCTCTTGCGGGTGACGCGGCTGTTCACCACCGCGAGGCCGAGCAGCAGCAGCGCTCCCGCCAGCGCGACCCCGCCGAGCATCGGGTGGATCAGGAACAGCACCAGCAGGAACAGCGGCATCCACGGCACGTCGAAGAAGAACTGCGCGCCCGCACCCGCCAACACGCCGCGAAACTGGTCGAGATCGCGCAGCATCTGCGCATTGCGCGCGCCCGGCCCGTGCGTGGAGGCAAGCTGCACGGTTGCCTCGAACACGCGGTGGGCGAGCACGCGGTCGAGCCGGGCGGCGGCGCGGATCAGGATCTGCGCGCGCACCATGTCGAACACCGCCATGGTGGCGAGCGCGATCAGCAGGCCGATGCTGAGGCTGGCGAGCGTGGCGACGCTGCCCGAAGGGATCACGCGGTTGTAGATTTCGGTGAGGTACAGCGGCGAGGCGAGGAACAGCAGGTTGACGCCGCCGCTGAACGCCGCCGCCGCCCAGATCAGCCGCTTGCACTGGCGCAGCGCCGAGGCGAACTCGTCACCGCGTTCCAGCGTCGCGGCGCGCGCAGCGCTGTCGAGTGCGACCACCTCCGCTGCGGCGCGATCGGCCTCGCGTTGTGCGCCGGCAAGCTCGGTGGGCGTGGCTGGCGTCATCCGCTCGGGCTTTCGTCAGAGGCTGCCGAGGATGCCATGCGCATCCAGGCTGTCGTGGTGCAGATCGTGATGGTCGTCGCCGATGCCGAGCAGCGCGGGGGCAAGATCGTCGCCCGCCAGCGTGTCGACGATCGCCGCGACGGGTGCTGCGGCGGCATCGGCCGCACCGACGTGAAACGCATCGGTCGAATCGACCATCGTCACAAGCGTCTGGATGCCGCCCGCCGGGTCGGTGCCGGCGAAATGTTCCGTCGCATCGCCGAGCGCGGCGAGCGGGACGCTGACCGTTGCGCCGATCGCGTCGGCCGCGTGCGCGACGACATCCTGCGCGCCGCCGACGAGCGTGGCCGCCGTGTCGACGAGGGGCGCCACATGCGTCACGTCGCTGACGATCGGGTTCGCCACGGCGGTCGCGGTGTCGAGAACGGGGGCGGTGAGGGGCGCCACCGCGTCGGCAAGCGGCGCGGAAACGTGGCCGAGATCAGCGACCACCGGCGATACGAGACCCAGCACCGGCGCGGTCAGGTCACCGAGGTGCACGGCAGTCTCCGCCAGCGGCGCTATCGCATCGGCGACCACGGGCGCGGCAGCCTGAGCCGTGGTGCTCGCCACGACGTGGAGCGCGGTTTCCACCGCGAGCGTGGTCGTACCCGTTGCGAGATCGGTGATCGGCGCAACATGCCCCTGCGCGACTGCATCGGTTGAAGCGGAGGCGGGGGCGGGGGCCGGGGTCGCCGCCACGGGGGCGTGCGGAGCGATGGCCGTGCGGGGATCGAACGCTGGTGCCGTGCCGAAAAATGCTACGCTCGGCGCGCCCGCTTCGGCCGGAGCGGTGGGTAGCGCGATCGTGGCGGGTGTGAACGCGGTCTCGTGCGACTGCGCAACGGGCGCTGGCGTCGCGCTGGCGGTATGCACGTCCTGAGGAAGATGCGGCGTGGGCGCGCTCACCCCCTGATGCGCCGCCACCGAGGCTGGCGTTTCGCTCAACGGCGACACCTGCTTGGCGAAGTCGCCGTCATGGCCGGGCGCATCGGCGACGCCGCTCGCCGGCTGCGTGCCATATTGGCTGAGGTCGCTGGCGGACCAGCCCAGCATTCGGATCAGCGGTTGGATCAGGATGTTGGCCATTGCGCCTCCTAAAGCGCATGAGGGAGGCGAACCGTTCCGGTCCGCCTCCCATCATCGCTCGGTGCTTAGCGATTATCCGTGCGCAGCGTCGTGCGAGTCGAAGGCGCTCTCGATCGAGTGGAGCAGGCCGTCGGTGCTGGTGTTGAAGCCGATCGCATTGTCGCTGCTGTTCGAGGTGCTGCTGCCGTCGGCATCGGTGGTCGACGAGGCGTGCTGCGATTCGGCGGAGAAGCCGAGGGCGCTGCTGAGCGACGAACCGAAGTCGCTGCTGTGGCCGGTGTCGTTCGAGTCCGTGCTGCCGTTGCTGCCGAACAGGCTGTCGAGGATAGACATGGGATATTCTCCTTGGTTTTTCCGTCGTTTGCGACCCGTGGATCGTGAAGTAAGAACCCCCGGCCCGCCTGCGACGTTCCCGCCGGTTCGTCGGGTTGAGCCGCTCGGGCACCACCCGCAGCGCCGTCACGGCGTCATGCCGCCACCGCCTGGGTGTTGCGTAAGGCGGCTCCCGCGCCGGAAATCCTTGCTGCGACTTTGAGCCGTATGGATACATCCGGCCGGCCCGCGCGCCTGTCACGCCACCGGATCGGCCAGTTCGACCTGTTCGGCCTGCCGATACGTGCTCGGATCCACGCCGAACGCGGCACGGAATGCGCGCGAGAAGTGGCTTCGGCTCGCAAAGCCGGTCGCGTCGGCGATGCCCTGCACCGGCAGGTCGCTCGCACGCAGCATGGCGGCGGCTTCCTTCAATCGCGTGCGCAGCAGGAATTCCATGGGGCTGCACCCCATGATCTGCGGGAAGCGGCGCAGGAAGGTCGAGCGGCTCATCCCGGCGGCCAGCGCCATCGATTCCACGCCGTGCGCCGCCGCCGGCTGCGCGACGACGCTCGACACCGCGCGCGCGATCGAGGCGTCGTGATGATCGGACCGGCGGGCGCGGCCACCTGCTTCGGCGACGCCGCGCAGCGCCAGCGCAACGCACGCGCTCATCAGCGACGCGGCGAGCGCGCTGCTGCCGCGTTCCCGCGCGAATTCGGCGCGCAGCATGGTGAGGAGGTGATGCGCGGACGGGCCGCTCGGTTCGATGACGAGCGGATCGACGAGATCCTGCCGCGCCGAGCCGACGATGCGCGCGGCCGCGACGGTGAGTGCGCTCGGCCTGCCGCCACACGCATCGATGACGGCGATCCCGTTGCGCCGCCGGATCGCGCGCGCGCCGTCGATGCGTGTCGTGGGTTCCGCGGCTTCGGCGGTCATGCTCGGCGGATAGCCTGCGGGCAGCAGCATCAGCATATCGGTCCGTGCCACGATCGCCTCGCTTGGGCCTCGCATGTGCAGCGTTCCGGCAAGCACCAGATACGCGCCCACGCCATCGAACGGCGCGCCGACCAGATGGCAACCCTTGCCGACCTCGCACAACGAAAACGCCGCAGAACCGGCCTCGATGATGTTGAGAAGGCCCTGCAACTCGTCTTCGCGCGTAGCGGGTTCCGATTTCGTCTCGTCGCTTCTGTTGCCCATGAACGTCGCGCGCTGTCCTGCTGCTCCTTGCGACGGCAGATACGAACGGCGACGGGATTAGCTTCATCCGCGAAGCCGCGCGATGCGCGTCGTCGGAAGGCGCACATGTGCGCAAACCATCGCGCGAGAGGGCGAACCGAACGCCGGCTCACGAACCCGAACCGCCGGATCATGGGCAGGTTGAACTGATGAACCGCACCATGAAGGATGACACCCTCAAGCGCCGCCACCACGACGGCCACTGCATTCGGGCGCGGATGGAAGACCCTTCGGCCCTGTTCCAACGAGGCGAAGGCATAGCGCGCGGAACGGACATCTATCGTGGCGTGGTCTGGTAGATCGAAGGATTTGCCATCTTGTACGCCAGGCTACTTCCTACCTTCGCGTGAAGATAAAGTACCACACCTCAGCGGCAAGTCTGTCATAACAATCAAAAATTAAAGGGGAAAAATCTTTATTGCCGCTTGGAAATTTCGCTGATGTAATCACCGGGTAATCACCATCAAGCTTTTGCTATCGCGCCTTCGCGCAGATTAGACGGTGATCGTTCCGCATGATGCTGCCGAAAGATCGCGGATAGGTCCCACTTTCAAAAAGTGCGTCAGCGGTCAGACCTGGAGTGGAGGGCGGCATGCGGCTTTTAGACTTGGCCAAGCCGATCAGGAACGCGGCCCGTAAAAATCGTGACGTTCTTCGGCATAGTTGGCCGATATGGAACAAGCCACTTACGAGTCGGTCACACCGATGGAGAGAAAGTGCCTCTGGCTGGCGCACCACACCTGCAACTGAGCAGATCGCATATCGTCTTGGCCTCTCACCAACGACTGTCAATTCTCACATCTTCTCGGCGCGCCGAGAAGATGGGCGGGCTGCCACGTCTCGCGGCAGTGGTTGTCTTGCGGAATTTCGAAGCCAGCTTCCCGCAAGATCCGACAGCTGAGCCTGAGTCGGTCAGTGGTCCGTGTCTTGTGCGCCAGCAACCCTTGCCTCCACAGCCGTTATCTAGACAGCGTATGCCAAGGTCGACGTGCCAGAAATCCGATCAGAAGGCGCTCGTCCATCCGAGTTTCGGGAGCGACGATCGACCTTCGAATTTAACGATCGACAACCGCTTTCGGGTGGGCAGAGTGAGGAAGGAGCCGATGCTTCGCTGCGCCGGATCGTCCTCATTCTTGCGATCACAGCTTTGCTGGCTTTGGTCCTGATCGCCGCCTCCGCGATCTATGATTCTACCGCGCAGCGGATCGCGAGCAGCCTCGAAAGCCCCACGCAAGGTGAACCTTGGACGGTTTGCCCACGAGAGGAGACACCAATGACACGGGTCACGAGCGAACATGTAGAGACGACCAAGCGCGCGGTCCTTGCGGTCGAGCGGTCAACCACAGCGGCATCACCGATACGCTGAGTTGCCTGCTGGAGATGCAGGGCGAGCGCACCGATGCCCCCATCTTCGTTGATGATCAGACGATCGGGGCGATGCAGCTGGTTGCGGCGAGCCTGGACCTGCAGTTGCGATCCCAAGCCGAGATCACGGCTGCGCATGGCGTGCTGAAAGATCTCATGAGCAAGGTTCAGATCGAAAACTTCGGCCCGAACCCCTGCGCTCCGAACGAGCCCGGGAGCAACAGCGCTGCGCACCAGCCGGCGCCGTACGCGCCAGCCGGCTGGTCCCCGGGGGAGGGCGGCCCGTGGTGGTTCTTACCATGCGCGTCTATGTTGTAACATTCTGGCTGCTCTTGATCGGCTGCGCGGTTCTGGCGTGGCGGTGGCGCAGGCGAACCACCCTGGTGGGCCGCGCTGCTTCAGCCGGAAACTGGCACCGCGGCAATGATCGTGGTGGCGGCAGTGTTGTCGCTCGTGACCGAGCCGACGACGTCGAGCATACGATATTTTAGAGTGGAGCGCGCTGTATCTGCAACCGACCTTGGTCTCTTCATTGGCCTTGTGATCGCCGGCACGCGCTCGGGAAAGTGGTGGATCCTGTGCGCGGCAGCAATACAACTCATGTCGACGAGCGCACATCTCGTGCGCCTGGAAACGCCGGGAATGTTCGAGCTCGGGTATCAGGTGATGGAGGAAGCCTCGAGCTATCCGATCGTCCTGCTGCTGGCATGAGGCATCTGGACGCATCACCGGCACAAGAAGAGCGGCGTACAATCGCGGGAATTCTCTCGACCTTCGGCCACTGCACGGAACCGGTCGAGACGGTGACCGATCGGATGCTGTGCGAGTCCGGATCATTTTCCTCAATGCTGTCGGGCTCGAGGTCGCGCCTTCGTCGGGTCGGCGCCGATGCCAGCACGATCGGGCCAGACCGATTGCGAGGCCGCGGCGCTGCGCGGCTACGATCAGCGTATGAACGTCGCTTATGCTGCTCTGTTACGCCGGCTGCCCGCAATGGCGGGCGAACGCCTGCGCCGGTCGCAGCGAGCATGGCTCGCCTACCGCGACGCTGATCGGGTCAGCCGTGACGCGCTGTATGCGACCCGGCACGGGACGATGTATGTGCCGATGCGGGCCGACGACGCGGTCGTAGTGGTTGGAGACAGGGCGCGCTTGCTGGAGCGCTACGTGCGGGCGTTCGAGATCCAATGAGTGTGACCCCGTTATCCGTCTTGCAGGTGACCGGTGCGATCGCGGTGTTCTTCGGTCCCCTGCTTTTGCTCGGCTTCTATGTGGTTGCGGACTATCTCGAGTGGCCGATCGCAGGTGGTATTCTTCGTGTCCTTGCGGTGTTCCTCACGCTCCAGTTCGTCATAGGTGCGCTCATCAATATCGCGCTCGGCACCGCCCTGGCCGGGCTCGCTGTCTGGATGGTGCAGCATTTCGCCTTCATATGGCGTTTTCCCGGCGCAGCGGTGGTCCTGATCCTGGGTCTGTGGCGAGCTTGGAGAGGTGTGACCATCCTCTGGGGTGGTTACGAGGAGTTCAGGCGCCTCCGGTCCGAGGGCAGGTGACAGGTCAGGCTACAGATAGGCGACGATCATGCCGCCAGCCAGTCGGCACAGTAGGGCGGCGACGCAGAGGGCATACGCCAGCGCGATCAGCCAGTTGACCTCCGCCATGAAGACCGTCCGCTCCGCCGGGGACATGAGTCCAGCATCCCGCCGGCGCATGCCGCGATAGGTGAACAGTATGGCGAAGGCCAACAACACTACCATCGGCAGATAGCCGAACACGATCCCGCCGAGGCTTCGGGCGGAGGCCGTACCGGTGCCATGATCCGCGATGAAGCGGGTGAACGCCGCCTGATGGGCGTAGGGCAGAAAGGTGTAGAGCAACGTCCCGACCCCGATGATGTAGGAGAGCGCGTGACGCACTCGCAGCGACCATGGCCAGCGGACACGCGGAGCGGGCAAGGTGGGCTTCGAGCCATATGGAACATCGTTGATCTCGATATCCGGGGTAGCGGCGCGCTTGCGGTCCGCGTGCCAGAGCCAGCGGTACATCCCGCGCTGCATTAGCGGTACACCGATCACGCCAACGATTACGGTGAGGACGATGTTGAGGGCTGCCGCGGCGCTATCGTATTCAGGCGAATAGATCAGAAAACTGACCGCGACCCAGATCGCCATCACGAGCGGGAGGATGATCGTCAGGCCGACACCCAGCACCAGCCACTGGCGCCATTGCCGCGCTCGCATCCTTACGCCGAAGCGATCGACGGGGCCGGGTTCAGGCGCAGGGTCGATGTCCATGCTGACGTTTGCCCCAATCTTCCGGTGGATGCGAGGCAGGCGGATCATGACCCCAAAGTGCCGACGTACGAGCTGCGCAATTCTTCCGGTTGCAAAAGCCTCTGCCACATGGAACCGTCTGGAGATAGCCAACCGTTCAACGCCATCTGCATTCAGCAACCATGTTTGGCCGAGATGAACGAGCGACCGCTTTTGAGACGATTACAGCAGTCTGAATGGCCGCGTCTGAGTCCATCGCTTGTTGCGATGTGAACGCAACTGCTTGCAATGCTTAGTGATACCTAAAACCGCTTGTTCAGGCTGAACGACATGCGCGGACTCGTATCGCCGCTGTCGTAGCGAGCCGCGTTGATGGGGAAGGCCGCTTCCAGTTCCAGACTGAGGCTCTGTTCCAGCGTCAGGCGGGCACCTGCGCCTGCCGAATAGAGATCGCCCGTCGCGAACTGGCTGCGCAGATTGCTGACGTGCCCGGCATCGGCGAAGCTGTAGAGCTGCGCCCAGCGCAACACGCCCGAGGTGCGGTCAACCAACTTCGCGCGTAGCTCCGCCGAGCCCAATATGCCCTCGTCGCCCATCCGTTCGCTGAAGTCGTAACCGCGGCCGAAGACTGGCCCGCCGATCGTGATCTGCTGGACGGTGGGCAGGGGCGCGGTGCTCGCTTGCGCGACGGCGGCGAGCCGTGCGCTGATCGACCCCGCCAGATCTCCGGTCCAGTTCGCCCAGACGTTGAAGACCGTGAAGTCCGAGCCGGCGGCGAAGCGCGAAGCGAAGGGATTGTCGCTCGGCGTCGCGCCGAGCGTCAGAATGCCTTGGTTCACCCCTGCGCCGGCGCGGACTCGCCCGCCGGCGAGTGGCGCATAGCCGTTTATGAACGCGCCGACCGTCGTCACCCGGTCGCGCTGGCTGAGGTTGCCTGCCCACCACGACTCGGGTTCGACGTGGTTCAGCTGCACGCTTGCCCAGAGGCTGTAGCGACGGTTGCGCACGAACGGCTGCGTGACGCTGAGCCCGGCGCTGAAGGTCTCCCCCTCCGGGTCGAACGCGCTCCAGCGCCCGCCCGAATGGGTGCGCCCATAGCTTCCATACACCGCGACCTCGGTGCCGCTGGTGCCGGGCTGGATCGCGTAGCGGCCATAGAGCGCGAACAGTTCGCGCGGTTGCAGCGGCGTTACCACCGCTTGGAACAGGATCTGATCGTCCTCCATGAGCAATTGGTTCACGTCGACGGAGATCTGCGCGCGCACCGGCCCCAGCGCGTCCTGCCCGCGATTGTCGATCGTCACATTGCCCTGGACGCGCCGGCTCTTGACTGGAACGACGAGGATGCCGCGCGCATTCTCGCGGACGTACCGGACGCGGCCGATCGACACGCCGGGCGCATCGGCGGCGATCAGCAGGCGACGTTCGAGTTCGGCGCGGGTGGGTGCATGGCCCTGCAACGCCGCCAGATCGTCGAGCACCGCACCGCTGTCGTCGCCCTCGATGCGAATGCGGTCGATCTGGCCGAGATCGAGGCGCACATGCAGCACCCCGGCGCTCAGCGTCTGCGCCGGGATCACGCTGCGCGCGAAGATATAGCCCTTCGCCCGGGCCACGCCGGCGATTGTCGCGAGCAGATCCTGCATCGCCGCGGCGGGAAGACGGTGGCCGATGAACGGCGCCGTTGCCGTCATCAGTTCCGCGCGGGAAATCTGTTCCCCACCGTCGATCAGAATCGCCCCGATCATGACGCCGGGTGCCACCGCGATCGTACCGGGTCCGTTCGCCGGTGCTTCTATTTCCGGATGTGGGGGCGTTGGCGTAGCGTCCGGCGGGCTTGGCTGCGCGGTTCGTGTCGCTGTGGCCGCGTCCGGCGGCGCGGGCGCCCGCTCCTGCGCGGAGGCGCCGATGGGTGCGACAAAGAGGGCCGCCGACATAATCGACGCAAGTTTCCAGACGAACATACAGTTCGCGCCTTAACCATTGCCGGTTTCCAATTCTTTTACGTCCAACGGTTTACGGCGATTCTCTACGGACGATTAAGGCGCGGACTTGCCGCGAGAGGATGTGTCATGCGTTTCCTTCAGATCGCGCTTTTGAGCAGCGTGTGCTTTTCAGGTGCAGCGCATGCCGCGTCTTCCGGCTGGACGATCTCCGAAACGTCGGCCGGGGTCCTCGTGCTCCACGCCGGCATGACCAAGGCTGCCGCGCGGGGCGGTCGTGTCGAGGCTGGCGACGTGGTGTCGACCTCGCAAAACGCGCGCGCAGTCCTGGTGAACGGCGACCAATATGCCGTAGTCGCACCGAACAGCCGGCTACAGGTGGCGGATGCGCAGGCATCGGGCGGCTTGATGCAATTCCTGGAGAAGTTCGGCAACGTCGTGTTCAGCGTCAAAAAGGGTACGGCGCCGCATTTCGGCGTGCAGACGGCGTATCTCGCGGCGGTCGTCAAAGGCACCACCTTCAGCGTTACGGTCGATGATGGCGGCGCGTCGGTGCAGGTGATTGAGGGCGCGGTCGAAGTCGCGACGGTCGATGGCGGCGCGCACCGGCTGATCGAACCGGGCAATATCGCGATGGTCGGCGCGACCGATCTCGGCCAGTTGACGGTGCAGGGCAGAACCACCGAAGTGCTTCGCTCGAGCGGTCCGGCGGCGGCTGCCCCCACTGGCAACACGCCCGGAGCCAGCGCTGCGCCGCTCGCTGCGGCGCCGGCCGCGCCGAGTATGGCGGTCATCGCCGAGGCGGCGTCGGAAGTCCCGGTGTCGGAGCTGCTGTCGACCCCGATCTCGCAGAGCAACGGACCGGAGGTGATTGCGCAGGCGGTCGAGGAGAGCCCGAAGCAGATCGCCGCGCTCAGCGACGGCCTCGTTTCGGGCAGCACGGGGATCGGTGCGGCGTTGGTCGGGGTCTCGCAGTCTCCCGCAGAAATGCGGCTTGCCGCCGCCACTGGTACGGCGGCCGGATCGGGCGCGGACGGCAGGGGAAGCGGAAACGCTTCCGGCAATCCTGGCGCTTCCACCGGCAACTCCAGCGCTGGCGGCGGCATGGGCGCCGACAACGGCAACGGCGGCTCGAACAATGGCCAGGGCACAGGCGCGAACAATGGCAACGCAAACGGGTCGGGCAATGCCAGTGCAGGCAACGGCAACGCGGCGAGCGGAGTCGGGAGCGACAACGGCAATGGCAATAGCGGTTCGAACAACGGTCAGGGCACCGGTTCGAACAACGGCAACGGCAATGCGTCGGGCAATTCCAGCACCAGCAACGGCAACGCGGCGAGCGGACCCGGGAGCGACAACGGCAATGGCAATAGCGGTTCGAACAACGGTCAGGGCAGCGGTTCGAACAACGGCAATGGCAATGCGTCGGGCAATTCCAGCGCCAGCAACGACAACGCGGCGAGCGGAGCCGGGAGCGACAACGGCAAGGGCAATGGCGGTTCGAACAACGGTCAGGGCACCGGTTCGAACAACGGCAACGGCAATGAGTCGGGCAATTCCAGCGCCAGCAACGGCAATGGCAATGGCAATAGCGGTTCTAACAACGGTCAGAGCACCGGTTCGAACAACGGCAACGGCAATGCGTCGGGCAATTCCAGCGCCAGCAACGGCAACGCGGCGACCGAAGCCGGGACCGACAACGGCAAGGGCAATGGCGGATTGAATAATGGTCAGGGCACCGGTTCGAACAATGGGAGTGGCAGCAAGGCGGCCGACGCCGGCGCCGGGACCGGCAGCGTCGGTTCCGACAACGGCAACGGCAACGGCGGCTCGAACAACGGTCAAGGCAACACATCAAACAACGGCAAGGGTAACGGCCGCTCCTGAGCAGCAAAACGGTTTTTGAACATTTCGGGACTAACCCGAGCCGATGAACCACCGCCAAGCCGTTGCCGGCACACCGTTCACAGGTGCGCTGAGCCGCCATGTCCTTCTAGCCGGGATTGCGGTTGTCGCGGCATTGTGCGGGCTCGCCGTCGGGATCGCCGGCTATGGCAGCGGGATCGAGCGACAGCTTCACGCGGTGCGCGATTCACTCCGCGAACGGCCCGCCAGCGGCCATTATGTGCTGATCGCGGTCGATCCTCGATCGCTGGCGAAGCTCGACCGGTGGCCGTGGCCGCGTAGCTACCACGCACGTGCGATCGCCATGCTGGAGCGCGCGCAGGCCGCGACGATCGCGTTCGACGTGGATTTTTCCTCGCGCAGCACGCCAGTTGAGGATCGCAAGTTCGCCGCCGCGATCCGAAACGCCACGGTGCCGATCGTCCTGCCGACCTTCCGGCAATATTCGGCAACGGATGGCGGCGCGATTTACGAGAACCTCCCAATCGCCGCATTGCGCGCGAACGCGCAACTCGCCGCCGTCAACATCGATGCGGATCAGGACGGGATCGTGCGGCGATATCCTTTCGGCGTTGAAACTGGTCATGTGGCGCGCCCGTCGATCGGCGCGATCCTGGCCGGGGCAAGTGGCAGCGTTGGCGAAGAATTCCCGATCGACGGCGCTATCGATCCTGCCAGCATTCCAAGCTTCAGCTTCGTCGATCTGCTCGAAGGGCGCGTCCCCCCCGGCGCGCTGCGCGGCAAGTCCGTGCTGATCGGCGCGACGGCGATCGAACTTGGCGATCGCTATCCGATGGCGCGGCACGGTGTTCTGCCGGGCGCGACGATCCAGTTGCTCGCCGCGGAGACACTTCAGGACGGTTCGTCGCCGGTGGATCGCGGCATGGTCGTTCCGCTGGCTTTTGCGATCCTGGCCGTCGTCGCTGTGTCGCGTTTCAGACCACGCGTGAACGTGGCGGGGCTTTGCGCCGCAGCATCGCTGCTGGCGATCATGCCGCTCGCCCTTGAGATGGCGCATTTCGGCACGGTCGAGATCGTGCCTGCGCTTTGCACGCTGCTCGTCGGTGGCGGGCTGAGCGTCCTCGCTGCGGCGCTGCACTCGATCCGGCAAGCGCGAACGATCGATCAGGATACCGGGCTGCTCAACCGCCGCGGTTTCGAGCACATGGCCGCCCGCATGCCGATCTGGGGCGTGGTGGCGGTGCAGATCGAGAACTACCGCGACGCCGCCGGTGTGTTGGGCAAGGCGCGCGCCGCAGAGTTGATCGGGCGGGTCGTGGATCGTCTGGCCGCCGCGGGCGTGGGCACATGTGCCCGGTTGGAAGACGATATTCTCGCCTGGGTGCCCGCACCCACCGAGACGGACTCGTACCTCGATCATCTCGAGGGTTTGATCGCGCTGTTGCGCGCGCCGGTGGAGGTGGCCGGGCGCAGGCTCGAACTGCGCTGCGTGGTCGGGTTGGCGCGCACTGCCGACGGAGCGGACGTATCGACGCTGGTCGACCACGCGATCCTCGCCGCCGATCAGGCCGCTCAGCACGGGCGGCGCTGTGAAATGTACAGCGAGAAGATCGACCGGGAGCGCGACTGGCAACTCTCGCTGGTGACGGAACTGGACGATGCTTTGGCAGCGGGCGATATCTGGGTCGCCTATCAGCCGAAGCTGGAGCTGGCGCGCGGGCAGGTCACCGCAGCCGAAGCGCTGGTGCGTTGGCGACATCCCGAGCGCGGCGCCGTTCCGCCCGACGATTTCATTCCGGCGCTGGAGGCGAACGGCCGCATCCTCGACCTGACACTGTTCGTCCTGTCCCGTGCGGTTGCCGACGCCGCACGATGGCACGCCGCAGGAACGCCGATCAACGTCGCCGTGAACGTGTCGGCGCTGCTCGCCACCGACCCGACGTTCCTCGCGGCAGTCAGCGACATCGTCGCGAGCGGCGTGATCGCGTCGTCGTTGCTGACGCTCGAAGTCACCGAATCGGCAACGCTGGCCGATCCGCAGCGGGCGATCGCCGCGTTGGAGACGCTGGCGGCGCTTGGCATCAAAGTGTCGATCGACGATTATGGCACCGGGCAATCGACGCTGAGCTACCTCAAGCAACTGCCGGCCAAGGAGATCAAGATCGACAAGAGCTTCGTCCTCGGTCTCGCCGAGAGCCGCAGCGATCAGGCGATGGTTCGTTCGACGGTGGATCTTGCGCACGAACTGGGTTTCCGCGTGGTTGCCGAGGGCGTGGAGAACGAGTCGATCCTAGGCTTCCTGATCGAATGCGGATGCGATTTCGCGCAAGGGTGGCATGTCGGTCGGCCGGTCAACGCTGTGGATTTTGGCAAGGCGTTCTGCACTAGGCTAGCGGCTTAGACCATGATGAGCGAGGCATTGCTCTTTTAACCAGTTCGCTATGGCAGAGACATGCGATGAGCGGATGCTGTCCGGCGCCTTAAAGGGCTCAGTAGAACGCGGCGATCCTAATGAAGGCCGCCCGATTTCGGAGGCGGCAGGTAACTCACGCCTTCATTCACGCCAAGGCGGCCGACTGGGCCACATGAACGGCTGTCCGTTTCAAGCATTGAAACGGCGCGCGCGAACTGCCGCAAAACGCGTCATTGCGCGATCGCCACGACGGGAGTCTACTCGCTATTGATCCCTCGTCCCGCTAAATCGTGGCACCGCTTCGCATACCGGGCTCAGAAGCTGGCTCGGAACGTGGCGCCACCCGTCCGTGGGGTGCCGAGCTGCCCGGCATAAGCGAATGGCGATGCACCGACGATCGCGGTGGTGGACAGGTTCAGGAAGTACTTTTTGTCGAACGCATTGTTGACCCAGGCCGACAGATCGTACCGGCCGTTGCCGAACGCCGCGCTCACCCGGAAGTTCGCCAAAGCATAGGGATTGATGCGGCTGTACGGCCCGTCGTCGGCGGTACCAAATGTGCTCGACCGGTAGCTGATCTGCGCGATCGCGTAAGGCCGCACGCCGCCCGCGAACTCGACGTGGTACTCGACTGAGGCATTCGCAACCCATTTCGTCGCCTGGAACAGCGGCTTGCCGGTCAGGTCGCAGATCCGTCACACCGACGGGGCAGGGAGCGTTCACATAGCTTTTGTACTTCGCGTCGTTGTACGAGGCGTTGCCATCGATTGTCAGGTGTCCGCCCGTTCCGAAAACCTGCCGGCCGGCAAGCGGAATCCGAGCTGATTTTGTAACCCGAATAAGCGGCGGGTTTGGGGAAGCGGCAAAGGCATCGCGAATGTACTCGACTTGATCGACCTCGTATCGAGGAGGCGACGCCTCTAGAACGAGCCGGTGAGCAGCTGCCAATGAATAGCAAAAACAATCCGACGGCCATAAGCCCTAGGCTTACCGCCGTCTTCTCCATTGCGTGTGGCATGATGGTGGCGAACCTCTATTTCGCGCAGGCCCTGATCGGTGAGATCAGCCCCGCCCTGGGTCTGCACGGTGGAGTTGCTGGCCTGGTGGTCACGTTACCTCAGCTCGGCTATGGCGCCGGCTTGTTCTTCGTGGTCTCGCTCACGGATCGGGTCGAGAACAAGCGGCTGATCCTGGTGCTGACGACAGGTGCATGCCTCGGCCAGATCGGCACCTGGATGGCGGCGGGTGCATCGAGCTTCCTCTTGTTCTCTTTCCTGACCGGCTTCTGCTCGGTCGGCGCGCAGATCATGGTGCCGCTCGCCGCTCACCTAGCGCCAGAGCACAGCCGCGGCCGCGTCATTGGCAACATCATGGGCGGATTGATCAGCGGCATTATGCTAGCCCGTCCGCTGGCGAACGGGCTCGCCGCCGTGGCCGGCTGGCGCGCGATATTCGGCGTGTCGGCGATTGCTATGGCGGCGGTGGCGCTGCTCATCCTCCGCTTCGTGCCGGAGCGGCGCCCCGCGCCCGATATGCGCTACCGAGAACTTTTGCTGTCGAGCCTGTCGCTCTTGGTAAAGACCGCCGCAATCCGACGACGAACTGCCTACCAGGCGATCATGTTCGCGGCGTTCAACCTGTTCTGGACGGCGGTGCCGTTGTTGCTCGCGATACGCTTTGGCCTTGGTCAAGGAGGCATCGCCCTGTTTGCGCTCGCTGGCGCTGGAGGCGCGCTCGCGGCACCGTTCGCCGGAAGACTAGGTGATCGCGGCCATATACGGGCAGGCACAGCGGTGGCGCTGGCTTCGGCCATTGCAGCCTTCCTCGTCGCCGGCTGGGCGGCGGCGGCCGATGCGCTGATCCTGCTGGCTGCGGCGGCCGTGCTGCTCGATGCCGCAACCCAGATGAACCAGGTGCTGGGTCAACGGGTGCTGTTCTCCATCCTGCCCGAGGCGCGAGGGCGCATCAATGCCGTCTACATGACGGTTGTTTTTCTGGCTGGAGCGCTCGGATCTACGCTCGCCACCTTGAGCTTCGACAAAGGGGGTTGGACAGCGACAGCGGCCCTTGGAGCCGCGCTGGTCACAGCCGCGCTCCTTCTGTTCTTGACCGAGCCTAGCCGTCGTGGCGCCTGAATGAACGTCCGGTTCTCGGACGCTGAAAATTAAGTCGGAGTGGCCGCTTCTGGGTCCGAGTGGCCGCGTCTGATGCTTATTGGCGAACTTACGCTCGATCACGCAGTTCCTGCCATGTCAGATTAAACCGCTGAAGGTACTTGCGCAGGCGGTCGGCATCGTTGGAGGACGCGCGCTTCGCTAGCGATGCGGCGAACAGCGTGCGGCCGGCTTCGGAGAGCGAGCGGCTGCGTCGGCAGATCTCCACGACGTGGGCCAGCTGAACACGGTCGAACGGATCAAGCGTCCCGACGCGGTCTGGCGACAGTACTTCGACCAACCCGTCGTCCGGTGCCGATCCAACCGACCACAGCCGCTTCAGCCGGATAACCTCCGCCTCGACGCAAGTGGCGTCGATGCGGCCTTTCGGACTGAACGTTGCCATGCGGGTCACGCTGGAGGCGAGATCGCGAAAGTTGCCGGTCCAGCGCGCGTCGAGGCCTCCCGCAAAGGCGAGATAGCGATCGCGCGCCTCCTTGTTGAAGGTGACGCGTGTGCCCTCGCGCTCAGCGAAGCGGTCGAGTTCGTAATCGAGATTGGGTGCGATATCCTCACGCCGATCGACGAGGCCTGGCAGCGTAAAGGTCCATAGGTTGAGGCGGGCGTAGAGGTCGTCACGAAAACGGCCCTCCGCGACGGCCTGCGCGAGGTCGCGATTGGTGCCCGCGATGAGCTGGAAGTCGGACCCGGCCTCCTTGTCGGCACCGACTGGTAGAAATCTCTTGTCCTCGATCGCGCGCAGAATGGTGGCTTGCTCGTCCAGCCCGAGCTCGCCGATCTCGTCGAGGAACAGCATGCCGCCATCCGCCGTGCGCAGCAGCCCGGCGCGGTCGGCGGCGGCGCCGGTGAACGCGCCTCGCTTGTGCCCGAAGAGCGCCGACATCGCGCTGTCGCCACGCAGCGTCGCGCAGTTCACCTCGACGAAGGCGCCTTTTACCTGATGCTTCAGCCGCTTCAGATCATAGATGCGCCGGGCCAGCTGGCTCTTCCCAGCCCCCGTCGGTCCCATCAGCAGCACCGGTGAGCGGCTGCGGGTCGCGACCTGCTCGATCTCGTCAATCATGGCGTTGAACACGGCGCTTCGCGTCTCAATGCCGGACTTTAGAAACGATGTGCTCTCCGCGCTCGCGGCGGCGAAGCGCGTCGCGATGCTGTCGTAGCGCGACAGGTCGAGGTCGATCGCGTTCCACGTCCCCGCCGGCTCGGCCGTTCCTCGTCGGGGCTGCGTCTGGAGCAGGCGGCCGGGCAGGTAATGCGCCTCGGTCAGGAGGAAGAGGCAGATTTGGGCGACGTGAGTGCCGGTGGTGATGTGGACGAGATAGTCCTCCGCCTCAGGATCGAACGGCCAGCCGCGAGCGAAGTCGAGCAGCTTGCCGTAAACCTCCTCGAAATCCCATGGATCGGCGAAGTCGATCAGGTGCGGCTCGACGCTCGTTTCGGGAGAGACCGACGCAATGTCCCGCGCAACGAAGTCGGCAAGCCGCTGGTGCGGGGTGCCGTGGATGAGGACGAAACGATCGATCCGCAGATCCTCATGCATGGCGAGGCCCACGGATGGCCGCCACTTGTTCCAGCGGGAGGCGTCGTGCTTGCTGCCATCCAGCGTGGAACCAAGGAACCCGATCACTACCAGCGGCTTCATGGTTATACGATAAGATAAGTCGGTATCCTTGTCACTCACGTTTGTTGTCGGCCAAAGAACGACAGTATGCTGCCCTCAAAAATAATGTCGCTCAATTACAGACCGTTAGTCAAAAGTTGGTGCAGACACCGGAAGTTGGCACAACCGATGCTTTGGAGATCGCGTCGGATCGAATGGTATCGAACGGTCCGACAACGCGGCCGGGGCGGCTGGAATTGGCCGGTCGCCCCAAACGCAGAGATCACCGGAGGCAAACATGATCGCGAACTATGATGTCCAGACCGTCGAGGGCGGCGTCCCGATCAAGATGTGGACGCGCGGCGTCCCGGTCGATGACAAGGCGCGGGTGCAGCTCGCGTCGGCGGCGAAGATGCCGTTCGTGTTCAAGCACGTCGCCGTCATGCCCGACGTCCATGTCGGCATTGGTGCAACCGTCGGTTCGGTCATCGCGACCAAAGGCGCAGTGATCCCGGCAGCGGTTGGCGTCGACATCGGCTGCGGCATGATGGCGGCGCGGACGAGCCTGATGGCGAGCGACCTGCCCGATAATCTGGAAGGCGTGCGCGCCGCGATCGAGCGGGCGGTACCCGTCGGCCGCGATGTGAAGATGGGCAAGCGCGATCCGGGGTCGTGGGGTGATCCGCCCGTCGAGATCGTAGAGGCCTGGGCGACGCTCGCTGGCCGGTTTGGACAGATCGTCGCCAAGTATCCGAAGCTGGCCAAGACTAACAACCTGGTCCATCTCGGCACGCTGGGGACAGGCAATCACTTCATTGAGGTTTGCCTCGATACCGAGCAGCGCGTTTGGGTGATGCTTCACTCGGGTTCGCGCGGCGTCGGCAACGCGATCGGCACCTTTTTCATCGAGCTGGCGAAGCAGGATATGCGCAAGTGGTTCCTGAACCTTCCCGACGAGGATCTCGCCTATTTCCCGGAAGGGACCGAACACTTCGACGACTATGTCGAGGCGGTCGGGTGGGCGCAGGACTATGCGGCGCTAAACCGGCGGATGATGATGACAAACGTGATACGCGCCATACGCGGCGTCATCGCCAAGCCGTTCGACGCGGAGCTTGAGGCCATCAACTGCCATCACAACTACGTTCGCCGGGAGAACCACTTCGGCCAGAACGTGCTCGTCACCCGCAAGGGTGCGGTGCGCGCGGCGGAAGGCGTGATGGGAATCATCCCGGGCTCGATGGGCGCCAAGTCGTTCATCGTGCGCGGCCTTGGCAACAAGGAGTCGTTCGACAGTTGCTCGCACGGCGCTGGTCGGGTGATGAGCCGGACGCAGGCGAAGCGCGAAGTCACGGTGGCGGAGCACGTGGCCGCGACCGCAGGCGTGGCCTGCCGCAAGGACGAGGGGGTGATCGACGAGAGTCCCCGCGCCTACAAGCCGATCGAGGCGGTGATGGCGGCGCAGGCCGATCTCGTCGAGATCGTCCACACACTGAAGCAGGTGGTGTGCGTCAAGGGCTGACGCACACCACCCAATGCGAGACAGAATATGATCGAGATCGATGGTTCGGAGGGGGAAGGCGGCGGACAGGTGGTGCGCAACGCGTGCGCGCTGGCGCTCGTCACGGGTACACCGTTCCGGATCACCAACGTGAGGGGCGGCCGTGAGAAGCCAGGGCTGATGCGCCAGCACGTCACCGCGATCGAGGCGGCATGCGCGATCGGCGGAGCTGAATGCGAAGGGCTGACCGTTGGCGCGTCGGCGGTAACCTTCCGCCCCGGTCCGGTCGCGCCGGGCGAATACCACTTCGCCGTCGGCACTGCGGGATCGACGGGCCTGGTACTTCAGACAGTGCTGATGCCGCTGGCGATCTCGAATGCGCCGTCGCGGTTGGTGCTCGAAGGCGGTACGCACAACATGCTGGCGCCGCCATTCGATTTCATCGCCCGTAGCTTCTTGCCGATCATCAACCGGATGGGGCCTACCGTTACAGCGCGGTTGGTGCGGCCCGGCTTCTACCCGCGTGGCGGCGGAAGGATCGAGGTGGATATCACGCCAGCGCCGCTAAGGTCTATCGACTGCCTCGATCGAGGCGCACCGCTCACCCGGTCAGCGCTGGCAATGTTCGCGGCCATCCCGCCCGGCGTCGCCGATCGCGAGATCGCGACCGCGAAGAAGCTGCTCGCCGACTGGTCGGAGGAGGCGTTCGCGGTCCGCGAACTGCCCGAGAGCCAGGGTCCGGGCAACATCCTGCTGCTGGAAGCCGCTTTCGAACAGGTGACGGAGGTGGTTAGCGGCTTTGGTAAGCTCGGCGTATCGGCGGAACGGGTCGCGCAGACGGCAGCGGGCCGAATGGCAGGCTATCTCGCCTCCGACGCGTTCGCCGGGCCGTACCTGGCGGATCAGCTGCTGCTGCCATTCGCCCTCGCCGGCGGCGGCAGCTTCACGACCGTCAAGCCGAGTCAGCACAGCTTGACGGCCGCGGCGGTGATTGAGCTCTTTCTCGAAAAGCGCTGCGTCTTCACGCTGCAGCCCTCAGGCACTCACCTCGTGGAGGTGCGATAAGCTACTTTATAGTCAGCTGAACAAATGGCCGGAGTTGGGACGGCGAGATTCGGCCTCGGATGTCGGCAATTGGGTCAAAAGCTGTTCGATCGGCTTACACGGACGACTTGAGCGGCTCAGGCTTCTTGCCGTCGAGTAGAGGATGCGGGCGCGGGCGAGCGGAACTTCCTGCGCGAAATCGTGCAGGAAGGCGTCCTCACTAAGGCGACCCTCGTCGCCGTCGAACACGATGCCGGCGGTCGCGGGTGCGGAGGCGAACCTCCTGCCAAGCGCGGCATGATCCTCGCCGGCGTCGGGCGCGCGAGCAGCGATGTAGACGAGTGCGGAGGCGTTCGGGGCGTCGCCGACCTCGGTAATGATCGTTCCCGCGAAGCTGTGGCCCACCAGCTAGGTCGGCCCTTCGGTTCGCGCCAGCGCGCGGCGGACCGCATCGGCCGCCTCGGCCAGCGTGGTCAGCGTGGTCAGCGGGTTATGCATCGTAGTCACGTTCAAGCCCGACAACTGGAGCCGGCCGACCACATCGGACCAGCAGGAGCCGTCGGCGAACAGGCCGTGGACGAGCACGACATTGCGGGCAGCGTTCTTCGCCGCAGGCTCGATGCGTGCGACGGCGGGTAATGCGAGCGTCGCGGCAGCGGCGGCCGTGCCTGCCAACATGGTTCGACGATCCACATCGATATCCCCTTCGAGAGACGAACGCCGCCCTTCGCGGGCGACGATCAGAGGCAGCTCACCGTTTGAATGCGAGAACGCCGGCGGAGATGGCGAAGTAGAGCGCACCGAAGGCGGCATAGGGCGCGACATCCGCCACGCTCAGCACCGAAGCCATGCTTGTCGCCTTTATGACGAAGTGCGTGGCGGCCAGGCAGGACTGCGCCCCGCTCAGGATTTGCGGCCACTGCGCGCTCGCGGTGCGCCAGCGGCGGACGCCGGTCGCGAGCTGGAGGATGCCCGACAGGCCGGCCCAGACGCCGATCACGCCGATCGTGGCATGGAGATCGGGCTTGAGGGTCGCAATGACGGCAATCGCGACGATCGCGCTGACGACCGTGTTGAGCAACTGGCTGGGGTTGGCGCGCAGGCCGCCGTTGCGCGAGGCATCGACATAGTTCGCAAGGCAATCCCACAGCGGATAGGCGACGAGCAGCACGATGCCGACCATCGGCTGCATCTTGCCCACGGTGAAAGCGAGCGCGACCCAGAGGACCGAGAAGACGGTCCGCGCGGTATAATAGCGCTTGAGCCAGTGCGAGGGACCGGACGTGAGTGCGCCTTGAGATGCAATCGAAACACTCGGGGTCATGACACATTCCTTCCAGGCATTGGAGACGCGCGTCTCGCTATTCCGTCGCGACAGGCGACGGGCTTGAAGGCGGGCATCAAATGATGCGGCGACGGTGCCGCGGGTCGTTACAGGCGGAACCGCCAGGGCAGCAGCCAGCGGGCGGCCGCAGCCACCGCGCCGACGCCGATTGCGTACCAGACGATGATGTAGAACGGGTCGTTCATCGGGCAGCAGGCGGTGAACACCAACGCACCGACTGTCGAGGCCGCCAGACCTGCCGCGAGCGCGCTTCGGCGCGGTTGCACCGGCGCCGCACGCCGCATTAGCACGGCGAGCAAGGTAACGGTCGGCGCCGAGAGAACTACGATCGCGCCAGCGCAGAACACGCCCCGCACTGGTGCTAGTCGTTCGATCAGCGATCGGCTGGCCTCAGCATCCGGGGTTGCGACGATACCGGCGAGGATCGCGATGACCGCAACGCCCGCCACCACCAGCAACTCGCGGCGCGACGTGACCGGCGGCGTGAACGACCGCATCGCGATCGTGCAGCACAGACCGGCGAGCAGCGTGAGGCTGCTGATCTTCCAGACCATGAACGGCGACAGGATGACGTGGCTCATGTCGTGGCGCATGTGGCCGGACATCAGGATCAGCGCCAGTTCGATGCCACCGACCGCCACAAGCGCACCGACTTCCCACCGCCCATTGCGGCGCTGGACGGGCGACAGGTCGGCCGACAGGTCGCGAATGAGGGAGTCAGTCGAGGTCATCGCAGGTCTCTATGAAGGCGGTGAGGCGAGCGAGCCCGCGGTGGATGTTCATCTTGACCGCCGAGGCTGAAAGGCCGGTCTCGTGGCACGCATCCTCGATGCTGTAGCCCTGCACCTTGACCAGCAGGATCGCCTGCGCCTGGGCGGGCCGCAACTGGTCAAGCAGGCTGGCGAGCACTGACGCGCTGGTGACCGCCGTCTCATGATCCTCGGCGGCGATATCGTCGGGCAGCTCGTCGCTTGGGCGACGCGCGATGCTGCGGAGCTGGTCGATCCATTTGCGCTTGGCGATGGCCGCGACCCAGGGCCCGAGCGGACAGCGCGGATCAAAGGTGTGGCGACGCCGGTGGATCGCCATCAGTGTTTCCTGCACGGCGTCATCGACGTCCGCGGCTGGCAGACGGCGCTGGAAATAGCGCTGCAGCCACTTGGACAGCTCACCGAGCAGCCGCTGATACGCGCCGCCATGGCCCTTCTGGGCGGCCTCCATAAGGGCGCCCCAAGCATCGCCGTCAGACGGCCCCGACCGGCCCGGCGCGTCAGGCGCCGAACCGGTCGGTGTGCTGATCAGCTTCGAGAGAGCAGGGAAGCGCATGATCTCTTATTCGGTAATGGCACCGGGCCGGTCACCGGCCTGCGAAAAAAGTGCATCGACGTCCTGATGCCCTGATCCTCCTCACCCCGGATGGCTGGCAGCCCAGCGACCGTTCTGGGTCCGCCCGCCATAGCCATAAGCGTCGCCATCGGCGGCGTGAACCAGCACATAGCATTCTTCGTGCAGCGGGCCGAGGATCGACGCCATCCCCTCGTACATCGCCTTCACGAAGGCGGTAGTCTCGTCCTTGGTGTTCGTGCCGGCGGTGATCTTGATGTCGAGCCAGAACGCGGCCAGCCCCTCGTCGGTCGGCCGCTTGCCGGCGATGAACCAGCCGTTCGGGTCGGCTGCCTCAGCGAGCACGGCGGTGACGCCGGCATCCTTGCCGAGGATCTCGTGACCGAGACGTGCCGCGAGGGTGGCGATGTCTGAACGCGGATCCTCGATCTGCTTCGGCGTGACGTAGCGAACATTAATCATGGGCATGGGCGTCTCCTTCCGGCCCCTTGATGGGATCTGTCCGACGATATATAAATACGATGAATTTCGATTTCTATCATCGTGAACCGCAATGATGCTCGATTTAGAATCCGTCCGCCTGTTTGTTCTGGTCAGCGAGTTCGGCAATCTCACTCGCGCGGCCGAGGCGGCCGGGACGGTCCAGCCGGTCGTCAGCCAGCGCATCAAGGCGCTGGAGGCCCGGCTCGGTCGCAAGTTGCTCGATCGCTCGCCGCGCCATGTCCGCCTCACCGAGGCGGGCGCAATATTCCTCGACCACGCGCGTACTCTGTTGGCGGCGCATGAGGCGGCGCTGATGGACGAAAAGGGCGATGCGCCGTCCGTTTCGCTCGGGATCAGCGATCATGTGCTCGGCGCCTCGCTCGACGAGATGCTGTGCGCGCTGCGGCACGGGCTGCCGGCGCGAACCCGGCTGACGGTCCGCCTCGGCCTTTCGCACGAGATGCGCGACCTCTACGAGCGCAAGGAGATCGACTTTGCCGTCATCCGCCGCGATGGTGGGGGCAGCGATGGCGAGGTGCTCGGCGAAGATGGCCTCGACTGGTACGGCGAAGCTCCAAGGGGCGATACCCTGCCGCTAGTCCTGTTGCCGCCGCCGTGCGGCGTGCGGGCCACCGCCATCTCCGCGATCGAGAAGACCGGCCTGGCATGGCGGGAAGCGTTTACGGGCGGGAGCTGCCTAACGCTGGCGGCTGCCGTGCGCGCCGGCGCAGGGATCGCGCCGCTCGGCCGCCTGACGGCGATCGGACTGCCGCCCTATGCCGACCACAGCGGCCTGCCGGAGCTGCCGACTTCCCGGATCGTGCTACTCGCCCGCACGCTGGAGCGGCATCATGCGAGCGCAGCCAGCACGCTTGCGGCGAGCATCCGCACGCTGCTGCGCGCGGGACGATAGAGGCACGATAGGGCGCGCCGAACCGTCAGGTGACGGTCGCCGCGCCTGCAGGCGCCTTCCGCAGCGGCACCTGCTTGCCCAGCGTGAGGCAGCGCCAGACCCATTCGAACGGCCCCATCTCGAAATGCCGGAGCCATAGCGGCGACCAGACGAGTTGCAGCATCCAGATCAAGATGGTGATAAGCCAGAGGCCGGGGCGATCGATCTCGCCCATTAGCGCACCCCGGCCACCGTAGAAGATGCTGGTCATGATGATCGATTGCGTAAGATAATTGGTGAAGGCCATGCGGCCGGCTGCCGATAACGGCGACAGCATGCCGGCCCAGCGCGATCGCATCAGCAGCACGAGCATGCCGACATAGCCGAGCGCGACGAGCGGCGAGAGCAGCAGCACCATGCCGTGCTCGCCATGGATCGATCGCCCGAGAACGCTCGTCTGCCAGCACAGCCAACCGATCGGGACAAGCGTCACCAGTCCGATGATGGCCGTCACGGCATAGCGGCGGCCGGAAAGCCGCCCCGCGAGAAAGCCGGTCCGGAAGAGCGCTAGGCCGATCATCATCAGCGCCAGCGTCTGGGGAATGAGCGAAACGTCACCGGACAGCAATTTCTGATAGGAGCGCGTGTTCTGCCGGTAGGCACCCGCCCACGAGTCCTTCGCATCGGCGAGTGAGGCCGCCACGCGCGCCTTGCGCGCGATTATCGCGGCGGCTGGCGCGTCGGCGCTGGCCGATGCGACCGCCGCCGCGTGCGGCTTCGGCGGCACCGTGGGGAGGATCGAGGACAGCGCGATGCTCGCATAGAGCACCACGCCCACCGCTAGCAGCAAGCGTGGCGGCCACGATCGACAGAAGAACATGATCGCGCCCGTCGCTGCGTAGAGCGACAGGATGTCGCCCCACCAGATGCCGAAGCCGTGGAGCATTCCGAACAGGAACAGGATCGCGAGCCGACGCGCGAGGATGCGGCTCTTCCGCCGGTCCGACCACTCGCCGCCGACGAGGAACAGCGAGATCCCGAACAGCATCGAGAAGATTGTCAGGAACTTCTCGTGAAAGAAGGTGTCCATGATCCAGTAGGAGGCGGCGGACCAGTCCTGGTTCGGGAACAGCCACATGTCGGGCTTGAGCGACGCAGATTGCGGCGCGGCATAGCCGTCCGCATTGACCGCAAGGATGCCGAGGATCGCCAGCCCGCGGATGACATCCAGCGACTGGATCCGCACCTTCTTCGGTGCCGGATCGGCGGCTTGCTCGGTAAGAGGCTGGAGGCTCTGATCGGTCATTCGGCTTCTCCCCCGCTGGAGCCATGCGCCTTAGCATCAAGGCCGCCCGGTCGCGCGATCGCGTACATGGCGGCGGTCATTTCCTTCCAATACGCACTGCGATCGCCACCGCGCGCGTAGACCGCATTGAAGGCGTGCGAGGCGCCGGGCACGTAGGTGAAGTCGGCTCGGCCACCGACCGTGCGGAAGGCGGCCTCGAGCCGGTGCACGGCGCTATCGAGATAGTAGGAGTCCGCCGCACCGACAGCGATATGAACCTTCCCGTCCAGGTCGCGCTTCAGGCGGGGCCAGTCGGTCTCGATCATGTGCCCGATATCGTAATGGTCGCGCCAATAGGCCGCGACGGCGGGATCGACGGCCCCGGTGACGCGATCGAACAGCGGCACGGGCTTGCCGTCCACGCCGCGCGGCGAGAACGTCCAATCGAACGAGCGGAGCTGCCCGCCCTCCGGTCCAAGCACCGCCTCATCCTGTGCGAAGCGCTCGATTGTCGTGCGCACCGTGTCTCCGTTGTGTTCCATCGGGCGCGGAGTCCCGGCCGCGTCGCGGTAGAGATTGGCGCCGGGCGCATAGAGATCGACGCCGAGAAACGCCCGGAAGTCGACCGGGTCGGGCGAGGTGGGCCATGCGCCGCCGAATACGGACGGGTAGCGCACCATCGCCCACAGCGCGAACCAGCCGCCCGAACTGTGCCCGGTCAGGAACCGGCCGGACGGCCTGGCGTCCATCCGATAGCGGGCCTCGAGCGTCGGGATGACTTCGGCCACCAGCGCCTGACCCCACGGGCCGTTATTGACGCTGTCGGCGAATTCGGTGGTGCCGACCGGCGAGCCATGATCGAGCGCGACCCAGATCATTGGCGGAATCTCGCCGGTCTCCATCAGATGCCATACCCGCGAGAGTTGCTGGCCATTGAGCTTGTGCGAGACGCCGAACGCACCCGCCAGATAGACGGTCGGATAGGTCTTGCGTGCGTTCGGATCATAGCCCGGCGGCGTCAGCACCCAGGCGGCGATTGTCCGGGGGGTGCCCCGAAAGCGCGTCAGCGCGCTGGAGGCGATGCGCTCATCGTGCAGGTGCGGGCGCGATGCGAGGATCTGCGCGGCCGCCACCGGCGATATTGCGGTCGTGTCGAACTGGGCGGGTTCCGGGGGCATATCGTGGTCGAGCTGAATCGCCGGGACGGTCGCCAGTGGGAAATGCAGCGTCACCACCTTCGAGACGAGATCGCCCGGCGCGCGCCCAGCATAGGCATAGTCGCCGTTGCGATCGAGCACGACCTGCACCCGGTAGTCGCCGGGCGGAAAGGCGCGGGAGGCTTGCGGGAAGGCAGTATCCTCCACGTCGATCATCACCCGGCGCGCGGGATCAAAGCTCGCCACGTCGCGCGCGGCGACACGCACGTCGTCCCAATTGGCCGCGTCCGTATCGACAGCGTCCGCCTTCTCATTTTCGGCTGTCGCCGCTTCCGCGAACAGCAACAGGCGACCGTGCGCATCGGCGCCCGGTTCCCCGGGCAAAGACACCGCTACGCGCGTTTCCGGCGTTGCCGCGCCGATCAACGCCATTGCGGCCATCGCGAGGAAGAGAGCTTTTCGCAAAATTGTACTTTCGATGGAGAAGGGGAGCCCGCGCCCGTGGAGCGGTAGCGGCGCAGATCGCTCAGGCGGCAGGCGTTTCCCAGTGGAAGCGCAGCCCGATATGATGCAGCACCCCGCCGATGAAGTCGCCGTCGGCTTCGAAGCCGGTAACGTCCCGATAATGAATATGCGTGCCGTCGATCTCGTAGCGGCCTTGATAGGCGCTCCGCTCCTCCCCGCGCGCCTCGTCATAGCGACCGTTTGCGAGCAGCTCCTGCCGGATCTGCCCATCCTCGGTTACCCACACGTCTACGGGTAACGGTGTCGTCATCTTAGTAAGCCTCGCACCGCGACAATATGCATTATTGTCTTTCTGCATATTCGCCGGACGGGGCCGACCGGTCACAGGGCGAAGGGGAGAAAATCGGCTCGGCCGAAATACAGTACATATCCTGTTTCATGAATGCCTTGTCGGCACGTTGGAACGACGCGATGGCCGCGCGCTTAGATGCGGCGACGCGACCGCCGGATGGGCCGGGTCGGGACAGCTGGCGCGCCCACCCGCGACAGGTTGCCGCAATCTTAGGCTCTATAAGTCCGTGCTTGGGCGACGGAGCAGGTTGGCCTCGCTGGCCGGTGAACAGCCGTCGCGCATTCTGCCCGTCCAACTCGCGCGTGCGTATGTGTCGCGCTATCGGCTGGACGGGCTGGTGAACTGACAGATGAGCAGCCGTGCAGGAGACTGTCGGCAGTCTTCTGAGAGGTTCCTCTTTTGGATGGCGTGTCTCGAGCCAAGGCGTCGAGAGGACGGCTTATGGCGAAGTCAGACTTCTAGATCTTGACCAAGCAACGGCAGCAATGTCCCACTTTTCGCCGTTCCGCGCCCTCGACACTCCGCTTACGGCAATGGATCAGTTCACATGAATGAACGACCGAAGTTGGGAAGCGAGCAGGGCGGCCCGAACTTCCACTTCTGGGTCCTCGCGCGGTTGATATGACAAGCGCCTGCTCGCTGTTATTCCCTTGGATGGCACCGCTTCGCATACCGGGCTCAGAAGCTGGCTCGGAACGTGGCGCCACCCGTCCGTGGGGTGCCGAGCTGCCCGGCATAAGCGAATGGCGATGCACCGACGATCGCGGTGGTGGACAGGTTCTGGAAATACTCTTTGTCGAACGCATTGTTGATCCAGGCCGACAGATCGTACCGGTCGTTGCCGAACGTCGCGCCCACCCGGAAGTTCGCCAAAGCATAGGGATTGATGCGGCTGTACGGCCCGTCGTCGGCGGTACCAAATGTGCTCGACCGGTAGCTGATCTGCGCGATCGCGTAAGGCCGCACGCCGCCCGCGAACTCGACGTGGTACTCGACTGAGGCATTCGCGACCCATTTCGGCGCCTGGAACAGCGGCTTGCCGGTCAGGTCGCAGATCCCCGTCACACCGACGGGGCAGGGAGCGTTCACATAGCTTTTATACTTCGCGTCGTTGTACGAGGCGTTGCCATCGATCGTCAGGTTGGGCGTCACGACCAGTGAGCCATCCAGCTCGACACCGCGCGCGCGCACGTCGCCGACATTGGCGAGGTACGATCGGTTGCCATTGGTCGGCACGATATTCGCCTGCAAGCCCGACAGATCGGTTGAGAAGGCGCTGAGGTTAAGCGTCAGCCGCTTGTCGAAAAGCTGGCTCTTGATGCCGGCTTCCCAGTTCTTCACCTTTTCCGGGGCGAGCACGAGCGGCGTGCCGGCCGATACCGCGGAGTTGAGGTTGAGCCCGGCGCCCTTATAGCCGGTCGAATAGGAACCATAAGCCAGCACATCGTCGGTGATCTTGTATGCGAGCGTCGCGAGATACGAGACATTGTCGCCGGTCACCGACACATCGTAGTGGAACGGGATCGAGGTGGCGGCATAGGGTGTTCCGACCGTCGAGGTGTCCGATTTTCCGTAGCGTTTGTCGTGCGTGTAGCGGATGCCGCCGGTCAACGTCAGCCGGTCGGTTATCTTGTAATTGGCCTGCCCGAACACGGCGACGCTGTCGACCGTGCTACGCACGTCGTCGAGGTACTGCGACCCCGGCGCGATGGTGATCGCAGCCGCCGCCGGGTTCGCCAGTCGTGCATATGTGGTGTAGAACGCGCTCGCGTCATACCCGAACTGGTTGAGGATGAAGTGATCGCGCAAAACCTGATGGAACAGATATCCGCCAATCTGCCAGGTAAGGCGGCTAGGCTTCGAGGAAAGCCGCAGCTCCTGTGAAAGCTGCTGGTCGCGCGTCTGCGCCACGTTGACCTGGATGACGTCGAGCGGCGTGCCGTCGCTGTCTTGCAGCGGATTGAAGTGCCAGTACCGCCAAGCCGAGATCGATGTGAGCGTTGCCGCGCCAAAATCCCAGTCGGCTTGCAGCGAGACGCCCTTCTGGTCGGTCTTCATGTTCTGCGGCGAGTTGTTCTGGGTAAAGTCGAGGCTGCGGGCTGGCGTGTAGCCGAGTGCGCCGAGCGCCTGTAGCGTGCGTGCCGTGGTGGCACTGAGGCTCGCCGGGAGCACCAGCTTGGTTGCGCTGACGCAGCAGCTGTCGTCCTCGACCGAGAAGTCTCCGGACAGGCGGACAGTGAGGTTGCTTGCGGGTGTCGCCAGCAACTGAATGCGGCCGCCGCTCCGACCGACGCCGTTGGCGCTTGCGCCGGTCTTGATGTTGTCGAGCACGCCATCGCGGCGCGTGTTGAATCCGGTGACGCGGAAGGCGAGCAATCCATCAAGCAGCGGCCCGGTGACGCTCACGCGCTCCTGATTGTAGTTATAGTTGCCGGCCGAAACCTCGGCGGTGGCCCCGAAGGTGAATTCGGGCTTGCGCGTGGTGATGTTCAGCACGCCGGCCGAGTTGTTGCGGCCGAACAGCGTGCCTTGCGGACCTCGCAGCACCTCGACCCGGTCGATGTCGATCAGATCGGCCAGCGCCATGCCGGGGCGACCGAGATAGACTCCGTCGATATAGACGCCGACCGACGTATCCAGCCCGTCCGATGCCGACGACACCCCGATACCGCGAATGCCGATCGACGAGTTGCGCGGGTTGGAATTGTAGGCGGTGAGGCTCGGCGTCTGAAACTGGACATCGCTCAGCGTGTAGCCGCCGCGTCGTTCCAGAGTTCCGCCGGTCAGCACCGAAAGCGCGATCGGAACATCCTGCGCGCGCTCGACGGTGCGGCGTGCCGTGACGACGATGTCGCTCCCGGCCTCGGGCGACGGGGCGCCCGCGGCGACGGGTTCGGGGGCGCTGGCGGGCGGCTCGACGTTTGCGGCATGTGCCGGGGCGGCCAATCCGACCGCAAGGGCGATCGTCGACAACAAGGCAGCGTGACTCGTTCTTTTCAAGGTGGCCTCCCATGACCTGCGATTGCGATTGACGGGGTGGCGTCGGCCGCTCTTCTCGGGAGCGCTTCCGACCGACGACGAGCGTGTTCGATGGCCGACGCTCACGCCCGGCACAGGTGCGCTCACCACCGCCAACCCGAAGGCCAAGGCTCATCTTCAAAATATATTAAGTCAATGGGAATTGAATCTTTGCCACGGCGTAGATTTTGTGTTTGCCACCGTTTTGTAACTCCGGCTCCGGCTGCTGAAGCAGCAGAAAGGCGCGGTTTTGCGCGGCTTTCGCTCCTAACGGTCACGCGCGCGAACGCCGGCACCTAGCTTCTGAGCCTATCGTTTATATCATACTTGTTTGATATGGATTCTAGCGCCGACTCAAGTTATCCTTGGTTCGGATAGCCGGTGGATTGGCGCAGTCTGGCGGCGTCACACCCGGGTCAGGAGTCACATCATGCCAAGTATCGGAAACCTTGAAGTCAGCCGCCAGGGCTATGGCGCAATGGGGCTTTCCAACGTGTACGGTGCGGCCGAGGATGAAGCTTCGATCGCGACGGTCCACCGCGCAATCGATCTAGGCGTCACTTTCTTCGACACTGCGACCGGCTACGGGGCGGGGCATAACGAGCGCTTGCTCGGCCGCGCGCTGGCGGATCGTCGCGCGAATTTGGTCGTCGCCAGCAAGTTCGTACACCGACCGAACGGGGGCGGGCGCGATGTCGTGCCGGTCAGCCCGCGTGACGCGGTCGAAGCGAGCCTCGTCCGGCTCGGTTTCGATCATATCGATCTGTATTACCTACACCGCGTAGATCCCGACATTCCGATCGAGGACTCGGTCGGCGAACTCGGCCGGCTGGTTGACGAGGGTAAAATCGGCGGGGTCGGCGTCTCCGAAGCGACGGCGGAGGGGATCCGCCGCGCGCACGCCACCTATCCGCTGACGGCTTTGCAAAGCGAATATTCGCTGTGGACGCGCGATGTGGAGGCCGAAATCCTGCCGACGGTGCGCGACCTCGGCATCGGCTTCGTCGCTTATAGCCCGCTCGGTCGCGGCTTCCTTGCCGGTTCGGAGATCAGCGATCCCGACGACCGCCGACGTCAGCATCCGCGCTTCCAGCCGGACGCGGTCGCGGCGAACACTCAGCGCCGCGCAACGATCGAGCAGGTCGCCAAGCGGCTCGGCGTGAGCATCGCACAGGTGAGTCTCGCCTGGGTGCTCAGCAAGCAGGTCGTGCCGATTCCCGGCACCCGCCACATCGCGCATCTGGAGGCGAACTGGAACGCCAACCAGCTCGAGCTCGACGCGGAGTCGATTGCCGCGCTGGAGGAGGCCTTCCCACGTGGGGCGACCACCGGTGCTCGCTATCCGGCCGAGAGCCTGAAGCTGGTGCCGCCCGAACCCGTCGCCGCCTGAACCGATCTCAACTTTCGAGGGAGCAGACCATGAACGCCGTCACCGCTTTAAAGCCGGCCACCAATAGCAGCCGTTTCGCCTATGATCATATCGCCGTCGCCCCCGTCACACCGACGATCGGAGCCGAAATCTCGGGCGTGGACCTGCGTCAGCCGATCACGCCCGGTGTCGCTGCCGACATTCAGAAGGCGCTTCACGACTGGCGCGTGGTGTTCTTCCGCGATCAGGATATCGACAACGATCAACTAAAGGCATTCGGCCGCGCATTCGGCCCGCTGACGCCGGCGCACCCGATCGCGGAAGGGCTGGAGGACCATCCGGAGATCTGGGAGCGCAAGGTCGACGAATATCGCACCCGGCGCACGCGCAACACCAGCCTGCCGCCCGGTCGCGAACCGCCGCGCGATTACAAAGGGTGGCATATCGACATCACCTTCGTCGCCAATCCCAACCGCTATTCGATCCTGCACGGCGTCGAAATCCCGCCATTCGGCGGCGATACGCTCTTCACCAATTTGATCGCGGCCTATGAGGGGCTGTCTCCGCCGGTCCGCGCACTGGTCGATGGCTTGCAGGCGGTGCATCGCACCACCGATTACGACGGCGGCACCCGCGCGCCGCGCCGCGACGGGCGTACCAAGGGGCCGTTCGTCGCGCTGCATCCTCTGGTGCGCGTGCATCCCGAAACGGGCGAGCGGCTGCTGTTCCTCAATCCGGGAACGATCAGCCATATCGTCGGGCTGAAGGAGCCGGAGAGCAAGGCGCTGCTCGATCTGCTGTTCTACGAAGCGACGCGTCCGGAATATCAGGTTCGCTTCCACTGGCGGCCCAAATCGCTGGTTGTGTGGGACAATCAGGCGGTCGCGCATGCCGGGCCGATCGATTATGCGCACTTCGACCTGCCGCGCGCGGTTCGGCGCATCACCGTGGCCGGCGAACTGACCCGTGGGCCGGACGGCTTCGTGTCGCAACAGCTCGAAGGCGAGCTGTTCAACGTGCTCGGGTGATGCCGGTCGCCGCCCGGTCAAGGCCTTGGGGCGCCGTCGCGCTGGCCGCGTTCGTCGCGGTCACGCTGGGGCTGCTGGTGCTGTTCGCGCCGAACCGGGCAGCGCATGCGGGCGGCGCGCTGGCGCTGTCCGCACCGTTGCCGCAGAGCGTTCCCGCCGGAACGGTGCTGACCGTCGGCGATCCGGTGACGCAGTGGGTCGTGCAGCATAACGGCTGGGACAAGGGACTGCCGTTCCAGATCAGATGGGCGCAGATCACCGGCGGGCCTGACGTCACCGAAGCGTTCCATGCCAAGGCGCTCGACGTCGGCCTGGGCGCGAATGTGCCCCCGATCCACGCCACGTGGGTGGGCTTGCCAATCAGGATCATCGCCGCCGCCTACCGGCAAGACCCGCTCGCCCACCCCGCCTTCGTGCTCGGCATCGCGCCCAAGGCCAACATCCGTTCGATCGCCGATCTGCGCGGCAAGCGCATCGCGATCAGCCCGAGCCAGGTTCAAGGCCAGGTCGTTCTCCAGACGCTGCGCGCGGCCGGGCTTACCAAGCGCGACGTGACGTTGGTCGAGCTGCCTTCGAGCACTGGCGGGGACGTCTATACCAGCGCGCTCGCCAGCAACGTGGTCGACATGGCGCCGATCGGCGGCGGCATCGTTGCCGAGCGGTACGTGCGCAAATATGGCGGGGACGGCGCACGTATCCTAAAACATCCCGATTTCCGCGACGATGCGATCTTCGCCTATGTCCCGGTCGAGGTGCTGGAAAACCCGGCCAAGGCCGCCGCGCTGCGCCAGTTCGCGGTGCTGTGGGGTCGCGCGTGGGCATGGCGGCGCGACCATGGCGAAGAGCTCGCCCGCGGCTATTATGTCGGCACGCAGGGGCTCAAGCTCGACGATGCGCGGCTTATCGTGGCGGCGACGGGCGTGGCCGAGATACCGGCTGATTGGCGAGATCCGATCGCGTATCAGCAGACGGCGATCAATCTGCTCTCGCCCGAGCTGGGCAAGCCGCGCTTTGACGCCGCCACCTTGTTCGATTCGCGCTTCGCCGGGTCGGTCCGGCGCGGGTTCGACACCGCGACCGTCGCCCCCGCAAGCCCGTCCACATCGCGACAGGAGCATCCATGAACGCACCTTTCCATCTGGTCCCCCCGCCGGTGGCGTTGCCGGTCGATGCCGTCGATGTTCAGTCCGGGCCACCGGGACTGCGCCGTCTCGGTCTCGGCGCGCCGCTCGCTGCGGGTTGGGTGCTGGGCCCGCTGCTGCTGATCCTCTATTGGTCGGTCCTGTCGGCGACCGGCTGGCTGGACGACCGCATCCTGCCCGCACCCTGGACCGCCGTCACCACCGGCGTCGAACTGATCCGCGACGGGCGCTTGCAGGATAACCTCGCCATATCGGCCTGGCGCGCGGCACAGGGGCTGGTGTTCGGAACCATCGCCGGCGTCGGGCTTGCATTGCTGTCGGGGCTGAGCCTGCTCGGCGGGTATGTGATCGACGGGCTGGTGCAGCTCAAGCGCGGTATTCCCATCCTCGCGCTCATTCCGTTCATGGTGTTGTGGTTCGGCGTCGGCGAGGCGATGAAGGTCACCGTCATCGCGGTGACGGTGTTTGCGCCGGTGTACATCCAGACGCACGCCTCGCTCCGCGCGATCGATCTGAAGCAAGTCGAACTCGCCGAGACGCTCGGGCTCGGCCGGGCGGCGTTCATTCTGCACGTCGTGTTGCCCGGCGCCTTGCCCGGCTTGCTCACGGGCCTGCGCTTCGGGGTGACGTCGGCGTGGCTGGCGCTGGTCGTGGTCGAACAGCTCAACGCGACCAGCGGCATCGGCTATATGGTGACGCTCGCGCGCAACTACGCGCAGACCGACGTGATGCTGGTCGGGCTGGTCGTCTATGCGCTGCTCGGCCTTACATCGGACGCGGTTGTGCGTGTCGTCCAGCAGCGTGCGCTCCGCTGGCGCCGGACGCTCGCGTCGTGAGCGCGGTGGTGCAGGTGCGGGGTCTTACCCGCCGCTTCACCCGCAAGGGTGTGCTCGACGGCATCAGCCTCGATATCGCGCCGGGCGAATTCGTCGCGCTGCTGGGGCGCAGCGGCTCGGGCAAGAGCACCTTGCTGCGCGCTCTCGCCGGGCTCGATCACGAGGCCGAGGGCACCGGCGAGATACGCGTGCCCAAGCGGCTCTCCGTCGTGTTTCAGGACGCGCGACTGTTGCCGTGGAAGCGCGTGCTCGACAATGTCGTGCTCGGGCTCACCGATACTGACCCGCAGGCGCGCGGCCGCGAGGCGCTGGTGGAAGTGGGGCTGGGCGGGCGCGAACTGTCCTGGCCCCATGAACTGTCAGGCGGCGAGCAGCAGCGCGTCGCGCTCGCCCGCTCGCTGGTACGCAGGCCGGCGTTGCTGCTTGCCGACGAGCCGTTCGGCGCGCTCGACGCTTTGACCCGGATCCGGATGCACGCCTTGCTGCGCAAGCTGTCGGCGCTGCATGACCCGGCCGTACTCCTCGTTACGCACGACGTCGACGAGGCGATCGAGCTTGCCGACCGCGTCATCGTTCTCGACGGCGGCCGCATCACCGCCGATCTGCGCGTGGCGTTGCCCGCCGAGGGCATCGCCCGGCGCGAGCGCGCGGCCGCGCTCCAGCATCAGTTGCTCGATCTGCTTGGTGTGGCGGTGGATGCCGTCAGAGCGCCTTATGCCCGTAGTGAAAGGATCACCGTATGACGTCCGATCGCAAGCTCCGCCTCGGCGCCTTCGTCCAGGCGACCGGCCACCACGTTTCGGCATGGCTCCACCCTGACGCCGAGCCCAATGCGGGCCATGATCTCGAGCATTACAAGAACCTCGCCCGCGTCGCAGAACGTGGAAAGCTCGACCTCCTGTTCGTTGCCGACAGTCCGGGCGGCTATGCCGACTTCACCGACGTGGCGACCTTTCGCCAGAACGCCAAGGCCGCGCATTTCGAGCCCGTCACGCTCTGGTCCGCTTTGTCGCAGGTGACCGAGCGGATCGGGTTCGTCGCGACGTCGACCACCACCTATGAGGATCCCTATACGACTGCGCGGAAATTCGCCTCGCTCGACTGGATCTCGGGTGGCCGGGCGGCGTGGAACGTGGTGACGACCGGCGCGGACGTGTCGGCGAACTTCAGCCGCGGCGAACATCTCGACCACGCGAAGCGCTACGAGCGCGCCGAGGAATATATCGACGTCGTCAAAGGCCTGTGGGACAGCTACGAGGACGACGCCTTCGTGCGCGACCGCGCCTCGGGCGTGTACCTCGACACCGACAGGTTCCATGTTCTCGGGCACCAGGGCGAGCATTTTCAGGTGCGCGGTCCGCTCAACATCGCGCGGCCGCCGCAGGGCTATCCCGTCATCGTTCAGGCGGGCGCATCGGAACCTGGGCGCGAACTGGCGGCGCGGACGGCGGAGGTGATCTTCACCGCCAACCTCGTGCTGGAGGATGCGCAGGCATTCTACGGCGACGTGAAAGGCCGGCTTGCGAAATACGGCCGCCGACGAGAGGATCTGCTGGTGATGCCGGGCATCTTCGCGGTGCTCGGCGGCACCGAGGCGGAGGCGAAAGCGCGCTACGAGACGTTGCAGGCGCTGGTGCAGCCGGAGATCGCCTGGGGGATCCTGCGTCGCCACTATCAGGGCGTCGATCTGTCCGGCTATTCGCTTGATGATGTCGCTCCGCCGTTGCCCGGCGATACCAACGGCAGCAAGAGCCGGCTCAAGCTCGTCTCCGATCTGGTCGAGCGCGAGCGGCCCACGCTGCGCCAGCTCTACCGGCAGATCTCGACCGCGCGGGGGCACCTGACGACGGTCGGCACGCCTGAGCAGGTCGCCGATCTCATCGAGACGTGGTTCCGCGGCGGGGCGGCCGATGGCTTCAACATCATGCCGCCGATCCTGCCGACCGGTCTCACCGACTTCGTCGATCAGGTCGTCCCGATCCTGCAGCGGCGCGGGCTGTTCCGCGAGGAGTATGAGGGCCGCACGCTGCGCGAGAACCTCGGTCTGCGGCGGCCGCCGAACAGCTTGGCCGACCGGCGTCACGTCGTGGCGCAAGCTTCATGAACGCGGCGGCGGGGGTTGCCGGTTTGGGCGCGCGCTACCGTGATCCTGCCGGGACACCGGCGATCCGTCACACGGCGGCGATCGACGGTTTGATCGAGCACCGCTCGGTACGCGCCTTCCTGCCGGACGCTGTGCCGGAGGCTACCATCGAGACGTTGGTCGCGGCTGCGCAATCGGCGGCGTCCTCCTCAAACCTGCAAGTGTGGAGCGTCATCGCGGTGCAGGACCCGGCGCGCAAGGCCCGTCTCGCCGCGCTTGCCGGCAACCAGAAGCACATCGTCGAGGCACCGCTGCTGCTGATATGGCTGGTCGACTTCGATCGCCTGAGCCGGATCGCGGCGGAGCGACACGCGCGGGTCGATGCTCTCGATTATGTCGAGACGTTCCTGCTCGGTGCCGTGGACACGTCTCTCGCGGCGCAGAACGCGGTGGTGGCGCTCGAGTCCCTCAGCCTTGGCTCGGTCTATATCGGTGGCATCCGCAATCGACCGGCGGAGTTGGCGGTCGAACTTAACCTGGCGCCGCGGCAATTTCCGCTGTTAGGGCTGGCCGTCGGCATTCCGGACCCGCACCGCCCAAGTGCCGTCAAGCCGCGGTTGCCGCAGGCCTCTGTGCTCTTCCATGAAGCTTACGAATGGAGCGAACAGCAGCAGCGCGCGGTTGACGCCTATGACGAACGCCTGCGATCCTTTCAGCGCGAACAAAGGCTTGTCGAGCGCGACTGGTCAGAGTTGGCCGTCGATCGAACGCGGGGCCCCGCTACCATGGCAGGGCGAGCCGCGCTCCACTTGGCGCTGGAACACCTCGGGTTTCCACTTCGCTGAGCTGTCCCGTTGATCGTTGGCGTATGAACCGAAATAAACGGCAGAGGTAGAAGAACGAGGACTGCCATCTACACGGCCGAAGCCAAACGTTGCGTCGGATGGCGCAGGAAAAGGCAGCTATCGATCGTCGTAGCGCGATGCTGGCCTCTCGCAGCTTCTATCTGAAGCCGCTCCATGGGCGTTTTTTTCGAATGCCTAGAAACGAACGTTCAACCAACATGAACGAGCGACCGGAATTGGGTTGCGGAGATTGAGCCTCGAACGACTGAGTGTGGGTCAAACCGTAGTTTGTTTGGAACGACATCAAGCATCGTCCAAATTCGCGGCGAGCGAATATGATGGTACGATGATCGCAGATCTCGCTACCGGACAGGGCGGCTAACTGCAGCTGCCAGCAATTTCCGCTCATTTCGTCGCTTGCACCAGCTCCAAAACTGTCGGTGCCGGAATGTCCGAGCTCGGCTGGTCGCGGTGCGGCGGGCGCGAGGGCCAGGCGAGTGCCACGCCTGATCCACCCGAATCTTCCACCGTGTTCAGCATCATGCCAGACGGCTCTACAATTAATGGCGCCAGACGCTCGGCGAGGCGCATTCCGGGTTTTTCCTCGAGCAAATTTAGGCTGTGCGCGTCGAGCAGGAAGTCGATTGGCTTGCCGTCACGAATAACGGAGACCTTCACCTGCTCACTTCCGACCGGCACCGCGCCGTCGACGAACAACCGACTGTCGAGCGAGCCGCCACCGCGAAAATCCCAGCGGAAGTTCTGCCATTGGCTGACCTGCGCTATTGTCCACCCTGCTGCATCGCGCCGCGCCACGTAGATTTGCGTATTACCGGCGGCATCGAATTTATGAAATGTGATCATGACCCGTCCGGCGGGATCGAAGCCGACGACGGTGTTGTTGTTGATGATGCCGCCGCCGACCGGAACGCGGTCGACGATCTCCGCGGTCGAAAGCTTGATCGGCAGGTGCAGCGGCTTTCCGCTGGAATCCTCCCAATGCACCAGATCGCTGCTGCGCGCGTAGGACAGATCGTGGTTGGTCTCCGCCATTGGCGACTCGCGCCAAACCCACGCAATGTGGAAGCGTTTGTCCGGTCCGAGCACCGGCCCCATGAAATAGGCGTTGCGTTGGCCCTCGCCGTCGGTGAGTGGCGTGTCGAGCAGATGGCGCCAGCGGCCTGACTGCGTGTCGTAGATGTTGTAGATTTCGTTGCCGTTGCCGCTCGCCCCGTCGCGATATTTGAAGACGAGCCGACCGGCCGCATCGTGCAGGAAGATCGGGTAGGTCGCGCTGCGCTCCACTGCCGCATCCGCCATTACCGGCACGCGCACGAGGGTACGGATGTCGCCCGGCACGGTGGTGCGGTAATAGAGCAGCGGGTCGCGGTGCATGTTGGCGGAAACGTGGATGTTGCCCGTACCATCGACCGCCAGTGCGACGTAGTTGTGCGAATCCCAGCCGACCCACGAGTCCAGCTTCTGGTAGCGCCAGCTCGCACCATCGCCCCGCGCGCGCGATGCGATGGTGAGTTGCCGGTTGGCGTCATAGTAACCAACGACGATCATCGTATCGGTCACCGCCAGTGCGGATTTGACGCTGTGCCCAGACCAAACGGTGTCGATCGCCGACAGTTCGAGCGGCGCGGTCGCCGTTGCCGCCTCCGGCTGCGCCGCGAGCGGGGAGGCGACCGCCCCGAGCAACAGCAGCGCCGCTGCACTGACGGGTTTGCCGATCGGCGTGACAATAGGCATGGTTCGCATCCTCAGGAAATTGCAGCAGGGCAGGGTGGTCGGGCCGGTCAGAACGTGCCGTGGAAGCTCAACGTGAAGGTGCGGCCGTCATAATCGACCTGGCGCGGAATGCCCTCGACCACCTGATACTGCACGCGCTTCGCATCGTTGAGGTTGAAGGTATCCAGCGAGAGAGAATATTGCTCGTTGAACTTGAACGACAGCGAGGAGTCGATCTGGCCGCGCGTCGCGACGAAGCTGTTGCCGCCGGTGAAGCTGTTCGCGCCCGTCAACGAATATTGGTCGCGCCAGGTGTAAACGACACGCACCCCCACCTTGCGGCTTTCGTAGTAGCCAATCACGTTGATGTTGTTCTTGGAGACGCCAGGCAGAATCGCCTTGGTGCCGTTCGCGTTGGTGCCGGAGATGCTGGTGTAGGAGTAATTCACCTGTCCGCCGAGGTTCTTGAGCAGCCCGGGCAGGAAATTGAAATCCTGTTGCACGGTGAACTCGACACCGGTGACCGTGATCGGGTTCGGCTGGTTGTAATTGCCCGACGCGGTGATGATCGCCGGGTTCCCCGCGACGAGCAGGTTGCTGAAGCAGGTGGTGCCGACTGTCGTCAGTGTGCCGAGACCGAGCGCGGACGCATCGGAGGGGCACAGCTGGTCCTGCCGGTTCTCCGGCGCGATCAGGTTGGTAATGACCTTGCGGTACAGCGCCAGCGAAATCACGCCGCCCGGGCGGTTGTACCACTCGATCGAAGCGTCTTCGGAACTGGCATTATAGGGTTTCAGGTCGGACCCGCCGTACTGGATCGCATAGCCGGTGGAGTTCGGGCTGACGGTGGTGGTCGGCGTCAACGTGCGGAACACCGGCCGCACGAACGCCTTGTTGTAGCCGGCGCGCAGCACGAGCTTCTGGGTGAGGTTGGCGGACAGGAACGCCGAGGGCAGGAAGTCGTGATAGTCCTGGTGGAACTGCGTTGGCACGAACGCGGTCGCGCCGCTTGCCGTGACCTGTTGCGACAGCGCGTTGATGCGCTGTCGCGTCTGCTCGTAATGCACGCCGGCATAGCCCTTCACCGGGATGCCGGCGATTTCGAAGCCGAGCTGCGCCTGTGCATAGGCCGCGAAGATGTTGCGGCGCGCCTGAAAGTTGTAGAGCGAGTAGGCCGAGTTGGTCGGATCGTTGATCCACCCGGTCGGCGTCACGACATCGGCGGCTGAGGTCGTCGCCGGCTGGAGCCGCGAGACGATATAGTCGTAGTCGAGTTGCGGCCAGTTCGACAGGTAATTGCCGCCGCTGCCACCGAAGAAACTGCTCGCGGAAGGGTTGTCGGTCAGGAACTTGCCGTCGATATTCTGCGTCTGCACGCCCTTCGCGCTCGTCCGGTACCCGCGCGAGGTATAGCGGTCCTGCTGATAGCGCGCGCCGATGGTGATCCCGGACAGGACCGGCAGATCGAACTTGCGCTCGATCTCGCCTTGCGCCGCGCGCACCCGGTTGAGGCCGTATGCGGACGAGCCGGCGACGACGAGCTGATCGCCGTTCGCCGCCACCTGCGTCGGCTGGTTGGCCGCCGTCCAGGTGAACGGGCCGGAGGGTACGATCACCGCCGGATTCCGGTTCAAGCTAAGCTGGTAATCGGCGATGTTGGCACCGCCCGAGTTGAACGCGCCGCTGGTGCCGTTACCGGCGGCGGTCGGCAGGTTGCGAACGTCGATCTGGGTCTCGACCGCGTTGTTCTCGCCACGCGAGTCGGTCAGCGTGCCCGACACGCGCCACACGTCGTTCTTCCACTCGGCGGTGCCGATGACGTCCCACATCTGCTCGACCAGCGGTTGCGACCGAACGGAGTCGTTGATCTGGATGTTCGAATAGTTGAAGCCTTGCACATAAGCGTTGCCATCGCCCTCCACGACGACCGGCGTGGTCGGGCTGATGATCGCGCGCGCGGAGCGCATGTCGAGTTCGAGCAGGTTGGTCGAGCTGTCCTGCAAGTTGCGACGGGTGTAGAAACCGGTCAAGCCGAAGCTGAGTTCGTTGGTTGGCTTCCACTGTGCACCGCCGGCAGCGGTCAGCAGCGAGCCTTTGTTGAACCGGATCGCCTGGCGTTGGTCGGAGGCGTACAGCACGCCGGTCTTGCCCTTGGCGCCGGTGCCGTTCGCGGCACAGACCTGTCCGCTCGGGCAGGTGCCGTTGGCGTTGAACGGCGCATAATAATCCGCATAGGAGGCGAAGCCTGGCGTCGTCGTCGGCGACAGCGGCGAATAGGCGTTGAAGAAGATCGAATCCCGCCGGAACTGCTCCTTCTTGTAAGCGACCACGCCGAACACCGCGAAGTTGGACGACAGGTGTTTGTTGTAGCCGATCGTCCCCGCCGGCGTCGCGTATTTGCCGAGCGTGTCATACTCGCCCGCCAGCTTGAAGAAGCCGCCGTCCTTGCGGGTGAGGGCTGGCTGAACCTGAAGGTCGACGATGCCAGACAGGCCGCCCGCCTGATCGGTCGCGGCGATCGTCTTGCGTACCGCGATCGCGGAGAACACGTCCGCATTGAACGCGCCGAGCGGCGTCGCGCCGTCGAGCACCGGGTCCGCGAACGCCTGCCCATTGATCGTATATCGGGCGTAGGTGCCAGGCAGGCCGCGCAGGTTGATGGTGGCGTCGCGCGACGCCGCCTCGCGGTTGATCTGGACGCCGGGAATGCGCTGCAACGCCTCGCCCACATTGAGATCGGGGAAGCGGCCGAGGCCGTCGGACGAGATGCTGTCCGAGATGCCGACCGTGTCGCGCTTCATCTTCAGCGCGTCGATGTACGACTGACGAAAGCCGGTGACGACGATGTCGGTGGCGGCAGCTTCTGCGGCCGCGTCGGGGATGTCGGCCTGCTCTGCGGGTGAACGTGCGGGCGGACGCGGATCACTGGTCGACCGGCCCATGGCTAAAGGGGCTGGCGAGGGCACCTCGTGCCTGGCGGATGCTGGCTTGGTGGCGACCACCGTATAGGTATGCTCGCCGGTCTGCCGGGTGACGAGGCCCGCGCCCCGCGTGAACCGATCGATCGCGACCGGCACCGTCATCGTGCCGCGCACCGCGTTGCCGCGCTTGTTCGCCGAGACATCGCGCGCGACGAGGATCTGCACGTCGGCCTGTTTGCTGATCTGGATGAGGCCGGGCGCGAGCGGTTGCGCAGGAATGTCGAACGCCTTGCTCTGGCCCAGCGCAGGCGCGGTGGCCGATACGACGCAGGTAAGCGCGGTCGTCCCGCAAAGCAGCTTCAGCTTCATGGCATGTCCCCCCCGTTTTTTCGTCAGATGCGATGCACCTGCCTTGGGAAAGAGACCCGGCGGCGGACTTAACCCTTAAAAGAAATTATGCATTGGGGGTGCCGGTGCCGATGCGGATCTCGTCCGGCCGGCTGAGATCGACCGGAACGTCGAACGTGACGTTCACCGCGCGCGCGAACCCGTCAATGTCGTCGGTGCGGAAAAACCCGTCGAGCCGCTTGCCGGCGATGTGCGGATCGAGCAGCACGATCCTGCGCCGGTTGTAGCGGTTGAACTCGCCGATCGCGTCGGCGAGCGGCTCGTCCACAAGTTCGATGCGGCCACCCCGCCACGCCAACGCATGTTCGCCGCTTGCATTGGCGACGGCGAGGTTGTGGACGCGCGCATCGTCGGCGAGGAAGACGCTCTGGCCTTCGACCAGACGGGTGCGCTTGCTGTCGACGTCTTCCGACCAGATCTCGACCACGCCTTCGGTCACGACGATGTCTGCGCCCGTCTCGCGGCGGCGCACCGAAAAGGCGGTTCCGACCGCCAGCACCCGGATTGGGCCGGATTCGACGAGGAACGGCCTTGCCCGGTTCTTGGCGACCTGGAACCACGCTTCGCCCTGCTTCAGCCGGATATCGCGGCGATCGCGACCGTATAGCACGTCGACTTCGCTACCGGTGTTGAGCGAGGCGATCGAACCGTCGTCGAGCGGCACGTGCCGGATCTCGCCGAGATCGGTGCGCAACACGGTTCTCGGCTGAAGCAGCAGAGCTCCGCCGACGACGGATGCAGCCAGCACCGAGCCGCCACCCGCGATCAGCGCACGCCTGCCCAGCAACGTCTGGAACGGACCCGCCTTCTGCTCGGGCAGCTCCTCCGGAGTTGCTTCGGGATTGTCATCCACGCTCCGCTCGGCCGGCGGGCGCAGCATCGTCCACGTCGCCTGCGCCTGTAACAAGGCGCCGTAACGCCTTGGGTCGGCGGCAAGCCAGCTTTGCAGATTGGCTTCGAGGGCGGCAGACCAGTCGCCGCGGTCCATGCAGGCGACCCATTCGATCGCTTCGTCTCGCATGGTCGGAACGCCGGGGCCGCTCATCGGACTTTGGCTCCTGCCTGATACTGCCCGCCCGACCTGATCCTGGTCCTGGCCTCTTGCCTGTCCCAAGCCTCGCGTATCGCCTTCAGGCCAAGACGGATCTGAGCTTCGACGGTCTTTTCGCTGATCCGCAAGTGGTCGGCAATCCGCTTTTGCGGCCAGTCTTCCAGTTTCCTCAAGCGAACGATCTCGCGGCATCTGGGCGGCAGTTCGTCGATCAGGCCAAGGATCTTCTGGTAGATCAACCGCTCCGACATCTGGTCTTCCAATCCATGCGCCGGATCATCCTGAAACGCATCAACCTCGGCGATCAGCTCGAATGAAACGATCTGCTGGCGGCGGTGGCGGCGGGCGAGAAAATGGCGGACGATCGAAAAGAAGTAGGAGAGCGGCCGGTCGATGTGATCGACACTCTCCAGCAGCGCGATCCGGCAATAGGCGTCCTGCAACAGTTCATCGGCATCCTCAGGTGAGACATGCCACCGCCGCAGCCAGGCTCGGATACGAGGTTCATAGGGAACGATGTTCTCGCCGACCCATGCCGCGCGCTTCTGCCGGGCCTGCAACGCCTTGAGCGACAGCACATCCTCGTTCATCGCCCGCAACCCCTCCTGAAACCAGGCTCGCTCTCTGCGGGTCCTTGGCGTCGCGCGTTCATGGCACAGCCGCACGCGCCGGACAAACGCGCCGGTCCGGGCAACTGCCGCGGCCGATCGCACGCAATCAGGCCCTCCGCCGCGATGCACATGGTTGTGCTGCCATTGATCGCGCGGACGGGCGGAGTGCCTCGCGGCCCGGCTTTCTGCGGCGGTCTGAACCGCCATTCGTCTGGATGAATGGATGTCTGAAGTTGGAGCTCGCAAACGGCGGCTGAACGGCGGTTGGTGAGTCGTTGCGACGAAGGACACCGGCAAGTGTCGACCAGAATGCGTCGTTCACCCATCGAGCTTTGAGCGGCAGCTTCCGCCGCGAGCTGCCAATTGCTCTTGCTTCATTCTTATTGCCGGTGCTGTCAAACTAACTCGAACGCGTCTTTAGAAGATTCAGGTAGGTCCCTGATGCGCCGATCGGCATGCAAGCGACTGTCACTCAACCAGTGCGGCCGAGCGGCGCGCCTTGTAAGTTTGGCGATCGATGAGGTGGCGTTGGAGATTGAAGTGGTTGTGGACGTTGGCGTGAACCGAGGCGAACTTCTGTAGCGTCTTCATGCGCCTGAACCGCAGCATCGCGCGCTCCTGTCGTCGAAAGGACAGGTCCTGTTCTCAACCCGGTTATTGGCCCAACGTCCGATCTCCTGCTTATCGGCGTTGCCGAGCTCGTCCACGGCAGCGCGATAGTCACGCGACTCTTCGTTGGTGGTTGCCTCTGGCGAACCGTGCCGCTTCAGCGCCTTCTTCATGAAGCAAAACGCTGCGTCCTTGTCGCGTGTCCTGGTGATGTAGCTCTCGAGGATTTCGCCTCCATGATCGACGGCACGCCAGAGGTAGACCATCTCCCCGTCAGCATCTCATCCAAATGCCAGCGCCAGTGCTGGAAGCCTCGCATGCGCGAGACGCGCTGCGCCCGAATATGGTCCGTAAACATCGGCTCGAACCTGTTCCACCACTGCCGCACGGTCTCGTGGCTGAGGTCAATGCCGCGCTCGAACAGAAGGTCCTCGACGTTTCGCAATGAGAGCGGATACCGCACATACATTATCGCCGCTAGGCGGATCACATCCGGTGACAATTCAAAGCAGCGGAACGGCGAAGGCGGCTTGGCTCGGGACTTGCGGCTGCATCCGAGCACGCTACTAACGCGCTGACGTCGATGCCACGTCGGTCTGACAGTGTCGCCGCTTGATATCGGGCACGTCGAATACGCGATCGATGGTGAAGTATCGGACTGCCCTCCACGCCGCCCTCTGCGGCATTATCAATGAATCGGGACGAGAACGAATTTAGCGGCGGATTGCCGGATTGATAGCGCGAGCGCCCGGAGGAATCGCTTGTGAGCCACGCTGCCAAAACATTGCTGGCCCGGCACAGGTGTGTCTGGTGGGCACGTGCCTTGGAACACTACGCCTCCAACATCGTCGTACCCTGTGCCATCTCTCGAGAAAATCATCGGTGTCATGAGGGGCGAGCGGCGGTATCCCTTCACGCTACTAACGATGTTCGGCAGCCCGGACTTCGACATGAGCGATGAAGCCGACGATCGGACGTCCCACCTGAAGTCGCCGATGACACCGCATTTTCCGCGCCGGACAGACGGCGTCCGGCTGCCGAGCTACCGCACCACTGCGCTGATCGTCGCCTGTGCGTTGTTCATGCAGAACCTCGACGCCACTGTGCTGGCGACCGCGTTGCCTACGATGGCGCGCGACTTTCGCGTGCCGCCATCGGATATCGGCTTTGCACTCACCTCCTATATGCTGGCGCTGGCGGTCTTCATCCCCGCCTCGGGCACGATCGCCGACCGCTACGGGGCACGCCGGGTGTTCCAGGCGGCCATGTTGGTGTTCGTGCTTGGATCGGTCGCCTGCGGGCTTTCGGTCGATCTGACGACGCTGGTAGCCGCGCGGTTTGTGCAGGGTGTCGGCGGTGCGATGATGGTGCCGGTCGGCCGGCTGCTGCTCCTGCGCACGGTCGCCAAGCGCGATATGGTATCGGCGATGTCGTGGCTGTCGATGCCCGCGATGATCGGCCCGATCTTCGGGCCGCCAGTCGGCGGCTTCATCGTCACCTATCTCGACTGGCGCTGGATCTTCTGGATCAACGTGCCGATGGGCGTGCTCGGGATCGTCCTGGTGCAAAGGTTCATCGCGGATATCCGAACGGAGGACGCCCCTGCATTCGACACGTCCGGCTTCCTCGTGTCCAGCATCGCGCTGAGCGCGATCCTGTTCGGTCTGCAACTTGCGGGCCGGGCCGATCATGGCGCGATCGCACTCGGGTTGCTTGCGATCGGCTGCGCAGCCGGCGTGTGCTATGCTAACCGGTCCCGAAAGACGGCGCGACCAATTCTCGACTTCGGGCTGCTTGCGGTGCCGACATTCCGGCTGTCGGTGATCGGCGGCACGCTGATCCGCATCACGCAAGGCGCGCAGCCGTTCCTGCTGCCGATGATGATGCAGCTGGCCTTCGGGCTTACCGCGGCGGCGAGCGGGATCATCACCGTTTCGATGGCGATCGGCGCGTTCGCGATGAAGAGTGTCGCGCGCCCCTTGCTGCGGCGTTTCGGGTTTCGCCGAACCCTGACGGTGATCGGCATGCTTGCACCTCTCACCTTCGCGATCTGCGGCATCTTCCGTCCTGGATGGCCTTGGGCCGGCATCTCTGCTGTGCTGCTGATCTACGGTTTTCTCGTCTCGTTGCAGTTCACCGCCTACAATGCGATCGCCTACGACGAGATCGCGCCACATCGCATGAGCGCCGCGACCAGCTTCTACGCAACATTTCAACAGCTTGCCCTCTCATTCGGCGTGTGCGCCGCGTCCGGCACCCTGAGCCTTGCGATGAAGCTGCGCGGTCACGTCGTGCCGCAATTCGACGACTTTTCTCTAGCGATCTGTGCTGTGGTGACGATCTCGCTGAGCGCGGTGCTCGTGAACGCGCGTTTTGACCCGGCGGCCGGAGCCGAACTGAGTGGTCACGCCACGCCTAGAGACTGAGCTGCGACAATCCGCGAAGTTATCGCGACGGCGACAAAATTGTCGTGCACCCGGCGGTGTCACGGAGCACATCCGGCATAACGCGATCCGTCGTGCGGCGGACGCAAGCTGGAGAGAGTGGCATGAGCATACCGATCAACGCTCAGGAGACGGCGCTGGTCACAGGCGAGAACGCCTCACGCCGTGAGACGGGCCGATGGGCCATCCTTGCATTGCTCGCGATCGGTGCAATGATCGGTTTCGTCGATCGGACGAGCATGTCGGCGGCGATCGCCGCGCCCGCGTTCAAGGCGCATTTCCATCTCTCTGATGTTGATCGTGGTTGGGTGAACTCTGCGTTCTTCTGGTCCTATGCGGTCTTCCAGATCCCGATGGGCTGGGTGGTCGATCGCTATGGCGTGAAATGGCCATATGCGATTTCGTTCCTGTTGTGGTGCATCGCCGCAGCGTTGACCGGGCTGATGACCGCGCTGGGCGGACTGATCGTGATGCGCCTGATCGTCGGTGCGGCGGAGGCGGTGGTGGTGCCGGCGAGCTATCGCTGGATCCGCAACCATTTCGCGGAAGGGGAGAGCGGCACCGCAGTTGGCCTCTACATGCTCGGCACCAAGGCCGGCCCCGCAATCGGCGCGCCGGTTGCGGCATGGCTGATCGTCGGCTACGAATGGCAGTTGATGTTCGTCATCACCGGTGTTGTCGGCCTGATCTGGCTGGTGCCGTGGTTGCTGATGGTCAGGAATGACCTGCCTGACGCGCGGCCGGTCGTTACAACCGGCGGGCGAGCCAAACGCCGCAAGGCTGCGATGTCGCTCGGCGATATCCTGACCAATCCGATGATGTGGGGAACCCTGGTCGTTGCGTTCTGCTACAATTACTTCACCTTCTATTGCATGACCTGGATGCCGGCGTATCTGGTGGAGCAACGTGGCCTGACGCTTGAACGCTCGGGGCTCTATACGTTCTTTAGCTTCGCCGGCGTCGCTGCGGTCGCACTCGGCGCGGGTTGGGCCGCCGACCGGATGATCGCACGCGGCGGCAATGCGGTCTTCATTCGCAAGGCTTTCGTGATTGCAGGCTTCCTGGGGGCGAGCACCGTCCTGCTAGGTGCATACGCGACCTCGTTGCAATGGGCGCTGTTCTGGAATGTCTTCTCGCTGTCGTTCCTCGGTCTCGCCACGGCGAACAATCTGGCGTTGTGCCGTCTCACGCTGGTGCCTGCACCGGCGGTCGGCCTGGTCACGGGCGTGCAGCAGGTGGCGACCAGTCTGGCCGGGATCGTCGCACCAATCCTGTCGGGCTGGCTATTGCAGGTCACCGGCAGCTACGAGGCGCCGTTGCAGGTGATCGTGGTGTTCCTCCTGCTCGGCGCGGCATCAACCTGGCTGCTGTTGCGGCCCGAGCTGGCACCCAGGCTGCGGGAGCAGGCCGCTTAGCTTCAGAGACAAGGCGTCGGATGCGTGGGCCGGCCCGGCGATCGGGTCGGCCGTTTGGTTTGCAAAGCGCGCCGGATCGCACGCCGTGTAGTTCCGGCGGAAAGTGATGCGGGAGAAGGTCGCCCCACTCCGATTGGCCGAGACGTTCTGGACGAGAGCCGAAGCAGGCCAACGTCCACGAATGTGCGAAGACACTACATCCGACAGCGAATTGCGCCGTGCCCTCGCACGACGCATTTACGCCGATCGGATCGTCGGCTGCGCGGTGCCTCGAACCGATGCGTCAGTTCGCCTCGAGCCTTGCGACCGCCACTTTCGCACACAGTTCATCAAGTCCCATGACGCCGCCGAGCGACCCGCCGGAGACGCCGACGATGCCGATCATCACGCCACCTCGCACCACTGGGAAGCCGCCGCCGCGCAGCATGCCGATGTTCGGATCGGCGGCAGCCTGCGATGTCAGCGCGGGATCGGTTTTCGCCCGCTCGATAACGTCGTTGGACGACATCTTGTAGCGTGCGACGATGGCGACCTTGGTGCGCGCGATCAGTTGCGAGCGCACGCCCGCACCGTCGCCCGACAGAAGGACGACAGGCTCTCCGACAGCGTCGGCGATCAGCACGCTGACCTTAACGTTCTTGGCGACACACGCCGCATGGGCCGCCCGGGCGGCGTCGATCGCCGCGTCGAGAGTGGGGGCCGCCGCGCGCGGCAGGTTCTTCGGCATGGCCGCGATGACGCTCGCGACGGAAGGAACCATCGCCGGGTTAACCGCGTCGTCCTCGATTTTCGGCGCGGCAGCAATGAGCGCCGCCGCGAAGACCGGCAGGGCCACGCAGGCGCGAGGGATGCTGCGAGGGCGTCGTTTGGGCTGCATCGTGATCCGAACTCCTTTGGTACGCGGGTACAGGTTCTCCGGAAGGCGGTTGGCGCACGCGGTCCCCGCGTGCGCGTCTGCCATCACAGCTTCATCCGCACGCCGGCGGTATAGTAGCGGCCAAGCGGAGAATCGCTGACGGAGTAGCCATCGCGATAACCCGCACGCGTGCCATTGCCGGTGTAGCCGCCGGCCGCCGGATCGCTGCCGAACAGGTTCTGGACGTTCGCGTAGAACTCCATCTTCGAATGGCTCGGCTTGAACGTCACGGTTATGTTAGTCGTTGCGAACGCGGGCAGATGGTTGTTCACCCAGACCTCGCCGGGCACGCCGCTCAGCTTCATCGGGTTGCGCCACCGCTCCAGCAGATCGAGCGAGATGTTGTCGCTCGGCTCGTAATGGACGATGCCGGTGAGCCGCACCGTCGGCGCGGCGGCGGCACCGAGCGGACCGAAGGCGGCGCCGGCCTGGTCGCTCGTTGCGACGCCGGGCTGCCGGTAATAGATGTGCGGCTGGTATGCGCCGAGGAAGCGGACGGCGAACGCGCGATCGAGCAGCGTGCTCTGGAAATTCGCCTCGACATCGACGCCCATCGTCTCGATCGACGAAAGGTTGATGCTCTGCGCGATCCAGGCGGTGACGGCGTTCGCCGCAGACCTGTCGGCAAAACCGTTCGGGCGAACCTGAAGCGCGCAATACGGAGACGTGCCGCCGCTGGCATAGCACAATTGCTGGATTTGCGCGGTCTGGCCCTGAAGCTGCGTGATCGCGTTGGTCACCTTGATGTGGTAATAATCGACCGCGACGTTGAACTTGGGCGTGGGCCGCCACACGACACCGGCGGTGAAGGTGTTGCCGATCTCAGCTTTCAGGTCGGGATTCGACTTGTTGATCGCGGTGACGCGCGGCGCGGTATTGGTCAGCAGGTCGGACGGATTGACGATGCTGATATAGGTCGGCGCGAACAGGTCGTTCAGCGTTGGCGCGCGGATATCGCGCGAGCGCGTGCCGCGGATGCGCAGCGTGTCGGTGATGTGCCAGTCGAGACCGATCTTCCACGTCCAGTAATCGCCGCTGGTCTCGTAGCTCGTGTAACGGGCGGCGCCGTTGATATCGAGCGACTTGACGAACGGCAGATCGCGGATCAACGGCACGGTCGCTTCGACCGCGCCCTCCTTCACGGTGTTGCTGATCTCGGACGTGGCCGGGAAGGTGTTGAGCCACAGCAGCGGCGGGTTGGTAGTCGAGCAATTGTAGCGCAGGCCGGTGCAGTTCGCGAGGTCGTTGGGCGTCGCGTCGCTCTGCGAAAAGAAGCTGATCTTGCGCCATTCGCCTGACAGCGCGACGTTGATCGGGCCCGCCCAGTTGTTAATCGGCGAGCCGGCGATGCTGCCGCTGACATCGTCGAGCGTCGTCACCGCGCGGTAATGCGTATCCTGCTGGACATAGGCGAGCGCGGCCGCGCTCGGCGCGCCGGCACCGAACGGGTTGAGCGGCGAACAACCCGAATTCGCGTTGGTCAGCGTGATGCGGCACACGATGTTGCCTGAGCCATCGGTGACAGCATCGAGCGCCTCGGCCAGATGCTGCGAATTGACGTTGTTGAACTGGGTCGTCTTCAGGATCGCGCGGCCGTGGCCGTAATCGACGTTCCACTTGAACTTGCCGAGATCGCCGTCGAGGCCGGCGGCGATGTTGAGCTGATCGGTTTTCGCCGTCGTGCCGAGCCGGGGCTCGGCGGTCATCAGCTCGTTCATCGTGAAGGTCTGCTGGCCCGCCGCCGCGAGCGCGGTGCGGTAGGCCGGCAGCAGGTACGGGTTCTGCGAATTGATCGTGACGTTCTGGAGCAGCAGATTGTCGGCGTAGGAGGTGTTGGTCTTGATGTTGCCGCCGGCCTGCGCATAGCCGTGGATGCTACTGGTGAAATCGAAATCGAACCGTCCGAAGAACTGGTTGAATTCGAGCGGCGCGAGCAGCGAGGAGTCGTAATAGGCCCCGTCGCCGCCGATCTGGATCGCCGACGTGCCGGTCGCGGTGCCCGCCACGAACGGCCGCAGCGTGCCGTCGGGATTGAACAACTGGCCCTTGAAGATGCCCGACTGGATATACCCGCCCGAGGTATATTGATCCTGACGCAGATTGGTCTGGTTGACATAGGGGTTTGCGGTGGTGCCCGCACCCGTCACCCCGGCCTGCGCCAGATACGGCCGGTCCGTGCGGCGCAGCACACCGGCTTCCTTCTGATATTCGTAGCTCGCCTCGAAATGCCCGCGCCCGCCGAACAGATCAGTGCCCCAGGCGATGCCGGCGCGATATTTGGCGGCATCGTGATAGTCGGAGATGCCGCTTTCGAGCTCGACCTTCAGCCCTTTCAGATGCTTGTCGATGATGTAGTTCACCACGCCAGCGACCGCGTCCGATCCGTAAACGGCCGAAGCGCCACCAGTGACCACATCGACGCGGCTGACCATCATCTCGGGGATCGAGTCGACATCGACGATGCCGCTGATGAGCGTCGGCGGGACGCGCTTGCCGTCCATCAGCACGAGCGTTTCCTGCGTGCCGAGGTTACGCAGGTTGAGCTGGTTGGCCGAACCGTTGCCACCGCCGACGCTGCCGGTGGAGGAGGGGTTGCTGCCCGATCCGCGCGATCCCGAGAAGACGGGGAGAACCTGCAACGTGTCGGCGAGGTTGCCGGGCTGGACCTTCTGCACCGCCGCCGGCGAGATCACCGTGACGGGCGTGGGGCTGTTGTTGCCGTTCGAGATCGTGCGCGATCCGGTGACGACGATGTCCTGCGTCGCAGCCGCATCGGCGGCGGGCGGTGCCGCAGGTGCGGTGGCCTGTGCGGAGGCGCTGTCGCTCCAGAGCAGGGCGGCGGCGCTCGCGTTCAGCAAAAGTGTCGACTTAACCATTCGAAAATCCCCTCGCATCGAGGCCTTCTTCTTTGGAAGGCTCCTGGATTGAACACGGGCGGTGGCGTGTGCCGTTCGCGATCGCCCGTTCGGCCGATCTGCCCGTTTTCGTGGTAGTCCCGCCCAATGTTCGCGCGGCATCCAATCCGATGCCGTGGCCATTGAAAAGATGCTGTCGCCCCCGCTTCGAGCAGTCGATCCCTCACCGTAGCGGCGATTTGCGCGATTTTCGCACGACTAGAGTGCGGGATCGGCGCTTTTTTACGATCTTGCGATCTGTAGAACGGCGATCGGACAGCACATCTGCACCCGAGATGTAAAGCCGCGGAAGGTAAGTCTTTCGCGCTGTGGATGCTGTGCAATGAACAACCGCACGGAATAGGGATCAATCGAATGAACGCACCGACGACCGAAAGCCTCGAAGCCGCGATCCAGCGCTCCGGAAATGCGGTGGACTTGCTGCGCAACAGCCAACGGCGCGCGTTTTCGCACGGCACCGTGTCTGGCCAGTTCACCAACTGGCAAAGCGAGGTCAATTCCTGGCGGGATGCGGTCGGCTTCATGGACCAGTCGCACCACATGGTCGATCACTATGTGAAGGGCCCCGGCGCGTTCGCGCTGCTGTCGCATCTCGCCGTCAACAGCTTCAAGGATTTCCGGCCCGGCATGGCGAAGCAGTTCGTCGCGACCACGCCGGACGGCTATTACCTCGGCGACTGCGTGCTGTTTTATCTCGAGGAGAACCTGTTCAATTTGGTCGGTCGCCCGACCGCTCTGGACTGGGTGCAGTATCATGTCGAGAGCGGCAAGTGGGACGTCACCACCGAGCGTGATCCGCAGTCGATGGATCGCGGCGGCCGTCCGCCGGTCGTGTACCGTTATGAGGTTCAGGGGCCGCTCGCGGGCGCGCTAATGGAGAAGGTGACCGGCGCTGCGGTGCCCGACGTCAAGTTCTTCGGTATGACCGACTTCACGATCGCGGGCAAACGCGTGCGCGCGTTGCGGCACGGCATGGCCGGTGCGGTCGGCTTCGAGATGTTCGGGCCGTGGGACGAGGGCGATGCGGTGCGCGACGCGATCCTCTCGGCGGGCGAGGAATTCGGTCTGCTGCGCGTCGGGTCGCTCGCCTATTCGACCGCGAACCTCGAATCGGGCTGGGTGCCGGGTCCGCTGCCGGCGATCTTCAGCCATGACAGCCTGAAGGATTATCGCGCGTGGCTACCCGCCAAGGCGGCAGGCAGTCTTGCCGGTAGCTTCAATTCGAGGGACATCGCCGATTACTATGTGACGCCGTTCGATCTCGGCTATGACCGGATCGTCAAATTCGACCATGATTTCGTCGGCTCGGACGCATTGCAAGCGCTTGGCAAGGGCAAGCGCCGCAAGAAGGTGACGCTGGTCTGGGACGCGCAGGACATGGCGCGCGTGTTCCAGTCTTTGTGGAGCGACGGCCCCAAGTTCAAATATTTCAACCTGCCCAAGGCGCGCTACGGCCTCTACCAGATGGACGAGGTGCTCATCGGCGGCAACCATGCGGGCATCTCGCTCGATTGCGGCTATATTGCCAACGAACGCAAGATCGTCTCGCTCGCGGTCGTCGAAGAGGACTTCGCCGCCACCGGCACCGAGGTGAGCGTGCTGTGGGGTGAAAACCCAGTGTCAAGCAAGCCGCAGGTCGAGCCGCATGAGCAGACCGCAATCAAGGCGGTCGTCGCACCTGCGCCGTACGGCGCGCACGCCCGCTCGATCTACCGCAAGTAATCCGGTGGTTGGTTCGCGGCCGGGCTCCGGCCCGGCCGTGCGCCGCGGGAGAATGCTTCCGCAGCGCAGGCCGGCGTGTGTCCGCCGAAGATCAGGTGACAGACGATGAGCATAGTCGAAAACCTTTCCACAAGGGCCGTTCCGCCAACCAGGGTGACCGACGGCTATTCGCTGGAAATCACCGCGAAGGATGTCGACGCGCTACGCGCGGCGGCGGCCGGGGTGCCCGCCGGAACCTTCGTGTCCGTCACGTTCCTGCCGGGCGAGTCGATCGCGGCGCGGGTTGCGGCGACCCGCACGGTGCGCGAACTCGGGTTCAAACCGATGCCGCATTTCTCCGCGCGCCGGCTTGCCTCCGAAGCGGAGTTCGAAGATTATCTCGCGCATATCGTCGCGGAGGCAGGCGTGCGGCGCTGCTTCGTGATCGCCGGCGATCCGGCCGAGCCGGCCGGTCCTTACCCCGACAGCGCCGTGCTGATCGCGAGCGGTGCGTTCGAACGCGCCGGCGTGCGTACGATCGGCATCGGCGGCCATCCCGAGGGCCATCCACACATGACGGAGGCGCAATGCTGGGATGCGCTTGAACAGAAATGCGGGGCGATCATCGCGCGTGGCATGGCGCCGATCATCGTCACGCAATTCGGTTTCGATGCCGAGGCGGTGCTTGCCTGGCTGGCCGAGTTGCGCAGGCGCGGCATTGCGGCCCCTGTGCGGATCGGGGTGCCCGGTCCGGCGGGGATCAAGACATTGCTTCGCTTCGCTGCGCGATGCGGCGTCGGCGCGTCGGCATCGGTGATGACCAAATACGGACTGTCGATCACCAGGCTGATCGGAACCGCCGGTCCCGACACGATGGTGAAAGCGCTTGCCAGCGGCCTTGGGCCCGAGCACGGCGAGACGTTCCTGCACTTCTACCCGTTCGGCGGCCTCGAAAAGACTGTCGATTGGATCAACGCATTCGAAGCTGGCCCAGCGGCGAATCGCAAACGAAAGAGTGTCTGACGTGACCGAAACCTGCACGCTAACCCTTCAGTGCGACGATCGTCCCGGACTCGTCGCCTCGGTCGCCAGCCACCTTGCCGCACACGGCGGCAACATCGTCGATGCCGGCCAGTTCAACGATCGCGCATCCGGCCGGTTCTTCATGCGCGTCGCGTTCGACATTCCCAATGCCGCCACGCTGTCGGCGCTGGAGGTCGACTTCGCCGCACTGGCGGGCGAGACCGGGATGCAGTGGAAACTGCGCAGCAACAACACGCCCACGAAGGTGCTGATCCTCGTCAGCAAGCTCGATCATTGCCTCGGTGATCTGCTCTACCGGCGCCGGATCGGCGAACTGCCGATGGATGTCGTCGGCATCATCGGCAACCATCCCAAGGACGCGCTGACGATCTCCCTCGCGGGCGGTATTCCGTACCACCACCTGCCGATCACGCGCGAGACCAAGCCGCAGCAGGAAGCGCAGATCAAGGCGATCGTGGCGGAAACCGGCGCCGAGCTGGTGGTGCTGGCGCGGTACATGCAAATCCTGTCCGATGACCTGTCGGCGTTCCTGTCGGGCCGCTGCATCAACATCCATCACAGCTTCCTTCCCGGTTTCAAGGGTGCGAAACCCTATCATCAGGCGCATGCGCGCGGGGTGAAGATGATCGGTGCGACCGCGCATTACGTGACCGCTGATCTCGACGAGGGGCCGATCATCCATCAGGATGTCGAGGCGATCAGTCATGCCGACACGCCAGAGGATCTGGTCCGCAAGGGGCGCGACATCGAGCGGCGCGTGCTGTCCGAAGCGGTGCGCCTGCATCTGGAGGACCGCGTCCAGCTCGACCGCGGCAAGACCGTCGTGTTCAAGAACTGACGGCGATGGTGGCGACGATCATACCGGGCCGGCGGATCGCGAGGGATGTGTGCGATCGTGTCGCGCAAGAGGCGCTAACTTTTCGACAGGCGCACGGGCGGTCGCCCGCGCTCGCGGTCGTACTGGTCGGCGAGGACCCTGCGAGCGAGATTTATGTGCGGCGCAAGGTTGCCGAATGCGAGCGGGTCGGCATCCGCTCGGTCGAGCATCGGCTGCCGCTCGACACGCCAGAGGCGTGCCTGCTCGGCATCATCGCCATGTTGAATCACGACCTGACCGTTCACGGCATCCTCGTCCAATTGCCGCTGCCCGCTCATGTCGATGCGACCAAGGTGCTCGACGCGATCGACCCAGGCAAGGATGTCGACGGATTTCATCCGGTCAACGTCGGACGATTGTCGACCGGCGGCGGCGGACTTGTGCCCTGCACGCCGCTTGGCTGCATGATGCTGCTCGATACGGTCATTGACGATCTGCGCGGGAAACATGCCGTCATCATCGGCAAGTCGAATATCGTCGGCAAGCCGGTCGCGCTGCTGCTGCTCGAACGGGAATGCACCGTGACCGTGACCCATATCGCAACCCGGGGATTGCGCGATATCGTGCGCGGTGCAGATATCGTCGTCGCTGCCGCCGGTGCGCCGCGGCTTGTGCGCGGCGACTGGATCAAGCCCGGCGCGGTGGTGATCGACGTGGGTATCACGCGCATGAACGGGCCGGATGGCCTGCCGGTCATCGTCGGCGATTGCGCGTCCGACGAGATGGACCATGCCGCCGCCGTGACGCCGGTGCCTGGCGGCGTTGGGCCCATGACCATCGCCTGTCTGCTCGCCAATACGCTCAAGGCTGCCAGGGTGTTCGCCAATGCATGAGGTTTCGTTTGTGCGCCGCCGATCCGTGGCCGCGCCTCGCATTGCCGCCTCGTGCCAGGTAAGGCTCGACGATATCGAGGTGATGGCCGACATCGGCGCCATGGCGAGCGAACATGGTGTTCCGCAACCGCTGCGCATCCATGTTGCGCTGCACGTCGTGCCGCCGACGCAGGACGCACTGGCAGAGGCGTTCGATTACTGCCGTATCCGAACTTCCGCGCTTGCACTGGCGGCGGAACGGATTGTTCTGATCGAGACCTTCGCGACCCGGCTTGCGCACACTTGTCTCGATGACGATCGCGTGCTCGACGCCGAAGTGCGGATCGAGAAGCCGCGCGCGGTACCAGGTTGCCTCGCCGGCACCCGCGTCAAACTGAGCAAAAGCCTATCGCCGGAGTGACGCACTGGCGCGGAACGGCGCGACGCGGGTAAGCGGGGCGCAGCAGGGTGCGGTGCCCTCGGGAGACGTGATGTGGATCGGATGCAGGCGATGGAAGCCTTCGTCGAGGCGGTGAAACACCGCGGTCTGGGCGCTGCCGCGCTGCATCTGGGGATCTCGCGCACGCTGGTGAGCCGCCACATACAGGCGCTTGAGAGCGACCTTGGCGTACGGCTGATGAACCGTACGACCCGTTCGCTTTCTCTTACCGATGCTGGGCAGCGCTACTTCCACTTCTGCGACGAGATCCTGATCCGCGTCGGCGAGATGGACCGGCAGGTCTCGTCCGAAGCCGCCGAGGCGCGCGGTGAAATCTCCGTGCTCGCGCCGAAATGGATGCGCCGGACGGCGACACATGTGCTGACCAACTTCGCCAAGGCGCATCCCGAAATCCGGCCCAAGCTCATCCTCGGCGGGATGGCGCAGACCGCCTACGGCTTTCTGGAGCAGGGTTGTGACATCGCGTTGCATACCCGGCAAATTCCGGACAGCCGCATCACCGCACGCAAGCTTGCCGACATTCCCTATTATTTATGCGCGTCACCCGAGTATCTGGCAGCCGCGCCTACTCTGGCCGGGCCGGGAGACCTGTCGAACCACGCTGCGCTGGTCCAATATAATTATCACACTTGGCAGTTCGAGCGGAATGGCCACGAGGAGCGTTGGCAGCCTACCCCGGCGTTTTCCGCCAACACCTTTTCGGCGGTGCGCGACGCGGCGCTTGAAGGTCTTGGCGTGGCGCTGCTGCCGGTGCCGCTGATCCGCGAGGCGGTGGCGGACGGGCGCCTATCGGTATTGCTGCCCGAGTGGGCGCCGCTCGGGCAGACGTTGTACGTCGCGATCGCGCCGGGCAGCGGGGTTCCTGCAAAGGTCAGATTGTTGCTGGATTTCGTCGTCGGCTGGTTTGCGAAGAACGGCCCGTGACCTTCAATCGTCGGCATTCAGGAGAAACGGGGCGTGCGGCGAATAGCCCGGCGACATGGTGCAGCCGAGCAGTGTCCAGTCGCCCAGGCTGCGACACGACAGCCAGAAGTACGCCGGCACCGCCAGTTGCGGTCGCTCTCCGGCGCGGAAATCCGTTCCCAGAAGATTAATCTCTTCCATACGGCTACCGTTCGTCACCATGAATTCCGCCGGTGCGCCGAGATGATGGTGCCATACCTCAATCCCGTCGAGCTTATGCAGAGGCATCGGTTCATCATGCGCGAGCAGATAATACATCGACGACAGCTTGGAGCGGCTCCAGCCCTCGTTGTCGCTATAGTGGAGCGAGAACCAGCCAGCAGTCTGGTGGCGCTCCATCCGGAAGGTCGCAATGATATCCTGAAGGCTTGCGCCGGTGTCTTCGTGTCGCATCATGATCGTCTGGTCTCTTCGCCATCGGCGGATAAGGTGTTGTGCGCGCGGCGTCGAGCGTGCGTGGCAGCGCGGCGGGCGCGGGCGACAAACTGATGGCAAAGCCGAAATTTCAATATCCTGGCGCCGCCTTGCGACGGTCATACGGACATCATAACCGGAACGCTGTCCGGCACGTCTCCGACCGTTCCGGCACCAGCAAAACCATCAGGGTGCTTTCCAGAATATCGCCGCTCGCTTCGGAGTAATCCGCATCGCGTGGCCAGCACTCGATCAATGCGGTTGCGGGAGCGATGTTCCCGGTTCGGGCACTCTGCCATCTCGTAGGAGAGTGAGGCCCGTGGCATATCCATTCCATATCCGTTTTCGATTCGTCAGGGTCGCCGTGAAGATCAGCTGTCGATGCGCCCTGCCGTCCGGAATGGACATAGGCGACGTTCCGGTGCCGTGCTGTTGGCGGCCGCCGGTGCGAGCGCGCTCGGTGTGGTGGCGGCGTCACCGCAGGCGCAAGCCGACCCCGACGCGTCGCTCCAGCAATTGCCGACCGCTACGCCGCCGACCACGCAAGGTGGCGACGTGCCCAGCCGGCGGGCAGCAGCACCGCAGGCGGATGCCACCGAAGCGCGAAGTTCCGCGATCTCAACAGGCTGACGCTTAAGGGCTGGGTCACGGCAGTGCCGACTTACGATGACACGCTGACGCGCGATGCCGGTGGCTGGCGCGGCGCGCTTGCGAAGCTGGGTTTCGGCGTGTCGCTCTACAGCCTGATCTGGTCAGCTACGATCTTGCCGGCGCGGGCAGGAGCTGCCCGGTGCACAGCTCTACAACGGGCAGAAGGTCACCTATCAAAGCGGCAATCAGCCCGGTGTGCTGACCTATGATCTCGGCCGGACCTCCTCCGGCCTTAAAGGCGGTCAACTCGCCGCGATCTTCGGCGTTGCGACGAACGGCTACGAGGCGAGGGACGGGCTGCGCGGGTTCCGCATCAAGGGACTGTCCTGGTATCAGCCGATCCTGTCGGGCAAGGCCGAGCTTCAGATCGGGCTGATCGGCAATCAGACCGAATATATGGGCACCACGGTCGGCGGCGATCTCGCCGGCGGCGCGCTCGGGCCGCTCGCCTCGATCCCGGTCGAGGCGGGGCTCAGCTACTCGCAATATGCCGCGCCGACCGTCAGCGCGCGGATCAACTGGACCAAATATCTCTATACGCGCACCGGCGTACAACGCAGCATCAGCCCGCAGGGCTCGGCGGCCGAGGATTCCCTCAATCCGATTGGCCTGACCTTCTCGGTGGCTAATGCGAAGCCGCTCGTCATTCAGGAGATCGGCTACCGCGTATCATCGTCGGCGGGGGTCAAGTCGCTGTGGATCCGAGGCGATGCGCTGTACAACACTTCGAACTTCAAATCCTTCGCGGATGGTTTGGGGCGTAACAACTCTTACGTGTTCGCGGCGATCGACCGGCAGTTCACCCAACCCGATCGCGAGGTGCCCAGCCGGGGTTTCTATGCGGGCCTCACCTACACCGCCGCGCCCCGCTCGATCAATCTCATCAACCGCTACTACGAGGCGCGGGCCTATGTTCGCGGTCCGATCGCTACGAGGCCCGACGATCTGCTCTCGGTCGTCGCCGCCTTCAACGGCTACAGCGCGGCGGGGCGCGAGGCGAACGCGCTTGCCGATTTCCGTCCCAATGCGAACACGCAGTCTTATACCGCGAGCTACAAGTTCAGGATCACCCACGGCCTGTATGTTCAGCCCGGCCTGAGCGTGATCGTACACCCGGTCTACACCCGAGACATCGGCACCGCCGTGAACGGCCTGCTGAACATCGCGACCTTCTTCTGAGCAGCCGTAACGTCGCGCGGCCCTGCGTCAAAGTTATGGCTCGCGACGGAAGATCAACTACCCGGAGCGTGCATCGCGGTCCCTAATGACGAGGAAGCAGAACAGGCCGGAGGGGCACATGGCACCGTATATCGACATCCATCCGCACGTCGTTTCTGACGATGAAACGCGCTATCCGCCCACACCGATCTTCGGCAAACGGTCGGACTGGTCGCAGGAACGCCCATCCACGGTCGAAACGCTGATCGCGCAGATGGATGCGGCGGGCGTCGCCAAGGCGGCGGTGGTGCATTCCTCGACCACCTACGGGTTCGACAACAGCTATGTCGTCGATGCGTGCAACCGCTATTCCGATCGTCTTGTCGCGGTCGGCTCGGTCGATCTGCTCGCCCCTGACGCGACCGCCACGATCCGCGACTGGGTGGGTAAGGGGCTGGCGGGGCTGCGGGTGTTCACCGGCGGCAGCACCAAGGATTTCGATCCAAGCGAACTCAACGATCCGCGCGTCTATCCGGCGTGGGAGCTGCTCGGCGAACTCGGGCTGACGATATGCATTCAGACTGGCCCGACTGGGCTCGACGCGGTCACCACGCTGGCGAAGCGCTTCCCGAGCGTGCCGATCATCCTCGATCATCTCGGCCGCCCCGACGTGACCGACGGCCCGCCCTATGCCGCGGCGCAGAGCCTGTTCGATCTGGGGGCGATCCCGTCGATCTACCTGAAGCTCACGCCCCGCATCATGGGCGATTCGACCAAGGGCGCGGCGACGCCGGAAACGTTCTTCCCCAAGGTGGTCGCGGCGTTCGGCGCCGACCGGCTCGCCTGGGGATCGAACTATCCGACCTCGCCGGGTACGCTCGGCGAGATCAAGGCAAACGCCGAGGCGCGCCTGGCGAGCCTGTCGGACGAAGATCGCGCGTGGATTTTCGGCAGGACCGCGCAGAAACTCTACCCGCACCTCGCGGGCTGATGCCCGATCACGCCGGGCGCAGAATGGATAGGGCCGGCTTTCGCGCCGAGCGCTAACGCGTTTCGCAACGAGGCCCGGAAAGCAGACAGGAGACGGACGTGGCGCAGATCGTATTCGGGATGGCGGTGCCGCACAGCGGGATGCTCGGGCAGAAGCCCGAGGACTGGCTGACCAACGGCCAGCGCGACCGCAACAATCCGGAGCTGTGGTTCCGCAACAAGACCTGGACCTACCCCGAACTCGAAGCGCATCGCGGCGCGGCGTTCGAGCCGTTCCTCACCATTGAGGAACGTACCGAACGCGCGACCCGGTGTCGCGCCGCGCTCGACGAGATGGCGGCGGCCTATGCGCGCGCCGATGTCGACGTGGCAATCATCCTCGGCAAGGACCAGAAGGAAATCTGGCCCGATCAGTCGCCGTCGATCACCATCTACACCGGCGAGGAGGTGCATAACGGCCCGCCGCAGCGCTCTGTCTATGCGCCCGACCACCATGTCGTCCACAAGGCGTACCCCGAATTCGCCACCTACCTCATCAAGGCGTTCCAGCGGGAGGGCTTCGACCTGAACGATCTTCAGGCCTGGCCCGAGAACGTCTGGATGGAAAACCAAATGAAGCAGAAGGCGGACTATCCGGTTGTGCCGCACGCCTACAGCTTCGTCTATCATCAGATCATGGGCGACAATCCGCCCCCGCACGTGCCGGTGCTGATGAACCTGTTCTACCCGCCGACGCAGCCGTCGATGCAGCGCTGCATCGAGTTCGGCCGCGTGCTGCGCGACGCGATTGCGGCGTGGCCGCAGGATGTTCGGGTCGCGGTGATCGCGTCGGGCGGCTTGTCGCACTTCGTCAACGACGAGGAGTTTGACCGCGACGTGATGAAGATGCTCGCCGCCTACGATTACGACGGTCTGGCCGCAATCCCGGACGGTTACTATCAGTCGGGCACGTCCGAGGTGAAGATCTACAGCGTCGTCATGATGGCGCTCCAGCAGACCGGCGCGGCGATGACATTGGTCGATTACGTGCCGTGCTGGCGCACCGCCGCCGGCACGGGCGAGGGCATGGGTTTCATGTACTGGGCACCCGAGAAAATCGCGAACAAGGAAGCCGCAGAATGACCGAGCGCCTCAACGGGATCATCCGCGCCTGGGAAACGGGCAAGCCCGCCTTCACCTGCTTCGCCAAGGTCGACAAGCTCGCCGCGCAGGAAATGACCGATGCGCCCTACGACGGCGTGGTCTTCGAAATGGAGCATAATCCCTATGACGTAGGCGGGCTGGGCGATGCGCTCCAGTATATGCTCAACCGCAAGAAGATCGCCGAGAGCGGTTCGGTCGCTCCGGCGGTGACGCCGATCGCGCGGATCCCCGCCAACGGCGCGGAGATGAACCAGTTCCAGGCCAAGCAGGTGCTCGATCGCGGCGTGTACGGCGTCATCACCCCGCACGTCGCGACGGTGGATCAGGCGTGGAATGCGGTCGCCTCATGCCGGTATGCCAGGCCCAGAGGAGCTGCGCTCTACGAGCCGAAAGGCATTCGCGGCGACGGTCCCGCCACGGCAGCACGCTATTGGGGACTCTCCCAGCCCGATTATTACGCAAAGGCCGACGTATGGCCGCTTGCCCCGCACGGCGAACTGCTGGTCGGTCTGATGTGCGAAAGCCCGGAGGCGATCGAGAACCTCGACGACATCCTCAGCGACGTGCCAGGCATCGGGCTGATCCTGATTGGCGAGGGCGATCTCAGTCAGGCGCTCGGCTACCCGCGCCAGTATGAGCATCCCGAAGTGCTCGACGCGATGCGCCGCATCGTTGAGACCTGCCACAAGCACAAGGTCGCGGTCGGCAACCCGCACACCAATGCCAAGAACGTCGAGCGGCTGCTCGGCGAGGGCTACAGGTTCCTGATGTCCGCGCCGAGCCGCAGCTACGGTGTGGTCGGTCAGGGCCGCGAACTGGCGGGCTATTGATGAACGGCGCCGAAAGCCTCGTCAGCACGCTCGCCGATCAGGGCGTCGAAGTGTGCTTCGCCAATCCGGGCACGTCCGAGATGCACTTCCTCGCAGCGCTCGACACGCCGCGCATGAAAAGCGTGCTGTGCCTGTTCGAAGGCGTCTGCACCGGTGCTGCCGACGGCTGGTATCGGATGAAGGATACGCCGGCGTCGACGCTGCTCCACCTCGGCCCCGGCCTCGCCAATGGTCTCGCCAACATCCACAACGCCAAGCGTGCCAGCTCGGGCATGGTCAACATCGTCGGCGAGCATTCGGCGTCGCACCTCAAATACGATCCGCCGCTCACCTCCGACATCGAAGGGCTGGCGCGGCCGCTCAGCCACTGGGTGCGCCGTGCGGAATCGGCGTCCACGCTCGCGTGGGATACGGTTGCCGCAACGGCCAAAGCGTCCCAGCATCCCGGCCAGATTGCGACGCTGATCCTGCCGGGTAACGTCTCGTGGCAGGATGCCGGCACGCCGGTCGTGCCGAAGCTGGTCCCCGCTGCGCGCCGTGTGCCGGACGCCGCGCGCATCGACGCGATTGCGCAGATCCTGCGGCTTGGCGAGCCGACGTTGCTGATCCTCGGCAACAAGACGACGCGTGGGCGGGCGCTCCACCTGGCCGGCCGGGTCGCCGCCGGCACCGGGTGTCGGCTCGGTTCACAATTCTTCACCGCGCGCATCGAGCGCGGTGCCGGTCGCACACCGCTCGAACGTATCCCCTATGCCGTCGCGCAGGCGACCGCGTTCCTCGGCGCGTTCAAGCATATCGTGACGCTGGAGACGACGGAGCCGATTGCCTTCTTCAGCTATCCCGACAAGCCGAGCCTGCTCAAGGCGCCCGGCACGCTCGTGCATACCTTGAGCGAACCGGACGAGGACAGCACCGCGGCACTGGAGATGCTGATCGACGCGCTCGGCCTCGGCGGCACTATGCCGCTCGTCCAGCAGCGCATTGACGTGGCCGCGCCGAGCGGCGCGCTTACGCCGATCACCATCGCGCACGCGCTGTCTGCCGCGCTCCCGGAACACGCCATTCTGGTCGATGAATCGCTGACCACGGGGCGCGAGACGATGGGGCACACGATGGGCGCGCGTCCGCACGACCTCATCAACAACATGGGCGGCTCGATCGGCTATGGCACGCCGGTGGCGACGGGCGCGGCGCTGGCCTGCCCCGATCGGCGGACCTTTTGCATGGTCGGCGACGGCAGCGCGATGTACACGATCCAGTCGCTGTGGACGCAGGCGCGCGAGGGCCTGCCGGTCACCACGATCATCTTCGCCAACAACCAATATGCCATCCTGAAGGCCGAATACGCCAACATGGGCGCGGGCACGCCGGGGCCGCAGGCGATGGCGATGATCGACATCGACCGCCCGGCGATCGACTGGGTGGCGATGGCGAAGAGCATGGGCGTACCCGGCGTCAGCGTCGACACTGCCGAGGGCTTCCACCGCGAAATGGCGCGATCCGCCGAGGCCAGTGGCCCGGTGCTGATCGAGGTGAAACTATACTGAAAGGGAGGGGGATCATGGCCGATGCCGCGATCACGCTGAAGACCAATCTGGCCGAATATCCGGTGACGAAGGCGATCCGCGACGGTCGGGTCACATCCGATATTGTCACGCTCGATATCTGCGGACCGGAGCAGGCACACAACGGCTTCAAGGCGATGCTGCGCGAAAACGCCTATGATTGCGGGGAACTCGCGATCGTCACCTGCCTTCAGGCGAAAGCCTATGGCAAGCCGTTCGTGCTGCTGCCGGTCCCGGTGTCCGGGCGCTTCCAGCACCATTGCGCCGGCTTCAACCGCGACTTGTTCAACCTGCGGCCGAAGGACATCGAGGGCAGGAGAGTCGGCGTGCGTTCTTACGCCCAGACCACCGGGCTATGGATCCGTGGCATCCTGCAACATGAATACGGCGTCGATCTCGACACGGTGACGTGGTGCACGGTCGGCGAGGGGCATCTCGCCGAATATACCGATCCCCCCAATTGCGAACGCCTGCCCAAGAACTCCGACATCGGCCAGATGATGCTGGACGGAGAACTCGCCGCAACGCTTCAGGGCGTCGATCTGCCGAAAGACCCGCGCGTCGAGCGGCTGGTGCCCAACCCGCATGCGGCGGCGAAGGACTGGTATGCGCGGGAGGGCGTGGTGCCGATCAACCATATGTTCGTCGTCCACCAGGACGTGTCGCGCAACCACCCCGACGCGGTGCGCGAGATCTTCCGCATGCTGGTCGAGAGCCGCGATCTCACCGAGGGCGGTGTGCCCGATCCGTTCCCGCCGATCGGGCTGGAGGCGAACCGCAAGGGCATCCAACTCGCGATCGACTGGGCGCTGGAGCAGAAGATCATCCCGCACCGGATCACCGTCGACGACCTGTTCGACGAGACGACGGCCGCGCTGGACGTCTGAGGCGGGCCGGGCGAGCGCCGCTGTCGTTCGCGGATCGCATCGCCATGCCCCGAGGCGGCGCTCCCGCGCGGAACGCAAGCAGTATGCGTCGGGACGCGAACGCGTCCGCAGGCGATCGGTAATGCGCCGTTCCGGCTTGGTTTGCGGGCCTCCGAGCGGCAGACGGCGGGTTATGTCACCGCTGTCCCTCGCCGCGCCGCTGATCGTGCTGGAAAACGCCGCCTCGGCGGATCAACCCGTACGCGTTTACCGAGACCCTTGCGACATCCTGGCGACCGACACGCCCGGGGCGATCGACGGCGTGCTGAGCGAGGCGAGGGCGGCATTGCGTGGCGGCCGGCATGTCGCGGGCTATCTCGCATATGAGGCCGGGTGTGCGCTCAACCCGCGGGTTCCGGCCGGAGCGTCCGGACGCTTGGCATGGTTCGGCGTGTTCGACCGCGTGGAACTGTTGTCACGCGAGGCATTCGAGCGGGCGCTGCCGGACCCCGCCGGAGCATCGATCGGAACGCTGATGCCGCGCGTGGACCGCGATCGGTATATCGCGCAAGTCGAGACCTTGCTCGAACTCATTCGCGCAGGCGATCTCTATCAGGCCAATCACACCTTCCGCGCCGACCTCGACTTTTTCGGCGATCCGCTTGCGCTCTACGCGCGGCTACGCACCCGGCAGCGTGGCGCACATTGCGCGATCGTGGCGACCGGCGACGACACGATCCTGTCGCTTTCGCCCGAACTGTTCTTCGCGATGCACGGTGGGCACATCCGGTGCCGGCCGATGAAGGGAACCGCGGCGCGTACCGACGGAGACGACATCGTGGCGGCCGCGCAGGCGCTTGCCAGCGACCCCAAACAGCGCGCCGAAAATCTGATGATCGTCGACCTCATGCGCAACGACCTTGCCCGGATAGCTGTCCCCGGTTCTGTCGCCGTGCCCGAACTGTTCACCGTCGAGACCTATCCGACAGTGCTCCAGCTGATTTCGGCTGTGACGGCCGTCTGCCGCCCTGAGATCGGCCCGATCGACGCGCTGGCCGCGCTGTTCCCGTGTGGATCGGTGACGGGCGCCCCGAAAATCCGGGCGATGCAGGTGATCGGCGCGCTGGAGGGGGACCGCCGCGACGTCTATACCGGCGCGATCGGTTACGCCGATCCGGACGGCGACGCGTCGTTCAACGTCGCCATCCGCACGCTGCGACACGGGCACGGCGCGGCGACGATGAGCCTGGGTCTCGGATCGGGCATCGTCGCCGATTCCGATCCGGCCGCCGAGTGGCAGGAATGTCTCGACAAGGCCCGCTTCCTCGACGTGGCGTTGTGCGCGGCGAAACCGGAGTCGGGCGCGCCAGCGTCGCGCTAACAGGCGTCAGCCAGCCCGGCGCAAGGCGTGGCCGCGCGGTGCCGCTACGTGCGCGCGCACCAGTGCGATGAAGTCGGTATGCAGGCGCGTGGGCAGCAGGTTCGCGCGCATCGTGACTCCGATCGACGGTGCCGGCATGATCGGCCCAAACGGCAGCGCCCGCAACCGGCCATCGGCATATTGCAGCTCATAGTCGGTCATCAGCGTCAGCCGGTCGCTGCGTTCGAGCAGTTGCCGGATGACCGGGGTCGCGCAGGTTGCGATCTGCGCCGAGGGGCCGGTGCGATCCGCGAACAGCCGGTCGAAACACCTGCGGCGGCTGGAGCCAATCTCACCGACCACCCACTCGCATTCGACCAAGTCTTCGATCGAAACCTGTCCCTTGTTGGTTAACGGGTGGCCGCGTCGGACGACCACCGAATAAGGCGTCTCGGCAAGCGCTTCGCTGACCAGCTCGGCGGTGTCCATTTCCGGCAGCAGGCCGATGACAAGGTCGACGTCGCCGGTTCGCAGCGCTTTCGCCATCGCCGCTGCGCTGTCGCTGGTGATGCGAATGTCGGCCTGTGGATGCTCGCGCAGGAATTCATCGAGCACTGAAGCGAGAAGCACGCTGCCGCCGAACGGCATCGCACCGATCACGATTTGCCGGCGAGAGCCGCCCTGTATCGTAGCAAGCTCCTCGACGCCCCATTCGATCTCCTGCTGGGCGAGCTTCATGCGCCATCCGAAGCGGGAGCCTTGCGGGCTGACCAGCATCCCGGCGGCGGTGCGATAAAACAGCGAAATCCGCAGGTTCTCCTCCAGCCCGCGTGCGGCGCGTTGCAGCGAGGCCGAGGAAATGCCGAGCTTTTCCGATGCCGCCTCGAACGAGCCGTGTTCGATGGTGCTGATGAGCGTACGGATTTGGGTTCGCGTAAGCCGGTTCACGATCGAGCGAGCGGAGGATGTGGAGACGGCTGCACCGCTTTCCACGATCGCCTGCTCGGTCTGCTCGAAAAACCGCCGGACGCGGCTGTGGAAGATCAGCCCGAGTTCGTTGAGATAGCTTCCCGTGGCGCGACGGTCGACCAGTTCGGCCCCGACCTGATCTTCGAGTTTCGCGAGTGCTTGCGTCACTGCGGGCTGCGACAGACTGCACTCCTCCGACGCGCGTCGAACGCTTTTCAGGTGGCCGATGGCCTCGAACAGCCGCAGTTGCCGCAGGCTCAATCCACTCGCCCGTTCCGCGCCGTTTGTCTTTGACATTCTGGCTTCCTCTCCCACCCGAGATATCGCGATATTTATACCCTAACAACCGCACCGCCGATGATGCGGCTCGTTCGCATCTGCACAAATTTTGGTCAGGCGCTGCGACTGAGACAACGATATGTGCTGATATTAGCGTTTGTGATCAATATCCTAGAAAGATGGAAAAGCGTGCTTCCTGTGGAAGTTCTCCCAGAAAGTGACCGCGTGAGAATGTCCATAATTTATTGCTGGATGCAATGAACCTATCACCGACCGACGGGTAAACTGATCGCTCGCAACGCGTTATGAGCCAACCCGAGGCACGGATTTGCTGGCCTATAAGTTCTGCGTCAGGCGTTCATCGTTCGCCTGCGGTCTGCGTTGACACCCGCGCGCGCTGAACGCTTCATTCCCTGCGTACAGGCGCTGCCGGATCTTGGCGCGCGCCGTTTCAGGAGAGTGGCGTTGGGCAGAACAGTGCATCTGAAGATTGCGGTGGCCGAGCATCCGCATACCTCGGCGATCCGCAACGGGTCGATCCCGATCGAGGGCGTCGATGCCGAGTTCGTGACAGTGAAGCCGCAGATCGGCGCCTTCCGCCGGATGGTACGCGACGTTGAGTTCGACGTGTGCGAGATCGCGCCGACCACCTACATTATCGCGCGCGCCTATGGCCGGCCCTTCAAGGCGCTGCCGATCTTCGTCGTGCGCCGCTTCCATCATTCGGGGCTGCTGGTGCGCCCTGATGCCGGCATCAACCATCCGAAGGATCTGGAAGGCAAGATGGCCGGGGTTCGCGCTTATTCGGTCACGACCGGCGTCTGGACGCGGCAGGTTTTGATCGACGAGTTCGGCGTCGACAATGACAAGATCACCTGGGTCGTCGACGACGAGGAGCATGTCCAGCAGCTCGAGCTTCCAGCCAACGTCCGGCATGTTGCCGCAGGCAGTTCGCTCGCCGAGATGATGGCCAAGGGCGAGATCGTCGCCGGTTTCGCCGCCGCGGCCGGCATCGGCCGCACCGGTGCACCCACCGGCGGCTGGCAGGAGGTTGAGGCAGATTACCCCGATCTGTTTCCGAACGCGGTGGCGTTGGAGACTGATTACTATCGACGCACCCACGTTTATCCGATGCATGGCACGATCGTGGTCAAGGATTCGGTGCTGGAACAGCATCCGTGGGTGGCGAAGTCGTTGTTCGACGCGTTCAGCCGTGCCAAGGACGAGTGGCTGGCGCGGCTGAACAGCGGCGAATCGAACACGCCGGGCGATCTCAAGTATAAGGCGCTGCAGGCGATCGTCGGCCCGGATCCACTACCGTACGGCATCGCGGCAAACCGCGCGACGATCGAAGCGCTGGAAAAGACGGCGTTCGACCAGAAGCTGACGCCGCGCCGCATGACGATGGACGAACTGTTCGTAGATCCGACCCGCGTCGCCGAGCGCGCTTGAACCCGCCCTTTCGGCTTTAGGACATTTCTCATGATCATCGATTGCCATGGCCATTTCACGACCGTGCCCAAGTCTTTTCGGGACTGGCGCGCCCGGCAGGTCGCGTCCGCCGACGATCCGGCGAACGCGCCCCGCGTAGACGACGGTGCGATCCTCAGCGACGACCAGATCCGCGAGGGAATTGAAGGCGGGCAGCTCAAGCTTCAGCAGGAGCGTGGCAGCGATCTGACACTGTTCTCGCCGATCGCCGGACTGATGTCACACCACCTCGGAAACGAGCGCACCAGTCTCGAATGGGCGCGCGTGTCGAACGACAATGTTCTGCGGGTGACGGAACTCTACCCGGATAACTTCGCACCGGTCTGCCAGTTGCCGCAATCGCCCGGCGCGCCGCCGGCTAATAGCGTTCCCGAACTGCGTCGCTGCGTGGAAGAACTTGGCTTCGTAGGCTGCAATCTCAACCCAGACCCTTCGGGCGGATATTGGACGGGTAACCCTATTACCGATCGTGAGTGGTATCCTCTTTTCGAGGCGCTGGTCGATCTTGATGTGCCGGCGATGATTCACGTCGCCGCGTCGTGCAACCCCAACTTTCATGGCACCGGGGCGCATTACCTCAACGCGGACACCTCGGTGTTCATGCAAATCCTGCAATCCGATCTGTTCAAGGACTTCCCGACACTGCGGCTCATCATCCCGCATGGCGGCGGTGCCGTGCCGTATCACTGGGGACGGTATCGTGGCATGTCGCTGGAGATGGTCGACCGGCCGCTTGAGGGGCTTCTCGACAATATCTTCTTCGATACTTGCGTCTATCACCGGCCGGGCGTAGCGCTTCTGACCGAAGTTATCCCGGCCGACAATGTGCTATTCGGGTCCGAGATGATCGGCGCGGTGCGCGGCAAGGATCCCGCTACGGGTCAGTACTTCGACGATACTAGACGCTACGTCGACGCGCTGCCGTTGAGCGAAACCGATCGCGTCAAAATCTACGAAGGCAACGCGCGACGTGTTTATCCTCGACTTGATGCTCGGCTAAAGCGGGAGGGGCGCTGAGCAGATCGTTCGGCGCATGTCGCGGTAGCACGTGGTAGCATTTGGTCGCCGGAGCTCTGGGAAGGGGCCCGTAGCCCGCTTCGACCCGCCACGCGCAGAACAGGCGCCAGTCGCACTTGTACGCGCAGCGCCGCCTCGGCCAAGGCGCGGTTGAAACAGGCAGCGACGCGGTCGAGATCGACGGGTGAGAGAAACGCGAGCGTCTAAAATCGCTTTTAGCCGTTTTGCGATGATGGTCGGATGGGCGGCCGACGATGGCTTTTGACGAGAGCTGCCGTTCGGCAAGGCGTATGCGAGTGGCAGAAAGTCCCAAAGCACGGTGAAGAGGCTCCTCGCCGGAGGCGCGGAGCCATCTGGTCAGATTTCCGTGTTTTCAGCAAGGGCAAGCGCGTCTTCCACGTCGATGCCGAGATAGCGCACTGTGTTCTCGATCTTGCTATGATCGAGGAGAATCTGGACAGCGCGCAGATTGCCGGTTGCCCTGAAGATGATCGATGCTTTCGTTCGACGAAGCGAGTGCGTGCCATACTCGCTTCGCATCAGACCGACACCCGTCACCCATTCATCGACAAGCCGTGCATACTGGCAGGTGCTGACATGCCCATTATGATCAATCCTGCTGGGAAAGACATAATCGTCCACTGCGCCGCCCCGCCGTTCAAGCCACGCCAGCAGGCTAGTCCGAGCGTCTGGAAGCGATTCGAACTGCACCGGCCGACCGGTTTTCTGTTGCATCACGATCGCACGCGTTCGGATCTGCCCGCCGCTGACAAGGTCGCGGATCTTCATCTGCACCAGATCGCAGCCCCGGAGTTTGCTGTCGATCGCCAGGTCGAACAGCGCTCGATCTCGCAAGCGGCGGCGCTGATTGAGGTAAATCGGATCTCCCATATTTGCTTCGGTTTCAGCGCGCGCTTCGCGCCGACGGTCCGTCCGGCATTCCAGACTGGGCGCTTTGTCGCGGTGGGCTCGGTTTGAGGCATCTCCATGATCATTCTCCGGTGGCCAGAGTGGCCGACCGAAGAACGCTTTGGCGCCTGATCAGCAGGAATGCCTCGAGGCACCTGCCGACCAACTTGAGTCATTATGATGCGGTTGCAGGAACGGCGCCTCACACCGAAAGCCGCCGTCTCCCGGGCGTGAGTGTGTCTGACCGCGGTGCGCCCCAAAAGCGGCCGAGGAACCGCGTTGCAGACTTCCATTTATCCGCTGTTCCGCTTTTGGGCGCGATCGCGGCAGTGGCGGAATAGCGAGTTGGCCGCTTCGCGTCGCCTCGCGCTCGAGTGGCCGCGACTCAACGCCGACTTTGCAGCCTTGATCAATTCCAGCGCAAGAACTGGAGTTCGTGTCCGTACGACCAGCTCCATGAATGTCGACGACGTAAAGGAGCCCTCACATGTCCGATCCCCATCTCGCGATCGAGCCCTCGATCCTCTACTTCGGCACGCCCGTCGTGCTGATCAGCACCTTGAACGAGGACGGCACGGCCAATCTCGCGCCCATGTCCTCGGCCTTTTGGCTTGGCTGGCGCGCCATTCTCGGCCTGCAGACCTCGTCACAGACGCCGCAGAACATGATTCGTACCGGTCAGTGCGTGCTCAACCTGACGACCGTGGGACAGGCCGACGCGGTGAATAGGCTGGCGCGCTATACCGGCACCGAAGACATTCCGGAGTTTAAGCAGCGGCTGGGTTACTCGTACGAACCGCGGAAGTTCGAACTCGCCGGCGTGACGCCGATCGCCTCGCAGACGGTCACGGCGCCTCGCGTGCTCGAGTGCCCGATCCAGCTCGAAGCCGTAGTTGCGGAGCGTCACGGCATCATGATGGATGATCCTGCCGTGGCGGGCCTCATCTCAACCTTCGAGGTGCGGATCACCCGTGTGCACGTTCACCCGAGCCTGCTCATGGAAGGCCACGAAAATCGGATCGATCCGGCGAAGTGGCAGCCGTTGATCATGAACTTTCAGAAGCTCTACGGCGTGTCGAACGTCGAGATCGTGCCCTCGCGGCTCGCCGAAATCGAGGAGATCACCTATCGCATGCCAGACGTTGACCGGGCTCGTGAGGAGATGCTCGAGGCGGCGGGTTGAGCAGGCGAGCGTCCCCGTCCCTCGACGGTTCAAGCGCTTGGTGCTGACCCGGAAAGCGTCGTCAGCACTCGGCAGACCAGCGTCGCCCACCGGCGGTCCAGACATTCGAGGAAGCGAGCGACCGCCTCGTATCGCGCCGCCCGAGCTCATCGCGCAGTCCTGAAGGTCAGGTTATAACGAAGCTCGCCGGCCGCGCTACTGCCTCCGCGCAACGTGTCGACGCCATGGAAGGTCAGCCGGGCCGTGCCGCCCCAGACGACCACATCGCCATGGAACAGGCGCACGCGCATCGGCTTGTCGCTCCGTTCTGCGCCACCCCACAGGAACATCGCCGGAAGGCCGAGCGACACCGACACGATAGGCGCATCGAAGTGACGCTCGTTGCGATCCTGGTGAAGCGAAAGTCGGGAGCCGGGTTCGTATCGGTTCATCAGGCACGAGTCCGGATCAAAGCCCGGGAAGCCGGCGACCTCCGCTGCCCGCTCCGCCATGGTCCGGAACGACTCTGGCATCTCCGGCCACGGCTCGCCGGTTGCAGGGTCGATCGGATCGTAGCGGTATCCGCTCCGGTCGGTCACCCAACCGACGGCGCCGCAGTTGGTCATCGCGACCGACATTGGCCAGCCGCCGGGTGTGACCATCCGCCTGAACGGGTTGGTCGCCTCGACGTGACGGACGTCGGCGAGGAGTTGATCCGCGTCCGGACCGGCAAAGCCTCCAAGGAGCATCGCGCCCGGCTGCAGCGGCATGGCCTCTCGTTTCGTCTCGAACAGGTCGCCGGCGAACATCCGATCAGGTGGCATCATGGAAGATGATCCCCACGGTGTGCCGGCGCCCGGACCGCAGCTCGCTCACTCCGTGGCGCAAAGCGACCCGGTAATCGCCCTTGGTCCCCCGATGCGGCCGACTGTTTACGGCAAACACCACGGCGTCGCCCTTCGTCAGCGGCACCACGGCCGGCCGCGACTGCATGCGCGGCCGCTGCTCGGTCAGCACGAACTCACCGCCTGCGAAATCCTCGTGAGGCTCCGACAGCAGGATCGCCACCTGCAGCGGGAAGACGTGCTCGCCGTAGAGATCCTGGTGAAGGCAGTTGTAATCGCCCGGCCCATATTGCAGCAGCAGCGGGGTCGGACGCCGTTGACCGGCGGCGTGGCACCGCTCCAGGAACGCCTCGTGACTGGCGGGGAACCTCACCTCCATTCCCATTCGCGCGTGCCAGGCATTCGCGATTGGGGAGAGTGCCGGATAGAGCCCGGAGCGCAGCTCCTGAATGATGTCGGGCAGCGGATAGGAGAAGTAGCGATATTCGCCCTTGCCGAACCCGTGCCGCGCCATGACGACGTGGCTGCGAAATGTAGGCGTGTCACCATACATCCCGGCCACCGCGTCACACTCGTCCGCGGCCAGCAGCTTGGGCAGGACCGTAAATCCCTGCTGGTCGAGGTTCCTTGCGGCCGCGTCCCAGTCGATGCCCTCGAGGCGCGTCGCGCTCATGCTGCCGTCTCCATGGCGAGAAGCTTGCGCTTGCGTTCGACGCCCCAGGCATAGCCGGAGAGTGCGCCATCGTTGCGCACCACGCGGTGGCAGGGGATGGCAACAGCCAACGCGTTGGCCGCACAGGCACCCGCAACCGCGCGCGTCGCGCTCGGCGCGCCGATGCGTGCGGCGACCTGGGTGTAGGACAGGGTCTGCCCGACCGGGATCTCGCGCAGCGCCTGCCACACCCGCTGCTGGAATGCCGTGCCGCGCACGTCGAGCGGAAGGTCAAGCCCGACATTGGGTGCTTCGACAAAGCCCACGACCTCGGCGACGATCGCTTCATAGTCAGGGTCGGCACCGATCAGAACCGCTTTGGGAAACCGATCCTGAAGGTCCCGCGCCAGCGCATCGGGATCATCGCCCAGCAATATGGCGGCGATACCCTTGGAGCTCGACGCGACCAGAATGGACCCGAGGCTCGTCTCCCCGATCGCGAAGCGGATATCCTCCTTTGCGCCACCCTTCCGGAAGTTTGAAGGTGTCATCCCCAGCACGGCGTTGGACGCCTCGTAGAAGCGGCCACTCGAGCTGTACCCTGCGTCGTAGATCGCCTCGGTAACGCTGCCGTCGCCCGCCAGCGACTCTCGGACGCGCTTCGCCTTGCACGCGTCGGCGTAAGCCTTGGGCGTGAGGCCGGTGTGGGCCTTGAAGATGCGGTGAAAGTAGCCCGGGCTTAGTCCGAGCGCCTCGGCGGTCTCGCCAAGCGAAGGGGCCATTTCGCTCTCCTCAATAAGACGGCAGGCCTTTGTCACCATCTGAGCGTTGAGGGCATCCGGCGAGGGCCCGTCTGGCTTGCACCGCTTGCACGGCCTGAAGCCGGTGCGCTGCGCGCTCTCAAGCGTGTCGTGGATCGTGACGTTCTTGGGATTGCAGCCACGTGACGCGCACGAGGGCCGGCAGTAGATACCGGTCGTGTTCACCGTGTACCAGAACTCGCCGTCGGCGGTCTTGTCACGGTCGACGATGCGGGCCCAGCGGGGGTCCGCAAGAATGATCGCCGCCTGCTTATCCTGATTGCTCATTTGGTCTGTCCTCTAGCGTAGGACCGAGGTACGTCTTCTGAACGCGCGTGAAACTCCGCATCTTGCTCCCAAATTGAACGGGCATCGCGCCTGATAAGCTGGCACTCTTGCACGCGGCTCCTCGCAACCGATCGGACTCGCGGCTTTTCAACAACGAGGTCAGACTGGATCCGGAATGACAACTCTTGGTCGACGCTGCCGTTCGGCAAAGCCTTTGCAAATGGCGGGTTTGTCCCAGGTCTCGCCGTTTAGCGGAAACGCAGGGCGGTCACGCACAGCTGAATGAATGTCGGAAGTTGGGGAGGCGAATAGGAGCCAGGAATGGCAGGTATTGGGTCATGCCGGCCGCCACCCGGTCGGACGGCTCGCAACTATGAATTGCATTGAAGGCTCAATCGACGGCCTACACGCGGGTGCCGGAGTATGGAGGGTGCCATGCGTTCGAGTCTTTTGCTCTGCCTATGCCTGGCCGGGTATATCTACGCCACGGATGCCATCGCCTCACCGGCTTCGAACAAATGTGATGCGCGCCTAAAGGTACTTGCCGTCGCTCGGCACCGGATCGATCATTCGGGCCGTCAATACCACTCAGATGCCGCGGTGAGGCTGGACCATGCTGACAGCGCCAGCTTCTTCTTTGATGCGCACGCCAGTCGTCCGTGCCGGCCCAGCCAAGCCGTTTGCTCAAGCCTGCTCGGTCACTTCCGCGTCGATCGTCATGGCGGAGCGGTGTTTGACGAGGATGTCGAACCAGAACGTCGGATTTTCTGAGACGGCGGCGAAGAGCGGAGAGACCCTGATAAGTACCAACTCACAGAGACCTATGCGTGAACAGGCATCCGCCGACTGCAACGCTGCCGACCCACTCTGAGCGTCCGCAACCGGGTCTTTCCTCGACCAGCAGCCCAAGCGGGAGCTACGGATCATCCAAGCGCAATGCATCGAACTCGGAGGCGTCCTGTCCTAAAGTAGTCCCGAATTGTGTGCCGACGGCTTGTACGAGACCTTCAATCGTTTGGTGCGACCAGATCTATGAGAGCATTGCTCTAAAGCCAGACGCTGGCGAGCTTCATCGCACAATCATGGATCAACGCGCCCGCCGTCGTGATTGGCTAAGTCCCGTTGCCAGAGGAGATCGCATGACGACCGCACACGCATGAACGGCAGGAGGATCACGGCGGTCGCGCTGCTGCTCACGCTCGCCGCATGCGAGCGCGAGGCGCGTGTGATCGCGTCCGATCAGCCGCAGACGCCGCCGCACGACGCGCGCGATCCGCGTGTGAGCGGTTATGAGAACAACGCATATCAGGTGTCGCAGGGCGGCCGTTATTTCACTTGGTACGGGTGCGGTCGGTGCCATGCGACCGGGGGAACGGGCGACCTGACCGGGGCAGGCGCGAACCACAAGCTGCCCTTTCTGTATGCGGCAATCGCGCGCGGTCACACCTCGGGTGCGCGTATCCCGCCCGAGCAGGTGTGGCAGATCGCCGGGTTCATCCGCAGCCTGCCGCAGATCGACCCCGCACGGCGCGAGCGGCAGGATCGTGACTTGCGCGGCGAGCCGCAGGGCGCCTCCTGGACTGGGGCACTACGATGAGGTGTGCGTGGACGTTCGCGGGGCTTGTGCCGCTCGCCGCGTGTGCGGGCCGGCAGAGCCCGCTCGCGCCGGCCGGGCTTCAGGCGGAGTGGCAGCACTGGCTGCTGATGCTGATGTTTTGGGTATGCGGCATCGTCTATGCGCTGGTGCTCGCGCTGCTCGCCGCTGCCATCTGGCGCGGGCGACACCGGCTCGCCGCCGCGCCCGATACGGCGCCGGACGACCGGCGGCTCGGCACCGGGCTTGGCGTCTGGGCGGGAGGGATCGTGGTCGGGCTGACCATCCTCATCCTCGGCAGCTTCGTGGTCGAGCGCGAACTCGCCGCCGAACGCGCGCGCGAGGCATTAGTGGTGCGCGTCACCGCGCAGCAATGGTGGTGGCGCATCCAATATCGCGGCCCCGCCGGCGGCGGCTGGATCGAGACCGCCAACGAACTGCATCTGCCCGCCGGACGCACCGCGCGGATCGAGCTTGGCTCAGTCGATGTGATCCACAGCTTCTGGGTGCCCAATGTCGCGGGCAAGATGGACGTGATCCCCGGCCGCGCCAACACGATCGACGTCACGCCGCACCGGCTCGGCTGGTTTCGCGGCCAATGCGCGGAGTTCTGCGGCGCACAGCACGCGCATATGGCGTTCGACGTGAAGGTCGACACGCCGGCGCAATTCGCCGCCTGGCTCACCGCGCAGGCCAGACCCGCGCCGCCGCCCGCCGGGGCGGCTGCGGTGGTGGCGAACGGACCGTGCGCATCGTGCCACACCATCCGGGGCACGGCCGCGCGCGGACGCGCGGGGCCGGACCTGACCCATGTCGGCGGGCGGCGCTCGGTCGCGGCGGGGACGCTGCCGATGAGCCGGGGCGCGTTGCAGGGCTGGATCGCGCAGCCGCAAGCGCTCAAACCCGGCACGTTGATGCCGGCAGTCGCACTGTCGGGCGCGCAGGCCGATGCAGCGGCACGCTATCTGGAGTCGCTCAAATGAGCCGTCTGGACAAGACCTGGGCAGACCGGCCGGGCTGGTGGGGCTTCCTCACCACCGTCGATCACAAGCGGATCGCCGCGCGCTACATCGTGACGGTGGTGGCGATGCTGTTCCTCGCCGGCATGCTCGCGCTCGATATGCGCTGGCAGCTCAGCACCGCGAACGGCACGCGGATGGGGCCGCAGCTCTATGACGAGAGCTTCTCGCTGCACGGCTCGACCATGTTGTTCCTCGTCTCGGTGCCGGTGATGGAAGCGATGGGTATCTGGCTGGTGCCGCTGATGCTCGGCGCTCGCAATCTCGCCTTTCCGCGGCTGACCGCGTTCAGCTACTGGCTGTATCTCGGCGGGGTGCTGATGCTGTGGGTGCCGCATGCGCTCGGCATCACGCCCGATCTCGGCTGGTTCGAATATCCGCCGCTGTCCGGGCCGGGCTATGCGCCGGGGCACCGTGCCGACGTGTGGGCGCAGATGATCACCTTCACCGAGGTTGCGGCGCTCTCCGCCTCGGTCAACATGGCGGCGACCATCCTCAAGATGCGGCCGCCGGGCATGACGCTGGCGCGGATGCCGTTCTTCCTGTGGTCGATGCTGATCGCCTCGTTGATGACGATCTTCGCGCTGCCGGCGGTGATGCTGGTGACGAGCATGCTGATCGCCGACCGGCTGGTGTCGACGCAGTTCTTCACGCCGGCGGGTGGTGGCGACGTGCTGCTGTTCCAGCATCTGTTCTGGTTCTTCGGCCACCCGGAGGTCTATATCATCTTCGTGCCGGCGGTCGGCTTCGTCTCGGCGATCGTCGAGGCGTTCTCAAGGCGGCCGCTGTTCGGGCATATCGCTATGGTGTTGTCGCTGATGTCGATCTCGGTGCTCGCGTTCGGGCTATGGGTACATCACATGTTTGCGGTCGGGCTGCCGCGTCTTGGCAACGATTTCTACACAGCCGCGAGCATGGCGATTGCGCTTCCGGCGGGAATGCAGATCTTCTGCTGGATCGCGACGATCTGGAGCGGGCGGCCGCGCTTCGCGACGCCGATGCTGTGGGTGATCGGCTTCATCGCGACCTTCGTGATCGGCGGACTGTCGGGCATCATGGTCGCCTCGGCGCCGCTCGACCTGCAACTGACCGATACATATTTCATCGTCGCGCATTTCCATTACGTGCTGGTCGGCGGCGCGATGTTCCCGTTGTTCGGGGCGTTCTGCTATTGGTATCCCAAGGCGACCGGGCGGATGATGTCGGAGCGGTGGGGCGTCGTCGCGTTCGCGCTGATCGTCGGCGGGTTCAACCTCGGCTTCTTCCCCATGCACATCCTCGGCCTCGAGGGCATGCCGCGCCGCGTCTATACCTATGGGCGGGAGATGGGGTGGGATGGGCTTAACCTGCTCGCGACGTTCGGGTCGGCGGTGTCGGTGCTGGGCGGGCTGGTGCTGGTGGCCAACGCGCTGCTCAGCTACTGGCGCGGCGCGTCGGCGGGGGCGGACCCATGGGGCGCGCCGACGCTCGAATGGGCCGCGCCCTCGCCACCGCCGCCGTACAATTTCGAACATACCCCGGTCGTCACCGGCATCGCGCCGCTGTGGGACCATGACGATCTGCCGGTGATGACGGGCTTAAGCGACCATGCGCGCGAGGTGCTCGTCAGCTCGGTGGTGGACGCGATCCCGCTCTATCGCCAGCACAGCCCGGCGCCTTCGATCTGGCCGCTGATCGCGGCAATTGCGGTGTCGGGGATGTTCGTCGGCAGCATCTTCACCGCCTGGGCGATCGTGTGGGGCATGATCCCAATAGCGGTCGGCCTGATCCTATGGTTCTGGCCGGTGCGCGGACGTGCCACCACCGGCCCGCTCAGGACGCGCGGACAATGACGTTGGAACGCGCCACCCGCCGCGTGGGCGATCTGTCGGGCCTGCCCGAGAGCGCGTCCGGCCCGCGCCACCTCGTCTGGTGGGGCAATATCGGCTTCATGCTGATCGAGGGCACCGGCTTCCTGCTGGCCGCCGGCGTGTACCTCTACCTCGCCACCCAGACGCCGCACTGGCCACCTGCCGGCGACGCGCTGCCCGGCCTGCTGTGGAGCGGCATCTTCACCGCAAGCCTGCTGCTGAGCGAGATCCCCAATCTGTGGCTGGCCGGCCGGGTGCGCGCGAAGGACGTGCGCGCGGTGCGGTTCGGCACCGCGCTGATGACGGTGCTCGGCATCGTGCTGGCGGTGATGCGCTGGTATGAGTTGCAGCATCTCGGCGTGCGCTGGGACCATGACGCCTATGGCTCGGCCTTGTGGATGCTGATGGTGCTGCACACGACGCATGTCGTCACCGACCTTGGCGACACCGCCGTGCTGTCGGTGTGGCTGTTCACCCATGAGGTCGGCGACGATCAGTTTGCCGACGTGGACGACAACGCCAATTACTGGAGCTTCGTGGTGCTCGCGTGGCTGCCGATCTACGTGCTGGTCTATTGGGTGCCACGATGGATGTGACCGCAGCCGAGCGGCGGCGCGAGGCGAGGCGTGCATGGTCGGGGCTGGCACTGCCGCCGCTCGCATGGATCGTGTTCGAATACGGAGCGGGCATGTCGCTGCGCGGGGGCTGCGCGGCGATCGGCGCATGGGCCGGGCCGGCGTGGGGCGCGGCGAGCGTCGCGCTGTGCATCGTCGCGGCCGTGGTTGCGCGCCCCGCCGCCGCTGCGGCTGCGGAGCGCAACCCGGCAGCGCGGCGGTGGCTGGCGCGGATCGCGATGCTCGGCGCGGGCGTGTTCGCGCTGGCGATCACGTACCAGACGCTCGCGACGCTGATCGTGCCGGGCTGCGCGCGGTGAAAAGCACGCGCGCCATCGCGCTTATAGCGCTTGCGATCCCGGCTGTCGCATCGGCGCACCATCTTGCGGCGGGTGCACCGCCGGGCTGGACGTGGGATCCGTGGATCACGGCGCCGCTGCTCCTGAGCGGCGCGGCAGCGGCGGTGGGCTGGCGGCGGCTGCTCGCGCGCGCCGCGCTCGGAGCGGCGGCGCTGCAGCGGCGTGGGGCGTGTTTCCTCGGCGGTTGGCTGGTACTGGCCGGCGCGCTGGTGTCGCCGCTGCACGAGGCAGGTGAGCGGTCGTTCGCGATGCACATGGCCGAGCACGAATTGCTGATGCTCGTCGCCGCGCCGCTGCTGGTTCTGTCGCGCCCGCTCGCGGTGATGCTATGGGTGTTCCCGCTGCCGCTGCGTCGTGCGCTGGGCGGGGCAGGGGCGAGTGCGCCGGTCAAACGCATCTGGCAGGCGCTGACCACGCCGGTGCCAGCGACCGCACTCCAGGCGGCGGCGCTGTGGCTGTGGCATATGCCAGTGCTGTTCGACCTCGCGCTCGCCGACGCCGGTTGGCACGCGGCGCAGCATGTGTCGTTCCTTGTCAGCGCCCTGCTGTTCTGGACCGCGATGCTGCGCGGCCACGACATGGCGGCGCGCGGGGTAGCGATCCTCTGCTTGTTTGCGACCTCGCTAATCTCCGGTGCGCTCGGCGCGCTGATGGCATTGTCAGCGAGCCCCTGGTATCGCGGCTATGCCGAGCTCGGCATGGCGCCGTTCGGGCTCACCCCGGCTGAGGACCAGCAGGTCGCTGGATTGCTGATGTGGGTGCCCGGCGGGCTCGTCCACGCCGCCGCCGCGCTGCTGCTGATGCGCAGCCTTTTGCGCGACCGTATGCCGGGGAGCGTCGCGCATGCCGGCTAGTCTGCGCCTCGTCGCCGCGCTCATGGTGATGGCGACCATGGCCGCGATCGCCTCCATCGCGGTGCTGCACATGCAGGACGTGGCGCATGCGCGGCTCCAGGCCGAACAGATCACCGGCGGCAGCTACGAGCGCGGCAAGGCGGCGATCGGGCGCTATGCGTGCGGTGCCTGCCACGTCATCCCCGGCGTCGGTGCCGCGCAGGGGCAGACCGGGCCGTCGCTCGCCGAGATCGCCGGTCGCGCGACGATCGCCGGGCGGCTCGCCAATCAGCCCGAGCAGATGGTGCTGTGGCTGCGGCATCCGCAGCAGGTGGTGCCGGGCAACGCCATGCCCGACCAGCGACTGAGCGAACGCGACGCACGCGACATCGCCGCCTTTCTTTATACGCTGCGCAACACGACCTATTGATCGCGCAGCGCAAGATCTTATAATGCAACGCTTATTTCATTCCTTGCTGTCTTGATGTCGGTACCGCCCCTGGATTGATCCCGATCACGAGCGTCTCGGCGCCGTCGCAGGGATAAAGAGAACCAAATGTAATCGTGCCCCTCCCGACCGCCATACCTAGTTACGCGCGTTGATCGGAGGCCTCGCAGCAGTTTCTGATTTAGTGATCGTTCCGGCATTTGCGGTTCCGCGATCGGCGTCGAGCGCTGGATCAGTGGGGTATGCGACAGTGCCTGCTCGCGTACCGACCCGACAAGACTCCGGCCACCCCCAAACGCCCATAAGATTGAACTGATCGCCGTGCAGTACGGGGATCGTGTTCGAGCGATCTTCGTCGGGTCTGGCGGTCTCCAACGGCTAGGAGCCTATGTCGCGCACGTCCTCCGCCACGAGCGCCATGGCGACATGCTCCAGGGTTCTGGCCATCCAACGATGGCCAGGATCGGCATCGTTGCGCCGATGCCAATACAGCCTTTCCTCCAGGATCGGCATTTCGAACGGAACCGGCATTGCGCGAACCTTGTAGATGTTCCCCTTCAGGTTGATCAGCAAGGAAGGCAGAATGGTCGCCATGTCGGTTCGTCCGACTGTCTCCAGGGTGAGCTGGAAGTTGGGTAACCAGCCGCTGACATGGGGTTGTTTGGGCTGCTGACGCCAGAGCTGTTCGCTCACGCCCTCGATGACGCCGCCAAACCGGGTTTCCAAATACCCCATCGCACATAGCGCATCGAAGGAGATCGTCGATCCGGCCTGTTCGTTATCCGCGGCTACCGCGACGACGAATCTATCCGTGAACAGCATGCTGGACGCCAGCGCCTCGTTCTGCGTTCCGAGGTGGTCGATCAGCCTGGCTGAAATGGTGATCGCAAAGTCGATCTGCCCCTCGACGATCCGGTCGAGCGTACGGGCGCCCAGCTCTTCGAAATGGACGCTGATCGCCGGCGCGACCGAGCGCAGGTGCAGGATCAGCGGCGTGGCGAGTAACTCGCAGCAATAGCTCGTCGCGGAAATGCGGAACACGCGCCGGACTGTGGTGGGATCGAACTCGCTCGCCGGAGCACTGAGTTCGCGAACCTGCAACAGGATGTTCTTCACTGGTCCGGCGAGCTCGCGGCCTCTTGGTGTGAGTTCCATGTGGCGTCCGATGCGTTCCAGCAACGGATCGGAAAAGTGCTGGCGCAGCTTGAGTAACGCGCCGCTCATGCCCGATTGCGAGATGTGGATGCGTTCGGCCGCGCGAGTGACGTTGCGTTCGGTCAGCAGAGCGTCGAGCGCGATGAGCAGGTTGAGATCAAGGCCTTGCAGATGCATTGAGTGTCATCTTCTCCTGTGAGACAGCGGCGGTGCCGCCGCTTTTCGAGCGATCATATACGGAATGTCCGGAGTGGCCAGCACCCCGCTTCTCCCCCGCGCGCCGCAATGCCGGTCGCGCAACGATCTGTCCGCGCGATTCCTCATATCCTGACAAACGATTTCCGCCGCCAGCCGGGTTTGGCGATGCTCGTCGGCAGAAAAGATCGGTTGGAGAGGAAAGCATGAGAACGATGACGCATCGATCGTTTGCGTCGCCGGTCGAGCCGGAGCGGTGTGCTGCCGTGCGAAGCGAACGTGTCTATCCAGTGCCGGTTGGGGCTTGATATGCGCCTTGGTTTCGTAGGACTCGGCGTTCAAGGTCTGCCGCTCGCGCTCAATCTGCTTGACGCAGGCCACGAACTGCACGGTTTCGATGTCGCGGAAGCGCCGCTCGCCGCGCTACGCGACGCCGGCGGCTTGGTCGCCGGCTCCGTCGCCGAAGTGGCGGGAGCGAGCGATATCGTATTCGTCTGCGTCGCAACCGATGCGCAGGTTGAGGCCGTGGTCGGCGGGCCGGACGGGGTGTTCGCGCACGGACGCACCGGCATCGTGGTGGTAAATCACAGCACCGTCAGCGCCGAAACGATAGCGTTGCTGATCGGTGCAGCGCAGGCCGCTGGTTCCCGGCTGGTCGACGCACCCGTCAGCGGAGGCGCGCGCGGCGCCGAACAACGCACCATGTCGTTCATGGTTGGCGGGGACGACGACGTTCTGGAACTGTGCGAGCCGCTTTTCCGGCTTTCCGGCCGGACGATCCTCAAGACCGGCCGCACGGGCACCGCGACGATCGGCAAGCTCGCGCATCAGGTTACGATCATCGGCAACATACTGGCGATGGCCGAAGGCATGCGGCTTGGCGTCGCGGCCGGACTAGCGCCGGAGATGGCGAAGGAGATCATCACCGGCGGACTGGCGCGCAGCTTCATCGCGGAGACGTGGGGCGAGATCAAAATGGCGCCTCATGCCATCCCGATCTACGCCAAGGATCTGGAGAACAGCCTCAATCTCGCACGGGAACTCGGCATCGACTTGCCGGGTGCGACCCTCATGCGAGAGCAATTGTCCGTCATCGTACCCTGATCGAGGAAGCGATTATGAATATCGAGACACATCTCAGCACCAACTCGCACCCACTGGTGGACCGCAATCGCGACCGCGTCAGTCGCAAGATCTTCCATGATGCGGAAATCTACGAACAGGAACTGGAACGGATCTTCCGAACCTCCTGGCTTCTCGTCGGCCACGAAAGCCTGATCCCCAATGTTGGCGATTTCTTCCTGTCGCGCATGGGCGAGGATCAGGTCATCCTCTCGCGCAGCCGCGACGGCAAGGCAAACGTCTTCCTCAACACCTGCCGTCACAAGGGCATGCGGGTATGCCGGTATGACGAGGGCAATACCAAGCTGTTCTACTGCCCCTATCATGCCTGGTCGTACGATCTGAACGGCGATCTGAAGGGTGTGCCGGAAAGCGACAGCTTCCCGCCATCCTTCGACAAGAAGGATTGGGGGCTTATCAAGGTCGCCAAGGTCGCGTCGTTCCGCGGCACGATCTGGGCGACGTGGAATGCCGGCGCGCCGTCGTTTGAGGATTACCTCGGCGATGCCAAGGAGGGGTTGTGGAACGGCCTGGGGCCGTGGGACGGCGGCGACGGGGAGGTCGAGGTGTATGGCGGCGTGCAGAAGTGGAACATCCCCTGCAATTGGAAATTCGTGTCCGAAAATTCCGGTGGCGATCCGCTCCACAACATCAGCCACATGTCGACCGACCTTTCCAAAATAGGGCCGCGCGAAGGTGTCGGTCGGCGTGATCCGTTCGGGGAACTGTTCCTCACCGCGACCAACAATGGCCACGGACTGATTTTCGAGAAGGTTCCACTCGACCAGCCGCGCAACCATTATCAACTCTCCAAGATCACCTCCGAATATTTTGAGGATGCGTGGCGTCGCCGCATCGACCGGCTGGGCGCTAAGGCGGGCTCGCCGATGGTGCTCGCCAACATTTTCCCGAACGCCGGCTTCCACACGCAGCAACCCCGCGTGTTCCTGATGGCGCACCCGAACGGACCTCGCTCGTGCCAGGCGTGGCGGATGTTCTTCGTCGACAAGGATGCGCCACAGGAGGCGAAGGATTTCCTGCGCTCCTACTACATCTCCTACAGCGGCCCAGGCGGCATGACCGAGCAGGACGACATGGAGAACTGGAATTACGCGTCCGAGGGCGCGGGCGTGCGCGCCGCGCGCGATGCGCCGTTCAGCTATGTCGCCGACACCGGCAGCTACGAGGATCCGTTCATTCCGGGCAAGGTCAGCAAATGGTGGATGACGGAGCGCAACAACGTCGCTTTCTATCACGCCTGGGCCGATCGGATGGGTTACTGATGGAGGCCGCGACGATGGACATGGAAACACGCCGCCCGAGCGCTGCGCCCAGCGTCGAAGATCTCCTGCTGGCGCGCGAAGTCGAGGAGTTCCTCTACCGCGAGGCCGACACGATCGACGGACGGCATTTTGAGCCGTGGCTGGACTTCTTCACCGACGACATCCGCTACTGGGTGCCGATCCGAAAGAACCTGCCGTTCAATCAGCGTTTCGAGGATGCGACGGACAGTCATCAATCGGCCTGGATCGACGACAATCGCATGACCCTCGTCGCGCGCGTTTATCAGGTGCTCACCAAGATCCATTGGGCGGAGGAGCCACTCTCGCGCGTGTCGCACATCGTCTCGAACATCTATGTCGACCGCGTGGAACAGACCGAGCGCGGTGAGGAAATCGTCGTCAAAAGCAAGCTCATCGTCCATCGCTCACGCCTTGAAGAGGCCGGAGAGTTTCTGGTCGGGAAGCGCGAGGACAGGATCCGGCGGACGGAGGGTGGCCTGAAGATCTGCTGGCGCAAGATCCTGATCGATCAGGCGACGCTGAGCGCAAAGAACCTGTCCTTCTTCCTCTAGTACGGCGATCACGTCGGCTGAGACGGACACAAAAAGATAAAGGGATTGGATGCATGAAAAAGGGCAATATTGCTTTAGGCGCTGGTCTGTTCGCGAGCGTTGCTGCATATCCGTTCGCTGCAATCGCGCAAACCAGTGGCGTGACGGAGAGCGGTAACACTGCGGCACCGCTTCAGGATAGCGGCAGCGCCGCGACCGAGCCGCCCGCAGCCGCTTCGGTGCAGCAGGAACAAACCGCGAGCGACGTGCCTGGCGACATTATCGTCACGGCTTTGCGCGGCAACACGGTGCTTCAACGCACGCCGGCGGCGGTGACGGCGCTGTCGGGTGCGGAGCTTTCGTCGCGGGGCATTGCGACCGTCGAGGATCTCGCGGCGGTCGTCCCGGCGGTGTCGTTCGGCAAGAACATCGGGCAAGTCAGCATCTCGGTGCGCGGGATCGGCTCGGACGGCGTGTCCGCACTGCAGGATCCGCGCGTCAGCTTCTACCAGGACGGCGTCTACATCGCGCGTCCCGACGCGCAGAACGCCGGATTGTTCGACGTCGAAAGCGTGCAGGTGCTTAAAGGCCCGCAAGGCACGCTTTATGGCCGCAACGCGACGGGCGGCGCTGTGGTGGTGACGAGCGCCCGCCCGAGCTTCGACACGAACGGTTATGTTCGGGCGGGCTATGGCAACTATAACGCCGCGAATTTGGATTTCGCGGTGGGCGGCCCCGCGTCCGAGACGCTGGCTGTCCGGGTCGCCGGCCATTACAGCCGGCACGACGGCTATGGCCGCAACGTTGTGACCGGATCGAACATTGATAACGAAGATCAGATGGGCGTGCGCGCATCCGTGCTGTGGAAGCCGGTCGAGGGCCTCGAATTTCTGACGATCGGCGATTACGCTTATGAATCCGATAGCGGCAACGCGTTGCACTATTTCGGGCAGGCACAACCGGGGCTGGTCCCGCGCGGCCTGCTGCTCGGCGGAACGACGTTGCAGCGAAGCCGCGACATCGCCAGCGACAATGATCCCGCGCTGTCGCTCCGAAGCTACGGCGTGACCGAGCAGATCACCTATGACGCGGGCTGGGGCAAGATCAAGTCGATCACCGGCTACCGCGAGGTATCGACGTCGAACACAGTGGACGTGGACGGGACCAGCCTTCAGCTCGGTATCGACCACCTGTTCGACAACGCCAGCCAGGTCAGCCAGGAGGTGACGATCGACGGTAAGTTCGGCCGGCTCGGCTATCTCATCGGCGGCCAGTATTTTCATGAAAATATCGGCCCTGCCGGCACCGAGATACCGCTGAGCGGCCGCCTGTTCGGGGGGACGGCTGCGCTCACCGATGGATTCGCGACGCTCGGCTATCAAAGGACCAACAGCTTCGCGGGCTACGGCCAGCTCTCCTACGAGATCATCGACGGGCTGACCCTCACCGGCGGCGGCCGCTACAGCACCGAGAAGAAGGACATCAACAACACGTTCCAGCTCGATCGCTCGCGGCCCTATACTCCGGGCTTCAACGATATCACCCCAAACCCGGGCTATCCGCGCATCGATTCCGCGCGCTTCTCCCGCTTCACGCCAACGGCGTCGGTCACGTATCAGGTGACGCCGCAGGTTTTCGCGTTCTTCAACTATAGCCAAGGCTTCAAGAGCGGCGGCTATGCCATCGGCGACAACCGGCCGGCGTATCGCCCCGAGAAGATCACCGATTATGAGGGCGGCATCAAGACGACCCTGCTCGGCGGCGCGCTGACCGCGAACATCATCGGCTTCCACTACGACTATACCGATCTTCAGGTGACGTTGGTGCGCAGCAACCAGACCTTCATCGAGAATGCGGCCGGAGCGACTGTCGACGGTTTCGAGTTCGAAGGCTCGGTCCGTCCGATGCATGGCCTCGCCATCGGCGGCAACGTCGCCTATGTTTACGCGCGGTATCAGGATTACTCGACCAGCGATCCCAGCAAGCCTGCGAACACGCCGGCTGAGGATTTGTCGGGCAATCGGCTGTCGCAGGCGCCCAAGGTCACGTTTCTCGTCTATGCCGACAAGACGTGGGACATCGGCGACTACAAGCTGAAGCTGCACGGCGAATACTCGTATAAGGGCAAGCAGTTCTTCACGCCGTTCAACAACGATCTTGTTGCGCAAGGCAGCTACGGCATCGGTTCCGCCAGCGTGCGGCTCGAGAACGTCGCAGGGTGGTCGGTCGAAGGTTGTATTCGCAACATCGGCAACACGTTGGCTGCGTCGCAGCTTTACGTATCGTCGCTCGGCCTGTTCAACGCGCCGGTACTCGGTACGTTCACCCCGCCGCGCACCTACGGCGTCACACTCGGCTACACTTTCTGAAACGCGCGCCGCTGCGATCCCGGCATCGCTGCCGTGGATCGCAGCTTGCGTGTGCTCGGGCGCGCAAGCGTTCGCAGCGAAACGCTTATACTGAGGAGGTCATTTCATGCGCGCTATCCGCGCTTGCGCCCGCAACAAGACGGCATCCACATGCGGGTAGGTTTCGTCGGCCTCGGCTTTCAAGGAAAGCCGCTCGCGCGCAACATCGTCGATGCCGGCTACCCGCTCACCGTCTACGATCTTCGCGCGGACCCGGTGCGGGAGCTGGCCGCGGCCGGTGCGGTCGTGGCGGTGTCGCCGGCCGGCGTTGCGGAGGGGAGCGACCTCGTGATCGTCTGTGTCGTCGATGATGCGCAGGTGCTGGAAGTTCTCGCTGGCGAAGGCGGCATTCTCGCAGGCGCAAGAGCAGGGATGATCGTGGCGGTGCACAGTACGATCGCGCCGGCAACCATGAGCGAGGCCTCGCGGCTGGCTGCTGCGCAGGGGGTAGTGCTCGTCGATGCGCCGGTCAGCGGGAGCGCCAAAGGCGCGATCGACAAAACCATGTCGTACATGGTCGGCGGTCCTGCGGAGGCGGTGGAGGCATGCCTCCCCGTGTTCCGCGCGTCCGGCCCGAGCGTGACGCTGACGGGCGATGTCGGCTCCGCCACCGCCGCTAAGATCGCGCACCAGCTCGTGTGCTGCGTGACCATGATGGCCGTGTCCGAAGGACTGCGCCTCGGCGTGAGCGCCGGCGTACCCCGCGACGTGCTGCTCGAGGTGTTCCACGCCGGTTTTGCGCAAAGCCGTGCTGCCGACATGTGGCCAGAGCTTGACCTGCATCCGCGCGCGACACCGATTTTCGACAAGGATCTGCGCGCCGCGCTGAGCTTGGGAGCGGATGTGGGCGTGGAGACTCCCGCCGCCGCGCTGTGCCGCGACAGGCTCGCCGCGATCCTGCCGCGCTTCGATTAAGGAGATAGAGATTGGCGAAAGTCATCATCAGTTGCGCGGTAACGGGTTCCGCGCACACGCCTACCATGTCGGACGCGCTGCCGATAACGCCCGAACAGATTGCGGCGCAGTCGATCGAAGCCGCCGCCGCGGGCGCGGCGATCCTGCACCTGCACGCCCGCGTGCCCGAGGATGGTCGTCCGACGGGCGATCCCGATGTCTATGCCCGTTTCCTGCCGGTGATCCGGCAACAGACGGATGCGGTGATCAACATCACAACCGGCGGTGCGGCGACCATGCCGGTGGCCGAGCGGCTTGCGGCGGCAGCGCGCTTCAAGCCCGAACTTTGCTCGCTGAACATGGGCTCGATCAACTTCGCGTTTTTTCCAGCGGCCAAGCGGATCAGCACATGGAAGCATGATTGGGAGCGCGATTACGTCGTTGACTCCGACGACTATATCTTCCGCAACACCTTCCGCGATATCGCGACGATCCTGTCGACCATGAACGACGCGGGCACCAAGTTCGAACATGAGTGCTACGACGTCGGCCATCTCTACAATCTCGCGCATTTCGTTGATCGTGGCTTGGTGAAGACGCCGTTCTTCGTTCAGATGATCTTCGGCATCCTGGGTGGCATCGGCGCCGATCTCGAAAACCTCTTCGTGATGAAGGAAACCGCCGACCGCCTGTTCGGTCGCGGCTCCTATCAATGGTCTGTACTCGCCGCAGGTCGGCACCAGATGTCGTTCCTGACGCAGGCGGCGCTGCTCGGCGGGCATGTCCGCGTCGGTCTGGAGGACAGTTTGTTCATCGAACGCGGCGTTCTTGCAGCATCCAACGCCCAGCAGGTCGGCAAAATCGTGCGCATCCTGCATGAAATGGGTCACGAGCCGGCCAGCCCGGAAGATGCCCGCATCATGCTTGGGCTCAAGGGCGGCGACCTTGTCGATTTCTGACCGCGCCGCCGCGTAATTCTATCGGGAGCAGCACCGTGTACGAACCCTTCCCCGGCAATTATGTCTGGAACCTTTCGGTCAACATCTGCCTCAACATGGGCGGCGTGATGGGAGAGATCGACCCCGCCAACGACCGGGTGCGCGCGGTGGCCGGTACCAATCCCGATCACGGCACCGAAGCGTTCTTCTCCGCTTGGGGCGACCTGGGCGAGCGTGTGCTCGGGTTGGCGGCGGCAGCCGATGCGGCCGGCCACGCCGTCACGGCTGCCGAGAAATACGGCCGCGCCGCCGCCTATCTGATCACCGCCGAGCGCATGCAGAGCCGCGACTTCGCGCCTCGCAAGGCGATGTACGCGACCATGCTCGACGCCATGCGGCGCTTCTACGCAACGAGCGATCTTGGCGCAGCGCGGGTGACGTTTTCGTATGAGGGCGCGCACCTGTCCGCTATCTTCATCCCCGGGCGGGGCGAGGGGCCGCGTCCGTGCATGATCTTCTGCAACGGGCTCGACAGCACCAAGGAGATGGTCACGCTGGCGCTTCGGGATCGCTTCGCGCAACGCGGCATCTCGGTGCTGGTGATCGATCAGCCCGGCGTGGGCGAGGCGCTGCGCCTCGACGGGCTGACGGCGGTGTACGATACTGAACGCTGGGCGAGCGCCGCCGTCGATTATCTCGAAACGCGCCCCGACGTCGATCTAGGGCGAATCGGCATGATGGGATGGTCGATGGGCGGGTATTATGCGCCGCGCGCACTTGCCTATGAGCCGCGCTTCGCGATCGGCGCGGTGTGGGGCGGCAATCACGACTGGGGCGGCCACCAGAAAGCGCGTCTCCAGCGCGAAGGCGACATGCCCGTACCGCATTACTGGGATCACGTCATGTGGGTGTGGGGCGAGACGGACCTCGGCAGCTTCATGACGCTGATGGAGAAGGTCAACCTCAACGGGCATCTCGACAGGATCCGCGTGCCGTTCCTCGTCACGCACGGCGGCAACGACCGGCAGATCCCGCTCAAATACGCCGAGCAAAGCTTCGCTCAGGCGGTCAACAGCCCGGATCGGGAAATCAAGGTCTTCACCGCCGAAGAGGGCGGTACCGAGCATTGCGGCGCGGACAATATGGAGCCGGTGCAGAACTTCATCGGCGACTGGCTTGCCGACCGCTTTGCACGGATGCCGGCGGCATGACGCTTCTTCGGACGGGGCGCGGGCCTAATCCGCTCAAGGGCTTCCAGGTCGATCCCGCAGCGATCCGGCATGTTGGGCGCGATCTGCAACGGCCCGAGTGCATCCTTGCGGAGGCTGATGGCACGCTGTGGTCGGCGGATGCGCGGGGCGGCGTGATGCGGATCGATCCCGACGGCACGCAGACCCTCGTCACGCAGGAACCCGACGCGCACTTCGACCTCGCCGGATCGGCTGCCGACAGCCTGCTTCGGGGCACGTTGCCGAACGGCCTCGCATTTGATGCCAACGGCGATTTCCTGATCTCCAATTTTGGCACCGATCGATTGGAGCGCATGACGCGGCGCGGCCGTACCAGCGTTCTTCTCGACACGATCGACGGGCGCGCGCTGGGCAAGGTAAACTTTGTCCTCAGGGATCGCCGGGACCGCGTCTGGATCACCGTTTCCACCACGATCAATCCGTGGAGCGATGCGATCCGCAACGACTTGGCCGACGGAGCGCTAATCCTGCTTGATGAGCGCGGCGCGCGCGTGGTCGCCGACGGCTTTCACTTCACCAACGAAATACGCTTCGATGCGAACGAAGAATGGATTTACGTTGCGGAGACCACCGCCAAGCGCGTGACAAGGCTCCGCATCCAGAACGACGGGTCGCTGAGCGACCGCGAAGTTTATGGGCCTTCGTCGCTCGGCGACGGGCTGGTCGATGGCATCTGCTTCGACGCGTACGGCAATCTGTGGGCGACCATGATCTTCGCGGACCGGCTGGTGGCGATCACGCCCGAGGGTGAGCTGCTCGAACTGCTGGACGATGGAAACCGTGAAGGAACGCGCATGGTCGAGGAGGTGTTCGCCAGCGGACGCGCGGTGCCGTTCGACGTGCTGATGCGCTCCGGCGGATCGACTTGCCCGTGGCTTGCCAGCGTGACGTTCGGCGGCGCGGACCTGCGGACAGTTCACCTCGGCGGCTTGCGTAGCACCACCATTCCTACCTTCGTGAGCCCGGTCGCCGGACTGCCGATGGTGCACTGGTGAGCGCGGTGGCAGACCTGCCGCTGCTCGCGGGCAAGCGCATCCTCATCACGGGCGCGGCAAGCGGAATCGGGCAAGGTGCGGCACACGCCTTCCGCCGCTTCGGCGCGGAGATCTTCGTTTGCGACCTCGATCCCGCCGCGCTCGCCGACGCATGGCCCGACCTTTCGAACGATCGCCGCGCGGCGCTCGACGTCACGGATGAGGCAGGTTGCGAGCGGTGCGTCGCGCAGATGACGAACGCGCTTGGCGGGATCGACGGCGTGTTCAACTCCGCAGGCATTGCCAATCCGGTTCGTCCCGCGCTCGACGTGGACATCGATGCGTGGCAGCTGACCGTTGACGTGCACCTGCGCGGAAGCTTCTGCGTCGCGCGGGCGGCGGGCCGACTTATGGTGGAGCAACGATCCGGCGCGATGGTGCTGGTGTCGTCCGTCAACGGGGTCAACGGCATCCCGCGCCGACACGCCTATGGGCCGGCCAAGGCGGCGATTGCGCAACTCGCCCGCACGCTCACATGCGAATGGGCGAGCCACAACGTCCGGGTCAACGCGATCGCCCCGACCTATATCAACACGCCGATGATCGAGCGGCTCGCGCGCGACGGCAAGGTGGATGTCGCCCGGCTGGAACGCCGCACGCCGATGGGCCGGATCGGGGAGGTGGACGACGTGGCCAACGCGGCCGCTTACCTCCTGTCCGACCTCAGCGCGTACGTCACCGGGGTCAACTTGCCGGTCGATGGCGGCTGGCTAGCTTATGGCGGGCCGGGCGATGTGCTGACCGCGTGAGCGGGCGGGGACGCTCAGCGGCCCCAGGGTTGCGGCCGCAGCGGCATCGTCGAAGCTGATGCCGGCCATCGCCACAAAGGATTTCTCGCGGGCGACCCGGCCTATTTATCCCATCTCAAACTACAAAGACATGTTCTGAGGAGAAGCGCAGTGGCGATCGTCGGCATCGAGAGACTCGTCTACGGAGTGGAGAATGTCGAAGAATCGACACGCTTCTTCGCCGATTTTGGTCTGCGCCAGCGGGAAGGTACGGCGGAAGGCAGCGAGTTCGAGCTGGTCAACGGCGCGCGCGTCGTCGTCCTGCCGCTCGGCCATCCCGCGCTTCCCGCCGCTAGCCGCGTGGTCGGGAAGGGCGTTCAGGAGGTGGTCTGGGGCGTCGATACGCCGGCCGCGCTCGCCGAATTGCGCACGCGTGTCGAGGCGGCCGTCCCGGTCGAGTGGGACGGGGAGCAGGTGCGCTTCGTGACACCGTTCGGCGTGCCGATGGCGTTGCGGGTGTGGACGCCGCGTCCGGTGGTGTGCGCGCCCGATCCAGCGAACGCGCCCGGCAAGGTCGAGCGGCTCAATCGCCCGCGGCGATGGCGTCTCGCCGCCACGCCGCGCATGATTACTCATGTCGTGTTCGCGGTGCCCGACTATGACACGGTGTACCAGTTCATGGTGGACGTGCTGAACTTCCGCCGCACCGACCAGCAGAACGGCTTCGGCAACTACCTTCGCGCCGACGGGACGAACAATCATCACAACATCCTGTTGCTCAACGCGAACGCACCCTTTGCGGGCATGGACGGCCAAACCCGCTTCCACCACGCCAACTTCGCGCTCGAGGATCTGGACGAGATTATGATCTCGGTAAACGGCATGATCCGCAAGGGCTGGAAACCGTCGGACCAGGGGCTTGGGCGGCACCGTGTCGATTCGGCGCTGTTCTACTATTTCGGATGCCCGGCCGGCGGCGAGGCCGAATATGGCGCAGATGCCGACTATGTCGATGACAATTGGGTGCCGCGCGAGTGGACCAATCCGTTGTTCGGCTACGCGCACTTCGTCCACAACCTGCCGCCGTTCCTGATGCACGAGCCGGAATGGGCGTTCCGCTACATCACCGGGATCGAACCGCGCGAGCACGCGCACTGATCTCCATCCTCAAAGATTGATTGGACCGCACTCGATGATCCGTTTGACAGTGAAGACGCGCGACGGTGTCGCACACGCAGTGGAAGGCGCGCCCGGCCGCACGCTGATGGAGGCGATCCGCAAAGCCGAGATCTATGAACTCGTGGCGATGTGCGGGGGCTCCTGTTCCTGCGCGACCTGTCACGTCTTCGTTGAGGCAGGGCCGGGCGGGATCGACGTTCCCGCCAACGATGAGGAGAGCGACCTGCTCGATAGCTCAGATTTCCGTGCCGCGAACTCGCGCTTGTCCTGTCAGATCGTGCTGGACGCCGATCTCGAAGGTCTGGTCGTTCAGATCGCGCCCGAGAGCTGACCCGTGGAGACCGCCGATGTCGTCATCGTGGGTGCGGGCCACGCCGGCGCGGCCGCCGCGATCGCGCTGCGCCAGACCGGCTTTGCCGGAAGCGTCACCGTGATTGGCCGCGAGCCAGAACTCCCATATGAGCGCCCGCCACTTTCAAAGGACTATCTGTCACGCGGCAAGGTCTTCGAACAACTGTTGATTCGGCCCGCACATTTTTGGGACGAACGCCACATCACGATGATGCTGGGGCGTGAAGTTGTCACGGTCGATCCTACGCATAAACGAGTGAGCCTGTTGGACGGCGCGAAGGTGGCTTATGGCACGCTGATTTGGGCAGCGGGCGGTGATCCGCGCCGACTGTCATGCGGGGGTGCCGATCTGGCCGGCGTGCACGCGGTGCGGACCCGCGCCGACGTCGACCGGCTGATGAAAGAACTCGATGCCGGCGCCACGCGCGTGGTCGTGATCGGCGGCGGCTATGTCGGGCTGGAGGCGGCGGCGGTCCTGCGCAAGCTTGGCTGCTCGGTCGTGCTCTTGGAAGCGCAGTCGCGTGTTCTTGCGCGGGTGGCGGGAGTGGAGCTTTCCCGCTTCTACCAAAGCATCCACCAGTCACATGGCGTTGAAATACGTACCCGCGCCTTGGTGAAGTGTATAGAGGGGCAAAACGGCCGCGTGTCTGAGGTCGTCACGGCGGATGGCGGTACAATACCGGCCGATCTAGTGATCGTAGGGATCGGCATCGCCGCCTGCGTCGGGCCGCTCATCACGGCGGGTGCAGCCGGCGGTAACGGCGTAGATGTCGATGAATGTTGTCGCACGAGCCTGCCGGATGTGTACGCAATCGGCGATTGCGCGGCCCACGCCAACGTCTTCGCCGGAGGAACAATCATTCGGCTCGAATCGGTCCAGAACGCTAATGACATGGCGGTCGCTGCTGCCAAGTCAATTTGTGGCATGCCGACCCCGTACACGGCGACACCCTGGTTCTGGTCGAATCAATTTGATCTAAGGCTACAGACCGTTGGGCTCTCGACCGGACATGACAAGACCGTTCTAAGAGGCAATTCCGCAACGGGTTCTTTTTCGGTCGTCTATCTGCGCCGCGGCAGGTTCGTTGCGATCGACTGTGTAAACCGCCCTAAAGATTATGTGCAAGCAAAGCGGCTGGTGCAAGCCTCGGCTGTTGTCGACCCCGAGCTTTTGGCTGATCCGGCCACACCGCTCTGCGACATGTAGGACTCGGATTCGAAACTAAGCAGTTGACTTAGTGCGCCTTGCTAAGCGGCGGGTCAGGAGTTGGACCGAGGCTAGGGTCAGGACTCATTGGTCATAGCCAGAAGATGACGGTGGCCGCGAGGGCGACGGCAGAGAAGAAGACGGTTGGGCACCGGTCATAGCGAGTGGCGACGCGGCGCCAGTCCTTTAGCCTGCCAAACATGATCTCGATGCGGCTCCGGCGCCTGTACCGGCGCCTGTCGTATCTGACCGGCTCATCGCGCGATCTGCGGCCTGGGATGCAGGGCTGGATGCCCTTGGCTTCCAAGGCGTCCCTGAACCCGTCGGCGTCATACCCTCGGTCGCCGAGCAGCCACTGTGCCTTGGGCAGATCGTCGAGCAGCGCTGCCGCGCCGGTGTAGTCGCTGACCTGCCCGGCGGTCATAAAGAAGCTCAAGGCCGCCCGTCCGCATCACTGACGGCGTGCAGCTTGGTGTTCATGCCGCCTTTGGTGCGGCCGATCACCCTTTTTAACCCTCAGGCTCGATGCCGTGCGGTGTGCCTTCAGGTAGGTCGCGTCGATCATGACCGTTTTCGGCACGGCTTCCGCTGCCGCAAGCCCCTCCATCATGCGCAGGAAGACACCCCTCTCGCCCCACCGCTTCCAGCGATTGTAGAGAGTTTTGTGCGGGCCATAGTCCGTCGGCGCATCACACCAGCGCAGCCCGTTGCGATTGACGAAGACGATGCCGCTCAGCACCCGCCGGTCGTCCACTCGCGGCTTGCCGTGGCTCTTGGGGAAGTACGGCTGCAGGCGCGCCATCTGCTCATCCGTCAGCCAGTACAGGTCGCTCATTCACGGTCTCCTCACAGAGCCTGAATCAGATCGCGTCTCTCACATCAATGGGTCCTGACCCTAGTAGCTGAAAGCCGGTCGCTACAGTGCGACGCAGATCGTGCAGGCGCCATCCTGTGACCGGATCACCCCCGTCCTCCGTCAGCAGTCTGTCGATCTTCTTCTTGCCTTTGTCATAGGCCATGAACCCCTGACCGGTTGAAGTTGCGAATACTCGGCCGCGACGCGGCCAATCTTGGCCTCGAGCGAGCTTGTCGAGTTCCGCGATTGCAAGGTCGTTGAGTGGCACCGTGTTGGGTTCGCCATTCTTGGCGCGCTCACTCGGGAGGCGCCAGAGCCGTTCCTTGCGGTTCAGTTCTGCCCACGTGAGGCTGGGAACCTCTTCCCGGCGTTGACCCGTGAGGATGAGGAGGCGGACAATAGGTCCGAAGCAGTGATGGGTTTGCGGGGCGATTGTCCAAATTCTCCGCAGTTCTTCGTCGGACAGCCAGCGGTCTCGAGCCTTCACCGCCGGAGGGACTTCCATGCCCTCCATCGGACTCCGCTCGACATCGCCGCGGCTTATTGCCCATTTGAAGAGCCGTCGAAGGACAGCAAACACGTTACGCCGGTTCGCTTGCTGACCCGGTGGCATCTTGTCGAACACCTCGACGACGTCGACGCGGGTGATCTTCGGCAGCGGTTTGTTCCGAAGGACAGGTTTGATGTGAAGCCGCAGACCCTGCTCCACGACTCGGCCCCAGCCCTCAGCGTCGCATGACGCAGTGAAGCGATCTGCGTAGTTCGAGAAAGCGAGATCGACTGCTTCACGCCGCCGCTGTTTTTCCGCGTCGGCAGGATCGATGCCCTGTGCGATTAGAATCTGCAGACGCTCCGCTTCCGCCCTGGCTGTGACCGGCGTCCAGGGTGAACCGTGGCTGCCGATCGTGTAGCGGCGGGTCTTCGCCTCGCGGCCGCCCATGCGAAATTGCAGCACATAGGTCGCTCCGCCCGACGACGACGTCCGTACGCCGAACCCCTTCAGATTAGAGTCCCAGAGATAGCCGTCGACGTTCGACGCCAGAAGGGCATCGATGGTCCGTTTGGTCACTTTTCCAGTTGCCATTTTCCTGACCTCCGACCGAACCTCGTGCCCCGAATTTGTAATCACCGAGTAATCACCGAAACGGAAACCGAGGCGAACAGAAATCAATCATAGCGTAATTAAGTGTACTGAAAGACCATCATTTTCCTACGCTAGGCCACGCCCTACTTTCGCTCATAAATAAAGTACCAGACCTCGTGCCCCTGCCGGCGCGCCTTGCGCTCGTAGCGGGTTTCGGGCCAGTCGGCGGGGCGTTCGAGGAAATCGCGTGCGCTTTCCGCCAGCCACTCGAAGTCGCGGCGCTGGTTCATCACCATCATCGACCAGCGGCAATAGGTCGGGTCGTCGGTGCCGAGGCGGAACTCCGCGCCGGGCTTCAGTTTGGCGGCGATCAGGTCGAGCGGGCCGTGGTTGACCATGCGGCGCTTGGCGTGACGTGCTTTGCGCCACGGATCGGGATGGAGCAGGTACAGCCGGTCGAGGCTGGCGTCGGGTAGCCGCTCGACCACTTCGAGCGCATCGCCCATGTGCAGCCGCACATTGTCGAGCGCGCCGTCGCGAATATAATTGAGCGCGCCGACCACGCCGTTGAGGAACGGCTCGCAGCCGATGAAGCCATGGGTTGGCCGCATCGCCGCTTGCCCGGCGAGATGCTCGCCCGCGCCGAAGCCGATCTCCAGTTCGAGCGGACGATCCGCGCCGAATAGCGTCACCGCATCGAGCGGCCCGGTCTCGGGTACGCTCACGCGCGGCAGCAGGTCCTCGACCAGCGCGGACTGGCCCTGGCGCAGCTTGTGCCCCTGGCGGCGGCCGTAGAGGCGGCGGATCGTGGCGGGGTCGTTGGCGAGCGGCTCGGTCATGGTGGCGAGCGCGATAGCGAAGCGCCGCCGCGCCGTCACCCCTCCCGCCGCGGCGGAGACAATTCCGATCTGGCCCGTTCTCTCCGGCACAGGATATCCAAGGGGGGCAAGGTTTTGTCGGAAGAAACGGGCGGCGTCGACGATCTCAAGGCGGCGAATGCGAAGGAACTGCACCGCGCGATCCGCGAGGAGGGCGAGGACGAACTGCGCCGCCCGCTCGCATCGCTGTTCTGGTCGGGCGTTGCGGCGGGGCTGGCGATCAACGCCTCGCTGCTGACCGAGGGCGTGCTGCGCCAGCATCTGCCCGATGCGCCGTGGCGTGAGCTGGTGATGGCGATGGGCTATCCGGTCGGCTTCCTGATTGTGATTCTCGGGCGGATGCAGTTGTTCACCGAAAGCACGATTACCGCGGTGCTGCCGCTGGTGAGCGATCCCACGCGCGAATCGCTCGGGCGCACGCTGCGGCTGTGGGGTGTGGTGCTGGGCGCGAACCTGATCGGCACATCGATCGGCGGCGCGGTGATCGCTTTTGGCGGGCTCGGCTCGGCGGCGGCGCATGATGCGATGATCGCTGTCGCGTTGCCGATCCTCCAGCATTCGCCGTTCGCGACGCTCGTCAACGCGGTGCCGGCGGGCTTCCTGATCGCGGTACTCGCCTGGTCGCTTCCCAATGCGCGCGAGCAATCCTTCCTCGTCATCTTTGCGGTGACATGGGTGGTGGCGATAGGAGGCTTCTCGCACTCGGTGGTCGGGTCGAGCGAGGCGTTCCTGCTGTTCTTCTCAGGGCACGCCGACGCGGTGCGCACGGTGTTCGGCCTCATCCTGCCGGCAGTGGTCGGCAACCTGATCGGCGGCGCGGGCATCTTCGCGCTGCTCGCGCACGGGCAGGTGCGCGGCGAGATGACCAAGGAGATGCGCCAGATGAAGAAGAACGCGCGCCGCCAGCGTCGGCTGGAGAAGCGGGCGGCACGCGCGGCGGCATGAAAAAGCCTCCCGACGCGCATGCGTCGGGAGGCTTTTCGGACCGCGAGGTGGAGGGGCTTTACGCCACGGCCGCCTTCAGCGCGTCGACCAGATCGGTCTTTTCCCAGGTGAAGCCGTCGGCATCGGGCTCGCGGCCGAAGTGACCGTAAGCGGCGGTGCGCTTGTAGATCGGCGCGTTGAGCTTGAGGTGCTCGCGGATGCCCTTGGGGGTCAGGCGCACCAGCTTGGGCAGCACCTCCTCGATCTTCGCCTCGGGAACGGTGCCGGTGCCGTGCAGGTCGACATAGACCGACAGCGGCTCGGCGATACCGATCGCGTAGGAGAGCTGGATCGTGCAGCGCTTGGCAAGGCCGGCCGCGACGACGTTCTTGGCGAGGTAGCGCGAGACGTATGCCGCCGAGCGATCGACCTTGGTCGGATCCTTGCCCGAGAACGCGCCGCCGCCGTGGGGCGATGCGCCGCCGTAGGTGTCGACGATGATCTTGCGGCCGGTGACACCCGCGTCGCCGTCCGGCCCGCCGATCTCGAACGCGCCGGTCGGGTTGATGTAGATCGCGGTCTCGTCGGTGATGAAGCCCTGCGGCAGCGTCTCGCCCAGCACGCCGGTCACGTAGCTGCGCAGTTCCTCATACTTGGCGGGGTCGGCGTTGTCGCCCTGGAGGCAATAGCCCGGCGCGTGCTGCGTGGAGACGACCAGCGCGGTGGCGCGGACCGGCTTCTCGTTCTCATAGGCGAGCGTCACCTGGCTCTTGGCGTCCGGCTCGAGGAAGGGCGCCGCGCCCGAGTGGCGGTCGGCGGCCATCCGCTCGAGGATCTTGTGGCTGTAATACAGCGTGGCGGGCATCAGGCCGGGCGTCTCGTCGGTCGCATAGCCGAACATGATGCCCTGATCGCCCGCGCCCTCGTCCTTGTTGGCGCCTTCGTCCACGCCCATCGCGATTTCCGCCGACTGGCCGTGCAGGTTGTTGTAGAACTTGAACTCGTTCCAGTGGAAGCCCGACTGTTCGTAGCCGATTTCCTTGACCGTGTTACGCACCGCCGCCTCGATCTCGGCGAGCGCGCCCTCGGCCCATGCGCCGTTCTCGTACACGCCCTTGCAGCGGATTTCGCCGGCGAGCACGACGAGGTTGGTGGTCGTCAGCGTCTCGCAGGCGATGCGCGCATAGGGGTCTTTCGCGAGGAACAGGTCGACCACGGTGTCGCTGATCTGGTCGGCGACCTTGTCGGGATGGCCTTCCGAGACCGACTCGGAGGTGAACAGGAACGAAGCGCGCATCATCTTGCCCTTTGCTGGCGCGGCCGCGAACGTCGCGACGGCGCATATAAAGCTTTCCTTATATGTGCCCCTAACGGCGCGAGACGCGGAAGGCAACGGCCAACAGCAGCATCGCGATTGCGGTCAGCGCAGCCAGCCAGTTGCCGACCTGCGCGAACAATGTCGGGGGCAGCGCCGGGGGCAGCGGCAGTTCAACCGCGCCGCGCGTGTTCCACGGGATCGACGCCAGCACGCGGCCGTGCGCGTCGATCGCGGCCGACACCCCGGTCGGCGTGGAGCGCAGCACCGGCAGTCCTTCCTCGATCGCGCGCATCCGCGCCTGCGCGAGGTTCTGCTCGGGGCCGGAGCGGCTGTACCAGCTATCGTTCGAGGGGTTGAAGATGACATCGGGCCGGTGCGCGGGATCGACGACATTCCCCGAGAAGATGATCTCGTAGCAGATCTGAAAGCCGACCTTGCCGAAGCCGGGCAGGGCGAGCGTCTGCGGCCCCGCGCCCGGCGCGAAGTCGATATCGCCGGGCACCAGCCGCGACAGGCCGATCGCCGACATCAGCGGTCGCGCCGGCAGATACTCTCCCCACGGCACCAGATGCGCCTTGTCGTAGCGGCCGATCAGCCGCCCGCGCGGGTCGATCGCGAAGATCGAATTGCCCGCGCTCGTGAGCTTTTCGTCCGCGTCGAACTGGAGCGCCTGCCCGCCGGTCAGCACCACGTCGCGTGCACCCAGTGGCGCGGCGATCGCGGCACGCACCTCGCGCGGATCGCCGAGGTAATTATAATGCGGCGGGTAGCCGTCCTCGACGTTGAAGCGCAGCGCCCCCTCCGGCCACAGGATCAGCCGCGGGGCAGGGCCGGGCGTGCCGCCAAGCGTCTGGAGCGCGCGCAGGTTGGCGATGGGATAGTCGTCGCGCGGGCGCTGCTCCTGATCGAGATCGGGCTGAACGATGCGGACGCGCGGGGCGTCGGGCGCGGGCGCGACCGGCGTCATTGGCAGCGCGATCCCGCTCACCGCCGCTACCGCGAACCCCGCCGCCGTCACGCCTGCGAACCGCCAGCGCCGCGCCGCCAGCAGCGCCAGCGCGCCCGCCGCGAGGATGGTCACGCCCGACAGCGCATAGGTGCCGATCACCGCCAGCAGCGCGGAGACGCCGGGCAGCGGCAGCCAGACCTCGGCGAGCGGATTCCACGGATAGCCGGTCAGCATCGTGCCGCGCAGCCATTCGCTCGCGATCCACGCGGCGGCGAACACCAGCACGAAGCCCGCATGGGGCTGCGCACGGCGGAACCGCCACGCCGCCCCCGCCGCCAGCATCGGATAGATCGCCAGATACAGCGAGAGCAGGAACGGCGCGATCGGCCCGAGCCAGTGCGGCACTGCGTCCTGATAGGAGAAAGCCTGCGCGATCCAGATGTTGCCAAGCGTGAAATGCGCGAGGCCGAACAACCAGCCGCGCCACAAGGCCGCGCGGATCGTCGGTGCGGCATGCACCAGCCACATCCACACGGCGAAGCAGGCCAGCGTCACCGGCCACCAGCCCCAAGGCGCGAAGCCCAGCACCGCCGCCGCACCGAGCAGCAGCGAAGGGACGGCCGCCCGCCGGGTCACGAGACTTGCGAAGGTGCTGGTCACGACGTCAATTCCTTCATGCCGGACCTGTCCCGGCCAGGGCCGCGAGCCCGGTCGCCGCCTATGCGGAACGACGCGGGCGGGGACAAGCCTTGGCGCTCCGTTCGCGGCACGCGCCCGATGCGCATCTTGATCCCTGGCGCAGGCCGGGGTCGAGTTGGTGAGGTGACTGTAACGAAGCGCGACGCCGGTTTGCCGACGTTCCGTACCTCGATCCCGGCCTGCATCGGGCAAAGACATTTTACATCGCGGGTGACAAACCGCTCCGGCGCGCGCTATCAGATGCGCATGCCACGCCCGTTCCATCTCGCCTTTCCGGTCCACGATCTCGCCGCCGCGCGCGCTTTCTACGCGGGCACGCTCGGCTGCGCGGAGGGGCGCAGCGCCGACACTTGGATCGACTTCGACCTGTACGGTCACCAGATCGTCGCGCACCTCGATCCCGCCGCCAAGCCCGTCACGGTGGCGAATCCGGTCGACGGTCATGACGTGCCGGTGCCGCATTTCGGCGTGGTGCTGACCATGGCCGACTGGCAGGCGCTCGCCGATCGGCTGCGGGCGGCGGGCACGCGCTTCGGGATCGAGCCGCACACGCGCTTCGTCGGCCAGCCGGGCGAGCAGGCGACGATGTTCTTCCTGGACCCGAGCGGCAACGCTTTGGAGTTCAAGGCGTTCGCCGACGATGCGATGCTGTTCGCATCTTGATGCGTTGAGGGCGGTGCCGGCCCGCTCCGCCACCCGGCACCGCCCATCGGTGTGAGCCGATCAACAAAGGACTTTCCCAATGCCCGAACCGATCACCATGGACATTCCCCACAAGCACACCCGCGCGGTGGTGCGCCAGCGACTGGAGGAGGGCGTGCAGAAAGCCACCGCCATGCTGCCCGGCAGCAACGTGACCGAACATCGCTGGGAGGGCGACACGCTCCATTTCACCATCGTGGCGATGGGGCAGCGGGTCTCCAGCCGAGTCGATGCGCTTGACGACAAGGTCCATGCCGTGATCGATCTGCCGCCGTTCCTTGCGCTGTTCGCGGAGAAAATCCGCGCGAAAGTCGCCAAGGAAGCACCGAAGCTGCTGGCCTGACTCAACAATCGGTTGAAAACCGTAAGCGACGCGTGTAGGGCGCACGCCTTGCGGCGCGGGCAGTGGCTTGCGACGACCGATTTCTATTGATCCGGAGTTTGAGCGTTTTATGCAAATCGTAGTTCGCGACAATAACGTCGACCAGGCGCTGCGCGCCCTCAAGAAGAAGTTGCAGCGCGAGGGCGTTTATCGCGAGATGAAGCTGCGTCGCCACTACGAGAAGCCCAGCGAGAAGCGCGCGCGCGAGCGTGCCGCTGCCGTGCGCCGCGCCCGCAAGCTGGAGCGCAAGCGCCTGGAGCGTGACGGCGCGCGGTAAACCCGCCGATGCCGGCGCGTAGCACCGGCAGCCGTTCTATCGTAACGACCTGATCCGGCGCGCCCGCGCCGGACGATCCTTCGGGGGCACCAATGTCGATCACCGCCGTACCCATGAAGCCGATTCGTCGGAACATCCTGGTCTATGTGTGGGTCGGCATCGCGCTCGCCTTCGTGGCTGCGGCGGCGCTGGCGATGCAGGCGCCGTCCGATCCGGTCGCGGCGTTCCTCGCCAAGAACCGTCATGCCAAGGGCGTGGTGGAGACGCCGTCCGGCCTGCAATACCGGGTGTTGCAGCCCGGGCAGGGCGATGCGAAGCCGACTGACGCGGACGTGACGCTGGTGAACTACGAGGGCAAGCTGCTCGACGGGACCACCTTCGACAAGTCGCAGCAGCCGACGCCGATGCCGGTCAAGGAAGTCGTGCCCGGCTTCAGCGAGGCGCTGAAGCTGATGACCAAGGGCTCGAAATACGAGTTCTGGATCAAGCCGAGCCTCGGCTATGGCGACAAGGCGAACGGGCCGATCCCGGCGCGCTCGGTGCTGCATTTCACGGTCGACCTGCTCGATTTCATTCCCGAGGCGACGCTGCGCCAGATGCAGATGCAGCAGCAGATGCAACAGCAGCAGATGCAGGGTGGCGCTCCGGGCGGGATGCCTCCGGGTGCGATGCCCCCCGGCGCAATGCCGCCGGGCGCGGTCCCGCCGCCGCCGGGCCACTGATCCGGCGCGGCGTGATCGCCGCACGGTAAGGACACCAGCCGATGCGAGTTCGGACTTCAGAGCCACGGGCCGCCCGCCCGTGGCTCTTGTCGTTTGGGGTCAGGTAACAATACGCGGGAGTGGGTCAGTCGGGCTTCGGGGCGCGTGACGGTCGTAATGCTGGAAATGATATAAGGAGGCATGTCGAGCGACTGGCGACCGCACCGTCCTCAAGCGCGTCTATGCAGCATTCTCTTGCTGGCATCTGGCCGAGGCTCTCCGGGACGCGCGCACGCTTGTTGGACGGCTCCGCGTCCAAGCGACCTCCGAGACACTCTGCAAATCTGCTCTGCCACCGCCTACCCGCTCGTCCCGAGCGAAGTCGAGGGATGGTCCCACGCGGAGGTGTCTCGGCTTCGCTCGACACGAACGGTTTGGGGAGAGGCGGAGAGCGGCGGCTTGCTATGAAGGATGAGCAAAGCGATGCCATCGTGCTTTCGCGGAGGCCCGAGCCACCAAACCTGAGCGCCACCGGCTGCGGCGCGGTACACCCATACCGCGCCAACCTTAGCGGCGGCAATCCTCGGTCACGCGCTCGATCTCGGCCCATGCCGGAATCACCAGCGGCGCCACGCCCGCCTGTTCGATGAGGAACCGCCCGCGGCTGAACCCCATCGCGTCGAGCAGCGAATCGCGCGGGGTGATCGCCACCGCCAGATAGGGCGGGGTGCCCCCGGTGGGCGTGAGGTTTAGCGTGCGCGCGGTGCTGGTGGTGCGGATCGTCGCCGCAGCCGGGCCGCCCGCACTCGCGCGCGACAGGTAGATCATCCCCGCCGCCACGTCGCAGCGGAGCGTCACCAGCGCGTCGCCGCCGGGCGGGCCGTACAGCGCGATCGAGCCGCGTGCGTCCTGCCGGTACACCCAGTCGCCCGGCGTCAGCGGCCAGTCGCGCCAGTCAGAGGCGGCGGCGGGCGGGGGCGGCAGCGGCGCGGGCGCGCGAGTCGGAACGGGCCGGCGCGTCGCCACGGGCGCGGGGCGGGTCGGCGGGAGTGGCGCCTTCTCGACACAGCCCGCGAGCGCGAGGAGGCCAAGGCCGGTGAGGAAACGTGCGCGCATGCCACCGCTATGGGCGAAGCGCGCGCCGGGCTCAACCGCCCGAATGCGCGGAGCCGGACGAAATGTCGCCTGCCCGCGATCAGGAACCCGCGCGCCGGTCCGGCCGTTACGAGTGCGATACAGAGGGATTTGCGCATGTCCGATACCGACCAACCCGCCACGCAGTTGCTGATCCAGTCCAACCGCAGCGACGCGATGAAGGTCCGCAGCCGCGACGGCGACCGGATCGGCTCGGTCCACGCCTTCATGATCGACAAGCGCAGCGGCCACGCGCTGTATGCGGTGCTGACGATCGGCGGCTTCCTCGGCATGGGCAAGGCGTTCTACCCGCTGCCGTTCGAACTGCTGTCGTTCGACGCCACCGCCGACGGCTATGTCGTCACGATTGACCGCCGCGTGCTCGAGGGCGGGCCGAGCTGGGCGAACAACGCGCCCGATTTCGATCAGGCCTATGCCGATCGCGTGGCGAGCTATTATGCGGTCCCGGCGGAAAACCTGACAGTCTGACCGCTCACGCGCGCGGATGCGCGTTGCGATATACGTCGAGCAGATACGCGGCATCGACCGCCGTGTAGATCTGCGTCGAGCCGAGACTCCCATGCCCGAGCAGTTCCTGTAGCGCGCGCAGATCCGCACCGCGCCCGAGCAGGTGCGTCGCGAAACTGTGGCGCAGCGCGTGCGGCGTGGTGCGCTCACCCAAGCCGAGCCGCGTGCGCGCCGCCTGCACCGCGCGGCGGATCAGCCCGGGTGCGAGTGGCCCGCCCTTCGCGCCGCGAAACAGCGCGGCATCGCGTACCAACGCATAGGGGCAGAGCGCGACATAATCCTCGATCGCGGCGCGCACCTGCGGGAGCAGCGGGACGACGCGCGTCTTGCCGCGCTTGCCGGTGACGACCAACGTCTCGCCGAGTGGGAGTGCCGCAGCCGTCAGCCCGACCGCCTCGCCGATACGCAGGCCGGCGCCATAAAGCAGCAGCAGCACGGCGAGATCGCGCGCGCCGATCCAAGGTTCGTCGCGATCCTCGGCAACCTCATCGGCGAGCGCGAGCGCCTCGTCGGGCGAGATTGGGCGCGGCACGCCTTTCTTGACGCGTGGGCCGGACAGGCGCGGCGTCTCCGCGCCGGCGAAGGCGAGGAACGCGCGCACCGCCGACAGCTCGCGCGCGGCGGAGGCGTTGCCGAGCCCATCCTCGCGCCGCAGCGCCAGGAACGCGCGCAGATCGGCCGCGCTGACCCGCGCGAGCATCGCTTGCGTCACCGCCTCGCCCCAATGGCCTTGCAGGAAGCCGAGCAGCCGCTCCGCGGTCGCCTGATACGCACGCACGGTATGCGCCGAGCGCCGCCGGTCGCGCGCGAGATGCTCGGCGAAGGCGAGGGGGAGGTTCATGCTCCCGTCCCTAGCACACTCGTCGCCCCGGCGAAGCCTGTCCTGAGCGGCTGGCTTGCCAGCCAGCCGAAGGGGCCGGGGCCGCTGGGTTTTGGTCGGACCGCCCGCCCTAAAACACAGCGGCCCCGGCCTGCGCCGGGGCGACGGTCGCCTTTTTGTGTGTGTCACCCTACATACGCCCCGAATGTCCCGCGCCCGCGTCCTCGTCATGAACTCCGCGCTCGGCCCGCTCGATTACCGCGTGCCGCACGGCATGCACGTCGAGCCGGGGTCGGTGGTGGTCGCGCCGCTTGGGCCCCGCCAGTTGCTCGGCGTGGTGTGGGAGGCCGATCGCATGCCCTCGGATGCCGAGGTCGGTGACAATCGCCTGCGCAATCTGATGGGCGTGCTGCCGGTGCCGCCGCTCGCGGCTCCTTTACGGCGGCTGATCGAGTGGACCGCCGATTATTACCTGGCCGCCCCGGCGGCGGTGGCGCGGATGGCGCTCGCCTCGACCTCGGCGCTGGAGGGGGCCAAGCTCGTCACCGAATATCGCGCGACCGGCGACGTGCCCGACCGGCTCACTCCGCAACGGACCCAGGCGCTTGAGCGGATCGGCGCGCATCAGGGGCTGATCCGCGAACTCGCCACCATCGCCGACGTGTCCGACGCGGTGATCCGCGGCCTCGTCAAGACCGGGGCGATCGAACCGGTTTCGGTCGATATCGACCAGCCGTTCCCGATGCCCGACCCTGCCCACGGCGCGCCCGCGCTGTCGGCGGACCAGCGCGCCGCCGCCGCCGCGCTCGTCGCCGATGTCGAGGCGGAGCGGTTCCAGCCGACCTTGCTCGACGGCGTGACCGGGTCGGGCAAGACCGAGGTCTATTTCGAAGCGGTCGCCGCGGCGATCGCGCAAGGCAAGCAGACCATCGTCCTGCTCCCCGAAATCGCGCTGACCGAGCCGTTCCTCAAACGCTTCGCGGCACGCTTCGGCTGCGCGCCGGTGGCGTGGCACTCGGGCTTGCGCTCATCCCAGCGCCGCCGCGCGTGGCGGCAGATCGCCGAGGGGCAGGCGCTGGTGACGGTGGGCGCGCGCTCGGCCTTGTACCTGCCCTATGCCAATCTCGGGCTGATCGTGGTCGACGAGGCGCACGAGACCAGCTTCAAGCAGGAGGAGGGCGTGCATTACCACGCCCGCGACGTGGCGGTGATGCGTGGGCTATTCGAGGGCTGTCCGGTGATCCTCGCCTCGGCCACGCCGGCGATCGAGACACGCCAGCAGGTCGCCGCCGGGCGCTATGCCGAGCTGAAGCTGCCCGGTCGCTGGGGTGCCGCCGAGATGCCCGCGATCGAGCCGATCGACCTGATCGCCGAACCGCCCGAGCGCGGCAAGTGGATCGCGCCGCGTCTCGTCAAGGCGCTCGACGAGACGCTCGCGCGGGGCGAGCAGGCGCTGATGTTCCTCAACCGGCGCGGCTATGCGCCGCTGACGCTGTGCCGAACCTGCGGGCATCGTTTCCAATGCCCGAACTGCACCTCGTGGATGGTCGAGCATCGGCTGGTGCGCCGGCTCGCCTGCCACCATTGCGGCCATGCCGAGCCGGTGCCGCGCGTCTGCCCGGAATGCAGCACCGAGGATACTTTGGTGCCGGTCGGTCCCGGCGTCGAGCGTATCGCCGACGAGGTGAAGTTGCTGTTCCCCAACGCCAAGGTCGCGGTCGTCACCTCGGACACGATCTGGTCGCCCGCCAAGGCCGCCGAGTTCGTCGGGCGGATGGAGGCGGGCGATATCGACATCATCGTCGGCACGCAGCTTGTCACGAAGGGCTATCACTTCCCCAACCTGACCCTAGTCGGCGTGATCGACGCCGATCTCGGGCTGGAGGGCGGCGACCTGCGCGCGAGCGAGCGCACCTTCCAGCAGATCATGCAGGTGGCGGGCCGCGCCGGGCGTGGCGCCAAGCCCGGCCACGTCTATCTCCAGACGCATAGCCCCAACGCGAGCGTGATGCGCGCGCTCATCACCGGCGATGCCGAGGCGTTCTACACCGCCGAAACCGAGAACCGCCGCGAGGCGGGCGCGCCGCCGTTCGGCCGCTTCGCCGCGATCGTGGTGTCGAGCGAGGATCAGGCCGCCGCGCAGGATGCGGCCAAGGCGATCGGCCGCGCCGCGCCGAAGATCGACGCGATGGAGGTGTACGGCCCCGCGCCCGCGCCGCTGGCGATGCTGCGCGGCCGCCACCGCTTCCGCCTGCTCGTCCATGCGCGCCGTGCGCTCGACGTGCAGGACGTGATCCGCGACTGGCTCGGCGGGGTCGACTGGTCCGCCAAGGTGCGCGTGGTGGTGGACGTGGACCCGTATAGCTTCTTGTGAGCGGCTATCGGTTGCCACTCTTTCTACCGTTCGTGCTGAGCGCAGTCGAAGCACGTGCCCCGGGCGGGATCGTGTGCGGCACGCCCTTCGACTTCGCTCAGGACGAACGGGTTAGGGGTAGGCTGGTTGGGCGAAGGCCGGGGCCAGCTCAGGCTGACGTCAGCTACTGCCCCGCCGCCTGCGCCGCGCCTGCGAACAACGTCGCCGCCGCCGCTTTCTCCGGCGAATCATAGGGCCCGTACAGCACGCTGTGCACCACCCCGCGCGCGAGGTCGGGCTTGCCCTGCCGCATGAGCTCCTGCGCCAGGTACAGGCGCGGCGCGGGGGCGTCGGGCACCTCGCGGATCACCTTGGCGAGCGCGATCATGCCGGCATCGGGCACGCGCTCGCCCGCTTCGGTATAGCTCTGGAACGCGGCGATCAGCGCAAGCGGCGCGTCGCGGTCCTGATGGATCGCCGCCGAGATCATTTTCCGCGCGATCGTGAGGCCGGCGGCGCGATCGGCGGCGGGGCCGGCGAGCGCGAGGTGCGTCTGCGCTATCCCTTTCCACGCCAGCGCGCGACCGTCGTCGGGGGTCTTGGCGAGCACGCGGTCCGCCGCCGCGCCGCACTCGGCATAGGCGCCGCCGCGACACTCGGCCTCCGCCTCGATCAGGATCGTCTGCGGATTGTACGCCAGATGCTCGACCTTGTGGTGGATCTGCGTGAGCCACTGCGTGCGCGCGGCCACGCCTGCCGCATCGGTCGTGCCGAGCCGGGAGCCGAGTTCGATCTGCTCCTCGATCAGCGCGGCGCTGCTGCGGGTGAGCGAATTGACGAGCGGATCGCCGCCGGGCGTGTCGATCGGCGCGGCCTTCGCGAAATCCTTGGTGTTGCGGGTATAGCCGCCGACCGCATATTGGATCTTGCGGATATCGCCGAACACCTTGGCCGCCTCGGCGAGCGGTTTGCCCTGCTGCACCGCCGTCATATAGGCGCGAAACTGCGCGCTGCGCTCGGCCGAGAGCTGCGAGAACAGGAAGTAATGGGCGAGCAGCCAGGCGTGATACGGCGTCCAATGGACCTGAGCGGGCGGCTTGGTGAGATACGCGCCGGTCAGGATATCGCGGACGTTGATGTCGCCGTACGCGCGGAACACCTTCATATACTCGAGCGGTGGCCGCGCATATTCGAGCGACCCGTCGCCGCGCACGCGGATGGTCGAGAACAGCGCGCCGATCCCGTCGAGATACCAGCGCGGATAGGCGGCGGGCTGGTAGGTCTGCATGAAATGCTGCGCGAAGGCGGAATAGAGCACCGCCTCCCACGAGCGTGAGATTGGCGGGTGATTGGCAGCGAGGTTGTTCGCGGTGCTGCCCTCGCCATCGCCACTGGCGTCGTGCTGATCCTCATCGTCGGACAGCTTGGTGTCCATGTCGATCACCTGATCGGTGTGCGCCACCACCAGCACCGCGCCGGTTTCGCGCGGGTCGTAATAGCGTTCGTTGGCGAAGCCGCCGGGGTAGGGGCCTTCCTGCGCGCGCGGGTTGCTGAGGTGCATCGTCTTGAAGAAATCGGGCGTGTCGACCAGCGTGATCTGGAGCTTGACCGTATCGTCGGGCGCATCCTTGGCGCGGTACAGGCGCGACATCAGCGCGTAGAGCCGTTCGAGGTTGTTGGTCACGCGCTTCAGTTCGGCCTCGTTCGCCGTGCTGGTGACGATGACGTGCGCCGATTCCGCACGCCGCCACGGGCTCGGCGCGTCCGACGCGCCATCGACGACGATGTCGGGAACCGCAGGCGCGGTCTGCGCAAGGGCGGCGCGGGTGGGCAATGTCGCCGTGCCGAGAAGAAGCGCGAGGCGAAGACACCGAACCATCGTCATGAGGATTCTCCGGACGGGGAATGGCTGCGCGCTTAGCGTGCGCGGGGCACGCGCGGAAGATGGTCCGCGCGCGCAATTCGCACCGTCTCGCTCGCCATGCCGGATGCCGGGCGCATCTGGTCGGCGCGGGGCGCTTTTGGCCTGTCCTACCCGGCGGCTTCCTGCCAAAATATGCGATATGATCGCTTTGTTGGATTTCCGCCGCCTTTTCCTCAACCGCCGTGGCGCCGAAACGCGCCTGGTAGGCTACCTTCGCCACCTTTGCATGGCGGCGCTCCTCACGATCGCATTCGTCGCGCCCGCGCGCGCCGACGACATTTCCGCCAGCGCGCGCGGCGTGGTGCGTGTCGTCACGATCGCGATGGTCGACGGCGAGGTGGTCGGCTTCGGGCACGGCAGCGGTTTCGCGATCGCGCCCAACCGCATCGTCACCAACGCGCATGTCGTCGAGGTCGCGCACCGCTACCCCGGCAACGTCGTGGTCGGCGTGGTGCCCTCCGAAGGGAGCAAGAGCTACGAGGGCAAGGTGGTCGCGTTCGACGCCGCGCGCGATCTCGCCATCATCGAATTCACCGGCGCGCGGCTGCCGCCGGTGGCGATCTATAGCGGGCCGGTCGACGAGGGCAGCGCGGTGACGGCGCTCGGCTATCCCGGCAATGTCGACGTGGCGACCGCGCAATCCTCGGTCGATTATATCCATCCGCTCACCCCCGTGCGGACCGAGGGCGTCTATTCGGGCAGGCGCGCGATGTCGGGCACGCAGGTGCTGCTCCACACCGCCGCGATCGCGCGCGGCAATTCGGGCGGACCGTTGCTCGATCCGTGCGGGCGCGTGCTCGGCGTCAACTCGGCGATCACGCAGAATCAGGAGGGCGACAGCAGCTTCGGTTTCGCGATCGCCGACAGCGAGCTGACCGCGTTCCTCGCCGCCTCCAAGCAGAGCTACACCGCGGTCGGCCTGCCGTGCACCAGCCTCGCCGATACGCTCAAGCGTGACAGCGACGCCGACGCGCAGGCGAGCGCGCAGGCTGACGCCGCCAGGCGTGATGCCGCCGCACGCGCCGCCGCCGCGCACGAGGTCGCGCTGGCCAGGGCGCGCGCCGATATCGAGAACAACCGCGAGGATGTGATGGCGCTCGCCGCCGTGCTGCTCGTCGCCGGTGCGCTGGCGGTCGGCGGGGCGGGGCTGCTCGAAGTGCGCAACCAGCGGCGCTGGGCGATCGGCGTCGGCGCGTTCGGCGTGCTGCTGATGATCGGCGCGGCGGTGGTGTTCCTCAACCGACCGACCGATGATCCGGTGCTGCCGGCCGATGCCGTCCCGAGTGCGACGCCGAGCCCGCTCGCGCAGGCGGCGACCGGCAAATTGCTGTGCTCGGTGGTGCCTGAACGCAGCCGCATCGTTTCCTCCTCGACCGATCCGGTCAAGCTCGACTGGGGGCAGGACGGCTGCATGAACGCGCGCACCCAATATGCCGAGAACGGGACGAAGTGGAATCGCATCCTCGTCCCCGACGAGGAGCAGACGGTGTCCCTGTTGCAGTTCGACTCGGCGAGCGGGAGCTATATCGCGCAGCGCTATTTCCTCGGCGCGGACCAGATGGACGCGGTGCGCAAAATCCGCGCGCAGGTGCCGCTCAAGGCCTGTTCGGCCGATCCCGCCGCGCGCGCCAGCCTCGCCACGCAACAGTCCGCGATCCGCGCGGCGTTGCCGTCCGCGCCCAACGAGAAGATCGTCTATCACTGTACGGCGGATACGGCGCCGTGAGCCGGGGCGTCGTTCCCCGGCAAAGGCCGGGGTCCAGTCACGGAATGCCGATAAACGGGCGTTGCGCTCCGTTACCGCAACCTTTCCAACTTGATCCCGGTCTCCGCCGGGGATCAGGCGGGGCTCAGCGCTTGTTTCCGGCCGCGGGAACCACCTCCGCGACCGGCCGATATTTCGGCGCAACCCGCGCGTGCGACGCCTGTTCATACACATAGCCGGCGTCGAGCACGGCCTGATCCGCCCAGGCCGTGGCGATGAACGACAGGCCGACCGGCAGGCCCTTCACCAGCCCCATCGGCACGGTGAGGTGCGGATAGCCCGCTACTGCCGGCAGTTGGCTCGCGCTCGGCCCTTCGCTGCCGTCGCCCGATACGGTGTCGCTCAGCCATGCCACGCCGTAGGTCGGCTGGACGAGGATCGTCGCGCCCGCCTTCGCCAGCATCGCGTCGATCCCCTCCTTGCCCGCCAGCCGCCGCGACCTGGCCACCGCGCCGAGATATTCGGCATCGGCGAGCCCGTGCGTCTGCTCGGCCTCGATGAAATATTCCTGCCCAAAGAATGGCATTTCCTCGGCCTCATGCGCCTCATCGAAGGCGATCACGTCGGCAAGCGTGCGCACCTTGACCGCTGGCGGCGTGGTGGCGAGATAGCTGGCAAGATCGGCTTTCAGCTCGGTATGGAGCACGAGGTTCTCCGCCTCGCCGAGCCCGTCCGATTTCGGAGCATCGACATCGACCAGCACCGCGCCCTGCGCCTTCAGCACCGCGAGCGCGGCGGCATAAGCGGGCTTCATCGCTTCGGGCATATCGGGGTGCAATACCGCAATTCGCACGCCGCTGAGCGTCGCGGTGGCGAGCGGGGCCGCGAAATCACGGGCGTGCGCGTCCGCCGCGCGCGTCGCGGGATCGGCGGGGTCGCTGCCCGCCATGCCGCCGAGCAGGATCGCCGCATCGCGCACGCTGCGCGCCATCGGCCCGGGCGTGTCCTGGCTATGGCTGATCGGCACGACATGCGTGCGGCTGACGAGGCCGAGCGTCGGCTTGAACCCAACCAGCCCGTTCATCGCCGAGGGGCACGCCACCGATCCGTCGGTCTCGGTGCCGACCGCCGCGCCCGCGAAGCTCGCCGCCACCGCCGCGCCCGATCCGCTCGACGAACCGCAGGCGGTGCGATCGAGCGCATAGGGGTTGCGTACCAGCCCGCCGACGCCGCTCCACCCGCTCATCGAATGGGTCGAGCGGATGTTGGCCCATTCGCTGAGGTTGGTCTTGCCGAGGATCACCGCGCCGCCCGCGCGCAGCCGCGCCACCAGCGGCGCGTCGCGGCGGGTCACATTGTCCTTCAGTGCAAGGCTGCCGGCGGTGGTGGCGATCGAATCGCCCGTCTCGATATTGTCCTTGATGAGCACCGGAATCCCGTCGAGCGGGCCGAGCGGCTTGCCCGTGCGGCGGCGTGCGTCGCTTGCCCGCGCCGCCGCCAGTGCATCGGGGTTGAGCGCGATCACCGCGTGGAGCGCCGGCCCCTTGCGGTCCATCGCCGCGATCCGCGCGAGATAGGCGCGGGTGATGCCTTCACTGGTGGCCGATCCGTTCGCCAGCATCGTGTCGAGCCGCTCGATCGACACTTCCTCGACCGGCACCGTCTTCGCCATGGCCGACGTGGCGCATCCGACCGCTGCCAGCACCATCCACTTCCGCATCGTTCCGCCCCATCCGCCTGCCGTCGCCGAAACATGCGGGATCGGCGGCGAGGCGGCAAGCGGCGGGTTAGCGATAGTCTTAGGAAATCGCGCAGAGGCTGCTAACGTGGGTCAAGCCCCATCAGGGGCGCAGGAGAGGCGGGCCCGATGTGGCCCAAACGGTGGGTACAGACCGAACGATGCTCGACGCCCTACGACGCCGCTATCTCGATGTGCTCGGATCGATCTACATCTACAACGAGCATCGCGGTTATACGAGCATTGACCGCGTGCTGGAGGCGGTGCTGGCGCATTGTCCCGACGACGCCGCCTTCATCGCCGCCATCCGCAAGCACCGCGCCGACGAGCGCAAACATTATGTGATGTTCCGCCGCTGGTTCGAACTGCGCGGGTGCATGCCGCTGTCGGTCGATCGCGCGTGCGGACATATCGACCGGTTCGTGGAGATCGTGTTCGGCTCGACCATCGACGATCTCGACACGCAGGCGGTGATCGCCAGCCCCGCGATGTTCGAACGGCTGTGCCGGGTCATCATGCTGACCGAAATGCGTGGCATGAAGCAGGTCGACGTGTTGCTGAAGTCGCGGCTGGTCCGGTCGGACCCGGTGCTGGTCAAGATCTTCCGCATCGTGGAGAAGGACGAGCCGAGCCACTGGCAGCCATATCAGGACTGGCTGGTCCGCACCGGTCGCCCGCAGGCGAAGCGGCGCGAGCGGCTGGTCGATTTCTGGGTTCACCGCGAGTTGCTGTTCCTCAAGCTGCCGTTGCTGTTCCTCAACCCCTGGCTGCCGCGCGCACGCGCCTGGGCGGATGCGGAAGAGGCGAACGCCAGTCCCCGGCCGATCGCGGCGGCGCAGCCGGTGGCGGTGGCGGCGTCGTAGCGCGTCCGTCGGCCTGTACAGGATCCGCGATAGCGGTTAGGCGATCCTCCGGAAATTGGGGGATTTCAGACCATGTCGAACGCTTCCGCACCCGCCAAACCCGCGCACCACGCGCGTTTCGAGTTGCTTGACGGGCTTCGCGGCATCGCTGCGCTGGCGGTGGCGGTCCTCCATTTCTCGCAGACGTTCGGCCTGTCTTACGAGCCGGTCAATGCGCGGCTGGCGGTCGATTTCTTCTTTTGCCTCAGCGGATTCGTCGTCGCCTTTTCGTACCGCGAACGGCTGCGTTCGGGCGTGATGACGTTGGGCGACTATACCAAGAAGCGGGTGATCCGCCTGTATCCGCTGATCGCGCTCGGCTGTGCGCTTGGTGTGGTCGCGTCGATCGGGCTGCTGGCCACGCACAAGATGGACGCGGCCACATTTGCTATCCTCAGCCTGTCGAGCTTTCTGATGGTGCCTGCCGGGTTGTGGTACGGCCTCCAGGCGTATCCGTTCAACAACCCCTTGTGGTCGTTGTTCTTCGAGATCGTCGCAAGCCTGGGCTATGGGCTGGTCGCGCGGCTGTCGAACGCGGTGGTCGCGGTGCTGTGGGCGGTGAGCGGCGTCGCGCTGTTCGTCGCGATCATCCTCAGTCACGGGCTGGGCGGCTTCGGTTTCGATGCGGGCCATTTCGCATACGGGTTCCTGCGCGTCGCCTATCCGTTCCTGTCGGGCGCGCTGTTCTATAGTTCGGGGCTGTACCGCCTGCCGCTGGTGTCAATCGGCCGCATACCGACCATCGCCATCCTGTGTGCGCTGCTGTTCGTGCCGTGGCTGCCGGGCGGTGCCGCCACGCCCTATTACCTCGCCTGCCTCGTCACGGTGGCGGTGCCGGTGATCGTCGTGCTGGCGGTGAACGTGCGCTCGGTCGGACCGGAGCCGCGCGCGATCCTGTTCATCGGTCTGCTCTCCTATCCGTTCTATGTCGTCAACCAGCCGGTGATGCGGATCGTGTTCCTCGTCGCCAAGCGCGTGGGATCGTCGGACGCGATCGTCGCCGGCGCGATCCTCGCCTCGCTGCTCGGTTCGGCGATCGTCGCGTATGTGGCGTTCAGATGTTACGATGAACCGGTGCGCAAGTGGCTCACCCGCCGGACCTTCGATCGCGACGGGGCGTTGAAGCTGGCCTGAAGCGGCTCACGCCACCGCGAGATGCGGAACGAATGCGCGCGCGGGCACCCGCGCCGGCTCCAGCGCCTCGGCTATGGCGCTGGCGGCCGCGTCGGCGCCGTTCTCGCGCACGATCGTCGCGCCGATCCGCTCCGCCTGCGCGGCAAAGCTCGCTTCCTCGAACAGCGCACCGATCAGTCGTGCCGCGCGCGCTGCGGTGAAGCGGTGCGCCTTCATCGACAGCCCGACGCCGAGCCGCTCGACCCGCTGGCCGTGATCATACTGGTCGCCCATGTGGGGCACCACGAGCTGCGGCTTGCCGGCGCGCAGCGCCTGTCCCGTCGTGCCAGCGCCGCCGTGATGGACGATCGCCGCCGCCGCCGGGAACAGCAGCGAATGCGGCGCATAGCCGCAGCGGAAGATGTCGCCCTCGTCGCTCGAGCCGCTCTGGCCGCCGGTCAGCAGCACCGCGCGGCGGCCGAGCGCGCGCGCGGCGGCGGCGGCCTCCGCGTAGAAATTGCCCGGGCAATGCACCGCGAAACTGCCGAGCGTGAACACGATCGGCGCTGGCCCGGCGGCAAGGAATGCGGCGAGTGCGGGGTCGAGCGTCTCCTCCGCGCCGCTCTGGCTGTCGAAGATCGGAAAGCCGGTCAGCCGCGTGGTGCCGCCGATATCGGGGGGCAGCGGACTGAAATGGCGCGAATAGGTGCCAAGCGTCAGCGCGGCGCGGTCGCTCGCCTCGAGCAGCCGCCGCGCGCTCTTGCGGGGCAGCCGGTGCGCCGTGCGCACCCGATTGAGCGCGCGGCCGCATTTGATCTGCACCGCCAGCCGCATCGTCGCATACACCAGCCGGTTCCACGTCCGGCCGAGCGCGGTGTTGGGCGAGTGCCGCATCATCCAGAAATCGGGCGTGCAGGGCGGATCGTAGGCCGACAGCATCGCCATCGGCTGCAACACCACCGATACGAGCGGAATGCCGCGCTTCTCCGCCACGATCGGCGCGCCGAACACGAAGATCGACGCCACAATCGCCTCCGCGCCCGCCGCCGCCGCTTCGAGCTTGCCGATGCTGTCGGGCAGGGCGGGCAGCAGCACTTGATCGAGCATCTCGATCTGGTCGCTCATAATGCGCTTGACCGCGGCATCCTCGGGCAGCCCCATGCGGCGGCGCACCGCATCGAAGCCGGGCAGCACCGCCACCGCCTCGATCCCCGCCGCGCGGCATTTGGCGAGCTGGTCCTCCGCTACCGCCAGCACCGGCGAGAAGCCGCGGCGGGCGAGCGCCTGCGCCACGGCGATGAAGGGATGCAGATCGCCCAGCGTGCCGATGGTGGTTAAGACGATCTTGGGCATGCCCGCCAACCCCTGTGAAATCGCGCGCGCGTCGTCAATCTCAGGATCGTCCCGGAGCCGCAAATGCGACCAACGGGCGGAAAGCCGCGCTCCCGCGCGCAGCTTCGTGCGCCGTGAAGGGCGAAAATGAAAAGAGGCTGCCGGGGCCTTGCGGCACCCGGCAACCTCCTGACATGGTCAGCGGCCGGAAGCTCCAGCTTGGGAGACCATGCGAACCGCAAAGCGATCTCGGACGATAGCGTTGTCTGGAGGAGGATACCTCCCGCCGCTGTCCGTGAGGCTTAGCGGTGCGTCCCCCGAACGAACTGAACCGACCCCATTGCTGAACCATGAGACATCGGATCACCTCCTTTCGCTAGTTAAGACGGCGTACCCAGGCTTGGGCACGAGGCGATCTTGAATCAGATCATCGTGCGAAACAAGCCTTGTAATGTTGCGGAGTTTGGAGGATTCTCCTCCGCCTGCGCTGGGCCGGCTCGATCCGTTCTCAGCAGTGCCTTTCCGTGAGCTTTCGACCGCGCCATCGTCATCCCAGCCAAAGCTGGGATCTCCCGGTGTGATGCCGGGTGGCCCCAAGAGACCCCAGCTTGCGCTGGGGTGACGAACTGGGCGATTGGCTAGACCGCGCCGTCGTCGCGATACTTGATCTCCAGGAAGCGCCCGCGCGTCGCGAAACTGTCGAGATCACCCTGCGCGAGTTGCTCGCTCATCTCACGGATCTCGTCGTCGATCAGCCGCAGGCTGTCGGCGAGCTGCGCGTCGGGCGAGCGGCCGTTGCGTGCCTGTCCGCGCAGCGGCACCGGCACGCGCGCATAATCGCGCAGCAGCTCGGGCAGTTGCTCGCCGAGCAGCTTGCGCACTTCGGCCGCTGCCGGTTGCTGCTCGTCGAGCGTGGCGAGTTGCGGCGTAAGAGTGTCGAGCCGCGTGCCGATTCCGTCAAGCAAGGTTTGCGCGGGCGCGGGCAAAGCAGGGCGCTGCGTTTCCAGCCATTGCTCGGTTCTGGCGGGCAGCGCCTTCAGTGGCACCTGCGCGAGCCGTTCGGGCGCGACCGGCGTCGACAGCCGCGCAAGCGCGAGGATCAGCGTCACCGCCACCAGCAGCGCCCCCGCCAGCAACGCCCCACCCATGCCGATCGGCGTGATCCACCCCACCACGATCGTCGCCACCACGATCGCCAGATCGGCACCCGCGATCAGCCCGGCGCGCTTGGCGAGGCTGGTGCCGGCGCGCGCTCGCCGGCGCTGCGCAAGGCTGCGTTCACGCGTGCGGTCGAGCAGTTCGCTGGTGCGCGCGATCTGGCGATCGACGTCGGTCATGTCACACCGCCTCCAGCCGGAACGTGTCCTTGCCGCCGGTGTTCTGCGCGGCGCCCTCGGCCCGCGCGATATAGCCCTTCGACTTCTCGACTTCGTTCGACAGCGTGTTGACCGTCGTCTTCATCGAATCGAGCGCCTTCAGCTTGAACGTATCGATCGCGTCCATCGTGTCGTAGATGTTCTGGAACGCGCGTTGCAGCGTCTCGACCGGGATGGTCGAGGCGGCGGCCTGTTCGTGGATCTGTGCGGTCTGGCTCTTGAGCAGCTTGCCGGTCGAATCGATGATGTTGGCGGTGGTGGTGTTGAGCGCGGTGATCTGGTCGAGCACCAGCTTCTGGTTGGCCAGCGCCTGCGCCACGGTGACGGCGGTGCGCAAAGCGGAGACGGTAGTGGTGGAGGCGCGATCGACCCCCTTCACCAGTTCGACATTGTTCTTCTTGACGAGATCGAGCGCGAGATAGCCCTGCACCGTCACCGCCATTTGGGTAAGAAGGTCTTGGGTGCGCTGGCGGACGTAGAACAGCGCGGTTTCGCGGATCGCCTTGGCCTTGGCGGGGTCGCTGTGGTCGAGATCGTTGGCTTTGTCCTCGAGGCTCTTATCCATCTCCTTGGAAAGCACGATCATCTGTTCGAGCCGACCCATCGCGCCCCACAGATTGGCGCGCTCGGTATCGATCGCGGCATTGTCCATCAGCAGCTCGTCCTTGCCGCTGGCCAGCGCCTTGAGGATCGCGTTGATGTGCGTCTGCGACGAGCGATACTTGTCGAAATAGCTGGAGACGCCGCCCCCGAACAACTTGCCGAGCAGCCCGCTCTTGCCCGAGATCAGGCTGCTGTTGGCGGCCGGATCCAGCTTCTCGATAGTACGGCGCAGCGCGGTGAGATCCGCGCCGACGCCGCTTTCGCCGTCCATCGCCTTGACCGGGCGATCGAGGAAGCGGTTCGACTGGCCGGCGGCGTCGCGAATTTCCTTCTGCCCCATCGCCGCGATCGCATCAACGCGTTTGCCGAACTCCGGCGAGTTGACGTCCTGCGCGACGAGATCGTTCACGAAGCCGGCGACGCGCGTCTGAAGCTGGCTGCGCACCGCATCGTCGACCGGCACCAGCCCCGCCGCCTTTTCGGGTGCGACCGTCGGCACCGGATCGGGCGGGGTCAGTACCAGGCTCTGCTCGGTCGTCTGCGTCTCGGCCATGCTCTCATCCTTTGCGGGCTGCCCGCGGTCTGGCTGTGGTATGTAGATAACACACGGAGTTTTGCAATCATCGATAGGCTCGATCTTTAGCGCACCCTGTTCCCCCGCGAAAGCGGGGGTCCAGAGCCACAGGCGCGGCGTTGGTGGCTCTGGACCCCCGCTTTCGCGGGGGAACAGGGTCAATGCCTATCACCCCCGCGTTGTTCGTCCCGAGCGAAGCCGAGGGACCACCCGGAGCACAGGTGCCTCGACTGCGCTCGGCACGAACGGCGGGTAGTCGCCGGGACGACGGCAGTTTTGCACTCCCCGCCCGCTGCGGCTAGGATGACCAGCTATGGCGCTATTCTCCCTTCCCGCGATCTTCTCGCGGCCGTTCTTCGAGGACAAGGGGCGCGCGTTCTGGCGGCTTCAGGCGGCGGGATGGTCCGGCTATCTCGTGCTGCGCAGCGTCTCCAGCCTGTCGAACGGGCAGGACATTTCGGGCGTGGTGCCGGTGATCGTCGAATCGATCGTCGGCTATTGCATCACCTTGCTGCTCGCCACGCTCTACCATTATTATCGGCGGCGCTCGCGCCTTACATCGGCCATCCTGTCGATCGTCACGCTGGCAGTCGCGACCGTGCTGTATTCGGTGCTCGACGCCTTCTCCTTCTCGTTCATCAAGCTCGCCGATCCGGGGCTCAACCTCAGCCTCGTGCTGGGCACCATCTTCCTCAACTTCACCGTGCTGGCGGGCTGGTCGGCGCTGTATTTCGGGATCAACTTCTATTTGATCGTCGAAGCGCAGATGGACCAGATGGCCGCGCTCGAGAACACTGCCAGCTCCGCGCAGCTGGCGATGCTGCGCTACCAGCTCAACCCGCATTTCCTGTTCAACACGCTCAACTCGATCTCGACTCTGGTGCTCTTGAAGCAGACCGAGCGCGCCAATGCGATGCTCAGCCGGCTGTCCTCGTTCCTGCGCTACACGCTCGCCAACGAGCCGACCGCGCACGTCACGATCCAGCAGGAGGTCGAGACGTTGAAGCTGTATCTCGAAATCGAGAAGATGCGGTTCGAGGATCGGTTGCGGCCGAGCTTCGATGTCGACCCGCGTGTATCGCAGGCGCGGCTGCCGTCGCTGCTGCTCCAGCCTCTGGTCGAAAACGCGATCAAATATGCGGTGACGCCCAAGGAGGAAGGGGCCGAAATCAGCGTCGTCGCGCGGTTGAGCGGGGATCGGGTGCAGATCGCCGTATCGGACACCGGGCCGGGCTTGTATGAAACGAAAGCGCGGGCAAGCGCTTCAACTGGCGTGGGGCTCGCCAATATAAAGGAGCGGCTGGCGCAGGCTTACGGGCCTGACCACCGGTTCGAGACGCGTTCGGTCCCGGGGGGCGGATACGGGGTCGAGATTGAAATACCGTTCCAGTTAGAGGAACCGAAGAGAGAGGCCGCATGACGATCCGTACCATATTGGTCGACGACGAACCCCTTGCAATTCAAGGGCTTGAGTTGAGACTGCAAGCGCATGACGATGTCGAGATCATCGAGAAATGCGCAAACGGCCGTGAAGCCATCCGCGCGATCAAGACGCACAAGCCCGATCTCGTCTTCCTCGATATCCAGATGCCGGGCTTCGACGGCTTCTCGGTCGTGCAGGGGCTGATGGAGGTCGAACCGCCTTTGTTCGTGTTCGTGACCGCCTATTCCGACCATGCGCTGAAGGCGTTCGAGGCGCAGGCGACCGATTACCTGATGAAGCCCGTCGATGAGGCGCGGCTCGCCGACACGCTCGACCGCGTGCGCCAGCGTCTCGCCGAGAAGCGTGGTGTCGAGGAGGTCGACCGCCTGCGCGAAGTGCTCGCCGAAGTCGCGCCCGATTCGGTCGAGGATATGGTCGACGGCGGCGATCAGGTGTCGGCGAACCGGTTCGAGAAGCTCATCAACATCAAGGATCGCGGCCAGATCTTCCGCGTCGACGTCGACACGATCGAGCGGATCGATGCGGCGGGCGATTACATGTGCATCTACACCGGCGACAACACGCTGATCCTGCGCGAGACGATGAAGGATTTGGAAAAGCGGCTCGACCCGCGCCGCTTCCAGCGCGTGCACCGCTCGACGATCGTCAACCTCGATCTGGTCAAAGAGGTGAAGCCGCACACCAACGGCGAATGTTTCCTGGTGCTGGGGAGCGGCGCGCAGGTGAAGGTCAGCCGCAGCTACCGGGATGTGGTGGCGCGCTTCGTGCATTGATTCGGCCGCCCTTCGATGGGTGCGGGGCGGGACAAGAGCGGAGGTCGCGTAGGTGTCTCGACTTCGCTCGACGAACGGGAGGGGCTGATTCCGAATGCCTCTTCCCCCGTTCGCCCTGAGCGAAGTCGAAGGGCGTGTTCGAGGCGCTGGTCTTTCGCTTTTGAATACGCGCGTCGTTAAGCTCCGCACGAACGGTCGGGGGGGCGGCGTTAATCGCCACGCGGACGGCGCTCCGATTTCACCCACCTTAACCTTCGCGCGCTAAGCGGGCGGCATGCTCCGCGTGCTGACCCTCGCCACCCTGTTTCCGCACGCCGCCGCGCCCAATCTCGGTGTGTTCGTGGAGCGGCAGGCGCTCGGTCTCGCCGCGCATCCTGACGTTGATCTCCGCGTCGTCGCGCCGGTGGGGCTGCCGCCGTGGCCGCTGTCGCGGATCGGGCATTATGCGCCGCTCGGGCACCTGCCGGTGCGCGAGACGTGGAAGGGGCTCGATGTGCGGCGGCCGCGCTTCACGACGCTGCCCGGCACCGGTGGGCGCTTCCACGCACCCGCGCTGGTGCGCGCGCTGACGCCGCTGCTCGCCGAGATCGCCCGGGACTTCGCCTTCGACGTGATCGACGCGGAGTTCTTCTTCCCCGACGGCCCCGCCGCCGTCGCGCTTGGCAAACGCTTCGGCGTGCCGGTGTCGATCAAGGCGCGCGGTGCGGACATCCACTATTGGAGCACCGCGCCCGCCACCGCCGCACAGGTGATAGCCGCGGGGCGGTGGGCGGATGGGCTGCTAGCCGTCTCGCAGGCGATGCGCGCCGACATGGCCGCGCTCGGCATCCCCGAGGGCAAGGTTCGCGTCCACCACACCGGCGTCGATCTCGACCGCTTCGCCCCGCGCGATCGGGCGGCGGCGAAGGCGGCGTATGGCGTGAGCGGGCCGCTGGTCGTCTCGGTCGGCGCGCTGATCCCGCGCAAGGGTCATGACGTGGTGATCGACGCGATTGCGGCGCTGCCCGGCGTGTCGCTGCTGATCGCTGGAGCGGGGGAGGCGCGTGGGAGCCTCGAAGCGCAGATCGCCGCGCGTGGCTTGGGGGATCGGGTGCGACTGCTCGGCGCGATCCCGCATGGCGATCTGCCCGCGCTGATCGCGGCGGGGGACGTGATGGCGCTTGCCTCGTTTTCGGAGGGGCTGGCGAACGCCTGGGTCGAGGCGCTCGCCTGCGGGACGCCGGTGGTCATCACCGACGCCGGCGGCGCGCGAGAGGTGGTGACGGAGGCCGCCTACGGGCGTGTCGTTGCGCGTGAGGCGGCGGCGTTCACGCAGGCGATAGGCGATCTGTTGGCGAACCCGCCATCGCAGGAGGCGACGCGCAAGGGCGCCGAGCGGTTCACGTGGGATGCCAATACGGCGGCGCTGTATGCGCACTTATGTGGGTTGGTCGCTCGGTAATATGTCCCCGCGAAGGCGGGGACCCAGACTGGGCTCCCGCCTTTGCGGGAGCACATGGCGCGGCAGAGTTACGCTTTTCGGTCAGTTCAGCGGAAACAGCGCCGCCGCGATCCAGCGGCCCTCGCCGCGCAACACCGCCCAGGCGCGCGCGGCCGCACGGCTGTCCATCGCCTCGATGCCATAGCCCATCGCCTCGACCGCGCGGGTAAACGCGACCGGCGGGCGCACCAAGGTCGCGCCGGTGCCAAGCAGCAGGAACTCCGGGCGAGGATCGAGCGCCAGCAGCGGCGCGATCGCCTCGGCCGTCAGCGCGTCGAGCGCGGGCGGTACCCAGCCGTCGGCGCGCTCCGGCGTGAGCAGCAGCGCGCGGTACACGCCCTCATCGACCTTGAAGCCGCCCGCCGAGAAGGCCGAGACGATCGGCCCGTCGCTGCCCTGGGTCTTGTCCATCCGCATCGGACGGCTCAGCGCTTCTTGGTCGGCATGCCCTCGCTCGGCACCGCCTTGCCGGCGGGAACGTCGCCCTTGGTCGGATCGGGCCGCAGGCCGAGCGAGATCAGCAGCGACGACGACACGTAGATCGACGAATAGGTGCCGACCACGATGCCGAGGATCATCGCGGCGGTGAAGCCGCGCAGGACATGTCCGCCGAAGATCAGCAGCGCGACCAGCGCGATCAGGATCGTCACCGAGGTCATCACCGTGCGCGGCAGCGTCTCGTTGACCGACAGGTCGACGATGCCGGGCATGTCCATCTTGCGATAGCGGCGCATGTTCTCGCGGATACGGTCGTCGATCACGATCTTGTCGTTGATCGAATAGCCGATGATGGTCAGCACCGCCGCGACGATGTTAAGGTCGAACTCCATCTGCGTCAGCGCGAAGAAGCCGAGCGTCATCAGCACGTCGTGGACGATCGCGACCACGGTCGACACGCCGAACTGCCATTCGAAGCGGAAGATGGCGAACAGGCCGATGCCGAGCACCGCCAGCACCACGGCGAGCACGCCCTTCCAGATCAGTTCGCCCGACACCTTGCCCGACACGGCATCCTGCTTGGAGAAGCGCGCGTCGGGGAACTTGGCGCTGATCGCCGCCTGAACCTGCTTGACGACCGCGTCGGTCGCGCCCTTGTCGGCGCTCTTGGGCGGGGGCAGCTTGATCGAAACGGTTTTGTCGTCGCCGACGTTCTGAAGGCGGACTTCACCGAGGTTGAGATGGTCGACCGTCTGGCGCAGCAGATCGAGCGACGGCGGCTTGGCGAACTTCTCCTCGATCATCAACCCGCCGACGAAATCGACGCCGAGGTTGAGCCCGCGCGCGACGGTGAGGCCGACGGCGGCGATCGACAGCAGCATCGTCAACGCGAACGCCCACACGCGCAGCGAGACGAAGGGGAGGTTGGTGTTGTCCGGTACGAGTTTCAGCAGGCGCATGATGATATATCCGTCGCCCCGGCGAAGGCCGGGGCCGGTTTGGGGAGAGCGCGACGAGCGCCGCTGAGCGGCCCCGGCCTTCGCCGGGGCGACGAGGATTGACTCATATCACGATGTCCGTCGGGCGCTTGCGGCGGATCCAGGTCACCACCATCATGCGCGTGAAGACGACGGCGGTGAACACCGAGGTGCCGATGCCGATCAGCAGCACGATCGCGAAGCCGCGGATCGGGCCGGAGCCCATCAGCAGCATGATGACCGCCGAAATGGCGTGCGTCACGTTCGCCTCGAAGATCGTGCGGCTGGCTTCCTTATAGCCCAGCTCGACCGATTGCAGCACGCTCCGCCCGCGCCGGCGTTCCTCGCGGATACGCTCGTTGATGAGCACGTTGGCGTCGACCGCGGTGCCGACCGTCAGCACGAAGCCGGCGATGCCCGGCAGCGTCAGCGTCGAATTGAGCAGCGCCAGCACGCCGACGATCACCACCACGTTGATGATGACCGCGAGGTTCGCATAGGCGCCGAAGCGACCGTAGGTGACGAACATGAAGATCATCACGGCGATCACCGCGATCGTGCAGGCCAGCACGCCGGCATGGATCGAATCGTTGCCGAGGTCCGGCCCAACGGTACGTTCCTCGACCACCTTGAGCGGGATCGTCAGCTTGCCCGAACGCAGCGCGATGGCGAGCTGGTTGGCGCTCGCCACGGTGAAGCGGCCTTCGATATAGCCGCTGCCGCCGAGGATTTCGGTGTTGATCGACGGCGCCGAGATCACCTTGTCGTCGAGGATGACCGCGAAGCGCTTGCCGATATTGGTCTGCGTGATCCGCGCGAACTTCTTGCCGCCTTCGCTGTTGAAGGTGAAGTTGACGATCGGCGAATTGTCGTCGGGCTTGAACCCCTGTGAGGCGGTGACGAGCTGGTCGCCGGTAAGGATCGCCTGCCGCTTGACCATGATCGTCGCGCCCGGCCCGCCCTCGACATAGGGCAGGATCTGATCGCCGAGCGGCAGGATGCCCTTGGCCGCCTGTGCGGGATCGACCGGCGTTTCGTCGACCATCTTGAACTCGAGCTTGGCGGTCTGGCCGAGCAGATCCTTGAGTTGCTGCGGGTTCTGGAGGCCCGGCACCTGCACGACGATCCGATCGGTGCCCTGGCGGACGATGGTCGGCTCCTTGGTGCCGAGTTCGTCGATACGCTTGCGGACGACTTCGGTCGCATCGCCCATCGCCTGGTTGAGCGCCTGATCGAAACCGGCCTGCGTCGGCGTCATCACGACCCGCGACGAATCGACCACGCTGAGGTCCCAATCGCGCTGGCCGGTGAGGCCGGCGCCGGCCGTCAGCTTGTTGAGCCGCTCGCGCGCGGCGTCGACCTTGGTGACGTCGTGGAGCAGGAAGCTGATCTTGCCGTTGTCGCTGGCGATATCGCCGATCTCGATCGCGGGCGCGCGCGCCATTTCGGCCTGCACCTGATCGCGCATCGCATTGAAGCGGGTGCGAGCGAGGTCGCTGCTATCCGCTTCGAGCAGCAGATAGCTGCCGCCGGCGAGATCGAGCCCGAGGTTGACGTGCGGGTGCGGGATCCACCCCCAGCTCTTGGTCTGTTCCTCGGGGATGAAGCTCGGGATCGCCAGCGCCATCAGGCAGGCGAGCAACCCCAGGATCGAAGCGACCTTCCAGCGCGGGAAATCGAGCATGGGATCAGTCGTTCGCGGGTTTCGAGTTAAGGCCGGTCACTTCGGTCAGCGTCGCCTTGACGACGCGGATGCGAACGTTCGGCGCGACTTCCAGCTCGACATACTGGTCGTCGACCTTCGTCACCTTGCCGAGCACGCCGCCGGCGGTGATCGCCGAATCGCCCTTCTTCACCGCCGCGATCTTGGCCTGCTGCGCCTTCAATCGCTGCTGCTGCGGGCGCAGCAGCAGGAAATAGCCGACGACCGCGATCGCCACATAGGGGAAGAACAGCAGAAACATCGATGCAATGCCACCGCCCGAGGCTGCGGCGGACGAGGAGGCGGAAGCGGCGAAGGCTGGGGTGGCGAACATAACGTCCTGAACAAAGAGCTGCCGGTGGATGCCGGGCGCGCGAGGGCGGCAATTGCCCCCGCCTACAAGGGGCGCGCGCTATCATGGTCGCGGGGGCGGCGCAACAATCGCCTGCGGTCGCGCCACCCGCGCGCGCCTAGAACCCCGCGCTGACCGAGAACAGCACCTTGCCCGAGGCGATCGACGAACCGTCCTTGGTGCTGGAGAAGTTCGGCTGGAGGTAGAGCGAATCGCGCCTGCGGATGTCAGTGCCGACAAAGGCGATGCCGAGCGTGACCGGCGACAGCACGTAATCCGCGCCGACCAGATAATCGACATAGCTGCCGGTCGGCGTGACGCTGGTGCCGTTGGGGCCAAGGCCGGGGTTGCCGTGCGAATAGCCGACATGACCCTTCACGGTCAGCGCGGTGCCCGGTACGCCGGCGCTGGCGTCGCCCCAGACATAGAGGTTGTCCTCCTTGTCGCCGATGCGGCTTTCGGGTGTGTTGCTCCAGTTGCCGAGCGCCTGCTGCTGCGGGGCATAGGCGATGCCGACCAGCGCGGAGACAGGCCCAAGCGTGTGACTCAGCTTGACGTAAGGCTCGGCGAAGTCGGTCTTGCTGGCGCCGCCGGGGTACATATACCAGGTCAGCCCGACATCGAGCGTGGTGCCGCCGAAGCTGTGCTTGTAGCCGCCGATCAGGTCCAGCTCCATGTTCGAGCCGCCGAACGTGCCCCAGCCGGCAAGGTTCGAACCCCATAGCCCTGCGTAGAAGCCGCTTTCGTGGGTGGCGGTGAGGCCGCCCTGCACGGCCATTTCCTCGTCGCTCTGCGATACGCCGCGAAAACGGTAATCGCTGACGAGGCCGATGCTGCCCGACACGGTGATCGGCTTGGGCGGCGCCGTCTCCTGCGCGAAGGCGGGAGTGGCCGCGGCGAGGGCGGCGGCGAGCGCGAGTGCGTATTTCATTGGAAGACCTTCCCCTGTGTCGGTGAACGTCCCCGCCTGCGCCTGCGGCGGTGCCGCCTCTCGGCCATGACCGGGGCCGGCATCCGCCGCAGGATGTGTCTGTTGTGGCGCGCGTGGCTGGCCGGCGCGTTTCCGTTTGGTGACGAAATGTGTCTGGGGGCGGCGACCCCGCGTGGATCGCCGCCCCCAGTCGGGTCGGTGCGGTGGCGCGGTTTACGCCGCCAGCCGCTCCAGATGCGCGGGCGAGCCGAGCAGTTCGACCTCGTAGCCGCGCTTGCGCTGGCGGCCGAGCCACTCGCGCAGCAGTTCGGCGCAGCTATGGTCGATCGCCGGCACCTTGTGCAGTTCGAGCGTCAGCGGCTTGCCCTCGGGCAGCGCGTCGAGCGTCTTGTTGAGCTTGGGGACGCTCAGGAACGTCGCCGCACCGTCGAGGCTGACGTGGCTGCGCTCGTCGCTGTGCGCGGTGTCGACCCTGAGGTTGAGGCGACGCACATGCGGCGCGAGTTCGATCAGCGACAGCGCGAGACCCGCCAGCACGCCGGTGAGCAGATCGGTCGTCACCACCAGCACGAAGGTCGCCGCCCAGATCACCGCCGGCAGCACGCCGTAATGCGTGAACAGATGCGTGACATGCTTGAGGCTGATCAGCCGCGCACCCGTCACCACCAGCACGCCGCCCAGCGCCGCCATCGGAATCTCGCGCAGCAGCCAGGGCAGCAGCGCGACGAAGCCGAGGATCCAGACGCCGTGCATCACCGCCGACAGCCGCGAGGTCGCACCCGCCTGCACGTTGGCCGAGCTGCGCACGATCACACCCGTCATCGGCAGCGCACCGGCCGCGCCGCACAGCAGGTTGCCGATGCCCTGCGCGCGCAGTTCCTTGTTATAGTCGGTGCGCACGCCGTCGTGCATGCGGTCGACCGCCGCCGCCGACAGGAGCGTCTCCGCACTGGCGATGAAAGCGATGGCGAGTGCGGAGAGCAACAGCGCGGGATCGGCAAGGGGGCTGAGGAAGCTCGCGCCGGGCACCGACACCGCCGAGGCGATCGACTCGGGCACGCTCACGCGCACCACCGCCAGCCCGCCGATCCACGCGACCAACGTCGCGCCGACCACGCCGATCAGCGCGCCGGGAACGAGCTTCATCGACGTCGGGCGCAGCTTCTCCCAGCCGACCATCAGCGCGATCGTCAGCAGGCCGAGCCCAAGCGCGATCTCGGTGCCGGCGATGTTGCCGGGTTCGAGGCCGAGCACGCGGCCGGGGATCGCCGACAGGTTGGCAAGACCGTTGGAGAGCGGCTTGGCGTCGAACAACGTGTGGAACTGCCCCACCACGATCAGCGCGCCGATGCCGGCGAGCATGCCGTGGACGACGGCGGGCGAGATCGCGCGGAACCAGCCGCCCAGCTTGAAGATGCCGGCGGCAAGCTGGAACGCGCCCGCCAGCACGAGGATCGGCCCCAATGCGGACAGGCCGTGATCGCGCACCATCTCGAACACGATGACGGCAAGGCCCGCCGCCGGGCCGCTCACCTGGAGCGGCGATCCCGCCAGCATGCCAACGACGATGCCGCCGATGATACCGGTGACGAGCCCCTTTTCGGGTGGCACACCCGAGGCGATCGCGATGCCCATGCACAGCGGCATCGCGACCAGGAACACGACGATCGAGGCCGCGAAATCGCGGACCATCCAGCCCTGCGGCCGGGCAGGGGCAGCGGGTGTCATTCCGCGGCTTCCGGAAGCGCGAAGTCGGCGGCGAGCCGCTGGCTGGCGGGATGCGCCACCGGCAGATCCTGATGCTCGCGCATCGGTACGAACCGCCCGGTCCTGCCGTCGAGGCCGAGCACCTGGCCTGCGTGGATGTCGACCAGCCAGCCGTGCAGCGAGATCTCGCCGCGCGCGATCCCCGCCGCGACCGAGGGGTGCGTGCGCAGATGCGCAAGCTGCGCGACGACGTTTTCCAGCGCGATCGCGTGGACACGCTCGTGCGCGGTGAGGTCGTGATAGCCGCTCGACACGACGCTTTCCGCCGCCGCCGAATGCTTGAGCCACGAGGCGACGTTGGGCATCGCGGCAAGGCCGGCGGGGTTGGCGACCGCCTTCATCGCGCCGCAGTCCGAATGGCCGCACACGATGATATCGCGCACGCCGAGCGCCATCACCGCATATTCGACCGTCGCCGACACGCCGCCGAGCATCTCGCCATACGGCGGCACGATGTTGCCCGCGTTGCGGCAGACGAACAGATCGCCCGGCGCGGCCTGAAGCACCTGTTCGGGCACGATGCGCGAATCGGCGCAGGAGATCATCAGCGCCTTGGGGCTCTGCCCGTCACGGACGAGCTTGCCGAACAGGTCGCTCTGGTTGGGGAAATAGGTCTTCTCGAAATCGAACACGCGGCCGATCAGCTCGTTCATCGTCGCTCTCCTCGCTGGAACGCGCGCACAGGGTGCGCCTTGCCTTCCATTTACGGCTGCAATCTTGCTGCGCGGCAGCGGCGGAGTGACAAAGTGTTGCTCCGGCGAACGCCCGGCGCGTTCCCCGGTGAAGGCCGGTCATCGGGCCGACGGCAGCGCTATCGTTGCGCGCAATCCGCCCTCGGCGCGGTTGGCGAGCGTCAGCGTGCCGCCCTCCGCCTCGACCGCGCTGGCGACGATGGCGAGGCCGAGCCCCATGCCCTTGGTGTTGCGCGCACGCGCCTCGTCGAGCCGCACGAACGGGGTCAGCACGTCGCGGATGCGGTGCTCGGGAATGCCCGGACCGTCGTCGTCCACCACGATCCGCACCGCCGCCGCATCGGCTTCGATCCGCACCAGCGCCCGCTCGCCGTAATGGAGCGCGTTCTCGATCAGGTTGGACACCGCGCGCCGCATTGCGGAGGCGCGCACGCGCATTTCGAAATGATCCGGCCCGTCATAGGCGGCGTCGAGCCCGCGATCGGCGGCGTTGTCGACTGCCGTCGCCACCAGCACGGCAAGATCGGTGAGCGTCGGCTTCTCCGGGTCGCTGCGGCCGCCGAAGAACGCCAGCAGCGAGCCGAGCATCTCGCTCATCTCGGCCACGTCCTCGCCAAGTTCCGTGCGCAGATCGGGGTCGCGCACGCCCTCCAGCCGCAGGTGCAGCCGCGCGAGTGGGGTGCGCAGATCGTGGCCGACCGCCGCCAGCGCCTGCGTGCGGCTCTCGATCAGTTCATGGATGCGGTCCTGCATTTCGTTGAAGGCGTGGATCAGACTGCGGATCTCGGCCGACCCCTCCTCGGCGATCGGTGCCCGGCGGCCGAGCCCGACCTGATGCGACGCGCGGATCAGCACGCGTAAGGGCCGCAGCGTCGAGCGGATCAGCAGCGCGCTCAGCATCGCGAGCAGGATCGCGGGCAGCAGCGCGCGCAGGATGCGATCCGACGACGGGTTGAACGCGCTCGCCACGCCCCGCATCTGGAACGTCATCCAGCTCCCGTCGGCAAGCCGAAGGTCGCCGAGCACGATCGACCCGTCCTGCTGGAGCGCGGGCAGCCGCACATGCAGATCGGAGCGCGCGAGATCGGGCTCCCACGCGAGGATTTGCCCCTGCATGCTGCCGAGCTGCGGACGGAAAGCGGAATTGGCGGGCTCGCTCGCGCTCCAGCCGATGCGGTAGCGATCGGTGACGAGTTCGCGCGCGATCCGGCTGCGTTGCTCGGGCGGCCATTCGTTGAGCAATTTTCGCGCGACGACGAGATGTTCGGCGAGCCGGTGCGCCTCGTCCTCGCGCAGCGACAGTTCGGAGGCGCGCTCGTAGAGCAGGGTGCTCGCGCCGAACTCCACCACGATCGTGGCGAGGAGGATCAGCAGCAGCCGCCCGAGCAGCCCGAGCGAGATGCGCCGCGCGAGGCTCAGGACCGCGTCACCCCGGCGCGCAGCATATAGCCGATGCCGCGCACGGTGACGATCGGCGCCTCCTGTCCGGTGGCCGACAGTTTGCGCCGCAGCCGGCTGACCAGCACGTCGATGCTGCGGTCCGAACTGTCGCCGAGGCGGGTACGCGACAGCTCGATCAGCCGCTCGCGCGCGATCACGCGCTGCGGCTGGGCGATGAAGGTGGCGAGCAGATCGAACTCGGCGCCGGTCAGCTCGACCGTCGCGCCGCTCGCCGCGCGCAGCTCGCGGCGCGGGAAGTTGACGGTCCAGCCGTCGAAATGCGCCTCGTCCTGCCGTTCCGCGCCGACCAGGCCGTCGCCCGAGCGGCGGCGCAGCACCGCACGCACGCGGGCGATCAGCTCACGCGTGCCGAACGGCTTGGGCAGGTAATCGTCCGCGCCGAGCTCGAGGCCCATCACTCGGTCCTCCTCGCTGCCGCGCGCACTGACGAAGATGATCGGCACGTCGCTCTTGCGCCGGATCTGGCGGCACAGGTCAATGCCGTTGGTGCCGGGCAGCATGATGTCGAGGATGACGAGATCGGCCGGATTGTTGTCGAACGCGATCCACAGTTCGGGCGCCGAGCCTGCGGTGTGGACGCCGTAGCCGTTCTCGCGAAGCGCGCGTGCGGTAAGCGTGCGCAGCGACGGATCGTCTTCGACCAGGATGATGTTGGGCTCGCTCATCGAGCGGCGCGGTATTGCGATGACATGCGGTCGATTTAGGCCGGTGCGCCCGCGCTATCAACGCCTGCGCGGCGGACGCGGGCGGGCGAGCAACGATTTGTCACGTACCGGCAACCGGCGCGAGCGGCACGGGCCATGTTTCCTCACGAAGCGGACAGCCGTCGGCAAGGCGGGCGACATATTTCAGGATCATCACCGTTCGAGAGGAAATGCCCGTGATTTCGATGAAGCTCGCGCTGCTTGCGCTCCCGCTGGCGATCGTCGCCGCGCCGGCCGCCGCACAATCACTGTCCGACACGCACGAGATGCGTTGGGCGCCCGCCGGCAAGACGACCCCGCTGGTCAGCTACCACCCGGTCAAGCGCGGTTGCCGCCAGGCGACTGCGCCGCTGCACCTGTCTGGCAAGACCCCGCACATGACGGCCGCTCCCGCCGGCTGCGCCGCGACGGTCGCCACCGCCGAGCACAAGACGGTTATCGCCGCACGCGACTGACCCGAGACGCCCTTTGCCGATCGATCGTTGCGGAGCGCTCCCGCTCCGTGGCGATGCGGTCAGGGCGTCGTTGCATCCTCGAGCAGTTCCGGGCGGATGCGGAACGCGGTCAGCGAAATGTGGACCTCGACCAGGAACGAGATCAGCCCGGCGATCAGCAGCACCATCGCGAGGATGAACGACAGCGCGACGACGGTGCCCATGTGAAGCTCGAACAGCACCGCGACGAACAGGATCGCGACGACGGTGCAGGTCATCACCGCGCTCGATACCGCCAGCGTCAGCGCGCGGTTGATGACGGTCATGCGCGTGTCGAGCAGCCGCAGTTCGCGGACGTGGCGGTCGTGTTCCGGCCCTTCCGAACGCGGATGCCGCGTTTCGAGGTCGCGTGCGCGGTCGATTACGCGCGACAGTCGCCCGGCGAGCACGTTGAGCAGCGCGCCGATACCCGCCAGCATGAAGATTGGCGACAGCGAGAGCTGGATCGCCTGCGCGATCGTGTTGACGGGCGGCAAAGCGTGCGGGATCGCGTGCATACGCCCTTGTGCGATCCGCGTGGCGGTTACGCAAGCGCTCCGCCGCACCGGCCGCTGCCCCACGATTTTTCCGTTTCGTGAACCATGCCGCCCGCGTGCGTCTATAATGTCTGGGAGGCACCCGTTCCGGGCGTGCGACCATTGGCAGGATCGTTCGATGAAGTGGTTTCAATCTCAGGCGCCGATTCGGCTCAAGCTGTTGATCGCGTTTGGCAGCCTCGTTGCGCTCGTGGCGATCAGCGGTGTCGCCGGCGCATTGCTGCCCAAGGCGAGCGTGGGGATCGTTGTACTCGCCGCGACCGGCGTCGCGCTGGTGCTGTCGCATCTGTACCGCGAGGCGATCGCCAAGCCGTATGTCGCGACAGTGGTGCGGATGGAAGGGCTCGCCGCGGGCGATCTCGACGCGCCGATCGCCTTTACCGAATATCGCGACTGCGTCGGTCGGCTCACTAAGGCGATGTTCGCCTTCCGCGCCGCCGCGCAGGAGCAGATCGCGCTCAACCTCGAAGCGGAGAAGCACGCGGCGATCGTGCGCGGCATGGCCGATAATTTCGCGCGGCTGTCGCGCGGCGATCTCACCGCCGACATCACCGAGGATTATCCCGAAGCCTATCTCGCGCTCAAGACCAGCTTCAACGAGGCGATGGCGAACCTGCGCGATCTGCTCGGCTCCGTGACGTTCAGCACCGCCAACATCCGTGTCGGCTCGCAGGAGATCGCGATCGCGTCCGAGGATCTCGCGCGCCGGACTGAGGGTAATGCCGCCAGCCTCGAACAGACCGCCGCCGCCGTGCAGGAGATCGACAACCGCCTGAAGGCGACCGCCGAGGCGGCATCGCGCTCGGTCGACACGCAGATGCAGGCGATGACCGCCGTGACCGACGGGCGCGCGCGCACCGATGTCGCCGTTCACGCGATGCACCGCGTGAGCGAATGCGCCAAGGGCATCGACGACGTGATCGAAGGGCTCGACAAGATCGCCTTCCAGACGCGCGTGCTGGCGATGAACGCCACGGTCGAGGCGGGCCGCGCCGGCGATGCCGGGCGTGGCTTCGCGGTGGTCGCCGATCTGGTCTCGGCGCTGGCGATGCGCGCCGAGGAAGAATCCAAGCGCGCGCGCAGCCAGCTCAGCGCGACGCAGAAGGAGATCGGCGACGCGGTCGAGGCGGTCGAGAAGGTCGATGCCGCCTTCACCGTCATCGCTGCCTCGGGCGAGGAGGCGGCGCGGCTCGCCCGTCAGATCGCCAGCGACAACGATGCGCAGGCGAGCGCGATCGGCCAGGTCAACAGCGCGGTCGGCAGCATGGACGAATCGACCCAGCAGAATGCGGCGATGGTCGAGCAGACCTCGGCCGCGGCGCGCAACCTGACCACGGAGATCGTCGCGCTGGCCGAGAATGCGAGCCGCTTCCAGATCGGCAAGGCAGCAGCCGCCGTCTTGCGCGAGACGGCTCCTGCCGCGCGCCGCGCGCCTGCACCGATCGCGCGCGGCAGTCGCGCCGTGCTGGCCTCGCTCGCCGCGAGCACGGCCGAGCATGGCGAGTGGGCGAACTTCTGAGGGATCCTCCCGGCGGCGGGCGGCACGGCGTTGCCGGGTCGCCCGCCGCCCGGGATCAGTACTTCACCTTCACGGTCAGCCCGAAGGTGCGGGGGCTGCCGGGATAACCCTGCACGATCCCGGTCGACTTGGTCAGGCCGAGCAGGTTGATGTAATACGCCTTGTTGAGCAGGTTTTCCGACCACAACTGGATGTCGAACGTGCCGTGCGCGAGTTGCAGGCCGACCCGCGCGCTGACCAGCGCGTAGTTGCCGATCAGCGCGGTCGGATCGAGCGTGATGGTGGTGTTCTGTTTGCTCCGCCAGTTCACGTCGACAAGGCCGTAGGCGACCATGTCGTCACCGATTTCGTGGCTGTAGTCGGTGGTCAGATCGGCAGTCCATTTGGGTGCCCATGCCACCTGCCGGCCGGTGAGGTCGCATACGCTCGCCGTTGTGGTGGCGGGGCATGTCGAGTTGTGGAACGACGAGTAATAGGCGTGGTCGTAGGCCACGAAGCCCTTCATGTGCAGGCCCTTGGCCAGGAACAGTTCGCTTTCCAGCTCGACACCGTCCGAGGTCAGCGAACCGACGTTGGCGAGGAACTTGGCGGCGGTGTTGCCGACGCCGACCGATTCGTTCGCCTGATAGTTGCGCACCACCGTGTGGAAGGCGGTGAGGTTGACGAGCAGGTGCCGGTCGAACCACTCGCTCTTGATGCCGCCCTCGAAATTGTCGGTCTTCTCGCCGCGCACCTGCTGCCCCGCGCCGTACAGCGTCACCGCGCGCAGCACGCTGGCATCGGGGTTGGAGGCATTGACCGGCAGCAGGTTGAACCCGGCCGATTTGTTGCCGCGCGCGAACTTGGCATAAAGCATGGCCGATGGCGTAACCTTGTAGCTCACGCTCGCTTCGCCCGACAGCGAGCGGTCGTTGAGCGAATCGTCGACATGGCCGAGCTGCGCGTTCGCGCCGGACGGCGACAGCGCGTTGATCTGCGCAGGTGTCAGGTTGCCGAGGTTCGAGGTGACCGAGCCGTCATACACCTCGGTGCGATGCTCCCAGGTGTAGCGAAGACCCGCGTCGATCGCGAGGCGGCGCGCCGCATCGGGATGCCACGTGACGTTGCCGAACGCCGCCTCGGTATCGGTGTGGAACACCGCATCGGACGCGAAGCCCAGGCCCGCCACCTGATTGGCATAGGCACCCTGCGCCCAGGTTCGTCCGCCCAGCGTCGGGAAGGCGGTGGCCGAAGGGTTCGCCGCCCAGATGTAATATTGGTTGCCGAAGCGCAGGCGTGAGGTGACTTCGAGCTTCTGGCGCGACAGGAAGCCGCCCACCGTCAGCTCGATCGGCTGGTTCTTGGCAGTGGCCCAGCGCAGTTCCTGCGAGAACTGATGCTCGTCGTTGCACGAGCCGTAATCGGGTATCGCGTTGAGCTGCGTATAGTCGTTGTCGTTGTTGGTGAAGCAGCTCCAATGCTCATAGGCGGTGATCGAGGTGAAGGTGCTCGCGCCGACATCCCAGTTCATCTCGCCGCTGATCGCGCGGGTGTCGGTCGTGGCGTTGAGCGGGCTGTTGATGTTGATGCGCCGGTTCTCGACGGTGCCGGTCGACAGCGTATAGCCCGCCGCCCGCATGCGCGCCTGAAGTAGCGTCGGGTCGTACACCTGAAGGATCACCGGCGAGATCGTCGGGAAGGCCTGATGGTTGTAGGTGCCGATGATGCGGACGGAGAAGGTGTCGGTCGGCGTCGCGAGCAATTGCGCGCGGATGCCCTGACCCTGCCGCGCATTCTGGTAGTTGTTGTTGTAGAGGTTGGGATAATTGCCGTCGCTGGTGCTGTAATAGCCCGACAGGCGCAGCGCGAGCTTGTCCGGGATCAGCGCACCCGTCACGCCCGCCTTGATCTCCTTGTAACCCTGATTACCGACGCTCGCCTCGGCATTGGCGGCGAAATCGAAGCTGGGTTTCAGCGTGTTGATGATGACCGCGCCGGCGGTCGTGTTCTTGCCGAACAACGTGCCCTGCGGCCCACGCAGCAGTTCGACCTGCGCGAGATCGTTGAAGTCGGTCGAAACCATGCCCTGCCGGCCGGTATAGACGCCGTCGACGAAGATGCCGACCGAACCGTCGATCCCGTCGGTGTTGAAGCCGTTGTTGCCGATGCCGCGAACGCCGAGGTTGAGCTGCTTCGGGTTGGTCAGATAGACCGAAAAGGACGGCAGCTTGGTCTGGAAATCGGTGAAATTGACGAGGTTCTGCCGGGTCAGTTCGGCCGGCGTGATGACCGTCACCGGGATCGGCACATTCTGGAGGTTTTCGGCTCGCTTGCGCGCATAGACGGTGATGTCGCCAAGCTGGTTCTGGTCGGCGTCACCCTCGGCGACCGGCGTGGCGGCGGCGTCGGGCGTGGCCGGCGCGGCGGCATCGGCGGCATGTGCGGCGCCCGCGATCAGGCTGGTCGACAGCATGAGCGAGGCGGCGAGCGCGGAGACGCGCCGCGGCGAAACGGTGGAAATCATCGAGTTGGCCCCTTGTCGTGAACGCGCCGGCAGCCGCCTCGTGCAGCCGCGTGCGGGGGCAAGCGCATCGATGCGCTTACGGCTGTCCGCCGCCCTCCCAGCCCCGCAGCGGCCAGTAGGAGCGCCATGCGACGTTTTCGTTACGGAGCCGCGACGTGTTCGTGACAACGACGCGCGCCGATGACGGGGTTCGACGTGTGAGAAGCCCGGGCGCGATAAACGCCGTCGTTAGCTTGGCTGGGGCGGCAGGATTCGAACCTGCGAATGGCGACACCAAGATCCGACGCTAACCAGATGCCACGTGTCGAGCGTCTCCGAAATGGCATCCAGCCCACTAATCAAGGCCATCGAACTAAAAAACGATTTATCTGATTAATCACTTGCGTGGCGTTCGGCGAGCGGATTAAGACAGTCAACAGAAAATACATTTCGAGAGTCGGTCGCCATATGCCTCGCAAGCGCGAGCAACCAGTGGCGGACGATCGCTGCGAGAAAACGGGACGGCGGGGATGAAGCGACTTCCCCGTACAAACAGGGGAGGTTTGTTCATGAGAGGTGCTTTTCTAACGACGGGTTCGATCCTGGCGATTGCACTCGCTTCGCCTGCTTTCGCACAGGCGGCGGCGCCGGATGGCGCCGGAGCGCTGCCGGCCGTCACGCCCGCGCCGACGACCACGGCTGCTCAAGTCGAGGCGGACCAGCAACCTTCGGACATCGTCGTCACCGGACAGCGGGCGGCGCTCGCTTCCGCTCAGAACATCCGTCGTACCTCGCCGCAGATCATTGACTCGATCGTCGCGCAGGATATCGGCAAATTCCCGGACAATGCGGTGTCCGACTCGTTGCAGCGCATCACCGGCGTGCAGGTGTTCCGCGATTCGGGCGAGACCAACCGCGTCGTGATCCGCGGCCTGCCCAACGTCATTACCGAGCTGAACGGGCGCGAGATCTTCACCGGCTCCGGGCGCGGCTTCGCGTTCCAGGATCTTCCGGCCGAAGCGGTTTCGCAGCTCAACGTCTATAAGACGAGCAGCGCCGATCTGATCGAGGGCGGGATCGCCGGCACCGTCAACATCGAGCTGCACAAGCCATTCGACTTCAAGGGCTTCTCGATCGCGGCCACCGCGCGTGGCGAATACAGCCATTATGCCGACCGGGTGAACCCGATCGCCGGCCTGCTGGTCAGCGATCGCTGGCAGACGGGCATCGGCGAGATCGGCGTGCTGGTCGATCTGTCGTACCGCAAGCAGTTCTACAACCAGCCGGCGAGCTTCTCCGATCCCCGCTACGAGCAGACCACCAGCGGCAACGACTTCCTCGTGTCGAACGCGGTCGGCGGCTTTTATACGCGGGGCCACCGCGAACGGCCGCAAGCCAATTTCGCCGTTCAATGGAAGCCGGCCGACAATCTCGAAATCTATGTCGATGGGTTGTACGCCAAGTACAAAGAAACCCGCGAGATCGACTATTACTTTGGCGTCCCCGGCTCGGCGCAGTCCGTCTCCGCGCTTCAGCTCTATACGCCGTCGGATGCGGGCGGGTGCGAGACGCTGCCTGGCGCGACCGCCGGTGCGGCCGGCCGACAGGTTTGCGAACTCAAATCCGGCACGTTCAACAACCCCTATGTCGCGACCAGCACGCAGGCGTTCAAGCAAAGCTCGCACGACGCGCAGATCTCGACCGGCGCCAAGTGGAACAGCGGCGGCCTGAAGCTGTCGACCGACGTGACTTACACGGACTCGGCATTCCGCGAGAACATCTTCATCATCGACACGTCCTTGCCCAACCAGACGTTCGACCTGACCAGCAACAGCGGCGGCCACATCCTGTGGAACCTGCGCGGCAACGACAAGGCCAATGCCAATCTGTTCCAGTTGCAGGGCCTGTTCCAGACCGGCGACTCCAACCACGGCAACTCGATCGCGTGGCGCGGTGACGCCACCTATGATTTCGCCGATGGTTTTCTGAAGACCTTGCAAGCCGGTGCGCGGATCGTGCGCCGCAACGCTGGCGCCGATGGCGAGACGCAGATTTCCACGCCGTTCTCGAAGAACGGCGCGCCTCTGGTTTCGGGCACCAGCGTGTTCGGCGCGGACTTCTTTCGCTCGCTGCCGAACGACCTCGGCTTCGCCGGTATCGCGCCTGCGCAAACCCCCGACATCAACTACCTGCTGGAGCATGAAGCGCAGATCCGTAGCGCCTATGGCTTGTCGACCGGCGATCCCGCGCAAGACCCTTCGCGCTTCTATGCCGCGCGGGAGACGAGCTATGCCGGCTACGCGCAGGCAGGCTATGGCTTCGATCTCGGCGGGATCGGCTTCGACGGGCTGGTCGGCGTGCGCGTGGTGCAGAACAACCGCTCGATCAACGCGTTCCAGATCACCTTCAACCCGAACGGGACGAGCAACGTCGCACCTGTATCCGCGCGCAGCAAAGATACCGACGTGCTGCCCAACGCCAGCATCCGCGCGCACCTGACCGACAAGCTCCAGGCGCGCTTCTCCTATACGAAGACCGCGACGCGCCCCGACTTCGGCAGCCTCAACCCGTCGCTGACGCTCAATCCGCCGACGCTCAATCGCCTGGGATACGGATCGACCGGTAATCCCGGTCTGAGCGAGATCAAATCGGACAATATCGACGCGTCGCTCGAATGGTTCTTCGGGCGGTCGAGCTCTGTGACCGCGACGTACTTCCACCGCGACATCAACGGCTACATCCAGACCTATGGTGTCGCCGAGGTGATCGGCGGCGTGCCCTATACGATCAGCCAGCCGCAGAGCGCCGGGCAGGGCACGCTCAAGGGCGTCGAGCTGGCGTACCAGCAATTCTACGACTTCCTGCCAGGCGCGCTCAGCGGGTTCGGGTTGCAGCTCAACTATACCCGCATCACCGGCAGCACGCAGGCGCCGCTGACGTTCGGCGGCGCAGCGGTGAACCAGCCGCTCGGCAACGTCTCCAAGGACTCGGCCAACGCGGTGCTGATCTACGAGAAGTACGGCTTTTCGGGTCGGCTGGCGTACAATTATCGCGGCAAGTTCGTCGATAGCTTCAACCCCGGCGGCGTGCAGACGCCCGCGTACAACGTCATCAAGGCGCAGAGTCATCTCGATCTGTCGCTGTCCGACGACATCACTTCGCATGTCACCCTGACGGTCGACGCCACCAACCTGACCGGTGCGCGCGCCTATGAGTATCTCGGCACGCCGTTGCTGCCGCAGAACGTCCGTCTCGAAGACCGGACCTACTCCATCGGCGTTCGCGCGAAATTCTGAAGGGGCGAACCATGCGACCGATCACCTGTTGGGTATCCGCATTTGGCCTGATGGCCGCAAGCATGGCGGCGGGGGCGGCATCGCCGTCCCCGCCGGCGGGCAGCGCGGTATTCACGCCTGACCTTGCCAAACATCCCGATGAAACCGCCGGCTATCCCCGCGTCATCCGCCTCGAACATGCCGGACGCGAGAACGGCACACTGCTCGCCACGTTCGCGCATTCGGGCGTGCCGGGCGAAAAGGCGGCGCTGCCGATCTACCGGTCGAAGGACGGTGGGCGGAGCTGGTCGGCGCAGCCGATCGGCACGGTGCGCGACACGGTGCACGGCTGGGACATCGAAGCGCCTGCCTTGTTCGAGCTGCCGGTCGCGCAGGCGGATCTGCCCGCCGGCACGCTGTTCGCGGCGGGCACCGCCTGGAACCGCAAGGACTTCCGCCAGCAAGCGGTCGAGGTGTTCGTCAGCCGTGATGGTGGTGCCAACTGGACCTATCGGAGCAGTTGCGCGTCGGAGGCGATGCAGGTCAACAACGAAGGCCACGGCATCTGGGAGCCGTTCTTCGTCATCACCAAGGACGGCAGCCTGAACTGCTTCTTCTCGGACGAGCGGCCTTCGGCGGACGGCTACGCGCAGGTGATCGCGCATGTCCGCAGCACCGATGGCGGCGCGACCTGGGGACCGGAAATCTTCGATGTCGCGGTGCATGACGGTCTGGCGCGGCCGGGAATGCCGACCGTGCTGCGACTGCCCGACGGCCGCTACGCGATGAGTTTCGAGAATTGCCAGGCCGGCGCGGATGCGGACCATGTGTGCAGCGTCTATCTAAAAACGTCGCCCGACGGCCAGGACTGGACGCCGGTGAGCGGGCTCGGCACGGTCGTCGCCACCGCGAACGGCCACCGCCTGCTGCATACGCCGACGATCAGCTGGACGCCCTATGGCGGCGCGCAGGGGACGCTGATCGCCAGCGGCCAGCGCGTGGTGAGCGGGCCTGAGGGGCATGTCACGATCGAGCCGGAATCCGGGCGCGTGCTGATGACGAACACGACGCTTGGCGCTGGTGCGTGGCGCGAGATACCGGCGCCGCTCGTCATCGATCCGACCGGTGGCTATGCGCCCGGCGTCTCATCCTGTCCCGGCTATAGTTCGCAGACGATAACATCCGGTGCGGAGGTGTTGATGGTGGCTGGTACGGCGCTGTCCGGTAACCGATGCGAGGTCCGCGCCGGCGTCGCGCGGATCGGTGCGAAATGAGGGCGGCACTTCGCGCGCTGCTCGGCCTCGCCGCGGTCGTGGCGCTGGCGGGCGCGGGGGAGGCGTCGCGCTTCACCAACCCGCTGCTGTCCTCCGGCCCCGACCCCTGGATCGCGCGGGCGGGATCGCATTTCTACCTGATGACGACGCAGGGCGATCGCCTCGTCATCCGGACGGCGACCCGCCTGGGCGCGCTGCGTGATGCGGTGCCGCACACGGTGTGGACACCGCCCGCGCACGGACCGAATGCGATCTCGATATGGGCGCCGGAGTTGCACCGGATCGATGGTAAGTGGTTCATCTACTACACCGCCGCCGAGGACGGCCATGACGATGACGCGCATCGCGGCATCTTCGTGCTGGAGAACGACGCAGCCGATCCGCTGCAAGGCCGCTGGATCGACCGTGGGCAGTTGAAGACCGAACGCCACGGGATCGACGGCACCACGTTCGCCTACAAGGGGCAGCGCTATTTCGTCTATTCGCCTTATGTCGGATCGGAAAGCGATCTGGCGATGGTGCGGATGGCGAACCCCTGGACGCTGCAAGGCCTGGAGGTGGTGATCGCGCGTCCCGACCGGCCGTGGGAAGATCGTGGCGGGCGCAAGATCCTGGAAGGGCCGGAGTTCCTCCTCGGGCCAAAGGGCGATCTGTTCCTGACCTATTCGGCCGGGGCGTGCTGGTCCGACGATTATGCGCTCGGCCTGTTGCACGCGGCACCCGGCAGCGATCCGATGACGCCTGAGAACTGGCGCAAGGCGGACGATCCGGTGCTGAAGACATCGGTCGCCAACAGCGTGTACGCGACCGGCCACAACGGCTTCTTCACCTCGCCCGACGGCCGTGAGCAGTGGATCGTGTTCCACGCCAACCCCGGTCCGGACATGAAGTGCACGAGCCGGCGCGCGCCGCACGCCCAGCGCGTCGCCTTTGACGCTGCCGGCATGCCGGTGTTCGGCGAACCGATGAAGGCGAGCGACCCGATCCGCGAGCCGTCCGGCGAGGCCAGTGGCGGACAGGCGAGCCAATAGCGCCGATAGCGGTGTCGAAGGAACGGCCATGAAGATCACGACCGTGGCGATCACACTGTTCGGGCTGCTGGCAGCCACGTCGCCGGCAGCAGCCGGTCCGGTCGCGTCGCAACCCTCCTCGGACGATCTGCGGGCCGCCTTCCGCGATCCGCCGCTTTCGGCACGTCCGATGCTGTGGTGGCACTGGATGAACGGCAACATCACCGAAGACGGAATCCGCAAGGATCTCGCCTGGATGCAGCGCATCGGCATCAGCGGCATCCAGAATTTCGACGCGGCGCTCAGTTCGCCGCAGATCGTCGACAAGCGCATCCTCTACATGACACCGGAATGGAAGGCCGCGTTCCGCAGCGCCGTTGCACTCGCCGATGCCGCAGGCATGAGCTACGGCATCGCCGCATCGCCGGGCTGGAGCGAGACCGGCGGCCCGTGGGTCACGCCTGCGGACGGCATGAAGAAACTGGTGTGGAGCGTGACGGACGTGGCCGGCGGGAAGCGGTTCTCGGGCCGGCTGCCGGCACCGCCGCACGTGCGCGGACCGTATCAGGACATCGCGATCGCCGGTGATCCGGGCCACAGCGCGCCCGCGCCGCCTGACTATTACGCTGACGTCGCGTTGATCGCCTATCCGGTCGCGAGCTATCCCGAGCTACCGGCGCCGACCGTCTTCGTGTCGGGCTACGCGGTGGACGGGACGGTGCTGGCGGACGGCAAGGCAGCGACCAGCATGGCGATCCCGGCCGGAACCGCCGACCTGCCGACCAACGTCATGTTGCGCTACGATCGTCCGCAGACCGTCCGTTCGGCAACGCTGTTCATGCCGGGCGCGGCGATCCCGTTCGAGGCTGCGCCGTATGTGCCGGTGCTGGAGGCACGCATCGCGGGCAGATGGCAGGCGATTGCCACCGTATCAGTCAAGGCGGTGCCAACGACCGTCAGCTTCGCGCCAGTCACGGCCGATGCGTTCCGCATCGTTTTCGGGGCGAACCCACATGCGTTTCATCCGGTCGTTTCGGCAAACGCGCCGGGCATCGACATGCACATGAGTGATGTGCGTTCCGGCAACGTATCGCTCGCGACGTTCAGCCTTTCGGCCGAACCGGTGGTCGATCAGTTCGAGATGAAGGCCGGCCTCGCCGTGGCGGACGATTATTACGCGCTCAGCCCGACCGTGCCCGATCTTGCCGGCATCGACCCGAAGCGTGTCATCGACCTGACCGGAACGCTGTTGCCGGACGGAACGCTGCGCTGGACCCCGCCGCCGGGCCGCTGGCGCGTTCTGCGGATGGGCACGACCTTGCTTGGTACGACAAACCATCCCGCCACCGCCGAGGCGACCGGGCTTGAAGTCGACAAATACGATGCCGATGCGGTGTCGCGCTACATCACCACGTACCTCGGCATGTATCGGGAGGTGGTCGGTCCTCAGATGTTCGGCAAGCGCGGGCTGTCGACGTTCGTCACCGATAGCATCGAGTCCGGTGACGCGAACTGGACGCCCAAGATGCTCGCGCAGTTCCGCAGGTTGCGCGGTTATGATCCCATGCCGTTCCTGCCCGCGCTGACCGGCGCGATCGTCGGCTCGCGCGCGGCGAGCGACGCTTTCCTGTTCGATTACCGCCAGACGCTCGCCGACCTCATCACCAGCGAGCATTATGGCACAATCACGCGGATCGCACACGACGCGGGGCTGACCGTCTTCAGCGAGGCTCTGGAAACAGGGCGTCCGCAGATCGGCAACGATCTCGCCATGCGAAGCCATGCCGACATTCCAATGGCGGCGCTGTGGGCTTACGATCCCGCGCAGGGCGCGAACCCATCCTACATCGGCGACATGAAGGGCGCGGCGTCGGTCGCCCACTTCTACGGGCGCCACTTGGTGGCGGCGGAGTCGATGACGTCGGCCTGGGCACCCTATGCGTTTGCGCCATCCGACCTCAAGCGCGTCATCGACCTCGAGTTCGCCAGCGGCATCAACAAGCCGGTCATCCATAGTTCGGTTCACCAGCCCGTGGACGACAAGGTTCCAGGTCTGGCCCTCGCCGTGTTCGGCCAGACCTTCAACCGACACGAAAGCTGGGCCGAGCTGGCGCGACCGTGGATCGATTATATCGCCCGCAACAGCTTTATGCTGCGTCAGGGCCACAATGTCGCCGAGGTCGCGACCTTCATCGGCGAAGAGGCACCCGTCACCGCGATGTGGGAGCATCGCGGCATGGATGATGGCCCGACCCGCAACGCGTTCGATTATGTGAACCGAGACCAGCTCGTCGGCGAAATGCGGGTGGACGGTGGGACTATCGTATCGCCCGGCGGCGCCCGCTACAGGGCGCTGTATCTGTCGGGATCGAGCACGCACATGACCGTGCCGGTGCTTCGCGCGCTGAAGCGGCTGGCGAGCGAAGGCGCGACCATCATCGGCCGCGCGCCGATCGACACGCCGTCACACGCCGACACCTCGGACGCGTTCCGCGTACTTGTCGGCGAACTCTGGCCCGGCGCGCCTGTGACCCAGGTCGGGCGGGGGCGGGTGATCGCCGCATCGGACGTCGAGGCCGGGCTGGCGGCGGCGGGGATCGCCCCGGATTTCAGCTATTCCGAAGATCGGGCCGGCGCGCCGATCCTGTTCGTCCACCGCCGCACCGAGCGGGGCGACATATACTTCGTCAACAATCGTGCCGATCAGGACAGGCACGTCCGCGCCACCTTCCGCGTGACCGGCAAGCAGCCGGAACTCTGGCACCCGGAAACCGGAACGAGCGAGCCGCTGTCCTATGAAACGGCTGGTGAACAGACCATCGTCCCGCTCGATCTCGATGCGGGCGAGGCTGCGTTTGTGACGTTCGTCGAGCCAGCCAAGCCTGCACGGCGCGATGTCGTCAGGCCGACGCTGGCAATGCTCGCTACGCTTGACCGGCCCTGGACTGTCACGTTCCAGCCAAGACGTGGCGCTCCTGCCTCGATTGCGATGGCGCACCTGACACCGCTTCAGACGATGGCGGACCCCGGCGTCCGATATTTCTCCGGTGTCATGGAGTATAGCACGTCGTTCGATCTACCGCACGGGTTGAAGCCGGGCGCGCGCTTGTGGCTGGATCTGGGCGAGGTCGGCAATCTCGCCGAGGTGTCGATCAACGGCAAAAGCGTCGGCAGCGTCTGGCACGCGCCGTATCAGCTAGACATCGGCGCGGCAGTGCGGGCGGGGCGCAACGCGCTCCGCGTGAAGGTCGCCAACCTCTGGGTCAATCGCCTGATCGGTGATGCCAGAACCAAGCGACCGGACGCGGCTTTCACATCGGCACCGACCTATCTGGCGGATGCACCGCTTCGCGTGTCGGGGCTGGTCGGCCCGGTTCGACTGCGCGGCGAGGATACACGAAGAGGAGAGTGACAATGACGAAGCATGCACTGTGCCGAACATCCGGCACACTCCGAAAGACGATATTGGCGGCGCTGGCTGCACTTGCCCCGGTCGCGGCGAGTTCGGTCGCATCCGCACAGACCCAGCTCAGCGCCGACGACGCGCTGTACGCGCGCACGCGTCAGCTTGCCAACGGCGAGATCGTGGCGTCGGTCGTCGCCTTCACCGGCGGCAACCACATCGACATCTACGCGAGCAGCAACAGCGGTGCGTCCTTCGCGCGGGTGGGCGCCATCAACGACGCGGATTTCAGCACGGGCCTGTGTTGCGGCACGCTGTACCAGTTGCCGCGCGCGGTTGGTTCCTTGCCGGCCGGAACGCTGTTGTGGGCGGGGTCGGTCGGGCAGGACGCCGCCAACCGCCGCATGAAGATCAAGGTCTATCGCAGCGGAGACAACGGCCGGAGCTGGAGCTATGTCTCGGCGATCACTGCCACCAACACGGGTGGCCTCTGGGAGCCGGAGTTCTCGATCGCCGACGATGGCGCGCTGGTGATGATGTACTCGGACGAGACCAACAGCGCCTATAGCCAGCGGCTGGTCAAGACACGCAGCTACACCGGCACGACATGGCAGGATCTGAGCGACTTCGTCGCAAGTACCGTGCAGAGCGACCGGCCCGGCATGGCGGTGGTCTCCAGGTTGACCAACGGGATGCGCATGGCGACGTTCGAACTGTGCGGTCCGGCCGCCTGCACCGTCTTCTACAAAACCTCGACCGATGGCTGGAACTGGGGTGACAGTCACAACGTCGGCTCCGCGATCCGCCTGTCCGACGGGCGTTACTTCGCGCACGCGCCCTACAACACGGTGCTGCCGAACGGCGGCATTTTGGTGGTCGGGCAGGTGCTGATGAACGGTGACGGCAGCGTCGCCGCCGGCAACGGCACGACGCTGTTCAAGAGCGCGAGCGGTAATCCGGCCGGCCCCTGGACGACGATCGCCGCGCCGGTGGCGGTGCCCGGCGCATATGACAATTACTGCCCGAACTATTCGTCGCCGCTGCTGCCGGTCGCGAGCGGTAGCAGCGTGCTGGAGTTCGCCAGCCGTGTCCAGTCGAGCCACTGCATCATGTTCTATGGGCGCGGTTCGGTAAACTGAGCTTCGACGCCTGCCGGGCGGGGGTGATCTCGTCCGGCAGGACGCTCATGGAGGCCTTTCGTGAAATATGCTTTGGTGGCGGCGGCCGTGCTCGTCGCCTGCTGCGCGCTAATGTTGCGCGGCGCTCCGCAGACGGGCGCGCGCAAAGTGATCGTCGTGAACGGCGCGCCCGCGTCGACGAGCCTGCCAAGCGAACGCAGCGAGACACCAAGCTCAAACGCGCGGGTCGTCGATCGTTCGGCACGCGTGTCGACCGATCCGCGCCAACTTTATGCGTCGCTGCGCAGCGAGCCGCGCGATGCGGTGTGGGCGAGCAAGAGCGAAAGCTTTATCAGGACGACACTCGCCAATATGCCCGATCTCGGGCCGGATGCGCCGCTGGACGTGCGATGCGCGGCCACCCTTTGCGAAGCGAGCGGTGTCGCGGCGGCAGGCGCACCGCCCGACGCCTTGCAGCGCGTCTGGAACTCGGTGCGCGGCACGATCGACACTCCGCTGATCGCCGCGCACGGCTTGCGCCATGTGACCGCGATCTACGGCAGCGGCCACAGCATTCATGCCTTCACCATCTACTATCAGCGCAGCGCTGATTAGGCTGCTCGTTCTCGCCCGTTGGTACTCACCCCCGACACTCAGAGCTTGTCGGGAAAAGTCGCGATGATCGCATGATATTGTGCGCAGCTGATGCCAATCATCGAACCGTTGCCGTCAGGATTGAAAGTTCAGTACGCTTCTGACCGGGGCCGCGTAACCCAGAGGACACTCTGATGCGGTCTTGGGATCGGAGCCTGTACGCGCTACGTTGTGGCTAAAGCGCATTTATTTGAGTTGATACCGCGGAAGCTACCGATCTCGGCGGGCGCATCCACGGCTGTTTCGGCGGTGCGAGGCTGCCCGCACGGTGTCGCGACGGCGTAGCCGTCGTGACCTTTAGCTACACGCTCGTTCTAACGCTGCTGCTGCCAGTGCACTGCGCGAATTGCAGGAACGATGACGCGCAGCGCATTGCCGGGACCGACGATCGCATAGCCGAGCGGCCGGTCTGCCACCGCCGCATGTGCGAGCCCGTTCGATCCCGCGACCATCGCGGGAGCGGAGAGCAGAAGATGGCTCCGCCCCAGATCTAACAAGCTTCCCTGCCGTATGATCGTATTCGCTTCAGCGTGCGGCGATCTTTCGTCCCATGCCCATTGCTTCCGCCACGATCGCCACCTGAGTGCGGTTACGGACGTTGAGCTTACGCATCAGGATCGTCATGTGCGCTTTCACGGTCGCTTCCGCGATGCCGAGATCATAGGCGATCTGTTTATTGAGGCGGCCGGAATGCACGCCGTCGAGGACCTTGCGCTGCGTCGGCGTGAGATGCACGCCGTTCGGCTGCGCATCACGGTGTCCACCGCTGGACGGATCGTCTTCGGTAAGGCTCGCAATCACGTCACTCTCCCTGTGTTGCGCGGTACGGCGAGCGCGCCCCCTCGTGCCGCCGGCGTACGCCGATCTCAAACACGCGGCCGAATCGGCCTGTGGCAAGATTAGCGGGATTTGTTGGACAGACTCAAGCCTTCACATGGGCAATACGCCCGAAATTGGTTTTTTTTGTAGCGGTCGTCGCGATGCTGTCATACTGATTACGACGAAAGATGCTGCGGCGCCTGGTTGTGGGCGATCCTGCGGTGCGTTGGGGGAGAGCTGGAATGCGCATCGAAACGCGTCGAGCGAAGTGCTCCCGCCGATGATCGAGACCGACGTGCGGCTCATCGCCGCCGCGATCATCGGCATTGCCCTGTCGGTCGTTCTCGTGATCCGGGCGCGGCTGCATCCCTTTCTGGCGCTGCTGTGCGGCGCGTTCGTGGTCGGGCTGCTGTCGGGCATGCCGATTGCGGACACCGCCAAGGCGGTGCAGAAAGGGGTCGGCGATATCCTCGGCGGCACCGGGCTGGTGGTCGCGCTCGGGCTCGCGCTCGGGGCGATGCTGCAACTGTCGGACGGGGCGGGGGGGCTCGCTCGCGCGGCGCTGCGGGCTTCGGGAGGTGCCGGCGCGCCATTCGCCGCGCTGATCGCCGGGCTCGTCATCGGGCTGCCGCTGTTCTTCGAAACCGGGCTCGTCCTGCTGCTGCCGATCGTTGTCACCGCGGCGGCGGCGTTGCCGGGCGGCGGCAAAGGCGAAGAGGCGAAACTGTCGCTGATGCTGTGTGCGATCGCGGGGCTCGCGGTGGTGCACGCGCTGGTGCCGCCACATCCCGGACCGCTGCTCGCGGTCGATGCGCTGCACGCCAATCTCGCCCGCACGATCGGCTACGGGCTGCTGGTCGGCATCCCGACCGCGATCATCGCCGGGCCGATCTTGTCCAAAGTCACCGCGCGGGGCGTCCGGATCGCGCCGCCGGTGCTCGCGGCGGCGAAGCTCGACGTGGCTGAGCCGGGGGTCGGACGCGCGCTGATCGTCATCCTGATGCCGGTGGTGCTGATCGCGGCGGGGCAAATCGAGGCATTGCTGCCAAAATCGACGGCAGCGAGTTTCGCGTGGCTGGGCGTCGCCAGCAATCCCGTGTTGGCGTTGCTGATCGCCTGCCTCGCCGCGCTTCCGCTGCTGTTCGGCCGCCGCATGATCGACCGCGACGTGCAGGAGGCGGTGTGGGCCGAGGCGATGGCGCCGGCGGGGACGATCCTGCTCGCGATCGGCGCGGGCGGGGCGCTCAAGCAGGTGCTGGTGCAGGCCGGCATCTCCGATCTGCTCGCGCGGCTTGCCAGCCATGGTGCGCTGTCGCCGCTGCTGATCGCATGGGCGGTCGCGGCGGGAATCCGGCTGTCGATCGGCTCCGCAACCGTGGCGACGATCACCACTGCCGGGATCATGCCTGCGCTGGTTGCCAGTTCGGGCGTGTCGCCGGAATGGACCGTGCTGGCGATCGGTGCGGGGTCGGTATTCTTCAGCCATGTCAACGATCCGGGCTTCTGGCTGGTCAAGAGCTACCTCGGCACCGACATGTCGGGCACGTTCCGCACCTGGTCGCTGCTGGAGACGGCGGTGTCGGTGGTGGGGCTCGCCTTCATCCTCGTCGCCAGCCACTTCCTCTGAGCGGCGCGGTGCGCGATACGGCTTCGAGTTAACGAGGGCAAAGTATGAGCGAGCAACGACTGGCCGACAAAGCCTATTCGGGGATCGTCGAGATCATCAAGGCGGACGGGCTCGACGTCGGCGACCGGCTCCCGTCGGAGGCGCGACTGGCCGAACTGTTCGGCATCTCGCGCACGATGGTACGCGAGGCGTTGGTTCGGCTCGCGTCGGACGGCATCACCGAGGCGCGGCGCGGCGCGGGCTCGTTCGTCAAGAGCCGCCCCTCCGAGCGGCTGATGACCTATCTGCCAATGGCGGAGATGTCCTCCACGCTTGGCAGCTACGAAGTGCGCTTCGTGCTGGAGGCGGAGGCGGCGCGGCTGGCGGCGGCGCGGCGCTCGGCCGAGGAGATGGCGCAGATCCAGACTGCGCTCGACCGGCTGCGCGCGGCGTTGCTGTCGAACGCGCCCGCGCATGCCGAGGACATGGACCTGCACCGTGCGATCGTGGAAGCAACCGCAAACCCGGCGTTCGGCCTCGCGTTTGAGGCACTGTTTGGGGATATCGAGCGAGTGATGCGCGCCGGCGTCGACATCTCGCGCTCGCGTCCGCCACAGGCGATCGACGCGATGCTGCGCGAGCATGAGATGATCGTCGAGGCGATCCGCGTGCAGGATTGCGATGCCGCCGCGCTGGCGATGCGCTGGCACCTGTCCGAAGGGCGCAAGCGGCTGCTGCCGGGCGAGGTCTAGGGTTTCAGTAACTGCTTGGCGTCGCCTTCGCGCCGCCGCCGGGGTGCAGCCAGCCGCCATCGGCCAGCCAATCCGCGAGCCGGTCAGGCCAGTGCGCGAGGCTAAGACGCTCCGAATGCGCGGCGACGTTGAAGCCGTGATCGGTGTCGGCGAACAGGTGGAGTTCGGCCGAAACACCTGCGCTGCGCAACTGCTGATAAAGCGTGATGGTCGCCACCGCGCAGCATTGATCGAGCGTCCCCGCCGCGAGGAAGGCGGGCGGGGCGCTGGCGGCGGCGGTCGCGGGTATGCCGAGCGGACCGGGATAGATCAGCACCTGGAAATCGGGCCGGCCATCGGTACGATCGATCGCATCGGCATGCGCCACCGGCGGCGCGGGCGCATCGGCGACGAGCGACACCAGCTCGCCACCGGCGGAGAAGCCCATCAGCCCGATGCGGTGCGGATCGACACCGTAAGCGGCGGCATGCGCGCGGACCCAGCGCACCGCGCGGCGTGCATCGGCGGCGGCGTCTCTCGCGATATCGTACTGCGAGCCGAGTTCGCGCGCGAGGCGGTATTTAAGCACGAAGGTGGTGACGCCGAAGCGGTTGAGCGTGCGCGCGGGCAGCACCCCTTCGTTGACCCACACCAGCATGCGATGCCCGCCACCCGGCACCACGATGATCGCCGCGCCGTTGGCGTGGGCGGGATCGGCGCGAGACACGGTCAGCGAGGGTTGGTGGACGTTGTGGATATAGCTGTTCTCGACGATCTCCGGCTCGGCGCGGCGCGCTTCGGAGCCGGGCGCGCCCTGCGGCCACAGCGCGACCACCGGCGGCGCGGTCGGCGCCTGTGCGGCCGCCGCCATAGGAAGCGCCAGCAGGGTCACGATCCACGACAAATGCGCCTTCATGCGATCCTCCTTGTCAGACTGTCCCGGCAATCGGCCCGGCGAGCCATCCCAGCGTGATCTGTACGAGCCGTTCGGGCGCGGCGTCGCCATCGAGGATCAGCGCGCCTTCGTCTGCGCCGGGCCGCTCAAGCGTGGCGAGCTGGCTGTCCAGCAGGCTCGGCGGCATGAAATGTCCGGAGCGCGTGTGCATGCGGGCGCGTATCGTATCGGCGTCACCGTCGAGCAGCACGAAGTGCATCGGCGCCGCCACCCCGCTTGCCAGCCGGTCGCGGTAGGCGCGCTTCAGCGCCGAGCAAGCCGCCACCGCCACGCCGTGCGCCGTCACCTCCTCGGCGAGCGCCGCGCCGATCCGGTCGAGCCACGGCCAGCGATCCGCATCGCTGAGCGGGTGCCCCGCCTGCATCATCGCGACTGCGGCCGCCGAATGGAACGCGTCGCCTTCGAGGAACGCGCAGCCCAGCCGGGCGGCGAGCAGCGCGCCGAGCGTCGACTTGCCGCTGCCGCTCACGCCCATCACGATAATCGCCATCGGCGCGATCCGACCGGGACTGGCTGGCGATATCAACGATCTTCCCCGCACTTCTTGCCCGGCGCCACGGGCGTTCGCCGCCAGACCGGCGGCTCGCAGAAGCATATCGGCCGCGGCGCGCCCAGCGGGAACTACGACCTTGGTCGCGGATGCCCGCGCGGATTTTGGGTCGTATTCCAGCAGGATCGACGCCTGGCGGAAGACAGGGGCGACGGGAGGACGCGATGAAAACGGCTTGGCTGATGACTGCGGCGGCGCTGGTGAGCACGCCCCAGCTCGCGATCGCCGCTCCCGCCCGATCGGTGTACGCCAGCGCCCCTAACGATCCTCATGCCGTCACCGTCCGAGCGGTCGGCGATGGACGCGCCGACGACACCGCCGCATTTCAGGCCGCGATAGACGCCGCACCCGACAAGACCGGCCACGGCATCGTCTTCCTGCCCTCGGGCCGCTACCGGCTCAGCCGCACCGTGCTGGTACCGGCGGGCGTGCGCATTTTTGGCGTCGGCAAGACGCGGCCGGTGCTGGTGCTCGGCGACACCACGCCGGGCTTCCAGTCGGGCCTCGCAACGCTGATCGTGTTCACCGGCAGCGACCAATATCAGGTCGGCAAGGTGCCCGTGCCGGTGCCCGGAATCGTCCCCGCCGGCAAGGTGGTGCGCGACGCCAATTCGGGCACCTTCTACTCGGCTATGTCGAACGTCGACATCGAACTCGGCCAGGGCAACCCCGCCGCCGCGGCGGTCCGCTTCCGGCTCGCCCAGCATGGGTTCCTCAGCCACATGTCCTTCCGGCTCGGGTCCGGGTTCGCCGGCGTCTATCAGGCCGGCAACGAGATGGAGGACGTGCATTTCGAGGGCGGCCGCTACGGCATCGTCAGCGAGAAGACCTCGCCCGCGTGGCAGTTCACGCTGATCGATTCCAGCTTCGACGGGCAGCGCGACGCCGCGATCCGCGAGCATGAGGTCGACCTCACCCTCGTCAACGTCGCGATCCGCAACACGCCGGTCGGCATCGACATCGACGAAGGCTATAGCGACTCCCTGTGGGGCAAGGACGTGCGCTTCGAGAACGTATCGAAGGCAGGCGTCATCATCTCGAGCGAGACCAGCCCGTTCACGCAGATCGGTTTCGACAACGCCGTTGCGCGCGGCACGCCGGTATTCGCCCGCTTTCGCGAGAGCGGGAAGACGGTCGCGGGTACGGGCGAAAGCTACCGCGTCGCGAGCTTCAGCCACGGCTTCGCGGTGCCGGCGCTCGGGCAGATGGGTGCGACCGCCACCACCAGCAGCATCACGCCGCTCGGTACGCTCCCTAAGCCGCGCTCCCCCGCGATCCGCCCGTTGCCGCCGGTCGCCGAATGGGCCGACGTGCGCACGCTCGGCGCGACCGGCGACGGGCAGGCGGACGATACCGCCGCGCTCCAGCGTGCGATCGACACGCGCCGCGTGCTGTATTTTCCCGCCGGCTTCTACATGGTACGCGGCACGCTCAACCTGCGGCCCGACACCGTCCTGCTCGGGCTGCATCCGGCGATCACGCAGCTCGTCATCCCCGATAACAATCCCGGCCATGCCGGCGTCGGTACGGTCGCGCCGATCCTCGCCGCGCCTTTGGGCGGGCGCAACATCGTCTCGGGGCTGGGGCTGTTCACCGGACGGGTGAATCCGCGTGCCAGCGCGATCCTGTGGAAGGCCGGCGCGGAGTCGCTGATCGATGACGTCAAGATCATGGGCGGCGGCGGTACGCCCACCGCGGACGGCAAGCCGCTCAACACGCTGACCGGGCACAGCGGCGATCCCGTCGCCGACAACCGGCTCGACGCGCAATATCCGAGTATCTGGGTCGCCGACGGCGGCGGCGGCACCTTCGCGGCAATCTGGTCGCCCAACACGTTCGCGCAAGCCGGTTTCTACGTGTCGAACACCAAGACGCCGAGCCATGTCTACGAACTGTCCAACGAACATCACGTCCGCAACGAGATCGTGCTGGACGGCGTGGAGAATTGGGAGTTCCTCGCGCCCCAGACCGAACAGGAAGTGCCCGAGGGCATGGACGCGGTATCGTTCGAAATCCGCAACTCGCGAAACATCCTGCTCGCCAATTATCATTCCTACCGCGTGACGCGCACGTTCCATCCGGGGGCGAGCGCGGTGAAGCTGTTCAACTCCACCGACATTCGCTTCCGCAACGTCCATGTGAACGCAGAAAGCGGTTTCGCGAGCTGTGAGGCGGCGGGCTGCGGCACCTATCTGCGCGCCAGCAAGTTCCCGTTCGAGAACGCGATCCAGGACAAGACGCACCACCTCGAAATGCGCGAGCGCGAGTTCGCCGCGCTCGACGTGCCGGCGAACCCTGCGCCCGTCGCACCGGCCACGCTGGCCGGTGCCGGGCCGGTGCGGAAGCTCGAAAGCGGCTTCTGGTCGATCTCGGGCGGCGCGGTCGATGCCGCCGGCGCGCTCTACTTCGTCGAGCATCGCTTTCAGCGCATCTACCGCTGGACCACCGCGCGCGGTCTCGAAGTGGTGCGCGACAATGCGCTCGATCCGGTGAACCTTGCGGTGGACCGGTCGGGGCATTTGCTCGTGCTGTCGTCGCTCGGCGCGCAGGGCACGGTTTACAGTTTCGATCCCGACGCGCCGCATCAGGCGCTGACGGTAATCGCGCCGACGCCGGTCGCGCGCGCGGCGGCAACGACGCTGCTGCCGGTCAACTGGTGGAACAACGGTGAGTTTCGCGATCAGTACGATCCCGCCACGGACCATTTCACCACCTTGGCGGAGATGTTCGCGCGCGACGCGGGCACCGCCAAGCCGCTCGAATATCGCTCGCCCGACGGCAGTCTCGCGCTGCCGGCGTTCCCGGTCTGGCAGCAGGGCCCGGCAGACCATATCGGCTGGCGCTTCTCCGACACGCTCGACGCGTATGGCTTTACCGGCGCGCAGGTCGGGGAGCGCGTGCTGGTGAGCAACGAATCCGAAGCGCGCACCTATTCCGTTACGGTGGGCGCGGGCGGTGCGCTCAGCGATCTCAAGGTTTTCGCCGAGCGCGGCGGCGAGAGCGTCGCGCGTGATGCGCAAGGCCGCGTGTTCATCGCGAACGGGCAGGTGTTCGCCTACGACGCGGCCGGAACGCCGCTCGGCCGGATTGATGTGCCCGAGCGTCCGCTCCAGCTGCTGCTCGGTGGTGCGGACAAGCGGACGCTGTTCATCCTGACGCATCATTCGCTCTACGCGGTGCAACTCTAGAACAAAATGGGGAGGTTCGAGATGGTTGGACTTGGGGAAACACGCGGGCGGTTGCTCGCATCGGCCGGCGCGGCGCTCGCGATCGGTCTCGCGCTGCCCGCGCAGGCGCAACAGACGACGGCGGACGCGCCACCGGCGACGCTCGCCGAACCCGCGCCGCAGGATGCTCCCGCCGATGGCGGGAAAGACATCGTCGTTACCGGCTCGCGCATCACGACGGGTGGCTTCACCGCGCCCACGCCGACGACGATGATCGGTGCGGCCGATATCGCGCGCAACGCCGAGCCGAACGTCTTCACCACCATCGCGCAATTGCCCTCGCTGCAAGGATCGAGCGGCGTGACCACCGGCACCAACAGCACGTCGAGCGGGCAGCAGGGCCTCAGTTCCTTCTCGCTGCGCGGGCTCGGCACGATCCGCACGCTGACCTTGCTCGACGGGCAGCGCGTGGTCGGCGCCAACGTAACCGGCGTGCCCGATATCAGCCTGTTCCCGCAATTGCTCATCAAGCGCGTCGATGTTGTCACCGGTGGCGCGTCCGCCTCCTACGGTTCGGACGCGGTCGGCGGCGTGGTCAACTTCATCACCGACAAGCATTTCGAGGGCTTCAAGGCGAACATCGCGGGCGGCATCACCACCTATGGCGACAACAAACAGTATCTTTTCCAGGCGGCGGCAGGGCGGTCGTTTTTCAACGACCGGCTGCATGTCGAGGTGAGCGGCGAGCACGACCATGAGGACGGCGTGCCCGCCGGCGGCTTCGGCGAAGCCGCGCCCGGCGGCCGCCGCTGGTATCGCACCACCACCTTCGTCAATCGCGGCGTCACCAACGATGGATCGCCGCAATATCTCGTGCGCGATCACGCGCAGGCGTATCAATATACCAAGTACGGGCTCATCACCGCCGGGCCGCTGCAAGGCACCGCGTTCGACGTGAGCGGCACACCGTTCCAGTTCAACTATGGTTCGGGCGGGCTGCCGTCGCGCAACGCCGCCGGCACCGTGTCGGGCTGCTTCACCTCGGGCGGCTTCTGCCTCGGCGGCGATCTTTCGGGGAACGTCGGTATCGGCACGACTCTGCAATCCCGGCTCGATCGCTACAACGGCTATGGCCGGATCGGCTTCGACCTTAACGCCGACAATGAGATCTACGCGACCGTCAACATTGCGCAGGTCGATACGATGAACCAGCCCAACCCAGGTGCGACCAAATCCGGGCTGACGTTGCAATGTTCGAACCCGTTCGTGCCCGCCTCGATCGTGGCGGCGTGCGGTAGGGCGGGGATTACCCAGTTCCAGTTCGGCACCAGCAACGGCGAGCTGCCAGAGAATATCTCGGTCTATCCCTCGCGCAAACAATATCGCTTCGTCGGCGGGGCGGCGGGCAAGCTCCAGGTATTTGGTTCGAGCTGGAGCTACGACGTCTCCTACGAGCATGGCGAGAACATCACCGACATCCACGTCCGCAACATCACGCTCACGCCGCGTTACAATGCCGCGATCCAGGCGATCAGCCTCGGCGGGCAGATCGTCTGCGCCGATCCGGTCGCGCGGGCGAACGGGTGCGTGCCGATCAACATCATCGGCGGCACCGCGCCGAGTGCCGCCGCGCTCAACTATGTCGAGCCTGCCAACGGCCCGTTCCAGCACACTCGCCAGACACAGGACGCGGTGAGCGCGAGCTTCAGCGGCTCGCCGCTGTCGCTGTGGGCGGGGCCGGTGTCGCTCGCGGCCGGCGCGGAATATCGCAACGAATTCTACCATGTCGTGGGCGATCCCTATGGCAACGGCGTGTCGGACGAGAGCCCGTACAGCGAGGCATATCCGGCCGATCCGCTGCTCTCGACCAACGGCGCGAACTGGTATGCCGGTAACTACCACAACGGCCGGGGCAGCTACCATGTCGCGGAGGGTTTCCTCGAACTGAACGTGCCGTTCCTGAAGTCGGACGCGCTCGGCAGCGCCAACCTCAACGTCGCGGGCCGCGTGACACACTACAGCACCTCGGGTACGGTCTATACGTGGAAGATCGGCGGCACCTGGGACACGCCGATCGACGGCGTGCGGTTGCGTGCGGTCACCTCGCGTGACGTGCGTGCGCCGAACCTGTCCGAACTGTTCGCCGCGCCGATCACGACGACGGTGCCGAACTTCACCAATCCCGATCCCAATCGCGGGCCTGGCGTTCCCTCGACGCTGACCATTCTGCAAAACGCGATCGGCAATCCTGACCTGAAGCCCGAAATCGCGCGCAACACTACGGCGGGAATTACCCTGTCGCGGCCGCACTGGCTCCCCGGTTTCAGCGCGTCGTTCGATTATTATCGGATCAAAGTATCGGGCGTCATCTCGACGCTCGGCGCGCAGCAGGAGGTGAACCTCTGCTACAGCGGCATCACCACCTTGTGCAGCGCGTTTAACCTGACGCCGGCCAGCGGCACCGCCTTCGTCAACCTTCAGGCGTTCAACCTCGCGTCGATCTTCACCGACGGCTTCGACATCGAGGCGAGCTACCAGATGGAGGCGAGCACGATCGGCTTGCCGGGCCGCTTCGTGCTGCGTGGGCTGGCCACCAATGTGAAGAACTTCATTACCGATCCCGGCGTGCCCGGCACCATTCCGATTCAGAGCGCGGGCGTCAACGCCGGTAACACGCCCTCTTGGAAGCTGTTGCTGACCGAGGCGTGGAACACCGACCGGTTCAGCTTCAACATCCAGCAGCGCTGGTTCAGCGACGGCGTGTATGCGCGCGAATATGTCGTATGCAGCACCGGCACCTGCCCGACCGGGCGCAGCGCGATCGAGAACACCCAGCATCCCACCATCGACAACAATTCGATGCCGGGCGCCTTCTATCTCGACATCGGCGGGTCGTTCAACATCACGCCCAAGGTGAACGCCTATTTCAAGATCGACAATCTGCTCGATCGCGATCCCACACCGTCGCCGCAGACCAACACCGGCATCGACATCAACCAGGCGCTCTACGATACGCTCGGGCGACTGTTCCGGGTTGGCGTGCGCTACAACTTCTAAACGCTTAGAGTCCCCAGTGTCGCGGCCGGTGGCCGCGGCTCCCTCGTCCCGACCGCAAGGTCGGGACCTTTTCTTCAGATGACGTCCCGGCCTAACGGTCGGGACGCTTTCGTGTCGCCGATCCCGTTCGAGGAGTGCTCGCATGCTCAGGTCCGCCCTTGCCCTCGCCCTGCTCGCGGCGCCCGGCGTGGCCGCCGCCGGCCCATCCGTGTTGCAGACCGCGCCCGACGATGCGCGCGCGGTGACGGTCGCCGGGCGTGGCGACGGGCGCGCGGACGACAGCGCAGCGCTGCAACGCGCGATCGATGCCGCGGCGTCGAAGGGCGGGGGCGGCATCGTGTTCGTGCCCTCGGGGCGTTACCGGATCACGCGGACGATCTTCGTGTGGCCGGGCGTGCGCGTGTTCGGCGTCGGCGCAACGCGGCCGGTGATTACGCTCGGCGATGCGACCCCCGGCTTTCAGCGCGGCATCGCCAACATGCTGATCTTCGCCGGGGCCAAGCGTGGCGAGGCGAAGCGGGTGCCGTTCCCGCCCCCCGGCAGCGTGCCGTTCGACCCGCAGATCGCCGACGCCAATCCCGGCACCTTCTACTCCGCGCTCAGCAACGTGGATTTCGCGATCGGCAGCGGCAATCCGGCCGCGACCGCAATCCGCTTCCATGCCGCGCAACATGCCTATCTCAGCCATATCCATTTCGATCTCGGCTCTGGCCTCGCCGGCATCTATCAGGTTGCGAACCTCGCGAGCGATCTGCACTTCCGGGGCGGCCGCTACGGCATCCTCGCCGAAGGCACCTCGCCCGCGTGGCAGTTCAGCCTGCTTGATTCGACCTTCGAGGGGCAGCGCGATGCCGCGATCCGCGAGCATCAGGCCGGGCTGACCCTGGTCAACGTGGCGTTCCGCGACGTACCCGTAGGGATCGACATCGATCCGGGCTACAATGATTGGCTGTGGGGCAAGAACGTCCGCTTCGATCGGGTCGCGCAGGCGGGCGTGGTCATCTCCAACGAGGCGAGCGCCTACACGCAGATCGGCTTCGAGAACGCGGTCGCCACCGCAACACCGGTGTTCGCGCGGCTCCGCGACAGCGGCACGGTCGTGGCGGGGAAGGGCGCGAGCTACCGCGTCAGCGCGTTCAGCCACGGCCTCGCGGTTCCGTCGCCCGGCGCGATAGGCAAGATCAGGACGGTGATGACCGCCGCACCACTGGCCGGCGCAGCACCCGTCGCCACCCCCGCGCTGCCCACGCTGCCCGCGACCGACCAGTGGACTAACGTGCGCACGCTCGGCGCGAAGGGCGACAACACCAGCGACGACACCGCCGCGCTGCAACGCGCGATCGACACGCACCGCGTTCTGTACTTCCCCGCTGGCCGCTACGTTGTGCGCGATACGCTGCGCCTCAAGCCCGATACGGTGCTGATCGGCCTCCACCCCAGCCTCACCCAGATCGTGCTGCCGGACGGGACCGCCGGTTATCAGGGCGTCGGCGCGGCCAAGGCGGTGATCCGCTCGGCCGATGGCGGCGCGGCGATCGTCTCCGGGCTCGGCATCGCCACCGGCGGCATCAACCCGCGCGCGACCGGGCTGATGTGGACCGCAGGGGCGGGCTCGCTGGTAGAGGACGTCAAATTCCAGGGCGGACACGGCACCGATCTGCCAGACGGCACGCGCTTCGACCCTTACAACGCCAACCACACCGGCGATCCCGATCCCGCCAAACGCTGGGACGCGCAATATCCGAGCCTGTGGGTGACGCGCGGCGGCGGCGGCACCTTCTCGAACATCTGGACGCCGAGCACCTATGCGCAGGCCGGCATGTACGTGTCCGACACGGAGACGCCGGGGCACGTCTATCAGCTTTCCAGCGAACACCATGTCCGCACCGAGATCGCGCTCGCCCGCGTCGCGCACTGGGAGTTGCTCGCGCCGCAAACCGAGGAGGAGGCGGGCGAAAGCCAAGACACGGTATCGCTGGAAATCCGCGACTCGCACGACATCCTCGTCGCCAATTACCATGCCTATCGCGTCACCCGCTCGATCAAGCCGGCGGAGAGCGCGGTGCGGCTCTACACCTCGGCCGACATCCGCTTCCGCAACGTGCATGTGAATGCCGAAAGCGGCATCGGCATGTGTGACGAGGAAGGGTGCGCCACCTATCTGCGCGCCAGCAAATTCCCCTACAGCGATGCCATCCAGGACGTCACGCATGGCCTCGCCGTCCGCGAGCGTGAGTTCGCGACGCTCGACGTGCCCGCCTCACCCGCGGCGGTAACGCCCGCCAGCTACCCGGCGGGCGCGAAGCTGGAGAAGCTGGCCGAGGGCTTTTACGCGATCTCGGGTGCGGCGGTCGCGCCCGACGGCACGCTCTACTTCGTCGATCATCACCAGCAGCGCATCTATGGCTGGTCGGACGCGCGCAAGCTCACGATCGTCCAGCAGAGCCCGCTCGATCCGGTAAACCTCGCGGTGACGCGATCCGGCGATCTGATGGTGCTGTCTTCGGACGGGCACGCCGGCAGCGTGTACAGCTTCAGGCCCGGCGCGCCCGACGACACGATCACCGCGATCACGCCCAGCGACGGTGCCGCACCGGCGGGTGCGCGGACAGTGCTGCCGGTCAACTACTGGGTGAACGGCGAGTTCAAGGACCAGATCGATCCGCAGAGCTTACGTTTCACCACCCTTGCCGAGATGTTCGCGCGCGACATGGCGGTGCCCAAGCCACGCCACTATGTCTCGCCCGACGGCAGCCTGGTGCTGCCGGCGTACCGCGCGATCCGGCAAGGGCCGACCGACTTTCGCGGCTGGCGCTTCTCCGATCCTCTCGACGCCTACGGCTTCGTCGCGGCGACACCGGGCGAGCGTGTGTTCGTCAGCAACGAATCCGAGGACAAGACCTATAGCGGCCTCGTCGGGCAGCACGGGGAAATCTCCGACCTGCGCCCGTTTGCGAATCGCGGCGGCGAGAGCGTCGCGGTCGGCGCAGACGGACGCGTGTACATCGCCAACGGGCAGGTGTTCGTGCTCGACGCGGGCGGCCGCCAGATCGGCCGGATCGACGTGGCCGAACGGCCGCTGCAGCTGGTGTTCGGCGGCGCGGACAAGCGATCGTTATTCATCCTGACGCATCACGCCCTCTATCGCGTCCGGGTTTGAACGACGACGTGTGCATCGGATGACCCGGTCGGCCGCGCAGCATCGCCAGCAGTAGCAGCCCGACGGTGCGAGAAGAGACACGACGATCGCCATCGCCGCGACGCGGAAAACCTGCGATGTTGACGCGCCAACCGAGCGTGTCTGCCGTCCAGATCCAAAAACAGCCGGCGCGCATTCGGCACCGGCGCTCACCGCGTCAAACAGCCGGACTGGGCAATTTACGCGCCGCTCACTTCGGCCAGCGCCTTCGTGATCATGGCCGCGAGCGTCTCCTCAGCACGTGCGCGCGCTGCCGGTTCCCTCGAGACCAGATCGTGGCGGATCCACTCGGGCGCGCGGGCAATGGTAGCGATGATCGCTGTTCGAGGGGCATCATTCATTACAGAGCTATGCGGTCAGATGTGCGTGTATGGCAACAGTGCAGGCGGCCCGTCCGCGCTCTGTCCGGTTCAACATCGCAGCAGCGCGCGCAGCGCAGAACTGCTTCCGCAGATCGAACGATCCGTACGCGCAAAGGTCAAAGCGCCCTCGGCTCGCATTGCCCGCGCGGCACCAGGCGACGCGAGCGGTCGATCAGGGATTTTCGGATCTGTCGCGGCCGCCGCTGCCCCGGTTGCGGCTTGGAAGCAACGCTTGAGCCGTTCGCCAGCTTCATGCACCCGACATCAGCGATCCCGCCAAGCGGGCCGGCGGGCGATCAGCCTACCGTCGACGACCGGACGACCGGAGTCTAGATCCGATTGCGCTTGATGATCACGGTCGCGCCCCGCATCTTGCGCGGATCTACGCCAGCGACACGCTGTGTGGTTCGTCCGTTAGCGCCCATGAACGTGACTTCGACTGTCACCGGGGCGAGCTTCGCCAAGCCGAAATGCACCGGCTGCTCGTTCTCAACGCCGTAGCCGCCGCCGGTCGACACCTCCGCTGCGCTCAGCACCTTGCCCGCTGCGTCGTACAGTCGCACTTCGGCACCCTGCTGGGTGTACCGAGCCTGTGCGTCCAGCACGAGCACGTTCAGGCTCCGCTGCGCCGCTGCCTTGGAAAGATCGTTATGGAAGAGAAAATGTCCGCCCACCGGACTGTAGCCGCGCGTGATCGAGAGATCGAGCCCGCCGTCGCCGTCGTAATCGACCCACTCCACGCCGTGGTCGCCCGCGCTGAGAAGGTCGCCGGACTTGAGCACGTTCACGAAGCCTTTGCCCTCCAGATTATGAAACAGCGCGTCGGCGGGCTGCTGTTTTCCTGCCTCGCCGTGGTAGGACATTACCATCAGGTCGATGTAGCCGTCGTTGTCGTAATCGCCCCACGATGCCCCGACCGCATGGTTCTCGACGCCGACACCCATGTGGTCGGCGACGTTGGTGAAGGTGCCATCGCCATTGTTGTGCCACAGGACATTGTGCCCGTAGTTCGGCACGAAGATGTCGAGATTGCCGTCGTTGTCGTAGTCGCCGACCGCGCAGCCGACGCCGCCTTCGTCCTTGGTGCGGCCCGTCATGGCCATGCCGAGCGCGGGCGCGACGTCTGTGAAGCCCTTGCCATGATCGTTGCGCCACAACGCATCGGTCTTGCCGGATTGGTTCGCGAGGAACAGATCAGGCCAGCCGTCCTTGTTGTAATCCAGCCAGCACGCGCCGACCGTGGAACGCGCATCGGTCGGGCCGGTGCCGGGAAAGGCATTGACGAAGGTGCCGCGATCGTTGCGGTACAGCCGGTTCGCGCCGATCCGGTCGGTTGCATACAGGTCAAGATCGCCGTCATTGTCATAGTCGATCCAGTTGTTCTGCCGCGACGAGCGACCGGGAATCGTCAGCCCGACCTGCGGCGCGACATCGACGAAACGCTTGCCGGCCAGATTGTGGAACACCATGCTCGGGCTATCGGGCATGGAGGAGCCGACGAACAGGTCGGGATAGCCATCGCCGTCATAGTCGCCCCAGCTCAGCCCGCGAGCTTCCTGCTTGGGGGCCGCGCGCGGCAGGCCGCTCTCGGCGCCGATGTCCACCAGCGTGCCGCGATCATTGCGGTAAAGCCGAATCTCGCCGCTTTTGAGCGAAACGGCAAGATCGAGATCGCCGTCTCGATCAAAGTCGGCCCAGGCATTGGAGAGCGATCCGGCGACGTGGAACAGCTCGGGCTGGCGTTCCGAGAAGGGCGGCGGGGCTTGGGCGGCGGGTTCGCCCGCGATCGCGATCTGGTGCAGACCGACCAGCGCCGCCGCCATTGCCCCCACGCTCATCCGCTTTGCCATGCGCTTCGTTGCCGCCCGCATATCATTCCCGATCCCGTGCTTCAGAATGTCGCGTTCACTTGACGCGCTCGAACCATTCCTGAAAAGCTTTGGACTTGCCGTCAGGCGCCTTGCCGACGCCCCAACGCACCAGCGACTTGCCGTCTTTCGAAAATTCCCAGTATTGTCCGACGATGACGTCGCCGTCCTTCTGCTCGAGCACCTGATAGGTGTTCGGCCCGAGCGTCTTGATGCGGATCTGGTTGAAGCGGGCGTTGTCGTTGAGCGGCCCGACCTGATCGTCGAGGGTCGCGACGAAGTCGTTCTTGTAGGGCGGTTTGCCCTTCACCGTGTCGTTCAGCGCATGATATTCGAGTTTGTTGGGGCTGAACTTCAGGTCGATCGTCAGGCTGAACCCCTTGGGGAACTCACCATTGCTCCAGAAGCTTTTCGATTCGACCGAATGGTAGGTGCCGCTGTGATCCGCCGCGACAGCCGGAGCGGCGACGATCGTTGCGAGCAGGGCAGCGAAGATTTTTGCTTTCATTGGCTGGTCCTTTTTTAGAATGTATCGGTATCTTCGAGGTTTTTTTCGACGTCGGCGCGCTGCGTCCAAAGCGTGCGGAACGTCTTGGTCGCGAGGAACTTCAGCTGGTCGTTATTGTGTTTCGAGCCCGGCTGGCTGCTGTTGCCGTAGCTCATCATGCCGACCGCCTTCATCGGGGTGCCGAACTCGACCATCGACACCCAGGTCTCGCCCGCGTTTGGCGTGCGCTCGCCGTTCTTCATTGGCCCCCAGGTGAAAGTGCGGAAGATGCCGGTGTTGCCCATGCCGCCATTCGCCGGCAGGTTCACGTCGCCGATATGGAAACGCGAGACGTCGCCATAAGGCCGGTCGATCGCGCCGTAGAGCGCTTTGGTCTTGGCCACCGCCGCCTTCAGCATCGCCACTGCCGCCGCCGGGTCCTTCAGCCCGCGCGGCGTGTTGAGCGGATCGTCGAGCGTCCACGTCTCGGCGTAATTCGCCTGGCTGGTGAAGTTGTTCGGCGCGAAGATCAGCGCCCAGGTCTCGAACAGCAGCGCGCCTCTTGCGTCGGGCTCGTCGCGGTGATCCCATGCGGACAGCACCGCCACCGCCTGCTTGATGTCGGGATCGTCGCTGGTCGCTGCGGCCTTGAGCAGGTCGGGAAGCATCCGATCGGCCATCAGCGCGGTGGTCGTCACCTTCTTGGCGACGAAATCGTCGAAGCTCATCTTGTACGAGCCCGTCAGCAGCCGGTTTGACATCTGCGCGCGCTGGCTCATCGGGCCAACCACTGCGACATAGGCGGGGTATTTCTTGGGGTCGAGAACGCGCGGCCAGGTCGAGACCCAGGGCGGATCGTTGGTGTTCTCGACATAGCCGCTCGCCGGATCGAAGACCTTAGGCATCTCCTCGTAGCTGTGGACGTCTTTCCACAGCGTCTTCGAGGTATCGCCCGCGACCGGCTTGGTCCACGTCGCGAAGGTGCCGCCGTCCGGGTGCTTGGGCAGGATGCCGTTGTCGAGGTACAGGATATGCCCGGCACGATCGCCATAGACGATGTTGAACATCGGCACCTGCAACCTCTTCAGCGCCTTTTCGAACTCGGCCCAATCATGCGCCTTACCCATGGCGAGATACTGTTCGAGCACGCCGGGACGGTCGAGCCCCGCCACTTTGAGCGCGATCGTCACCTTGCCGCCGGGCAGATCGAAAACCGGGCCCTGCACCGAATAGCGTTGCGTGAACGTCACCGTCTTGAGCGTGCCGTCGGCCTGACGGACCTTGTAGCGTTTCTCCACCGTCTTGAACGGCAGCACCTTGCCGTCGAACATGTAGCCGCCGCCAGCGAGCGTCAGGCGGAAACTGGTATAGCCGGCGATGGTGTTGACGGTGTTGGTGAAACCAAGATCGTTGTTAAAGCCGAAGCGCAGCACCGGCAGACCGACCTGCGTCGCGCCGTAGATGCTGAAGCCCGGCCCGGTCATCTGCGCTTCGTAATAGGTCAGCAGGCTCGGTGCCCACGGCAGGTGGGGGTTGGCGAGCAGCATGGTATGGCCGCTTTTCGAGCGCGACGGCGCGACCGCCCACGCATTCGAGCCGCCCGCCTCGTTCGGCGCATCGGGATCGACCAGCACGCGCTTGTCCGACGCGATATACATGTAGTTCATCAAACGGTGGGCATGCTGAATGATGTCGAGCCCGGTGATCGGCAGCACCACCTTCACCTCGGGCGCGATCTTGTCGGGATGCGCGGCGGCATAGGCGTTGATGCCAGCCGCGAACGCGTCGAGATCGGCGCGCATCTGCGGTGTCTGCGCCTTGTACCACGCCGCCGATCGGCTCGGCACATCGTTGGCGACGATCCATTTGTCCTGCTTCTCGAAGCTCGCGCCCCAATATTCGGCCGCGCGCCCACGCGATTCTCCGTACATGTGGAGCAGCAGATTGCCGTGGCTTTGCGCCTGCGCGAAGCCGAAGCCGTAGAAAGTCCCTGTCTCCGTCTTTGCGTAGATATGAGGTACGCCAAACGTATCCCACAGGATTTCGCCGCCCGACCATGTCGCGGCCGCCGTCTTCGACTGGAGCGGCGCCGACGCCGCGCCCAGCGCCACGCCGGCCATCGCCAGGCTCAAGAGCATTTTACGCATTGGTCTGTCCTTCGCGCTTAAAAACCGACCGTGATCCGGCCGTAATAATATCCGCCGGTGAACCCGTAGCCGCCGGTGGTGGGATATTGGCCGGACCCGAGCGTCGGGTTGAACGACGCGGTTGTGTAGTCCGGGTACACGTTGAACAGGTTGTTGCTGCCCACCGCGAGGTTGATCTTGGGCGTGAGATCGTAGGCGATCTCGAGATCGGTGATCCACTTCGCGCCGAAGTGCCGATCGGCCGAGAAGCTCGTCACGCCGTTGGTCGTCACCGCATTGGCGAGCCCGTCGAATTTGCCGTAGCGTACAACGCGCGTGTTGATCGCGAACTTGCCGACATTGGTGAGGTTGCCGATGAACAGTTTGGTACGCGGCAGATTGGTGGTGAGGTTCGATTGCGACAGGCGATCGAACAGCACGAAACCCGATCCCAGTGCGGCAAGCTGCGACGGATTGCCCTTGATGTGTGTGATATCGGTTTGGTTGTAATTGTAGCCGAGGTTCCACGACATCGTCGCGAAATCCCACACCTTGTGGCGATAGGTCGCCACCACGTCGACGCCGCGCGTCCGCGTGTCGATCGCGTTGGTGTAATATTGTGCGCTGATATCAGGCGACAGCCCGTTGACGACGAGGATGCGCGACACCGCCGTCCCGGTCAGCGTGCTGGTAATGGCGATCCGATCGTCGACCTTGATCTGATAGCCGTCGACTGTGATGTTGAGGTTGTGGATCGGGCTGAACACCAGCCCGCCGCTGAAGTTCAACGAGGTCTCCGGTTTGAGTGGCGTCGCGCCGAGCGCGATCGCGGCGGGCGAACCGACCGGTAACGTCTTGATTTGCAACAGGTTCAGGCTGCCGTCGGACAGCGTACGGAACTGGCCGGTGGTCGATGCGTAGATCTGCTGGGCGAGTGCCGGCGCGCGGAACCCGGAACTGACCGCACCGCGCAGCGCAAGCCACGGCGTGATTGCCTGACGGACGTTGAACTTGCCGATCGCGGTGTTTCCCGACGCATCGTCGTAATGCTCGAACCGGCCCGCTACGCCGACCGTCGTGCCCGGCGCCGGATCGTAAGCGAGATCGACATAAGCGGCGATGTTGTTGCGGTGCTTGCTGCCGGCATCGGCCGGCGTGAAGCCGGCCGCCGCCTGCGCGCCCGGCGCTGGGCGGATCGTGCGGCCGTTGACGACGAACGTGTAGGTGCCCGCCTGATAGCTGGCGAGTTCGCCCGCCATCACGTTATAGGTCTCGAGCCGGTGCTGCACCCCCGCCGACACCTGGAGATTGCCGCCGCCCAGCGCATAGCCCTTGGTCACGTCGAGCGAGTTGACCCATTCAGTGGACTTCAGCGTGCCGACATAGACGTCGTGCGGGCTGGTCGGGCCGAGCGACGGATTGATTGTCCGGCTCCCGTATTGGCCGGCGCGGTTGCTGCCGTACGTGCTGCTGATGTCCCAGTTCCAGCCGGACAGCGTACCTTTGACGCCGAGCGCGAATTCGAAATCCTCCTCGGAGATGTTCAGGCGAGGACGAAAGCCGTCGGGATAGACGTTGGGCAGCGACGCGGTGTTGTTCGGATAGCGGAAGGTGAAATCGAGCTGCGAGTTGCGCTGGCTGTACGTGCCGAACGAATAGACGTGGACGCCACCGACATCATAGCCGGCATTGTAACCGAGGTTCATCTGTCGCGTCGGAAAGGCGCCGTAATTCTTGGTGACGAGCCGGTCGGCGCTCGCCTCGCGCGGGTCGATCGCGGTGTCACCGGCGCGGTAGTAGAGGCAGGTCGAACCGCCCAGCGTGGAACAGCCCGCGATCGGCACGGCGCGGTTGGACGCCTGCTGCTTCTTCAGCGTGACGAAAAAGTCGGCAAAACCTGCGTCGCCCAGCTTCATGCCATAGTTGAGGTTGGCGATGTAATTCTCGCCGTCCGAACGGTCCATGTTCTGCCCGGCGGTGACGCTCGCCGAACCGCCGTCGATATCATGCTTGAGGATGATGTTGATGACGCCGGCGATTGCGTCGGAGCCATATTGCGCGGCGGCACCATCGCGCAGCACCTCGATATGGTCAACCGCCGAGGTCGGGATCATGTCGAGATCGGCGGGAACCGAGCCGTTGTAGAGCGACGACACCGCGTTGATAAGCGAGGTCTTGTGGCGGCGCTTGCCATTGACGAGAATCAGCGTCTGATCGGGGTTGAGGCCGCGCAGGCCACCGGTCGAGATCACCGTCGAAGTGCCGCCGCCCGCGCGGGTCGGCACGTTGAACGATGGCACCAGAGTGTTGAGCGCGGCCAGCACGCCAGGCTTGCCGGTCTTCGCTAGTTCCGTGGCGGAGATCACGTCGATCGGCGTCGGGCTTTTGGCGACACTACGCTGAATGCCGCGGCTACCGGTGACGATGATGGTGTCAGGTTCGTCGGTGGTGGCGTCGGTCGCCTCTGGCTGCTCCGCGCCGAACTGCGGTGCCGCCGCCGTGGTGACACCGCCCTCGACGTCGAGGCTCGCCCTGCGCATCGGCGTCGCCGCATCGTTGGCGGCAAGGGCGACGATGCCGTCAGCCGAGCGCGCGACCTTGAGGCCGGTGCCGGTGATCATCTGATCCAGCGCCGCCTGCGCAGTCATGTAACCGTTGACCGCGCGGGTCCGCAGGTTACGCACGCGATCGTACGGAAACAGGATCTGCACGCCGCTCTGTTTGGCATAGGCGCTCATCGCGCTGGCGACGGGCTGGGCCGGAATGTCGAAGGCCTGCGCTCGCAGCACGGTTGCGGCCTGCGCCGCCACCGGATGCGCGGCAAACCCACTCGACAGGGATAAGGCGATGATGAGTGAACGACGGCCCCGCGTCATGATGTTTCCCCCGATTTTGATGCGTTCGGGAGGGTATAACGGAGGGCGAGCGGGCTTCTGCTAACGCCGCTTTCAAATTTGTTGCGGCGCACGCAGCGCTCCGAGCTCCGCGTAAAACGCTGGACAGGGCTTTCGCTTCCGGCAATCGTGTTGCCTCACAAGATTCGGGGTGAGGTCTCGCCAGAGAGCATTGGGTAAAACGATAGGGGGGCGTGGTGGAGTCGGTCAGAAAGCGGCTGGATTGGTACAAAGCGACGATTTTGCCACATCAGGCAGCGCTGCGCGACCGCGTGCGGCGGATCCTGCCACGCCGCGACGATCTCGACGATCTTGTCTCGGAAGCCATGACGCGCGCCTATGCGACCGCCGAGTTCGAGCATATTGTGCACGGCCGCGCCTATCTGTTCCAGATCGCGCGTAACATGATCATCGACGAGGTACGGCGCGACAAGATCGTTTCACTGTCGCTGGTTGCCGATCTCGACCTGATCGCCATCGACGGCACCGCCGAGGCGCGACTACAGGCGCGCGACGAGCTGCGGCGACTGGAAGCGATCATCGAAGCCTTGCCGATCCAGTGCCGACGCGCGTTTATCTTGCGTCGCGTGCACGATAGATCGGTCCAGGAGATAGCAGATGAAATGGGCTTGTCCGTTTCAACGGTCGACAAGCATATCGGCCGTGCCGCGCTGAAGATCATGCAAGCCATCGGCCAATACGAGGATCTGGGTTTTGGATGGTCCATACAGAAACGCCGAGGAGCGGCAGGCGATCGATCAGGAAGCGGCGCGGCGCTTTCTTGATGCGCGCACGCGCGATACGCCGGACGCCTGGGACGCCGCTTACGCCTGGATCGCGCAGGATCCCGCCCATGGTTTTGCCTTCGCGCAGGCGGAGGCCGCCTGGGAGTTCGCGGATCGGCTGAGCGAGGTCGCGCCGCTGGTCGAGCCGGAGGAGATTGCGGGGCCGGCGGGCCGGTTCGAAGCCTTTTTCAACCGTCGTATCATGGCCGGGCTGCTCGCCGCGACACTGGTCGCCACCGCCGGCACGATCGGGTTGCAGAAATGGGCTGCGGTTGAGCGCTATCGCACCGCTGTCGGGCAGGAGGGCCGCTACCGACTGGCGGACGGCAGCACCGTCTATCTCAATACCGACAGCACCGTCGAGGTGGCGATGCGCGATCGCGAGCGCTACGTCCACCTGCTGAAGGGCGAGGCGCGGTTCGACGTCGCGCACAGCCCGCAGCGCCCCTTTATCGTGCAGGCTGGTGACGCAACCGTGCGCGCGGTCGGCACCGCGTTTGCCGTGCGACTGCGCGACGACTTCACCGAGCTGACTGTGATCGAGGGCAGGGTCGCGGTGCATGACGGCGCCGCGCGCAACCCAACGGTTGGCGTTAGCGCCGGCAACGCCGCCGCGATCCGCAGCGGCATGGTGGCGATGACGCCGTTACGGCCCGGCCAGATTGCGCAGCGCACTGCCTGGCAAGACGGCGTGATCCAGTTCGACGGCGAGACGCTTGCCCAAGCGGTCGACGAGTTCAATCGTTATCGCATCGCTCCGCTCGTGATCGGGGATCCACAGATCGCAGCCCTGCGGATCGGCGGCACCTTCAAGGCGGGCAGTTCGGACCAGTTCGTGACCGCGCTCGCGCAGAGCTTCAACGTCCGGTCGGTATCGGGCAAGGACAATTCGATCATCCTGCTGCCTGCACAAAATCGCGTGGAGAACGCGGCGGACGCTGGCAGAGTTCACTGAGCCGTTCGTTTGGGGGCGCATGACAGCTTCGCTCAACGCCGGCACCGGCCCTGCCACGCCCCCTTCCACATCCAGTCGCATCCGTTCGATCTTCGGGGGATCTCTGGGCAACCTGGTCGAATGGTACGACTGGTACGTCTATTCGGCGTTTACGCTTTATTTCGCGCCAGTGTTCTTTCCCGCCGACGATCGCACCGCGCAGTTGCTCAACGCCGCCGCGATCTTTGCGGTCGGTTTCCTGATGCGTCCGCTCGGCGCGTGGCTGATGGGCATGTATGCCGACCGTCACGGCCGTAAGGCCGGGCTGACCTTGTCGGTGATGCTGATGGGTGGCGGATCGCTGCTGATCGCGGTGACGCCCGGCTATGCGACGATCGGTGCTGGCGCGCCCCTGCTGTTGCTGCTCGCGCGGCTGTTGCAGGGGCTTTCAGTCGGCGGCGAATATGGTGCCAGCGCGACCTATCTGTCCGAGATGGCGCAGCGCGAGCACCGCGGTTTCTTCTCCAGTTTCCAATATGTCACGCTAATCGCGGGGCAATTGATCGCCTTATGCGTGCTGCTGGCGCTCCAGACGATCTTGCCGGACGCTGCGCTGGAGGACTGGGGCTGGCGCGTGCCGTTCGCGATCGGCGGGGTGCTGGCGATCAGCGTCTTCTACTTGCGGCGTGGCCTGCTCGAGACGCCGGATTTCAAGGCGCTCGCCACAGACGCGCGCGCACCGCGTTCGAGTGGGCTGCACTTGCTGCGGCATCATCCGCGGCAGGTTCTGGTCGTGATGGCGCTGACCGCAGGCGGCACGCTCGCCTTCTACGCCTACTCGACCTATATGCAGAAGTTCCTCGTCAATTCCGTCGGCTTTGCGCGCGATACCGCGACCGGCATCATGGCGGCGGCGTTGTTCATCTACATGCTGCTGCAACCGGTCGCGGGCTGGCTGTCCGATCGTGTGGGGCGCAAGCCGCTGCTGATCGGCTTCGGCGTCGCAGGGATGACGCTGACTGTGCCGATCTTCACGCGGCTGGAGACGGTATCGAATTCGTTTGAGGCGTTCCTGCTGGTGCTGGGCGCGTTGGTGGTCGTCACCGGCTACACTGCGATCAACGCCGTGGTGAAGGCCGAGCTGTTCCCCGCCAACATCCGGACGCTTGGTGTCGCGCTGCCCTATGCGCTGGCCAACACGATCTTCGGCGGCACCGCCGAGTATGCCGCACTCGCGTTCAAGCAGGCCGGTCTGGAGCGCGGCTTCTACTGGTACGTGTCCGGCATGATCGGGATTTCGCTGATCGTGTATTTACGCATGCGCGAGACCAGCGACGTTATCACGCGCCGAGAGCGGGAGGCGAGAGGCTTCAAGGCCTCGCGTGGTCCGCTTGCCACCAGCGATCCCGAAGAGAGGTTCCATTGACGATCCCGCGCGACTGATCCGGGAGCAGCCCGCCAGCATCTTCCGTCGGCATCCCGTCGGCGGCCGCCGTTTACGGCGTGTCGTTTCTCGGTCGCATCCACATTCGCGAAGGGGAGAAAATCGGGAGTCCTTCCGACGACGTGCACCGCGCTCGTTTGGCGTTGGCGAACGCGCTCACAACCTTCGCATACGTCACAGCCGAGTCGTGCGTGTAGGACGGATCGATACAGTTTGCCGAACGATGATGGACCGGCATAAGCGTCGAATCCGCAGCCGCGGGCGGCAAGGCGGGCCATTGTCATCGATGCGCTGGTTTCAGCAGCACCCTATGTCAGACGCGTTCGAAAACCGCCGCGATGCCCTGGCCGCCGCCGATGCACATCGTCGCCAAGCCATAGCGGCCGGAGGTGCGTTGCAACTCATGGACAAGCTTGGTTGCGATGATGGCCCCCGTCGCTCCCACCGGATGGCCAAGGGATATCCCGCTGCCATTGGGATTGGTGCGATCCGGATCGAAGCCCAGTTCGTTGGCGACCGCACAGGCCTGTGCGGCGAAGGCTTCGTTCGACTCCACCACATCCAGATCGGCGACGCTCAGTCTAGCTCGCGCCAAAGCTAGGCGCGAGGCAGGTATCGGCCCGATCCCCATATACAGGGGATCGACACCGGCATGGCCATAGGAAACGAGCCGCGCCAGCGGAGTCAGCTTGTGTTTTGCGACAGCCTCCTCGGTCGCGAGCAAAAGCGCTGCCGCACCGTCGTTGATGCCTGAAGCATTGCCTGCTGTGACGGTGCCGTTTTCACCGCAGAAGATCGGCCGAAGCGCGGCAAGCTGCTCAATCGTTGCGTTGCCGCGGACATACTCATCGACGGTGAAGCGTATCGTCTGGCTGCGCTGGCGAATCTCGACCGGGACGATCTGGCCTTCGAAGCGACCTTCGGCGATGGCACGCGCGGCGCGCTTCTGGCTTTTAAGCGCGTAGGCGTCCTGCGCCTCCCGCGAGATGTTGAAGCGCTCCGCGACATTCTCGCCCGTCGCGCCCATCAGCACGCCATTGAATGGATCCGTAAGCGCGCCGTTCAGACCGTCGACCAGCGCCGCGTTGCCCAACCGCTGCCCCCAGCGAACCGATGGCGCAAAGAAGGGGGCGCGGCTCATTACCTCGGCCCCGCCGCCAATCGCGATCTCGGCGTCGCCCAGCATGAGCGTCTGCGCGGCGGATATGATCGCCTGGAGGCCCGATCCGCATAGCCGGTTGACCGTCATCGCGGGCGTTTCGACAGGCAGGCCGGCTTCGATCGCCGCGATACGCGCAAGGTAGGCGTCGCGCGGTGAGGTCGGGATCACCTGACCGAACATGACGTGGTCGACCGTCGTGGGCGCAAGTTTCGCGTCTTCGAGCACGGCACCGATCGTCAGAGCGCCAAGCGCCGAGGGCTCGGCATCCTTGAGCACGCCGCCAAACGATCCGATCGCCGTCCGCTTCGCGGAGATGACATAGACGGCGTTCATCGGGCTGCTTTCAGCCGCTGCCGGGCGCCAAATGCGCGCTCGACTTCGTGCAGATACTGGCTGCCGCCATTCTCCGGCACCACCTCGCCGCGCCGATCGGCGACCTCGTCGAGCCGTTCGAGTAGCCGATTCGCGATGTCTGGGCCGCTGCCGAGATGGACACCCTGCGTCATCGTGATGTTCGCCTGTTCGAAGCAACCGGCTCCGGCGAGCAGGATACGCCGCGTCGGCGCGTCCGGTCCGACCAGCGCGAGCACCGCCGGACTGACGAGATCCGGGTTGAGGCCTGCCAGCGCTTCGTCCGTATAAAGGCCGTTGGTCATCGCCGTGGCCGCGCTCGGCGCAAGACAATTGACCCGGATGTTGTTGCGCTCGCCTTCGAGGGCGAGCGTCTGCATGAGCCCGACGAGCGCGAGTTTAGCGGCGCTGTAATTGGCTTGGCCGAAATTGCCGTAAAGCCCGGATGAGGACGTCGTGAAGAGGATGCGACCATAGTGTCGCGCGCGCATCCCATCCCATACCGCCTTCGTGCAATGGACGCTGCCCATCAGATGAACCTCGATCACCAGCCGGAAATCGTCCAAATCCATCTTGGCAAAGCTTTTGTCGCGTAAAATGCCGGCATTGTTGACGAGGATGTCGACCTTTCCCCACCGCATCTCGGCCTCGGCCACCATCGCCTTGACCTGGTCCAAGTCGGTCACGTTGGCGGCATGGGAGATTGCATCGCCGCCGTCCGCGATGATGGAATCGCGAAGTTCGTTCGCGGCGTTCACGTTCAGATCGTTGATCACGACGCTCGCGCCGTGCGCCGCAAGCGCGAGTGCGTGTGCGCGGCCGAGTCCGGCGCCAGCTCCGGTCACGATCGCGACCTGGCCTGTCAAACCTATTCTCATGCCGCCTCCAGTGGTGTGTTTGTGTTGAGATCCGCAAAGCTGCGCCCGCTCTCGACGAGGTTGACCAGCAACGGCGCAGGATCCCAGGCCCAGCCATGCCGGCCCGCGGCGAAGGTGCGCACTGCCTGCAGAACTTCGGGCAGACCCCGAGTGTCCGCATAGAACATCGGTCCGCCGCGCTCGGCTGGGAAGCCATAGCCGTCGAGATAGACGACATCGACATCGACGGGGCGCAGCGCGATTCCTTCGGCAACAATGCGGGCGCCTTCATTGGCCATCGCATAGATGCAGCGATCCACGATCTCGGCATCGGCGATCTTGCGGCGGGGCAGGCCGATCCGCGCCGACTCCGTCTCGATCAATGCGGTGACCTCCGGGTCGATCCGAGGCGTGCGCCCGTCCGGATACAGGTAGAATCCAGCGCCGGTTTTCTGGCCGAACCGCCCCAGCTCGCAAATGATGTCGGGCACCCGCGAATAGGGACGATCGGGGTGTTCGATCGCGCGACGCTGCCGGATGTGCCAGCCGATATCCTGCCCGGCGAGATCCATCACCCGGCACGGACCCATGGCCATGCCGAACGCCTCGAGTGCCTGATCCATCTGCGCTGGCAGCGCGCCTTCCTCCAGCAGGAACCAGGCTTGTCGGAGATACTCCTCAAAGATACGGTTGCCGATGAAGCCGTCACAGACGCCGGCGACGACGCCCGTTTTGCCGATACTTCGCGCGAATGCCATTGCCGCGCCCAAGGCATCGTCCGACGTCCGCCTGCCGCGAACGACTTCGAGCAGCTTCATGACGTTGGCGGGACTGAAGAAATGGAGTCCTACCACGCGATCGGGCCGCGTGGTGAAATCCGCGATCACGTCGAGATCCAGCGTCGACGTATTGCTGGCGAGGATCGCGTCTGGTGAGGCTAGGCGATCAAGCTCGGTGAAGACCGCGCGTTTGACCTCGATGTCTTCGAACACGGCCTCGATGAACAGATCCGCATCCGCCGCGTCGGCAACTTCCCGAACGAGCAAGAGGCCGCCGATCCGGGCATCCGCCACGGCGGGGCTGACCCGCCCCTTGTCGACATCGCGACGGCTCGCGGCTTCGATCGCGCGCCTCGCTTGATCGCGGGCATCGTCGCGAGGCTCGACGATCGTCGCTTGCAGGCCTGCGTTCAGCAAGGCGATGGCGATCCCCGTTCCCATCAGACCGCCGCCGATCACCGTTACGCGGCGAATGGGTTTGCGCGAGGTCGCGCCGAGGCCGGGTATGCGCGCGGCCATTCGTCGCCCGAAAAAGCCATGCCGCAACGCCTTCGATGCGGGCGATGCCAAGAGCTCGCCGAACGCCTGCGCCTCAAATTCCAGGCCTTCTGCCAGCGAGCCGCGCCCGATCTGCTCGACGCATGCGACGAGTTGGTGCGCCGCGAGGGACGGCGAACGCTTGTCCGCCCAGTGAGCGACTGCCGCGGCAAGGTCGGCCGGTGACGGCAGCTCTCCGACGCAGCAGGCCGAGGCGTAGGCGCCGGCCGCGTGTCGCGCGAGCGCGAAAGCGACCGGATCGGAGCCTGCGAGCTCGTCGACGAGCCCGATTTCGAGCGCGCGCGCCGCGGATATCGGTTTGCCCGACATCATCAGGTCGAGCGCCACGACGGCACCTGTGAGACGTGGTGCGCGCTGCGTGCCCCCGCCACCGGGCAACAGCCCCAGGGTGATCTCCGGGAACCCGAGCTGCGCGGTAGGCGCAGCGACGCGGTAATGCGCGGCCAGCGCCAGCTCCAGCCCACCGCCGAGGCAGAGGCCGTCGATCGCCGCTATCACCGGCTTGTCCGACTGCTCGATGAGAGAGAACAGGTCGCGCAGCGCCTCGACCCGGGCTGGGTCCGCATCGAAGTCCCTGATGTCGGCGCCCGCGCTGAACCGGTTGCGATCACCCGAGAGCAGGATCGCTTCGGCCTCGGGATCGGCCAGTGCGCGCGCAACCGCCTGGTGGAGGTTCCTGACCAGCCCATCGCCAACAGACAGCGCATTGAGCGGAGGGTTGCTGAAGCGGAGGTGGGCAACACCGCCGCTCTTTCGTTCGATTACGCTCACCCTCGGTCACGCTCCCTGCTTCGGGCAAGCGATACTGCGGCACGGCAAGATCCGTCAACCATTTATTGAAAGAATGTACTACATCGGATCTTGCGATGCTCGGCGCAGCAGCGTGGAAACCTGCCCGCGAAAATCCGCCAAGAAAGCTAGGTTTACGCCACATGCCAGTGAGCGCACATGGCACCCTACGAACAATGCTTGAACATTTATACCAAACTCCGTCTCACGCCCGGTAAGTTGGAATAAGCGCCGTCGCCAGCCTGCGGTCTGGTCGGCAATGGCCGTCTGGACCTCGGGTCGGAGTGCCGCACCGCGCGCCGCTTCCAGCCAGATCGAATAATGGGCGAGAGACGCCTGGGCGTATTCGGTCGCCTCGCGGACGAAGACGGCAGCGGTGGCGTCGGCAAGGTCATCAAGGGTCAGCGGCCGGCGCGACAGCATCGATGTCGTTTCGCGGTAGCGCTCGCGAGCCTGTTCGAACAAGATCGCCTCGGCAGCGCGGATCACGTGTTCGATCGATCCAAAATAATATGCAGGGGCGCTCTGTGCTACACCTGCACCGGCGGCGACCGTGCGATACCCAACGGCCCCGACGCCGTGATGGACGAGCAGATCGATCGCGCTGGCGAGAATGGCCGCTCTCGTCTTTGCGGCCTTCGGGCTGGGCGGCGGGTTTTCCGCTGTGTCCCGCTCCGCCGCCGGCCTCGGCAGTAGCGCCTCAATCGGAGAGCCATGGCGCAGCGCCACCGCCTGCTCTGCGGTCAGGCCCAGCGCCAGGACGATGAAGAGGAAACCTATCGTCATGTCGATCGCGATGTTGATCGTCATTGCGTCCTGATCGCCGCCCAGTGCGGCGGCCACGTTTGTCCATGCCCGCTCAAGGTCGGTGAACCAGCGCCGGGCCAGCGCATGACCTTCAGGCGTGCGCGCAGCATCGAGCATGAGCTCGCACCATGCGAGTGTTGTAGAACGATGAAGGCCGGCCGCATTGGAGGTCAGTCGAGTGACGAGGTCGTCGAGAGTGCGAAGATGGCCTTCGCCGCGGCGCTGTCGATCGGCGATGCGCTCGAACGACGTCAGATAGGAGCCGAGGAGTCGTTGGAAGGCATCGGCGACCATGTCCGCCTTGGTCGCGTAATGATAGGTGGTGGCGGCGATCGGCACGGCCGCTGTCTGCGCGACGAGACGATGGGTAAGCTTGCCGATTCCGTGGTCGCCCAGCGCCGAGAGGACGGCTTCGCCGATCCGATCCCGTTTTTCGAGCGATCGCCGCGATGGCGTGCGCGACACAACATGGTTGACCAAGGACGAACTCCGACCATCGCTTAAAGCGGTGGGTCTAGACGCCGATCACGTTGGCGACCAGCGACTGGAACCCTGCCGCCGCAGTCGCCACGATAGCGGGCGAGATGCAACGCTCGTCGTCTTCCGCGACATGGTGAAAGCGGTGGATGCCGAACACGCCCGCAGCCAACGTATAGCCGGCAGCGGTGATCTCATCCAGTTCGCCGGCCGAGAAGGTATCCCGGGAATATGGCACCTCGTAGCCGGGATGACCCGCAAAGGTCCGGCGGGCGACAGGCAGCAGCTCGGGGCTGACCGAAAGGCAGCGCTGCGAATCCACGTTGGGCAGGGGCATCAGCTTGCCGGGCGTCTCGAGCCAGTCGAGCGCAGCCACGTTCGCGCCGAGGTGGAGCCAGAAGAAGGTCTCCTCGGGCTTGGGCGCGATTGCTTTCAACGACTGCGCCGCGCCGAGATATTCATATTCATGACCCGTGTTGCACACGAATGCGAGATTGTGGCTTTTCACATTGCGGCTCGCCCAGCGCGCCAACCACAACCAGACTGCGATGCCGCCACCGCGCTCGCCAGCACAGATGTCCCAGCCCGAGCGCGGCGTCGAGATTGCCAGCCACTGCTTCGCGCCGCGATTGAGCCGGCCGACGAAGTTGAACGCCGGCCGCCGGCCGCCATCGCCCGTCACGGTGAGCGTCGCCGCCGATCGCCGGACCGCTGCAGCCAGGAAGGGCTTTGCGTCACGCGGCGCCAACAGCGCCACTGGCCCCGGAAACATCGGCTGGCGGCCATCGGCGTTGAGCGCGATGATTTTGCCGGTAGGGCCGTTGGTGATCACGGCCACCGCGCGCGCGCCCGCTGCGAAGGCGGCGGAAACCGGATCTCGAATCGCCTTGGCGACCGCGCTGGACCAGCGCGCGGCAGCCAAATCGAGCAAGGCGATCGCCCCGTTCATCTCGCCTTGCCAGTGGCCATCGCTATCCATGCGGACGAGTTCGCCCGTCACCCCGGCGGCGCCCGTCGGTACGACGATCGGCTGGGGCCAGACACTTGCCTTGGCGTCGCCGCACACCAGATCAGTGCGTCGCGCCTCGAAATAGGGTGCGCTGATCTGCTGACGTTCGATCCGAAACCCCACCTGCTCCAGTTCGCCGGCCAACCAGTCACCGCAGGCATTGTCGCCGACGCCGCCGGACTGTTTGTTGCCGAACCCGATGTAGCGCTGGATGTCAGCGGAGACCCTGGTGGCGGGGGCGTCCTGCTGTGCGGCCCGGGCTGCCGATAGCGGTAGAGCCGAGGCTCCGGCTGAGAGAGGCAAGGCCGTGGCGCCGGCCATGAACCCGCGACGGGTGGTAGTGGTCATGCGCGATCTCCTTCGACGCTAATCCAGATACACGGGCCGCGTTGCCGCCCTGCGGGTGAGCACCACGACGCTGACGAGCGAGATCATGCACATGGTCAGAAGATAGAAGGCCAGCGGTACTGTCGAATGGTAGCGCGCGGCCAGCGCCGTCGCAACGATCGGTGCGAAGCCGCCGCCGATCACCGAGCCCACCTGATATCCGAGCGACGCGCCCGAATAGCGGACGTGCTTGGGAAAGAGCTCCGCGAACAACGCGGCTTGCGGGCCATACATCAGGCTGATCGCGAGCAGTTCGACCGTGATCGCCGCCGTAACCGCGACGGGCGACCCGGTGTTGATCATGGGAAAGACGGCAAACGCCCAAAGTCCCGATGCGACTGCGCCGGCGATGAAGACCGGTGCGCGTCCGAACCGGTCCGAGAGATGGCCGCATAGGATGAGCGCCGGGATCATCACCGCGCTGCCGACCATCACTGCGAGCAGCATCGTCTGCTTGTCGAGTCCGACGGTCGCGGTGCCGTAGGCGATGACGTAGGTGATCGCGATGTAGAAGCATGTGTTGTTGGCAACGAACGCGCCTCCGGCAAGCAGGATGTCCCATCCATGGTTGCGGATCACGGTCAGGATCGGGGAGGCCGGGCGCGCCGCGCCGTTGGGCCTTTCGCTCGGCGCCTCCTCCGCGACCGTGCGGTTGATGACGACGCTGATCAGGATCAGCACGACACTCAGGAGAAAGCTGATCCGCCAGCCCCACGACGCGAATGCCGACGGACCGACCAGCGCGCCGACCGCCAGAAACACAAGATTTGCGAGCACGACGCCGAGCGGCACGCCCAACTGGACGAAGCTGCTGTAGAAGCCGCGGTGGCCCGCCGGCGCGGCTTCGATGGCGAGAAGGGCGGCCGCGCCCCATTGTCCGCCGACAGCGAGGCCTTGCACGAAACGCAGGACGATCAGCAGCAGCGGCGCGAGCGTGGCCACCGTCGGATAGCCCGGCAACAGGCCGATGCCGGTCGTCGCCAGCCCCATGACCACCATGGCGAGCACCAGCGCGCGCTTGCGACCGTGAAGGTCTCCGATGTGCCCGAACACCATCCCACCGATCGGCCGGGCGATAAAGCCGACGGCAAAGGTGCTGAACGACGCGATCTGGGCGACAAACAACGGAAGTTCGGGCGGAAAGAAGATCTTGGGGAATACCAGTGCCGCAGCCGTCCCATAGACAAAGAAGTCGTACCATTCGACCGCGGCACCCATGGATGCCATCAGCGCGATGCGGATGCTGGAAGTGTCGGCACGTGACTGCATCATCTGTCGTCCGCTATAGCCTGCATGGGGGAACACGACCGTCGCACCGGCGTCGACCCTGCCCGATCGGCGCCGGCGGAGAGCGTCACCACTTGTAGGAAACGCTGCCACCAAAGGTCCGCGGCTGGCTGAAGCGGGCCGACAGCGGGAAGCCCGCCTGCTGGAACTTGAGAGCCTGGAAGATCTGGTTGGTGAAGTTCTTGATGAAGAAGGTGGCTTCAAAGCGCTTCACGTCGATCCCAATGTTCAAGCTGAACAGATCGAAGTCGGACAGGGTCAGGGCAGGGGTGGCGGCCGTGATCGAATCTTGGATACCACCTCGCTGGCCCGTGTAGGTGACGTTGCCGAATGCCGTGATCGTGTCCGTCACGCTGTGGCGGTAGTTTGCGCTGGCCGACATCGTCCAGTCCGGAATTTGGGGAACGTCGGACGCGAGCGTCGGCAGGCCGGCGATGCCGCTCGGCAGTTTAGCATAGATGGCACGCTGCCAAGAGGCGTTGGCTGACAGCGTCAGCGAACCGTCCGCGATGTTGAAGCGGCTGTCGACGGCGCCTTCAACACCTTTGGCGTGGATCGTGCCGGCGTTGACGTTGAAGGTTTGCTGTCCGGTGCCGCAGGCGTTGCTGACGGTGCAGCCGTCAGTGATGCTGGCGATCGCGTCCTTGGTCCGTGAGAGATAGCCGTTCAGGCGCACGTAGATGTTGGGCGTGACGTTCGATTTGATGCCGGCTTCGTAGCTGATCGTCGTCTCGTCTCCATAGCTGAACTGGTATGGATTCGGTGCTCCCGCGACGAAGGTGCCGTTGTTCACGCCGCCGGCGCGATATCCGGTGCCGACCTTGGCATAGAGCAAAGTGTGGGTGGCGTTCGGCAGTTTGTAGCTTGCGGTCACCGTCCAGGTCGGCTGCGTCGCCTTGAAGCCGAAGTCGGTCAAAGGCTTGGTGATCGTGTTCGTATATAATGCGTAACCGATCAACGCCGCCGACTTGTCGTCATGCGTGACGCGGCCCTCACCGTTAAGTGAAAAATCGCCGAGCGTGTAGGTCAGCGAAACATAGCCCGCGTACGACCGGACGCGCTGCTTCGTGCGATTGTCCGTGCCGAACGCCAGCGGGAACACCGCTGGGCAGTCGATCGCGGTGGGGATCGCCTTGATGCACACGGGTTGAGCCGGTGTGCCCGTGCAGAGCGCGGATGTCGCCGTAAGGCGGCAGGGCGAGGTCGCCGAGGTTACCCGATACTGGTCGTGCTGTTCGAGATATTCGCCACCGGCGATATAGGAAAGGTGGCCATCCAAAGCCGTGCCGGTCAGGTGAAGATCCTGATAGAAGCTCCGCTCGCGGACGTCGGTCGTCACCTGTGCGAACGGATAGGCACCGATCTCGCCGAGCGACTGGAACATCGCCTCAGTCGCCAGATCGATATTCGAGCTCGAATATTGCTGGCTGGAATGCCAATGGTTGTACATCGTCGTCGATTGCAGCGATGCGAAGCCGAGGTCATAGCTCGCCAGCAGCATCGCCCGCTGCTCTTTCTGCTGCATGCCGTCGATCGTGCTGTGCGGGATGGTGAAGCGGTCGCTGAAGTAGCCGCGCGGGATTTGCGGGTTCACGCCGCCTCCGGGGACGATCGACGCATTCGAGAAGGTCGGAAGCTTCATGTCCTGACCGTCTGCCAAGAGCGTCACGTCGAGGGGGCCGTGCCGGTAGCGGACCTGGGCTCGTGCCGTGTAACCGCTGGTATTGTCGTAATATTTACCGGCGTTTGGATCATAGTAGAAGCCCTTGGACTGACCATAGACTTCGCCGCCGAGACGCACGGCCCAGTCGTCGCCGAGCTTCTGATTGACGACACCGGCGAGGCGCCCCTGCTCCAGGCCTCCGGTGTAGATGGCGCGGACGGAGCCCGAATTTTCAAAAGCGGGCTTCGCGAGGACGAGGTTGACCACGCCGAATTCAGAATTGCGCCCGTAAAGGCCGCCCTGCGGTCCCTCGAGCACTTCGACGCGCTCGATGTCGAAATAATCGAGTTGCTTGAAATTGCGGCCGCCGAGCGTGCTGCTGCCGATATAGGCGCCGTTCACATAAAGGCCCACCGCCGCGTCTGCGCCCGTGGCACGCTGCGTCCCCGAACCGCGTATCGAGATCTCGGAAAGATTCGAGGCCGTCAGATTGTTGAAGCGGACGCCCGGGATGGTGCTCAGCAGGTCGCCGGTTCCAACGATGGGTCCTTTTGCTGCAAGCTGCTGACTCGTAATCGCCGAGATCGTACCCGGGATCGTCTTGATGCTCTCCTCGCGTTTGCGCGCGGTGACGATGATGTCGCCCACGCTGGCGCCCGTCTGGTCCGCTGTGGCGTCGACACGATCGGTTGCGCCGTTCTGTGCGACCGCCGGACTAGCCGCGGCGAGCGACAGCATGGCGGTGGTGGCAAGAAAGCCTCGCATGCATCCTCCCTCTTTAAAGGCGCTCGTTCACGGCGCCGCACAAGCTTTGTCACAGAATCGTTGTGCAATGCAAATGAATTGTCCGACGATTATTGGCTAGGTGCGACGGGGGGTTGCCGTAAAGATTGCTGAGCAATACAGGAAATTGCGAGCATTTGGCCGCTTGCTCTCGGCCGTAAACGATCCAGGAGCAGATGAGTTTGGCAGAGGCGGTGAAAGCGGGGCTGGCAGGCCGCGACGACAAGTCCGGCGGTGCTGCTTCAGTAAGTTCGGACGATATCGCTCATGCGCTCCGCGTGCGTATCCAGAACCGCGAGCTGGTTCCGGGTGATTGGCTACGCGAGGCGCGGCTGTGCTCGGAATTCGGTGTCGGTCGTTCGACAGTCAGGCGCACGCTGCGGACGCTCGCGGAAGACGGCTTGGTCGAAATTGAGGAAAACCGAGGTGCACGCATCTCTGCGACCACTGTAGAAGAGGTTTTCGATCTCTATGAGGCGCGAGCCGCGCTTTATGGCCTCGCGGCCCGCTTCGCATGCCTTCGTGGCACGCCGGTACAGATCTCCCGCATGTTGGCGATGATTGATCAACTGCTAAACGAGGCCAAAGATCGGGCGCCAGCCGCACAGATCATCGAAACGAGCGAAGCGATCTTCAGCGCCATGGCCGAAACCGCGAGCGCAGACACGCAAAGAATGATCGAATCTGTTCGACGAAAGACCCGCTTCCATTATTCCTATGCCGCGTTGGCGCTCAGGGAAGGCGGTGGCCCCTACGAATATTGGCGCCAGGTGCGTGGGGCGCTTCGCGTCCGTGACGCGGACGAGGCGAGCGAAGGCGCGCGCCAGATCCTGTATTTCATGCAGAAGGAGGTTGCCCGCATCATGCTTGCGCATGGCACGCGGCTTCCGACGGATTTTCCCCTTTCCACCGCCGGCGCCTGACCTGAGCCATCGCCAACCAATAGGGGCACATCGCTGGTGGCGCCGCTAACGGGTCCGTGCACGCCAGTGGTGGCCGAGCGCGATGCCCTGTTGCAGCGCCGGGCGTCGACCTCCCGGACTTGCATGCAAGCGGTGGCAGGCCGACTCTGGGGCTCGCGGCATCGCGTGGTGCTTAGCACTCACCTCGCTCCAATACGACGTTCGCACCCCCATATAAGAGTGGTGGTCCAGCAGGTCGCAGAGATCGAAATGGCCTGCTATCCTGGGCACCGAGCGATACCGAAGGGGGCCGGGGATCATGGCTTCCGCGACGAAATCATGGTCGAATAGGATTCAACGCCGAAGATCCACACCATGGATACGGTGCGTGCCGTGCCCGCGTACTGGAGGCGAGGCCCAAGGACGTATCGCTTCGGACAGGATCGTCATCCACATCGACTCCGCTGGCTAGCGGGACACCGCGCACACATCCCCCGCAGCGGCGCACGCCGGGCGGGTCATCAGAGGCTCGCACTCGCGTCTGGCTGAGCGATAAACTTATTGTTCGACGATTCTCAAAATAGCACGACAAAAAGGTTGCGTCGGGGCGCGCATTTCATACAAAAGAGAACCGGTCGATGCGTGGCAGCCCCGGAAGTACGGAGCACCCGCAAGGAGCGAAGGAGTTTTGGTCGGTATCATGGAATTCGCCATCTCGATGTGACGCGGAGGCGTCGGCCGCCATTCTGCGGCACGATTGACCGCGTCGTGCCCGATCGATCGGGCCGGTTCCAGCACCTCCAGAGCCTGAAAGGGAGAGGGTAGATGGGTAAATTGTCCGTTCGCATGCCAGCGGCAGCAGCTTTGCTCTCGCTGTTGGCGGCGATCTCCGTACCGGTAGTGACTCCAGCCACCGCGCGGCAGGCATCCACTTCGCCCGTGATGGATCAACTGCTCGAATATGTGCACCATCAGAACACGACGGGTTTTCTGGTCATCCAGAACCGCAAGGTCGTGATCGAGAAGAACTGGCCGGCGCCGGACGATCCGCGCTATCGGCTTTTCACCTACGGGCAGAATAAGGACGGTGCGCTTCTCGAGGATGTCGCCTCGCAACAGAAGAGCTTCGTTTCGATGCTGGTCGCGATCGCGATCGACAAGCATCTGATCGACGTGCAGCAGCCGGTTACCGCATACATCGGCGCCGGCTGGTCCAAGGCATCGCCTGAGCAGGAGGCGGGGATCAAGGTCATCAACCTGCTCAACATGAATTCCGGTCTGGGCATCGACTATCGCTACGCGGCACCGCCCGGCGCGGTTTTCCTGTACAACACGCAGGTCTATGCGGTCATCAAGCGCGTGCTAGCTGCCGCCGCCAAGCAGCCGCTCGAGACGATCACGCACGACTGGCTGACCGGCCCGGCCGGGATGACCGATACTGCGTGGCGGAAACGACCCGCGGTTTTCGTTGACGTCGGGAATCCGACAGGCCTGGTGACCTCGCCGCGCGACGTCGCGCGCTTCGGCCAGATCGTTCTGGACCGGGGGCTCGCGACGAACGGCAGGCGCATCGTCTCCGAAGCGAATCTCGACGCCATGTTCGACCGCTCGGTGACCAACCCCGCTTATGGCCGGCTCTGGTGGCTAAACGGCAGCGCTTACACGATGCGCCTGACCGGCCGGCATGAGGGGCCGCTCATCCAGGCGGCCCCTGCCGATCTGGTCGGGGCGTTAGGGGCGCTCGATCGCCGGCTGTTCGTGGTGCCCAGCCGAAAGCTGATCGTGGTGCGCATGGGCAACGCCGTGAACGACAAGGACTTCGATCAGCAGCTTTGGCTGCGATTGAACAAGGTGATCGGCTGAGGCTCACCGGGTCGAACGACCGAAGACCAGCGGTCGGTTGCGATCGCGGGACGATAATCCGCCGACGCCGGCTCTGCGGTGCTATGGCTGGAGGGGGATCAAGGATGGGACAGGGGTTCTGCAGCGCGATGGCCGCCCTGCTGCTTGGCGCAAGCGCCGTGGCGGCAACGCCCGCGCCGGTCGTCCGCTCGCCGGCGGGCATCGTACGGGGCGTCGAGATTGACGGCGTGGAGATGTACAAAGGCATCCCCTACGCGCAGCCGCCTGTGGGAACACTGCGCTGGAAGGCTCCTGCGCCGCTCGCTCGCTGGAGCGGCGTACGCGATGCTCGCGTGTTCGGTGCCGCCTGTCCGCAACCACCATTCCCTAAGACCAGCATCTACCTGGAGAGCTATCCGGCAGAGAGCGAGGACTGCCTGACGCTGAACGTCTGGGCTCCGGTCGGGGCGAAGCACGCGCCTGTGCTGTTCTGGATCCATGGCGGGGCCCTGCTCGCGGGATCGTCGCAGGAAAGCATCTTCGATGGTGCCGCCATGGCGAAGCGTGGTTTGGTGGTGATCTCGATCAACTATCGCCTCGGCGTTCTCGGCTTCCTGGCGCATCCCGAACTGAGCGCGGAATCACCGCACGGCGTCTCCGGCAATTACGGTTTTCTGGATCAACTGGCGGCGCTGCGCTGGGTCCAACGGAATGTTTCAGCCTTCGGCGGGGACCCGGCGAAGGTGACGATCGCCGGGGAGTCAGCAGGCGGCGTCAGCGTCGTCAATCTCTTGGCCACTCCCTTGGCACATGGGCTCTTCGCACGGGCGATCGCGCAGAGCGCCGGCCTGATGAGCATGGCCGAACTGAAGCGCCCATCGTTCGGCGTTCCATCGGCGGAGGGCACGGGCGAGCGTTTTGCCGCCGCCATGGGTGCGAAGCACGTGTCCGACTTGCGCGCCCTTAATGCGTCTTCCTTGGTCATCGCCGCCGCACGGGCAGGCTTCGTCGCCAGCGGCACCTTGGACGGATATATGTTCAGGCGACAACTGATCGATACCTTCGATCGGGGCGAACAGGCGCGCGTCCCCATCCTCACCGGCTTCAACAGCGGTGAGATCCGGTCCCTGCGCCGCTTCCTGAGCACGCCGCCGGTCGATGCGGGCCATTACGAGGCGACAATTCGCGATAGATACGGAGATCTGGCCGACAGCTTCCTGGAGTTCTATCCGTCGGGGGACATCGACGACAGCATGCTCGCGGCAACGCGCGACGGTCTCTTCGGTTGGACGTCGCAACGCTTGGTTCGCAGCCAGGCTAACGTCGGCGTAGCGGCGTTCCTCTACTACTTCGATCATGGCTACGAATCTGCGGACGCGGCCGGCTACCACGTGTTCCACGAGAGCGAAGTGCCCTATATTTTCGGCACGATCAACAAGACGCCGGTGAATTGGCCGAAAGTGCCGAGCAACGAGGGCGAGCGGGCATTCTCGGATGCGATGCTCGCTTATTGGGAGGCGTTCGTTTGCACAGGCATACCCAGCGCGCCGCGCCAGCCGGCCTGGATGCCGTTCTCCCAGAACGGTTCCTACATGCATTTCACCGATGCGCCGCGCCCTGCCGTGCACCTCATGGATGCGCAGTTTCGCCTTCACGAGCAGGTCGTCTGTCGACGGCACGCGGCGCGCACTCAGCCGTGGACAGCAAATGTCGGTGTCGGTGCGCCCATCCTTCCCCCGAACGCGGAAAAATGTCGATGATTGACGGATCCATGCAGTCCTTCCCGCTGACGCTGAACGCGATCCTCGATCACGCGGCCAAATGGCACCCGGACACGCAGGTGGCGACCGCGCGTCCGGATGGCTCGATCGCACGGATCGGCTATGCCGGTCTGCGCGCGCGCGCGCTCCGCGTATCCCGCGTCCTAGATGCTCTCGGAACACGCTTCGGCGACCGCGTGGCGACACTGGCGTGGAACACGCAAGCTCATGTCGAGGTCTGGTACGCGATCATGGGCATGGGCGGGGTCTGCCACACGCTGAACCCGCGACTGACGCCGGCCGACCTCGCGACGATGCTCGTCAAGTCCGAAGCTCGGATCCTTATCGTCAGCGCCGATCAGGTGCCGCTGGCAGACCGTGTGATCGCAGACGCCCCGTCTGTCGAACGCATCTTGGTCATTGATGGTGACGACTTCAGCTCTTCCATCGGCCATATCAAGCTCACCGCATTGGAGCCGCTGATCGCTCAGGAAGACGACCAATTTCGGTGGGGGAGGTTCGACGAAAACGCACCCTGCGGACTCTGCTTCACGTCCGGGTCGACAGGCGCGCCGAAGGGGGTAACCTACACGCATCGTGGGAACTTCCTGCACACGTTGCGCCTCCTCCAGGCCGACGTGCTGGGCACCACCAGCGCCGACGCCGTGCTGCCGGTGGTGCCGATGTTTCATGCGAGTGCCTGGGGCTTCCCGTTCGCAGTGCCGGCGAGTGGCGGCAAACTCGTGTTGCCAGGTCGGCACACCGACGGCGCCAGCCTGGCTCGGCTGATTGCCAGCGAAGGCGTGACGGTCGCGGTCGGCGTACCGACCGTCTGGCTCGGGCTGTGCGAACATCTCGAAACGACCGGTGAAAGGCTGCCGTCTTTGAAACGGATCATCTCCGGCGGGGCGTCGCTGCCGCCTGCATTGATGCGGCGCCTGGAAGATCAGCTCGGCGTCATCGTCCAGACCAGCTGGGGAATGACCGAGATGGCACCCGTCGGCGTCTTTGGGGTCCTGAGTGATCCAAACCGCGATCCTCATGTTTCCGGCCGACCCGCGCTTGGCGTCGACCTCATGCTGGCCGACGAGAACAGCGTGCCGCTGCGCGACCAGCGCAATCAGGAGGGACGGCTGCATGTCCGCGGCGGTGCCGTGATCGAGCGGTATTTTGGACAGGATCTCCCCGCGACCAACGACGACGGCTGGTTCGATACGGGCGACCTTGCGCGGATCGACGACAAAGGTAATCTGCAGATCACCGGTCGCGCAAAGGATCTCATCAAGTCGGGCGGCGAATGGATCAATCCGGCTGAGATCGAAGCTATCATCTGCGCGCTGCCGCAGGTGAGCCTGGCGGCGGTTATCGGCCGCAATGACACAAAATGGAGCGAGCGGCCGATCCTCGTGGTGGAATTGCGGGAGGGGGAGGCGATCACCGACGCGGAACTGCTCGGTTCGCTCAAGGGCCGTGTTGCTTCCTGGTGGGTGCCCGATGCCGTAATCCGGCTGCCGGCTATCCCGCTGGCGGCGACAGGTAAGATCGACAAAATCAGCCTGCGCGCGCGCTATCGTGATGGCTGAGCGTCAGGTCAGCGCCGAATAGACCAAGGTCTTCAATTCGCGACGGATCGCATAGGTGTTCGATGGTCCCAACTGGGTCATGAAGATCGCGTGGATCCGTTCGACGGGATCGATGAAGAAAAAGGTTGAGAACATGCCGCCCCAGTAAAATTCGCCGACCGAGCCGGGGATCATCGCCAAGGCAGGGTTCTGCGTCACCGCGAATCCCAACCCGAACCCGATGCCGGCATTCTGCGTCTCGCTGAACATCGAGCGCGACAGGCTGGCCAGATCCGATCGTCCTGGGAGATGGTTTGCGGTCATCAATTCGATCGTCTTGCGGCCGAGCAATCGCACGCCGTCGAGCGTCCCCTTAGCGGCCAGCATGCGACAGAAGCGGTGGTAATCCAATGCGGTCGAGATCAGCCCGCCCCCGCCGGAAATGAGACGTGGTGTCTGCAACCACCTGCTTTCGGCACCGCGGTCGTAGAGTAGCCGGCCCTTGTCCTGCGTGAACAGGTAGCAGTCCGTCAGGCAATCGACCTTGTTCGCCGGCACCGTGAAGCCGGTATCGTCCATACCGAGCGGTCGGAAGATGCGATCGGTCAGATATTGGTCGAGCGGCATGCCTGAAATGCGCTGGATCACCGCGCCGAGGACGTCGGTCGAGACCGAATAATTCCACGCCTCGCCTGGCGAGAATTCGAGCGGCAGGCTGGCGAGCCCGGCGACGAACTGATCAAGGTCGTTGCCACCATACCAGCCGTCCACGCGATCGGCGTCCACCTTGTCCGCCCGATATGCCGCATCGACCGGAGATATGTTCTGGAAACCGTAGGTAAGGCCCGACGTATGTCGGAGAAGGTCCAGCATCCGCATCGGGGCGGTGGCGGCCTTTGTCTCGAACCGCGCGTTTCCGACAGTTCCTGCATAGACCGCGACGTCGCGAAACTCGGGCAGCACATCTTCCACCAGCGTGTCTATGGCGACCTGACCCTCTTCGACCAGCATCATGAAGCCGACGGTGGTGATCGGCTTGGTCATGCTGGCGATGCGAAACATCGAGCGTTCGTCGATGGGCTTCGGCGAATCGTCACGAGCTGCACCCAGGCTCGAGAAATGAACAATCTCGTCATCGCGACCGATCAGGATCTGCGCGTTCGGCAGCCGCCCGCTCGCCAAATATCGTTGACAAAAAAACGCGTCGATCCGGTTGAGCCGCGCGGCATCGAAACCCAGCGCACTGGATGAGTTGGTCGGCATCTCTCTCGCACCTCTTGTGTCTTTCGGCTGAGCCTATTGATGGACGCAGCGGTACGCAAGCTGATTGTCAAACGATCAGCAGTTGATTGTTGTACAATAGGGTTGATACAACGCGCTCGGAGAGGCTCGAACGAAGCTGCCATGAAGGAGGGTGAATGCACGAGCGTTCCGCACAGGTCGGCGTTCCCCGGCGGAGCGCCTATCGCTTCGTCGTCGCTGGCGTTCTGGCCATCGTCTACGCCTTCAATTTCATGGACCGGCAGATCATGGCGATCCTGCAGGAACCGATCCGGGCCGAGTTCGGGTTGAGCGATGCGGAGCTCGGCCTGCTCACCGGCTTCGCCTTCGCGCTGTTCTATTCGAGTTGCGCCATCCCGGTGGCGTGGTTCGCCGATCGCCACCGGCGGGTTCCGCTCATCGCCATGGCGATGGCAGTATGGAGCTTCTTCACGGCGGCCTGCGGCCTCGCGCGGAGTTTCCCCCAGCTCGTCCTCGCGCGTCTGCTGGTCGGCGCGGGCGAAGCAGGTGGGGCAGCGCCCGCCTACAGCCTGTTGTCCGATTATTTCGGGCCGGGGGAACGGGGAACGGGTCTTGCGATCTATTCGCTGGGCGTGCCGATCGGCTCGGCGTTGGGAGCAGCGGTAGGTGCTGCCGTTGCAGAACGCTACGGGTGGCGCATGGCCTTCGTTGCCGTTGGCGCACCGGGCATTCTCCTCGCTATCGCGCTGCCGTTGATCATTCGCGAGCCGACGCGCGGCGGGTTGGATGCCCAGCCAGTAGCAGCGGCGGCGCTATCGATCCCGCAAGCGATGCGGGCGTATTTCGCCGATCGGACATTGCTGCTCGCGACCTGCTCCACGGCGACGTCTGCCTTCGTCGGGTACGCGCTGCTCGCCTGGAATCCCTCCCTGCTCAAGCGCGTGAAGGGCATGTCGCTCGACGAGGTCGCGCTCTACTACGCCTTGGTGCTTGGGGTCACCGGGTTCGTCGGAACATTTACGGCTGGTTGGCTGGCCGACCGTCTCGGCAGGCGTGATCGGCGATGGTATGCCTGGCTCCCGGCGGTCACTTTCGCGTTGATGATCCCGGGCATCGTCGGCGCCATCCTCCTGCCCGGCTGGAGCGCGGCCTTGACCTGTCTGGCGCTGCCGACGCTGTTGCTCAACATGTATCTCGCGCCCGCGCTGACCGTAGTTCAAGATCGGTCGCCCCCGCAGCGACGGGCGATGTCCGGCGCCATCATGGCCTTCATCGCGATTCTGGTCGGCTCGGGCGGCGGACCTCTCTATCTCGGCACGATCAGCGATCTCGCGAAACCGGCCTTTGGCAACGCTTCACTGCTCGTCGGCTATGCCGCGTTGCTACCGGTGGTGCTGGTGACCATCGGCCTGCACCTGCTGGTGGCTCGGTCGATGCGTGGAGACAGCACTTTCGGGGAAGCAAAATGATCGAACTCTATCATTGTGCCGGTACTCGCTCGTTTCGCGCCTTATGGGCGCTTGAGGAAATAGGCATCGCATTCAGACTTCACGTCCTGCCTTTCCCGCCGCGGGTGAAACAGCCGGAATTTCTCGAGCGCAATCCGCTGGGAACAGTGCCGTTGCTAATCGACGGCGATGTGCGAATGACCGAATCTGCGGCGATCCCGCAGTATTTGGCGACACGCTATGGACCGACGCCGCTTGCCGTTGACGTGAACGAGCCAGACTATGGGCTGTGGCTCGACTGGCTGCACCGGAGTGAGGCGACGCTGACATTTCCACAGACGATCGTTCTGCGTTATCGCGACCATGAACCGGAGGAGCGGCGTTTGCAGCAGGCAGTCGACGACTACACTCAATGGTTCTTCTCACGTCTGCGCCACCTCTCACGCGCGCTGGCCGATCGCGATTGGCTTTGCGGCGGACGGTTTACGATGGCGGATCTCTGCGTGGGCTATGCGCTTCTTTCGGCGCGGACGATCGGACTCGATTATAAATTCAGCCCTGCAATTTCCGCGTATTGGCAGCGACTGTGTACGCGTCGCGCGTTCGTGGCGGCCACCGTTGCCGAGACTGTTCAGAACGAATCTAGATCGCGCTCCTCAGATTAGCAGTCGCCCAGCCTCAGCGCGCTTTGGTATAACATCCGTATAATTGCGGATCGATTGCACGTCGGAGAGCCGCGATCCTGCCTCGATCAAGCGAGGAGGATGACGTGAATAGCATCACCATTGCACGCGTGGACGTGAGCCGCCCACGAAGGGATCCGCAGGAGAGGATCACCCCCGCAACCAGATCAAGGTCGGCACCTATCGAGCACCTTGTTGTGCTGGGCCATCCGGCGCCGGGCAGCTTCAACCACGCAATCGTCGACACGTACCGCGAGACGGTTCGCGCTTGTGGGCAGATTACGATCGTACGCGACCTCTATGCCACCGGGTTCGACCCCCGGCTGCAAGCCAGCGAGCGGCCGGGCGTGGAAGGGTATCGCATCCCGGACGATGTGGAGGCGGAACTGGAACTGGTCCGCCGGGCGAGCGTGATCACGCTCGTGCATCCGATCTGGTTCGGCGCACCGCCTGCCATCACGATCGGCTATCTCGACCGCGTGCTTGGCGCGGGACTAAGTTCCAGCGACATTCGCAAGGGCAATCGCCACGGCTTGCTGGAGGGCAAACAGCTCCTGATCCTGACCACGTCGGGCGCTTCGACACCGTGGCTCGCCGGATGCGGGCAGTGGCATGGGCTGCGTGAAGCGTTCGACTTCTATCTCGAGTCGATCTTCTCGTTTTCAGGCTGCGAGCACGACCATTTCGACTCGATCGTGTCGCCGTTGCTGCCGACCTACGCCGCGGAATGTCTGGGCCGGGTCGAGGAACGCGCCCGCACTACCTGCGCCACGCTGCTCAGCGCTCAGCAGGCGCGGCGGACGCGTGCGATCCTGAGCTTGCGCACTGAGCCACGGGGTTCCCGTCGGGATTTGGCGATACAGCAAGCCGCAGGAAATCTGGGACGAGACCTGCCACCGGATCAAGGATGACGTTCTGGCCGAACCCGTTTGATAGCCGCGCATCACCGATGTGCATCGCGTGGCGAACCTCATCGCTATCATCGAACGCGATGCGTGTGGACATCCGCGACCGCATCGTCGCTTCGTGCGAGCGCGAGATCACCGGGAACACCTGCCCGGGCGGCTCCGGGCGTGCCCCATCTTGAGGGACAATATCGTCGGGTTCTGACGATACCATCGCCGGAGCGGTACGACGGCGGTTCCGGCATCCGCTATGCCGCTTGCGATACCGCACCAGGCTCGGCCGACATCGTGCACCGTATCTCGCACAGCGCGATCAAGGCGCGGCGATGGCTGACCACGACGAGACCCTGATCCGTTCGCGCGATCCGCCTCGTCATCCGCGCCAGAAGCTTCCGCTCGGTCTCGGCGTCCAGACCCTCGGTGGGTTCGTCGAGCAGCAGCCAGGGTGCGGGCTTCAGATAGGCGCGCGCCAACGCCAGCCGACGGCGCTCGCCGCCGGACAGGCGCGCGCCGTTCTCGCCGATCCAGCTATCGAGACCAAGTGGCAGTCGCTGCACGACCTCATCGACCGCAGCGTCCTTCAGCGCATCCCAGATCACCGCGTCATCCGCCGTCGGAGCGGCGAGCAGCATGTTCTCGCGGACGGTCCCGGCCAGAAGCTGCGCATCCTGCGGCATCCAGGCGAACATCGCGCGCCGGGTTGCGACCGACAGCGACGCCGCGTCCGTGCCGCCGAGGGCAACGGTGCCGGCGGCAATCTCCCGCAGCCCGATCAGCCCCTCGATCAGGCTGGTCTTCCCACTGCCGGATGGCCCGGTGATCGCGATGCGCGTGCCGTTCGGAGCGAGTGGCCTGCACGCCGGGAGGGTCAGGATCGGCGCCACCGGCCTCCCCTCATGCGCCCGCCGAGCCTCATGCACGAACAGATCGTCCAGCCGGCGCAGCGCCTCGGCGGTAACCTCGCGCTCGCACCCGTCGCGCAGCAGCGGGCCGAGACCTTCCACAGCCATGGCCCCGGCCAGAGCGGTCAACGCCGCCACCGCCGCGCCTGCCGGCATGGCGAGCCAGAAGGCGACCACCGCAACCGCCGCGCCGAGCAACGCCGATATCCCGTCGACCAGACCCTGAGCCTTGGCGTGAGCCTCGCGTGCTGCGCCAAGTTCGTCGCCGAGCCGGTCCACGGCGACGGCGACGTCATCGACCATCTGGTAGCAGCGCAGTTCGGCGGTGGCGGCGAACTGCATCGCCAGCATGGCCCTGAGCCGTCCGTCCGCCTGCTGTATCGCACGGCCGGCACCCCGCAATCGCGCGGATGCCGCACGCGCCGCGATCACCGTGGCCAGGCACCCGGTCAGCACGGCCGACGCAGCCGCGTAGCCGCCGAGGAGCGCCATGCCCGAGCCGGTGACGATCGCAGCGACTGCGCACCAGCGCGCCGAGCGCCGCGCCACCGACATCTCGATCGCGGCGACGTCGTTGACCAGCCTCGCGCTCGCCTCGCCGCTGGTGAGCGCCAGCGCCTCGGCCACGGGTGCATCGGTGATCGCCCGGAACAGCGCGGGCCTGACGCGTGCGAGAACGGCGAACGCCGCGCCGTGGCTGGTCAGGCGTTCTCCGTAACGCGCGCCCGTTCGCACGATGGCGAGCGCGCGAATGGCGGTGGCCGGCAGCATGTAGTTGAACGCACGCGCGACGAGAGGGCCGGCGAGCCCAGCGCCTGCCGACATGGTGATGAACCACCCCGAGATGCCGAGCAGCCCGATCGTCGCGATCGACACCGCAGCCGCCAGCAGCGCGGCGACGGCGAGCGGACGGCGGCTGCGCACCGTCTCGCGGCGGAGCAGGTGTTCGATACGCGCGCTCATCGCCCGTTCCTCATGATGATGACCCGGTCGGCGATGGCCGCCAGCCGCGCCGAGTGCGTCGCGATGATCGCGGTACGACCCGCGCACGCCTGCGCCAGCGTGGCGATCATGTTCGCTTCCGAGAGCGGATCGAGATGAGCGGTCGGTTCGTCGAGCAACAGGAGCGGAGCGTCCTTGAGAAGCGCCCGCGCGATACCGATGCGGCGGCGTTCGCCACCGGAGAGGCCGCCGCCGCGCTCGTCGAGCGGGGTGTCGAGGCCGAGCTTTCGTTTCGAAAGCAGCGGATCGAGGCCGGCGCGGTGCGCGGCGGTGGAGATCTCGGCCCGGCTCGCGCCGCTGCGGGCGTTTGCGATGGCATCGGCGATCGTGCCCGGCAGGATCATCGGGTGCTGCCCCGCCCAGGCGGCCGACGCGTCCACGCCCTGCCCCGGCTGTAGCGGTGTTCCGGAGATCGTGACGCTACCTTCGACAAACGGCGTCAGCCCTAGCAGGACATTCAATATGGTGGTCTTGCCGCTCCCCGACGGCCCGACCAGCGCGATCGTCTCGCCGGGCGCGATGTCGAGCGTGAAGTCCGCGATCGCATCGCAATCCGAACCGCTGTAGCGGACCCGGACAGTCTCGAACCGGATCGCGGGCGCGCCGGCGACCGCCGCCATGGGCGCGGGCATTTCGACGTTCACGATCGGCACCAGCCGTTCCGCCGCCGTCTCGGCGGCCTGCCGCTCGTGGTAGGCGGCGGCGAGGCGACGCATCGGCGCGTAGAATTCCGGCGCGAGCGTCAGCGCGAACAGTGCCGGACCGAGTTCAAGATGCTCGGGCGCCGGGAACGGAAGCAGCCCGAGCAGCGAGAAGCCGCAATAGGCGGCGACCAGCGCGACCGACAGGGCGGCGAAGAATTCCAGCCCGCCCGACGAAAGGAAGGCGACGCGCAGCACGTCCATGGTCCTGCGCGCGAGGTCTTCGGACGCCTGTCCGATCCGGCGTGTCTCGCGGTCCTCCGCGCCGAACGCGAGCACGATCGGCAGCGCGCGCACGCGATCGGCGAACAGCGCCGACAGCCGCGACAGCGCGACAAACTGCCGCCTCGACCGATCGGCGGCGGCACCGCCGGCGAGGATCATCGCGGCCACGAACGGGAACAGCGTCACGACGAGGATGAGCGCGCATACGGGGCTGGCGAGCGCTATCGCCGCGGCCACGATCAACGGTGCTACCCCGGCGGCCTTGCGCGCCGGGGCAAAACGCGCCGCGTAGCCCGAAAGCGCTCCCGCCTCGTCGACGGCGGCGGTCACGAGCTGCGCGCTCGTCACCGAACCGCCCATCGCGCCGTTGAGCGCACCGATGACGACCTTGCGGCGCGCCCGGCGCGTGATGTCACGACCCGCTCGCGCGCCGGCGCGTGTCGCCAGCAGCGCAAGGACCGCGCGTGTCACCCCCGCGACGAGCGCCACCGCGAGCCACAGCCAGACCGGCTCGTGCGCGGCGGCATGGGCGACCGCTCCGGCCAGCCCCAGCGCGAAGCCGATCGCGCCCGCTGTGTCCGCAAGGAGCAGGATCGCGGTGGCGTGGGCGCGCGTGTTCATCGCGGCGAGGAACTGGCGCGAGGCGGGCGATGCGGCGGGAGCGGTGGCCATGCCGGCGTGGTAGGCGGCCGCCCGTCCGAACCGAATACGGGACTTCCCGTATATCGGCGCGCAGGGGCCGCAGCGCATTGGGTCGCGCAAAGGAGACCCTGCCCGTGGACCCCAACGTGATCGACCTGTCGCGACTACAATTCGCGCTTACGGCGCTTTACCATTTTCTGTTCGTGCCGCTGACCCTGGGGCTGAGCTTCATGCTCGTCATCATGGAGGCGGTCTATGTCATGACCGGTCGTCAGGTGTGGCGGCAGGTGACGCGGTTCTGGGGCCGGATCTTCGGCATCAACTTCGCCATCGGCGTGGCGACCGGCCTCACCATGGAGTTCGAGTTCGGCACCAACTGGTCGTACTTCTCTCATTATGCCGGGGACATCTTCGGCGCGCCGCTGGCGATCGAGGGGCTGATGGCGTTCTTCCTGGAGGCGACATTCGTCGGGCTGATGTTCTTCGGCTGGGATCGGCTCTCGAAGGTCGGACACCTGTTCGTGACCTTCATGGTCGCGCTCGGGACCAACCTTTCCGCGCTCTGGATCCTGATCGCCAACGGCTGGATGCAGAACCCGGTGGGCGCCTCGTTCAATCCGGCGACGATGCGCATGGAGGTAAGCGACTTCAAGGCTGTGCTCTTCAATCCGGTCGCACAGGCAAAGTTCGTCCACACCGTCAGCGCCGGCTATGTCATCGCATCCACCCTCGTGCTGGGGCTGTCCGCTTTCTGGCTTCTGAAGGGCCGGTGGGTGCCGATCGCGAAGCGTTCGATGACGGTTGCGGCGGCGTTCGGACTGGCGGCATCGCTGTCGGTGGTCGTGCTCGGCGACGAAAGCGGCTACGCGCTGACCGACAACCAGAAGATGAAGCTCGCCGCGATCGAGGCCGCCTGGCATACCGCGCCGGCGCCTGCGGGGCTGACGATCTTCGGCCTGCCGGACACGGCGGCGCGCGAGACCCGCTACGAGGTGCAGGTGCCCTGGGTGCTCGGACTCATCGCCACCCGTAGTCTGGGTGGCACCGTAACCGGCATGTCCGAACTCGTCCTTCAGGCGCAGCAGCGCATCGCATCCGGGCAGATCGCCTATCGCGCGGTGCAACGGCTGAAGCTGGCGCCCGATGACATGGCCGCGCGCGGAGCGTTCGAGGCGCACAAGCGTGATCTTGGCTACGCGCTTCTGCTCAAGCGCTATGTCGCGGATCCTGCCAACGCCACGCCCCGCCAGATCGAGACCGCCGCCTGGGATACCGTTCCCAGTGTGCCGCTGATGTTCTGGTCGTTCCGCATCATGGCCAGCATCGGCTTCGCGATGATCGCGCTGTTCGCCGTCAGCTTCCTCGTCGTCTCGCTGCGCCGCCACGACCGCTATCGCTGGCTGCTGCGCCTTGCCGTCGCGGCGATCCCGCTGCCGTGGATCGCGACCGAGCTGGGCTGGGTTGTCGCGGAGATGGGCCGCCAGCCCTGGGCGATCGACGGCGTGCTGCCCACGTTCCTCGCATCATCGAGCCTGACACCCGCCGCCATTCTCACCACCATCGCAGGGTTCACGCTGATCTACGGCATACTGGCGGTGATCGAGGTGCGTCTCATCCTCCTCACCATCGCGCACGGCCCGGTCGAGCATGATCCCGAAGAGGCCTCGGCCGACACGGCTTTCTCCACCCCGGCGCTCGCCGCCTGAAGGAGCTGCAACAATGTTCGATTACGAAACACTGAGATTGATCTGGTGGGCGCTGCTTGGCGTGCTGCTGATCGGGTTCGCCCTCACCGATGGCTTCGACCTGGGCGTCGCAGCGCTGCTGCCGTTCGTCGCCCGGACCGACAGTGAACGCCGCATGGTCATCAACTCGGTCGGGCCGACGTGGGAAGGCAACCAGGTCTGGTTCATCCTCGGCGGGGGCGCGATCTTCGCGGCGTGGCCCTTCGTCTATGCCGCAAGCTTCTCGGGCTTCTACCTCGCCATGTTCCTGGTGCTCGCGGCGCTGATCCTGCGGCCGGTGGCGTTCAAGTACCGTTCGAAGCATCCCGACCGTGCCTGGCGCACGCGGTGGGACTGGGCGCTGTTCGTCGGCGGGCTCGTGCCGGCGCTGGTGTTCGGTGTGGCGGTGGGCAACGTGCTGGCCGGTGCGCCGATCCATCTGGATGACGACCTGCGCGTGACCTACCAAGGGACGCTGCTCGGCCTGTTCACCCCGTTCACCTTGCTCTGCGGGCTGCTGTCGGTGGCGATGCTGGTCCTTCACGGCAGCGCCTGGCTTGCCATCAAGGTGGAGCACGGCCGCGTGCACGATCGCGCCCGGTTGTTCGGCACCGTGGCGGGGTTCGCCTCGCTCACCCTGTTCGCACTGGGTGGCGCCTTCGTGGCGTGGGGCGGCATCGGCTACCGGATGGTCGGCGCTGCGGATACGCTCGCCCCCTCCAACCCCATGCACACGACCACGCATGCGGTCGCCGGAGCATGGCTGACGAACTACGATCTCCACCCGATCTTCATGCTCGCGCCGGTTCTCGGCTTCCTGGGGGCCACGGTCGCGCTGATCGGGATCAACCGGCGATCGGAGGCGGCTGCGCTGGCGGGATCATCGGCTTCGGCGGCGGGCATCATCGCGACGGTCGGCCTGTCGATGTTCCCGTACATCCTGCCATCGAGTGTCGATGCCCATTCCAGCCTCACCGTCTGGAACGCTTCGTCCAGCGATTCGACGCTTGGGATCATGCTGCTCGTGACGGTCGTCTTCCTGCCGATCGTGCTCGCCTACACGGCCTGGGCCTATCGGATCATGTTCGGACGCGTCACTTCACAAGACGTGGCGACCAATCCCGACTTCTACTAAAAAGGACGGTATCATGTGGTATTTTACATGGGTGTTGGGTGTCGGGCTGGCGGTAGGCTTCGGCATTCTCAACGGCATCTGGCACGAATTTCATCTTCCCGATGACGACGCTCCCGGCACGCGGTAACAGGCGATCGGGCCCGGCACCTCCGCAGGTGCCGGGTTCCGCAATGGGCGGAACGAGGTCGCGCAGGCGGGAATGACGAACAAGACCGATCAGGACGGCACTGCCGAGCAGTTGGCCCGGTTCGTCGAAGCGACGTACGACCGCGCGGTTCTGCTGCTCGACGTCCGTGGCAGAGTTACCGGCTGGACCGTGGGGGCCGAACGTCTTCTCGGCTGGAGCCGCGATGCCATCATCGGACAAAGCGCGGGGGTGCTTTACACCGACGCGGATCGCGCCGACGGCCACCCTGCGCGCGACCTTGAAACTGCCATCGCCCGATCGCCGCATCGCACCGAGCATTGGCGCGTGCGCAAGGACGGTTCCGAGTTCTTCGCCGAAGTGCTGCTGGTGGCGCTGCGCGATGACGCGGGTGCGCTTACGGGCTTCGGCCAGAGCATCGCCGACATCACGCGCCGACATGCGATCGAGCAGGCGCATCGCCAAAGCGAGCTGCATTTCCGCTCGATCCTCGCGACCGTTCCGGACGCGATGGTGGTCATCGACGAGCGCGGGCGCATCCTTTCGTTCAGCGCTGCGGCCGAGCGATTGTTCGGCTATGCGGAAGCCGAGGTGCTGGAGAAGAATGTTAGTATGCTCATGCCCAACCCGGACCGGGAGCGGCATGACGAGTATCTCTCGCACTACGAGCGTACCGGTGAGCGCCGGATCATCGGGATCGGGCGCGTCGTCACGGCGGAACGCCGCGACGGCACGCGCTTCCAGATGGAATTGTCGGTCGGCGAGGCGCGGACCGAGGGGCATCGGATCTTCACCGGCTTCATCCGGGATCTGACCGCCCAGCAGCTCGGCGAACTTCGCTTGAAGGAGCTTCAGGCCGAGCTGATCCATGTGTCGCGGGTCAGCGCGATGGGCACGATGGCATCGACGCTCGCGCATGAGCTGAACCAGCCGCTCGCCGCGATCGCCAACTATCTTGAGGCGGGGCGCGACCTCATCGGCACCGACGGCGTCGAGGAGATGCTCCCGCTCCTGCGCGAGGCGTTGGACGAGGCGGCGCACGAGGCGCTTCGCGCCGGTCAGATCGTGCGTCGTCTGCGCGATTTCGTCGCGCGTGGCGAAACCGACCGCAGTGTTCACGATCTGCCCGCGCTCATCACCGAATCGACGCGTCTCGGGCTGCTCGGCGCGACGCAGCACGGCATCCGGCTGTTCACCGATTTCGATCCGCTTGCGCAGCGCGTCATTGTCGACCGCGTGCAGATCCAGCAGGTGCTCGTGAACCTTCTGCGCAACGCCTCGGAGGCGGTATCGGCTTGCCGCCGCCGCGAGATCACGATCTCAACCCGTTTGCAGGACGCGATGGTCAGGATATCCGTCGCCGACACCGGCAGCGGCATAGACGCAGCGATCGCCCCGAAATTGTTCGAAGCGTTCGCGAGCGGCAAGGAGCATGGCATGGGCCTTGGGCTTTCTATCTCGCGAACGATCGTCGAAGCGCACGGAGGCCGCATCTGGGTCGAGCCGAACGAGGACGGCGGGACGATCTTCCGCTTCACGGTGATGAACGCGGAGGTGGAGGATGACGATGACTGAGGCGCGGTTGGTGCACATCGTCGACGATGAGGAGGCGATCCGGCGATCCGCGGGGTTCATGCTGCGAACCTCCGGCTTCACGGTCAAGACATGGGAGAGCGGCGTCGCCTTCCTGCGCGAAGCGAAGGACGCGGCCGATGGCTGCATTCTGCTCGACGTGCGAATGCCCGAGATGGATGGGCTGGCAGTGCAGCGCGAACTCGCCGCGCGCGGGGTGATGCTGCCCGTGGTGGTCCTGACGGGCCACGGGGATATCGCCATCGCGGTCGAGGCGATGAAGAACGGCGCGGTGGACTTCCTCGAGAAACCTTTCGAGAAAGCGGCGCTGCTGCGGGCGCTGGACGCCGGCTTCCACCGGCTCGACAATGCTGCGAACGACCTTGCCTCCGCCCGTGAAGCCGAGATCCGTGTGGCGCGGCTGACGGCGCGGGAACGTGAAGTGCTCGACGCGATGGCGCGCGGCCTGCCCAACAAGACCATCGCCTATGATCTGGAGATCTCCGCCCGCACGGTCGAGGTGCATCGCGCCAACGTGATGACCAAGCTCGGGGTGTTCAGCCTCTCCGATGCGCTTCGCGTCGCCTTCGCGGCCGGTCTGGGGCGCTGAACCCGGGCAATTACGTAGATACGCCAGCGTCGCAGCGGGCCAGATTGAGGCCCCAACATCGACGGGGCGAGTATGACAGAGTTGAAAACCCACACGCCCGGTCGCTGCGCGTTGCTCGTCGAGGACGATGCCGGCGTCCGTAGATCGCTTCAGCTTTTGCTGCACTGGCGCGGGTATGAGGTTCGCTCATACGCCTCGGCCGCTTCGCTTCTCGACAGCCGCGAGCCGAAGCAGGCCGATGTGCTGGTTGCCGATTATCGCCTGCCCGACGGGGACGGCATAGCGGTGTTGAAAAGCCTGCGCGCCAAAGGATGGGCCGGACGGGCGGTGCTGATCACGGCCCACCCGACGCTGGGACTGATCGAAGCCGCTACCGCCAACGGTTTCGCCGCCGTGCTTGAAAAGCCTTTGCGCCAGCAGGAACTTGTCGCCGCGCTTGCGGGAGCGGCGGGTCCGTAGAATCCACAATGTTCGACGCCTTTTGCTCGGCTCTAGACTTGTGCTGGCACTTTCAGGAGGCCTTTCATGAAGAACATACTCTTGCTTGTTCACGACGATGCCGGCCAGGAGGCGCGCTTGCAGGCGGCGCTGGACCTTGGGCGGACGCTCGACGGCCACCTCACCTGCATGGATGTCACGCATATTCCGCCGACGCTGAGTGGCGGAATGTTTGATGATGGCTATGCGATGGCAGTTCTCCTCGCTGACGAAACCGCGCGCGAGACGAGCAACAAGGCGCGGATCGAAGCACGGATGGAGGCCGAGGACGTCCCGTTCGACTGGATCGACGTGACGGGCGATGTCGCGTCGAGCCTGACCGCCGCGGCTGAGTTGGCAGATGTGATCGTCGTTAATCGAAAGCTGGACAGTTGCTCGCTTCCCGAAATGCTGAGTGTGACGAGCGAGGTGATCGTCAAGGCGCGCCGTCCGGTGCTTGCCGTACCCGAGACGTGCCAGCGCCTCGATCTCGACACCGCCCTGGTCGCCTGGGATGGGTCCGACGCCGCCTGCGCCGCGTTACGCGCCGCAGTACCGCTGCTGCGAAAGGCGTGGCGCGTCGTCCTTCTGGAAGCGCGTGACGGCTCGATATCCGCGCCGGCCGAGGAAGCGGCGCAGTACCTGTCGCGGCATGACGTTCATTGCGAGGTTCGACATGTGCCAACGCCGCTAGGGGCGGGCGTGGCTATCCTGCACGCGGCGGCCACCGACGAGTTCGACTACGTAGTGATGGGTGGGTTTGGTCATAGCCGTATGCGTGAGTCGATCTTCGGTGGCGTCACGCGAGAACTCCTCACCAAAAGCCCAATTCCGCTTTTCGTGGCGCACTGACGGATAGGACACTCTCGTTGCCTGATGGTGAAAGGTTCAAAATCATGCCGGCAACACAGCCCCCGATCGCCACCGATCATTACATGATACTCGCTAATCCAACGCCGGGCAGCTTCGGTCACGCGATCGCCCAGACCTACGCCGAGGAGGTCCGAAAGTCGGGCCAGGTGGCGATCGTGCGGGACCTTTATGCGATGGGATTCGATCCTGTGTTGAAGGACGTCGAGCGCGCGGATCACGCCGATCGACGTTCACCATGGGTGGGTGCCGAGCTCGATCGCCTGCGTCAGAGCGGCGGTATCATTCTCATCTACCCGATCTGGTTCGGCGGCCCCCCTGCTATGATCAAGGGCTATGTCGACCGTGTGATGGGCGCGCACTGCGCTTTCCGGCCCTTTCAGGCCGGTGGATCGCAGCCCGCATTATCCGGGCGCTACATGCTGACGATCTCCACTTCGGGTACGACGCTTGATTGGCTCAGGCAGGTCGGCCAGCAACAAGCGCTACGCACCGGCTTCGACATCTATCTGGAGCGAGGGTTCGGGTTACGGGACATGGGTCATCTGAGCCTCGATGGCATTGTCCCGAACATGAGATCCGCGCACGCCGAGGCGTGCCTCGAGAAGGTCGCTGGAGAGGCCCGGCGGCTATGCGATATGCTCGCAAACACGAAGGCGCACTCTCGCACGGAGTAAGTGCGGCAACGCGCGCTCTGCCCCACCGGAAAATGAGATCGCTAACCCCTTCGCGATTGAGCCAGATGGAAGGAGCAAATGATGCTCTACCGCGTATGCGTTGAAAATGACCTTACTGATCTGGCTGAACATATGCATCGCTGCCTTCAGCGGAGTATCGCAGTGAGCGCAGCAGCGCACAGGATGCGATCGACGACGCTGTCCGCATTTTCGAGCGGGAAGAAACAGCGCGGGATCGACTTTGCCCGCGTTCACCGTCTTTAGCAGCATCGGCGTGGCGACTGTGTCGACGAGCCGCTTCGTAATCGAGATGTTGCGGGACCAGAGCCGCTCCAGATGCAGGTCAACCTTGGCGCCATGCGCGCCGATGTTTGCGATCGCGCCGCCAGGGGCGACCAGATCCACCCATCGGGACGTAATCCGCGACGCCTCTGGGCACGATCGAGACGTCGAGACAGGTAATGGGCCGCCCAGAGCGCGGGTCAGGTCGAGCGCGGCTCGAATGCGGGCCTCCTGTCCGTTGTCGTCATGGGCGAGCAGCAGGATCCTTCCTTCATTGTCCGATGAGGATGATGAAGTCGGTCGAGGCGGGCCGATACCGGGAACTCTACGGATGCGGTGGACGAAGCTTACCGTGAGGCAGCAACGGCCCTCAGCCGAACTCGGCGGCGTGCTCAAGGGAAAGGCGGTTGCGCATGATGATCATGCGGTCGCCCGAGCAGAAGGTGATCGCCCCCATTTGCCGGAACCGCGCCAATTGGCGGCTCACCGTTTCGATCGTCAGGCCGAGATAGTCGGCCATATCGCTGCGGCTGATCGGTATCTCGAAGCGCCCGTCCGCACCGACGCCCGGGGTCGCGCGGTCCGCGAGGTCGAGGAGGAAGCCAGCCACGCGCTGGGATGCGCTGCCTTGGGCGAGCGTCAGCATGCGTTCGCGCGCATCGTTGAGCGACGCCAGGGTGCGCTTCAGCAGCGCCTGCCCCAATCGGGGCGAAGCGGTCAGCAGCCGCTCGAAGCGTTCGCGCGGATAGAGGCAGAGTTCCGACGGGCACAGTGCGGTGACCGATAGAGTCGTAACGTCCGTGAAGAGTTGGCCGACGAAGTCGCCCGGGAAAAGCAGGCATGTGATCTGCTCGCGCCCACCGGCGCTGCATGCAGTGACCTTCAGGATTCCAGTGACCAAGCTGGCACACAGCAGATTGGCGTCCCCCGCCCAAGCTATCACTTGCCGGGTTGCAAACTGCCGGCGCCTGCCAATGGCCGCCAGAGCGACGAGTGCATCGGTCTCGATGCTCGCGCAGATGGCTGTGCCGGCGATGGTGCAATCCAGACAGCGATCGGGTGTGGAGGCCATGCCGATCCTGTCGCACGCCGCCCCCCTGGCGCGCTCTACGTGTTTTCCCCAAGCATTCCGCACATGCTAATTCGTCGACGCTCGAGAGCTCGCTGGAGCGACTGCAATGGTCGGGACTATATGGCCGAGCTGAACCTCGTCGCGCTGTCAGAACGATATGGGTCGAATGTCGCTGCAATCGCGCGGGCATAAGGTAACGCATCGGCTGCCAGCTCGATGCGGGTGCCTCGCCAGCGGATCAGGCCCAGTCGCTCGAACGGGGCGAGGCGCTCTACGATGAGACCGGCGTTCGGCAGACCGATGAAGCTTGCGCTACCCTGGCAGAGCACACCTTCGATGGCAGCGGCGATGCGCCGGTCAGCCGTTGATCGCCGTAGCCCGCGCGTGGTGGCCAGCATACCGCTCGCGATGCGCAGATGGTAACGACCGGCGTTCTTCTCGTTCTGGAGCAGCCAGCCCGGAAGCGCGGTGATGGCAGACGCCCCAAGACCGATCAGGGCGTTAGACCCGTCTTCGGTAAACCCCTGGAAGTTGCGGCGCAGGCGACCCTCGCGGGCGGCCACGGCGAGGGCGTCGTCAGGCCGCGCGAAGTGGTCAAAGCCTACCGCGTCATATCCCGCACCGGTCAGACGTTCATAAGCGCCCGCCGCCTGACGGAACCGCGCAGCCGCGTTCGGAAGCGCGCTTGAATCGATCCGGCGCTGTCGCGGCAGAAGGTGCGGCACATGGGCATAACCGAATACCGCGAGCCGATCCGGCGCCATGTCGACGGCGACGTCCAGCGTTTCGCGCAAGGCACCTTCGTCCTGTCCGGGCAGGCCGTACATCAGGTCGAAGTTGATCGACTCGATCCCGGCAGCGCGGAGCAGCGCCACGACGCAGGCGATGTCGCCGACCGGCTGCACGCGACCGATCGCACGCTGGATGGCCGGGTCGAATGTCTGCACACCGAGACTGACGCGGCTGACGTGCTGGCGGCTCATCGCCGCCGCCCAATCCCGATCGAAGCCGCGCGGATCCACCTCGACGGAGACGACGAGGTCGTCGCAGGCAAACGCGCTTCTCACTCGCCTCATCAGCGCCTCGAAAGCCTCCGGTGCGATGGCGTTGGGGCTACCGCCTCCCCATGCGATACGACCCACGCGACCACGCCCATTCACGCGGCTTGCGATCAGGTCGATTTCCTCGCCCAGCCGGTCGATGTAGCCGCGAAGTCGCGCCGTCCGATTGGCAGCACCGGTGCTGCACCCGCAGTACCAGCATATCTCACGGCAATAGGGCACATGCAGATAAAGGGAGACGGTATCGTCTTGGTCGATCGACGCGAGCGCCATCTCCGTTTCGGGTGCGCCGACGTCGATGCTGAACTCTGCCGCGGTCGGGAAGCTCGTGTAGCGCGGCACCGGCGTCGCGAGCAGCTCGGGGTAGTAGGTCCACATGCCGGCACGATGCTCCACCGCGACAAAGCCCGGTTTGACCGAAATCAAAGCGATCGTTGCCACCGGTCAAGGCGTAGATTTTCATCAAAGATAGGCTTCGGGCGAGCATTGGAGGCCCGAAATGAAGACCTGGATTTTCCTTACTGCAGCCTTGATCGTCGCCTCGACCGTCGTGACCCCAGCGTGCGCGGAGGACAGGATCGGGATTGAGGCTGGAGACGTGCTTCTGCGTCTGCGCGGCATCCTCGTCGCCCCGAACGAGACGACGAGCGGTATCACACCAACCTTCCCGCAGGAGCACGCCAGGGTCGACACCTCCGTCATGCCGGAAGTCGACGTGACCTATATGGCGACCGACCACATCGGACTGGAGCTGATTGCCGCCACGACGAAGCACACCGCGTCGGGCACGGCCGGCACGACGAGGGAGATCGGAAATTTGGTGTCGACTTGGGTGCTGCCGCCAACGCTGACTGCGCAATATCACCTCAACCCGCACGGAAAGATCCGTCCCTATGTCGGAGTTGGCGTTAACTACACGGTCTTCTGGAACGAGAAAGCGACCAAGGAGCTTGAGGCTGCGGTCGGGCCGACGAAGGTGCATATGTCGGATAGCGTCGGCTGGGCAGCACAGGCCGGCCTCGACGTCGACGTGACGAAGCGCATGTTCGCGAACCTTGATGTCAAATACATCGATATGAACACGACTGCGCGGTTGAACACCACCGCGATCGGCGAGCAGTCCCTTCGCGTGCATCTGAACCCGATAGTGGTAGGTGTGGGTGTCGGCTGGCGTTTATGAGAAACTCATCGAGAGGCGCTTCATGCGGGAGCCACAGCTCGAGGAAGAAACGCTGAAAGTCGCGCAGGCAGCTCCACGGGAATTTAGGAAGCGCCGCGCGCCAAAGTGCCTGTCATGTTTGTGTCGAGGAGACTGGAACATGATCAAGAGTATTCTCGCTGTCGTGAACAACGGCGTTGAAGCAGCTTCACTTACCGGCTGCGCGACCGTTGCCATGTGATCGACCGGCTGTTCGGTGCGGCCGAACTCCGACTCGGCACCAGGCAAAATCATGGCGGAATAGCCGTCTAACCGGGGGTAATCCAGTCCTACCATGCTCTTGGAAATTTTTGACCTAAGTCACTGCGCGACAACCGGAACACGTTGATTCGGTTGGCTGGGGCGGCAGGATTCGAACCTGCGAATGGCGGCACCAAAATCCGACGCCAACCAAATTTCACGTGATCCAGCGTCTCCGAAAACCACAGATTTCTGCGGGTTTTGGCGGTGTAGCAACTGACCGGCCGTACGACAATTCCAAATTTGGACGGAAATCATGGCGGAATTCCAAGAGCATTCCCCGCCCGCCGCGACCTGCTTTGGAAAGATGGTAGCTATCGGACAGCGTTCGAGACCGAGCATCCGGCCTGGGGCAACTGCCGAGGAATTCAGGGGCGAGGGCGCGAGCAGGATCGGTACGTTCCTATCGGGGTGGCTCGGCCGGGTGCATTGGCGACTTTACGGCTCGCCCAGCTCATTAGGATCAATCCTAACGCGTTGTGCTGACGGGGAAGGGGCATCCTTGCCAGCGCGAGCAATGCCATTGCCTACTTCACTAAGCCTTATCATCCCACCGATCGCCGCGATCTACGTCATCGACAGTCTGACCCGGTTCCGCCATGCAGACACGCTAGCCTACATCGCCACGCTGCCGAAGGTGCGCTGGGAAGTGCTGGCAACATGGGCGGTGGCGATCGTGGTGCGGTGACGGGCAAATACGCCGGACTGACGCTGACCACCGCGCCCGCGTTCGACGCGACGCTCGTTACGACAATGGCCTATTTGGTTCTTCTGCGGCTCCGCAGCGACGGCGCGGCTGCGCGGTTGGTGACTCCGGGCGTAGAATCGAGGGCACGACCAAGGAACGTGATCGCAGCTTGAGGATTATGCTTGGGGCATGCACATCGCCCCTGACCTTCGTCATATTGCCGTCGCGGTGCCGGCAAAGAATGAGGAGCAGGATCTGCCCGCGTGCCTTGCCGCGCTGGACCTCTCGGCCAGTCGCCACAGGGGGGCGGTGACCGTGGTGGTCGTGGCGAACGATTGTACCGACGCCACCATCGCGATCTTGCGCGATATGCGGCTACGCCACGCGCGATTGCGCTGGCATGCGGTATCGATGCTGCCGGACGCGCGTCATGCGGGCTGGGCACGGCGGTTGGCCTTCGACGCTGCCGTGGCGACCCTGACATGCGATACCGATATTCTGGCCTCGACAGATGCCGACACCTGCGTCGCGCCGGACTGGATCGTTCGCACTATCGCGCATTTCGACGCCGGAAGCGATGCCGTCGCAGGTCGCGCGCTGACACGCCGAACCGATCGCGCCGATCTCGGTGCGACGGCATCGCGACGGTTGAATCTGCTGGGGCGCTATTACACGGCGCTCGATTGGCTCCGCGCCGATCTGGCGGCGACATGCCACGATCCCTGGCCGCGGCATTTCTATGAAGGCGGCGCCAGCATCGCGCTCACGCGCGGACTGTACCAGCGGGTCGGTGGAGCGCCGACCCCGCCGGTGGCTGAGGATCGTGCGCTGTTCGCGGCGCTGCGCCGGGTCGGCGCGCAGGTGCGGCATCCGCTCGACGTTCGGGTATTTACTTCCAGCCGCATTGAGGGGCGCGCGCCCGGCGGCATGGCGGAAGCTTTTGCGAATTGGATCACACAAGCCGACGATGCGCCGCTGCACGAGACATATGCATTTCCGATGGCGCTCGATCCTGCCGGCGCGGCCGATCGGGATCGGCTCAGCTTCGCGACGCTGCCCGCCGCGATCGCGACCGCAGGCGCGATGATCCGCGCGCGCCGCTCAGCAGCGGCGCCACAGGTCAAGCCGATACTCGTCCCGACGCTCCTCGCGGACGACCGCGACGGCATCGCCCAGCAACATCCGCAGCTCGGTGACCGCTGCGTCGCCTGACTTCGGGTAGTCGGTCTCGCCCGTCCAGTGGACGAGCAGCACATGCCCTTCGACCGGCACGGACTCGCGAACACAGGTCGCCAATGCCGACAGATCGCCGCTGTCCCAATAATACACCACCTCGGACAGGAGCACCAGGTCGAAGCATCCCGGCGGTGCTTCGGCGGGCAGGCGCCGGCGTTTCAGCGTCACCTGTGGCAGATCGGCACAACGCTTCCGTGCCGCGGCAAGCGCGGTCTCGGATACATCCACGCCGAGCAGCCGGTCGCAATGCGGTGCGAGCCGCTCGGTCAGCACGCCGTTCGCACACCCGACCTCCAGGACGTTGTTGAAGCGCGGCGCGGGCAGACTGGCCAGCGTGTGATCGTATTTGGCGCGCTCATAGGCGCTCGTCTCAAAGGACCAGGGATCGCCTTGGTCTCGGTACAGAGCTTCGAACCATTCCGGGCCGATAGAACGATCACGTCGCATCACGGGGCTCCAGCAACAGCACGTGGGGAAGATCGACCAGCCGACGCATCGGGCGGGGCAGCACGAAAGCCTCCCGCGCCCCGACGATCCGGCCACCGAGCTGCGTACGATGGCACGCGAGCGCGCGTCGCTGACGACCACGCCACCGCGCGGTTGCCAGCGACTGAACACGGGCGTCCGCAAGGCGCGCGTCGAGGTCCGGCAAGGTCCAGCCCCACACGATGTAGAAGCGTGTCCTGACCCGGAGCCGGCGCGCGACGTCACGCGCGACGCGAGCGGCCGCCGCGTGATCGCAATGCGGGTCGCCCTCCCAACTCGCCACGACATTGCGGATCCGTTCGCGCCGGCAGAGCGAGACGAGGTGGCGCACGGTGCGTTCGAACGCCTGCGAATGCGGGGGGCACGGGGAGCCATCCGCCCAGCCGAGCATCTTCGGTGTCGAGCGAAGGCCGAGGTGCCGGAGCGCCGCGCCCGCTTCTCGCGCGCGGACGCCGGCGATCCGCTTTGCGCTCCAGCCCGGCGCATCGACGTGGCTCGCCGCGCCATCGGTCAGGAACGCCACCCGGACGTGTGCGCGCCCGTCGCCAAGCGCGGCGACAAGCCCGCCGGCGCCCAGTGTCTCATCGTCGGGATGGGGAGCGAGGATGAGCCAGCCGCCGCTCCGCGCGGCGGCGCCCGGCGCAAGCGCCCGCGCGCGGTGCAGCAACTTGCGGCGGCTGGTCCAGCCGGGTGTCACCACCATGGATCATCGCCCCAGCGATCGGTTTCGAGCCAGGCGCCGACGGCACGGTCCCGGGCCTGATCGGGGACCGGCTGTCGCAGGTACAGGCCGAGATCGCGCGTGATCCGGTCGACGCGGCTGCCCTCGAAGAAGGCGGCGGTGCCGATACTGCGGCCGGCGCTTTCCATCGCCGCAAGCCCTGCTTCCTCGACCACCCCGCGGGTCATCAACACGTGCGCGATCGCGTCCGGATGCCCCGCTTCGGCGAGCCTTGCCGCCTGACTCACCCAGAGGGTCGCCGATCGCGTCACCACTATCGCCGCTCCGAAACGTGCCCGTTGGATCGGGTCTTCACCTTTGCCGCTGGCCACGAGATGATCGCGCCAGTGCCGCATCAGCGCTTCGACCGCGCCGAGCTGGACGGCGGTGAAGCGCCACGCGCCGGCCGAGAAACGCGGTTCACGCTCGTAATCGTTCGGTCCGCCGATCAGCGCGTCCGGGCCTACGACCATGTCCGTGAAGTCAAAGCGGCCGCTTTGCGTGCCGCGCATGCCGCGCACGCGCCACCCGCTATTGTCCACCCGGTCGGTCGCCCCGGCGATATCGGTCAGCACGAGTTGCTTGGCACCGTCCGGGCCGCGCGCGGTGATCAGCGCGCGGTCGATATGGCCGGCCCCGGTCGCAAAGCTTTTGCTTCCGATGAGGCGCCAGCCATCGGCTTCGCGCACCAGCGTCATCGGTGCAGGCTCGGTGTTCCAGACGCCTAGGATTTTGCCAGCGGCGAGATCCTGCTGGAGCGTAACCCGTTGCGCGGCGTCGCCATAGGCGTGCACCACCTGCGCGGCATTGACATGGCCTTCGTAGATGCGGCCAAGGCTCAGGTCGGCCCCGCCGATCCGTCGCAGGACGGTCACCAGCGCATCTACGAACTCCGCGCTGTCGAGCGTAACGAAGCTCGACATCGCACCCGTCGCTACGAGCGCCGAAACACGATCCGCAGGGTACGTTTCTCCATCGTCGGTTTGGTCCCATTGCTGGGCCAGGGCCTGGACCCGATCGAGCAAAACCAACGTCGTCGGGGTGTCAATTTGCATCACCAAGCACGTTTCTCCGGCGAAGCATACGAACAGGGTTGCCCAGTCGAGGAGCGCCATATCGCGCTGCGCGATGAGCTATGGGACAATAAGGCTGGCTGTCTCACGTGAGCAGCCAGCCTCATGATGTCATGCCAACGTGCGGACGTTGGGTTCGCGATCCCAGTGGCGTTTCTTTGCCGCTTCGACGAAGCCGTCGAGGTCGGTCACGCCGTCGTCGGGCTCGACGCCAGCCTTGTCGAGGAGCGGCTTCGCCGCGTCATTGGCGCCGATCGCCTTGAGATGGCCGAAGCCGTCCATCACCCACTGGACGGCCGCGCCTTCCTTGACCAGCTTGGCGGTTGCCTCGGCCGAAAGCACGATCGCGCATGCGTCAACCGTCGGGGACGGCTGGCCGAACAACTGCGCATCGGCAGCGACCGTGGAGCCATCCGACAACGGCACCTTGCCGACCTTGGGCGCGATCAGCTTGGCGTGGCCCTTGGCCGCAGCGATCGCGGTCGTCAGCGTGTTCAGCGCAGCTGCATCCGTGCCGTCGGCGATCAGGATACCGACCGTACGGCCCTCCAGCGTGTGCTTCTCCAGCGGCCCGCGGATGATGCGGAGCGCGGGCGAAGGATCCATGTCGAGAACCGGCGCTGCGGTCGGCGAGGCGGGCGGAAGATCCATCGCCAGGCCATCCGCGACACGGGTGGCGAGATCCTCATCGACGTTGCGCAGGTTAGCGACGACCGCGAGCCGGATATGTTCGAGCGAGACCTTGCTGAGTTCGAACACCAAAGCCGACGCGATGTGCGCCTGCTCGGCCGGGTCCATCGATCGGAAGAACAGCCGCGCCTGACTGTAATGGTCGGCAAAGCTCTCCGGGCGAATGCGGAGCTTCTGCCCCTGTTCCTCCGAGGGGAAGGTCTTGTAGCCATCGGGCGTCTCACGCGCGCCGCCCGGTTCGCCTGCCTTGGCGAGGCTGTTCGGCTCATAATTGGCGCGGCCCTTCGGCACCTGCATCTGCATATGGCCGTCGCGCTGCTGGTTCAGGAACGGGCATCCCGCCGCCTCGGCGCGCCCCTTGGCGGCGTTGATCGGCAACTGGTGGAAGTTGACAGAGCCGAGCCGCGATAGTTGCGTATCGGTATAGCTGAACAGCCGCCCCTGAAGCAGCGGATCGTTGGAGAAGCCGATCCCCGGCACGACATGGCTCGGCACGAACGCCGCCTGTTCGGTTTCCGCGAAGAAATTGTCCGGGTAACGATCCAGCACCATCTTGCCGACGATACGGACCGGCAGCACCTCCTCCGGGATGATCTTGGTGGCATCGAGCACGTCGTAAGGCTGGCTGTTGGCGAAATCCTCGTCGAACAACTGCACGCCCAGTTCCCATTCCGGATAGTCGCCGCGTGCGATCCGCTCGAACAGATCGCGACGCTGGAAGTCGGGGTCGGCGCCGGCGATCTTCACCGTCTCGTCCCAGATCGTCGAGGCGAGGCCGGCCTTGGGCTTCCAATGGAACTTGACGAAGGTCGATTTCCCCTCGGCGTTGATGAAACGGAAGGTGTGGACGCCGAAGCCTTCCATATTGGCAAAGGTGCGCGGCAACGTCCGGTCCGACATCGCCCACATCACCATGTGCGTGGACTCGGGCATCAGCGAGATGAAGTCCCAGAACGTGTCATGTGCGGTCGCCGCCTGCGGGTAACCGCGATCGGCCTCCATCTTGGCGGCGTGGATCAGGTCGGGGAACTTGATCGCGTCCTGGATGAAGAACACCGGGATGTTGTTGCCGACGAGATCCCAATTGCCCTCGCGGGTGTAGAATTTCACCGCGAAGCCCCGCACATCGCGGGGCGTGTCGATCGATCCCGAACCGCCCGCGACGGTCGAGAAGCGGGTGAACACTTCGGTGCGCTGCCCCTTTTTCTGGAACAGATCGGCGACGGTGATGTCCGCGAGGCTTTCCGTGCATTCGAAATAGCCATGCGCGGCCGATCCCCGGGCGTGGACGATCCGCTCCGGGATGCGCTCGTGATCGAAGTGATTGATCTTTTCGCGGTAGATCTCGTCCTCCAGCAACACCGGGCCGCGCGCGCCCGCCTTAAGCTGGTTCTGGTTGTCGCTGATCGGCGTACCGTGGTTGGTGGTGAGAACGGGGTGGTCCGCATCGGCGATTTGATGGGTCTCGCCGCCGGAGCCGGCGTTCAGAGCGGAGTCGGTCATACAATATCCTTGAAAGCGAATGCCCGACGCTGACCGTCGACCCAAACGAACAACGCAAGGTATGCCGGGTTGTTGCACGGCGTGCCGATGACTTTTCCGAAGCAGCAAGCCGCCGCGGGGCATCCTGCGGTTTGCCGCTGCGCGGAAATTCGCCTGACAGTCCGGGAGTGTGCAGATCGGCCAACTTTCCGCGGCAGCGCGTCGCTGCCGGGGACGGTGCAATTTTGTGCGCCATAACCAATTCCAAATCGGTTGTGGCGCAGATAGAATCATGACGGAAAAGCCGTCTAACTGGGGTTTATCCAGTCCTACCATGCTCTTGAAGATTTTCGACCTAGGGTCAAAACTCAATCAGCAGCTTGAGGTGCATAGCCTTTCCTGATTCAAAGATGGCTGTGGATCATGGGAGGTTGAGCATGGCGCTGTTCTGGTTGTCGGATGAGGCGTGGGCGGCAATTGAGCCGCATCTGCCGAGGAACCAGCCCGGTGCCCGACGTGTCGATGATCGCCGGGTGATTTCGGGCATTTTGCACGTGCTGAAGGTGGGCTGCCGCTGGTGCGACTGCCCGGCCGATTACGGGCCATCTACGACGGTCTATAACCGCTTCAACCGATGGTCGCGGCGAGGCTTCTGGCTCAAGCTGCTGGACGCACTGGTGAACACCGGCGCGGTGACGAAAAGCACCGCAATCGACAGCACTTACATCAAGGCGCAGCGCGCGGCGTTCGGAGCAAAGGGGGGCGTGCGGCACAAGCGATCGGTCGCTCGCGCGGCGGCTGGACGACCAAAATCCACGCGCTCACAGACGTCATCGGCCGTCCCTATGCGCTGATGCTGACACCGGGCAACGTCAGCGACATGAAGGCCGCGCCCGCGCTTCTCGAACACGCAGGCCGTATACGCTACCTGCTCGGCGACAAGGGCTACGATGCTGACCGGCTACGCCGTCTCGCTCGCGATGCCGGCGCGGTCCCGGTGATCCCCGGCCGGCGCAACCGCAAGCGCGTCATCCGCTACGACAAGGACCGGTACCGCGGCCGGCATCTTATCGAGAACGCCTTCTGCCGCCTGAAGGATTTCCGCCGCGTACACACGCGCTACGACAAGCTCGCCGCCAACTTCCTCTCAGCCGTGGCGCTCGCCACCGCCATCGCCTTCTGGCTGTGAACGAGTCTGAGCCCTAAGTCACAGCGCGACAGCCGGAGCACGTTGATCCGGTTGACTGGGGTGGCAGGACTCGAACCTGCGAATGGCGGCACTTGAATCTGACGCCAACCAAGATTTACCCGATCCAGCGTCTCTGAAAAACGCAGATCTCTGCGAGCTTTGTCGATGTAGCAACTGAATGGCCGTACGACAAATCCAAATCTGAGCGGAAATCATGGCGCAGTTGCCAGTGGTTTCTTAACTCACGAGGCGCAAGTCTGTCTGTGTGACGAGCGCACAATGAACAACAGATCGTCGCCACGATCACACGTCACGTTGGCGGATCTTCTCCGCCCGCCCCGGCCGTCTTCCGAAAGTATGTTAGCTATCGGGTACTCCGGCTGCCGTCGTTCCGCTTTTCCTCACGCAAGCGGCCATTGGACGTGCTGGCAATTCGACCGCGCCTAAGCGGTGGAACGTCTTAAGGAGGTCGGCCAAGGCAAGGGAGGCAGCGTCTTAGAGGCGGTGCGTCGTGTCCAACATGTTGCACCGCCCGCTTCGCCGAAGTGCAGGGACGTGAGGTTAATCATGACCTTCGGTCAGCACCGCTGTGTAATGTTGCATTCTCAACCTAAGCGGCGATAAGCGCCGAAGCAAATCGGGGGCGGGATGGTACATTATGGTTACGTGCCGGCGCTGACCGACCCGGCGGAGATCGATCGCGTTCGCGCAACACTCACCGCGATCGGCTGCAGCAATCTCGTTGCGGAGTCCACGAGTGGTCGCCGCACGCGCGTCGTCTTCGCCGCGCTGATCGAGCGCCTCCGCCCAGGTGATCGTGTGACGATCGGTGCGGTCGGGCATATTGCACGCCGCGTGAATGACTTCCATCGCTTCGTGCAGCGTATCGAGGGGGCGGGGGCGGAGCTTTGCAGTCTGGCCGAAGTGTTCGAAAGCCGAACGGATCAGGGACGTGCGACCCTGCGGATGCTGGCAAGCTTCTCTCAGCTCGAAGGCGAGGATATCGCCGCCTCGACAAAACGGGGCTTGGCGGCGGCGCGTGCGCGTGGAGAACAGCTCGGCCGACCTCGCAGGCTATCGCCAGAAGCAGAGGACGACATTCGGAGGAGTTTGGAGGCGGGGGGGCTCGTAAAGGAACTCGCGCGCCACTACCGGGTCTCGCCGACGACAATCCGGCGCATTCGCGCGGAGCAGGTGGCATCCGACACGCTTACTGCCGCGATCGGAGGTTGACAGGAATACGTCGTTCGTGCCCGCGCTTGGGATTCGATTGAAAGCCGCCTAAGCTTCAATGGCCTGCTGCCGGATTTCCGGTCTTGCGCTTGGTCTTGCGGTCACCTGTCGCCGGTTGCCCCGACCAAGTCTTCGCTGCGCACAACCTCGTGTTCCACGCAGTCGAACACACGGCCTCCCCAATATCACAGATTGACTTGGATGACCGGCGCTGCCAGCGTTATGCGTCTGCGCTGTGAGGATCAATGAAACGCCTTCTTCTGACGCTTTTTCATGCGCCCCGGATAGCGGCTGAACGCAGCGCTGGCGCCTGCTGGAACAAGACATTCCCGTATTACGCAAAATATCCGGAAGGCGGCGGGTGTTGGTTGTGCGGCCGACCTTTGGCAGGCGCGCAACACGAATGCTTCGACTGCTACGCGGATCGCGCCTGGTAGCGCGGCCCGCGCCCATATCCCCGCTCTCAGCGAAGACGTGTACAGTACCCGTCGCGCTGTGCAGCGTCGAGCGGGGGTAAAAGTACCCTGGCGCAGTCCCGTGTTGGCGACAGAGGTACGGGCCAATCGGCAAACTGGAATGGCTTCGATCCGGCGAAACCCGCTTGTTCGAAGTCGCGAGTCGGGTAAGAGCGTCGCCGACGTGGTTTGGGATAGCGTGTGGATCACCGACAGGGTCGCTACCGCGCGATTGATGGGCTCCGCGGCATCGCTGCGATCGCGGCGGCGGCTTACGATTTGAGCGCTCCAATGAACATCCGGCAAGGCCATGCCGGACTGTTCGGCCATGGCTATCTTGCTGCAGATTTCTTTCTCTGTTTGAGCGGGTTCGTGCTGGCGCGTGCGTATACCGATCGGATTGCCACGGACGCGTGGACATTTTGGGCGTTTGCGACGCGGCGGCTGCTGAGACTGCTGCCGTTGATGGCGCTTGTTGCCGCTGCTGCCTTCGTCACACGCATGATCTTGTGGAATTCCGGCACGCCGCTTGGCGGAGACACCGCTGCGCAGCTTCTGGCGGATTTGCCGGCTGGGCTTCTGACGCTTCCTCAGTACGTGCGCCCAGACCCTGCAGGCGGTTTGTTCCCGCTCAACCCGTCCGGCTGGTTCATCTTCGCTGAAGTCCTGCTGAACCTTGGATGGGCGGCCGGGCTCGCCAAAGCGCGCATCGAGATCGTTCTGCTTGCTGCTGCTGTGGCGTTGGCGGTGGTCGTACCGCATGGCGCTGCCGCCGACGGCGTGGATTTCGCGATGACGCGCGCGATCGGGGTAGGGTTGCCGCTTGCGCGCGCTATGCTGTCCTTTCTCCTAGGTGTCGCGATGTGGCGGCTGTCGCTGGGCAAGATAGACGAGACATTTGCTTTCGAAATTTTGGCGACGATCCTGTGGGGTGTGCTCTGGCTGCCAGTCGGACCGAGTTGGGTGTTCGATCTCGTGTGCGTGACGCTACTGTTTCCCATCATCATCCTGTTCGCAGCCGAAGCGGAGACGATCGTGATCGGCACTGGGACACTGACCTTTCTTGGCGCCATCTCGTTTCCCTTGTTTGCTATTCACATGCCGCTGCTGATGCTGCTCGCGGCGCTTGCGCCATCACATCCTGCGCTGATATCGCCGATCGGCATGCCATTTGAGTTGGCATTCGGGGTTGCTTTGGCCTGGGGTGTTCACACCTATGGCGAAGTCCCGCTGCGCGCCTGGCTGTTCCGCGCACTGGCGAGCGGTACCGGGCACAGGGTATGACGACAGCGTGGCCAAAGGGCACCGCGATGGAGCGGCTTGGTGAGCGGTGATGGGGCGAGCGTGACGCGTAAAGCAACGCCGCTGAACGAGCGCGCAGGTGCTCAGGCCGTGGATGTGCGACGGCAAAGCGTGCGTGCCGCCAAGGATTTGTACCGACTTCGCCGCACGCGGGCGCGAGCGTTCGGCGCGGATGCCGCGATCTTCGGCGAACCGGCCTGGGACATTCTCCTCAATCTGTACATTGCACAGTTTAGCGGGCGCTCTGTTCCGGTGCGAAGAGCGTCGATGTCCGGGGAGGTCGCGCAAACGACGGGCCTGCGCGTCCTCGTCCAGCTCGAGGAGCGTGGCCTGGTGTTTCGCGTGAAGGACGAGCGGGACAACCGCCGTTCCTTCGTGCGTCTGACCGACAAAGGCGTCGATGTCATGGAGGCATGTCTTCCGACGATCGTCGACCGCACCGGCGCTGAGTACCGGGCGATCGCAGCCCGGCAAGCCCGGACACAGGCTGGCGGCGCCGGACGCGCCAGCGAGGTCCTAAGCGACTCATTCGATCCCTGAGCGACGCGGGTTGTTCGAGAGCGGCTGAGGATCGTGAAGCGACCGCAGAGCGCACCCTGTGGATTTCCGCCGATGGTGACGGCTGGAAGGTCTCGGGCGCGCGAGACGCGATCAGAACTCCGTCACCCAACGGCAGGTTCGACACGTTTCAGGCATCGAGCACCGGGCCCGGTTTTGGACGAAGGCTGCCGAGCCGATCGCGGTCGTGGGCCACGCCGTCGACCCGCTAGCGGGCGACCTCCCGCAGGATCGAGTCGTGCCGGCGCGCCTGTCTGAAGCGATCAGGCTATCGGCGCCAGCCGTCTTGCGCGCGGTGATGGGGAGATCTAGGCGTGTCGAAGCCGCGGGCATCACCTGCGCATAAAGGCGGCGGGGTTGGAAGACGTGACGCGAGTCCTGCATCGGCGGTGCCGAGAGCGTGCGTTGCTCTCTCTCTGCGTGTCAGTGGGTTGCACGCATGATCGGGAGGGTCGCACTTAAGAGTTTGTTGGCAAAATTCTAGGATGGTCGGGTCGCATCGGTGCAGACGCATTCGGTTCGGGGGGGGGGGGGCTGTGACCATAGATGATGCCGTCCGCGTCTATTCTCAACGGGTCTTGCAGGAGCTCGGTCTTGCTGCGCTGTCCGACACGCTTGCAGGCAAAAAGCGTCACCTCGACACCGCCGCGATATACGCCACCTTGCGCGAACGCATCACGCCGCCGCACTATCGGTTGGAGGGCGCTGCGCAAGGGATGTGCGTGTCATCAAATCATCAGGCCGTTGGGGACGGGCAGAGCCAAGCGGCGATCAGTCCACGATTGCTATAGGGCTGTCGCGGCGGAACCGCGCACAGCTCCGTCATGGCTCGGCGCTGTACAAGATCACGAACGAGGGTCCGAGCTTCGCCGCAACAGTCGGAGGATAGCAAACATCCGGTCATAGCGCGCGGCTGAGCACGCGATTCGATTATTCGTCGACGCTGTGCGCCCTGCACGCATCCTCGCATCATCGCTTCGCGGTCGGTCGCCGCCGCCGCTCCTTCAAATTGCCCAGATTCGCAAAATATCGCCATTTCGGATGTTTAGCTGCGGTCGCAATGGTGAACGACTTTGTAACGCTGAACCGAGCTTGCATCGCGGAAATTCGACGCGCATCAGCCTCAACATGGCTCTGGATCAAGACATCGTCGATCGCGCAACCGCGCTTGCATCCGAATTGATTGATATTTGCCGGATGGCCGGCAAGCCGCTCGCCGCCGATTACGTCACGGTCGCTCTCGAACAGCTCACCGGGAGCAGCGGGCTCGAAACGCGCCTCGATGGCGCGCCAACATCTATAAAAGACCGCTCTCGCGAAAACTGAAATCACGGGCTTCCGCGACGATCAGATGATCGTAGAGTGTCATTCCCACAAGGTTGGAGGCGGTGGCGATCCTCCGGGTAAGAGCAATATCATCGCGGCTGGGTGTGGGATCGCCCGATGGGTGATTATGCGCAAGTACCATGTATCGCGCCTCCAGATTCAACCCGGATTTGATGATCTTGCCAGCCGAGATGGACACCTGATCGGATGCGCCGCGTTCGAACGGTTCCTCGCGGATGAGGTTGCCCTGGAGATCAAGATAGAAGACCCGCACCTGCTCGCTGCGGTCGCAACCGTGATTGAACCGCAGGTACGCGCGCAACGCATCGGTTGCGGCGAGAAAGGTTTTGGTTTCGATGGCGTCGCGCAACGTCCAGCGCAGCGAGCGCCGGATCACGCCGAGAAACCGCACGACGCGCCGATCCCCGACCACGCGGTGTTGTTCTTCTGGCGACGCTGCAAGCGTTGCACGTAGCGATCCGAAGTGCGCGATGAGCGCATCAGAGGCTCGGTTGGCATCGACACCATGGAGCGGCTGCAACAATCTTCGGAGAAGGGACCGGCACCGACGATTTCCGAGCATTTGTGGAAATTTGTATTCGGCGGTGCCGAGACATTCCGAATTCCGCATTGGCCGTAATTACCCCCTTGGGATCAGCTACTTGTCGAAAATTTCACGAAATTAAGGAATCGGGTAACACAGCAGCATAGGACTGACTAGCATACCCAAAATGGTGATGTTGCCGCGGATAAGGCGCAGTGATCGGCGATCGCTCCAGCACGGCTTATGTTTGGAATTGCTGCGATGCCGCAGCGGGATGGCGCCTGAGATCATGTCGCGCGCGTCAGCTGGTCGCGCTGGAAGGTGTTCGTGGGCGAGTCGACGCCCGATCGATCATGATCAAGGCCGCGTCGTGCGCCGAAGCGCGCGCGTGCCTGCTCGCTTCGCATGCGGTCGCGTGGCGTCGCCGCTGGGGTGGACAACTACGGTCGAGATCGCTGCGACCGACATCGTTACCATCATAAGGGGCGACATCGACGGCTTCAGCTTCGCTGATCAGTTGCGCGCGCGCGATCCCCCACCGCGATTATCTTCATGACGGCATGGCCGACGACCGCACATGCGGTGGGTGCCATCCGGCGGTATGGCGGTCTCGATTATCTCGAGGCCGCTCGCTTTGCTCCACATTCCAAGCAAAACTTGCGGCTTCATCTGTGACGGCGCCGAGGACCGGGCGATGCGCAGCGCTCAGTAGCCTCACGGGCGAGGCGCGCACGCAGCATGTGCCAGAGCGTGATCGCTCCGGTAAAAGCCAAGGGCGGTGGTAAACATCGCGGTGTGCAGGCTGAACGTATCCGCAATCCACGCGGTAGCCCGTGACGCGAAGAAGCCGATGATGCGCCTTGAGGTGAAGAGGGCGGCTGCGATCGACGACAGGTGATGGCGGTATGGTTCTACCGTCCAACGCCCGCGAGGGATGCCCGAGCGGAGCGCCGCGCGGCAAGACAGTCCCGATGTTCGAGCAGTAGCAGCTTGAACGGTGCGAGAGGAGGCACGACGATCGCTACGGTCGTGACGCGAAAGCCTGCGGTGTTGCGTGCCGACCGAACGTGTCTGCCGTCCAGACCCAAGAACAACTCGCACGCTTTCGGCACCGGCGCTCACCGCGTCAAACAGTCGATCTGGGCCACCTACGCGCCGCTCACTTCGGTCAGCGCCTTTGCGATCATGGCCGCGAGCGTCTCCTCGGCGCGTGCGCGCACTGCCGGTTCCCTCGAGATCAGATCGTGGCGGATCCACTCGGGCGCGCGGGCGATAGTGGCGATGATCGCCGCTCGAAGGACATCGTTCATCACAGAGCTATGCGGGTAGATGCGGGTGTACGGCAACAGCGTAATCGGCTCGTCCGTATTCTGTTCGGCTCACATTACAGCAGCGCGCGCGGCGCAGAACGGCTTCCGCAGATTGAGCGGTTCGTAGAAAACAAAGGTGGCAGCGCCCTCGGCTCGCATCGCCCGCGCGGCGTCAGGCAATGCGAGCGGTCGATCAGGCGTTTTCGGGTGCCTTGCGCCGCGTACGCTTCGCAGGCGGCGTCTCCGCACTCGCACCAGCGTCCGCAGGCGCTTGGTGCTGGGTCGCCTCTGCGCTCCGCCGCTTGCGGCCGAGACCAATCTTCTGCGCCATCTCACGACGTGCGAGCGAATAGCTTTCGGAAACCATCGGGTAGTCCGGACGCAGATTATAGCGTTCGCGGTACTGCACGTCGGTCAGGCCGTGCGTCGACAGATGCCGGCGCAATGTCTTGTAAGGTTTTCCGTCGATCATGGAAATGATATGATCCTTGGAGGCAAGCGACTTGCGGACCGAGACCGCCGGTGTGAATGCTTCTTCCTGAGAAGAGTCTTCGCGAGCTGTCTCGGCCGTCGACGCGCCCGACTCCAATTCGATGATCGTCGCATGCATCGTGCGCAGGAACGCGGGCACATCGTCAGCCGCAACGCGGTTGTTCTGGTTGCCGAGCCACGCGATGGTCAGTTCGGTCGCGAGTTCGACGGGGTTGAGCGTTTCTTCTGTCATGTCATGATGTCCATATGTGTTGCTACGCTGTTTTGCTGGGCTCAGGGAGGGTATTCATTCCTGGATAGTGATCTTGTGACGAAAACGCAGCTTCATTGCAAATCCCCATGCGCTCCGAAATCTTCCACTGCATGTTTTACGTACCGCTTCTGAGGCGCTCGCCCGCTGGGCTTACGCGAACCGCCTGACACTCCACTTCAGCCGGCGGGGCAAGCCGACCGACAATGCGGTCGTTGAGCCGTGAGCAGAGCGGGCCGGTACAGGGCTGCGGTGTTGTAGGATCGAGCGTTCCACTGGCAGCACGCCGGGTGCGAGGCAAAGGTGGTCGTCTTTTACCATCAACAGCAATCCGTCGGGTTCGATTGTTGGGCGTCGGGCAGAAAAATTCGAGCGGCGGGTCGAGGGGCGTCTCACGGTGTGACAGAGCGCGGCAGCTCTGGAGAGAGTCACGGCGGCGTTAGGCATCACGGTGTGCAGGCTAAATGTATCCGTAAATGGCGCAACGTCCCTTGACGCGGAAGAAGCTGATGATGCGCCATTCGGTTGAATGGAGAGGCTGCCCTCGACTACAGGTAACGCGGGTACAGTTCTGCTGCCCGGCGCCCGTGATTGACGCCCGAGCAGCGCACCGCCTCGCAGAGCGGTTCCAAGATTTCGAGCAGTAGCAGTCTGAATGGTGCGAGAAGATCCGCGACCATCGGGCATCGCCGCCGGGTCGATAGTTGTAGGGATAATCCGACGAGAGAAGCAGCCGGTGGGTGCCCACAATCGCGGCGACCCGGGCGAGATAATCAGCCGAGAACATGCCGCTGGCGGTAGCGTCGAGGTTGCGGCGCAGATAAGTGGCGATCGGATGCTTCGGTCGCGACACGGGGTCCATGATCGCGGAGCGTCTGGCGTAGAAGATGACGATTTCGCCGATAGTTGAGGATCAGCTGAAGGTCAGGAAAGCGATCGAAGGTGCCGGCCAGCGCAGCGGTGGTCGATAGCCAGTCGATCAAGGCACCAGCGGCGGGAAAGCGGGGTGAGGAGGGGTCGGCGATGCTGGCAAGAAAGTTGTCGGCCGCAAGCGGGCACATTCCAAGTGACACGGATGGCAGGCTGCTGATGGTGAACCTCACCGCGGCCGACCTCCCCGACAGCGCAGGCGCACAGACGCGTGCTCGCCAGGTCAACCCTTGGCTTACCTGCCTCTTTTGGCGGTCAATTAAACGGAAGAGATGGCTTCGAAAAGGGCGATAGCCGTGCTTTCGAGTTTCGCCCAAGTGAATGACTTGCGCCGACCGGTCGGTTCTCGCCAGACTCGACGAAGCGGCCTTTCGAACCGCCAGCGCATTCCGAAGCCTTGTTGTGGCGACTAGGGCTCAGACTCGTTCACAGCCAGAAGGCGATGGCGGTGGCGAGCGCCACGGCTGAGAGGAAGTTGGCGGCGAGCTTGTCGTAGCGCGTGTGTACGCGGCGGAAATCCTTCAGGCGGCAGAAGGCGTTCTCGATAAGATGCCGGCCGCGGTACCGGTCCTTGTCGTAGCGGATGACGCGCTTGCGGTTGCGCCGGCCGGGGATCACCGGGACCGCGCCGGCATCGCGAGCGAGACGGCGTAGCCGGTCAGCATCGTAGCCCTTGTCGCCGAGCAGGTAGCGTATACGGCCTGCGTGTTCGAGAAGCGCGGGCGCGGCCTTCATGTCGCTGACGTTGCCCGGTGTCAGCATCAGCGCATAGGGACGGCCGATGACGTCTGTGAGCGCGTGGATTTTGGTCGTCCAGCCGCCGCGCGAGCGACCGATCGCTTGTGCCGCACGCCCCCCTTTGCTCCGAACGCCGCGCGCTGCGCCTTGATGTAAGTGCTGTCGATTGCGGTGCTTTTCGTCACCGCGCCGGTGTTCACCAGTGCGTCCAGCAGCTTGAGCCAGAAGCCTCGCCGCGACCATCGGTTGAAGCGGTTATAGACCGTCGTAGATGGCCCGTAATCGGCCGGGCAGTCGCACCAGCGGCAGCCCACCTTCAGCACGTGCAAAATGCCCGAAATCACCCGGCGATCATCGACACGTCGGGCACCGGGCTGGTTCCTCGGCAGATGCGGCTCAATTGCCGCCCACGCCTCATCCGACAACCAGAACAGCGCCATGCTCAACCTCCCATGATCCACAGCCATCTTTGAATCAGGAAAGGCTATGCACCTCAAGCTGCTGATTGAGTTTTGACCCTAGGGAGGAAGCTGACCCGGATCGGTAGAGCGGACCGCCAAATCTAGTCTTCTCTTAGGGATTGACCCACTGTTTCAGCTGCAGCGAGCCACCACAGCAGCAAAACTCCGAAGCCGCAACCGGCGAACACCAGAAACACAGCGACCGGCGACTTCTGGAAGGACAAGATAAGCCCAACGACGAGGGGCGTCATCATCGACGCTGCTCGCCCTAGGCTGCTTGCTACGCCGAGGCCGAGGGCTCGTACGCGCGTAGAAAAGATTTCTGCCGAGAAGGGCCACAGGATGACGGAGCCGACTGCGGCTGAGAGCTTCCCCAAAATCAGCATTGCAATCACCAGAACGATTTGGTGCGGCTTCAGGACGGCGAGGGTGACAAGGGCGACCACAGACAGCAGCGCCGCCACGATAGCAGGAGGCCGCCGGCCGAAGCGATCGAGCACCAATGCGGCTAGCGGCGCGGCGATGAGAAATAGGACGCTGTTCACCGCCCCGACCGCCAGAGCGTCCCGCAGCGGCATCTTGAACACCGTGGTGAGAAGCGTCGGCACCCATGTCACCAGCCCGAAGCTCACAAAGGACACTAGGAACCACAAGGCCATCACTGTCAGGGTCTGCCCTCTTATGGCAGGTTCAAACAGTGCGGAGAGACCCGGTTTGTCGGTTGCCGCTTCCTCGTAATCGCTTCCCGGACCAGGAAAGGGCGGCAGGCACTGGGCGCCGAGTTTGACAAGTGCGTGGTCGACCTCGGCATAACGCCCCTTTCTTGCCAGCCAGCGCGGAGACTCAGGGATCCTAGCCCAGACGAACGGGAGGCCCAATATTGGCAGTCCGCCGACGATGAACATGCAACGCCAGCCGAGATGGGGAATGATGAGCACACTGAACAGCGCTGCCCAAACATAGCCGGACATGGTGAGTGACTGGAACAGCGAGAAGTAGCGCCCTCGATGCTGCGATGGCGCAATCTCATTGATGTACGATGCCGCAACGGGAAGCGCTCCACCGATAGCGATGCCTTGGACGAAGCGCACAGCGATCATCGCCTCGGCGTTGTGCAGAAAAGCGCACGTCACGCTAAACACCGACATGACAATGATGGCGATGTAGAGAACCGGTAAGCGCCCCCATCGCTCGGCGAGCGCTCCACACAACAGCGCGCCGAAGAACTGTCCGCCATAACCCGCAGAGAGGACGGTGCCGAGAAAGAGGGAGCCGAGGTGCCATTCCTTCGCGAGCACGGGCGCCACGTACGAGATCAGCCCGACATCCCACGAATCGAATAACAACAATGTACCAATCAGGATCGGCGGCAGCGAGCGGCTTCGCCACGTGAATTCGGCATCCAGCGCGCGGGTGATCGCCTCTCCGCGTGTGCTTCGGACGCTGTCCATGACCGTTGGATCAGCCGTCATGCGATTTCAGCCTTCGCAAGCGCGGTTACAGGTCGGATTATTTCAGCACGTCGAACGCTAGCATCGCGCGATGCTTGCTTCTTGCAAGATCGTACCGGGGCTGGACCAATATTCGCCATTTAACATCCTCTTGAATTTCTTCATCTTAGATAATGGTCGGCTGACCTCGATCGCGTGATGCCGACGCGTATGCTTTCACGGTGCCGACGTGCGATCAGTGAGAGCAAGTCGCAGCACTCTCATCACCGGACGCTCTGACAGGCGAAGGTGCGTGATCTTGGTCGCTGTCCGATCCGCGCCGCAAATCTCTGATGATCTGCACGGCCGCTCCCGGACGAGGCGGCTTGAGGAGTGAGCCAAGGCGGTTGAAGGCATGCGAGCCCATCAGCACCGGTTCAACCATCGCCATGCCGATAAACACGGCGAGCAGCCGGTCCCATCCCGGGCCGATGGTGGCATGAGCGATGTTGTCAGGCACCAGCGTGATCAGGACGGCGAAGGTAAACTGGGTACCCGCGTAGCGGTATGCGTGGTTGCCGCTCTCGCAGTACCGGCCAACTGCGACCCCCAGCGCCGTTGCCGCTAATACAAGCGTCACACGTCCATTGGCGATGAATATGAAGCTCCACCCAAAGACGCCGCCGGCCGCGCACCCAACAAATCGATAGATCAGGCGGTTGGTGACGGGTGACAGGGCCGGGGCGCGTAGGTCGGACGCGGGCACCAGCATGACCGCAACGATGGCGATCGCGCTTTGAGAAAGGGCCGGCAACGGTAGCCAGGAAGCAATCGTAACCAGCAATGCCGCTGCCAGCCCGCCCTGTACGGCATGAAGAAAGGCATAGCGGTGCCAACCCAGCGGTTCTGCAGCGGGCATCCGTGTCGCCGGCCACCAGCGCCGAAGCGTAAGCGTCGAGGCAAGGCTGACGATCACGCACACGGCGGTGCCGGTCGCGTTCTCGATCAGGCGCGTTTTAACGAAAGCTGCCAACTCAGCTTGGGGATGCTCGACCTTGTCGAGCAACACCATGATGAACGTAAGGCCGAGGATCAGCCAAGCATACGCATGACGCGCGGTCAGGGCCATGTAGATCGTGGCGGTGCCGACCAGGAATAGTCCTGTCGCACGCAACGCCAACGTTCCTGCGAGCAGCGGCACCACGAAAAACGCCAGTGCGCTACCGACGATCGTTCCGGCGATCCGCAGCAATCCCCGATGCATCGTGTCCGCTGCATGACCGCGCATGACCAGAAGACCGGCGAAGGCTGCCCATGCGATATTAGACGCGCCGAACAGGTGTGCGGCCGCAATCGAAAGAAGTACCGAAACGACGCACTCAGCCGCGTCGAGACGGCGACTGTTCACGCGTGCGGTCCCGGCGCGACGGCGCTGTTCCGCGATCCGGCGGTGCCACCGCTACCGCAGTGCCGTCGCGCCACGTCAAAATCGCGTTGTAATCGCGTACAGCGCACAGGGCTCATACTGTATCCTGCTCCGCTCCGTCGTCCGGCTGCATCTGTGGGCGCAGCAGAAGGCGGCTGATACGGCTCGTGGTCTCCTGGAGGTCCGCACCGATGGCGCGCTCTTGTTCAACCGAGCAGCGCGCACTCAGCGTCACCACCGACAGCGCGAACATGGGGCGACCGGACGGCTCGACGATACAACTCGACAACGACGTCAGCCCACGCCAGAGCCGATCCCGATCGACACCGTACCCCAGCCGCTTCGCCTCTTCGACGTCCAACAGGAACTCGTCGAAAGGAACAGGGTCGTCGCCGCGTACCGCTTTGTACAAATCTGCCATCTCGCTCGCGTGAATGCCGGGGAAACCGGCGAGACACCGACCCAGTGCGCCGGCCAACGCGGGCATGCGGCGGCCAACCGGCATTTCCACTCGCACCCATGAATTGGGCTGGACGCGATCGACCAGGAACACTTGCGACTGGCTGATGCGAAGCCACAAGGCGGTGGTGACTTCCCACTGCTGGGTCAGGCGTTCGAGCTCGGGGTGGATCAGGCGCACCGAACTCATTTGGTCGAGTGCGCTGTTGGCAAGCTCAAGCAAGGCATACCCTAGCGAATACGCCTTTGCGGCGGGATCGAAGGTGACCAGGCTTTCGCTCGAGAGTGTCCGCAGGATGTTGAAGCTCGTGCTGATGTTAAGGTTCAGGCTCCGCGCAATCTGGATGTTCGTTACCGGCCCGGGCTGGTCCGCCAGATACCGCAGGATTTGAATGGCGGCCATGACAGCTCCGACCGGCTTTCCGACAGGCAATTCGGCTTTTTGTTCGTGTGCGAGCAGCATGCATTCTCCATAGCGAATAACATTCTTGACATCAATCCCGCCGTGTTCATAATGAGATCACGGAGGGCGAGTCATGTACGATATCAATGATCCCCGATCCACTCTGGGTGGTGCTGCTGAGAACGGGGTAAAGCCGGTTGTTCTCGATTACGCCGACGCGGAGTTGATCGAATTCCACAAAGTTCCAGCATCAGAGACGGGGCCGGGTTATCGAACATGGTACGGCCGCGGGCAGAACTTCGTTTTGTCGTATACGGAAGCCGAGCCGGGTGTGATCTTGGAACGTGTCGCGCAGCCGGACGAATACATGGCGTTTTTTCCGGATGAGAAAGCTGTGGTCGATATTGAAAGCGATGTGGGGAACGCTGTCGACGTCCGCTACAAACTGGCGATCATCCCTCCCGGTACCAGCAGAATTCTAGTCAGAGAGGGGGGGCGAGTTCTGCGGCTGTTCAGTGCGGTGTCGGCCGACCTTCGTGCAAGATCGTATAACGCAGCGAGCTACGAGAAACCGCATCCCAATATTCCGCCATTCCAGCCGTGGCCGGCACCGCCCGAAGGATACAAGCTTCGACTCTATCCGATGGACCCACCCGATGAACCGGGCAGATTCGGCCGGCTCTACCGATCTACCAATTTGATGATAAACCTGTTGCCGGTGACCAAAATACCACGCGACTCGAATAAGATGTCGCCCCATCACCATGACGACTTTGAGCAATGTTCGTTGACGTTGCAAGGCGACTACATGCACTATGTCCGGTGGCCGTGGACACCGAACAAATCGATCTGGCGCGACGATGCCAAGATCCGCTGTTCGGCGCCCTCGATGACGATCATTCCGCCGCCGGCGATTCATACGTCTCAGGCGTTGCCTGAGCCGCCGTGCCACCTCATCGACATCTTCAGCCCACCACGCTTTGACTTCTCGATGAAGCCTGGCTGGGTGTTGAATGCACAGGACTACCCGATGCCGTAGTAGCCAGAAGGGCGTGCGGGCGCCCTTCACGGACCTACAAGAGATGAATTGAGGCGGTTCCGCCCAGACGTGCAGTCTTGGCGAACGGTCCCTCACGTCCAGGCGGTTGTCGCAGCCGGAGGGGCGCCTCGTTAGCCCGCTTCGCGCAGGTTCCCGACTGCGCAGGTGACACGAACGAACCGCCTCATGCGGCGCACCCCGGCAGAGGGTCCGCGTGACGAAGTGACGCAATTCAAGGAAGGGGACCTGCGAACGTGAACAGAAAAGTCGTTGCGAGTGCCGCTGAAGCCTTGTCGGACGTAAAGGACGGCGCGCAGATCATGATCGGCGGGTTCGGCCTTGTTGGACAGCCGGACGAGTTGGTCGAGGCGCTGACGGAACTCGGCGTAAGGGACCTGACGCTGGTGATGAACGGAGCCGGGACGACGCCGGGCCGAACCGTTTCGCGGTTGCTCGAGAACGGGCGAGTGCGCAAGATGATCTGCAGCTTTCCACGAAGCGCGGACTGCAACCTGTTCAGCAAGCTCCACGCCGCGGGCAAGGTCGAACTTGAACTGGTTCCCCAAGGCACGCTTGCCGAACGCATCCGCGCCGCCGGCGCCGGCATCGGCGCCTTCTTTACACCAACGGCGGCGGGCACCTTGCTGGCCGAGGGGAAAGAAACGCGCGAATATAACGGCGTACAGCAAATTCTTGAACTGCCGATCTACGCGGATGTCGCGCTCGTCCAGGCTTGGACGGCGGATCCGATCGGTAATCTCACTTACCGAGGTACCGGGCGCAACTTCAACCCCGTGATGGCGGCAGCTGCCAAGGTCACCGTTGTTCAGGCGAGCCGCATTGTCGACATCGGGGAGATCGACCCTGAAGAGGTCGTGACGCCTAGCGTCTATGTGGACCGTATTGTTCATGTCCCCGTGCTCGTTCCGACCTTCTGAGGGAACCACATGTCAAACGTATCCACGCCTTTTACACCCTTTGGCCGGACTGAGTTGGCCCGTCGTGTTGCGCAGGACATCTGAACTGGCCCCCGTTTCGTCCGGACAGATTTGAGCCTAACACGGAGGCTTAGGGATAGCCCCTGAGCATAGGCTTATGTCTTTGTCTGAGATCATCACTGATGGCGGTCGGCGCCGTCACTGGAGCGCCGCAGAGAAGCTGAGGATCGTCGAGGAGACACTCGATGGTCGCGAGAGCATTTCGATTGTGGCCCGGCGAAACGGCGTCGCACCCAATCTCCTGTACCGCTGGCGGCGGTTTATGCTCGAAGGTGGGAGTGTCGCGGTCACCGGCGACGATGACGTGACCAGCAACCGCGAGGTGCGCGAGATGGAGAGCCGCATTCGTGAGCTTGAGCGTCAGCTCGGCCGGAAGACGCTGGAGGTCGAGATCCTCAAGGAAGCGCTCGACCGTTCGCGCCCAAAAAAAGCGACCTTGCTCATGCGCTCGCCGCTGCCGGAAAATTTCCGGTGAGCCTCGTGGCTAGTACGCTCGGCGTGGCACGCTCGACGGTATACGAGCGCGTCACAGGCAGCATCACGACGCGCGGCCGCTATACCAAGGCCGACGACGTGCAACTGCTGCCGCTCATCCAGCACATCGCCGCGAAGCGGCCAACATATGGCTACCGCCGCATCGCGGCGGTCCTCAACCGTCAGCTCCGCGCGGAAGGAGCTGACCCGGTCAACCACAAGCGCATCTACCGGATCATGGCGGTAAACCGCCTGCTGCTGGCACGACGCTACACCGAACGGCCCGACTACGGCCACGACGGCGTTGTCGTGACCATACGGTCAAACCTGCGCTGGTGCTCAGATGGCCTCGAGTTCACGTGCTGGAACGGTGAGATCGTCCGAGCCGCCTTCATCATCGATGCGCACGACCGCGAGGTGATCGCCTGGCGCGCGGTCGCCAACGCCGGCATCAGCGGTTCAGATGTGCGCGACATCATGCTGGAAGCCGTAGAGACCCGCTTCGGTGGACCGCGCGCAACGTCGATGGTCGAGATGCTGACCGACAATGGCTCGGCTTATACCGCCCGCGCGACCCGGATCTTTGCACGCCAGCTGGGACTGAAGCCGTGCTTCACGCCTGTCCGGAGCCCGCAGTCCAACGGCATCTCCGAGGCGTTCGTACACACCCTCAAACGAGATTACGTCCGCGTCTCACCGCTGCCCGACGCACATACCGCGTTGACATCACTCGCTGCCTGGATCGAAGACTACAACGAACACCACCCGCACTCGGGTCTCAAAATGCGTTCGCCGCGCGAGCATCGCGCAATGGGTTCAACAACCGCTTGAACCTGTCCGGCGAAATAGGGGCAAGATCAACATCCAGGACGGCTGGTACGTCAATCTCGGCATCGGCATTCCGCTGCTGGTTTCAGATTATATTCCGGATGGCCGGCAAGTGATGTTTCACTCGGAAAACGGGCTGATCGGCATGGGGCCAAAACCCACGCCCGAGCAGTTCGACCCCTGGATGGTTAACGCCGGCAAGCAGCATGTCACCATCCGGCCTGGTGGTGCGCTGGTGCACCACGCCGACAGCTTCTCGCTGATCCGCGGCGGCCATCTCGATCTGTGCGTGCTTGGCGCCTATCAGGTATCTGGCCGGGGCGACCTCGCGAATTGGGCGACCGACGACACCAGTGTAGCGCCCGGCGTTGGCGGCGCGATGGATCTCGTCGTCGGCGCCAAGCGGGTGTGGATTATCACCGAACATACCACCAAGTTCGGTGAGCCTAAGCTGGTCGAACAATGCACCTACCCGTTGACGGCGGTGGGTGCGGTGACGCGGATCTATTCGAGCCTTGCCATAATCGACGTCGATAGAACCGCTGGCATGACGGTTCGCGAGATGGCGCCGGGACTTAGCTTCGAGGAACTGCAGGCCAAGACCGGTGTCGAACTGCGTCGTGGCGTCCCACCGTCTCGCGTGTCGGTCCCGCAAGAACCGCAGGAGGTGCTATGAGCATCAACGGCCAAGCGCAGATTGTCGGAATTTACGAGCATCCCGACCGCAAGGTAACCAGCCGCACTCTTGCTCAACTTCACGCCGAAGCCGCCCGCGGTGCGCTCGCCGATGCAGGGCTGACCGGCACGGACATCGACGGCTACATCACCGACAGCGTTGCGCCAGGGCTGGGGCCGATGTCGATGATTGACTATCTCGGTCTGGATGTTCGTTATGCCGAGACCACGGACACTGGCGGTTCGTCCTATGTCAATCACGTCGCGCATGCGACGCAGGCGATCATGGCCGGCAAGTGTGACGTCGTGCTGATCACCTTCGCCGGAATGCCCCGTTCAGGTCTGGGCGGTTCACCCGCGGCGATGGGAACTACGCCGGAAAGCTCGTTCGAGTTGCCGTATTCCCCGATCACCCCCGCCCAATATGCGCTTGCTGCACGCCGGCACATGCATGAGTTTGGCACCACCGGCGAGCAACTCGCATGGGTAAAGGTTGCGGCCTCGCATCATGCGCAACACAATCCGAACGCGATGTTGCGCGACGTCGTAACCGTCGAGGATGTCGTCAATTCCCGGATGGTCGCCGATCCGCTGCACCTTCTCGATTGTTGCGTGGTCAGCGATGGAGCCGGGGCCATCATCGTCGCACGGCCGGAGATCGCGCGTTCGCTGAAGCGGCCAGGTGTGATCGTCCGCGGCGCTGGGGAGGCCTTTAGCTACAACAAAGGCGGTCGAGCCGACATCACCACCACCGCGGCGGCACATTCGGGGCCCATGGCTTTTGCCGAGGCCGGCGTGACGCACGCTGACGTGAAATACGCGTCCATCTACGACAGCTTCACAATCACGGTGCTGCTTCAGCTCGAAGATCTCGGGTTTTGCGCGAAGGGGGACGGCGGGAAGTTCGTCGCGGATGGCAACCTGATTTCAGGCGTCGGCAAGCTGCCCTTCAACACCGACGGGGGCGGGCTGTGCAATAACCATCCCAACAATCGTGGCGGTGCGACAAAAGTGTTCGAAGCGGTGCGTCAGTTGCGCGGTGAAGCGCATCCCGCGGTGCAGGTGCCGAACTGCGACATCGCGCTCGTGCAGGGCATGGGGATGTCGCTTTCGACGCGGCACAATTGCGGCACGCTCATCCTGGAGGCGATCTGACATGGCTGAGCATCACGTGTTTTCTTCGCCCGTCCGCGATCCGGACACTGCCCCGTTCTTCGATGCGTTGCGAGAAGCCAAGTTGCTGATCAAGGCCTGCAACGGGTGCAATCAGCCGTTCTTCTACCCACGCGCGCTGTGCCCGTTCTGCCTGTCCGAAAGCTCCTGGCTCGAGTCTTCAGGAGAGGGCACCCTCTACTCATACACGCAGGTTACGAGGCCCGGCGGCAACTACGTGTTGGCGATGGTCACGTTGTCGGAGGGGCCGACGCTGATGACCAACATCCTGACTGACACGCCTGAGACGCTCGCGATTGGCCAACGTGTGCGCGTCGAGATCGTCGAAACCGCAGGCGACGAGAAGCTGCCCGTGTTTGTGCCCGTATAGGGCTGAGCGGATCAGCGATCAGGAGCACATCAGCGACACGACCAAAAAGCGGGTCGGGTCGCGGGCGTCCGCACGTCCGGTCCAGCGGATGAAAACCATCAAGAGGAAAAATCATGGTATCGCGTCCCGATCCTTGTCAGTTTCGCGCCCGGCTGAAGGCAAGTGAGCCGTTGATCGGCTCGTTCATGAAAGTGCCCGCTCCCCAGAATACCGAGGTGCTGGGCCTGGATGGCTTCGACTTCGTGATCCTAGACGAGGAGCATGCGCCCTGGGGCCGCGCGACGCTCGACACCGCACTGCTTGCCTGCCGCGCCTACCAGATCGCCGGCATCGTCCGCATTGCGCGCGCGGATGCGAGCAGCGTCCTCTCGGCGCTCGATGACGGCGCGATGGGTGTCATGGTGCCGCACGTCGACTCCGCTGAGAAGGCGCGTGCGGTTGTTTCATGGGCCAGGTACCGCAGCGGTGTACGCGGCGCCGGCGCGAGCCGCGGCGGCGAATACGGCAAGAACGGCGCCCGCAATTTCGATCTGTCGGACGAAACCAGCGCGGTGATCTGCATGATTGAAGACCGGCAGGCTGTCGACGTGATCGATGACATCGTCAGCGTCAACGGGGTCGACGCGATCTTCCTCGGCCGTGGCGATCTGGCTCTTTCGCTGAGCAACGCGACAGGACCCACGCCAAGGTTGGATGACGCGGTCCATCGCGTCGCCGAGGCGTGCAGGCGCGCGGGCAAACCGCTCGCGGCGCTAACCCAGTCGATGAAGAGCGACGAAGCCAAATGGCTCATTGACCTGGGCGTCACCGCGATGGTCGTCGCGTCCGACCTAGGATTCCTTCGCCAAGCCGCCGGATCCGCACTGAGGGACTTCAACGAAGCGATGAAGCCTGCCGTCTGACGCCCGTCTTCAGAACCTGAGCTGTTTTGAAAAGCGATAATCGATACGATCGGAGTAGTCGAATGAACACTGCATCTCTTCTGAACGATGGCGCTCCGTCCGCCAATCGTCCGGTTATTTACGACTCTCACGCGCACCTCGTCTCGGACGATCAGGTCCGGTATCCCCGCAATCCGATGCGGTCCGATAAACCGTCGACAGCAACGTCACCCTTCGGGCCGGGGACGATCGGCAAGCCCGGCGGTATGCACGGTGCCAGCCCAATCAACGAAAGGCCGACGGCGGAGCAACTGCACGGCTGGATGATCGAGGAGAACGTGGTCGGCATTGCAGCGGTGCAAAAGGGCATGATCTACGGCACCGACAACAGCTATATCGTGGATGCAGCAGACATCTTTCCCGACGAGATGCGCGCTATCATCATCGTGGATCCGCAAGCGTCTGAAACGCCGCAGATCGTGCGGGACTATGCCAGGCGCGGGATTGTCGGCATTCGCTTCTTCGGCGTGGGTGTGAAGGACAAGAGCGCTTGGCTAAGTTCGCCGGCGGCGATCGCAGTATGGACCGTCGCTGCTGAACTCGGCCTGCTCGTCGATATTGAGGCGCCCGCCGTCGATGGTCAGGTCCTCATTCCGGTGGTGGAGGCAATGGCCGATCGCTTCCCTGATCTCCGGATCGTGCTCGACCATATCTTTCTGCCCAAGGTCAGCGATCCTGGCTTCGGAATCGGCGCTCAGTTCGACGGCTTTGCGGCAAGGCGCAACATATCGGTGAAGTTCACGTCGCTGAATATGGACGTGATCCGCGAGCAAGGCTTCGCGCCTGAAGCTGTTCTCCGCCGCGCGGTCGACTTTTTCGGGGCAGACAGGGTGATGTGGGGTTCTGATATCGGCACATCATCCGGCACGTACAAGGAAATGGTCAGGAGAGCGATCGAGTCCACCAAGCTCCTGACCGACGAGGAGCGCCACCAAGTCCTCTACAAAACCGGCCGCTCGGTCATCCTAGGGCGGCATGCCGATTAGGCAACGTCAGCCGCAAGGCATCGCTCCGCGTATCGCACGATCCGTGGCGCATAATCATTGCCAAACAAAACAACAGCATCGGCGCTCGTTGCGAACAACGCAAGCTGGGTAGCCTGTCGATCCAGGGAGAGAACCTATGGCCAACACGATTCATTCCAAAATGCGTTGCTCTGCCTCTGTACTGGCCTTGATGACGGCGGCATTCGTGCAAACGCCGGCAAGCGCACAGACGGCCATACAGCCACAAGCAGCGCCAACGGCTCCGCAGATGCAAGAGTCTTCACCAACGCCGGTCGGCGGCGGCATGACCCCGGCCAACCCGGATGTGGACAGCGGCAACGCTGTTCCCAAACCGTCGACACCAGCAACGGCCGAGCCCGCCGGGAGCGACAACACCAAGGATATTGTGGTCACTGGCTCTCGCCTAGCCCGTGCTGGTTATGATGCGCCGACCCCGGTCAATGTGGTCGGTGAGCAGCGTCTGCAACAGCTTGGCATCAACAATATTGGCGATGCGCTAACCCAAATCCCCTCGTTCCGCGCCAGCAATTCCCCCGCCAACAACTCGTTTCGCGTGTCCGGAAACATCGCTGCCCGCGTTCTCGATCTGCGTGGGCTTGGCGCCACGCGAACGCTTGTCTTGCTCGATGGCCGTCGCTTTGTCGGCAGCAGCGATCAGGGTACGGTCGATCTGAACGCGATCCCGTCCATCTTGGTGCAGCGATCCGAGGTCGTGACCGGCGGCGCATCTGCCGCCTACGGCGCGAACGCCGTGGCTGGCGTGGTGAACCTGATCATCGACAGCAAGCTCACCGGCGTGAAGATGGAGGCAAGCAACGGAATCAGCGAGCGCGGCGATGCTCGTCAGACCTATGTGTCGCTCGCAGCTGGGACGAAGTTTGCTGGTGATCGCGGGCACATCATTTTCGGCGCGGAATATCAGCAGGAAACCGGCGTTGGCCCGTGCGAAACACGTGCGTGGTGCAGCAAATACACCAACTACGTAGCCAACCCCGGCTACAACACGGCCACCCGCACCAGCACCAACGGCTTGCCGGCGACGCTTGTACTCAACAATGTGATGTTTGTGTACAACGATAGCGGCATCTTGACCGGTGCGGTCAAGCCGGGCGCCACTCCCGGGTCGACCATTACGCTCGGCCAGCAGGTACTCAACGTCGGCGCGACGTCACTTCCCACGAGCTTGCGCAACCGGCAGTTCGATGCGGCGGGCAATCTGGTGCCGTATACGTTCGGCAACTTCCTTAGTGGCACGTTCGCACAATATCCGAACGGCGACCCGACGCAGCCCTATCTGCTCGGCTTCAGCCCTGTGCCGCTAGTGGTGCCGGTGCGACATCACTCGGCGATGACGCGCGTCGATTATGACTTGACCGACACCATCTCCGTTTCGGCCGAGCTGCTATATTCCCGCGTTGTTGGCGGACCGACCAGAGCCGCTTCGCCGGTCGACTCGACGTCCATCGGGCTCGACAATCCTTATCTCTCTGCCGAAACGGTCGCTGCAGTGCGCGCCGCGGATCCCACGATTACCCGGCTGCTGGTAAACCATGGCGCTGTCGCGTTTGGCGCGACTTCCGAGGGCCGGAGCGTCAATGATACCTATCGTGCGGCTTTATCAATCAAAGGTGCGTTCGGACGAGGGTGGGCGTGGGATGCGTATTATACCTATGGTCGCGTGGACTCCGACGTCACGGTCAACAATGTTCGGCTCAAGACGTGGAACGCGTCCATCGATGCGGTGCGCGTCACCGCAGCCAATCGCGGTACGTCGGGGCTGGCGATCGGCAGCATCGTCTGCCGTACTTCCCTCACCAATCCGGGGAATGGCTGCATACCGCAGAACCTGTTCGGCGATGGGCAGTTCACCGCGGAGCAACGTGCTGCTTATGCTGCGACCGCGACGCAAGACCGTCTCTATCAACAGCATGTCGCCGCAGCCAACCTGCGCGGCTCCCCGTTCAGCACTTGGGCGGGCGAGGTCAGCGTCGCATTTGGCGGTGAGTATCGCCGCGACACCGCAATTGGCGGTGCCGACGCGAACTCGCTGGCGGGCAATTACATTGCCACTCTGACCTCCGCGCTCCCCTTCACCAAGACGAGCGTTGCGGAAGGCTATTTGGAATCGGGGATCCCGCTGCTGAAGGATTCGCCGCTCGGGAAAGCGTTCGATATCGATGGAGCGGTACGGTGGACACACTATAATACGTTTGGCAACGCGACGACCTGGAAGGTCGGCGGCGTGTATACTCCGATTCGTGACATCACCTTTCGGGTGACGCGCTCGCGCGACATTCGTGCGCCCACTGCGGCGGAGTCGAGCCCCAACTCCACGACGCTTCTCATGCCCCTCGCCGATCCGTTCATCGGCAGCACGACGCAGCAGTACGTCATCACCGGTGGCAACCCGAACCTCAAGTTGGAGAGCGCCAATACGTTAACCGCAGGCGTGGTGCTGAAGCCGAGCTTCATGCCACGGTTCAACATATCGCTCGATTACTATAACATTCGGGTGGACGGCGCGATTGACTCGCTTACGGCTCCAGCAATTGCCACTGCGTGCCGCACGCAGGCTCTGTTATGCGATCTGATCACGTTCAACCCAAACGGGTCCATCAACACCGTATTCTCGAATTTTCAAAACCTGAGCCAGCTTCGCGCCAAAGGCCTCGAACTTGTCATGGACTATCGTATTCCGGTCGGCAGCGGGAACATCGATCTTCAGGGCAATGCGAATTACATTTTGGACCTGTCCACGACGGGTGCTACCGGGCTCATCACGCAACTAGACGACGTTACTGGCAACGCTGGTTCGATTGCCAACGTGCAAGGTGTTCCGCGATATAAGCTCGACGGTGTCCTTACCTATTCAAATCGGCGCTTCTCGTTGACGGCGCATGGTCGTTACATCCCGAAAGGGATACTGGACTCGACAAAAATCGGTCCGCAAGATCAAGGCTACAATGTCAATGATCCGAACAGCATCAACATCAACCGGGTGGACGCCCGGTTCTATCTCGATCTAACGACGCGCATCAAGATACCGGATTCCAGCGGCGCTGACCGTTGGGAATTCTACGTGACGGTCAACAACGTCTTCGACAAAGGTGAGCCGGAACAGCTCCGTCTAAACGGCAACCCACTGAATTTCGATCCGATCGGTCGCTACTTCAAGGTGGGTGTTCGCAGCCGTTGGTGATCGGCGAGATCCAGCAACAGGCGGGTTAGCCCGCCTGTTGCTGCGCATCTTGGTTGGCGACGCCGTGACCTCTCGTGACTTCCGGATGGTTGGATGCAGCCGGGCAGGGGCGAGAAATGTCAAGTACGGGACGCGGAGGCTCGGTCGAAGTACAACTGGTAAGCTGTTCGGCCGATGCGCGCGCGACGAGCGGCGTCCGGAACCCAGACTGCGAAATGCTTAAGCGCCTGCGAATAGGTGATATCGTCCTCCCGGCCCACAAACGGCGCGTCGGTGGCGAAGAGCAGTCGGTCCTCGCACGTCCTGTCGACCGCTTCCGCATAGCGGGCGAGCACTTCGTGTGGTTCGACCTGGCGAAAGCCGGCCGACAGTTTCAGCCAGGTGTTGCCGCGACCGACGGCGTCGAGGATCGCCTCGAACCCCTCTGACCGGATGCCGCCTTGAGGGGGAAGCCCGAAATGATCGATGACAAGCTTCACGCCGGTCGCGGAGACGCTGCGGATCGCCTCGGCCAGCCGTAACCGATCGGTGAGCAGGTGGACGTGCCAGTCGAGATCGCGAAGGCGCGCGAACAGACGGCGATACTTAAAGGCGTTCAAATCCGGTAGTTCGGCACGAAACAGCTGAAGCCGAATACCACAGACGCCCTCGTCGTTCATTCGCTCCAGTTCGTACATCGACACGTCGGCGTCCACGATGACGGTTCCCCTGAGACGTTTGGAACGCCGAAGGCAACGAAGAGTGTAGTCGTTATAGTCCCCGAACAGAGACGCTGCGGCAATGACGGCGAATTGCACGCCGTTTTCGTCCATCAGCTTCAGCAGGTGTTCTGCCGTGAAGTCGTAAGTAGGTCGGTTCCATGCGGTCTCGGTGAACGGCATACTTTGTTCAAAAACGTGAACGTGACAATCCACCAGCGGGGCGTCCGTTATGTCGTCGTCGAAGGCATGCGCGACGTCTTGCCCAGGCATCGCAACCGGTACGCCGCTCATGCGGAATATACCGCAGCCGCAGTTCCGAAGAGAAAGCGGGACCGCTCTTCCGAATTCAGGTGGTCTGCGGCAGCGCGCGCGGTGGCGGCTTTCCGCTCGTACGGCCATTCGCTTTGACCGATGTCGGAACCCCACATCAGGCGATCTGCGCTGAAGCTGTCAGCGAAGCGTCGAACGACACGCGCCGGCTCGATGCCGTTGCTCAGCAAGCGATCGATATTGATCTCGGTGATTTTAACAAAGACATTGGGCAGGCGTTCGAACATGCCGGCGGTTTCCGCCAGCCCAAAGTCTGGGGCGCCCGGCAGATCAGGTGCACGACCCGCCGCGCGGTCGCGCTCGGCTTCACCCTGCGAGTAGTTCCACATTGTCCCGAGATGATCGAGGATGATCGGGAGAGACGGCAATTCTTCGGCGATCATCTTCAGTGCTGGCAACACCCAGGGCAGATGCCGGCGCGAGACGATGATGTTGACCGGGATCGCCAGCTCCGCTGCCATCCGCCAGGTATCGATGGCGGCGGGAGCATTCATCCACGCAGTATCGTAGTGAAGCGCAGACGATTGCGCGAGGCGGAGTCCACGGACGCCGTGATGTTCGACGATCTTCCGTAGATGCGTCGGGGTGTCTGGGTCTTGCGCGTCGAGGATGACGATCGGAATGAACCGGTCAGGATAGCGTTTGCCACAATCGATGATGTAGCGGTTGTCATAGCCATAAACATGGCCACGCTGAATGATGCAGGCTTTGGGAACGCCATGTCGATCCATGTCCGCCAGCAGCGATTCCGCGGTGACCGAATAGGTCATTGCCGTCCAGCCGTTCACCCCGCGCATCGGCGAAGGCGGATACGCCGTCCAGTCGTCCGAGATGAGATGAGCATGGGTATCGAAAAGCGGAGCCTGCATAGGGGATGCTCATGCGCTATGGTGGAGCCATTGTGGTCTGATGCATTCCGCAGTGGATACGCTGCGCGATTGCTGATCATCTTCGATGGGCGTAGCCGTTCAGGCCGCTCCGCTTGAGGAACGCGTCCAGCTGCTCTGCAACCTTGTCGTTGTTGAGATCGGCGAATGGAATGTGCGTGTTGCCTAATAGTCCGACATCGCGCAAGCGCAGGATCTCGGCATGCCCGCCATGCCTGTTGACGGCGTCGACGAACTGCTGGCACAACTTGAACGTGTTAGACCAAAATGGCGTACTGGTCTTGTCGATGTTGTCACCCCACACAAATTGCATTGGAATTTTGGTCAACTTGTCGAAATCAGGCACGGAGACTTCCAGTGGACCGAACATGCCGGGTTTCCCCGTCGGCATCTCTCCTTTTGGGAAGACGAATCCCGGATTTTCGTAGGCGACGATTGCCTTGATGTTGCTGGTCGTGGCCTTGATCTGCGTCATAAGCGCGCGGAAACCACCGGCGGAGTTGGTAAGGATTACCACGGGGCCGATTTTGTCCATCGCGAGCGCTGCGGCATCCGATTGGAGTTGCACGTTCGCGGTCGTGTCGAATTCTTCATAACGCGCACGTGTGGCCTGATCCCATGCTTCGGCGCTCTTCGTCGGGAATTGCACGCCCGGAAACCAGTTGGGCCACGACGTGCCTAGGCGCCATGCGGCGAAGTTGCCCTGGTCCACGCCGGCACTCGCGCTACTGGTAACGGGTTCGCAGGCCCAGTTGGCGCGACCGACACGCGGACCGTCCCACAGGTACACCGGATATCCCCGGCGAAGGAACATGCTCTGAAAGCCTTCGCCGCCATCCCAGCGGGTCTGCCACACCTTCACGCTAGAACTGTGCCACATCACCAGCGATACCGCGCGCGGGCGCTGCGGGATCTGGTACTCCATGTACCCGTGGTCGCAGGACAGCGTCTTATCCGACGCGCCGATCACCTTCCCGCCGATCTCGAAGGCGCCCTGTCGCGCGATGATCATCGGCGACAAGGATACTGGCTCTGCGACGACGCTCGTAGCTGCGAACATAGCGAGCAGTGGCAGCAGCGCTGCCGACGGGGGATTGCGGATCATATTCCGATTTGGCTGAATTGCTCGTGGCGTATTCTTGCTCGTCATCTTGCTGCCCTTAATGAACCCTCGACAGCTTTGCAAATGGTATTCTTTATAGAGAATTCTGGTCCTGCGCGGTCTTCGGGCGTTCTCCTCAGTGTTTGATCCCACGGTTTGACGGTGCGATCCTTTCGTTGGAATGGAAGGAAGCCGCATGGGTCAGGTACGTCACGGGAGCGCCACGACCACGCACGCTGTCCGAGCAGCAATACAGCGATCGCAAGCTTCGCTAGCGACGCTGAGCCATGAGTTGGGATCAACCCGAAGACGGCCGCGAAATGGCGAAAGTGGGCGACGGTTGAGGATTTGAAGACCGGGCCGGAGGCTTCTCATTCAACGACCCTGTCGGGAAGCCGAGGAGGCAATGGTTGTGGCGTTCCGACGCCACACGTTGCTGCCGCTCGACGACTGCCGCGGAGCCAAACCGTGTCGGATGGCTGTTCGCCTTGACAGACAAGCGGATCGGTGCCGCGATCGCCGCCATGCATGCAGATCCGGCGCGCCGATGGACCGTACAGGCACTGGCCGAACACGTTGGCATGTCGCGCACCGGCTTCGCCTTCCGCTTTAAGGGCATCGTGGGCGTGTCGCCGGTAGACTACCTCACGCGCCTTCGAATACGGCTGGCCAGCGACCGGCTTGCGACCTCTGACGATCCGGTGTCCGTGGTGGCGGAAGCGTTCGGTTACGCGTCCGAAAGCGCCTTCAGCAACGCGTTCAAACGGCACTTGGGCTGCTCGCCTCGCCGATTTGCAAAGGCCGGAAACGTCAAAAGCTAAAATCAACCCGCAATCGGTTCGGATGCTATCATGCAGTCTCCTGCTTCTATTCTGGCGACGGCCCTTCAGTTTCTCGAAAGCTTGGTCGAGGACGAGTCTTGGGAAGCCGCTCGCATTCCCGATGGATCATCGTTTTTGGCGAAAGCGGCCGTTTGGTTCGCGCCCACAATCGGACCTTTAGGCGCGCGATCCGGGCTCCCGAGACAGGCCATTCGTTGAGCGCGATTTCCCCCGTTATCCGTCTCCAACGGGCCATTTTGGGAAAGAGCAATTGGGAACAGATTTTGGGAAGACGGGGTGCCGCGGATGGCTCGGGCCGTGATCGCCCGGTGACTGTCCCGCTATAGATCCGTTTGCGGGAAGGCGAGTGCGGCGGAACGACGCTTGTGGCTCGACTGCCACCGCGCTAGATACGCTGCGTCGGAAAAGGCAGACTTGGTTTGGTAAGCCCAAGTCCTTTCGGTAACGGAAGCTCTGGTCTTTGGCTTCACAGCCGGGATCTCCGCGACGAGCAGCGAGCGCCGCAAGGCGTTTTCATGTTCGTCCGCGCGGGTTTCCGTTTCGAGGAACGCTCCGGTCGAACATCGACAGCGGAGCCATACCATGAATGTACCTTCTCACGATTTCCATGAAGTCCTGATCGCCGGCGGCGGGCCGGTCGGCCTGTTTCTTGCCTGTGAACTGCGCCTCGCCGGATGCTCGGTGCTGGTGCTTGAACAGGCCAGCGATCCTCATGCGCCAGTGAAGCGCGCTCCGTTCGGGCTACGCGGCCTCTCCGTGGCGACCCTTGAGAGTTTCGACCGGCGCGGACTGCTCAAGGCACTTCGTACGCGAGTGGATGCCGGTGAGATCGCCGCAGCGGCCCCCTGGACGAGGATACAGCGACAACCCGGTGGGCATTTCGCCGGGATCGACTTCTTTCGGGATCAGATCGATGAGTCGAGATGGCCGTATCGGCTGCCGAATGCCCCTGCCCCTATCGCCGCCGATTTGGCGAGCATTGAAGCCGTCCTGACAGAGCGCGCGCAGGAGTTGGGGGTTGCGATCCGGCGTGGCTGCGGCGTGTCTGCCATCGAAGCGACCGAAGAAGGTGTCAGCGTCCGCGCTGGTGAGGTCACGTTCCGGGGAAGGTGGCTCGTCGGCTGCGACGGCGGTCGCAGCACCGTGCGCAAGGCGGCCGGGTTCGACTTCACGGGCACCGAACCCGAGTTCACGGGCTACTTCGCCGAGGTCAGGCTGGCCGATCCCAACCCGCTCACGCCGGGTCATCATGAGACGGCGACCGGCACCTACATCTACGAAGAGCCGGGTACGATGCGGATGGTCGAGTTCGACGGTGGCGTCTATCACCGCGCCGAGCCTATCACTCGCGACCATGTGCAGGAGGTACTCCGTCGCGTTTCCGGCACCGACGTCGAGTTGATCTCGCTCGGGCTCGTGACAACCTGGACCGATCGCGCCTATCTGGCGACCCGGTATCGAAACGGGCGCGTGCTGCTGGCAGGCGATGCCGCGCACATTCATTCGCCCATGGGAGGCCAGGGTCTCAATCTCGGCCTTGGCGATGCGATGAATCTCGGCTGGAAGCTCGCCAGGATGATCTGTGGCGATGCCGCTTCCGACCTGCTCGACACCTATGAACGTGAGCGTCGGCCGATTGCAGAGCAAATCCTCGACTGGTCGCGCGCGCAGGTTTCGATCATGCGCCCGACGCTAAGCTCGCACGCGCTCCGCGCTGTTATCGGCGATCTTATCGCGACGCGGGATGGTGCGACCTACTTTGCTGAGCGTGCCTGGGGCGTCGGGGTGCGCTACGACCTTGGTGACGACCATCCGCTGGTGGGGCGCAGCGCGCCGGATTTCGCTCTAATTAATGGCACGCGGCTGAACGAGCATCTTCTTCAGGGGCGGGCTGTCCTGCTCGATTTCAGCCAAGCCGAACCCCTACGGCACCTCGCGGAGCGTTTCCAGAGCCACGTTTCTTACGTTGCGTCCGAAGCCGAAGACCAGATGGGGTTGTGCGCCGTGCTGGTTCGGCCCGACGGCTTCGTCGCCTGGGCCGGCGAGGGCAACTCTGACGCCGTGGGGGCCACTCGGGCATTGTCGCGATGGGCAGGTGCCACGGACATGTCCCATCTCTAGCTTACGCTAAAGCGAGCTAATCATTCTCCCAGAATACCATCCTTTTTGAGAAAGCCTGCGGGGCTCGGCTAAGTCAGAAGGAAAGCGGTCAGACTGGAAGCGCCCACAGTCGGACGTTGGGGCTGACGATCCGGGTTCCCAAGACCGGCCATTCGTTAAACGCAATCTTTCCCGTTTCTCCGTCTCCGACAGGCTATTTCGGGAAAGAGCAATTGGGAACAGATTTTGGGAAAACGGGCTGCCGGGGACGGCTCGGGTCGTGATCGCCCGGTGACTGTCCCGCTGATAGGTTCCCAATCGGGAATATTCAGCGGCTATCCGACGCTGTCGAAACGGGCCGAAACGAGAAAGGCCAGATCCCAAAAGATTGTGCCTTTCACTGCTCGACGTTCGTCATCAAGGCGCTGGGCGAGCGTGTCCGGATCGATCTCATCCTCCTGTGCGACACCGTGTTCAACCATGCGTGGCAGCATGACGCGCATGAGCGTCGGTAGGAAGGATTCCTCCCAGGTCTGGAGCAGAACGCCCTCGCTGCGTGCATGGTCGATCGTGAACCCGGTCGCGCGTATCAGGTCTGCAAGGCGGTAGCCGAGGGCAACATCACCCTTCTCCGCCGCAACGGTGTCCCACATCATCCGGTAGCACTGCCGATGCACCGACAGATCGCCGACGCCCGTCGGGAGGTCGGCGCGCGCATGCTCCTGAACAGCCAGGATCGTGCCCGGCTTGGCCAGTCTTGCCAGGCGGGCCAGCGTTGCTGCGGCATCCGGAAGGTACATCAGTACGCGCCGACTGACGATCGCGTCGAACACGCCAAGGTCGGGCAACTCACCGCTCAGATCGGCGATTTGATAGTGGATCGGGGCAGCGTTCGTGTTCGGCGTCACAGCGCGTGCCGACGCCAACGCGTCTCCGCTCCTGTCGATACCAACAACCTGGCCTCCCGGACCGACCAACCCGGCCACGAGCCGGCTCAGATCACCGCTGCCGCATCCCACATCGAGCACGCGCATGTTCGCGGTGATCCCCACGTTGGGGAAGAAGCGAGTGCTCGGAGCATTCGCCGGATTGGCTGGCGTGGATTTCTGACGAGACATAGTCTCACCGTAGGATCGGGCTCCGAAGGGAGCAAGGCATAGAAGCCGTATCGAAAACCGTTCTTGAGATGTCTCGAAATACGATCCTTATGGGAAAGCGCTGGCCGTCTTCTCCGCCGTTCCCTCTCGGGACGAGCAAAGCGAGCATCGGGCGTTTTCACCAGTCCCGGACGGTTGTGATACCGAAAACACCCATGTCACCTTTGTACGTGGCGGCGACCGACATATCAGCCTACCTTCACGAGCAGCCGGGAACACTTGAAGGAGCGAAACCATATGAAATGCGTGACGCTACCAGGCGGGGACGTCGTTCCTTCGATGGGTCAAGGCACCTGGAAGATGGGCGAACGTGCCGAGCGGCGATCCGATGAGATCGCCGCGCTACGCGCCGGTGTCGAGCTGGGCATGACGCTCGTCGATACCGCTGAAATGTACGGCGACGGTGCGGCGGAAAAGCTGATCTGCGAGGCGCTAGGCAGCCTTCGTGACCAGTTGTTCCTCGTCAGCAAGGCGTATCCACAGAACGCATCGCGCTCCCGTCTTGCTGGTGCGTGCGAGGCAAGCCTGAAGCGGCTCGGCACCGATCGGCTCGACCTCTACCTGCTTCACTGGCGGGGATCGGTGCCGCTTGCTGAGACAGTGGAGGCAATGGAGGCGCTGAAAACAGGAGGGAAGATTCGACATTGGGGTGTCAGCAACCTCGACACCGACGATATGGACGAGCTTGTCGCTGCCGGCGGGGATGGCTGCATAACTGATCAGATCCTCTACAATCTTGTCCGTCGAGGCCCCGAGCTGGATCTGTTGCCATGGCTCGCCGATCATAAAATGCCAGTGATGGCGTATAGTCCCGTCGAGCAAGGACGACTTTCAAGCCATCCCGCCCTCGACAAAATCGCCGCCGAGGTGGGTGCAACCCCTGTGCAGGTCGCACTCTCCTGGACGTTGCGGCACGACGGCCTCATCGCCATCCCGAAAGCGAGTTCGATCGCACATGTGCGGGAAAACCGCGCGGCCGCAGATATCGTCCTCTCCGACGCCGACCTTGCGACACTCGACGCGGCATTTTCCCGGCCACGTGACCGCCGCCCGCTCGAAATGCTATAGCGTCAGATGGCGATATTCTCCCTCGAAGGAACCGAACGCAAATCGGATCGCCTTGAGGCTTTCATGGACGCGGTGCTTGCGATCGCGATCACACTTCCGGTGGTGGAACTGCACGCACCGAAGCCTGAGGACGGCGACCTCGCAGCGGCTTATCTGAAGCTGGCACCCGAATACGCTGCCTACGGTCTGAGCGTAATCCTCATCGGCCTCTATTGGATCCACAGCCATTTCAGCGGCAAGCTGCTGGAGAAAACCGACCACGGCTACAATCTGCTGAGCATCGGCTTTCTGGCTGCCGTCAGTATCACTCCATTTCCCGCGCGTCCGTTGGTCGAACACTTCGCCGGGGATACGCAGAGCTCAACCGCCGCCCTATGGTATCTGGGCATAGCAGCGACACCGGCGACCTGGTGGTTTCTTCGGTGGGTATACGCCACCGCCAGATGCCTCCCCGACCGGAGGCTGACCGAGGCTTATCTTCGCGGCCTAACCATCAAATATGGCCTAACCGCCGGTGCCTATTGGGCGGCATTCGGCTTAGGGCTCAGACTCGTTCACAGCCAGAAGGCGATGGCGGTGGCGAGCGCCACGGCTGAGAGGAAGTTGGCGGCGAGCTTGTCGTAGCGCGTGTGTACGCGGCGGAAATCCTTCAGGCGGCAGAAGGCGTTCTCGATAAGATGCCGGCCGCGGTACCGGTCCTTGTCGTAGCGGATGACGCGCTTGCGGTTGCGCCGGCCGGGGATCACCGGGACCGCGCCGGCATCGCGAGCGAGACGGCGTAGCCGGTCAGCATCGTAGCCCTTGTCGCCGAGCAGGTAGCGTATACGGCCTGCGTGTTCGAGAAGCGCGGGCGCGGCCTTCATGTCGCTGACGTTGCCCGGTGTCAGCATCAGCGCATAGGGACGGCCGATGACGTCTGTGAGCGCGTGGATTTTGGTCGTCCAGCCGCCGCGCGAGCGACCGATCGCTTGTGCCGCACGCCCCCCTTTGCTCCGAACGCCGCGCGCTGCGCCTTGATGTAAGTGCTGTCGATTGCGGTGCTTTTCGTCACCGCGCCGGTGTTCACCAGTGCGTCCAGCAGCTTGAGCCAGAAGCCTCGCCGCGACCATCGGTTGAAGCGGTTATAGACCGTCGTAGATGGCCCGTAATCGGCCGGGCAGTCGCACCAGCGGCAGCCCACCTTCAGCACGTGCAAAATGCCCGAAATCACCCGGCGATCATCGACACGTCGGGCACCGGGCTGGTTCCTCGGCAGATGCGGCTCAATTGCCGCCCACGCCTCATCCGACAACCAGAACAGCGCCATGCTCAACCTCCCATGATCCACAGCCATCTTTGAATCAGGAAAGGCTATGCACCTCAAGCTGCTGATTGAGTTTTGACCCTAGCGTTCTGGAGTTGGCGTGTTGGACTGATCGCTGCGGGGCTCGTCACTTTGAGCTACATAGTTCCACCCGCGAAGCCTGTCTTTAAGGGAAGCGATGATGGGCAAAGCGATAAGGAAGCGACATTGGAGTAGGTTCCCTTAAGACTGATCTGTCGGCGTGCGTCGCTCCGATGGGTTCCGTTCCGAGCGAACCACATACCGAGTGGACGGTGTCAGAACCAAACAGGTGTGACACCCTCCAAGCAATCAGTCCCGCCATCATGACCCACAACGTTACATTCAAAGCCGGGTCCGTTCCAGATCGCAGATCTTCACTTATTGCGCAGACGAAGGGCAGCTAATGATCGGTACAAGCGAGAGAGCCTGCTGTCATAAGTTGCCGTTCATCCCGAGCCTGACCAAGTTGCTGGCGGCGTCTGCTATTTCGCTGCGAGGAGCGTAAGTTTATGGATTTGCGGGGGCTCGGCGAACAGCTCTTCTGCCTTATCAATCAGAGCCGCAGCAACCTTGCCGTCAAGATGCGCCTGTCGGTCTTCCTCCGTATCAAAGGTATCGAAGATCGCGTATGTGCCTGGGCCTTCCTGGATCGCGTACCAAGTCAGGGTGCCGGGTTCGTCTTGAACGAGCGGTAGCGCCGAGGTAAGAAAATCGGCGACATCGCTCTCCTTACCGGGCTTGGCCTTCAGTGGCACGTAAAGCGCAAATTTGGGCATGATCAACTCCTCAGGATGAACGTCCGGATATTAGTCGGCAAAATAACGATCGCGCAGGTTGAAGCATTGCATAGCGATGACTTTCCCGAATTGCCGTCGTGGAAGACGCAGTAGCGAAACGAAGGCATGCTAGCTGCCCGCGCGAGACAGCGCATCATTCCAGGATCTTGTCGATCGTGATTGGAAGGGATCGGACCCGCTTGCCAGTCGCATGGTAGATCGCGTTGGCGATCGCCGCAGCCGTGCCGACAATCCCGATCTCGCCCAGTCCCTTCACTCCAAGTGGGGTCACTTCGGGGTCGGGTTCGTCGACGAAGATGACCTGGATGTCGTGGACATCCGCATTCGCAGGCACGTGATATTCGGCGAAGTTGTGGTTCATCCAGCGACCGAGCCGGTGATCGGAGAATGTCTCCTCATGGAGCGCCATGCCGATGCCCATTACTACGCCACCCAAAATCTGGCTGCGCGCCGTTTTCGGATTGATGATGCGGCCGGCAGCGACCGCATCGACGATGCGGGTGACGCGCACCACGCCCAACTCCTCGTCCACCTTCACCTCTGCGAAGATCGCGCTGTGGGTGTTCTTCGACTTGTGCATGCCCTTCCACATGTCGCCGAAGCCGGGGGCCGCGGTCTCCTCCTCCTCGATCTGCGTCAGGTCCGCGGCACGCATCGCGTCGCCGAACGGCACCCGGACGGTCGGCGCGTCCTTCAACACAATGCAGCCATCCTCAAACAGCACCTCGTCTATGGTCGCCTCGCCGAGCGGTGCACCGGCGATCTTGCCAGCCGCCTTCAGGAGCTTCTTGCAGACCGCCTGGCACGCTAGTTGAACCGCCGCGCCGGACGATGCCGCACCCCAGGACCCGCCTTCCACAGGGGCGGTCGGCAGGTCGGAGTCGCCCAGCCTGGCGGTGATCTGCTCAGGGGGCAGGCCGAGCGTGTCGGCCGCGACCAGGGCCATCACCGTGTAGCTGCCGGTGCCGATATCCGAAGTCGCGCACGCCACTTCCAGATGACCGTTAGCGGTGAGCTTTGCGCTGGCGGACGTCTTGGAAAATTGCGCGTCCCACATGCCGGTAGCGCAGCCCCACCCGACCAGCTCCTTGCCGTCGCGCATCGACCGTGGCTCGGCCGAGCGCTCGCTCCATCCGAACGCCTCGGCTCCCTCGTGGAACGCCTCGCGCAGCGCCTTGCTGGTGTACGGCGTGCCGTTCATCGCATCGATGGGCGAGTAGTTGATGAGCCGGAACTCGAGGGGATCGACCTTGGCGACATAGGCCATCTCGTCGATCGCCATCTCGAACAGCGTCATGCCGGTCGCCGCCCCGGGCGCGCGCATATCCGCCGATGTCGCTGTATCAACCTGAGTGATGGTGTACTCCGCGTCGGCGTTCGGGCTGTCGTAGTTCATTAACCCCCAGTTGACGACGTTCTCCATATTGTCCTCGTAGCGCGAGGTGGAGGTGGTCGCCTCGTTGCGGATCGAAGTGAGCTTGCCGGTGGTCTCCGCGCCCAGCGCCGTGCTCTGGATCGCCTGGGGACGGTAGGCGTGGCTGAACATCTGCTGGCGCGTCATCGTGACCCGCACCGAGCGCTCCAGCATTTTCGCAGCCAAGACGGCCAGAAATACCTGATGTTGCGGCCGCAGACCCGAGCCGAAGCCACCGCCGACATAGGGGTTCAGCACCCGTACCTTCTTTTTGGAAAAGCCGAAGATGCTGGCAAGATAGGCCTGCACCCCCTGCGACCCCTGGGTCTTGTCCCACACGGTGATGCCACCGTCGTCGTGCCACTCGACGGTGGATCCGAACATCTCCATCGGATTGTGGTGTTCCGGCGCGAGCCGATAATCCCCGGCTACCTTCAGCGGAGCGTCCGCGAAGGCTTGCGCCGCGTCACCGCGATTCTTCGGCGGCATATAGGTACTGCGCTTGCTCTTCGGTACGTACTTCTCGGCGAGCGCGACCTCGAAGTCGGTGTTGTGCGTCTCCGCCTCGTACGCAACTTCGATCAGGCTGGCGGCGAAGCGCGCTGCCTCGAACGTCTCGGCCACTACCAGTACGATCGGCTGTTGGTTGAATTGGATGCGACTATCGTACAGCGGCCGGAATGGAGAGCCGGGGATCTTCATCTCGTCCTTGTAGCTGTGGTCGGTCCAGGCAACGTGCGGACGGTTCAGGTGCGTGATGACCTCGACGACGCCGGGTACGGCGCGCGCCGCCTCCTCATCGATACTGACGATCCGCCCCTTGGCGATCCCGGCCTCGACGATGAAGCCGTACAGGAGGTTCGCTACCGGATGCTCGGCGGCATAGCGCGCCGTGCCAGTGACTTTTTCGACGCCATCGACGCGGTTGATTGCGCTGCCGATCCCGATCTTCGCTGCGGTAGCCATGATGTCGTATCCTTACGCGACGCGCTTGTCGGTCTGTGATTGCGGGGTGGCCTCGGCCGCCTGCTTCAGCGCACGGACTATTGCCTTGCGTGCGAGCGGGATCTTGAAGTCGTTCTCTCCCTGGCCGACAGCCCCGGAGAGCAGGGCGTCGGCGAAGGCGCCGAACGCTTGTGGCGACGGCTCCTGCCCGTTCAGCAGCCCCTCGGCTTCCTTGCTGCGCCACGGCTTGTGCGCGACACCGCCAAGCGCCACTCGCGCTTCAACGATTGCGCCATCTTCCACCCGCATCGCGACAGCAACCGCGACCAGAGCGAACGCGTAGGACAGACGATCGCGCAGCTTCAGGTAGGTATAGTTCTGCGTGAAATCCTCGCGCGGCAGGTCGATGCCCGTCACCAACTCGCCGGGTCTCAGCGTGTTGTCGCGCCACGGCTCGTCGCCGGGTAGCCGATGGTAGTCGGCGATCGGGATCGCGCGGTCGCCTTGCGGACCGGTCACCTGGACGGTCGCGTCGAGCACCGCCAGCGCGACGCACATGTCCGACGGATGCGTGGCGATGCACTGGTCACTTGCGCCCAGGATCGCGTGGATGCGGTTGACCCCGCCGATCGCCCCGCAGCCCGAGCCCGGCTCGCGCTTGTTGCAGGGCGTAGCGACGTCGTAGAAATAATAGCAGCGCGTGCGCTGGTTGAGGTTGCCGCCATTGGTCGCAGCATTGCGCAACTGCGGACTGGCACCAGCCAGGATCGCCGAAGACAACAAGGGATAACGCTGCTCGACCCGCGCTTCCCACGCAGTGTCGGAGTTTGGTACGAGCGCGCCCAGCCGCAGCCCTCCTCCGTCCAGCTCTTCGATCGCATTGAGCGGCAGGCGGTTGATGTCGATCACCGTCACCGGCCGCTCGACGTTCTCTTTCATCAGGTCGATCAGGTTCGTGCCGCCCGCCAGATAGCGGACATGCTCTCCGTCGCCCGCCTGCACCGCCTCGGTGACGCTGGCAGGGCGGGCATAATCGAAGCGGTTCATGCCTTCTCTCCGATCACGTCGAGCACTGCATCGACGATGTTCGTATAGGCGCCGCATCGGCACAGGTTGCCGCTCATCAGCTCGCGAACCTCTTCTCTGGTCCTGGCCTTGCCCTCGTTGATGAGGCCTTGCGCGGAGCAGATCTGGCCAGGGGTGCAATAACCGCACTGGAACGCGTCGTGGTTGCAGAAGGCGGATTGCAGCGGATGGAGGTCACCAGGCTGGCCCAGCCCCTCAATCGTTGTGATATCCGCTCCGTCCAGCGTCACCGCCAGCTTGAGGCACGAATTGATGCGGCGCCCGTCGATCAGCACGGTACACGCGCCGCACTGCCCGTGGTCGCAGCCCTTCTTGGTGCCGATAAGGTCTTCGCCTTCCCGCAACAGGTCGAGCAGCGTCGTCCAGGGCTCGATCGCGCGGGTGCGCGTCTCACCGTTGATTGTCAGCGTGGTTTCCACCGTGCCAATCGGCACGGCAGCGTATGTGACGGTATTGACGGCTGTCGGCATGATCGGCGCCTCTATGTTTTGCGTTAGGCCGGGATGGCGGCGATGTCGGCGGTGTTTTCCTCGGCAACACCGTTCTCGCGGTGGCGAAAGGCGGACAGCGCTCGATAGACCTGCAGGCGCGCGCGCATTACTGAGCCGAGCGGCCGATGCGCGGCCAGGCTATGTGCCGGACGAAAGGTCATCACCTCGTCGAAGTAGCGCACGCGCGCCGGACTGTACGCCTCCTGCGCAGGGATGCGGATCGTGGCGACGGTGCGGTACTGGCTGTCTTGTGACGGCCATTCGACCGAGGCGTCTTCGATCGGCTGCGTCTCCGCGTTCGCCCAGAGCTGCACCTTCAGCTCGAACACCGCATCGTGATCCCGGAAGTAATCGGTCGCGGCATGGCGGAACCCATCCTCGTCCTGATGCGGATCGAGCTGCCACTCGCCGAGCGCGTCCTGCGCCTGCGACGCTGGCACGGCGCCGAGCTTCGCGACATAGTCGCCATAACGCACTGGTGCCTGACTGAAGTAGTCGTCGCCGATCGGGTGGCTGAACGGGTGCCCGAAGAAGTCCGCCTTGGCATAGGCGGTATTGAACAGGCCCAGCACCTTGTTGAAGTTGCGCGCCATCGACGACACCGCGCTCTTGACGCCCTCCGGCATCGGCGTCGCCACGCCGAGTTTCTTGGCGTCGCTGAGAAAGCCCGACGCGGTCCCCGATGGGAAGGTCCGTCCTGTAGCGAACACGAAGTCCTGCGTCGGCACATCGTGGCCGGGCAGCTTCTCGCCATCCACGCCGAACACCTTGATCGCCATGCCCCTGTGGGTGGAGACGCGGTCGCCAAGTGTTTCGCCCGGCCCTTGCGCGAAGCGGATCGCCACATCGTAGGTGCCCGCCGCGGCGAATAACCCCTGTGCCAGTTCCGGCGGAAGGTCGTCGGCGATCGTTAGCGTGCCGACGACGCAGGCCGAACTTTTGGCATGGCTGGCGCGCACGGCGTGCTGCTCGCGTTTCTCGACTGCCTCGGTTTGCTGGGTCATGCCCTGAATGATGCCATCGATCGTTTCCTGCTCATCAGGTTCGGGCGTCTCGATGTCGTCGCGGTAGCGCAGGTAAGTCATGACAGTCCTCAACGGGTCGGAGCGAATGAGAACAGCTGGGTGCGGATCGACGGCGGGGCGCCCGGCGTGAACCACTGCGTGTCCTGGATATGGCTGGCGGTGACGTAGATCGTCCCGTCAGGCCCCTCGCTAAACGTATCGGGCCAGCGCAGCCGCTTGTCGGTCAGGACGACCTCGGTGCCGGACCCGGCAAGCCGCCTGATCGAATAATCGGTCGGCGAGGTGATGTAGAGGGTCCCGGCCTTGCTCATCCACAGGCCATCGGCGACGGCGGTGGTGGCGACGGTCTTCACCGCATCCGCGCGGTCGCGCTCGCTGACATCTGGGCGCAGCTTCTCGGTGACGATCGAATAGAGCGTCTTTCCGGTCAGCGCCTGCCAATAGAGCGTCTTCCCGTCGTTCGAGATCGCGATGCCATCGGAAGCAAAAGCGGGCTGGCGCCCATCGGGACGAACAAGCCGCTTGCCCTCGATCGCGACTGTAACGCTCTTGTCGATCTGGGTCGACGGATGACCGTCGAGGGCGCGGAAGCTCTTCCCGCTGGCCAGATCGATGACGATGATCGCACCGCGCGTGCCACTGTCGGTGATGTAGCCGGTCTGGCCGTCGGGCGAGAAGCGGATGTCGTTGAGGTAGGTGCCCTGCAGCGCAACGTCGCCAGGTACCGCGATGACCTTGGTCACCTTGTTGGTTTTGAGGTCGATACGAACGAGCTTCGGCGCGCCCTCCAGGATCTTCTCGTTGCCCGGTGCGCCGGGGTCGACCACCCACAAATTGCCGTGGCCGTCCGGCACAATCGATTGGACGCAGACAAAGTAGTCGCCAACCGGCATTTCGTTTGCCTGGGCATTGCGCCAGCTGTTCCACTTGGCATCGGGATAGGGCCGGAGCGACCCATTCGGCATCACCTCCGCAACCGAGATCGGCGCGTCGTCGGTCCAGCGCGGAAAGTTGACGAAGCGGCGCCCGTCAGCCGTGACGGCGATGCCGGTAACCTGGTGGTCGAAGCTCGCCACCTGCGTTAGCGCGGCGCTGCGTCCAGTCTGGGCATAAGCCGCTCCCGCCAGCGCTATCGTGAAGGCTCCTAGCCCGATCCAAACACCGTGCTTCCGCATCGGGCTGCTCCCGTTCACCGGACGCAAAATACGACCGTTTCGTTGACCAACGACTGCGCTCGGTGATCGGACCCGAAAGGTCCAAAATATTAAATGGGTTATACAGAAACTTTATCCGCAGCAGGGGCACGCAAAAATATCAGCCGTTGTAAACCGGAGCTGACGGGGTTCGACACCATTGTCTTCCCCCGATCGTTGATCGACGCGAACGGGACGGAGTATTCATGCATCAGATCACTCGTGGCAGCGGAAAACCCCTGCTACTTATCCATGGCGTAGGCAGCAGCTGGCGCGCCTGGCGGCCGATCCTGGATAATCTTGCGGTGGAAAGGTCGGTCATCGCCATCGATCTGCCGGGCCACGGAGAGACCCCGGCCGAGCGGGACAGCGGGACGTTCGAGGGGCTGGTCGGCAGCGTAGAACGCTATCTCGTCGCAAACGACCTTGTTGGCGTCGACGTCGTAGGTAGCTCGATGGGCGCCCGGATCGTGTTGGAACTCGCACGTCGGGGGAAGGTTGGCAACGTCGTCGCCCTTGATCCGGGCGGCTTCTGGCGTGGTTGGGAACGCTCCTTCTTCCACACCACGATCGGCGTGTCCGCACGGTTGCTGCGCGCGCTGCGATCACGCTTGCCGGCGCTCAGCCGCAGCGGCGCGGCGCGCATGGCGCTGCTGGCCCAGCTATCGGCGAAACCCACGGCGCTGTCGCCCGAGCTGGTGTGCACCGAGCTGACCAGCATTACAGACACGCCGACCTTCGACGCCTTGGTCCGCGACCTTGCCAACGGAGCGGAGCAGCAAGGTCCTGCGGCTGATCCGACGCGGCGCATCGTCATCGGTTGGGGAAGACAAGACCGGCTCTGCCTGCCTCGTCAGGCCAGCCGCGCGCTCGCGGCATTCCCGTCAGCGACGTTGCACTGGTTTGCGCACAGCGGTCATTTTCCGATGTGGGACATACCCGGCGAAACGACTACGGTCATCTTGCGGGCTACGAGCTAAGACTGCCGGTCGTTTTATGGAAAAGGGCCATTGGACGACGGACCCTAGTCGACCATTTCTCAAATCCGGGATCATCTCCGCACGATCAGAAGCGTTAGCACACGGTGTAACAACCGAACGGTTCTGAAACCGGCGGTTGGTAACGATCTTTCCCATTTCAGTTCGCAAGACGGTTTTGGGAACCCCGACGGATCCCCGCTTCTCGATCCTTTTTGGGAAAGCCTGCGACACTCGCCTATGTCAGCTATCCGCATCCGCTTGCCCGAAAGCGGCCGGACGGCTCACCACCATACCAAGGCGCTCCGGCGCTCCAAAACCGATCTGATCGCCCGAAAGCCGACCGGCAGCTACCGGGCGGAATAGCGGACAGGCAAAGATCGCTCATGTGTGGACAACTCGGCGCTATCGCAGTGGTGCGGCAAGTCCTGGCCAAACCCATATGAGGTTTCTGATCATGCATCATATTTGGTTCATATAGCGCTTGATGGACCAGATATGGTGCTATGTGCGGCCAATGCCGCACCTCTCCTCTCGTTACGCAACCGATGCGCTGCGGCTGCTCGCCGACACGATCCGCATGGCGCGAACCGAGCAGCGGCTGTCGCAGGCGACGCTGGCCGAACGTGCCGGCATCTCGCACGGGCTGCTGGCACGGATCGAACGGGGCGATGCCGGTTGCGCGATCGGCGCGGTGTTCTAAGTCGCCGCGATCCTGCGCGTCCCGCTGTTCGGTCTGGATGCGCCGGGCCTTGCACACGAGGCGGTCGCGCGTCGGCCCCGCAGCCCCGTGGAGGATAATTTCTGATGGCATCCGCAAAGGAAGCGTATGCCTGGGTCTGGCTCCTCGGCTCGCTGGAGCCGGCCGTCGCGGGCCGTGTGTTTCGGGACGGCGCGCGGCTCGCCTTTCTCTATGGCCGCAGCTATCTGGCGCGCGCGGAGGCCATGCCGCTGTCGTTGCCCGAACTGCCCTTGCCGACGGGCGTCATCATGCCGCTGCCGGGACTTGCCATGCCGGGTGTGCTGCGCGGTGCCGCGCCCGATGTTTGAGGGCGGCGCGTCATCCTCAACCGGCTGCTCGGCCAGCAGGCGCGGGGCGCCGATGCCGGTCAGATCGACGAACTGACCTATCTTCTCAAATCCGGCTCGGCGCGCCCGATTTTCAGGTCTCGGCAACCGGATACGTGCCCCGCACCGCGCCGGGCGCTACGCTGGACGAATTCTCCGCCTCGGCCGAGCGGGTCGAGGCCGGCGTGCCGCTCACCCCCGAGCTCGACCGTGCGCTACATCACGGCAGCTTGTTGGGCGGGGCGCGGCCTAAGGTGTCCGTCGATAACGTCACGCTGCGCTATGTCGCCAAATCCGCCGCGACTGGCGACGTACAGAATGTCGTGAAAGCCGAGTTCGTCGCGATGCGCCTCGCCGCCGAGGCCGGGTTGCACGTTGCCCCCGTCGCGCTGGCGCGTGCGGCGGGCAAGGATGTGCTGCTGGTCGAACGCTTCGACCGCGTGGGGGCATCCGGCGGCTGGACGCGGCGCGCGATGGTGTCGGCGCGGACCCTGCTCGAACTTGACGAGATGATGGCGCGCTATGCCAGTTACAAGACGCTGGCCGAGATCATCCGCAACCGCTTCGTCGATCCGCGCGCGACACTGCGTGAGCTGTTCGGGCGGCAGGTGTTCAACCTGCTTAGCGGCAATACAGACGATCACGCGCGAAACCACGCAGCCTTCTGGGACGGTCAGGCGCTGGCCCTGACCCCCGCCTATGACATCTGCCCGCAGCCGCGCACCGGCGGCGAGGCGACGCAGGCAATGCTCATCACCGGCGACCGGCGCGACAGCCGGCTGGTGACCTGTGTGGCCGCGGCGCCCACCTTCCTGCTTGACGGGGGTGCGGCGCGAGCAATCATCGACGCGCAGATCGCGCTGATCCGCGCGCGCTTCGAGGCGGTGTGCGATCTGGCCGATCTCTCCCTGGTCGAGCGCGCAGGGTTGCGGACCCGGCAGTTCCTCAATGGCTATGCGTTCGAGGACTATTGAAAACGGACGGGAGGCCGCCTCGGCCGAACGGGACAGGCCGCGTGCGCTGTTCGATGTGGCGGTGCAGTGTCGCGAGCCGGTTGGGGAGTGACGGACGTTGCGGCACCAGCAGGCGATCAGCCTCTGCGGCAATGTTGGTGGAGATCGCGCAGCAGATCGGCCAGCAGCCCCTGCCGCTCGGCGCGGGCGGCGCTGCGCCACACGATATCGATTGTCTCGACCAGGCGCCTCCAGTCGTCCCGAACTCCGCGCGCGCCGGCTTTCCACAGAAAACGCGCGATTGTCACCTTGACCCACTGCGATCCTCCATGGAACATAAAGCGAACAAACCGAGTCTAACGCACATGCATATCGCCACGCCGTCACCGCCGTCATCCATCGCCCAGCTCAGAGCATTAGCGATTCCCGTCGCGACCTACCGCGTCGCGCCGTTCGGACTGCAGGCGCTGGACGACCGGCTCGGCGGCGGTCTGCGCGCCGGTGCGCTCCATGAGGTCGCTGCGCGAGGCGGCACGCTCATGGACGACGCCGCGGCGACGCTCTTCCTCGCGGGCATCGCTGCCCGCGAGGCGGCGGGGACCGGAGGGCCGGTCCTCTGGGTCAGCTGCCGAAACGATCTCTACGCGCCGGGGCTGGCGCAGGCCGGACTGACCGCAGCGGACGTCATCCATGCCCAGCCGTGTGACGATCAGCAGCTTTTGGCGGTCGTCGAGGACGCGGTGCGGGACGGCACCCCGTCGGCAGTGGTGGCGGAGGCGTCGCGCGTGTCGATGGTGGCGACGCGACGGCTGCAGCTGGTGGCGGCGGACGCCGACATCCCGGTGCTGCTGCTGCGGCGCCGGCGCAGCCGTGACGCCGATCCGCTCGACGAACCCTCGGCGGCCTGGACCCGCTGGCGCGTCGCGAGCGCGCCATCCGCGCGTCTGGGTGTTCCCGGCGTCGGCCGCGCGCGCTGGTCGATCGAGCTGGCGCGCCAGCGCGGCGGCGCGGGCTTCTCCCTCATCCTGGAGGCATGCGATGAGACGGGTCGTCTCGCTGTTCCTGCCGCATCTCGCCGTGGAGCGGCTGAGACGGCTGGAGCGGCCCGCAGCGCCGCCGCCTGAGGCGCGCGCGCTCCGGCTGCCGGTCGATGACGATCCCGGCGCCTGCTCGGTGCCGCGGGGCGGCGGATGGCGCCCGGGCGCGCGCTGGGCGCGAAGCGATTGTGCGACGCGCGGAGAGGTCGAGCAGCAGATCGCCGCGCTGCCGGTCCACGCTAGGCCTCCGGTTCGCGAACTCGGCCGACGATCGGAAGCCGCCGAGCATCCGTTCAAACGCCCGGCAGCGGTGGGGTACGGAGCAGACGCCGGCGTGCCTGTCGTCGCCTCGGGATCTGCGACGGCCGCGCGTGCGCCGTTGGCGCTCGTCGGCAAGGTGGGACGCCGCGAGGAGGTGGTCGCGATCTGCGCGGCCGCCGCAGCGCTTGGCATCACCGCCGGCATGGCGGTGACGCACGCGCGAGCGCTCGTGTCCGATCTCGACATCCGTCCGCACGACGCCGCCGCCGACGGGCGCCTGCTCGACCGGCTGGCGCTGCTGGCGGTGCGACGGTGGTCGCCGGTCGCCGCCGTGACGCCGGCAGACGGGCTGTGGCTCGATCTTGCCGGATGCGACCACCTCCACGGTGGCGAGGAGCGGTTTTGCCGCCGGTTGCATGCCTTCTGTGCGCGGATCGGGCTGACCGCGCGAGTCGCGATCGCCGACACCACCGGCGCCGCGCATGCGCTTGCGCGCTTTGCCGCGCGCGACATCACGATCGTACCACCGGGGGGCGTCATCGCCGCTCTCTCGCCGCTCCCGGTCGCGGCGCTGCGGCTGGACGCGACCGCACGCGGCGCGGCGCGGCGCTTCGGCTTCGAGACCATCGCCGATTTGCTGCCGGTCGCGCGTGGGCCGCTCGCGCGCCGGCTTGGCCTCCACGCGATCACGCGGCTCGATCAGGCGCTCGGCGCAGTGGCGGAGCCAATCACGCCGCATGACGATCCGTCGATGCCCATGGTGAAACGCCATCTGCTCGAGCCGATCGGCACCGCCGAGGCGATTGCGCAGGTCATGGCGGATCTGCTGCAGGACCTCTCTGTCGTCCTGCAGGCGCGCGGGCTGGGTGCCCGCGCGCTTCGCCTGATCGGCAGCCGTGTCGATGGCACCGAGCAAACGGTGGCGGTCGGCACGTCGCGCCCGACGCGCGCGGTGCCGCACCTGCTCCGGTTGCTGACGCTCAGGATCGAGCGGATCGATCCGGGCATGGGACTCGAGCAGTTCGTGCTGGTCGCTCCGCATACCGAGCCGCTCGACGCCCTCGACCTCGGTGCGGTGCTCGCCGGCGACGCGCTGGTGCGCGATCCCGCGCGGCTCATCGATCTCGTCGCGGGGCGGATCGGCGCGCATGCCGTTTTCCGCATTGCGCCCGTCCCCAGCCACGTGCCCGAGCGGGCGGTCACGCGCACCAACCCCATCGACGTTCCAGGCGCGTGGCCCCGCTGGCAGCGTCCACCGCGGCTGTTCGCGCGACCGGAGCCGCTGTGGGGTGTGATCGCGCTGTTGCCGGATCAACCGCCCATGCGCTTCGAGTGGCGTGGGCGCGCGCACCGCGTGGTGGCGGGGGATGGCCCCGAACGCATTCACGGCGAATGGTGGCGGCGCGACGCAGAGGTCTGGGCGGTGCGCGACTATTTTCGCGTCGAGGACGACGCGGGTGGTCGCTTCTGGCTGTTTCGACGCGGCGACGGCGTCGAACGCGACGCCGGCGATCTCAGCTGGTGGATTCACGGGGTGTTCGCATGAGCGCCTATGTCGAACTTCAGGTGCTCACGTACTTCTCGCTGCTGCGCGGTGCGTCGGCGCCCGACGAACTGTTCGCGGCCGCCGCGCTGCTCGGCTACCCGGCGCTCGGCGTCAGCGACATCGGCACGGTGGCGGGCGTGGTGCGCGCCTGGGAGGCGCAGAAGGCGACGGGCGTGCGCTCGATCGCGGGCACGCGCGTCGATCTCTCCTGCGGCAGACGTCTGCTGCTCTATCCAACCGACCGCGCGGCCTGGTCGCGGATCACGCGGCTGCTCACCCTCGGTAAGGGGCGGGCAGGCAAGGGCGGCTGTCTGCTCCACTGGCGGGACCTCGAACCCTGGTCGAACGGAGTGATCGCCATCCTGCTCCCGCACGAGGCGGACGCGGACAACTTCTCTGCGCTTGCGGATCTCAAAGCGGTGTACGGCCGGCGTGGCTATATGGCGCTGTCCCAGCGCAGGCGTCCCGATGATGCGATGCGGATCGATGCGCTGGCGCGGCAGGCGGGCGGGGCGCGGGTGCGTGCGGTCGTGACCGGCGACGTGCTCTATCATGCGCCAGAAGCCCGCCTGCTCCAGGATGTGGTCACCGCGGTGCGTGAGAAGTGCACGGTCGACGAGCTCGGCTACCGGCGTGAGGTCAACGCCGACCGCGCGCTCAAAGGACCGGACGAGATGGCGCGGCGTTTCAAGGACTATCCCGATGCGCTACGCGCAAGCGTCGACATCGCGTGCGCCTGCACCTTCGATCTTGGCGAGCTCGCCTACCAATATCCGCACGAGCGGGTGATCGCGGGGCTGAGCGCGCAAGACGCGCTCGCGCAGATGGCGGGCGATGCGGCCGAACGGATGTTCGAGGGCGCGGTGCCGCAGGCCTATACCGACCAGATCGCGCACGAGCTGCAGCTCATAGCTGAGCTTGGCTATGCGCCCTATTTCCTCACCGTCCATGCGATCGTGCGCGAGGCGCGCAGGCGTGGCATCCTGTGCCAGGGGCGTGGTTCTGCCGCTAACTCCTGCGTGTGCTTCGTGCTCGGGGTGACCTCGATCGACCCGATCAAGCACGAGCTCTTGTTCGAACGCTTCGTCAGCGGCGAGCGGCGCGAGCCGCCCGATATCGACGTCGACTTCGAGCATGAGCGGCGTGAAGAGATCATCCAGTGGATCTACGACACCTATGGACGGACCCGCGCCGCGCTGACCGCGGTGGTGACGCGCTACCGTGCGCGCGGCGCGGTGCGCGATGTCGGCAAGGCGCTCGGGCTCCCTGAGGATCTCACTGCCTCGCTTGCCGGGCTGGTGTGGGGCTGGTCGGCCGAAGGGGTGGGGGAGAAACAGGTCGAGCAGCTCAACCTCGACATCGGCGATCGCCGTTTGCGGCTGACGCTCGAGCTCGCGCGCAAGCTGATCGGGGTGCCGCGCCACATGAGCCAGCATCCTGGCGGCTTTGTGCTGACGCACGACCGGTTGGACGATCTCGTGCCGATCGAGCCGGCCGCGATGCAAGACCGCCAGATCATCGAGTGGGACAAGGACGATATCGATGCGTTGAAGTTCATGAAGGTCGACGTGCTGGGCTTGGGCATGCTCGGCTGCATGAACCGCGCCTTTACCATGCTCGAGGCCGACAAAGGGATCCGCATCGGCTTGGCCGACCTGCAGGACGATGACGCTGACGTTTATGCGATGATCCAGAAGGCCGACACGCTCGGCACCTTCCAGATCGAATCGCGCGCGCAGATGTCGATGCTGCCGCGCATGAAGCCCAGGCGCTTCTACGATCTCGTCATCCAGGTCGCGATCGTGCGGCCCGGACCGATCCAGGGCGATATGGTGCACCCGTATCTGCGCCGGCGCGAAGGGCTCGAGAAGCCCGAATATCCCCGTCCAGAGCTACGCGCGGTGCTTGAGAAGACACTTGGCGTGCCGCTGTTCCAGGAACAGGCGATGAAGGTCGCGATCGTCGGCGCAGGCTTCACGCCCGCCGAAGCCGACCAGCTGCGCCGCGCAATGGCGACCTTCAAGTTCACCGGCGGCGTGTCGCACTTCTCGGATAAGCTGATCGGCGGCATGGTCGAGCGCGGCTATCCGCGTGCGTTCGCCGAACGCACCTTCCGCCAGCTCGAGGGGTTCGGCTCATACGGGTTCCCCGAGAGCCACGCCGCCTCGTTCGCCAAGATCTCCTATGCCTCCTCATGGATCAAGCATCACCACCCGGACGTGTTTTGTGCCGCCCTGATGAACGCGCAGCCGATGGGTTTCTATGCGCCTGCGCAGATCGTGCGCGATGCGCGCGAGCATGGCGTCGACGTGCGGCCCCCGTGCGTCAACGCGAGCCGCTGGGACTGCACGCTCGAACCCGCCGGCGGGCGCTTCCTCGCGGTGCGGCTGGGGCTCCGCCAGATCCGCGGCCTCTCCAACAAGGACGGCGCGGCGATCGTCGCCGCGCGTGGGCTCGGAGCGTTCGACAGCGTCGAGGACGTGTGGCGACGATCCGGGGTGCCGCGTGCCGCGATCGAGAAGCTTGCCGATGGCGACGCGTTCCACAGCTTCGGCGACGATCGTCGCCAGGGCTTGTGGAAGGTGCGCGGGCTCGGCGAGGCGCCGCTGCCCTTGTTCGCCGCAGCCGACCTTGCCGCGGAAAGCATCAGCGCGGAAGGGATCGAGCCCAATGTCAGTCTGCGACCGCTCACCGATGGGCGCGAGGTGATCGAGGATTACCGTGCGCTCCAGCTTTCGCTGCGCGCGCACCCGCTGACCTTCGTGCGCGATGACCTCGCGCGCCGGGGCGTGACGCGCTGTGCCGACCTTGCCACCATTCGCGATGGTCGCCACGTCGAGGTGGCGGGCATCATCCTCGTTCGCCAGAAGCCCGGCAGCGCCAAGGGCGTCTTGTTCATCACCATCGAGGACGAGACCGGCATCGCCAACGGCATCCTGTGGCCCGACCGGTTCGAGGCGCAGCGCCGGACCGTCATGTCGGCATCGATGATCGGAATGAAGGGCAGGGTGCAGAAAGAGGGCGAGGTGATCCACATCATCTGCGACCGGATCATCGACCATGGCGATCTCCTCCACCGCGTCGGCGAGATGTCGTTCCCGCATCGCACCGGGCGCGGCGATGGCGCGCGGCACGCCGGCGCGCCCGATCGGGGCGATGCCGGCGGCAAGAGCTGGAGCCCGGAACCGCGCGATTGCTACTGGCCGCCCCATGCCGAGGGCATGGATCCTGAAGACGTCGTGCGCTTCAAGTCGCACGATTTCCGATGATCGCGCTGTCGCGGCATCAGCGCATCATCATCGCCTGCTCGCTCTATGTCCTGCGCGAGGGGGTGTCCCGCTGTGCAGGGGGCCGCATCGACACGATGGACGTGCGGCTGGCGCTCCGCTGTTTGCTGCCGCACTGTCCCGAGCGCTGGCCGCTTTCGCTCTACTGGGATGCGGCCGGTCAGGACAATGCGATCGGCCGCGCGCAGGGTGTCACCGCGGCGTTCAACGGGATCGTTCGCCAGCTGCGGCGGGCGGGACGCTATGAGGAGGTCTCGCCGCCCTGAGGCGGTCGCGCGGAGCAAATTCAAACGGGCGACGTTGATCGCGCAGACCGGGAGGATTGGCATGGCAGACGACAAGAGCAAGCAGGGGGCCGAGGATCGCAGCCGCGTCGCGGCGAGTGAACCCTATGAGGTAGAGTATTTTGCCTCGAAACATGGTCTCAGCCAGACGCAGGCGCGCGATCTGATCGCGCGCGTCGGCAATGACCGCGCCACGCTCGACGCTGCGGCCGAACGGCTGAAGGGCGAGCGGAACAGCGGCTGATGGCAAAGCGCAGCTTCGCGACCGCGGCGCGGATCGACCCGGCGCGCGCGCACGGCGCGGTCGGTAATCGTGTCCGCGCGCGGCGTGCCGGGAGCGCCGTGGCGACCCGGGCTCGCGCGACCGACAGCTGAACGGCGCCGCGATGTGCAACCGCGCGCGCATGGCAAGCGAACCTGACACGCTCTGGGGCGCGGCCGCCAAGCTGTTCAGCGAGCGCCCGCGCGACAACCGCTTCGATCCTCGCGAGCTGCGCCCAAAGAACCGCAGCTATGTGGTGCGCGAGCAGGACGGCGCGCGCGGCTGGGACGTGATGCTGTGGGATGTGCTGGGCGGGCAGGCGGCATGGCCGATGACCAATGTTCGCGATCTCAAACGCTCAAACTGGCGCAGACTCGCCGAGCGGCCCGAAAACCGCTGTCTGGTGCCGCTCACCGAGTTTTGCGAATTCACGCCCGAAAAGCACGACCTTGGTGATGGCAAGCCGCCGCTCAAAGGCGAGATGTGGTTCAGCGTCACCGATCAGCCGGTGTTCGCGGTGGTGGGCTTCTGGCAGCGCACTGCGGCGGGCAACGGCTTCACGATGGTGACATGCGATCCCAACCCGCTCGTCGCGCCGATCCATCCCAAGGCGATGATCACGATCCTGGCGCCGGCGGATATCGAGACATGGTTGCGCGGCAGCTATGACGAGATCTTAGCGCTGCAGCGGCCGTACGACGCCGACAAAATGACCGTGCGCGGACCAGTCTTCCCGACCCGGCGCGCAGAGACGTAACGCTCGCTTCGGATCGCCGTAACGAAGATATCGCGGCATCAAAGTCTGCAATGGAGGCGCGACATAGCGTGCCGCGCGCATGACTCTGGGCGTGTAAGCGACCGCCCGTTGCAGCGCGATCCTCGAACCACCGGACCAGCCACGACGGCGTTCGACGGGCTGGCAGGTCCGGCGCGCGTGCAGCCGGTGGAGCGTCGCTGCGGAAACGAGGGCAGCCGAGACGGCCCGGCCGGAGGGACTATCGCGGGCGAGGCACACGCCGACGAAATTGAAGTTCAGTTGCATCCCGATCGCGCGTGTCCCCTGGCGCGGACAATCACGGTGGCGATAACCGGTGAGATCAAAAGCGCGGTCGCTGCGGCGGCGATCGGTGCGGGCTGGGACGGAATCCTGAAATCCGTCGAACCTTCATCGAGCGCCGGGTGGAGGTGGTCCGACGCGCCGTGATGGTCGCTACGATACCCCGCCAGAGCGTCGTCGCCTCACGCTGCAAATCAGCAGCTGGGGGCGCTCGCTCGACACGCGACGCGCGTGAAAAAGCCTGCATGTCCGCGCGGTTTCTGGCAGCGGGATGCGCGGGCGCGGCCGATGCGGCGGGCAGGCACATCGCGAGAACAGGAGCGAAGATGGACCGTCGTGATCTCGAGCGTGCGATGACACCCGACGAGGAACGCTGGGCCGAGGCTCTGGCGATCGAACGCATCCACGGCGACGGCGCCATCGCGTGGATCGTCGAGCGGATCACGGAGCTTGCCACGAACGGCGACGACGCAGGCGTCGCACGCTTTCGCGAGATTGCCGCGCGGCTGGATCAGCTGACGACCCAAGGCGCGCGGCAGTAGCTCAGCACTTGGTGAACTGCCCCTTCTTGGGACCGGACGCGACATGGCATTTGCCCTTGGCATCCTTGACGATCCCACTGGTAGCGGCGGCGGTCTTGTCTGGGCACTTGGTGAACTTGCCCTTGGCATCCTTGCACGGTGCGGCGAACGCGGGCGACGCGGCCAGTGCGAGAGTGGCGACGCCTGTCATGATGATGCGGAGCACGGCATTTTCCTACGCTGGCGGGTTCGACAAAGGCAATGCTATGCCCAGAGCACAGGTTGCGCAAACGAAGATCTTGCGATCGACCGATCCACCGGTTTCAAAGCCGGTCTTGGGGATCGGCGCGCCGGTCGCGCGGCGGCGCTGTCACCGACACGGGGGTGCGGACCGAGTTCACGTTAACAGGGTCGTTGGCAGCCAAACCGTTCCGGCTTCACGGTGTTCCGGGATCGGACGCGCTTTGCGAAAGCACCGCCTCCAACGCAACGATCGCGCCGTCGAGCTTGATGGCGACCATATGCAGTCCAAGCTCGTCGGCTACCGCGCGGGACGCGACGATCGCCTCATAGAAGCGCCGGATCGTGTCATCTTCGGAGATGGGCTGTTCGGTCATTGTCTCTGCGTTTGCTTGAAGCAGCGAAGCACGGTTTGCGCGCGGTGCTCAGACCATCGCCCAGCCGTTGTATAGACCCTGTGTACCGGAAAGAAAGGGAGCTCACATCGACGCTGTGTCGCCAAGGGCGCCGGCACAAAGCGCGTTGGAAGTGCGTGCGGACATCGGCGCTAGCGTCCACGTGATAGGACCTACGAGCTAGGCTCAGGACCTATTAAATTGCTTGCGGAGATTGCGATTGGTTGATTCAGTGGTGGTGCGAGGAGGCGCTATCATGAGTGATCTGATCTGGTTGTCGGAGGCGCAGATGCGCCGCATTGAACCGTATTTCCCGTTATCGCACGGGGTGCCTCGGGTCGATGATCGGCGGATCATCAGCGGGATCATCTTCGTGATCAGAAACGGTCTGCGCTGGCGCGACGCGCCAGCCGAGTACGGGCCGCCGAAGACGATCTACAATCGGTTCATCCGCTGGAGCCGGCTTGGTGTGTTCAACAAGATCTTTGCAGGCCTTGCAGCGAAAGGCGGCAAGCCTGACCAGTTGATGATCGACGCCACGCATCTCAAGGCGCACCGGACGGCTGCAAGCCTTTTAAAAAGGGTCTGTTCCCCGACGTATTGGACGCATCAAGGGCGGCCTGAACTCGAAGCTCCATGCCGTCTGCGATGACAGGGGCAGACCGCTCGTCATGCTGTTGAGCGAAGGCCAGATGAGCGACTACAAGGGTGCCGCCCTCATGCTCGACGCCTTGCCCAGGGCCAAGGCGCTGCTAGGCGACAAAGGCTATGACGCCGACTGGTTTCGCGCTGCGCTGGCCAAGCGCAAGATCATGGCTTGCATCCCCTCAAAGACGAACCGCAAAACGCCAATCCCGCACGACGCCGCACTCTATCGGCAGCGCCACAAAATAGAGAACATGTTCGGAAGGCTCAAGGATTGGCGGCGTATCCACACGCGCTATGATCGCTGCGCGCATACCTTCATGTCAGCCATCTGCATCGCCGCAACCGTCATCTTCTGGCTCAATTAACGAGTCGTGACCCTAGCTATAACGAGCACCATCCTCGTGTCTGACCCAATGTCAAATACAAGGATACGCACGGCTCTGTATCATCGCCTCTGATTGGTGAAGCTGCACCACATCCCTTAACCGCAACAATGTTGTGATACCTCGCCACCGCCGCGCGGCCGTTCGCGGATGAAGCTGTGAGTGACCCAGAGCCTGCTGCTTGGCAGGGTGGAAACGACATTGCAGCCGTGTAGACCCGTCGTGCCGTGTGCCGCCTCATTTCACCTCGCGGCGGCGATCACGTTGCTAAGGATGTATCCATCCGGCGACACCCGCCTTGCGGGTATCAGGGGCAACGCTCTTATGACCACGCTTAGGAGCGCTCTTGAGCGCGCGCTTTGGAGTGGTTGATGGGTCAGGTCGCAATCTACTCGCGGGTCGAGCGGCGTCGCCGGTGGAGTGACGAGGAGCGCTGGCAGATCTTGGAGGAGGCGTTTTCGCCGGGTGCCAAGGTGCTGCACGTGGCGCGGCAGCACGACGTCTCGACAGGGCTGATCTACACCTGGCGGCGCAAGCGGCTCGCCGCGCAGCTTAAGACGGCGTCAGCCGCGTGCGACCAGGGGTTCGCCGAGGCAGTGCTCGTCGGGGAGACAGAGCCGGTCACGCCAACTACGACGCCGGCCATTGTCATCGACCTGGAGAGTGGCAAACGCGTCAGTATCTTCGCCTCGGCGTCGCCCGCGCTGGCGGTCGCGGCGCTGAAGGCGCTGCGGTGATCCCGCCGGGCGCGCGGGTGTGGATTGCGATGGGTCACACCGACATGAGGAAGGGCATGCAAGGGCTGGCGCTCATGGTGCAGCAGCAGCTCCACCGGGATCCGCACGGCGGGGATCTGTTTGTATTCCGGGGTCGACTCGGCTCGCTGGTAAAGATCATCTGGCACGACGGTCTGGGCATGTCGCTCTATGCTAAACGCCTGGAGAAGGGCCGCTTCATCTGGCCGTCGGCGAAGGACGGCGTGGTGTCGCTCACCGCCTCACAGCTGGCCTGCCTGCTCGAGGGTATCGACTGGCGCAACCCGCAGTACAGCTGGCGCCCGGCGAGCGCCGGATAGACCATTATCGCCTTGCGCGGAGAGGCCGAGGATGATTCACTCTTGCTCGTGGGAACGCTTGTCTCGCCTCTTCCGGACGATGTCGATGCGCTGAAGGCGCTACTTGCTGCTGCCCTGCAACGCGCCGACGAGGCGGAGGCGCGCGCCGCCAACGCCGTCGCCCGCGAGAGCGCCATCGAGGCGGTCATCGCGCACCTGAAGCTGCAGATCGCCAAGCTCAGGCGGGAGCAGTATGGCCCGAGCGCCGAGCGCAGTCGCCGCCTGCTCGAGCAGATGGAACTCCAGCTCGAGGATCTCGAGGCCGACGCCAGCGCGGACGACCTCGCCGCCGAGGCCGCCGCCAACACCGCCAGCGTCGCGCCGTTCGAGCGCAAGCGGCCGGTCAGAAAGCCGTTTCCCGAGCATCTGCCACGCGAGCGCGTCGTCATCCCGGTGCCATGCGCGTGCCCCGCCTGCGGCGGCTCGCGTCTGTCGAAGCTGGGCGAAGACGTGACCGAGACCCTCGAGGTGGTCCCGCGGTCGTGGAAGGTCATCCAGACGGTGCGCGAAAAGGTTTCGTGTCGGGACTGCGAGACCATCAGCCAGCCGCCCGCGCCGTTCCACGTCGTGCCGCGCGGCTGGGCGGGGCCGAGCTTCCTCGCCATGCTGCTGTTCGAGAAGTACGGGCAGCACCAACCGCTCAACCGCCAAGCCGGGCGGTTCGCGCGCGAGGGCGTGCCGCTCAGCGTTTCGACGCTCGCCGACCAGGTCGGCGCTGCAGCCTTCGCGCTGACGCCGCTCTACAAGCGCATCGAAGCGCACGTCCTCGCCGCCGAACGCATCCACGGCGACGACACCACGGTGCCGGTTATGGCCAAGGGCAAGACCGACATCGCTCGATTATGGGTGTACGTGCGCGACGACACCCCGTTTGCCGGCACCGACCCGCCGGCGGCGCTCTTCCACTATTCGCGCGATCGCCGTGGTGAGCACCCGCAGGCGCATCTCGCCAGCTGGTCGGGCATCTTTCAGGCCGACGCCTACGGCGGCTACGGCGAGCTGTACCGCGACGGTCGGGGCGCAGGCCGCGTGCTCGAGGCCGGGTGCTTCGCGCACGCCCGGCGCAAGTTCTTCGAGCTCGCCGACGTCGAGGGCGCCGCCTGCAAGAAGAGCCGCGGCGAGCGGACCGGCATGATCTACCCCATCGCGCTCGATGCGGTGAAACGGCTGGACGCGCTCTTCGACATCGAGCGCGCCGTCAACGGCAGGCCTGCCGCCGAGCGGCTCGTGGTCCGTCAGGAGCTCAGCGCGCCGCTGATGGCGGAGCTCCACACCTGGCTGACCGACCAGCGCGCCGGGCTGTCGCGCAACCACGACCTTACGAAAGCTTGTCTCTACATGCTCCGCCGCTGGGAGGCGTTCACGCGCTTCCTCGACGACGGCCGCGTCTGTCTCTCGAACAACGCTGCGGAACGCGCCCTTCGCTGCGTGCCGCTCGGCCGCAAGGCATGGCTGTTCTGCGGCTCGGACCGGGGCGGCCAGCGCGCCGCCATCCTCTACACGCTCATCCAGACCGCCCGGCTCAACAACGTCGACCCGCAAGCCTGGCTCGCCGACGTGCTCGCCCGCATTGCCGACCACCCCGCGACCCGGCTCGACGAACTGCTGCCGTGGACCTGGACGCCTCAGATCCAGGTCGCGAACGCCGCCTGATGGCCGCCCCGTCAATGGTGTTCACCGCGCGCTTTGCAGCGAGACACTTTGGCGTAGACATCGGCGTGATTGAGGAACTTGCTGAGGAGATGGCGCCCGAAGATGGCTGCCTCAGCGTCATCGACAGCCTTGAAGACGACGCGGAGTCCACCACAGCCTTCACCCGCCGCGGTCTCGACTACCTCGACGAACTCCTCGACCAGCGCCGCTCAGACTTCATGCAGGAAAGCTGACCCGGTCCGCGGCCTTCAGCGGATGGATACCTAAGGATCGCAATTTTGCATAGCGCATACCATCCACCGCGGTTCGCAAGCATCATCAGTGTTGGCAGTATCATGACGGACATACCGACCAAGCTGCGTCGACGGATGCAGCGTCCGAACCAATGAGTACCAAACGTGCGCCGAGGATGGTCATGTCGCGCATGGCCGGCGCGACCATGCGGTCTGATACCGAACCGCTGAGCGACCAGCGTGCGCAGCTCCTGATCCCGCTGCGTGGCGCGCTGGTATGTGCATCGCAGCGGGGCCTGTGGCTGGCTCCGCCGAACTGTGCGATGTGGATCCCGAGCGGAAAGTTGCACAGCCTCACGGCGTTCGGTGCGATGAGCGGAGCGAAGGTGCTGCTCGACCCCGAACTCGCTGGCGACTTGCCAATGGTGATCTGCACCCTCGCGGTTTCCAAGAACGTGAACATGCTGTCGGCCAGCTTTCTGGAACGCGCGGCAGGCGACGGAGCGACACCGGTCCCGTCTGATCTGCGAGACCTGTTGCTTGCAGAAGTGGCGGAAGCTTCCATTGAAAACCTGCATCTGCCCATGCCTGTTAACGCGCGGCTGCGGCATGTCGCCGCGGCAGTAATGGTGAATCCGGCATCGCGGCGATCGCGGGCAGAATTGGCGATGGACGCAGGCATCTGCGAGCGAACGCTCGATCGTGGCATGGTGCGCGAGACCGGTTTCGGGTTCGGGCGCTGGCGCCAGCAGTTTGCCATCACGATGGCACTGCGCATGATCGCGGAAGGATCTTCGATACAGGCCGTCGCCGCCAAGCTCGGCTATGAAAGTTCGGGTGGCTTTATCAAGATGTTTCGCAAAGTAATGGGGAAGCCGCCGGCACGCTATGTCCGCGCACTGGGTGACAGTGATCAGCCGCGATCGGCCTGAAGCATCGATCCATTGGACGGGCCTCAGCAGACATACGCCGAAGTCGCAGTGGTAGAAGACGGCGTCGCGTTCTCCGGCACACGACCGCGTCTGTGCGGATGACGGGTCTTGCGGAAGCGGACGCTCAATCGACGTTTTCCAATCGCCTCTGGCGTCTGCGTGCGGAGGAGTACGCCGCGCGCGCGGGCTTGGCGCCAACGCCGCTTTGATCAGAGCGGATCGCCAGGAGCAGCCGGCTCGGCCTACCCGCCTGCGGAAAGGTCAACGAGGCGCACGCATGTACACCTCGTGCCGACGGGCCCGCATCGGTGAGCGTGGATACGTCGTGACAGACGGATCAGTAAGAGGGGATCGAGCCCTTCAACCTTGGCTCGGTCACGATCGTAATGACCGAGCTTGGAAAGGCCGGCATCGGGCTATGGGAGGGTCGAAAGCGGATATCGCCCAAGCGCGGTGGATCAACGTTCCTGCTCGCCCCAACTGCGCAGCCGGTCGACGCGCCGACACTGCCCAACACTCCGGGCGACACCAAAGCGCTCCGGGGCCGCGCATTGGCGCTCCAGCCAAGATGTGAAAGGTATTCGAGCCGAAGCGTACCGGCTACGGTCGGTGACGAATGGTGCGGACGTGCCGCAGTTCAGGCGGATGAGTAGGGACGAGATGGTGAGATCCTTCGATGGCCGGTGGCAACTCGACTTGTTGAATGGCGCTCCAGAGCCGGAAAGCAACCAGTTCACGTTGGTCGAAGGCGTCATTCTAATGTCAGGTACGGGGGCGCTCATCGGAACGTATGAGGTGACGACGGATCATCTGGTGCTGATGATCGCGATCGGGGCCGTGCAGACGGAGGACGGGTGGTCAACGCGCGTTCGTCTACCACTCAAGGGTGCTCTCGCCGGCGTTCATATGCTTGGCGAGGTCGAGATACTATTCGGCGAAGGCGAGTGCATTCCGTTCTCCGACTGCGCCCTCTATCGTCTGAGCGGTCAAAAAAAGGTGGTTTAGATGTGTAACGTTGGTAAAAAAGCGCGTTAACATGGAGCGGCGGTAGGAGTTAGTCTGCGCCGAACAGGCCGGAGCGTGAAAGCAGGCCATTGCGGTATTGCGTCAATTGCGGGCAGCTCGGGTCTAATGATTTGCCGGGCTTACCCCGATCATGTGCAGTCGATTTCAATTGCTGCGGCTTGGTGTCGCTACGTGGCGGCCGTGCTCGCAGCATTGGAGCCAGGTGAGCGAAGCGTGAGACGAGAAGGCGCCTTGCGCACAGCGGGTACGGACGCGTAGGACTGCCGGGCTCAGGGCAGTCGGAGGTGCTATGTCGGTTCTGCTGGTCGCGTGGTTGCTGGTTCCACTCGCGACCCTTCTCCTAATGAAAAAAGATCCCTCGTCCAAGATTTTGCAAATATCGCAACAGATTGCGCTTTGGATGATCGCAATCGGCGGCGTCCTTGCGTTTATCGCCCTGTACCAGACCTTCTAATTTGAAGGGCGAACGTATCACCCTCATACCGAAGACGGCGCAATCGTAATCTGAAGCGCTCTTATGCCTATGCAATGCTCGCGGAACATTAGGCGCTTGCCGCAGGGAAAAAGCAATTAGGGCAGGCTGGTTGCCTTTGCGCTTTCCAGAAAGATCTTAGATTTAACGCAAATGGGGCACGGTCGAGGGGAACTCTGAAGAGGGTACGAAACAACATGCGGCTTCATATCACAATGCGGAGGTTGTATCCTGCTTGGAATGGCAAGCGGCACCTTCGATCGCGACCGTCCTGAGTGTTGGTCAGTGCTCGACGACTTCGATCCCGCTGTCATTATAGGCGGGAAGGTCTTGCCCTTTTCCGAAGGCAGCGCGTGCCCAGAGCTTGAAAATGCCGCATACGATCATGAGCATGAGATTTCCAACGGAGTTCATCGCGTACTCGCAATCGTTAGGGCGACCGGCTGTTTCCACGCCTATGGCATCAAGCGCAGCGGTATACAAACGTCGCGCGGGCGGAGGGCCTCCCCGGTCAGGCGCCGCTGGGCATAAGCGATACATTGTCGGGGTTCGCAAAGCTGCGCTATGGACGTTGCGCGGAAGGGGCCTAGAATGATGACCAGCGAGCGTCAGAAGAGCAGTTTGATAATGACGCTGCGGGTTTGTCTCTGGGCGTTGACCGTCTTTTTGCCCGCGATCTCTGTTGTAGCGGTATAAATCCAGGCGGATACAATGGAGCGCATTCGATTTTTTTGCTGCTCGGTGCGATTCTGACAAGCCTTGACGCTGCGGCGGAAATTGGGCTCTACCGTAGCAGCCGGCGGAGCGCTCAAACTGCCTCATAAGTGCTGCTTTGTTATGCACCGGGATCGTTGGAGAGTTTGAAATCGCTGGCCTGTTTCCGTAGCGTAGGATCTTCGCGTGTTAGAGCTTATTGGAGCGTCTAAGCAGGTGAATCGTTCATTATGATATCAAGGCGGCCTTAGAGAGTTTGCAGAAGCCTAGTAAATGCCTGTTACGGCAGCTCACTCGTAAAGCCATGGCGATAGCGAAGGGGCAGCGGTTAGGACGCTTGCCCATCAATAGGCGAACGTCTTCAGCGGTTACTGCGAAGCTGTAGCATCCGCAGTTATGCATTTCTTTGCTGCGGGCGGAAGTGTCGGTGACATCTAGACTCGCATGTGGCTTCCGGCCTCGGTCGTGACCAGAACCTGCCACGCTGCGACACTACAATCCTTCATGATCGCCGCGCGGAGATCTTGATCAGCTTGCCTAATGCTTGTGGCGGTCAACCCGGAGCTATTTGGCGGGGACGCAAGAGGAGCCGCTACGGTTCCGCGCAAGACTTTCTGCGCATAAGTCGGCTGAGTGGCATCGTCTTCGTCTCTTCGTCAATCGCAACGGACGTATCCATCCGCTGAAGGCCGCGGACCGGGTCAGCTTTCCTGCATGAAGTCTGAGCGGCGCTGGTCGAGGAGTTCGTCGAGGTAGTCGAGACCGCGGCGGGTGAAGGCTGTGGTGGACTCCGCGTCGTCTTCAAGGCTGTCGATGACGCTGAGGCAGCCATCTTCGGGCGCCATCTCCTCAGCAAGTTCCTCAATCACGCCGATGTCTACGCCAAAGTGTCTCGCTGCAAAGCGCGCGGTGAACACCATTGACGGGGCGGCCATCAGGCGGCGTTCGCGACCTGGATCTGAGGCGTCCAGGTCCACGGCAGCAGTTCGTCGAGCCGGGTCGCGGGGTGGTCGGCAATGCGGGCGAGCACGTCGGCGAGCCAGGCTTGCGGGTCGACGTTGTTGAGCCGGGCGGTCTGGATGAGCGTGTAGAGGATGGCGGCGCGCTGGCCGCCCCGGTCCGAGCCGCAGAACAGCCATGCCTTGCGGCCGAGCGGCACGCAGCGAAGGGCGCGTTCCGCAGCGTTGTTCGAGAGACAGACGCGGCCGTCGTCGAGGAAGCGCGTGAACGCCTCCCAGCGGCGGAGCATGTAGAGACAAGCTTTCGTAAGGTCGTGGTTGCGCGACAGCCCGGCGCGCTGGTCGGTCAGCCAGGTGTGGAGCTCCGCCATCAGCGGCGCGCTGAGCTCCTGACGGACCACGAGCCGCTCGGCGGCAGGCCTGCCGTTGACGGCGCGCTCGATGTCGAAGAGCGCGTCCAGCCGTTTCACCGCATCGAGCGCGATGGGGTAGATCATGCCGGTCCGCTCGCCGCGGCTCTTCTTGCAGGCGGCGCCCTCGACGTCGGCGAGCTCGAAGAACTTGCGCCGGGCGTGCGCGAAGCACCCGGCCTCAAGCACGCGGCCTGCGCCCCGACCGTCGCGGTACAGCTCGCCGTAGCCGCCGTAGGCGTCGGCCTGAAAGATGCCCGACCAGCTGGCGAGATGCGCCTGCGGGTGCTCACCACGGCGATCGCGCGAATAGTGGAAGAGCGCCGCCGGCGGGTCGGTGCCGGCAAACGGGGTGTCGTCGCGCACGTACACCCATAATCGAGCGATGTCGGTCTTGCCCTTGGCCATAACCGGCACCGTGGTGTCGTCGCCGTGGATGCGTTCGGCGGCGAGGACGTGCGCTTCGATGCGCTTGTAGAGCGGCGTCAGCGCGAAGGCTGCAGCGCCGACCTGGTCGGCGAGCGTCGAAACGCTGAGCGGCACGCCCTCGCGCGCGAACCGCCCGGCTTGGCGGTTGAGCGGTTGGTGCTGCCCGTACTTCTCGAACAGCAGCATGGCGAGGAAGCTCGGCCCCGCCCAGCCGCGCGGCACGACGTGGAACGGCGCGGGCGGCTGGCTGATGGTCTCGCAGTCCCGACACGAAACCTTTTCGCGCACCGTCTGGATGACCTTCCACGACCGCGGGACCACCTCGAGGGTCTCGGTCACGTCTTCGCCCAGCTTCGACAGACGCGAGCCGCCGCAGGCGGGGCACGCGCATGGCACCGGGATGACGACGCGCTCGCGTGGCAGATGCTCGGGAAACGGCTTTCTGACCGGCCGCTTGCGCTCGAACGGCGCGACGCTGGCGGTGTTGGCGGCGGCCTCGGCGGCGAGGTCGTCCGCGCTGGCGTCGGCCTCGAGATCCTCGAGCTGGAGTTCCATCTGCTCGAGCAGGCGGCGACTGCGCTCGGCGCTCGGGCCATACTGCTCCCGCCTGAGCTTGGCGATCTGCAGCTTCAGGTGCGCGATGACCGCCTCGATGGCGCTCTCGCGGGCGACGGCGTTGGCGGCGCGCGCCTCCGCCTCGTCGGCGCGTTGCAGGGCAGCAGCAAGTAGCGCCTTCAGCGCATCGACATCGTCCGGAAGAGGCGAGACAAGCGTTCCCACGAGCAAGAGTGAATCATCCTCGGCCTCTCCGCGCAAGGCGATAATGGTCTATCCGGCGCTCGCCGGGCGCCAGCTGTACTGCGGGTTGCGCCAGTCGATACCCTCGAGCAGGCAGGCCAGCTGTGAGGCGGTGAGCGACACCACGCCGTCCTTCGCCGACGGCCAGATGAAGCGGCCCTTCTCCAGGCGTTTAGCATAGAGCGACATGCCCAGACCGTCGTGCCAGATGATCTTTACCAGCGAGCCGAGTCGACCCCGGAATACAAACAGATCCCCGCCGTGCGGATCCCGGTGGAGCTGCTGCTGCACCATGAGCGCCAGCCCTTGCATGCCCTTCCTCATGTCGGTGTGACCCATCGCAATCCACACCCGCGCGCCCGGCGGGATCACCGCAGCGCCTTCAGCGCCGCGACCGCCAGCGCGGGCGACGCCGAGGCGAAGATACTGACGCGTTTGCCACTCTCCAGGTCGATGACAATGGCCGGCGTCGTAGTTGGCGTGACCGGCTCTGTCTCCCCGACGAGCACTGCCTCGGCGAACCCCTGGTCGCACGCGGCTGACGCCGTCTTAAGCTGCGCGGCGAGCCGCTTGCGCCGCCAGGTGTAGATCAGCCCTGTCGAGACGTCGTGCTGCCGCGCCACGTGCAGCACCTTGGCACCCGGCGAAAACGCCTCCTCCAAGATCTGCCAGCGCTCCTCGTCACTCCACCGGCGACGCCGCTCGACCCGCGAGTAGATTGCGACCTGACCCATCAACCACTCCAAAGCGCGCGCTCAAGAGCGCTCCTAGGGTCAAAACTCAATCAGCAGCTTGAGGTGCATAGCCTTTCCTGATTCAAAGATGGCTGTGGATCATGGGAGGTTGAGCATGGCGCTGTTCTGGTTGTCGGATGAGGCGTGGGCGGCAATTGAGCCGCATCTGCCGAGGAACCAGCCCGGTGCCCGACGTGTCGATGATCGCCGGGTGATTTCGGGCATTTTGCACGTGCTGAAGGTGGGCTGCCGCTGGTGCGACTGCCCGGCCGATTACGGGCCATCTACGACGGTCTATAACCGCTTCAACCGATGGTCGCGGCGAGGCTTCTGGCTCAAGCTGCTGGACGCACTGGTGAACACCGGCGCGGTGACGAAAAGCACCGCAATCGACAGCACTTACATCAAGGCGCAGCGCGCGGCGTTCGGAGCAAAGGGGGGCGTGCGGCACAAGCGATCGGTCGCTCGCGCGGCGGCTGGACGACCAAAATCCACGCGCTCACAGACGTCATCGGCCGTCCCTATGCGCTGATGCTGACACCGGGCAACGTCAGCGACATGAAGGCCGCGCCCGCGCTTCTCGAACACGCAGGCCGTATACGCTACCTGCTCGGCGACAAGGGCTACGATGCTGACCGGCTACGCCGTCTCGCTCGCGATGCCGGCGCGGTCCCGGTGATCCCCGGCCGGCGCAACCGCAAGCGCGTCATCCGCTACGACAAGGACCGATACCGCGGCCGGCATCTTATCGAGAACGCCTTCTGCCGCCTGAAGGATTTCCGCCGCGTACACACGCGCTACGACAAGCTCGCCGCCAACTTCCTCTCAGCCGTGGCGCTCGCCACCGCCATCGCCTTCTGGCTGTGAACGAGTCTGAGCCCTAAGCGTGGTCATAAGAGCGTTGCCCCTGATACCCGCAAGGCGGGTGTCGCCGGATGGATACCAACGGACTGCGCTGGTGTGATGCGCCGAGCGCGTATGGTCCGCACAAGACGCTGTACAACCGGTGGAAGCGCTGGGGTGAACGGGGCGTTTTCCTCCGCATGATGGAGGGTTTTGCAGCAGCGGAGGCCGTGCCGAAGACTGTCATGATCACGCGACCTACCTGAAGGCGCACCGCACGGCATTGAGCCTGCGGGTTAAAAAGGGGATCTCGGCCGAATGATCGGCCGCAGCAAAGGCGGCATGAACATCAAGTTGCATGCCGTCAGCGATGCGGACGGACGACCCTTGAGCTTCTTCATGACCGCCGGGCAGGTCAGCGACTACACTGGTGCGGCGGCGCTGCTGGATGACCTGTCGAAAGCGCAGTGGCTGCTCGGCGACCGCGGCTATGATGCCGACTGGTTCAGGGATGCCTTGGAAGCCAAAGGCATTCAACCCTGCATCCCGGGTCGGAGATCGCGCAAGGAGCCGGTCAGATACTACAAACGCCGCTACCGGCGTCGCAGCCGTATCGAGATCATGTTTGGCCGCCTGAAAGACTGGCGTCGCATCGCCACCCGCTACGACCGATGCCCTACGGTCTTCTCCTCGGCCGTTGCCCTCGCGGCCACTGTCACCTTCTAGCTATGACCAACGAGTCCTGACCCTAAATACATCACTCTCTGGCAAAATCCAAAATCACTTACTATCATTAACATCTTCGATAATGCACTTCTTTGTTGCGGACGGTAAAGTAGGCGACATTTGAACACGCGCGTCTTCGCCAACAGCTGTTTCAATCGTAACCTGCCACGCAGCAACATTGCAATCTTTCATGACAGTCAATCTAAGAGCTTCGTCGCGCTGACGTTGTGAGGCAGGACTGAGTGCCGTGCTGTTTGGCGCTACGAGGTCTGGTGTGGTTGTACCCGGTAGCACCCTCTTCGCAGATCTCGACGCTGCTTGGGCTGACACGTTAGCCGGCGCCGACAAAGCGATGAAAAGTGGAAGTAGGAACGATAAGTAATCGGCTCTCACAATCTTTTCCTAAATAGTAAAATTCTCTTATGTTGCAGTTTCACCGAGTGAACATAACCCTGAAGAGCAGGTTGGCGTTTAAGATGTATAAAGATCCTTGCAATAAGGATTTGATCTGTCATGATTTACGTGTTGCGTGAGCGAAGCCCGAGGCGTTTCGGTATGTGTGCCGAAGTGCTCATTCTGCTCCCGCATTACAAGAGAAAGTTCAATCGGCCTAGATATCATCGGCAAAGTTAATAATTGAGTCGAGCTTTATCGTTGATACAATCAGACGCGTCCTCAAGCAAACCTCAACTTGGATCAGCCGCAGAGGGCATCTCGCCAAAGCAGCGGTTTAGGCGCATTATCAGCGGCCGTGCCGTACCATTCACCTCGCCAATGACGCTCATCAGGCCTGGCCTTCTATCCCCAGATTGGAGGTGTGCCCTCGGGTGATTGGCTGTTGGCTTTTCATCGCCTCGATCAGTTTCTTGACCTCCTGGCTACGGCCGCGCGGCAGGATCAGCACGTCGTTACCGCTCGCCACTGCGATGAGGTCGTCCACGCCGACGATCGCGACGCGCACGCCGTCGGTGCGCACCAGGCAATTGGTGGTCTCGATCGCGATCACCTCACCGGCGGCGCCGCTCGAATGCGCGTTGCCGGCGGCGTCGAGATCGCTGATCGCGTGCAGCGCGTCCCAGCTGCCGACATCGTTCCAGCCCATGCTGACCGGCACCACCGCGACGCGTTCGGCCTTCTCCATCACCGCATAATCGATCGACACGTCGGGCGAAGCGGCGAACGCTTCGGCATCGGGGAGGATGCGCGTGCCCTCGCGCTCCGCCTTCGCCATCGCGAGCTGGCAGGCCGCGAGCATCGTCGGCGCATGCGTCGCCAGCGCGGCGAGATAGGTGTCGGCGCGGAACAGGAAGATGCCGCCGTTCCAGGTATGGTCGCCCGCGGCAAGCATCGCCTCGGCCTTGTCGCGCGGCGGCTTCTCGACGAAATGCGCGACACGGTGCACGCCATCGGCAACCGCTTCACCGACCTTGATCCAGCCATAGCCGGTCTCGGGCGCGTCGGGGGAAATGCCGAAGGTGATGAGCCAGCCTTCATCGACGAGCGGCATCGCGGCATGGATCGCGGCGTGGAACGCCTCGACATCGGCGATGACGTGATCCGAGGGCATCACCAGCAGCGGGCTTGCGCCATCGGCGGCGAGTGCCGCCAGGGCGATCGCGGGTGCGGTGTTGCGTCCCATCGGCTCGAGGATCACCGCCTGCGCACCCGCACCGATATGGCTGAGCTGTTCGTCGACCATGTCCGCATGGCGCGCATTGGCGACGACGATCGGCCCGCTGAAATGCTCGCCGCGCGCGCGCATCGCGGTGAGCTGGAGCATCGTCTCCTCGGCCGTCAAGGCGAGCATCTGCTTGGGCCGCTCCGGCCGCGACATCGGCCATAGCCGCGTTCCCGAGCCCCCGGACAGGATGACGGGGGTGATCGGCGTCGAAAGCGGCATCGGCGGGTCTCTTGAAAATATGATCAGGCATTCGTCGTCAGCTGCGCTACGAGTGCTTGCGCAAGTCGTTACCCGCGCTGCCAACTTATCAGCCATAGTACTGCAAATTTGCGCTGCAATGCAACAAACGACTGGCAGCGCTGGGGCTGGTAAATGAAGCGCCTAATTTGGCCTCTGCGGGCCTCCCTCCGTGCATGCTCAGAGCAGTGCCGCGTCGAGGCGTCGTTGCGGTGCGGAATAGTTTCTGGCATGACTCGGCAGTCAATATATGTATTTTGCGCAACGCCTGTGTGGCTGAAGAAGGAGCGAGCGGTGACATCACGTAAGAGGGCGCTGATCACGGGTATAACCGGGCAGGATGGCTCGTACTTGGCTGAATTTTTGATTGAAAAAGGCTACGAGGTTCACGGGATCAAGCGTCGAGCATCCTCGTTTAACACGCAGCGAATAGATCACATTTATCAAGATCCCCATGCAGACGCTCCCAATCTAACCCTTCACTACGGAGATTTGTCCGATACATCCAGTTTGACGCGAATATTGCGCGAAACGCAGCCCGATGAAGTTTATAATCTTGGTGCACAGAGCCACGTGGCGGTTAGTTTCGAGGCGCCAGAATATACTGCAGACGTCGACGCGATCGGGACATTGCGCCTGCTGGAAGCCATCCGCTTTTTAGGCCTCGAGAAGACTCGCTTCTATCAAGCATCTACTAGCGAACTTTACGGTCTAGTGCAGGAAATCCCTCAGCGGGAAACTACGCCGTTTTATCCTCGTAGCCCTTATGCAGTTGCGAAGCTCTACGCCTACTGGATTACGGTAAACTATCGCGAAGCCTATGGCATGTACGCCTGCAACGGCGTGCTGTTCAATCATGAGAGCCCGCGCCGCGGAGAGACGTTTGTGACTCGGAAAATCACACGCGGGCTCGCCAACGTGGCGCAAGGCGTCGAGAGTTGCCTTTTTATGGGCAATATCGATTCTCTACGCGATTGGGGACATGCAAAGGATTACGTCCGCATGCAATGGATGATGCTGCAGCAGGACCGCGCCGAAGATTTTGTCATTGCGACGGGCGTCCAGTATTCCGTACGTCAGTTCATTACGTGGTCGGCGGCACATCTGGGCATCACGTTGCATTTTGAGGGCGATGGGATTGATGAAGTCGGCGTCGCGGTCAAGGTTGAAGGCGATGAAGCGCCTGCGGTGACTGCGGGTGACGTGCTGGTTCGTATCGACCCGCGTTACTTTCGCCCCGCCGAGGTCGAGACGCTACTCGGCGATCCCAATCGTGCGAAGGAACGGCTTGGCTGGGTGCCAGAAATCAGCGCACAGGAGATGTGTGCCGAGATGGTATCAGCTGATCTGAAGATCGCTAAGCGTCACGCTTTGCTCAAGTCACATGGCTATGAGATGTCGGTCGCGATTGAAGGTTGAGGAGTCCACCAATGCGCATTTACGTAGCGGGTCATCGCGGCATGGTGGGCGGGGCGATCGCGCGCAAACTACACGATCGCGGTGTCGAGGTTGTCACCCGTACGCATGCCGAACTTGACCTCACCGATCAATTGGCCGTGGCTGCCTTCTTTGCCGATGAAAAACCCGATGGCGTGATACTGGCGGCTGCTAAGGTTGGCGGCATTTACGCTAACAATACCTACCCGGCGACATTCATATACGAGAACCTGATGATCGAGGCGAACGTCATCCATCAGGCATATAGGGCCGGAGTGCGGCGCCTGCTTTTTTTAGGCTCGTCATGCATCTATCCGCGCGCCGTGGCGCAGCCTATGCGCGAGGAGGCGCTTCTTACCGGCGCTTTAGAGCTAACAAACGAGCCTTATGCTATCGCAAAGATCGCAGGGATTAAGCTTTGCGAGAGCTACAATCGACAATTCGGTACTGATTATCGTAGCGTGATGCCAACCAATCTCTATGGTCCGGGCGACAACTTCCACCTCGAAAACAGCCATGTGATGCCCGCTCTGATCCGGCGCTTCCACGAAGCGGTTGAGAGTGGGGCAACGGAGATAGTCATTTGGGGCACGGGTACCCCGCGCCGTGAGTTCCTGCACGTTGACGATATGGCTGAGGCGTCGCTGTTCGTTTTCAACCTAGATGAAAACACCTATGAACGAAACACGCAGCCAATGCTCAGCCATATCAATGTCGGTTTCGGCAAAGACGTTTCGATCGCAGAACTTGCTGCTTTGATTGGGAAGGTCACGGGCTTCAAAGGCCGGATCGTGTTCGATGCGAAAAAGCCCGATGGTACGATGCGCAAGCTAATGGACTCGGGGCGAATTAATCAGATGGGATGGTCGCCAACTGTTAGCTTGGCGGACGGCGTATGCGAAACATATGAGTGGTTCCTCAAAAACTGTCGAAATGCTCGGGGCGAGGCATGAGAATCATCATTTTGGGTTTGAATTACGCGCCTGAGCCGGTTGGAATTGGCCCGTATACGGCAGGTACTGCTGAGTTTCTTGCGTCGAAGAACCATGATGTTAGCGTTGTTTGTGGAAAACCGTATTATCCAGAGTGGCGCATTCAAAATCCCTATCGAGGCCGCCGTGTGGCTGCCTCTACTGAGGCCGGTGTAGAGGTTCGTCGTGTTCCGATATATGTGCCGGCAAACCCCAGTGGATTGCGCCGTCTTGTACATCATATTTCATTTGCTGTGAGCGCTTTTCCAGCCGTTTTGAAGGCGGCAATATCTAAAAAGCCTGACCTCGTCATTTGCATTGCACCCTCACTGATATCGGCGGTGACGGCCAGGATAGTAGCAGCTATATTCAATGCTAGGCTGTGGCTGCATATACAAGATTTTGAAGTAGAAGCGGCGTTTGCAACTGGGCTACTCAGAGATGGCGGGATAATCGCAAAAGCTGGGAGAGCTTTTGAGCGATGGTGCCTCAAGGGTGGGATGATGAGCACGATCTCGCCTCAAATGTGTACGAAACTTGTCGATTTAGGCGTAAGCAAAGATCTTCTGTACGAATTTAGAAACTGGGCAAGTGTTGAGACTGTGGTTCCTTTGGATGGACTTTCCGTCTACCGGGCACGGTGGGACATTCGTACTCGGTTCGTCGTGCTTTACTCAGGCAATTTAGGTAACAAGCAAGGATTAGAGATCATTCCTGAGGTGGCTCGTTTGCTATCCGAGCGGGAAGACCTCACTTTTGTGGTTTGCGGCAGCGGAGCTTTAAGGGAGCGGCTGATTTCTGCAGCTGCCGGATTGTCAAATATTCGGTTCTACGATCTGCAGCCGAAAGAGATGATGTCCGACCTACTAGGAATGGCAACGGTGCATCTTCTGCCGCAAATACACGGCGCCGCAGATCTGGTCTTGCCTTCTAAATTGGCTAATATGCTCGCGTCGGGCAAGCCTGTGCTCGCTACCGCACTGCCAAACACCGGTCTGGCCCGCGAAGTTGAAGGGTGCGGTGTTGTCGTACCGCCTGGGGACGCTAAGTCTCTGGCTGTAGCGTTGAGCAACTTGCTTGATAACGAGCCGGCGCGGAAACGGTATGGTCGCGCTGGCCGGCAGCGTGCCGAGACATACTGGGCGAGGGGACCTATATTACACAATTTTGAGCAAAGGTTGTGTACATTTTTGCGAGATAACTAACTAAGTAACCGCCGACTTTAGGGGGGGGCGCCGTCATGCAGGATGACATCAAAGCAATGAACATTGGGGGTTCTGATAAATCAGTCGCGAGCCAGTTGCGTACAATGGGGCCTTTTGATGTAGGTGTGTCTGGGTCAATGTACAGTGGCGCTGCTAGTTTCACATTGAAAAATAAGATCCAAAGGGTGGTTTGGCGCTTATGTTGGTTTTTACTGGCGCGCTGGACGCCGCCATCCTTTCACGCTTGGCGCAGGGTGTTGTTGCGACTGTTTGGCGCTCGGATCGGAAAAGGCGTTCGCGTTTATAGTAGCGTCAACATCTGGCTTCCTGCGAATCTTATAATGGATGATGAGTCATGGCTGGGTCCCTTTGTCCGGTGCTATAATCAAGGAGCGATATCGGTCGGAAAGCGTGCCGTGGTTTCGCAATATGCGTTCTTATGCGCTAGCAGCCACGATACGTCTGATCCAGAGTTTCAGCTTGTCTTGAAGCCAGTGGTGATTCGTGATCAAGCTTGGATTGCCGCAGATGCGTTTGTTGGTCCAGGAGTTACAGTAGGTGAGGGTGCAGTTCTTGCCGCTAGGGGCGTGGCTGTTCGGGATCTTTCGCATTGGACAATCCATGGAGGCAATCCAGCCGTCGCCATTAGGGAGAGATCGTTTAATAGGTAAGGACGCATTTCTTTGAGAGTTGAGTGAGCTTTATTCTAACTTTTAAGGATAAATCTCCGGTTCAGAGGCGCTCTGGGCCTAAAAGGTTTGCACTTGAGGATTGTGACTTGCATGCAAAACAGGCCAAAGTTGCTTCGTAGGGGCGAATTATCAAAACCGATAAGATTGCCGCTTGCATACGGCGCCCTGGCAGGTCTTCTGACATTGGCTCTTTTTGGCCCTGCGATGACTATGTTAGGAGATGCCGAAACTGGTGCAGGTAATCTGGCCAGGCAAGCCGGCTACGGCCTCGTTTTCGTAGTGGCTGCGGCCGCCATGCGTCCGTTCAGGCATCCCGAGCGCTTGGTGGTGATCCCTTGGCCATTGGTGGTTGCTCTTGCGTGGTGCTGGCTTAGCCTTTCTTGGGCTCTTGACCCGGAGGTATCATTCCGTCGGCTCGTACTAACAACCATAATCGTTTGGTCGATATTCGGATTGACTCGTCAGGTCGGCATCGAAAAGCTAATGATGTTTGTTAGGTTGGCTTTTATCCTAATGCTTATCCTTAATTTTGCTACGGTCTTTCTGGTGCCGAGTGTGGGTTTGCATAATCTCTATGGTGACGATCCGCTACTGTTTGGTAAATGGCGCGGTATTATGGGGCACAAAAACGCTGCCGGACAACTTTGCGCTCTAACAATTATATTTTTCTGTTTTGATCGTCGCAGTTTTCCATACTATGTGCTCATTTTTGTAATTGTAATGTCTGGCGTTTTTCTTTGGTTTAGTGACTCGAAGACCTCTTTGGGAATCGTCGTATTCGCTCTAGGAGGTGGATTTGGCGCTTCAAAATTGAAAACATTTTCTTCACTGGACAAGATGAGTAACCAGTCTCGAAAGAAAAGGCTTATTCTTCTGGCTGTTTTTGGCGTTATTCTAGCGCCAATAATTCATTTTGGAGTAGAGAGCGATTTATTTTTAAATTATGTTTCGGATTCGTCTGGGTTAACCGGGCGTGCCGAAATATGGGCTGGAATGATGCGATATTATTTAAATAACCCGGTGTTAGGGGCAGGGTACGGTTCCTTCTGGAACATTGGTACTGCAAGTCCAATTCTCATGTATGCTCAAGGATGGGTTCAAGGTGTCTCGGAGGGGCACAATGGTTATTTGGACCTTCTTGTTACAATTGGCTTGCCGGGGCTGGTCCTCGTACTATTCGCCGCGTTCTTGTATCCTGCCCAGCAATTTTGGGTGACGAATAAGATGAGTCGCTCAACCAGCGCGCTCGTTGCGGCCTTGATCCTATTTAGCTTTGGCCACAACTTCACAGAATCTAGTATTTTTGATCGTGATTCTCTGGGGCAAGTTTTTCTTGTGTTTGCGATCGCGATATTGTCAGTAGGTGAGATTAAAAAGGAAGATGCAATTAGCCGTAGGGCGAAGCTTGTTGATGTGTCACAAACCACGTTGAATAAGCGTGCAAGGGTCAGGGGACGGCAGAAGGAGTATTAAGTTTTCGCGGATGTTTGGCGATCAGCTAAAGCGGTTTGTGTGTGTTCGGGTTGCATGCCATCTGCGGTCATTAAGTACGGGCCGCAGTACAGCCTTTCAGATCAAGGTAGGCGCGCGGCGGAATACTAGCACTACTTTGGCAGGTTGCGTGTTGGAGACGCATGGAGCGGCTCATGACAGTGCGGGCAGCGGTCCGGTGGGGGTCTAGCGAAGAGGTTGAGGATGGCCTGCCGGATGGCTGGCATGGTCGGCTGCGGCGGCGGTCCCCCGGCTCTTTTCTTCCGTCCCGCTGCTGTGAGGCGGCGGGACTGGAGGAAGGCGTATGCGATCATCGTCATCAAGGCGTGTCGGTGTAGCCCTGTCCAGGATCGCCCTTCAAAGTGGTTGAGGCCAAGCTCTTCCTTCAGCTGCTGGTGGGCCTGCTCGCAGATCCAGCGCGCCTTGATGGCGCCCGCCAGCATTCTGATCGGCGTATCAGCGGGTAGGTTCGAGAGGTAGTATTTGCGCTCGCCACTCGAGCGATGCTCCCCCACCAGCCAGACTTCCTCGCCTGGCAGGTGCTGAGCGCCCATGTCACGGATGCGCTGAGTGGGACCGTCTGCCACACGGACGCGAAGGGCAGCGAAACGCGCGGGCAGCCGGCCTTTCGTGCCGCGCCGCCAGCTCACCTATTTCCAGGGCTGCTCTGCCAGCACCTTCTCCGCGACAACGGACTTGCTGTCGGGGATGTGGTGCTGCCGGGGGCGCCCATGGCCCGCAACCGGGAAGATCATGGCGACATCAGCCGGGTACACCTTCTGTCGAGCGGGGATGCCAACTGCCCAAGACAAGCCGCGCTCGCTTAGCGCCTGGCGGAACGGCGCACTCATGCCGTATCCGGCGTCTGCCAGCACGCAGCCAAAGCGCGCACCGGCAGCTCTGATCCGGTCGATCTCCTCTATAGCGATCTCCGGTTTGGTCAGGACGACCTGACGGTCATCGGGTACCTTGGCCTTTGCCATATGCTCCGGATCGCTGGTCCAGCTTTCCGGCAGGAACAAGCAAAGGCCAACCATCACTGGCACCTCGCGCGATGCCAGCGTCACCGAGACCAGCGTCTGACAATTCGCGGTCCTGCCGAGCGACGATGCATATTGCGGCGCCACGCCGACGGAGTGACGGCCCTTCTTTGGCATCGCCGTGTCATCGATGACGAGGAACGCGCCGGTGCCGCCAACCAGCCGGTCGGCCTTCTCCAGCAGCGTAGCTTCAAGCGGAGCGCGGTCCCATATCCCAGCTGCCACGACATGATGAAGCTGATCGTAGGCGGTTTCGCCGCCCCGCGCGGCCATCGGCCGCACGCTCTTGCGGTCTCCTGGACCTATCAAACCAGCGATGTACTGCGGGCACATCCTGCGCCGCGCCGGATGCGACAGCGCCGCCAAAAACGGCTCGAGCCATCGCTCCAGATCGGTCCGCCAGCTCTCGTCCACCGCCATCGTCGTAAGTCCGTCAGCCAACACTGACAAACAGGAATCAACGACGATTCCAGCTGGTTCCTTCAACCTGCCATAGTAATGCTAGGCTCGCCACGGCGACAAGCTGCCGCTCAAGGCGTCCGCCAGTGCTTCCCCCATGTCGCCTGCGCCTTTGCCAATGTGGCTATACCGGTGAGCTTGCAAACCGGCCCGCTGAAAAGCGCGCAGCACGTTCGAGATCATCCGACGCGGCCACACCGAGGGTTTGAAGGTTCTGCTGCAGCGTTGGGTAGTCGAACGCACCTTCTCCTTGATCTCAAAAAGCCGGCGCTTGATCTGTAACTATGAGTAAAACGCCGCAGTCGCCGAGAACCTCATCACCACCGCCGGATCCGCAACCCTGCCTCGCCGCTGAACGTGACAAATCATCCTCTCAAGACGCGCTTTGATAGAAGCCAACGAAGTCGAAGAGTACAGCCAACTACTTTCGACCGCAGCAAAGCCTCTTCCTTCACGTAAGGACGCCCGTCGAGTGCGCTGCACATCAGCAGGTTGGTTCGGCGCGTGTCGCAGCGCCAAAACTTTACGTCAGGACCATGTTGGTGACACACAGGGGAACCCCCGTCGCATATCGACCAACAGGGGTAAACGTGCTGGACGCGTCGACAGGAGGAGGTTATGCCCATCAACATGGCACGTAAACGGTTAAATTTGTCGAATTTTTTCAACAGCAGTCTATATCTAGCCTCCGTTTTCACATTCGTGGTTGCGCAGATCGCGATGGGCGCACCTGTAGAAGTAGTCGCGTCATTGGCTCTTGCCAGTTTTTTGGCGCTTCCGCCTCTCTTGCGGAAGCGGAAGACGGCAGTCGACGTGCTCATGCTCGGCCTAGCCTTCTACTTAGGTTTTGGAGCACTACTATTTAAGACCGTTCTCGGGCAAAGTGTAGAAACGAATCTTATATCCGCTAGCGATGCCGCAATTAATTTGATCGTTTGCGCGCTAGCAGTGCTCTTTGCATATGTTTTTCATAGGGTTTTCATCTTCAGCTTTGTTGACCGTTTAAAGTTTTCTGCTTATTTTTCAAAAAATAATGTTGTAAAATCGCTGTCCCTTCCGTTGTTATTGCTCGGATGCCTGTTATACTTTCTCCATGCAATGCTACGCCCGAATATCAGCGATAGCGGCGGGGGAGACGGTGGCGGATTTGGCGGATTCGGAAGTTTCTATTTTCTCATTCCCATTGGGCTATCTCTGCAGTACGGTTACACAGCTTTTTATGGGAGGAGTCGGTCGTGGGTCGTAATTGGGTTGACGGGAGCGTTCCTCCTTTTTGCTTCCACTTTGACAAATGAAAAGCGTCCGGTAATCGATTTTATTCTTGTTTCTTTCCTCTCTTTCATGTTTCTGTCGCCGCTTCGGCGCAAATGGCCGCTGCTGGTAATATTTGGCGTATTGGGCGCGCTTTTCTTGAGTATCGTCGCTCCCGCTATCGAAGCGACCAGGCTGCAAGCCAGTGGCGCGAAGCCTTTCGAGAAGATGGCAATGACGTGGCAAGTTATGGCTGATGCGCAGTTCGACCCGTTTGTCTTGAATGAAAAGCGTGGACAGCAGGCGCATATGTACAAATATGCCTTTGGACAAAATCAGAGCTATGTGTTTCCTCTAACTGCTAACGTAGATCGTTACGCCCTCATCTTTCCTTTAGATCAAGTGATACGTCGTTCCGAGGTTGCCGGTCCAGGTTATTTTTCAGTTTTTTCGGAACTTCAGCGCGCATTGCCCAGCTTTTTAGCCGGGAAGTCAAACGTTTCAAGCGGCGATGAAATAGCGTGGCGATATAACATCCGGCAGTATGGATCAATCGGAAGGCCGGTCTTAGGATTGCCATCCTCCGCTTACGCGATAGGTGGTACTCCGGCTGTGGCAGCTCTTTCTTTTGTACTCTTCTCAATGATCTTCTTTCTTATTATGTTCATTGGCGGATATATATCAAACAATCCATTTGCGATTGGAATATCTGTTATGTATTTGGTGCTGCCAGAGTACGATGCTGCTGGATTGGTAGCTTTGTTTTTTCGGCCACTCCTGTTTCTACTTGTAACTTTGTTTGTAATTCGCTTTGTATCGGAAAAAGTATTTAGAGTAAGGTGAAGTGTTTTTCGGGTGACCTAAATTGCTCGCAGGTCGGGGCCTTGGTAATCGCCTCCGAGATACTGTCGTTGGTCTTTGGGGTGTTCACGTTAGGCTCGACATACTCCCAAGACATCGAACGTATCCCGTGGCCTTCACAATTGAAAAACTGCCTAAAAAAATGCGCGCAACAGCAGGCTTCCGTCGTCAGTAAGCAGGATGGCAGTTGTGATTGCCCTCTCCTGCGTCAGCCGCCGTCGCGGCATGACAGCGCCGCTCGTATTTAGACCAGCGAGGCGGCAGCTATTCTTGCGCGGGCGACCTCAGCACCGGCAGAAGCGTCTTGATCATAATCCTCTCCCCCGGTCCGGAGGCAATTTGCGCCGATCGGGGAAGGGCAACCCTGATGTTCACCTCAGAGTGAGGGACTGCAGTTTGCGTATGATCGCGTTGTGCCTTGCGATGGCTATCAGAATAGCCTTTTTTGGGGGGGGGGGGCGTCGAGGGCCACAATTAAAGAACTTCGCGATTCTTTTAGCGACTGCCCCGAAAATGTCCGGCTGCCGCACGTAACACTTTCGCGGGCGTGCGCTGTCAAGCCAGCGAGCGGAAATTTTTGCGTGGGCAAAGCGTGTCGAGTTCCGGGAGTTCTCTGAGCAGTTTGGCCAGCACGATGGGTCCGATCCTTATGACGCCGGCAAGCAGGTGGTTCTGTTCCGACAGGAGCTGATCCGCAGCTATAAAACCCGCAGTCCGGCGGTCGAGGTGTAAGCGTCCGGTCTGAGGCGCCTTGCAGGCCAGGTCGGCAGTAAGTGACAAGTGCGGCACTGTGGTTTGCACCGGTGCGGCACCTATGGCTACGCGGATTATCGACGTGACGGAGTTGGGTAAGCGGGTACGTCGCCCGTGGTCCGTGGTCCGATGATGATAAGCCGGGCTTCGTCACCGAGACGCTCGAACCGCGGACGACGGTGCGTTCGGTCGCGCGTCGCCACGGCTTGGATCTGTCGCAGCTCTACCGCTGGCGTCGCAAACTTCTCGCGGAGCGTTTTATGCTGGGTGTGTCAGACGGGTTCGTGCCGGTGCAGCTCACGCAGGCGACCGCACCGACATTGCCGCCGCCGCTATCGGCAGGGTCTATCGAGATTGTAACCGCAGGCGGGCACCGCGTGCGCATTGTGCTGCCAGTGGACCGCGCGACGTTGCGGCTGGTGCGCGACGCACTTGGCCGATGATTGGACCTCCAGCTAATGTGCCAGTGTTTCTGTCAGCCGGCATAACCGACATGCGCAAAGGTTTCGATGGCCTCGCCGCAATGGCGCAGAGCGCGCTGGAGAAGGACGGCGCGCGGCTCTACGGTGATAATCACGTGCATCCTCATCGTGTTTACGGCTAAACATTGTCTAGTTTAGGGCTTTCACTGCGGTTTTGGCGCTTCGGGATTCGCGAGTCGCCAGAAACGCCCCACCACCTGCTGCGTTGGTTAAAAAGATAAAACCTATAGTCATCAAAGACGATTTTAAAAAAACAAGTTTTTAATGTGTTGAAAACCGGCCAGTTCATTTTCTATGATGAGGTATTACGCGTTTCGTTTGATGTAAACCTAAGGTTCTGACCTGAAGATCGACGGACTTGGTTGAATACATTGAGGTTGATAAAATATTTACGTTGAATAATATTTAGAAATAATGAGGCGGCAAAAGTCCAGTTATCTGCTAATTTAGTAATCTTGCAGAAAGATTGTATATGAGAATATTACGAATTATCGAGACATCCGATCCTCGGTATGGCGGTCCAGTCGAAGGTGCTCGCCGGTTTGCCGAAATTTGGTGTCAAGCAGGATATCGGCAAGATCTTCTAACTTTAGATGCTCCAGATGAGTCATTTCTGAAAGACTATCCAGGTCTAATATTTCCTATTGGGCCCTCTAGAGGCAAAGGAATTCTACAACGTTACCGTTACTCAAAACATGTCATTCCATGGATTAAGCAACATGCGTGCAATTATGATGCAGTTATAGTTAGCGGTTTGTGGAGGTATATGACTAGGGCGGCCTACAAGGGGATCAATCCTAAGGTCACTCCATATTTTGTATTTACACATGGTATGCTTGATCCTTACTTCAACAAAGGTAATCGCGCAAAGCAATTCATTAAACAATTGAGTTGGATCTGGGCTGAGGGCCCGCTCTTAAACAATGCTGAAAGTGTTTTCTTTACTTCTGAAGAGGAGAAGAGATTGGCAGAAAACGCTTTTTTTCCGTACAAAGTTCGGCCGAAAGTGGTGAACTATGGTACTGTGGACTTGGAAGAAAATCTGGTTAATCATGTTAAATCATTTTCAAGTGCATTTCCCGAACTCACGGAAAAGAAGTTTTTTCTTTTCCTTAGCAGGGTACATCACAAGAAGGGCTGTGACATCCTGATTGAAGGATTCTCGAAGTTTAGAGACTCGCATCCTGACGTGCACCTAGTAATAGCGGGACCAGATCAAGTCGGATTAGTGCCACAGTTGCAACGTCAATCCGACGATTTGGGCCTCGGGGACCGAATCCATTTCACCGGTATGCTTTCGGGCGATATAAAATACGGCGCTATGCGATCAGCTTTCGCATTCATTCTACCGTCTCACCAAGAGAACTTTGGGATTGTTGTAGCCGAAGCCTTATCTTGTGGTACTCCCGTCCTCCTTAGCGACAAAGTTAATATTTGGCGTGAGATTGTTGAGGATAAAGCGGGATTAGTTGCGGAAGATAATGTGGAGGGCGTTATTCAACTCTTCTCTCGATCGCTGAGCTGGAACGAAGAAGCGCATGGCATGTTCAAAAAGCGAGCGAGAGCTTCGTTTTTGAAAAGATTTGACGTAAATAAGGCTGCGGCGGAGTTAATAGACTTTATAAAGAGAAAGACGGGTGGCGATTATTGATAGAGCATATAGTAGCGTCTGCGTCGTGATGATAGCGATACTCGGTGTTTGCTTTGTCTGCCCCGTGAGGGTGTGCTGCTCGCGATTTACCGAAAGTAGCTAATCACGACAGAAAAGCTTTCAATTTCCTCTAAGCCAAGGGCCTTATCTGAAATCTTATTATCGCCTCAACGGCAATCGGGATTTCCTCTCGAACTGCTGCCGACAAAGACGCCTTACGATCGCCGACAATAACTTTGGCAGTTCGCTTGTCGATGTTTCGTGGAGCCGCTCGCGGCGGTTGGCGCCGCTTTAGGGCCAGGGCTCGTTTGATCAAGCCAGAAGATGAGGGTGGCGGCGAGTGCGATGGTGGAGAAGGATGAAGGCGGGTAGTGGTTGTAGTCAGTTGAATGCGGCGTCAACCTTTCAGGGGCTCGCGGCAGCGAAAGCCGTACCGAAGACGGTCATGATCGACACGACCTGCCTGAAGGCACGCCGCACGGCATTAAGTCTGCGAAGAAAGAAAGGGATCTCGGCCGCCTGATCGGCCCCACGAAAGGCGGCATAAACATCAAACTGCACGCCGGCAGCGATGCGGACGGTGGCCCCCGGGCTTCTTCATGACCGCCGGCCACCGTCATCTTCTGGCTATGATTAATTAGAGCGGTTTTCGATCAGTCTGCATCGTAGCCGCAGGCGGCGAAGTAGTTGGCACATTCCTGGGGCGAGTAGAGATCGAGGATGCGACCGATGGCGTTCCATAGGCCATGGACGGTCCGCTCGGCCGCTTTTCGCAGGTGCGCCTTCAGCTTGGAGAAGGCCTGCTCGATCGGGTTGAAGTCTGGGCTGTAGGGCGGGAGGAAGAGGAGCGTTGCGCCAACGCTTTCGATGGCGGCTCGCACGGCCGGCGCCTTGTGGCTCGACAGGTTGTCCATCACGACCACGTCACCGCGGCCGAGTTCCGGCACGAGCACGCGCGTGACGTAGGTGAGGAACGCATCGGCGTTCATTGGTCCGTCGAGCACCCAGGGTGCTACCATGCCCGTGCGGCGCAGGCCGGCGACGAAGGTCGTGGTCTTCCAATGTCCGAAGGGGATGCCGGCGCGCAAGCGCTGGCCCCGCCGGCAGCGACCATGGCGCCGCGCCATGTTGGTAGACGCCCAGGTCTCGTCGATGAAGACCAGCTTGTCGGGGTCGAGATCGAGCTGGCCCTCGAACCACTCCTCGCGACGCTTCAGGACGTCGGGACGATCTTGCTCCGTCGCGTGGCCGGTCTTTTTTTGCGCGTGATCCCGTGGCGGGCGAAGAAGCGCCAGAGCGTGGCGATGCTGACGCTCACGCCACGCTCGGCCAGCATCCCACGAAGCTCTGCCAGCGTCGGATCCGGCTGCTGCTCGATCGCCTCCAGAATGAAGGCGGCATGGTCCTCAATCTTGGGACTTCGGCGATCACCGCCCTGCGGCTTGGCCGCCGGCGTGCCATGAGCGAGCACCAGCTGTCGCCAGCGGATCGCGCTTGCCGCGCTGACGCCGAACCGCTCTGCCGCCTGCCGGCAAGACACCCCGCTTTCGACAGCAGCGATGACACGATCCCGAAGATCACGCGATAACGCTCGGCCCATCCATCCCGGCCTCCTTCGCCAGCACGGATCGTGAATCAGAAAACGGGTGCCGTGTGAATCCCCAACGATTCAGCCCCGACGAAAACCGCTCTAGTCCTGATGCTAGGCGAAGCGCGCGCGTCTTGCTGAGAGGGTCGTCGTCCTTCTTTTCTTGCCGTATTATTAATGACGAGGAGCACGCCGGGATTCCAACCAACTCGCTGCGATCCTTCAGCAGCGCAGCGTCGGCAGAGCGTTGTCGCGTAATCTGATTGCGACGAGATGACGAAGCTCTAAATAGTCCGCTCCACCGCCGCCCGGCTGTTGACAGCGCCGCTCTTGCCCCGTGAGCTCACCAAACACAGCAATGTGCTGTGAGTGCATCTTGCAAATGAAGCAACCTTGGCAAGCTTGAAGTGTCACTGCTTTTATGAAGCCAGTTAATTTTGTTTTAATAAATAGCTGCAGACTTTGTACCATTGAAGCAGGATCGGTGTGTCTTCTCAAAATGTTACTTTGTTACATCTAATCTGTAGGATTACACATGTTTTGCAACTTTTAATGCAATGTCAAACAGTTTCGGCTCTGGCAAAACCTCGCCGCCCCAAACTAAAGCTTGCAAAGCGTCCTTATAATTGACCGTTTTCACTACGCTGTTGGCGTTCAGCTCATGACCGATCCTAGTGCTTCGGTCCGCATTTATAGTTCCATCCAAGTTCATCCTGCGAACCCACCAATCGATCGCGTTACTTGCCATTTTTCTCAGGCGATTTGCGAATGCCTGATCCGGACATATCGGAATAAACATTAGCGCGCACTCTGCTCCAACCATTTGGTAAGAAACATCGTACCCCTGCCGCTCAGGATTTTCTCCGTTGGCTAGTTGAGCTGACAGCCCGCGACGGCCCCAGGCGTACGCGGCGGGCAAGAGCGAGGTGTCGCCGGTGACAAAGGCAGCTTGGCCCAAAGCTGACATGCATAAGAAGCTCCGATGCGTGTAAGGACGATTGAGAAGAAAGCCCTCGTCTACATTATCTACGAGCCATCTCGCACCGCTTCGTAAATGCCGGACGCGCTCAATTGTTGCGCTGCTCGGGTCGGCCATACAAGCCTGAGCCAAAGCGCCGATGAAAAGAGATGCCGAGTGATACAGCCCGCCCGCGCTCGCGTATCTACCGGTCGCATCTTGCTGCTGGTTCCCCCAATCGAGAATTTTCCAGCCTAATTGGATCCAGTCCTGCCTCTTGTTCAGTACCCCCCTTACGACATAGTCGCCGCCCACTCTTTGTTCTTCAATCATCCAGATGCCGCCACGATTCCGCCCCTGAGCGCCATCTGGGGCAATGGTGCCTCCAGGAGAGAACCTATATACGTACTTCATTAGTATAGGATTTCTACATAATGATAAAAAGGAGGGACTTTGATTTGCGTAGATATCATTCTTTGCTAAAAATGCGAAAATAGCCGCTGCGGAGGACTTAATAAACACTCTTCTTGAATCTGTCATATTCAATTCTCCTGGCGCAATGAATAATAGAAAGCGTATATACGAAAACACTTCAAGGCAGCTTTAAAATGGCAGTGTGGATCCTGAAACATGACCGGAGCATTGCAGCATCTTATCAAAAAGGCATGGCGCAACACCTAGGCGTTGGTACGCGCCGCGGCCGTGCGGTGCCAACCCGAGGTAAGCAAACGAACGACGGAGCGTGCTGGCGTTGAAAGTTGGTCCCGATATACACTCTACCGCTGCCTCGCGTTGTCTACGCACTTGATCTTGCCCCTATTTCGCCGAGTAGATTCAAGCGGTTGGTAAGCCCAACGCGAGGTGCCTGCGCGGCGAGCGCATTTTAAGACCTGCGTGCGGGTGATGTTCGGTATAGTCCAATCCAACGACCGAGTGATGTCAACGCGGTATGTGCGTGTGGCAAGGTGAGACGCGAACGTAATCTCGTTTAAGGGTGTGTACGAAAACCTCGGTGATGCCGTTGGGCCGCGGGCTCCGGATCGGCGTGAAGTGAGGCTTGAGGCCCAGACGGCGTGCAAAGATGCCGGTGTCGCGGGCGGTATATGCCGAGCTGTTGTCGGGCAGCATCTCAGCTATCGACGTTGCGCGCAGTCCACCGAAGCGGGTCTCTACGGCTTCCAGCATGATGTGCCGCACATCTTTCTAACGCCTATTTCGGCGTTGGCGACTGCGCGCCAGGCAATCACCTCTCCCGCGCCCTAGGGTCAAAACTCAATCAGCAGCTTGAGGTGCATAGCCTTTCCTGATTCAAAGATGGCTGTGGATCATGGGAGGTTGAGCATGGCGCTGTTCTGGTTGTCGGATGAGGCGTGGGCGGCAATTGAGCCGCATCTGCCGAGGAACCAGCCCGGTGCCCGACGTGTCGATGATCGCCGGGTGATTTCGGGCATTTTGCACGTGCTGAAGGTGGGCTGCCGCTGGTGCGACTGCCCGGCCGATTACGGGCCATCTACGACGGTCTATAACCGCTTCAACCGATGGTCGCGGCGAGGCTTCTGGCTCAAGCTGCTGGACGCACTGGTGAACACCGGCGCGGTGACGAAAAGCACCGCAATCGACAGCACTTACATCAAGGCGCAGCGCGCGGCGTTCGGAGCAAAGGGGGGCGTGCGGCACAAGCGATCGGTCGCTCGCGCGGCGGCTGGACGACCAAAATCCACGCGCTCACAGACGTCATCGGCCGTCCCTATGCGCTGATGCTGACACCGGGCAACGTCAGCGACATGAAGGCCGCGCCCGCGCTTCTCGAACACGCAGGCCGTATACGCTACCTGCTCGGCGACAAGGGCTACGATGCTGACCGGCTACGCCGTCTCGCTCGCGATGCCGGCGCGGTCCCGGTGATCCCCGGCCGGCGCAACCGCAAGCGCGTCATCCGCTACGACAAGGACCGGTACCGCGGCCGGCATCTTATCGAGAACGCCTTCTGCCGCCTGAAGGATTTCCGCCGCGTACACACGCGCTACGACAAGCTCGCCGCCAACTTCCTCTCAGCCGTGGCGCTCGCCACCGCCATCGCCTTCTGGCTGTGAACGAGTCTGAGCCCTAGTAACGGCGCTGACAGTCATCAGTGATGATCTCAGACAAAGACATAATCCTATGGTCTGGAGTTATCCCTAAGACTCAGTATGGGGCTCATTTCTGTCCAGATGGCGAGGGTGGGGGGCAGCACTTGACATGCACGCGGGTAATTTTTCTTAGAAGAAGCAAGCTGAATTTTATTGGGCACCAACCCATTACCGGGTCCGTGAAGAAAATAGGCAGGCGAGCTTCACGGTAACGAGGTAGTCGTTACGACGGTTCAGTCGACAACAATTAATAGTTTAGAGCGGTTTTCGTCGGGGCTGAATTGTTGGGGATTCACACGGCACCCGTTTTCTGATTCACGATCCGTGCTGGCGAAGGAGGCCGGGATGGATGGGCCGAGCGTTATCGCGTGATCTTCGGGATCGTGTCATCGCTGCTGTCGAAAGCGGGGTGTCTTGCCGGCAGGCGGCAGAGCGGTTCGGCGTCAGCGCGGCAAGCGCGATCCGCTGGCGACAGCTGGTGCTCGCTCATGGCACGCCGGCGGCCAAGCCGCAGGGCGGTGATCGCCGAAGTCCCAAGATTGAGGACCATGCCGCCTTCATTCTGGAGGCGATCGAGCAGCAGCCGGATCCGACGCTGGCAGAGCTTTGTGGGATGCTGGCCGAGCGTGGCGTGAGCGTCAGCATCGCCACGCTCTGGCGCTTCTTCGCCCGCCACGGGATCACGCGCAAAAAAAGACCGGCCACGCGACGGAGCAAGATCGTCCCGACGTCCTGAAGCGTCGCGAGGAGTGGTTCGAGGGCCAGCTCGATCTCGACCCCGACAAGCTGGTCTTCATCGACGAGACCTGGGCGTCTACCAACATGGCGCGGCGCCATGGTCGCTGCCGGCGGGGCCAGCGCTTGCGCGCCGGCATCCCCTTCGGACATTGGAAGACCACGACCTTCGTCGCCGGCCTGCGCCGCACGGGCATGGTAGCACCCTGGGTGCTCGACGGACCAATGAACGCCGATGCGTTCCTCACCTACGTCACGCGCGTGCTCGTGCCGGAACTCGGCCGCGGTGACGTGGTCGTGATGGACAACCTGTCGAGCCACAAGGCGCCGGCCGTGCGAGCCGCCATCGAAAGCGTTGGCGCAACGCTCCTCTTCCTCCCGCCCTACAGCCCAGACTTCAACCCGATCGAGCAGGCCTTCTCCAAGCTGAAGGCGCACCTGCGAAAAGCGGCCGAGCGGACCGTCCATGGCCTATGGAACGCCATCGGTCGCATCCTCGATCTCTACTCGCCCCAGGAATGTGCCAACTACTTCGCCGCCTGCGGCTACGATGCAGACTGATCGAAAACCGCTCTAATGTCCGAAGTGGACGGAGGGTTTCTGCTTTCGGCGTACCCGAAATGCATTCTGCATCCGACGATCGTCAACATGTGGATGACCACGCGGCTTCCTGGTCAGCAGTCACTCACTGGAATGGCGTTTTCCCGCCCGCGCTGATACCATGATCGTTAAAGGATATTACGCCAACCGTGCAAAACAAGAAGATTCATATTGGGTACAAATCGCCTACTACAGCGATCTCCTCTTCTGCCCACGATCCGTTCGTGGTGAAGTAGAAGTTTTCACCATCGATATTGCTTGTTCCCTCTTCCGTGGGATTTTTGCTACAGCGGTAGAAGTCTACACGGAGCCTTTTGCCATAGACAGTCTCGTATTCTATAACGCCAGCTATGATGAATTTCTTTCTCTGAGCTAAGACGGAGCGAATGGAGTCGACATCTGCAAAAAATTTACGATCATTTATCGATATGGCTTGTCCGGGACCAATTTCATCAAACTGGTACCTATCTAGAATTTCGGTGGGAAATGGCGTAAATTCGTAATTTTCGTCGGCGATGAAGCCTCGGATAACCTTACGAAATTTCTTGGCAGGAGTTTGGCCGTTATTGATAAGACGAATAGAAAATCGGGCTCGCTCCGGATTGCCAATTGGAAGAGTATACATGGCGTTGGTTAGTGTAAAATATGCGCGCTGTTGCGATTGACCAGTTTCTCTGGCAATGGCGTTGGCTTCTGAAGCTCGCGCCAACCCTTTGCTGGACAACAGAATGCTGACAACCAATCCGAACGTCCCAAAACTGCTGATTAAAACATTCAATCCCGACCAAAATAGACCCTTTTCGACGGCTTCTGTGGCTCGCCACTGAGCACATAACCCGAGTGCGGCGGTTCCGCTTGGTGTTTTACAAGGCTCGGGGTGGTCGAGGTTCGCCGCGTAGGTACGGCTGTAGGCTTGCCGTGCAACTGACGTGATGCTTGAGCTTGTCTGATTCAATGTCACCGCGTAACAACCGAGGCCAAACGAGCAAAGCGCGAGCGCGATTGTCGCAAGGAGAAGGCCAACACTTCGACTTAGCATTTTTGCAAAACCTACGTAGTTCGCGATCGAGTTCTTTAATCAATGTTGGAACGAACTGCTGCCGGTCCAATGGGCACGAGGATAAGCTACCAGCGTCTGGTGCTCGAAGTCCATGGGGCTGGAACAGCCTAGCACTACTTTGGCAAAAGTTGGGAATGTTCAGTCGCTAGGCATCCCCCGTGATGAGGAGAATGGCGCGGCGGGGCGCGCGATAAGCGGTCAAGGATAGCTTGGCTGACGTGCTCTCCAGAAATCATGGCATTGTTAAGTTAGCTCGTCAGATGGAGACGAGTGATACGGCGAGGCCGATTATCGAGGATCAGCTCATTGGCGTGCTGCGCGAGCATGAAGCTGGCGCGAAGACCACCGAGTTGTGCCGGAAGCACGGGATCAGTGACGCGACGTTCTGCAACTGGAAGGCGAAGTATGGCGGCATGACCATGTCGGAAGCGGCGCGGCTGCGCAAGTTGGAGGACGAGACCCGACGGCAGAAGAAGCTACTGGCGGAGTCGATGCTCGGCGTGTCGGCTTGAAGGATCTGCTGGGAAGAAACTGATCCGGTCTGCGGATCGCTAGCTGCGTTGGAGAAGCTGATGGCCGTTCACGGCTTTTCCGAGCGTCGCGCCTGCAGGCTGGTCGGGGTCAATCGGTCGGCGTGGCAATACGAACCGCTTCGCGGGCGGAGCAGCCTAAGGTCGCAGCGATGCGCAGCATCGTTGGAAAGGCTGCGGCGGGAGGGCGATGCTGTCCGCGAACGAATGCGCGAGATCGCCAACGAGCGCCGTCGGTTCAGCTATCGCCGACTGGCGATCCTGCTGCGGCGTAGGGAAGGGCATGAACCTGAAGAAGGTGGATCGGCCGTATTGCGAGGAGCGGCTGACGGTGCGCAGGAGTGGCGGGCGCAAGCGTGCGCTGGGCACGCGGGCGCCGATGGCGATCCCGCAGGAACCCGACCAGCGCTGGTCGCTTGACTTCGTGTCGGCCTTGGCCTGCGGCCGGCGGTTCGGTATGCTGAACGTCATTGAAGATTAAAGCCGGGAGTGCCTGGCGTGCATCGTCAATACCTCGCTGTCCGGTCGGCGCGTCGTCCGCGAACTGAGCGCCATCGCCAAACGTCGCGGGCTACCGTGCATGGTGGTCAGCGATAGTAGCACCGGGTTGACCAGTCACGCCGCCCTTGCTTGGTGCCAGGGCACCGGAATCGAGTGGCATTACATCGCGCCCGGCAAGCCGCAGCAGAACGGCTTCGTCGAAAGCTTTAAGGGTCGCTTGCGCGACGAGTGTCTGAACGAGCACCTGTTCCTACCGCTGGTTGCGGCGAGACTGATCATCGAAGCATCGCGGACGGACTACAGCACCGTGCGTCCGCACGGCAGTCTTGGCGGGTTGGCACCCGCCGAGTTTATGAACCGCACCCGCCCAGGGCATATGGACACCGTAGCTAAGTTATCAGCGGCCTGAAAACGGGAAGCACATTACTTCGCACGATTGCGCGTGCGATACGTCATTGGCGTAATCTCTTCGGTTTTCAGCGATGAGAAGAAGCTCTCCAATGAGCATCATCCCAATTATCTTACTGATCGCTCATCGATCAGGTTGCGTAGTAATCGGCCGTAAGTCGCTGGAACGGCTCGCTCGTATGTTGGCTTCTCCAGCTGGATTGGTGCAGCAGAGCGTCGGGTTTTCCGCGTCCTTAGATCGCCCTAAACACCGCACCGGTCATAAGCTGAACGGTCGCTGTGTTGCTCATCACCGCGAGCGCGGGCTCTGGACGCGAGAAAAACCGGGGGTGGAAGCCGCCGCCCGACACACCGAGCGCTTAGCAGATCCACCATGTTGGCCAACACGGATGTTCAGCGGGAAGAGCTATTGTGCGGTTGCTAGGGTCACGACTCGTTAATTGAGCCAGAAGATGACGGTTGCGGCGATGCAGATGGCTGACATGAAGGTATGCGCGCAGCGATCATAGCGCGTGTGGATACGCCGCCAATCCTTGAGCCTTCCGAACATGTTCTCTATTTTGTGGCGCTGCCGATAGAGTGCGGCGTCGTGCGGGATTGGCGTTTTGCGGTTCGTCTTTGAGGGGATGCAAGCCATGATCTTGCGCTTGGCCAGCGCAGCGCGAAACCCGTCGGCGTCATAGCCTTTGTCGCCTAGCAGCGCCTTGGCCCTGGGCAAGGCGTCGAGCATGAGGGCGGCACCCTTGTAGTCGCTCATCTGGCTTTCGCTCAACAGCATGACGAGCGGTCTGCCCCTGTCATCGCAGACGGCATGGAGCTTCGAGTTCAGGCCGCCCTTGGTGCGTCCAATACGTCGGGGAACAGACCCTTTCTTAAAAGGCTTGCAGCCGTCCGGTGCGCCTTGAGATGCGTGGCGTCGATCATCATCTGGTCAGGCTTGCCGCCTTTCGCTGCAAGGCCTGCAAAGATCTTGTTGAACACACCAAGCCGGCTCCAGCGGATGAACCGATTGTAGATCGTCTTCGGCGGCCCGTACTCGGCTGGCGCGTCGCGCCAGCGCAGACCGTTTCTGATCACGAAGATGATCCCGCTGATGATCCGCCGATCATCGACCCGAGGCACCCCGTGCGATAACGGGAAATACGGTTCAATGCGGCGCATCTGCGCCTCCGACAACCAGATCAGATCACTCATGATAGCGCCTCCTCGCACCACCACTGAATCAATCAATCGCAATCTCCGCAAGCAATTTAATAGGTCCTGAGCCTAGTTTCGTTCGGCTCGCGCGGTCCTCCCCCCCAAAAAAAGCGCGAAACAGCCAGCTTCCCTTCTCACGTCGGCCGCTATCGATCGGGCGTCATGCTCAGGGGAAGCGGATTTGGTTCACATGCTCAGGGTTGGTTTTACGTCAAAAGCAATTTAAACGTCTCCCTGCTCGCTGGCTAGCGTCGAGATCTTCGAAAGGGGTCAGGCAAACTGGTCATGGTATTTTTTCTGAAGTGGTCTGAGTGGAAAATGTCTCCAGCTTCGCTACGCCCCCTCGCTGCGCGTGTACGTGGTGAAAGGTCATGATGCCACTCCTCCCGAATTTGATAAGAAGAGTTGCAATATTTTTGGTCGGCAGCGTTGTCGCGCAGGGCTTGGCTGCGTTAAGTGGCCTCCTCCTTGCTCACTGGCTGTCGATGGAAGACTACGCGGTTTACACAGTTATGATAACTGTGACAGGAGCTATGACCCTTCTAACAAAAGGTGGAACTCACTTAGGTTATACCGCGCTGCTGGGAAAGCATTGGGCCGATGCTGAGCGAGTCGATTTAATCGGAAAGGCTGCGCTCTCAGTGCGTCGGCAGCTTTCTATATTGATGTTGCCTCCCATAGTGCTAGTGACAGCGTCGTTGTTGCGAAGTAATGGCAGTTCTTACGTTAGTACAGTGGCTTTGCTGCTTTTGCTTATTGCAAACTGGAAGTTCGACATGTCTACTCGTGTGGTAGATCAAATACTGTTCTTTGCAAAAAAGACGTCCAAGGTGCAGTTGCTTGACACTCTACTAAGTTGCTTAAGGTTGTTTGCGCTTGGTACTATGTTCTTTTGTGGGATTCTAAGTAGCGTCCTGGCAATTCTTGTTACTGTGTCTGTTGCTGGTCTGCGAGTTCCATTCATAAGGCGCTGGATTTCAGAGCTTATTCCTGAAAGTACCAAGCCGGCTCAATCAGACGATTACAAGTTTATCAAGAAAACCGCATTCCGCCAATTGCCAACTGAGTTATTCACTGTATTTCAAAGTCAGATTATTTTATTCGTACTTACATTTACATCGCATTCAGCAAGTGTGGCGGAGTACGGTGCTTTAACCAGAATATCGCAGTTGATGCTGCCATTGCAAGCCTTGAGCTATTCCTTCTGCATTCCCGCGTTTGCCAAGGTGCAAGCCAAAATTTTGCAAAACCTTTTTGGGTACACACTGATTTGCGCGCTTCCGGCGTTTGGCTTGGCAGTATTTTCCTGGTATTTTCCAAGCTATCTCCTACTTTTGATCGGGAGTAAGTATGAACATTTGGGAGGGGCATTGTTCGCCGTTACTTTAAACGCTGCTATATACAACGCCGTAGGCATCTTTTGGAGCCTAATCGCACACCGCGGTTGGAACAGGTTCGCTTGGATCCAGGTAGCTACAGGGCTTCTCTGGTGCGTTATAGCGCCATTTATTCTTGATCTTAGATCGTTAATAGGCGCTATTTGGCTGCAGATTGGGTTTTCCTTGGGTATATTGCTCTCGTCAGCTGTCGAGCTGGCGCTTAGAGCGGAAGGAAAGGGCAACTAATGACTTCCGACACGAAGTTGAATTTCAGTGTTGTTATACCGACGTTCCGCCGCTTGGAACTTCTGCAACGAGTTGTAGAAGCGGTAGCGCAAGGTGCTTTACGGCCAACAGAGATTTTGGTTGTTTATAGACCAAGCGATGATCCCGCTACTGCTAGTTGGCTCGATAGAGAGTCGAAAGCCAACCCTTTGGTGGTTCCCCTGCCGGTGACCAAAGTTGGAAAAGTGGCGGCACAAAATGCAGCTTTACAGCAAGCTGCAGGCGAAATTTTCGTGATGCTCGATGATGATAATATCATCCGGTCAGGATGGCTGGAGACAATTTTAAGTCATTTTTCTGATCCTCTAGTCGCAGCGGTAGGAGGTCACGATGTTGTTCACGGGCCTGGCGGAACGGATAGTCTGAAGCCAACAAAGCTCGCCGGTTATCGAAATTTTTGGGGCAAAATCATCGGTCAGCATAACACTGTCTGCGGCCCACCTCGGAGTGTTGATGTCTTAAAAGGATGCAATTGGGCGATCCGTCGTAGCGCGATTGGAACATTACACTTTGATGAGCGGCTTCTGGGGATAGGAGCGCAGGCGGGCGACGACTATTGGTTTTGCTTAAACCTCCGTCGAGCTGGCTGGAGACTGATATTGGATCCAGCCGCCGTTACCGATCATTTCCCCGCTTTTAAACCGGACTACCAGCAAGGAGAATGGACTCAAAAAAAGTGCTACGAATGGACCGCTAACATAACCGCTCATAATTTAGCTTTTCTAAGTTTCTGGGAGAGGCTGCGATATTTCCTGTTTTCGGTGTTGATCGGCGTTCGTCATTGCCCTGGTGTTTATTTTACTGTCCACAGTCTCCTAAAGAGGCCGCGTGCACTGTCGGGGCAACTAAAAGGTGGGTGGTCCGGATTTATTAAAGGGATTCACCTGGCAAAGGAGTTCGAAAGACAGCCTCCAGGATTTGCAGCTAATCCTCCAAGCGGAAGTCAAATGCGTGAATAGCAAAAGAAAAGCTGTTATTTTCATTGGGCTATCTGCTTACGGGGAGCATGGGGGAATACAAAGGTTCAACAGGAGGGTTATCTCTGAATTAGAAACTCTGCCTATTTCTTTCACGGCCATCTTGAAGAATGATGCCGCTAGGGCAGGGTCCTCTAATCAAGCGGGACCGATCATTTCATGTCGTGGGCGCTATTTGAATTTCATTTGGTCATTTTTTAAATTCATTTTTTTTGCTAACGTTCTTTTCATCGGCCATGTTAATTTGTTACCTTTTGCCGCCGTTGCAAGGATCATTAACCCGCGTTGTAAGGTTATTTTGTTCGCGCATGGGATAGAGGTCTGGGGAGAGCGACGCTATCGCTCACCTCGTCCGGGGGAAGGTTTCGCGATACGTCGGTTCGTCGACACCGTAGCTGTCGTTAGCAACTACTCAAAAGCTAAGATGAGCGCTGCCTTCAAACTCCCCGATGATATCTTCGTTCTTTTCCCTAATACCGTTGACGTAGGAAAGGTGAAACCTCGCGGCCTTGGCACTGGTGGGGGGTGCGACGTGATTTGCGTGTCCCGTCTCGGCGACAACGAGTTGGAAAAGCATGTTGATAAGCTCATTCGGGCCATGCCGTTGGTTAGGCGTGAAATCCGGAACGCAACGCTTCACGTCGTTGGTGATGGAGCTATGCGGCCAAATCTGGAAGCGCTGACTAAATCGGTTGGCGCGACCGAATCCGTGTCGTTTCACGGGTTTGTTGAGGATGCTCGCTTGGAAGAGCTCTACTGCGGATCAGACGTTTTCGTGCTGCCTTCGTCGAAGGAAGGATTCGGTATTGTCTTCTTGGAAGCTTGGGTACGTGGTAAGCCCGTTATTGCATCCAAACACGGAGCCTCCGCGGAGGTTGTTGAAAATGGGGTAGATGGTTTTACCGTCGAACCGGAGGATATTAGCGAACTAGCTTTAGCAATAATTTGCCTGTTGGAGAGTCCCGCTCTCAGGAAAGCCTTCGCTGAAGCTGGCTTTTCTAAAGTGGTGGAGCGCTACTCAACTGAGAATCTTAAAAAAAATGTTTATGACTTGGTCTTCTTGAAGGACCGTTAGAAATGCAGCGGTTTGACGATCGAGCATTAATTCGGTAGGTCGGGGGACGCAGCTTGGCTCATCATTTATAACGTTCTTGTGAGTGCGGACTGACGAAAATTTCGATGATGGCGATGGGGTAGCGCTCACGGAACGATCTGGCGGCGCTGACGCGTCCAGCGCGGCGTGTAAGGTGTGAGCTGCTGCCGGTTTCGTGGACACCGAGATAAGGTGTTTTTGGAACCGGAGGGTCGAGATGCAACGACGGAAGTTCGGCCGGGAGTTCAAGCTCGAGGCGGTGAAGCTGGTGCGGGAGCGCGGGGTATCGGTATCGCAAGCCGCCCGCGATCTGGATCTGCACGAGAACGTGCTACGCAAGTGGTGCGTGAGCAGGCAGCGGACCCAAGATCGGCGTTTTCCGGCCATGGGGTGATAAGACCCGAGCAGCAGGAGATATAGCGGCTGATGACGGACAATGGTGTGACCTGCTCGATGAGCCGGTCGGGCAACGTCTGGGACACCGCGTAATTGATTTAGAGCGGTTTTCGATCAGTCTGCATCGTAGCCGCAAGCGGCGAAGTAGTTGGCACATTCCTGGGGCGAGTAGAGATCGAGGATGCGACCGATGGCGTTCCATAGGCCATGGACGGTCCGCTCGGCCGCTTTTCGCAGGTGCGCCTTCAGCTTGGAGAAGGCCTGCTCGATCGGGTTGAAGTCTGGGCTGTAGGGCGGGAGGAAGAGGAGCGTTGCGCCAACGCTTTCGATGGCGGCTCGCACGGCCGGCGCCTTGTGGCTCGACAGGTTGTCCATCACGACCACGTCACCGCGGCCGAGTTCCGGCACGAGCACGCGCGTGACGTAGGTGAGGAACGCATCGGCGTTCATTGGTCCGTCGAGCACCCAGGGTGCTACCATGCCCGTGCGGCGCAGGCCGGCGACGAAGGTCGTGGTCTTCCAATGTCCGAAGGGGATGCCGGCGCGCAAGCGCTGGCCCCGCCGGCAGCGACCATGGCGCCGCGCCATGTTGGTAGACGCCCAGGTCTCGTCGATGAAGACCAGCTTGTCGGGGTCGAGATCGAGCTGGCCCTCGAACCACTCCTCGCGACGCTTCAGGACGTCGGGACGATCTTGCTCCGTCGCGTGGCCGGTCTTTTTTTGCGCGTGATCCCGTGGCGGGCGAAGAAGCGCCAGAGCGTGGCGATGCTGACGCTCACGCCACGCTCGGCCAGCATCCCACAAAGCTCTGCCAGCGTCGGATCCGGCTGCTGCTCGATCGCCTCCAGAATGAAGGCGGCATGGTCCTCAATCTTGGGACTTCGGCGATCACCGCCCTGCGGCTTGGCCGCCGGCGTGCCATGAGCGAGCACCAGCTGTCGCCAGCGGATCGCGCTTGCCGCGCTGACGCCGAACCGCTCTGCCGCCTGCCGGCAAGACACCCCGCTTTCGACAGCAGCGATGACACGATCCCGAAGATCACGCGATAACGCTCGGCCCATCCATCCCGGCCTCCTTCGCCAGCACGGATCGTGAATCAGAAAACGGGTGCCGTGTGAATCCCCAACAATTCAGCCCCGACGAAAACCGCTCTAGCTCATCACCGCGCGGACATCCATGGCCAACCAGCTGCGCGGGCTCCTGAAGCTGTTCGGCGTGTGTACGGGCACCGCCAGAACACCGGGCCGGCCTGCCGAACGCCTAGCTGCTTTCTATGCCCAGCGCCCGGATTTGAACGCCCTGTTTGCTCCGCTCATTGCATCCATGGAGGCAATTCAGGAGCAGCTGCGCGCATACAATCGCCTGCTCAACGACCGCGCAAAAGCGTATCAGGTCTGCGCCCGGTTAATGAGCGTTCCCGAGGTTGGGCCGATCACCGCGCTCACCTACACCTCGACCATCGAAGATCCGCGCCGTTTTGCCAGAAGCGACGATGTCGGCGCCTATAGAGGGCTTGTGCCCCGACGCAGCTAATCGGAAGATCCCATGTTGCGCAAAGCGCTTTACGAAGCGGCCAACGTCGCGCTGACCCGGGTCAAGCGGCCGTTTGCCCTCCAGGCATGGGGCAGGAAAATGGCCGAAGCCAAAGGCGCAAGGCGTGCCAGAACGGCCGTCGCGCGGAAGCTCGCCGCGTTACTCCATTCGCTTTGGCTGAGCGAGGCGGAGTTTCGCTGGGCCTGAAATCCAGCGTTCCTCATCTCGATCAGCCATGCCCGGACGATCTCGTCGGCTTTGTAGAGGGGCAAACCTCCTTGGGACTCAGAGGCCGTGTCAGAACGGATGCGTAATGGTGAACGATCGAGCCTCGATGTGATTCCGAGGGTTGCGAGACCGACCTTGGATGACATCGTGTGGAACCCGATCGGCCGCGCGCAGCATAGCCGCGCAGGGCTGCGCTATGGAAGCGATATGACCGATGCTGAGTGGGCCATTGTCGCTCCGCTGCCGCCCAGGCCAAGCGATCGAGGACGGCGCCGGCGCTGGGAGTGGCGCGAGGTTCTCGACGCGATCTTCTATGTGCTGCGAGCAGGCTGGCCGTGGCGCTTTCTGCCGGACAGCTTTCCACCGTGGCGCACTGTTTATCGATGGTTTGGCGAGCTACGCGACACTGGCGGATTTGAAGATCTGAACCACCTCCTCGTACAAATGGACCGCGTTCGTACCGGACGCGAGCCGATGCCCTCAGCAGCAGTGATCGACAGTCAGATCGTAAAAACAACGAGGCTGGCGGACCGAACGGCTACGATGCCGGCAAGAGGATCAAGGGCGCAAGCGCCATGCTATGCCATCGTCGACACCGATGGCCGTCCGCTGGAACTGCTGGTCCATCCCGCCGATGTGCAGGACCGCGACGGTGCCGTGCCGCTGCTCAGGATGTCGCGCGGCCGGCACCCCTTCGTGAAGCTCGCATATGCCGACAGCGCCTATGTGAGTTCCCGCGTTGCCATGGCAACAATCATCGGCATCGAGATCGTCCGCAAATTCGCTGATCAGACTGACCTTGTCGTTCACCCGCGCAGGTGGGTTGTCGAGCGGACCTTCGCTTGGCTCAACCGCAATCGCCGCCTCGCCAAAGAGTTTGAGCAAACCATCTGATCCGCCACCGCTTCCTCTATGCCACCTCAGCGATGATGCTCATCAGGCGCTTGGCTCGTTACGCATGAGATTCGAAACGGGCCCTTGGAGACGTCCGCCTACTTCCGCTCGGCCGCGATCATGAAGGCTCGGATGAAAAGCTGCCACAGCTGTCCAGCGTCCTCAAACAATCATTGGCGAACGGGAAAAAGGAAGAACAATGCGAAAAACAATTCGACAACAATGCTGCCATGGAGAGCTTTTTTCTCCTCGCTGAAGATCGAGCGGATCGGAGGATCGGGCGCAAAACCTACCCCACGCGCAATCACGCGAAGGCAGACGTGTTCGATTGCATCGAGCGCTTCTACAATCCGACGCGACAGCACTCGACCTTGGGCTATCTCAGCCCCATGGACTTCAAACGGCAGACGCAGGTAGCTTGACCTCGTGCCTACCAGACCGGCGGCAACTGAGTAAAATGTTAATGCTTGCCCTCGCTTGCTGAGATAATTGGATGCCATGCTCGCGGCGACGTTGTGGACTTACGCCGCCGTCACCTGGCAGAGCGTTTCGCATGTTTACCGGCTGGCTTACGTGACGCTATGAAGCCCGGCTGCGTCGCTGCAGCAAGATCGATTGTGTGTTAGCAGGTGCGATGCAAAAACCACTTTGGAGTGTCGTCGGGTTCACGATCTATACGCTGTTGGCAGTGGTTGCTATCCTCGTCATCGTTGTGCTGACGACTTTGCGACTATGAGCTGAACTGCGTGTTCACGCACCAAGTTCCGCCACCAAGACGTCCTCCGACATCCAAAAAATTACAACCACGCCATCGCTTTAAATCGTCTTGATTAATCACCAAATAGTTTAGGGAGAAAGTTTTGATTTGCTATAGTTAAATTAGGGGAAGAATATCTTAAATCTATTTACTTACGCGAAATTGATTCGGTACTCGCAAATCTGTTGAACTAACTCTTGTAAAACCTGAACCCTATCACTTAACCATCGCAGTTCTCCGTCACTTATTTCGTAGTGCGGCGAGTAGCGTGCGTTGATGTAGGCTTGCCGCAGCAGATCGAAGCATCGGCGGCTGGATCTATCCTTCCGGGGCCAAGCCGCGATCAGTTCCGGCGCAACCTCCTCGCATTGGGACCGAAGGAAGTTCAGACGATGCGATTTCGGGCTATAAAGAGTTAGGACCAATAGAGCGCAATGGTAAAAGCGCTCGGCCGCTTGATGTAGCTCGAAAGCTGCGATCTTACCCCGCCCGTTCTCGATGGCGTGTAAGGCTTGCGCGTAGAAGCCAGATGCACTCGCGAACCATTCGTCGAAATGTCTTTGAGCCTCAGAAAGGGCCTCCTTCGGCGGTAGCCTGCGCGGCTTCGCAAATGAGAAACCCTCCGCCTCGTAAAGCGCGACACCCTGCTCAACGATATCGATGAAGAACGGCCGACCACGTTCGAGCTGGGCATTCACGTCGTTTAGGCAATGAACAATCAAGTTAGCTGGCGCGCTGAGCGTATCGGTTATGGTCACGTCGCGCATCAGCCGATCCTCGGCTGGGGACCAAAATTCAAACTCGGTGAGGCGATCGTCACTGACGACGATCAGGATGTCATAGTCGGATTTGTAGCCGCCGATTGGATCATCGACCCAATCGCCGCGCGCATAGGAACCGTAAAGAACGATTTTGAAAATGCGACCCTGCTTGGCCCATTTCTGGCTTCTACGCGCGTGAACAGCCTCGAACTCCTCGAACAGCACGCGAACAATATGCGCCAGCTCGCGCTGCTTCGATTGCGGCAAGTGGTCGAGCACGTCACGCATGCGTGCATTCTAACAAAAAGCCGAAGCGCCTGCACCGTCAAAAAAAGGTTTGATCATTTCACAAAAAGCGACATTCCTCGACCTGCGTCACCGCGAACGGTGGTCGGCACGGCCACGGGGCGGACCGTGGCCGCCCACGCATCGAAGGCGTACAGCATGGCTGCGCAAGCGACCACGCGCGTCTATCTCTGTCCCTCAGATCGCGTCAGCGTGGGCGATACTGCGCCGCGCTCTCGTAAACGCCTGGTCGGTGGCCATGAACATCGCCAGCATGGGTGCGATGAGCTCTTCGGCCGGCTGATCGCGCTGTCCGATCTCAGCGGCGTGCGCCGCGGCATAGGCCGTGAGGTCGCGAAAGACCGCCGCCGGCAGCTCGACGGACACCTTGACCGGACGATCCTCGACCAGAGCGCCAAGCTTGAGCTTGCCCATCATTCATCTCCATCGTGTGAGGGCGTCAGCACAAGATCGTGCGTGACGATGACCCGAAGCGGATAGCCGGGCCGGATCGTGAGGGTGGGCTGGATGTTGAGCTGGCGCCGGACGATCTGCTGGCCCGTCTGGCTGATCGTGTCGGACGTGCCCTGACGCACCGCGCGCACCAGATCGCTGTCGGCGCTGCCGCCGACCTGTGCACCGACGCCGAGGATGGTCGACAGCAACGCCGCTTTGGCGATCCCGGCCCAATGATAATTGGTGCTGTCCTCGAGCCCGCCAAACCCGGCCGCGTCCGCACCCGGCTTTCGCTCGATCGCGACCTATCGGTCATCGGGCAGGATCAGTCGGGTCCAGGCGAGGAGCACGCGGTTCTGGCCGAAGGAGACCTGCGAATCCTATTTGCCCATCAGCTTGGCGCCCTGCGGGATCAGCAGCAGGCGGCCGGTCGGGCTATCATAGACATTGGTGGTGACTTGGGCGGTGATCTGGCCGGGCAAATCGGAGCGAATGCCGGTCACGAGCGCAGCGGGGATCACGCTGCCGGCCTGCAAGATGTACGGGAACGGCAAAGCGTGGAGGCGGTCCGGACTTGCCGCGCGGCGGTCGACATCGGCATTGACGAAGGCACGTTTGCGCGCCTGATCGTCACCACTGTCGGCCACTGGCGCCGGCGCGCCTCGCTCCGCCAGGGTATCACCGAGCGGAGATGCCACAGGCGCCGCCGCAGCCGCCGTGGCAGAGCCGACATCGGCGCTCCGCTCGCCGAGGAACAGCGTGCTCGTGCGCGCTACGTCGCATTCCTGTTGAGCGCACTGCCGGGCCGCCTGCGCGACAGTGATGCCGGTGGCACGCGCGGGTGCAGGCTCGCCTTCAGGCGACGCCTGGACGCCGACGCCGCGTTGCTCGGCCGAGAGGATCGGGCGCTCAAGATCACCCGGCAATGTTAGGCCGAGCGTAGGGATCTGGGCGTAGTCCTTGAGCGCTAATGCCAGGCTCTCGGCGATCGCATGGCTTGCGGCGTCGTACAGCTCGGACGGCACCTTCCGGATCGTCGGTCGCAGCGCGAACAGCACCGCGCTTGGGACGATAACGCTGGCAATCAAAATGAGAATCGCTAGTGCCTCGCGCGACAGGCGCATCAGGCGCGCTGGATCGCCGCGCAGCCGGGGGTCGGGCGGGGGGCGGGGCCACCGCTTGCGCAGCTGCGGCCACCGTTTGCCCTCGCCGCGTGTCTTGACGTGGAGGATCCGCACGGTCGTACGCCCTTCCTGCCGCCCATGCGCAGTTCGGCGGCGGCAAACAGCTGGTCGACGAGAATCTAACGGTCGCGGACCCGATAATCGGCGAGCTCGCTTGCGCCGTCGGGTTCGAGAACGAACAGCGGCGGCATCTCGCCTTGCGCGATGCTGGCGTAGAAGGCGATGAACACCTGCCAGCCATCATCGAAAGCGCGCAGCGGACGCCACGGCGGGCGATCGCCTTCCACCGCATAGTCGAAATCGAGCGCAGCGACATCGAGACCGGCCGCGACCGGTGCTGCCGTCTGGGCAGCGGCGGTCTGCCGGCGCAAGGCGATCAGCGCGTCCTGCGGGTAGGTCCAGGACGCCGAGGCCATATAGGTGCCCGGTGTCGCGCGCAGCTCGAGATGGTAGGTGCGCCGGTCGGTGTTGATCACCACATTGGTGGCGAGCGCGGCGCGCGTCGGTTTGACGAGGATGTGGACACGCGCCGCGGTGCCGGTGCCGCTCGGCGTCTCGCCGATGATCCAGCGCACGGCGTCGCCGGCCGCGACCGGACCGATCCCGGCCAGCTGCTCGCCCGGTTGGAGCGCGATGTCGGAGACCTGGCCGGGCGCGGTGTAGAGCTGGTACAGCGCGCCTTTGCTCCAGGGATTAAGCTGGACCGCGTTGACGAAGCCGGCGCGCGCCGGCTCGATTCGCGCGGCGGCGTTGGCGCGGCCGACCCGCAGCTTCGGATCGGGCTCGCGTCGTGGCGCAGGCGCCGCCCGGACCGGTTTGAGCTGCCCGGGGCAGCGGGAGCGGGATCGGAATCGCGAAGATCTCGCGCGCCCACCGGGTGGGGACGCGCTGCGCGGGCACGCCCGTCGCGGCCAGATCGGTCTGCGCAACTACAGGAACCGCAGCGCAGCCGACCGAAGCGGAGGCACAGACCAGTACCGCGCGGCCCAAGCCCGCAGGCGGAAACAGGCGGATTATTGGCTGAGTTCTTTCGACCATTTAATGGCGGTGACGAAGAGGCCGAGCGGGTTCTTGCGCAGCGCATCGGCGGTTCGCGGCGGCTGGATGACGGTGGTGATGATCGCCGACCAGCGCTCGGTGCCAGCGAGGCTGCCATCCTGATACTGCCGCTCGTTCCAGCCGATGCGGAAGCTGTCGGCGGAGGCGCGCACGACGCTCGAGACATCGACCGCGGCCTGGAACTTGCCGATCCGCGCGAACGGGTCGTTGATGCGCGCATAGTCGTTGAGCGCGAGTGCGCCGGTCTCAGTGGTGAAGTCGTAGGCCCTGAGCCAGGTGTCGCGGACGATGACCGGGTCGGTGGCGATGCCGCGAACCTGTTCGATGAACCGGGCGAGGTGGAAGGCGATCTGCGGGTCGGTAAGCTGATAGTTGGCGGTATTTGGGGCGACGGCTTGCCCCTGACTGAGCTTGCCGACTTCGGCCACGCAAGGGGCGATCGTTCCGCGCGTGTCGTCTCCCACAGCGGCCCGCAATTTCTCGGCAGCATCATTCGTCGGAATGGCAAACTAGCGCAGCGCCGAGCACAGGTCTGGACTGCCGGAGCGAGGCAGGTACTAACCGCTAACGCTGATCTGCATTCCTAGGCGTCGGCATACCGTCAAGGGGCCATCGTCTCTCCGTGCGTTGATGTCGCGCCGCATCGTGACACCCGGTTGCAGAACCGTCTCAACTGTTTTTGATCCCGTGGACCTCTTCCGGCTGGATGCGCACGCCCATGCCGAGAGCGAAGCTCGCCAGTGCGGGATTGTCGAGGCCGAAGCTGGCGCGCTTGCAAGGCTTCGAGATCGCCCGATGTGAGTCGAATCTCCGAAGTGCTAGCGGGCCGCTATTTCGCCCGGCCAGCCGTCTCATCCGCCAACCGCGTCTCGAACATTGCGGCGTACGTGTCGGCGTACGTGCGGCAGGCGGTCTTGTCGATGAACGGGTTCGCTGTCCGCGATACCGCCAGTTGGCGCGCCTTGACGTCGCCGCCGGACTGACCAGGGTGGGGCGTGAGAAGGATGTCGCACGGTAGCGCGTGGACGGTCGCGAAGCTGCGGCGGAAAGCGTCCGCTTCGTCACGATGCGCCGTGTAGCGATAGCCCGGCCCGGCAATGGGGTTGAGGCTGGCGGCAAAGACCGTGTTCAGACACCGACCGCTCTCGCAGGAACGCCATGCCCAACTCATGCTGCCGGGGGTGTGTCCCGCTGTGATGTGGGCGGTGACGACGGTGTCCCCGAGGCGGATCGGGGTGCCGTCGGCGACGGCCCGCACGCGGGTGGCGGCGGGATACGCAACGCCCCACGCGATCTGCGGATCGTCGGCGGCTGGCTGTCCCGAGCGTAACACGGCGGCTGAGGCAGCGCTGGCAATCACGGTCGCACCACTATCGCGGGCGAGCGCGGCAATCCCGCTCGCATGATCGGCATGCGGCTCGGTGTTGAGGATCAGCTTTACATCGGCGAGGCGGAAGCCGAGCCGGCGAATGTTCGCCTCGATTGCCCGAACACCCTGTGGCATCGCGCCGTCGATCAGGATCAGGCCCGCCGACGTGCGGATCAGAACGACGTTGAGGCCGCCGAAGCCGACAAGATAGGTGTTGCCGTAGATGTGCAAAGGCGCCTGCGGGGTCAACCATTTCGCCGAATCCGCAGGCAAGATTGGACGCAGCAGCGGATCGTCGGCATGAGCATTTCCAGACGCACCCACAATCCCCGCCAGACCGATCATCGCTGCCATTGGTCTCTTCATGAGCAATCTCCCTCATCGCTCGCTGAAGATGCGACAGCGATCGCCCAGCGCGCAAAGCATCATATCTCGACAGAGCCATTAGGTGCGTTCATGTCTGAACCATGGATCGCGCTCACCTCCCGCTCAATGCGTTGCGCGCTTTCGAGGCAGCGGCGCGGCATCTCAACTTCACGCGCGCCGCGATCGAACTCCACGTCTCGCAGGGCGCGATCAGCCATCAGGTCGCGGCGCTCGAAGCGCGGCTCGGCACGCCGCTGTTCCGCCGTCTGCCGCGTGGTCTGGCGCTGACCGACGAGGGCCTTGCGCTCGTGCCGGTTGTCGAGAACGCCTTCGATGCGATCGGCGCGACGCTCGACCGCTATGCCGATGGACGGCTCCGAGAGGTACTGAGCGTCGGGGTGGTGGGCACCTTCGCGGGCGGTTGGCTGCTGCCGCGACTGACGGAATTCAGCCGCCTGAATCCCGACATCGACCTCCGACTGATGACCAACAACAACCGCGTCGATCTCGCCGGTGAAGGATTGGATCTGGCGATCCGCTTCGGCGACGGCGCATGGCACGGCACGCACGCCGAACCGATCATGGACGCACCGCTGTCGCCTTTATGCGCGCCTGTCATGGCGGATCGCCTGACAACACCCGAGGCGCTGGCGCGAGAAACCTTGTTCCGCTCGTATCGCCCGGACGAATGGCCGTCGTGGTTCGCCGCGGCTGGCGTAGCGCCGCCGCCAATCCGCGGATTGGTGTTCGATACATCATTGCTGATGGTTGCGGCGGCCAAGACCGGACTGGGAGTCGCTATGGCGCCGCCAGCGATGTTCGCTGACGATCTGACGGCCGGGCGCCTCATCCAGCCCTTCGCGATCGAAATCACGACCGGCCGATATTGGCTTACCCGGTTGATGTCCCGGCAAGACACGCCAGCGATGCGGACATTTCGGGAGTGGCTGATGACGGCGGCGCACTAAAGTTCGATTCCCTTCGCGACCCAGGGTGGCGCGGCGGCGACGCTATCGGCACGCGGAATACCGTGGCCGAACCCTATGCCGTTCATGGCGCTTGAGATGCTGGAACGGCAACTCAAAAACGGATCACCGGAGCCATTTCGAGAGGTTGATCCCTTCTCCAGACATTGGCTGGCTCTTTTGTTGAAGTCAGACACTCTAAGCGAGGCTCGTGGACGGCAGGTTTGTCGCAGCTCTCACCGTTTCGCGCCGGAAGCGGCCGGGGCGTGCGTACCCGCTTCCGCATGCGATGAAGGGCCGACGTTGGGGAGGGTGGACGTCCGCAACTGCGTCGTCGAGACCGGGAGGCCGCCGGGCAGCCTCGCCGCGGACGTTGCCGTTCAACTCGCGCTCTCAGCCGCCTGGCTGCGGAAGTTCAGCGAGACACCGATGGGCGCGAGCCGCGATCAAGCAAGCGAGGTCGCAAACGATCGTACCACCGACGGCGCGGTGCTCGTCCTTGATCCGCTCGGCCAGCGTGTCGGGATAGATCTGCTCAACGGTCCCGATGTCTTGCTCAACGATCCGCGGCAGAATCGCCTGCGTAAGTGTCGGCACGAACGAGGCCTGGTCGGGGTGAAGCAAAATGGCCTCGCCGCGCGCTTCGCTCCGGCGACATGAAGCAACGGCCGAAGTCGGCAGGGCGGCAAGAGCTCGCGAGTGTCGACGATCGGATCAAGGTCACATCGCGAGTACGAGATCCAGTAGAAACTTGCGATTGACGGTGAGCGTGTAACGTTCGGAGACGTAGCCGTGCATCATGCTTTTGTTGTCGCCGAGGATGTTGTCGGCCTCCAGCTTGATCAGCAAGCTGCGGCGCAGCGGCACGCGTAGCGACGCGTTGAGCTGTCCTCGCGCCTCCAGCACGTAGTCCTGGTACGCCTGAGCGTTCACCGTGTTCAGGTTCTGGTCGGCCCATTGATAGGCGACGCGCATTTCGCCGCCTCTTGGCAGCGTGTAGAACAGGCTCGCATTGGCCAGCCAATTCGGCTGGTACAGCACGTTGTCGCGCGAGGTCGACACGCCGCCGACGATGAAGTCCATCTTCGCCCAGATCCGGCTCGCGTTGAGCGACACGCCGAGCTCGTGGCCGATGCCCCCGGCGAACAGATGATTGTCGATGAAGGTCGCCTCGATCCCCTTCAGGTCGGAATGCGAGGCGTTCTGCGGCTGTGTCACCGTATAGTCGACGCCGTCCACCGACTGCGTGGTGGCGAGCGTGAAGATGTCGTTCTTGATACGCTTGTAGAAGCCGGCGAGCGAGATGATCCCGTCGCCGCCGCGGAGATAGCGATCGACCGAAACATCAAAGTTGGTCGACTCGCGCGGCTTCAAGTCCGGATTGCCCCTCGTAATGGTGAGCAGCTGGCTGTTGCGAATCTCGGCAGTGGCGATATCGCTGAACGCAGGCCGCCCCAGCGTCTGGCTGAACGCAGCGCGCAGCCGCCACGCATCGTCCGCGAGCGATTGCGTCAGCGTCACATAGGGCAGCACATGCGTGTAGCCACCATGGTAGAGCTTGCGCGCGCCGGTATACGTCCCGTTGACCTGCTGCGGCACCAGCGCGTCGAAGCTGACTCCGTCGTAGCGGAAGCCGGCAATGCCGCGAAAGCCGCCCACCGCGTACATGCCCGCCATATACCCGGCCATCACCGTCTCGCTGTAGCGATAGTCGCTTGCGTTGGAGCTGCTGGCGCTGGAGGCGGCGTTGACCGCGAGGTTCGGCTTCACCGTGCTCGCGAACACGGGATAGTTGAGGAAGATGGCCGGATAGGGCCAGCCGTAGGTGCCCGAATCGACCACCGTGCCGATCCCGCCGAGCGTGCTGTTGTTGGCCGTATAGGTGATCTGCGTAACTTCGCGGGCGGCATCCACGCTACGACCGTCAAACCCGGCTGCGAAGCCGAAGCCGGTGCTGCCGGCACCGTAATTGTGCCGCAGGTCGATCCGGCCTTCGTAATTCTCGAACAGCGAAGTGCTGAACATGTCCGACGCGGAATATAGCTTGAACTTGCTGATATCGACCATGTCGGACGGGTTGGAGAAGGTGAAGGTCGGCGTCTGCCCCGCCATGTTCCAGGTGACGGTGTCGTCGGTGGGCGAGGAGGCGTAAGCGACGCCCAGATCCATGTCGTAGAAGTGGCTGAGGCCGTAGCCGCCGCGCACCTCGATTGCGGTGTTGTCGTCCCACTGCTTGGTGGCCTTGAAGATCGCGCCGCGCGATTCCGTCTTGAACAGATCGTAATCATAGGCCGGCCGCACGCGTCCGATCTTGAGCGTGGCGACATGCGGGCCAGCATAGGTCACGCCGGTAAAGCTTTCCGCATAAAAGTCGTTCAGACCCTGATATTCGATTTGCTTATAGTCATAGGCTGACAGCGAGAAGCGCAGCGTGTCGCTGGCGCGGTATTCCAGTCCGACATAGCCGCCGAACAGACGCCGCGTCTTGGTGTAGTCCATCGGCCGCATCAGCGTCGGCATCGGATCGTAGCCGTTCCAGTTCGACAGATCCGCCTTCGCGGTCGCGCCGGCCGCGGTGTAATAGGTGCGGCCGTTCGCATTAGGCTTGGAGGCTTCCCAGCTTTCCTGGTTGTACACCGCCGATGCGACGAGGCCGAACTGGTCGGCCGCGCCGAACTTGCGGACGTACAGCCCCTTGATCCCGCCGCCGAACGGCGTGTCGAGGTGCCCGCCCATCGCGTTGGTTGCGGGAAACTTGCTGGTGCTGGGCTGATACAGCCCGCTGATGTCGACCAGCCAGTGATCGCGCCCTTCGAACGCGCTGTATGGCACGATGTTGGTGATGCCGCCGATCGCGCCGGCATCCATGTCGGGCGTGAAGCTCTTGGCGACCTGCGTCGTGCGCGCGACCTGCGTGGGGATCAGCGCGAGATCGACGCGCCGCGTGCCGTCGCCGTTATTGGCGGCGGAGAACATCGCCAGTCCATCGAACGAGACGTAGTTGAGATCGGGCGAGATGCCGCGCACCGACACGTATTTCGCGGACTGCTCGCCGTAGAGCGTCTCCATCGTGTTGATGCCGGGCAGGCGGATCAGCGCATCCGCCACCGTCTCATCGGCGAGATCGCCGGTATCGTCCTGCGATACCGAGTCGACGACACCGAGCGCGCGGCGCTTGACTGCGATGGTCTGCTCGTTGCGCTGCGCGCTGCCGGTGACGACGATGTCCGGCTGGGATGCGTCGGCGGGATCGGACGGCGCTTCGGGCGTGGTCGGCGCGGGCGCGGCCCATGCGGCGGCGGGCGCGATCAGCGCGAGCATGGCGATGGTGGCTGTACCCGACAGCAGGAGACGACGATGCGACATAGGAACCCCCGAGACGGGCCCCCGTGCCCGTTCGGGATTGGAGAGGCTCGGACGGTCGATTTCCGCCATTCGGCCGTCGAAATTTATCTGCCGCTGCGTATGAGGAGGCGCCCCCTGCCGTACCGCCCGGCGCGCGGGGCCGCCAGGGACGGACGGTTCACCCGTAGGATCAGGTCGGCGAGGAGATGCGCCTGTGCCGACGTGAGCGTGTTGGGATCATCCTGCGGCATCGCGCGGTGGATCTTCTCGAACAGCGCGGCGCCACGCGCCCGCCACCGCGACGCGAAGGCACTCCCGATCAGTGGCGGCGCTTCCTCGCCGCCGCGCATGTCGCCGCCGTGGCAGCGGGCGCATTGCGCGGCGTAGAGAGATGGGGCGGCTGGCAGACGTGTCGACGCGGCGGTGGCCAGCGCAGCGGCGGCCACCGCCGCGTGGATGTAACGGTGCACCCCTTCAGACCCGCTTGCGCGTGCCTTTCTCCTGCGCCGGCTGCTGCTGGTCCGCCCCCGGCATGGCGGGCGACGGCATAGTTGCGATGTTGCGGCTGGCGAGTTGCAGCATCACGTCCGTTTCCGGCAGCTTGGGTGCGCGCGAGCGCGGCTGGTCGAACCGGAAGGCGGAGGTGAGATCGCCAAACGCCGTGCGGCGCCAGCGCGTGATGTTGGGCTCGATCACGCCGGTCACTTTCTCCAGGAACTGCAACACCGAGGTATGGTCAAACGGCTGGCTGCACACCCAGCCGCCGACCGTCCAGGGCGAGATGATGATGCACGGCACGCGGAAACCGCCGCCGATCGGCAAGCCGCCGATAAACTCGCGCTCGGTGCCGACGAGCGGCACCGGCGGGGGTACGTGATCGAACAAGCCGTCATTCTCGTCATAATTGAGGATGAAGGCGGTCTTCGCCCACACATCCGGATTTGCGGCGAGTTCGTTCAGCCGGCGGCTGATGAAATCCGCACCGGCCGCCGGCAGGTGATCGGGATGCTCATTGGCGGCGGCGCTCGGCATCATCCACGAGACGGCCGGCAGGCGATCGGCAAGCACATCGGCGGCAAAGCGACCCTCGTCCGCCTCGGGCATGCCGCGCTCCGCCAGTGGCGAGCCCGCCGGCGCGTTCTGGAACTGCGCGAAATGTTTAAACATGTTGTGCGGCCGGCCGCGCTCGCCATATTGATAGATGCGCCAGTCGACGCCCGCTGTTTGCAAGCGTTCGGCGTAGGTGGTCCAGCGGAAGCCGCTGGGCGGCATCTTGTTGAGCGTGACCGGCCCGCCCGCTGCACCTTCCGGGTCGATGCTCGCGGACAGCCAGTAGAGGCGGTTCGGCCAGGTCGGCCCCATCACTGAGCTGTGATAGGCGTCGCAGATCGTGAACGCCTCGGCCAGCGCGAAGTGGAAGGGGATATCGGCGCGCTTGAAGTAGCCCATCGTATAGGGGCCGGCCTCGCCATCGGCGGCGCGGTGCGCGGGTAGCCAGGCGTCCATGCGCCCGCCGTTCCACGCGTGATGCTGCACCGACCAGGCATGGCTGGTGGAGGGCATCTTCTGCGCATTGGTGGCGAGACTATCGAGATGGAAGGGCAGGGTGTGCCCGTCCGGGTTTTCCGTATCCGGCTGGTGGAAGACGCTTTTACCGTGTGACAGCGTCATCGCGTGCGGATCGTCGAACCCGCGCACGCCCGACAGCGTGCCGAAATAATGATCGAAGGAGCGGTTCTCCTGCATTAGCATGACGACGTGTTTGACGTCCTTGATCGAGCCCGCCCGGCGCGGCGTCTGCGCCATCAGCTTCTGGACGTTGGCGGGCATCAGCCCGGCGGCGGCCGCCACCGACCCGAGCTGCGCCGCGCCGGCCAGGATCCGGCGCCGGGTGAAGGGGAGAGTATCCGGCATGGCACGCGTCTCGCTTCGTGTGGAATGATGGGCGTGGGGTAGAGGTTCGGCGCGGGCATTTCCGTGCCTCTCGCATGCAAAAATATCGGGGCTCTTGCTGTCACAATCCCGTCATCCGGCGCGCCTAGCGGCGGCGCCCATCGCAGCCGGCAGGTAGGCGGCGGCACGGAGATCGACGCAATGTGGGTGAAGCGAAACGCCGGGCGAACCGGAATGCTGCTGTCGGCGCTGATGTTGGCCGGCGTCGCCGCGCCGCGTCCGGTCGTCGCGCGGTCGGTGCCGCCGCTCGTCCAGAATGGCGGCAGCTGGGACGCGGGGCACGTGCAGGGGATCGCGGTCGATCTGAAACACGGCTTCATCTATTATTCCTTCACGACGCTGCTCGCCAAATATGATTTTGGCGGCAAGCTGATCGGAACAGTGGTCGGGTGGACTGGGCATCTCGGCGATCTTGACTTCAACGTTGCCGACGGCAAGGTCTACGGATCGCTCGAGTACAAGAAGAGCAAGGCGTTCTACGTCGCCGTCATCGACGTCAACCGGATCGACCGGGTCGGCATCGACGCTGCTCGGTCCGATCTGTTCAAGACTGTCTATCTGCCCGAAGTCGTCAAAGATTATGCCGCCGACGTGAACGGTGACGGCGTATTCGACGGCGATGACGGCAAGTATCGCGACAATGTCGGTGCCTCGCCCGATCACCGCTACGGTTGCTCGGGCATCGACGGTGTCGCCTTCGGCCCGGCGTTCGGCACGACCGGCGACAAGACGTACCTTACCGTTGCCTATGGAATTTACAGCAATGTGCAGCGCAGCGACAACGATCATCAGGTGCTGCTGCAATATGACGTGTCGGACTGGGCGCACTTCGCCCGGCCATTGAGCGAGGCAGCGCCGCACCGCGCCGGGCCGGACGCAATTCATGGCAAGTATTTCGTGCGCACCGGCAACACCTCTTACGGCGTGCAGAACCTGTCGTACGATGCGTGGCTGCATCGCTGGTTCTTAGGTGTCTACCCCGGCAAAAAGCTGGCCTTTCCAAACTATCTGCTCTTTGCGATCGATGCGCGCGATAAGCCGGTGACGGCCGATCTCGTCGGTGTTCCGGCGGCAGCGGGTGGGGGCTGGGAACACGGTCAGACGCTGGCGCTGGCGCATGATGGGCTGGCCGATCCGGCCACCCATATCCGCGGTTGGCGGCAGCCGGCCGATGTCGGCTTCCAGCCAATCGGCGACGGGCTTTACTACATCACCACGCGTGCTGGCGGCCGCGACAGGCAGTCGGCCGATCTCCGCCTGATGCGGTGGACCGGCGACGCCGAGGCACCGTTCGTCCCGGTCTCACGCTGATCTCAGCCGTGTCGCGCAACCGCAACACGCTCGAACAAAAGCTGTCATACTCGCGGGCTAATCGCGCGGCAGAAGCGGCGCCATCAAGACGGCAGACCGCGCTTCTTCGTTCGCAAGGGTCGTCAATGAGCGTGATCGATCGAGACCGGACACGGTGGTTCCTTCGCAACATCCTGCCGCACGAACCCGCGCTGCGGAACTGGCTCGCGCGTGGCACGCCGCTCGGGCTCGACGCCGACGACATCATCCAGGAGGCGTATGCGGTGCTCGCCGACCTGACAACGTTCGACGAGATCCGTTTCCCACGCGCCTATCTGTTCCAGGTTGCGCGCTCGGTCATCACGCGGCACATGCGCCGCGCGCGGGTGGTGTCGATCCATTCGGTCGAGGATTTCCTGGATTTCGATGCGGCGGACGACCAACCCTCGCCGGAACAGGTGACCATCGACCGCGATCAGCTCGGCTGGCTCGCCAAAGCCATCGGCGCGATGCCGACAAAGACGCAGGAAGCCTTCGTGCTGCGCCGCGTGGAAGGTTTATCGCAGCGTGACATTTCCTCGCGCATGGGTATTTCCGAAAACACCGTCGAGAAGCATATATCGCGCGGGCTCCGATTTCTGAGCGAGTGGTTCGGACATGGCGGAACCGCCATGTCTCAAACCTCTAGGAAATCGGGAACGGAGAGTCGGTGCCTCGATGGCAGAGTACGAAACCATTCGAAGCATTGACGAACAGGCCGCAGACTGGGTCGCGCGTCGCGATCGGTCGCCACTGTCCACAGAGGATGCGCGGGATCTGGATCGCTGGCTGAGCGCCGATCCGCGCCACCGGGGGGCGTTGCTGCGCGCCGACGCGCTGGCGATGATGAGCGAATCCGCACAGGCGCTCGGCCGCGATTTCGATCCGACACGCTTCGCTGCCGCACGCCCTTCGGCGGAGGGCCGGTCGGTGTCGCGGCGCAAGCTCCTCGCCTTTGCAGGCGCGGGCGGGATCGCGGCGGCCGGGTTGGCAGCGCTCGGTATCGGCGCGCCCGCGTTCGGGGCGATCACGACGCGGCGCGGCGAGGTGCGACTCGTGACGCTCGACGACGGCTCGACCGTGGTGCTCAACACCGAGACCAGCGTGCAGGTCCGCTATTCCGACACTGAGCGGCAGGTGAAACTGCTCTACGGCGAGGCGTATTTCACGACCGTTCGCGACACGCGCCGGCCGTTCCTGGTCGAGGTCGCGGGCACGCGCCTACGCGCCGCGCCGGGAGCGTTCCGCGTCCGGGCGCTCGACGACCGTCCCGTCGATATTCTGGTGCATGCCGGCCGCCTCGCGGTGACGGTGGCGAGCATACCTGCGGCGGTGGTGATGGAGGCGAGCAGCCAGATGGCGCTGCCGTTTGCCGGTGCAACCGCCGCCGCGTTGCCGGTGCCGCGCATCGTCGCGCCCGAGATCGTGTCGCGCGACCTCGCGTGGCGGGACGGCAAGATCGCCTTCGAAGGCACCCCACTCGGCCAAGCCGCCGCCGAGTTCGCGCGGTACAGCCGCGTCCGCATCGAGATCGCCGACCCTGTGCTTGCCCGCGAGCCGGTCACCGGTCTGTTTTCTGCGGCGGACCCGGTCGGCTTCAGCCGGGCTATCACCAGCATCTTCGACGCGAAGATGGATGAGCGCGACGACGTCGTCACGCTGTCGCGCCGAGATGATCCCGCAAAAAAATAAGGTGGCGATGGCGGAACCTCTGGGCTGACGGCTCTCAGCTACGGGTCGCGCGACGGTCGTCGCGTGCGCATGGGGGTTCAACATGTCTCTGCGTCGCTCCGTACTGTCCAGTACGGCCCTTGTCCTTGCCATATGCTCTGCCGCGCCCGCTATCGCTCAGGCGCGGGTGTTCGACGTTCCCGCGCAGGACGCGGTGCGCGCCATCCCGGAGCTTGCGCGGCAGGCGCATCTTCAGATCGTCGCCTCCGCACGCGATCTGGCTGGCGTCCGCACGCCCGCGATCAAGGGCACGATGGACGCGCGCGACGCGCTGCGCCGCCTCATCGCCGGAACGCCGCTCCACATCGCCAGCGACGACGGTCAGATCGTGACGCTGCGCTCGGATCGACCCGGCGGCGAGCGCGGCGCGCGCAAGGGTGTGCTGCGCGGGCGCGTCTCCAACGCTGCCACGGGCCAGTATCTGCAAAATGCCGAGGTGCGCGTCGACGGCACCAACAGCGCGGCCTATACCGACAGCGACGGCAGCTTCCGCATCGCCGACGTGCCGATCGGCTCGGCGACGATCGTCGTGCGCTATGCCGGTCTCGCCGAATATACCAGCGTAGCCACCGTAACGGACGATCAGGCTGCGCCGCTCGAAGTCCAGATGGTCCCGCAGGCGCTCGCCGCCGGCAGTGGCGACATCACGGTGGTCGGCGCGCGCTCTGGCCAGGCCGCCGCGCTGATGAAGCGGCGCTCGTCGATCAACGCGGTCACCGCCGTCGACGCTGACAATTTCGGCGCGCTGACGATGGGCGACGTAGGCGAATTCCTCAAGAACATGCCCGGCCTGTCGCTCGACTACGTCGAGGTCGACACCAACGCGGTGCGGATCGGCGGTCTCGATCCGAAATATTCGATCTTCACCACCGACGGCGCGCGCATGGCGACGGCGACGTCGAACAACAATGCCGGGCGGCAGAACTCGTTCGAGCAGATGTCGATCACCGGCATCTCGCGCATCGAGCTCAACAACACGCTCACCGCCGGCATGGATGCGGACGCGCCAGGCGGATCGGTCAACCTCGTCAGCAAATATGCGTTCGAGCGCAAGAAGCGGCTGCTCCAGCTTCAGGTCGGCGCGATCGGCACGTCGGACTCGCAGTTCGACAATGCGTACATACCCGACGACAAGCGCCACGCCACGATCTTCCCTTCTGCGCAGGCGACGGTCGCGGACGTGTTCCTGAACGGCCGGCTGGGCGTTGCGCTGAGCGGCAGCTATAACGCCAATTATGTCGAGCAGGATCGCGTGCAGACCGACTGGTCTTACCTCGCGAACGGCACCGCCATTCCGTACCGCGTGATGTGGCGGCCCGGCCCCAAATTCACCCACCGCGAGGCGGTGAACGGCGCGATCGACTACAAGATTTCGGACAAGCTCGCCTTGTCGCTGCGCGGCACCTATTCGTTCTACGACGTCGAATATTACAATCAATATACTTATCTGACGTTCGGTACGACGACCAAGAGCTATGCGACCGCAGCGTCAACGCCGACGCACATCGTCGTGCCCGCAAACGGTGCAAACACCAACGTCAGCACGCAATATTCGCATCGCTATGCCGGTACGCCGGCGATGATCGTCACGCCCAAGCTCGAATACCAGGACGATCTTTGGGACGTGACGTTGCGCGGGGCGTATTCGACCTCCGAGTACAATTTCCGCGACGGCAGTCGCGGCTTCTTCCAGCGCGACGACACCAAGTTACAGGGGATCGGCTTCACGCTCGACCGTTCCAATTCGGAGTCCCCGGCCTACACGTTGACGCAGACCGCCGGCCCGAGCTGGAGCGATGCGGCGAATTGGGCCAGCGTCAGCAACAGCGTGCGCACCGCAGAGTCTGATGCGATCGATCACCAATACGGCCTCAACCTCGACATCAAGCGCAAGCTCGACCTCGGCTCCGTGCGCGCGACCGTGCTGACCGGTGGTCAGATCCGTACCAATGACTGGCGAACCAACGAGGGATCGTACGACCTCTATAATTACGCTGGCCCAGCCGGAACGACGATCCCGGCGACGCAGGGCTATGATTTTCAGATCCTCGGCTTCGATGCAGGCAATTTCAACGCGCAGCATTGGCGTGCCGACAGTAACTATGGAACCTGGTCGCTGTTCCAGCAGCATCCGGAGTATTTCGTAGCCGACGCGGTCGGCAATCTGACCCGAGAATACCAGAACAACCACCGCGTTCGCGAGACGATCACGTCGGGTTATTTTGAAGTACAGGGCCAGCTCGACAAGCTTAATGCCGATCTCGGCGTGCGCTACGAAGGCACGCATGAAGGCGCGCTGGTCGCGCAGGTTCGCACCGCCGCCGAGGTGAAGGCCGCCGGCTATTCGACCAGCACCGTCGCCGGCGTGAACTATCAGTATCATGACGGTCAGCAGCTCTGGAAGACCGGCGATTACGGCGACTGGTTTCTGAGCGGCGGGCTGAAGTACGACTTCAGTCGCCACCTCGTCGCGCAGTTCGCGTTCAGCCAATCGCTGCTGCGGCCGGACTACGGCAATCTCGGCGGCGCGATCTCGGTCAACGACACCACACAGCTGGTGACTGTGCCAAACCCGCTGCTGAAGCCCGAGCACGCCACCAAATACTACGTCAGCCTGCAATATTATCTGGAGCCGTCGGGCATCATCGCCGCGTCGGCCTATCGGCTCGACGTCAAGGACATGCAGGTGACGGGCGTCACGATCGACCCGGCGTCGGCGGGTTACAGCGATACCGACTATAGCGGCTACACTTATGTCAGCACCGTCAACCAGCCGGGGGTCAGCAGCACCAACGGCGTGACGCTGGAATATGACCAGCAACTCGTCTTCCTGCCGGGCATGTTGAAGGGCCTCGGCCTGCGCGGATCGTTCACCTGGGTCGATCCCGACAGCGTGCGCGTGAACCTGCCCAGATACTCGGCGAATTGGGGCGTTCGCTACAGTCTGGGCCCCGTCGATTTTCAGCTGACCGGCAACTACCAGTCGTCGTCCCGCACCAGCGCGCTGAGCAACACCGAGACGACCGCGAACAATGGCATCCTCTACCATGCCAACCGCACGCTTTGGAACGTCAGCGCCACCTACAAGGTCGCGAAGAACTTCTCCTTACAGATCGCCGGGCGTAACATCTTCAACGCGCCCGATATCGTCTATTCGAACATCCGCAGCCGCGTGCAGCTCTACAGCATTTATGGCTCGATGTGGAACGCGGCGGTCAAGGCCAGCTTCTGAGCCTCTCCGCCAACCCCCGCCTTTCGGAGTTTCTATGACCTTGAAGATCGATCGTCGCGAACTGCTCGGCGTAGGCGTCGGACTCGGCGCGATGCTGCTCGCGCCGGGCCGGCTGCTCGCGCAGACGGCCGGCGGGCAGGGCTTTACGCACAATGTGGCGAGCGGCGAGCCGGGGACGGACTCGATGCTGCTGTGGACGCGCTACCTGCCCGGTGCGAGCGCCGATCAGGTGCGGCTCGACGTCGAGGTCGCAAGCGACACCGATTTCTCGCACGTCGTCGCAGGCGGGAGCGTGCGGACAGGTGCGTATCGCGACTGGACTGCGAAGCTCACCGTCGACGGGCTGAAGCCGGGTACGGTCTATCACTACCGCTTCATCGCGCCGGACGGCACCAAGTCGCCGACCGGCCGCACCAAGACGCTGCCCGAGGGTAAGGTCGATCGTTTCGGACTGGCCGTCTTCTCCTGCTCGAATCTGCCGCTCGGCTGGTTCAACGCTTACGGCCATGCCGCAACTCGACAGGATCTCGACCTTTGGATGCATGTCGGCGATTATTTCTACGAATATGGCCTGACGCCGGGGCATGAGATGCTGGCGGCAGGGCGGTCGCTTGATCCGACGCACGAGATCCTATCGATCGCCGACTACCGTGCGCGCTATGCGTGCTACCGCGCCGATCCCGACCTTCAGCGCCTCCACCAGATCGCGCCGATGGTCGCGATGTGGGACGATCACGAATCTGCCAATGACAGCTGGGAGGGCGGGGCGCAGAACCATCAACCCGCCGCAGAGGGCGACTGGAGCGTGCGCAAAGCGGCGGCGATGCAGGTGTTTCGCGAGTGGCTGCCGGTCTCCGACGAGCCGTGGAAGACCTATCCGATCGGCACGTTGGCAACACTGTACAAGACCGAGTCCAGGCTCCTTGCACGCACGCGGCAGGCCGACATCAACAGCGCTTTCCACGCCGCCGACCCCGATGCGGCGCTCGCCGCGTTCCGCGACGGCGCATGGCAGGATCCGTCGGCTACGATGCTCGGCTCCGCGCAGGAAAGCTGGCTGGCGCACATGCTGCGCGCCAATGCACGGACCAGCGCGTGGCAGATGGTCGGGATGGGCACGATCCTCGGCCGAACCGTCATGCCCGCCGACGCGGTAAGCTGGCTGCGGCGCGATGCGACCGAGCATGCCGTGCAGAGCTTCCGCAACGACGTTCGCGCGGCGAAGCAGGGCGTGCCGATGTGGATGGACCGCTGGGACGGCTATCCGGCCGCACGTACCCGGCTGCTCAAGTCCGCACAGGCCGCCGATGCCGATCTCGTCATGCTGTCCGGCGACAGTCACAATGCATGGGCATATGCGCTGGTCGAGGACGGAAAGCCCGCCGGGGTCGAGTTTGCCGGCCACAGCGTCACGTCGAACGGCATGGAAAACAGCTTCGCTGCCGATTCCAAGATCGTCGCAAACGGCTTCGTCGCTGCCAATCCCGAGCTGGACTGGGCGGACACCAGCCAGCGGGGCTATATGATGATCGACATGACGCCCGCGCGCGTCACCGGGGAGTGGGTGTTCATGAAGACAATCGCCACGCGTGACCTCGGGATCTCGGGCATGCACCGCATGCATGTCGATCGTGGCCGCCGCACCTTTGTTGCTTAACGGTTACGCAGGTCTGATGTGCTCGCAAGCGCGAGGTTGGATGCGCTAGTTGTGTGGCAGCATCGAAGAAAGAACGGACTATTCGTCCTTGCCCGAGCAGCAGCGTGAACGAAGGGAACGTTGGCGAAGCCGAAGCAAAGGTGCGAATGTCGGAGATTGGGGCAAATCGAGCAGCCAGAGAGGCTACACTGGCGTCAGTAGGTTGCCGCTGCGCTGCAACTGTTCGATGTCCCGCCGTGGAGGAGCGCCGAACAGGCGGGCGTACTCGCGGTTGAACTGCGATGGGCTTTCATACCCCACGGCAAAACCCGCGGCGCTTGCGGTCGTGCCCGCTGACAGCATCAGGCGCCGCGCCTCCTGTAACCGCAGCTGTTTTTGATACTGCAACGGCGTCATTTTCGTCACCGCCTTGAAATGTTCGTGTAAGGACGAAGTGCTCATGCCCGCGGCGTTGGCGATGTCGTCGATACGTAACGGTCGGTCGAACGCCGTGCGGATCGTCGCGATCGCTCGGCTCACCTGGTTAAGGTGACTGTCGGCGACCGCCATGTAGCGAAGAGCAGGGCCGTGGGGGCCTTTGAGCAAACGGTACAGGATCTCCCGCTCGATCAGCGGTGCCAGCGCTGCGATGCTGTCGGGTTGGTCCAGCAAACGCACCAGTCGGCACGCTGCATCGACCAAATCGTCAACGCTGCGATATACCGCGAGAGCCGGCAGATCGGCTTTGGGTGCCCGGTCGCCTTCCGCCAGGATAAGGGCCGCCAATGCCGCTTGATCGATGTCGATCTTGCAGCAGAGGTAGGGAGCATCGCGATCCGCCTGGATGACATGCCCAACGAGCGGCAGGTCGACCGAGACCAGCAGGTAATGCGCAGCATCGTAGAGCAGGCTCTGTCCGCCAAGCGAAACTTGCTTGGCGCCTTGGGCGATTATGCAAAGCGATGCGTCATACACAGCCGGGAGCGGCACGGTCGGCTCGTCAGCCCGAAAAAGCGACAGCCGATCGATCGGCGTGTCAATGATGCCGGTTCTCGGAACGTGGCGTGCAACCCACGTGGCGAGGTCTGCGATCGTGCTCATAGAGGGACTGTGTTCGCACTTGCCCATTCTCACAAGCGCGGATGACTCTATTTCGGAGGATCGTGCAAGGATAGCGGGCGATTGGTCTCACGCGCGCCGATAGTTCGGTCCCACCTGTCTCTAGCCCTCATGGCGACAGAAAAGGAACGATCATGAACGACGTCATCGACAAAACAGTGCTGATCAGCGGCGCCTCCAGCGGGATTGGCGAAGCTACCGTGCGTGAACTGGCGGGCAGGGGCGCGCGCCTCTTCATCGGTGCGCGCAGGACCGATCGCCTTCAAGCCCTCGCGGCAGAGCTCGGCGCAAATGTCGCGTGGCACGGGTTGGACGTGAGCGACGCGGCGAGCTTCGCCGCGTTCGCCGATGCAGCGGAAGCCCGGTTCGGGCGCGTGGACGTGCTGATCAACAATGCCGGTGTGATGCCGCTGTCGCCTCTCGCCGCGCTCAAGCAGGACGAGTGGACGCGGATGATCGACGTCAACATTCATGGCGTGCTGAACGGGATCGCTGCCGTACTGCCTCGATTCATCGCGCAGAAGGCCGGCCATGTCGTGAACGTGGCATCGATCGCCGCGCATTTCGTGATGTCGAGCGCGGCCGTCTACTGCGCCACCAAATATGCAGTCTGGGCGATCTCGGAAGGGTTTCGTCAGGAGCATGATGATATTCGCACGACGATCATCTCACCCGGGGTTGTGGCAACCGAACTGGGCAACGACATCACTGACCCGAATATCGCCTCGGCGCTGACCACATGGCGGCAGAAGTCCCTGACGCCCGACGCGATCGCGCGCGCAATCCGCTACGCACTGGAGCAGCCCGAAGGCGTGGACATCAACGAGGTCATCGTCCGTCCTACCGCAGCCGGCATGTAGGCGGCACGGCGGAACTCATTCGGGGCAAACCTTCCGTCTGCCCGGACTGGTTGTCAAGGTGCGCGACCATCTGCTTCCGAACGACTATCGTCGTTCTGGTCAGGTCGCGGGGACGACCGCTAATGCCGAAAGCGGCCGTGGGCAGCGCTATGGCTATTCCGGGGTTAGCGCCCAGATATCGCCGATCATCCGGTCACCATGGCTTCTCGGAACCTGCCGCATCGAGAATGGGCGACCGACCCGTTTCCCCATCTCCGATGTGGCATTCCGGCAAGGGGCAACCGGGAGCACGTTGCGGGAAAACCGAGCCTGCTATCCAAGTGCCTGGGTGCGCCGGCATCCGCCTTCTCGCAATACATTCCCAATCGAGAAGGCTCCGCACGTCCCGTTCGCCGTTCCGAAGAGCAATCGGAACCAACCTACGAGGGTTCACTCACCGTCAGCACGATCTTACCCTGAACGTGACCTTCGGCCGCGCGCTCGTGGGCTTTGCGCGCATCAGCGAGTGGGAAGATGCTGTCGATCGCCACGCGGATCGTGCTATCGGCAAGCAAGGGCCGGATCTCCTCCAGCTGCGCGCCACTGGCGCGAACCTGGGTGGTGGAGACCGTGACACCACGCTGGTCAGCCTCGTCTCCGCCCGAAGCGCCTAGCCCGAAGATGGGGAACAGCGCGCCGCCGCGCAATCGCACGCGGCCTGCTGAGCGCGGCGCGCGAGCGGCTGGCCAACCGCATCCTCGTCGACTGGACCGACATAGATCTCGATCAATTGCGGCAATTGCTCCGCCGTTTCGCGGATGATCTCATGCGGTAGGTAGAGCGACGGTCGTGTAATCTAGCGAGGCGAGAGGACGACCTTCTTGTTGAAAGTCTCAAACGGAACGGGAGGCTGCCAGATCGCTGAACCACCGGAAATGACCGCTCTGGCTTGGCGGCGTCGGGCAGATGGCGACCAAATCCGGTCGTTCATTCCATTCCCTGTGATCGTCCGGTATTTACTAAAAAACTGTCGATGGAGCGGTGGGGAGTACGACTGGCGAAAGCGACCTACTTGCAGCTGTCAAGCGGTCCATCGAAACTGGCTGCCAGCTGTGATCCAGACACGTTAATAGGGATCCGGCGAGCGATGTCCGATGATGCGATGCGCTTAAGCTCAGGAGCCGAGCGACGCCGCGAGGTGGTCCACGATCGCGCGCACCTTGGCCGACGGCCTCGGTCCGGCCGGAAAGACGGCGAAGACCTCGGCAGGATCGAGCTGGTACGATCCGAGCAGCTGGACGACTTGCCCGCTTTGCAGCTCTTCGCCGGCCATCACGCGCGTGCCTAACGCAATCCCCAGGCCCGCGACGGTTGCCGCCAGCACGCCCGGTGCTGAGTTGATCCAGAACCGCGCCTGGACGTCTAGGGATGTTACCGTTTTGTTGTGAGTGAAGCGCCAGCTCTCGCCGCCGAACGATCCATGCTGAAGAATGCAGTCGTGCCCGGCGAGGTCAGCCGGCGTGCCCGGCTCGCCACGGGCGGAGAGATACGACGGAGCCGCCATGACAAGTCGTTCGACCAAAGCGAGCTTCCGCGCACCGAAGGTTGAATCGTCAAGCGGTCCGACATTGATGCGGATTGCGAGGTCAACGCCGTCGGTGATCAGGTTCTGGCGAGCGTCGCTCATGTTTATCTCGACCTTGAGGTCGGGATGGCGATCGAGGAATGGCGTCAGAGCGGGTATGATCGCGCGGGTGCCATACATTAGCGGCATCGCGATCCTGATCACGCCGTGGAGGCTGTCGACGCCGCGGGTCGCCTGCTCGGTCTCCTCGACCTCCGCCAGTAGCCGTCTCGCACGCTCCAGGTAGAGCGCGCCGGCGTCCGTTGGCGAGATGCTGCGGGTCGTGCGCAGCAGCAACGTCGTGCCCAGCCGCGCCTCGAGCGCGCCGACGATCCGCGACACCGAAGGCTGCGATAGCTTCAGCTCGCGCGCCGCGCGCGAGAGGCTCCCGGTGTCCGCCACGCGGACGAAAACGGCCATCTCCTGCCAGCGATCACTCATTTGAAATCCTGATAAATGTTGTCCGCATTGGAAGGATACTCCGGGTTTGGCTGAGAACCTAATTTCCTGCTCACGGCATCTTCGCCGCGGACACGGAGATTTGAAATTAGGCTCTAGGACAAGCTCGACGCGATGCGCGAGGATTTCGAGAACGGACGCTTTCCGCTGGTGCCGACGCAGGCCCAGATCGACACAATGGCGCAGGCAACCCAGTCGCTGATCGACAGCCGGCAGGCCGAGAAGGCCCTCGCGGCCGGCGACGTCGCGCCGGACTTCACGCTGCAGGATGCCGACGGCAACAGCGTCAGCTCGCGCGAGTTGCTGAAGCGGGGTCCGCTGGTCGCGACCTTCTATCGCGGCGTCTGGTGCCCTTATTGCAACTTCGACCTGCAGGCGCTGGAGGAGGTCCGGTCCGAGATCGAGCAGCGTGGCGCCAGCCTCGTCGCCATCTCGCCTCAGACCCCGGCGAACAGCCGCAAGTCGCAGCGCGACAACAAGCTGGGCTTCCCGATCCTGAGCGACGCCGGTGCTTCCATCGCCGACGCGTTCGGCCTGCGCTTCTCGCTGCCGGACGACCTGATCGAGGTCTACAAGCAGTTCGGCAATGACCTGGCGAGGATCAACGACGATCCGTCGTGGGTGCTGCCGATGCCGGCCCGCTATGTGATCGGGACCGACCGCGTGATCGCCTACGCCGAGGTCAACCCCGACTACACCCGGCGCCCCGATCCATCCGAGCTTCTGCCGGTTCTCGACCGCCTCCGGGCGGGCGTGGCCGCCTGAAGGAACTCCCAACCCCCGACCCACGACCCAAGCGAAGGAGTGAGTACCATGGCTATCAAAATCTACGGCGACCCTGGTTCGGGCAGCCGCCGCCGAGTGACCGCAGCGGCGGCCGCGATGGGCATCGATATCGAGATCGTGAACATCGACCTCTTCAAGGGCGAGAGCCACACGCCGGAGTTTCTCGAGCTCAACCCGCACGGCCTGTCGCCCGTCATGGTCGACGGCGACTTCGTCCTCTACGAATCCGCCGCGATCAACCTTTACCTCGCCGAGAAGGCCGGCAGCGACCTGGCTGGCAAGACCACCCGCGAGAAGTAGGAAATCCTGCAGTGGATGTTCTGGTCCGGCGAGCAGTGGCGCATCTTCGCGACGCTCACCTTCGACGAGGTGCTCGGCAAGAAGTTTGCGGGCAAGCCCGCGGACGAGACCATCGTCAACCTGGCGGCCAACAAGATCCGTGAGGCGGCTGCGATCCTCGACAAGCATCTGGCCACGCACGACTACATCGTCGGCGATCGCCTGACGCTGGCCGACTTCGACATCGCCGGCCCGTTCTCGCAGAACGAGCGGACGAAGATCCCGCTGAACGAATTCCCTAATCTGGTCGCCTGGCAGCAGCGTCTGCTCGCCCTCGCGCAATCGCCGCTCCTCCTCGCGTTGCCGTGCCTGTTCCGCGCGCTTGACCTGATCGTCCTTCTTCGCCGCCGCCAGCGCCGCAATGCCGACTGCGATGTCGCTGGCCATGTTCTCGATCCGCTGGACCTTTCGCATCCTTGAAGGGGCGCCGCAGGCTGCCGCCCAGCAGATAGGGGTGCTCCAGTTCGAACACGACTGTCGTTGCGTATTCGGCTTTATGAAGCAGGATCTGGAGAAAGGTCGTGCTGGATTTTAGAAGTGACAGCTAACGGTGTCGCACCATTAGCGTTTCGCGCTGCATCAGCCAGATCGCAGCTGCGGTCGTGAAGGCTGCTGCGGCGGTGAACATCGCCGTTCGTAGGCTGAATGCAGCGGCTACCTGTGCGGTGATGAGAGGCGCGAAGAAGCTGATGATCCGCCCCCAATTGAAAATTGAGGCGGCTGTCGACTGCAGATGGCGCGGGTAGAGTTCCGCCATCCACGGTCCCCAGATCACGCTCGAACACAGCGCCGCCCCATAGATCAGCCCGAGCAGCTTGAGCAGAAGCAGGTTGGAGGGGGCGAGTAGATAGGCGACGATCGCCACGGCTGCGACGATGAAGCCAGCCGCGTTGAAGCGGCGTCCATATCGGTCCGCTGTCCAACCCCAGAAAAAGCCGCCTGCGATGTTGCCCGCGAACTGCCACGCCACCAATTTCCCTGCAAGCGCCGGGCTGAAGCCACGTTCGCCGGTGAGATAGGTCGTCAGCCAGCCGCTGAAGGCTGCATAGCCGAAGAAGTTCAGCCCCGTCATCGCGGCGAGCATAATGGTCTGACGACGTAGACCAGGTGCGAACAGTTCGCCTACTGGCAATCTGGTGGTGGCGCGCCGGACCAGATCCACGGCGGATCCTGCGGGGATCAGCGCCAGTACGACCAACGCGAGGAACAGTGGTGGGAGGCCCCCGATCCACAGCAGCGCGTGCCACCTGGGAGCCGGAACTGCGCTCATCGCCACGCCTAGCATGACAATGGACAGGCTGAACATCGCGTTGAGCATCCCCGCGAGCCGACCCCGCAACGCCGGGTTGAACAGGTTGACATAGATGCCGACGACAACCGGGAACGAAGCGCCCGCGAAGAAGCCGAGGAGAAATCGCTGGAGCAACAGTTCCATATACGTCGCGACGACAGTGCCGGCCAGGAGCATCGCTCCATAGCCTAGGATAAGCGCCGCCAGCATCCGCCGCCGCCCGAGCCGATCCGCCATCTGACCGATCACGATCGCCCCGATCAACGCGCCCGAGCCCTGCGCCGAGTAGGCCGACCCCGCTTGGAGCAGCGATAGGCCGAGCGCCTGCCGGATGTACGGACGCAACACGTCCACTGTGTTCCATGCCCAACCGTAGAAGAATTCGCACACGAGTAGCAGCGCGAAGATGGTGACTTGGCGCGACAGGCGCATCGGCGCGGCGTCAGGCGGCGACGGGGACATCACGCTGCTTGCCATGCGTTTCTCCTTGATGCTCCCCGGGTGGAACGCTGCGCGACATGGGGCGATCTGCCGCACAGGGCTTGTTCTGCGCTTGTCAGGCCGCCTGCAGCGCGGCCAGCTTCACCTGCACCAGCATCGACAACTCGTCGTAGGTGGCCCACTCGTCGATGATCTTGCCGTCACGGACGTGGAAGTGCGTGACGCCCATCACGTGCAGCGGATGGCCCGTCGGCGCGCCGAGCGGGCCATAGCCGAGGTGATGTCCATCCATCGTCCAACGCAGCGCGTATTTGACCCCGCCCTCCTCGCTCTCGACCGAGCAGATGTGCTGCGGCACGAATGCGCAGTCAGGCATGACGGCAACGAGCCGCATCGTCTGTTGCAGCACCGACGCGACGCCCCCCAACTCGCGCATCAGCGGCCCGTGCCACTGGCAGTTGGGCGCGTAGATGTCGCGAATCAGTCCGAACATGCGCTTGTTGTAGATGTGGTGCAGCCAGCGCAGCAGCTCTGCCTCGCCCTCATTGTGCGCGATCGAGACGTCGGCTTCGGCTTCGGGCGGATATTGTCCGAGCAGCCTGCGGTTCTCGACAAGATCAACCACGGACTCGCCGTTTTCGAATTTCTTACGGGCGATCCCCTCGGCGAAGACGTGAGGATCTAGCCCGATCTGGATCAGCGGCCCCATGTTGTCGCGGACGATCCACTCCTTGTAGATCTTGTTCTCGAGGATCATGCACTCCGCGACCGTGCGCGTGCAAAAGGTGCGCCCGGTCGGCTTGCCCCACGATCCAAATTCGCTGTGGCGGCCAAGCCCGTGCGTCATGTGGCTGGTGTAGAAACCGTCGACATCGTTGCCGCGCCAGATCACCTGCTGCGCCATGCCGCGCCGATCGGGGAATTCGACGAGGCGCTGGATCGTGTCACGGATGTGGGTCTCCCGATCGTACATCGTGCCCATTGTCGTGTAGGCGACGCAATTGTGCGTGTAGTGCGTGTAGATCAGCCCGACGTCGCGCTCGTCCCAGATGCGGTGCGTGCAGCGGATGATGTAGTCGACGATGTCGGTATAGCAATCGTCGAACCCGCGCATCGACTGGACGCGCGAGCGGTTCTCCGGAACGAGTTGAGTGAAGTCGCGCCGCTCGACCTGCAACACCGCGCCCGCAGCGTTCGGGGCGGACGCCGGCTTGATGTCATCGGCTGGCTTGACGGATTTGCTGCTGGCTTCAGTCACGAGACCTCCAAAGTACCGGGAACGGTGGATGATAGGGGCGCTGCCGCACGGAGCGCTAGCGCATCGAGCCAGTCGGCGATCGCGCGGGCACACGCGTCGGGCCGTTCGAGCGAGACGAAGTGTCCCGCATCCGGGATCGTCACAAGCTGCACGTCGCGCAGACCGGCGGCAAGCTCCGCCTGCGTCTCCGGCAGGGCGACCATGTCGTCCGCGCCCGACAGCACGAGCACCGGCACCGAATACCGTGCCAGTCTTGCGCGACTGTCGACGCGGGACAGCGCGACCTCGGTCTGGCGCGTGAACGTCCCCGGCGGGCAGTCGCCCGCCATCGCGCAGACGATATCGTACAGCGGCCTGTCGGCGGCGCGGTCAGGATGAACATAGCCCGGCCACAAAGCATCGATCAGCGCGACGGGATCGGAGGCGCCAGCGGCCTGTGCGCGGCGTGCCGCGTACTGCGCGGCGGGCACACCGCGCGGCGTGGTGGCGATCAGCACCATCGCCGCGATCCGCCGCGGCGCACGTGCCGCAAGTTCGAGCGCGACGATGCCACCCAGCGAGAAGCCGACCGCGACGAAGCGATCGGGCGCATCGGCCAGCACCGCATCGACCAGCCCCGCCACCGATGTCGCGCGGGTGAGGTCCGCCGTGAAGTGCGTGCGATCGGGCGGCAGGATGGGCGTGAGCACGCGATCATCGCAGAGCGTGCCGGGCAGCAGCAGCAATGGCAAACGCTTGTCGATCACGCCTCGTCCTGCACATTATTCGCAACTGGCGGATCGCCCCGCCTTGCATGTTCCTTGGCTTTGACGTACCAGATTTGCATCCGAATGCAATAGTGAGTGGAGCGCTTTGTGACAGAATGGACCCGAGAGGAGATGGAACGGCGGCTCGTGCGCTATGCCGATCTCGTGCCGTGCCGGACCGCCTTCCTCGATACACGCACGCCGGGATCGACCGAGAAGGAGAACTTCACGATCATCGGCCCGGGCGTGTCCGAAAACGCCGACCAGTTCGTCCACATCACAGAAAAACACGGCTTCAACATCGGCGCCGCGCGCCAGCCGTTCGGGTGCGTCAATTCGCAACACAGCCACGAGACGGCGGAGGTGTTCGTCGTGCATTCCGGCCACTGGCGGCTGCTGTTCGGCCCCAATCGCGAGGACGGGACGCTCGATATCGCGCCGGGGGACGTGGTGTCGGTGCCGACCCGCATGTTCCGCGGTTTCGAGAAGACCGATCAGGGCACCGGCTTCCTCTACACCGTGCTGGGCGAGGATGACCCTGGTAAGGTGACGTGGGCGCCCGCCGTGTTCGAGGCGGCGGCCGGGCACGGCCTGAAGCTGGCGAAGGGTGGCATGTTGATCGATACAAGCGCCGGAGATTACACTCTTCGCGACGTGGATCTTGAACAGCCGCTCGACACCGGCGATGTGGACCAGCTCGTCACGCCGCCGATCGAAAAGCTGCTGCAATGCGTCGTGCGTGCCGGCACCGCGCCCGCCAACCCGGCGTCCCCGCTGGCGGGGGAGGGCGTGAGCGAGGCCGGGCTGATCGTTCCGCAGCCGACCGACGACGGCTTCGAACCCGGCGTGATCGCGGGCTGGTGGCCGCACGGTTTCAACCTGCGCTTGCTGACGCTGGAAAGCGGCGCGTTCGTGCCCGCGCACGCGCGCGCCGAGGCCGAGGTGCTGTTCGTGCAATCGGGCACGTTGGAGATTCGCTGGGACGAGGAGTCGCTGCTGCTCGGCGCGGGCGACACCTTGAGCGTGCCGATCGGCTTGATGCATTCATTCCGCAACACCGCGTCCGTGCCTGCGGAACTCTTCGTCACCCGCGGCTCCGAAAATCCCGGTAGGCCGACCTTCGCCGCACGCGGCTGAGCGAGGCGAGTTGAAACACAAAGAGGCGCGGCTCGCCTGAGCCGCGCCTCTCTTGCGTCAGCGCCGCCCAGCCCGCGGGCGGCGTCCCGGTTCGGATCAGGCCGGCTGCTTCAACCGTTCGAAGCGGATCGCCGCCGCCTTCTGATGTCCTTCCAACCCCTCGCTGCCGCTTTGACGGATCGCGGGCGGTGCGACCTTCGCGATCGCGCGTTCGTCGAGCCACTGGTACGTCGCGACCTTTACGTAGGAGCCGACCCACAGGCCGCCGGTGTAGCGGCCCGCGCCCATCGTCGGCAGCGTGTGGTTGGTGCCGACGTTCTTGTCGGAATAGACGACGCTGGCATTCTCGCCGATGAACAGCGAGCCGTAATTACGCAGCTTGTGCGAGAATGCGTGCGGATCGGCGGTGTGAACCTGGAGATGTTCGGCGGCGACATGATCCGAATAGGCGATCATCGTCGCCTCGTCCTCGCACAGCACGACCTCGCCGTAGTCGCGCCAGCTTTGCGACGCGACCGCTGCGGTCGCCAGCGTCTCAAGCTGTCGGGCCACTTCGCGCACTGTCGCCTCGGCCAGCGCGCGGTCGGTGGTGATGAGGCCGACGCGGGTCCGCACGTCATGCTCGGCCTGTCCGAGCAGATCGGTCGCGATCAGTTCGGCGTCGCCGGTTGCATCGGCGACGATGAAGATCTCAGACGGGCCGGCGAGCTGATCGATGCCGACCGGTCCGAACACCTGGCGCTTGGCTTCGTTCACGAAAGCGTTACCCGGTCCCATGATCTTGTCGGTCTGCGGTACGGTCTGCGTACCGAAAGCCATCGCGGCGATCGCCTGCGCGCCGCCGATGCGGAATATGCGGTCCGCACCCGACAGATGACAGCCCGCGATCATCGCGCGGTGCGCGTTGGGCGGCAGGCAGGCGACGACCTCGTCGCAGCCGGCGACCTTACCCGGCACGATCGTCATGATCGGAGCAGACAGCAGCGGGAAGCGGCCGCCCGGCACATAGGCGCCGACGCGCTGGATCGGGATGACTCGGTGGCCGAGGTGCAGGCCCGGCATCGGCTCGATATCGAGCGGCAGGATTGTATCGAGCTGCGCCTGCGCGAAGCGGCGGACGTTCTCGATGGCGAACTCGGTGTCGGCGCGGGTCTGCGGATCGAGTTCGTCGATCGCGGCAGCGCGGTCGGCGGCGGACACCTCGAACCGGTCGAGATCGGCCTTGTCGAACTCGCGCGAATAGCGGGCCACCGCGGCATCGCCGTGAGCGCGGACATCCGCGAGCACGTTGGCGACCAGGGCGGCGACACTGCCGCTGTCGGCGATCTGATCCCGTTCTGGCTGTTTGATATAAACGGTGCGGGATTCAAACCCCTGCGGCGCGGCGGTCATCGTCTTCTCCTCATTGGCGATACGGATGCTGAGCATCTCATGCCCTCAATACTGCATCCGAATGCAATTGTCATTCACCGAAACGCGCTTTCGGCCCGTCGGCTTTGCGATTATCTGGTCCGCACACGTGCGACCGCGGGAAAGAGACAGATATGCCACGCCGTAAAGCCGATCCGGCGCCCACCACCTCGTTCGTGGCCGAAGCGGGGCGTCGCGCGACCTCCTACGACGTCGCGCGGATCGCGGGCGTGTCGCAATCGGCGGTCTCGCGCTGCTTCGCGCCGAACGCCTCGATCGCGCCGGCAAAGCGCGAGCTGATCCTCAAGGTCGCGACCGAGATCGGCTACCGTCCCAACGCCCTCGCGCAGGCGCTAATCTCCAAGCGGACCAATCTCGTCGCGGTGCTGATCTCGAATCTCACCAATCTCTATTATCCCGAGGTGCTGGCCGGGCTGAGCGCGAGCCTGACCGATCGTGACGTGCGCGTGCTGCTGTTCAACCTCAACGCGGAAAGCGAGGTCGACGAGGTGATCGACCAGATCTGGCGGCACTCGGTTGACGGGGTGGTCGCGGCGGCGCGCCTGTCCGAGCAGCAATTGCGCCAATTCGCCGAGCATCAGATCCCGGTGGTGATGTACAATCGCCTCGCCAGCGGCCCCAACGCCGCCTCAGTACGGTGCGACTCGGTGAACGGCGAACGCACGCTGGTCGAAAGCCTCCTGGCGAGCGGACATCGTCGCTTCGGCATCATCGCCGGGCCCGAGGACAGCTATGTCGGTGAGGAGCGGCGGACTGCGGCGCTAACGATCTTGGCGGAACGCGGGTTCGCCGACGTGCCGGTAGTGCGCGGCGACTTCAGCTATGCGAGTGGGCGCGACGGAATGCGCGCACTGGCCGGGGGCAAGCAGAAGCTCGATGCGATCATCTGCGCGAGCGATCTGATGGCGATCGGCGCGATGGATGCGGCAAGGATTGAACTCGGCCGCAACGTGCCCGAGGATCTGTCGATCGTCGGGTTCGACGGTTCCGGCCCGGCGGCGTGGGAAAGCTATCGTCTGACCACGATACGTCAGCCGGTCGGCCGCATGACCGAGGCGGCGGCGGCGATGCTGATGGAGCGGATCCACGACCCGCAATATCCGGCCGAGCAGCGGCTTTTCTCGGGCCGGCTGATCGAAGGTGCATCCGCGCGACTCGGTGCGTAGCTCAGTCTGCATTCGGCGTCACCAGGTATGACATTTTTGTCTCGTCTCGGTGTAAAATCTTTCCATATGAGATCGGCGGGTTGCCAAGCGACCTAAAAAATCCAATGATCGTGGTAGCTTGGAACGCGTATTCAATGAGACTCGGTTATTTTTCTCTTATGACTTCGAATGCAAAAAATAGTGGACGAGCAGTCGAACCACCGATAGCTTCACCACCATAATTGGGAGATGGGGAGCTTATGAAAAACGCATTCACACTCGCGTGTTCAGGCATCGCGCTGACGGTGGCCCTGGCGAGCATGCCGGCTCTTGCACAGACCTCCGTGGCGGCGTCGGCACCCGCCGCTACCGCAGACGAGGTCGGCAGCGACATCATCGTCACTGCGCAGCGCCGCGACGAGCGGCTGCGCGACGTGCCAATCTCGATCACCGCATTGTCGGGCGAGGCGCTGTCGCGGCTGCACGTGGACAATGTCAGCCGCGTCGAATTGGCGACGCCGGGTTTCACATGGGGTTCGCAAGGCTCGGACTCCTTCCCCGCGATCCGCGGTGTGCGCACCAGCCTGGTCAGCGCGCAGAACGATCCCGTCATCGGCTTCTACATCGATGGCATCTACCAGAGCCGTACCCAGCAGCAGAGCATCCCCATCTTCGACGTCGGCCGCATCGAGGTGCAGCGCGGCCCGCAGGGTACGCTCTATGGCCGCAACACCTTCGGTGGCAACTTGAGCATCGTGACGCAGGCGCCAACCACAAAGGAGGAGGCCGGGCTCAACGTCGACGTCGGCAACTACAACTCGACGCGCATTGATGGATACATCAACCTGCCGATCTCCGATACCTTGCGGGTGCGTGTCGCCGCAGTGTTCCAGCGCCACGACGGTTACGTGAAGTCGACCACACCGGGCGTCGAACTCGATGACCTCAACGAGAATGCTCAGCGCATCAACGTCAAATGGACGCCGACCAGCGATCTCGAAGTTGCGCTTCATGCCGGCCGCTGGAGGCGCGACGATGCCGGCGCCGGATCGTACGGCTACAAGGTCGCCGGCACGCTGCTAAACCCGGCAACCGGTTATCAGTCGATCAACGGCCAGCCTTATTCGGTGAACCCGTCGGTGCCGAACGGCTCGCCCAACCTTGCCGGGCGGGATGTCGGCGTACCTGTGACGGGCGGCGCCTGGACCAATGACTGGGACTACCAGCCATTCGAACACATCGCGGAGGATTACGTCTCCGGCCAGATCTCTTACGATCTTGGCGGGGTGACGCTGCGCTCGATCACCGGCTACACCCATTTCACCGCACACCGCAGCGCCGACAACGACCAGAGCAGCAAAGTTTTCGAAGCGTACGGCTATGGTTCGGGCGTGCAGGAGCCAAATACGCGCTCGAACTCGGTCACGCAGGAACTGCAGATCGCCTCGGATGGATCGACGCCGCTGCAGTGGATTGCGGGCGCATACTATCTCCACGACGACATTTTCGAAACCTATCAACAAAAGGTGACCGCGCCGGGAGCGACGACCGGAGCGTATCGCGGCGATTCAGCGCTCCAGACGGACGCGTTCGCAGGCTATGCGCAAGGTACCTTCGCCGTCGTCCCCGATCTCTTGAAGGTCATTGGCGGTGTACGATACTCGCATGAGAAGAAGGCGTTTCAGTTCGCCGACTTCGCCGATGCAGCGCCCGGAACCTACAATTTCGTGACGCCGTACAGTCGAACGTCGGGCGCACCCAGCTTCGACAGCTGGACCTGGCGCGCTGGCGTGCAGGTGACGCCTGACCGAGATACGATGCTCTACGCGACTGCATCAACCGGTTTCGCCTCGGGCGGCGTGAACGACACCGGCGGCAGCCCAACGGTGCCGGCATCCTACGCTCCCCAGAAGGTCACTGCGTATGAGGCGGGTGTTAAGACGCGCTTCCTCAACGGCGCAATTGACACAGAGCTGGCCGTTTTCCTCAACGACTTCAGTAACCTTCAAATCAATGTCTATACGCCCCAGCTCTCCTATTTCGGCAGCGCGGGCAAGGCGCGCAGCAAAGGCGCCGAGCTTACGCTCCGTACGCGTCCGCTGCCGGGCCTGCATCTCGACGGCACGGTCGCGTATCTCGATGCAAAATACACTTACTATATCAGCGCTAATAACTTCTACGGGCTGTCGAACGGCGCCGACACGCCGTCGGTCGATCTCTCGGGCAAGCGTATTCCACAGTCGCCGCGCTGGAAAAGCACACTGACCGCGAGCTACGACATCGATCTCGGCAGCGCGGGAACGCTGTCGCCGCAGGGAACGTGGCTGCACTCGTCGGACTATTTCACCACCGACTATAACACTCCGCTCGACCACCAGCAGTCCTACGACAAATTCGACGCCTCGCTCCGCTGGAGCGACGCCCGCAAGAAATATTATGTCGAGGCTTACGGTCAGAACCTGAGCAACGAGGCGGTGCTGTACAGCGCGGTGGTCGGCCGTCGCGAGCGTGTCCAGGTGTCCTACGGCGCGCCGCGCACCTACGGCGTGCGGGTCGGCGCGACGTTCTGATCGGGCAGGCGAGGGGCGCTGCGCCGTCCCTCGCCGGTGCGCCGCTCCGGTGCGCTCAGGCCGTGCGCTCAGGCGGTGTGTTCGATCATGTGGGCAAGCGCGAGCAGCGTCGGCTCGCTACCCGCCGGGCCGATCAGTTCGACCCCGACCGGCAGCCACGACACCGACGCGCCCGACGGAACGCTGAGCGCCGGCCACCCGCTGCGCGCCGCCAGTTCGGGCGCCCAACCGCCCTTGGGATTGTCCAGGGACGTCGGCACGACCTGCGAGGTCGGAAACAGCAGCGCGTCGAGCCGCTCGCGCGCGATCAGCTTCGCCATCGCCGTGCCCAGCCGGGCATGTCCGACAAGGATCGCGGCGGCGCCGCCCGGCTTGCGGCCGAGCCGGGCGCGCAACGTGTCGGCATGGTCGCGCAGATATGCGCCGCCGAGCAGCAGTTCGGCGAGGCTCGCCGGGGCCGTGCCGGGCCGGAAGTTGGTGGCGAGATAGGTGTCGAACGCCTCGGCGAACTCCGCATCGACGATATGCTCGCCGCCGGTCGGCAGCAGATCGGCGGGCAGCGCGACCGGATCGACGACGCCAACGCCCTGCCGATCGAGCCGCACGATCACGTGCTCGATCGCGTCGCCAATCGCTGCATCGCCGCCGAACGCCTGCCGCAACACGCCGATGCGCAGCGAATGGGGCGGCGGCGGAGCGAGGCGGAGCCCCAGCGCGCGAAGCAGGATCTCGACGTCGCCCACCGTCCGCGCGATCGGCCCGACCGTGTCGGTCGACGGCGCGAGCGGGGCGATGCCGCGCATCGACAGCGCGCCCTGTGCCGGCCGGAAGCCGACCAGCCCGGTAAAAGCGGCGGGGATGCGGATCGAGCCGCCGGTATCGGTGCCAAGCCCCGCCAGCGCGAAACCTGCGCAGACCGCAACGGCGGTGCCCCCGCTCGATCCGCCCGGCGTCACACGCGGATTACGCGGGTGCAGGACATCGCCGCCCAGCGAACTGCGCGAGCGGATCTCGAACGAGAATTCGGAAAGGTTGGTCTTGCCGACCACGATCGCGCCGGCGGCGTGCAGCCGCGCCGCGACGTCGGCGTCGCGCATCGGCATCGCCCTGCGCAGGCCGATGCAGCCCGAGGTGGTCGGCATGCCGGCGAGATCGATATTGTCCTTGAGCACGACCGGAATGCCGTGGAGCGGGCCGAGCGTCCGGCCCGTCGCACGGGCATGGTCGGCGGCGGCGGCATCGGCGTGCGCGGCTGGGTTGAGCGCCAGCATCGCATGCAGCGCGCCGTCCCGCGCGGCGATCGCGGCCAGGCAATTCCCGAGCAGCTCGCGCGCGCCGATGTCGCCGCGCGCAAGCTGTGGGGCAAGGCCAGCAATGGTCGCGTCGGGTGCGATCAAGGCCGGGCGCGCCGCACCAGATCGGCAGCACCTTGCAACAGAAAACTATGGTCGGAGCCGAGCAGGAAGAGGCTCGCGCCGCGTTCGGCCCAGAACGGCACGTCCTCGATCCGCGCGAGGAACATGCCGATCCGGCGGTCATGCCGGCGGCCGGCCGCGCACACCGCCTCGACCGCGGCGATCACCGCCGAATCGTCCTGGCTAGTCGCCCCATACGCGACGGTGAGGTCGACCCGGCCGACGAACAGCGCGTCGATGCCCGGCACCGCCGCGATCGCATCCACGTCGTCGATCGCCTCGGGATCCTCGATCTGCGCGATCGCCACGGTCGCGGCGGCGCTGGCGGCGAGATGATCGGCGAGGCCGCGCGTGGTGTAGCGTGCCGCGCGCGACGAGCCGGCATAGCCGCGCCCGCCCGCGCCGTATCGGCACGCGCGCGCGAACGCCTCCGCCTCGCGCGCGGAACGGATATGCGGCGCGACCACGCCGGTCGCACCGCAGTCGAGCGCGTTGAGGATATGCTCGGGCGCGGCGGTGGGGACGCGCACCAGCACCGGCTTCGCGGCCGCGCGCGCCGCCAGGATGCAGCCGTCGATCGCGATCCGGTCGAACGGCGCATGTTCCGCATCGAGGCACAGGCAATCGAGCGCGGTCAGCCCCAGCACCTCGACGATGATCGGCGCGGGCGTCTTGATGAAGGTGCCGACGATCGGCGCACCCGAGGCGAGTTGTTCCTTGAAGGTCATTCCGCAGTCCACCCGCCATCGATGATGAGGCTCGAACCGGTCATCAGGGCGGCCCCGTCCCCAGCGAGAAACACGATCGCGCCCATCAGATCCTCGACCGTACCGATGCGGCCGAGCTTGATCTTCGATAGCACGCTGGAGCGGAAAGCCGCATCCTCGAAAAACGGCTTGGTCAGCGGCGTCTCAATAAAGGTCGGTGCGATCGTGTTCGAACGGATGCGGTGCGGCGCGAGATCGAGCGCGAACGCCTTGCTCATGCCTTCGAGCGCCCATTTTGACGCGCAGTAGAGCGCGCGGTTGGGGCCGCCGACATGCCCCATCTGCGAGCCCATGTGGATGAGCGATCCCGCCACGCCGTCGCGGATCATCGCGCGCGCCGCACCCTGTGCGACGAAGAACGCGCTTTTGACGTTGAGATCGAGCACGGCGTCGTAATCCGCTGGCGTCACCTCGGTCATCGGCATCGGCCGGTTGGTGCCGGCGTTGTTGACGAGCACGTCAAACGCCGGACGATCCGCGAAGAACGCCGCCACCGCCGCGAGGTCCGAAACGTCGAGCGTCACCGCATCGGCCGCGCCTCCGTCCGCGCGGATCGCGGTCGCGCCGGCGGCGATCTCGTCCGCCGATCGCGCCACCAGCGTCACCGCCGCACCGGCCTGCGCCAGTGCGGAGGCGGCGGCGAGGCCGATGCCGCGCCCGGCGCCCGTCACCAGCGCGCGCCGGCCGTCGAGCCGGGCGCTCGGCGTGCGCGGAAGCGGATCAGGCATCGACGCGGGTGCGGTCGGACGGCGCGGCGGCGCCGCCATACGGCACGTTGCGGCCGCCGAAGCGACGCACGCGGACATTGGCCTGCTCGCCGTGACCGGCGAACCCCTCGAGCGCGCACAGCCGGCTGCAATATTCGCCGATCAGCGCCGAAGCTTCGTCGGTCGTCACGCGCTGGTAGGTGCAGGTCTTGATGAACTTGCCCACCCACAACCCGCCGGTGTAGCGGGCCGCCTTCTTGGTCGGCAGCGTGTGATTGGTGCCGATCACCTTGTCGCCGAACGACACGTTGGTGCGCCGGCCGAGGAACAGCGCACCGTAGTTGGTCATATGCTTGAGAAAATAGTCGGGGTCGGCGGTCATCACCTGGACGTGTTCGGAGGCGATATCGTCGGCGATCCGCACCATCTCGGCATCGTCGTCGGCGACGATCACTTCGCCGAACGCCTCCCACGCCTTGCGCGCGATCTCGCGGGTGGGGAGGATCTGCAACAGCCGCTCGATCTCTGCCAGCGTCTCGCGCGCGAGCTGTTCCGAGGTGGTGAGCAGGATGGCGGGGCTGTCCGGGCCGTGCTCGGCCTGACCGAGCAGATCGGTCGCGGCGAGTTCGCCGTCGCAACCGATCTCGTCGGCGATCACCAGCGTCTCAGTCGGGCCGGCAAACAGATCGATGCCGACGCGCCCGAACAACTGGCGCTTGGCCTCCGCCACGAAGGCGTTGCCAGGGCCGACGAGAATGTCGACCGGCGCGATCGATTGCGTGCCCAGCCCCATCGCCGCGACCGCCTGAATGCCGCCGAGGCAATAGATTTCGTCTGCCCCCGCCATCGCCTGCGCCGCGACGATGGCGGGGGCGGGCTTGCCCTGGAACGGCGGCGCGCAGGTGACGACGCGCGGCACCCCGGCGACCTTGGCGGTGATGACCGACATGTGCGCGGAGGCGAGCAGCGGGTATTTGCCGCCCGGCACGTAGCAGCCGGCGGCGTTGAGCGGGATGTTGCGATGGCCGAGCACAACGCCTGGCAGCGTCTCGACCTCGACATTGTGCATCGAGTCGCGCTGGATCTGCGCGAAGTTGCGTACCTGAGCCTGTGCGAATTCGATATCCTTGATGTCCTGCGCGCTCAGCGTGTCGATGCACCCTTGGATCTCGGCGGGGGTGAGCCGGTAGTCCTCGCGATCCCACCTGTCGAAGCGGATCGACAGTTCGCGCACCGCATCGTCGCCGCGCGCTTCGATGTCGGCGAGGATGCCCTCGACTGTATCGCGAACCTGTCGACCGGTCGCGGCCTTCGCTTCCGCGGTCGCGCCGCGCTTGAGGAACTGGGGCATGATGAGGACTCCGTGAGCGCTGGATCTGCCACGATCCTAGCTTTAATGAATTCGAATGCAATAGGCTTCATTCATCGACGTCAGAACTCGATGATGGTGCGCGCCGCCACGCCTTGTTCCAGCCAGCATAGCGCGTCATTGATCTGGTCGAGCGGGATGCGCCGCCCGATCTGACCATCGAGATCCAAGCGCCCGGAGCGGTATAATGAGAAAATTCGCTGCATGTCCTGCTCGGGAATGCCGCCGCCGTAGATTGATCCAATGATTCTCTTCTTCGAACCGGGGAAGCCGATCGCCGGCAGCGAGAGGTCCAGACCGGCTTGAGCTATGCCGACGATGACCACCGTGCCGGCCGCGCGCGTAAGCGCGTAGGCGAGCCGCATCGCGTCAGGGCGGCCAGTACTTTCGATCGCATGATCGGCACCGCGCCCGTCCGTGAGACGCTTGACCTGATTGACCGCGTCGGGAGCGCGTGCATCAACGAAATGAGTTGCTTTGTTGGCGAAGGCAACCGCCCGCTTCGCGGGGTTGGCATCGATCGCGACGATCATCTCGGCGCCTGCCAAGTGCGCGGCCTGGAGCGCATTCACGCCCACTCCGCCGATCCCGACCACCGCTACACTGTCGCCAGCGCGCAGGGCCGCGTCGTTCACGACAGCACCGAACCCAGTTGTGACCGCACAGCCGACCAGAGCCGCGACCGCAAACGGCACGTCGTCCGGGATACCGATGCAGCCGCTTTCGGGGACCACGGCGAACTCTGCGAAGGATGAAACGCAAGAGTAGTGGCGCAGGGCTCCATCACTGCGGCCGAGCCGACTAGTGCCGTCCCACAACGTCCCATCGGACGCTGCCTGTCCGTACACCTCGCAGAGCGTCGGATGACTTTCATGGCAAAAGAAGCAATGCCCGCAGTTCGGTGCCCAGCTTAGTACGACGCGGTCTCCGGGCTTGACCTTGGACACGCCCGTTCCAACCTCCTCTACGATCCCAGCCGCCTCGTGTCCCGGAACGAGCGGCAGCGCCACTGCGGTCTTGCCTCGGATCGTGGACAGGTCGCTGGCGCAGACGCCGGTTGCCATGATCCTCACCATCACCTCGCGATGTCGCGGCGGCTGGAGTGCGATCTCCTCGACCTCGATGGCGCGATTGAACGCGCGTAGCACGGCGGCCTTCACGGCCGCGCACTCCGCGCAGAGACGAAGCGTGAGAAGGTCATCTCCCGCATCGCTTCCAGGCCACCTTCGTCGCCGTAGCCGGAATCTAGAAGGCCTCCGAACGGCACTTCCGGGTAGCCAAGCCCGTTATGATTGATCGACAGCATCCCCGACCGCACCTTCCGCTTCATCTCTTCGATATGTCCGACATCTCTCGACCAGCCGTAGGCCGCGAGCGCGTAAGACAGCCGGTTGGCCTCGGCGACCGCTTCGGACGCAGTATCGAAACGGTTGATGATCGCGACCGGTCCAAACGGCTCATCGTTCATGATGCGGGCGTCGGTCGGAACGTCGGCCAGCACCACTGGTTCGAGGAAATATCCGGCTGTCGACCGATCAAGGTCGCCAACGACCAGCGTGGCGCCCCGGGCCACCGCGTCGCGTACCATATCGGTGATTGCGGTCAGCCGCCTTTCGTTGGCGAGAGGTCCCATAGTCGAGGACGCTTCCATGCCGCTGCCGACGCGAACCGCGCGCGCCTCGTTCGCAAACAGGTCGACGAAGCTCTGGTGCGCGCTGGTCTCGACCAGCAGGCGAGTGGGCGAGATGCAGGCCTGTCCAGCGTTGTGGAACTTGTCCGCCGCGAGGCTTGAAGCGGCGAGTTCGAGATCGGCGTCCGCGAACACGAGCGCCGGGGCGTGGCCGCCGAGCTCCATGACACACCGCTTGAGGTGTCCCCCGGCGCGCGCCGTCAGCTGCTTGCCAACCGTCGTTGATCCGGTGAAACTCACGCATCGAACATCTGGATGTGAGATGAGGTATTGGGAAACCATGGCCGGTTCACCGAAGACCAGCTGCAAGGCGCCTGCAGGCAGGCCGGCATCGATGAAGGCACGCACCATCTCAGTTGCGGAGGCCGGCGTCTCTTCAGCCACCTTTACGATGATTGAGCATCCGGCTGCGAGGGCTATCGCGATCTTGCGAACGGCTTGCCCAACCGGATAATTCCAGGGCGTGAGGCCCACGACGAGTCCGAGCGGTTCCATCAACGCCAACGCCGTGACATCATCGCTGCGCGCCGGGATCAAACGCCCATAGGCTCTGCGTCCTTCGTCCGCGAACCATTCGATCACCTCCGCGGAAAAGAGCACTTCACCACGCGCCTGCATTAGAGGCTTGCCCTGCTCCAGAGTGATGAGCGGCGCGAGGGTGTCCACCCGCTCGCGAAGCAGCGTTGCCGCTTGGCGCAAGATCACCGCTCGCTCTGCCGCCGGAACGGATCTCCACCTGTCAAAGCCCCGCTTTCCCGCCTCGACCGCCTCCGCGAGATCGGCAGGATCGGCCAACGCGACGTTTCCGATCACCTCGCCGGTCGCTGGATCATGAACGGGCGAGGTTCGTCTCCCGCCCCCGCCGCGCCATTGCGACCCTATGTACAGGAGGCTGTTCTGATAGTTCTGCACCCGCGGGCTGGCGAAGCCGAGCATTGCGTTTCCTCCCTTGTTGCCCGGCGGCCTTTCGACCGCACACAGGACGAAGTATGTCTCAGAGTGCATTCGAATGCAAATCGACTGCTTGCGGTTTGGTTTAGCCACCGCGCGGCTGCGGCGGGTGGCACGGTGGAGGATATCGCGACGGCATGATATGGCTGCCGGGTCCGGACAGACGCTGCTCGTTGATCCGGGATCTTCTTCGAGGCGGCTCGGCCGGCCTCCTGACAGGCTGGTGGTGCTGATCTCATGTCTCACCACGCTGTGCGCCCGCATGGTAGATGCCGTCGACCTAGCGGACTGGCCGGCGCGAACGGCGCCATCACAGACTTGCGCCCGTTTGCCAACCGGCGCGGCGAGCGCGTCGCCGTCGGGCCGGACGGGCGCGTTTATATCGGGAACGGGCAGGCCTTCGTGTACAATCGCGACGGTCGTGCGCTGGGAATGATCGACACCCCCGAACGCCTGCTGCAACTGGTCTTCGGCGGTGTCGGCGGGCGGAGCTTGTTCGTCCTGACCCACCTTGCTTTGCATCGGGTGCGGCCGTCTTAGGAACGCGCCGCCGATGATTTCACGACGCCGGATCCGTTCGCGCCGACCTGTCCCAGTTCATCCCGCGCACGCGCGGCGCGACCGTAGACCAGTTCGAACAGCGGCGTGGCCATGAACGTCGTCACGATCGCCATGACCGCGAGGATCGAGAACAGGGTCGGACCGATGATCCCGCGTTGCAGACCGATGTTGATGATGACCAGCTCCATCAGCCCGCGCGCGTTCATCAGCATGCCGATGGCGAGCGCAGTGCGATTGTCCTGCCCGGTCAGGCGCGCCGCCGCCCAGCACGCGCCGGCTTTGGCGGCGATCGAGCACGCCAACACGGCGGCGGCGATCAGCAGCAGATACGGCGATCCGACGAGGCCGAGTTGCGTGTTCAGTCCGGAGCAGGCGAAGAAGATCGGCACGAGCGTGGCGGTGACGAATGGCTCCACCTGCCGGCGGATGCCGTCCGCCAGCGCGCCGCGCGGCATGGCGATGCCGAGCAGGAAGCCGCCGAACGCCGCGTGAAGCCCGATCGCGTCCATCGCGCACGCGCTGGCCATGAACAGCATCAGCACCACCGCCAGCATCGGGCCGTCCACGCCGCCGTCGCGTTCGGCGCGCGCGGCGCGCGGTGCCAGCAGGCGCGGGCCGAGCATCAGCATCACTCCCGCGAGCAGCCCGCCGCCGATGACCGTCTTCAGCGCATCGCCCGCACCGCCGCCGAAGCTGGCGAGGATCAGCGCGAGCACCCCCCACGCGGCCGCATCGTCGATCGCGCCCGATGACAAAGACAGCGCGCCGAGCGGGGTTTGCGACAGCCCGCGATCCTGAACGATCCGCGCCAGCACTGGAAATGCGGTGATCGAAATGCAGGCGCCGGTGAACAACGTCGCCTGCGCCGCGCTGACGCCGGCGCCGAACAACTGCTCGCCAAGCAGCCACGGCGTCAGCGCGAGCGCCACGAGGAAGGGCGCTGCCATGCCCGACAGCGACACCGCAACGGCGCTGCCCGCATTCGCCCGGAAATGATCCTTGCGGAAGCCGAGCCCGACCATGAACATGTAGAGGCCTACGCCGAGCTGCGCGACGACGAACAGGATCGTCCTGGTGTCCTTCGGGAACAACTGCGCCTCCAGATGCGGCGCGATGAGGCCGAGCAGCGAGGGGCCGAGCGCCACGCCCGCGATCATCTCGCCCATCACCTCCGGCTGATCGAACAGCCGCCGCATGATCCACCCCGCCGCCCGGCAGGCGGCGAGGATGACGAACAGCTGAAGGAAGAACGCGACGCTCATCTCACCGTGTGCCATGCGACCGTCCTATCACGGCGACATCGTTTCACGAGCCGCAGGCCAGCACCGTGTCGGCGACCGTTCCGACCGATACGCGCGAGATACTCACTTGGAACGGCTGCGCGGTGCTGAGCCGGAACGGCGTGTCGATCTTCGCCATGTCCGCCGATTTGGCGAAGCATTTCAGCGGAATGCCGACCGTCTGCCACGTGCCGACCGGCAGCTTGGCCGGCGTGATCGGCACGCCTGCCGAGCAGGTCGGCCCGCAGCCGACACCGATGACGAGATCGGCGGGCGCGGCGCTCTCGATGCGCATCGTCGTGAGCAGCAGGAGGTCGCCGTTCGTCTCGCGCTTGAGGTCGATTGATGTCTGGGTGTGCAGTTCGATCAGCTGCGGGCCGCCGCCCTTTAGCGCGAAGTGGCGTGCGCCTTCCTGCACCTCATGGTCGATCGCGGTGACGGTGATGCGGCCGCCCAACGCCTGTGCGGGCACGGTGGTGATGCGCGTCACGCCGACCACGCCGTCACTCACCTGGAGTGACCAGCCCGGCTGCGCCACACCGGCGGCGAGATAGACGCCGGTGTTGCTGTCGTCGACCACGCCGGGATCTTCCGACAGCGGCTGCCACGCCGCGCGCGCCTCGTGCCCGGTCAGGCCGTAGCCGAGTGGGTACAGGACCGGCCCGCCCGGCTTGGCGGTGCGTGGCCAGGCGGCGGGAAGCTTGCCGGTGAACGCCGCGCCGCCCGCGCCGAACAGCCGGTCGGCTACGCCGGCACCCTCCGTGCCCGGCAGCCACGCGACCACGAACGCATTCGCCGCGTTCAGCTCCGGGCTGACGAACAAGGGCCGGCCGGTCAGCATCACCGCGACCACGGGGATCCCCGCCGCCTTCAAGCGCCGCATCGTCTCGACCGGTTTGCGCAGTTCGGGGCGCAGTTGCAGCGTGCGCAGATCGCCTTGGAACTCGGCATAGGGGGTTTCGCCGAACACCACGATCGCGGCGTCGGGCTTGTGCGTGTAATGGCCGTCCGGCGCATATTCCGCATGGCCGCCGCCCGCCTTCACCGCCGCCTCGATCCCGGCCCGCAGGCTGGTCGCGCCGGGGAACATGCTCGCGGACAGGCCGGTGCCCTGCCAGCTGAGCGTCCAGCCGCCCGACTGCCGGCCGATATCGTCCGCGCCGTCCCCGGCGACGAGGATGCTGGCGGACGGTCGGAGCGGCAGCACGCCCGTATTCTTGAGCAGCACCAGCGACTTCGCCACCGCCTCGCGTGCGATCGCGCGGTGCTGTGCCGAGCCGAGCTCGCGCCAGTCGCCGGCGAGCGGACGCGACGAGGGCTTGCCCATCTGGAGCAGCCCGAGCCGCAGCTTCACCCGCAGGATGCGCGCGACCGCATCGTCGAGCCGCGCCATCTGCACCGTGCCGTCCTTCACCTGCGCGATCAGCGAGGTGTAGAGCGCCTTCCAGCTGTCTGGCGCCATATACATGTCGATGCCGGCGTTGATCGCCTGCGGGCAGCTTTCGTTGGTGCAGCCGGCGATCTGGCCGTGCGCGTTCCAGTCGGTGACGACGAAGCCGCCGAAATGCATCCGATCCTTGAGCACGCCCGTGACCAGCGCCTTCTCACCCGCAATCTTGCGGCCCTGCCAGCTCGAAAAGCTCGTCATGATCGTGCCGACGCCTGCCTCGACCGCGGGGATATACGGCTTGCCGTGAATGTCGCGTAGCACCTGTTCGCTGATCTTCGCGTCGCCCTGATCGTGGCCTTCGAAGGTCCCGCCGTCGCCGATGAAATGCTTGGTGCTGGCCAGCACGTGCGGCCCGGTGAGGATGCGGCTGCCGTCGGGCGGCCCTTGCAGCCCCAGGATCATGTGCTGGACATAGCTGGCGACCAGATCGGGATCGGACGAATAGCCTTCATAGGCGCGGCCCCAGCGATAATCCTGCGGCACGGTGATGGTCGGTGCGAAGGTCCATTCCTGCCCCGTGGTGCGGATCTCAGCGGCGGTGGCGGCGCCGATCCGCTCGATCAGGCCGGGGTCGCGGGTCGCGCCGAGGCCGATATTCTGCGGGAACAGCGTCGCGCCGACGATGTTGCTGTGGCCGTGCACCGCATCGGTGCCCCACAGGATGGGGATGCCGACACCACCATGCGACGTATCGGTCGAGGCCGTCCACAGCCGGTCGGCCAGTTCGAGCCATTTCGGCGCGGGCGCGAAATCGTCACCGCCCGGCCCGGCATTGCCGCCGTTGAGCACCGAGCCGAGATGGTAGCGGCGCACCTCGTCCGGCGTCACGTCGGTGATGTTGGCTTGCAGGATCTGGCCGACCTTCTCTTCGAGAGTCATGCGCTCGAGCAGGTCGGCGATGCGCGCCTCGTCGTCGGGCAGCGCGCGCAGCGGCCAGGCGGCGCTCGGCCAGAGGTCGGGGTGGATGGTCGGCACCGGCGCTGCCGGGGCGGTGGCGGGGGTCTGGGCGGGCAGGGCGGCTGCGCCCGCGCAGGCGATGCCGAGCGCCGCCAGAACGATCTTGTAGGTCATGTCCTCTCCCCCCGCAGGCGCATCACAGGGCCGCGCCGGCACGCTTCAGCTTTGTCGTAATCCTGACAACGTTGACAGGGCTATGTCAAGCCGAGGCGTGGTCGATCGGGGTGTAGAACGTCGCGAAAAAAAGGGTCGCGCAGGCGATCAGTGCGGCCATGCCGAACACGCCGAGCCACGGCCCGAGCAATATAAAGACCAGGATCTGCGTCGCCAAGGCTTGGGCGAGTTTGCGCGAGATTGTCGCCACCGCGTAGATCTGCGCGGCCGATCCGCCGGCGCCGGCCTGTTCGACGGCGGTCACGGTCATGGGGACGATCGACCAGACGATCACCGACAGTCCCTGCCCGGCGACGATCGCGAGCGTCACGCCAAGCAGCGACAGTGCGATCACCACACCGCTCAGCCCCGCAGCCGCGCCGAGCAAGGTCGCCGCCAGCATGAGCGCCGCCGCCCGCCGGAGCGTGGCGGCCGAGCCGATACGCGACGCCAGCCGCGCCCATAAGGGCGCGGTCAGCAGCAGCGACAACGCGGGGAGCAACGCTGCATAGGCGCCCCAGCGCCGCGCGCCGATCCGGTCGAACACGAACAGCAGCGACACGTTGATGAGCGATACGGCCAGCCCGGCCACCAGGATCGTGACGATCAGCCGTCGCAATGCGGGAGAGCGTCGCAGCAAGGTGAGGGCGCCCGACGCAACGCGATGGTGCGACGTCGGCACCACACGCTCGCGGGTTCCGAAGGTGGTGGCGAGGAAGGCGGGAACCGCCATCGCGGCGAGGAGCAGCGCGCCCGGCGCGAACTCGCCGCGCCCGCCGGTGGGGAGCAGCGCATAGACGAGCGCGGCGACCAATCCGCCCAGCGCGGCCGCCTGCATGCGCGCGCCGGTCAGGCGGAGGTGATCGGCGGGATCGGCTGAAATTCGTGCGGTGAGAGCTGCATAGGGAATGTTGCCGATGCCGTAGGCGCACCGCAGCGCGAGATAGGTGACGAGCGCGTAGGCGGGCACATGCGCCGCCGGAACCGGCGGGGGCGCGAAGGCCGCGCCGAGCAGCAGCACCGATAGCGGGCCGCCGATCGACACCCAGGTTCGCAGCGGGATCTGCGGGGCAAGCCGGTCGGCGACGATGCCGACCAGCATGTCCAGCACCCAGTCCGCCGCCGCGCCGGCAAGGAAGATCGAGGAGGCCGCCGTTGCGCTGAGGCCGAGATACCGAATGTAGTAGAAGAGCAGGTACAACTCGATTGACTGCCACACGGTATTAAAGCCGAAGTCTCCGGCCGCGTACGACCAGACCTCACGACGTCGCAGCATTACGACACGCGCTTAGGCGACGCGGTGGATTCGCGGATCAGCAGCTGGTGCGCGTGCAAGATGCGGGGCGTGACTTCGCGCTCCTCAAGTTGCGCGATCACCATCTCGGCGGCGGCGACCGCCATTTCGAACACCGGCTGGCGCACTGTCGTCAAGCGCGGCCACGTGATTCGTGACACCTCCGAATCGTCGAAGCCGACGATCGACACGTCCTCGGGGATCGACAGGCCGAACTCGCGCGCGGCCATCATCGCGCCGACCGCCATGTCGTCATTCTGCGCGAGAATCGCGGTCAGGCGATCGCCGCGCGCGAAGATGTCGCGCGCCGCGGCGAGGCCGCTATCGAAGGTGAACATGCCCGGCTCGATCCGCTCCAGCCGCATGTCGATGCCCGCACTGTGCAGCGCCTGCATATAGCCGAGCATCCGCGCCTCGGTGGAGGCATGGGTCGGATCGCCGCGGATGATCGCTATTTCGCGGTGGCCGAGGCCGATGACATGCTCGGCGATCTCGCGTGCGGCGGCGACGTCGTCGATCAGGTTGCTGGGTGCTGCGTCGATCAGCCGGGTCGGGACGATGCGCGCGCAGACGATCCGCGCATCACGCAACTGGTTGAGAATGATCGGATTGTCGGATGCCGGCGGCGCCAGTACGACGCCATCGAGCGCGGCGGAGCGCAACATGCCGACCACTTCGCTGGCATGTTCGGCGACCGAGCGGATCGGGATCACGACCAGACGGTAGCGGCTGCCGCCGAGACGTTCGAGCACGCCCTGCTGCAAATCGACGACATAGCTGGGACTGGGATTTTCATAGACCAATCCGATCATGTTCGATTTGCGCTTCACCAGCGCCTGCGCAAACACATTGGGGTGGTAGTCGAGCGTGTCGGCCGCGTTGCGTACGCGTTGCTTGACCTCGGCGCTGACATGGGGTTCGCCGTTTAGAACGCGCGAGACCGTCTTTGCGGAAACGCCCGCCAGTCGCCCGACATCGACAATCGTGGTGCGCTTCATCCGCTCTTCCGTCGCCATTCGCCCAAGCGATACCCGCAACGGGACATCCGCGCCAGTGAGGCAGACTGCGTTGACATACCAACCCAGCCCGGAACCTCGGCGCAAACGCCGGGGATTGCCGTCTCACTCGCCTCTTTCTTTCAGTGTCGGCCGCGCATATAGCGTTTTTGCGTTTGACAACGTAGGACAATGTTGTAGCGCTAACATCTACGATCCCGAAACAGGGACTCGGACATAAATCGGCGCGCAGCCAAAGGCCGCGCCTTGGGAGAGGGGGACTTAATGAAGAGCCGGAATCACTCGCCTGCACTGGTTTGCTCCGTGTCGCTTATCGCGGTGGTGACCGCGCTCGCGTTACCGCGGGCGGCGTTTGCGCAGGACTCCACGGTGTCCGCGCAGCAAGGCACGCCGCAGGCCGATACCGCCGCCGCTACGCCCGCGCCGGAGAAGGGCGCCGTCGCCACCAATGCCGTGCCGGACACCGCCGCTGCTGCCGCCGACGATATCGTCGTCACCGGCGTGCGCGCCAGCCTCGAGCGCTCGATCGCGATCAAACGCAACTCGACCGGCATCGTCGATGCGATCTCCGCCGAGGATATCGGCAAGTTCCCTGACACCAACCTCGCCGAATCGCTTCAGCGCATCACCGGCGTGTCGATCGACCGCGTCAACGGGCAGGGCGCGCAGGTGACGGTGCGCGGCTTCGGGCCGAGCTTCAACCTCGTCACGCTGAACGGCCGCACGCTCGCCTCGTCTTACGCGCAGACGGTCGGCGGCGACGAGAGTGCCGACGGTACGGTCGGCGTGACCCGCTCGTTCGACTTCTCCAACCTCGCCTCGGAAGGCGTCAAGACGCTGGAGGTCTACAAGACCGGCCGCGCCGCCGTGCCTTCGGGTGGGATCGGCGCGACCATCAACGTCGTCACGCGCCGCCCACTGGATGCGCGCGAGTCCGGCTTCAACGGCAGTGTCGGCGCGAAGCTGAACTACGACACCAGCGCGAGCGACTGCGTCGATTGCGGCTCGGTCGTCACGCCGGAATTCACCGGGCTCGCTAGCTGGTCGAACCCCGGCCAGACCTTCGGCGTGTCGCTGTTCGGCAGCTATCAGGAGCGGCACTTCTCGACCGTTTCGGCCACGTCGAACGACTGGAACATCCGCACCTACAAGGACTTCATCGATCCCGCCAACGGCTTCGTCAACGCCGCCACCAAGATCAACAACGCGCCGACTGATCCGAACCATCTCGTCTCGGTGCCGAACGACAGCCGCTATCACTTTTCCGACGACAAATATCAGCGGCTGAACGGGCAGGCGATCGTCCAGTTCAAGCCGACCGATGCGCTCACCATCACCGCCGACGCGCTATATGCGCGCACCAAACAGGAGGAGCAGCGTTCGGACGAGGCGAACTGGTTCAACCGCCCGTTCGATGTGGTCACGTTCGACAACAATCCCGCCGTGGCGACCACCACCTACCTGCACGAGACCATCGCGGGCGTGAAGGACGAGGATTTCGAGCAGCAGTCGCGCGCGCAGAAGAACCAGCTTGAGGATTACGGCCTCAACCTGAAATGGGATGTCGCCGACAACTTCACGATCGCGATCGACGGCCACTACGGCAAATCGTCGGTGCTGCCGAACAACCCGGACGGCACCAGCTCGACGCTGGTCGGCACGGGCGCGAACGTCGTGTCGGCGCATTCGGTCGATTTCAGCGGCCCGATCCCGGTGCAGGACGAGGTGTTCAACGACACGCTGAAGGGCAATGGCAACGGCGTGTTCGACGTGGGCGATGTCGGCTCGTCGATCGGGCGGACCTACACGACCAGCCAGCGCCAGAAGGTTAAGGAAGGCCGGATCGACTTCGGGTGGGATCTGGGCGGCGGCAGCCGGTTCGATTTCGGCGGCCTGTACCGCGATACCGACACCAACCAGCAGTTGATCTCGACGCAGCAGACGCTCGGCAACTGGAGCGTCGATCATCCCGGCGACGTCAACCAAGTCGCGCCGGGCGTGCTCCAGCCGTTCTGTTTGCTGTGCAAGTTCAGCGCCTATGATCCCAACGCGACGGGCGTGAACCTCGACGCGTTCCGCGGCAATGCGGTCACGCTCTACAAGGCGCTGTCGGCCTATTATGCGGGGCAGGGCAACGCGGTTGGCTTCACCGCGCGCCAGAACAACACCGTCAAGGAGACGATCTACGCCGGCTATGCGCAGGTGACGTGGAAGGGTGAGCTTGCCGGGCATAATACCAGCCTGGTCGCCGGCGCGCGTTACGAGCACACCAAGGAAGAGGCGATCGGCATCCAGTATCTGCCGAACACGATCAGCTGGGTGTCCGACAACGATTTCACGATCAACCTCGCCAACACGCCGTCGACGTTGCGGGGCACCGGATCGTACGACAACATCCTGCCATCGTTCGACTTCCAGATGGAGCTGAAGCGGAACCTGATCGGCCGCTTCTCGGCGAGCCGAACGATCGCGCGGCCGAACTACGACAATCTGTTCGCGTCCTATTCGATCGCCGTACCGCCACGCCCGACCGCGCTCGGTGGGGTGGCGACCGCCAGCACCGGCAATCCCGGCCTCGCGCCGCTGATCTCCGACAATATCGATCTGTCGTTCGAATATTATTTCAAGCCCGACACCTATTTCTCGGTCGGCTTCTTCGACAAGCGTGTTCACAACTTCATCGGCTCGGGCCAGTCGCAGAGTCCGCTGTTCAGCGTGCGCGATCCGAGTTCGGGCGCGGCGGGCACGATCTCGGGGCAGGCGAAGGCGGCGTTGACCTCGCTCGGCGCGGACATCAGCGACGTCAACCTGTTCACCTACTCCGCCTTGTTGCTGCGCGACGGCACCGCATCGGCGGCGACCCAGTTCCAGCAGCATTACAATCCGTCCACCAAGTCGATCGACCAGGCGTTCATCAACACGGTGCTGTCGGCGGTTGACCTGAACGGCACCGCCGCCGATCCGTTCTACAACTTCACCGTGTCGCGGCCGATCAACAACAAGGATGCGGAGCTGTATGGCTTCGAAGTCGCCGGTCAGTATTTCCTCGGCGATACCGGGTTGGGCGTGTCGGGCAGCTTCACCTATGTGAAGGGCAATATCGGCTTCAACAATGCCGGCGATCCCAATATCGACCAATTCGCGCTGACCGGCTTGAGCAACACCGCTAACGCCACTTTGATCTACGACAAGCACGGTGTCTCGGCGCGGCTCAGCTATAACTGGCGCGACAGCTTTCTGACGTCGCTCAACCGCGACAGCTACAAGAACCCGGTCTATACCAAGCCGTACGGGCAGCTCGACGCCAATATCAGCTACGATCTGAACGAGCATGTCGCGCTATCGGTCGAAGGCATCAACCTGACCAACGAAAGCCTGCGTACCTATGGCCGCTCGGTGAGCAACCTGTGGTTCGCGCAGGAGCTGAAGCGGCGCTTCCTGTTCGGCGCACGCTACAAATTCTGATAAGGGGGCGATGCCCGGGGTGCGCGCATCCCGGGCAAAGCGCCGCCATGAAACAGGCGGCGAAGCCTTTGGGGGAGCGATGACCGGAACGGTTCTTCTGAACAACATCACCCATGCCGATCTGCGCGTGGCGACGGGCTATGCGGCGCGGTTCGGGGATGCGGTGAACCAGTGCGTGGTGTTCCCGACCGAATTCGACGAGGTGCAGCGCGACTATCCAATCCTGTTCCGCAAGGATGTGGGCGGCGCGTTCTACGCGGTGGCGCTGCTCGGGCTCGACCGCGACGAGAATTTGTTCCTGAGCGATGCCGGGTGGGACGCGCGGCATGTGCCGGCGGTCCACCAGCGCGGCGCGTTCAAGATCGGCATGGTCGATCGCGGCGCGGGCGAACGCGAGGCGATGATCCATGTCGATCTCGACCATCCGCGTGTGGGCGCGGCGGACGGGCAGCCGCTGTTCCTGCCGCACGGCGGTCACACGCCGTATCTCGACCATATCGTGCGGGTGCTTCAGGTCGTGCATGACGGGCTGGCGCAGCGCGACGCGATGTTCGCCGCGTTCCTGGCGGCCGACCTGATCGAGCCGGTCCGGCTCGACATCGCGCTCGACGATGTCACGCGGTACGACATTCCCGACTGCCATACCGTCAGCGCCGCGCGGCTGGCGCAGTTGGACGGCCCGGCGCTGCTGGCGCTCAACCGGTCCGGGTTCCTGCGGCACGCCTTTCTGGTCGCCTCGTCGCTCGGCAATGTCAGCCGGTTGATCGCGCTGAAGAACCGCCGCCGCGCCGGGAGCGTGTCCGCTCAGGTCGCCGCATGACGCCGTTCGACCCCGCCGCTCTGGTCGCGACGCAGCAGCCGGTGCTGCTGCGCGGGCTGGTGCGCGACTGGCCGCTGGTGCGCGCAGCCGATGCGCGCGCGGCGGCGGACTATCTCAAGTGTTTCTACACGGGCGAGCCGGTGGTCGGCTATACCGCGCCGCCGGAGGCAGGCGGACGGTTCTTCTACGACGATGCCATGACGGCCATGAACTTCACCGCCACCCGCGTGCCGCTCGACGACTGGCTGGACCGGCTGCTGCGCGCTCCCGACGCGGCGATGTATGTCGGCTCGACCGATCTCGACCGCTACCTTCCCGGCCTGCGCGCCGAGAACGATCTGCCGCCGGGCATCTTCGGCGCGGCGACGCCGCTGGCGAGCATCTGGATCGGCAACCGCACCGTCGCCGCGACACATTGGGATGCATCGAACAACATCGCGTGCTGCGTGGCCGGACGGCGCCGGTTCACGCTGTTCCCGCCCGATCAGATCGGCAACCTCTATCCCGGCCCGCTCGAACCGACGCCGGGCGGGCAGGTGGTGAGCATGGTCGATCCGCGCGCGCCCGATCCGGCGCGCTACCCGCGCTTCGCGCAAGCCGCGCGTGCGGCGCAGGTGTTCGACCTCGAACCAGGCGACGTGCTGATCTACCCGGCCTTGTGGTGGCACAATGTCGAGGCGCAGAACGATTTCAACATCCTTGTCAACTTCTGGTGGAACGATGCGCCGCCCTTCGCGGACTCGCCGATGACGACGTTGCTCCACGCGCTGCTGAGCCTGCGCGACCGCCCCGAGGCCGAGAAGCAGAGCTGGCGCGCGCTGTTCGATTATTATGTGTTCGGCCCCGCCGAGCGGTCGGCCGAGCATCTGCCACCCCACGCCCGCGGCGCGCTGGCGCCGCTCGACGAGATCGGTGCGCGGCGACTGCGCGCGCAAGTGCTCCAGCGGCTGAACCGGTGAGCGACCCCCTAATGGAGCCCGCAATGCAGCACACGCCATCGTCGCGCCAGATCGTCAAACGCGTGGTGGTCGCCGGCGGCGGCACGGCCGGGTGGGTGACGGCGACCGCCCTGGTCCGGCATCTCGGGCCGCTGATCGACGTCGTCCTCGTCGAGTCGGACGATATCGGTACGATCGGCGTCGGCGAGTCCACCGTCCCGACCTTCAAGGGCTTCCACACGCTGATGAAGGTGAAGGAAGACGTCTTCATGGCGGCCACGCAGGCGACCGTGAAGCTGGGCATCGAGTTCCGCAACTGGGCGCGGATCGGCGATCGCTACATCCACCCGTTCGGCCTGCTCGGGCGCAAGTGGAGCTGGATGGCGGACTTCCACCATTTCTGGCTGCATGCGCGCGCGAAGGGCTTTGGCGGCGACCTCGGCGAATATTGCCTCGAATATGTCGCGGGCGAGGCGAACCGCATGTCGCTCGCGCCGCCGCTCGCGCCCAGATACGCCTATCATATCGACGCGGCGCGCTATGCCCGCTTCCTGCGCGGGCTTGCCGAGCCAGCCGGCCTGCGGCGGATCGAGGGCAAGATTCGTAACGTCGAACGCGACGGCGAGAGCGGGTTCATCGCCGCGCTGGTGCTTGAGTCCGGCGAGCGCGTCGAGGGCGATCTGTTCATCGACTGTACCGGCTTCCGCTCGCTGCTGCTCGGCGGTGCGCTGGGCGTGCCGTTCGAAGATTGGGGCCAATGGATCCGCACCGACCGCGCGGTCGCGGTGCAATCTGCGTCCGAGGGGCCGAAGCAGCCCTATACCTCCGCGATCGCGCACGAGGCCGGCTGGCGCTGGCGCATCCCGCTCCAGCACCGCGACGGCAACGGCTTCGTCTTCGCGAGCGACTTCATGTCGGATGACGAGGCGCATGCGCGACTGCTCGCCGAGATCGACGGCGAGCCGATCGTCGATCCGTGGCTGGTCCGCTTCAAGACCGGCACCCGGACCGAGCCGTGGCACAAGAACTGTGTCGCCCTCGGGCTGGCCGGCGGCTTCATCGAGCCGCTCGAATCGACCAGCATCCACCTGATGATGGCGGCTGTGACGCGCCTGATCGAGGACTTTCCGTTCGACGGCTTCGACCTCGCGCTGGTCGGCCGCTTCAACGCCAAGTCGCGGCAGGAGTTCGAGAACATCCGCGACTTCATCATCCTGCATTACCATGTGACTGAACGCGACGATTCGCCGTTCTGGCGCCGCTGCCGCGACATGGAGATCCCCGACAGCCTGAAGGCGCGGCTGGCGCTGTGGCAGGAAAACGGGCGGGCCTACCATGTCGGCCACGAACTGTTCCTGGCGGACAGCTGGGTGATGGTGCTGCTCGGCCAGCGCCATTTCCCCCGCAGCTATCACCGCCTAGCCGAGATGATGCCGGAAGCGCAGTTGCGCGGTGAGTTGGACCGTATGCGTCTTGAAATAGGCGAACTGGTCGACAAGATGCCGAGCCATCCGGATTTTCTCAAGTCCTACTGCGCCGCGAAGGCGGTCGCGCGGTGATGACGTCGAAGGTTGTGTACGCGCATCATAGCATTGGGTGGCGCTAAGCTCATGACGGGGCGGGCAAAAACCGGCATAGAATGATGCAGTGACGACGGCATCCCAGATCGATTCGCTGACCGAACGCCAGAAAGACTGTCTGCGTGGGGTACTTGCGCTGGAGAGCGCCAAGGAAACTGCCAGGCGGCTCAGCCTTAGCGAATATACCGTCAAGGAACACCTGAGAGAGGCCCGGGGTCGACTCGGATGTGCCACCAGCGCCGAGGCCGCCAAGGCATTTGCCGTGTTCGATCGCTCCCCCCTCTTGCAGGAGGGGGTGCGTCAAGCGGGGGCGACGATCTCGCTCGATCCTGTGAGGTCAGACCCCGGGAACGTGATCGAAGAGACCACCTCGGGCCCTGGGGAAGACCTTCTGCCCTTCGCCTCGAACGTCGCTCCGGTCGTGCGTCCCGATCACAACCAGACCGGGAGCCGTCTCGCGCGATTTTCGACCAAGGATCTGGTCATTTCGACATTCGTCGTTGCCGCGTTTGTGATCTTCGCGATCATCGCGGCTCCGGCGATGCTCAAATCCGTCGAAGACCTGCTCCGCTAGCGATATTTCGCCGGCTCCCCGAGCACATGGGGTAAGCAATGTCACAGGAATACCGGATCAAACAGGCGGGCGATCGTATCGCGGCACAGTTTCTCGATCTCGAAACCCAGGCTATCGAACTCGCGCGTCGCGGCGCCCAACTCGTCGCCGATGCGTTCGAAGCGCGTGCGAAAACGGGGCTCGATGCCACGGTCGGCAATCAGGCCTTGATTGCGCTTTCCAGCGCGGTCCATCAGTCGGTGCTCGCACAAGCGCGGATTGCCGACGTACATCCGCTAATGGCGCAGGTCGGACGCGAGGTCGGTTACGGCGACAATGGCTGTCCCGATCGCTCGATCACGCCGACGGGGCAGCTCGTGATGCTCGGCGACCGGGTCGCCGCTTGACCTGACGAGGTGAGGGGGCATCCTTGCCGGGATGCCGTCGCCCCTCCTCCGATACGTCCTGCCGCTTCTGGGGATCGCAGCCTTTGCCATCTGGAGGGGCGGGAAACCTGAGCGGTTCGCCGCGATGCTGATGCTCGGCGGTGAAGCGGCGTCGAGGCTGTTCGAGCACCACGACGTTGATGTCCGCTTCGGCGCGATCGATCCGGCGCTGCTGAGTGTCGATGTGACGATGGCGGTGCTGTTCATAGCTCTCTCGATCAAGGCAGACCGTCATTGGCCGATCGCCCTTTCCGCTTTGCAGATCGTCGCGGTGATGAGCCATCTTGGCTTCACCTTGCGGCGCTCGCAGCCGCTGGCCTATGCGGTGCTGGAGATCGCGCCGGCATATCTTGGCCTGATCATCCTGCTGGCGGGCACGATCCGCCACATCGTGCGGATCACGCGCTTTGGACACGACCCGTCCTGGCGAACCTGATCGCACGCGTCGCGCTCTTTGACAGCGAAGGCGTCGCGACGGCGCTGCCTGCGGAGGTCGGATCGGGTATTGCCGTGCTGGCAGCGTCGCGATCACGCCTGCGAGCCTGTCTGCCGTCCCATCCTACGGTCGTGGTGCTCCTGACCAGCGGCGATGCGGCATGGTTTGCCCAAGCAGATTCTGGCGGAACCGCTTTTACCCGACTCCGGCGCGGTGCTGAACTCTCTGCAATCCGACCTCGAACAGCTCCCGTTCGAACGCGTGCGCGTGCTGTACTTGAGGACGCGGCATCCTCCGATCTGTGCCCCGATCGTGTGCCCGAGCGGTCTCGGCACTGCCGACATCGCGCCGCGCCAGTCGTGGGACGGGCGCTGGAGTGGGCGGCGGCGGGTGTCGTGTTGGCGCACACCCATCCAAGCGGCGACCCCACGCCGAGCATAGTCCATATCGACCTGACGCGCAGGGTCCGCCTCGCCGGAAAACCACGCGGTGGCGCGGTGCTGGACATTTCAACATCCGCCTCGGTCAGCACAGGCGCTTCAGGGCGCTCGGATACTTTACGGCGCTAGCCCTGAAGCACCCCACCCTGACGTGATCGCCAGGCACGATCGCGCCTCTGCGGATCCACGTCGTGCAACGCCGTCCGACCTCCCGATGAGGCGGCCGGGTGGCCCGCCCTATGTCCAGGCCGAATGCGGCTAAAAGGGCGGGCACATGCCCTCAGGTCAAATGGAGCGAAACGGCGTTTGAGCATGGCAGCAAGGCCGCGACATCGCACTGGACCGGTTTTCTCTCGATCATCTCGCGGCCACCGGTCTCGGCCGACACGCTACGCAAGAACCCGCTCGGCATTTACGTCGATGCGATCGACTGGAGCCGCGAGCTGGAGCCCGCATCCTCGCAGCAGGCTGCCCGGACGGCTGCTCCGCTGATCGAGCCGTCGGCTGCGCTTGATCTCGCGAACACCGCGCAACCTGCCACCCCCAGCCAGGAGACCCAGCAATGACACGCCTGCTTACCATGTCCGCGCTCGGCGCGATCGCATTCGCGGTGATCGCGGCAGAGGCACCGCCGGCGACCAGGACCGTGGCGTCGAAGCCCGCCCCGACGCAAGAGCCTGCCGCCGTGACTCGGCACGTGAAGCCGGTGAAACTCATGCACCCGCGTCTCCCGCTCGCGGTGAAGAATGTCGCCGCTGCGAATCGGTCGGCGACGCTCCAGCCAGCGGTGCAGGGGTTCACCAACGCGTCGCAGGTCTATCCGTTTACCGATGGCCTGATCTATCAGGTCTACGCGGCGCCTGGACGCGTTACTGACATCGCGCTCCAGCCGGGGGAGATTCTCGGCGCGGTCGCAAGCGGCGATACGGTGCGCTGGGTAATCGGCGATACAAGCAGTGGGGCAGGGGACACCAAGCGCACTCATCTGCTGGTCAAGCCGTTTGCGGCCGGGCTCTCCACCAATCTCGTCGTTACGACGGATCGGCGGAGCTATCATCTCGCGCTGGCGAGCACAGGCGGCGCGGCAATGTCGGCGCTGTCCTGGACCTATCCGCAGGATGCCTTGATCGCGTTCAAACGCGCGGAGGCGCAGGCTGCTTCGGCTGCGCCCATCGCATCCGGGCTCGATGTCGCGCAACTGCGGTTCGATTATGCGATCGCGGGCGACAAGCCCGCCTGGCGGCCGATCCGCGCGTTCGATGACGGCCGGCAGACGTTCATTGAATTTCCCGCGACGCTCGGCGCCGGGGAAGCGCCGCCGCTGTTCCTGGTTGACGACAAGGGTGTCGCGCAACTCGTCAATTACCGGCTGCGCGACCGTTTTTATGTGGTCGACCGGCTGTTCGATGCGGCCGAACTTCGTCTTGGCACCAAGCATCAAGACGTTGTGCGAATTGTGCGCGTCGCGCCGTCGCGAAAGGGTCGGTCGTCGTGACCGGGACATCCGATGCGATCGATGAGCCGAACGGCGAGGGCGAGGCTGTCGTTCTGCCGACCAAGGTCGATCCGGAGACGTTCGCACTGCGTGGCAAGCCCGCGCGCGCGATCCGCTTCAAGCGCGGGATCATCGTCGCAACCGCCGCGCTCGGCTCGGCAAGTGTGATGGCAACGGCATGGTTCGCGCTGAGCCCGCATAGCTTTCATCTTGTGCGGCAGCACGAAGATCGCGGCGACATTGCGAAACCGCAGAGCGACACGCTGAGCAAGCTTCCCAGTAGTTACGGGGATGTCCCGCGACTGGGAGCACCACTACCAGGCGACCTCGGGCGCGCGATCCTCGATCACCAGCGTGCGATGGCAGCGGAAGCCGGAACATCTGTCCCGGCGCCGCAGGCGGTCGACCAGGAGGCGGCCGCCGAGCGCGAGCGTCAGCTCGCCGAGCTCAAGGAGGCGCGCGAATCCGGGCTGATGGCGAAGTCGGCTGGATCTGCAGTGCCGGTCGAGCCCGTCGTGACGCCGCCTGCGGTCAGTGCGTCCGATCCGGCCAAGGTGGCGCTGGATACAGATAAGGACCCGGGCGCGCAGCAGCACAAAATCGATTTCGTTGGCGCGATTGATCGCGGGGGTGACGTCAATCCGCACCCGCTGACCCAGCCTGCTTCGCCAAACATGCTGTCGGCTGGCAGCGTGATCACGGCCAGCCTCCTAACCGGGCTGAGATCCGATCTGCCGGGGCTGGTCACCGCGCAGGTGACCGAGCAGGTCTATGATAGCGCGACAGGGAGAGTTCTGCTGATCCCCCAAGGCGCGCGACTGATCGGTTCTTACGACAGCGTCGTCGCGTTCGGGCAGCGGCGCGCGCTGGTGGTCTGGCAGCGGATCATCTTGCCCGACGGCAGTTCGCTCGCGCTCGACAATGTGCCTGCCACCGACCCGTCCGGCTATGCCGGGCTTGCCGACAAGGTCGACATGCACACGTGGCAGTTGCTGAAAGGCGTCGTCCTGTCGACGCTGCTTGGCGTGGGATCCAGCCTGACGTTCTCGAACGAGAGCGATCTCGTCCAGGCGATCCGCCAGTCGACCCAGCAGAGTGAATCGCGGGCGGCCGACCAGCTTACGTCCAAGAACCTGCAGATTCAGCCGACGATCACCATTCGTCCAGGCTCGCCCGTGCGATTGGTCGTCCACCGTGATCTCATTCTCGCGCCGTGGCGCGGATAGGAGTTTCTATATGCCCGATCTGCGCCTAGGTCGCCTTCCTGATCGAACACCAGTGAAGCTGACGATCAACATTCTTCCGGACGTTCATCAGGCATTGGTCGATTATGCCGTCGCTTACGAACAAGCTTATGGTCGTGCCGAGCCTTTGAGTGAGCTGATTCCGGCAATGCTCTCGGCCTTTCTCGAGAGCGACAGGGCATTCGCACGAAAACGCCGCGTGACGGCACCTTGAACATGTCCAATCGCGATTGTCCGTACGATCCCGCGGGCATGATTACCGTTGATGAATTTGCGCTTCTGGCACATCTCTCAAGACGTCAAATCGATCGCCTCCGAAAATCTCGGCCGCAGGATTTCCCGCGCGAGTACGAACTCGGGAGCGGCCGCAGCAAGCATCGCCGATGTCCGAGGTTCAGGCGCGAAGAAGTGGATGCCTGGCTCGACACTCGTGCTCTCTGGTGAGGTGAGCGGTTCTCCGGTGAAGGCGTTATACAAAAAGAGGGCGGCCAAACGGCCGCCCGACAAGTTTTAGGAGAGGATGCCTGAAAGGCATTGCTCTTGTGCAGCGCAGCATGACGAACCGCAACTGCGTATGACTACGGTGCCAATTGCGCGTTCCGCACACCGTACCAGGTCATCCTGAGTCCGGATCCCCCTGCCAACGCGCGAACGGTAGCGCACCTGTGACGGCTCAGCTCTGAACGGTCGGAGCCAGCCGGTATCGTGGGGACACGACGGCGAAATTCGGGACGGCAAGACGCGCGGCGGAGGGGGTCGGATTCACCTTCAGCTCGTTGGTCGGCACACCCAATGCCTCGGCCACGCCTGCCTTCGTCGCAATCGCCGTGATCTCTCGCTCCCATTTGAGAAACCAGGATGCCTTCTCCTCCTCCAGTTCGTAGCCATCGTAGATGCGCTCCATCCCCGACTTCAGGTGATTCATCATCGCTTCGGCGGTCTCGAAATCGACCTTGAGTCTCTTGGTGTTGGAGCGCGCGGTCCTGCGGAAGTCGTGCGGGGTGAAGCGCTGAACCGGGTGACCCGCGATGTCTGCCATCCGCGCCTGCACGCGATCTCGCGCTTTGTACCAGACCGAATTATTGCGCGGTCCATCAATCCTTTCCGCAGGGAATACCCATTCATGTTTGCTGAGCATGAGCGATCGGCCCCACGGGCCAAGCGCGATGCGATGCTCGAATGAATTCTTCACTCGATCCTTTGGGAGTATCCAGATGCCGCTGACCAATTCGGATGAGCGCGCCTGCACGACTTCCGAAATGCGCGCGGCGGTCAGCAGCATCAGCAGCATGCCCCGCTGCACGTAGCGAGGTTCGGGCAGGAGTGCTTTCAGGAACCACTCGAGTTCAAGCAAGCTCAGGACACGGGAGCCGACAGGCTCCGGGAATTTGAGATCGCCGAGGCGCCGCGACGGATCGACCTCGAGCCCGACCTCGAGTCCTCGCAGTGATGCAGCCCAGCCGAAGAACACCTTCAGCTCCGCCGCGAGCCGATTGGCACGAATCCTGGCGGAAATGCCTTTCTTTTGAACCAAGCGAATCAGGTCCGTCTCGGTCACTTCGTAAATGCTGCGCTTGCCAAGTTTCGGCGCTATATCGAGTTCGTAGATTTTGATCTTGTCCTTGATCGTGCGCGGTCGGTTCGGACGTTTGGCGCGCGACGCGCGGCCCTCATGAACGGCAACCATGTAGAGTTCATGCGCGCGCGAGACCGTCATCTCATCGCGCGCCTTTTGCGCACGAATCGCTTCGCGCGGATCAATTCCCTTTTCAGCAGAAGCGTTTAACCCGCGCGCCCACTCGCGCGCCTCAGCGATCGTTACGATCGGATAGGCTCCGCCAAACAGGGTCGCCATGACATCGGCGCCAGACACATGCCGGCGATACCGCCACCGTTTTTTGCCGCTGCGCAGGGCTTCGACCGACAGTCCGGGGGTGTGAAGATCGGACAACTTTCCTTTCTGCAACGCGTCGATCGCTGCCGGGGATAGTGCAATTTTCTTAGCCATAACCAACTCCGAATCGGTTGTGGCGCAGACAAAATCATGACGGAAATCATGGCGGAATAGCCGTCTAACTGGGGCTAACTGGGGCAAACCCAGTCCTACCATGCTCTCCGAGATTTTCGACCTAAGTCACTGCGCGACAACCGGAACACGTTGATTCGGTTGGCTGGGGCGGCAGGATTCGAACCTGCGAATGGCGGCACCAAAAGCCGCTGCCTTACCACTTGGCGACGCCCCAACGCGCGAACGGACGCCTTTAGGCGCAGCATCCGCCGCTGAAAAGACCCTTTCGCTAAGGTTCTTACGATCAGGCGATCCGCTCGACCCAGCCGTGCTGGTCGGGCAGCTTGCCGCGCTGGATGCCGGTCAGCGCGTCGCGGATGCGCATGGTCGTCTGACCGGGGCCGCCGCTGCCGATGGTGAAGTCGCCATCGGCCATCTTCATGGTGCCGATCGGCGCGACCACCGCGGCGGTGCCGCAGGCGAACGCCTCGCGCAGGCGGCCACTCTCGGCGTCGGCACGGCACTGGTCGATCGCATAGGGCTCCTCGCGCACGGTCAGCCCCATGTCGCGCGCCATCGCGATGATCGAATCGCGAGTGATGCCGGGCAGGATCGTGCCGGTCAGCGGCGGGGTGGCGAGGCTGCCGTCGTCGAACACGAAGAAGATGTTCATGCCGCCCAGTTCTTCGATCCAGCGCCGCTCGACCGCGTCAAGGAACAGCACCTGATCGCAGCCCTTGCGCGTCGCTTCGGCCTGCGCGACGAGGCTGGAGGCATAGTTGCCGCCGCACTTGGCCGCGCCGGTTCCGCCGGGGGCCGCTCGCGTGTAATCCTGCGAGACCCACAGCGATACCGCCCCCGCGCCCGCCTTGAAATAGGCGCCGACCGACGATGCGATCACCGCATAGAGATATTCGGAGGAAGGCTTCACGCCGAGGAACACCTCGCTCGCGATCATGAACGGGCGCAGGTACAGCGAACCGCCTTCCGCCTCGGGGATCCAGTCCTGCTCGACCTTCACCAGTTCGCGCACCGAGGCGAGAAACAGGTCTTCGGGCAGCGGCTCCATCGCCATGCGCACCGCGGACTCGCGGAAGCGGCGCGCGTTCGCCTCGGGCCGGAACAGCGCGGTGCTGCCGTCCTCCAGGCGATAAGCCTTCATGCCTTCAAAGATTTCCTGCGCATAATGCAGCACCGCCGATGCTCCATCCATCTGGAACGCGGCGCGCGGGCAGATCTTCGCGTCGTGCCAGCCCTTCTCCTCGCTATAGCGGATCATCGCCATATGATCGGTGAAGACCCGCCCGAAGCCGGGGTTCTCGAGCAGGCGCGCACGCTCGTTTGCGTCGATCGGGCTGGCGCTGCGTTCGAACGCGAAAACAGGCGCTTCGGTCGCGGTCCGATCCATGTCTGGGGCAGTCTGATCGGGCATGGCAACCTTCGTACATCTTGATACAAATTTTGGGTTGAACCCTGATAGGGTTGCGGTCAAATCCGGTCAACATGGCAGGGCAGAACACCGCCGCGTCGCCGCTTTTCCTGCGAGAACCCGAGCTTCGGCGCGGGCTCGAACTTCTGTATTTCGGGAACAGCCATCTGACGCGCACCATCGATCAGGGTCTTGCGGACCAGGGGCTTGGCCGGGCGCACCACCGCGCGCTGTATTTCATCGCGCGTCAGCCCGATCTGACGGTCAGTCAGCTGCTCGGGCTGCTGGCGATCACCAAACAGTCGCTCGGCCGCGTGCTCAACGAACTCATCGAGCGTGGGCTGGTCGAGATGCGTCCCGGCGACCGCGACCGGCGCCAGCGGCTGCTGCGGCTGAGCGAGGCCGGGCGTAGCCTGGAGACGCAGTTGTTCGACGCGCTGCGCGAGCGGCTGTCCGCCGCCTATGCGAGCGCCGGGCAGGCGGCGGTCGGCGGCTTCTGGGCCGTGCTCGAAGGGCTGATCCCGGCCGAGGAGCGCGAGCGTATCGGGCTGCGGCGCGACTGATCGGCTCAGGCGGTGGCCTTCCGCGCCGCCGGCTCGGCATGTCCGCTGATCTCCGCGCCGGCATCGCGTGCGAAGCGCAGGTTCCAGATCGTCGCGCTCAGCGAGATCGCCGTCACCGCCCAGAACGCCACCGAAAAGTCGCCGAGCGCGGGCGCGGCATGGCCGTGCGCGAGCATCGCCAGATGCAGCGCGATCGCGGCGATGCAGATGCCAAGCGACAGCATCAATTGCTGGAAGGTGGAGTAGAAGGCGGTCGCGCTGCTCATGTGGCGCTTGTCGACACCGTCATAGGCGATCGTGTTGTAGGCGGTGAACTGGAACGACATGAAGAAGCCCGAGATCGCCAGCACGCCGAACATCGCCCATACCGGCCAGCTCGGGCGGAACAGCCCGCAGATCGCATAGCCGCTGGTCGCCAGCACGCCGTTCCAGATCAACGCGCGGCGGAAGCCCAGCCGGCGCAGCACGCGCTGGGCGAGACCCTTCATCGCCAGCGATCCGATCGCGGTCGCCACCGTGATCGTGCCGCTGCGTGCGGCGGAAAAGCCGAAGCCGACCTGCATCATCAGCGGCAGCAGGAACGGCTGCGCGCCCTGCGTGATGCGGGTGATCGACCCTGCGATCACTGATAGCCGGAAGGTCGGATCGCGCATCAGCGTCAGGTCGAGGATCGCGCCTTCGCGGCCGCGCGCGTGGCGGATGTAGAAGAAGCCCGCGATCGCGCCGATCGCGACCAGCACCGCCGCCGTGCCGCCTTCGCCCGGGCGGCTGACCATCTCGAACCCGAACAGCAAGCAGCCGAGCGACACGCCGCTCAGCACGAAACCGGCGAGGTCGAAGGCGGGCGGCGCATCCTCCTTGATGTTAGCGATGAAGCGCCCGACCAGCCACACGCCGAGCACGCCCATCGGCAGGTTGATGTAGAAGATCCAGCGCCAGTCGAGATAGGTGACGATGAACCCGCCGAGCGGCGGCCCGACGATCGGCCCGATCAGCGCCGGCACCAGCAGCCACGACATCGCATTGACCATGTCCTGCTTGGCGACCGAGCGCAGCAGCACCAGCCGCCCGACCGGGATCATCATCGCGCCGCCGATGCCTTGCACGAAGCGCGACACCACGATCATCTCGAGCGTGCGCGATTGCCCGCAGGCCAGGCTGCCGAGCATGAACAGCACGATCGCGGTGCGGAACACGGTGCGCGACCCGTAGCGATCCGCCAGCACGCCCGAGGCCGGAATGAAGATGGCGAGCGCGAGCAGATAGGAGGTGAGCGCGATGCTCATCTCGGGCGCGCGCACGCCGAAGTCGCGCGCCATGGTCGGCAGCGCGGTCGCCAGCACCGTCGCGTCGACGAACTCCATAAACAGCGCGCTGGCGATGATGAGCGCGACCAGCCGGTAATTAGGGCCGGACACCGCCGGGCCGACATCCTGCGTGGTGGTGAGCGAACCCGCCGCCGGGATGATCCCGTCGCGCACCTCGGCATTGACGGAGGCGACACCGCGCCGCCGTGGCCGCGTGCTCGGGCCGGAGGGGTGGAGGAGGGACATGGCGGTTTCCCGTTGACGAACGAGGGGACGACTCTCCCGCGAGAAGGCCGTCCGTCTGTCGCGCGGGCGTGCCGATACGCCCGCATATGGGCGTGCAAGGAGGAAAAGGAAACCGTCGGCGCTTGGAAAACGCCGGAAGCGGCATAGGTACAGCGCGGGTTAACCTCGCCTTCGCGACATGCCTGTTGCGCGCCGCCTGCAATGGCGCGATGGCGGAACCCAGCCGGAATCGCGTCGGGCACCCCGCGTGTTCCCGGTGGTACGGAGGCGCGCCGCGGGTGTTTCAACGCGCGTCGGGATCGGAGATTGAGCGAATGGCCAAGGCCAAGTTGGTGAACGATATCGAGACGGCCGCCGTCGAGATCAACGAGCTGAAGACCGTCTCCAGTGCGCCCACCACCGAGGCGCGCACGCTGGAGCGGGCGCTGGGCGCGCAGATCCGCCTGTTGCGCCGGCGGCAGGATCTTTCGGTGTCCGATCTCGCTACGGCGGCAAGCATCTCGCTCGGCATGCTCTCCAAGATCGAGAACGGCCAGATCTCGCCTTCGCTGACGACGGTGCAGTCGCTCGCGCACGCGTTGTCGGTGCCGATCTCGTCCTTGTTCGAGAGCGTGGAGGAGCGGCAGGACTGTTCGTTCGTGCCGGCCGGGCGCGGCGTCAGCATCGAGCGGCGCGGCACCAAGGCGGGGCACAACTACCAGCTGCTCGGCCACCTGTCGCGCGGTGACGTGGTGGTCGAGCCGTACCTCATCACGCTCAACGAGGAAGCGACCCCGCACACCAGCTTCAGCCATGCCGGGGTCGAGCTGATCCAGATGATCGAGGGCGAGATCAAATATCGCCACGGCAGCGAAACCTATCATCTGCGCCCCGGCGATACGATGATGTTCGATTCGGGCGCGCTGCACGGGCCGGAGGAGTTCCTTCAGTTTCCAATGCGTTACCTGTCGATCATCGTCTATCCGCGCAACCACGGCTAAACCCGATCGCGCCTAGACTCGACGTGCCGGGCTTCCTATATACCGATCGGTATGGAACAGGCTGACACGATTGCGCCCCCGAAAGGGCGGCCGCGCGAATTCGATCTCGACACGGCACTTGCCGCCGCGCTGCGCGTGTTCTGGCAGCACGGCTACGAAAGCGCGTCGATGGCGGAGCTGACCGCGGCGATGGGCATTACCAAGCCCAGCTTGTACGCCGCATTCGGCAATAAGGAGCAGTTGTTCCACAAGGCGCTCGACCTCTATGAGCGCGACAAGCTCGCTTATACCGAGAAAGCGCTGTCCGCGCCGACCGCGCGTGGCGTCGCCGAACGCTTCCTGCGCGGCGCGCTCGAGATGCAGACCAGTTCATGCGACCCGAAAGGGTGCATGGCGATCATGAGCGTCATCTCGTGCGGCGCGGAAGCCGAATCGATCCGGGCGGACGTGATCGCCCGGCGCGCCTCGTCGGAGGTCGCGCTGATCGAACGGTTCCAGCGCGCCAAGGATGAGGGCGAGTTCCCGGAGGGGCTCGAAGCCAAGGCGCTGGCCCGCTTCCTGTACGCGATCATGCAGGGGCTGTCGGTTCAGGCCAGCACGGGGACGTGCTGCATGGACCTGACCCAGCTTGTCGAGACGAGCCTGTCGGTGTGGCCGACCAAGTGAGCGGCAGCTTCGTGGCGCTAAATTTAAAGTAATTTACCTACCGGTACAGAATGCGGTTGACGCGGTGCAGCAGCCGATTATATACCGCTTGGTATCGAAGCCGGGAACATCAGGCAGCCCGGTATAGCGGCGGAAGGAAACGCCCGTGACCAAAACGACCTGCTGATTGCCCGGCAGCCGCATGTGCGCGGCTGCATAGCGTACCTTTCGACATTCTGACGGATCTCGCGGGCGGGGCGTGCCCTACGCTCCTCCGCGCCTGCCCGAACCTTGCCCGGACTTCCGGCCTCGACGCGACGCACCGGCGTTCGCGCGGCCGTCGGTGCGCGGCCGCCTCAGGGGACTTCTCATGGCTTATCTCGATCTCGAACATCCTTTCGCCGCTCCCTCCGCCAGCCGCACCGCCGTCGATGCCGCCGCCGCGCCGAGCTTCTCCGCGCTCGAATGGAGCGTCATCGCCGTCGCCCGCCGCGACAAGATCAGCAGCCTGAGCGAACCCGGCCCCGTGTCGCGCGCGTTCGGCGGGCTGTTCGGCTTCGGCAAGGCGTCGCGTCTTGCCGAGCCCAGGCTGGAGACGCTGCGCCGGCTCGCCGTCCACGCCTGGCGGCGCGGCTATGCGCTGCCTGCGTCGGAGGTCGCGACCTTCTTAAAGGCTGGTTTCACCATGGCGCAGGCCGAACTGCTGGTGGCGAGCGTCACCGGCGGCACGGTGGGTTCGCTCGCGTGGAAGATCGCCGCATGAACATGGAAACCCATATCGAAACCGCCGACTCGACGCCGGTGTCGCGCGGCTGGTCGCGCATGCCGGGCTGGCAGCGTGGCGCCGCGATCCTGCTGCCGCTGGCGGTGGTCGGCTATGCCGGCGTGAAGCTCGCCACGCCCGCGCCGATCGTGGCGGCGATGCCGACACCGGCGGTGACGGTGGCGACCCCGCTGGTGCGCGAGGTCAACGAGTGGGACGATTATATCGGCCGCTTCGCCCCCAGCCGCACGGTCGAGATCCGGCCGCGCGTCAACGGCGAAGTCACCGGCGTCCATTTTCGCGACGGTGATATCGTCCGCAAGGGCCAACTCCTCTTCACGATCGACGCGCGTCCGTTCGCGGCGCAGCTCGCCGAAGCCAGGGCCAATGTCGCGAGCGCACAGAGCGCGCTGGCGCTCGCCAAGTCCGATCTCGGCCGCGCGACGCGGCTGGTCGATGACGAGGCGGTGTCGGCGGGCGAGGTCGATTCGCTGCGCGCCAAGGTACAGGCGGCGAGTGCCGCGCTGGCGGCGGCGCAGGCGCGGGTGCGTGCGCGGGCGCTCGATGTCGGCTTCACGCAGGTCCGCGCGCCGATCGGCGGGCGCATTTCCGATCGCAAAGTCGATCCCGGCAATCAGGTCGCGGGCGGGGAGGGGACCGGCGGCACCGTCCTGACCACGATCAACGCGCTCGACCCGATCTACTTCACCTTCGACGGCTCGGAAGCCTTGTACCTCAAGGCGCAGCGCGCGCGTCAGCCGGGCGCCGGCCCCACCCCGGTCGAGATTCAGTTGCAGGACGAGGCCGAGCATCGCTGGAAGGGCAAGCTCGACTTCACCGACAATGCGCTCGACCAGCGTTCGGGTACGATCCGCGGCCGTGCGGTGCTCGACAATCCCAAGTATTTCCTCACCCCCGGCATGTTCGGCAACATGCGGCTGGCGAACGGCGGCACCGTCAAGGCGCTGCTCGTGCCCGACGCTGCCGTCCAGACCGATCAGGCGCGCAAGATCGTGCTGACGGTTGATCGCCAGAACCAGGTCGCGGCCAAGCCGGTCGAGCTCGGCCCGGTCATCAACGGCCTGCGCGTGATCCGTTCTGGCCTGACCCCGGCCGACCGCGTCGTCATTACCGGCGTGCAGATGGCCGCCCCCGGCGCGAAGGTCGCGCCGACGCTCGGCAAGATCACGCCCGAGGCGGTCGCCGCCACGCCGAACGTGGTCGCCCCGCTCGCCGGCGAAGCGACGTTCGGGCGCTGACGCCCGCAAAGCGCCTTCTGCTCAGTACCACCCATCGTCCCGAGCGAGTCGAGGGACAGGTCTCGCGCGGTTGCGCGGGTGCCTCGACTTCGCTCGGCCCGAACGGATGGGCCGTAATTCTCCTGTTCGCAAAGGACGGACATCATGCGCCTCTCGCGCTTCTTCATCACGCGGCCGATCTTCGCCGCGGTGATCGCGGTCGTCATCACCCTCGTCGGCGCGATCGCCTATGTCGGGCTGCCGGTCTCGCAATATCCCGACATCGTGCCGCCGACCGTGACCGTGACCGCGACCTACCCCGGCGCGAACGCGGAGACAGTGGCCGAGACGGTCGCCACGCCGATCGAGCAGGAGATCAACGGCGTCGACAACATGCTGTACCAGTCGTCGCAATCGACCGGTGACGGCAAGCTGACCATCACCGTCACCTTCAAGATCGGCACCAACCTCGATGCCGCGCAGGTGCTGGTGCAGAACCGCGTCGCCATCGCGGTGCCGCGTCTGCCCGAGGACGTGCAGCGTCTCGGCGTCGTCACGCGCAAGACCTCGCCGGACTTCCTGATGGTGGTCAACCTGATCTCGCCCGACAATTCGCTCGATCGCGGCTATGTGTCGAACTACGCGCTGACGCAGATCCGCGACCGGCTGACCCGGATCGACGGCGTCGGCGACGTGCAGCTGTTCGGCAGCCGCGACTATTCGATGCGTGTGTGGATCGACCCCGGTCGCGCCGCCGCGCTCGACCTGACCGCGGGCGAGATCGTCGCCGCCTTGCGTGCGCAGAACGTGCAGGTCGCCGCCGGTACGCTCGGCCAGCCGCCTTATTCGCAGGGGGACGCCTATCAGCTCAACGTCGAGACGCAGGGCCGCCTCACCGATCCCAAGCAGTTCGCCGACGTGGTGATCCGCACCGACGCGAACGGCCGTCAGGTCCGCGTGTCGGACGTGGCGCGGGTCGAGCTCGGCGCGCAGGATTACGGCTCGAACACGTACATCAGCGGCAAGCCGACGGTGATCCTCGCGGTGTTCCAGCGGCCGGGATCGAACGCGCTGGCCGCTGCGCAAGCCGTCACCGCGACGATGAACGACGCGCAGAAGCATTTCCCCAAGGGCCTCGCCTACCGCGTGATCTACAACCCGACCGAGTTCATCTCGCAGTCGATCGACGCGGTGAAGCACACGCTGATCGAAGCGATCGTCCTCGTCGTCATCGTCATCCTCGTGTTTCTGCAAAAGTGGCGTGCGGCGATCATCCCGGTGGTGGCGATTCCGGTCTCGCTGATCGGCACCTTCGCGGTGCTGGCGGCGATGGGATATTCGCTCAACAACCTGTCGCTGTTCGGGCTGGTGCTGGCGATCGGCATCGTCGTCGACGATGCGATCGTCGTGGTCGAGAACGTGGAGCGCAATCTCGAACATGGGCTTTCGCCATTGGAAGCGGCGCGCACGTCGATGGACGAGGTGTCGGGTGCCTTGGTGGCGATCGTGCTGGTGCTGATCGCGGTGTTCGTGCCGACGGTGTTCCTCACCGGGCTGTCGGGGGCGTTCTACCGCCAGTTCGCGGTGACGATCACGACCGCGACGATCATCTCGCTGGTGCTGTCGCTCACGCTGTCGCCCGCGCTCGCCGCGATCCTGCTCAAGCCGCACGACAATCGCCGGAAGGGCCGCATCGGCGCGGCGGTGACGCGCGCCGGGGATGCCTTCAACCGCGGCTTTGAACGGCTGAGCAACGCTTATGCCCGCATGACGCTGCGCTTCGTGCAGGCGCCGCGCAAAATGATGCTGGCTTATGTCGGCATGATCGCGCTGACCGTGGGCGTGTTCTGGGTGACGCCGACCGGCTTCATCCCTGCGCAGGACCAAGGCTACTTCCTCACCGTCATCCAGCTTCCGCCCGGCTCCTCGGTCGAGCGCACCGATACGGTGATGCGCAAGGTCGCCGCGCGCATCCTGCCGCTGGCCGGCGTGAAGGGCGCGGTGATGCTGGCGGGCTTCGACGGCCCCTCGCAGACGCTCGCCCCCAATTCGGCCGCCGCCTACATCCCGCTCAAGACCTTCGAGGAGCGCCAGAAGCTCGGCGTGACGCTCGGCAGCATCATGGCCGAGGCGGGCAAGGCGACCGCCGACATAAACGAGGCGCGGCTGTTGATCGTGCCGCCGCCGCTCATCCAGGGCATCGGCTCGGCGGGCGGCTACCGCATCATGGTCAAGGATCAGGAGGCGCGTGGGTATAAGGAAATGGGTGCGGCCGCGTTCGGGCTGATCGGCAAGGCCAACCAGACCAAGGGGTTGAAGCAGGTCTATAGCTTCTTCGACACCGCCACGCCGCGCATCTTTGCCGACGTCGACCGCGCCAAGGCCAACATGCTCGGCGTACCGCCGGAGCGGGTGTTCGAGGCGTTGCAGGTCTATCTCGGCTCGGCGTTCGTCAACGACTTCAACCTGCTTGGGCGCACCTACCGCGTCACGGCCCAAGCCGACGCGCCGTTCCGCCGCACCCCGGCCGATATCGCCAATCTCAAGACGCGCTCGAACTCCGGGCAGATGGTGCCGATCGGGTCGGTCTCGACCTTCGAGGACAAGACCGGGCCGTACCGCGTGACGCGCTACAACCTCGCGCCTGCGGTCGAGGTGGACGGCGATACCGCGCCGGGCTTCTCCTCGGGCCAGTCGCTGGTGACGATGCAGAAGCTCGCGGACGATACGCTCCCCAAGGGCTATTCGACCGAGTGGACCGGCATTGCGTACCAGCAGCAGGCGGCGGGCAGCACGGCGGGCATCGTCTTCCTGATGGCGGTGGTGTTCGTCTTCCTGGTGCTGGCCGCGCAATATGAGAGCGTGACTTTGCCGCTCGCGATCGTGCTGATCGTGCCGATGTGTCTGCTCGCGGCGATGATCGGGGTGAACCTGCGCGGCATGGACAACAACGTCCTCACCCAGATCGGCCTCGTCGTGCTGATCGCGCTCGCCGCCAAGAACGCGATCCTGGTGGTCGAGTTCGCCAAGCAGGCCGAGGAACAGCAGGGGCTCACGCCCGTCGAGGCGGCGGTGCAGGCGGCGCGGACCCGGTTGCGGCCGATCCTGATGACCTCGTTCGCCTTCATCCTCGGCGCGGTGCCGCTGGTGACGGCGAGCGGGGCGGGCTCGGAGCTTCGGCAGGCGCTCGGTACGGCGGTGTTCTTCGGGATGATCGGCGTGACCGCGTTCGGGCTGATCTTCACGCCGACCTTCTACGTGGTGTGTCGCGCGCTCGCGGTGCGCTTGGCGCGTCGCCGGCCCGCCGCCGATACGGCTGCCGATCCCCAGCTTCAGCCCGCCGAATAGGAGCGGAACATAATGAAGAAGTCTCTGTTCGCCACCATCTCGGCGCTCGCACTGTCGGCCTGTGCAGTCGGCCCCAACTATGTCGCGCCGGTCGCCAAGCCGAAGGCGGCGGCCGGTTTCGCCGGGGCGACGACGCCCGCCGTCACCACCGCCGCGCCCGACGGCCAATGGTGGAAGCTGTACAACGATCCGGTGCTCGACCGGCTGGTCGGCGAGGCGCTCGCCGCCAACACCGATATCCGCGTCGCGGTGGCGCGGCTCGATGCGGCGCGCGCGGCGCTGAAGGGTGCGCGCAACGATCGGTTGCCGCAGACCCAGCTCAGCGCGCAGCCGGGCTACGGCCGCTTGCCGGCGCTCCAGCGCGGGCTCGGCACCGCCAAGGAAACCGAACAGATCGACGTAGGGCTCGACGTGTCCTACGAACTTGATCTGGCGGGCCGCGTGCGCCGCAATATCGAGGCGGCGCGCGGTGACGTGAGCGCGGCGGCGGCGGATGCCGATGCGGTGCGCGTCGCGATCGTCGCGCAGACGATCCGTGCCTATGTGGATGCCGCCGGGGCCGCCGAACGGCTGGCGGTGGCGAAGCGCATCGTTGCGTTGCTCGACCGCTCGGTGACGCTCACCGGCAAACGCTTCGATGCCGGCCGCGCCGAGCGGCTCGACGTGATCCGCATCCAGACGCTGCGCGACCAGCGTGCCGCTTTGGTGCCCGAGATCGAGGCCGAGCGGCAATCGGCGCTGTTTCGGCTCGCGACACTGACCGGCCACGCGCCGCAGGAGCTCGCCGCCGATGCGGGCCTGCGCACCGATCCGCCCCGACTCGACCAGCCGATCCCGGTCGGCGACGGCCAGACCCTGCTCGCGCGCCGCCCCGATGTGCGCGCCGCCGAGCGGCGGCTGGCGGCCGCGACCGCGCGGATCGGCGTGGCGACCGCAGACCTCTATCCGCGCATCACGCTGGGCGGATCGGTCGGATCGACGGGGACGAGCTTCAGCGACATTTTCGGTGGCGGGCCGTTCCGCTGGCTGGTGGGGTCGCTCATCAACTGGTCGTTCCCCAACACCGGGGCCGCGCGCGCACGGATCGCAGGGGCGGAGGCCGACACGCGCGGCGCGCTCGCCAGCTTCGACGGCACGGTGCTGACCGCGCTGGAGGAAACCGAAACCGCGTTATCGACCTATGCGCGCGAGATCGACCGGCGGCAGGCTTTGGTGGCGGCGCGCGACGGGGCGGCGAGGGCCGCGAAGATCAGCGAGGCGCGCCAGCGCGAGGGCACGATCGATTTCCTGACGGTGCTCGATGCGCAGCGGACCTTTGCCGATGCGGATGCCGATCTGGCGGCGGCGGACGTGCGCATCGCGGACGCGCAGGTCGATCTGTTCCGGTCGTTGGGGGGAGGCTGGTCGGCGCCGGTCACGGCTGCGACGAACTCCGCCGGCGGTCATGCCGGGCGGTAGCGGATCAGAGCCAGATGCGGGCGGTGCCGAGGATCACCGCCCAGATCGCCAGGCTGAACGGCAGCGCCAGCGCGATGCCCGCGATCGGGCCGGTGGCGATCTCGTCCGCGGCATTGATCTGAAACGCGGCCATGATCGGTGCTTCAAACATCTCGTATCTCCCTGCTCGCTTTATAGGCGGGGGGCGAAAAAATCCGATATTCGGTGCGACACCGTTACGGGTTTCTACGTAACCGCGATGCTCTGCGCGGCCGCAAACAGCCAGCTACGGATCGCGCTGGCGAGATTTGGCGGATCGTCGGCGACGATCCGCACCGCGTCGATCTCCGCGATCAGCGCGCTCAACGGTAGGGCGTGATCGCGCGCCGCCTGTTCGAGCGCCTGCCAGAACAGAGGTTCGAGGCTGATCGAGGTCGGATGCCCCGCGATCGTGACCGAGCGTTTGACCGGGCCGGCGAACCCGCCCGCCGGTGCCGCGATCACGGCGTATCGAACAACGCGGCGAGCTGCTCGATGATCGTGCCGCCAAGCTGTTCGGCATCCATGATCGTCACCGCACGCGCATAATAGCGCGTCACGTCGTGGCCGATGCCGATCGCGACCAGCTCGACCGGCGAGCGCGATTCGATCCAGCCGATCACCTGGCGCAGATGGCGTTCGAGGAAACTGCCCGAGTTGACGCTGAGCGTGGAATCGTCGACCGGCGCGCCGTCCGAGATCACCATCAGGATCTTGCGTTCTTCGTGACGCGCGATCAGCCGCTGGTGCGCCCACAGCAGCGCCTCGCCGTCGATATTCTCCTTGAGCAGCCCCTCGCGCATCATCAGCCCGAGGTTGGTCTTGGCGCGCCGCCACGGTTCGTCGGCCTGTTTATAGACGATGTGGCGGATGTCGTTGAGTCGCCCCGGCTGGGGCGGCCGGCCTGCGCCGAGCCACGCCTCGCGGCTCTGCCCACCCTTCCACGCGCGCGTGGTGAAGCCGAGGATCTCGGTCTTGACGCCGCAGCGCTCCAGCGTGCGCGCGAGGATGTCCGCGCTGATCGCCGCGATCGAGATCGGCCGCCCGCGCATCGAGCCGCTGTTGTCGATCAGCAAGGTGACGACCGTGTCGCGGAACTCGGTCTCGCGCTCGATCTTGTAGCTCAAGGACAGCATCGGGTTGACGACGATCCGCGCCAGCCGCGCCGCGTCGAGGATGCCTTCCTCCTGATCGAAGTCCCAGCTCCGGCTCTGCTGGGCCATCAACCGGCGTTGCAGCCGGTTGGCGAGCTTGGTCACAGCACCTTGCAGATGGACGAGTTGCTGGTCGAGATAGGCGCGCAGGCGGATCAGTTCGTCCGCGTCGCACAGGTCGGTGGCGGCGACGACCTCATCGAACTTGGTCGTCCAGGCTTTGTACTCGAACTGCGGCGGCATGTCCGACATCGGGCGGTTCGGGCGGGTCGGCAGCATGCCGTCCTCGCCGTCGTCGCCGGGTTCGCCTTCGCCGTCGTCGAACTGCTGGTCGTCGCGGTCCTCGCCTTCGCCGTCCTGCTGGTCGGTCTCGCTCTCCGATCCGCGCGCCTCGATCTCGCCTTCGCCCTGCTCGGTCTCGGCGTCGCCCTCGTCGCTGTCGTCGGTCTGTTCCTGCTCGTCGGTGCCCTCGTCCTCGGAGCCGCCCTCGTCGGTCTCCTCCGGCACGAGTTCGCCTTCGATGAGGTCGAGATCCTCGAGCAGCCGCGTCGTCAGTCCGGCGAACGCGCGCTGATCGTCGATGGCGAGCGCGAGCGCGTCGAGATTGGCGCCGGCCTGCCGCTCGATCCAGTCGCGGACCAGCGCCATCGCGGGCGCGGCGGCGGCGGGGGGCAGCGCCCCGGTCAGCCGCTCACGCACGACGAGGCCGAGCGCGGTCGACAGCGGCACCTCGTCGCGGTTGCGTGCGCGTGTGATCGGGTCCGAGCGCAACCGCGCGTCGAGCGCGATCGCGAGATTGTCGGTGATCCCCGTATAGCCGCGCGCGCCGAGCGCCTCGACCCGCGCCGTCTCCACCGCATCGAACACCGCGCGCGCCACCGCCTCGGCCGGCGCGGCCTTCGCGTGGAGCTTCACGTCGTGATGGCGCAGCCGCAACGCGAAGCCGTCGGCGAAGCCACGCGCTTCCGCGACCTGTTCGGCCGGCAGATTGCGCGCGGGCATCGGCACCTTGATGTGCTTGCCCGATTGGGTCGGCGCGTCGGTGGTGAAGCCAAGCTCCACCTCGGGCTCGCGCGACAGCGCGCGCGTCGCGCCGCCGAGCACGGTCTTGAAACGGTCGAGCGGGGTTTCGGTGGTCACGTACTTCAGCTGTTCTTATCTAGATTTGAAACCATCCGCACGAAGGGCGCACCACCGCGCGTCAGAATGATTTCCTGACCGAAATGTGCGCGGCCCACCAACACGGCCAAGGACCGCCGAGCGACAGCCTCGTCGATGAAGATCGGCTTCCTTGGCATTGCTACATTCCCTCGCCGGAAAAGCTGCGCTCGTTTCCGCTTCGATCAACCCTTCGCTGTCACGCTCTCGGGCAAGTCCTTGCCGAACACGCGCTGGTAATATTCCGCCACCAGCGGCCGCTCGGCCTCGTCGCACTTGTTGAGGAAGCTCAGCCGGAACGCGAAGCCGACGTCACCGAAGATCAGCGTATTCTGCGCCCAGGTGATGACGGTGCGCGGGCTCATCACGGTCGAGATGTCGCCGTTCATGAAGCCGCGCCGGGTGAGATCCGCCACCTTGACCATCTGCTCGACGGTCTGCTTGCCCTCGGGCTTGTCGTACTCGCCCGACTTGGCCAGCACGATCTGCGCTTCCACCTTGGCGGGCAGATAGTTGAGCGTGACGACGATGTTCCAGCGGTCCATCTGGCCCTGGTTGATCTGCTGCGTGCCGTGATACAGCCCGCTCGTGTCGCCGAGGCCGATCGTGTTGGCGGTGGCGAACAGGCGGAACCATGGGCTCGGGCGGATCACGCGATTCTGGTCGAGCAGGGTCAGCTTGCCCTCGGTTTCCAGCACGCGCTGGATCACGAACATTACATCGGGGCGACCGGCGTCATATTCGTCGAACACCAGAGCGGTCGGCGTCTGCAAAGCCCAGGGCAGCAGCCCCTCGCGGAACTCCGTCACCTGCTGGCCGTCCTTGAGCACGATCGCGTCGCGACCGACCAGATCGATGCGGCTGATATGCGCGTCGAGGTTGATGCGGATGCACGGCCAGTTGAGCCGCGCCGCGACCTGCTCGATATGGCTCGATTTGCCTGTGCCGTGATAGCCCTGCACCATCACGCGACGGTTGTGCGCGAAGCCCGCGCAGATCGCGAGCGTGGTATCCTTGTCGAACACATAGGCCGGATCGAGATCGGGCACGCGCTCGTCCGCTTCGCTGAAGGCGGGGACTTCCATGTCCGAATCGATGCCGAACAGATCGCGGACCTTGGCCATGTGATCGGGCGCGTCGAGGATCGTCGTCTCGCGGCTGTCGGGCTGGGTGTTGGGGATGTCGGTCATGGGCGTACGTACCGTGTTGTGAGCTGTCGCGAAGCCCCCTAACGCATCGCGCGCGCAAACGGCACTTCGCTTTGTTCAGTGCGAACGATATCGGTCCGCGTCAAGCCGTCACGGTCCCGGACGCATCGTCGCGCCGGCGTTTGCCACTTTCCGGTTTCATAGCGGACGTGGATGATGGCAAGATCGTCTGACACAGAGAAACGATTCGTAGGAGGAGGGTTCTGGCCATGACCAAGATGATCTTCATAAGCCTGCCCGTCGCCGATGTCGCTGCCTCCGCCACCTTTTACGAAGCGATCGGTTTTACTCGGAACGCTGCGTTCAGCAACGACAGCGCCGCCGCGATGATCTGGTCCGACGCGATTCACGTCATGCTGATGAGCCATGACTTCTACGCCACGTTCACCAGCAAGACGATCATCGACGCCAGGACGACGAGCGGCGCGCTGTTCGCCTTGTCGTTCGACGATCGCGCCGGGGTGGACGCGTTCACCGAAGCGGCGCTCGCCGCCGGGGCGCGCGAGGTGCATGGCCCGGAGGACGAAGGCTATATGTACAGCCGCGCGTTCGAGGATCTCGACGGCTATGCGTTCGGGCCGATGTGGATGGATGTGGCCGCGATGCCATCGGCCCACGGCGGCTGATCGTCACACGATCACCCAGCGGGAGAGAGACAATGCCGACGCCGTACGGAATGCCGATCTGGTACGAACTCGTCACCGGCGATGCCGAAAGCGCCAAACGCTTCTACGGCGACATCGTCGGCTGGACGACCACCACGTTCGAGATGCCGGGTGGGGCATATACGATCTGGAATGCGGAGAGTGTCGGCATCGGCGGTCTGGTCGAGACGGCTCAATCGCCGACCGGCGGCCCGGTGTGGCTCGCCTATTTCCACGTTGCCGATGTCGATGCCAAGGCGGCCGACACTCTCGCGGCGGGCGGGCGCACGCATATGGGGCCGTTCGATCTGCCGCAGGTCGGCCGGATCGCGCTGGTCGAGGATGCGCAGGGCGCGGTCTTCTACCTGATGACGCCCGATCCGGCGATGGGCGACCAGCCGAGCACCTGCTTCTCGCCGACGCTGCCGATGCGCTGCGCGTGGAACGAGCTGGCCACGCGCGATGCCGCCGAGGCGCTGCCCTTCTACCACGATCTGCTCGGCTGGGTTTCGAACGAGGCGATGGCGATGGGGCCGGGGGGCGATTACAGCTTCCTCGACGTCGGCGAGACGCGGATCGGCGCGATGATGAACCGCCAGTCGCCCGAACACCCGGTGGCGTGGACCTTCTATTTCCGCGTGCCCGATGCCGATGCTGCGGCCGAGCGGGTGCGGGCGGGCGGCGGCACCGTCGTCATGGGGCCGATGGAGGTGCCCGGCGGCGAACGGATCGTCGTCGCGCGCGATCCGCAAGGCGCGTCGGTCGGCTTCGTGTCGGGGGCGCGGGCATGAGCAAGATCACCACCTGCCTGTGGTTCGACGGACAGGCCGAGGAAGCCGCCACGTTCTACGCGAGCGTCTTTCCCGATTCAGCGGTCACCGCCGTGCAGCGTGCCGCGCTCGACTATCCGGCGGGCAAGGCGGGCGATGTGCTCACGGTCGAGTTCACCGTCTGCGGGCAGCGCTTCCTCGGGCTCAACGGCGGCGCGGGCAAGCCGTTCAGCGAAGCGGTGTCGTTCCAGATCTTCACCGACGATCAGGCCGAGACCGACCGCTATTGGGAGGCGATCGTCTCGAACGGCGGTGCGGAGAGCCAATGTAGCTGGTGCCGCGACCGTTTCGGCGTGTCGTGGCAGATCGTGCCGCGCGCGCTGATGGCGGCGATGGCCGATCCCGACCGCGCCGCCGCGGCCCGCGCGATGGCGGCGATGATGACGATGCGCAAGATCGACATCGCCGCGATCGAGGCGGCACGGGCGGGAGAGCCGGCATGAGCGCGAGCAACGACCTGTCGGTCACGCGGCTGATCGACGCGCCGGTCGGTGTGGTGTGGTCCGTGGCGACCGAACGGCTGGCCGAGTGGTGGTGCCCCAGGCCTTGGACGACCGAGATCGTGGCGTTGGACTGGCGCGCGGGCGGCCGCTCGGCGATGGTGATGCGCGGCCCGAACGGCGAGGCGCACGCGCAGGAGGGCGTGTTCCTCGAAGTGGTGCCGGGCGCGCGTTTCGTCTTCACCGATGCCTATGCGGCCGGATGGGTGCCGCAGACCCCGTTCATGACCGGCGTCTTCGAATTCTCCGGCGAGGGCGGCAAGACCCGCTACACCGCGAGCGCACGCCACTGGACCGCCGAGGCGAAGGCGCAGCATGAGGCGATGGGGTTCGAGAGCGGCTGGGGCGCGGTGGCCGATCAGCTCGCCGCGCTGGCGGAGGCGAACGGCTGAACACCACGTCGCCCCGGCGCAGGGCCCCATCAAAGTATTGCTTTGATGGGGCCCGCAGGCCGGGGCCGCTAGGGGGCGGGCGCTGCGTTCCCTCACGCGGCGGCCCCGGCCTGCGCCGGGGCGACGGCTTCGTTCACGCGAACGCGGGCGCGCTCTTGAGTTGCGTATAAGCGGCGATCACGTCTTGCAGCTTCTTCTCGAAGCTGCGGTCGCCGCCGTTGCGGTCGGGGTGGTAGCGCCGCACCAGTTCGGCGTAGCGCTGGCGTAAGCCCCGCCGGTCGGTGTCGGTCGGCAGGTCGAGCACCTTCAGCGCGCGGCGGTCGGGCTCGGACAGCGGCTTGCCGTCCGCGCGCGTCGCCGCTGCTGCCGTAGCACCCCGGAAGCGTGCGCCGATCGCGTCGAGCGGATCGGCGAAGTCGGCCCATTTCGGCGGCCGGTCGGCGCCGCCGTTGCCGGTGAAGGCGCGCGTCTCGCGTTCCCAGCCGCCGTAGGGGCGCTGCGCGTCGTGAATCTCGTCCGCGCTCATGCCCGCGAAGAAGTTGTAGCGCGCGTTGAAGGCGCGGACATGCTCCAGGCAGAACCAGCGGTACGGGCGCGGCCCTTCAAAGTCGTTGCGCGGGCCTTCGGCGGGCGCGCGGAACTCGCCGGGCAGATCGCAGCCCGGCTCGTCGCACACGCGCCCGCTGCCTTCCACGCGACCGTGGAAGCGGATGCCGGGTCGGTCTTTCTTTTCGGTCTGGCGTGCCACGCCGGCTCCCTGAAATGCTTAAACCGCGTATATAGGCGCGATGAACACGCTCGCCACCGGGTCCGTCGCCGATCAGATCGCCGCCCGTCTCACCGCCGCCCTCCAGCCGTCGCAGCTCGAGGTCGTCAACGACAGCCACCACCATGCCGGCCACATGGGCGACGACCGTTCGGGCGAATCGCATTTCACCGTGATCGTCGAGAGTGCGGCCTTTGTCGGCCTCTCGCGCGTTCAGCGGCAGCGGCTCGTCAATCAGGCGCTGGCGGAGCTGCTCGCCGAACGCATCCACGCGCTGGCGATAAAGGCTCGCGCGCCGGGAGAATGAGATGACGTACAGGCTGTGGTACTGGCCCGGCATCCAGGGGCGCGGCGAGTTCGTGCGGCTGGCGCTGGAAGCTGGCGGGATTGCCTATGCCGACCTCGCGCGCGAACAGGGCGCCGAGGCGATGATGGCGAACCTCGCGGGCCATGCCGACACGCGCGGGGCGTTCGCGCCGCCCTATCTGGAAACCGACGAGGGCGTGGTCTCGCAGGTCGCCAACATCCTCGCCTATCTCGGCGAGAAACATAAGCTCAGCCCCTCCGGTCTGGCCGACCGGCAATGGCTGAACGCGGTGCAACTGACGATCGCCGATCTCGTGGCGGAGGCTCACAACGTCCACCACCCGGTCGCGATGATGGACTATTACGAGGACCAGAAGGCGGAAGCCGCACGCGCCGCCAAGCAGTTCCGCGAGGCGCGGATGCCCAAGTTCCTCGGCTATTTCGAGGCCGCGCTCGGCGCCAATGCCGGCGACTGGCTGATGGGCGCGGCGTGGAGCTACGGCGACACGTCGCTGTTCCAGATCGTCGAGGGGCTACGCTACATGTTCCCCAGGCGCATGGCCGCGATCGAGCGGGATTATCCCAAGCTGATCGCGCTGCGCGACCGGGTGGCGGCGATCGACGGCATCGCCGCGTACCTCGCCAGCGACCGGCGCATCGCGTTCAACACCGACGGCATCTTCCGCCATTATCCCGAGCTGGATGCGGCATGACGACGCGCATCGCCCGTCCCGCCGCGCGCATCCTGCTGATCGACGGCGACGGGCGCATCCTGCTGTTCCGCTTCAACCCCGCCGACCGGCCGCCGTTCTGGTGCACGCCGGGCGGCGCGGTCGATCCGGGTGAGAGCTACGAAGCGGCGGCGCGGCGCGAACTGTTCGAGGAAACCGGCATCGTCGCCGAGCCGGGCGCGGAGGTCGCGCGTCGTGTGGCCGATTTCATCACGCTCGAAGGCGTTCCCGTCACCGCCGACGAACGCTATTTCCTCGTCCAGGCCGAAACGGTCGAGGTCGACACCAGCGGCCACACCCCGCTCGAACAACGCGTGATGCAGGAATGGCGCTGGTTCGCGCGCGATGAGATTGCCGGCTTCGCCGAGCCGATCTTCCCGACCGACCTGCTCGACCTGCTCGCCACGCTGGAGACATCATGACGCAAGACCTCATCCTCCAGACGCTCCTGCCGACCACGCACGATCTCGGCGGGTTCAAGGTGCATCGCACGCTGCCGGCCAAGCCCCGCACGATGGTCGGTCCGTTCATCTTCTTCGATCAGATGGGGCCCGCGCATCTCGATGCGGGGCAGGGGATCGACGTGCGCCCGCATCCGCATATCAATCTCGCCACCGTCACCTATCTGTTCGGCGGCGCGATCGAACATCGCGATTCGATCGGCAGCGACGCGCGGATCGAGCCGGGCGCGGTCAATCTGATGACGGCGGGGCACGGCATCGTCCATTCGGAGCGCTCCCCCGCTGACGAGCGCGCGGGCGGCCCCGAACTGTCGGGCATCCAGACCTGGCTCGCGCTCCCTGAGAAGGACGAGGAGATGGACCCGGCGTTCGAGCATCAGCCCGCCGGCGATCTGCCCGTGCTGAGCGACGGCGGCGTGGAGGCGCGCGTCATCATGGGCGACCTGTGGGGCCTGCATGCGCCGACCACCACCTATGCGCAGACGATCTATGCCGATATCGTGCTGCCGCCCGGCGGCAGCGTGCCGATCGACGCGGCAGCCGACGAGCGCGCGATCTACGTTGCGCTCGGCGAAGCGACGCTCGACGGCATGACGCTCGAGCCGATAACGCTCTACGTGCTGCGGCCGGGCACCACGCCGACGCTGCGCTCCGAGACCGGTGGGCGGGTGATGCTCGCGGGCGGCGAGGCGTTTGCCAGCCCACGCCATGTCTTCTGGAACTTCGTCTCATCCAGCCGCGAGCGGATCAATGAGGCCAAGCGGGCGTGGAAGGCGGGCGCGTTCCCCAAGGTGCCGGGCGACGACACGGAGTGGATTCCGCTGCCCGAGGTGCCGCTGACGGTCAGCTACCCATGATCCGCGTGCCGCTCGCCACCGGCGTCGAACTCGACGTTCAGGTCGCGGGCGATCCGGCACGACCGGCGATCGTGCTGCTGCATGGTTTCCCGGAGTCGCACCGGACGTGGCGGCATCAGATCCCCGAACTGGCGAAGACGCATTTCGTCATCGCGCCCGACCAGCGCGGCTATGCGCGATCGTCCAAGCCGGCGGCGGTGAGTGATTATGCGCCCGAGCGGATCATGGCCGACGTGTTCGCGCTCGCCGACCATTTCGGGCGCGAGACCTTCACGCTGGTCGGGCACGACTGGGGCGGGGCGATCGCGTGGGGCGCGGCGATGACGCGGCCCGACCGGGTGACGCGATTGGCGATCCTCAACGCGCCGCATCCGGTGCTGTTCGCGCGCACGCTCGCCGACCCGGCGCAGGCGAAGGCGAGCGGCTATATCGGCTTCATCCGCCGCACCCGGCTCGATCGCTCGCGTCTGTTGGCGAGCGTGCTCGGCAGTCGCCTCGTCCAGCGGCTCGCCGCGCTGGCGGTGGGGCGCGACCGGGCGGCGCATCTCGACGAATGGAGCCAGCCGGGCGCGATGACCGGCATGCTCAACTGGTATCGCGCGGCGGGTGCGATGACCGGGCAGGGCGACGCCCCCGCGCCGCTGGTGACCCAGCCGACCTTGGTGATCTGGGGCATGCGCGACCGCTACCTGCTGCCGGTGCAGCTCGACGGGCTCGATGCGCTCGTGCCCGATCTGACGCTGGTCAGGCTCGACGCGGGGCATTTCATCCCGTGGGCGGCGCCCAAGGCGGTGAATGCGGCATTGCGGGCGTGGCTCGACCGTCGCTGAGCCGTTCGTCCGGAGTCCTTCGGCTGGCTGGCTATTTCCGCCCGATCTCGCGCGCGAGCAGCGCCTCCAGCTTCGCCGGGTCGATCGCGCGCACCACCTCGGCGGGCCGCTCGCCGAGCCCGGGCTGGTCGCCCGCCGGCCACGTCAGCATGTCGCCATACCCGGCGGAGAACGCGGTGTCGTAATCGGCGTACAGCGTCTGTTTGCGCGTCACGATCGACGGATCGAGCCACACCGCCGCGGCGGTCTCATCCCACAGCGGCAAGCCCGGCTCCTGCGCCGCGATGAACTTCGCCACCTCGGGCGACGCGGCCTTGGCCAGCCGGTCGCGGAGCGCGGGGGTGAGTTGCGTCGCGGTCGCCGCATCGACTGGCACCGCCACGATCCGCCGCCAGGGCGCGCGCGCGACGATGCTCGCCGCCTCGGGATCGAAGCGGGCGTTGAATTCGCGGCGCGGCGTGTTGACGTAATCGCGCGCGAAGGCGGTGGCGGCGGCACCGTCCGCCTGCGGAGCGAGGCTGCCGGCCATATAGACCAGCTCCTTCGCCAGCCCCGCGAACGCCGGATCGAGCCGCTGCGCCAGCGCGAGGTTGGTGAACGGACCGGTGGCGAGGATCGTCACCTCGCCGGGATACCGATGCACCATGCGGATCAGGAAATTGGCGGCGATCTCGTCCGCCTGCCGGTGAGTCGGGTTGCCGCCCGGCAGGTCGACCGCAGTGTCGGGCGCGGTCGCGGGCTTGGCCCATGCGCCGCGCCACGTCAGCTTGCCGTACAGCGCCTCCCACCGGTCGGTCTGCGCCTCGGTGTTGACGAGCGGATAGGTCGCGCCCTGCACCACCGGCACGTCGCTGCGGTGCGCAATCTCCAGCCCTCTCAGCGCCAGCGCGGTCGCGCGGTTCGCCCAGACGTTGCCCGACACGGTGGTGAGCCCGAGCACCTCGACGCCCGGATCGGCGAGCAACATCAGGTGCATGAGCTAAAAGCCCTCGTCGTCGATGATGACCTTGCGTTTGGGCGTGTCGGCGTGGGCAACGCCAATGCTGAGAAAAAGCGCAAACAGAAACAGGGCTCCCGCGCAGGCGGGAGCCCAGCGCAACAGGGCGCCGGCGCTTCGGGCTCTGGGCTCCCGCCTGCGCGGGAGCACGGCAACCTGACGCGTCATGCCGCCGCCACGAACGTATCGAGCCGGGCGAGATGCGCCGCCACCGCCTCGGCGGGCAGGAAAGATCCGGTGAAGCTGTTGCGCGCCAGCGTCGCCAGCCCCGCAGGCCCGACCACCGGCGCGATCGCGCGGTAGTTGTCGCCGACATAGCCGCCGAAATAGGCGGGATCGTCCGAGTTGATCGTCGCTTTCAGCCCCAGCGCCAGCATTCGGTCGATCGGGTGCGCGGCGATCTCGGGCACGACGCACAGCTTGAGGTTGGAGAGCGGGCACACTGTCAGCGTCATCCCCTCCGCCGCGAGCCGCGCGACCAGCGCATCGTCCTCCAGCGCGCGGTTGCCGTGGTCGATCCGATCGACGTGCAGCACGTCGAGCGCCTCCCACACATAGGCAGGCGGGCCTTCTTCGCCGGCATGCGCGACCAGCTTCAGGCCCTTCGCGCGCGCGGCGGCGAACACGCGCGCGAACTTCTCGGGCGGGTGGCCGACCTCGGACGAGTCGAGCCCGACCGCGGCGATCCAGTCGAGCCACGGCTCGGCCGCGGCAAGCGTCGCGAAGGCGGCATCTTCGCTCAGGTGGCGCAGGAAACTCATGATGAGGCTGCTGGTGATGCCGTGCTTCGTCTCCGCTTCGGCCATGCCCGACAGCAGCCCTGCGATCACCGTGCCGAAGGCCACGCCGCGATCGGTATGGGTCTGCGGATCGAACATGATCTCGGCATGGACCACCCCGTCGGCGGCGGCGCGGTCGAAATAGGCGGCGGCGAGATCGTGGAAGTCCGCCTGGGTGCGCAGCACGTCGGCACCGGCATAATAGATATCGAGGAAATCCTGAAGGTTGCCGAAGGCGTAGGCGGCGCGCACCTCGTCCACCGTGCTGAACGGGATCGGCACGGCGTTGCGCTCGGCCAGCGCGAACATCAGCTCGGGTTCGAGGCTGCCTTCGATATGAAGATGGAGTTCGGCCTTGGGCAGGCCGGTGATGAAGCTGTCGAGATCGATCATCGCGCAGGCCTAACGCCCGTCGCGTGCAGCATCAAATCTTGCCTTCGCCGGCGCGCCTAAACGAAGCGGTGCGATGTCCAGGTGACGAGCACCGAAACCGCCATGATCCCCAGGTCGATGGCTGCCTGAACGCGGTGCGGCGCGAGGTCGGCCGGATCATGCAACTGGATGCGCAGATCGGCGGATGGATGACGCGCGCCCGCGACCAGCAGCAGCGCCAGTCCCCCACAGAGTGCGATCCGCCGGTTGCGCATGTCTTGTTCTCCCGCGCCGCCGTTTACCCTAACCGCGACGCCGCGACAAGCCGAGGGTCAGGCGGCGAAGCGTTGCGGGCTGGCCGCACGCGCGCGGTCGCGGCCGGCGGTTTTCGCGTCGTACAGCGCTGCGTCGGCCGAGCGGTACAGCACCTTCCAATCCGCCTCGCGCAGCAGCGGGCCGGTGCAGGTGCCGATGCTCGCCGTCACCGTCAGGTCGAACGGCATCCGCGCGCGGCGCAGGCGGTCGAGGATGTCCTCCGCCTGCGGTGCGCGCGCGCTGGCGATCACCACCGCGAACTCCTCACCACCGATCCGCGCGATCAGCGTGTCGGCGGGGAACGACTGGCGCAGCGTGCGCGCGAAGATGCGCAGCACCTCGTCGCCGCCATCGTGGCCGATCGTCTCGTTGACACGCTTGAAATGGTCGAGATCGGCGAGCAGCAGCGTGAAATCGCCCTCCTGCCCGATCGCGCCGCGCAGGAAGGCGCGCCGGTTGAGCAGCCCGGTCAGCGGATCGGTGTCGGCGAGCAGCCGGGCGGCGATTTCCTGTTCGCGTGCGCTGTCGCGCTCGCGCGTGAGCAGCAGCACGCGGTGGCCGATCGCGAGGCTCGACAGCAGCGCCTCGAGCGTCATCGACAGTACCGAGGAATTGTCGAGCCAGAAATCATACGGCCAGCCGCACAGGCCCCAGACCGCGCGCAGCAGCGCAAGCGTGATCGGCACCGACCAGGCGAGCGTGAAGAACGGCAGGAACGTGCTATGCTGCCGCCACGCGGCATGCAGGATCGGCACGACCGAGCCGAGCAGCAACAGGAAGCCGACGCCGTACGCCATGTCGAAGGCGTGCAGTCCCACCGGCGCGAGCGTGGCGATGCCGAGCGCGGGCAGGCCGACCGCGACGCTGGCGATCACGCCGATGCGCTTGATACGCTGCGTCACGACGCCCTGTTCGAAGAAGTTGCGCAGGAAGGCGAGAGCGGACACGCCGATCAGCGCGAGCAGCGCGTAATTCACCCGCATCCGTGCCGAATTGGCGAGCCACGGCATCAACCAGACGAGCGCACCCGACGAACTGAGCTCATAGCCGATCAGCGCCATCATCATCAGGCAGTAGAACGGCATGAAGCGGTGGCGCAGCGCATAGGCGAGCCCGAGATTGAACAGCAACAGCGCCGCGCAGGCGCCGCCGGTCGCGGCATAGAGCATCGCCAGCCGCGTGTCGGAACGCGCGACCTCCGCACCGGACGCGATCGTCGGCGCGAGCAGGATGCCGCGAATGTTCTGCACGCCCTGAACATGCCAGAGCAGCCGGACCACCGGTATGGGACGCCACGGCAGCCAATCCTGAAAGAACGCACCCAGCCGCATCGTGCGCGTCGCGCTATGATCGTCGGTGCGGATCGTGGCGATCGTGCCGTCCGCGAACAAGGCGTGAATCGTCACGGCGCGCTGCCACACGCTCGCCGATCGTACCGCCAGCCGGCCCGAACCCGCGGCGACGTCGAGCGGTTGACTGATCACCCAGAAATCGCCGTCACCGAAGCGAACCTGCGGGGTCGCGCAGTCGAACCGGCCGGGCGTGCGCATCAGCGTGGCGGCGTCGAGGCCGGGTGCGTCGCGCAACACGCACGCCTGAATCGGCACGCCGACCGGGCCGACGGTCGTCCGCGCGGCGGCGGGTGTGCCGCATAGCACGACGATCGCCGCGAGGAGCGAAACGAGACAGCGGAGGAGCGGGTGCCGCGACATCGGTTCGAACGGTTAGGGGATCAGGAACAACAACCGGTAAATTTTGCCGGGTGTGGTCCGATTTGGAGATATTTGCAGCGCGACATGCAACCCGCTGCGCCGCCTCGGTAAACCACCGAGGCTTGCAAAGATAAGCATAAAGCGCGGTTTGAAAAAATAGCGGGGCGGCAAAGCATCTTACAAGAATAGTTTACGAAAAGCGCGCGATCAGCGTCCGAAGTTTCATCCAAAACCGTCTTGTACTTGCAATATAACAGGCTTAGGCGCTCGCCCGAGCAAGCGAGATGATCGCCGCAAGAGGGACGGTCGCCTGCTCAGGTCGCGATATCGTGATGAAATCGCCCGCATTTTGCGGGGCGATGCCACGTGACCGGAGAAAAGGGATGCTCAACAAAATCATCGTCGCGGCCGTCGTGCCGCTGTTCTTCGCGCTCGGCTGCGCCAGCGCCGCGGCGGATGTGCCTGCCCAGTTCGGGGAGGCGCGCGTAAAGCGGGTCGATACGTCCGACCTCGATCTTCGTCAGCCCGCCGGCCGCAAGACGCTGGAGCGCCGCATCGGCTGGGCGATCATGTCGGTCTGCCCGATGCCGTCGGGCGCGAGCCTGCGCGACATGGCCCAGTTTTCCGCATGTCGCAGCAAGGCGCTGAACGGAACGCAGCCGCAGGTTGCGAGCCTGGTGGACAAGGCGGATCGGGTGCCCGGGCAGGCGGTGCTGGCTCGCGCCGACATTCGCTGAAACGCAAACCGGCAGGTCGGGGCGCGGGCCCCGACCTGCCGGCTGACCGTCACTCGGTCGGCGTTTCGATCTTGGCGAGCTTGCCCTTCTTGGGCTTCTTCGGCGCCGCCGGCGTGATCTCGAAGGCGAGCGCGCCGTCCTTCATCTTCACGTTGACCTCGCCGCCATGCACCAGCTTGCCGAACAGCAGCTCCTCGGCGAGCGGCTGCTTGATCTTTTCCTGGATCAAACGGCCCATCGGGCGCGCACCGTACAACCGGTCATAGCCCTTTGTGGTGAGCCAGGTCTTCGATTCGTCGTCGAGGTTGATGTGGACGCCCCGGTCCGCCAGCTGCAATTCAAGCTGGAGGATGAACTTGTCCACCACCCGCGCCACAACCTCGGTCGGCAGGTAGCCGAACGGCACGATCGCATCGAGCCGGTTGCGGAATTCGGGCGAGAACATCTTCTGCACCGCCTGCTCGTCCTCGCCCTCGCGCGTGAGCGTGCCGAAACCCAAAGTCTCGCGCGCCATGTCCGCCGCGCCCGCATTGGTCGTCATGATGAGGATGACGTTGCGGAAATCGACGGTCTTGCCGTGCTGGTCGGTCAGGCGGCCGTTGTCCATCACCTGCAACAGGATGTTGAACAGGTCGGGATGCGCCTTCTCGATCTCATCGAGCAACAGCACGCAATGCGGCTGCTGATCGACCGCGTCGGTGAGCAGGCCGCCCTGATCGAACCCGACATAGCCGGGAGGCGCACCGATCAGCCGGCTGACCGAATGCCGCTCCATATATTCCGACATGTCGAAGCGCTGGAGCGGGATGCCCATGATCGTGGCGAGCTGCTTGGCGACCTCGGTCTTGCCGACGCCGGTCGGGCCGGTGAACAGATAGTTGCCGATCGGCTTCTCCGGGTCACGCAAGCCGGCGCGGCTGAGCTTGATCGCCGAGGCGAGCTTCTCGATCGCGTCGTTCTGGCCGAACACCACCCGCTTGAGATCGGTCTCGAGGCTTTCCAGCGCCTTGGTGTCGTCGGTCGAGACCGATTTCGGCGGGATGCGCGCCATCGTCGCGATCACGGCTTCGATCTCGCGCGTGGTGATGGTCTTCTTGCGCTTTGCGATTGGCACCAGCATCTGCATCGCGCCGACTTCGTCGATCACGTCGATCGCCTTGTCAGGCAGCTTGCGGTCGTTGATGTAGCGCGCCGACAATTCGACTGCCGCCTTGATCGCGTCGGGCGTGTATTTGACCGAATGGTGCGTCTCGAACGCGGATCGCAGCCCCGACAGGATCTTGATCGTGTCCTCGATCGTCGGCTCGTTCACGTCGATCTTCTGAAAGCGGCGCAGCAGCGCGCGATCCTTTTCGAAGTGGTTGCGGAATTCCTTGTAGGTGGTCGAGCCGATGCAGCGGATCGTGCCGCCCGACAGTGCCGGCTTGAGCAGGTTGGAGGCATCCATCGCCCCGCCGCTGGTCGCGCCCGCACCGATCACGGTGTGGATCTCGTCGATGAACAGCACCGCGTGCGGCAGCTTCTCAAGTTCGTTGACGACCGCCTTCAGGCGCTCCTCGAAATCGCCGCGATAGCGCGTGCCGGCGAGCAGCGCGCCCATGTCGAGCGAGTAGATGACGGCGGGCAGCAGCACCTCGGGCACGTCGCCCTCGACGATCTTGCGCGCGAGGCCCTCGGCGATCGCGGTCTTGCCGACGCCGGGATCGCCCACATAGAGCGGGTTGTTCTTCGAACGGCGGCACAGGATCTGCACGGTGCGATCGACCTCGGGCCCGCGCCCGATCAGCGGATCGACCTTGCCGCTCTTGGCCTTTTCGTTGAGATCGACGGTGAACTGCTTGAGCGCAGATTCCGCCTTGCCCTTGGACTCCGCCTTGGGCTTTTCCTCCTCCGCGCCCTTCACTTCGCGCGCCTCGGGAGCGGCGCCGCCCTTGCCGACGCCATGCGAGATGAAGCTGACGGCATCGAGACGGCTCATGTCCTGTTGCTGGAGGAAGTAGACGGCATAGCTCTCGCGTTCGGAGAACAGGGCGACGAGCACGTTGGCGCCCGTCACCTCGTCGCGACCCGACGACTGGACGTGGAGGATCGCGCGCTGCACGACGCGCTGGAAGCCGCTGGTCGGCGACGGATCGGTCGCGGTATCGACCTTCAGCGCTTCGAGTTCGGTATCGAGGTAATGCGCGACGGTGGTCTTGAGCTCGCCGAGATCTACCCCGCACGAGGACATCACCTTAGAGGCATGCTCGTCGTCGACCAGCGCGAGCAGCAGATGCTCGAGCGTGGCATATTCATGGCGCCGCGACGACGCGGCTTCGAGCGCCTTGTGGAGCGTGGTTTCCAGCGCGGAGGCGAAAGAGGGCATCAGTTTACTCCATGCGGACCGCAAGCGAACGCGCGGCCCTTTCCGACTATGTTGGAAGGCGGGGGGTTCGCATCAAGCACTTGAAATGCGCCTGCCCGCCTGAGTTTCGCGTTCGCCGCCCGGTCTGGCGGGCGCTGTCACTTCCTGAACAGATCGTCTGCGCTGGCGCGGTGCTTCGTCGCGCGTTCGATCTGCTGGCGGCTTCGCGCCGCCTCCGCCTCGAGTAAGGCGATCCGCGCGGTCAGTTCGTCCACAGACAGGCGTTCGAGATCCTGCCGCGCCAACCGAGAGAGCGGATCGTCGGAGTTTTTCGCGAGAATCTCGTCGAAGTCCATGTCCGGATCGTTGACCGATGGCCGCGCGATGTCAATAAGGTCCACTACGGGGTCCAATCCGGCGGAAGTGGGGCGGCGGATGATGAACACGATACCGACGACGATGCGGGCGATCGATCCCGATGCACCCGGCGGGCCGGAGGTGCTGCGCGTGGTCGAGCGGCCGGTGCCGCAGGTGGCGGCGGGCGAGGTGCTGATCCGCGTCCACGCCGCCGGGGTGAACCGGCCCGACGTGCTCCAGCGTCAGGGTGGCTATCCGCCGCCGCCGGGCGCCTCCTCGATCCCGGGCCTCGAAATCTCGGGCGAAATCATAGCTGTGGGCGAGGGCGTCGCGCCCGAGATGATCGGCCAGCCGGTCTGCGCGCTGCTCGCGGGCGGGGGCTATGCGGAGTATGCGGCGGTGCCTGCCGGCCAGTGCCTGCCGGTGCCGGAGGCGCTCTCGATGGTCGAGGCGGCCGCCTTGCCCGAGACGTTGTTCACGGTCTGGACCAACCTGTTCGAGCGCGCCTATGCGATCGAGGGCGACACCGTGCTGGTCCACGGCGGCACCAGCGGCATCGGCACCATGGCGATCAGCCTCGCCAAATTGTTCGGGCTGACCATCATCGTTACCGCCGGATCGGATGCGAAATGCGCCGCCGCGCTCGGGCTCGGCGCGGATCATGCGATCAATTATGCCGCGCAGGATTATGTGGAGGAAGTCCGCCGGATCACCGGCGGCGCGGGCGTCGCGGCGGTGCTCGACATGGTCGGCGGCGATTATCTGCCGCGCAACCTCAAATGCCTCGCCGACGATGGCCGTCACGTCTCGATCGCGGTACAGCGCGGCGCGAAGGCGGAAATCCCGATCTTCGAGATCATGCGCCGCCGCCTGACGCTGACCGGATCGACGCTGCGCGCGCGCGACGCCGCGTTCAAGGCGCTGGTGGCGGACGAACTCAGCCGCACCGTCTGGCCGCACATCGAAGCGGGCAAGCTGCGCCCGGTGATGGACCGCAGCTTTTCGCTCGCCGAGGCTGCCGACGCGCACCGGCGGATGGAGGAGGGGAGCCACATCGGCAAGATCGTGCTGACGCTGGCGGACTGAGCCGTGGCGCCCGCCGATCTGCCCGCCGACCCGATCGTGGCGCAGGACCGGCATCTGCGCAGCGCGATCCTCGGGGTGATCGTGCTCTGCGCGGTCGCGGTGCTGACCTTCACCGATCGCCCGCGCCTGATCGGCAGCCGCGCGCTGATACTGCCCGGCACCAGCATCGCGACGTCGGCCGCACCCGGCGGCTATGCCGAGGCGCTCGATCAATATGGCGTCCATCTGCCCAAGCGCGGCAGCGCGCCGGCCACCGCGCAACCCGCAGCCCTCGCCCCGCCCGAGCGGCTGCGCTTCGGCTATTCGGTGGTCGAGACGAGCATCCTCGGTGCGCCCTACGGGTTCCGCAAGGATGACGGCTACGTGGTCTATTACGAAACGCTGCGCGAATACGTCTATGCGCCGGTGAGCGATGACTACATGCGCAAGGTAAAGCTGCCGGGCCCGAAGCCGCTGTCGTCACAGCGCTTCGCCTGGTGGCGGCATGTTTGGGGCTGGGTGTTTCCGCTCGCGCTGGCCGGCTGGGGGTGGTTCGAGATCGGTGCCGCGCGCCGCAAGCGTGAGGCGGAGGGGGTGATCTGAAAGGCCGGATTCCGGCGAAGGCCGGGGAGCGGGTTCGACCATTTCGATAAGGCGTGCTTGTCGATCGCTCACCGCCGCTTGTTTGCTCTTGCCCCACACGCCGCGATACTGCGGGCCGACGAAGGGGGTGGCGAATGACCGATCTGATCCTGCACGAATATGCCAATTCGGGGAATTGCTACAAAATCCGTCTCACCGCCGCGCATATCGGCGCGACGCTCGACCGGCGCGAATACGACATCCTCGCTGGCGAAACCCGCACCGAGGCGTTCCTGCGAACCGTCAGCGCCAACGGCCGCATCCCGGTGCTTCAGATCGGGGACACGTTTCTGCCCGAAAGCAACGCCGCCTGCGTCTGGCTCGCGCATGGATCACCGCTGATCCCGTCCGACCGGTTCGACCATGCCGACATGCTGCGCTGGATGTTCTGGGAACAGTATAACCACGAACCCAATGTCGCGATGCTGCGCTTCTGGCGCGCGATGGTCGGCTTGGGCAACCTTACCGACGCGCAGCGCGCGCAACTGCCCACGCGACACGCCGCCGGCGATGCCGCGCTCGCGTTGATGGAGGCGCATCTCGCCGCGCGCGACTGGTTCGCCGCCGCCCGCTTCACGCTCGCCGACATCGCGCTCTACGCCTATACGCATGTCGCGCATGAAGGCGGGTTCGACCTGTCGCGCTACCCGGCCGTTTCGGCGTGGCTTGCACGAGTAGCGGCGCAGCCGGGGCATATCGCCATCACCGCGTAACGCGGCTGTCATCCCATCCGCCACAAGCTGTAACAAACGCGCGGCATAGTGCGTTCTCAGCCCAGACTGGACCGGGGAAGCCGCATGGACGCTGTCACCAGGATTGCGATGGATATGCTCCCGGGCGATGGCTCGGTCGCGGATTTCGCCGACTTCGCCAATTCCAAGCCGTCGATTCCCGAGCATGCCCCGACCGAGCGGCGGCGTTTCCGCACGATCTGGATCAGCGACATTCATCTCGGCACGCGCGGCTGCAATGCCGAGATGCTGATCGACTTCCTCGACCATGTCGACAGCGATACCCTGTATCTGGTCGGCGACATCATCGACGGGTGGCGGCTGAAGAAGAAGTTCTACTGGCCCGATGCGCACAACGACGTGGTGTGGCGCATCCTCAAACGCGCCAAGCGCGGCACCGAGGTCGTCTATATCCCGGGCAATCATGACGAGGTGATGCGCCAGTTCTCCGGCCTCAGTTTCGGCGGCGTGTCGATCAAGCGCAAGGCGATCCACACCACCGCCGATGGCCGCCGGCTGCTGGTGCTGCACGGCGACGAGTTCGACGCGATCACACTCGCGCACAGGTGGCTGGCGCATGTTGGCGATGTTGCCTATGAATCGCTGATGGCCCTGAACCGGCTGGTGAACGCCTATCGCCGCCGCTTCAATCTGCCATATTGGTCGCTGTCCAAACATGCGAAGGCGAAGGTGAAGAACGCGGTCGAATTCATCTCGAAGTACGAGCAGGTGATCGCGGAAGCCGCGGGCGCGCGTGGCGTCGACGGCGTGGTGTGCGGCCATATCCACACCGCCGAGGTGCGCGATATCGGCGGCGTGGAATATTATAACGACGGCGACTGGGTGGAGGGATGTACCGCGCTGGTCGAGCATTTCGACGGCCGCATGGAAGTGCTGCACTGGGCGGACGAGATCGCCGCGCGGGTAGCGGATGCGGAGGCGCCGGCGAAGATTGAGATGATGGCGGCCTGACGCGGGTGCGGATCGCGATCGCCACCGATGCGTGGAGCCCGCAGGTCAACGGGGTGGTCCGCACGTTGCAATCGGTCCGCGTCGAGCTGGAGCGGCAGGGGCACGAGGTGCTGGTCGTCTCGCCCGATCAATTCTATTCGCTGCCCTGCCCGACATATCCCGAGATCCGCCTCGCGCTCGCCAGCACGTCGGGGGTCGGCAAGATGCTCGCGGAGTTCAACCCGCATGCCATCCACCTCGCCACCGAAGGGCCGGTGTGCCTGGCGGCGCGGCGCTGGTGCCTGTCGCAGGGGTTTCCGTTCACTACTGCCTACCACACGCAATTCCCCGATTACGTGTCGGCGCGGACCGGGGTGAACCCTGAGTGGGTGTGGCGCTACATCCGCTGGTTCCACGCGCCCGCGCAGGCGATCCTCGCCTCGACCCGCTCGATCGAGGCGACGCTCAAGGAACATGATCTCACGCATGTCCGCGAATGGGGGCGGGGGGTCGACCTGTCGCTGTTCTCGCCCGCGACCGTTGCCGATCCCGCGTTGCGCGCGCTGCCCGGCCCGATCCTGCTGTATGTCGGGCGCGTCGCGATCGAGAAGAATATCGAGGCGTTCCTCACCGCCACGCATCCCGGCACCAAGGTGATCGTCGGCGACGGGCCGGCGCGCGCCGCGCTGGAGGCACGCTATCCGGACGCGACGTTCCTCGGCGCGCGGTTCGGCGCGGAGCTTGCCGCAGCCTATGCGGCGGCGGACGTATTCGTCTTCCCGAGCCGCACCGACACGTTCGGGCTGGTGATGATCGAAGCGATGGCGTGCGGCACGCCCGTCGCCGCCTATCCGGTGACGGGGCCGCTCGACGTCTTGAAGCCGGGCGTCGGCGTGATGGACGAGGATCTCGACACCGCGATCGCGCAGGCGCTGACGCTCGACCGCGCCGCCTGCGCCGCCTATGGCGGCAGCTTCACCTGGGAGGCGAGCGCGCGGCAATTCCTCAAGGCGCTGGCACCGGTCGGGCTTGAAGGCGAGGCGATCGCCGCGTAATCGCGCCTCTTTTTCGGTGGCGCTTGCTCCGGCGCGCCATCCGCAGTAAGTCATGTGCATTGCTGCGGCCGCTCCGGGAGGGGCGGCCCTTTCCGTTTCTAAGGAGTATCTCGTGGCCCAGCCGCTTATGCCGCACGCGACCGCGTCCTGGCTCGTCGACAACACCGCGCTCTCGTTCGAGCAGATCGCTGAATTCTGCGGGCTGCACATCCTCGAGATTCAGGCGATCGCGGACGATACCGCCGCCACCAAGCTGACCGGGCGCGACCCGGTGCGCGCGCACGAGCTGACGCTGGAGGAGATCGAGAAGGGGCAGGCCAACCCCGACTACCGGCTCCAGATGCTGAAAGGGCCTGAGCAGGTCCGCCGTACCAAGGGGCCGCGCTACACGCCGGTGTCGAAGCGATCGGACAAGCCCGACGGCATCGCCTGGATCATCCGCAACCACCCGGAAATCTCAGACGGCGCGATCGGCATCCTGATCGGCACCACCCGCACCACGATCGCGGCGATCCGCGACCGCAGCCACTGGAACATCGCCAACATCACGCCGAAGGACCCGGTCACGCTCGGTCTGACCACGCAGCGCGAGCTGGACGCGGCGGTGGCGAAGGCGGCCAAGGCGGCGGGCATCGAGGCGCCGGTCGACACGCGGCTGGAAGGTGATCGCGAGGCGCTCATCACCGAACTGCGCGCCCAGCGCGAGCAGGCCGCGCGCGGCGAGAGCGAAGGCAGCACCCCGGCCGAGCCAACCGCCGAGACGCTGTTCCGGCGCTGATACCGGCCACGCGCTGACGCTGGCCCAAGCTGCACCTGATCCCCGGCAAAGCCTGTCCTGAGCGGCTGGCTTTGCCAGCCAGCCGAAGGGGGCGGGGTCCAGTCGGGAAGGTTGCTGTAACTTGGCGCAGCGCCCGTTTAAGCTGGTTCCGTAACTGGACCCCGGCCTGCGCCGGGGATCAGCGCGTCCGCCACTGAACCGGTCGTGCCGAGCGAAGTCGAGGCATCTGCGCGACACGTAACGGCCGGATTGCCTCGCGGTCCGGGCAGGCCGTCGCCTTTTGTACCGGTCGGTCTGGTAAGCCGCCGCCCCCCTCCCTACATTCGCTGCATGACAGCCTATTCGCTCCTCGATCTCGTGCCCGTCGTGCAGGGCGGTTCCGTCGCGCAAAGCCTCGCCAATGCCGCCGATCTGGCGCGCACTGCGGAGAGACTCGGCTTCACCCGCTATTGGACCGCCGAGCATCACGGCATGCCCGGCATCGCCAGCGCCGCCACCTCGGTCGTACTCGCGCATGTCGCCGCCGCGACGAGCACGATCCGCATCGGCGCGGGCGGCATCATGCTCCCCAACCACGCGCCGCTCGCCATTGCCGAGCAGTTCGGCACGCTCGACGCGCTGTTCCCCGGCCGTATCGATCTTGGCCTCGGTCGCGCGCCGGGCTCGGACCAACGCGTCGCGCGCGCGATGCGCCGCACGCTGGCGAGCGACGCCAACGCCTTCCCGCGCGATGTGCTCGAACTGCAAAGCTATTTCGCGGATGACGGCCAGACCGGCATCACTGCCACCCCCGGCGCGGGTGCGGACGTGTCGCTGTGGATCCTCGGATCGAGCACGTTCGGCGCGCAACTCGCCGCGATGCTGGGGCTGCCTTACGCGTTCGCCTCACACTTCGCGACCGATGCGCTGATGGAGGCAATCGCGATCTACCGGCGCGACTTCAAGCCGTCCGCCTTCCTCGCCAAGCCGCATCTGATGGCGGGCTTCAACGTGATCGCGGCCGACAGCGATGCCGAGGCCGAGTATCTCGCCTCCTCGCAGCAGCAGGCGTTCATCGCGCTGCGCACCGGCACGCCCGGTCGCCTCCCGCCGCCGGTCGAGGGCTATCGTGCCGGGCTTGGCGCGCAGGGCAATGCGATGCTCGACCATGTGCTGCAATGCTCGGCGATCGGCGACGAGCGCACCGTCGCGAACGGCATCGCCGCGTTCATCGAACGCACCGGCATCGACGAGATCATGCTGACCAGCATGATGTTCGATCACGACGCCCGCAAACACAGCCTCGAGATCGCCGCGCGGGCGATGCAGTCGCTGGCGCGCGAGCCGGTCGCGGCCTGACCACTCGGCCTGTAAATACGTCCGTTCGCACTCAGCCTGTCGAAGTGCGTGCCCGGAGTGCATCGCTTGAGGCACGTGCTTCGACAAGCTCAGCACGAGCGCGGGAGGCGGTGCGAAAGCGATGAGTCGCACGCCCGAACCGTTCGTGTCGAGCGTAGTCGAGACACCTGCGCTCCGCATCGTCCCTCGACTTTGCTCGGGACGAACGGGATCAATCGCGCCGGATCACGATCCCGTCAGCGGTAACATCCGGCACCAGCCCGGTGTAATCCACCACCGTCACGCAGTCGGTGGCGAGCGGCTTGCTATGCGTCGCGGTCAGCACCAGCACCTCCGCCCCGGCCGCCCGCCCGGCTGCGATCCCGGCGGCGGCATCCTCCAGCACCAGGCACGCGCCCGGATCGGCACCGAGCAACCGCGCGGCCATCAGATAGCCATCGGGCGCTGGCTTGCCGGTCGTGATATCCTCGGCGGCGACGAAGACGGCGGGGGGCGGCAGGCCGGCGGCGGCGAGGCGGCGCTCGGCGAGCAGGCGCGGCGCCGAGGTGACGATCGCCCAGCTCTCCGGCGGCAGCGCGGCCGTGAACGCGACCGCGCCGGCGATCGGGACGATGTCGTCGACGTCCTCCATCTCCATCTCGGTCAGCCGCGCCGCCTCGCCCTCGGGGTCGGCGATGCCGAGCCGGCGGATCGTATCGACCGCGCGCACGCCGTGCATGATCGACAGCACATGCGCGGGGTCGATGCGCTTTTCGATCGCCCACCGCGTCCAGCAGCGCTCGGCCGAGGCGACGCTGCTGAGCAACGTGCCGTCCATGTCGAACAGCAGCGCGGCGAAGGGGCGCTGATATAGGACGTCGGTCGCGTCGCGCGTCCCGATCGTAGTCTGATCCACATTCATCGCGGTTCCTTCAATACCTTGATCACGTTCGTGCTGAGCCTGTCGAAGCACGTGCAACGATCGACGTCACCTGCGGCACGTGCTCGACAAGCTCAGCACGAACGGAGGGGGCGTTATGCGAGACGAACAGGCGTTAGTTCGCCGCCGGCAGGCGCAGCCGCACCAGTAGCCCGCCGAGATCCTCGCTCTCCTCGAGCGCGACGGTGCCGCCGTAGATTTCCGCCACATCGCGCACGATCGCCATGCCGAGCCCGGTGCCGGGCTTGCCGCTGTCGAGCCGCACGCCGCGATCGAAGATGCGCGCGCGCTGTTCCTCGGGGATGCCCATGCCGTCGTCCTCGATGAGGAACTCGACGAAGCCGGCCTGCGCCTTCACCGTCACGAACACGCTGCCGCCGCCGTATTTGGCGGCGTTCTCGACGAGATTGCCGAGCATTTCGTCCAGATCCTGCCGTTCGACATGAACCTGCAAGTCCTTCGGGCCATCGGTGTCGATGCGGACGTGGCGGTACAGCCGCCCGACCGCACGCTCGACCGACTCGAGGCTCGGCCACACGTCGGCACGGCTGTGCGCCGAGCCGCGTCGGCCGACTGCGCGGGCGCGCGCGAGGTGATGGTCGACCTGCCGCCGCATCGTTCGTGCCTCGCGCACCACCGTCTCGCCGAGGTCGTCGGCCTGCGCGGTCGCCGCGTTCATGATGACGGTGAGCGGGGTCTTGAGCGCGTGGGCGAGATTGCCGGCGTGGCGGCGCGCTTCCTCGGCCTGCTTCTCGTTATGCTCGATGAGGGCGTTCAACTCCTCGACCATCGGCGCGACCTCGATCGGCATCGCGCGCTCGATCTGGCGCGCCTTGCCCGCGCGCATCCGGGCGATCTCCTCGCGCACTTTCCGGAGCGGCCACAGCCCGTAGAAGGTCTGGAGCGCCGCCATCACGATCAGCCCGAAGGCGAGCAAGGCGAAGCTCTTGAGCAACGTCGAGCGCAGCACCTTGATCTGCGCGTTCAGTCCGGCGCGGTTCTGCGCGACCTGAAACCGCCAGCGCACCGGCGATCCGGGCAGTTGCACGTCGCGCTCGACGATGCGCAGCTTCTCGTCGCCGAACTGTGTGCTGTCGTAGACGTGGACGCCGAGATCGTTGTGCTGGCCGCCATAAGCGAGCCGGCGGTCCCATAGCGAGCGTGACGGGAACGGCTCATGACCCTTGGCGCTGACCTGCCAGTACAGCCCAGAATAGGGTTCAAGGAAACGCTGGTCGGCCGCCTCGCGGGTGAACATCACCTCGCCCTCCGGCCCGATCTCGGAGGAGACGATCTGGGCGTTGAGGACGTATTCGAGCTGATCGTCAAAATTCTGCGTGATCGCGGTGCTGAGCACCCGGTCGAGCGCATAGCCGCCGATGCTGAGCAGCAGCAGGATCCACGCCGCCGCGATGCCGATCATCCGCCGCGACAGCGACCCTGTCGTTCGCACGCGCGGGTTGGGCGGGGAGGCGTCGACCAGAGGCGCTTCGGTCATGCCGCCATACCATGCGGCTCACCCAAGCGGCGGCCGTCAGGGCGAAGGGGGAAGGCGCCGCACATCGACACGATGGCCTCAGGCCCGAGGCTCTTCGAGGCTGTAGCCCAGGCCGCGGATCGTGGTGATGACATCCTGCCCGAGCTTCTTGCGGATGCGCGTGACGAACACCTCGATCGTGTTCGAGTCGCGATCGAAATCCTGATCGTAGATATGCTCGATCAGCTCAGTGCGGCTCACCACCTTGCCCTTGTGATGGAGCAGGTAGCTGAGCAGCTTATACTCCTGCGCGGTCAGCTTCACCGGCTCACCCGCCAACGTCACCTTGCCGCTGCGCGTGTCGAGCCGCACGTCGCCGGCGATCAGCTCGGACGAGGCGTTTCCGCTAGCGCGGCGGATCAGCGCACGCAGCCGGGCGATCAGTTCCTCCGACTGGAACGGCTTGGCGACGTAATCGTCCGCGCCCGCATCGAGCCCGGCGACCTTGTCCGACCAGCTATCGCGCGCGGTGAGCACCAGCACGGGCATCACCTTGCCTTCCTTGCGCCAGCGGTCGAGCACGGTCAGCCCGTCGATCTCGGGCAGGCCGAGATCGAGCACGACCGCGTCGTAGCTTTCGGTCGAACCAAGGAACAGGCCTTCCTCGCCATCGGTGGCGAGATCGATCGCATAGCCCGCGCCCTCAAGCGTATTCTTGAGCTGCTGGCCGAGATTGGGTTCGTCCTCGACGATCAGAACGCGCATAATGGTCCCCTTGGAATGCTGGCCCGGATGGGCTCAATGGCCGGTGCGGCCGATGATCTGGCCGGAGCGGCCATCGACGTCGACCCAGATGACCACGCCATCGCGCAGGAATTTGAGCGTGTAAATGCCGCTTTCCCCTTCGAAGTCGAAGCCGAGATATTTGGCGCCCCGCATCGTCGGCAACACCCGCGCTTCGATCTCCGGCAGGGGCAGAATGCGCCCCTGCTGGCGTGCGCGCCACGCCTGCTGCTGGTCGCGCTGCTGCGACGCCACGGCGGCGGCCGGCGCGAGTGGCGCGGCGGCAAGCAGGGACAGCGCGAGGGCGACGGGCATCTTCATGGCGTGTCGCATAGGGAGAGGGCGTTGAATAGGGTGTGAATAGCCCGCGGCGCACGCGAGCAGCGAAGCTGCCCGCGAGACGCCGCGAGGCCGGCCGGCGGGTTGGCGAAGCCGAACCCGTCCGACGACGCGGGATTTACTCCCGCGTCGGCCCGGGGGTGGGCGGGCGCGCTGCCACGCGCGCAGAGCCGAGCAGCGCCACGCGACGCCGCGCTGCTTTCCCGGCTTCCCAAACCGTTCGTGTCGAGCGAAGTCGAGACACCTGCGCGCCGGGTGCCCCTCGACTTCGCTCGGGGCGAACGGGGAGGGGGTATCGCATATTGCGATACCCTCAGCCCCGCCGCGGCAAAGCCGCGTCGTCGGACGGGCCTTGCGGCCCGCCGGCCGGGCGTGCGCCGGCCTCGCTGCGCTTGGCTCTCGCTTTAGCTTTGCTAAAGCGTTAGGCGCACGCCATGCCCGCACCTATCCTCGCTTACGAAAACCTCGGCGTCATCCAGGGCTCCGGCTGGCTGTTCCGCGGCCTCGACATTCAGGTCGGCCAGCGCGACCGGCTCGCGCTGATCGGGCGCAACGGCGCGGGCAAGACCACTTTGCTCAAGCTGATCGCCGGCGCGATCGACAGCGACGAAGGGCGGCGCAGCATCCAGCCGGGTACGCGAGTCGTGCTGCTCGAACAGGAGCCGGACCTGCGCACCTTCCCGACCTTGCGCGATTACGTGCAGAGCGGCGACGATGCCCCGCAATCCTATGAGGCAGATGCGATCGCCGACCAGCTCGGCATCGACCTGTCGCGCGAATCCGCGTCTGCCTCGGGCGGCGAGCGCCGCCGCGCGGCGATCGTGCGTGCGCTCGCGCTCGACCCGGATGTGCTGCTACTCGACGAGCCGACCAACCACCTCGACATTGCCGCGATCGACTGGCTGGAGGAATGGCTCAACCGCTTCCGTGGCGCCTTCGTCGTCATCAGCCATGATCGCACCTTCCTGACGCGGCTCACCAAGCAGACCCTGTGGCTCGATCGCGGCGCGCTTCGGCGTGCCGAGATCGGTTTCGGCGGGTTCGAGGCGTGGACCGAGCAGGTCTATGCCGAGGAGGAGCGCAATGCCCAGCGGCTCGACGCCAAACTGAAGATCGAGGAGCATTGGCTGCTGCGCGGCGTCACCGGGCGGCGGCGGCGCAATCAGGGGCGGCTGACCAAGCTGCTGGAGATGCGCGCCGAACGCGCGTCGATGGTCGGGCCGCAGGGCTCCGCCAACCTGACGATCGGCACCGACGATGCGCGCAGCAAGGTGGTAATCGACGCCAAGCATATCTCCAAGAGCTTCGGCCCGCGCACCATCATCGACGATCTGACGTTGCGCATCACACGGAAAGACCGGATCGGTATCGTCGGCGCGAATGGCGCTGGCAAATCGACGCTCATCAAACTGCTCACCGGCACGCTCGCGCCCGACAGCGGCGAGATCAAATTCGCGCAGACGATCGAGGCGATCGTCATCGACCAGCAGCGCAGCAAGATGGAGCCGCAGAAGACGGTGCGCGAAGTGCTATCCGAGGGCGGCGACTGGGTGGACGTGCAGGGGGTGCGCAAGCACGTCATCGGCTATCTCAAGGACTTCCTGTTCGACGGGCATATGATCGACGCCAAGATCGGCACGCTGTCGGGCGGGGAGCGCTCGCGCCTGCTGCTCGCGCGCGAGTTCGCCAAGCCGTCGAACCTGCTGGTGCTCGACGAGCCGACCAACGATCTCGACCTCGAAACGCTCGATCTGTTGCAGGACGTGATCGGCGATTACGACGGCACCGTGCTGATCGTCAGCCATGATCGCGACTTCCTCGATCGCACGGTGACGGTGACGCTTGGGCTCGATGGTTCGGGCACGGTCGATGTCGTCGCGGGCGGCTACGAGGACTGGGAACGCCAGCGCCGCGAGAAAGCGCGCGGCGGCAAGCGCGAGAATCCGCGGAAAGTTCAGCCGACCGCACCGCCCCCGCCGCCCGCGCCCAAGGTCAAGCTGAGCTACAAGGACCAGCGCGATTACGAACTGCTGCCCAAGCGCATCGAGGCGCTCGACGGCGAGATCGCGCGCGACGAGGCGCTGCTGGCCGATCCGGCGCTGTACTCGAAGAATTTCGCCAAGTTCGAGACGCTGACCGCAGCGGTGGCGAAGGCGCGCGCAGAGAAGGAAGCGGCGGAACTGCGCTGGCTGGAACTGGCGGAGATGGTCGAGGGGTGAGCGGCGCGCATCGCGAGCGCTGCCATCCACGACCGAACATGATGAGGATCGGCTGCGCGGGCAATCGCGAGCGGAGGTCAACGCGCGGCGTCGTCTTTGACAATGCATCCATTGTGGATGGCAATGTAAAAAATGCTTCTCGTCGTGCTTCATGTAAGTGTTTGATTGTTGGTGTTGCTGCGAACCGGTGCAGGTTTTGATCGGGTTCTGGGCACATCCTGCGGATCCCGAGCGTTTGACTCTCGGCTGTGCTGATGTACGTTGCGCCGTCCTTCACTTCTGGAAGGCGCGCGAGAGGAGACTTTATGGCCCTCAAACCCATTACTTTCGCTGACGACGACGATCTTATGCGGCTCGACCGATCGAGCGGACGGTTCGAGAAGGTGACGCAAAATGGCGTCACCATCTCCGGCGTCATGGAAGATGGAAAGGTGCAGTGGGAGGCTCGCGACGCGAGCGGCAAGGCCCTGCCATCCTATTGTGTGGAGATCGGCAAGCCGGACGACGTGACGGCGCGTTCGCCGATCTTCATCGATGATCCGACCGGTTGCTATTTCTGTTATGACGACGGGGACTTGCAGCAGTCGATCTGCAACAAGGTGCCCTGCAATTAAGCTGGCGTGATATCGATATAGTGGGCGGGAAGCGCTGTCTTCCCGCCCGTTATGCTCCGGCCTGCTGAACCGCCCTTCAGAACACCGCCGCGACCAACTGGCGGAACGCATCCGCCCGGTGGCTGATCGCCGCCTTCTCCTCCGCCGGTAGCTCGGCGAACGTCTCGTCGCGACCGAACGGCACGAACACCGGATCGTAGCCGAACCCGATGACCCCACGCGGCGGCCACGTCAGATGCCCCTCGGCGCGCCCCTCGAACCACTGGACGTGCCCGTCGGGCCACGCCAGCGCGAGCGTGCAGACGAAATGCGCGTCGCGCGAGGCGTCCGGCCCCTTCGCGGCCAGCGCATCCTCGACCTTCTGCATCGCCAGCCCCCAGTCGCGCCCGGTCGGCGTTTCGGCCCAGTTGGCAGTGTAGACGCCGGGTTCACCGCCCAACGCGTCGACGCACAGCCCGCTGTCGTCGGCGAGCGCAGGCAGGCCCGACAGGTCGGCGGCGGCGAGCGCCTTCAGTTCGGCATTGGCGACGAAGGTGGTGCCGGTCTCCTCGGGCTCGGGCAGGTCGAGTTCCTTGGCCGACACCGCCTCGACGCCGTAGGGTGCGAGCAACGCGCGGATCTCGCGCACCTTACCCTCGTTGTGGCTGGCGATGACGAGCTTGCCGGGGGCGAGCTTGCGGATCGCCTGCGGCACCACCGCGTCGGTCACTTCGCGACCGCGCGTGCCTGTGCGGCGAAGATGTCCGCGCAGCCGATCCGGGCGAGGCGGAGAAGGCGGAGCAGCGCTTCCTCGTCATAGGTCGCGCCCTCGGCGGTGGCCTGCACCTCGGCGATGTTGCCGCCTTCGAGCAATACGAAATTGGCGTCGGCGTCGGCGTTCGAATCCTCGTCGTAATCGAGGTCGAGCACCGGCGTGCCGTTGTAGATCCCGCACGAGATCGCCGCGACCTTCTGCGTCAGCGGATCGGCGGTCAGCTTGCCCTGCGCCATCAGCCCGTCGATCGCCAGCCGCAGAGCGACCCATGCGCCCGAGATCGAGGCGGTCCGCGTGCCGCCGTCGGCCTGGATCACGTCGCAATCGAGCACGATCTGCCGCTCGCCAAGCAGCTTCAGGTCCGTCACCGCGCGCAAGCTCCGCCCGATCAGCCGCTGGATTTCCTGTGTGCGGCCCGACTGCTTGCCCTTTGCGGCCTCGCGCGACCCACGCGTATGCGTGGCACGGGGAAGCATGCCGTATTCGGCCGTCACCCAGCCTTCGCCCTTGCCGCGCATGAACGGCGGCACCTTCTCCTCGACCGACGCGGTGACGAGCACCTTGGTCTCGCCGAAGCCGATCAGCACCGATCCTTCGGCATGTTTGGTGAAGCGCGGCTCGATCGTGATCGCGCGCATCTGGTCTGGGGTGCGGCCGGATGGGCGCATGGTCGTTCTCCGAAATAAGGTCGTGCCGAGCCGTATCGCTGCGCCGAGGGCGTGTCACCCTCTTATCCGCTGGCGAGGAGCGCACCTCGTGCGTGCGACATTCCCGGTTGAGCCGCGCCCGATCCTACCCCACATAGTGGCCATGCACGCCGCCCCCGTCACTGACCTGAACGATCGCGCCCGCGACGTGTTTCGCGTCGTGGTGGAGAGCTATCTCAGCACCGGCGCGCCGATCGGATCGCGCACCATCGCGCATCTGTCGGGCCTCAACCTGTCCCCGGCTTCGATCCGCAACGTGATGCAGGATCTCGAGGAACTCGGCCTGCTCGCCGCCCCGCACACCAGCGCCGGGCGCATGCCGACCGAGACCGGCCTTCGCCTGTTCGTCGACGGCATGATGCACGCGATGGAACCCTCCGCCGAGGAGCGCGCGGCAATCGAATCGCGTGTGCAGCAGGCGGGGCCTGTCGAGGAGGCGCTCGCCGCCACCACCGCCGCGCTGTCGGGCCTGTCGGCATGCGCGGGGCTGGTGATGGTGCCCAAGCGCGAACTGGTGCTGCGGCAGATGAGCTTCGTGCCGTTGTCGGCTGAAAAGGCGCTGGCGGTGCTAGTCGGCGCGGACGGATCGGTCGAGAACCGCGTGGTCGATCTGCCCGCCGGCGTGTCGATTCCCGCGCTGATCGAAGCGGGCAATTACATGACCGCGATGCTCGCCGGGCTGACGCTCGCCGAGGCGCGGCAGCGCATCGAGCGCGAGATGGCGGAGGAGCGGGCACTGGTCGACAGCGCCGCGCGGCTGCTGATCGAACAGGGCCTGGCGGTGTGGAGCGAGGATGGCGACCGCCGCCCGGTGCTGATCGTGCGCGGGCAGGGCCGGCTGATCGACGCCGCCGCCGCCGCCGATCTCGACCGGATCAGCGATCTGCTCGACGATCTGGAGGGCAAGCAGGAGATCGCCCGCCTGCTCGACAGTGCGAGCGCGGGCGATGCGACGCGGATCTTCATCGGCGCGGAGAACAAGTTGTTCTCGCTGTCGGGATCGTCGGTGATCGCCAAGCCGTTTCGGGGACTGGACGGGCGCGTGGTCGGCGTGGTCGGCGTGATCGGCCCGACTCGGTTGAACTATGCGCGCGTTGTCCCCATGGTTGATTTCACTGCCGCGGCCTTAGCGAGAGCGATGGGCCGCGGCTAACGGATTAAAGAACCGGGACTGTATGATGATCGAAGAAAACGCCAACGAAGCCGCCGCCGATCTGCGTGAGGAAACCGCCGAGGCGTCGCCCGAACTCGCCGAGCATGACCGCACGAACGCGCTCGAAGCGGAACTTGCCGAGGCCAAGAAGGCGGTGCTCTATGCACATGCCGAGGCGCAGAACGTCCGCCGCCGCGCCGAGAAGGAAGCCGCCGACGCGCGCGCCTATGCCGCGACGTCGTTCGCGCGCGACCTGCTGTCGGTCGCCGACAATCTCGAACGCGGGCTGGGTGCGATCCCCGCCGAACTGCGCGCCGACGACAAGTTCAAGGCGCTGGTGACCGGACTGGAGGCGACCGGCCGCGAGCTGGAATCGGTGTTCCAGCGTCACGGCATCAAGAAGATCGTCGCGATCGGCGAGAAGCTCGATCCGAACTTCCATCAGGCGATGCTGGAAATGCCGAGCGACAAGGAGCCGGGTACGGTCGTGCAGGAAATGCAGGCTGGCTACGTCATCAAGGACCGGCTGCTGCGCCCGGCGTTGGTGGCGGTAGCGAAGGCGGGGTGAGTCGCGGGGCGAAGTACCGGCCTGAGTTTGAGGCCGCACTTCGCTTGTTCGCTCGCGCGAGCCGGATTCTGACCGATCAGGGTTACGATGCTCCCGTTGTGGTGGGTGGCGCGGCGGTAGAACTATATTCTCGCAGCGCCATGATGACCGGCGACTTCGACATTTCGACTGCCCGTCAATCGGCGTTCGAAGACGCGTTGCAGACGCTGGGAGTCGTGAAACCTCGTGGTTCCGGAAAGCTGGCGCGCGGCTGGCTTCGTCCTGACATGCAACTGGGGTTCGAGGTCGTGGCCTCTAGCTTGTTCAAAAGTCTGGCGGACCGGGAACGCGTGCTTCTCGTGAATCTGGACGAGGATGGCATGGCTGCCTTCGTCTCCATCGAAGACATGATCGCGGATCGTGTCGCGCAATTTGGGTCCGGGTCGGCGCCGGAAATTGGAGGCGCAGGCTCGTGCATTGCTTGCGCTTCACAGCCATGTCGATCGGTCCTATCTGTCCCGCAGAATTTTTGAGGAAACGGCAGGCGACTATGACCTTGGATCGTTCGAAGCCAATCTCGCTGGATGACCTCGCCGCCTATGTGGAACGGCGTCGCGCCGAAACCGGCATCACCGAACTTCCCCGCAACGCCGGTCTGCGTCGCACCGCCAGCAAGCGCGCGCTGCTGAAGGCGATCGCGGAGGCGGGTGGTCAGTGGTGAACCCGAACCCCAACCTCACCGCCGAGCGGCCCACCTTCGTCACGCATCTCGAATGCTCGATGACAGGCGAGCGTTACGAAGCCGATCAGCTTCACGGCCTGTCGCGGGCGGGCAAGCCGCTGCTGGTGCGCTACGATCTCGATGCGATCCGAGCTGCCGCGCCGCGCGCGATGATCGAGGCGCGACCGACCGATCTGTGGCGCTGGCGCGAGCTGCTGCCGGTGCGGCGCACCGCCGATGTCGTCAGTTTGGGCGAGATCGAGACGCCGCTGGTGCCGATCGCGAAGTCGGGCGGCCCGAACGTGCTGGTCAAGGACGAGGGGCGGCTGCCGACCGGCTCGTTCAAGGCGCGCGGGCTCGTCATGGCGGTGTCGATGGCCAAGGCGCTCGGCGTGACCAGGATCGCGATGCCGACCAACGGCAATGCCGGCGCCGCGCTCGCCGCGTACGCCACACGCTGCGGGATCGAGACGATCGTGCTGTGCCCCGACGACACGCCCGAGATCAACGTGCGCGAGATCGCGATGCAGGGCGCGCGCGTATATCGCGTCAATGGGCTGATCGACGACTGCGGTGCGATCGTCGCGCGGGGCGCGGCCGAGGGGTTGTGGTTCGATTTCTCCACCCTCAAGGAGCCGTACCGGATCGAGGGCAAGAAGACGATGGGGCTCGAGCTCGCCGCGCAGTTGCGCTGGCAGTTGCCCGACGCGATCTTCTATCCCACCGGTGGCGGCACCGGGCTGATCGGCATGTGGAAGGCGTTCGCGGAGCTGGAGGCGCTCGGCTGGATCGGCTCCAAGCGCCCGAAGATGTTCGCGGTGCAGGCGAGCGGCTGCGCGCCGATCGTGCGCGCGTTCGAGGAGGGCGTTGAGCATGCCGAACGCTGGGAGGATGCCGCGACTGTGGCGGCGGGCATCCGCGTGCCACGCGCGGTCGGCGATTTCCTGATCCTGCGCGCGGTCCGCGAGAGCGGTGGACAGGCGATGGCGGTCGGCGATCCCGCGATCCTGAAGGCTGTGGACGATTGCGCGCGCAAGGACGGGCTGTTGCTCTGCCCCGAAGGTGGCGCGACGCTGGCGGCATACCGCGAGGCGCTGCGGCTCGGGCTGATCGACGAGGAGGAGAGCGCGGTGCTGTTCAACTGCGCCACCGGCCTCAAATATCCGATGGCCGATGCGAGCCGCACGCTCGACCGGCACCAGCCGATCGATCTCGCCGCGCTTTAACCGCTACCAGTCGCCGCGCGCCGCCATCCACAGGCTGACCGCGGCGGCGGCGGCGGTGTCGGCGCGCAGGATACGCGGTCCGAGCGACACGCCGACCGCACCCGGCAACGCCCGGATGGCGGCCCGTTCGTCGTCGTCGAAGCCGCCCTCCGGGCCGATCAGGATCGCCGCTTGCGCAGGTCCGTCGCGCATCGCCGCGAGCGCGGGGACGCCGCCGGCCTCGTCCGCGAAATAGAGGGTACGGCCGGCTGGCCAGTCGCGCAGCAAAGCGGGCAGCTTCACCGGCTCGGCGAGATCGGGCACGGCGGTGCGCCCGCATTGCTCGGCCGCCTCGATCATGTGCGCGCGCAGCCGGTCCAGGTTGAGCCGGTCGACCACGGTGCGCCGCGTCAGCGTCGGCACCAGCCGCGCGACGCCGAGTTCGCACGCCTTCTCGACCAGCCAGTCGACGCGCCCTTTCTTGAGCGGCGCCGCGCACAGCCACAGATCGGGAACATGCTCCCGCGTCCGCAGCCGTTCGGTCACGTCGAGGATCAGGTCGCGCTTGCCGACCGCGCTCGCCACGCCCAGCCACTCGCCCGACACGCCGTCGAACAGCTTGACCGGATCGCCAACCTTGGTGCGCATCACCGAAACGAGGTAATGCGCCTGCGCACCCTCGACACGGATCTGTCCGGGGGCGAGCGACTGTTCGACGAACAGGCGCGGGGTCGATTGCGGCGGCCAGGCGGGGGTGGCGATCATCGTCGCCTGCCTAGCTTGCATGCGCACCGAGGCCAAGCCGCGCCGGAGGAAAGCCTTTGCTAACCAAGTTGGGGTACGCCAGTCGTTGCGCTGTGTAGGGGGAAAGGGAGAATTGTGCGGAACGAAGCCGGGCGCGCTGCTTCCCTGAAGGTCGCGGATCGGGCGGCACGGATCATGCTCGTGCTGTTCGCACTGAATACGCTCTTCAACCTCGGCTGCCGTGCGCTGGGTCTACACTGGCCGTATAGCACCTTCCTGTTCGCGCCGACCGATCTGTTCGCGGATTTCTTCAAAGCCGCGCTCGGTTTTCCCGGCGGCGCCGAGGTCCGCCCCAGCCATTTCCTCGGTCTTCACGACCGGATCGCGCGCGCGGCCGCGTTTCAGCCCTATCCAGGCATCGCAGCATTGTCGGCAGCCCCGCTCAACCCGTTGCAGATGATGCCGCTGACGATGGCGTATTATCTGACCGAGCTGCGCGCGATGCGGCTGTTCGATCCCGCTGCCGTATTCCTCGCGTCGGCCGCCGCGCTGCTCGGCTGCTACGTCGCGCTTGTTGGGCGCAACGCCGGCTCGCGCGATCTGGCGGAGCGCTGGCTGCGGCTCGGCCTGCTCAGCTATCCGATGCTGATGGTGCTGACGCGCGGCAATCTGCAAGCCGGCGCTGTGGCGCTGCTCGTGATCCAGTCGCTGCTATGGGCGCAGCAGCAGCGGCGTCCGGTCGCCGCAGCCGCGCTGCTGGCGGTTGCGGTCAACATCCGGCCCAACGCCATCCTGTTCGGACTGGTGCTGCTGATCCTGTTCCAACAGGAGCGGTGGCGCGTGTTCGCCACCACCGCGATCGTGGGCTGTGGCACGCTCGTGCTCGGTGCACTGACGGCGCACGCGATGTTTCCGGATTACACCATGGCCACGTTCGGCGGGGGACTGGCGACATATTACCGCGTCTACGTGGTGGGCGACATGGGGCTGTGGTACGGATCGTCGTTGTTCGGCGCGCTCAAACTGACGTTTGGCTACCATCCCGGCATGGATGGCGGCGCGTCGCTGGCCGCGCTCGGCTTGCTCGCGGCGGGGCTTGCGACCTTCTGGCTCCGCAGCTTGTCGAAGACGGTGCTGGTGTTCGTGACGGCGTGCACCTACTGCCTCGCGACCCCGGTCATCGTAGATTATCATCTGCTGTGTTTCGCGGCCGTGCCTATGATGGCGAGCCGCGAGGCGCGTTTGGGACGCGCGGAGTGGATCGCGGTGATCGCCGCCTGCCTGCTGCTCTCGCCGAAGAACTACGTCTTCTTTGGCGAATACTCGCTCCAGATCATCCTCAATCCGGCGACCATGTTCGCGGCGTCGGTCATGGTCGTGGCGCTGGCGTGGCGCCCGGTCAGCGCTTCTTCCCCTGATGCCGGATGTTCGCCGGCCGTCCACGCCGCTTGATGACGCGCGGAGCCCCACGTTCCTCGCGCGCAGGCCGCGCACCGCCCTCGACCATCTCGAAGCGCAAAGCGCCCGACACCGGGTTCGATTCCGCCAGCCGCAGTTGCAGCCGCATGCCGCTGGCATATTCGGTGCCGGTTTCCTCGCCGACCAGCCGGCGCCCGGCCTCGTCGTAGCGGAAATATTCGCGGCCGATGTCGCGCACCGGCATCAGCCCGTCGCCGCCGATCCCCTCGACGGTCGCGAAGAAGCCGAAGCTTGCCACGCCGGTGATGCGCACATCGACCACCTCGCCGATGCGCGTGGCGAGGAAGGCGGCGACATAGCGGTCGATCGTGTCGCGCTCGGCCTCCATCGCACGGCGTTCGAACATCGAGATCGACTGACCGATCTTCTCCATCGCCGCGGCTTCGCCCGCGGTGAGGCCACCCGGCCCGAGCTTGTAGGCATCGACCAGCGCGCGGTGGACGAGCAGATCGGCATAGCGGCGGATCGGCGAGGTGAAGTGCGCGTAGGACCCGAGCGCCAGCCCGAAATGGCCGTGGTTCTGCGGCGTGTAATAGGCCTGCGTCTGCGTGCGCAGCACCTGCTCCATGATCTGCGGGCGGAAATCCACGTCGCCGATCTTCTCGAGGATGTGGTTGAACGTGCCCGGGCGGATCACCTGGCCGAGTGCGAACTCGACCCCGAAGGTCTTTAGGTAATCCTTCAGCGCGACGAGCTTCTCGCGGCTCGGCGGCTCGTGGACGCGGTACATGACGGGCGCCTTCTTCGCCTCCAGCGCCTTGGCGGCGGCGACGTTGGCAGCGATCATATAATCCTCGATCAGCATGTGCGCGTCGAGTCGCTCGCGTGGAGCGACCGAGAGGATGCGGCCCTTCTCGTCGAGCATCACCCGGCGCTCGGGCAGATCGAGGTCGAGCGGCTGGCGCGCCGCGCGCGCCTTGGACAGCGCGCGCCAGCAGCCCCACAGGGGCGCGAGCACCGGCAACAGCGTCTCGTCGTCGTGCGTGCCGTCGATGATCGCCTGCGCGTCCTCATAGGCGATGTTGGCGGTCACGCGGATCACCGCGCGGGTGAAGCGCCAGCTTTGCAGCGCGCCGTTCTCGCCGATCCGCAGGTGACACACCAACGCCGCGCGATCGACGCCCTCTTTCAGCGAACACATGTCCGCCGACAGTTCCTCGGGCAGCATCGGCACGACGCGATCGGGGAAATAGACGCTGTTGCCGCGCCGCCGTGCTTCCTTGTCGATCGCGTCCGCCGGTCGCACGTAGAAGCTGACGTCGGCGATCGCGACGATTGCCTGCCAGCCGCCCGGGTTTGCGGGATCGTCGTCGGGCATGGCCCACACCGCATCGTCATGGTCGCGCGCATCGGCAGGGTCGATCGCGACGATGGGCAGGTGGCGCAGATCCTCGCGGCCCCCCTCACCAATGGCGCCGAGCGGCTGCTTTGCGACGCGGTGCGCCTCCTCGATCGCCTCGGGCGCGAACACGGTGGGGATGCCGAGCTTGTGGATCGCGATCAGCGAGAAACTGCGCGGCGCGAACGGATCGCCGAGCCGCTCGGTCACGCGTGCGGTGATGCGCGGCGGGCGGCCGGCCTTCTCCGCCAGCACGAGATCGCCTGACGCGGCGCCGCCCGCGTCCGAGACCGGGAACTCGCGGCGCTCCTTCTTCTCCACGCCTTGCAGCCAGAGCTTGCCGCCTTCCTCGTGCAGCACGCCGAGGATCAGCTCCTCGCCGCGCGCGAAGCTTTTCATCGGGTGCGCGATCCACCCCTGGCCCGCCTCCTCGGTGCGCGCCAGCACGCGGTCGCCCACCGCCAGCGCGCCGTGCTTGCGCTCGCGCACGCGCAGGCGGGGGGCGGGGGTCTCCGCGTCCCACTTCTCGGGCACCGCCCACACGTTGCCGCCATCGTCGACATCGGCGATGCGCAGCACCGTCACCTTGGGCAAGCCGCCGAGCTTGTGGAAGGCGCGGCCTGGCGCGCTGTCGATCAGCCCCTCGTCGGCCATGTCCTTGAGCAACGCCTTCAATGCGATCTTGTCCTGCGCGGACAGGCCGAAGGCGCGCGCGATCTCGCGCTTGCCGGCGGGCGTGGGCGAGCTGGTGATGAAGTCGAGGATCTGCTCGCGCGTGGGCAGGCCGGCGGGGGGGCGTTTGGGCATCCACCAGAGATAGGGTGCTTAACCGCCCGCGTCACCTTTTCCCTCGGGCGTGTCGGCATGGGCGAGGTGCAGCGCGACCAGCCGCGCCAGCAACGTGGCGGGGAACAGATGCCCGAACACTGCCTCCAGATTGGCGAGGCTGCGCGCCAGCGGGTGCAGCGGCACGATGTCGCCATAGCCGCTGGTGGTGATCGTCACGATGCTGAAATAGGTGAGCGCCGCGGTCCGCTCGCCCGCGCCGGCGATGAACCGGTGCCCGTCGGCCATCACGATCGCGCCCGGCGCGCGCGCCTCGATCAGCCCGTAGCCGATCGCGAACAGTTGCGCGACGTTGAGATAGACCAGCACCGCGCCGCGCAGCCGGTGCGCGGTCACGCGGCCGGGGCCGAACACATGCCGGGCGATCAGCGCCGTCACCAGCGCGTTGAACACAAAGGCGGTGAGCGCAATCACCGCATGCATCGGCGCAGCGCCGATCCCCATCGCATGTTCGCCCACGATCGGGCCGACCGCGAGCAACGCCAGCGCGGCAAGCAAAGCACCCTGGGTGACACGGTTGTGCGCAAGCACCCAGACCGAGACCGCGGCGAACACCAGATGCCCCGCGTCGAGCACGACATGCCACGCCGGATGCTGCCCCGACAGCGGGATCGCCGCGAACAGCGACAGCGCCTGCACGAACAGCAGCGCGCTCAGCGCACGGTCGGCATGATGCGGCGTCGGCGTTGTCATATGTGACGATGGCGGAGGGAAGGGGTAAACACGCGGGTGATCCTCGGCCGGCTGGGACGCATGCTTTTCCGCAGTCAACACGAACCCCCGATGAACGGCGTGCGCCTTACCAGAACCAGCTCGCCACCAGACAGGCGGTCGCGGCAAAGGCGACAAGCGTCGTCGCCCAGCCGGCGACGCTCAGCAGCAGGCTGTTGCGCCGTTCCCCCATCATGCGGCGATCGCCGGTCATCAGCATCATCATGAGCAGCAGCGGCGGCACCGAAAAGCCCTGCACGATGCCCGACACGACCAGCGCGCGCATCGGATTGAAGCCAAGGAAGTTGAGTCCCGCCGCCACGATCGTCACTATGAGGATCACGCCGTAGAACAGCTTCGCCTCCAGCGGTCTGCTGTGGAGATTGCCCTTGCGGCCGAGCCCCTGCACCAGATCATAGGCGGCGCCCGTCGTCATCACCGGCACCGCAAGAAAGCCGACCCCGACCACGCCCAGCGCGAACAGCCATTTCGCGCCCGCGCCGGCAAGCGGTTCGAGCGCCTGCGCGGCCTGCGCGGCGCTGTCGATCTGCGTGTCGCCCTGCGGGTGCAACGTCGTCGCGGTGGACAGGATGATGAAATAGAGGATGATGTTGGCGAAGATCATGCCGGTCAGCACGTCACGCCGGGTACGCGCGAGTTCGCGCGCGCTCGCGCCGCGCCGCGAGCGCGGGGTGGTCTTGCCTTCGTCGATCTGCTCCTCGACTTCCTGGTTCGATTGCCAGGTATAGACATAGGCCGACAGCGACGTGCCGATGCACGCCACCACCATCGCCAGGAAATCGGACGAGAGACGGACGTGTGGCTGCACAGTGGCGGCGGCGACCTTGATCCAGTCGGGTTTGGCGAGGATCGCGGCGGCGACATAGGCGAACAGCGCGAGCGTCAGCCAGCGGAAGATGCTGCGAAGCAGATCGTAGCTGCCGAAGATCTGGAACAGTACCACGCCCGCCGCGACCGCCAGCACGATCGCAGGGATCGGGATCGGCACCAGCAGGTTGAGCGCCGCGCCGACCCCGCCGAGGTTCGCTGCGGCTTCGATGATGTTGCCGATGAACGCGCCCAGCATCAGCGGGTAGAGCAGCCACGGCGAGTATCGGTCGCGCACCGCCGCGAACAGGCCCTTGCCATACACCCGCCCGAGCTTGGCCGAGACATAGGTGACGACGAACATCATCGGCAGCAGGACAGGCGCGATCCACAGGAAGGCGAGCCCGAACTTCGCGCCCGCGCTCGCATAGGTGCCGATCGCGGACGGGTCGTCGTCTGCCGCGCCGGTGATGATGCCGCTGCCGAGCACGCGCAGGATGCCGCGCGGGCGCTGACCAGCCTTGGGGGAAGCGGGTGCCGGACCGGCGTGCGTCGGCGACTCAGCCGGAATGGGAGTGGACCCGGTGACGCCGGACGGCGGTAATACGCGGCATTGACGAGCGCCTTCCATTTTGTCGCGCTGTTTCAAACGCGTGAGGTGCCGCGACTATCCGTATGATCTATGTTGTTCGAAGCGGCGGCCCGGGTACGCAGAAAGGGCGCCCGGATCGCTCCGGACGCCCTTTCTGTGTTGCGGGCCGCCGCGGGCGAAGCCCGCGTCGGTCGGGTTCGGCTGCGCCGACCCGCCGGCCGACAGCGCCTGTGCTTTCGCACCGGCGCGGCCGGGGCCGCGCCTCAGGCGCTGTAGTACATATCGAACTCGACCGGGCTCGGCTGCATTTCCCAGCGGTACACTTCCGGCCACTTGAGCTCCATGTACGCGTCGATCTGGTCCTGCGTGAAGACGCCGCCCTTGAGCAGGAACTCATGGTCGGCGGCGAGCGCCTCGAGCGCTTCGCGCAGCGAGCCGCACACCGTCGGCACCAGCGACAGCTCGGCCGGCGGCAGGTCGTACAGGTTCTTGTCCATCGCCTCGCCGGGATGGATCTTGTTCTGGATGCCGTCGATACCCGCCATCAGCAGCGCCGACGTACCGAGGTACGAGTTGGCGAGCGGATCGGGGAAGCGGAACTCGACGCGCTTCGCCTTGGTGCCGGCACCGTACGGGATACGACACGACGCCGAGCGGTTGCGCGCCGAATAGGCGAGCAGCACCGGCGCCTCGAAGCCCGGCACCAGCCGCTTGTAGCTGTTGGTGGTCGGGTTGGTGAAGGCGTTGATCGCCTTGGCATGCTTGATGACGCCGCCGATGAAGTACAGGCAGGTGTCCGAGAGACCCGCGTAGCCGTTGCCGGCGAAGGTGTTCTCGCCCTTGTTCCAGATCGACATGTGCGTGTGCATGCCGCTGCCGTTGTCCATCTTGATCGGCTTGGGCATGAACGTGGCGGTCTTGCCGTAAGCCTGCGCGACCATCTTCACGACATACTTGTAGATCTGGATGCGGTCACAGGTCTCGACCAGCTTGCCGAAGGTCAGGCCCAGCTCGTGCTGCGCGCCGGCCACCTCGTGATGGTGCTTGTCCATCGGCAGGCCCATCTCGATCAGCGTCGAGACCATCTCGGCGCGGATGTCGGTGGTGACGTCGACCGGGCCGACCGGGAAATAGCCGCCCTTGGCGCGCGGACGGTGGCCGAGGTTGCCGCTCTCATAGCTGGTGCCGGTGTTGGTCGGCAGCTCGGTGTCGTCGAGCTTGAAGAAGCTGCCCGCATAGGTCGTGTCGAACTCGACGCTGTCGAACATGAAGAACTCGGGCTCGGGGCCGACATAGACGGTGTCGCCCAAGCCGGTCTCGGCGAGATACGCCTCGGCGCGCTTCGCGGTCGAACGCGGATCGCGCGAATAGAGCGAACCGTCCGACGGCTCGACGATGTCGCACACGATGATGAGCATCGGCGTCGCCGAGAACGGATCGACATAGGTCGCGTCGAGATCGGGCTTGAGGATCATGTCCGACTCGTTGATCTCCTTCCAGCCCTCGATCGAGGAGCCGTCGAACATCAGGCCGTCGGTCAGCTCGTTCTCGCCGATCACGCTCGCGCACATCGTCAGGTGATGCCAGGCGCCCTTGGTGTCGGTGAAGCGGACATCGACCCACTCGATCTCCTGGTCCTTGATCATCTTCAGGACGTCGTTTGCGGAATTCGCCATATGCCCCAACCCTTTCTGGTTCGCTCAAAATCCGGCCCGCGCCGGAGAATCAAAGTTGCTCCCGGAGGAGCCTTGCCTGTCACATTATGCTGCGGCGCGTCAAATCACACCGCGTCTTCGTTACGCTCGCCGGTGCGGATGCGCAGCACAGTCTCGACCGGGATGACGAAGATCTTGCCGTCGCCGATCCGGCCGGTCTGCGCGGCCGCAGCGATCGCCTCGACCACACGGTCGGCGATGCCGTCTTCAACCACGACCTCCAGCTTCACCTTGGGCAGGAAATCGACGACATATTCGGCGCCGCGATACAGTTCGGTATGGCCCTTCTGGCGCCCGAAACCCTTCGCCTCGGTGACGGTGATGCCCGACACGCCGACCTCGTGCAGCGCCTCCTTCACCTCGTCGAGTTTGAACGGTTTGATGATCGCCTCGATCTTCTTCACGTAAACGGCCCCCGGTCCTTGAACGCACGACACTCGCGCCGCGCCTTACAACAAGCGTGCCACTCACGCCGCCTGTGGGGAAGGCCGAAAATGACGGCGCGAAACCGCCGCCCGATGCCTAACACGCACGCAGTCGGGCGGGGGCTGCCCTATTTTGCGGCACCGTTCGAAGCGGGCTGGCGGCTGACCTGCGCGATGCATGGCGACGACCAGCGGGTATAGCGGCAACCAGCCCGGCGATCCGGCGGGCGAGGCGATCGTCGCGCGCACGCAGCGTGCTCGGCAAGTTCGGGATCGACGCGGTCACCACGCGGATGCGCGAGCGGCTGGACGAGATCGAGAGCCAGCGTGCCGAAAGTCTCGCCACCGATTTCCCCGGAGAAGCACAGGCTTAGCTGCCGGCAGGCGCGGGCGCTTGCGCCATGCGTCGCCGACCCCATGTTGGCATCATGGATGAAAACCTGATCCGCCTCGGCCTTGTCGACGACGACGATATCGTGCTCGACGAGGCAGCATTGTCGCTGGCGTTGCTCGACCACCCCGACGCCGATCTTGCCCCGTATGAAGCATTGATCGAGGCGGTGGCGATCCGGCTCGACGCGCTTGGCAGCGCGGAGAGCGCACATGCGCGGGCCGACGCGCTGTCGGCGGTGCTGAACGACGAATTCGGCTTTGTCGGCGATGCGGAAACCTATGACGACCCCGCCAACGCCGATCTGATCCGGGTGATCGACCGGCGGCGCGGGCTGCCGGTCAGCCTGTCGATCCTGTACGTCGCGGCGGCGCGCCGGCTCGGCTGGCAGGCGAACGTGCTTGACGTGCCCGGCCATGTCCTCGTCCTGATCGGCGAGGATGCGGCGCCCGTCATCGTCGATCCGTTCCGGGGCGGTGCGCTGGTCGAGCGCGAGCACCTCGCTGCGCTGCTGGCGAGCCGGGCGACCGGCGCCGCGCCGGCCGTGCAGCATATCGCGGCGATGCCGAACCGGGCGGTGCTGGTCCGGCTGTTGCTCAATCAGGCGGCGCGGGCCGAGCGTGCCGGGCAGGGCCGCCGCGCGCTCGAACTGTATCGGCGGATGACGGTGATGGCGCCGGCGTACGGCCACCCCTGGTGGGAGCGTGCACGGCTCGAGCGCATGGACGGCGATGTGGTCGCGGCGCGGAGCAGCCTCACCGCCATGCTAGAGATCACCCGCGAGCCCGATCTGCGCCGCCGCGTCGTGGATGCGCTCGCGACGCTTTCCGCGCCCTGACGCATAGCCACGCCGCACTTACGCCTCGTCTACGATCGTAGCGCACGCATCGCCGAAGCTGCGTTTGCGCACCTGTTGGGCGTTTCCGCGCGCCCGGCCGATCATTTTTTCGCGCACGGAAAGGCGGCGCGCAACCCGTCGCGCACGACGAAGGCGGGCGCGCGGCTCCACGCCTTGGGATGTTTGCGGATGTACTTGCGCGCGGCGGCGGTCGCATCGATCGTCGAGACGCGGGTCGCCGAGGGGCAGATCTGGTGCGAGGCGGACAGCGTGTCGAACACGCCCATCAGATAACCTGTGCAGAAGGTGGCGGCGGAATCGGTATCCTTGCCGCGGCACTCCTCGGCGAGGTGGCGGGTGGTGAGCGAACTCACCACCGCCGCCGGATCGGATGCGAGTGTCGCGAGCAGAAGCAGAATCATGATCTCTCCGGATGAAGCCTGAAACGGGCTTCGAGTCGTGGTACGATCCGGCGTGCCTATGGCGTTTCGGCCATAAGGCAAGAGATCAGCTTGTCACCCGCGCGCTGCGTGTCGGCGTGGTGCAAGGCGCGCGTGCAGACCGAACCGACCGAGATGATCATGAAGGCCTCCGCCTGAAGGCGATGCTCTTCGGTAACGGTGTCGCTTTCGGCCAAGCCGGCGAACGCCCGGCTGATATTGTCGAACATGATCTGGCGGAACTTCGAGAAGATGGCGTTGATGCGTTCGTTGCGAGAGGCTTCGGCGGCGATCTCGAGAAACAGCCGATCCGCCTCCGGGTCTTTGCGGCACGGGGCGGCGGCGAGCCAGTGTCGTATTGCCGCCTCGTCGTGTTCGGCCAGCGCGCGATCCAGCGTGGCCAGGTCGGCGAACCTTCGACAATCACCCTCGACGATCGCGGCGACGATGTCTTCCTTGGCGGGAAAATCGCGGTATAATTGCTGGACGGCAACACCCGACACTTTCGCGATCAGCGCGATACCCGTCGCATGGAAGCCATGTTCGATGAACAAGCGCCGCGCTACTTCCTTGATGTTTTGCCGGCGCGCCTCGGCGCGTCCTGGTGGCCGGCATTCAGCACTCTGCACTTCGCGATCCTCTGTTGAGTGTGTTGACGCACTCGGACGGCGCGGCTAACGACAGTTTTTGTGAGTGATCGCTCTCTTTCTTTTTTTCAAGCGGGAAAATCTATGTTCTCCAAGCGGCTGATGCGCTGTGTGTTGGCGTCCGGTGCCTCGCTTGCCGTTACGGCGTGCGGCGGCGGTCAGCAGCAGCAGGCGCCGAAGGGCCCGCCCATGGTCGACTATGTGACCGTGCGCGAATCGCCGGTGACGCTGACCGCCGAACTGCCCGGCCGCACCACCGCGTTCGAGACTTCGGAGGTCCGCCCGCAGGTCAACGGCCTCGTGCTCAAGCGCCTGTTCGTGGAGGGCGACATGGTTCGCCAGGGCCAGCCGCTCTACCGGATCGATCCCGCGCCCTATGAGGCGCAGGTCGCCAGCGCCCGCGCCGCGCTGACGCGGGCGCAGTCCGGCATCGCATCGAGCGCGGCACTGGCGCGGCGCTACGGCGAACTGGTCAAGATCAACGCGATCGCTCGACAGGAATATGAGAACGCGCAGACCACCGCCGCGCAGGCGCAGGCGGATGTCGCCGCGCAGCGCGCCGCCCTGCGTACCGCGCAGATCGACCTTGCCCGCACCACGATCCGTGCGCCCATCGCGGGGCGGATCGGCCGTTCGCTGTTCACCACCGGCGCTTTGGTATCCGCATCGCAGACCGATGCGCTCGCGACGATCCAGCGGCTCGACCCGATCTATGTCGATATCCAGGAATCGAGCGCGGATCTGCTCAAGCTGCGTCAGCAGATCATCAGCGGCCAGTTGACGCGCGACGGCAACGCCAAGGTCAAGCTGAAGCTTGAGGATGGCAGCGAATATGGTGTCGAGGGCACGCTGCGCTTCGCCGACGTCACGGTCGATCCGACCACCGGATCGCAGGTGATCCGCGCCCTGTTCCCCAATCCCAGGGGGCTGTTGCTGCCGGGCATGTTCGTGCGTGCGGTGCTGGCCGAAGGTACGCAGGCCAAGGCGATGCTGGTTCCCCAGCGCGCGGTCAGCCGTGACGAGCGCGGCCAGCCGACCGTGCTGGTGATCGGCGCCGGCAACAAGATCGAATCGCGCACGCTCCGGACCGACCGCACCAGCGGCGAGGACTGGATCGTGACGAGCGGGCTCAAGCCGGGCGACAAGGTTATCGTGGAAGGCGCGATGATGCTGCGTCCCGGCGCGCCGGTGCAGGGCAAGCCGTGGGATCCCAATGCCAAGCCCGCTGGCGCGCCGCCGCAGCCGGGTCAGGCCAAGCCGCAGGGCAAGTAAACCGCCATGTCACGCTATTTCATCGATCGACCGATCTTCGCCTACGTGCTGGCAGTGATGATCGTCATCGCCGGCCTGCTGGCGCTGCGCACGCTACCGATCGCGCAGTTCCCCGCGATCGCGCCGCCAGCGGTGTCGATCACCGCGACCTATCCGGGTGCCGACGCTCAGACGCTTGAGAACACGACGACCCAGATCATCGAGCAGCAGATGAAGGGGATCGATCACCTTCGCTACTTCTCGGCCTCGTCGTCGTCGGCCGGCACCGTCACCATCACGATCACGTTCGAGCAGGGCACCAACCCTGACATTGCGCAGGTCCAGGTGCAGAACAAGTTGCAGGCGGCGACGCCGCTGCTGCCGCAGGAAGTCCAGCGTCAGGGCATCTTGGTCGCCAAGGCGACGCAGAACATCCTGTTGTTCGTCGGCCTGTATTCGGAAAACGGCCAGCACAATGACGAGGATCTGGCCGACATCGTCGCCTCCAAGATCCAGGATCCGTTGTCGCGCGTGGCCGGCGTGGGCGACACGCAGGTGTTCGGATCGCAATATGCGATGCGCATCTGGGTCGATCCGCTCAAGCTCAACAATTATGCGTTGACGATGACCGACGTGACCAATGCGGTGACGGCGCAGAACGCGCAGGTTTCGGCCGGGCAGATTGGCGCGCAGCCTGCGCCAAAGGAGCAGATGCTGAACGCGACGGTGTCCGTTTCGTCCCGGCTGACCTCGCCCGAGGAATTTGCCAAGATCCGCCTCAAGACCAACACCGACGGGTCGATCGTGCGCCTCGGCGATGTCGCACGTGTCGCGATCGGCGCCGAGAACTACGGCTTCTCGGCGCAGTGGAACGGCAAGCCCGCCTCGGGCATTTCGGTCAAGCTCGCACCGGGTGCCAACGCGCTCAACACCGTGGTCGCGGTGAAGGAGCGTGTCACCGAACTCGCCAAGCAGTTCCCGCCCGACGTCAAGGTGATCTTCCCCTACGACACCTCGCCCTTCGTGCGCCTGTCGATCGAGCAGGTGATCGAGACGCTGGTCGAGGCGGTCGTCCTCGTCTTTCTCGTGATGTTCCTGTTCCTCCAGAACTTCCGCGCGACGCTGATCCCGACAATCGCGGTGCCGGTGGTGCTGACCGGCACCTTCGCGGTGCTGGCGGCGGCGGGCTATTCGATCAACACGCTGACGCTGTTCGGGATGGTGCTGGCGATCGGTCTGCTCGTCGACGACGCGATCGTCGTGGTGGAGAACGTCGAACGGCTCATCACCACCGAGCATCTGACGCCGAAGGAAGCCGCGCGCAAGTCGATGGACGAGATCACCGGCGCGCTGATCGGCATCGCCGTCGTGCTGTCGGCGGTGTTCCTGCCGATGGCCTTCTTCGGCGGTTCGACCGGCGTGATCTATCGCCAGTTCTCGATCACCATCGTCTCGGCCATGGTGCTCTCGGTCGCGGTCGCGTTGATCCTGACGCCAGCACTGTGCGCCACAATCCTGAAGCCTCACAACCCGAACAAGAACGAGGGCAACGGTCCCCTCGCGCGGTTCTTCCGCTGGTTCAATGACAAGTTCGACCGTGGCCGCGCGCGCTATGAAACCGGCGTGCGCTCGACCACGCGCCGCTTTGGCCGTTCGCTGATCATCTATGCGCTGATCGTCGCCGGCATGGCCTTCCTGTTCCTGCGTCTGCCGACGGGCTTCCTGCCGGACGAGGATCAGGGCGTGATGATCGCGCTGGTGCAGGGGCCGGCGGGCTCCACCACGGCGCGCACGCAGAAGGGGCTCGACCTCATCCGCGACCACTTCCTGAGCGATGCCGGCGATGCGATCCGCGGTGTCTATACGATCAACGGCTTCAGCTTCGCGGGCACGGGCCAGAACAGCGGCATCGCGTTCATGCCGATGAAGGAGTGGAAGGACCGCCCGGGCGCGAAGAACAAGGCGCAGAATGTCGTCGCACGCGCGATGGGCGTGTTCTCGGGTTATAAGGACGGGCTGATCTTCGCGATCATCCCGCCGGCCGTGCAGGAGCTCGGCAACGCCACCGGCTTCGACCTCGAACTGGTCGATGAAGGCGGGATCGGCCATGCCAAGCTGCTTGCCGCGCGCAACCAGTTGCTGGGTATGGCGGCGCAGAACAAGTCGCTGGTGGGCGTCCGCCCGAACGCGCTGGACGACGCGCCGCAGCTCGCGGTCAACGTCGATCAGGACAAGGCCGGTGCGCTCGGGCTCGATCTGTCGACGGTCAACAGCACCATCGCCACCGCGTGGGGCGGCTCGTATGTCAACGACTTCATCGACCGTGGCCGCGTCAAGCGCGTCTATATCCAGGCGGATGCGCCGTATCGCCTCGCGCCCGAGGATCTCGGCAAGCTCTACGTGCGCGGCGCGAGCGGCAACATGGCGCCGTTCACCGCCTTCTCCAATCTGGAGTGGCGGCAGGGGCCGATGCAGCTCACCCGCTACAACGGGTTGCCGGCCATGGAGATCTTGGGGCAACCGGCGCCCGGCGTCTCGTCCGGCGCGGCGTTGAAGGCGATGCAGGACATGCAGGCCAAGCTGCCGCCCGGCACCCGGCTCGAATGGACTGGTCTCAGCTACGAGGAGCAGCTTTCGGGCGGGCAGGCGCCGGCGCTGTACGGCCTGTCGCTGCTTATCGTGTTCCTGTGCCTCGCCGCGCTTTATGAAAGCTGGTCGGTGCCGATCTCGGTGATGCTGGTCGTGCCGCTGGGCGTGGTGGGCGCGCTGCTGGCGGCGAAGCTGACCGGTCTCAACAACGACATCTACCTCCAGGTCGGCCTTATCACCACGATCGGCGTTTCGGCCAAGAACGCGATCCTCATCGTCGAGTTCGCCGAGGAGAAGATGCGCGAGGGGCTGGCGCCGTTCGACGCCGCGATCGAGGCGGCGAAGCTGCGCCTGCGACCGATCCTGATGACCAGCCTCGCGTTCATCTTCGGCGTGTTCCCGCTGGCGATCGCCAACGGTGCGGGTGCGGGTGGGCAGAATGCGATCGGGCGTGCGGTGGTCGGCGGCATGTTGTCGGCGACGATCCTGGCGATCTTCTTCGTGCCGATGTTCTTCGTGGTCGTGCTGCGCCTGTTCCGCCATGGCAAGGAGGAAGGCCGTGATATCGACGAGCGTCCGCCCCATGATGGACGGCCGGAAGACGGCGCGCGGGGCGATACGCCCGCGCCGCAGGGAGCCTGAGGTGTGATGAAGAGCAAATGCGTTCTCGGCCTGCTCGCGGCCACCACGCTCGCCGGCTGCAACCTCGCGCCGAAATACGTGCGTCCGGCCGGCGAAGTGCCGGCTGCGCTTCCCACCGGCGGCGTCTATCCCGCGGCGGCGAGCGATGCGGCCGATGTCACGCAGATCGGCTGGCGCACGTTCTTCACCGACGATCGCCTGCGCGCCACCATCGCGCTGGGGTTGGAGAACAATCGCGACCTGCGCGTTGCGGCGGCCAACGTGCTTCAGGCGCGCGCGCAATACCGCGTCCAGCGCGCGGACCTTCTGCCGACCGTGGGCGTGTCCGGTTCGGCCACCTACACCAACAACGTGCAGGGCGCGGCCAGTACCGTGGCAGGTGCGGCGAGCGGCGGCGCGGCGACGGGCACCGGCAGCACGACCGGCACGAGCACCGGCGCGGCGACCGGCACCGGCAGCAGCGCCGCCGCGGTCGGCTCGGGCTCGACGGATCTGCAATATTACTCGCTGAACGTCGGCGTCTCCGCTTATGAGGTCGATCTGTTCGGGCGGGTCCGCAACCTCAGCCGTGCCGCGCTCGAACAATATTTCTCGACCGAGGAGGCGCAGCGCTCGACGCGGATCAGCCTAATTGCCGAGATCGCGACCGCGTGGCTGACGTTCGCGTCGGATCAGGACCAGCTGCGCATTTCGCACGAGTCGCTCACGTCGTTCGCGCAATCGCTCGAGCTTACGCGCGCACAGTTCCGCATCGGCGTCGCCTCGGAACTCGAGGCGCGGCAGGCGGAAACCACCTATCAGGCCGCCCGCAACGATATCGCGGTGCTGAAGACGCGGCTGGCGCAGGACAAGAATGCGCTCGATCTGCTGGTCGGTGCGCCGGTTACGCCGGCGATGCTGCCGCAGGGGCTGGGCGACGGCGGTGCGGCCTTGCAGGTGCTCCCCGCCGGGATCGCCTCGACGGTGCTGCTGCGCCGGCCCGACGTGCTCCAGGCCGAACATCAGCTGATCGCGCAGAACGCCAATATCGGCGCGGCGCGCGCGGCGCTGTTCCCGAACATCTCGCTCACCGCTACGGTCGGCACGATCAGCACCGCGCTGAGCGGGCTGTTCGCTGGCGGCAGCTTCACCTACACCGCCGCACCGTCGATCTCGCTGCCGATCTTCGACGGGGGGCGGCTGCGCGGCAATCTGCGCGCGGCGGAGGCACAGCAGCAGGCGGCGGTTTCGACCTACGAGAAAGCGGTGCAGACCGCGTTCCGCGAGGTCGCCGACGCGCTGGCGCAGCGCGGCACCATCGACGAGCAGGTCGCGGCGCAGACCGCACGCGTCAACGCCGCCACCGCCGCCTTGCGGATTTCCGATGCGCGCTACCGCGCCGGGGTGGAATCCTTCCTGACGACGCTCGATTCGCAGCGCACCGCCTATTCCGCGCAGCAGCAGCTCGTCACGACGCGGTTGAACCGGGAGAGCAACCTGGTCGAACTGTATCGATCGCTAGGCGGTGGCTTGGCGACCGAAGATCCGGTGCGCGACGATCCGCTCCGCCGCTGAGCGCGCGTGGCGGTCTCGCCTATTGCGAGGCGGCCGACCGCTGCTACTCTGCTCGGGAGCGCCGCTGTCAGCCAGAGACGGCGACGCTCGCGTTGGAGAGGACTGCCGAGATGACCAAGACGTACGATCAACAGAAGAAGCTCCATTGGGAGCTGACGAACGTCGAGTTGAGGGCGCAGGCGACCGCGATCGGACTAGTGCAGCTTTGCATCGAGCTGCGCCGCGCCAATGTGCTCGAAGAACCGGCGATCGACCGGATCAAGGACGCGATCGCCGATCAGGTGTCCGTGGGCGCGCCGCGTGCGATGGCCGCAAAGAACTACCGCAACGACGTGCGCGCCCGGCTGGACCGGCTGTTCGCCGGCGACGAGGAAGTCGGGTCGGCAGAGGCGCTGGCCTTCGGCGCGACGCAGGACTGACGCCGCAGCAGCGAACCTCCCCGATGAGGTAGGTCGCGGAGTGTTTCCCCGCGACCTTACCGACACGATCGGTTTTAGAAGTCGAAGCTGACCGTGCCGAACACCTGCCGCGGCGCGACCGGGAAGGCGTTGTAGGTGTTGGTCGCCGAGCCGATCGTGATGGTCGATACCGCCTTCTTGTCGGTGATGTTGGTGACGTTGAGGCTGAGGTTCAGCTTGCGCACGAACATCGCGTCGCCAAGCGGGATCGCCACGCCGATCCGCCCGGACAGCGTGAAGTACGCCGGCACCGATAGGTCGTTGGTGTAGGTGGCGTAGCGCTTGCCGAGATAATCGCCGATCAGCTGCACGTCGAACGCGCCGTAATTGGCCGACACCACCGTCTTGTTGAGCCACATCGGCGAGCCCGGCACCTGCTTGCCCGCGGTCGGCACGACGACCGCGGGCACGCCGGTCGAATAGTTCTGCTGGTACTTCGAGTCGTTGTACGACGCCGCATCGTAGATCGAGAAATGCGGGCCGAAGCGCAGGGTCGCGGCGAAGTCGATGCCGTCGGTCTTCACGCTGCCGACGTTCTGGATGATTGCGGCCCCACTGATGATCGAGGTGATGACCGTGGTCGGGCTCAGCGCGAGCAGGCGGTTGCTGAAGTCGACGTGGTAATAGCTGAGCTGGCCCTCGAACGCGGTCAGCGGCCCGGCGCCGGTGATCGCATAATGCGCGCGCGTGCCGACTTCGTAGGTCCAGCTCGTCTCGGGCTTCACGTTCGCCTTGAAATCCTCGAACACCGGCTGGCTGCCGAGCGCGAACGGCGACAGGCCGGTGGCGGCGCTCGTCGGGAACTGGCGGATGTTTTGCTGCGCGTTGACGAAAAGCTGGGTGTTGCCGTCGACCTCCCACGTCGCGCCGATCTCGGGCAGGAACGCCTTGTCGGTGTTGAGCTTGCCGACCGGCAGCGCGGTGGAGTTCGAGAAGGAGCCGGGGATCGGCTGGACCGGCACGGTCTGGCTCGCGCGCTGGAACGTGCTCTTGAAGCCGGCAAGGATCGTCACGCTCGGCAGGATGCGCCACGTATCCTGAAGGTGCGTCTGGATCTCGTCGACGCGGATTTCGCTGCCGTACTGCGTGATGAGGGGGGCGGCGAGATCGTGCGGGCGCGTGTAGGGCGACGACGGATTGTTGACGTCGAGCGCGTACCAGCGGCGATACGCCGACGAGCTTTGATGCTCGTACCAGCCGCCCAGCTCGATCTCGTGGTTGCCGAACGTCGCGTTCAGCGTCGAGATCGCGCCCTCGCGGTCGATGCGGTATTCGGTCGTGCGCGTGGCGAGGCCCGAACCGCCGAAGATCGTGCTCAGCCGGGCGAGGTTCGCCGCCGAGGTCGGGCTGCTGCCCGCGACGCCGGGGTAATAGAAGGAGAACAGCCCGGGCAGGCCCGCCACGTCGATCGGCCCCGCCACCACACCGACGCCGTCGTTGTGATGATAATAGCCCTGGTTCGACCAGGTGATGTTGCTGGAAACGTGCCAGTCGTACTTCACATAGCCCAGGTAGTCGGTGCGCTGCGCGTCGCTGTAATAATTGCGGTAATTGTCGGATGCCGCCTTGTACGCACCCGACGAGAGATAGGTCTGCGCGCCTTTGAAGTCGGGGTACAGGAACGGCCGCGCATACGGCACGGTGCCGGGCAGCTCGCCCTTGCTGATGTTGATGACGGTGGCGTCCTCGTTCGGTTCGGTCTTGTCCGAATAGGCGCCGTAGATGGTGAGCCGTCCGGTGGCGTCGTCGTGCACGAACTTGCCGTTGGCCTGATAGCCGCCCTGATGGCCGTTGAAGTCCCACGCCTTCGCATCCTGCCGAACGCCCGACAGATAGAAGGCATTGCCGCCGCCGAGATCGCCGCTGTCGACGCGTACGAAGGTGCGGTACGTGTTGTAGCTGCCGAACGTCTGCGAAATCGTGCCGCCGCGCTCCGCCTTGGGATCGCTCGAGAAGGTGTCGATCGTGCCGCCGAGGTTGCTGGTCGAGGCGGTGCCGAGATCGCCCGCACCACTCGCCAGCGTGACGCGGCCGACATTCTCCGAGATGATCGCGCGCTGCGGCGAGAGGCCGTTGTAATTGCCATAGGTCTGGTCGCCCAAGGGGATGCCGTCGAGCGTGTAACCGAGCTGCTGCGCGTTGAAGCCGTGGATGAACAGCGAGATGTTCTGTTCGTTATTGCCCCACGGATCGGCGGTGAGGAAGGTGACGCCGGGCAGTGTCTGGATCGCCTTCAGCGGGTTGATGCCGGGCAGCTCCTTCTGGATCTGCGTGCCGTCGAGCTCCACCACCGAGCGCGTGCGCCGGCCGGTGACGACGATCTGGCCTTCGCCGCCGTCGGGGGTGGCCGCACCCTCGGCGGGGGCGACATCCGCCGCCGGTGCCGCCGGAACGTCCTCGGCATGAGCGGCGACCGGCAGGAGTGCGGTCGCCAGCGCGAGCATCGATACGGCGTAGCTGTTCATTCGTCGGCCCCTTACGGCATTGCAATCGAGCCGGCGGGTAGGAGCGACGAAAGACGTTACGGCGTCAGCATGGTTTCAGTTCCGTGAATTTGTGCATCTGCGAAGAGGTGTCACGTCTTTGCATTAGTCTCGCCCGATGCCATCGCGCCCATCGTGACGTAATCGGTCTTGCCAGTGCCGAGCACCGGCAGCGCCTCGACTGTGCGAATGTCGCGCGGGATCGCCAGTTCCGCCACACCGTTGGCGCGGCCCCAAGCCTGCAGATCGGCGACCTTGGCGTCCTTCTGCGTGGTGAACAGAACGAGTTGCTCGCCCTTCTTGGCGTCGGGGCGCGTCACCACCGCGTGGGCAGCATCGGGCCAGACCGCCGCCACATAGCCTTCTACCGCCGGCAGCGAGACCATCTCGCCGCCGATCTTGGCGAAGCGTTTGGCGCGGCCCTTGATAGTGACGAACCCGGCCGCGTCCACATCGACGATATCGCCGGTGTCGTGCCAGCCGCCCTCGGCCGGTTGCAGCACGCCCGGTTTGTCCGCCTTGAGATAGCCCGCCATCACGTTCGGCCCGCGGATCGACAGTTTGCCGCCGCCCTCGATGCCGGGCACCGCGTTGAGCTTGCCCTCGATATTGGGGAGCAGCCGCCCGACGCTGCCGGTCTTGAAGTGCATCGGCGTGTTGACCGCGATCACCGGCCCCGCCTCGGTCGCGCCATAGCCTTCGAGGATGCGCAGCCCGAACTTCTCCATCCAGGCCTTGCGCGTCTCGTCCTTCACCCGCTCCGCGCCGGCGACGACGTAGCGCATCGAATAGAAGTCGTAGTTATGCGCCATCCGCGCATAGCCGGCGAGGAACGTATCGGTGCCGAACAGGATCGTGGCGTTCGCATCATAGGCGAGCGCGGGCACGATCCGATAGTGCAGCGGGTTGGGATACAGGATCGTCTTCACTCCCGACAGGATCGGCAGCAGCACGCCGCCGGTCAGCCCGAAGCTGTGGAATACCGGCAGCGCGTTGAGCACGATGTCGGAGCCGTTGAAGTCGATCCGCGCGCCGATCTGCGCGCAGTTGGCGAGCAGATTGCGGTGCGTCAGCACCACGCCCTTGGGCAGCCCTTCCGAGCCGCTGGTGAACAGGATGACGGCGGGATCGGTCGGCGCGATGCGGCGGCGCGCCTGCGCGCGCTCGGCGAAGTGCGAGGCGACCAGCGCGCGCAGCTTCGCGCCGGTGCCGATGCCGGCGCGCACGTCTTCGAGGTAGCGCACGGCGATCCCCTCGGCGGTAAGCCCCTCGATCACCGCGCCGAGCTTCGCCTGTTCGACGAAGGCGCGCGCGGTCACCACCGTGCGCACCTCGGCGGCTTGGCACGCCGCCTTCAGGTTGGCGAGCCCGGCGGTGTAGTTGAGCATCGCCGGCACGCGGCCGATTGACTGCAATCCGAAGAACGTCACCACCACCGCCGACACGTTGGGCAGCAGCACGCCGATGTTTTCGCGAGGCTTGGTGCCGGGTTCGAGCGCACGGCCGAGCGCGATGCTGCCGGTGACGAGGCGGGAGTAGGTGAGGGGGTGGCGCTGCACATCCTCGACCACCGGCTTCTTCGCGCCGCCGAGGTGGCGCGCGTCGAGCAGCGCCGCGAACAACGTGCGGTCGATATGCGAGGTCGCGAAGATCATCCCGCTCATCTGGTCGTAGAGTTCGCGTCCCGCGGCGGCGCGACGCTGACGCGCGGTCATCTCGCCCTCGATGTGGAAGCGGCGCGGCGGCAGCACGATCAGGCTGATCTTGGGGAACATCCGCAGCCGCACCTTGCCGCGCAGGTATGAGAAGGGCGTGAACTGCGCGCCGTCGATCCGCACCGGCACGATCGGCGCGTCCGCCTTGTCGGCGACCATGCCGGGGCCGTCGAACACCTTCATCAGCGCGCCCGTTACGGTGATGCGGCCTTCGGGGAAGATGACGAGCGTATTTCCCTCCTTCACGCTCCGCACCATCGCCTTGGCCGACATCGGGTTGGTCGGATCGACCGGAAAGGCGCGGAACAGCTTCAGCGCGGGCGCCATCCACCAGCGCTTGGTCACCTCGGTATGCACCGCGAACACCGGCTTGCCCGGCAGGAACACCGCGAGCAGCAGCCCGTCGAGCCACGACACGTGGTTGACCACCACCACCGCGCGCTCGCCCGGCTGCGGCATGTTCTCCGCGCCCTGCACGTCGACGCGGTACAGCAGTTTGAGGCCTGCGCGCATTACCGCCTTGATGACCGTCTCGGGCAGCAGCCAGCACGAGATCAGCGCGACCGCGAGCGTGGAAAAGCCGAGCGTGCCGATCGTACCGGGCACGCTGGTGCCGGTGCTGGCGAGCAGGGTGATCGCGCCGACCAGCAGCACCGTGACGACACCGTTCATCACGTTGTTCGCCGAGATGACGCGCGAGCGTTCCTCGGGCGCGGTGAAGGTCGAGATGATCGCGTACAGCGGCACCACGAACATGCCCCCGCCGAACGCGGTGAGCGCCAGCGCGACTATGACGTGCCAGCCCTGCGGATCGGCGATGAACTGCGCAATGCCGGTCGGTCCGGTCGCGACGAACCGGTCGGTGGCGATCCACAGGTCGATCAGGCCCGCCGCCATCAGCAACGCCGCAGTCGGCACGTATCTGGCGGAAACCTCACCCTTGAGCAGCCGGTTGACCGCGAGTGAGCCGACGCCGATCGCGACCGAAAAGATGACCAGGAACAGATCTACGACATAGGCCTCGCCGTGGATCTGGTCCTTGACCAGGATCGGAACGTCGGTCGCGACGAGGCCGCCCACCGCGAAGAACCAGCTGATGCCGAGCACGGCCAGCCAGATGCCGCGACCCTTGGTCGCCGTGCGCAGGATGTCCCAGGTGCCGCGAACGATGTTGTAGTCGATACGGTGATGCTGACCCGATGGCGGTGCCGCCGGAATCGCCAGCGCCGCGACCAGACCGATCACCGCGCAGCCCATCGCGATGCTCGCCGCGATCGCCGGAGCGACGTTGCCGCCGAGCAACTGGCCGGCGAGGATCGCGAGGAACGTGCCGGCCTCGATCAGCCCGGTGCCGCCCATCATCTCGTTTTCACGCAGGTGCTGCGGCAGGATCGAATATTTGACCGGCCCGAAGAACGTCGAATGCAAGCCAAGCATCAGCAGCGCCGCGAGCAGCAGCCACACCGACGACAGCCAGAAGCCCGCCAGCGCCACCGCCATGATGCCGATCTCGAACGTCTTGATGATACGGATCAGCCGGCCCTTGTCGATCGCATCGGCAATCTGCCCGGCGAGCGCCGAGAACAGGAAATAGGGCAGCATGAATAGCCCAAGCGCGATCGACGGCAGCAGTTCGGGATCGATCGGCGAGGCCGTGCGACCGAGGCCATAGGTCGCGAGGAAGATCATGCCGAAGCGGATGACGTTGTCGTTGAACGCCCCGAAGAACTGCACGACGAACAGCGGGCCGTAGCGGCGCTTGGCGAGGAGCGAGAAATCGGGTGCCGACATTGTCACCTCCAACGGGGCGGATGCGCTTTCGTTGCCGGCGCGGTGCCGACGATCGTATGTCGCACAGAAATGAGCGGTGTTCAATATAAAAATTCGACAGCGTTCAATTTTTGGCGTACACGATGGAGATGGGCCGCCGATCCGACCATAGCCGCGCAGAGCTTGAGGAACTGATACTCGGCCACGCGCACGCGCTGATGGCGGAAGTCGGCTTTCAGGCCTTCTCCGCGCGCGAGGTGGCGAAGCGGATCGGCTATTCGATCGGGACGATCTACAATGTGTTCGGCAGCCTTGATCGGCTGGTGCTGGCGGTCAACAGCCGCACTTTTCTTGCCTGGGCCGCGCTGATCCGTGCGCGGCTGGAGGCAGCAGGCGCGGACCGGATCGCCGCGCTGGTCGAGGGCTATTTCGACTTCGCCGAGGCCAATCCGAAGCTTTGGATGGCGATCTACGATCACCGTCTGGCCCCCGATGCACCATTGCCCGAGGAGTACCTGCGCCAGCGTGCCGAACTGACCGGGCTGGTCGAGGCGGAGGTGGCGGCGGTGCTGCCGCGCGCGCGGCGCGGCGCGGCGGCGGCGCTGGCGCGATCGATGGTGGCGATGGTGCATGGGCATTGCATGTTCGCGCTCAACGGCACCTTCGCATTGCTGGGGGAGACCGATGCGAGAGGTGCGGCACTGGCGCGGGTGCGTGAGGTGCTGGCGGCGCAGCACCGGCCGTAATCGTGGCTCATGTGCTCCCGCGAAGGCGGGAGCCCAGGCTAGGTTCCCGCCTTCGCGGGAACGCAAGGGTTTAGAGAGGGAGGTGTTAAACGCACGTCGCCCCGGCGCAGGCCGGGGCCGCTGCGTAATGAGGCGATTCTCTCACACCAAACACAGCGGCCCCGGCCTGCGCCGGGGCGACGGCGTGCGCCGCCACCTGCTCAGGTGGCGGCGAGTATCGCTTACTTCTTCAGCTTGATCGCCACGAACAGCGCCGGCATCCGCCCGCGTTGCACGTACAGCGCGACCTGCTCCCGGCCCTCGCGCTTGGCCTGCGCGATCACCGCGGCCAGCGCTGCCGGCGTGGTGGTCGGCGTGCCGTTGGCGGAGATGATGACATCACCGCGCTTGAGCTTCTGGCCCGCGTCGCTCGCCGGATCGGTGGTCGAGATCACCACGCCCTGCACCGACGAATCGATGTTGAGGCTGCGCGCGATCGCCGGGGTGAGCGTCTGCACCGTCACGCCAAGCGCGTTGGCCGAGGCCGAAGGTGCGTTCTGCTGGCCGTCGTCGTCACCGCCGAGCGCATCGTCGTCATCGTCGCCCCCGACCTTGGCGGCGAGCGCGTCTTCCGACGGGCGCGTGCCGATCACCGCGTTGACCGTCATCGGCTTGCCCTGGCGGATGATGCCGATCGGCACGCGCGTGCCCGGCGTCACGTTGGCGACGAGGTAGCTCAGCGACTGATCGGGCGTGACGTCCTTGCCGTTCACCGAGGTGACGACGTCGCCAACCTTGAGCCCGGCCTTGGCCGCGGCTTCGTTGGGCTCGATCGAGCGCAGGATCTCGCCGTGGTTCTTCTGGAGGCCCAGCGCCGAGGCGATATCGTCGTCGATCGGCTGCGGGCCGACGCCGAGGTAGCCGCGCGCGATCTTGGTGCCCTTCATCAGCTTGTCGATGACGGGCTTGGCGTCTTCCGCCGGAATCGCGAAGCCGATGCCGATGTTGCCGCCCGACTGGCCGGCGTAGATCTGCGAGTTGATGCCGATCACCGCGCCGGTCATGTCGAACATCGGGCCGCCCGAATTGCCCTGGTTGATCGCCGCGTCGGTCTGGATGAAGCGATCGTAGGCGCCGCCGCCGGTGACGCGGTGCAGCGCCGAGACGATGCCCGCCGTCACGGTCGAGCCGATGCCGAACGGATTGCCGATCGCGATCACCCAGTCGCCGACGCGCGCGCGGCTCGAATCGCCGAACTTGACGAAGGGCAGGTTGGTCGCGTCGATCTTGAGCAGCGCGAGGTCCGAGGTCGGATCGCGGCCGATCAGCTTGGCCTTATATTCCTTGCGATCGATCATGATCGCGGTGATCGAGTCGACCGTCGCCCCCTTCGCGCCGGGCGCGACGACGTGATTGTTGGTCACGATATAGCCGTCGGGCGAGATGATGAAGCCCGAGCCGAGCGAGGTCGCCTCGCGCGTGATCGGCGCGCCGCCCTGGCCCTGGCCCTGGCCGCCGCCCATCTGCCCGAACAGATCGCCGAACGGCGTGCCTGCGAACGGATTGGCGGGCTGTTCGACCTTGATGTGCTGGCTGGTCGAGATGTTGACCACCGCCGGCTGCAACTTGGCGACCATGTCCGCAAAGCTCATCGGCGCGCCGGCGCGCGGCACGGTCGCAGCGATCGCGCCCGGTTCGTTCTGCGCGGTCTGCGCGGGCGGTTCTAGCGCGACGGCGGCTGCGGTGCCGCTGAGAAGGATGGCAGCAGTAATGGCGTAAGCGTATCGCACGTGGGTTGATTCCTTCCGTGTGCCTTAGTGGGGCAACGCGCCGACCTTAGCTAAGGTTGCTGAACGGTGATTGAATATGAACAAGCGGAAAGACGCGATCAACGCCGCCCCTGAAACTCTTTCAGATACGCATTGTCGGGCGACAGCACCATCGACGTCTGCCCCTTGGCACTATCGCCAAAGGTATAACGGTACGACTGCATCGCGCGGTAGAAATCGTAGAAGTCGGGGTCTTTGTTGAAGCTTTCGGCATAGATCTGCGCGGCGCGGGCATCCGCCTCGGCACTGATGATCTGCGCGGTCTGCTGGCCCTTCGCCTGGATGGTGAGCGCTTCCTGTTCGCGCGCGGTCTTCATCCGGTCGAGCGCGCTTTGCAGCGGTGCGCCGTCAGGCAGGTCGGCATGCTTGATCCGAACGTCGACGATCTGCACGCCGTATTGCGCGGCGAGGCGTTGCAGGCCGGCCTGGATGTTGTCCATCACCTGACCGCGCTCGGGGCTGAGCAGAGCCGCGAACGGCCGCTTGCCGAGTTCGTTGCGCAAGGCCGAGCTGAACAGCGGCTGGAGCTGGTCGATTACGCGCTGTTCGGTGACGGAGGTGCTGCCGGTCGACACCACCGCCTTCAACGGATCGACGATGCGGAAGCGGGCATAGGCGTCGACCTCGAGCCGGAGCTGGTCGGTCGAGAGTACCGGCTGGTTCTCCAGATCGACGTCGAGCACGCGCTTGTCCACCCACACGATCCGGTCGATGAACGGGATGCGGGCGACGAGGCCCGCGCCCGAGCGGCCGAACACCTCATGCGGCTGCCAGCGGTTGATCGCCCCGCCGACGGGTTGCTCAAAGCGCAGGATCACCGCCTGCTTGGTCTCGGGCACGATCGCGAAGGTGCTGGCGATCAGGATCAGTGCGAGCAGCACGACGATGCCGATCGCGATCGGGTTGCGGAGCGAGCGCGTCACTGGGCGTCTCCCTGCGCGGGCACGGGCGTTTGCGGGGCGGTCGTCTGCACGTCCGGAACGCGGCGCGCGTTGCCGGGCAGCGGCAGGTACGGCACGACGCCCGGCGCCTCGATGATCGTCTTGTCGCTGCGCGCCATCACCTGTTCCATCGTCTCATAATACAGACGCTTGCGCGTCACCTCGGGCGCGAGCTTGTACTGGGCGTAGATCACGTCGAACGCCGCCGCGTCGCCCTGCGCGAGCGCGAGCTTCTGCTGCGCATAGCCGCGCGCCTTGTTGATGTTGCCTTGCGCCTCCTGCTGCGCGGCAGATACCTTCTTGAACGCCTCGACCACCTGTTCGGGCGGCTGCGCGCCCTTGATCGCGACGCCCTGGATGCGGATGCCGGCATTATAGCTGTCGAGGATCGCCTGCATGTTCTGCTGGACCTTGACCTCCATCGCATCGCGGCCCGAGCCGATCGCATCGTCGAGCGTGGCGTTAGCCATTACCGCGCGCATCGCGCTCTCGGCGGTGGCGCGCAGCGTCGATTTGGGATCGGCGATCTGGAAGACGTAATCCTGCGGGTTGCTGATATCCCAGCGCACCGAATAATCGACATCGACCACGTTCTGGTCGCCGGTCAGCATCAGGTTCTCGCCACCATTCTCGGGAAAGGTGTCGGTCTTGATCTCGCGTACGTCGACCTTCATCACGGAGTTGAACGGCGCGGGCAGCGTCAGGCGGATGCCGGGCTCAAGCGTGCCGGCATAGCGGCCGAAGAAGGTGACGACCGCGCGCTGCTGCGGGCCGATCGCGTGGATCGAGGTGAACGCGATCCACATCACCACGATGATGGCGACGCCGATCAGCCAGAGCGTGCCTGCGCTCGGCGTGCCGGGAATGCGCGGACGGCCACCGCCGCCCGATCCGCCGCCACCGCCACTCCGCGCGCGCTTGATGAACTCGTCCAGCGCGCTCGGCCCCGGGATACGCCGGCCGCCGCCGCTGCCCGGCTGCGGCGCCCACGGATTGCGCGGGCCCTTGCCGTCGTCGCCGCCGCCGCCCGAACCCCCGCCGGAACCGGAGCCGCCGCCCCACGGGCTCTTGTCGTCGCTGTTGAGGAGAGGGGGACGCTGGAACCAGCCCGTAAGGATCGTCATCACACCTCTATAGGTACGGGTTTGCGCGAAAAATAGTGCCAAGCGGCCGTAACGACCCTATCTGCCCGGCGATGACCGATCCAGCCCTGTTGAATGCCGCCCTCGCGCCCGTCGCCGGCACCCGCGCCACCGCCCGCGTGGAGGACACCCGCGCCAGCATCATCCTCGACGTGACCGGCCTCGCGCCCGAGGAACACGAACCGCTGGAGGCGCGGGTGCGCGCCGCCGCGCTGGCGGTGCGGGGAATCGAGACGGTGCGCGTCGCGCTCACCAGCCAGCGCACGCGCCGCCTGTCGATCGCGGTGGCGAGCGGCAAGGGTGGGGTCGGCAAATCGACCGTCTCGGCCAATCTCGCGATCGGCTTGCAAACGCGCGGGCGGCGGGTCGGGCTGGTCGACGCCGATATCTACGGCCCGTCGCAGCCCAAGCTGATGCGCGTCGAGGGCAGCAAGCCGACAGCGCAGGACAAGGTACTGCAACCCGTGACCACTCCGTTCGGGGTGCCGCTGCTGTCGATGGGGATGCTGGTCGCCGCCGATCAGGCGATCGCGTGGCGTGGGCCGATGGCGGCGGGGGCGCTCGGCCAGTTGGTCGATGCCAACTGGGGCAATGCCGATACTCTGGTGCTCGATCTGCCGCCCGGCACCGGCGACGTGCAGCTCACCATGATCCAGAAGCACCGCCCCGCCGGCGCGGTGATCGTCTCGACCCCGCAGGATCTCGCGCTGATCGACGCTCGCCGTGCGATCGACCTGTTCGCCAAGGCGGGCATCCCGATCATCGGCCTCGTCGAGAACATGGCGGGCTACGCCTGCCCGCATTGCGGCGAGGTGTCGAACCCGTTCGGGCAGGGCGGCGCGGAGGCGGCGGCGCGCGAACTCGGCATCGCCTTCCTCGGCCGCATCCCGCTCGATATCGCGATCCGCACGGGTTCGGACGCAGGCATGCCGCCCGCCGCCGGGAACGGTCCCGAAGGTGCCGCGTTCGGATCGATTGCCGACGCTGTGGTGCGCTGGATCGAAACGGAGGCAAGCTGATGCCGATCACCGATGATGCAGGGATCAAGGCGCTCCTCGAGGAAACGCGCACCATCGCCCTGGTCGGCGCGTCCGACCGGCCGAGCCGCCCGTCCTGGGGGGTGATGAAGCGCTTGCAGGATCACGGCTACCGCGTGATCCCGGTCAACCCGCAGATCACCGGCGAGCATATCCACGGCGAGTTCGTGTTCCGCGATCTCGATCAGCTTGGCGACCCAATCGACCTTGTCGATATCTTCCGCAACTCGGCCGCCGCCGGCGACGCGGTCGACGACGCCATCCGCATCGGCGCGAAGGCGGTGTGGATGCAGTTGGGCGTCGTGAACGAAGCCGCCGCCGCGCGCGCCGAGGCGGCGGGGCTCAAGGTGGTGATGGATCGCTGCCCGGCGATCGACATTCCCCGGCTCGGCGTCGCGCCGGTGGCGTGAGGATTCGTTAACCCTCGCGCGCTATGCTGATCCGATGGAAGAGCAGGACACCAATCGCAGCGAAACGCGCGCCGCCGCCCGCAGCACGGTGGCGATCCGCGCGCAGGTGCGGATGATGGGGACCGACAAGCTCGACATCGACGTGACCGACCTGTCGTGCACCGGCTTCCAGATCGAGACGATCTACCGTATCCAACCCGGCGCGACGATCTGGCTGAGGATTCCGGGCATGGCCGGGCTCGAGGCGACGGTGAAGTGGAATCGCCGCCATTTCTACGGCTGCGCGTTCGTGCGCCCGCTGCATGCGGCGGTGTTCGACCATATCGTCGCGCTCGCCGCGCCGAAGCGGGCCGCCGCCGCGCGTTGACGACGTTCTGCGGCGGGTTCATCGTCGCTGCCTGATCCCGATTCGTCCGTGAGGCTGCAATGGCGATCGCGCTGCTCCTGCTGCTTGCCGCACCCGATACGCCCGCCGCTGCCGCCATCGCCACCTATGAAAGCCTGACCCGGGCGACGCCCGCGTGCGGGCGCCCCGATGGTGACGATGTCGTGGTGTGCGGCCGCCGCGCCGCCGATCGCTACCGCGCGCCGCTTGTCGAGCATGATCCCGGCGACCCGATGTACGAAGGCGTCCCCGCCGAGCGCGAGCGGCTGTTCGCGCGCACCAACAATTGCCAGGAGAAGTCGCTTTTTCTCGTCGGCTGCGGCTCCGGCGTTGGCGTCACCGCCAGCACCGCCAGCGGTGTCCACCCGAGCGGCGAGCGGCCGCTCGCGCCGTAAGCATCTGGGCGGCGGCGAAGGGGCACGCCCTTCGACTTCGCTCAGGGCGAACGGTTGGAGGCGAGCGCGCCGCATACATTGATGGATTCGAGATCGTAAGAGCTGCCGGTTGCTCCCAGCTAAGGAGGAGGGCGGGAGTATGTGTCCGTTCCTCTCTCCCGTTCGTGCTGAGCGAAGTCGAAGCACGTGCCCGCACGCGACCTCGCCCAGCTCGTTCCGTTACGCGGCGACGCGCTGCTCGGCCGCCTGTTCGAGCAGCACCTCGGCGATCTGCACCGCGTTGAGCGCGGCACCTTTGCGCAGATTGTCGCCGGTGACGAACAGCGACAGTCCGTTCGCCACGGTCGGATCGGGGCGCACGCGGCCGACGAACACCGCGTCCTTGCCGGTGGCGGCGAGCGGGTTGGGCACCGCTACCAATTCGACGCCGGGGGCGCTCCGCAGCAGCCCGTTCGCCTCGCTCACCGAGATCGGCCGTTCGAACGCGACGTTGATCGACAGCGAGTGGCCGGTGAACACCGGCACGCGCACGCACGTCGCCGAGACGGCGAGATCGGGCAGGTCGAGGATCTTGCGGCTTTCGTCGCGCAGCTTCAGCTCCTCCTCGGTATAACCGTCCTCGACCAGCACATAGTTGAGCGGCACCACGTTATAGGCGATCGGCGCCGCCCACTTGCGCGGCACGCCGAGCTTCACCGCGGCCCCGTCCTGCGCGAGCGTGGCGCAGTCGGCCGCGCCCGCGACGATCTGCTCCTCGAGTTCGCGCACACCCTCCATGCCGCCGCCCGACACCGCCTGATAGGTGCTCGCCACCAGCCGGGTGAGGCCCGCCGCATCGTGGAGCGGCTTGAGCACCGGCATCGCCGCCATCGTCGTGCAATTCGGGTTGGCGACGATGCCCCTGGGCAGATGCCGCAGCGCGTCGGGGTTCACTTCGGCGACGACCAGCGGGACCAGCGGGTCGCTGCGCCATGCCGAGCTGTTGTCGATCACCACCGCGCCTGCGCCTGCGACTTTCTCCGCCAGCGCCTTCGATGTGCTGCCCCCGGCCGAGAAGAACACGATGTCGAGCCCGCTGAAATCGGCGGTCGCCGCATCCTCCACGGTGATCGCGTTGCCCTTGAACGGCACCGTCGTGCCGGCTGAGCGCGCCGAGGCGAACAGCCGCAGCGCGGTGAGCGGGAAGCGGCGTTCGGCGAGCATGTTCAGCATCATGCTGCCGACGAGGCCGGTGGCACCGACGATCCCCACGGCGAGGCGATCGGGCGAGGGGCGGAAATTGGTCATGGGTACGCGTCTCCTGTCTGTGCGGAGGCGCGGGGTTCGATGGTCCTGTCGATCAAGGCCGCCCCGCGTATCCGCGGGGCTGTGTCCGGATGGGCTTGAGGTTAGACCTTCAGCACGACCGGACCGCCCCGCAAAAGCGGGTCGGCTTGGTGCTAATGGTTTTGGCCATCATGGACATGGGGTGCCCCGATAGCGGGGCGATTGCCCGATGTAAACAGGCTCTCGTCGCTGCTGCGCGGTGGCCCCCATCCGTGTTCCCGCGCAGGCGGGAACCCAGCACCCCTCGCACTGGCAGTCGCAGCGTCTGGCGCTCTGGGCTCCCGCCTGCGCGGGAGCACGACGGGACTATTCGAGGATGTGCATCCACAGCGGCTGGCCGGTCAGGCTCTGCGAGCCGCGCAGCCGCTCCAGCGCCTGCTCGATCGCGCGCTCGGGTGCATCGTGGGTGACGATCGCGACCAGCACGCTGCCGTCGGCGTTCGCGCCGCGCTGGATCAGGCTCTCGATCGAAACGCCGGCGTCGCGCATCGCCGCGGCGATCTCGGCCAGCACGCCGACCTTGTCCGCCACCGCGAAGCGCACATAGGCGCGCCCGCGCCGCTCGCCCGAATCCGCCGCGCCCTGCGCCGCCAGCGCGGAGGAGGGCATGGCGAAGGCCGGCCCGAACTCGCCGCGCGCGATATCGATCAGGTCGGCGACGACGGCCGAGGCGGTCGGCCCGTCGCCCGCGCCCGCGCCCTGGAACAGCAGGCGGCCGACGTAATTGCCTTCCGCCACCACCGCGTTGGTCGCGCCGGTGACATGCGCGAGCGGATGGCTGATCGGCACCAGATGCGGGTGAACGCGCTGGAACAGCCCGCCCGGCCCATGATCCGCAAGTCCAAGCAGCCGCACGCGGTAGCCGAGCGCCGCGGCTTCCGCGATATCGGCGGCGAGAACGTGGCGAATGCCGCTGGCGGCGACATCACCGAACGCGGGCTGCGTGCCGAACGCGATGCTGGCGAGGATCGACAGTTTGTGCGCGGCGTCGATGCCGTCGATATCGAAGGTCGGGTCGGCCTCGGCATAGCCGAGCGCCTGCGCCTCGGCGAGCACATCGGCGAAGTCGCGGCCTTCCGCCTCCATCTTCGACAGGATGAAATTGCAGGTGCCGTTGAGGATGCCGTACACCCGGCCGATCGCGTTGGCGGCCGCGCCCTCGCGCAGTCCCTTGATGACCGGGATGCCGCCCGCCACCGCCGCCTCGAACTTCAGCGCCGCGCCGGCCTGTTCGGCGGCGGCGGCGAGTTCGAGACCGTGATGGGCTATCATCGCCTTGTTGGCGGTAACGAAGCCCTTGCCCGCCGCCAGCGTTCGCCGCGCGAGCGTCAGCGCGGGGCCGTCCGACCCGCCGACCAACTCGACCACCACATCGACCTCACGCGAGGCGAGCTCGGTCGTGTCGTCGACCCATTCGAAGCGGGAGATATCGACCCCGCGATCCTTGCCGCGATCGCGCGCGGACACCGCCACGATCTCGATCGGGCGCCCCGCACGCCTGGCGATCAGCGCGCCATTTTCGTCGAGCAGGCGAATGACGCCGCCACCAACGGTGCCGAGGCCAGCGAGCGCGATACGGAGCGGTTGAGTCATGTCGTCTTCCTGATCGTCACCCCGGACTTGTTCCGGGGTCCACCGTGCCGCGCCCGCTTCGAGCGGAAGCGCGCGACAGCAATGGATGCGCTAGACGATCGGTGGATGCCGGAACAAGTCCGGCATGACGAAATCTATTTCTTCACCAGCCCGATCTCGACCAGCCGCTCGTGCAGGTAATCGTGCGAGGAGATCGGCGTCGGATAGCGGTCGGGCCGTTCGGCGGTGATGCAGCCGGGCAGCGTCTCGATCAGGAAATCGGGGTTGGGGTGCAGGAAGAACGGCATCGAATAGCGCGACACGCCGCGCCGCTCGGGTGGGGGGTTGACGACGCGGTGGCTGGTCGAGGGCAGGACGTGGTTGGTCAGCCGTTGCAGCATGTCGCCGACGTTGACGACCAGCGCGCCCTCGGGCGGCTTGACGGGCAACCAGCGGCCATCACGGTCGAGCAGTTCGAGCCCCGCTTCCTCGGCGCCGAGCAGCAGGGTGATGAGGTTGATATCCTCATGCGCGCCCGCGCGCACGCCCTCGGCATCGACCGGGATCGGCGGGTAATGGAGCAGCCGCAGGATCGAATTGCCGTTCGCCACCGCAGGATCGAACCAGTCGGGCGCGAGCTTCAGGTGGCGCGCGATCGCCGAGAGCAACCGGTCGCCGGCACGGTCGAACGCGGCAAACAGCTGGAGAAACGTGTCGCGGAACCCCTCGGGCCGGTCGGGCCAGACGTTGGGGGGCATCCGGTCGGACAGCGGATGACCTGCAGGCAGGTCGCGGCCGACGTGCCAGAACTCCTTGAGATCGACCGCCGACGCGCCCTTGGCGATCTCGGTCTTGAACGGCGTATAGCCACGCTGGCCGCCGCCGCCGGGCGCGAAGTAGCGGCGCTTCTCGTCTTCGGGCAGCGCGAAGAACGCGGCGGTTTCGGCCCAGCCGCGCGCAATCAGATCGGCGGGAATGCCGTGATCGGCGATCACCGCGAAGCCGAACCGCTCGAACGATCCGCCCAGCGCGGCGGCGAAACCTTCGGGGTCGCCATCGCCTTGCGCGAGCGAAAGCGTCGGGATCGAGGAGAGCGGAGTATCGAGCATCGTTGGTCTTCCGTGGCCGTTTCCCCCAACATAGGCGTGGCGGGCGTGTGCCAGCAAGGTTCGTGGGCGGCGAAGGGCGCGCCGGGTGCTGCGTGCGTTCGCGGGCGATGCGCTTGCGCGTGACCCGGGCGGCGATGTCGGGCATGGCGCGGGCAATGTCGATCGAATCGCCTCCTGCCACGCCCAATTCCGCGCCGATCCCCTTCTACGAGTTCGTCGCGCTGGTCGCCGCGCTGATGTCGCTCGGCGCGTTCGGCATTGATTCGATGCTGCCCGCGCTGCCCGAGATCGGCCGCCGGCTCGGCGCGGACAGCGTCGGGGAACGCACCCTCGTCGTCACCGTGTTCGTGGTCGGCTTCGGGCTCGGCCAGCTCGCACAGGGGCCGTTGACCGATCGGTTTGGGCGGCGGCCGGTGCTGATCGGCGGGCTGCTCGGCTATATCGTGTGCTGCCTGCTGGCGGGTCTCGCCGGCAGCTTCGCGCTGCTGCTCGCCGCGCGTTTCGTCGGCGGGCTGGCGATCGCGGCGGGGCGTGTCGTCACCGTGGCGCTGGTGCGCGATTGCTTCACCGGCCGCGCGATGGCGCAGGTATCGAGCCTCGCCTTCATGGTGTTCATGGCCGCCCCGATCCTGGCGCCGAGCGTCGGCCAGCTCATCCTGCTCGCCGGTTCGTGGCGGCTGATCTTCGAGGTGATCGCCGGGCTTACGCTGCTGGTGCTGCTGTGGTTCGCGCTCCGCATGCCCGAAACGCTCGCCCCTGCGAACCGCGTGCCGCTGTCGGTCGCGCAACTGCTGCGCGGCTGGCGGCTGACGCTGACCGACCGCGCATCGCTCGGCTATCTGGTCGCCGGGCTGATCGTTCAGGGTGCACTGTTCGGCTATATCGGACTGATCGAACCGATCATGGAAAAGGTGTTCCACGCACAGCATCTGCTCGGCCCGGTGTTCGCCGCGTCGGCGGGCACGATGGCGGTGGCAAACCTGCTCAATTCCCGGATCGTGATGCGCGTCGGCATGCGGCGCATCTCGCAGGCGGCGCTGGTGGTGATGGCGCTCGCGGCGGCGGGTGGCCTCATCGCCGACCAGCTCGGCGCGGAAAGCCTGATCCTGTTCGTTGTGCTTCAGGCGACCGCGATGGCGGGCTATGGCCTTGCCGGATCTAACATGTCGGCGATGGCGATGGAAAATATGGGCGCGATCGCGGGCACTGCCGCGAGTCTTCAGGGGGCGCTCGTCGTCACCGGCGGCGCGGTGCTCGGCTCGTTCGTGGCGAGCTTCTTCGACGGCACGACGACCGCGCTCCATGTCGGCTTCCTGCTCGCCGGCGTGCTCGGCCTCGGCATCGCCGCGATCGTCGAGCGCGGGCGGCTGTTCCGGCCGAGCTGATTTTCGCTTGGAGCCGGAACCGACGCCGGGTTGTGATGTTCGCCTCCTATCCCGCGCCTCCCGCGCGGCAGGAGAGCTACGATGGCGATCAGCGGCGGATACAAGGTGCCCGGCGAAGGCCCGGGCGACGACGGGTATGACGAGGAAGGCTATGACGAGAGCCAGCGTGCCGAGATCCTCGAGGCGACCAGCGGTGGCCCGACCGACGGCGCGATCCTGACCGACCTCGAACCCGACATCGCGGACGATGATGATGAGGACGAGGACGATCTCAAGATGGGCGGCGACGAGATCGGCGAGGAGGATGACGACGCCGATCAGGACGAGGACGACCAGGACGAGGATTCGCTCCAGGAGGACTTCGACGACGACGATCTCGAGGATGACGACGATCTCGACGACAAGGACGACGCGGCGCTCAAGCCGTAACCGTGGAGGCGCGGCCGGCGATCGCCGGCCGCGCCCATTCCGTGGCATCGGCCGTTTGCAACGCCTGCGGAACGAAATATGCGGAACGGACCGTTCGGCCTGTCGTTGAACGGTCCTGCTTCCCAGGAAAGGTTCGTTTTAGTGCGCGTCACCGCTGTCCTGCCGTTGCTGCTACTCGCGGTCGCCTGTTCGCCGCGCACCGATGCCGGCGTGAACAACAGCGTCGATATCGACGCCGCGGCCGAGCGCGCGCAGGACAGCATCAACGCATATCACCCCGAGGCGGTCGGCGACGATGATGCCAATGCTGCCGCCTCGGCGACCGATCCGCTGCCGTCGCCCACGCCGACGCCCACCGGCAATGTGCCGCAAGGGCTCGACGAGCCGCTCGCGCCGCCCCCGCCGGGCGCACCGGGTGGTCTGCCCGACGATCGCACACCGATCGCGGAAGGTCCGTTCGCACCCGACAGCGCGCAGGGTGCGGCGCAGGTCGTCCAGCAATATTATGCGCTGATCGGCGCGGGCAAATATGCGCGGGCATGGCATCTGTGGCACGGCGACGGCGCGGCGTCGCGGCAGACACCGGAGAGTTTCGCCCGCAATTTCGATGCGTTCAGCGAATATCACGCCAATGTCGGCGCGCCGGGCCGGATCGACGCCGGAGCCGGGCAGCGTTACATCACCGTGCCGGTGCAGGTCTATGCGCGGCTGAAGGATGGTCGCATGCCGTTCTACGAGCTCGGCACCGTAACGCTGCAACGCTCCGACGTGGACGGTGCGGATGCCGCACAGAAGGCGTGGCGCATCCAGCAGGTCGCGATGAAGCCGGTGCGCCGGAAGTAACGCTGCGCGGCGGCGGGGGGAGGATTATGCCGACGATCGCGCTGCTGATCGCGTCGAACTGCTTCATGACGATTGCGTGGTACTGGCATCTCAAGGGCGGGATGACCAAGCCGCTCTACGTGGTGATCGCGATTAGTTGGGGGATCGCGCTGTTTGAATATTGCCTTGCCGTGCCCGCCAACCGGCTCGGGTATGCGCACGGCTGGAGCGCCGGACAGCTCAAGGTCGCGCAGGAGGTGATTGCGCTGACCGTGTTCGGGATCTTTGCGGTGACGGTCCTGGGCGAGCCGCTCGGCTGGCGGCAGGCGGGCGCGTTCCTATGTCTGGTCGGGGCCGCCGCCTTCATGTTCGCCGGGCGGTGATGCCGCGTCCGGATGCTGGTGGCGTGCTTCCCGCGCGGCGAGGCGCAACGCCTGCGCGGTGCGCGTTGCCGCATCCGGCGTGAGCGAGACAGCCACGCCGTCAGGCCCATCGACAATCACCATGCCTTGCTCCGCATTCACTTCGGCTGGTGATTTTTCCGCCTGCTTGCTCATGGACGTGTCCTCCGATGGCGAATAACGTGCGCGGCGGGGGCAGCGTTCCGATGTGGGGTGAAGGCGGGCGATGATAACGCGATTGTTCTTGCAGGCGCATCGCACGCCGGTGCTCACGCCTGAACAGGTCGCGGTGCTGGAGGGCGCGGTCTCCCGCACTGCGGACTTCAACGCGCGGCGCATCATCGTGCGCCCGCAGGAGCCGCTCAACCAGTGTACGCTGCTGCTTGAGGGCTTTGTCGAACGCTACAAGGACACGCCCGAGGGCCGGCGCCAGATCCTTGCGCTGCACGTACCGGGCGATTTCGTCGATCTGCACAGCTATCCGCTCAAGCAACTCGAACACAGCGTCGCCGCGCTGACCCCGGTTCGGGTCGCGCTGTTCCCGCATACCGAGATCCGCGCGCGGACCGAACGCTCGGCGACGCTCACCGAACTGCTGTGGCGTTCGACGCTGATCGACGCGGCGATCAACCGCGAGTGGATCGTCTCGGTCGGAGCGCGAGCGGCGGCGGTGCGGATCGCGCATCTGTTCTGCGAGATGTACGTGCGGCTGGAGCGCGTCGGCATGGTCGACGGCGCCCGCTTCACGTTGCCGCTGACCCAGATCGACATCGCCGATGCGACCGGGCTGACCGCGGTGCACGCCAACCGCATGCTCCGCCAGTTGCGCGAGCGAAAGCTGATCGAGTTTCGCCAGGGAACGGCGGAAATCCTCGACTGGCCGGCGCTCAAGCGGTTCGCCGAATTCGATCCGGCCTATCTGTACCTCGACTGAGGCGGCACCCTGCCGCCTCAGTCCTCAGCCCGCCCGGTCGCCGAGATAATGCGTCTGCGCGGCGTCGGTCGCGTTGATCGCCAGGATCGAACGTGCCTCGCTGGGTGCACGCGGCTTGCCCTTGCGATCGGCGGCGGCGTGGACGACGCGATCGAGCAACTCGCGGCCCTCGTTCCACCAACCGATGCCGCTCGCCGCGTTGAGATGTCCCTGCGCGCCGGCATCGACGAAGTGGCTGCCCCAATCGACCGCAAGACTGTGCGCGCGATCGATGTCGATCCACGGATCATCGGTGCTCGCCACCACGATCGAGGGGAAGGGGAGCGGCGTGCGCGGTGCGGGGGCGAGCGCCTTCAATTCGCCTTGCGCGCCCGCGCGATCCACGTCGGCGGGCGCGACGAGCAAAGCGCCCGCGACCGGCCAGCCATAAGGCTGCGGGCTGAGTTCCGCCCACCACGCGACCGCGAGGCAGCCGAGGCTGTGCGCGGCGAGCACCACCGGCGCCTGCGCGGTGCGGATCGCCTGATCGAGCTTGGTCACCCAGGCGTTGCGATGCGGGGTGTTCCACATGCCGAGTTCGACGCGCACCGTGTCGGGCCGCGCCTCCTCCCACAAAGTCTGCCAGTGCGACGGCCCGGAGCCGCCAAGGCCCGGCACCGTCAGGATCGTCGGCTGCGTCGGGTCGTAATGCGAAAAGCTGCCCATTGTGCCTCTCCAATCTCTCAAGGAAACGTGGCCGTCCGTCGCTCTAGGGGGACGCCGTTCGACCACGCTTCCCAGCCGCCAAGATATTCCTACCGCTACGGGGGACAATAGCCGCTGCGCCGGAGCGAAGGCGGGTTGCGACGGCCCGAAATTCCCTGTGCCTTTGCGTCGGTGAAGCGCCGCTGTTAGGAGGCGAAATGCCGAAAATGCGTGCCGACCAGATGCTCGTCGATCGTGGACTCGTGGAGTCGCGTGCGCGGGCGCAGGCGCTCATCATGGCCGGGCTGGTGTTCGCGGGCACGAAGAAGATCGACAAGCCGGGGCAGGCGATCGCCGAGGACGTGACGCTCGACGTGCGCGGGCGCGATCACCCCTGGGTGTCGCGCGGCGGCATCAAGCTCGCGCATGCGCTCGCGCATTTCGCGATCGATGTGGCAGGTGCGGTGGCGATCGACGTCGGTTCCTCGACCGGCGGCTTCACCGACGTGCTGCTTAACGGCGGCGCGGCGCGCGTCTATGCGGTCGACAGCGGCACCAACCAGCTCGCGTGGAAGCTGCGCGAGGACGAACGCGTCGTCGTGCATGAGAAGACCAGCGCGCGCATCCTCACGTCCGCGCACATCCCTGAACCCGTCGACCTGATCGTGTGCGACGCCAGCTTCATCGGGCTCGCCAAGGTGCTCGACGTGCCGCTCGGCTTCGCAGCGGCGGGCGCGCGGCTGGTCGCGCTCATCAAGCCGCAGTTCGAGGCGGGGCGCGGTGAGGTCGGCAAGGGCGGGGTGGTGCGCGATCCCGCCGTCCACCAACGCGTCTGCACTGAGGTGTCGGACTGGCTGACCGCAAAGGGCTGGCAGGTCGATGGCCTTACCGAAAGCCCGATCACCGGGCCCGAAGGCAACGTCGAATTTCTCATAACGGGGCACTTGCCCGGCTGAACAGGCTCTGCGCGCGGAACTATGACGCACTGCGGCAATTGTGTTTCGAGGCCGCAATGATAAACGAAGCCCCTATTGCAGCGGGCGGAAGGACCGACGATTGAGCGAGATCGCGTCTAAGCAGCAGTTGAGGCTGGCGTTCCTGCGCTGGGCGATCGTGACGGTGCCGCTGATCCTGCTGCTCGGCTTCGTCTCCGCGCGGATCGCGCCGGCGGGCGACGATAACCGCTGGTATGCGGCCCTCGCCAAGCCATCGGTCAACCCGCCGGGGTGGGCGTTCCCCGTGGCTTGGACGATAATCTACGTGCTGATGGGGCTTGCGCTCGCGGTGGTGATCCATGCACGCGGATCGCGGTGGCGCGGGCCGGCGATCGGGCTGTTCGTCGTGCAACTGGCGCTCAACCTCATCTGGTCGCCGGTGTTCTTCGGCATGCACCGGATCGGCTGGGCGACCGCGATCATCGCGGCGATGCTGCTGGCGGCGATCGCGACGACGTTGCTGTTCGGGCGCGTCCGCACGCTGGCGGCGTGGCTGATGGTGCCGTATCTGGTGTGGATCAGCTTCGCGGGCGTGCTGTGCTGGCAGATCGGCCGGCTCAATCCGAATGCGGGAGCCATTGCGCCGACGTCCGGCAGTACCCAAGTGATAGATCTGTAATCCCTTTCTCACGGAAGTTTCGCATCATGCAGGCCGACAACAAGATTTTCGACGATTTCGTCAAGCTGATGAACAGCGCAGCGGGCACGATCGCGGGCGTCGGTCGCGAGGCCGAGGCGAGCGTGAAGGCACGCGCGAAGGAGTTCATGGGCGGGCTCGATTTCGTCAGCCGCGAGGAGTTCGAGGCGGTGAAGGCGATGGCGGCTGCCGCACGCGACGATGCCGATGCGCTGCGCGCGCGTATCGCGGTGCTCGAGGCGAAGGCCGCAGGCGCGGCGAGCGACGCCTGATCCCGAACTTATCCACAGCTTTATCGACAGGGGTGGGGGCAAGCACTTGTCCACATCCCTGTCGCGCGCCACGCTTGAGCCCAGCCCGCTCACGGCGTAAAGGCTAGGCATATGCTCGACGAAGCCGATTACGAACGCGACGACGCCGCCCCCATCGACATGCTCGAAAGCTATTTCGCGGCACATGGCTGGGATTACGAGCGGCAGGATGACGAGGTCATCGCCAAGGTCAAGGGAAGCTGGACGCAGTATGAGCTTCGCGCGCTGTGGCGCGAGGAAGACAGCGTCATCCAGTTCCTCGCCTTTCCCGACATCCGCGTTACCGACGATCGCCGGCCCGCGCTGTACGAGACGGTCGGGCTCATCAACGAACAGCTCTGGGTCGGCCATTTCGAACTGTGGTCGGCGAGCGGCATCCTGCTCTATCGCCACGCCGCGATGATCGATGGGGAGGGCGGCACGCTTTCGCTCGCCGCCGCCGAGCTGCTGGTCGAATCGGCGATCGACGAATGCGAGCGCTTCTATCCGGTGTTCCAGTTCGTATTGTGGGGCGGCAAGAGCCCCAAGGACGCGCTCGCCGCCGCGATGACCGAGACGCAGGGGGAGGCGTGAGCCTGTCCGCCGCCGCGCTGCCGGGCCGCATCCTGCTGGTCGGGGCGGGTAACATGGGCGGCGCGATGCTGCGCCGCTGGGTCGACGCCGGCATTGTCGCGGAAAATATCACCGTGCTCGATCCGGGCACGCCGCAGCTTCCCGAAGGCGTGCGGCATGTGACCGCGCTGGCGGACGACTATCTTGCCGACACGCTCGTCCTCGCGATCAAGCCGCAACAGCTCGACGCGTTCGTGGCCGCCGCACCGGGGCTCGCGCCACGGCTGCTGGTGTCGATTCTCGCCGGGGTCGAGGAAGCGTCGCTTGCCGCGCGGTTCGCAGGCGCGGGCGCGATCGTGCGCGCGATGCCCAACCTGCCGGTGTCGATCGGCAAGGGCGTGGTCGCGCTCCACGGCGCGGGCGACGATGCCGAGGCGCATTATGCCGCCGAGACGCTGATGCAGCCGCTCGGGCTGGTCGAATGGATTTCGGACGAATCGCTGTTCGACGCGGTGACGGCGCTGTCGGGCTGCGGCCCCGGCTTCGTGTTCCGCTTCGCGCAGGCGCTGGCGGAGGCCGGCGCGGCGCTCGGCCTGCCCGCCGATCAGGCCGACCGGCTGGCGCGCGCGACGCTCGAAGGATCGGGCATCATGGCCGCCGCCGCCGAGGAGAGCCCCGCCACACTCGCTGACCGCGTCGCCAGCCCCGGCGGGTCGACGCGTGAGGGGCTCAACGTGCTCGACGCGGACGATGCGCTCAAGACGCTGCTGCGCGAGACGCTCGCCGCGTCGGCCAGGCGCAACGCCGAGATGGCCGCCGCCGCGCGCTAAGCGTCAGATCGTGTCGAGCAATCCGCGTTCGGTCAGATAGCCGCTCACCAGCCGCGCTGGCGTCACGTCGAACGCCGGGTTCGCCGCGCTCGACGCGGTGACGCGGATGCTCCCGCCTTCGCCGGCGACATGCGTCACCTCGTCGCCGTTCCGCTCCTCGATCGGGATGTCGCGGCCGGTTGCGGTGTCCGCGTCATAGGTGGTGTAGGGCAGCGCCACGTAGAACGGCACCTCATTGTCGTGCGCCGCCAACGCCTTGAGATACGTGCCGATCTTGTTGCAGACGTCGCCATTGGCGGTGACGCGGTCGGTGCCGACGATCACCGCGTCGACCTGCCCCTGCATCATCAGATGCCCGCCGGCATTGTCGGCGATGACGGTATGCGGCACGCCGTGCCCGGCCAGCTCGAACGCGGTGAGCAGCGCGCCCTGGTTGCGCGGCCGCGTCTCGTCGACCCAGACGTGGACCGGGATGCCCGCGTCATGCGCGAGATAGATCGGCGCGGTGGCGGTGCCGTAATCGACCGTCGCCAGCCAGCCGGCGTTGCAATGGGTGAGGATGTTGAGCGGCCGATCCGGATTCTTGGCGTGGAGATCGCGCAGCAGCGCGAGGCCATGCCCGCCGATCGCCTTGTTGAGCGCGACATCCTCGTCGCAGATCGAATCGGCGCGCGCGAAGGCGGCGGCGGCGCGCTCGGCTTGCGGAAGCGGGCGCACGGCGGTGGCGACCTGCTCCAACGCCCAGCGCAGATTGACCGCGGTCGGCCGCGCCTCGGCGAGCAGGTGGAAGGCGGCGTCGAGCGCGGCGTCGGAGGCATCCTCGGCCAGCGCCATCGCGAGGCCATAAGCGGCGGTCGCCCCGATCAGCGGCGCGCCGCGTGTCCACATCTCGCGGATCGCGACCTCGGCATCCTGCGCCGAGCGCAGTTCGACCCACACGATCTCCCACGGCAATCGCCGCTGGTCGAGGATGCGCGCACCCTTGCCGTCGGCGGTGCGGGTGATCGAGCGTTGGTGCGTGTCTTCGAGGATCATCTGCGTCTGGCTCTCACATCCGGTCGTGCCTCGACTACGCTCGGCATGAACGGTTAGGGGTGGGTTTCAGGAATGGCGATTGCGTCGAAATCCGCGATGTCGCCGCCTCCGCCGCTGCGGGCGATCAGCAGCGCTTCCATCCCGGCACCGCGCGCGGCGAAGACTTCTTCCGCAATGTCGGACAGGAACAGCACCTCGCCCGGCGCAAGCCCGACGGCAGCGGCGATCCTGGCATAAGACGCCGCCTCGCGCTTCGGCCCCGTGGTGGTGTCGAAATAGCCCGAGAACAGCGGCGTAAGGTCGCCCGCGTCGCTATGCCCGAACAGCAGCTTCTGCGCGGCGACCGACCCTGACGAGAACACGTACAGCGCCACCCCCGCCTCATGCCAGCGCCGCAGCGCCGCCGCCGCATCGGTATAGACGTGGCCGGTGAACGCGCCGCTCGCATAGCCGTTCGCCCAGATCATGCCTTGCAGCGTCTTGAGCGGGGTCGCCTTGCGATCCTCATCGATCCAGCGCAGCAGGGTCGCGACCGGATCGCCCGGCTCCGCCGCCGCCACCTCGGCGAGGATCGGCGCAACCTCGACTGCATGCGCCGCGACATATGCGGGCAGGTGCGCGCGGGCATAGGGGAACAGCACGTCCGCCACGAACGAGAGGCTGGTCGTCGTGCCTTCGATATCGGTGAGAATCGCCTTCACGCCAGAGCGGGCTCGTGGCGGGGGAAACGCTCAGCGATCGCATCGCCAGTGAAACGCGCGATCCAGCCGTCCGGGTTGCGGAACAGCCGGATCGCGGTGAAGCGGGGGGTCGGCCCCATGTCGAACCAGTGCGGCATGCCCGCGGGCACCGAAATGAGATCGTCCTGCGTGCACAGCATGTTGAACACGCGGCCCTCGGCATGGAGCGTGAACAGCCCTTCGCCCTCCACGAAGAAGCGCACTTCGTCCTCGCCGTGCGTGTGTTCGGACAGGAACTTGCCCCGCAGCGCACCGCGCTCGGGGTGGTCCGGCGCCATCGCGATCGTATCGACCGAGAGATAGCCGCCTTCCGCCTTCAGCCGCGCGATTTCGGGCGCATAGGCGTCGAGGATCGGGGCATCGCCGATATCGCGCGTCGGCCAGCGTTCGAAGCGCACGCCGATGGCGGCGAGTTCGGCGGCGATGCGCGCGCCATCGGTCGTGTCGAGCAGCGGCGTCGCGCCATCCGCCTCGTCGAACACCTGCAATCGGCTCATGCCCTGAAACTCCGTTCGGCAAGCTCGGTGGCGACCATGAACTCCACGGCCTCGATCACCCGCTCCGCCTCCGCCATGTCGCTGCCCCAGCCGTACAGGCCGTGGCTGCGGATAAGATAGGCGGGCGGCGCGGCGGGCGCCAGCAGGGCGGGGGTGATGGCGGCGTCGATCGCCGCCATGTCCTGGCTGTTGTCGACGATCGGCAGCAGCACGGCGGCGTCGTGCGTGGTGTTGCCGGGCAGCGCCTTGAGCATCTCATGGCCCGCGAAGGTGAAGCCATCCCCCACCACCGCGCGACTCAGCCCTACGCTGGTGGCCGAGTGGCTGTGCAGCACCGCGCCCGCTTCCGGGAACAACCGATAGATCGCGAGGTGCAGCGCGGTCTCCGCCGAGGGTTTCTTGCCGTCGAGCGATGCGCCGTCAGCCGAGACGCGCATCACGTCCTCCTCGGTGAGCCGCCCCTTGTGGCGACCGGACACGGTGACGGCGAAGCTGCCGTCGTCCAGCCGCGCGGAATAGTTGCCGGAGGTCGCCGGCGCCCAGCCTTTGCCGTCGAGCCAGCGCCCGACCGCGACGATCCGCGCCCGCGCCTCTGAAAAGGAGATGGCGGTCATGGGGCGCGCTCTATCGAAAGGTGGAGCGGGTAACGGGAATCGAACCCGTGTATTCAGCTTGGAAGGCTGCTGCACTACCATTGTGCTATACCCGCATTATGTTGGCGGATACCGGCAACCCGCGTGTGGCGCAAGCCGCCGCGATACGGCGGAGCGGCGAGGAGCATGTTTTTGGGCGAACGTCTGTACGGTTTCGGGTGCAAGCTTTCGGCGATCGGCTCGAGCGTGGCGGCGCATCCGTTCGCCATCTTCGGTGTCGCGGCCTTCTGTGCGACGTGGTTCCTCCTGACCGGACAGGCCGGCGAAAACCTGCTCACCCTGATCCTGTCGGTGCTGGCGATCACGCTCACGCAGATGGTGCTCAACCAGCAGCAGCGCAGCGAACAGGCGTTGCACATGAAGATCGACGAACTTGTTCTGGCGATGAAGGGCGCGCGCGACGAGATCGCCGGCATCGAAACCAAATCGCGTGAGGAGATCGAGGCGTTGCGTCGCGAGGTTCCGACCAGGACGGCGGACTAGGCTTCACGCCTCGCTAACCAATGCCGCGCTACAGGTCGTGGCGATGTTCCATGACACCGCCCTTGCTCGCGCGGCGCGCAGTGCCGATCCTCGGCCGCTCTCGGCGGTCAGCACCGGTTGCGGGCTGGCGGGGCTGGCCGGGCTGCTCGCGTGGGTGGCGGTGGCGCGCACCTATGGACTCGACGGGCCGTATTCGGCGCTCGTCAACGTGGCGGCGTGCGGTTTGCCGATGGTGCTTTGGTCGGTGTTCATCGACAAGGTGCATCGCAATCCCTCGACCGGCATCGACTGGTCGGCGGCACGGCCGCTGCGCGAAACCTATGAGATCAGCCTGACCAAGCTCGCCGGGTTGTGGCTCACCTGGGCGGCGATCGGCGTGGTGTACGGGGTCGAGCGTTTCTATTGGGACGGCAATTACATCTTCGCGATGGAGTGCCTCGGCGTCGTCGCGCCGGCGCTGTTCGTGCTGTCGGTGCCCTACATGCTGTGGATCGACCGCCGGCTTGCCGAGCCGAAGGACGGCGCCTGGGCGCTGGGCGCGTGGCTGATGGGGCTGAACGAGCCGGTCGACGCTCAGGCGATCTACGCGCATCTGCGCAGCTGGGCGGTGAAGGGCTTCTTCCTCGCCTTCATGCTGGCGATCGTGCCGCCGGGCTTCGGCGACTTCATCCGCGCCGACACGTCGCGGGTGCTGCACGATCCGGTTGCGCTCGCCAACTGGCTCATTACCTTCATGTTCGTGATCGACGTGGCGTTCGCGACCGTCGGCTACATCCTGACGCTACGCCCGCTCGATTCGCATATCCGCAGCGCCAACCCGTTGATGGCGGCGTGGACCGCGGCGCTGATCTGCTATCCGCCGTTCGTGCTGATGGGCGACGGCGGCGTGCTCGATTATCACCCCGGCACGCATGGCGGCGACGGCTGGTCGATCTGGCTGGCGGGGCATCCGGTCCTGCTCGGCATGGTCGGTGCGGTGCTGGTCGTGCTGACGGCGATTTACGCCTGGGCGACGATGGCGTTCGGCCTGCGCTTCTCCAACCTCACGCATCGCGGCATCCTCACGCACGGGCCGTACCGCTTCACGCGCCACCCGGCCTATCTGTCGAAGAACCTGTTCTGGCTGATCTCGACCTTGCCGTTCCTGACGACGGGCAACTGGGTGGACGCGGTACGTGCCTGCGCGCTGATGGCGGTCACGGCCGGGGTCTATTACTGGCGCGCCAGGACCGAGGAGAAGCATCTCGGCCTCGATCCCGCGTACCGCGCCTACTCGGAGTGGATGACCCGCAACGGCGCGGTTCCGCGCCTGTTCGCATGGATCGCGGGCAAGCGCCCCGCCTAGAACTTCATGTCCGCATAGACGCGCGACACGTCGCCGCCCCAGGTGCCGTTATATCTCTCCAGCAGCACCTCCGCAGGCACCTTGCCGGTGCGCACCACCTCGCGCAGCGGATCGAGGAAGCCGGTTTCGTTGCTACCGCCCGCATCGAAGCGCGCCCGCGCCGACAGGCCGGCGTGCGCGATGTCGAGCACCGCGCCGGCGATGTCGCGCAAGGTGCGCCCGCCCGCGATCGGCGCGTCGAGCCCGAGCCTCGGCACCGAAGACCGCAGCGTCTCGCGCTCCTCCATCGTCCAGTGTTTGACCACGTCCCACGCCGCATCGAGCGCGCTGTCGTCGTAGAGCAGCCCGACCCACAAGGCCGGCAGCGCGCAGATCCGCCCCCACGGCCCGCCGTCCGCGCCGCGCATCTCGAGGAAGGTCTTGAGCCGCACCTCGGGAAAGGCGGTGGAGAGATGGTCGTTCCAGTCGTCGAGCGTCGGCTTCTCGCCGGGCAGCACCGACAGCTCGCCCTTGAGGAAGTCGCGGAACGAGAGGCCTGCCGCGTCGAGGTAGCGGCCGTCGCGATAGACGAAGTACATCGGCACATCGAGCGCGTATTCGGCATAGCGTTCGTAACCGAACCCGTCCTCGAACACGAACGGCAGCATGCCGGTGCGCGCGGGGTCGGTGTCCGACCAGATGTGGCTGCGGTACGAGAGCATGCCGTTGGGCTTGCCTTCGGTGAACGGCGAATTAGCGAACAGCGCGGTCGCCAGCGGTTGCAGCGCGAGGCCGACGCGGAACTTCTTCACCATGTCCACCTCGCTCGCATAGTCGAGGTTGACCTGGATCGTGCAGGTCCGCAGCATCATGTCGAGGCCCATGCTGCCGACGCGTGGCATGTGGCGGAGCATGATCGCATAGCGGCCCTTGGGCATGATCGGCAGTTCGGCGCGGGTCTTGTCGGGCCACATGCCGAGCCCCAGGAAACCGATGCCGAGTTCGTCGCCGACCGTCTTGACCTGTTCAAGGTGGCGCCCGGTCTCGGCGCAGGTCTGGTGGAGATTGTCGAGCGGCGCGCCCGACAGCTCGAACTGGCCGGCGGGTTCGAGGCTGAGGCTGCCGTCCGCGCCGGTCATGGCGATGACGTTCCCGTTCTCGACCACCGGCTCCCAGCCGAACCGCTGGAGACCCATCAGCAGATCGCGGATGCCGCCCGGCTCGTCATAGCTCGGCGCGTGATGATCGGAGAGCGCGTACACGAACTTCTCGTGTTCGGTGCCGATCCGCCAGCGGTCCTTGGGCTTCTCGCCTTTCGCGAAGCTCGCGATCAACTGGTCGCGGTGCTCGATGACCGCGTGCTTGGCGGAGGAGGCGGTCTTGGTGCTCATAGCCGCGCCTTAGCGGGGCGTTCGGGCGCGCGCTAGGGGGATGCTGCACGCGTGAAACCGATCAGTACAGAATGCTACGGCCGCTCGCGCGATTTCGAGATCAGATGGTAGAGCGCGGAGAAGTTGGTCGAGAGATAGCGCGGCGCAAGCCGGCGCGGTTCGATCATCGTGCGGTGCAGCCATTCGAGCCCGACGTTCTGCATCCACACCGGCGCACGGGGCACATGCGCGCCGATATGGTCGAACAGCCCGCCGCAGGTGCGGACCCACGCCAGCCCTTGAAGCTGCGCACGGCGGCGGATCGCGAAACTCTCCTGGCGCGGCGTGCCCATGCCGACCCACAGCACGTCCGCACCGGAAGCGCGGATCTCCTCGCAGATCGCATCCTCCTCCTCGATCGAGAAATAGCCGTGGCGGGTGCCGACGATCTCGATGCCGGGATAGGCGGCGCGCAGCGTCTCGGCGGCGGCGGCGGCGATGCCGGGGCGGGCGCCGAGGAAATAGAATTTGATGCCGTCGCGCGCGGCGCGCGCAGCCGCGTCGTAGATGAAGTCGGTGGTGGCGAGCCGCTCGGGCAGCGGCTGCTTCCAGAAGACGCGGGTGAACAGCACCAGCGGCATGCCATCGGCGTCGATCAGGTCGACCGCGTCCATCGTCTCGCGGAACTCGGCGCTGCGGTGATAGAGCGCGATCACGAAACCGTTCGAGGACACCATGACGCGCGGCAGCGCCAGCTCGCCCGCGCGCGATGCCACGACATCGCGCGCCATCGCTTCCGCCATGTCCGCACGGGTTGCGCAGACGGTTGGAAGCCCGCCGACCACAGCAATTCTGGGCGAAACGCGAATTGGTGACACTCTCATGCTATTCGAGGGACCGGCGGCGGCGACTATGCCGGATACGGGATATGGATTTTACGAAGACGACGGGACGCCCCGTTTGATCATCGGCGGGTTTCCTCTACCTGGTCTTCGCTTCGACCTTTGTGGAAGGCGCGACGCCTTTGGCGATCATGACGAAGCTGTTATCGTTTCACTTTCGACGTTTCGCTGTACGCCGTCAACCGCTGTCCATGCGAAAAGCCCGCCGCTCATCGTATCGCCGCCGCGCCCGCGCCGGACAGCGGATCGCCCGAGGGCAGGCGATAGCCGCGCCGATAGACCAGCGCGCTGATGAACAGATACACCGCGATCGTCGGCGGGTAGATGAAGGCCGCGTCGAAGAAGGCGATCAGCAGATAGCCCGCGCACCCCACCGCCGCCGCGCGCCGCAACATCGACAGCCGCGTGCCGCGCCCGAGCGCATAGGCGATCGGATACAGGAACGCGACCAGCGCGACGAGCGTGCCGACCACGCCGAAGCTGCGCAACAGCCCGGCGTAGAGGATCTCGGCGATGCGGAACTGATCCTCGCCGAACGGCGTCAGCGTGAGATCCGTCCATTGGTACAGTCGGCCGCCAAGGTTGGTGTCGAGCAGCGAGTGGCTCGACCAGCCGAGGCTGATCATCACGCTTGCCGCCAGCGCGACCAGTGCCGCGAAGGCGATCCAGAAATAGCCGCGCGACAGGCGGATCTGCCCGGTCAGCACCATCAGGCTGCCGATCGACAGCAGCCCGAACCAGGTCGTGCGGCTGAGGCTGAGCAGCACCGCGACGAGGAACGCGACCATCCACACGCGCGATTTCTCGAAATAGAGATACAGCGGCCCGAGCATGATCATGCATGCACCGAAGATGTTGCCGTTGTTGTAGGTACTGATGAGCTTCATCAGATCGCCGCGACGGTTGTTCTTGTTGAACACGCTCGACACTTCGCCGGCGTTGATGGTGACGTACTTGATCTCGATGATGTGCTTGATGAGGATGTACAGCACGAAGTTCATCATGCCCCACACGATCACGAGGCGGATGCACCATTTGAAGATGCCGCCAAGCTGGCGTTCGCTGAGATATTCGAGATGCGCGCATAGAGCGATCAGCAGGATCATCGGCAGGCCGATGAACAAGGCGAAGCTCAGCACGACCGACGAGGCGGCGGCGCCGAACAGGAAGGTCTTGTACAGACCGATCAGCCCGACGATCAGATAGGCGATGAAATTGCCGATCGCCGCCGCCTGCAAGGTCGGGCGGCGGACCAGTGCGATCAGTCCGACCGGTGCCATCACCCCGAGCAGGATGTAGCCGAACGTGAGCGGCAGGCCATATACCTCGATGCCCGCCTTGGGCGAGGCGACGTTCGAGATGATGAGGACGACATAGACCCAGTAGATCGCCGAGGCGCGCGTGCCCGCGGCGTCGAGCATCTGCCGCCCCTGCGCCAGCGGTGCGGCCCAGGGGCGGGGGAGCGCTTGATCGGGGGAAAGCGATTGGCCGAACATGACAGCGCCGAACTGGAGGAAACCGGTTGGGACTGATCCCTGCCGCCCGGTGACTCGTCAAGCGCTAATCGTGCGTCGGCGCCGGCTCAGCGCGGGAACACCGCCGCTACGTCGTTCACGAACGCCTTGCCGTATTTTTTGGTCGGCTCGATGAAGCTGCCCTCGCCATATTCGTTCCAGCAGCAGATCACGCCCGCGTCGAGCTGCTTGGCCGCCATCACCGCGCGTGCTGCGGTGAGGTGCGCCTTGAACTCGTCCGGGGTCGACATCGAGCCGTCGCGCAGCGGCTGCGGTCCCCACGGGCGATGGTCCCAACCCGACATCATCGGCAGGATCGGCTTCACCGTTGGCGCGAAACGCGTCATACGCTGCCATTGCGCGCGATAGGCGGCGTCGAGGTTGGAATAGCCCTTGATCTCGGTGCGGTCGTTCGGGCGCGCGTGCATGCCGTAGGAACTGACCGTCGCGAAACCGAGCTTGGTGGCGTTCGGGATGATCGGATCGTCGCCGCTATAGACGCCCGCGACGAGGTACAGCGGCGGCAGCCCCTGCGCCTTCATCTGGCTTTGCGCATAGGCGATCCAGTCGGTCACGCTCGCGCCCGCCGCGGTGGCATCACTGGCGAGGCGCTGGCCGTCGAACACGAACACGACGTTCTGGCCGTTCAGTCTGAAATAGCCGGGGCTCTTGAAGTAGCCGGCCCACGCGTCGACGATCGCGTGCCAGTCGGCGGTGGTGGTGTGGTTGCCGTGGTTGGCCCACAGCAGGCTCAGCTTGGGGCGGGCGGTGGTGAGCGCCATATAGGCCTTGAGCGGGCCGCTCAACTGCACCGCGCCGTTCTCGTAATACCAGTCGAACACGACGTAATCGAGATGCGCCGCGTTCATCCACGCCGCCTGCTGGCGCAGCGTCGCGGGGTCGCTGCCCGGATACCAGCCGTTGAGCGGCTCGCGATCTGGAAAGGGCTTGATCTTGGCCCAGCCGTCGGCGGCGGGGTTCCGGGTGTTGGCGCCGAACGAATCGTGCGACCAACCGGGGAAGTAATAGACGCCGATCTTGGGTGCGGCGCTGGCGGTGCCGGCGAGCGCGACCAGCGCGGCGGTGGCGGCGAACAGCGTGCGAAATCTCATGCCGGCTGCATCCTCGTCTTGCGATGGACGAGACCGATGATCTCGTCGACTCCCTGCCGGTTGAGCACAACGCTTAAGGCGAGGAAAACGGTTCCGCCGCAGACGAGCGACAGAGCGGTACGCTCGACGAAGCTGCCCCACGCCAGCCCGCGCACCAGCCACACCATCAATGCCGCGCCGACGACGGACACGCCCGGCGCGAAGATCTGGTGGTGATAATCGAGGAAGCGCACTGCCGAGAGCGGGCGCAGCACCGCGACCCAGGCGATCTCGATGAAGACGAGGTACACGCCCGCCATCGCCAGCGACAGCACCACCGGCCCGTACATCGACCCGAAATAGGCGGCGATCGCGACGAGCGCGGCAAAGGCGAGCTGGTAATAGAGCGCCGCCCGGCTCTTGCCGAGCGCGTACATATAGGTCCCGAGCGGATTGACCGAGGAGCGCAGTGCGAACCAGATCGCGATATACGGCGTCAGCGCGCCCGCCGCGCGCCAGCGTTCGCCGAGCACCTCCGGCAGCACATCCGCGCCGAGCAGGCCAAGGGCTGCATAGACCGGGAAACATACCGACGAGGACATGCGCAGCACGCGCAGGTAGATCTGCCCGACACGCACCGGATCATGCTGTTCGCGCGCCATCAGCGGCAGCCCGACGCGCGAGATCACCGGGTTGATCGCGGTCATGATCTTCATGCTGAGATCGCGCGGCTGGCCGAAGCTGCCGAACGTCTGTTTGGAGAAGAACAGCCCGGCGATGAGGATATCGAGCTGGATGGTGAACGAGATCGCCGCGTTCACCAGCAGCATGTCGATGCCGTAGGACAGGAACCGCTTCACGTCGGCCCAGGCAAAGTGCAGCCGGGGGTGCCAGTCACGCGCGAGCATCGCCCACGCCAGCGCGAGCAGGCTGATCGAGGTCGCGACCTGCCCCCACACCACCGAATATGGCCCGACCCCGCGCAGCGCGAGCAGCACCGTCACGATGAAGCCGACCACCGACGAGCCGACCTCGACCTTGATGACCGTGTCGAACCGCAAGTCGCGTTCCGCCAGCACGCGCAGTTGCAGGTAGAAGCCGTTGGCGATGAACAAAGTGCTGGCGATGCGCAGCATCGTTTCGAGCTGCGGCGCCGAGTAGAAATGCGCGAGGAACGGTGCGGCAAAGTTGGTGAGCAGCGCCATCGCCATCCCGACCGCGACGTTGAGCCAGTAGAGCGACGATTTCTCGTCCTCGGTCACGTCGCGGAAGCGGATCAGCGCGGTCGACAGCCCGGCGTCGGAGATGTTCTGCGCGAGCAGCAGCAGCGAGGTGAGCAGGATGACGAGCCCGAAATCGGACACCGCGAGCAGACGCGCGACGATCAGCAACTGCCCCGTCGCCAGCACCGAGCGCAACACGTTGCCGACCGCGGTCCAGCGGACCGACTTGCGCGCCTCGCTCATGCGGGCGACTGCCCGAGCGCGCGGCGGAACACCGCCTCATATTGGTCGCACGCGATCGGAATCGAGAATTCGCGAGCGCGGGCGATCTGCTGGTCGCGCGGGGCGGGGTCGCGGATCACGCCGAGGATCGCCTCCGCCATCGCCGCCGCGTCGCCGACCGGCACCAGCGTGCCGAAGCGACCGTCGGCGACGATCTCGCGCGGGCCATCGGGGCAATCGGTGGTGACGATGCTCGCACCCGAACCGAGCGCTTCGATCAGCACGTTGCCGAACCCCTCCCATGCCGAACTCAGCACGAAGATGCCGCCCGCGATGATCGACGGGTTGATATCCGGCACGAAGCCCGGCAGCGCGACGCGGTCGCCCAGGCCATGCTCGGCGACCAGCGCCTCCAGCGCGGCGCGCTCGGGACCGTCGCCGAAGATCACCGCGCGCACCGGCTGTTTCGCCTGCACCAGCGCCATCGCGCGGATCAGCGTGGCGAAATCCTTCTGCTCGACCAGCCGCCCGGCCGCGACGATCACCGGCCCCTGGCCGTCGCGCGTCCACGGGTGTGCGGCGGCGGCGATCTCGGCGTCGCTGTAGGTCTCGGCGCGATAGGCGGGGTTGTAGATGACGGTGATGCGCTTGCGGTCGAGATGCGCGAAGCGCGCGAGCGAATCGGCGAGGCCGCCCGACACCGCGACGATCTCGGCAGCCATCGGGTAAGCGATCGCCGAAGCCTTGTGCCACGCCTTCTGCTTCCAACCGTCGAGCCGCACGTAATCGGCCTGCGGATTGGTCCGTTCGGTCAGCACGTTACGCGCAGATGTGCGCGACAGGATGCGCGCGAAAACGGCGGCGTTGTTGAACTGCGGCATCGCGCTCAGCACGATATCATAGCGGCCGGCGCGCAGCAGCCTGGCGAGCGCGCCGATCGTGCCGCGCGCGCTGTTGGTCGGATGACGAAGCCAGTGGATATCGACACTCGGCGCCACCGCATAATCCTTGTCGGTGGGCGATCCCGCGAGGATCAGCGTCAGGCTGTGCCCGCGCGCGAGCAGTTCATGCGACAGGTTGGCGATCATGTGCTCGACGCCGCCGGGCTTGAGCCCCTCGTAGAAGAAGGCGATCTTCACAGCATTTTCCCCGTTCGCCCCGCATGCGACCGTTCCCGCGCCTATCGCAGCTACGCTGCGAGCGGAAGGGGCCAGAATGGAGCATTTCCGCACCACGACGCGTTTTTACCACGTATCCACGCTGCACTGCACAAAAGTCTGCCGTGCCGACCAGAAAAGGATGGCAACGCCCTTCGTAATGGCATACCCGAAGGTGACATGCCGTGCGCCTGCGGGCGCGTTCGACAGGTGGGTGACGTTGGTGGCCATCGCGTATCTTGACGGGTTCACCGCGGCGATGCGCGCGCCACATCTTTCGCACCTCTCCGACTCCGAAGCACGAGGCCGTTCGTGAAGATTCGTACGCTCTACATTCCGGTCTTCCTGCTGGTTTTGCTGGTCTTCTCCGGCCTCACCTGGTCGACGATCGATTCCCAGGTGATGGCGGACAGCGGCTATGGCGGCGATGATGCCGTCGTGAACGGGCTGTTCAGCGGCAAGGTGCCGCTGCTCGCCGCGCTCGCGCTGGTTGTGCTGTTCCTGTTGAAAGCGCGTAATCCGCTGCGGTCGCTTGGGCCGGCGCTGTGCGTGTTCTTCTGCCTCGCGGCGGCCTCGGTCGCCTGGGCGAGCAATGCGGGCACCGTGGTGTTCGCGGTCGCCAATCTGTTCCTGCTGCTCGCCGCGACGATGGTGGCGCACACCTTGCTCGGTTTTGAGCGGACCTTGCGACTGATCTGGCTGCTCAGCACCGCACTGATCCTCATATCGGTCGCGCTTGCCGCGATCGGCGATGCGCACGCGCTGATGGGGGGCTTGCACGCCGGGCGCTGGCGCGGCGTGTTCCCGCACAAAAACACGTTCGGGCCGTTCCTCGCGGTCAATCTGCTGATCTCGCTGTTCGCGCAGCGCAGCACTAGATTGCCCGCGCTGCTGGTCTATCCGATGGTGGCGGTCGATCTCGTCACATTGGTGTTCGCCAATTCCGCCACCGCCGATATCGCCGCGCTCGCCGGGCTGGCGGTGGGCATTGCGATGCTGCCGATCCGCAATCGCGGGCTCCGCAGCCTGTGGCGGATCGCCACGGTCGGAAGTGCCGGCTTCATCATGGCAGTGCTGCTGCTGCAACCCAGCCTCGCTGGCGACCTGCTCGGCCGCGATACCTCGATGACCGGGCGTTCCGAACTCTGGGCACAGGCGATGCCGCTGACGCGGCAGCACACGCTCGGCACCGGTTACGGCACCGCCGGCGGTTCGCAGGTGACGATCGAAATGCAGAAGCGCATGCACCGTGATACCGATGTCGGCGTGCAGAGCGGCTACATCAACCTCGCGCTCGAACTCGGCTGGGTCGCGGTCGGTCTGTATCTGCTGTGGGCGGGCGGGGGCGTGCTGTCGGTGGTGTTCAGCCGCGAGGCCTCGACGGCGCAGACGCTGCTGGTGGCGCTGCTCGCCGCCAATCTGGTCGAGAGCATCTCGGAGGTGAACGGCTGTTTCGCGCCGAGCTGGCTGCTGCTCGTCACCATGCTGCCGATGATCGAGGTTCGGCGCGAACGGCCGGTGCGTTTCCGGCTGACGCGGCGGCGCTACACCTCGGTGACCCCGAACCTCCCGCCGCGCGCACCCGTCGAAGTTCCTGCGGGATAAGCGGGCGCCCGACCGGGCGCCCGCCACCCGCTCACGCCATCAGCGCCTCGCACTGGTCGAGCGTGTCCTTGAAGCTGGCGACGATCGCCTGATATGGCGTCGCGCTCGCCATATCGAGCCCGGCGCGCTTGAGGATGTCGACCGGATAGTCCGACCCGCCCGACTTGAGCACCTTCAGATACGTGTCGCGCTCCTTGGGCCCGCCCTTCAGGATCGAGCGCGCGAAATAGGACGCCGCCGAGATCGAGGTGGCGTACTGATAGACGTAGAAGCTCGTGTAGAAATGCGGGATATACGCCCATTCGGAACCGTACACGTCCGAGATCGCCACGTTCGGCCCATGATAGCGACGCAGCAGATCGAGATAGAGTTTGGTCAGCGTCGCGCCCGACAGGCCTTCGCCGGCTTCCGCCTTGTCGTGCACCATCAGCTCGAACTCGCCGAACATCGCCTGCCGGTAGAAGGTGCCACGGATCGATTCGAGCTGCTGGCCGAGGTAGAACAGCTTCTCCGCCTTGGTCTTGGCGTTCGCGACCATATAGGCGGCGAGCAGCGCCTCGTTGCAGGTCGAGGCGATCTCGGCGAGGAAGATCGGGTAATTGGTCTTCTCGTACACGTTGTTCTTGTTGGCGAGCAGCGTGTGCATCGCATGGCCCCATTCGTGGGCGTAGGTCGTCATCCCCTCGTAATTCTCGCCGAGGTTGAGCAGCAGATAGGGATGCACCTCGAACGCCGCGCCGGGGTTCATGTATGCGCCGGATTTCTTGCCGGGACGCGGCAGCGGGTCCATCCACTTCTTCGCGGTCGCATCGGCGAAGATCGCGCCGTATTCGGGGCCGAGCGGCTTCAGCGCCTCGATCACGGTGGTGCGCATCTCGGGCACGCTCACCTTGCGGTCGAGCTGCACGAGCGGCGGGTAGATGTCGTAATAGGCCATGTCGGGCAGTTTGAGCAGCTTGCGGCGCAGCTCGAAATAGCGGTGGAGCTGGGGCAGGCCAGCGTTGGTCTCCTTCACCAGCGATCGGTACACCGCCTCGGGCACGTTGCCGCCCGACAGCGCCATCGCCAGCGAGGTCGGATATTTGCGCGCCTTCTTGGCGTAGATATCGGCCTTCACATGGCTGAGATAGGCCGCGCCGAGCGACGCCTGGAACTTGCCATACTCCGCCCAGAAGGTGTCGAACACGAGCTTGCGGTCGGCGCGCACGGGCGCATCGCGGTTGAGCGTATAGGCCTGATCGTCGAGCCGCACCGTCTTGCCGGTCGACAGCGTGACGCTCGGCCACGGGATGTCCGAGGCGACGAGCTGTCCGCGGATGTCGCCGGGGCCGCTGAAGGGTGCGGATGTGCCCGCCAGCAGCACCTCGCCCTCGGGCGACAACGTATGCGCTTCCTGCCGCAGCACGTCGGCGAGCTGGAAGTCGAAATGCGTCTTGAGCGTCCGGTTGGCGGCGACGAACTGGTCGATCTTCGCCTTGCCCACGGTGAGCAGTTCGGGCGCCACCCACGAGGTCGCCTCGCCGAACGCGGTGTAGAGATCGGTGGCGAGCGCCTCCTTCTCCTGATTGGCCGAGACGCGCAGATCGGCATCGGCCTTGAGGCTGGCATAGGTATAGACGCGCGAGATCGTGCGATCGAGCGCGCTTTGCGCCGACAGCGCCGCCGCCAGCGCATCCGCGCTGGTGCCGAGCGTGCCCTTGTATTTGGCGAAACCGGGCAGCGCGGCGAGGGCCGCCTTGCGCGCCGCATCCCAGGCGGCATCGTCCGCGTAAAGGTCGCTCAAATCCCACGCCGCGCCGTCTGCGGGTGCCTGTGCGAAGGCAGGAAAAGCGGCGGCGAGCGTGGCGAGGCTGCCGGCGGCGATCGCCTCGCGGCGGGACAGGTCTGGCATGTAATTCCCCCAAGAACGTGATGACGGATGATGCCAAAGCGCCCGGCGCTTGGCTAGGTGGGGGCGGGTGTCTGAAAAATGTGTCACCTGCGTAACCACCGCGCGCAAAGTGCGTTTGGGGCAGCATCATCTTCGTTGAAGGAGGCTCCGCCATGCGCATCATCTCCCATTTCGCTTCGGGCGCGATCGTCGCCGGGCTGCTGTTCGCCCCGGTCACCGGTGCAAGCGCGCAGCAGCAGCGCGACGGCCTTGGCCATATCGCGACCGAGCCGTTGCGCGACGCGCGCATCCGCGAGGAGAAGATCCCCGAGGTGCTGCAACGCGCCGCCTCCGCGCCGTATTCCTCGGCCGGCACGCAAAGCTGCGCGGCGATCGGCGCGCAGATCCGCGCGCTCAACGGCGCGCTTGGCGCGGACGTGGATACGCCTGCGAAGCAGAAGGGCGAGGGCTCGGCGATCGCGGCGGCGGGCGCGCGCGCGGTGGTGGGCACGCTGATCCCGGGGCTCGGGCTGGTGCGGGTCATCACCGGGGCGGACAAAGCGCAGCGTCGTGCGGAGGCTGCGGTCTATGCCGGCGCGGTGCGGCGCGGGTATCTCAAAGGGCTCGGCCTCGCCAAACGCTGCGGCGCACCCGCCGCGCCGACCGCCGCCTCGCTGGCCGCGCGCCCGGAACTGCTCGCCGCCGACAAGTGAGTGTCGCCGGGGCGGCGGATCCGCCCCGGCCCGTCGCTCAGCGCTCGCTGTCGAGGTGCGCCATCTGCTGCGCCGGATAGCGATCGCCGACGGCCGAACCCTGCGGCACCGCCGCCTCGATCGCGGCGAGGTCTTCGGGCGCGAGCGTCACGTCCGCCGCGCCGAGCGCCTCGCTCAACCGCGTGCGCGTGCGCGCGCCGACGACGGGGAAGATGTCCTCACCCTGCGCCGCCACCCAAGCGATCGCCGCCTGCGCGGTGGTGATGCCGCGCGCCTCGGCGACCTTGCCCAGCGCCGCGCCAAGCGCGAGATTGTGGTCGAGCGCGCCGGGCTGGAAACGCGGCGTGTGCGTGCGGTAATCGCCAGGCGCGGACTGGCCCGGTTGATAATGGCTGCTGAGCAGCCCGCGCGCGAGGACGCCATATGCGGTCACCGCAATGCCGAGTTCGCGCAGCGTCGGCAGGATATCGCGCTCGATGCCGCGCGAGATGAGCGAATATTCGATCTGGAGGTCGCAGATCGGGTGCGTTGCGGCGGCGCGGCGGATCGTCTCCGCACCGACTTCGGAGAGGCCGATGTGACGCACATAGCCGGCCTGCACCATCTCGGCGATCGCGCCGACCGTCTCCTCGATCGGCACCGACGGGTCGAGTCGCGCCGGGCGGTAGATGTCGATATGGTCGACGCCGAGCCGTTCGAGCGTATAGGCCAGCGCGGTCTTCACCGCCTGCGGACGCCCGTCGAAACCAATGAACGCGCCATCGGGCGAGCGCAAAGCGCCGAACTTGACGCTCAGCTGCACCGCATCGCGATCGCGGCCCTTGAGCGCCTCGGCAATGAGCAGCTCGTTATGGCCCATGCCGTAGAAGTCGCCGGTGTCGATCAGCGTCACGCCCGCGTCGAGCGCGGCATGGATGGTGGCGATGCTTTCGTCGCGGTCGGACGGTCCGTAGCTGCCCGACATGCCCATCGCGCCGAGCCCAATCGCTGAAACGCGCGGGCCGGTCTTGCCGAGAAGTCGTGTCTGCATGGGATGCTCCTTGATGATGCGGACTATCTAGGGCGGCGCAGATTGTGCGATAATCCCGTCTTCGGTGAACAGCATGTGCGGATTTCAGAACAATGGCCGATGCCGACCTAGGCGATCTCGCCGCCTTCGCCGCGGTTGCCGAGCAACGCAGCTTCCGCCGCGCCGCGACCCTGCGCAACGGTTCCGCTTCGACGCTCAGCGCCAGCGTGCGACGACTGGAGGAACGGCTCGGCGTGCGGCTGCTCCACCGCACCACGCGCAGCGTCACGCTGACCGAAGCGGGCGCGGATCTGCTGGCGTCGGTCCGCCCCGCGCTCACCGAGATCGGCCGCGCGGTCGAGGTGGCGGGCGGCTCAGCCGATGCGCCGCGCGGCACCTTGCGGCTCAACGTGCCGGTGGGCGTCGCCGACCTGATCCTGCCGCCGATCCTCGCGCGCTTCGTGGCGCGCTATCCCGACATTCGCGTCGATGTGACCGCGGACGACACGTTCGTCGACATTCTCGCCGGCGGGTTCGACGCGGGCATCCGCTACGACGAGCGGCTGGAGCAGGACATGATCGCGGTGCCGATCGGCCCGCGCCATGATCGCTACGTCACCGTCGCCGCGCCCGCCTATCTCGCGCGGCGCGGCGTGCCGGTCCACCCGGACGAGGTGGTGGCGCACGATGCCGTCCTCTACCGTTTCGTCAGCGGGCGGATCAGCGAGTGGGAATATGAGAAGGGCGACGAGACGATCTTCGTCGCGCCCACGCCCCGCATGGTCGGCAACCGCATGGCGCTGCTGCTCGCGGCGGCGGAAGCGGGGGCGGGGCTGTTCGCCGGGTTCGAGGCCTATGTCGCGCCGGGTATCGCGCGCGGTGCGCTGGTGCCGGTGCTGGAAGACTGGTCGGTGCGGTTCAGCGGGCCGTTCCTCTACTTCGCCGGGCGGCGGCTGATGCCCGCGCCGCTGCGCGCCTTCGTTCATTTCCTGCGTGAGGATGCGCACGGGTGATGCGGAATCTTTACAACGCTCGTGAATAAACATAACACGCTATATAGCGTGTAAGGAAATCATGATGCCGCGTGACATTCTGGAGGATCTGGGTCCGCTTTTCCTCGGCAGCCGTCTGAAGCGCCTGGCCGAACGGATGCAGGCCGGTGCCGCCGCCGCGATCCGCGAGGCGGGTCTGCCGGTCCAGCCGAGCCACTTTCCGCTGATCGCCGCGCTCGATCGTTATGGCCCGCTAACAATGGGCGAGACAATCGAGGCGCTCGGCGTCAGCCAGCCGGCGGTGACGCGGATCGTGACCGCACTCGTCGCGCTCGATCTGGTCGCGGTGTCGCGGGAGCATAAGGATCAGCGGCAGAAGACGCTCGCGCTCACCCCCGCCGGCCAAGCGCTGACCGAACGCGCGCGCGGGGAGTTCTGGCCGCGTGTCGAAGCGGCGGCGGTGGAGCTGTGCGAAGGCGCGTCCGGCCCGTTGCTCGATCAGATCGCGATGCTGGAGGCGGCGCTCGCAGCCAAGCCGCTCGAACGCCGCATTGCCGAGCGTGGAGCATCGTCGCTGGTGCTTCACGAATTCAGCGACTCTCTCGCGCCGGTGTTCCGCGACATCAACGCCGCCTGGATCGCGCAGATGTTCACGCTGGAGGCGACCGACCGCGAGGTGCTCGACAACCCCCGCGCGCGGATCATCGAGCCGGGCGGGGCGATCCTGTTCGTCGAGGCGCCCGGTGCGGGCATCGTCGGCACCTGCGCGTTGCAGAAGACCGGCGAAGGCCAGTTCGAACTCACCAAGATGGGCGTGACCGAGGCGGCGCGCGGCCGCAAGGCGGGCGAGTTCCTGCTCACCGCGATGATCGCGCGCGCCAGGGCGATGGGGGCGGAGACGCTCTACCTCCTCACCAGCCGCAAATGCGCAGCCGCGATCCACCTCTACGAGAAGCTTGGTTTCGAGCACGATGCCGACATCATGGCACGCTTCGGCGCCCGCTATGCGCGCTGCGACGTGGCGATGCGCTATCGCGGTTAGTCGCGCGCGAAGATCTCGGCGTGCGGAAGGGTGATGCCGAGCGCCGGGAGGTCGATATCGTGCGGTTCGGCGAACAGATCGTCGCGCCACGATGTAGGCCCGAGCCGCTGGATCACACGCGTCAGTTCGCTCGCCGGATCGACGAACACGAGCGTGTCGAGCGAGGCGAGGCGGCGATATTCGTCCGCCTTCTCGCCCTGATCGTTCTTGCTGGTGGAGGGCGACAGCACCTCGAAGATCACCCTTGGGCGCTCGAACGTCTGGAGCGTATCGGTCTCGGGGAGCGGCGGCTCGTCGCAGATCACACTGACATCGGGGTAGCGCAGGTTGATGTCGTCGATGCGGATACCCGCGTCGGACCCGTATGGGCGGCAGTCTTTGCCGCGCAACACACCGCGTAGATAGGCGATGATGTTGATCGCGACCCGGGCATGCGCGCGTGTGCCACCGGTCATCATGCGGATTTCACCGTCGATCAGCTCGAACTTCTTGTCCTTGCCGAACGTGATCGACAGGAACTGCTCTACGGTGATCGGCTTGAAGACGGGATCGTGTCGCATCGGCACCTCTGCGCGCGAGCATAGCGCAAATGTCAGTTAGTCGCGTGCGAAAATCTCAGCGTGCGGAAGGGTGATGCCGAGCGACGGCAGCGCTACGTCCGCGCCCGTCGGAAGCCAGGTGTCCGCCCAGTCGTCACCAGACACGCGGCGCACGACGCGGACGCGTTCGTCAGAGGTATCGACCAGCACGATCGCCTCCACACCGGCGAGCGCGCGATACTCGAGCAGCTTGACCTTCTGGTCGAAGGCGGATGTCGAAGGCGACAGCACCTCGAACACCACGCGTGGATCGCCGAGCAGCTTCTTGCGCGCGTTCTCGGGCGCGGCGGGGTTGTTGCAATAAACGCTGATGTCGGGGAAGCGCGCGGTCCGCTCGTCGGTGCGAGTCGCGAAGTCGGAGCCGTAGAGCCGACAGCCCGAGCCGCGTAGCGCGCGGTGGAGATAGGCATAGATGTTGCCTGCGACCCGCGCATGTTCCTCGCTGCCGCTCGCCATCATGTAGATCAGGCCGTCTTCCAGTTCCGCCTTCGCGCCGCCGAAATCCATGTCGAGGAACTCCTCGACCGAGACGCGGCGGTAGGCGGAATCGATTGCGACCTTCTGGGCCATGTGTGCATCATAACAGATCGGGCGGGACGCACAAAGGGCCGGGGATGGCTCCTCCGGCCCTTCGTTTTGGTCCAGCTTGGTGGGCTGGGTGCTTGGAACGGGCGACGGCAAAGCCGCCGCCTTGCGTCGGACGGGATCGACGGCTTTGCCGCCGACCCGCCGGCCGTTCTGATTTTCCGTCCGGGGCAGCTTTCGCTGCCCCGGTCGAAAATCAGAAGTCCATGCCGCCCATACCGCCCATGCCGCCGCCGCCCATTGCGGGCATCGCGGGCTTGTCTTCCGGCAGCTCGCTCACGGCCGCTTCGGTCGTGATGAGCAGGCCGGCGACCGAGGCTGCGTTCTGGAGCGCGGTGCGCACGACCTTGGTCGGGTCGATCACGCCGGCCGAAACCAGGTTCTCGTACACGTCGGTCGAGGCGTTGAAGCCGAACGAGGTGTCGGTCTGGTCGAGCAGCTTGCCCGAAACCACCGCACCGTCATGGCCGGCGTTGGTCGCGATCTGGCGAACCAGTGCGGTCAGCGCCTTGCGGATGATGTCGATGCCGCGGGTCTGGTCCTCGTTGGCGCCGGTCAGGCCTTCCAGAGCACGCGTGCCGTACAGCAGCGCGGTGCCGCCGCCGGGAACGATGCCTTCTTCGACAGCCGCGCGGGTCGCGTGCAGCGCGTCGTCGACGCGATCCTTGCGCTCCTTCACTTCGACTTCCGAAGCGCCGCCGACCTTGATGACGGCCACGCCGCCAGCGAGCTTGGCGAGACGCTCCTGGAGCTTCTCACGGTCATAGTCCGAGGTCGTGATCTCGATCTGCTGACGGATCGCATCGGTGCGGCCCTTGATCGACTCGGCTTCACCCGCACCATCGACGATGGTGGTGTTGTCCTTGTCGATGGTGACGCGCTTGGCGGTGCCGAGCATGCCGAGCGTGACGGTCTCGAGCTTGATGCCGAGGTCTTCCGAGATCACTTCGCCCTTGGTCAGGACGGCGATGTCCTCGAGCATCGCCTTGCGGCGATCGCCGAAGCCCGGTGCCTTGACCGCTGCGACCTTGAGGCCGCCGCGCAGCTTGTTGACCACGAGCGTGGCCAGAGCCTCACCCTCGATGTCCTCGGCGATGATGAGCAGCGGGCGACCCGACTGAACGACGGCTTCCAGGATCGGGAGCATCGCCTGAAGGTTCGACAGCTTCTTCTCGTGGATCAGGATGTACGGGTCGGCGAGTTCGACCGTCATCTTCTCCGGGTTGGTGATGAAGTAGGGCGAGAGGTAGCCACGGTCGAACTGCATGCCCTCGACGACGTCGAGTTCGAAGTCGAGACCCTTGGCCTCCTCGACGGTGATGACGCCTTCCTTGCCGACCTTCTCCATCGCTTCCGCGATCTTCTCGCCGACTTCCTTGTCGCCGTTGGCCGAGATGATGCCGACCTGCGCGACTTCCGACGAACCCGAAACCGGCTTCGAACGGCCCTTCACGTCCTCGACAACCTTGGCGACGGCGAGATCGATGCCGCGCTTGAGGTCCATCGGGTTCATGCCGGCCGCAACCGACTTCATGCCTTCGCGCACGATTGCCTGGGCGAGCACGGTGGCGGTGGTGGTGCCGTCGCCAGCGACGTCGTTGGTCTTCGAGGCGACCTCGCGAACCATCTGCGCGCCCATGTTCTCGAACTTGTCCTTGAGTTCGATTTCCTTGGCGACGGTGACGCCGTCCTTGGTGATGCGCGGTGCGCCGAACGACTTGTCGATCACGACGTTGCGGCCCTTCGGCCCGAGCGTGACCTTCACCGCATCGGCGAGGATGTCGACGCCGCGCAGGATGCGCTCGCGCGCGTCACGGCTGAATTTTACGTCCTTGGCTGCCATTGTTCTAGCCTTTCAAAAGATCGTCATCCCAGCGGACGCTGGGATCTTGTTGGGGTGGGCGGTCGCCCGGCCCCGGGGAGACCCCAGCGTGCGCTGGGGTGACGGAAATGGGTTCAGCCGACGATCCCGAGGATGTCCGACTCTTTCATGATGAGCAGGTCTTCACCGTTGACCTTGACCTCGGTGCCCGACCATTTGCCGAACAGGATCTTGTCGCCGGCCTTGACGTCGAGCGGCGTCACCTTGCCGTCCTCGGCCTTGGCGCCGGCACCGGCGGCGACGACTTCGCCTTCCTGCGGCTTTTCCTTGGCGGTGTCGGGGATGATGATCCCGCCCGCGGTCTTCTCTTCCGCCTCAACCCGGCGGACGAGAACGCGATCGTGCAACGGACGAAAGTTCATGCGCTGTCCTTCATTTCAGTGCCTGATGAAAGTTGTTAGCACTCGCCGAAGGTGAGTGCCAGCGGCGCTCATATGTGCCTGTTCCGGCGCATCGTCAACCATCGGCAACCGAGCGCGCGACCAATTTTTCGACTGTGTTGCCCGCCTAGCACGGGAGTTTACGCGGTCGTGGCGATGCTCTAGCGAGTGGAGGTCATCCGCCAACAGGAGAGCGGCAGAGTGAAACTCGTTCGGGGTGCGTGGAAGCTATTGGTCGGGATCAAGGACGCGCTCGTCCTGATCGCGATGCTGCTGTTCTTCGGGGTGCTGTTCGGCGCGCTCGCGGCGCGGCCGGCTGGCTCCTCGAACCGGCAGGGCGCACTGCTGCTCAAGCTCGACGGGCCGATCGTCGAACAGCCGGGCGAGCCGGGCACGCTCGCCTCGCTGAGCGGATCGCCGACCACCACCGAATACCGGCTGCGCGACCTCGTGCGTGCGCTCGACAAGGCGAAGGGCGACGCCGACGTGAAGGTGGTCGTGCTCGATCTCGACTCGTTCGGCGGCGGCTATCCGGCGGCGCTCGGCGAAGTCGGCGATGCGATCCGCCGCGTGCGCGACAGCGGCAAGCCGGTGCTCGCTTATGCCACCGCCTATACCGACGGTGCCTATCGCCTCGCCGCCAACGCCAGCGAAGTCTGGGTCAACCCGATGGGCGGCTCGCTGTTCATGGGGCCGGGCGGCACGCAGCTTTACTATAAAGGCCTGATCGACAAGCTCGGCGTCAATGCGCACGTCTATCGCGTCGGCAAGTACAAGTCCTTCGTCGAGCCCTACACGCGCGACGCCGCTTCGCCAGAGGCCAAGGAAGAGGTCGTCAAGCTCTACCAGGTGCTGTTCGGCCAGTGGCAGGAGGCGATCGCCAAGGCGCGTCCCAAGGCCAAGGTCGGCCCGTTCCTCACTCAGCCCGATCAGGTGATCGCCGCCGCGCAGGGCGATATCGCCAAGGCCAATCTCGACGCGGGGCTGGTCGACAAGCTCGGCACCCGGCTCGATTTCGCCAAGCGTGTCGCGGAGATCGCCGGCACCGACACCAGCAAGCCGGTCGGTTCTTTCAAGACGATCGCCTATGACGGCTATGTCGCGCGCAATCCGCTGGCGACCGGCGGCGACGCGGTCGGCGTGCTGACGATCGCGGGTGATATCGTCGACGGCAAGTCGACCGGCGGCAGCGTCGGCGGCGACACGATCGCGCGGCTGATGCTCGACGGGCTCGCCAAGAAGACCCTCAAGGCGCTGGTGGTGCGGGTCGACTCGCCGGGCGGCTCCGCGCTCGCGTCGGAGACGATGCGCCGCGCGATCCAGGAGGCGAAGGCGCAGAAGCTGCCGATCGTCGTGTCGATGGGTTCGGTCGCGGCATCGGGCGGCTATTGGGTGTCGACCGCGGGCGACCGCATCTTCGCCGAGCCGAACACGATCACCGGTTCGATCGGCATCTTCGGCATCATCCCGACCTTCGAGAACACGCTTAAGAAGATCGGCATCACGACGGACGGGGTGAAGACCACGCCGCTGTCGGGCCAGCCCGACATCTACGCGGGCACCACCCCGCAGGCCGACGCGATCTTCCAGGCGGGGATCGAGAACGGCTACAGGCAGTTCATCGGCCGCGTCGCCGCCGCGCGCCACCTGACCCCGCAGCGCGTCGACGAGATCGGGCAGGGGCGCGTGTGGGATGGCGGCACCGCCCGGCAGATCGGGCTGGTCGACCAGTTCGGCGGGCTCGACGATGCGGTTGCGGCGGCGGCCAAGCTGGCTGGCCTCAGCAGCTACCATGCCGAATATCTCGAGAAGAAGCCGAGTGCGTTCGCTCGGTTGATCGCGCAATTCACGCGTGATGATGACGACGACGCGAAAACCGCGGGTGACGCCTTCACGCGCATCGCCGCGCAGCACCGCGCCGCCTTCGCGCAGGCGATCGGCGACGTGAAGCGGATCGGCACGGGCGCGGCGATCCAGGCGCGCTGCCTCGAATGCGAGGGCCTCGGCGCGACTGCGCCGGCACAGGGGGACGTGACGCTGATGAACACCATTCTGGCGCACTTCGGATGGTAATCGCGGTCCGCCCCGCCACGCCCGATGACGCTGCGGCGATCGCGGACATCTACCGCCCCTATGTCGAGGCGGGTACGGTGTCGTTCGAGAGCGACGCGCCTGACGCAGAGCAGATGCGCACGCGCATGCTCGCGTCCGACGGCTATTTCCCGTGGCTGGTCGTCACCGAAGGCGAAGCGCAGACGGTGATCGGCTACGCCTATGCCGGCACGTTCCGCGACCGCCCGGCCTATCGCTACACGATCGAGACGTCGGTCTATCTCGCGCAGCCGGCGCAGGGTAAGGGCTATGGCCGCCAGTTGTACGACGCGCTGATCGACACGGTGCGCGCGCAGGGGTTCACCCATGCCGTCACCGTCATCACGCTTCCCAACGACTGGCTGATGCGCCTCAACGAATCGGTCGGCTTCAGGCGCACCGGCGTGCTGCGCGAGGCAGGCTACAAGAACGGCCGCTGGATCGACGTCGGCTTCTGGCAGGTCGAACTCAACGACGCAACCATCCCGCCCAAAGAGCCAAAGCCGTTCAGCCAAACCGGCATGGTGTGGAACTGGTGAGGGCCTGATGGGTGGGCGGGGGCTTTATAGTGGCGCGTCGCTCGGCTAAGGCGCGCGCTTCATGACCGACACTTCCGCACCCGAGAGCCCGCGCGACTGGCGCGACACCGTCTTCCTGCCGAAGACAGACTTCCCAATGAAGGCGGGCCTCGCCGCCAAGGAACCCGCGATCCTCGCGCGGTGGGAGAAGCTCGGCCTGTACGAGCGCCTGCGCGAGCAGCGCGCCGGGCGCGAGCGCTTCATCCTCCACGACGGCCCGCCTTATGCGAATGGCGACATTCACATGGGTCATGCGATGAACAAGGTGCTGAAGGACATCATCGTCCGCAGCCAGTCGCTGATGGGCAAGGACGCGCCCTACGTGCCGGGCTGGGACTGCCACGGCTTGCCGATCGAGTGGAAGGTCGAGGAGGCGTACCGCGCCAAGAAGCTCGACAAGGATCAGGTGCCGGTCGCGCAGTTCCGCGCCGAGTGCCGCGCCTATGCCGAGAAGTGGGTGGCGGTGCAGCGCGCGCAGTTCGAGCGGCTCGGCGTGATGGGCGACTGGGCCGACCCGTATCTGACGATGAAGTATGAGGCGGAAGCGTCGATCGTCGGCGAGCTGCTCAAGTTTGCGGAGTCGGGCCAGCTCTACCGTGGCGCCAAACCGGTGATGTGGTCCCCGGTCGAGAAGACCGCGCTCGCCGAGGCCGAGGTCGAATATGAGGACGTGGTGTCGACGCAGATCGACGTCGCGTTCGAGATCACCGAAGCGCCGAACGCGCCCGAGCTGGTCGGCGCGCATGCGGTGATCTGGACGACGACGCCGTGGACGATCCCGGTCAACCAGGCTTTGGCTTATGGGCCTGAAATTGCTTACACAGTCGTTGATATTGATGGGCGACGCTACGTGGTTGCCAGCAATCTTGTGAAAGCGCTCGTTGAGCGGATGGAGCAATTTCGAGAGCCAAATCCAAATTTCCGTTGGGTCAAGCCCTCGGCTACGCTTATTCTCGGATCTAGCGCGTTTACCGGTGCCACCGCTCGCCACCCGATGCACCACCTCGGCGGGTTCTTCGCCAAGCCGCGCCCGTTTCTCGCCGGCGACTTCGTCACCACCGACGCCGGCACCGGCCTCGTCCATATGTCGCCGGACCATGGCGAGGACGACTTCCTGCTGTGCAAGGCGAACGGCATCGACCCCGTGTTCGCGGTCGACGGCGCGGGGATGTACCGCGCCGACTGGCTGTGGCTGGGCGGACAGGGCAGCGTCATCAACAAGAAGTTCGTCAGCGCCGAGGGGCCGATCTGTTCGGACCTGCGCGAGGTGGGCGCGCTGCTCGCCGCGTCGGACGACTTCGCGCACTCCTATCCGCATAGCTGGCGTTCGAAGGCGAAGGTGATCTTCCGCGCCACGCCGCAGTGGTTCATTCCTATGGACCGTAGCGAGGTATCGCCCGCCACCACCGTCACCCCAGCGGAAGCTGGGGTGACGGGCGAAGGCGCGGGGCAGGAGCCGCGGGAGACCCCAGCTTCTGCTGGGGTGACGGCTGTTGGGAGCGTCGGGGCGACGGCGGCTGGCAACGGCGCGACGCTCCGCCAGATCGCGCTCGACGCGATCGAGCAGACGCGCTGGGTGCCGGAGCGATCGAAGAACCGCATCAACGCGATGGTCTCACAGCGGCCCGACTGGGTGATCAGCCGCCAGCGCGCGTGGGGCGTGCCGATCGCGCTGTACGTCCACCGCCAGACCGGCGATTACCTCCGCGATCCCGCAGTCAACCAGCGCATCCGCGAGGCGTTCACCGCCGGCGGCGCGGATGCGTGGTTCGCGGCCGATCATCAGGCGCTGCTCGGCCCCGACTATGATCTTGCCGAGTACGAGGTTGTCACCGACATTCTCGATGTGTGGTTCGATTCGGGCTCGACCCACGCCTTCGTGGTCGAGGCGCGGTACGGCGCGGGCGTGCGCGCCAACCTCTATCTCGAAGGGTCGGACCAGCATCGCGGCTGGTTCCAGTCGTCGCTGCTCGAATCCTCGGGCACGCGCGGGCGCGCGCCGTATGACGCGGTGCTGACGCATGGCTTCGCGCTCGACGGCAACGGCCGCAAGATGTCCAAGAGCCTCGGCAACGTGGTCGATCCGCTAAAGGTGATCGGCGAAAGCGGTGCGGACATCCTGCGCATGTGGGTCGCCTCGGTCGATTATTTCGAGGACGTGCGCATCGGCAAGGAGGTGCTCGCCACCACCAGCGACGCGTATCGCAAGCTGCGCAACACCTTCCGCTATCTGCTCGGCGCGCTCGACGGGTTCAGCGACGACGAGAAGGTCGCGCCCGCCGACATGCCCGAGCTGGAGCGCTACGTCCTCCACCTGCTCGGCGGCCTCGACCGAGAGTTGAAGACGGCGGCGGAAGCGTATGAGTTCAACCGTTACCTGCGGCTGCTCACCGATTTCGCGCAGGAGGATCTGTCGGCCTTCTACTTCGATATCCGCAAGGATTCGCTGTATTGCGATGCGCCCGGCGACATCAAGCGGCGCGCGGCGCGCACCGTATTCGATCTGCTGTTCCACGCGCTGGTGCGCTGGTCCGCGCCGATCCTGTGCTTCACCGCGGAAGAAGCTTGGGCTGCGCGTTTTCCGAGCGAGGACGGGTCGGTCCACTTCCTCGAATGGCCCGAGCTGCCTGCCGTCCCGGGCGACGACGGTGTGTCCACGCTCTGGGCCGAAGTCCGGGCGCTTCGCGCGCAAGTGACCGAGGCGATCGAGCCGCTGCGCCGCGAGAAGGTGGTGCGTTCCAGCCTGGAGGCGGAGGTGACGGTGCCTGCGCTGCCGGTCTCGGCCGAAGCGCTGGCCGAGGCGTTCATCGTCGCGAAGGTATCGAAGGGCGATGCCATCGCGGTGTCGCGCACCGAATACCACAAATGCGGCCGCTGCTGGCGACTGCTGCCCGAGGTGGTCGAAGACCTCGCGCTGTGTGACCGCTGCGAAAGCGTGGTGGCATGAGCCGACTTCCGTTCGCCGGACTCGCGGCCGCCGCTCTGCTGTTCGCCGCCGATCAGGCGTCCAAATACGGCATCACGCAGGTGCTGCGGCTGGACGATCTTACCGACGCGCGCGAGATCACGCCGTTCTTCAACCTCCGTTTCGTCGCCAACCACGGCGTTTCGCTGGGGTTGCTCCACGCCGACAGCGACACGATGCGCTGGGCGCTGGTGGCGATGACCGGGCTGATCGCGGTCGGCGTGCTGGTGTGGATGCTGCGCGAGCCGAAGCGGATCGAGCAGGTCGCGCTCGGCTGCATCTTCGGCGGCGCGATCGGCAATATCCTCGATCGGGTGCGGCTCGGCTATGTGGTCGATTTCGCCGATTTTCATATCGGCGCGTGGCAACCGTTTTTGGTCTTCAATGTCGCCGATGCGGCGATTACGGTAGGTGTGCTCGTCTTGTTCGTCCGCGCGCTTCTGGTACGCGACAAGCCCAGCAGCGAACGACAAGCGACACGAGATTCTGTGGAGACTTCTGGCAATGCGTAAATTGGTGTGTGTCGCGGGCGTGTCGAGCGTCGCGCTGTTGCTCGGCGGGTGCGGCCATTCGCGCATGGGGAAGCCTGGCGGCCCCGACGAATTCGCCGTCGCGCGTCAGGCGCCGCTGGTGATCCCGCCCGACTTCTCGCTCGCGCCCCCCAAGCCCGGTGCGGCGCGCGCCAACGACGTGAGCCCCAACGCACAGGCGCTCGATGCTTTGTTCGGCGGCTCGGCCCCGCGCAGCGCGGGTGAGGGCGCGACGATCGGCGCGGCGGGAGCGGAAAGCGACGATCCCGGCATCCGGTCCTCGGTGGATGATCCCGCGACGACGGTCGCCGACAAGGGCGCTTCGACCCGCGACGTGGTCGCAGCGCCGGTCGGCGACGGGCAGAGCGCACGCGCCTCGACACCCAACTGATCGGGTCGGGCACGGAAACAAAAAGGGGGAGCGGTGCACCGCTCCCCCTTTTTCGTATCCGGTCGGAAGCGGTTGCCCGGAGCGATCCGGGGCAACCGCCGCAGCGGCTTAGAAAGCCGCGCCCAGCGAGACCACCACGCCACTCTTGGCGATGTTGCGCGTTTCGCCGTGCTGATCGGTGATGAACGAGTCCTTGTTGGTGTCGACGTAGCTGACGCCGAGCGTGAGGTGGTTCCACGTCACCGTGCCGCCGAGACCCCAGTCGGTATATTCCTTGCCGATCGACAGGTAGCTCGGGCCAAAGGTATGGCCGAGGTGCGCGGTGAGGCCGAACGGCGTGTTCGGAACCGATGCGGCGAGATCGCCGGCGAGATAGACGTTGTCTTCCGAGTGGATGCCATCGACCGTCAGCGCCTTCTGCTTGGGCGCGTAATTGACCGTCACCTTGCCGTTGACCGGGCCCATCTGGGTCGAGATGTCAAAATAGGGCTCCGCGAAGTCGGTGTTTGCGTGGCCGCCGCCGGGATAGTAATAATAGAGCACGCCGCCATCGAGCTTGATGCCGTTGATCGTCTTCGAATAGCCCGCGATCAGATCGACTTCCTGATCGCTGCCGTTGGCGATGTAGTCGTCGATCGTGGAGCCCCAGACGGTGGCGTACAGGCCCGATTCGTGGGCAACGGTGAAGGTGCCCTGAAGCGCGACCTTCTTGTCGGTCTGCGAAATGCCGCGGAAGCGATAGTCCGAGATCAGCGTGGCGCCGCCCGAGACGGTGATCGCCGGCGCCGGAGCCGTGGGTGCGTCGTCCGCGAAAGCGGGCGTGGCGGTGGCGGCGAGCAAAAGCGCGCCGAGCGAGAGTGTGGAGAAGCGCATCGTTTCCCTTTCGAAAATGCGTCGTCCCCGCCTGCTTCCGCGAGCATGTGCGTCTGTAAGGGCGAACCCTCCGCGCTACTGGCCGTTGGAAGCCGCAACTTGGCTGCGCTTATGATGCAGCACAACATAATTTTGCTGGTCTGTGTCTGGTTTGTTGCTGGTGTGGCGCGCGCGCCACACGTCTTCACAGCAACGCGCGGAACCTCGCGAGACCGGCCTCGAGATCGGCGATAAGGTCGTCGCTGTCCTCCAGCCCGATCTGGAGGCGGATCATCGGCCCGGCATCGTCGCGGCGGGTGGCGGTGCGGTAGCGTGCAGGATCGACCGGCAGCGCGAGGCTTTCGAACCCGCCCCAGCTATAGCCGATGCCGAAATGCGCGAGCCCGTCGATCAGCGCGGCGCGGGCCGCCTCGTCCCCGCCGTTCAGCACGAACGAGAACAGCCCGGACGAGCCGAGGAAATCGCGCGCGAACACGTCGTGGCCGGGGCAGGAGGCGAGCGCGGGATGCAGCACGCGCGACACCTCCGGTCGCCCGGCGAGCCACTCGGCAATGCGCAGCGCGCTCGCCTGGTGCTGGCGCAGCCGCACCGCCATCGTGCGAAGCCCGCGCGCGCCGAGCCACGCGTCGTCGGGGCTCGCCACCTGGCCAAGCTGGAAGCTGGTGTCGCGCAATCTCGCGAAATGCCCCGGCGCGGCGGTGACGGAGCCGAGCATCACGTCGGAATGGCCGACGATGTATTTCGTGGCGGCGAGGATCGACAGATCGACTCCGTGCCCGATCGCAGGGAAGAACAGCGGCGTCGCCCAGGTGTTGTCGATCAGCGTCGTCACCCCGCGCGCCTTGGCCGCCGCGCAGATCGCGGGCACGTCCTGCACCTCGAAGGTGAGGCTGCCGGGGCTCTCCATCAGGATCGCGCGCGTGGCCGGGCCGATCAGATCGGCGATGCCGGCGCCGATCAGCGGATCGTAGAAGCGGGTGGTGATGCCCATCCGCTTGAGCAAGGTGTTGGCAATCCCGCGCGACGGATCATAGGCGCTGTCGACCAGCAGCAGTTCGTCGCCGGGGGACAGCACCGACAGCAGCGCCGCCGCGATCGCCGCCACGCCCGAGGGGTAGAGGAACGTCCCCTCCGCGCCGGGCTCGAGTTCGGTCAGCGCATCGGCAAGGCTCCACTGGGTTGGCGTGCCGCGCCGGCCGTAGAACAGCCGGTGGTGGGTGTCTGTCGCGCCCGAGGCGCGCAGGTCGGCGACGCTGTCGTAGAGGATGGTTGAGGCGCGCCACACGGGTGTGTTGACGATGCCCTGCGTCCATTCCTTGCGCCGCCCCGCACCGACGACGCGGGTGGAATCACCGCTGCCCCCGCCGACCTTGTCCCCGCCGACCTTGCCTCCGCCGCTCATGCCGCCGCGCCCGTCGCCTTGGGGGTGGTCGCATCCGCGCCCCATTCGGACCAACTGCCGTCGTAAAGCGCGCCGTCGGCCCCGAGCAGATGCGCGCCGAACAGCAACCCGGCGGCGGTGATCCCCGAACCGCAGGTAGTGACGAGCGGGCGGGTGAGGTCAACGCCCGCCGCGTCGAACTCGGCTTGCAGCGCCGCGCCCGTCTTCCACGTGTTGTCGGGGTTGAACAGCCGCGCATAATGGAGATGCTTCGAGCCGGGAATATGGCCGGGCGCGACGCCGGGCCGGGGATCGGCCTCCGCGCCGGTGAAGCGGCTGGCCGACCGCGCGTCGAGCATCTGCTCGGCACCGCTGTCGAGGTTGGCGCGCATCGCCGCGAGATCGCGCACGTCGTCGCGGACTGCGCCCGGCGTGAAGGCGGCCGGTGTCGGGGCGGGCGCGCGAGCCTCGGTGGCGCGGCCCTCGGCCTGCCATTTCGCGAAACCGCCGTCGAGGATGGCGATGTCGCGCACGCCGAAGTGGCGCAGCATCCACCATGCGCGCGCCGAAGATCGCACCGGAGACGCGTCGTACAGGACAATCCGTGTGCCATCGCCGAGCCCCAGCGCCGCCATGGCCTGCGCGAAGGCATGCGGGGCGGGCAGCATGGTGGGTAGCGGGCTGGCGGTATCGGCGACGTCGCGCAGGTCGAGGAACACCGCGCCGGGTATGTGCGCCGCAGCAAATTCCGCCACCGCGTCGCGCTTGTGTTCAGCGAGATAATAGCTCGCGTCGACGATACGGAGATCGTCCGCGCCGAGTTCGGCGGCGAGCCATTCGGTGGATACCAGCGAGTCCATGCGTGTTTCCCGTAGCCGTTACGCCGGCCCTCCTAACCCCGATCCGCGCCGCGTTGAAGCGCCGTCCGCGATGGAGTGGCGATCGCGGACGCGCGTCGCTACATAGCGTAGCCATGAGCATCACCCATCTCGGCCAGCCCAGCGCGCTGCCCGCTTCGCCCGAAGCGGCAGTCCTCGATTACGTTCCCAATCCGCGGCGCGGCCGCCCGTATCTGGTGCGCTTCACCGCGCCCGAATTCACCTCGTTATGCCCGGTAACGGCCCAGCCCGACTTCGCGCATCTGGTGATCGACTATGCTCCGGCCGAGACGATCGTCGAATCCAAGTCGCTGAAGCTGTTCCTCGGGAGTTTCCGCAACCATCAGGCGTTCCACGAGGATTGCACGGTCGGCATCGGCGAGCGGTTGTTCGCGGAAATGCAGCCGCTGTGGCTCAGGATCGGCGGCTATTGGTATCCGCGCGGGGGCATCCCGATCGACGTTTTCTGGCAATCGGGCGCGCCGCCGGAGGGCTTGTGGCTACCGTCGCAGGACGTGCCGGGATACCGCGGCCGGGGCTGATTTCGCACGCCCATTATGGGTGCGCTACCATCACCTATGTTAAGGGTAAAATGCGCTGCGCTGCAACAACTCTGCAACTTTCCGGGCATCTGGCCGTTGGAGAAGCAAAGGTGGGGTATTAACCCCCGGTTCATGCAGGACGCCCCTCGATGACGCGAGCAGCAGATGCGCTTTCCCAGATCGATCACATCGCGCTGATCGGTAATTTCCTGCCCCGCAAATGCGGTCTGGCGACCTATACCACAGACACGTTCACCGCGCTGAAAGGCCGGTTCCCCGACCTGAAGATCGACGTCTATGCGATGGACGATCATCCCGGTCGTTACGTCTATCCGCCCGAAGTGACGATGAGCATCCCCGAGCAGGATCGCATCGCCTATTCCGAAGCGGCGCGCGCGATCGAGCAGAGCGGCGCGCAGGCGGTGTGGGTGCAGCACGAATACGGCATCTACGGCGGCCCCGCCGGTGAGCATATCCTCGCCCTGCTTGACCGGGTGACGGTGCCCGTCATCGTCACGCTTCACACCGTTCTGGAGAAGCCGAGCGCGGACGAGCGCCGCGTCATGGAAGGTCTGTTGCGCCGCGCCGCCAAGATCGTGGTGATGGCGGAACGTGGCCGCGAAATCCTCGAGCGTGTCTATGGCGCCAGCAGCCGCTCGATCGTGATGATCCCGCACGGCGTGCCCGACCGCGAATTCGTCGATCCCGATACGCTGAAGGCGCAGTTCGGCTGGGAGGGCAAGAAGGTGATCTTCACCTTCGGCCTGCTCGCCCCCAACAAGGGGATCGAGGCGATCATCGACGCGATGCCCGCGATCACCGCGCGTCACCCCGAAGCGTATTACGCCGTGCTCGGCGCGACTCACCCGAACCTCGTCGCGCATGAAGGCGAAGCCTATCGCGACCGGCTGAAGGCGCTGGCGGCGGATCGCGGCGTCGGCGATCAGGTCGCCTTTATCGACGAATTCGTCGAGCATAACGACCTGATCGACTATCTCCAGGCCGCCGACATTTACGCGACGCCCTATACCAACCCGGCGCAGATCACTTCGGGCACGCTCTCCTATGCGGTGGGCGTCGGCAAGGCGGTGGTGTCGACACCTTACGTCCACGCGACCGAGATCCTGTCGGACGGACATGGCGTGCTGGTCGATTTCGGCGACAGCGTCGCCTTCGCGCGCGAGATCAACGCGCTGCTCGACAGCGAGCGCAACCGCGCCCGTCTGTCGCAGCGCGCCTATGAGCGTGGCCGCACGATGATCTGGCCGCGCCTTGCCGAGCGGGCGATGCGCGAGATCGCCGCGATGGTCTCGGCGCAGCCGCGCCGCATCGCCGGACCGGCGCCGTCGATGGCATCCCTCGATCCGGACTTCTCCGCAGTCGAGCGGATGAGCGATTCGACCGGCATGTTCCAGCACGCGATCTTCTCGGTGCCCGATCGCCGCCACGGCTATTGCATCGACGACAATGCCCGCGCGCTGATGCTGACCTGCAAGATGGACTCGCTTGCCGACGACGTTCGCGACAAGTGGATGACCACGTACGAATCGTTCCTGCAATATGCCTGGAACCCCGAGGCGCGCCGCTTCCGCAACTTCATGCGCTTCGACCGGACGTGGTGCGAGGAGGTCGGTTCGGAGGACTCGAACGGTCGCACGATCTGGGCGCTCGGCGTCACCGCACGCGATGCGCGTCATGCCAAGCACCGCGATTGGGCGGTGGCGATGTTCGACATGACCGCGAGCCTCGCGTTCGAACTCGGCAGCCCGCGCGCGCACGGCTTTGCGATGCTCGGCGCAGCGGCGATCCTCGAAGCCTTCCCCGGCCACGCACTGGCGCGCAGCATCCTGACGCGCTTCTCGGCCGAACTGCTCTCGCTCCTCGAGGAAGCGCGGCGGCCCGAGTGGGAATGGTTCGAGATCGTGCTGGCCTATGACAACGCCCGTCTGCCCGAGGCGCTGCTGCGCGCCGGCAAGGCGCTGCACCGCGACGATCTGATCGCCTGCGGCATCGCCACTCTCGACTGGATCGTGGCACGCCAGACCTCGCCCGAGGGGCGGTTCCGCGCGGTCGGCAGCGAGAGCTTCAACCGGCCGTACCAGCCGCCTCTGCCCTACGATCAGCAGCCGCTCGAAGCGCAGGCGACGATCGAGGCGTGCGAGGCCGCCTTCGCCGCGACCGGCGACCAGCGCTGGATCGAGGAGGCGCTGCGGGCCTATCACTGGTATCTGGGCCTCAACGATCTCGATCTGCCGCTCGCCACCGTTCAGGACGGCGGCTGCTTCGACGGGCTGATGCCGACCGGACTTAACCGCAATCAAGGCGCCGAATCGATTCTGGCGCTGCAACTCGCCTCCTGTGTGATTTCAGGGCTTTCAAAGCGGGCCGAAAGCGTGGCAGGACCGGATCGCGCCGTTGCGTAGCCTCGCTCGCAACGCCGCGAATGCGGACGGTTGGCAAGGCGATAACGTGATTGATCTGTTCCACCATGCGCTGCGTTTGCACGCCGACCCATCGCGCGTCGTGGTGCGCCCGTTCCACTTGGCCTGGGCGACGAGCCAGCAGGGGCCAAGCCGGACCGAGCGCATCGTCAACGCAGTGATGGCGCTCAACCCGCTCGAGACGCGCGCCGAACTTGAAGTGGTGCTTAAGGATTTCGAGGCGCGTCACTGGCAGACGCGCCGCGTCTTCATGACCCGCTACGAAGAGATCGCGGCGATGGTCGGGCTCGACGACAGCAAGCTCGACGACGAGAAGCGCCAGTTGATCGGCGCCTATTTCTGTCACGAATACAGCTATGCCGCCGCCGCGCTGATGAACCCGAGCGCGGTGCCGCATTACGACCAGTCGGGCATGCCACCGGGTTCGCAGCGCATCCTGATGTCGCTGCGCGCGGTGGGCGAGGGGCATATCTCATCGGTGGCGTTCCGCGAGGGCATCATCACCGACAACAACGAACTGAAGCTCGCGCCCGAGCCGCCGTTCGCGACCGCCGCCGATATCGTCGGCGGCGACGAGGAAACCGTGCCCGAGGGGCCGGTGACGGTCTATCGCCACCGCGACTCGACGCTGTCGGGCACGGTGATCTTCCCGATCACCAACGCGCAGTCGAAGGGGCTGGAGGATCTGCGTCTCGTCCACTTCCAGCATGACGATGGGTCGTGGGAGTGGCTCGGCACCTATACTGCGTACAACGGCTCTGCGATCCAGTCCGAGCTGATGCGCACGCGCGATTTCCGGGGCTTCGATCTGGTGCCGATGACCGGCCCGGCCGCGCGCAACAAGGGCATGGCGCTGTTCCCGCGCAAGGTGAACGGCCAATATATGATGATCGGGCGGCAGGACGGCGAAAACCTGTTCCTGCTCAAGTCCGACACGCTCACGCACTGGGAGGAGGGCGAGAAGCTGCTCACCCCCGAGCTGCCGTGGGAGCTGGTGCAGATCGGCAATTGCGGGCCGCCGATCGAGGTCGACGCGGGCTGGCTGTTGCTCACCCATGGTGTCGGCGCGATGCGTAAATATTCGATCGGCGCGGTGCTCCTCGACAAGGACGATCCCTCCAAGGTGATCGGCCGCACCGAGGAGCCGATCCTCGCCGCCGCCGACCAGGACCGTGAGGGCTATGTCCCCAACGTCGTCTATACCTGCGGCGCGATCCGGCATGGCGACAAATTGTTCGTGCCTTATGGCGTGGCGGACAGTTCGGTCGCGTTCGCGTTCATCCCGATCGATAGCCTGCTCGCCGCGATGTAAGTCGGGGCAAAGGCGCGCAAGGCAAAGCCTTGCACGCCGGTGCGCGAAAAGCGCATCGCCCCGACCGGCCGGCGGGTCGGGTGACACCCGAACCCGGCCGACGGCTTCGCCGTCGGCATGTCGTAATCCATACCCGGCCCCACATACCTCCGAGCAACTTTGCACCACCACGACACTGGCGTTCCCCGCGCACTTACATTAGTGTCAGCCTCGTGACCGACTCCGCCGCGCCCTTCGAACACGTCATCGCTATCATGCCCGGCGACATCGACTTCATGGGCCACGTCAACAATGCCCGCTATCTCGGCTGGGTGCAGGATGCGGTGCTCGACCATTGGCGCAAGATCGCTCCGGCCGACGCGGTGGCGACGCATCTGTGGGTCGCGCTGAAGCACGAGATCACCTACCGCAAACCCGCCTTCCTCGACGACGAGGTGATCGCCACCGTCGTGCTGGAGAAGGTCCACGGCGCACGCGCGTTCTACGAAACCTTCATCAAGCGCGGCGAGGAGATCCTCGCCGAAGTCCGGTCGAGCTGGTGCTGCGTCGATGCGCAAACGCTGCGCCCGGCACGGATCGCCAAGGAGATCGCGGGGCGGTTCTTCGGCGGTAACGAGGAGTGAAGGCGAGAGCTGCTCGTCGTGTGCAGCTCCAGCTTTCAGCCGAACTGCTGTACCATTTCGATTGGGCCGATGATGGCCGTGTTGAACGCGGGCAGGTCTTCGGCCGGTATCAACAGTCCGGATGGGCGCGGCCGCCGGCGTCCTGCACGGCGTAGCGATCGAGACGCGCCTTCCGCGCCGTGAAATGCGTGACGAACCCCGCACCGCTGTCGCGCACGTTCCAATCGCGCGCGATCTTTACCGCATGATCCTCGGTGGTGACCGGGTAGAAGACCGGCTGATCGGGCAGGCGGGGCGGGAGCGCCGTCATCCCGCTTCCCTCGATCAGCCGCGACTCTGCCGGGCCGACAGGGTGCCACACCTCACCGTCGCGTCGCTCACCGCGCCACCGTTACCGTCCGCCGGTACAGCAGCGCCGCCAGCGCGATGAACAGCAGCGTCCCCGCCACCAGTGCCACGCCCGCGAACCCCGGCCCGACCAGCGCGAGCGGTGCGTCGCTGCCGGTGAGATATACGATAAACGCGAACGCCACGCCCCACAGGCTCTCGCCGACGATGAGGCCGGTCGCGGTGAGCGTGCCCATCCGCTCGGCGACTTCGGGGTTGCGGCTCGCGCGCGCCCAGCGATCGTAGAGAAAGCCGACCACGGAGCCGGTCACGGTCGGCAGGATCACCGACATCGGCAGATAGATGCCGAGCGCTACGCCGAGCGGCGGCAGCCGCAGCAGCTTGAGGCGGCCGAGCACCTCGTCGAGAACGATCAGCGCCACCCCGGCAAGCGCACCATAGCCCAGCATCCGCCAGTTGGCATCGCCCGACAAGACGCCTTTCGCCAGCGCCGAGATCAGCCCGGCCTGCGGCGCGGCCAGCGCGTTCGGCCCCGCGCCTGGCGCGCCGGCGAAACCGATGCCGCTGTTGAGCACGTTGAGCACCGGCGGGATGATGAGCGAGCCGAACACCACGCCGATGATGAGCGCGACCTGCTGCTTCCACGGCGTCGCACCGACGAGTTGCCCGGTCTTGAGATCCTGCAAATTGTCGTTGGAGATCGTCGCCACGCCGAACACGATGCCGGTGACGATCAGCGCATAGGCGATCAGCGCACGCGTCGTGTCTGCGCCCGGATGCTGGCCGAACAGCCCAACCAGCAGCAGCGCCGATCCGATCGCGGCGAGGATGCCGATGCCCGATACCGGCGAGTTCGACGCGCCGATCAGCCCGGCCATATAGCCGCACACCGCCGCGATCATCACCCCGGCGACGAGGATGAACACGAGCGCCCCGCCGATCAGCGCGACCGCCGAGCCCGACAGCGCGCCGCCCGCCAGCACGTCCCACAACAGCCATACGATCGGCAGCAAGGTCAGCACCGCGACCGCGCCGACCCACAGGATCGGCAGATCCTGCTCCTCCAGCGCCAGCGTCTCGCCGCCCTTGCGCGCCGCGCTCGCCGCCAGTGCGGAGCGCACGCCGCCGATCACCGGGCCGGCGATGCGCAGCAACGTCCAGATCGCCGATACGCCGATCACGCCCGCGCCGAAGAAGCGCACCTCGTTCTTGAAGATCAGCCCGACCCAGTCCGCCACGTCGCCCGGAGCGGGCTGCGCGGCGGTCATCACCGGCACCAGCACGCCCCAGCCGATCACCAGCCCGAGCGCCATCGCCGCACCGACCGAGATGCCGACGAGATGCCCGACGCCGAGCAGCGCGAACGACAGGCTGCCCGAAATGCCCGTAGCGCCTGCGCCGACGCGGAAGGCGGTAGCGGCGGTATCGGTGATGATCTTGGTCTGCGTCGCGATGGCGAACCCGGCCGAGGCGATGCTGTTGACGACGAGCACCTTGAGTCCCTCCGCGCTCTCCTCGCCGCCCTCACGCGAGCCCGCGCCGACTTCGAGCACTTCGGCGGCGGCAACGCCCTCCGGATAAGGCAGGTCGGTATCGACCACCAGCGCGCGCCTGAGCGGCACCGAGAACATCACCCCGAGAATGCCGCCGGTCGCGGTGATGAGCGCGGTCTGCACATAGGGGAAGCCCTGCCACCAGCCGATCATCACCAGCCCGGGCAGCACGAAGATGATTGCCGACAGCGTGCCCGCCGCGCTCGCGATCGTCTGGACGATGTTGTTCTCGAGGATCGATCCGCCCGGCAGCAGCCGCAGGATCGCCATCGAGATCACCGCCGCGGGAATCGAGGTCGCGAAGGTCAGCCCGACCTTGAGGCCGAGATAAACGTTGGCGGCGGTGAAGAACAACGTGATGAGGCCGCCGAGCAGCACCCCGCGCAGGGTGAGTTCGGCGAGCGGCTTGGAAGGCGTCTGCATGGTGCCACCGTGGCACGAACGTGAGATACGCGCATTATCAAAGTTGCGCGTCGCCCCGGCGCAGGCCGGGGCCGCTGTGAAACGGGCACCCGATCCGCCGAGTGCATAATGGCCCCGGCCTCCGCCAGGACGGATGCGCCTTTTTCCACCCCCCGCGCGTTGGCCGGGCATGGAGAAACTCTGGTTCATCACCAACCCCGCATCGGGATCGGCGACCGACGCCAAGGCCGAGGCGATCGTCGCCGTGTTCCAGGAACGCGGCCTCGCGCTCGCCGGGCGCACGGCCTTCCCCAGTGACGATCTGCCGACCGACGAGGAACTCGATGCCGCTGGCGCGGACACGGTCGCGCTGTTCGCGGGCGACGGGACGATCAACGCCGCCGTCTGCGCGCTCGCCAAATGGCGGGGCAAGATCCTGATCCTGCCCGGCGGAACGATGAACCTGCTCGCCAAGTCGCTCCACGGCAACACCGACGCGCACGCGATCGTCCATGCCGCGCACCAGCGGGGCGAAGTGGTCGCGCTGCCGTTCGTGGAGGCGGGGCAGCACCGCGCGCTGGTCGGGCTGATCCTCGGCCCCGCCACCGCGTGGGTGCATGCGCGCGAGCTGGTGCGCGCGGGCAAGCTGCGCGGCCTGACGCGGGCGTTGCGCCATGCGGTACGGCGGACCTTCTCACGCGGCATCCGGCTCGAAGGGGTGGCGGGGCTGGAGCATCACGCGCAGGCGGTGTTCGTGCGGCCGGGCGACGACCGGCTCGACATCGCCGCGGTCGACGCGCGCGACTTCCGCTCGATCGCGGCGCTCGGCTGGGAGTGGCTGACCGGAGACTGGGTGGCGGCGCGCGCGGTGACGCAGGTGTTCGCCGAGACCTTCCGCATCGGCGGGCGCAAGCCGGTGCTCGCGTTGTTCGATGGCGAGCCGGTGATGCTCGATCCGCAGACGCGAATTTGCGGGGCGCGCACGAACCGAATGTTCATCCGCACGTTGAAGCCAGACTGAAACCGGAGAAACGCCATGATCCGGCTGTTCCATGTCAGCGACGTGCATTTCGGCCGCGAGGACCGCGCTGCGATCGCGTGGTTCGACGATCTCGTCCACAAGGAGCAGCCCGACGCAGTCATCATGACCGGCGACCTGACGCTCCAGGCGCGGCGCAGCGAGTTCGCCGACGGCCTCGCCTGGCTGCAAGGGCTAGGCGTGCCGGTGACGGTCGAGGTCGGCAACCACGATCTGCCCTATTTCAACCTGTTCGAGCGGTTCTTCCGGCCGTACCGACGCTTCCTCTCGGTCGAGAAGATGATCGAAAAGCCGCTTGAGCTGCCTGGAGTGACGATCGTGCCGATGGTGACGACCGCGCGTTTCCAGTGGCGGTTCAACTGGTCGAAAGGCTATGTCGCGCGCGCGGAACTGGCCAAGGCGCTCGCGCTGGTCCGCGCCGCGCCTGTGGGCAGCCGCGTGTTCATCGCCTGCCACCATCCGCTGATCGAGCCGCACACGCGCATGTCCGCGCAGACGCATCGCGGTGCCGAGGCGTTGCAGGCGCTCGCGGAAGCCGGAGCGGAGGCGGTGTTGACCGGTCACGTCCACGATCCTTTCGACATCGCGCATGATGCCGGCGGTCACGCGATCCGGCTGATCGGGGCGGGTACGCTCTCCGAACGCACGCGCGAGACGCCACCGTCGTTCAACGAGATCCGCATCGCCCCGGAGGGTTTCTCGGTGAAGGTACGCACGCTCGCACCCGAACCCGACGTGCGGCTGCCGGTGGAGCATGTGGCTTGATATATACAGCATAACTGTATAAAAGCGGCGCGAACAAGGAAGGCCGCCGCATGCCACTCGCCACCAACAAGCATATCGTCCGCCGTTTCAACGCCGAGGTGATCGCCGGCGGCGACCGTGCCGCCTTCGAGGAACTGGTCGCGCCCGATTTCATTAATCGTTCGGCGCCCGCCGGTACGCTCGATGGGCGGGAAGGATTGTGGGATACCTTCGCGACCGTGCTGCGTCCCGCGTTTTCCAATCTCGCGGTCACGATCCATGATCAGGTCGCCGAGGGTGACCGCGTCACCACACGCAAGACGATCACCGGCACGCAGGATGGCGCGTTGCTCGGGATCGCACCGACCGGACGCGCGGTGGCGATCCAGGTTATCGACATCGTTCGGCTCGCCCATGGCCGTTATGTCGAGCATTGGGGCATCAACACGCTCGCCAGTGTGCTTGCCGAACTGCGGCAGGATTAGCGGTTAGCTTTCGCGCGCGGCGAGCCGTTCGAGCAACGGCAGGGCGGCGTGGAGGACCGCCTGCTCCTCCGATGAGAGTCGCGCGGCGATCAGTTGAGCGATCGACGCGACCCGCGCATCGCGCCCCGTCGCCAGCGCGGCGCGACCCGCTGCGGTCAGCGTAACGCGTTGGCCGCGACGATCGTGTGGATCGGGTGCACGCACGACCAAAGCTTCCGCTTCGAGCTGAGCCACGACCAGCCGCATGCTCTGGTGCTTGACCTTGCGCCGCTCGGCCAGTGCAGCGACGCTCATCGCACCCTCACGATCGAGCAGCCCGAGCGTCTCCGATCGCGCGGTGCGCGGCGTATCGGCATCGCTGCGGATCGTGCGGGCGAGATCGCCGATCGCATGGCGCAGCCGATCGGCAAGCTCGTGGGTGTCGTCGTGTGGCGGCATCGCGCGACGATAGCAGCATCGCGAGCACGAAAAAGGGCGGCCCGTCGCCGGACCGCCCCCAATCGTGTTCGAGAAGAACCGCTTAGCGCTTCGAGAACTGGAAGCTACGACGTGCCTTGGCGCGGCCGTACTTCTTGCGCTCGACCGTGCGGCTGTCGCGGGTCAGGAAACCGGCGGCCTTGACGGGGGCGCGCAGGATCGGTTCGTACTTGGTGATCGCCTGGCTGATGCCGTGCTTCACCGCGCCGGCCTGGCCCGAGAGACCACCGCCCTTGACAGTGCAGATCACGTCATACTGGCCGGTACGCTCGGTGATGCCGAACACCTGGTTGATGACGAGACGCAGCGTCGGGCGTGCAAAATACACTTCCTGGTCGCGGCCGTTGATGGTGATCTTGCCGGTGCCGGGCTTGAGCCACACGCGGGCGACGGCGTCCTTGCGGCGGCCAGTCGCATACGCGCGGCCGAACTTGTCGAGATCCTGCTCACGCAGCGGCGCGCGCTGAACCGGCTCGTCGATCTGGCCCGAAAGGTACGCGTCGGCCTGGACTTCGGCGCCCGCCTGTGCGGCCTCGCCCTGCTGGTTGAGGACGGCGCCGAGATCGGAAAGGGACTGGCGATTGTCGGTCATTACGCGCCCACCTTGTTCTTGCGGTTCATGCCCGCGATATCGAGGACTTCGGGGTTCTGCGCCTCGTGCGGATGCTCGGTGCCGGCGAAGACGCGCAGGTTGCGCATCTGCTGACGGCCGAGGGGCCCTCGCGGGATCATCCGCTCGATCGCCTTCTCGAGCACGCGCTCGGGGAAGCGACCCTCGAGCACCTTGCCCGCGGTGATGCCCTTGATGCCGCCAGCGTAACCGGTGTGCTTGTAGTACACCTTGTCCTTGAGCTTGTTGCCGGTGAAGCGCACCTTGTCCGCGTTGATGATGATGACATTGTCACCGCAATCGACGTGGGGGGTGAAGCTCGGCTTGTGCTTGCCGCGCAGGACGTTGGCGATGATCGACGCCATGCGACCGACCACGAGGCCTTCCGCGTCGACGATCAGCCACTTTTTCTCCACCTCGTGCGGCTTGGCCGGCTTGGTGGTCTTCATGAGCGCCTTCATGGGGCTATGACCTCTTGGTTTGAAACGAAGCGCGCCGCCCACGAATGGACGGCGCCCGATGGCGCGCTAATGTTGCAGGCGCGCGGCGAAGTCAAGATATCCGCGACTTTGCCGACGGGTATTATGATACCCTACGGGGTTTTTCGCTCGATCCGCAGCGTCACGACGGTTTCCGCGCGACTGGTCAGCGCCGATCCGGCGGCGGAGAGCGTGCGGGCGGACCGGGTCTCGATCACCAGCGCGGTCGCCGGGTCGATCCGGCGCAGCGTGTCGAGCGTGATGCTGCCGTGCGCGGCGCCCGGTACGGTCGGCCCGCCGACCGCGATTGGCCCGGCACCATGCGTCGCGATCGACACCGCGCCATCGGCGTGGCTCACCGTCTCGGTCGCGGGTAGGCCGGTGCCGGGTGGCAGCGGCGGGCGCGGTGGCAGCGTCACCGCGCGCGTGCCGTCCGCACGCGCAAGGTCGCCCGGGCGGATCAGGTCCGCGACGGCCGAGCCGAGCATGTCGCGGCGCTGGCCGGCGTCGAATGCACGCAGCGGCCGCACCATCGCCGCCGCCCGCGCAGCGCCCGCGTCCTTACGGGCGGCGGTTTCGATGGCGGCAGCGACGCGTTCGATCAGCGCATCGGCATCGTCCACCGCCGTCACCGTCCCCGTCGCGCTGAGATGGATGCGCACGGTCACGTTCCGCAGCGCGTCGTTACCGGCGACGAACGCGACACCGAGCCCTGGCCCCGACTGATCGCTCCCGTCGATCGTCGTCTCGGCGAGATAGCCGTCGCGCTCGCGGCGGAACACGACGCGGCGGCTGGTGTGGAAATGCTGGGTCGCGGTGCCGTCGACCAGCGTCTCGGTCGTGTCGCAGCGGTACACCGCGCCTTCGACCGGGTGGAACGCGGGGGCGGCCGGCTGGGCCTGCGCCAACACGAGCAGCAGCGCCGCGCTCATGCGCGCCTGCGTCCGATCGCGTGGATGCCCCAGACGGTGGCGATCACCAGCAGCGCGCCGACCAGTTGGTGGAGCGCGGCGAGGCGGATGTCGACACCGGTCATCACCACGGCGATGCCAAGCAGGATCTGCACGCCGAACGCGCTGTGGATTGCCACCGAGGCGGCGCGGTGCCCCGCTTGCTTGGCCCGGCGCGCCAGTACGATCAGCACCGCGACCGTCACCCATGCCCACCAGCGGTGGAGGAAATGCACCAGCGACGGATCGTCGATCAGCAGCGCGCCGAGCGGCCGCGTGCCGATCACCTCGTTCGGAAAGACGCGCCCGTTCATCAGCGGCCATTCGTTGGTGACGAGCCCCGCGCGCAACCCCGCCATCAGCGCGCCGTAGAACAATTGCACCGCCAGCACCGCCCCCGCGAGTGCGCCGAAACCGGTCAGTCGCGCGGGCCGTACATAGCCGCCCCGCCGCAGCGCGCGCAGGTCGAGCGCGGTCCACACAATGCCGGCCAGCGTGAACAAGGCGGTGAGCAGATGCGCGGCAAGCCACAGTGGCGCGACCTCGGTGCGATCCGAGAGCCCTGAACGCACCATCAACCAGCCGAACGCCCCCTGAAGGCCCCCGAGCGCGAGCAGCGCGACCAGCCGCCAGCCATAGCCGCGCGGGATCTGCCGGCGCAGCGCGAACCAGATCAGCGGCACCGCGAACACCGTGCCGATCAGCCGCCCGAGCAGCCGGTGGAGATATTCCCATAAGAAGATCGCCTTGAACCCGGCAAGCGTCATGCCGTGGTGGATCGCCTCATATTGCGGAATGCGGCGGTAGTTGGCGAACTCGGCCTGCCATGCCGCATCGGTGAGCGGGGGCACGACGCCGCTGATCGGTTTCCACTGCGTGATGGACAAACCCGATTCGGTCAGCCGGGTGATGCCGCCGACGACGACGATCAACACGATCATCGCCGCCACGAGGTAGAGCCAGCGGATCATCGCGACCGGGACAGCCGAACGGCCAGAGTGCGTCTGGAGCATCGCACGTGCCTAGCCGCATGCGCTGCCGCCGTCGATTGGACAAATTGACGGAGGATTCATCCATTCTGCCGCAAGTGCGAAGATTTCGAGCGACTCGTGCGTTAGCAGCGCGCGGCTAGCCGACACCAATCGACGGGATTCGTCCTATTCGCTGGTGTGGCCGGGCCGGGGCGGCAGGACCGTTCCGGCCCGGCCTTCGGCTCGAAAAACTTGCGATGATATGTTGTAACTTGCCTCGGCGCGTGCCACATGCGGCTGGCAATGACTGCTCATGTTCATCACCCGGCGATCCGCTGGATCGAGTCGCGCTTCGATGGGTTCGCCATCGGCCTGTCCGGGCTGTGCGTCGTCCACTGTGTCGCGAGTTCTGTGTTCGTCGCCCTTGCGGCCTCGGCCGGCGGGCTGCTGCTCAACCCGCTGTTCCACGAGGTCGGTCTGTCGATCGCGATCCTGCTTGGCGTGGTCGCGCTCGGGCGGGGGGCGTTCTCGCATGGCTATATGCTGCCGGCGGCGACCGGCTCGTTCGGGCTCGGCATGATGGCGGGCGCGATGTCGCTGCCGCATGACGGCAGCGGTGGCGAGACGATGTGGACGTTGATCGGCGTGGCGGTTCTCGCGCTCGGCCATGATCTCAACCGCCGGGCCGCACGCTAGTCGAGCACGTCGCGGACGGTCGGGACGGTGCTGCCGGGATGCGAGTCGCTCCCAATCGTTGGTGGTTGCCGAAAGCGGGATGCGCGCAAGCTGATCCCCGCGCCGCTGCCGCAGCCTGACGTCTCACTATCCCGAAGACGGAAAGGTCTGAACCAGCAGACATGGAAAACCCGGCGATATCGAGATATCGCCGGGCCAATCATCGTGTCAGTCGGTCGAAAGCGATCAGGCGCTGCCGGGGCTGTCGAAACCGCCAGCGGCCGAGTAGCTGCCGACGACGACGGCGAACAGCGCCGCGACGCTGAGCAGCGCGCTCTGGATAGACCGGATGGCGAGGAACTTGCTCGACCCGCCATGCGGCGTCGCGGCGGCGCGCTGCACCAGCTGCGAGCGCGTACCGATCATCGGCATTGGCTTCGCGGCGGCAACCTGCGGCGCCTGAGCGGCGGGAGCTGCCAGCGCGGGCGCGGAGGCTGCCATGAGCATGCAACCCGCGGTTGCGATCGCAATGAGCTTCTTCATATTCAGCCTCCCTGTCTGATATGGCTAAGTAGAAAGGTGTATCGCAGTTGCGAACGTAAAAGTCAAGATTGGCAGTCTCTGCATTACCTCTTGAGGTCGCGGTATATTCCTGTGATCGCCGCGATCATCCTCGTTTCGGTGAACTCGGCGAGAAACAGGTCGAGTCCGCTTTGCCCGACCCTGCGCAAGCCTGCACGGTCCAGCCCTGCCAATACGTCCGCGAGCGCCACGATGTTCCCGCGCGGGTAGAGATATCCCGACACGCCGGGCCGCACGATCTCGGGCAAGGCATCGGCATCGCTCGCCACCACCGCGCGCGCCTGCCGCATCGCCTCGATCGCGGCGAGGCCGAACCCTTCCCAGCGCGAGGGCATCACCACCGCATCGGCGGCGGCGATATAGCCGGCGAGCGCGGCATGCGGTTGCCAGCCATGTTCGGTGATGTTGGCGGGGATGGGGCCGCCGATCCGGTCGCCGACGGTGTGGAGGTGGATCGGCCGATCCGCCAGCCGCGCCATCGCCGCGACCAGATCGGGCAGGCCCTTTTGCGGCGTGGTGCGGCCGACGAACAGCAGGTTGAGCCGCTCGGCATCGAACCCGGCCACCGGATGCGGTGGCGCGGCGAGCGGGGGCAGGCCGTTATAGACCATCGCCAGCTTCGCCGTCGGCAGGCCGATCGCGCGCGCACTGTCATATTCGAAGCGTGAAATGCAAAGGATGCGATCGGTCGCGCGGGCGAGCAGGCGCTCGATGCCCTCGTAGATGCGCTTCTGCCACGCCGGGATCTGCATGTTGAACGCCCAGCCGTGCGCGCAATAGACGATCGCCGGGCGGCGCGTGCGGCTCGTGAACAGGTAGCGCGCGCGCACCAGCACGCCCGCGAAGGTGCTGTGGATGTGGATCAGATCTGGCCGCTCGGCTGCGATCGTACGATGGGCAAAGCGCGCCATCTGCGCGAACGCGCCCGGCCGGCGGGCGGAACTGGGGAACAGCCGCAACGTCTCGGGCGGCAGCGTGTCGAAATAGTGCCGCTCGTCCGCGCCGACCACGATCGTGACGTTGGCCGCGCCATGTTCGGCCGCCTGCGCCCGCACCAGTTGCGCCATATGCGTGGCGACGCCGCCCTTGGTCTTTTGCGCGACGTGCAGGATCTTCAAGTCAGGCCTCCCGAACCACGCACCGCCTTAGGCGAAAAGCGCGCGCCGACGATAGCGGTTCAGGGCGTCTCGTCGGCGGGCGCGCGTTCGGGCTCGGGTGCGGGCGGCGCGGCGGGGGCGAAGGCGGCAGGCAGCGCCGCCACCGCCGAGGGCGCACCGCCACGCGTGCGATTGCCGCTCAGCGTGCCGAGCGCCTTCGACTGGACGTACACTGTCGCCACGCTGTTGTCGGTGACGGCGGCATGCCCGTTCGTGCCGATCAGCGCGATCGGTAGAGCGGTGCTCCCTCCGTCGTCGATCACGCGGTTGCGTGCGATCTCGGCGCGGTGCGGGGTGATGCCGGGCGCGGTATCGGCGATCGCCGCCGAACCGGGCGCTTGCGCCGCCGTCACGCGGATCTCGTTATCGGTGATCGTCGCCTGCACCGCACTGTTGCCGATCGCGCGCAGCGGCGTGGCGGCGGCGCGGTCGAAGCTCATGCGGTTGCGCGTCATCGTCAGCGTGCCAGTCGCGCCGTAGGTGAGGTCGCACTCGACATTCTCGAAGCTGTTGCCGTCAATCACCAGTCGCGTGAAATAGCTCGGCAGGCACACGCCGACGCCGCTCTTGCCGCCCCATACGAAGCGGTTGCCGATGAACGATATGTCGACCGCGCCCGGCTGGCGTGCGAACCCGGCGCTGCGCAAGGCGAACAGCGCGCGCCCGCCGCTCTTGCCATAGCGCGCGCCATATCTGGCGGGCAGAGCGGCGGCGCTGCCGTCCTGATAGACCTGGTTGTTGCGGAACACGATGTTCCTGGCGGCATAGAAGGTGGCGAGTCCGAAGTTCGACGCGTTGCGCACGATGTTGTCGTGCGCAAGCGCGTTGAAGCAGCCCTCGAAGTCGATGCCGACGTCGAGCATCTCGCTCACCTCGTTATGCGCGACGAGAATGCCGTCGCCATTGTTGCCGTAGATGCCGCCGTTGGCACCGTGGACCTTGTTGTGCGTGACGTAGATGTCGCGCGCGCGGCGCAGGAACTGGGTCGCGCCGCCCTGGTTGATCCGCGCAGCGCCGCCAAACCAACTGATGTTGGCGAAACGCCCGACATTGCCGACCGCGGCGATGCGGCGGCCGTAATTGACGCGCAGGATCTGGCTCATGAACGCGCCGCCGTCGATGCGATTGTCGTAGGCGAGGATATCCTCGTTGAGATCGTCGCCGTTCGCCGAGAAGCCCGCGACCAGCGCGGGGTCGTGGATGTCGGTGCGCCCGTCGCGGACGAGCCGGCGCAGATGCGCGACGAACAGCCCGCCGATCCGCTCGCCCGAACAGCGCGTGACGGAGATCTTGCGCACGTTCAGCCCGCGCAGGATCGTGCCGTTAAAGGGCAGCGGCGCGGGCCGCACCACGCGCAGGGAATCGATATGCACGCCGGTCACGAAGGTCGCCGGATCCTTGCCGGCGGGAAGTGCCAGGAACGGGTCGCGCTGGCGGCCCTCCCACCGGATCACCGAGGCGTCGCCCGCGCCGAGGATCGCGAGCGGCCGGGTGATCGCGACCGCGCGCGTCAGCCTGAGCGTGCCCGCCGGGATCAGCAGCACGCTTGCGTCGGAGGCGATCGCCTGTTGCAACGCGGCGGTATCGTCGCTCTGCCCGTCGAGCTTCGCGCCGAAGCTGCGGATATCTTTGCCGCGCGTGCGCCACTGGGCGAACTCGGCATAGAGCGCGGCGCGGGTGGGTGCCCAATGCGGCCAGCTCGGGTCTTCGCCGCCACCGCCATGCTGGGCGAGCGTCGCGCGCACCGCCAGCGCGCCGCCGCCCAGGCCCAGCAGCGGCAGCACCGCGCGGCGGCTGAGGGTGATCGCATCGGATTTCCGCATCGGGGCTCTCCTGCCTATCGCGTTCGCGCCGGCCGGCGCGTGGCGGCCCATAACGTCAGCGCACACAGCACGCAGGGCCATAGCAGGGTGTTGAACACATCCTGCTCGGTATCGCGCACCTGCCATGCCTGAAGGATTGGCCAGGTCGCGGCGAGGTCCATCGTCTCGTTAAACGCCTCGAGCAGAACGACGCCGGCCAATGCCCAAAGCGGGCCACGACGCCGACGCGTCAGCAGCCGCAGCGCGATATAGATCGCCATGCCGAGGTGGATGTGGAGGATCGAGCGGCCGAGTTCGCCGGGCGGCGCGACGAGGTTCTTCACCATTTCGAAGTTCGCGACCAAGCCCATCGTCACCGTCTGCCCGTGCCTGTGCCCCCGCGCCTTTCGCATACCAAGGTTCGTCTGCGAAACAACCGCCAATCCGGCGCATGTTGATGCGGCGCACCATTTGTGGCATTCTGTCGGCTCCCTTCTGCCGACCCGTCGGAGCCGAGGGCTGGGGATTCATCCGCGTGGCCACGTTCGAGAGCAAACAGGACGAGAGCGACCGCGTGTCGCTTGATCCTTCCGCGCTCGCGCCGCGGCGCATTTCCAAGCAGATGGTTCGCGGGCGCCTGATGCTCGGCATGCTCGGGGTCGATCTCGTCGCGATCACCGGGCCGATCGTGCTCGCCGCCTGGGTGCATCTCGGCTATTTCTTTGGCTTGCGCGTCGGCAATCTGCTCACCTTGGTGCTGCCGCTCTATTGCCTTATCGCCTTGCAGACGAAGGCATTTTCGCTGCGGAACATCATCAAGGCACCGCGCAGCATGCGCAAGGCGTGCTTCGCCTTGCTCGGCGCGTTCGCGATCGGCCTCGCCATCACCTTCGGTACGCGCTCCAACGAGACGCTGTCGCGTGTGCTGGTCGTGTCCGGATGCTTCGCGAGTTGCGCGTCGCTGGTGGTGGCACGCGCGATCTTCGCCGACCTCGCCGCGCGCGCGCTCGGCGGCACGCCCGCGACCGAGATCGTCATCGTCGACGGGGTGGAGCCGCCACCGGGCTGCACCGCGCTGCGGCTCGACGTGGAGGGCGCAGGGATCACCCCCAACGTCAACGATCCGATGATGCTGCACCGCATCGGCGAATATGTCTTCCAGGCCGATCGCGTCATTATCTGCTGCCCGCCCGAGCGACGCGGCAAATGGGCATTGGCGCTAAAAGGGGCGGGCGTGCAGGTCGAGGTGCTGGCGCCCGAACTCGACGCGCTCGGTGCGATCGGCACCAGCACCTATCACGGGTTCGCCACCGCCGTCGTCGCGGTCGGTCCGCTCAACGGTATCGACCGCGTGACCAAGCGCATCTTCGACGTGGGCGTTGCGGGTGCGATGCTGATCGGGCTGCTGCCGCTGCTGGTGGTGGTCGCGATCGCAATCAAGCTCGATTCGAAAGGGCCGGTCTTGTTCGCGCAGCAACGCGTCGGTCAGGGCAACCGGCTGTTCCGGATGCTCAAGTTCCGCAGCATGTACGTGTCGCAAACCGATGCGAGCGCGAGCCGCCTCGTCACGCGCGGCGACCCGCGCGTTACGCGGATCGGCTGGTTCATTCGCCAGACCAGCATCGACGAACTGCCGCAGCTTTTCAACGTGTTGCGCGGCGAGATGAGTGTCGTCGGCCCGCGCCCGCACGCGACTGGCGCGCTGGCGGGGAGTGCGCTCTATTGGGAAGTGTCGGCGCATTACTGGAACCGCCATGCGGTCAAGCCCGGCCTGACCGGCCTCGCGCAGGTACGCGGATTCCGCGGCAATACCGAGACGGGTGCCGACCTGCTCAACCGCTTGCAGGCCGATCTCGCCTATCTCGAATCCTGGACGATCTGGCGCGACGTGATCCTGGTGCTCCAGACCTTCAAGGTGCTGATGCACCGCAACGCCTTTTGATGCACACAAGCGCAAGGCTGTTCGGCTGGCTCGCGCTGGCGGCGTGCGCGGTGCAGCCGGTTGCGGCCGCAGATGCGCCTGATGCCACGCGCGCCACGACATTGGCGGCGTTGCGCGCAGCCGACATGGAACTGGCCGGCATCGGCTACCGGCTCGTGACCGCCAATGCCGCTTTGTGCGACCAGCGCCAGCCGACGTTCGGCATGCCGCTCCAGGCGATCACGCAGTATGACGCCGCCTCGCGCGAGGATGCGCGCGCGGTGTTCGGCTTTGCGTCGCTGATCGCCATCGAGGGGGTCGTGCCGGGGAGCCCGGCCGAGCGCGCGGGCCTGCGCGGCGGCGACTCGATCGTCGCGATCAACGGCATGACCCAGCCGACGCTCGCGCAGGCGGGTGCCACCGTCAGCACCAGCGATCGCGATGCGGTGCAGGCGACGCTCGATCGCGGCACCGGCGACGGTCCGCTCGCGCTGCGTATCCTGCGGGGCGTCACCCCGCGCGAGGTGACGGTGACGCCGGTCGCCGGGTGCCGCGCGGCGTTCGAGGTGCTGCTCGGCGGCGCGTTGAAGGCGCTATCGGACGATGTCCGCGTGCAGATCGGCGGCGGCTATTTCGACCGGTTCGATGCCGATGCGGTCGCGGTGGTCGCCGCGCACGAACTCGCGCACATCATCCTGCGCCACCCCGCGCAACTGCGCCGCGCGCGCGGCTGCCACATGCTCGCCGCCGAAACGCGCCGCACCGAAGCGGAAGCGGACCGGTTGAGCGTCTATCTGCTCGCCAACGCCGGTTATGATCCGCTGCTGCCGGTGCGCTTCTGGCAGGGGCCGGGCGTGCAGCTCGAACGCCACGGCTTCGATACGGATCACGGCAACCCGGCCGAGCGCGCGGCGGCGCTGGCGGCAGCGGCCACGTCGGTCGCGGCGGGCGGTGCGAAACCGCTGTCGCCACCCGATTATGCGCAACTGGTCGCACGCGTCGAACGCCCCGGCTGCTGATCCGCCCCGCGACGGGCGATCTGATCCGTTTCGGTGCGCTGCACTGCGGCAAGCCTGTCGACAAGCCCGCGCCCGCCCCGGTATAGGCGAGGCCGCACCGGACCGATCGGTTGCGGGTTCCACAGCTTTCCACCACCCCCAGTCGCTTTCGGAGATCAGGACGCATGAGCATCAAACCGGTACGCAAGGCGGTCTTCCCGGTGGCGGGCCTGGGAACGCGGTTCCTGCCGGCGACCAAGTCGATGCCCAAGGAAATGCTGACCGTTCTCGACAAGCCGCTGATCCAGTACGCGGTCGAGGAAGCGCTGGAGGCGGGGATCGAGCAGATCATCTTCGTCACCGGTCGCGGAAAGAGCGCGCTGGAGGACCATTTCGACGTCTCCTACGAGCTTGAGGATACGATGAACCGGCGCGGCAAGTCGCTCGCTGTGATCGAGAATATCCGCATGAAGCCGGGTTCGCCCGTCTATATCCGCCAGCAGGAGCCGCTCGGCCTCGGCCATGCGGTGTGGTGCGCGCGCGAGATCGTCGGCGACGAGCCGTTCGCGGTGCTGCTGCCCGACGAGCTGATGGTCGGCACGCCCGGCTTCATGAAGCAGATGGTGGAGGCGTATAATCAGGTCGGCGGCAACGTCGTCGGCGCGCTCGAGGTCGCGCCGGCCGAGACGCACAAATACGGCATCATCTCGCCCGGCAAGATCGACGGCCGGCTCACCGAGGTGACCGCTTTGGTCGAAAAGCCCGCACAAGGCACCGCGCCGTCGAACCTGATGATCCCCGGCCGCTACATTCTCCAGCCCGAGGTGATGCGCATCCTCGAAAAGCAGGAGACCGGCGCGGGCGGCGAGATCCAGCTTACCGATGCGATGTTGCAGTTGATCGGCACGCAGCCGTTCCACGGTTTCACCTTCGAAGGCGAGCGTCACGATTGCGGCGACAAGACCGGCTTCATCCAGGCGAACCTCGCGCTGGCGCTTGCGCACGATGACATCGGGCCGGCGGTGCGCGAGTTCGCGAAGAAGCTGCTCGGCTGATCGATCCCCGGCGAAAGCCGGGGTCCAGTTGGAAAGGTTGGCGTTACGGAGCGCAGCGCCAATTTACGCCCGCTCCGTAGCTTCGGCGGGGATCAGTCAGGCCGCGCTGCGGCGGGCGATATCGACCGGCGCCTTGGCCGATTCGAACAGCCAGCGGCGGGTGCCTTCGATGCCGAGCACCGTCAGCCGCCCGCTATACACCGCGCCGGTGTCGATGCCGATCCGGTTGGCGCGCAGTTCCGGTTCTTCGGTCACGGTATGGCCGTGGACGATGATGCGGCCGTGGTCGGCGTTGCTTTCGAGGAACGGACTGCGGATCCAGCGCAGATCGCTCTCCGACTGATCGGCGAGGGGGATGCCCGGCCGGATGCCTGCGTGAACGAAGACGTAATCGCCGCGAAACACCATCTCGTCACAATCGTCGAGCAGCGCGACGTGCGCGGGCGGCACCAGTTCGCGCAGCCGGTCGCCCAGCGCCTCGTTCGACAGCGTGTCGTATTCCTCGCGATTGATGCCGTAGCTGAACAGCGTCTCGCGGCCGCCGATCTTGATGAACATCGGCAGCAGGTTGTCCTCACCGTGGAGGATGCGGAGGAAGATCTCCTCGTGGTTGCCGAGCAGGACGCTCATGCTGCGCCCGCTCTCGCGCAGTTCGACGACGCGCGCGACCACGTCGGCCGAATCGGGGCCACGGTCGATCAGATCGCCCAGGAAGATGATCTCGGATTGTGTGTCGCCATCCTTGGCGTCCTGCGCGTCGATCTGCCGCAGCACATCGTCGAGCAAATCGCGCCGGCCGTGAATGTCGCCGATCGCGTACAGCCGCGAACCGTAGGATGCCGCTGCCCTCTGCCGTTCCGGCTGGCGTTCACGACGACGGTTGAGAATACGGCCTAACATCTACGCTTGAACACTCGCCTCGTGCTTTGGTTCACCGTCACCTGCGAAAACGCGCGACGGTTTCCATGCTGCGCCGCAATACCGCAATTTCGCCCCGACCTCAATCGTGCAAGCGTCCCGCTGCGGCAGGCCGGGATCGCGCGGCTTGCCGCCGGGGTCGGGAACGCCTATTTCCCGGCGATGGCGAGCCATCATCTTCACCAGGAACCGCAAGGCGATGATCTCGCGCGCGCCGCGCAGCAGACGCTCGAGCGATCGGGTGAGCAGTGGACGACGATGCGCGCGCACATCTTCGCCGCGCTGGCGAGCTTCGACAAACCGGCGTCGGCCTATGACATCGCCGAGGCGGTGTCGAAGGCGGAGGGTCGCCGGGTCGCTGCCAACAGCGTGTACCGCATCCTCGATCTGTTCGTGAATTCCAACCTCGCGCGGCGGGTCGAAAGCTCGAACGCCTATGTCGCCAACGCGCACCCCGACTGCCTGCACGACTGCATCTTTCTGGTGTGCGACACCTGCGGGCAGACCACCCACCTCGACGATGATCGCATCACCAGCGGCGTACGCTCGGCGGCGACCAAGGCGGGGTTCTCGCCGGTGCGCCCGGTGATCGAGGTGCGCGGCATCTGCGCGGAGTGCGACTCGGCGGAATAGGCGTCGCCCCGGCGCAGGCCGGGGCCGCCGCGTCTGACGCGGAACAATCGCCAAGCCACCCAGCGGCCCCGGCCCGCGCCGGGGCGACGGTTTAGAGGCGTTTGCCCATCCGCACGCCGGGCACCGCGACGCCATCGGTGTTCATCCGCTCCACGCGCTCGATCGTCTCATACCCGCACGCACGGTAGAGCGGCTCGCCCGCCAGCGTCGCCATCATCTCGGCGCGGCCGAAGCCCGCTTCCCGTGCGGCGGCTTCGCACACGGCGAGGGTCATCCGCCCGACGCCGCGCCGCGTGAAATCGGGATCGGTGTACATCGCGCGGATCCGTGCTGCGTCGCTGGCGGGGTCGAGCACCGATCCGTCGCGCAGCGACACGCTGTGGTTGCCGCCGTACAGCGTCGCGCGGAAACTCCAGCCGCCGCAGCCGGCGAGTCGCGCGCCGTCCTCCACCACGAAATAGGTGCCGTCCTCGATCAACTGCGTATCGAGCCCCATGCTCAGCCGGCTCGCCGCGACCTGTTCGGGGGTGAGGAAGCCGTGCTGAAGTGCGCCGATCGCGCGCTCCATCAGCGCGGCCATGGCGGGAATGTCGGCGGCGACGGCGAGGCGGTGGGTGAGATCGATCATGCAGGCGTTGTGGTTTTGCCACGTATCTGCGGTCAAGTCGCATGTCGCCTGATCGCGACAATCGACAGTCCCGCCCGGCTTCGCTAAGGACGCGCGATGGTTGACGCTTCCACCACGCCGCTCCTCGACACCGTCGATACGCCTGCCGATCTCCGCCGACTCGCGCCCGATGATCTCCGCCAGCTCGCCGACGAGCTGCGTCAGGAGACGATTTCCGCCGTCGGCCAGACCGGCGGCCACCTCGGTTCGGGGCTCGGCGTGGTCGAGCTGACCGTGGCGATTCACTATGTGTTCGACACGCCGCGCGACCGGCTGGTGTGGGACGTCGGCCACCAATGCTACCCGCACAAGATCCTGACCGGACGGCGCGACCGCATCCGCACGCTGCGCCAGGGCGGTGGCCTGTCGGGCTTCACCAAGCGCAGCGAGAGCGAATACGATCCGTTCGGCGCGGCGCATTCGTCGACGTCGATCTCCGCATCGCTCGGCTTCGCGATCGCCAACAAGATCGCCGACAAACCCGGCAAGGCGATCGCGGTGATCGGCGACGGCGCGATGTCGGCCGGCATGGCCTATGAGGCGATGAACAACGCCGAGGCCGCGGGCAACCGCCTCGTCGTGATCCTCAACGACAACGACATGTCGATTGCGCCGCCGGTCGGCGGGCTGTCGGGCTATCTCGCCCGGCTCGCGTCGAGCAAGGAGTTCCTGGGCTTGCGCGATCTCGCCAAGCGCGTCGCCAAGCGGCTCCCGAAGCCGCTCGCCACGAGCCTCAAGAAGACCGACGAGTTCGCGCGCGGCATGGCGATGGGCGGCACCTTGTTCGAGGAACTCGGCTTTTATTACGTCGGCCCGGTCGACGGGCATAATCTCGAACAGCTCATCCCGGTGCTCGAGAACGTCCGCGACGCGCCCGATGGGCCGATCCTGGTCCATGTCGTGACGCAGAAGGGCAAGGGCTATGCTCCGGCCGAGGCGGCGGCGGACAAGTACCACGGTGTCCAGCGCTTCGACGTCATCACCGGTGCGCAGGCCAAGGCGCCGCCGGGGCCGCCGCAATATCAGAACGTGTTCGGCCAAGCGCTGGTCGAGGAGGCCAAGACCGACAAGACGATCGTCGCGATCACCGCGGCGATGCCCTCGGGCACCGGGCTCGACGCGTTCGCCAAGAGCTATCCCGACCGCTTCTTCGACGTCGGCATTGCCGAGCAGCACGCCGTTACCTTCGCCGCCGGGCTCGCCGCGCAGGGGATGCGGCCGTTCTGCGCGATCTATTCGACCTTCCTGCAACGCGCCTACGATCAGGTCGTGCATGACGTGGCGATCCAGAATCTGCCGGTGCGTTTCGCGATCGACCGCGCCGGGCTGGTCGGCGCGGACGGTGCGACCCATGCGGGCAGCTTCGACGTGACCTATCTCGCCTCGCTGCCAAACTTCGTGGTGATGGCGCCGTCCGACGAGGCGGAACTGGTCCACATGGTCCACACCGCCGCCCAGCACGACAGCGGGCCGATCGCGGTGCGCTATCCGCGCGGCAACGGCATCGGCGTCGCGTTGCCCGCCACGCCCGAGTTGCTGGAGATCGGCAAGGGCCGCATCGTGCGGCAGGGGCAGAAGGTCGCGATCCTCTCGCTCGGCACCCGGCTGGGCGAGGCGCAGAAGGCGGCCGAGGCCTTGGAAGCACGCGGCCTCAGCACCACCATCGCCGACCTGCGCTTCGCCAAGCCGCTCGACGAAGCGCTGATCCGCAAGCTGCTGTCGACGCACGAAGTCGCCGTCACGATCGAGGAAGGCTCGGTCGGCGGCTTAGGCGCGCATGTGCTGACCTTCGCGTCGGACGCGGGTCTGATCGACGCGGGGCTCAAGCTGCGCACGCTGCGCCTGCCCGACACCTTCCAGGATCAGGACAAGCCCGAGGTGCAATATGCGCAGGCGGGTCTCGACGCGGACGGCATCGTCGAGACGGTGCTGAAGGCGCTGCGCTACAATTCGGACGGCGTGGTCGAACACGCCCGCGCGTAACCGTCGCCCCGGCGAAGGCCGGGGCCGCTGTGTCGCTTGGCGTGGCGCTCGCCCGGTTGGGAACGCCGCCGGGGCGACGATCAGCCGCGCACGATCTCGGGCAGGATCGCGTCGAGCAGCAGCATACCCGCCTCGGTGACGGCGAGGTGATCGCCGTTGCGCGCGAGCAATCCCTGCGCGGCCAGTCGCGCCGCCTTCGCCTCGTCGATCATCGCCGCCACCGCCGCGTCGCCCAGTCGCGCCACGCGTGCGAGATCGATCCCCTCGCGCAGCCGCAGCCCCATCAGCAGCGCCTCCTTGGCGCGGTCGGCGGGCGCGAGCGGCTCCTCGATCTGCGCGCCGTGGCCGTTGCGCGCGACCGCGCCCATCCAGTTCTCAGGCTTCTTGTGGCGCGCGGTCGCCAGCCCGCCGCGCCGCCCGTGCGCGCCTGGGCCGATGCCGGCATAATCCTGATAGCGCCAATAGACGAGATTGTGCCGGCTCTCCGCGCCTAACCGCGCGTGGTTGGAAATCTCATAGGCCGGCAACCCCGCCGCCGCCGTCATCGCGCGCGTCGCCTCGAACAGGTCCGCAGCCGCGTCGCCATCGGGGATGACGATGCGCCCGGCCGTCGCATCTGTGGCGAAGCGCGTGCCGGGTTCGATGGTGAGCTGATAGAGCGACAGATGCTCGGTGCCGAAGCCGATCGCGCGGGCGAGTTCCGCCTCCCAGGCGGCGAGGCTCTGGTCGGGACGTGCGTAGATCAGGTCGAAGCTGACGCGCGCGAAACAGCCTTGCGCGGTCGCCAGCGCGGCCAGCCCTTCATCGACACCATGCGCGCGGCCGAGGAAGCGCAAGGCGTTGTCGTCGAGCGCCTGCAACCCCAGCGACACGCGGTTCACGCCTGCCGCCGCCAGATCGGCGAAGCGCGCCGCCTCGACCGAGGAGGGGTTCGCCTCCAGCGTGATCTCGATATCGGGCGTGAAGCCCCACGCATCTTCCGCCGCGCGCAGGATCGCCGCCACCGTGGCGGGCGGCATCAGCGAGGGCGTGCCGCCGCCAAAGAAGATCGAGCCGAGCCGCCGCCCCGGCAACGCCTGCGCCTCATAGGCGAGATCGGCGAGCAACGCCTTCGCCCACGCCGCCTGATCGACCGATTCGCGAACATGGCTGTTGAAATCGCAATACGGGCATTTCGAGACGCAGAACGGCCAATGGACATAAAGCGCGAGCGGTGGGGTTTCGCTTGGGGGCATCCCGCGCCATCTATGGACCCGCAAGGGATGTGGGAAGATGCGGAAGATACTGTTGTTGGCGCTGGCGCTCGCCGCGTGTTCGCCGCCCGGCCCCGCGAGGATCACGGAGCCGCGCCTTGCCGAGCAGCCCGCGCGGGGGTTGAGCCTGCTGCGGCAGGCGATGCTCGACGGGCATAACCGCGCGCGCGCCGCCGTCGGCGTCGCGCCGCTGGTGTGGGACGACACGCTCGCCGCGCATGCGCTCGACTATGCGCGCACGCTGGCCGCCGAACACCGATTCGAACATGCCGAGCAGCCGATGGGGCCGGGGCGCGAGGGCGAGAATCTGTGGACCGGCACGCGCGGCGCGTATCGCTACGACGAGATGGTCGGCGGGTTCGTCGATGAGAAGCGTTTCTTCCGCAACGTCGTGACGCCCGATTTCAGCACCACCGGCAAGTGGGAGGACGTTGCGCACTACACGCAGATCGTGTGGCGCGGCACCACGCGGTTCGGCTGCGCGCTCGCCAGCAACGAGCGCGACGATTATCTGGTGTGCCGCTATACGCCGCCGGGCAACGTCGTCGGGCAGGTCGCTTTTTAGTTTCTTCATAGGAATAACGATTGTGCGGCGCAGCGAAGCCGCTACCCTCGCGCGGGACTCATGCCAGTGCCGAGGTGCCGATGCTGAACCGCCGTTCCCTGCTCGCGACCGCAACCCTGGGCGGGATTGCCGCGCCATTCGGCCGCGAGGCGTTCGCCGCCGCGCTGGAGCCAGTGGCGATGCCCGCATCCGGCCTCTACGAACGCGATGAGGACGCCTATTGGGCGACTTTGCGCAAACAGTTTCTGATGCCGGCGGAACTCGTCAACCTCAACAACGGCACGGTCGGCTCGTCCCCGCGCCCGGTGCTCAAGGCGGTGTTCGACAGCTACCAGCAGACCGAACGGATGATGCAGCCCGAGCCCGAGGATTATCCGATCTGGGGCTATGGCCCGTGGCCCGAGTTCCGCAAACCCTTCGCCGATCTGGTAGGCGCGCACGTCGACCAGATCGCAATGGTGCGCAACGCGACCGAGGCGAACAGCTTCGTCGGCAATGGCTTCGACATGCGCGCCGGCGACGAGGTGCTGATGTCCGACGAGGAGCATGGCAGCGGCATCGCCCCTTGGGAGCTGCGTGCGAAACGCTACGGCATCGTCGTCAAGACCTTCGCGATGCCCAAGCCGCCCAAGAGCCCCGACGAGATCCTCAACCGTATCAACGACGCGATTACACCGCGCACGCGCATCATCTTCGTCAGCCACATCAGCACCAACACCGGCGTTGTACTGCCCGCCAAGCAGATCGCCGCACTGGCGCGCTCCAAGGGCATCGTCTCGGCGTTCGACGGCGCGCATGCTGCGGGGATGGGGAAGCTCGACCTCAACGATATCGGCTGCGACCTCTATACGGGCTCGATGCACAAATGGCTTTTCGCGCCGAAGGGCACCGGGTTCCTCTACCTGCGCGACGAAAGCATCATGGACCGCGTGTGGAACACCACCGTCACGCATAGCTGGGACGATCCGACGCTCAAGGCGGCGCGCTACCAGCAGTTCGGATCGTCCAACATCCCGACGATGATGGGGCTGAACGCGGCGCTGGCGATGGCGCAGGGCATCGGCATCGACCGGATCGAGAAGCGCCACCGACAGATGGCCGATTATCTCCACGCCGAGATGATGAAGCGTGGCGCGGAGAGCTGGACCTCGCCCGATCCGGCGATGCGCTGCGCGATCATCACGGTCAACGTGCCGCCGGTGCAGCGCATGGAGTTGGAGACGTGGCTGTGGAAGACCCACACGATCCGCATCCGTGGCGGCGAGCCGAGCAAGCTGAGGCTGTCCACGCCCTATTACCTGTCGAAGACCGACCTCGACCGGTTCCTCGACGCGTTCGACGCATTCCGCAAGATGAAGGGGATCGCCTGATCCCTCGTCGCGCCGGGGCGGCGGCTCAGGCAGCGAGGTCGAGCGTCACGCGCGTTCCGGTCGGTCCGCTTTCGGTGTGCAGCCGTCCCTCCGCCTGACGGGCGAACGCATCGACCAGCCGGGTGCCAAGGCCGCCGCGCGGCACCGGACCGCCCTTCGGCGGCAGGCCGACGCCGTTGTCGGCTACGCTCAGCGTCCAGCCGGTGCCATGCTGGTGGAACGTCACGTGGATGCGGCCGGTGTCGCGTCCGGTGAAAGCGTGCTTGGCGGCGTTGGTGACGAGTTCGTTGACGACGAGCCCGATCGACACCGCACGGTCGCGCGGCAGTTGCGCGCTCTCGCATTCGCAGGTCAGCGTCACCTTGCCGCCGAGGAACAGCGCCTCGACCAGCGCGCCGCAGAGCTGATGGAGGTAGTCGCCCATCTCCACCGCGCCGATCGCATCGCTACCGCGGTAGAGGTGACGGTGCGCCTGCGCGATACTTTCGACGCGCATCCGCGCCGTATTAAGCGCGGCGACGGTGGCGGGATGTTCCGCGCGGCGTGCCTGCATGTCGAGCAGCCCCGCGACGATCGCGAAGTTGTTCTTCATGCGGTGGTCGAACTCGGCGAGGAACAGGTCGCGGTCGGCGATCTCACGGTCGCGCTCGGCCGCGGCCTGACGCACAGCCTGCCGGAACATCTCGGCGATGATGATGGTGATGCCCGCCGCCGCCGAGATCACCAGCGTCCGCACCACGCCATACGGATCGGCCGCGGGCAGCGTGACCGGCATGGCGAGCCCGAGCAGCACCGAACGCCACGCATAGAGGATCGACAGCGCCGCCGTCAGCACGCCCGCCGGCCAGTGCGCGAACAATGTCGCGAGGATCAGCGCGGGGAAGACCAAGGCGTAAGGCCCGACACCCGGCACGACCAGATCGAGCAACAGCCGCCCGCCGATCGCGCCGAGCCCGCACAGCAGGCCGACGCCGATCTGCGTGGCCCATCGCGGGACACCCGGCGCAAGCCGGTCCGGCAGATCGATTTCCCCCACGCGCCCCATGCGAGCATTTCAGGGCCGTGCGGAACCAAGTCAAGGCGGATCGCAACCACCCTGATTTCGATCAGCAACTATGTCAAAGATCGGCCGTATCGCCCGGCCAGATCGACGATGTAATGCCATGCCACCCGCCCCGAACGGCTGCCGCGCCGCGTCGCCCAGCCGACCGCCTCGACCGCGTCGAACGGCAGATCGAGCGCCTGCGTATATCCCTCGACGATGCCGAGATAGGTGTCCTGATCGATCACGTGGAAGCCCAGGCTCAGCCCGAAACGGTCGGCCAGCGCGAGATTGTCGTCGACCGCGTCGCGCGGGTTGATCGCATCGGCCTGTTCCTCGATGTTGCGCGGCACGAGGTGGCGACGGTTCGAGGTGACGAACAGCCGCGCGTTCGCCGGCCGCGCCTCCGCGCCGCCATCGAGCATCGAACGCAGCGCGCGCGCGTCGCTTGCGGCATCGAAGCCGAGATCGTCGATGAAGATCGCGAAGGCGCGGGGCGCTGGCGCGATGTGTGCGAACAGCTCGGGCAGCGTATCGAGCCCGGTGCCGATCACCTCGACCAGCGCGAGGTCCGCACCTGACGCCTGCACCGCGCCGGTGCAGCTCTTGACCAGCGCCGACTTGCCGGTGCCGCGGGCGCCCCACAGCAGAACGTCGTGCGCGGCGGCGCGGTTCGCCAGCCGGGTGAGATTGTCGAGCAGCGCCTGTTTCTGTGCGGACAGCCCGAAGATGCGGTCGAGCGGCACCGGCGCGAACGCGCGCGCGGCCACCAGCGTGTCGCCGCGCCAGACATAGGCGGGGTGCGCGTGGGGATCGGCAGGGGCGAGGCGAGGCGGGGCGAGCCGTTCGAGCGCGGCGGCGATCCGTTCGATCGGGTCTGTCATGTGCGTAGCTCCCCAGGTCAGGCGGGGTTGCGCTGTATCGCGGTGCGGGAAGGAAGCAACCCCGCAAGCCGTCGCCCCGGCGCAGGCCGGGGCCGCTATGGTATGATGCAGGCCGGTTGCCCTACACGCAGCGGCCCCGGCCTGCGCCGGGGCGACGATCGTTCAGGCGCTCAATGCCTTCAACGCCGCCGTTGCCGCAGTGCGATCCGCAAACGTCGGGTCCGCCAGCGCCGCGCGGATCTGCGTCGCCGCCTCGCCGTCGCGGTTGAGGTCGCCGAGCGCCTGGGCGAGATGCCAACGCAAGGTCGCATCGGCGGGCGCGATCGCCACCGCTTTCTGGAACAATTGCAGCGCGAGATCGGTCTTGCCGAGCTGGTACAAGGCCCAGCCATAGGCATCGGTCGCGGCCGGGTTCATCGGCGCGAGCCGGTAGGCGGCTCGGGCGTAGCTGCGGCCGGTGGCGGCATCCTCGTCGCCGGTATAGGCATAGCTGAGTTCGGCGAGCAGCCCGGCATCGCGGTCGCCGAGCTGCTGGCGTAAGGACTCCAGCGTGTCAATGGCGGCGTCGTAATCGCCGCCGGCGATCTGCCAGTGCGCGGCGATGCGCTGGCCGGCGATGCTCTGCGGGTTCTGCGACAGGAATTTGGTGAGCGCGTCCAGCGCGCGCGGTCGCTGGCCGGCACGGTCGAGCGCGTCGACCATGCGCAGCATCGTCGGCTCGTCGAAGCGGATGTCGGCGGCGCGGGCATAGGCGGTGGCGGCATCGCCGTAGCGCGCGCCCGCCGCCAGCGCATCGCCGAGCGCGAGCCAGCCCGAGGGCGCGCCCGGCATGATCTGCGTGATCGCCTGCGCCTGTGCGAGCGCGCCGCTCTGGTTGCCCGCTTCGAGCAGCCCGCGCACCGCGCCCAAACGCGCGACCGGCTCGCCGGGCTGATTGCTCGCGGCGGCGGTCAGCAGGCCGGGATCGTCGTCGATGCCGAACGGGGTCGTGGTGGGGCGGCCCGGCCAGAACGAGCGGTCGAGGTACGGTGCGGCCCAGTTCCGCTCGCCCGATTGCTCGAACGCGCGCGCCACCAGCGTCAGCGTGTAGCTGTCGGCGTCGCCGCGCAACGCCGCCGGGCGCATCGCCGCGAGTGCGCCGCGCGCATCGCCCGCGCGCAAGGTGGCGAGACCGAGCAGCCGCTTGGCGGTGAGGTTCATCGGCTGTTGCGCGGCGAGCGCACTCCATTGTTCGATGGCCTGCTGATACGCGCCCGCCTGATAGGCGAGCATTCCGCCGAGCAACTGCACGCCCGGCATGCCGCCGAGTGTGCCCGAGGTCCGCGCGAGCAGGGTGCGCGCAAGATCGTACTTGCCCGAACGCGCCGCCAGCACCGACTGGAGGTAATAAGCCTGCGCGTCGCCCGGCCGCGCGTCGAGGGCCTTGCGCGTCGCCTCGAGCATGTCCTGATAGCGGCCGACATCGCCGAGCGTCGCGGCATAGTCGATCAGCGCGTCATAATAATAAGCATCCTTGGCGAGCGCCGCCTCGAACCACGGCAGCGCGGCGACGAGACCGTATTGAGTGCGGATCAGTTCGCCGCGCAGCGTCAGCGCGGCGAGATTGTCGGGGCTGAGCGCGACCGCGCGCGCGGCCGAATCGGTCGCGCCGGCGACATTGCCCGAATCCAGCCGCACCCGGCCGAGATCGGCATAGGCCGCGCCGTCCTGCGGATTGGCGGCAGCCACGCGCAGCAGCATCGCCTCCGCACCGGGCACGTCGCCCTTGGCGGCGAGCGCGCGCGCGGCGATCCGCATCGCATAACCGGCGAAGCGTGGCTGCGCCTTGGCCGCCTCGGAGAGCGCGCGGTCGGGATCGCCCTCCAGCAGCGCGGCATGTGCGTAGAGCTGGTGCGCGCGGGCCGTGTCGAAGCCGTCGTCGCGCGCGCGGTCGAGTTCGCCCTCGGCCGAGATGCCGTCGCCGATCGCCAGATACGCGCGGCCCAGCACCGCATGGGCGAGGCCCCAGTTGGGATCGGCCTTGATCGCGAGTTGCGCGTGGAGCCGCGCCGCGCTGTAATTGCCCGCGTCGAGCAGGGTGAGGCTCTGCGCGAGATGCCGGCGCGCGTCGCCCGCATCGGCGCGCGCGGGGGTGAGCGCCGTGACCGCGAACAGCCCGGCGACCGCCGTCGCGCCGAGCGCGCCGCCCGCTACCAGGGCTTTGCGGACAAGACCGAGGCGTTTGCGGGGCTTAGGCATGGAGATCATAGCTCTTCAGGAGGTCGTACAAAGTCGGCCGGCTGACGCCGAGCAACTTGGCGGTGTTCGAGATGTTGCCTTCGGCGCGCGCGAGCGCCTGACGGATGGTCTTGCGGTCCGCGCCCTCGCGTGCGGCGCGCAGGTTGAGCGGCACTTCCTCCGCGCCCTCGGCCAGATCGAGGTCGGCGGCGGTGACGAGTTTGCCCTCGGCCATGATGACCGCACGCTTCATCCGATTCTCCAGCTCGCGCACGTTGCCGGGCCAGCCCCATGCGTCGATCGCGGCGCGCGCATCGGGCGCGAGCCCGGTTACGGCGGAGTGCATCTGCTTGGCGTAGCGCTTGAGGAAATGGCTGGCGAGCAGGCTGGCGTCGCCGCTGCGCTCGGCCAGCGACGGGATGCGCACGACGATCTCGGCGAGACGGTAGTAGAGGTCTTCGCGGAAACTGCCGTCCGCAACCATTGCGTCGATGTCGCGGTGCGTCGCGCAGACGATGCGCGTATCGACCGCAATGGCCTTACGCCCGCCGATCCGCTCGATCACGCGTTCCTGCAGGAAGCGCAGCAGTTTGACCTGCAAGGGCAAAGGCACGTCGCCGATTTCGTCGAGGAACAAAGTGCCGCCGCTGGCCTGTTCGATCTTGCCTTCGGTCGTTTTCACCGCGCCGGTGAACGCGCCCTTTTCGTGGCCGAACAATTCGCTTTCCAGCAACGTCTCGGGAATCGCCGCGCAGTTGATCGCGACGAAGCTCCCACGTCCACGCGGGCTGGTGTCGTGGAGCCCGCGCGCGAGCAGTTCCTTGCCGGTGCCGCTCGCGCCGAGCAGCATCACCGACACGTCCGCGCCCGCGACACGCTCGATCGTGCGCGTCACCTTCAGCATCTCGGGCGCGGCCGTAATCATGCCGCCCAAAGCGGTGCCGCTCGTGCGGTCGGCGAGGCGGCGGTTCTCGGCTTCGAGCGCGTGGACGTGGAAGGCGCGCGCGACGATCAGCCCGAGCGCGTCGATGTCGATCGGCTTCTGGTAGAAATCCCAGGCGCCGTCGGCGATCGCCTGCCGCGCGCTCTCACGCGCGCCGTGGCCCGAGGCGACGATCACCTTGGTATCGGGTTTCAGCGCGAGGATTTCGGCCAGCGTGGCGAACCCCTCGGTCACCCCGTCGGGATCGGGCGGCAGGCCGAGATCGAGCGTCACCACTGCCGGCTCCTCCGCGCGCACCGCGTCGATCGCGCTGGCGCGGTCGCCCGCGACGATCACCTCATAGCCGTCATAGGCCCAGCGCAACTGGCGTTGCAGCCCGAGATCGTCCTCGATGATGAGCAGCTTGGGCAGCGGTTTGGACTTGTCGGTCATGCGGCCTGTTCCACGGGCAAGACGGGTGCGGGGGCGAGCGTCACGACGAAGCGTGTGCCCCGGCCCTCGCGGCTGGTGACGGAAACGGTGCCGCCCATCGCCTCGGCAAGCTGGCGCGCCTCGAACGCGCCGATACCGAACCCGCCGGGCTTGGAGGAGACGAACGGCTTGAACAACTGGTCGCGCACGAACGCGGGCGACATGCCGCAGCCGGTATCCGCGACGACGATGCTCGGCCGGTCGCCCCCCGCGACGGCGATCTCGATCGGCTGATCCTTGCCGCTCGCCTCGATCGCATTCTGGAGCAGGTGCGCGAGCAACGTCTCCAGCCGGGCGGGATCGGCGAGGGCGAAGGCGTGGGCATCGCCCGACAGCAGGATCGGATGCTGGCGGCGGCGCTGGCGGATCACCTGCGCGGCGACATCGGCCAAGTCGGTCGCGCGCGGCTCCTCGCTGCGGCCCGAATGGTGCTGCGACAGCCGCGCGAGCAGATCGTTCATCCGCCCCGCGGAGTCCTTCAGCGTCGCGATCATGTCGGCGCGGAAGGCGGGGTTCTCGGCATGGCGCTCGGCATTGCGCGCGGTGAGCGTCAGCTGGCTCACCAGATTCTTGATGTCGTGCATGATGAAGGCGAAGCGGCGGTTGAATTCGTCGAACCGCTCGGCCTCGGCCAAGGCCTCCTGCGCGCGCGCTTCGGCGAGGTAGCTCGCCACCTGCCGCCCGGCGATGCGCAACAGGTCGAAATCCTCCCAGTCCAGCGCGCGGTCGACCGGCGGCCGCGCGAGCAGGATCGCGCCCTGCAAACGGCCGAGATGAACGAGCGGCACCAGCGCCCAGGCGTCGCTCGTCAGCATCCACGCGGGCACGCTCGCCAGCTCGGCGGGATCGGCGGTGGCGGCACGCACCGAGTCCAGCTCGACGATCCGCCCGCTGGTGGCGAGATAGTCGGCGAGCGCTTCGTCGGCGCCCTGGGCACCCGGCTCGCTCCAGCGCCAGCCCGCGCCGACGCCGAGCCCGGCACCCTCGGGCACCAGCAGCAGCCCGGCGGGCGAATCGGTCAGGTCAGCCACCGCCTTTACGATGCGTTCGGCGAGCGGGGCGGCACCCTCGGGCTTGCCGAGCGTATCGGTGAAGCGCACCCATTCGGCGCGGTAATCGTAGCGATGTTCGAAGAAATGCTTGGCGAGCTTCACCTTCGCCCACGCCTTCACCCACGGCGAGGACAGCAGCGTGAGCCCGGCGGCGGTGCTGCCGAACACGAAGGCGGTTTCGAGCAGCCGGGCATGATCCCCGCCCAGCGTCGCGATCGCGCTGGTGGCGAGCAGCATCGCCACCGCATAGAGGATCGTCGCGGCGATCGAGAGCGTCTGCCATGCGACCGTGCGCGAGAGTTGCAGGGTCCAGTCGCCGCCACGCTGCACCGCCACCGCGAGCACCGGCGCGGTCAGCGCCATCACGACGCCGCGCGTCGCCACCAGCTCCTGCGGCCAGCGCCCGGCCGTATAGGCGGTGGCGGTGAGCAGCAGGTCCATCCCCCACATCGCCGCCAGCGCGATCACGACGAGGCGGATGCCGCCGCGCGCGCGCGGCACCACCGCGCCGTACAGATGCTGGAGCAGCACCAAGGCGCTGATCGCCACCATCGCGCGGAACAGCGTGCGGACCGAGACGAGATCGCGCGCGACGGTCGTGCCGAGCATCTCCTGCGCGACCGACAGGGCGGAGCCGCACAGGATGACGAGTACCACCGCGCCGTAGATCAGCGATACCGCCCGGCGCTCCGGCGCGGCCGGATCGCGCCGCACCAGCGCGAACATGAAGGCGAGCCAGGCGAGGTTGCGCGCGCTGTCCGCTGCCCGTGTGACGAACTCGCGGGTGCCGATCCCCGCCACCGCCAGCGCCCACAGCGCGGTGACGACCAGCGCGATGGTGAAGGTCAGCCGCGGCAGCCCGGGCCGCCCCTCGCGCAGCACCGCCAGCGCCACTCCGGCGAACAGCAATGCGGCGAGCGCGTGGCCCCACAGGATGACGCCCGCGAGCATCACGGTCAGCGCGCGCCTTCGGGGAACAGCACGACGCGGATCGTCTGGAGGATGATGAGCAGATCGAGGAACGGCGAATAGTTCTTGGCGTAGAACAGGTCGTATTCGAGCTTGTGGCGCGAATCGTCGATCGACGCGCCGTAGGGATAGTTGATCTGCGCCCAGCCGGTGATGCCAGGCTTCACCATGTGGCGTTCCGCATAATAGGGCAGTTGCTGTTCGAGATCCTCGACGAACTGCGGGCGTTCGGGACGGGGGCCGACGAAGCTCATCTCGCCCTTCAGCACGCTCCACGTCTGCGGCAGCTCGTCGATTCGGCATTTGCGGATGAACCGGCCGACGCGGGTGATGCGCGGATCGTCCTTTTCCGCCCACACCGCCTTGCCGGCGACCTCGGCATCCTGTCGCATGGAGCGCAGCTTGATGCAGTCGAACCCGACGCCGAACAGCCCGACGCGGCGCTGACGGTAGAAGGCCGGCCCGCGGCTCTCCAGCTTGATGGCGATCGCGGTCAGGATGATGACGGGCGCCATCAGCACCAGCAACGTCGCGCTCATGCAGATGTCGAACAGCCGCTTGAACATGCTCGAGAACATCCGCCCCGACGAGAATCCGTCGGAGAAGATCAGCCAGCTCGGGTTGACGCTTTGCAGGTCGATCCGGCCGGTTTCGCGTTCGAGGAAGGTCGAGATCTCGTTGACGTGGACGCCGGTGGTCTTGATGCGCAGCAGATCCTTCAGCGGAAGCGCGTTGCGGCGTTCCTCCAGCGCCAGCACCACCTCGCTCGCATTGAGCAGCACGACATGGTCGGCGAGGTTGTAGATCGCGTCACGCGCGATCGCTTCGGGGATGACCCGCGTCGCCGCCTCGCTCATCGCGACGTAGCCGACCACGACGAAGCCCGCGCCCGGCGCCGAGGCGAGCGCCTTCAGCCGCGCCGCGCGCGCGCCGGCGCCGAGCACGACGATGCGTCGCTTGAAGATCTGCCCGCCCAGCGCCTTGCCGAGCAGCATGCGCATCGCCATCAGCATGACGACGCTCAAGCCCATCGAGTAGAGCAGGTTGGAGCGCCAGAAGGTCGCGCCCGGCACCAGGAAGAAGATCACGCTGAGCAGGATCACCGCCAGCGACACCGCCACCACCAGCCGCGCCGTCGCGAAGCGCAGCGATTGCAGCGATTGCGCGCTATAGACGCCGGTCGCCATCATCGCGATCTCGACGCACAGCGCGAACGAGCCCAGTTGCGCCATGCGGTTCTGGATCGGGTCGACCATGCTGCCAAGCTGGTGGATGCGGATCACATAGCCGACCTCGCCCGCCACCACGAGCAGCACGATATCGAGCAGCCCGAGCAACAGCACGGCATTGGGGATATAATGCTTGAACAGCCTTATCATTGTCGCGCGATCCCGATGACGTGTTTGGGCGGGGCGTGTGTAAGCATTTCCGACACGTCCTCCGCCATGTCGCAGAAATTGACAAACAAAGGTTAAACGGAGTGTCGGCAGCGGCGGGTGAGCGAGATTCGCGGCGCGTCGTCTGATACGATCGCTGGCGATGTACTTCGACTCCGGAGCATGGCCGCCACCGCCGGGCGGCGCCGATCCGCCGCCGCCGGCACCCAAGCTCAACCCGGCGCAGGAGCGGCTGTTGCTGCGTCTGGTCGGCATGATGTTGCTCGCGGTGTTCATCGGCCCGCTGGCGGGATCGTCGGTGATTGTCGCGCTTGTCGCGGTCGTCCGCGCGATCGTCGGCTTGTTCGTCTAGGACGGGGGGCGGCGCGCTATCGCTCGAAATAGCCGGCCTTGCCGCGATATTGCGCGACCGGCGCGGCATGGATGCCGGGGACGAGCGACATGATTCGCGTGTTGAAGCACGCCAGCGTCGTGTCGGTCGCTTCGCTGCCGCTCGCCACGCAGGCCTTCAGCACCGCGCAGCCGATCCGGTCGATCCGCGCGTCCCCGCTTCGCCGGGTGTTGGAGCAGTTGGTGAGGATGCGGCCGTCGCTTGCGTAGCGCAGCCGCAGGTTCATCAGCTTGCGCGCGACGACGACGATATCGTCGGGCTGCGCCGGCGCGCCGATCGGGATGCCGCGCGGCATGACGGTGGGGGCGGGCGTCAGGTCGTCTTCCAGCGGCTTTGGGTGGACCACGGTGGCGAAGGTGGGGTTATGAATCGAAGGCTGCTGATCGACGCCGATACCCTTGCACTCGCCAAGCCGGTTCGCGAACAGCCGGCTTTGCGTTGTGATCGTGTTGCTCAGCCCACGCGTCGAATATTCCGCTACCTTGCTCACACGCAGATCGACGCTGCGCGGAGTCGCTGTCCCGCCGTAAGCGACGTCTTCGTTGCCGACCCCGTGCGTACAAGCGAAGTCGGCGGTCATGCGGTTGCCGCGCTGGCGGAAGCGGATCGGCGAACATCCGAGCGCCGACCCTTCGATCAGCAGCCGGGCGATCTGGGCGCTCAGCGCCTGTCCGGGCAAGCACACTTGCCAGCGGAAGGCGGGAATAGCGTACGTGCGCCGGCCGTTCATCTCCGGCGTGTCGCTGATCGTAGTCGCGATGCCCGGCCCGGCCTGTATGCTCCACAGGCCGGGCGTGAGCGTGGTGCGGCTGCCCTCCACGATGATGTCCCGGTCCAGCCGCTTGCCTTTGACGATCACGTCGCCGGGCGCTTTCTGTGGCGACGCCCCGGCGAGCACGGCGCAGGCGGCGATCGCGAGGCAGCGTTTCAGCACCGCATCTCTCCCATGCAGTCGTGCGCGCGTTCAAGCGCGTCACGTCGCCGCGCAGAGTATCGCACCGGTCCTCGTCGTCAATCGGCGGAGGCGGCGGATTGCGTCCGTTTTACCGCTATATTGTTAGGATCGCGGGCGGATTTGCCCTCTACAAAGCGGGTCCGCCGCGATAGGCTCAAACCGGGTTTTTCTCAGAGGCAGTTCGATGATCAAGGCCGCTCCTACGCTCCCCAAGCCGGCGCCGCGCGCCACCGACCCGGACACGCTCGCCGCCGAGATCGTCGAGCGGCTGACCTACCGGATCGGCAAGAACGCGGTCGCCGCCAAGCCGCACGACTGGCTGGCGGCGGTCATCAACGTGATCCGCGACCGCATCATCGACCGCTGGATCCAGTCGACGCAGGAAACCTACGAGGAAGGCGGCAAGCGCGTCTATTACCTCAGTCTCGAGTTCCTGATCGGCCGGCTGATGCGCGATGCCGTGTCGAACATGGGCCTGATGGATTCGATGCGGCAGGCGCTGTCCTCGCTCGGCGTCGAGCTCGATCTCATCCGCGAGCTGGAGCCCGACGCGGCGCTCGGCAACGGCGGTCTCGGCCGACTGGCGGCGTGCTTCATGGAATCGATGGCGACGGTCGACGTGCCTGCCTATGGCTATGGCATCCGCTATGTGAACGGCATGTTCCGGCAGGAGATCCACGACGGCTGGCAGGTCGAATTGCCCGAGACGTGGCTCGCGCATGGCAATCCGTGGGAGTTTGAGCGGCGCGAGGCGAGCTATGAAATCGGCTTCGGCGGCTCGGTCGAACCGGCGCGCGCCGACGGCAGCGGCGACGATGCTCGCGTGTGGAAGCCGGGCGAGCGGCTGATCGCCACGGCTTACGACACGCCCGTGGTCGGCTGGCGGGCCGAGCGCGTCAACACGCTGCGGCTGTGGACCGCGACGCCGATCGACCCGATCCTGCTCGACCGCTTCAACGCGGGCGACCACATCGGCGCGTTGGCGGAGAGCAACAAGGCCGACAGCCTCGCGCGCGTGCTGTATCCGGCCGACTCGCACATCGCCGGGCAGGAATTGCGGCTGCGGCAGGAGTATTTCTTCTCCTCCGCATCGCTTCAGGACATCGTGCGGCGGCACATCCAGTATTTCGGCGACATCCGCACGCTGCCCGAAAAGGCGGCAATCCAGCTCAACGATACGCACCCGGCGGTGTCGATCGCCGAGATGATGCGCATCCTGATCGACGAAATGGACCTGTCGTTCGACGAGGCATGGGCGGTGACCCAGCCGACCTTCGGCTACACCAATCACACATTGCTGCCCGAGGCGCTGGAGACGTGGCCGGTGCCGCTGTTCGAGCGGCTGCTGCCGCGCCACATGCAGCTCGTCTATGCGATCAACGCCAAGCTGCTGATCCAGGCGCGGCGCGAGAAGGGCATGGACGACCGCGCCATCGCCGCGATCTCGCTGATCGACGAGACCGGCGAGCGGCGCGTGCGCATGGCGAACCTCGCCTTTGCCGGGTCGCACAGCGTCAACGGCGTGGCGGCGCTGCATACCGAGCTGATGAAGCAGACCGTGTTCGCCGATCTGCACCGCATGTTCCCCGATCGGATCAACAACAAGACCAACGGCGTCACCCCGCGCCGCTGGCTGCAACAGTGCAATCCCGAACTGACCGGCTTGCTGCGCGAGACGATCGGCGATGCCTTTCTCGACGATACCGAGAAGCTCACCGCGCTCGACACCTTCGCCGACGATGCCGACTTCCAGGCGAAGTTCAAGGCGGTGAAGCTCGCCAAGAAGACTGCGCTCTCCAACCTGCTGCGCGAGCGGATGGGGCTGAAGATCGACCCGACCGCGTTGTTCGACATCCAGATCAAGCGCATCCACGAATACAAGCGCCAGTTGCTGAACATTGTCGAGGCGGTGGCGCTGTACGACCAGATCCGCTCGCATCCCGAGAAGAACTGGCAGCCGCGCGTGAAGCTGTTCGGCGGCAAGGCCGCGCCGAGCTACCACAATGCCAAGCTCATCATCAAACTGGCCAACGATGTTGCGCGCGTCATCAACCACGATCCGGCGGTGCAGGGGCTGCTCAAGGTCGTGTTCGTGCCGAACTATAACGTGTCGATCGCCGAGGTGATGATGCCCGCCGCCGACCTGTCCGAACAGATTTCGACCGCAGGCATGGAAGCGTCGGGCACTGGCAACATGAAGTTCGCTCTGAACGGCGCGCTGACGATCGGCACGCTCGACGGCGCCAACATCGAGATCAAGGATCATGTCGGCGACCAGAACATCATGATCTTCGGCCTCACCGCCGACGAGGTGCAGGCCAAGCGCGCGGGCGGCTACAATCCGCGCGCGGTGATCGAGGGCTCGCGCGAACTGAGCCAGGCATTGTCGGCGATCGCCTCGGGCGTGTTCTCGCCCGACGACCGCGATCGTTACCGCGATCTGATCGGCGGCATCTACGACAAGGACTGGTTCATGGTGGCGGCGGATTTCGACGCTTACCACGCAGCGCAGCGCCAGGTGGACACGCTGTGGGCGGACCAAAATGCATGGTATTCAAAAACGATACGGAACACAGCGCGAGTTGGCTGGTTCTCCTCCGATCGTACTATCCGGCAATATGCCAGCGAGATTTGGGGCGTCCTGCCATAGCCGGCTTTCAGTGAGAAGGAGTGCGCGTTGAAGCCCGGCGAAGCGGAAGCGATCGTCGCGGGTACGCATCGCAATCCGTTCGCGGTGCTCCGCGTGGATCGTGACAGTGCGGCTGGTGTCGCGCGCTGCTTCGTGGCCGGAGCGGAGACGGTCGAGGCGTTCGCGCGCGACGTGCCGCAGCACCCCGCGCTCCGCGAGGCGCCGATGCAAGCCGCCAATCTCATGCCCCGCCCGTTGACGGGGTGCCGGATAACGCTACCCGTTGCGGGTGTGCGACACGGCATCCTCTCTACCGATGGGCATGGCCATGGGGGCAGCGGCACAGGCACTTTCGGCGGCATCACGGCGGCGGAGGGCGGCGCGGGCGTCGTCGCGATCCCGCCGCGCGCCACCAGCATGTTCGAACATAGCAGATAACGGGAGGAAGCAGGCATGGTCGAGAGGAGAGGCGCACCGCTCGCACGCGACGCAATGGCGTATGTGTTGGCCGGCGGGCGCGGCAGTCGCTTGTGGGAGTTGACCGACGTGCGCGCGAAGCCGGCGGTCTATTTCGGCGGCAAGGCGCGGATCATCGATTTCGCGCTGTCGAACGCGCTCAATTCGGGCATCCGCCGCATCGGCGTGGCGACGCAGTACAAGGCGCATTCGCTGATCCGCCACCTGCAACGCGGCTGGAACTTCTTCCGCCCCGAACGCAACGAGAGCTTCGATATCCTCCCCGCCAGCCAGCGGATGGAGGAATATGGCTGGTATTCGGGCACGGCGGACGCGGTGTACCAGAACCTCGACGTGATCGAGAATTACGCGCCGGAGTTCATGGTCATTCTCGCGGGCGATCACGTCTATAAGATGGACTATGAATTGATGCTGCAACAGCACGTCGATTCAGGCGCCGACGTGACGGTCGGCTGTCTCGAGGTGCCACGCGCGGATGCGGTCGCGTTCGGCGTGATGCATGTCGATGAGGCGGACCGCATCATCGCCTTCGTGGAGAAGCCCAAGGACCCGCCGGGCATCCCCGCCCAGCCTGACCTCGCGCTCGCCTCGATGGGCATCTACGTGTTCCGCACGCAGTTCCTCGCCGATCTGCTGCGGCGCGATGCCGCCAACCCGCAGTCCCAGCACGATTTCGGCGGCGACATCATCCCCTATATCGTCGAGCATGGCAAAGCGGTGGCGCATCGTTTCGCGGCAAGCTGCGTGCGATCGGAGCTGGAGCAGAAGGCCTATTGGCGCGATGTCGGCACGATCGATGCGTATTGGGAGGCGAATATCGACCTCACCGACGTCATCCCGCAGCTCGACATCTACGATCGCGCCTGGCCGCTGTGGACCTATTCGGAGATCAACCCGCCCGCCAAGTTCGTCCACGATTTCGACGGGCGGCGCGGCAGCGCGATCTCCTCGCTGGTGGCGGGCGGCTGCATCATCTCGGGGTCGGCGTTACACAAGAGCCTGATCTTCACCGGCGTGCGCGCGCACAGCTACTCGACCATCACCGAGGCGGTGGTGATGCCCTATTGCGAGATCGGCCGCGGCGCGCAGCTCTGCAAGGTGGTGGTCGATTCGCACGTCAAGATCCCGCCCGGGCTGATCGTCGGCGAAGATCCGGTCGCCGATGCGGAGCGCTTCCGGCGTACCGAGAGCGGCGTCGTGCTCATCACCCAGCCGATGATCGACCGGCTCGGCTGACGCGCATGCACGTTCTTGCCGTCGCCTCCGAAATGCACCCGTTCATCAAGACCGGGGGTCTCGCCGATGTGGTCGGCGCGCTGCCGGCCGCGCTGTCGTCCTATGGCGTCACGGTGACGACGGTGCTGCCCGGCTATCCCGCCGTCCTCGCCGCCTTGGGCGACGCCGAGGTGGTGGCGGACTATCCCGACCTGTTCGGCGCGCCCGCGCGGCTGCTGCGCGCGCAGGTCGGCGAGACGCGGCTGCTGGTAGTCGATGCACCGGCGCATTTCCAGCGTGCCGGCGGCATCTACAGCGATGCGGGCGGCGGTGAATGGGACGACAATTGGCGGCGCTTCGCCGCGCTGTCGGCGGTGGCGGCCAGCGTCGCGGGCGGGGCGGTGGCGGACCTTCGCCCCGACATCGTCCACGCGCACGACTGGCAGGCGGCTCTGACGCTCGCCTATCTGCGCCACGGCCCGCGCGGCCGCCTGCCGGCGGTGATGACGATCCACAACCTCGCCTTCCAGGGCGGTATCGACGCCGCGCTATTCCCTGCGCTGGGGTTGCCGCAGAGTGCCTTCGCGGTCGATGGCGTCGAATATTACGGCGGGGTCGGCTACCTGAAGGCCGGTCTGTTCTACGCCGACGCGATCACTACGGTCAGCCCTGCCTATGCCGACGAGATCCTGACGCCCACGCACGGCATGGGGCTCGACGGGCTGCTCGCCGCGCGGCGCGGGCGGCTGCACGGCATCCTCAACGGCATCGACATCGCCGAGTGGAACCCGGCGACCGATCCCGCGCTGCCGGCGCATTACGACGTGTCGAACCTTGCGGAGCGGCGGCGCAACCGCGAAACGGTCGAGGCGCGGTTCGGCATCGCGGCGGGCGAGGGGCCGCTGTTCGCGGTAGTCAGCCGGCTGACGTGGCAGAAGGGGCTGGATATCCTCGCAGCCACCGTTGACGAGCTGGTGGCGATGGGCGGGCGGCTGGTCGTGCTCGGCTCGGGCGACCGCGCGATCGAGGCGGCGTTCCGGGATGCGGCCGAGCGGCATCGTGGCAAGGTCGGTGTATCGACCGGCTTCGATGAGCCTTTGTCGCACGTCATCCAGGCCGGCGCCGATGCGATGCTGGTGCCCTCGCGGTTCGAGCCGTGTGGACTGACCCAGCTCTATGCGCTGCGCTACGGCTGTGTGCCGGTTGTCGCGCATACCGGCGGTCTCGGCGATACGGTGATCGACGCCAATCAGGCGGCGGTCGCGGCGGGCGTAGCGACCGGCGTGGTGCATGATCCGGGCACGCAGGAGGCGCTGCGATCGGGCATTCACCGCACGGTCGCGCTGTTCGAGCAGCGCGAGACATGGGCGGCGATGCAGCGCGCCGGAATGGATGCGGATTTCTCTTGGCGGCAGAGCGCGGCGCGCTATGCGGCTTTGTACCAGTCGCTCCTCCAAGAACGGACGCCAGCATGATCGAAACCGTGCCGACGACGCCCTATCAGGACCAGAAGCCCGGCACGTCCGGACTTCGCAAGAAGGTGCCGCATTTCCAGCAGCCCAATTATATCGAGAATTTCGTCCAGGCGATCTTCGACAGCCTCGACGGGTTCGAGGGCCAGACGCTGGTGGTCGGCGGCGACGGGCGGTTCTACAACCGTGAGGTGATCCAGGTCGTGCTGCGCATGGCGGCGGCGAACGGCTTCGGCCGTGTGCTGGTCGGGCGGGGCGGCATCCTGTCGACCCCGGCGGCGAGCAACGTGATCCGCAAATATCAGGCGTTCGGCGGCATCATCCTCTCGGCCAGCCACAATCCCGGCGGCCCGACCGAGGATTTCGGCATCAAGTACAATATCGGCAACGGCGGCCCCGCGCCCGAAAGCGTCACTGACGCGATCTACGCGCGCACCAAGGCGATCGACGCGTACAAGACCGTCACCGCACCCGATGTCGATATTGACGTGATCGGCGAGAGCTTCGTCGCGGGCATGTCGGTGCAGGTGATCGACTCGGTCGCCGATTACGCCGCGCTGATGGAGACGCTGTTCGATTTCGACGCGATCCGCGCGTTGATCGGCGGGGGCTTCCGCGTTGTGTTCGACGCGATGAGCGCCGTCACCGGGCCGTATGCGCTGGAGATCATCGGCCGCCGGCTTGGCGCGGGCGAGGACGCGATCTTCAACGGCGAGCCGCTGCCCGATTTCGGCGGGCATCACCCCGACCCCAATCTCGTCCACGCGCACGATCTGTACGAGCGGATGATGGCCCCCGATGCGCCCGATTTCGGCGCGGCGTCGGACGGCGACGGCGATCGCAACCTCATCATCGGCAAGCATATCTTCGTTACGCCCTCGGATTCGCTGGCGATGCTGGCGGCGAACGCGCAGCTCGCGCCCGGCTATGCGGCGGGGCTGACGGGTATCGCCCGCTCGATGCCGACCAGCGGCGCTGCCGATCGGGTGGCGGAGAAGCTCGGCATCCCGCTGTTCGAGACGCCTACGGGGTGGAAGTTCTTCGGCAATCTGCTCGACGCCGGCATGGCGACGATCTGCGGCGAGGAGAGCGCGGGCACCGGCTCGGATCACGTCCGCGAGAAGGACGGGCTGTGGGCGGTGCTGTTGTGGCTCAACATCCTTGCCAAGCGCGGCGAGAGCGTCGCCGCCATCGCACAGGCGCATTGGGCGACCTATGGCCGCAACTACTACGCGCGGCATGATTACGAAGCGATCGACACCGCCAGCGCCGACGCGCTGATGGCGGAGCTGCGCGGCAAGCTCGCCACGCTGCCGGGCAGCGACGTGGCCGGCCTCAACGTCGCGAGCGCGGACGATTTCGCCTATACCGATCCGGTCGACGGTTCGGTCAGCGCGAAGCAGGGCGTGCGCATCGGCTTCGAAGGCGGATCGCGGGTGGTGTTCCGCTTGTCGGGCACCGGCACCTCGGGCGCGACGCTGCGCGTCTACATCGAACGCTACGAACCCGCCGACGGCGATCTCGCCGCCGAAACGCCGGACGCGCTCGCGCCGCTGATCGCGGCGGCCGAGGCGGTGGCGGGGATCGCGCGGCACACCGGCCGCACCGCTCCCGACGTCGTCACCTGATGGAGCCGCCCTTTCCGCCCGGCGCGTGGCCGCAAGAAGACGGCACGCACTTCACGATCTGGTCCGAACATGCCGAGACGATCGACGTGGTGCTGTTCGATACGGAAGATGCCGAGATCGCCCGCGCGCGGCTGCGGATCGGGCAGGGCGGCTGGCACCACGCCTTTATCGAAGGCGTCGAGCCCGGCACGCGCTACGGCTACCGGATCGACGGACCATATGATCCGGCGGCGGGGCACTGGTTCGACCCGTCGAAGCTGCTGGTCGATCCGTATGCGCTCGCGATCGACCGGGCGTTCGTGCAGGATCCACGGCTGGGCGAGCGGGGTGTGGACACCGCCGCGCTGGTGCCCAAGGGCATCGTCACCACGTTGCCCGAACCCGCTTTCCGCGAGCCACCGCGTTTCGCGAACGGCGGGCTGATCTACGAAGTCGCGGTGCGCGCCTTCACCATGCTCCACCCCGACGTGCCGGAGGCGCAACGCGGCACGATCGCCGCGCTCGGCCATCCGGCGGTGATCGCGCACCTGAAGGCGATCGGCGTCAGTGCGGTCGAGCTGATGCCGATTGCGGCGTGGATCGACGAGCGCCACCTGCCGCCTTTGTGGCTGCGCAACGGCTGGGGCTATAACAGTGTGCCGTTCATGGCGCTCGACCCGCGTCTCGCGCCCGGCGGCACGGCCGAGCTTGCCGATGCTGTGGCGAAGCTGCATGCGGCGGGGATCGGCGTGATCCTCGACATGGTGTTCAACCACAGCGGCGAGAGCGACGCGCAGGGCGGCACGCTGTCGCTGCGCGGCGTGGATGGCGCCAGCTACTTCCGCATGGCCGACGGCATGCTCATCAACGATACCGGCTGCGGCAACACGCTGGCGTGCGAGCGCGCGCCCGTGCAGCGGCTGATCCTCGATACGCTGCGGCACTTCGTCGTGAACGCCGGTATCGACGGCTTCCGCTTCGATCTCGCGACCGTGCTGGCGCGCACGGCAAGCGGGTTCGACCGCCACGCGCCGCTGCTCGACGCGATGGCGGCCGACCCGGTGCTGGGCGACCGCGTGATGATCGCCGAGCCGTGGGATGTCGGTCCGGGCGGCTATCAGCTTGGCAATTTCCCGGCGCACTGGCTCGAATGGAACGACCGCTACCGCGACGACGTGCGGCGGTTCTGGCGCGGCGACGCGGGGCGGATCGGCGATTTCGTCACCCGCGTCGCCGGTTCGTCCGACCTGTTCGCCGGCGCGACCCGCAGCGTCAGCGCAGTCGCCGCGCATGACGGCTTCACCCTTGCCGATATCGTTGCTTACGAGAGCAAGCACAACGAAGCCAACGGCGAGGCCAATCGCGACGGGCACGAACCCAATTTCTCCTGGAACCACGGCGTCGAGGGGCCGAGCGACGATCCTGCCGTCCGCGCCGCGCGGCGGCAGGACACGCGCGCGCTGCTCGCGACCGTATTCGCCACGCGCGGCACGATCATGCTCACCGCCGGCGACGAATTCGGGCGGAGTCAGCGCGGCAACAACAACGCCTATTGCCAGGACAATGCGATCACCTGGCTCGACTGGGCGAACCGCGACACCGAGCTGGAGGCGTTCGTCGCTGGCCTCGCGACGGTGCGTGCGGCGTGCCCGGCACTTGCCGATCCGGCCCTGCTGACCGAAGGCGACGTGGCGTGGCTGCGGCCCGATGGCGGCGGCTACGAGGTCGAGAACTGGAACGACCCGGCAAGTGGCGTGATCGCGATGCGGCTGACGGGCGTGAGCGTGCTGTTCAACCGGACCGCCGATCCCGTCGTCTTCGCCGAACCGGCGGTTACGGTGCCTGCACGCAGCGTCGTCTTCGTCCGCGACGGAGACAACACACCGCGACCGTAGTTTTACGGAGTTGCGATTCGCTCGCGTTGCGCGCAGCAATCGTTACGATGGAGGCATCGCACAGCTTAGCCTTTCCGTGGCGCACGGAAAGCGCCGGTGGGCGCTGGTGGATGCATTTCGCCTGCCTGACGCTCGGCTGTTTCGGCGCGTTCCTGCTCGGCTTTGCGCTCAATCACTCCGGATCGATGCCGCCGATCATGCCGTTTACCGGCATTGCGATGGCGGGTCTGCTGTTGTGGGGCAAGCGAATGTGGCCGGCGGTGCCGATCTCCGCGCTCGCTGCGGCGCTGGTCCTGGGGCTGCCGAACCTGCTGCTTCAGATCGTCATCGCGCTTGGTCTCACGATCGGGCCGGTGATCGGCGCGGTGGTGGTCGAGCGACTGGTCGGGCGCGTCGCGCTGCCAGTGCGTGCCGAGCACGCGCTGCCGATCATCCTCGGTGCATTGGTGTGTTCGGCGTTGATGGCGGCGTGCGTCAGCGTGCCAATCGCGCTGCATGGCGATCTGCATGGGGTCTCCTTGCCGATCGATCTGTTCAACCGCAGCGTGCGGCATCTGACCGGCGCGATGCTGACGCTGCCGCTGGTGCTCGCCTGGGCGGACGCGCGCGATCGCTGGGACGGGCACGACTGGATGCACTTCGTCGCGATGCTGCTGACTACAGCTGCGGTCGGCTACCCGATCTTGCTCGGACGCGATGCCGAGCCGATCTCCTGGGCGATCTATCCGCCGCTGATCTGGGCGGCGATCGCGTTCCGGATGCGTGGCGTGACCGCGGCGATGCTCGTCATCAGTGTCGAGGCTTTCGCGGGCATTTCGCTCGGCGTCGGCATTTTCAAGCATAGCCATACCGACGCGACGCTGCTGATGCTGCTGTTCATCAGCGTCACCACTGCCACCATGCTGGTGTTCGCAGCGCTCGCGCATGAGCGGATGAGCGAGCGGCGGCTGCGGGTGCAGGTCTCCGAAGCCAAGCTGGCGCTTGAGATCGCGCAGGCCGAGGCGGTTGACGCCAACACAAGGCTGCGGCTGTCGCAGGAGGCGGCGGGCGCCAACGCTTGGGAATATGACGTCGAGACGGCGCGGATCGTGCGCGCCTTCGGGGAGGACGAAACCGTCGATCTGATGACTGGCGAGATGCCGGTCGGCGGGTTGTCGCATGAGATCGTCCCGAGCGATCTCGCGCACTTCGGCGTCGCGATGCGCCGGGCCGTCACCACGCGCGGGCTGCTCGACGTCACGCTGCGCACCGGCACGCCCGAGCAGCCCACCCGCTGGCTGCGCGTGGTCGGTCGATACGACGGATCGAACAACCGTCGCCGCGTGATCGGCATGACGCTCGACGTGACGCTGCTGCACGAGGCGCGGGCGGCGGCGCAGGCGGCGAGCGAGAAGCTGCTGAGCATCTCACGGCTGAGCGCGATGGGGGCGATGGCCTCGACGCTGGCGCACGAGCTTAACCAGCCCCTCACCGCCATCGCCAATTATGCGGCGACGGCGCGGATGCTGCTGTCCTCCAACATCCCCGATGCCAACGAGATGGCGGGCGAACACCTCGCGCAACTGACCGATGCGAGCCTGCGCGCGGGCAAGATCATCCGCAAGATGCGCGACTTCACGATTAGCGGCGAGATCACGCGTACCGTCGGCGATCTCAACGAGATCGTCGAGACCGCGTGGAGCAACGTGCGCGATCGGCCGGTCGCGGCAGGCGCGGAACTGGTCTTCGATCAGGACGCGCGCGGCCCACGGGTTGCGGTCGACCGGCTCCAGATCGAGCAGGTGCTCGTTAATCTCCTGCTCAACGCGGTGGAGGCGACTGCGGGGCAGGACAAGCGCGTGGTCGACGTGCGCATTCTCTCGGGCGACGACACCATCACGGTGACGATAGGCGACAACGGGCGCGGCTTGCCCGAGGAAATGGTCGACAATCTGTTCGAACCGTTCCGCACCACCAAGCCGGACGGCACTGGCCTTGGCCTGCCGATCTGCCGCACCATCGTCGAAGCGCACGGCGGCAAGCTGTGGGCGGAAAGCCGCGCGGCGGGCGGGACCGAGTTCATCTTCACGCTCGCCGGCGACGCCGTGCTGCACTGAGCGGTTCGCCCCGGGTCGCCCGGGGTGGCGTAGCGTTCAGAACGCGCGGGCGATCGCGAACTCAACGGCTTCGATCATCGCATCCTTGGCCGCGCCGCCCGGGAAGATCGCCAACGCGTCGATCGCGCGCTGACCATAATGGCGTGCGCGCGCGAGCGTGTCGTCGATCGCGCGGGTGCTGCGGACCAGTTGCAACGCGTGGGCGAAATCCTCGTCGCGGTTGCGATGGCCTTCGATCGCGGCCTTCCAGAACGTGCGGTCGGCCTCGTCGCCGCGCGCATAGGCGAGGATGACGGGCAGGGTGGCCTTGCCCTCGCGGAAATCGTCGCCGCTGTCCTTGCCCATCGTATCGGCGTCGGACACATAGTCGATCGCATCGTCGACGAGCTGGAACGCGACGCCGAGGTTGCGGCCATAAGCATCCAGCGCGGCTTCCTCCGCTTCGCTCCGCTCCGCCACCACCGCCGCGATCCGGCAGGCGGCGGCGAACAGCGCGGCGGTCTTGGCGACGATGATGTCGAGGTAGCGATCCTCGGGCGTGTCGATCCGGCGCGCGGCGGTAAGCTGGTTGACCTCGCCCTCGGCGATGATCGCGCTCGCGCTCGACAGGATCTTGAGCACCTTGAGGCTGCCCGCCTCGACCATCAGTTCGAACGAGCGGCTGAACAGGAAATCGCCGACCAGCACGCTGGCCGGATTGCCCCAGATCAGGTTGGCGGTGCGCTTGCCGCGCCGGAGATCGGAGCCGTCGACCACATCGTCGTGGAGGAGCGTTGCGGTGTGGATGAACTCGACAGCGGCCGCCAGAGCATGGTGATGCGTGCCATCGTACCCGATCAGCCGTGCGCTCGCCAATGTCAGCATCGGGCGCATCCGCTTGCCGCCGCCGGCGATGAGATGGCCGGCAAGCGTCGGGATCAGCGGGATATCCGAGCGCATGCGATCGAGGATGACGGCGTTGACCTGTTCGAGGTCGGCGGCGATCAGCGCCACCATCGGATCGAGCGATGGCGCGGGACGGGGTTCGAGGCGGTGGATCGTGGCGCTCATCTCCCCCGCGATGTGGCGGGACTATCGCGCAAAGGCAAGCCCGCATTAGGCTTGCGTGGCGCGGGCTCGGTGCGCAAAAGGCGCGCGGTTTGCGTTTGGAGGGCTGTGATGACCGACGGGACGCTGGCAGGCTATCGCCAGAGCATCGACAATATCGACGCGGCACTCGTGTTCCTGCTCGCCGAGCGGTTCAAGGTGACGCAGGCGGTGGGCCGTCATAAGGCGACCGCCGGGCTGCCGCCCGCCGATCCGGGCCGCGAGGAAGCGCAGATCGCGCGGCTGCGTGGCCTTGCCAAACAGGCTGATCTCGACCCGGATTTCAGCGAGAAATTCCTGCGCTTTATCATCGACGAGGTGATTCGCCACCACGAGCGCGTCCGCGACGCGGGCTGAGGCTCAGCCGCGCGCGATCCACTCCGCCAGCGCCGCGCCCGCCGCGTTGTTGCCGCCGATCATCGTGACCAGCACGATCAGCGTCTGCGCGCCCGCGCCCCACCAATAGGCGGGGTGGATTGAGCCGCGCGCGCGGGCGTCGAACACCATGCCCGCGACGAGGTAGAGCGTTGCCGCGACATAGACCGCGACCGGCGCCCAGAACCCGAACAGCGGCATCGGCAGGATGCGGCCGAGCGCGGGAGCGATCACCACCGACATCGCCGCCAGCATCAGCCGTTTATGCCAGTCGGGCCGGTTGCGCATCCGCACCGCCACCGCGACCAGCGCGCCGAACACGATCACCGCGACGCCGTCGATCAGCAGGAACACGCCGGGCGCGAAGAAGAACGGCACCGCGCCACGCCGCAGGCACATCACCGTCACCACCAGCCCCAGCACCACCATCGCCGCCGCGAGGACACCGCCGATCCAGCCGATCTGCCGGTGGATCGACACCGCGCCCTTCGCGACCAATCCGTTCTGGAGCAGGTAGAAGCCGACCCAGCACACGAACACGACCGCATGCAAGTGGATCTGGATCGGCAACGTGACCGCGGGCTGCTGCAAGCGCAAGTAACCGAGCGAAAATCCGATTCCGACCGTTACGGCGAAAGCGATCGCTATGACGAAGAAGAACCTGCGTTCCGATGAAACCGGATCGCGGACTGGTGCTATAGATGCCATATCGTCCCCCGACTCTTGGCCGGCACTTACCGTAAAGCGGTTCCGCCGGCAATTGTCATACGGCGATCAGCGTTCGGTGAAGTCGTAGGAGCGGCGGCCGACCGCGATCAGCGCGGCCATGTCGATCGTGTGGGTATCGGCCGCCTCGCACGGCGGCGGCGCGGCGTCGGCCAGCGTTTCGACGCGGGCGCCGCCGGTCAGCGTGCGATGTACCGGGCAACGGTCCGCAATCTCGACCAGCCGCGCGCGCTGCGCTGCGTCGAGCCCGTCGGGCAGCGCGATGTGGCGGACGAACAGGTCGGGCGGGGTGCGACCGGGCTCGCGACGATGGCCGACCTGCGTGCGGATCGCCGCGACCGGCCAGCCCTTCTGCTCGGCATAAAGCCGCAGCGTCATCGTCGTGCAGGCGGCGAGTGCGGCACACAGCAGTTCATAGGGGTTAGGCCCGCTGCCGAGCCCGCCAGCCGCTACGGGCTCGTCGGCGAGCAACACCGCGTCGCCGGCCTCGATCCGGACCTGGAAGCGACCCGCGCCCGTCTCGGTCGCGCTGGCGCCGCCGGCGTTGCTGTCGGGGCCGGTCATGTCGAATCTCCTCGCTGGTAGCGGCATCATGCCACGCCCGGGGCGATGCGGGAACGGTGTCGGAAGACACGCCCGCCATGCGGTTTCGATTATGCTGCTATTGATAAGCGATCGCAAATAGGCCAAGAGTCGCCGCAGAAAGCAAAAGGGACTGTTGATGAAGCGTGAGATTTTCGCCGCGATGCTGCTCGGTACGGCGGCCTATGGCACCCCCGCGATGGCGGCGGACGCGCCCACCGACGACGAGACGATCGTCGTACAGGGCGAGCGGCCGCGCAGCGAATCCTCCGCCGGCACCAAGAACGCCGCGCCGATCGCCGAGACGCCGCAGTCGATCAGCGTCATCAGCTCCGCTGACATCGCCGATCTCGGCATCGCCAATCTTAACCAGGCGCTGCGCTTTGTGGCGGGCGTCACCACCGAACAGCGCGGATCGAGCGCCGAGGTGTACGACCAGTTCAAGCTGCGCGGGTTCGACGCGCCGCAGTTCCTCGATGGGCTGAAGGTGGCGCAGGGTGCGGGGTATCTCGCCTCGCAGGTCGACATGTCGCGGCTCGACCGGATTGAGGTGGTCAAGGGTCCGGCGTCGGCGCTGTACGGCCAGTCGGGGCCGGGCGGCCTCGTCGCGCTGTCGAGCAAGCTGCCGCTCGATGAGGCCCTGTACGGCGCGGCGTCGGCGACCTACGGCACCTATGATCTCTACCGTGTCGACGGCGACATCGGCGGCAAGACCGGCGGCGTGCTGTGGCGCGTCTATGGCAGCGTCAACGGCGCGCACACGCAGCAGACCTTCAGCGCGCGCGAACGCGAGACGATCTCGGGCGCGGTGACGCTCGGCTCCGGCCATGCCACCACGCTGACCTTGCTCGGCGCTTATTCGCACGATCCGCAGAACGGCAGCTATGGCGTGTTCCCGGCGTCGGGCACGTTCCTCGACAATCCCAATGGCAAACTCCCGACCAGCCGCGACTTCGGCGAGGACGGCAATTACTTCCGCCGCGAACAGGTCGCGGGTACCTATATCCTCAACCATGATTTCGGCTCGGGCTGGAGCTTCCGCGCTGCCGGCCGTTATCAGCACGCCACCTCGCGGCTCGGTATCGTCTATGCCGCTGGCCCACTCGACGCGTCCGATCCGAGCGGGCGAACCTACAGCCGCGCATCTTACGCGACGCGTGAGACCGGCAGCGGCTGGGTGTTCGACAATCAGGTGCGCGGCAGTTTCAATACGGGCGTGCTCAAGCACGACGTGCTGTTCGGCGTTGATCACCAGTTCGGCAAGGCGTATGAGGCGTCGGCATTCGGCGGCGCGACCTCGCTCAACGGGTTCGCGCCGGTGTACGGGACGACGGTGGTGCCGGACGGACCGGAGACGGTGCCCGCCAACTTCGGCGTCGGTACGCAGTCGCCGCGCCAGAAGCAGACCGGCATCTACGCGCAGGACCAGATTTCCTGGGGCGGGCTGCGCGTGCTGCTGAGCGGACGGCAGGACTGGGCGGAGAGCCGCGCCAGCGCCTCGGCGGTTCCCGAAAAGTCGGATCGCTTCACCTACCGCGCCGGCGCGCTGTACACCACGTCGTTCGGTCTGGCGCCCTATGCCAGCTATTCGACCTCGTTCGAGCCGCAGAGCGGGATCGTCACGCGGTCGGACGGAACGCTGGGCGTGGCGCGGCCGTCGCTCGGCAAGCAGCTTGAACTCGGCGCGAAATATACCGTGCCGGGCACCAAGATCCTGCTCACCGGCGCATGGTTCCACATCAACCAGACCAATGTCGTCACCTACAACCCGATCACCTTCTCGGGCGTGCAGGGCGGCGAGGTGCGTTCGGAGGGTTTCGAGATCGAGGCGAACGCGCCGTTGCCGCACGACTTCAACGCGCGTCTCGCGTTCAGCCGCCAGAAGGTGCGCACGGTGAAGGACACCGCCAATCCCGCGACGATCGGCTACGGCATCCTCGGCGTCGGGCGCGGGGGTACGTCGTTCAACCTCGAATGGGCGCCGCATGACGGTGCGCTTGCGGGCTTCGCGATCGGCGGCGCGGTGCGTCAGGTCGACAGCGTCTCGGCGAGCAGCACCTCGCTGGTCAGCACGCCCGGCTATACGCTGTTCGACGCCCTCGCGCGCTACGATCTCGGTAAGCTGTCGCCGCGTCTTGAAGGGCTGACGCTCGCGGTCAACGCGCAGAACGTGTTCGACAAGAAGTATCTGACCACCTGCTACCTCGACTACGCATGGTGCTGGTACGGCAATCGCCGCACCGTGCAGGGCACGATCGGCTACCGCTTCTGATCGGCGGTCCGGGCGGAGCGGATGCCCCGCCCGGACATCCTGCCCGCGCGTTAACCGTTTGGAACGCGGCGCGCGCTATAAGAAGGCATGCGGCTCGCGACGATCACCAACTGGGCTTACGGCATCACCGTGGCGCTTACCCTCGCCGCGGGCAGCACGATGCTGCTCGCCTCCGTCGCGCAGGACCGGGAGCGGGTCGCGCTCGGCGAGCGTGATGCGCTCGATCAGGCGACTTCGACGGTGGACGAGGACGTCGCGCAGCTCAGCAACCTCGCCCGCCAATATGCGATCAGCGGCAGCCCTGCCGACGTGATCGCCTATCGCCGCGAGGTCGCGGTGCTGCGATCGGTCGAGGCGCGCACCGCCGCGATCCGCGATGCGGGCGCCACCCCCGACGAGCTGCGCGTCCTGCACGAGACGCTGCACTGGGCGGATGCGCTGCGCGACGAACAGACGGCGGGGATCGCCGCCGCCGCACGCGGCGACCGGCACGGCGCGGTCGCGATCCTGTTCTCGCCCGAATATGCGCGCGAACTCGATCGCATCCAGACCAGCGTGGAACGCTTCCAGGAGCAGATCGACGAGCGCACCGCCGCCAGCTTGCAGACCGCGGTGGCGGCATCGCGGACGTGGCGCGGGGTGTCCGAAGCCATGCTCGTGCTGACCGGACTAGTGTTCCTGTGCGTGCTGTTCTTCGTGTTCCGTCAGCGCGTGCTGCGCCCGGTCGTGCGGCTGAGCGATGTCGTCACCCGGCTCGCCGCGCAGGATTACGCGGCCGAACCGCCCAACTATGCGCAGGTCGACGAGATCGGCGACATGGCGCAGGCGCTGCGCATCTTCCGCGACAACGGCATCATGCGCCAGCGGCTGGAGCAGGAGCGCGATGCCGACCGCGCGATCCGCGATCTGCTGTCGCGGATGACGCAGCGCATGCAGCGGTGCGACACCGTTCCCGATCTGACCGGGGTAATCGAACGCTTCGCGCCCGAAGTCGCGCCCGAGTTCGCCGGGCGGCTCTACCTGCTCGATGCGGAACGCAACGCGATGGCGGCGGCGTGCGACTGGCTCGGGCCGGTGCATTCGCGCGACACGTTCCCGCCCATGGCCTGCTGGGGTCTGCGCCGCAGCCGCCAGCATCGGCCCGCCGGTACGCATATCGACGTGCCGTGCGGGCATGTCGCGCAGGATGGTGCGGAACTGGTCGACAGCATCTGCCTGCCGCTGACCGGGCAGAAGGGCACGCTCGGCCTGCTGTACCTGGAGCGGCGGCCCGGGGTGCAGGGCGGCGAGCCCGACCGCACCTATCTGAAGACGCTTGCCGAGAATATCGGCCTCGCGCTCGACAATCTGCTGCTGCGCGACGCCCTGCGCACGCTGGCCATGGCGGACCCGCTCACCGGCCTGTCGAACCGGCGGCAGCTCGACGCGGTGCTGGAGGAGCGGCTGGCGCAATCGGTCAAGACCAACGCGCCGATCAGTTGCGCGATGATCGACGTCGATCACTTCAAACATTTCAACGACGAGCATGGCCATGATGCCGGCGATGCGGTGCTGCGCGCGGTGGGCGCGGCGCTCAAGCAGGCGATCCGGCCGGACGATTGCGCGTTCCGCTTCGGTGGCGAGGAGTTCCTGCTGCTGATGCCGGGGCTCGGTGCGCTCGGTGCGATGGCACGATCCGAAGATCTCCGCCTCGCGATCGGCGCGCTGCGGGTGCGTCACGAAGGGCGCGAGCTTGGCCCGATCACGGTCTCGATCGGTGTCGCGAGCTGGCCCGAGCAATGCCCGGCCGAACGGATCGTGCATGCGGCCGACGCTGCGTTGCTGCGCGCCAAGCGGGACGGCCGCAACCGCGTCGCCACCGTCACGCAGCGTCAGGCGGAGAGCCGGACCGCCTGATCCGTACCCGCGTCAGGCGGCGAGGGGGAGTGTGCCGCTGTGCCACACCGGCGCGGTGATCTCGTCGGTATGCACCTTGAAGCTGGTCAGCCGCACCGGGCCGAAGGTGGTGGTAAGCGCCACGTCGGCGGCGTCGCGCCCGCGCGCCATCAGGACGCGCCCGATCCGGGGAACACGGTGCCGCGCATCGAAACTGTGCCACGCCCCGCCGAGATACACTTCGAACCAGGCGTGGAAATCCATCGCGACGTCGACCGGCGGGATACCGATATCGCCGAGATAGCCGCTGCAATAGCGCGCGGGGATGTTCATGCACCGGCACAGAGCCACGGCGAGGTGCGCGAAATCGCGGCACACGCCGACGCGCTCCTGATGCGCCTCCCACGCGGTCCGCGTCGCGCGGGCGTGCTGATAGCCGTAGGTGAGGTGCGCGTGGGTGAAGTCGACGATCGCCTGGACGCAGCGCCAGCCCGGTTCGATCCCGCCGAACAGCGACCAGGCGATGTCCGAGAGGCGGTCCGTGTCGCAATAGCGGCTGCCGAGCAGATACGGCAGCACCTCGACGGGCAGCGTGTCCGGGCTGTGCCGTTCGGCGCCGGGCGCTTGCCGATCGGGCTCGCCCGTGTCCGCCACGACGAAATCGCACGACAAGGTGACGCCACCTGCCGGCACGACCAGCCGCGTGCAGATGTTGCCGAAGCCGTCCTGATGATCCGTCATCGCCACCGCGCGGTCGGCGGCGATGCGGTGCTCCGTCCTGAGGTCGGCGAGACGTGACGGGTGGAGGTTCAGCATCGCGATCATCGGCGTGGGCACGTCGGCGGAGAAGGCGATTTCGAAACCGGCACGGATCAACATCGACGGACTCCAGCGTTTTCGGGCATGCGCACGCGATTCGTCGAACCAAGCCCGGTCATGGCTCAAAGCCTGATCGCCGACTTGGTTGCGTGGCCATCGACTTTCGGCTTCGGTGCCGGCGGCGGTCCGGGCATGGCGCGCGGAGTTTCAGGGGTGGCATGCGGACTGACAGGCGGAAGGCGCGGGGATGCTGAGCCGCGCCGATCAGGCGGCGGCGAACCTGGCGCAGGCGCGCGAGCTGCGCGCACAGGGTCTCTCCTATCGCGACGTGGGGCGGCGCTTGGGGTTGTCGTCGGCGCAGCTCGGCCACATCCGCCGCGCGCTGAAACGCGAGAAGGGCGCGGCGACGCGGCTGCGCTCGGCTATGCCGCACGCGGGCGAGCGCGATCTGCCGGTCGGCCGATCGGTGTTGCCGCTCGGGCTGCGGCGCTGCCTGGTCGCGGCGGGATACCGCACGCTCGGCGATCTCGCCGACCGGCTGGCCGACCCGGACCTGCCGGGGCTGGAGGCGCTGCCCGGCATCGGGCCGCACCGCGCGCGGATGGTGAAAGCGCTGCTCGACCATTATGGCCTGATCGAGGGCTCGGACGATCTGCAAGCCGAGATCGAGCGCCTGTTTCCCGAATTGCGCGATGTGCCCACAGTCTGAGCGGCTGCCCTCACAATCGCCGGGCGTCGTTCCTATATCCGGTGCGTGGGGGCTCTGGCCCGAAGGATGTGACATGATGAAACTGAACGGAATTTTCGCTTCGGCGATGGGCCTGGCGCTGCTGGCGGCGACCCCCGCCGTGGCGCAGCGCGGCGGCGGATCGCACGGTGGCGTCGGTGGCTTCCACGGCGGCAGTGCCGGCGGCAGCTTCCGTGGCGGCGGCCCCGGCGGCGGACAGTCCCACGCCGGCGGCGGCTATCGCGGCGGCGATGGGCGCGGCGGTCAGATCGCGCGCGGTGGGCAGAACTATTATCGCGGTAACCAGAATGGCTACCGTAACTATCGCGGTGGATATCGCGGCGGCTACTACCTTGGCTACGCCTATGGCGGCTATTACGGCTACCCGCTCGGATATTCGCTGGGCTATTATGGCGGGTATGACGGTTATGGCTACGACGGCTATGCCGACGACGTGTACGGCTACGGCGGCGGCTATGTCGACGACGCACCGTATATCGACGACGATTACGGCTATTGATGCCACCCGCCCGGGTCGGGCAAGGCGCATATCCGGCGAAGCGTGATGCTCCGCCGGATATGCGCGGCCAGACGGGAGCGAACATGATCGACTTTTCGGGTCTCCAGAGCGCCAGCACCGTGGGCGACGCCTGGAAATATCCGCAAGCGGCCGCCAACCGCAGCGGGCTCCTCCAGGTCGATCGGGAGCCCGATCACAGGCTCTACTGGGAAGAATATGGCAATCCGGCGGGCGAGCCGGTGATGTTCCTGCACGGCGGCCCCGGCGGAGCATGCGCGCCGGTGATGTCGCGCTTTTTCGATCCGGCGCGCTACCGCGTCATCCTGTTCGACCAGCGCGGCTGCGGCAGGAGCGAGCCGACCGTCGCGCAGGCGGGGCCACGGGCGTTGGTGCGCAACACCACCGATCATCTCGTCGACGACATCAACGCGCTGCGCGACGCGCTCGGCATCATCGGCCGGATGCATGTGTTCGGCGGCAGTTGGGGCAGCACGCTCGCGCTGGTCTATGCGATCCGTCATCCGCACACCGTCGCATCGCTGGTGCTGCGCGGCATCTTCATCGGCGCGCGGCAAGACCTGGCCTATATGTATCAGGGCAATGCCGCGACCTTCGCCGAAGCGCCGTTCGCGCTGACCGAGCCGGGCAGCTACATCGCCTATCCCGATGAATGGCGCGCGTTCGTCGAGGTCATCCCGGCTGAAGACCGGTCGGACATGATGCACGCCTACAAGACGATCTTCGACACGGTGCCGGCACGTGACGAGGATCGCGCACGCCAGCTTCGCGCGGCGCTGGCATGGTCGGTTTGGGAGGGGACGATCTCGAACATGATCCCCAAGGATGACGACCCCGGCAAGTTCGGCGACGCCGAATTCGCCTTGTCGTTCGCGCAGATCGAAGCGCATTTCTTCGCCAACCACCTGTTCCTCGAACCCGATTACATCCTCGGCAACGTCGGCCGGATCGCGCATCTGCCGATCCACATCGTCCACGGCCGCTTCGATCAGGTCTGCCCGCTTACCCAGGCGTCGCGGCTGGTCGCCGCGCTCGCCGACGTGGGCGCGACGCCGGTGACGTACGTGCGCACCAACGCCGGGCACAGTGCGATGGAGTTGCAGACCGCGCTTGCGCTCACCGCGATCATGGACGGGCTCGCCCCGATCGACTGATCCCCCTCGCCAGCAGGGCGATCGGGTGTGTACCGCGCGCTATCGCCGAATCAGGAGTTTCATCATGAAGACCCGCGCCGCCGTCGCGTTCGAAGCCAAGCAGCCGCTGGAGATCGTGGAACTGGACCTCGAAGGCCCCAAGCCCGGCGAGGTGCTGGTCGAGATCATGGCGACGGGCATCTGCCACACCGATGCCTATACGCTCGACGGGCTCGACAGCGAGGGGCTGTTCCCGAGCGTGCTGGGGCATGAGGGTGCAGGCATCGTGCGCGAGGTCGGCGCGGGCGTCACCTCGGTCGCGCCGGGCGATCACGTCATCCCGCTGTACACGCCCGAATGTCGTCAGTGTAAATCGTGCCTCAGCGGCAAGACCAACCTGTGCACCGCGATCCGCGCGACGCAGGGCAAGGGGCTGATGCCCGACGGCACGACGCGGTTCAGCTACAAGGGCCAGCCGATCTTCCATTACATGGGCTGCTCGACTTTCTCGAACTTCACCGTGCTGCCCGAGATCGCGGTGGCGAAGATCCGCGAGGACGCGCCGTTCAAGACCTCCTGCTACATCGGCTGCGGCGTAACGACCGGAGTCGGCGCGGTGGTCAACACCGCCAAGGTGCAGGTCGGCGACAATATCGTCGTGTTCGGGCTGGGCGGGATCGGCCTCAACGTGCTGCAAGGTGCGAAGATGGCGGGCGCGAACCGGATCATCGGTGTGGACATCAACCCCGATCGCGAGGAATGGGGCCGCCGCTTCGGCATGACCGACTTCATCGACGGGCGCGGCAAGGATCGCGCGGCCGTCATCGCCGAGATCCTCGCGCTGACCGATGGTGGCGCGGACTACACGTTCGACTGCACGGGCAATACCGAGGTGATGCGCACCGCCTTGGAGGCGTGCCACCGCGGCTGGGGCACCTCGATCATCATCGGCGTGGCGGAAGCGGGCAAGGAGATTTCCACGCGCCCGTTCCAACTCGTCACCGGACGCAACTGGCGCGGCACCGCGTTCGGCGGGGCGAAGGGGCGCACCGACGTGCCCAAGATCGTCGACTGGTATATGAACGGCAAAATCGAGATCGACCCGATGATCACCCACGTTCTCTCGCTGGAGGAGATCAACAAGGGTTTCGACCTGATGCATGCGGGCGAGAGCATCCGCTCGGTCGTGCTGTTCTGATCGCGCGGAGAACCTGAAATGTTCAGTCATGTCGTCGTGGGCAGCAACGATCTCGCCCGTTCCAAGGTCTTCTACGATGCGCTGCTGGGCGTGCTGGGCGCTGCACCGGGCCAGTATGATGCCAAGGGACGGCTCGTCTATACGCATGGCGGCGGTCGTTTCCTCGTCACCACGCCGGTCGATGGGGAGCCTGCCGCACCCGGCAACGGCCATACGCTCGGCTTCGTGATGGCCTCGCCCGAACAGACGCGGGCGTGGCATGCCGCCGGCGTCGCGCACGGTGGCGCGGCGATCGAGGATCCGCCCGGCATCCGCCACATGCCGGTCGGCGAGATGTACCTCGCCTATCTGCGCGACCCGGACGGCAACAAGCTGTGCGGCCGATGCCCGCTGTCGGCATGATCGAGACCGTCTCCACCGCGCGCGCCTTTGGCGGCACGCAGGGCGTGTACCGCCATGCCTCCTCCGCGACCGGCACCGACATGACGTTTTCAGTCTATGTTCCCGATCATGCCGCTGGCGCGACGCTGCCGGTCGTGTGGTATCTGTCCGGGTTGACCTGCACCCATGCCAACGTCACCGACAAGGGCGAATATCGCCGCGCCTGCGCCGACCTCGGGCTGATCTTCGTCGCGCCCGATACATCCCCGCGCGGCGAGGGCGTCGCGGACGATCCGGCCTATGATTTCGGGCAGGGCGCAGGCTTCTACGTCGATGCGACCGAGGCTCCGTTCGACCGGCACTTCCGGATGTGGCGCTACGTGACGGAGGAGCTTCCCGCGCTCCTCGCGGAGCATTTTCCGGTCGACGCGGCGCGCCAGTCGGTCCTCGGCCATTCGATGGGCGGGCACGGGGCGCTCACGATCGGGCTGACCTTTCCCGATCTCTACCGCGCGGTGTCGGCGTTCGCGCCGATCGTGGCGCCGTCGCAGGTGCCGTGGGGGCAGAAGGCGTTGCGCGGCTATCTGGGCGACGATCGCGGGCGCTGGCGCCGGCATGACGCGGTGGCGCTGATCGAGGATGGCGCGCGTCTTCCCGATCTGCTGGTCGATCAGGGCGATGCCGATCCGTTTCTGGCCGAGCAGCTTCGCCCCGAACTGCTGGAGCGTGCGTGCGGCGATGCCGGCATCCCGCTCACGCTGCGGCGGCAGGCGGGGTACGATCACAGCTATCTGTTCGTCTCGACCTTCATGGCCGATCACCTGCGCTGGCACGCCGACCGGCTGCGCGGGCTGCCGTCATGAAAGCGCATAATCCACGTTAAACCCCAGGAACTCTGCGGCAAAGGTGCGGTTTACCCGCATCTGACACATGCAGGAGGGGTGCGATGGCGACCAAAGCCAGGGTGAAGCCGCCGGCGGCCAGCCCGTATGTCCTTGCGCTGCGGCAGGCGTTGGCATCGGGCGCGGGCGAGCGCGTGGCCGCGTTCACGCTCGGCACGCTCGCGGTGGAGGTTCGTGCGGACGGTGATTCGTTGTGGGCGTTCATCCGGAGGGATGGGCGGGGCGGCCTTGCGCTGCGGATCGCCTATCTTGCCGGCCCGTTCGCGTGGCGCTGCGAGGGTGGCGACGGCGGCGAGGATGTCCGAGTCCACCTCAGCAGCGCGATGGGGGAACACGATGTCGCGTTCCGGACGACCAGCGATGAACTGGAGCGGCTGCGCGTCACCGTCCGCTTCACGCCGGCGATGTCGATGCTGGTGCCGTTCCTGCCGCGCGACCTCTACCCGCTCGACGCGAACGACGATCCGCTTGGCGCGCGCGGCGTGGTGGAGGCGGGGCAGCGTGGTCTCAACGCCGGCGTCCTCTACTTCCGGATCGACGATCCCGCCTTTGGCAACGTCCTGTACTTCCAGAACCTCACCGCGATGAACGACTTCTTCCTCGCCACCGGCACCAAGCCCGATGGTGCGGTCGGCGGGGTGTGGCCGGAACTCGGCTATCTCGTGCCGACGCCGCCGCAGAGCGGCACGCCGCCGACCGACCCGCTCGAAGCCGGGCAGGAGGTGACGCTGTCGGACGCGATCCTCGTGTTCCGGCACGATGCCCCGCCGGACGAGCGCGAATCCGCCCGCCAGTTTGTGCAGATGCTCGGCGCCGCCTACAAGATGCTCGATCTGCCGCCGACCGACTATCGCGACTGGATCGATCGCGCGGAGCGTACCCTGCACGACCTCGACGCGGCCCCCGAGGCCACGATCCGCCATTACGGCCACCGCTACGTCCACCCGTACACGACGGCCGAATATCCCGACATCATGGTGCAGATGTCGCTGGTCTCGGCGCTGCACGACTGGGGCAAGTGGCTCGGTGCGCCGGTCGCGCTCGAGGCGGAACTAAAGGCCGGGCTCGGCAAGTTCCATGATCGCAAGCTCGGCGCGCTGCGGCGCTACCTGCCCAACGTCGGCAAGGACAAGAACGCCGATGCGGTCGATAGCTGGTATCTGTACCATCCGTTGCTCAACCTCGGCAATCTTGCGCTGGACGGAGACGCCGCGTCGCGCGAGCTGCTGTTCGCCTCGCTCGACTATGCGATCAAGGCGGCGCGGCATTTCGACTATCGCTGGCCGGTCCAGTTCGACGTCAAGGACTTTTCGGTCATCACCGACACCGCCGGCGCGGACGGGCGCGGCCAGACCGATGTCGGCGGCATCTACGCCTGGGTGATGTTGCAGGCGTTCGAGCTGACCGAGGACAAGCGCTACCGCGACGAGGCGGAGGCGGCGATCGAGGCCGCGATCGGGCTGCGCTTCAACCTCAATTATCAGGCGAACCTCACCGCATGGGGCGCGGCGGCGTGCATGCGGCTGTGGCGGATCACCAACCGGCCCGTCTATCTTGCGCAAAGCTACGTCTATCTCGGCAGCTTCTTCCACAACAGCGTGATGTGGCAAAGCCGGCTCGGCCATGCCGCCGCCTACGAGACGTTCCTTGCCGTCACCTGCCTTCAGGATGCGCCCTATCTCGCGATCTACGAATGTTTCGATTCGTTCCTCGCGTTCCAGCGCTACCTCGACGACAGCGGCCCGGATCTGGAGCCGGCGGCGCGGATGCTGATCTCGGAATATTGCAAATACGCGCTGTCTCGGGCGTGGTATTACTATCCCGACGCGCTGCCGAAGGAGGCGATCTCCGCGACGCAGCGGCCGACCAACGGCCATGTCGACCGGGCGCTCTCCTTCCCACTCGAAGACCTCTACCCCGACGGGCAACAGGCCGGGCAGGTCGGGCAGGAGGTGTACGGCGCGGGCGCCGCGTTCATCTTCGCCACCCGCGCGTTCCATCAGGTCGATGATGCGCCGTTCCGGCTCTACTGCAACCACTTCATCCGCGCGAGCGAACGCAGCGGCGATCGTGCTCTCAGCATCACGCTCGATGGCGGCGAGACCTGCGTCGCCGCCTTGAGCCTCGTGCGGCTGAAGCGCCGGAAGCTGCCGAAAGCGACGGTGATGACCGCGGGCGGCGACGTGATCCGGCCGCAGTCGAGCCACGCCGACCGGGTGGATTATCACGTCCCGGCGAGCGGCCGCCTGATCCTCACCTGGGAGTAGCGCAGGATTACGCCTCGGAGTTCTCGCCCGACGCGCGGCGTTGCGCGCGGCCGAGCAGTTCGTGGAACAGCTTTTCGAGATCGTCGCGGCTGATGTCGAGCGCTTCGCCGTAATCGTTGAGCACCGCATCGACATCGGCGCTGGTGAGCCGCACCGGGCCGAGCGGGGGGTGCGGATGCGCCGGTGCGTGCGGCCGGTGCGGGTATGAGCGCCCGGTCGCGCTATTGTAGGCGAGCGCGGCGAGCGTCAGCAGGACCGAGTTGAGCAACACCGGCACCACCACGAAACCATAGCCCGCCGCCAGTATGTGCGGGCCGCCCAGCACCGCCGTCAGCGCGACCGCGCCGCTTGGCGGATGGATACAGCGCAGCAGCGACATCGCCGCGAACGCGCCGGCCACCGCGAGCGCCGCTCCGAGTAGCGGCGACGCGACGCCATGCGCCACCGTCACGCCGACCAACGCGGCGAGCAGGTTGCCACCGATGATCGACCAGGGTTGCGCAAGCGGGCTCGCCGGAACCCCGAACAGCAGCACCGCCGATGCGCCCATCGGTGCGATCAGCAGCGGCACCTCGGTCGGTGCACCCGCCCACAGCGTGCTGACGATGCCCGTGGCGGCAATGCCGAGAAACGCGCCGACGCTCGCGCGCAACCGTTCCGCATAGGATGTCGGGATCGGTTCGGGCAGGAACCGCTTCAGCCACGTCATGCGGCCGCGCCCGCCGGTCGCGCCGCGCGGCGAAGCACGAAGCGTTCGCGCTCGCGTTCATCGCGGTGTTGCCCGGCGCGTGCATGCAGCAGATCGCGGCGCGCGACGATGCCGACGATCCTGCCGCTCGCGCGATCGACCACGCAGATCCGACCGATATCTTCCGCCACCATCAGGTCGGCGACGACGCTGCCCGGCGTGTCGGGGCAGACGAGCGGGAGCGACCGGTCGGAGATCGCCTCCGCCAGCACCATGTCCGCGCCGGCTTCGTCGGCATGCCAGCGCAGCACGTCGGCGCGCGATACCAGCCCGATCGGCCGCTGCGCTTCGTCCGTCACCGGGTAGCTGCGGTGCCGCGCCGCATCGCCGAAGAAACGCAGCACCTCCGCGATCGGCATGGTCGCAGGCAGGGTCTGCGGGTCCGGCGTCATGATCTCGCCGATCTTACGCGCGGCGAGCGGGTCGACCGTATATTCCTGGAGGATATGGCGTCCCCGCCGCGAGATCTTCTCGGTCAGGATCGAGCGCCGCAGGATCAGCACTGCGACCGCATAGCTCGCCGCGGCGGCGGCGACCGTCGCGGGCAAGGTGTCGAGTCGGCCGGTCAACTCGACCGCGAAGATCGCGCCGGTGAGCGGCGCGCGCATCGCCGCGCTCATCACCGCCGCCATGCCGAGCAGCGCCCAGAAGCCCGTGTCGCCGGGCAGCACGAGGCCGACCGCAGCGCCGAACGCCCCGCCGATGATGAGCAACGGCGCGAGCACCCCGCCCGACGTGCCGGAACCGAGCGCGACCAGCCATACCACGGCCTTCACGACCAGCAGCAGCACCAGCGCCTTGCCGACCACCGAGCCATCGAGCAGGGACTGGATATTGTCGTATCCCGCGCCGAGAACGTGCGGGTCGATCGTTCCGCCGATGCCGACGACGATTGCGCCGAGCGCCGGCCACCACATCCAGTGGATCGGCAGGCGGTGGAACAGATCCTCGATCCGGTACAGCACGGTGGAGAGCAATGCCGCGAGCAATCCGCCCGCGAGCCCCAGCGTAGCGGCGGCGGGCAGCATCCACCAGCCTGCGGTCACATGGCCGGCGAAGGGAAACAGCAGTCCGGCGCCGATCAGCCACGGTCGCCATCCGAGCGCGGTCAGCGCCGCCGCTGCCACCGGCACGAGGCTGCGCGGCTTCCATTCGAACAGTAGCACCTCGACCGCGAGCAGGATCGCTGCCGCCGCCGTGCCGAAGATCGCGGTCATGCCGGCGGCGGCGCCCGCGACCAGCAGCGTCTTGCGTTCGGCGGCGCTCAGGTGGAAGCATTGCGCGAACAGCGAGCCGAGCGCGCCGCCGGTCATGATGATCGGCCCCTCCGCGCCGAACGGCCCGCCGCTGCCGATCGAGATTGCCGAGGACACCGGCTTGAGCAGCGCGACCTTGGCGGACAGGCGACTCTGCCCAAACAGGATCGCCTCGATCGCCTCGGGAATGCCGTGCCCGCGGATCTTGTCGGAGCCGAAGCGCGCCATCAGGCCGATAATGAGGCTGCCGATCACCGGCACCACGATCACCATCGGCCCCGATGCCGCATCGGCGATACGCGCCGGCGCGACCGACAGCCGCCCGAACCACGCGAGGTTGGTGACGAGCGTGATCAGTCGGAGCAGCGCCCAGGCGGCGAACGCGCCGCCGCTGCCGATCACCACCGCCATCATCGCCAGCAGCAGCATCCGCCGATCTGCGCTATGGTCGGCGAGGCGCGGGCTGCGCGTGGGGTACGCGAACGATGACGATGGATATGCTGACACGATGATGATCCCGACCAATCAGCGGAGGCGCATCGCCGGTATATCGCAATACGATATGTTGCAAGCTGTGCGGGCTGCGTGGGCATGAGCGACCCCGATCTGGCCGATGCCGATTACCGCACGCTCGCCGATTTCCGCCACGCGCTGCGCGGCTTCACGCATTTCAGCGAGCGTGCCGCCGAAAGCGTCGGCCTCACGCCGCAACAGCATCAGGCCCTGCTCGCGATCCGTGCGGAGGCGGCGATGACGGTGGGCGACCTCGCCGTGCGGATGATGGTGCGCCCGCACAGCGCGACAGGTCTGGTCGACCGGCTGGTGAAGCTCGACCTGATCGCGCGCCGCCCGTCGGCGCAGGACCGGCGTCGCGCCGAACTGGTGGTGACGGCGAAGGGGGAGGGGTTGCTACGGGCGTTGTCCGACAATCACCGCGCCGAACTGCGCCGGCTGCGGCCGTTGTTGTCGGATCTTCTCGCCAGGTTGTGACGCGGCGTGCCCCTCGCGAGGCACACCGGCAGGCGCCCGGTCAGGCGACGCTGATCGTCACGTCGACATTGTTGCGGGTCGCGTTCGAATAGGGGCAGACCTGATGCGCCGCCGCGACGAGCTGCTCGGCGATCGTGCGATCGACGCCGGGCAGCGCGGCGACGAGATCGACCGTCAGGCCGAAGCCACCCGCGCCGTTCGCACCGATTCCCACCGTCGCGGTGATCCTGGTCTCGGCGGCAAGCGCGACCTTCTGCTGGCGCGCGACGAGGTGCAGCGCGCTGAGGAAACAGGCGGAATAGCCGGCGGCGAACAATTGTTCGGGGTTGGTGCCGGCCCCGCCTGCGCCGCCGAGTTCCTTCGGGGTCGCCAGCTTCACGTCGAGCGCGCCGTCGGCGGTGGCGGCGGTGCCGTCACGTCCACCAATGGCGGTTGCGGTGGTGCGGTATTTCACGTCGATGCTCATGGTTCGTCCTTTACGTTGGGGAGGCGGGAAGGTGATCTCTCAGCGGGCAGGCTGCGCGGCGCGGGCGTCGCTCACCACCAGCCAGACTGCCGAGACGAAGAAGTAGAAAGCGCCGAAAGCCGCATAGGGCGCGATCGTGGCGATGCCGATCGGCGCGGGGCCGCCGGCCATCCTGACGAAGAAGATGCCGGCAAGCGCGGACTGCGCGCCGCTCAACACCATCGCCCATTGCGCGCCGAACGACGTCCAGCGGCGGAGGGCGGTGGCGAGTTGCAGGACCCCGGCCAGTCCGGCCCAGACCCCGAACACGACGAGCACGCTGTCCATGCCCCGGCCAAGCGCGACTGCGACCGCGACGGCAGTGATCGTGCTGACGATCACGTTGAGGAACTGCGTCCGGTTCGCGGCGAGACCGCCGTTGCGCTGCGCATCGACGAGGTTGGCGGCGGCGTCCCACGCCGGATAGCCGACCAGCAGGCCCGCGCTCAGCGCCGGAGCATCCTTCGCGATCGTGAAGGCCGCAGCGACCCACGCCGCCGAAACGGCGAAGCGCGTGAAGTAATACAGTTTCAGCCATCCGGACCGGGAGTGGGCCGGGCGATCCATCGTCTGCGTCGTCATTTCAGTCTCCGTAGCAATGTCCTACCATCTAGTAGGTAGATTACAGGTCGTCAAGGCTGCTGTTGTTTCGTCGCGGCGCGCGGGCGGGGTGGTGACGGACACGGCGCCCGCCCCGCGTGCCTTGCAATCGGGCGTGCCGCGCCCACTTCCCGACCTACTGAAAGGTCATTATGTCACAGCCATGAACGCTACTGCGAGCAAGCTGATCGTCGAAGCCGGCCAGCTCATCACCAATGTCGGGTACAACGGCTTCAGCTATGCCGATCTCGCCGAGCGGCTCGGCATCCGGAAGCCGAGTATCCACCACCATTTCCCGTCCAAGGTCGATCTCGTCGTGGCCGTGGTCGAACGGCAGCGCGCGGTCATCCACGCCGCGCTCGATGCGCTGGAAGGCGGCACGCCCGAAGCGGTCACTCAACTGACCGGCTATGTCGAGTATTGGAAGCGCTGCATCGCGGACGATTCCGCTGCCTTCTGTCTCGCCGGCGTTCTCGCCGCCGAACGGCCGGGGCTTCCGCCTGCGGTGGGCGCGGCGGTGCAGGGGCATTTCGACGATCTCGGTCGGTGGATCGAACGGGTGCTGACGCTCGGTGTCGAACAGGGCTCGATCCGGCTCGAGCTCGATGCGAGGACCGCCGCGCAGTTCTTCCAGACCGCGGTTTATGGCGCGATGATGATGGCGCGCGCCTATGGCGATCCGGGCAAGTTCAACGTCGTGGTCGATACGTTCCTGGCGCGGATGCTCGTCGACACGCAGCACTGACCCGGGCGGCGGATCGTCCGCCACACGCTTCAGTGCCGGAGCAGCCAGATCCCGACGACAGTGATGATGATCGCGGCGACCACCGCGATCACGAGTCCGACGCCCATGCGCTTCGCCGCGGTGTGGCCGGGTTCGTTACCGTGTGACGGTTCGGTCATGTGAACTCCTGCGGGTCGGTTGTTCTTCATCGGGCATCGGACCACAGACGCTTCCGAAGCCGGTTTGGTTGCCCGCGCCGTTGCAGCGGCGACCCGCAATGCTCTGCGGCGCGGCGGAAACCTGTTCTGCCCCGTACCGCCTTGATGCATGGCGTACGCAATGTATCGCCTCCGGAAGAACGTCGGGCACGCAACCGTGTCGGCGCATGCGTTTGGCTCGGCTGCCGGCGCGGTCGTTCGGCACCAAAATTAGGCAACTACGGGGTCGCGCGGGCGCTGACTGACCGGCGCATCTCGCAAAGCGACCGGGTCTTGCGCGAGATCAAGCAGATAACTGGCTTTATCAAACATAGGTTAAGCAATCACCCGGCCGAGTGCCGGAACATGCATCGGCACTGCCGGTTTAGTATTCCGAATATAGCGGAGGCGAACATGTCGCATCGAGGATCACCGCTACAGCTTCGGAATGCATCTTTGACTCGTTCTACACGTGTAATGACGCATCGCGACCGAACGTGCGGGCATTTTGTCCCGACAGCGCGGAACATTTGGTGACGTGTTCCACGAAACGGCGTTGATCAAGACATTGGCGAGGTAATTCGCCTCGCTACGTACAGCTTAGCCGGTTGGGGCGGCTTCAGGAGTGGTGCGAGAGTGCGCTGCCCAGAGCCGTGCGGCCGCTCGACATGTTTTTCACTCGAAGTCCCGCCGCGAAGCAAACCAACAGGAGAGCCTATGAAGACCATCCACCTGATCGCAGCCGCTGCCGCGTTCGCTACCATCACTCCGGCGATCGCGCAGATGGCTGCTCCGGCAACGGCTCCGGCCGATGCCTCGCAGCCCGCGCCGACCACGGCACTGCCTTATGTCGCCAAGGCCGGGGCGAGCGACCTGTACGAAATCCAGTCGTCCCAGCTCGCTTTGTCTCAGGGCAAAAGCGCCAAGGTAAAGTCGTTCGCGCGCATGATGATCAAGCATCATACGATGACGACCAAGCAGGTCACCGCCGCCGCCAAGGCCGCTGGCCTCACGCCGCCGCCGCCCGCGCTCGAACCGGCTCAGGCCGACATGATCGCGCAGTTGCAGCCGCTGCACGGCGACGCGTTCGATCAGGCCTATGTCACGCAGCAGAAGACCGCGCATGCGATGGCGCTGACGGTGCACCAGACCTACGCGGCGCAGGGTGACACCCCGCAACTGAAGACCGTCGCGAGCAAGGCGGTGCCGATCGTCCAGCAGCACATCACCGCGCTCGACAGCATGTAATCGACCCGTTCCTCCCCAAGATCTCCGACAAGGAAACCCGCCATGTTCATGCACAACAAACGCCTGCAATATACCGTCCGTGTGGCCGAACCGAACCCCAAGCTCGCGACGATGATGCTCGAACAGTTCGGCGGTGCCGATGGCGAGCTTGCCGCCGCGATGCGCTACTTCACGCAAGGGCTGGGTGAGGATGATGCCGGCCGCAAGGACATGCTGCTCGACATCGCCACCGAGGAACTGAGCCACCTCGAGGTGATCGGTTCGATCGTGGCGATGCTCAACAAAGGGGCGAAGGCGCAACTCGCTGAAGGCGCGATGGAGGAGGCCGAGCTGTACCGCACGATCGGCGCGAGCGGCACCAGCGCGAAAGAGGCGCTGCTGTTCGGTGGCGGCCCGGCGCTGATCGACTCGGCGGGCGTGCCGTGGACGGCGGCGTATGTCGACAGCCGCAGCGAGCCCACGGTCGATTTGCGCTCGAACATCGCCGCCGAAAGCCGCGCCAAGATCGTCTATGAGCGGCTTATCAACATCACCGACGATCCCGGCATCAAGGACGCGCTCGGCTTCCTGATGACGCGTGAGATCGCGCACCAGAAATCGTTCGAGAAGGCGCTCTACGCGATCGAGGACAATTTCCCGACCGGCAAGCTGCCCGGCGTCGAGCGGTATGCCAACGTCTATGTCAACACCTCGCAGGGTGAGGGCGACATGACCGGGCCGTGGAACTCCGGCCCGCAATGGGAGCGGATCGACGACCTCGAGCAGACCATGCCGATCGACGATGGCGACGGCACCGCATCGGTGGCGCTTGGCGGCGCCGACACGGCGGTGGTCGAGAAGCTCGCCGCGCGCACCATGTCCGACCCCAAGGCCGATCCGATCACCGGCGTCGACCTGGGCGCAGGGCCGGGCGCTGGCCGCGTGACCAAGGGCGATCTCGGCGGCGCGCCGTCGATCGCGGAAGCCCCCGCCATGGCGGAGGCGGTCGCACCGAAGTGACGCAGCGAGCCTTGCCCGCCGCAACGCGGGCAGGGCCATCTGCCGACGTGCGCAAGCGGGTCGGGCGGCGACGCCCGGCCCGTTCGCGCGTGTTCAAAGCCCGCCGGCGCTCACAGATTTGACGTGGAGGAACGCCTCGATCCCGAGGCGACCGTGCCGATTACCGCCCGACGCGCGCGGCAGCCGCCGGCAGCAACCGTTCCGCCGGGTTCGTTCAGGCGCGCTCGTCCTCCGGGGGCGCGCTGTCGCCGCCGTACATCTTGTCGAGATAATAGCCGGCGAGCACGTAATGCGCCTTCACTGCCGCCGGATGTTCGGCACGTTGCGCCTGCTGGAGTTCCTGTTCGGCACGGCGGTGGAGATACTCCGGTTCTGCCACGGGACGGGAAGCCATTGCCTTACCTCTGCTGGAGTCTGCGGAATACGCGACCCAAGCCATACACAGGATGTGCGCGTCGTTCCTTCATACAGATCAGCACGCCGGCCGACAGCCTCTGGCGGCTCGCCGTCTATGGCACCAACGTGCTCGACAGTATGTCCAGCTTCAGTGGTTCAGCTGTTTCGGCGACTTCGGCATCGATCTTGTGACCTCCGGACGACCGCAGCAGTTCGGCGCGGAGGCGGCGTTCAGGTTCTGAAGATCGCCGATATGGGCACCGTCTTACGGGGCCGTCGCGACCGGCGTGCCGGCCCCACCGGCGGTCACAATACCGGACATCGCCACCCGAGGCGACGGGGTGGCGACCGCGATCGGCGCGTCGCCGGGCGTTGGAGCCGGGAGCGACGCCGCGGCGGGCGCGGGAATTGCGGACGTCGCAGCGCCGGGCGCGGCCGGGGCGGCGCCATTCAGCGTCACCACCGGGGCCGGTGCGGCCACCGCGATCGGAACGTCGATGGTCCTCACGACCGGCGGCGGTGCCGGCTCGTAATAGTCGCGCCAGGCGTTGAACGCCGCGTAGAAATCGACGAACGGCTTGTCGAGCCGGAGCAGGGCCGCCCGGGCGAAGCTCGGCAGATCGGCATCCGCGACCTGACCGACCTGCGCGATCTCGCCGCGCGCAACCGCGCAGAACGCCGCCCGCATCGTCGGCTGGCTGTAGAAATTGTAGATGCGCGTCTGGTTGTTGTCGTACACCCGCTGCCAGTCGCCCCAGCCGGGGGCCTGCCACTCGCGCAGATAGATCTGTAGATAATGATCCAGCCCGGCGGCATGCGCCGTGATCCACGCGTTGTACGGCTCGACGACGCCGCCGCCCGCCTGGTTGCAGCCCAGCGCGGCAACGTTGAGGGCATTGCGCAGGTGCCACACCGCCGCCGCATCGGTGTTGTTGATGTTGGGGGTGCCATAGCCGCCGTTCGGGAGCGCGCGTGGAACCTTCATGCCGACGTAGCCGCCCACCGGCATCGCCGGCGGTGGTGGCGGTGGCAGCGTCGCCACGACAGGCGGCGGCTTGACCGGAGGCGTGGCGCATCCGGCCATGCTCAGAGCTACTCCGGCCAGCAGGCCCCAGCCAAGGATCGTGCGCAATGTCATCGTGTCGCCCAGATAGTCCGTCGTCGCGCGCTTAGCGCGGACCGGATGAACGCCGCAAGAATGGCGGCGCGACAGATGGCCCGGCGCCACGATCGCCCATCCGCTCGCCCATGCGCACCGCCGCTCCCGGCATCCAGTCCTGGTTGAACGCTACCGTACCCTGTTCGAACAGCATGACGATCGTCGAGCCGAGCAGGAAACGGCCCATCTCCTCGCCCTTCTCCAGCACGATATCCTGATCGGTATAGGTCCATTCGCACATCTGGCCGGTGCGCTTCGCGTTGACCACGCCGTGCCAGACGGTCGCCATGCTCCCCACGATGGTGGCGCCGACCAGCACCATGACGAACGCGCCATGCACGGCGGACTCGAAGACGCACACCACGCGTTCGTTGCGCGCGAACAGGTTGGGCACGCCCCGCGCGGTGACCGGGTTCACCGAGAACAGCGCGCCCGGCACATAGATCATGCGGGTAAGCCTGCCGTCGCACGGCATGTGCAGGCGGTGGTAATCTTTGGGGGAGAGGTACAGGTTGGCGAAGCTGCCGTGGCGGAAGCTGGCCGCCAGCGCGGCGTCGCCGCCGACCAGTTCGGTCGTGGTGAAACGGTGCCCTTTTGCCTGAACCATGTAGTGATCGTCGATGCGGCCGAACTGGCTGATCGTGCCATCGACCGGGCAGACGAAATCGGCGGCCGCGAGCGGGCGGGCGCCGGCCTTGAGCGGCCGGGTGAAGAAGTCGTTGAAGCTCGCATAGCTGGCGATGTCCGCATCTGCGGCTTCGCTCATGTCGACGCCATATCTGCCGACGAACCAGCGGATCAGCCGCTTCGTCATCCGGCCACCGCGCGCACGCGCGACACGGCCGGCAAGCGTCGTCAGGCGCTGCTTGGGAAGCATGTGCTGGAGCAAAATCTTCAGACGATCGGACATCGGAACCTCAAAACCGCGACATCACGCTTGTAGAGTCATGAGCCGGCAGGTCGACCCCAGCGCGCTACGTCCGGTATCCGACCAGCCCGCCACGCGGCATAAAATCGCGTGGCGATTGCGCGAGCGGCGTCCTCGCGCCACAAAAATCTCCGTTCTTGTTGACGGAAGTGGCGCCCGGCGCACTCTACGGAACGAGGGAGAGTTGACACGACACGCCAGGAGCTTGCCGATTGGGTGGGGCGCGAGATCCTGCCACATGAGCGCGAACTGCGTTCGTGGCTGCGCCGCCGTGTCGCCAGCGCCGCCGACGTCGAGGATATCGTGCAGGAGTGTTACTGCCGCATTGCCCAGCTTCGCGACGTCAACGACGTGGTGCAGCCACGCGCCTATCTGTTCGCGGTGGCGCGGCACCTCGTGTTCAAGAACGTCAAGGCGGCGCGCGTGGTTAGCATCGAAGCGATGGTCGATCTGGATAGTGGCTGGGAAAGCGACGAACCTTCACCCGAACGCATCACCGCCGCCCGGCTGGAGATGGCTCGCGTCCAGGCGGCGCTCGGCACCCTCACGGAGCGCGCGCGGCGCATCTTCATCATGCGCAAGATCGACGGCATGACGCAGAAGGACATCGCCCGCGCGCTCGACGTTTCGGAAGCGGTCGTGGAGAACGACGCGAGCCGCAGCCTGCGTGCGGTGCTGCGCGTGCTGTCCGGCGCCGAAGACGCCGACACGACACGGGAGGGCCAAGAGCGTGTCCGATCGCGCTGAGGAGGAAGCGGCGCGCTGGGTGCTACGCCACCCGCTGAGCGCGGAAGACGATCGCGCGCTGGAGGATTGGCTGGCGCAGGACCGCCGCCATGCCGGTATCCTGCTGCGCGTGCAGGCGGCTCTGAGTGCGGTGGATCGCGCGATCGTCGTCGATGCCGACGGGCCGGCCGCCCTTGCCGGGTCGGTTCGGCACGCGCCGACGCGCCGATGGATGCTGGGCGGGCTCGGCGGCGCGGCGGCCGCAGCCGCAGCGGGTATCGGCGTGATCGGCTGGCGGCATCTGGGCGGCGAACGCGTCACCACCGCGCGGGGCGAGATACGCCGACTGCCGCTCCTCGACGGCTCGGTCGCGACGATAGACACCGAGAGCGACCTGCATCTGGCGATGACCGGCGAGACCCGCCGCGTCACGCTCGCCGCCGGGCAGGCGTGGTTTCAGGTCGCGAAGGATCGCCACCGCCCGTTCATCGTCGATGCCGGCATCGCGCAGGTCCGCGCGGTCGGCACCGCCTTCTCCGTCCATCGTACCGAGGGGGGAGTCCAGATCGCCGTGACCGAGGGTACGGTGGTGGCGTGGTGCGACGACGCCAGGGGCGCGATGAGCGTCCTCACCGCCGGGCAATATGCCACCTTCACCCGTGGCGGCGACACGCCACAGACCGGAACCGCGCCCGCTGCGATCGAGCGTTCGCTGGCGTGGCGCGAGGGCGAGATCTCGCTGGAGGGCGAGACGCTCGGCGATGCCGCGACCACATTCAACCGCTACAATCGCCAGCAACTGGTCGTCGACGATCCGGGCCTCGCGCGCGAGCGGCTGGTCGGCCTGTTCAAGATCGGCAATCCGGCCGATTTCGCGGCGATGCTGGAACACTCGATCGGCGCGGCGGTGACGGTTACGCCCGACGAGATCCGGATCGGCCGAAAAAATCGTCCCTCGACATGACGGAAAGTTCGCGGGGGAAGCTCTTCCCCGTTTGAGAGCGCCACGCAGATGCGCTCCGCAGGAGGGGATAGCATGACAGTGTTTCGACGCGCCTTGTTGGCGTCGGTCGCCATCGCCGTCTCGGCATCGGCCGCTTCGGCGGCGACTGCGGACGTTCGCCGCTTCAACGTGCCGAGCCAGTCCGCTCGCACCGGCATTCCGCTGTTCGCGCATCAGGCCGGCATCCAGATCCTCGCCTCGCAGGCGATTACCGACGGCCTCATCGTCGGGGGCGTGCAGGGCGACATGGAAATCGGTGCGGCGCTTCGCCAGTTGCTCGCCCGGACCGATCTCGTTCCCGTTCCGGTCGGCGGCTCGTTCGTGCTGAAGCGGCAGAGCGGCGCACAACCGTCGCTGCGCGCCGCAGCGGCGATGCAGGCCACTCCGCCGACCGCCCCGCTCGCCGGTCAGCAGCCGTTGCCAGCGCTTGCAGCGGCGGACCCGGCGCCATCCGCCGACACGCCCGAGGCGCCCGCGCAGGACATCGTCGTCACCGGCACCTTGCTGCGCGGCGTCGCGCCGGTCGGCACCAACGTGCTCAACATCAGCCGCGCCAACATCGTGGCGAGCGGCGCGACCAACTCGGCCGAGCTGCTCGCGCAGGTGCCGCAGGTCACCAACATGTTCAACTCGCTGCCGCGCGCCGGTACCGGGGCGAGCGGCACCACGATCACGCGCCCGACGATCCGCAACATCACCGCCGCTGGCGCGTCGACCACGCTGCTGCTGGTCGACGGGCACAATATCGTCGGCGCGGGCATCACCACCACCTCGTCCGACCCGGAGGTGATCCCGCCCGGCGTGATCGAGCGGATCGACGTGGTGCCGGACGGCGGCTCGTCGCTTTACGGATCGGATGCGATCGGCGGCATCATCAACTTCATCACGCGCAAGTCGTTCGACGGGATCGAGCTGACCGCCAACGCCGGCGCGGCGGACGGCTTCTCGCGCTATCAGGTGAGCGGCATCGCCGGGCAGAAATGGAATGGCGGCTCGCTGGTGCTGGCCTATCTGTACCGCACCAACAGCCACCTCACCGGCTTCGACCGCGATTATTTCCGGCAAAATCTCACGCCCTTCGGCGGCACCGACCGGCGCGTGTTCGGCTGTTCGCCCGGCAACGTCACCGCCGGCGGGGTTGGCTACGCGCTGCCCGGCCGCCAGCCCGGCACCACCAACAAATGCGATCAGGCGCTCAGCACCGACATCTACCCGGCGGAGAACCAGAACTCCGCCTATGGCTCGCTCACGCAGGAGATCACGTCCAACCTCGAATTCGGCGTGACCGGCTTCTGGACGCTGCGCAACACCATGCCGCGCACGCCGCAGGGCAATTCGAGCAACCTGGCCTTCACGTCGCGCAACCCGTATTTCCGCTCGATCGCGGGCGAGACCGCGCAGACCGTCTCGTTCAATTACGAGAGCGTGTACGGCCCCTATTTCAGCAACCATACCAGCCTTGAGGAATATGGCATCACGCCGACGCTGACCGCGCATTTCGGCGGCTGGCAGGCGACGTTGCTGGGCAATTACGGCAAGAGCATCACCACCGCGCATACCGGCGAGCTGAACAACATCGCGCAGACCGCCGCGCTTGCCGGCACGACGTTCGGCACCGCGCTGAACCCCTATGACATCGCCGCGACCAACCCGGCTGTGCTCGGCCTGATCCACAATTACGAGCAATATGCGCGCGCGGTGCAGCAATTGAGCGAGGCGCGGCTCAACGTCGACGGCCCGCTGTTCGCGCTGCCCGGCGGCGACGTGCGGCTCGCAGCGGGCGGGCAATATACCCATCAGGCGAGCGACGCGGTGCAGACCGATGCGGCCGTGGGCGACCTCAGCAACGCCGCGCGGGCGAGCGCGCGCCGCGATATCGAGGCGGTGTTCGCCGAGGTGCGCGTGCCGGTGTTCGGCGTGGGCAACGCCATGCCCGGCTTCCAGTCGCTCGTGCTCGACGCGTCGGTCCGCTACGATCACTTCAGCGATTTCGGCGGCACCACCAATCCGAAATTCGGCATGACCTACGAGCCGGTCAGCGGCCTGCGCATCCGCGCCAATTATGGCACTGCGTTCAACGCGCCGAGCCTTGCCGACACAACCGGCGCGGTCGATACGCGCGTGCAGGTGGTGGATACCAGCCCGTGGCAGGCGGGCACGTTCAACGCGGCGAACTTCAACCGCCCGACCATTTTGCTCGCCGGCGGCACCACCGGGCTGAAGCCGCAGAACGCGCATACCTGGGCGGTCGGCGCCGATCTCGAACCCAAGGCGATCCCGCGCCTGACGCTGAGCGCGACCTATTGGAGCGTCGACCTGTTCCACCAGATCGCGCAGATCCCGTTCACCCAGCCGGTGCTCTACACCAACCCGGCCTATGCGCAGTATTTTATCCTCAACCCCACGCTCGCGCAGGTGCAGGCGATCGCGGGCGACCAGCGCGTGCAGGGGCCGGCGCTGGCCAGCCTCTATGCCAACGGCGCGGCCAATACGCCCTATGTCCTCATCAACGCGCGCCGGCTGAACCTCGGCAACGAGTTCACGCGCGGGATCGACTTCCGCGCCGCCTATACGTTCGCGCTGGGCGATGGCGATCTCAACATGCTGGCGGGCGGCACGTATCTGCTCAGCCGCCGGAACCAGGCGGTGGACGGCGACCCGCTGTTCGACGAGATCGCGGCGGGTGGGGTCGGCCGGCTGCAACTGACCGGCTCGCTCGGCTATACGATCAAGGCGTTCACCGCGCAGGCGACCGTGCATCACAGCTCGGGCTTCGACGTCATCAACATCCCCGGCCAGACTCATGTCGCGAGCTTCAGCCCGGTCGACCTGTTCTTCTCCTACGACATGCCGGGCAGCGGGTGGAACAAGGGCTTCGGCTTCACGCTCAACGTCACCAACGTCGGTGACGAGCGGCCGTCCTTCATCAATTCGGGCAATGGCACCGGCAATGGCGGCACGCTGGGGCGGATGTTCATGGTCGGCGTCCGCAAGAAGTTCTAGGGTGATGGACACCGGTGGAAGAACCGGTCGGGCGGATGCGGGGAGAGAGATACGATGACGATGACGCGGCGGACGATGCTGGCCTCGACGGCCGGATTTCTGGCTTTGCCGATGCTGGCGCGCGCGCAGTCTCCGGATGTGGTCGCGGGCATTCCGGTCAATTACGACGAGGCGAAGACCGGCAGCTATACGCTGCCCGAGCCGCTGGTCGCGCAGGACGGCACGCCGATTCGCACCGCCGCTGCGTGGACAGCGAAGCGCCGCCCCGAGCTGATCCGCCTGTTCGAGACGCAGCAGTTCGGCATTGCCCCGGCCGGCCCCCGCGTCTCCGCCACGGAGATCGAGCCGGCCACCCTCGCGCTCGGCGGCAAGGCGATGCGGCGGCAGGTGCGGCTCGCGCTGTCGGCCGATCCCTCGGCGCATCCGGTCGATGTGGTGATCTACACGCCCGCCGCGGCGAAGCGCGCGGTGCCGATCCTGCTCGCGATCAACTTCACCACCAACGCCGCCGCCGTCGCCGATCCCGACCTCAAGCCCGGCATGGTGTGGAGCCTCGAACAGCATGCGCGCGTGCCGTGGGCGGGGAAGGGCTTCGCCTTCCCGAAGATCGACCCGGTGCCGATGCTCGACGCCGGCCTCGGCTTCGCGGCCTTCTATTACGGCGATGTCGACCCGGACGATCCGCAGGGTTTCGCCACCGGTATCCGCGCGCGCCACATGGCGCCGGGCCAGACGCAGCTCCGGCCCGACCAATGGGGCACGATCAGCGCTTGGGGCTGGGGGATCAGCCGCGTCATCGATTATCTGGAGACCGACCGCCGCATCGATCCCAAGCGCATCGCGATCCACGGCGTCTCGCGGCTCGGCAAGACGGTGATGTGGGCGGGCGCGCGCGACACGCGCGTCGCCGCGACGATCGCATCGTGCTCGGGCGAGGGCGGGGCGGCGCTGTCACATCGCAACTATGGCGAGACGATCGCTCACCTGACCGCACCGTCGCGCTATCCGTATCAGTTCGCGGGCAATTTCGCGAAGATGGCGGGCTTCCCCGACGTGAACCCGATCGACGGCAACCTGCTCGTCGCGCTGCATGCGCCCAAGCCGCTGCTGCTCCAGACCGGCACCACCGACGGCTGGTCAGACCCCAAGGGCGAGTTCCTTTCCGCAGTCTCGGCGGGGCCGGTCTATCGCCTGTTCGGCAAGACCGATCTCGGCACGACGACATGGCCGGGGGCGGGGCAGCCGATCCTCAACGATCTGGGCTATTACATGCACGAGGGCGGGCACGGCACGATCCCGAGCGACTGGGCGATCTATCTCGACTTCCTCAAGCGCCATCTGAAGCCGGAGGCATGATGCGCCGCACGATCCTCGCCGGCGTGGCCGTGGCCGCGTTGCTGTGTGGTGCGCCGGCCATAGCCGACGCGCCGGCTGCCTCGGGCGATCCGCTGCTCGACGGGTTCAAGGCGCCGCCCGCCGCCGCGCGCCCGCGCACCTGGTGGCACTGGACCGGCGGCAACATCACCATCGACGGGATCGACAAGGATCTCGACTGGATGCACCGCGTCGGCATCGGCGGCTTCCAGCTCGCCGACGTGCTGCTCGGCGCAGGGCAGAGCGTGCAGCCCAAGGTCAACTTCGCCACGCCCGAATGGTATGCGGCGGTGAAGCACGCCGCCGAACGCGCGCAGAGCCTCGATCTGGAGATGTCGATCTTCAGCTCGGCCGGGTGGAGCCTCGCGGGCGGCCCGTGGGTCACGCCCGATCACGCGATGAAGCGGCTGGTGTGGAGCGAGACCGATTTGACCGGTGGCCGCGCCGTGTCGCTGCGCCTGCCGACGCCGTCGAGCAACGCCGGCCCGGTGCGAGACCTCAACACGCACGGCGACAACGTCACAGCCGGCGAGAGCCAGCCGTTCTACCGCGACAGCGTGGTGCTCGCCTATCGTTTGCCGGCCGTAGCCAACGCGCTGAAACCGGTTCTTTCCGCATCGAGCGGCGATATCGACGCCGCCGCACTGTCCGACGACAGCCTCAACACCGCCGTCGCGCTTCCCGCCGGAGCCGGCTGGATCGCGCTGCGCTATCCTGCCCCCTTCACCGCCCGCGCGCTGTCGCTCGGCGCGAAGGGCGGCATCCCGGTCGGCGCGCTGGAGGCGAGCGACAACGGCACCACCTGGCGCACGATCGTCTCCACGCCCGGCCCGCAAGGCTATCACGGCGCGGCCGTGCGCACCTTCGCCTTCCCCGCCGTCACCGCGCGTTTCTTCCGCCTGCGCCTCGATGGGCCGGCGCTCACGCCTGCGCAGGTCATCAACTGGGCGCCGTCCACCACCGCCAAACCGTTCGAGCTGACCGAACTCAAGCTGCTTGCCACGCCCACCGTCAACCGCTGGGAGGACAAGGGCGCATTTGGCAGCCTGATGGACGATTATAGCGGCGTGCCTACGCCCGACGTCGCGGCGGGTATCGGCGAGGTCGTCGACGTCACCCGCCACATGGCGGCGGACGGTACATTGCGCTGGTCGCCCCCGGCCGGTCGCTGGCAGGTGCTGCGCTTCGGCTATGCCAACACCGGCGCGCGCAACCGCCCCTCGGTGCCGGCGGGCAGCGGGTTGGAGGTCGACAAGCTCAACGGCGCGTACGTCGCCGATTACGTGCGCGGCTATCTCGATCCGCTGCAAAAGGCGCTGGGGCCGCTGTTCGGCCAGCATCCGTCCTATGTGACGATGGATAGCTGGGAAGCGGGGATGCAGAACTGGACCGACGACATGGTCGCGCGCTTCAAGGCGCGGCGAGGCTATGATCCGACGCCTTATCTGCCCGTGCTGGCCGGCCTTGTTGTTAAAAACGCCCAGATCAGCGACCGTTTCCTGTGGGATTTCCGCCGCACGCTGGCCGATCTCTACGCCGATGAATTCTACGGCACGATGGCATCTGAGTTCGGCAAACGCGGCCTGAACGCTTATGCCGAGGCGTCGGGCGTGGCCCTCGAAATCCCCGAGGATACGCTGCGCAACAAATCCAAGGTCGCCATTCCGATGGCGGAATTCTGGGTCACGCCGCTCCATCCGTTCTCCGAATATTATGCCGACGTGCGCGGCGCGGCCTCCGCTGGCCATGTCTTCGGCAAGCCGGTGGTCGCGGCTGAGGCGTTCACCGGCGGCTGGTACGAATCGCCCTATACGCTCAAGAAGGTCGCCGATTACTGGTTCGCGCAAGGGATCAACCGGCTGGTGTTCCACTCGACCGCGATCCAGCCGCTCGACACCAAGCCCGGCAACACCATGGTCGGCACGCACATCAACCGCAACATCACCTGGGCGGAACAGGCGCGGCCGTTCATGGACTATGTCGCGCGTAACGCCTTCATGCTCCAGCAGGGCCGCTTCGTCGCCGACGTGGCGTATCTGCTGCCCGAGGGGGCGCCCGCGACGATGCCGTTCTGGGGCGCGGGGCTGAAGCCCGCCATGCCCGACGGCTATGATTACGACGTCATCAACACCGACGTGCTGCTGAAGGACGCGAGCGTCGAGCCGGACGGCCACATCCGGCTGGCGAGCGGGATGCGCTACCGTATCCTCGTGCTGCCGCCATCGGACGAGATGTCGGTCGCGGTGGTGCGCAAGCTCGCCGATCTCGCGGCGGCAGGCGCGTGGATCGTCGGCGCGCGACCCCGGCACAGCACTGGCCTGTCGGACTATCCGCGATCCGAGGCGGAGGTCCAGGCGGTGGCGGAGCGGCTGTGGGGCGGGCTCGACGGCATCGCCAACACGCAGCGGCCGGTCGGCAAGGGCATGGTGGCATGGGGCCTGCCGCTGGGCGAGGTGCTGCGCCGCGCCGGCGAGGTGCCCGATGCGGAGATCGCCAGCGGCGTCGGCGCGAAGACGGTGTGGCTGCACCGCACGCTCGCGGATGCGGACCTCTACTACGTCGCCAGCCAGAAGGACGCGCCCGAGAGCGTGGAGGCGCGCTTCCGCGTGACCGGCAAGGCACCCGAACTGTGGGATCCCGTCACCGGCGTGACGCGCCCTGCCTCGTACCGGATCGAGAAGGACGCCACCGTCGTCCGCTTCGACCTCGCCGAACGACAATCGCAATATGTCGTGTTCCGCCAGCCCGCGCAGGCGGCATCGCGCGAGGTCGCCCCGCCGGTCGAGACGCTCGCGGCCGATGTGGCCGGGCCGTGGCGCGTCACCTTCACCGGACCCGGCGCGCCGGCCGCGCCGCTGGTGCTGCCCAGGCTCGCCTCATGGACCGATCAGGCCGATCCGGCTGTGCGCTATTTCTCCGGCACCGCGACGTATGTGCGCACCGTGTCGCTGCATGGGGCGCGGGTCCCCGGGGGCAGGGTGCTGCTCGATCTCGGCGACGTGCGCGACCTCGCCGAGGTGCGGGTGAACGGAACGAACGTAGGGCTGCTATGGGCGCCGCCGTACCGCATCGACGTGACCGACGCCTTGCGCAGCGGCGAGAATGTGATCGAGGTGCGCGTGACGAACGAATGGACCAACCGCGTAGAGGGCGACAGGAAGGATCCTTCGCACCCCGCCCTGCCCGGATCGGACAAGATCCGCCGCTTCTTCAACCAGACCGACCAGCTTCCCGCGTCCGGCCTGCTCGGCCCGGTGCGCCTCATCACGCAAAGGTCGGGATGATCGAGGCATTGGGCGTGGGACGGCGGCGTGAGGCGTAACGCCAAACGCCGCCGCCTTCTCGGTTACCCTCCGGTCGAGACGTTGCCCTTGAAGTCCAGCCCGACGGAGACGGAGTGGCCGTCCTTCGTCGCCGTTCCGCGCCAGACGCCCTGCTTGTCCTTGGTCAGGCCCGACACGTTGGTGAAGCCCGATTTGGCGATATGCTCGCGTGCCTGCGCCTGGGTGAACGAATTGGCGCCGCGCCGCGCCTGACCGTCATCGACGGTGTGTGCGGTCTTGATCGCGGCGTTGTTCTTGGCCGGTCCGTTCTGCGCGAACGCGGGAGCGGCGAGCAGGGCTGCACCGAGCAGGATCGTGCTTGTGATACGCATGTTCGTGTTCCTATCGAAGAGGATCAGACGCGGTCGTAGCGCGCGCGTTCGGCGGCGATGTCGCTGTCCGAATAGGCGGGTGCGCTTTCGTCGAAACGGTTCCAGCCCTGCGCCTCATAAGCGTGGCGGCGTTCGGTCACGTTGACGGTGCGATCATCGCCGAGGATGTTGCGCGCGGTCGGCACCAGCGGTTCGTCGACCTTGGCGGTGACGAGCGTCCCGCCACGGCGGACGCCCTCGGCATAGACGTGCGCGTCGTTCTCGGGAACGCCGGCATGGGTGAGCGCCCCGACGAGGCCGCCGGCCGCCGCGCCGACCAGCGCACCGCCTGCCGCACCCGCTGCGGTCGCCGCGAGCCAGCCGGCCGCGACCACCGGACCGATGCCGGGAATGGCGAGCAGGCCGAGCCCGGCGAGCAACCCGCCGACACCGCCGACAGCCGCGCCGATGCCGGCACCGGTGCCCGCATCCTCGGCGGCAGGCTCGGCGACGTCACCAGCGCGATCGGAGCCGGCCGCATCGCGCCTGTCATGGCCGACGATGCTGATGTCGCGGTGCGCGACGCCAGCGGCTTCGAGATCCTGCACCGCGCGGCGGGCGTCGTCGTAATGGTCGAACAAGCCTGTGATGGTCTGTGTCATGATCTGTCTCTCCTGTGCCCGGCCGTGGATCGGCCGGGTCTTGGTAGGGTCGAAAGCGGGATGTTCAGCGGCGCGCGCCGCGCACCACCATGTGGTAGAGCACCAGCACGACGATCGCGCCGATCACCGCGACGATCAGGCTGTACACGTTGAGGCCGGTGACCCCGGCCGCGCCGAACTGGTTGAACAGAAAGCCGCCGACGACCGCGCCGACCACGCCCAACACGATGTCGAGCAACACGCCTTCACCGGTGCGATTGACGATCTTGCTGCCGATGAAGCCGGCGACCAGACCCAGGATGATCCATGCGAGAATGGACATTGACGTTCTCCTCTCAGACACGAGCGGTTGGCTCGATGTTGGAAAGGTAAGGTTGCCGACACAGCCGCCAAAGATGCGCAGGCACCCCATCCATGGGTGCGCGTGCACCTGTTCGTGCGATTAATCGTGCGGGTCGAGGCCGAGCTGATGCCCACGGTCGCGCGCCCAGATGATCGCCTCTGCCCGGCTGTGAGCGCCGATCTTGGCGTAGAGCCGGGCGACGTGGTTGCGCACGGTATTGCGCTTCAGCGACAGCGCGTCGGCGATGGCGTCGTCGGTCTTGCCCTTGGTGATGAGCGCCAGCACCTCGCGTTCGCGTGGCGTCAGTTCCACCGGCGCGGTGGTCGCGCCGTGTTGCGGCGTGGATCCACGCAACGCCGCGAGCCGGTCCATGATCTTCTGGCTGAGCCAGCTCGAATCCTGCATCGCACCTTCGATCGCGGCGATCAGATCGAGTTCGGTGCGCTTGCGCTCGCTGATGTCCTGAAACGCGGCGAGGATGCAATATTGCCCGTTGATCGTCACCGTCTCGGCGGAGGCGAGGCAGGTGACGAGATCGCCGGTGCGGGTCTTCACCTGCACCTCGTAACCCCGGAACGATCCGCTTTCGGAAACCTTCTTCTCGATCTCGCGGCGCGTCGCCGAACTTTCGAACAGCTCGATCTCGGCGGGCTTGCGCCCCACCACGCTATCATGCCCCCAGTCGGTGAGCGCGAGAAAGGCGTGGTTGACGTTGAGGATACGATGCCCGTCGAGGCTGGTCAGCAGCATCGGCACCGGCGCGAAGCGGAAGGCGGTGGCGAACCGCTCCTCGCTCTGGCGCAGCGCCATCTCCGCGCGGCGGCGCGGCTCCAGGTCCGCGAAGGTGAAGATCATGCACGCTTCGTTGCTCGGCATTTCGGCCGGGTGGCCGGCGAGCAGCACCAGCTTGCTGTCGCCGCCGGGCAGCGGCAACTCCGCCTCCATCTGCGGAATCACGTCGCCGTCGCCCAGCCGCGCCTTCGCTTTGTCCTTCTCGGCGGCATGATCGAGGATGTCGAAATCGTAGAGCGAGCGGCCGACGATCTGGTCGCGCTCCCAGCCGGTCAGCTCGATAAAGCCTTCGTTGACGCGGACGTAGCGCAGATCGGCGAGCCGCACGATCAGCGCGGGCGCGGGGTTGGCGTTGAACATGCTCTCGAAGCGTTCCTCCGCCTCGAACGCTGCGGTCGCGTCGCAGATGATGAGCACCAGGCAGTCGGGCGCGCCGTCGCGCTCCAGCACGAGCCCGCGCTCGCGGTGCACCCAGTCCGGCTCGGGCTTGCCGGTCGCGCAGACATTGACGATCACGTCGTCGAACGCCTCGCCGCGACACAGCCGCGCCATCGGATAGGCCGAAGGCGCCAACGGCTGGCCGCCGCGCAGCCGCAGCGTGAAGCGCCGCTGGTAAGCATCGGCGGTCGCGCCGAGATCGGCCAGTTCGGCGCAACCGTGCATCCCCAGCGCGGCCGCGTTCGCCCACACGATCCGCCCGTCGGGTTCGATCAGGATCACACCGTCGCCCAAGCCTTCGACGACGCGGTGAAGTTGCTGCCGGTCCGGCACTTCGGTTGCTGATGAGGCCCTCGTCATTGTGCCCCGCTGCTTCGTTGGCGATGTGCCAGTCGGTAACGCCCGCGTCGACGAAAGGACCCAAGCCGTACGGGCGGGCCGCTCGAAAGCGACCTCCAGCGACGCCGTAGCCCCTTCGAATATCGCGACGTAGCGGTCGAGTTCGATGAAGACGCAGGAGCCGTCAGCAGATGCGCCGGCAGGCCGCAAGCCGAGCGCAGGTTTAAGAATCGTTTTTTGCCGGGATGCATTCGCCTCAGGGATTCAACGAACTTGCCGCCGCCGGATTGGCCCGGTATCGATCATCATCGTCAGCCTGCAGGGCATCTGGCGTTGACCGATCCGGTCTTCGATTTTCACGTGCCTGACGAGTAAGTTCGATGAATTCCGTTTTGCTCCTGCTCGTCGAGGACGAGCCAATGATCCTCCATGATGTCGAAGACGCGCTGATCGACGGGGGGTATGAAGTGGTGACGGCGCTGAGCGGCGCCGAGGCGATGACTCGGCTCAGCGAGCAAGCGGGAGATTTCGCGGGTCTTATCACGGACGTTCGGCTCGGGGACGGGATGAACGGATGGGATGTTGCGCGCCGGGCGCGCGAAGTGAACGGCGGCGTGGCGGTGATCTATATGACGGCCGATAGCGGCTCCGACTGGGCGTCGCAGGGCGTTCCGAGGAGCCTTCTCGTTCAAAAGCCGTTTGCCAACGCCCAGCTTGTGACCGCGATTTCCACTCTGTTGACCGAGATACAGAGCGTTCCGCACGCGTGAGCCAAGGTTGCGCTGGCCAGCCTCTGAACGCGCCCGTCCGCGATGTGCAGACCGGGCGAATGCTGACGCATATTCATGCGCGTTGAGCGCCTTCGAGGCCGTCGAGCACTGCCTCTGGCGAGACATCGTCCTCGATCTCTCTCAACTCGTGGCGATCGACCACATCCATGCCTATCTTCGTCGCTATGGCGTCGACCAGCGTCACCTGCCGCGTCAACTCACGTTCGGCCAGCAGGTTTATCTGAAGATCCATGTCCGACTGGCGGGCGGCAGCGCCCATCATCCGGTTCTGGCTGATCAGCACGAACGTGGAGAGGAAGATCGCCTCGACGCTTGCTTCCATCGCCAGAACAACGAAGCTGGGATCAAAGGGCTTGACGTTGGGGACCAGGCCCAGGTTTACCACCAGCCATAAGCCGTAGGCGACGCCATGGACGGCGACAAAGGTCATGCTGCCCGCGATCGCGTGATCCGATCCGAAATCTTCTCGGCCAGGCTCGCTTCGCGGCCTCGCGTGTCCGCCTCTCCTCCATCCTCGCCATGTTGCGCGCGAGAACGGAACCAAGGCCGGGCGGCTTCGGCACGGGGTGGGTAAGTTCGGGCAAAGTCACCTCCGCTCGACGCTGGACTTGATTCCTGGACCTGGCGTTCCGCAAAGTCACGAACGGGGTGTTGAACCCTGTCCGCTACCAACCGTTTCACCGCGGTGGACGTGTCCAAGCTGCGATGCACCAAAGCCCATACGGTTCACATTGCGGCGGGGTGTGCTAGCGTATCGCCTCCGAAAGGGAGCCAAAGCGGGGTCGCTTGTATTGCTTGCCTCGGTAGATGACGGTGGACAAGGCGTGGTTGAACGAAGAAGCCTGGACGACGTTGGGGGGCAAGGCCGTTTCGAGCTGCTCGTCAACGCCATCAAGGATTACGCAATCTACCTGCTCGATCGCGAGGGGCATGTAGCGACCTGGAACGCCGGCGCACAGCGCTTCAAGGGTTACGCGGCGGATGAGATCATCGGCCAGCACTTCTCCCTGTTCTATACAGAGGAGGATCGTGCAAGCGGTCTGCCGCAGCGGGCGCTCGATGCGGCTGCGGCGAACGGCACGTTCGAGGCGGAGGGCTGGCGCGTTCGCAAGGACGGCACACGCTTCTGGACCAGCGTCGTGATCGACCCGGTGCTGGACGCGGGTGGCACGCTTATCGGCTTTGCGAAGGTCACGCGCGACGTGACCGACAGGAGGGCCGCGGAACGGGCGCTTCTGGAAAGCGAGCAGCGCTTTCGCCTCCTTGTGCAGGGCGTGAAGGACTATGCGGTGTACATGCTCGATGTCGACGGGCACGTTACCAACTGGAACCCCGGGGCGCAGCTTATTAAGGGGTACAGTGCCGTCGAAATCGTGGGAAAGCATTTCTCTAATTTTTATACCGAGGAGGACCGGCAGGCTGGCGAGCCCGAGCGCGCCCTTCGCACCGCCCGGGAAGCGGGCAAGTACGAGGTCGAAGCCTGGCGCGTTCGCAAGGATGGGTCGCGTTTCCGGGCGGGCGTGCTGATCGACCCGATCTACGATGAAGGTGGTGCGCTGATCGGGTTCGCGAAGGTAACCCGGGATCTGACGGAGCGCTGGCACGCGCAGCAGGAGGTCGAGCGGGCGCGCGAGACGATGGCGCAGGCGCAGAAGATGGAGGCGGTCGGCCGGCTCACCGGCGGTGTCGCGCACGACTTCAACAATCTGCTCACCATCATCCGGTCGTCGGTGGACTTGCTCAAGATGCCGGCGCTCAGTCCGGACAAGCGCGAGCGCTATATCGACGCTATCGGCGAGACGGCGGATCGTGCCTCGGCGCTGACCTCGCAACTTCTGGCCTTTTCCCGACGTCAGCCCCTCAAGCCCGAGCTTTTCGACGCGGGACAGCGCGTGGACGCCATGCGCCGCATGATCGAGACCAGCATCGGCTCGACCATCGATCTGACGATCGAAGTGCCGGACGGTGCGTTCGTCAACGCCGACCTCAACCAGTTCGAGACGGCGGTGCTGAACCTGGTGATCAATGCGCGCGACGCCATGCCGGCGGGCGGCAAGCTCGCGATCAGGGTCGAAAGCGTGGCCGGCCTGCCGGCGGTTCGCGGCCATGGCTCCGCCGACGGGAATTTCGTCGCCGTTCGGGTCGCCGACGAAGGCAGCGGCATCGCGCCCGAGACGATGGCGAAGATCTTCGAACCCTTCTTCACCACCAAGGGGCTGAACAAGGGGACCGGTCTGGGTCTCAGTCAGGTGCACGGTTTCGCCAAACAATCCGGCGGAGAGGTCGACGTGCACAGCGAAGTCGGCATCGGCACGGCCTTTATCCTGTACCTGCCGCTGGTCGTCGTTACCGGGGAGCAGCCGGCGCAAGCGCAGGCGCGAGGTGTTCGCGATCACCACCTCGCCACCAAGCGCGTTTTGCTCGTCGAAGATAACGAGGCGGTTGGTGAATTCGCCCGGAGCCTGCTCGAGGAACTGGGGCAGATCGTTACCTGGGTTCAAAACGGCGGTGCTGCGCTGGAGATGTTGAGCGTTGCGCGCGATAAAGTCGATCTGGTGTTCACGGACGTCATCATGCCCGGCATCAACGGCCTCGAACTCGCCCGCTCGATCGCGGAGCGCTGGCCCGATCTCGAGGTCGTGCTCACCACCGGGTACAGTCACGTTCTGGCAGAGGAGGCCAGCCATGGCTTCGCGCTTCTTCGCAAGCCATACTCGGTGAGCGGCCTCATCGGCATCTTGGGATCCGCCGCTCCGCAGCTTTGATAGTCATGCCCGACGCCGTCACCGATTCATGGGGGTGGGGGGCGATCCGTCCCCTCGCTGACTGTCAGATGCTGAAGGACGAACGCCTCAGGGCCAGGCGGCGTCGTGTCTCACGCCGCTCACGCGCACCGCATCGGCAAATCTCACCGTCAGCAGCACATTGTGCTGCGCATCGGCAATGTCGATGTGACATCCCAGGCATAGCTCGCCCTTCGCGATCTCGCCGATCATGACGTCGCGCGCCGCCGCGATGGCTGCCGTGCGGGCAGCCTCGAGATCGGGAAGGTCGACGCCTTCCGGATCCTCGGTCACGATCCCGCACTGGTTCAGATGGAAGAAGTACCGCTCCATTCGGGAGAAGCGCTCCGATACCGATTTTGTTCAACCGTGCGACCGGCGTTTTGTTGACCTCAGTTAACGTCACGCCGCCTGATGGAGATATGCCGGATCGAAGTCGGCGATCGCCTTGAGCTTGCGCCAGTCGGTAATCCGATAATCCCGCCCCGATCGGGCAAACGCGCCCTCCTCGGTCAGTTCCCGCAGCATCCGGTTGACGTGAACAGCCGTCAGGCCGGTCGCATCCCCGATCTGCTCCTGCGTGAAGGGCAGATCGACCGCGTCGACCGGCGCGATCCCGATCGCCTCGCGGCGCTGCACGAACTCACACAACATATGGGCGATCCGCGTCTTCGCATCGCGTGCGCCGACGTTCAGCACCCACTCCCGGAAGATGGAGGCGTCGATGAGTGCATCCTTGGCGAACGCCGCCGCCAGACGCGGGAATCGCGAACTCACCTCCGTCAACGCGGGGATGGGGATCCACGCTACTACGGCCGGGGTAATGACCTGGAGGTTATGATCCGCACGGGAGAGGAGCGCATGCTGAAGGTCCAGCATGTCGCCCGGCATGTGGAAGGACACGATCTGCCGGCGCCCGGTGCGGCTCATCTTGTGCCGGGCGGCATAACCCTCGACCAGGAGGCAGCATCTCTCGACCCGGCTCCCCTCCGTCACGAGGTAACGATGGGCGGGAACCTCCTCGAGCGTGAACGGAAGCTTCGCGAGAGCGGCAAGCTCTTCCTCATCCAGGCTCATCAGGCGCTTGAGCTTGCGAAACCAGAGTTCTGTGATGCGTGCGATCTGCATGCCGTGTTCCAGGAGAGTGCCGATACGGAGCCGAAACGTCCGGAACTCGCCGAGCGTTCCAAGCTGCGCAGCCGCCCGCCGCCGCCATCACGCCAAGGTGCCCGCATCTTCATCCTCGTTCCCGCTCGCATGCTCGGCAGCGGACCCGTTCAACGCCGCAGGTTCGTTCGGGCCGCTATGCGGGGCCGGGAAGCGGTGAAGATCCGAGCTGCGCCATCATCGCCTTGAGCGTCAGGGCGTCCTCGATGGCATGCCCGTCGATGTCGTTGTTGAAGAACACCCAGACGTCGCGCCCCTCCCGGATCTGATCGCCCAGCCAGTCCGCCCAGCCGAGCAGTCGTTCGTCCGGGTAGCGCCCCCAGTATTTTCCGCCGGCACCGTGGAGGCGGACGTATGCCACGCGACCTACGGCGATGCGCGGCACCTGCATGTCGACCATGTCGTGCGTGCAGAAGCCCGCGCCGTATCGGTCCAGCAGCGAGAACACGTCGTCGGTCTGCCAACTTTCGTCGCGGAACTCGAACACGTTGGTCACGTCGGCCGGAAGGATCGCGAGGAACCGCTCGAGCCGGTCGAGATTGATCCGGAAGCACGGTGGAAGCTGGTAGAGGATCGGTCCAAGCGCCCCCTCGAGATGTCGCACGGGTGCCATCATGCGCTCCAGAGGTTCTTCGCAGTCCTTCAGCTTCTTGGCCTGCGTGAGGAAGCGATTGGCCTTGACCGCGTAGCGGAAGTCGCCCGGCGCCTGAGCGCGCCAGGCATCGAATGTCTCCGCCTTGGGCAGTCGATAGAAGCTGTTGTTGATCTCCACCGTGTTGAAATGCTCGGCGTAGAAGGCGAGCCAGTTCTTCGCTGCAAGTTTGTCCGGATAGAAGCGACCGCGCCAATGCGGATACACCCACCCCGAACACCCGATGCGTACGCGGGCCGGTGCGGCGTGATCTGTTGGTGGCTTTGACATGCTCATGCGGCACCGACGAGCAGCAGGGCGCTTCGATCGTCCACGGGCATCCCGCGAGGCGCGCGCTCGAAGTACGTGCGATGATCGATGACGACCTCCCATGACAGATCAGCCGAAACAGGTGCGGTTCGTACGCCAGCGATAGGGCCGGGATGACCGGAGAGGGGAGCGTTCATCCCCCCAGGGGCCAGACCCAGGCGATCAGCGGCGTGCCGACGGCGATCACTAGAATGGAGAGCGGCAGCCCCAGCCGCCAATAGTCCCCGAAACGATATCCGCCCGGCCCCATCACCAGGGTGTTGCACTGATGCCCGACCGGCGTGAGGAAGTCGCAACCAGCGCCCGTCGCCACGGCCATCAGGAACGGGTCTGGATTGAGGTGCAACCCCTGCGCGACCGCAAGCCCGATCGGGCCGAGCACCAATACCGTCGGCGCGTTGTGCAGGAACGGCGAGCAGGCCATCGCGGTGATCATCAGTGCGCAGAGCACCACCATCGGCGCGGCGCCGTGCAGAAGCAGCGTCAGGTGCTGAGAGATCAGCGCGGTGCCGCCCGAGTGCTGGACCGCTTCGCTCAGCGGGGTCAGCGCGCCGATCAGGACGAGGACTTCGGGCTCCAGCGAACCATAAGCCTCACGCATCGACACTGCGCCGATCGCCACCACCAGCACGGCGGCACCAAAGAACGCCGCCGCGACGGGCAGCATCTTCAAGGCCACCAGCACGATCGCGACCGCGAGGATCGCGATCGGCGCGTAACGCTGGCGGCGGTTGCCGAGGCGCACCACGCGTTCGGCCAGCGGCAGAAGGCCGAGTTCACCCATCAATTCCGGCAGCGCCTGCTCGCCTGCCTGCAACACCAGCATGTCGCCGGCGCGGAAGGTGACGTCGCGAAGGCGCGCGGTGATCCGCGTCGTACCGCGCGCGACGGCCAGCAGCTTGACGCCGTGGTGCTCCTGCAGACCGACCCGTGCGGCGGACCTGCCGAGCAGCGACGAGCCCGGCTGCACGACCGCTTCCACCGAGCGCAGCTCCTCTCGAGCCTCGTCCTTCTCGACATCGTGTTGCTCGCGGGCCGCCTCCAGCGGAAGCCTTGCGAAGACCGATCCCAGTGCTTCATCGGCCCCGTCCAGCAGAAGCACGGTGCCCGGGCCGATCGCCGCATCGGCTTCCGCTGCGCCGCGCGTCCCATCGGGGGCTATGATCGCGGAGACGCGAACACCGTCATCGTCGAGCTTGAGGTCGGCGATCGTGGCGAGCGCGGGCGGCCAAGTCTCCGGGAGCACCGCTTCCGTGGCATAGCTCGTCCCGGTGGCGACCTGTGCGAGATCGGCGCGCCCATGCCGGTCACGCGGCAGCAGCCGCCAGCCGACGCTGACGAACGCGAGGCCGAACACGGTCAGGACCAGCCCGACGGGCGCGAAATCGAACATGCCGAAGGGCTGGCCGAGCGCCTCCTCCCGAACCTGGCTGACGATGATGTTCGTCGAGGTGCCGACCAGTGTCACCAATCCGCCAAGCAGCGACAGGAACGCCATCGGCATGAGCAGCGCGGAGGCGGAACTCTCGCGCGACCGGCCGAGGCGGAGCGCCGTCGGCATGAGGATGGCGAGCGCCCCCACGTTCTTGGTCAGCATCGACAGTAGAGCGGTCGCTCCGGCAAGCGCGGGAACCTGTGAGCGCGGCGTCTTCAAATGCGTGAACAGCGGCCGCACGATCGACTCTATGATGCCGGAGCGGCTTACCGCGGCGCTCACCACGAGGGCCGATGCGATGACGATCACCACGTCGCTCGTGAAGCCGCTGAACGCATCCTTGGCGGAGACGTCCCCCGTCACGATCGCGACGAGCAGCGCAAGCAGCGCGACAAGGTCATACCGAAAGCGGCCGGAGGCGAGGGCGATCACCGTGCCCGCGATCAGCGCGAAAGAGAGCGCCTGGGCAGCCGTCAAGCGAGGTTACGATCGGCTGGCATCGAACTGACCCTTTCGTTCTACGTCCAGAAACGCACGTCATGCCGATACGTTCGGCACCGCCTCATCACGGACGACACTTTCTCCGTGGTGCCACCCCGCGGCTGCTCCGTCAGTGCAGTTCGATCCTCACCGTCTGCACGCCCTCCCGAACGCTGATCTCGACGATTTGGGGCGGCTTCTCGCCTTCGAGCAGGCTGAGTTTGCCATCCCGCTCGATCCGCGCTTCGCGAACCCCGTCGAGGTTCTTGCGCCCCTTCTCGCGCAAGTCCTCATCGAGGTCGCCTTGCGACAGATGCTCGCGCCGGAGCGCTGCCTCGTCGAGCTTGCCGTCACGAACCAGCACCTGGTTTCGACCCTTCACAAGGATGCCGAAGCCATGCCATCGAACCGCCACCGCCGAGAAAAGCCAATGCAGCGCCAACAGCACGGCGACGGCGACCATCGCCGTGCCCAGCGGTGCGTTGCCGGTGATCGCGCGGCCGGAGATCGAGCCCACGATGATGCCGACGATCACATCGAAAGCGGTTCCGCGCCCCATGAAGCGCTTCTTGCCGAGGCGCACGATCACGAGCGTGACGACGTAAATGACGATGGCTCGTAGTGCGACCTGGCCGATGCCGAGGTGCTCCGGCTTAAGGCCGGAACCCAGCATTGCACGGCCGAGATCGTCGATGCTCACCGGCAAGAAGCGCGCGGGCTGCCATGTGGTTCCGGCGGGCCGCCGCTATCGTATTCCGGGACCGGTTCGCGCGAGACGAGCGTGTGCCCGCAAGCTGGTCAGGATGTTCTCCGCAGCACGGAGAAGGCGCGTCGAGCGCATCCGAAGGACACGGACCAGCGCCACGCGATAAGGCGTGGCGCTGGGTTCCGGCAGCTCAGAGTTTGAAGCGTGCGCCGAACACGATCGTGCGGCCGGTGTGATAGACCGCGTTGTTGCGCTGCGCGTCGACGTCGTTGAAGCTTTCGACGTAGCGGTCGAGCAGGTTGATCGCGTCGACCGAGAACTCGATCTGCTTGGTGACGTCGAAGCGGACCGCGCCATCGAGGCTTCCGTACGAACCCGGACCTTCGAAGACGTTGCCGGTGGCGCTGGTGCCATCAGTATAGGCCGAGCGATAGCTGTAGCTCATGCGCGCTTCGAACGGACCCTTCTCGTAATAAAGCGTGGCGTTGTAGGTACGCTTCGAAAGGCCGAGGAAGGTCGAGGATACGGTGAGGTTCGGCAAATTGGGCGCGCCGGTGGCGCTGATCGTCGTCGCCGGGCCGCTCACGTTGTACGATGCGTTCGAGGTGATGAGCGTCGCGTTCAGAATCGTGCCGAACCCGTTCAACGGCCCCGGCAGGAAGCGGAACGGCGCCTGAAGTCCAAGCTCGACGCCCTGCAACCGTGCGCCCGCGCCGTTGCCGAGCGTCGTGATCGTCCAGTTCTGCGCGTCGGGGTTGGACGCCGCCGCCGAACCCGGCGTGAGGATCGAAAGCGGCAGGCCGGTGGAGGCGAAGGTGCCCGTGGTCAGCGTCGAGACGGGGAAGCTGGCGACATCCTTGCGGAAATAGGCCACCGACAGCAATCCGCCGCGCATGAAATACCATTCGACCGCCGCATCGTAGTTCGTCGCGCGGTAGGGGTCGAGATTGGGGTTGCCGTAGCTCACCCGGTAGTTCGAGCTATCGACCGAACCGCCCGGCGTTAGATTGCCGAGCGACGGGCGCGTCATCACCTTGGCCACGGCGAGACGCAGCACGATCGTCTTGGTCGGAAACAGGTTGAGCGTCGCCGAAGGCAGCCAGTCGTCGTAGCTGCGGCCGACCGTCACCGGCGAACTGACACCGCCGACCGTCTGCAAACCGGTCGAACTCTGGTCGGTCACCGCGTAGCGGACGCCGGCTGACAACGCATAGTCGAGCCCGAACACATTCGATTTCGCATCGAACTGAAGGTATGCGCCGCTGTCCTTCTCCCGCACCGAACGGGTGTTGCTGACGTCGGGCAAGAGCGCGCGGTTGTAAAGATTGGTCAACGCGGTGCCGGCGGGCAGATCGGCGACGAGGAACGTCGTGGTCGTACCGGCCGGCTGGCCGGCATTGCCGAGGTTGACCGTGTCGACCAGGCTTGCGTTGACCGGGAAGCCGTAGGTCGTCGCCGAACAGTTCAGCGTGCCGAGCACGATGTCCTTTCCGCTCGTCGTCGGGCAGACCACCGCGTTGCGCGTGCCGCCGTGCGTATCGAAGTCGAACTTTCGGAAGAACCCGCCGGTGTGGAAGGTGAACGCGGGCGTTACCTTCCATTCGACATTGCCTTCGATCGTCTTGAACGTGTTCCTCGTATAGGTGACCGCGTCGCGAATTTCCGAAAGCTGGAAATTGGCGGGATCGGTGGCGCTCGTGCCGAACGTCAACACCGGCGCCGTCATGTTGGTATAGTCGTAGCTGTAACCCTGCGCGGTCTTGTTATCGAGCATCAGCGTGGTGCCGAGCGGCTGGGCTTGCGTGCTCTTGGAATAGCCACCGACCAGATCGAACTTCAGCGTGTCGTTGATTTGCTGGCTGAACGTCGCGCTGCCCTGCCAGAACACGTCGTTCTGAATTTGCCGGTAATGCTCGTCGCGCTGATAGGCGTTATTGAACGTGCCCGAGATCAAGTTGCCGTTGGCATCGTAGGTCGGATTAACGACGCCGATTCCCTTCTCGTTCGATCGAAACAGGATCTCGGCCCATTCCTCGGTGCGATCCTCGTGGAAGCGCGACCACAGGCCATCGAGTTCGAGGTGCGTGCGGTCGCTCGGCTGCCATTCGATCGAGCCGGTGGCGCCAATCCGTTCGCGATCGTGCGTGGTGATGCCGTAGCGTGGAATACGCGGGTGGAAGGCGAGCGTCGCCTGATCGCAGGCGGCCGAATGCAGGTAGGTACTGCCCGAATAGCAGTTGGTCTTGACGCCGTTGACCGTCACCGACCCGAACGCCGCCTGTTGCCACCGCGTCGTGTTGTTGCCCAAGTCCTCCGTGTCGTTCTTCGTATAGGCGAGCGAGGCGTTGATGCCGAACGTGCCGTCCTGGTTACGCCAGTTGACGAGCCCGGTGGCGCGCGGCGAGACGGTCTTCGACAGGTCGTTGTACGATCCTTGACCCGAGCCGATGAGGCTCAGCCCCGCCTTGCCGCCGATCGGGTGGCCCGTGTTGAGATCGACCACCGCCCCGAGCGAGCCCTCGTCGATCGACGGCTCGGCTGTCTTGTGGACGATCAGCGAGCGAAAGAGTTCGGAGGCGAAGATGTTGAAGTCGAAGCTGCGGTCGCGGTTGGTGCCACCGGCCGAGCCGCCGGTGGTCGACGCCGCCTGTGCGGGCAGGCCGTTGACACGGGTGACCGTGAACTGGCTGCCGAGGCCGCGCACCGTGATCTCCCGGCCTTCGCCGCCGTCCCGCGTGATCGCGACGCCCGCGATCCGCTGTAGCGACTCCGCGAGGTTCTGGTCGGGGAATTTCGCGACGTCCTCCGCGACGATCGCATCGACCGAGCCCACCGAGGTCCGTTTCAGGTCCAGCGCCGCCTCGAGCGAGCGGCGGAAGCCGGTGACGACGATGTCCTGCGTGGCCTGCTCGCCCGGTTCGGTGGTGGTTGTCGCAGGTGCCGGCGCGGTCTGCTGCGGCGCTGCCGCATCGCCGGCCGTGACCGCCTGCGCCGGGGCGGCTGTAGCTGCCGCGTCTTTTGCGAAGGCGTTCTGCGGAGCGGCAAGCGCCAACGTCAGTGCGGCCGCCGATACGCCGAGCACCCAGCGAGCGCGCCCCGCCTGGACGTTGCCGGCTTCTAATCGTTTCATGTAATCCTCTACCCCTCATTTTGTTGTAAGATCGCTAGATGCGGCACGGGTCAGGCGTGTCGAACACCACGCTTCGACGTGCCGCATGCCTCAAGCCCACCGCCGATACATCGCCGCTGGGTAAGCGGTGTCAACACTGGGCAAGCTTTGAGACAGACGCGAGCCCGAACGCTCGCTTGCCCATCCCGAACCCGGGCGATGAAGGCGCCAACGACCTATATGACGATTTCCGGTAAGCGGTGTCAATTTTGACGATATAAACGGTGCGGCGATTGGGGTGCCAAACGCGTCTGAAGTGATGCCGCAGGGAGTCGCGTGACGTGAAGAAAGGCCAAGCGCAGGCTGGGTGAAAGCAACAGCGCCGCTACGTCCACAGTGCCGGAAACCGATCTGCGCCGGGCCTGTGGTGACGTTGCCGACCGGCAAGCTGGCGCGCGCAGGTCTGCTGACGATAATAGACGCGTAGGCACGTCGTTCTCTCTCCCGGTTCATCTTCTATATCGAGACGTTCTATTTGCGGTATTTTGCGCGTGTCTTCGATGCGCATCAAATGACAAATCGTTCATGAAGCGGCCGGGGTCGTGCTGACGAGCATCGCCCGGCCTGTTCCAGCGGCCGTTCAAGGCACGACCATGGCGTTCGCGCGCCTACCTAGATTGGATGAGCCGCCGCCCGTTTCGGATCGAAGGTGCTAGCCAACATGGTGGCGTTGAACGGTGCGACGTTCGTGCGCGTTGAGGCTGCCTGAGGCATAGCTTGGCGGCGCGTGCGAGACGCTCGCGGCTGGCCGGCGACGTCCAGTTTGTCCGAGACCGAACCCCTATGGCGTAGGCGTGATCCTTACGGCAGCAGCATCGGCCTTAGATCCGGCACGACGCGCGCCAGTTCGAACGCGACCTGCCGCGAGAACAGCGCCGCGCCCTTGGGGCCGAGGTGCGTGTAGTCGAATACCACGGTCGGGTGAGCCTGCGGAGTTTCCGACACTTCGGTCGCGGTCGGTGCCGCCTTCGGAGCGGCGGGGGCGGGGACGGTCGTGCCGGTGTCGGCGGCGGTGTAGAACGCGGCCGGCGGCGGCGTCTCGGCGAGGTCGAGCGCGGCGCGCGGCCCCATCGCCTGCACCGCCGCGACGGAGGTGGCGTGGAGATCGACCAGTGGCACGTTCATCTCCGCCGCGACATGTTTGGTGACGTCCGCCCAGGCGGCAAGGTCGTCGCGGAGCGAGCCGTTCGTGAAGGCGCGCCGGGTGAGCGGCGTCACCAGCACCGGGATCGCGCCCGCCGCCCGAACCTCCTCGACGTAACGGCGCAGGTTCGGGCCGAACTCGGTGGCAAGGTCGGTGGAGCGGCCGGGTTTGCCGGGCTGATCGTTATGCCCGAACTGTATCAGTACGTAGGTGTGGACGTAACCGGGCGTGTGCATCTCGCCGAGCGCGACCGCCCACGATCCTTCCGCGCGATAATCGAATGTGCCACGCCCGCCGCGCGCGAGGTCGACACAGGCGAGGAACGACGTCACGTGACTGGCGCAGAACGCACCGCCCCAACCGCTACCGACCTGCGTGGTGGAGTCACCGACAAGGATGATCTTGCTCGGGCGGATCGGCTTTATCGCCGCCCGCGCGGCCGCGTCCGCCACTGCCGGAAGCGGATTGGCGACGGCGGGAGCCGGGAGGACGGTAGGCCGTATCTGGGCGTGCGCGCCGAACGGGAGCATCGCGAGAGGCAGTGCGGCCGCAATTTGGCGAAGGGTCATGTCTTTCTCCCAGTGGCGCAGCGGGCCGGGCCCGTCTTGAATTCAGCAAGGCGAGGGTAAAACGGTGTCAGTGCATTTGGCAAGCGTCCCTCTCCAGTACTCATTACGACGAAAACGGACATTGACACCGGTTTCTGATATCCTGCATGATCCACGGCAAGAACAGGAGAGGGGCCGGCGATGACGCTGGAAGGGAATGTCGACCGCATTACGCGGGCGTTCATCGATGCACGCCGCAGCGGCATCGGGTTGCCGCAGTTTCCGGGAGAGATGCCGACGACGCTTGGTGATGCCTATGCGGTGCAGGATCGCGCGATCGCGCTGACGTCGGGTGCGCGCATCGCCGGGTGGAAGGTCGGCAAGATCAGCCCGCCTTTCGAAGGGGTCGATCGACTTGCCGGGCCGATCTTCGCCGGCCATGTCGTGGAAGCGGCCGACGATCTGACCATGCCGATCTTCGCCGACGGCTTCGGCGCGGCCGAGGCCGAGTTCCTGCTGCGCATCGGCACCGCGCCCGATCCTGCCAAGACGACCTACACCACGCAGGAAGCTACCGCTCTGATCGACGCGGTGCACGTTGGCATCGAGATCGCCAGCTCGCCGTTCCCGGGCATCAACGATCACGGCCCGACCGTTACCGTCTCGGATTTCGGCAACAACAACGGCCTGATCGTCGGGGCGGCTGTCGAGACCTGGCGCGATCTCGATCTCGATGCCTGTTTGGTCGAACTGTGGATCAACGACGCGCTGATCGGCAGCGCCACCACCGCGACGATGCTCGACGGGCCGTTCGGTGCGGTGCGCTTCCTGCTCGAATCGTGCGCCGCACGCGGCATCCCCGTCGAGGCGGGTCAGTGGATTTCGACCGGCGCGGTCACCGGCGTCCACCCGGTCGCGGTCGGGGACCGCGTGGTCGCGCGTTTCGATCGCAGCATGGCTGTAGAGTGCGTGATCGGCGCGTATTGAGAGGCCAGCGGAGAGACGCGATGACGATAGCGGAAGTGTCGCCCTGCCACTTGGACGGTCGCGCCTGGGGTGGCATTCGTACCGCCGTGCTGGCCGCCACCAGCGTGCTTGCGCTCGCCGCCGCGCCGGCGCGGGCGCAAGATGCGGACGGGCTGTTGTTCCGCGTCTCCGCCGACAAGAGCATGACCGCGGATGTCGCGGCCGGCGATCCCCAGCCCAATTTCCGCTCCGGCGTGACGGTCGTGCCCGATGGCGCGATCGGCGGCGCCGCGCGCTGGGCGGACGATGGCTATGTCGCGTGGCGCGCACCCGGCAACATGCGCGCGGCACGCGGCACGCTGGCGTTCTTCTGGCGCCCGCGCGAGGGCGTAGGCGAGGCGCCGTTCGTGATCTTCCGCGCGGGCTTTGCCGACCACACCAGCTGGGACATGGCGTTCCTGCGGATCGACTGGAACGGCCACGGCTTCGACGCCTTCGTCACCGACGCCAACCTGTCGCGCGTCCGCGTGTCGTGGCGGATGCCTGACCTGCCGGCGGCGGACGCATGGCGGCACATCGCCTTTGCGTGGGACGAGACCACCGGCGTGCGTCTGTACGTGGACGGCAAGGAAGTTGCGCGCAAAGATCAGGCCGCCGATCTCGATGCGGGGCTCGACCAGTTCGGCATGGCGGGGCGGGTGATCTCGCCGCATCAGGTGCAGAGCCGCTACCATTTCATGCGCGGCAGCGATCTCGACGAGATCCGCGTGTACGACCGCATGCTGGGCGCCGGCGGGATCGCCGCGCTCGCCGCCAAGGGTGAGCCGCCGGCCGGAACGCCCCAAGCCGACGCCCGCGCGCGCCGCACCGCGTGGCTGCACCGCTACGGCTGGGATCGTGCCGCGCCGCCGCCGCTCACCGACGCGGTCACGCGCATCCGCAAGGTCGAGTTCGCCGATGCGAAGGATCTCAAGGAATGGATGTGGAAGGGCGTCGACGGCATCGCCGAGACGACATGGCCGGGCGTCTATAACCGCTCGCGCCTGCCCGGCCGCGACGATTACTTCGAACTGCCCGACTGGAACGTCTATGTCGAAGGCGGCAAGCGCTACGACCTGACCGTTCCGGCGGGCGAGACCGTCAACCGCGTCGAGATCCGCGGCGCGGCGTACGGCACGCTCGACTGGACCGGCGACAAGGGCGCGACGACGCTGGCGACACGGCCGAAGGGCGTGGTGCGCAGCTTCGACAGCTTCGCGCCCCGCACCGGCGGCGCGCTCTCGTTCGTCAACACGATGCAGGAACAGCCGATCCAGGAAATCTGGGCCTATGACGTCGGCGCGGGCGAGGAGCCCGCCGGCAGCTTCAAACTCTCCTACACGATCGACGCCGCCGCCGCGCCCGACATGGCGTCGCTCGCCCCGCTCAACGCCTATATCGCCGGCCGGTTCGCGCCCGACGAGCGCTCGACCGTGCTTGCTTTGCCCTCTGGCGGGGTGAAGGCGGCGATCGGCGCAGGGGCGGCGGGTGCGGGTGGGGTGGCACGGCGGGTGGCGGGGGCGATGCCGATCGTCCACGTCCTGATCCCCGCGACGTTCGCCGACGCTTATGCCGACAAGCCGCTCGCGCGCGCGTGGGATTATGGCTGGCAGAACCTCAACGACGGGCTCGACGGCATTGCGATCGACCTGCCCGCGCTGAAGGTCACGCCGGATGCACGCGGCCTGGTGCCGCTCAACATTCGTGTGAAAGACCCTTTGTGGCCGGGGCGCGACATGATCGACGTGTCGGTGTCGGTAAAGCCGGGCCAGGCGCGCACGCTCTGGCTCGACCTGCGCGACCGTATCTTGCCGCCGAACGGCCTGTACCTGACGATCGCCTCCGCCGCGCCCGACTTCGACGCGCAGAGCCTGAACGGCGCCAAGCTGCGCCTCGTGTTCAAACCGCGTGCCGAGGCGCTGAAGGAGCATGTCGCTGACCGGTTCAATCAGGTGAAGGACAATTGGGGCTATCTGGTCGAGGAGCATACCGCCTCCAAGCGCGAGGGCCTGTATGCGCGCGTGTTCGCCGACATCAGCGACCTGCTGCGCGTCGACCCCGACAATGCGCTGGCGCGCACCTACTGGTCCGACATCAACTACCGTCCGGAGAATGCGCCGCCGGTCGTGCAGCCGGTAGCGCCAGCGGGCATGCCGGTGTGGGCGTTCCGGCAGATCGAGGATCTCAAGCTGTCGAAGCGCTTCGTCGACTGGTGGATCGACAACCGGCAGGTGCCCTATGGCGACTTCGGCGGCGGCATTTCCGACGATACCGATCTTACCGAGCAATGGCCCGGCCTCGCGCTGATGGGCGTGGAGCCGGACAAGATCAACGCGTCGCTGCGCGCGCTGTCCGATGCGGTGTATCGCAACGGCATGATCGTCGACGGGCTCGGCTACATCACCACCGACGAGTTGCACGTCTATGAGGAGGGCATCAACTCGAACGGGGAGCGGCTGTACCTCAACTGGGGCGAGCCCAAGGCGGTCGAGCGGCTGATGAGCACGGTGCGCGCGATGCGGAACGTGTTGCTGGTCAACCCGGCCGGGCACATGCACTTCGCATCGAGCTGGTACGGCGCGCGCAAAATCTACCGCGATCCTGCCTGGGCCTGGCAGAAGCCCTATGCGTTCAACATGCTGCAACCGGCGATGCTGGTCGGCCTCTACAACGGCAATCCGGTCGCGAAGGGGCAGGTGACGGGGGTGATGGACGGCTGGCTCGCGCACGGCAAGCAGGGCGCTGACGGCGGCTGGAGCTTCCCCAACGAGATCAACTGGCAGACCGATGCGGAGCGGGTCGGTGACGGCGGCGGCATCGAGACGCCGATGCAGACGGCATGGGGCGCCTATCGGCTGAGCGGCGACGCCAAATATCTTCGCCCGATCGCCGCGCGCGTCGCCAGGAGCGGCACCGGCACGCTTGCGGCGATCAACGAGGACGCGCTCGCGCTCGCCCCGGTGGGGGGTGCGTGGCGCAAGGCGATCCTCGAGAAGGGCGGCGACGACGCTTATTCGCGCTATGTCGCATGGGATGCGAGCGGCGACCTTGCGCCGCTGGAGCAACTCCACGCCGCCTCGATCGCCACCAAGACGCAGCGCCTCTACATGATGACCGAAGGGCATTGGTGGAGCGATCGCGTCGAATCGGCGATGGACATTCTCCAGCGCGAACGGCTCGGAGGGGTGGCGCTGGTGCGCGGGCAGGAATGGCCGGGCCACACGGTAAGCTGGCGTTTCGCCGAACCGGATGGCGGCGAGCAGGTCGCGATCCTGCTGCCGGGTGCCACGCCCGACCGGTTCCGCGTCATGGCCTATAACGCGAGCGACCGGGTGCAGACCGCCCGCATGACCGGCTGGGACGTGACGGCCGGAATGTGGCAGGTGGCGCGTTCGACCAGCCCTGATGGCGGAAAGACGTTGGCGCCGGCCGGCCCGGCGACGAGCCTCACGCTGGAGCGGAGCGCGGGCACTGACGTGGCGTTCGCGCCGCACACCCTGACCGTGTACGATTTCGCGCTGACGCAGAAGGCCGCGCCGGTAGCGGACCGCCCTGATCTCGGCATCGGCGCGGACGATGTGGCGGTCAGCGGCAGCCGGGTAAGCGTGACGGTCCACAGCCTCGGCGCGCAGCCGGCGGCGGGCGGCACCGCGACGTTGGTCGACGGCACCGGCCGCGTGCTGGCCAGCGTGGCGATCCCGCCGCTGGCCGCGCCGCTGGATCTTCTGCCCAAGACCGCGCGGGTGCGCCTGTCGATACCGGCACATGCCTCCGGTCCGCTCTCGGTGCGGCTCGGCCTGCCCAACGATACGACCGAAGTGACGATGCTCAACAACACGGTTCCGCTTGCACGTTGAGATGCACGCGGTGACGGCAGAAGCTAAGGAGAGAGAGGTGTGGCGAAGGTCAACACGAGCGAGCGATCCGAAAAACCTTGGCGTTTCGTGGGTCTGATCAAGCGGGCAAGCGGGGCATCCGGGCCAGATCAAGTGGAGCGTCGCGCTTCGCTGGTGCGATCCGCTGTCATTGCGGGGCTGCTGTGTCTGGCGGGCACGACACCCGTCGTCGGCTCGGTGATAGGGCGTACCGAAACGCCCCAGGCGCTGTCGAGCGCGCGTTTGGCAAGCCTATCGGAGGCGTCCCGCCGTCGCTGGGAAGCCTATCTCGCGCGTTCCGCTGCGGGCATGGCGCAGGACAAGGCCGTGCTCGCTGCCGAACGGCGTGGCGTCGGCACGCCGCCGGCGCCTCCGCCCGAAGCGAAGGGGCATGACGTCATCATGCCGCTCGATCTGGACGCCGGCTGGTACGGAACCACGCAGGCGCTGGCGATCGCCAACAACATCGTCAGCTTCCAGACGCCGACCGGCGGGTGGGGCAAGAACCAGGATCGACGCGCGCCGCCGCGGCAACCCGGGCAATCCTTCATCGCACATGACGAACGTGCCGGCATATACGAGGCGCAGGACGGCGCGGGCGGCTGGAGCTTCGTCGGCACGATCGACAACGACGCGACCACGACCGAGCTGAGCTTCCTCGCGAAGGTCCAGGCGCAATGCCCCGGCGCGAAGGGGGCGCCGTACCGCGCGGCATTCTTGAAGGGTGTTCGGTATCTGCTTCAGGCGGAGTTCCCCGATGGCGGATGGCCGCAAGTGTATCCGCTGCAAGGAAGCTACCACGATGCGCTGACACTCAATGATGATGCGATGCTTCAGGTGACGGAGTTGCTTCAGCGCGTGGCCAGAGGCGAGGGCGACTATGCCTTCGTACCTCAAAAACTGCGCCAGGCGGCGGCCGGCGCCGTCGAACGCGCGTTCCGCACGTTGCTCGCCACGCAGGTCTTGGTCGGCAAGCAGCGCACGATCTGGGCACAGCAATATGACCCGCTCACCCTCGCGCCCGTCGGCGCACGCAATTTCGAGCCGATCGCGCTGGCTACCGGCGAAAGCGCGGCGGTGTTGCGGTTCCTGATGAAGCAGGCGCACCCGTCACCTGCGATGCGCGACGCGATCGTCGCAGGAGCGTCGTGGTTCGCCGGCCATGCGTTGCACGATCTCGTCTGGTTGCCCGCCAATACATCAGGAGGTCGCCGTCTGGCAAAGCAGCCGGGGGCGGGGCCGTTGTGGGCGCGCTTCTACGATCCGACGACGGGACAGCCGATCTACGGCGATCGCGATCGCTCCGTTCATGATGATGTAAACGAAATCAGCCTGGAGCGGCGCAACGGCTATGCTTGGCTTGGCAACTCCGGGTTGGCTGTGGCCACAGCCTATGCCCGATGGAGCCGACCAGCTGAGCGGTAACCGACGGCTGCAGTAGCGAACGAACCAGCGGTGGATCATGGTCGTAGGCGATCACCGACGCAGGTGCGATGGTCCGCCCGCATCAGCATCAACTTCCCCAAGCCACCGACTTATCGTCTATGTTTCTCGCCCGCTTCTTCATTATCGCCGCAACCAGCCAAGGTCTCGTTTGAAGAAAGCTGCCAGCCGCCATGCTCGCGCGTCCGCGTTGTTCAACTGGTGCGACAGCGGCTCGCGCGTCCGCGGGCTCGCGCCCGGTCCAGTCGATCGATACTCGGCGTAATAGGCGGTCGATAAGGTGTCGGTCTTGCCCGGTGTCCATTCGCGCCAGCCCGCCTTGATGACGGGCGCGCGGATCTCGGTATCGAGGAACACCACGCTCGCATATTTGCGCCATGCCCGGCCGAGCGAGATTTCGCCGGCTTGGCGGTCGGCAGTCAGCACGCAATGGTCGAACACATAGCCACTGTCTTCGTCAGGCGCGTTCTTGCTCTGCGCGGTGTACATCACCTCAGGCGCGGCAAGCCCGTGGATCTCGCATCGGTCGAAATAGGCTTTGGCGTTGCCGAAGATGAAGTCGACATGTCCCTCGACATAGCAGTCGCGGAAATATTGCCGCGCCATCCGCCCGTCCTTGGGCTTGGCGGCGTAGAGCGTATCCTGATGGCCGAGCAGGCGCACGCGGCGGAACACGTCGCGGTCGCCGGTGACGAACAGCGCCACCGCCTGCGAGGGCGCGTGCGCGGGGTCGAGCCACCAGTCGTTTTGCACGGTGAGGTTGGTGAGGCGGAAATCGTCGCCGCTCGAATCGAGCGTCGCCGAGCGGAAGGTGCCGCCCGCCGTCGCCGCACTGTCGCCATAGACGAGCACGACCTGATCGGGCGTCTTGCTCAGCCCGCGCAGATGGACGCCGGCTTTGCGCACCACGATCTTCTCGCGGTAGGTGCCGGGCGCGATGGCGATGTCGCCGCCCGTGTCGGGCAATGCGTCGATCGCGGACTGGACGGTGTGATAGCGCGCGCCGTCCGCCTTGGAGACGGTGAGTTCAGCGGCGGAGGCGGTGCCGCCCGCGAACAGGACGGCGAGCAGCAGGATCAAAGGCTTCATCGTCATCTCCCCCTTAGGCCTTGGCGAGCCATGCGACCGCATTGGCCAGAAACCGCTGCTGAAGCGGCGCGACCATGTCCGGCATGCGGTGGACCAGCACGCGCATCTCGCCTTGCCTGGCGATGAAGCTCGACGCGCCGTTGCGGCGATCATGGTCGCGGCTGTAGCCGGCGATCACCTCGACGCCATCACCCTCGACGATCAGGCCGTTGGAGGGCTGCGCCTCGATCTGGTGGAGCAATCCGGCGGCGGTGTCGGCGGGAATGCCCGCGAACAGCGGGTGCGCGCGCAGATAATTCCAGTTGCCCATCCACGGCGCGCGCAAGGTGCCGACCAGCCCGTCGAAGCGGAACAGGCCGAGCCCGGCAAGCTGCGTCGCCACGCCCTGCGCGAGCCCGTCCTCCGGCACCAAAGCCACCAGCGGCGTGCCCGAACGAACCGCCGCCAGCACCGCGTCGCTCAGCGCACCGGGGACGAGTTTCGGCGCGGCGCCCTTGGTGGGCTGCGCCTCCAGCCCGGTCTCCTCGCCGATCTGGCGGCGCGCGATCTCGTCGGCGGCGAGGCCTTGCGCGACGATGCCGTCATAACGCTGGCCGGGCGCGAACTCCTCGACCGTGACGCCCGGCATCTGCGCGAGCCGCGCGCGCAGCGAGCGCGCCACGCCCGCCACCGCGATCCGTGACCGACGCGGCAGGCGCGGCGCGGGATCGACCACCCAGAGCGTCCGGCTGAAATCGGCCTCGCTGTGCCCCGACAGCGCGAAGCGCACGACATGCGCGCCGGGCTTGACCAGCAGCGGCGTCGCCACGCGTTCGGCGAGCAGATAGCTGAACTGGTCGGCCGACTGCGCAGGCGCGGGGTAGCGGCCGATCTCGCGCGCGATGCCGTCGGGATCGATCAGCGACAGCGTCAACGCGCCGGCGACGGGCAGGGGCGTGTCGTTGAACAGATAGAGGTCGAGCTCGGCCGCCTCGCCGGTGGCGTAGGTCAGCCGCCGCTGCTTGGCGACCGGACGCACCGGCAGCAGGCTGGCGCGCACCGTGCGCGGATCGCCCTTGAAGCCGCGCAGCACGTCGACGATGCCCGAATGGTTGTCGATCGCGGTCGACTCCCAGCCGCTGATGCATGCCACGTCGACCGCCTCGCCGAGCCGGATGTTCTCCAGATAGTTCTGCCACGACTCGTAGCACTTGCGCCCGATCGACAGGAACAGGCTTTCCGCGGTGGGGAAGGCGCGGCGGAAGCCCCAGCGATCGAGGAACGCGTCGGTGCCGGCGAGGATCGCGCGGTGATCGCCCGCGTCATAGGAGCGGCCGTGTGCGTTCCTGGCGATATCGGCGAGCATCGCCGGATGGTTGTCGGCGACCGCGCAGCCTTCCATCTCGCCGAACTCGACGATGAAGGGCTTGCCGGTCTGGCGGTGGACGTAATCGTCCTTCGACACGTAGAACTTGTCGTACCACTGGTCGCCCGCGCCCTGGTGATTGTCCCACCAGCCGCCCCACGGCTCCTTGTCCGAACGGTGATAGGTGTCGCTATAGGGCAGGTACATCGCCTGCGCCGCGCCGCGCTGGACGAAACCGTCGTTGAGGATGACGGTGCGGCTCGGATCGACGTCATGGATCGCGCGCAGCACCGCCTGCACGTCGGGGTTGGCGAGGTTCGCGCCGAGTTCGTTCTGCACGGTATATTGCACCAGCGACGGGTGCGATCGGAACGCGCGCGCCATCGCCGCGCATTTCTCGACGAGGAAGTCGCGGCTGAACCGATCGGCGGCCGAAAGGTCGCCGCCCTTGCTGACCGCGAAGCGGCCGCCGCCCGGCTCCATCACACGCAGCAGGCCCTGTTCGTCCTGCACGTCGAGCACTTCGGTCTTGCCGACGTTGCGGTGGAAATGCAGGCAGTTGAGCCCGAGCGCCTTGGCCGAGGCGACCTCCTGCCGGGCGAGCGCAGGCGTCGGCCACAGCCCGTTATAGCCCCAATAGCCCCATGAGATGGCCGAGTAGAGCCGCACGCGCCGCCCATTGAGCCGCAGCACCGCGTCGCTGCCAAGCCCCTCCGGCGCGAACCAGCGGAAGCCGAACCGCACCGTGCGCGTATCGCCACCCCAGTCGAACCGCAGCCGGTGCAGCACCGGATCGGCGAGATCCCACAATCGCGCCGCCGGCGCATGGACTGCGAAGCGCAGCGTGGCGCGTTTGCCGTCGAGCGCGACCGCCTCCATCGTCGTCTCCGCCGCGACCGGCGCTCCGGCGGCGTCGAGCAACGTCACCCGCGCGCCCTCGCGGAGCGCCTCGGCGCTGGCCGGCACATCGCGCAGCGACAGTTCTGCATGTCCGGTCACGCGGCGCGGATCGGGCGTGTTGAGCACCCAGGCATCGGCGATATGGCCAGCGATAGGATGGTCGGTCAGCGTCATGCCGCGATCGAGCCCGCCGAAGCCGTGCGAAAGGTACAGCTTCACGCCGCCCCATTCGATCGCGCTGCCGTCGCGCCAATCGAACCGCCCGCCCGGATTGGTGATGCGGATCGCGAGCTGGTTGGCCGCGCCCGGCCGCATCGCTGTCGTCAGGTCGCAGGTGATCGGCAGCTCCGACATGATGGAATAGCCGACCAGCTGCCGGTTGAGATACACTTCCGCCCGCATCCGCGCGCCGCGCAGGTTGAGCAGCACGCGCCGCCCGCTGAGTCGCACGGGCAAGTCGAGCGTGCGAAACCACCAGGACACGCCGCGATACGCGCCGTTCTGCGGCACGACATCCTCTCCGCCATAGCGATATTCGTCGGCGGTATACGGCCGCTCGCCGAACGCACCCCACAGATGCTGCTCGACGGTGGTCGGCAGCGTGACGGTTAATGCACGCGCAGTGTCGAATACGCCCCAGCCTGCACTCGGCGGGTTGACCGGCAGCATAGAGAGATCGACTTGCGAGGGTAGGTATATATGATCATCGATGTAGCGCGCCTCACGATCGATCCAGAGCTTCCAGCCCTCGTCAGGAACGGCGAGGCGCGTCGCCGCTTCGCTGGTAGCCTGGAGCGGGCCGGCAACGAGACCGGCGGCTGCGGCGCCAACAAAACCTCGCCGATCGAGCCTCATCCTTTCCGCTCCTGTTTTATGCTTTGCGGGCACTGGTGTCGGATCAACTCTCGGGGTCGACGAGCCGACATCATACGTTGCTTCGCAAAAGAATTAGCCTGATGCAATAATTTTGACACCGGTTTCCAAAACCTGCAGGAGTAGTGGCCGGCATGATGCGTCTGGTGCAGCAAGAGGTTGAGGTCGTCCCGTCGCACACGACCGGATCGTCAACTGATCTGCTGCCCGATTGACTAAGCCGACTGTTCACACGTGCCTGCCTTGACGCCGAAGATGAAGGGATGCCGGAAGCTAGGGTCAGGACTCATTGGTCATAGCGAGAAGATGACGGTGGCCGCGAGGGCGAGGGCAGAGAAGTAGACGGTTGGGCACCGGTCATAGCGAGTGGCGACGCGGCGCCAGTCCTTCAGCCTGCCAAACATGATCTCGATGCGGCTCCGGCGCCTGTACCGGCGCCTGTCGTATCTGACCGGCTCATTGCGCGATCTGCGGCCTGGGATGCAGGGCTGGATGCCCTTGGCTTCCAAGGCGTCCCTGAACCCGTCGGCGTCATACCCTCGGTCGCCGAGCAGCCACTGTGCCTTGGGCAGATCGTCGAGCAGCGCTGTCGCGCCGGTGTAGTCGCTGACCTGCCCGGCGGTCATAAAGAAGCTCAAGGGCCGCCCGTCCGCATCACTGACGGCGTGCAGCTTGGTGTTCATGCCGCCTTTGGTGCGGCCGATCAGCCGTCCAAGGCCCCCTTTTAACCCTCAGGCTCGATGCCGTGCGGTGTGCCTTCAGGTAGGTCGCGTCGATCATGACCGTTTTCGGTACGGCTTCCGCTGCCGCAAGCCCCTCCATCATGCGCAGGAAGACACCCCTCTCGCCCCACCGCTTCCAGCGATTGTAGAGAGTTTTGTGCGGGCCATAGTCCTTCGGCGCATCACACCAGCGCAGCCCGTTGCGATTGACGAAGACGATGCCGCTCAGCACCCGCCGGTCGTCCACTCGCGGCTTGCCGTGGCTCTTGGGGAAGTACGGCTGCAGGCGCGCCATCTGCTCATCCGTCAGCCAGTACAGGTCGCTCATCCACGGTCTCCTCACGGAGCCTGAATCAGATCGCGCCTCTCACATCAATGGGTCCTGACCCTAGCTTTTCGGCGGGATCGTGCGTCGCGATCTCCTGGGCGATCGCATAGACGAAGACGGCGGAAATGCGCTGCCGGATGCGCTTGGCCGTCTCGATCGAACCGCGCGCCTTGACCTCGCGGAGCGCACCCAGCACGATGGGCGGGGTGAGCTGGCCGATCGACAAGGTCCCTATGGCGGGGAAGATGTCGCGCTCGAGACTGCGGATGACGTCGGCCGCGTGGACCTTCGCCCATTGCGTCTTGGCGTTCTCGTGCCATTCGCGGGCGACGCGCTCGAACGTCAGACGGCCGGCCTCGAGATTGGCTTCGATCTTGAGCTTCTTGGCGACGGCGGGGTCGTGGCCTTCGCAGAGCGTCGTGAACGCTTCGTCGCACTTGGCGCGGGCGTCGGCGAGCGAGACGAGCGGATAGGCCCCGAATGCCATCGTCTTGTTCTTTCCATCACTAGGTGTAGTTCCAGCGCCAGAGCTTGCCGCCGGCGGGGGCGACGAGCAGGAACAGGCGATTGGCGTCGAAAAGCTTGTAGGGTTTGGGCCGCGGTTTGGCGGTTCGCACCTTCGCATCGGTGAGCACGATCTGTTCTCCTGAGATACCTCGTTTTTCGACCGGCGATACCTCGTTTGCGTCCTTCCGATTCGTCGGATGGGCACGGACGAGAATGGACGGCCGAGGCCGAACCGATCTGCTAAGCGTCGATAATCAGGAGGAAAAATCGAGACCAGTGGCCTTTTGCGGACCCCTGTGGAATGGTCCGTGGCGGAGCGGGAGGGATTCGAACCCTCGATACGCTTTTGACGTATACTCACTTTCCAGGCGAGCGCCTTCGACCACTCGGCCACCGCTCCGCATTCCCTGGTAAGTGGCTGGCCCTAGAGGCTCTGCGCGATCTTCGCAAGCCGTACGTGGCGGGGATTGCGCGGGACGCGCCGGGCGTGTCACGCTGGCGGCATGTCGATGATCCTCCCGTTGCTCGCGCTCCTCGCCGTGCCTCAGGCGCCCGCCCCGAAACCGACCGCGGCGCAGATCGCCGATGCGGCGCCTGCCACCGACTGGGCGACGATCGCGGCGGACGATCTGCTGGTGATCGACTTCGTTGACGGGCAGCGCGGCGTGATCTGGCTGGCGAGCGGCTTTGCGCCCGCGCACGTCGCCAACATCCGCACCATCGCGCGCAGCGGCTGGTGGCGGGACGCGACGATCTACCGCGTGCAGGACGATTACGTCACGCAATGGGGCGACGCGACCAACAAGAAGCCGCCCGCCGCCGATGTCGCGCTTCATCCACCGGCCGAATACGAATGGCCGGCGCGCGCGCATCCGATCGTCACCAACCCGTACAAGGATGCTTACGCGTCGGTCACCGGCTTCACCGCCGATGGCTGGGCGGTGGCGGGGGACGGGCGCGAACAGTGGCTGCCGCATTGCTATGGCATGGTCGGGGTCGCGCGCGATCTTGCGCCCGACGTGGGGACGGGGGGCGATCTCTACACCGTGATCGGCCATGCGCCGCGCCACCTCGACCGCAACATCGCGCTCGTCGGCCGGGTGATCGACGGCATGCCCGCGTTCTCCGCACGGCCACGCGGAACGGGTGGGGGGCTCGGGCTGTACGAGGATGCGAAGGATTATATCGCGATCCGCCGCATCGCGATCGCGAGCGATCTGCCGGCGAGCGAGCGGCCGTCGTTCCAGTACCTCAAGCCAGCCGCACCCGCGTTCGCGCAGACGCTGGAGGCGCGCGCCAATCGCGGCCTGCCGTTCTTTACCGTGCCGGCCGGCGCGGCGGACCTGTGCAACCTGCCGGTGCCCGTGCGCAAGACGCCGGCGCAGTAGTCGCCTCGCGAACGGCGCGGGCGTGGCAAGCCTTCGCAGGTGCAACCGAACGGTAACGCCGGCGTCATGTAGCCGTCGCACATCCCGCCTAGCGCGCCCCCAACGAACATTGGGGGACGCCAACGATGATGAACAAGACCGCGCTTGGCGCGCGCGCCGCCGCGTGTGCGATCGCCGCCGCCAGCTTCGTGCCTGCGCTTGCACATGCCGAATCGCCTGCGGCACCGGCGGTCGATGCGCCTGCCGCCGCCGATGATGCGGGCGCGCCCGACATCGTCGTCACCGGCGCGCGCGCCGGCCAGCGCAAAGCGGTGGCGGAGAAGCGCAACGCCGACAACACGGTCGAGGCGCTCTACGCCAACGACGTCGGCAAGCTGCCCGACCAGAATGTCGCGGAGGCGGTGCGCCGCCTGCCGGGCCTGTCGGTCGCCAACGATCAGGGCGAAGGGCGCTATGTCATCATCCGCGGCATCGACCCCAATCTCGTCAACGTCACGCTGAACGGCCAGACCTTGCCCGCGCCCGAGCCCGATGGCCGCCAGGTGAAACTGGACGATCTGCCCTCGGCGATGATCCAGTCGGTGGTCGTCTCCAAGTCGCTGCTGGCGAGCCAGGATGCGAATGCGATCGGTGGCGAGGTGGCGATCCGCACGCTCACCGCATTCGACCGCGACCAGCGCTTCTTCCTCGATGCGCGCGGATCGGCGGGGTGGAACAAGATGAACGGCAAGACGCCGTGGGAGGCCGATGGTCAGGTCGGCGGCCGGTTCGGCCCCAACGAGGAATTCGGCGCGGTCGTGTCCGCCAACTACTCGCGCCGCCCGATCGAATCGGAAAATTTCCAGGGCTCCGAGGCGTACAGCGCCGCCGGGCTGCCCGACCAGAACGGCCTGCGCGACTATAACCTCGTGCGCGACCGGCTCGGCATCGTCGGCAATTTCGACTATCGGCCGTCGGACAACGTGAAGCTCTACATCCGGTCGAGCTATTCGAAGTTCACCGATCACGAGACGCGCGATCAGAACCGCATCGGCAGCGAGACGGGCATCGTGCCGACCGGCGCCACCACCGGCAGCTTCAAGGCGACCGGCACCATCCTCGTGCGTCGCCGTGAGGAGAATGACAATACCAAGTCGGTGACGCTGGGCGGCGAGTTCAGGGTCGGCGGCGGCACGCTGGAGGCGTCGGGCGGCTATACCAAGGCGGTGAAGACCGACCCGACCCGCAGCGAGTTCACCTTCACGACGCCCAAGAACGGGTTGACGGTCGATTACGATCTCGCGAGCGATCCCTATACCTTCACCGCGCGCGCGCCCGGCTTCACCGACCCGAGCAAATATACGCTGAGCAAGTATAATCTCGATCGCCGTCAGGCGTCGGAGGAGATGTGGCAGGGCCGCGTCGATTATACGCTGCCGATCGCGCTCGGCGATGACAGTTCGATCAAGATCGGCGGCAAGTATCTTAATCGCAAGAAGCTCAACAATCAGGACAAGACCGACTGGAAGGCCGGCAGCACCGTGCTGCCGCTCACCAGTTTCGGTTATGTCGGCGATACCGGTTTCTACGACGGGATGTACACCTTCGGCCAGCGTATCGATTATTACAAGGCGCGCGCCTATGTCGAGGCGAACCCCTCGACGCTGAAGGTCGATGCTGCCGGCACGCTCGCCGATTCCTTGTCGAGCGATTACGATGTGCGCGAGAGCATCGTCGCGGGCTATGCGATGGCGACGCTGAAGTTCGGGCCGGTCACGATCATTCCCGGCGTGCGCGTCGAACACACCGAGGATACGACCAAGGCCAAGGTGGTGAACGACGCTTCCAAGCTGACCGACGGCTACAACAGCTTCGGCAAGAAGCGCTACACCGACGTGTTTCCCGGCCTCAACGCCAAGTGGGACATTGGCGAGAATGTGCTGATGCGCGCGGCGGTGACGACCGCGATCGGCCGCCCGAACTATCCCGATCTCGCGCCCTATGTCGTGGTCGAAGACGATACCGTGCCCGGCATCGCGCTCGGCAATCCCGATCTCAAGCCGTACAGGTCGGTCAACCTCGACACCTCGCTCGAATATTATCCGAGCCCGGAGAGCGTGTTCTCGATCGGCCTGTTCTACAAGCATATCGACAATCCGATCTACACCAGCAACGCGCGGCTGACGAACGTCACCTATGAGGGCGTGACCTATGCGGCGGCGGACGTGTCGCAGCCGATCAACGCCGACAGCGAAGTGGTGTACGGCATCGAACTGAACGCGCAGACGCAGTTCACTTTCCTGCCGGGCGTGCTGAGCGGGTTCGGCGTGTCGGCGAACTATACGCATGTCGAGGGCCATGCCACCGCGCCGGGTATCCGCAGCGGCGACATTCCGCTCGGCTTCCAGTCGCACGATATCGGCACCGCGCAACTGTTCTACGAGAAGTACGGCTTCGCGGCGCGCGTGGCGTACAGCTACCGCTCGGCCTATCTCGACCTGCTCGGCGGCAGCGCGGCGAGCGACGAATATACCGACAACAACGGCCAGCTCGACGTGCACGCCAGCTATCAGATCACGCCGATGGTGACGGTGTTCGCGGACGGCACCAACCTGACCGACGCGCCGTGGCGGCGCTACATCGGCAGCAAGCAATTCCTGGTCGAACGCGAGCGCTACGACTATTCGCTGCGCGGCGGCGTACAGTTGCACTTCTAGCGATTGGATACAAACCCGTTCATCTCGAGTAGCTGTCGAGCGTGTCGAGACAGCGTATCGAGAGACCTGTCGATTGTCTCGATACGGCTTCTCGACAGGCTCGAAGCCTACTCGACACGAACGGACGATGAGGACTGAGGGGGCATAGAATGGTGCATCGGTTCAAGGTTGCTCTCGCGCTTGCAGTCGCTGGCATGGGCACGTCCGCCCCCGCGAAAACCACTCCCGCGCTGAAGCTCGAACGCGTGGTGCTGATGATGCGCCACGGCGTCCGCCAGCCGACCAAGGCGCCGGCGCTGCCGGTGAGCGTCACGCCCGAACGCTGGCCCGACTGGGCGGTGCCGCCGGGCTGGCTCACCGCGCACGGCACCGTGGCGGTAACGGCGCTCGGCACGGCCGATCGTACCGGGCTGGCGGCGGCGGGGCTGCTGCCCGCGAGCGGCTGCCCGGCGGCGGGATCGGTCGCGATCGTCGCCGACAGCGACCAGCGCACCATCGCCACCGCCGATGCCTGGGCGCAAGGCTTCGCGCCGGGCTGCACGCTGCCGAGCGAGCACAAGCCGCAGGATGTCGACGATCCGGTGTTCTCGCCCTTGGGCAACGGCAGCACGCTCGATCCGGTGGCGGTGGACGCGGCGGTGCGCGCCGCGGTCGGGCCGGGTGGACTCGCCGCGCTCGACCGGCAGTACGCGCCGTTGCTGCGCAGGCTCGACCGCATCCTGTGCGGCGGCAGGAGCGCGTGCGGCGTCACGCAGGCGCCGACCGGGCTTGCGCAAGCCACCGCGACCAAGCGCCCCAAGCTGACCGGTGCGCTCGACGTCGCCTCGACGGCGGCGCAGGTGCTGCTGCTCGAATATGCCGATGGCAAGCCGATGGCCGATGTCGGCTTCGGCCGCGCCACCGCTGCCGATGTGACCGCGCTGTCGGCGTTCCATGCGCTCGAATTCCGCGTGCTGGCGCGGCCGCTGCCGGTCGCGCGCGCCAATCTCGCGCGGATCACGCCGACGATACGGTCCGCGCTGACCGATCCTCATGCGCCGCGCGTGACATTGTTCTCCGGGCACGACACGCAGGTCGCGAATCTGGGCGGCTTGCTCGGCGTGCACTGGACGGTGCCCGGTTACGCCGGGGACGATCCCGCACCGGGCGGCGCGCTGGTGATCGCGCAACTGCGCGACGGCGCGGGCAAGACGTTCGTGCGGGTGAGCTACCGCGCGCAGCCGCTTGAGGCCTTGCGAGCGGGCGGCGGCGCGCCGGTCGAGCAGGTGTTGAGCGTGCCGGGGTGTGGGCAGGTGTGTCCGGTCGACACGTTTCTGGCCGTGCTGGGGCAGTAAGGCCGACGCCCTGTCACCGTTCGTGCTGAGCGTAGTCGAAGCACATGTCGCAGGCGCTCCGCTCTGGGCACGCACTTCTTCGCTCAGTGCGAACGGATGGAGCGGCAGCCGCCGGTTGCCTGGAGCACGCCCGCCGCAAGACTGGCATCGTGCCGCCCGAGCCGCTAATCCGGCCGCCATGAACGGACCCAATCGCCTGCGGCTGGATAGCGCCGCGCTCGTCGCCAACTGGCGCGCCCTTGCGGCGCTGAGCGGCACCGCCTGCGGCGCGGCGATCAAGGCTGACGGTTACGGGCTCGGCGCGGTGGACGTGGCGAAGCGGCTCGCCGAGGCGGGGTGCCGCGACTTCTTCGTCTCGAGTTGGGCGGAGGCCGAGGTACTCGCGCCGCTCGGCCTGCCGGTGGCGGTGCTGCACGGCGTCCGCGCCGAGGACATGCCGCGCGCGCGCGAAGGGTTCGCGTGGCCCGTGCTCAACACCGACACGCAGGTCGCGCGCTGGCGCGAGGCGGGGGGCGGGCGCTGCGACGTGATGGTCGACACCGGCATGAGCCGGCTCGGCATCGCGCCCGCAGCCGTCTCGGATGGCACGCTCGACGGCTTGGAGATCGGCACGCTGATGAGCCACCTCGCCAGCGCGGATGAGGATTCGGCCCTCAACGCGCGCCAGCTTGCCGCCTTCACGGCGCTGGCCGGCACGCATACCGCAGGGCGCATGAGCCTCGCCAATTCGGCCGCGATCGGTATCGGGCGCGACTATGCGTTCGATCTCGTCCGCCCCGGCATCGCGCTGTACGGCGGCGTGCCGCGTGGCGAACTGGCGGGCGTGGTGCGGCAGGTGGTGACGCCCGAGGCGCAGATCCTCCAGCGCCGCACGCTCCAGCCGGGCGACGTGATCGGCTACAACGCGCTGTTCACCGCCGACCGGCCGACCGAAGTCGCCATTCTCAACCTCGGCTATGCCGACGGCTATTGGCGCGGCTTCTCCGAGCGTGGCTCCGCCCGAGCGGGCGGTGCGCGCCTGCCGGTGCTCGGCCGCGTGTCGATGGATCTCACCGCGATCCGCGTCGATGCCGCGCCCGATCTCGCCGAGGGTGACTGGGTCGCGATCGATTATGCGCTGCCGGAGGCGTCCGCGCTGTCGGGCATGTCGCAATATGAGCTGCTGACCGGGCTCGGCCGCCGTTACGATCGGGTGTGGAGCGCATAAACAAAGGGGCGCTCCCGCAGGAACGCCCCTCGTTTGACTCAGGCCGGGCGGCTCAGCGTTCGACGCAGACCGCGATTCCCATGCCGCCGCCGATACAGAGCGTGGCGAGGCCCTTTTTGGCGTCGCGCTTCTCCATCTCGTAGAGCAGCGTCGTCAGCACGCGCGCGCCGCTCGCGCCGATCGGGTGGCCGATCGCGATCGCGCCGCCGTTGACGTTGACCTTCTCCGCATCCCAGCCGAGCTCCTTGCCGACCGACAGCGCCTGCGCGGCGAACGCCTCATTGGCTTCGATCAGGTCGAGATCGGCGATCGTCCAGCCGGCCTTTTCCAGCGCGCGCTTGGTGGCGGGGACCGGGCCGATGCCCATGATCGAGGGATCGACGCCCGCCGACGCCCAGCTTGCGATCCGCGCCAGCACGGGGGCGCCGCGCTTCTCGGCCTCCTCGCGGCTCATCAGCACCAGCGCAGCCGCGCCGTCGTTGAGGCCCGAGGCGTTGGCGGCGGTGACGGTGCCGTCCTTCTTGAACGCCGGGCGCAGGCCCGACACCGATTCGAGCGTCGCGCCGGCGCGGATATATTCGTCATCGGCGACCACGACGTCGCCCTTGCGGCCCTTGATCGTGACCGGCGCGATCTCGTCCTTGAACCGCCCGCTCGATTTCGCCGCTTCGGCGAGGTTCTGGGAGCGCACTGCGAACGTGTCCTGCTCGGCCCGGGTGATCTGGTACTGCTCGGCGAGGTTTTCGGCGGTGATGCCCATGTGATACTGGTTGAACGCGTCGGTGAGACCGTCCTTCACCATCGTGTCGACCAGCGCGAGATCGCCCATCTTTTGACCCGCGCGGATCGCCTGCGCGTGCGCGGACATCGACATGCTTTCCTGACCGCCCGCGACGACGATCGTCGCGTCGCCGGTCGCGATCGCCTGCGCCGCCAGCGCCACCGCGCGCAGCCCCGAGCCGCACACCTGGTTGACGCCCCAGGCGGGCACCTCCTTGGGCACGCCCGCCGCCATCGACGCCTGACGCGCCGGGTTCTGGCCCTGCGCGGCGGTCAGCACCTGGCCGAGGATCACTTCCGACACGTCTTCACCCGCGACGCCCGCCTGGGCGAGCGCTGCCTCGATCACCTGACGGCCAAGCTCGTGCGCGGGCACGGCGGCGAACGCGCCGAGGAAACTGCCGACCGGCGTGCGCTTGGCGGCGGTGATGACGATATCGGTCATTATCTTTGGCTCTCCGGTAGGTGAACGGTCGTTGCCGCGCTATTTAGGGCGGGGCAGGGCGCTTAGCCAGCCCGCAAGCGGCTCCCACAGCTCGGTGCGGCGGCGGCTGCCGACGATCATGCCGACGTGGCCCGCCGCGACGTCGTGCCGGTCGGGCAGATCGGCGGCGCTGGCGGCGGGAACGATACGGTCGTTGCGCGAGACGAAATCGATCGCGGGGCACTCGAGCCTTGCCGGATCGGCGACCGTACCGCCCACGCGCCAACCGCCGCTGCCCGGCAGATCGGCGGCAATGAAATCCTCCATCAACTGCCGGCCTGCGGCATAAGGCAACGGCGCGCCGCCGTTCGCCCAGTCCTCGATGGCGATGAACGCCTTTTGCGCGGCGCTGCCCGGCTCCATGCGTGCGAACATCTCGTATTTGGCGATCGTCTTGGCGGGGTCGAGCCGCCAGAAGCCGGTTTGCAACACCTCGATCGGGACCAGCCCCATCAGTTCGCAGGCAGGCTTGGCGGCGTTCCACAAGGCGGCGATGTCGCCGCGCCCCCGCCCGAAACCGGCAAAGCGCCACGGCGCCGCGATCAGCGCCAGCCCCGCCACGCGTGACGCGCAGGCGGCGGCAAGCGCCATCGTGCCGCCCAGGCAATAGCCGGCGAGCACCGGTGGCTCGCCGTAGCGTTCGGTCACTTTCGCGATCAGCGGCAGCAGCAGCCGTTCGACATGCTGCGCCACATCCATGCCGCGATCGCGCGGCGGCGGGCTGCCCCAGTCGACCAGCAACGGGCGCACCCCTTGCGTGGCGAGCCATGCGAGCAGCGACGCTTCCGCCGAAAGATCGAGGATCTGCGCGCCGTTGATGAGCGAGGGCACGACGATGAGCGGACGCACACCCGTTTCTCTTGCGCCGTAATCGCGCAGCCGCACGCGGCCCTTGCGAAAGCGCGCGGGCTTGGGACGGCGCGCCCGCCCACGCGGCGCCTCCTGAAACGCGCGCAGGCCCGCCAGTGCTGCGGCGCGGCGTTCGGGCGATTCCGCGGTTTGCGCTTGCAGCATTTCAAGGAATAGCGGCAGCGGTCGCGGTCCGTGTTGCGATGCAGTAACGAATGGTGTTAGACGCGGATCAACCACTTGGGCGCGGAGCCTTTCGTCATGAAAAAACACAATACGGGCGATGGCCCGGCGATCATCAAGAAGTATGCGAACCGCCGGCTCTATAACACCGAAACCTCGTCCTACATCACGCTCGAACACCTTGCCGCGATGACGCGTGAGGGGCGCGACTTCAAGGTGGTCGACGCCAAGACCGATGAGGACATCACGCACAACATCCTCACCCAGATCATCATGGAGGAGGAAGCGCGCGGCGAGACGATGCTGCCGGTCAATTTCCTGCGCCAGTTGATCGCGATGTACGGCGATTCGATGCAGGCGATGGTGCCGGGCTATCTCGAAGCGTCGATGGACAGTTTCCGCCGCAACCAGCTCCAGTTCAAATCGGCGGTGGAGGGGGCTTTCGCAAACTCCCCCTTCGCCGAACTCGCCAAGCAGAACATGGCGATGTTCGAAGCGGCGACGCAGGCGTTCAAGCCCGGTGCGGCCGGCGCACCCGCCGCTGCCCCGGCCAAGCCGGCCGAAGGCGCCACCGCCTTGAGCAAGGACGAGGAAATCGCCGCATTAAAGGCGGAGCTCGGCAAGCTCAACGAAAAGATCGACAAGCTCGGCGACTGATTTCAGTAGAACTGGCGCAGCGTGACCGGCCGCTGCCGGCCCGCGCAGTCGGTCAGCCGCACGGTGCGTCCGGGGGTTGCCACCGGCCAGCGTGCCATATCGCTCGTGCCGTAACCTGCGCCGATCGCGGCACCGTCGACCGAACAGATCGCGTCGCCTGCGCGCCAGCCTGCCTGTTCGGCCGGGCTGCCGCGCATCACATGCAGCACGCCGAGCCGGGCGGGCTCGACGGCAAGCAGGAAGCCGCTGGTCGAGCGTAGCGGCGGCCGGTCGACATCGCGACCCGGCGCGAGCACCATCCGGCCGGCGCTGGGGTCGAGCAGCACGCGATAGCGTTGCAGCACCTCCGACCCGAGTCGCCCCGACACGTTGGCCGCATCCGCTAGACCGTGCGTCTCGATGCGCAGTTCGACGTTGCGGATCTTCAGCGTGCCGCTGCGCACCTCGGGCAAGATCGCGAGGTCGGCCACCACGGCACCGCCGAGCGCATGATCGAGCGTCGTCGTCCTGGGTATGTCACCAAGGCCCGCCGCCGCCGCGTCCGCCAGGGTGAGGCCGGTGCCGTCGCCGGTATCGACGACGACCGCGCCGATCCGCGCCTGAGCGATCGAGAGTTCGGTGACGTAGAAGCCCCAGTCGCTGACGATTCGCAGCGGCGTCGCGGTGCCGCGAAACGGTAGCCGACCGGACGGCAGCAAGCGGAAGCGGTGCGCGTCATAGTCGATGTCGAGCGCATAAGGCGCGGTCAGGTCCGCGCCGACGAGGAGGTCGATCGCCGCGCCGCCGGTCGCGTCCGGCGGCAGGTCGACCACCGCGAGCCGTGTGGCGTCGTGCGTGAACGATCCGAAACCTACGGCGTGCTGCTCCGTCGAGGCCGCCGCGACCCGTCCGCTCACCGTCAGCGCCGCCGGCCCGGCCTGCACGGACAGTTTCGCCGCGGCGGCAAAGTCGCTCGACACGGTCGACGTGGTGACGCCGGTATCGAGGATCGCGCGCACCGCACGGCCGTCGACCCGCGCGTCGAAACGGATCTGGTTGCCGGGGGTGAGCGTGAACGGCACCCACCGGGCATCGGCGTCCGCGATGGGCGCGGGCGCGGTGAGCAGCAGCAAAGCCATGATCGTTGCCATGTCGTAACGATACCCGAAACAGGTGGCGCGCGAAAGATGGAGAGGCGACGGTTGCGGTGTGTGCCATGCTCTTTCACGCGGCGGTGCGACATGCCGCCTGTGCGCCGTAGCGGCTTTGCGTCTGTCATGAAACTGTCAGAAATCCGCGATTTTCAAGGTTTTTTTGCCGCCGCGTTTTTTCGCCTTGAAGCCCAATATACCCCTGCCTATATTGCGGTTGCGTGGCTTCGTGTCCCCCCTTTCGCGAGGCCATGCGATACGCTTTCAGCGTATCTCCTCCCTGAACCTTGGCCACCGCGTGCTCCGCACGCGGTGGTTTTTTTGTGCGCGCCGGTTATTCCGCGGCGATCGCGGCAGGGCGGGGCAGTGCCTCGTCGGTGATCGCGGCGACGATCCGGCGCAGCAGCGCGGCGGTGCCGGGCAACCCCGGCCCCGGCTGGTCGAGCGCCGCATCGAGGTACAGCGTGCGGTCGAATTCAAGCTGGATCGCGAAGATGCCGGCCGCCGGATTGGCATGCGTCTCGATGATGTGCCCGCCCGCATAGGGTGCGTTGAGCGCGACCGGCACGCCGGCCGCCGCCGCCTCGGCTTCGATCCGCGCGATCATCCGCGCCGGTGCGCTGCGGCCGAAGCGGTCGCCGATCACCAGCCGCGCGGCGTCGCGGCCGAGCGAGGGCATCGAATGCACGTCGAGCAGCACCGCCATGCCGAAGCGTGCCCGCGCCGCCGCCAGCATGCCGGCCAGCGCGGCATGGTACGGGCGGTGATCCTCGACGATGCGCGCCGCGACCTCCGCGCCATCGAGCTTGCGTCGCCAGATTTCGCCGATCGCGCCGGTGCGGCGGGGAATCAGGCCCAATCCGCCGCGCAGCTTGGCCGACGGTGTGGGCGAGGTCTTGGCCGACACGCCCGAGTCGATCGCCGGATCGCGCTCGCTTTCGCTGCGGTTGAGGTCGATCCAGGCGCGCGCGCGGCGCTGCACGATGGTCGGCTCACGCCCGCGCGCCGCCAGCGCCACGGCGTCGATATGCCGATCCTCGAGCGCGGCGAGCAGGTTGAGCGGCGCGCGGATCGCCGCGCGCATCGCCAGCGGATAGTCGCGCCCGGCATGCGGCACCGACAGGATCACCGGCCCCGCCGGCGGGTCTGCGTCGAACAGGTCGAAGGACGAAATCGGCTGCGCCATCGCAGGCAGACTAAGGCCGGGCACGAACCACCGCAATCGCGGCGATGCGGCTGGAAAATGTTAAGGGCTTTGCGCATAGATGCGGGTCTTGAGTTTTGGCGAGACGCGATGATCAGGATCTTGTTGGCGGAGGACGACCGCGTGATGCGCGAGTATCTTACGCGCGCATTGGAACGCTCCGGCTATGCGGTGAGCGGGGTCGATCGCGGCACCGCGGCGATCCCGCTGCTCGAAACCGAGCATTTCGACCTGTTGTTGACCGACATCGTCATGCCCGAGATGGACGGCATCGAACTTGCGCAGCGCGCGGGCGAGATCGCGCCTGATCTGCGCGTGATGTTCATCACCGGCTTCGCGGCGGTCACGCTGAAGGCGGGCAAGACCATGCCGCAGGCGCGCGTGCTGTCCAAACCCTTCCACCTGCGCGACCTGGTGAACGAAGTGGATCGCATGTTCGAGATGGAGCGCGCGAGCGGCGGCTGATTTTTCGTGACAAGCCCGCTTGCGCGAGGGGCAAACCCTCGTTATTGGGCGCGGCTCGCAAGGCTTACGGGCCAAGCGCGTGGGCGTGTAGCTCAGTGGTAGAGCACTGTGTTGACATCGCAGGGGTCGCAAGTTCAATCCTTGCCACGCCCACCATTAAAAGCCCCGCCGGCCAGCAGGTCGGCGGGGCTTTTATGTTCAGGCGCTTCGCTGCCGTGCTGAACTGCGTAACCTGCATCAAGACAGGCGCTTTCCTGCGCCGCGCCGAGGAACCCTGCCGACCGGCACCGGTTCTGCGCGGCAGGATGACACGGAGGCGGCGGGGATGGACATAGCGGCGACATCGGCGATAGAGCGGATCGCGCGGGTGCTGGCGGCGCGGCGGCTCAGCAGCAACGCCGATGGTGTCGATCCGCATGCCGCCGGCCCGGTCAGTACCGCATGGCGCGATCACGTCGAGGATGCGGCTGCGGTGCTCAAGGCAATTCGCGAGCCCGATGCGCAGATGGAGCGCGCCGGCGATATCGCGGTGTGGCAGCGCATGATCGCCGCCGCGCTCGACGGGCACGACGCATGACGGTGCGCTGGCCGGCGCGGCTGTGGCTGGTGCGGCACGGGCAGAGCGCGGGCAATGTCGCGCGGGATCTGGCGCATGAAAGCGGGCTCGCGCGGATCCCGCTCGAGATCCGCGACGTCGACGTGCCGCTGTCGCCGCTCGGCGAGGAGCAGGCGCGTGCGCTCGGCCGCTGGTTCGCCGGCGGGGCGGGGCCGGGGCGTCCCGAGGTGATCCTGTGCAGCCCCTATGCGCGTGCGCAGGCGACCGCACGGCTGTTCCGCGAATCGGGCGGCGCGGCGGCGGACGAGGCGATCTGCTCCGACGAGCGGCTGCGCGAGAAGGAGTTCGGCATCCTCGACGGACTGACCACCGGCGGCATCGCGATCGAGGAACCGCAACAGGCCGAGTTCCGCCGCCTGCTCGGCAAGTTCTACCACCGTCCGCCCGGCGGGGAGAGCTGGTGCGACGTGATCTTCCGCCTGCGCGCATTGCTCGATACCGTGTCGCTCCATTACGGCGGGCGGCAAGTGATGATCGTCGCGCATCAGGTGGTGGTGCTGTGCATGCGCTACATCATCGAGAATCTGTCGGAGGAGGAGATCCTCGCCATCGACCGGGCGGGCGACGTCGCCAATTGCTCCGTCACCGAATATGTCCACGATCCGGCGCTGGGGCGGGACGGTGGCCTCGCGCTGGTGCGCTACAACGTGACCGCGCCGCTTGCGGTTCAGGCCGGCGCACATGTCACCAGCGATCCCGATGCGATGATCGGCGCGCGCGGATGATCGCGCTCGATGCGGCTTGGCGCGCGGCGAACCCGCTCCCGCAACCCGATACCGTCACCGACAAGAATGCGCGCGGGCGACTGTCGATCGTCGGCGGGTCGCTGCGCGTGCCGGGCGCGCTGCGGCTGAGCGGCGAGGCGGGGTTCCGCGCGGGGGCGGGCAAGGTGCAGCTTGCCACGGTCGCACCGGCGGCGTTGCCGCTCGGCATCGCCATGCCCGAGGCGGCGGTGGTGGCGCTGCCCGCCAACGATGCTGGCGAACTGGGTGACGCCGCCTGCGAGGACATCTGCGCGATGATCGGCCGGTGCGACGCACTCGCGATCGGGCCCGGCATGGGAAGTGGCGCGGACGGCGGGCCGATCCTGACCGCGTTGATCGAGCGCGCACCGCGGGTGCCGCTGCTGCTCGACGCGGCGATGCTGCGCTGCGCGGGCGCGCATCATGCCGCTATCAAGGCGCATCCCGGCCCGATCGTGCTGACCCCGCACCCAGCCGAGATGGCGGCGATGATGGGCTGCGACGAGATGCCCGCAAGCGCCGCGCTGGCCGAGGAAGGCGCGGCACGGTTCGGTGCGACGGTCGTGTTGAAGTCGGCCGAGACGTGGATCGCGACACCCGGCGCGCCGACCTTGCACTATGCCGGCGGCGGCCCCGGCCTTGCCACCGGCGGTTCGGGCGACGTGCTCGCCGGCATCATCGGCGGGCTGCTCGCACGCGGCGCGCCTGCGCAGGTGGCCGCGGGCTGGGGCGTGTGGCTGCACGGCGAGAGCGGGCGCGACTGCGCGAGGCGGCTCGGGCGGATCGGCTTCCTCGCGCGCGATCTGCTCGCGGTCATCCCGCGGCTGATGGACGATGCGGAAACCCCTTCGTGTTAGCGCCGCCGGGCGTAGCGACGCCGCTGCCGTGGATCGCGGTAGCCCCCGGATCGCGCTACTTCGTCGACGAGCGCGGCGCGGCATGGACGCCGATCGGCCAGAACGATGCGATCAGTTGGCCCGAACTGGCCGGGCTGTTCCGCCGCCGCGATCTGCCGGGCGTGGAGCGGCACCTGCGCTGGCTTGTGTCGAACGGCGTCACCTGTCTGCGGCTGATGCTCGAATATGCGCAGGTGCGGCACCGCTATTTCGAGCGTCCGGCCGGGCGATTCGTGCCGGCGATGGTGCAATTGTGGGACGATCTGTTCGCCATGTGCGAGCGGGTCGGGCTGCGTATCCTGCTGACTCCGGTCGACACCTTCTGGATGTGGTTGCACTGGCGGCACCATCCCTGGAACCTGACGCAGGGCGGTCCGCTCGATCACCCGTCGCGGCTGCTGTTGTGCGGCGACACGCGCGCGGCGATCAAGGCGCGGCTGGAGTTCGTGGTGCGGCGCTGGGGCGGGTCGGGCGCGCTGTTCGCGTGGGATTTGTGGAACGAGATCCACCCCGCCCAGGCGCAGGACAGCGCCGACCAGTTCGGCGCGTTCATCCACGATCTGTCGTGCCACGTCCGCAAGCTGGAGATGCAACTGTACGGGCGGTCGCACCCGCAGACCGTGTCGCTGTTCGGGCCGGAGTTGATCCTCAAGCCGCATCTCGATCTGCGCGGGCCGATTTTCCGCCACCCGGACCTCGATTTCGCGAGCATCCACATCTACGCGACCGGCACGATCGACCATCCGCGCGACACGGTGCGCCCGGCGCTGGCGATGGGTGCGGTCGTGCGCGAAAGCCTCGCCGAGATCACCGACAGCCGCCCGTTCCTCGACACCGAACACGGGCCGATCCACAGCTTCAAGGACAAGCACAAGACGCTGCCCGAGCCGTTCGACGACGAATATTTCCGACACATGAGCTGGGCGCACCTCGCTTCGGGCGGCGTGGGGGGCGGGATGCGCTGGCCCAACCGCCACCCGCATGTGCTGACCCACGGCATGCGCGATGCGCAACGTGCGATGGCCGCGTTCCTGCCGTTGATCGACTGGACGCGGTTCGCCCCGCGCAACCTCAACGCCGAAGCGAGCGCGCCCGGCTTCCATCTGTTCGCCTGCGCCGACGACGATCAGGCGGTTGCGTGGATGGTCCGGCGGGGCGGTCGTAATGCGCAGGGGATGGTGCCGCAGGACCTGCCGCCGCGCGCGGCGTCGGTCACGCTGCCGGTCGATGGCGAGGCGGAGTGGCGGGTGCGCCTGTTCGATACGCGCAGCGGCGCGGTCAGTGGCGAGCAGCACGTGCGTGCGCGTGGTGGCGCGCTTGTGGTGGCGCTGGGCGCGGTCGGCGCCGACATCGCGATCACGGCGCAGCGGGTGCGCTGAAGACGACAAACGCATGATCTATGTTAAGGCGCTGGTTTCGAAGCGCTTTTCTGGAACCGGCGCGTGACGGCGGAGTTTTGAACTCTGTTCATTCGTCAGCAAGGTTCTTTTCATGAACGATCAGCGCATCGACACATCTTCTTCCCCCGTCGATGCTGTTCGTGAACCCCGGAATCTGCTGCTTTGCTTCAGCCATCTGCGCTGGAATTTCGTCTTCCAGCGGCCGCAGCATCTGATGAGCCGTTTCGCGCGCGACTGGCAGGTGATGTTCTGGGAGGAGCCGCATTATGGCGCCGCCGAGCCGGCGCTGGTCACGACGCCGTGCCCCAAAACCGGCGTCGTCGTCGCGGTGCCGCAGTTGCCGTGGGGCATGGATGCGCAGGCGGAGGCTGCGGCGCTGCGCGGGTTGCTCGACGCCGCCATCGCCGAACGTGCCGCCGCGCAGGTGCTGCGCTGGTATTACACGCCGATGATGCTGCCTTTTTCCGAGCATGTCGCGGCGGAATGCGTCGTGTATGACTGCATGGACGAACTCGCCAACTTCAAGGGCGCGCCGCCGGAACTGCTGCCGCTCGAACAGCGGCTGATCGCGCGGGCCGATCTCGTCTTCACCGGCGGCTACAGCCTGTACGAAGCCAAGCGCGACCGCCACGCGAGCGTGCATCCGTTCCCCTCGGCGGTCGATGCGCGGCATTTCGCGGCGGCGCGCTTCGATGGCGTGACGCCTGCCGATCAGGCGGCAATTCCCGGCCCGCGTCTCGGCTTCTACGGCGTGGTGGATGAGCGCATGGACCTCGCGCTGCTCGCCGCCATTGCGGATGCGCGGCCCGACTGGTCGCTGGTGATCGTCGGCCCCGTGGTCAAGATCGGCGAAGACGACCTGCCGCGCCGCGCCAATCTCCACTACCTCGGCGGCAAGACCTATGCCGAGCTGCCCGATTACCTGCGCGGCTGGGACGTGGCGCTGATGCCGTTCGCGATCAACGAGGCGACCCGCTTTATCAGCCCGACCAAGACGCCCGAATATCTCGCCGCCGGGTGTCCGGTCGTCTCCACCCCGATCGCCGACGTGATCCGCCATTATGCCGCGATCGACGCGGTCTCGATCGCGGATACACCCGAGGCGTTCATCGCCGCGTGTGACGCGGCGCTCGCGCTGGGCGATCGTGACGCGTGGCTTGGTCCGGTGGATGCGATGCTCGCGACGATTAGCTGGGACGCGAGCTATGCGGCGATGGCCAAGCTGATTGCCGGGGTGATCGCCGACACGGCGCCACGCGGCGTGGTCGCGCCCGCGATCTGGACCGGCGAGCGGCCCGCTGCCTATGACGCGATGATCGTCGGCGCAGGCTTTGCCGGCGCTGTGATGGCCGAGCGGCTGGCGGCGGATGCGGGCAAGCGCGTGCTGGTGGTCGATCGCCGTCCGCACATCGCCGGCAACGCCTTCGACCGTCATGACGACGCGGGCGTGCTGATCCACCAATATGGCCCGCACATCTTCCACACCAACTCGGCCGAAGTGTTCGACTATCTGTCGCGCTTCACGCGTTGGCGGCCCTATGAGCACCGCGTGCTCGCTTCGGTCGGCGATCTGCTCGTGCCGATGCCGATCAACCGCACGACGCTGAACCTGCTTTACGGGCTCGACCTCCAGACCGAGGCGGATGCGGCGGCGTTCCTCGCCGCGCGTGCCGAGCCGGTGGAGGTGGTGCGCACGTCCGCCGACGTGGTGATCTCGGCGGTGGGCCGCGATCTCTACGAGACTTTCTTTCAGGGGTACACGCGCAAGCAATGGGGCATGGACCCGTCGGAGCTCGACAAATGCGTCACCGCGCGCGTGCCGACCCGCACGGACACCGACGACCGCTATTTCACCGACCGGTTCCAGGCGATGCCGGCGGAGGGCTATACGCGCATGTTCGAACGGATGCTCGATCATCCGAGCATCGATCTGCTGCTCGGCACCGATTACGAAACCGCCCGCGCCGCGCATCCGCACACGCATCTCGTCTTCACCGGGCCGATCGACGAGTATTTCGGCCACCGTTACGGCAAGCTGCCGTACCGTTCGCTGCACTTCCGCCACGAGAGCGTGGACGCCGTGCAACATCAGCCGGTCGCGGTCGTCAATTTTCCGGCCGAGGACGTGCCCTACACCCGCATCACCGAATACAAGCACCTCACCGGGCAGGTGTGCGATCGGACCAGCATCACCTACGAATATCCGAGCGCCGAGGGCGATCCCTATTACCCGATCCCGCGCGCGGAAAATCAGGCGATGTACAAGCGTTACGAGGCGCTGGCGCTGGCCGAAAGCGACGTCAGCTTCGTCGGGCGGCTTGCCACCTACCGCTATTACAATATGGATCAAGTGGTCGGGCAGGCGCTGGCGACCTATCGGCGGCTCGCCACGCGCTGGGCGGCGCGCGACGGCGTCGGCGAGCCCGAGCCGCGCGCGACGCAGGCCGCCTGAAGCGTCAGAGCGGCGTTCCCGCCACGCAGCGATCGAGTTCGACGGGATCATGCGCGCAGATCACGTCGAGCCGCGGGCGTTCGGCGATCGACAGCGTGCGCAGCCGCGCCTGGTTGGCAAGCCGTTGTTCGCGGCTGACCTCCATCATCGTCTGATAGCCCCGCAACCCCGGCGTGCAGCGCCGCCGCGCCTCGCGCATCTCGCCCCGGTAGAAATAGGCGTCGCCGGCATGGAGCAGCCAGCGGTCGCCGCGATCGATCGCCACGCCGGCATGGCCCCAGGTGTGGCCGGGCAGCGGCACGAGCAGGATCTCGGGCGGCAACCCTTCGAGCCCGCGCACCGCGTCGAAGCCGAACCACGGTTCGCCGGTCGCGCCGTAGCGCTTCCAGTTGCCGATGCCGTCGATCTGCGCCGGGCGATAGCGGTTGCGTGCGACGAAGCCGGTGCGCGGCCCCGTCGCCTCCTGGAACTCGCGGTCGAGCAGGTGGACGCGCGCGTTCGGAAAATCCTCCAGCCCGCCGGCATGGTCGAAATCGAGGTGGGTCAGCACGATATGACGCACATCGTTTGCGGAATAGCCGAGCGCCTCGATCTGCCGGATCGCGGTTTCCTGCTCGCGTAGCTGGATGTTGAGCAGGCCGCGCATGAAGCGGGTGATCCGCGCCGGCGGCGTGTGCGGGCGGTGCACATCCTTGAGGCCGTAGCCGGTATCGACGAGGACAAGCCCGCTCGCGTCGGTTTCGATCAGCAGACAGTGGCAGACCAGATGCCCCAGCACCCCGGCGCTGCGCCCGTCGAACAGCGCGCCGCCGACGGGGCAGTCCGTACCGCAATTGAGATGGTGAATCCGCATGAGCAACTCCCGCGTTCGTGCCGAACCGCTCAACCGCCGCATGACGGGCGCGTTCCGGGCCGTAACCTGCATCAAGACGATTGTCGGTGCGGCCATCGACTTATCTTGCGCGATAGCCGGCTGATCCTGCTCAGGCGCAGCGGACCGCAAGATAAACTTGCATCAATCGCGGCGTTATTTGGCGGGTGAATTGAACGCTATCGCTTTGGACACGTTGACTGCGCACGACACGGTTTCGGGAACGAAGACCATGAACCTTGCAGATCATTTCTGGGCGATCCTTCTCATCGGCGGACCCGTCGTGCTCGTCGTCGCGCTGGTCTGGGCGCGGCTCGCCAACCGCAAGGTGGATCGACGCGACCCTCGTTCGGAAGGGAGCAGCCGCCAACTCTATCGTGAACTCGATGCAGAGGCGCGAGAACACGACGGCCCGCCAGCACCGGCACCGGCACCGGCACCGGCGCCTTTGCCCGCCACCACCGGTGAGCAGCCGAGCCCGAACCTCTCGACCGAGCATCAGCGCCCGGGCGATGCCAAGCGTCCGTCCGACCAGCTCGATCGCGGACAGCCGCCGGCCGCCGATGATGGTGGACGCAAAAGCTCGCTGACGCGCGACACCTGATGGTCGACCGCACGTACGACGTGGCGCTGGTGCTCAGCGGCGGCAACGCGCTGGGTGCCTATCAGGGTGGTGCCTACCACCTGATGCACGAACAGGGGATCGAGCCGGATTGGGTGGTCGGCGCATCGGCAGGATCGATCAACGGTGCGATCATCTGCGGCAACCCGGCCGCGCGGCGGATCGCGCAGCTTCAGGCGTGGTGGCGTGTCGCGGCATCCGGCACCGACCGCCGGGCGCGTGACGCGGATCCGTTCGATCAGGCGCGGCGGACCGGCGCTGCGCTGTGGACGATGGCGACGGGGCGGGGCGGGCTGTTCTCGCCCCGGCATCTGTTCGGGCCGTTGTGGAACCCGTTCGGCAATGCCGAGCCGTCCAGCCTCTACGATACGACGCCGATGCGCGCCTCGCTGGAGGAGGCGATCGACTTCGATCTGCTCAATCGCGGCACGCCACGCTTCTGCGCGACCGCGGTGGATGTGGAGAATGGCGAGGACGTCCTGTTCTGCACCGGTGCGCACCGCATCACTCCCGATCATCTCCGCGCCAGCAGCGCCTTGTTGCCGGCGTTCCCTCCGGTGGAGATCGACAGCCGGTTGCTCGCCGATGCGGGCATCTCCGCCAACCTGCCGCTCGACGTGGTGCTGGGCACACCGCCGGCGCGCCCGCTGCTGTGTATCGCGCTCGACCTGCTGCCGCTGCGCGCACCGCGCCCGCAGACGCTCGGCGAGACGGTGGTGCGCATGCAGGATCTGATGTTCGCGACGCAGAGCCGCCGCGCGATCGCGGCGTGGCAGGCGATCCATGCCCGAAACGCCGACGCCGGAGCACCGGGCATCACGCTGCTGCACGTCGCCTATTCCGGCGCGGCGCGCGAGGTGAGCGGCAAGGCGTTCGACTTCTCGCCCGGGTCGGCCGCCGAGCGCTGGCGCGCCGGCTATGCCGATCTCCGCGCGGCCCTCGCCGCCCTGCCTGCTCTGGAGCCGGTCGTGCCGGGCCTGTCGGTGTTCGCGCTGGACGGGCCGGACCGCACGCTGGCGAAGGTCGAAGCGCGCCTCGCGCCGATGCCGCTCTCCGCCACCATGCCAAGGACCGCAACACGATGATTCACCTCGGCGAGGTTTTGAAAGCAATCGGTCCCAATGCGTCGATCGTGTTCGCCGCATGGATCTTCATGGGGTTCCTGCAACAGCGCTACGATGCCGCGATCGACCGCTACCGCGAGGCGGTCGGCGATTTCCGCTCCAACGACCATGAGGACGAACGCGCCGGCAACCTCAAGGATCAGATCCTCACCTATCTTCAGCGCTGCCGGCTGATGGGGTGGGCGACGTTGCTGGGGCTGATCGCGGCGATCCTGCTGATCGGTTCGCTGATCTTCGGTGCGCTCGACGTGATCGTGCCGCACGTCCCCGTGATCGCGGTGGCGGGGGTGGCGACGTCGCTGGCGGGGTTCGCGCTCGTCATCCTCGCGGCGATGCTGGTGATCGGGGAGGGCTGGATCGTCCACCGCCAGTTGCGCGACGAACTGCGCGACGTGCCGGCGCTGGCGGACCATGCCGGTCCGCGCGGCGGCGGTATCCGCTAGGCGCGACTTCCCCGCTTGCCGCCGCCGTCGCCGACGCTAAACCTCTGCGCGGCAGGGGAGGCGTGCATGGCGACGACGGCAGGAACAGCGGAGGCGGAGCGGCAGCCGACCCGGGGCGAGATTCAACTCGTCATCGCGGCGTCGTCGCTCGGCACCGTGTTCGAATGGTATGATTTCTTCATCTACGGCACGCTCGCCAAATATATCGGGCAGGCGTATTTCCCGACCGGCAACCCCACGGTGCAGATGCTGCTGACCTGGGCGGGATTCGCGGTCGGCTTCGGGTTCCGGCCGCTCGGGGCGATCCTGTTCGGGTTCCTGGGCGATCGGCTCGGGCGCAAATACACGTTCCTCGTCACCATCACGCTGATGGGGCTGGCGACGGCGGGGGTGGGGCTGGTGCCCGCCAGCGTGGCGATCGGCCTTGCCGCGCCGCTGATCGTGCTTGGCTTGCGGATTCTGCAAGGCCTCGCGCTCGGGGGCGAATATGGCGGCGCGGCGATCTATGTCGCCGAACATTCGCCGCCGGGCAAAAGCGGCTTCTACACCAGCTTCATTCAGGCGAGCGTCGTCGGCGGCTTCATCCTCAGCCTGATCGTCGTGCTCACCGCCAAGGCGCTGATGCCTGCCGACGCCTGGGCGGCGTGGGGCTGGCGCGTGCCGTTCGTGTTCTCGCTGGTGCTGCTGTCGATCTCGCTGTGGATGCGGCTGAAACTCGCGGAGAGCCCGGTGTTCAAGGCGATAAAGGAAAGCGGCGAGACCGCGACGAACCCGTTCGTCGAGAGCTTCACCTTCCCCGGCAACCTCAAGCGGCTGTTCGTCGCGCTGTTCGGCATCGCGGCGGGGCTGACGGTGATCTGGTACACCGCGATGTTCAGCGTGCTGGTGTTCCTCGGCACGATGCGCGTCGACGATACCGCCGCGCAGGTGATCGTCGGCATCGGCGCGGCGATGGGGCTGGCGTTCTTCATCCTGTCCGGCCGGCTGTCCGACCGGATCGGCCGCAAGACGCCGATCGTGGTCGGCTATGCGGCGACGTTGCTGCTGCTGTTCCCGATCTACTGGCTGATCGGCAGCGCGGCCAATCCGGACCTTGCCGAAGCCGCACGGCATGCGCCGGTGGTCGTCTCCGGGCCGCACTGCAAATACGATCCGTTCGCCGCAAAACAGCCCGATGCGTGCGGGACTTTGCTCGACTATTTCTCCAAGGAGGGCGTGCCCTATCGCAAGGGCCATACTCCGGTGACGCTGGTGCTGATCGGCGGCGAGGCGGTGCGCGATACCAGCCCGGCCGGGATCGACGCGGCGCTGACCCGCGCGGGCTACCAACTCGACAAGGTGGTGCCCTCGCCCGGCAATACGCTGCTGCTGCTCGCGGGTATCCTCATGCTCGGCGCGCTGGCGGGGCTGACCTTCGGGCCGGTCGCGGCGCTGCTGTCCGAGATGTTTCCGCCGCGCATCCGCTATTCGTCGATGTCGATCCCCTACCATATCGGCACCGGCTACTTCGGCGGTTTCCTGCCGTTCATCAGCCAGTATATCGTCGCGCGCACCGGCAACCCCTATTCGGGCCTGTGGTACACGATGGCGGTGGTGGCGATGGCGCTGCTGGTGACGATCTGGGGCCTGGGCGAAACGCGGACCGGCGCCGCGCAGGTCGACTGAGTTGCGGTAGCCCGCGCCGCTCCCTAGATCGGGCGGCAATGGATGATCCGCAAACCCCGGTCGCCGCAGCGACGCTGGTGATCTTCCGCGAACGCGCGGACGCCGCGCCCGAGCTGCTGATGGTGGAGCGCGCCAAGACGATGGCGTTCGCGGGCGGCGCGACGGTGTTCCCCGGCGGGCGGGTCGATCCGGGCGATCATGCGCTGGCGGCGGCGTTCGCGGGCGATCCCGAGGACATGGCCGCGCGTATCGCCGCGATTCGCGAGACGATCGAGGAGGCGGGGGTGCCGATCGGCCTTACGCCGATGCCCGATGCGACCGCGCTGGCCCGGCTGCGGGCGGCGCTGCACGGCGGGACGACGTTCGGCGCGGCGCTGCACGCGGGCGGCTTCACGATCGATCCGGCCGTGCTGGTGTCGTTCGCGCGCTGGCTCCCCACGCACCGCAAGCGGCGGGCGTTCGACACGCGCTTCTACCTCGCCGTCCTGCCCGCCGAAGCGCCCGAGGCGGTGGTCGACGCGACCGAGAATGTCCGCCTGTTCTGGGCCAGCGCCGCCGCGACGCTGGCGGATGCCGATGCGGGTCGCCAGCACGTCATCTTCCCGACGCGGCGCAACCTCGACCGGCTGGCGCGCTACGCCAGCTTCGCCGAGGCATGCGCGGACGCGGCCGCCTTTCCGGTCCGCACCGTGTTGCCGTGGATCGAGGATCGCGCCGGCGTGGCGCACCTCTGCATCCCCGACGATCTCGGCTATCCGATCACCGCCGAGGCGGTATCGCGCGCGTTGCGCGGCTGATGCACACCCTCCGCAGCGCCGCGCTGGCGGTGCTGATCGCCGCGCTGCTGCTGGTGGTGATCCTCGCCGCGCTGGCGGGCTTGCGCACCAAGCCCGAAGATCTCCCTTGGACGCCGCTCCACCTCAACCAGCCGGTCGGGCTGTTCACCGGCCGCAAGCTGGCGGGGCTGCGCGACACGCCGCCGAAATGCGAGGCGTTGCTGACCGAGGCGGGTGTGCGCTTCGTCGCGGCGCCGCCGGTGCGCGCGGGGGCGTGCGGCTATGCCGACGGATTGCGCTTCGCGGGCGACGGCGCGTTTCGCATCACGCTCGCGCCGGCCGCGCCGGTGATGGCCTGCCCGGTCGCGGCCGGCTTGGCGATGTGGACGTGGAACATCGTCCAGCCCGCCGCCCAGCGCTATCTCGGCGCGCCAGTGGTCGCGATCGAGCAGCTCGGCACCTACAATTGCCGCCCGATCCGTGGCAGCACGCACACGCTGAGCGAACATGCCAGCGCCAGTGCGATCGACGTATCGGCATTCCGGTTGGCCGACGGCACGCGCATCACCGTCAGCGACGACTGGCGGGGCGACGGCCCGCGCGCGACCTTCCTACACACCGTCCGGAACGGCGCCTGCAAGCTGTTCGCGACGGTGCTCTCGCCCGAGTACAACGCCGCGCACCACAATCACCTGCATCTCGACCAGGCCGCGCGTGGCGCAACGGGCTGGCGCGCGTGCCGGTAAGGTAGCGGATCAGTTGCGCAGTACGCTCGGCTCGACCTTCTCGACCCACTTCGGATAGAACGCCGGCTGCCGGTTCGACCAGCCCGATGCGGTCGCTGCCGCCTCGCTGATCGACTGGAGCAGCTTGCGCCGCAGATCGGGGTGCAGGTGGGGCAGCGCCGCCGCCGAGCAGAACGCGGCAGGCAGCCACGGCCGCACCTCGGCGCCAATCAGCCGTTCGTAGAGGAAGCGGTATGCCGAAAAGGTCGTCAGCCGCCCCTGACCGAGATCGAACGCCGTCACCGTCATCAGCGGCGCGAGGAACGGCTCGATCGCGTCGAGCCCGCTGTCGTCGGGGATCATCGCGCGAATATCGGGAAGGCGGGCGTAGAGCCGCGCCTGTGCGCGAATGCTGGCCGCTTCGACCACATCGCGCGACCAGCGGCTCATCGCATCGTCACGATCGAGCCCGATATCGAGCGAGCGGCGCACATAGCGCTGCGTCGCCGACGCGAACCCTGCGAACTCCTTCATCTCCGCCAGCGTCATCGCACCATTTGCCGGCTTCATGCGCGCACCCATAACCCACCCCGCTCAACCGTGTTGATCGGGGTAAGATGCGCTCGCTTGGTTAACACCGCGCTTAACGCTTCGTCGCCCGATATTCACATCGCATCATGAAAGCTGCTGCGATGCAACAAAGGTTGCGACAAACCGTGGCCGACCCGTAATCATACGGTAACGGAAAGAGCGCTTTTCCGCCCCCGCGGCGGTGCTGCGGGGGCGAAAGCGGGTTCAGGCGGACTTTTCGGCCTGCAATTTTCGCTCGGCATCCTCATCGTATCCGGACGATACCGGAGGCGCGTCGCTGCTGCTCGGTTGCGACGTGGAGGGCGGGTCGCTCGCGTCCATCGACTCGTCCAGCCCGCGATCGAGCTTGGCTTCGGGGTTGGCCGGATCGCGTTCGAGTCGGGCGACGATCGACTGATCCTGTCCCGCATCCTGATTGGGGTGGTGTAGCGGCGTGTCCGTCTCTGTCGTTGCGTCGGGTGCCTTGTTGTCCTCGGTCATGGCCATCCTCCTGGCTGTTACGGGGGTAGAACGGCCGAACCGGGGCTTGCGTTCCTGCGGTTCAATCGTCGAGCCGCACGACCGAGACGTGCTGATGGTTGAGCGTCGCGCGCCCGAAGATCGTCATGAAGGCGATGTCGGTGGCGTCGCGCCCGACCGCGATCCGCACCAGATCGCGCGCGCAGGCCATGCCGGTCGCATCGGCGAGCCGCCACACGCCGTCGAGCCATAGTTCGGCGACCGCATGAAAGTCGGGCGGCGACACGTCCGGCGCATAGGCCGACACGCAGCGCGCCGGAATGCCGCCCGCGCGCGCCAGCGCCACGAGCAGGTGCGCATAGTCGCGGCAGACGCCGTGGCGGCTGGCGAAGGTGGTGAGCGCCGTGGTCGCGCCGGTGCTGCTGCCCGGCTCGTAGCTGAGGTGCTCCGCCACCCAGTCGACCAGCGCCGCCGCCAGCGCACCGCCGCGCAAAGCACCGAAGGTCTGCATCAGGAAGCCCTCGAACTGATCCGACTCGCAATATCGACTCGGCAGCAGGTACGGGATGGTTTCGGCCGGCAACAGCCGCGGCGCGGTGTCGCCGAGCGTGGCGAGGTCCACGTCGCTGCGCGTGAGCGCCACCGTCGCCTGATAGGTCGCCTGGAACCAGCCCTCCGCAAGCGTCCAGCAGCGCTGGCCGATGCCGTCGCTGCCCGGCGTGGCGCGCAGCGGCTCGCGGCTGGTGACGACGAGGCTTTCGTGTTCGAGGATCTGGTCGTGAATTGCCGCCGCCTCGACCAGCAACAGCGTGTCGAACGCGCCGTCGATCGCATAGTCCAGCTCGACGTGGATCTTGAGGCGCATGGAGGGTCTTTCGCGGACAGACGAAAAGGCCCGGCAGGTTTCCCCGCCGGGCCTCGCTTGAGGTTGGTTGCGTCGTGCGGCTTAGTTGCGGTTACCGAACAGGCGCAGGATGAACAGGAACATGTTGATGAAGTCGAGGTACAGGCTCAGCGCCGACATGATGATCGTGTGCTGCTCGGCGCCGGTGCCGGCGACCTGCGCGTACAGGCTCTTGGTGCGCTGCGTATCGTAGGCGGTGAGGCCGGCGAAGATCAGCACGCCGACGAAGCTGATGACCAGCTCCAGCGGGCCCGAGCGGAAGAACATGTTGAGCAGGCTCGCCACGATCAGGCCGACCAGACCCATGATGAGGAACGTGCCCATCGCCGACAGATTGCGGTTGGTGGTGTAGCCATAGAGGCTGAGGCCGCCGAACGCCGCCGATGCCGCGAAGAACGCCTGCGCGATCGCGATCGGCGAATAGACTAGGAAGATCGTCGAGAGCGACAGGCCCATCGCCACCGCGAAGCCCCAGAACATCGCCTGCATCGCGCCCGCCGACATGCGGCCGCCGCCGAAGCTCATGCCGAACACGAAGCCGAGCGGGGCGAAGCTGATGACCCACTTGAGCAGGCCCGGGCCGCCGAACACCTGCGCGGCCATGCCGCTGGCGACGAAGCCCAATGCGACGATGCCGCTGAGCAGGACGCCCGAGAGCATGTAGTTGTAAACAGACAGCATATAGCGCCGCAGACCCGCGTCGAACGCGCCTGCGCGCGCCGCCGAGTCCGCCCCGAAGGGGGAGGCGCTGGGACGGGGATCAGACCAGTTGGCCATTGCAATTCATCTCCTTGACCGGCCAGATGCCGGACTGCACATGCGAATATCGGCTTTTGCGTGGGGGTTTTCAAGCAAATCCGCGTGATTCCGATGTCGTTGTCTTCTGTTAATGACGTGTTGCCATGCACAGACTTTTTGTTGCTCTGCGTCCGCCGCGCGCGGTCCGCGCCCTGCTCGCCGAGACGATGGAGGGGGTCGCCGATGCGCGCTGGCAGGACGACGATCAGTTGCATTTGACGATCCGCTACATCGGCGAGGTCGACCGGCGCATGGCCGAGGACGTTGCCGTCGAACTCGCTCATGTCCACGCCGACGCGATCGAGGCCGCCGTCGCGGGCGTCGGTGCGTTCGACCGGCGCGGGCGGATCGACGCGCTATGGGCCGGACTCGCGCCGCACGATGCGCTGGCGGGGCTCCACCGCAAAGTCGATCATGCGCTGGTACGGCTCGGCCTGCCGCCGGAGGGGCGCGCCTATCTGCCGCACATCACGATCGCACGGTTGCCGCGCACCGCCGATCCGCGCGAGATCGAGACGTGGCGCGCCGCGCACGCCGGCCTCGCCAGCGCGCGGTTCCGGATGGAGCATCTCGTGCTGTTCGAAAGCACGCTCGGCAACGACGGCGCGCGCTACGACACGGTGGCGCGCTGGCCGCTCGGCTGACGCGCGGCGTTCAGTTGGTGGGCTGCTCGACCGGGGTCGGGCTCGGGTTCAGATAGGGAAGCAGGCGCACGCGCGGGAACACGTCCTCGAGCGGCTTGGTGTCCGGCAGGATATACACCACGCCGCCCTTCTTCTGGAGCAACGGCACGACCTGCTTGGTATAGAAGCTGGTGCCGACGTTGATGCAGCCGAAGCTGATGCGGTTATCGTCGGGGGTGGGGGAGAGCAGCCGCGCGACGCGGTGCTCCTGTTTGTGGGTGGTGATGACCGCATGGAGCGCCACCGAATTGGCATAATCGACCCACAGCACGCGGGTATGCCCGAAGGCGCGCCCAAACTTTGCGACGAAACGCCCCGCCGGTGTTGTGCGCTCGGCCGGGCCGATCTGTTCGAGCGACTTCGCGCCGACGCCGGGCGTCGAATCATCGCCGACGCCGATGCCGATCAGCACGGGCGTCTGTCCGACCGGCTCGCCATTCGCCTTGAACAGAAACAAGGTCGCGTTCTGCTTGTCGATGACGATGTACGGGAGCTTGCCGTTGTCATGCTCGGCCGCGACCCAGTTGAGGATGCGTGCGGCGGCTTCGGACGGTGGCGCGACGACGACCGGCGGCTTGACGGCTTGCTTCGCCTTGTCGGCCTTTGGCTTGCCGGCTTTCGCCTTGGCTGAGGCTTTGCCCTTGGGCGGCGTCTTGGGCTTGGCCGCGGCGGCCTTCGCCTTGGCGGGAGAGGGAACGGGCGCCGCCACGGCCGAAAGGCCGGGCGACGCCAACATCGCGAACATCACCACCGGCAAGCCGGTGCGACGCGCATTACCAAACAGCTTCGTCACCATGTCAGCCGTGTGCAACGAAGCGTCCCGTCAATGCAATCGCGTTCAGTACCGTGTGACGATCAACCGCGCGGCCGGCGGGCGCGCCGCTGCTGCTGCTGCTGGATCTGCTGGTCGAGACCATCGACGCGACCGTTGAGCTGATCGATGCGCTGACCGTTCTGCTGCGCCTGGCCGGCGGCGGCCTGCGCCTGGGCGAGCGCCTGGCCCGAAGTGCCTTCGACGGTGTGCAGGCGGCCATCGATGCCGTCGATCCGCGAGTTCACGGTGGCGATCTGTTCGTTGACATATCCCTTGGTGGCGCAGCCGCTGAGCGCGACGGAACCGAGCAGGATCAGGGCGGCTGCGGCAGTCTTTGAAGGCATTACGGGCATATACTTACCTCACACGTCGTTGGAGACGCGCCAGCCAAGCGCAGTCGTTACGGCTTGGCAATTTCGAAAGGGTGAGATGTGCGTCGAATGAGATGAAGAACCTTTCATGCATGGGAATCGCGGAGTCGCAGGCCGCTTGACGAACCCGCCGCGTGGCCCAATGCTGCACCTGCAAACATAAAGGGGTAGCGCAATGGCCATTCGCCGGACTCGATTCGTAACCGCGCTGCTCACCGGCGGCGCGCTGCTGTTCGGGGCGGCAGCGCCCGCCGTCAGCAAGAAAGCACCCGCCGATCCGGCACGCGCGATCCACGAGAAGCTGATCGTGCTCGACACGCATTTCGACACGCCAGCCAACCTCGGCCGCCCCGGCTGGAGCATCATGGACCGCCACACGGTCGAAGCCGATGGCGATCAGGTCGATTATCCGCGCATGGTGCAGGGCGGGGTGGATGGCGGCTTCTTCGCGATCTACACGCCGTCGGGTCCGCGCACGCCCGAGGGCGACCGCGCCGCGCGCGATTTCGGGCTGCAACGCGCGGTACAGATCCGCGAGATGGTGGCGAAGCACAGCACCGTGTTCAGCCTCGCGCTCACCGCCGACGATGCGATGGCGGCGGTCGCGGCGGGCAAGCGGTTCGTGTTCATGAGCATGGAGAACGGCTATCCTTTCGAGGGCGACCTCTCGCTGATGCGCACCTTCCGGGGGCTCGGCGTGACGATGATGGGGCTGGTCCACTTCAAGAACAACGATCTCGCCGATAGTGCGACCGACACGCCCGAGTGGCACGGCCTGTCGCCCAAGGGCAAGGAAGCGGTGGCGATGGCCAACCGGCTTGGCGTGGTGATCGACGTCAGCCACGCTTCCGACGATGTGCTGCGGCAGGTCGTCGCGCTGTCGAGCGCGCCGATCATCCTGTCGCATTCGGGGATGCGTGCGATCCACAACCACCCGCGCAACGTGTCGGACGACGACGCCAAGCTGGTCGCGGCCAAGGGCGGGGTGATCCAGGTCAACGCCTATAGCGGCTATATGGTCGATCCCCCCGCCGCGAGCCCCGCGCGCGATGCCGCGCTGAAGGAGTTGATGGCGAGCTACGAGCATGCCGACACGATGACGGTCACTGAACACCGTGCGCTGGTCGCCCGACGCAAGGCGATCGAGGCGCAGTTCCCCGCGCCGCGCGCAAACTTCGACATGTTCATGGCGCATCTGCTGCATGCCATCAAAGTCGTCGGCATCGATCACGTCGGGATCAGCGGCGATTTCGACGGTGGCGGCGGGGTGGACGGCCTCAACGACATCACCGCCTACCCCAAGGTGACGGCGGCGTTGCTCAAGGCGGGCTATGCTCAGGCGGACATCGCCAAAGTGTGGGGCGGCAACGCGCTGCGCGTGCTGCGTCAGGCGCAGTCGCTCGCCGATCCCGCGCTGTTGCCCAAGGTGCCGGTGACGAACTGACGCGGGCGCTGCGCCTCCGGCCCGTTCGCCGGGGGCGCAGCCGTTACGGCCGGTCGAGCAGGTCGCGTACCTTGGCCGCCAGCGTGCGATAGGTGAACGGCTTGGAGATCAAGTCCACCCCGGGCTCCAGCCGCCCGTCACGCATGATCGCCTCGCGCGTGTAGCCCTAAGGTGAACAGCACCCGGATGCCCGGCTGCGTCACCCGCGCGCGTTCGGGATCGAGCGTGAAGGCGCGAAGACGTTCTTCTACGTGCGCGGCGCCTCCCGCGCGCGCGGGCTTGCCGCTGCGATATTCGGCAAGGCGCCGCAGCAACGGCTATGGGTGGCCGCGATGGAAGGCATATCCGCGCGCGTGCGGGCCGCCGGCGGTTGGGCCGGCACGCCCGAGCGTCACCACGATTTCGTGCCGATGCGGTAGGCGCGCGGGGCCCCAACCCGGACGTTATTTCAGGAACGGCTTGCCCTGATGCGCGACGAGCAGATCGTGCATGTCCGACGCGTGATCCTCCTCATCGGCGAGGATATGTTCGAGCATGATCCGGGTGGTGGGATCGTCGTCACCGAAATAGCGGATCAGTTCCTGATAATGCTCGATCACCAGCCGCTCGGCGATGAGATTGTCCTTCAGCATCTGCACCAGATCGCCGCCGTTGCCATATTCGGTGGCGGAGCGGCTGGCGAGGCCTTCGGGGTTGAGGTTGGGCACGCCGCCGAGCTGGTCGATCCGCTCGGCCGCGGCGATCATGTGCTTGTGCTCGACCGAGGCGTGCTCGGCGAATTCCTCCGCCACGCTCTTGCTGTCGATCCCCTCGGCGGCGATCGCGTGCATCTGGTAGCGCAGCACGCACACCAGCTCGGTCGCGACGACGGTCTGGAGCAGTTCGATCGTCTTCTCCACGTCGCCCTTGTACGACGGCATCACCGCGCCGTCGTCGAGCGACTGGCGCGCGCGGGCGCGCAGCGTCTCGACGTCGGAAAGGAAGGCGGTCTTGGTCGGGGCGGCGGTGGCCATCGGCATGCTCCTGTAAGCGGGTGTCGCGGCTGGGACGCCCGGCCACGGCGGGTAGTTCCACCAGCGAATCATTCTCAGCGCGGGGCTCGTGGGGGAACCTCTTGCGCCGCCGCTCGTCCAACGGGTGTCGCTTCGTACTCGTTGCGTAACGAAGTGCCGCTCACACGAAGGAGAACCGGATGTCCGCCGCCACGGACGCTTTGCTTTTGCCCGCCCCGCCGCGCACTCTGCTCGAGTCCGCCACCCTGTTTCTGGATTTCGACGGGACTTTGGTCGATATCGCCGACCGTCCCGATGGCGTCGCGGTCGATCCCGCGCTCGCCGATCTGCTCGCCGGCCTCGCACGTCGGCTGGGCGGCCGCGTCGCGATCGTCAGCGGCCGCTCGATCGCGCAGCTCGACGCGTTGCTCGGCCCCGTCGCGCAGACGCTCGCGGTGTCCGGCAGCCATGGCTGCGAGCATCGTTGGCACGGCATCTCCGCGCATCCGGTCCGCCCGCAGAGCCTCACCGACGTGGCCGAGGCGATGCGCGCGGCCGCGGCAGCCCGCGACGGCGTGATCGTGGAGGAAAAGAGTTTCGGCGTCGCGCTGCACTTTCGGCTCGCGCCCGCGTTCGAGGCGGAGGCGCTCCTTCTCGCCGAGCGGCTGGCGGCGCGCCACGAACTCGCCACGCAGCATGGCAAGATGATGGTCGAACTGCGCGTCCCCGGCAGCGACAAGGGCGTCGCGGTCGCGCGGCTGATGAAGCGGCCGGAGATGGCCGGAACGGTGCCGGTCTTCATCGGCGACGACCTGACCGACGAGACCGCCTTCGTGGTGGTGCGCGAGCAGGGTGGCCACGGCATCCTCGTCGGGGCGCCGCGCGCGACCGCCGCCGACTATGGCCTGCCCGATCCCGCCGCCGTGCGCGGCTGGCTGGGTGAGATCGCCGCATGACCGCAACGCTCGATCTGTGGCCGATCGGCAATTGTCAGGTGTCCGCGCTGGTCGATCGGGCCGGTCGCTATTCCTGGGGGTGCGTGCCGCGCGTCGATGGCGACCCGGTGTTCTGCTCGCTGCTCGATGACGCGCCAAAGGGTGGCGAGAGCGGCGGCGAGCATGCGCGCGGTTTCTGGGAGATCGACCTCGACGGCACCGTCAGGACCACGCAGCACTATCTGCGCAATACGCCGATCCTCGTCACCCGGCACGAGGACGATGCCGGCAACGCGATCGAAGTCGTGGATTTCTGCCCGCGCTATGTGCGCCACAGCCGCACCTACCGCCCGGTCGCGTTCGTGCGCATCGTGCGGCCAGTGGCGGGCAGCCCACGCATCCGCACGCGACTGCGCCCGGCGCGTGACTGGGGCGGCGCCGATGTCGAGACGACGCAAGGCTCGAACCATATCCGCTACCTCAACAACAAAATGACGTTGCGGTTGACCACCAATGCTCCGGTCGGCTGGATCAAGGAGGAACGGCTGTTCCGCGTCGAGCGGCCGCTGTACTTCTTCCTCGGCCCCGACGAGAGCTTCACCGGCGAGATTCCCGCGACGATCGAGATGATGCTCGAACGCACCGCCGACGAATGGCGTCACTGGGTGCGCGGGCTGGCCACGCCGCTCGAATGGCAGGAGGCGGTGATCCGCGCGGCGATCACGCTCAAATTGTGCCAGCACGAGGAAACCGGCGCGATCGTCGCCGCGCTCACCACTTCGATCCCCGAACATGCCGACAGCGGGCGCAATTGGGATTATCGCTACTGCTGGATCCGTGACGCGTATTACACCGTGCAGGCGCTCAACCGGCTCGGCGCGCTCGATGTGCTGGAGGGGTATCTCGAATATCTCCGCAACATCGTCGACGGTGCGGGGGAGGGCGTGCAGGGTGGGCATATCCAGCCGCTCTACGGCGTCGGCGGGGAGGCGACGCTGGAGGAGCGCGTTGCCACCGGCCTCACCGGCTATCGCGGCATGGGGCCGGTGCGCGTCGGCAATCAGGCGTACGAGCAGATCCAGCACGATGCTTACGGCCAGATCATCCTGTGCAACGCGCAGGCGTTCTTCGATCAGCGGCTGTTCCGTATCGGCGGCGTCGAGGATTTCCGTGCGCTGGAGACGGTGGGGGAGCGCGCGTGGGCGGTGTACGACAAGCCCGACGCGGGCCTGTGGGAATTGCGCACGCGCAGCCACGTCCACACCTATTCCGCCGCGATGTGCTGGGCGGCGTGCGACCGGCTCGGCAATGCCGCCGGCGCGCTCGGGCTGGAGGAGCGCCGCCAGTTCTGGTGCGGGCGCGCCGCTGAAATGCGCGCACGGATCGAGGGCGCCGCGTGGCGCGCAGACGTGCGGCACCTGTCCGCCACCTTCGACGGCGACGATCTCGACGCGAGCCTGATCCAGTTGCTCGATCTGCGCTTCCTCGCGCCCGACGATCCGCGCTTCCTCGGCACGCTCGAAGCGGTCGAGGCGGGCCTCAGGCGTGGATCGAACATGCTGCGCTACGATACCGAGGACGATTTCGGCCTGCCCGAAACCGCGTTCAACGTCTGCACCTTCTGGCTGATCGAGGCGTTGCAGGCGACCGGCCGCACCGCCGATGCGCGCGCCTTGTTCGAGGAGATGTTGGCGCGTCGCACCGCCGCCGGGCTGTTGTCCGAAGACATAGATCCCGCAAATGGCGAATTGTGGGGGAATTATCCGCAGACTTATTCGTTGGTCGGGATCATCAACTGCGCTGTCCTGCTCAGCAAACCGTGGAGTTCCGTACGGTGAGTCGTCTCGTCATCATATCCAACCGCGTCTCCGCGCCGAGTGGCGGGGGTGCGCAGGGTGGCCTCGCCGTCGCGCTGTCCGCCGCTTTGCGCGAAAGCGCCGGCATGTGGTTTGGCTGGTCGGGCGAGGAGACCGAAACCTTCACCGGCAACATCAACTTTCAGCGCAACGAAGGCGTCGCCACCGCGACGATCGACCTCGAAGCGCAGGATATCGACGAATATTACAACGGTTTCGCCAACCGGACCTTGTGGCCGCTGTTCCACTACCGCATCGACCTGGCGGAATACGAGCGCGGCTTCGCGGGCGGCTATGCGCGCGTCAACGCACGCTTCGCCGACACGGTCGCACCGCTGATCGAGCGGGACGATCTGGTGTGGGTGAACGACTATCACCTCATTCCGCTCGGGCGCGAGCTGCGCGCGCGGGCGTGCCGGAACCGGATCGGCTTCTTCCTCCACATCCCCTGGCCGCCGACCCGGCTGCTGCTGTCGCTGCCGAGCCACCGCGAACTGGTCGAATCCTTGTTCGCCTACGACGTGATCGGCTTCCAGACCGAGGATTCGCTCGATGCGTTTCGCGACTACGCGCGCACGCAATTCGGTGCGGAGATCGACGCCGAGGGAGTGATGACATACGAGGACCACAGCGTCCGCCTGATCGCCGATCCGATCGGCATCGACACCGCCGACTTCCGTGCCAGCGCGACCAGCGACGTCGCGCGCGAGCGGTTCGCGCGGATGCGCGAGAGCGCCGACGGGCGCACGATGATGATCGGCGTCGACCGGCTCGACTATTCGAAGGGCTTGCAGGAGCGGTTCCTCGGCTACGAGCGCTTCCTGTCCGCCAACCCGGAACAGCACGGGCGCGTCTTCCTCCTCCAGATTGCGCCGCCCTCGCGCGGCGAGGTGCAGAGCTACCAGGAGATCCGCGCAACGCTCGATTCGCTGTCGGGTCGGGTCAACGGCGAGTTTTCCGACGTGGAATGGGTGCCGATCCGCTACGTCAACAAGGGCTATCCGCGCGCCGAACTGGTCGGCATGTACCGCGCCGCGCGCGTCGCGCTGGTGACGCCGCTTCGCGACGGCATGAACCTGGTCGCAAAGGAATATGTCGCCGCGCAGGATGAGGACGATCCCGGTGTGCTGATCCTCTCGCGCTTCGCGGGGGCTGCCGAGCAGTTGACCGACGCGTTGCTCGTCAACCCGCACAGCCCCGAGGAGGTGTCCGACGCGATCGCCACTGCGCTCGCGATGCCGCTCGCCGAACGCAAGGCGCGCTGGCGGGCGATGATGGACAATATCGAGCAGCAGGACGTGTTCTGGTGGCGCCGGCGCTTCACCGACGTGCTCGAGGCGGCGTCGCATCAGATGGCGGAGGATTGAGGCGGGCGAAGCGCGGGCGCGATCTGCTCCAAAACGGGATAGGTATTAACCGTAAGTCGTGGTGGCCGGAATCGTAAACGGCGCGTTAACACTTCGCCATGCAGACATCCTATCGCCTTCCCGCCCCGGCGCCGCGCCATCCCTTCCGCCAATCGATCGCGCTCGCGCAGGCGCTGGAGGCACGGCGTAGCGAGGACACCGACCTGAAGCTCTTCGTGCTGAGCTTCACCGCCTTTTTCATCTGTTTCTACACATTCATCTTCTGACGGCGCGCGCCACGATCGTCACCCCCAGCGTGCGCCGGGGTGACGATATCGCCCGTATCCGCGCCCACGCCTGAGGCGCTCTAGTCGCAGGCGAGGTGCAGTTTCCACGCGAGCAGCGCAGACACCGGCGACATCGCCGCCACCACGAACAGCATGTTCTCGGGCGTGATACCCGTCAGCGCGAGCCCCTGCACCAGCAGCGCGCCGACCACCATCGCGCCCGAGTTGACCACGTTGTTGGCCGCTACGGTGCGCGCGGTCTGGTCCTTTGTGACGGTCGTCGTCAGGAAAGCGTAGAGCGGCACCACGAACATGCCGCCGGTCACCGCGATCGCCATGAGCACAGCGACGATCAGCACGCCGTGCGGCGTTTCAAGAAAGGTCGGCAGATCGTAGAGCGTGCCCGCCGCCGCATGCGGGAAGGTGCGCGTCAGCAGCGAGAAGACGACGATGCACGCGCCCATCGCCAGCACGCAGAACGGCCCGTATTTTGCGGAAGTCTTGCCGCCGAGCATCGCGTTGATCGCCACCGATCCGATCGCCACGCCGACCGAGAACAAGGCGATCACGAAGGTCGACACCTGCTTGTCCGCGGTCAGCACGTTCTTAACCAGCGGCGGGAAGATGATGATGAGGATCGCCCCCATCGTCCAGAAGAAGCTGATCGCGCAGATCGACAGGAACAGGCGCGGGATGTGCATGGTCGCGTTGATGAGCCGCCACGACGAGGTGAACGGGTTGAAATTGACCTTCAGTTCCGGCCCCATGCGCGGCGCGGCCGGCACGAGCAGCCCCATCAACCAGCCCACCCCCGCGACCACCAGCACCGTGATCGCGGTGCCGCGTACCGACAGCAGCCCGGCCGCCACGGTGCCGATCAGGATGGCGAGATAGGTTGCCGCCTCGACCAGTCCGGTCCCGCCGAGCACCTCGTCGTCCTTCAGGTGCTGCGGCAGGATGGCATATTTGATCGGCCCGAAGAACGCCGAATGCACGCCGAGACACAGCACCGCCGACAGCATCATCGCCATGCCGAGCGTCGTCATCCCCGAACTCGCGATCAGCAGACCGCCCGCACCGAGCAGCATGATGCCGACCTCCGCCGTTTTCACGATGCGGATGATGCGTGCCTTGTCGTGCGTGTCGGCCAATTGTCCGGACAGCGCGGACAGCAGAAAGAACGGGATGATGCCGATCGCGGTGGCGAGTGCGTTGAAATTCTGTTCGCCCGACGGATTGTGGTAGATCTGGTAGGTGGCGAACAGCACCATCGCGGTCTTGAACAGGTTGTCGTTGAATGCTCCCAGAAACTGCGTCGTGAAAAGCGGCAGGAATCGGCGCTCCTTCAGTAAGCCGAGCGCGTTGAGCATGTTAGGGTCCGTGGTCTGTGGATGGCGAAAAGATGGCAACGCATAGACGAGCGCGCAAGGCAGCGGCAACCCGCTTGTCATCCGGCGTTCATGCGCAGCGCCTTTCGCCCGGCGCGTGGCGGGGCTAGAGACGGACGATGCTGACGTTGCCCAATCTGCTCACCCTGTCGCGAATCGTCGCGGTGCCGCTCCTTGTGTGGGCCTTGTGGTGGCCGGCGTGGAGCACCGGCTATGCGATCGGCTTCGCGCTCTATTGCCTGATGGGCATTACCGATTATTTCGACGGCTATCTCGCCCGCGCGCAGGGTACGGTCTCGAAACTCGGCATCTTCCTCGATCCGATCGCCGACAAGATCATGGTCGCGGCCGTGGTGCTGCTGCTGGTGGCCGATCACGACATCGCCGGGGTGAACCTGATCGCCGGGCTCATCATCCTTTTGCGCGAGATCGCGGTGTCGGGCCTGCGCGAATTCCTCGCGCAGTTGCAGGTGTCGGTGCCCGTATCGCGGCTCGCCAAGTGGAAGACGACCTTGCAACTGATCGCGCTGGGCGGGCTGATCCTTGCGGGGGCGCTGCCGGGCTGGCCGGTGCTGCACCTGTTGAGCCTGATCGCCTTGTGGGGGGCGGCGGCGCTCACGCTCATCACCGGCTGGGATTATCTCCGCGTCGGCCTCAAGCATATGGACTGACGATGACCGAGATCCTCTATTTTGCCTGGGTGCGCGAGAAGATCGGCACCGGCGCGGAAGTCCTGGACGTGCCCGAGGCGGTGGCGACCGTCGCCGATCTCGTCGCGTGGCTGGCCGGGCGCAGCGCCGGCCATGCCGAAGCGTTCGCGGAGCCGGCGCGGCTGCGTGCAGCAATCGACCAGCGGTTCGTGCCGCTCGACGCCAAGCTCGGCCGCCCGCGCGAGGTCGCGATCTTCCCGCCGGTGACGGGCGGATGATCGCCGTCACGGTCGATCCGGGTGCGATCGAGGTCGGCGCCGAACATGCCGCCATCGCCGCGAGTGGGGCCGGGGGGATCGCTACCTTCACCGGCATCGTCCGCGCCGACGACGGGGTCGCGGCGCTGACGCTCGAACATTATCCCGGCGCGACCGAGGCGGCGCTGGTCGCGCTCGCCGAGACGGCGGTCGCGCGCTGGGATCTGATCGGCGTGCGCATCACCCACCGCGTCGGGCGAATGCTGCCGGGCGATCTGGTGGTGTTCGTCGGCACCGCCGCGCGCCACCGCACCGCTGCGCTTGAAGCATGCGCCTTCCTGATCGACCGGCTCAAGACCGAGGCGCCGTTCTGGAAGAAGGAGACGCTGAGCGGGGCCGAGCGCTGGGTCGAGCCGCGCGACAGCGATGATGCGGCGGCGGCGCGTTGGCAGTCCTGAAACGCGAAAGGCCCGCGACCGCCGGGGCGGTCGCGGGCCTTCCGTCGCGTCTTCGTGCGATCAGCCGAGCTTGGGCAGCAGCACGCCGTTGACGACATGCACGACACCGTTCGACTGCATCACGTCGGCGGTCTCGATATAGCTCTTGTTGCCGTTCACGTCGGCCAGTTCGATCACGTTGTTGTTGACCGTCACCTTGAGCGGCTCGCCTTCGACCGTGGTCAGCGTGGTGCTGCCGCCGCCGGCCTGCGCCTGCGCCTGAAGCTGTGCGATGGTGATCTTGCCGGGAACGACGTGGTAGGTCAGCACCTTGGTCAGCGTCGCCTTGTTGGCGGGCTTCATCAGCGTGTCGACCGTGCCGGGCGCGAGCCGCGCGAACGCGTCGTTGGTCGGCGCGAACACGGTGAAGGGGCCGGGGCCGGACAGCGTCGAGACCAGGCCGGCCGCGGTGGCTGCCTTGACCAGCGTCGACAGGTTGGGCGCGGCGCTCGCGTTGACGGGGATCGGCTTGGTCGCATCCATCGCCGCACCGCCGACGGTCGGGTTCGGCGCGGCGGGCGTCGCAGCCGAGGGCGCGGCGCCGGGCGTCGTGGCGGGGGCTACGGGCGTGCCGGGTGCGGTCGGTGCGGTGGTCTGCGCGACGCCGGCGCCCGCGATCATCAGCGTGGCGATCGCGGCGAGGGAGGCTTTGGTGGTGCGGATCATCGGGTTCTCCTGAGTGTTTCGGGCCGCGCCGATGCGGGCGCTCGCCTGAAATACGGATCAGGGGCGAAATGGTTTCTCGTTAATCGACATCAATGTGACTCGGCGAGCGCGTCGGCGAGCAACTGGAAGTCCTTTTCCCGCGGGGAAGCGCGCCGCCATACCAGCGCGATCTTGCGCGACGGGTTCGCAGCGGCAAGCGGCCGCGCGACGAGGCTAGTATGGTCGAGAATGCCGGCGTCGAGCGCCATCTCGGGCAGCATCGTCACGCCGAGCCCGTTGTCGACCATCTGCACGATAGTGTGGAGCGACGTGCCGAGCATCGTCGCCTCCGCGCGCAATTCGGGCCGGTTGCACGCGGCGAGCGCATGGTCCTTGAGGCAATGCCCGTCCTCCAGCAGGAGCAGCCGCGTCTCGTCGATCGCATCGGCGTTGACGCCCGCGCCGCCCTTGCCGATCTCCGCTTCCGGCCCGGCGAGGAACAGCCGGTCTTCGAACAGCACCTGCGACGAGACTTCGCCGCACGCATAGGGCAGGGCAAGCAGCACGCAATCGGTGCGGCCGTGGTTGAGCCCCTCGCACGCCTGCGCGCTCGCTTCCTCACGCAGGAACAGGCGCAGTTCGGGATAGTCGCGGCGCAGGCGCGGCAGGATGCGGGGCAGCATGAACGGCGCGATCGTTGGGATGACGCTCATCCGCATGTCGCCCGAAAGCGGCCGCCCGGCGGCGCGCGCCATATCGCCAAGCTCGTCCGCCTCGCGCAGCACGCGCCGCGCCTTCTCGGCGATGCGATCGCCGAGCGGCGTGAAGCGCACCACACGCCGCGTGCGCTCGACCAGCACCACGCCGATCAGCGTTTCCAGTTCGCGGATGCCGGCGGACAGGGTGGACTGCGTGACGAAGCACGCATCCGCCGCGCGGCCGAAATGGCCGTGGTCCTGCAACGCGACGAGGTACTGGAGCTGTTTCAGCGTCGGGAGATAGGTGGCGACCAGGGTGCTGCTCCGTCGATCAAATGTGAACGCCCTAGCCGAAAACGTCGCCCCGGCGAAGGTCGGACCGGCTGGGTGTCGAGGCGAGCGGCGAGCCGATCGCGCGGCGCCCCGGACGGCCAACCTCGTCACCCCAGCGCACGCTGGGGTCTTGTGCGTTGAAGGGGTGCGGCCACCGCGGAAGACCCCAGCGTGCGCTGGGGTGACGTGGGGCGGTGGGCGCTCTCGTCATCGCCGGTTCTCCCGCGTGCGCGGGAGCACGGCGTCGCGGGAAACCGCCCCGGCCTGCGCCGGAGCGACGTAGGGGTTTTACTCCGCCGCGACCAGTTCCTGTTCGGCGGCATCGACGGGTTCGTTGCGGATCAGGTAGTCGAACGCCGAGAGGGCCGCCTTTGCGCCATCGCCCGCCGCGATCACGATCTGCTTGTACGGCACCGTGGTCGCGTCGCCTGCGGCGAAGATGCCGGGGCGCGAGGTCTCGCCGCGATGATCGATCTCGATCTCGCCGCGCGGGGAGAGGGCGACCGTATCGCGCAGGAACTCGGTGTTCGGCACCAGCCCGATCTGGACGAAGATGCCTTCCAGTTCGACCTCGTGCAGCGTGTCGTGATTACGATCCTTGTACACCAGCCCCGACACCTTCTCGCCATCGCCGATCACTTCGGTGGTGAGCGCCGAGGTGATGATCTTGACGTTGGGCAGGCTGGCGAGCTTGCGCTGCAATACCGCGTCCGCACGCAGATCGGCGTCATATTCGATCAGCGTGACGTGCGCGACGATCCCGGCAAGGTCGATCGCGGCCTCGACACCCGAGTTGCCCCCGCCGATCACCGCGACGCGCTTGCCCTTGAACAGCGGGCCGTCGCAGTGCGGGCAATAGGCCACGCCCTTGTTCTTGTATTGCTCCTCGCCGGGAACCCCCATCTGCCGCCAGCGCGCGCCGGTCGACAGGATCAAGGTGCGCGTCTTGAGGCTCGCACCATTGGCGAGGCGCACTTCGTGCAGACCACCCACTTCCGTAGCGGGCACGATCTTCTCCGCGCGCTGAAGGTTCATGATGTCGACGTCGTAATCACGGACATGGCGTTCGAGATCGGCGGCGAATTTCGGCCCTTCGGTGTGCGGAACCGAGGCGAAATTCTCGATCCCCATCGTGTCGAGCACCTGCCCGCCGAACCGCTCGGCGGCGACGCCGGTGCGGATGCCTTTCCGCGCTGTGTAGATCGCCGCGGCCGCGCCGGCGGGGCCGCCGCCGACGATCAGCACGTCGAAGGGCGCCTTGGTCTTGATCTTCTCGGCGGCGCGCGTCTCCGCACCGCTGTCGATCTTGGCGACGATCTGCTCCAGCTCCATGCGGCCGGATGCGAACGGCTCGCCGTTGAGGTACACGGTCGGCACCGCCATGATCTTGCGTTCGTCGACCTCGGCCTTGAACAGCGCGCCGTCGATCGCGGTATGCTTGATGCGGGGATTGAGCACCGCCATCAGGTTGAGCGCCTGCACCACGTCGGGGCAGTTCTGACAGGTCAGCGAGAAATAGGTCTCGAAGGTGAAGTCGCCGTCGAGCGCCTTGATCTGCTCGATCAGTTCGGCCGCCGCCTTCGACGGATGCCCGCCGACCTGGAGCAGCGCGAGTACGAGGCTGGTGAACTCATGCCCCATCGGCAGGCCGGCGAAACGCACGCCGATGTCGGTGCCGGCGCGGTGGATCATGAAGCTCGGTTTGCGCGCATCGACGCCGTCGATCACCGCGATCTTGTCGGAAAGGGCGGCGATTTCCGCGAGGAGTTCGCCCATCTCGCGCGATTTGGCGTCGTCACCGAGCGAAGCGACCAGTTCGATCGGCTCCCGGATGTTGACCAGGTATGCCTTGAGCTGCTGCGTCAGATTTGCGTCGAGCATGGGGGAAATCCTCAGGTGTTTACAATAAAATGGCCCGGGGCAGACGATCGTCCACCCCGGGCCACGTGCGACCCTTCAGGGGCTATCGGTTAGATCTTACCGACGAGATCGAGCGAAGGAGCGAGCGTGGTCTCACCCTCTTCCCACTTGGCCGGGCACACTTCGCCGGGATGCGACGCCCAGTATTGCGCGGCCTTGATCTTGCGCAGCAGCTCGGCGGCGTTGCGGCCCACGCCCTCGGGCGTGATCTCGACGAGCTGGACGACGCCATCGGGGTCCGCCACGAACGTGCCGCGATCCGCGAGGCCGACGCCTTCACGCAGGATGTCGAAGTTGTTCGAGATCGTGTGGTTCTGGTCGCCGAGCATGTAATAGTTGATCTTGCCGATCGCGGGCGAGGTGTCGTGCCATGCCTTGTGGCTGAAGTGCGTGTCGGTCGAAACCGAGTACACTTCGACGTCCATCTTCTGGAGCGTCGGGTAGATGTCGGCGAGGTCTTCGAGTTCGGTCGGGCACACGAACGTGAAGTCAGCCGGATAGAAGAAGAACACCGACCACTTGCCCTTCACATCGGCATCGGTCACGTCGACGAACTTGCCTTCCTTGTACGCGGTCGCGGTGAACGGTTTGATCGTCTTGCCGATGATCGACATGCAATATTCTCCTTTGCAGTGAACGAGACGGATATAGGCAAGGCGCCCCGGTCGGGGAAATTGGGAAGTTCGTTCTCGTCGATCGAGTAAAACGATCAATGCAGAGATATTGAGTGATCCGACGCGATCAAGGGTGGCGCGGCGTAGGGGGGATACATGCTGCGGAAGTACCCTCGGAGCGCCGCTCCCCAGCCTTCGCCGGGGAGCATATCAGCGCAGGCCGAGGTGCTTGTGGGTCTGGAGGCTCAGTCGCCACTTCGGGCGTGCCATCGCCAGGGCGATCGCCGCCGCCTGATTCTCGGCGGCATGGGCATCGTCCATTGGCTGGACGAGGAAATTGGCGAAGTCCCACTGTTCCAGCGCCTGCGGATCGCTGCCCGCCTGCGGCCAGACCAGCTTCAGTTCGTCGCCGGAACGCTGCACCACCGCGCTGCCCGCCTTGGGACTGACGCACACCCAGTCGATGCCGGGGTGGACGGGCAGGGTGCCGTTCGTCTCGATCGCGATGGTGAAGCCGCGCGCGTGCAGCGCATCGACCAGCGCATCGTCGACCTGCAACATCGGCTCGCCGCCGGTCAGTACGACGAAGCGGCGTTCGCGGTCGTCGCCCCAGAAGCCCGCCACCGCTGTCGCCAGGTCCCCGGCATCGGCGAAGCGCCCGCCGCCCAGACCATCCATGCCGACGAAATCGGTATCGCAGAATTTGCAGATCGCGGCGGCGCGGTCCTCCTCGCGACCCGACCACAGATTGCACCCGGCGAAGCGGACGAACACCGCGCGGCGGCCGGCATTGACCCCTTCGCCTTGCAGCGTGAGGAACATTTCCTTGACGGCGTAGGACATCAGAAGGGGAACATCAGGCCGCGTAAACGGTCGGGTCGGGCAGGCCGGCGTCGCTGAAGCCCTTTGCGCGCAGCCGGCAACTGTCGCACTGGCCGCAATGCACGCCACCCGGCGCGGGATCGTAGCAGGACCAGCTCATCCCCGCGTCGAGCCCCAGCCGTGCCGCCTCGCGCACGATATCGGCCTTGGTCATGTGCTGGAGCGGTGCCTGGATGCGGAACGGTTTGCCCTCGACGCCGGCCTTGGTGGCGACCTCCGCCATATCCTCGAACGCCTTGATGAACTCAGGGCGACAATCGGGATAGCCCGAATAATCGAGCGCGTTGACGCCGATATACAGATCGCGCGCGCCCGCCGCTTCGGCCCAGCCGAGCGCGAGACTGAGGAAGATCGTGTTGCGTGCGGGCACATAGGTGACGGGAATACCCTCGCCAACGCCGTCTTTCGGTACGTCGATGTCGGCGGTCAACGCCGAGCCGCCGAACGCCGACAGATCGAGCGGCAGCACGACATGGCGTTCCACGCCGAGCGTGGTCGCGATACGACGCGCGGCGGCGAGTTCGACCTTGTGGCGCTGATTATAGTCGATCGACAGGGCGAGCAGCCGGTGCCCGTCCTCTCGCGCGCGCGCTGCCGATACCATCGAATCCAGGCCGCCCGAAATCAGGGCGACCGCTAGAGTGCTGCCGTTTGTCATGATCCGGGTAAGTTTAAGGGGGCGGGCGACCCGGTGCAATGCCGCCCATAAAAAACGGGCCGCCCGAAGGCGGCCCAGTGCTGCCCTGATGGGCGCTATGGGAAAAAGCATGCCGAGAAGCACACTTGCCCGTCTTAAACGCCGATCCTCGCTAAAGGTTTAACGCGATGCGGTGGAGCGTGCGCCGCAAGCGCCCACCCGACGACCCTGGTAGTCCAGGTCGAACGGCGCACCGCCCGAAATACCTTGCGTCTGAAGGTCGAACGACCGTGGCGTCGTGATCGTAACTACGGTTCGGCCGTGGCCGCCGCTTGCGCAACTATAGTTGATCGTCGTGCTGTCCGGCGTATCCGCAACGATCAGCCGCGAGCATGGTGCGCCGGGATGCTGAAGCTGCACCAGCATCGCCGCATCGGCGAGGCAGACCAGCCGCGCCGGCGCGGTCGAGCCGACGATGGTGAGCGCATATTGCCCGGTCTCGAGCCGCGACAGCGCCGCCGACGACGCCGCTTGAGGCGCCGCCGCCGTCGCAATGCCAGCCGCCATAAGCGCGGCGGTCCCCGCGCACATCATCCGCCACACACGCATCATTCTTCCCCAAGCCCCCTGCGAACCGCAGGCGCGACCGCTTGGTACAGAATTTGGGGTTTTCTGTGGCGGGTTTCAATATCGTTCAGGTTTCGCAACGATTCTCGATCGATACCGGGAACTTCTGCGCGCAGAAGGCGCAGTCCACGGTGATGACGCCCGATTCGTTGGCCATCTCGCGTTGTTCCTCGGGCGGAAACTTGGCGAGGACCTGCGCAATATAGTCGGGCGAGCAGCGGCAGCCGCGCACGATCGGCTGGCGCGCGAGGGTGCGCACCTCCGGCTCCTCGTTGAACAGCCGCCACACGAGCGTCTCGAGCGGGAGCGCGGTGTCGGTCAACTCGTCTGCACCCATCGTCTGGCCGAGCAGCGCGACATGCTCCCATTCGGGATGATCTTGCCGGACGTGGAGCCGCTCGCGGCCTTCCTCGCCCTCAGGCAGATGCTGGAGGAACAGCCCGCCGGTCACGCGCCCGTCTCGCGCGCGACCGAGCCGGATCAGCGTGGGGATCTGTTCGGACTGAAGGAAATAGTTCGCCGCCGCATCCGCAATCGAATCGCCGTCGAGCGGGACGATGCCCTGATAGCGTTCGCCCGTGGTCGCCTGATCGAAGGTGATCGCGAGATAGCCGCTGCCGAATAGCGCGAATAGGCTCGGATCGACCGGCGCATCGGCGAGCCGGCCCGCGTCATACTGGACATAGCCGCGCAGCTCGCCGCCGCGATAGTCGCACACCAGCAGGCTGACGATGCCGTTGTCGGTCTGCGCCTGAAGCGTGAGCTGGCCGCCCGCATCCTTTAGCGTCGAGCCGATCAGTGCGGTCAGGGTGAGCGCGTCCGCCAGCAACGCCTCGATCGGGGCGGGGTAGGCGTGCGCGGAGAGGATGCGCTCCAGCACCGGGCCGAGCCGCACGATGCGGCCGCGCGCATGCCGCTCGGGGATCGTGAAGCCGAGCGCGAGGTCGAGATCGGCGGAGGGGAGGTCGGTCATCGCGGTCTTCCAGCACCCAGCCAAAATCGTCACCCCAGCGAAAGCTGGGGTCTTTCGCGGCACGGGCGCGCCGTTCCCCGGGGAGACCCCAGCGTGCGCTGGGGTAACGGGTGTGGCGCTGTAGAGGCGGCTATGTGGGTGGCTGACCGGCGCGGATCAACCGATCTGCCCGAAGCACCAGCGCAGGATCGATTTCTGCGCGTGCAGCCGGTTCTCCGCCTCGGGCCAGATCAGCGATTGCGGGCCGTCGATGATCTCCGCCGTCACCTCCTCGCCGCGGTGTGCGGGGAGGCAGTGGAGAAACTTCGCGTCCGGCTTGGCGTGCGCCATCAGCTCGGCCGTGACCTGATAGGGCATCATCGCGGCGAGCTTGGTTTCGGCATGCGCCTGACCCATCGAGATCCACGTATCGGTGACGACGATGTCCGCACCCTCGACCGCCTCGCGCGGGTTCCCCACTACGCGCGCGCGGCCGAGCCCCAGCGTGAGGTCGCTCTCGGGCGGCATGAAGCCTTGCGGGCAGGCGGCGACCACGTCGAACTGCATCAGCCCGGCCGCCTCGATGATCGAGGCGAGCACGTTGTTGCCATCGCCGAGCCACGCGACCTTGAGACCGGGCAGCGCCTTGCCGCTCTCGATGATCGTCAGCAGATCGGCCATGATCTGGCAGGGATGCGACGTGTCGGTCAGCCCGTTGATGACCGGCACCGAGGCATGATGCGCCATCTCCGCAAGCTTGTCGGGATCGTCGGTGCGCAGCATGATCGCGTCGCAATAGCCCGACAGCACGCGCGCGGTGTCCGCCACCGTTTCGCCGCGACCGAGCTGCGTCGTGCCGCTGTCGAGCACCACCGGCGCACCGCCGAGCTGGCGGATCGCCGCGTCGAAGGACACGCGCGTGCGGGTCGAGCTTTTCTCGAACACCATCGCCAGCGTGTGCCCGGCGAGCGGGGCATCGGCATCGGCCTTGCCCTTGGGCCAGCCGGCGCGTGCCGCCTTGCGGTCGAGCGCATCGGCGAGGATCGCGGCGACGCCATCGGCGCCCGCATCGGTGAGGGAGAGGAAGTGGCGGATGGTCATGGCAGGCCCCCAGACCCGTTCGTGTCGAGGAGAGGCCGAGCGTGTCGAGGACTCGTATCGAGAGACATGTCCCTCGATACGCCGCCTCGGCAAGCTCGACAGCTACTCGGGACGAACGGTGTTGATATCAGTCATCGCTCGCCGGCACATAGGTCCGCGCCGCCTCGCTCAGCTTTTCGATCGCCTCGGCGATGTGGCTTTCCTCGATCACCAGCGGCGGCAGGACGCGCACGACGTTCTCTCCCGCCGAAACGGTGAGCAGCCCGTGCTGGTCGCGGGCATGCGCAACGAAATCGCGCGCCACGACCGCATCTTTCAGCTTGAGGCCGAGCATAAGCCCCTTGCCGCGTACGCTGTCGAACACCGTGTCGTGGTTGGGAATCATCTGCTCGAGCGCGCCACGCAGCCGCTCGCCCATCGCGGTCACATGATCGAGGAAGCCGGGTTCGAGCATCACGTCGAGCACCGCTTCGCCTGCCGCCATCGCCAGCGGGTTGCCGCCGTAGGTCGAGCCGTGGGTGCCGAACACCATGCCCTTCGCGGCCTCCTCGGTGGCGAGGCACGCGCCGAGCGGGAAGCCGCCGCCGATGCCCTTCGCCACCGACATGATGTCCGGGGTGATACCGTAATGCTCATACGCCCACATCTTGCCGGTGCGCCCATAGCCGCACTGGACCTCGTCGAGCACGAGCAGCAGCCCGTGTTCGTCGCACGCCTTGCGCAGGCCCTGGATGAACTCGGGTGTGGCCGCCGAAACGCCGCCTTCGCCCTGGATCGTCTCGACCATGAAGCCGGCGGTGGTATCGTCGATCAGCGCGAGCGCGGCTTCGAGATCGTTGAACGGCGCATAGGCGAAGCCGGGCAGCAGCGGCTCGAACCCGTCGCGCATCTTGGGCTGGTTGGTCGCCGAGATCGCGCCCATCGTGCGCCCGTGGAACGCGTTGTTGAAGGTTATGAGTGTGGTGCGCTCAGGATGGCCGTTCACGAAATGGTAGCGCCGCGCGGTCTTGATTGCGCATTCGACCGCTTCGGTGCCCGAATTGGTGAAGAACACCGTATCGGCGAAGCTGTTGTCGACGATGCGCTGCGCGAGGCTCTCGCCCTGCGGGCTGCCGTAGAGGTTCGAGACGTGCATCAGCGTCGCCGCCTGATCCGCGATCGCCTTCACCAGATGCGGGTGGCCGTGGCCGAGCGCGTTGACCGCGATGCCCGCCGCCATGTCGAGATAGCGTTCGCCATTCTCGCCGATCAGGTAGCAGCCCTCGCCTCGCACCGGGCGCACGCCGCACCGCGGGTACACTGGCATGAGTGGGGTGATCGGCATGACGACGCGCTCCTTGACTGGAAACGAAAAAGGCGGCCCGCAACGGAGCCGCCGGAGAGCGCATTTACTTGGGCGAGCCCCCGAGCGTCAACACTCCTGCGAATCGCATCAGCTCTTGAGCCGCCAGCCCTTCGCCAGCAGCCGGTAGCACACCGCGAACAGCACCGCGTCGACCGCGAACACCACGATGCTGCCGACCAGCACCGGCGAGTCGGCGGTGCCGAGGAAGCCGTAGCGGAAGCCGGAGATGATGTAGAAGAACGGGTTGAAATGGCTGAACGTGCGGAACGCGGGTTCGAGATGATCGACCGAGTAGAACGTGCCAGACAGCAGCGACAGCGGCGCGATGAGGAAGTTCTGAACCGCTGCGGCATGATCGAACTTCTGCGCCCAGATCGAGGTGATGACGCCGAGCAGCGACAGGAACAGCGCACCCAGGAACCCGAACCACAGCACCGCCCACAGGTGCAGCGGCACGACATGCAGCCCCGGATACAGCGCCATCGCCACCCAGCACACGCTGCCGACCATGAACGCGCGTGTCATCGCGCCGCCCAGCAGCGCGGCGAGCAGCTCCAGCGTCGAGAGCGGCGGCATCAGGTAATCGACGATCGTGCCCTGGATCTTGCCGACCAGCAGCGAGAAGCTCGAATTGGCGAACGCCGGGCCCATCATGCCCTGACTGATGATGAGGCCGGGCGCGATGAAGTCCGCGAACGGGATGTCGATGCCGCCGACATGCACCGGCCGTTTCGCGCCGGTCGCGATGGTGAACACGACGAGGAACAGCAATGTGGTGATCGCCGGCGCCCAGATCGTCTGGAGGTGGACCTTGAAGAAACGGCGCACCTCCTTGATATAGAGCGTTCGCAGGCCGCCCCAGTTCACGTCCTTGATGACGGGAACGCCGGGAGCGCTGCGAACCGCCGACTGGATTTCACCGATTGGGGGCTGGCTGCTCATGGCGCGATCGGTTAGTCGCTGCCGCCATCGCCCGCAACCCGGCACGTAGGAAGATTGATGTAATGGCCTGGACCGACGAACGGATCGATACGCTCAAGAAGATGTGGGAAGACGGCCAGACCGCGAGCCAGATCGCGGAGGCGCTCGGTCAGGTCAGCCGTAATGCGGTGATCGGCAAGGCGCACCGGCTCGGCCTGCAATCGCGCCCGTCGCCGGTGAAGCCCAACGAGGCACCCGCTGCCGAAGCCATTGCCAAGCCGGTTGCCGAGGCGCCCGCGCCCAAGCCCGTCGCCGCGCCGCCGGCACCCCCGATCGCCGAAGTCGCCGCCGCGCCGGTCGCTTCCGTGGTGGATGCCAAGGAGGACGAAGACGAGGATCTTGAGGAGGAGGACATCGCGGCCGCGCCGGCGGCGCCTGCCGCTGCGCCGCAGCCGGTGCTGCGTTCGGTCGGCCCCGGCGGCTTCCTGCGCCAGTCCCCCGGCGAGCAGCAGGCCCCGATCACGCCCGCGCCGCCGCGCCGCCTCGTGCCTGCCAAGCCCTCCGCCGAGATGGCGGGCAAGACGACCCTGCTCGATCTCAGCGACCGGATCTGCAAATGGCCGCTCGGCCACCCGGGCGAGCCCGATTTCCACTTCTGCGGCGTGAAGGTGAACCCTGGTTTCCCCTATTGCGTCGAGCATTGCGGCCACGCCTATCAGGCGCAGCTTCCGCGCCGCGATCGCCGTCCGCCGCCGCCGCTGCCGTTCGGCGGCCCGCGCGTTCGCTGAACGCCTGCGCAGATCGCCCGGAACCGACCGGGCGGTCGCGCCGTTGCGCATGTCGGGGGTTTCATGCGCAAAATCTTGATATTGACAGCTCTGTTCGCGGCGACGCCCGCGCTTGCCGAGGAGCGGGACTATTGTCCCGCCCGGCCCGATCTCGGCCGTCCACCCTGTACGATCGCGCCGGGCCGCGTGTCGGTGGAAACCGGTCTTGCCGATTGGACGCTGGAGCGCGATTCCGACGGGCGCACCGACACCGTGCTGATCGGCGACACGCTGGTGCGCGTCGGCCTGACCGATACGATCGAGGCGCAGGTCGGCTGGAAGCCCTATGGCCATGTCCGCATGCGTGACGCCGCAAGCGGCGCGGTCGAGAACCGCGGCCGGGCAGGGGACGTGACGCTCGGCGCCAAGGTCAGCCTCCAGAATCCCGATGGCAAGGGGCTCTCGATCGCGCTGCGCCCGTTCGTGACGGTGCCGGTCGGCCGCGCGCCGGTGGGCGCGGGCGATTGGGGCGCCGGGTTGACGGTGCCGGTCTCCTACGAACTCAGCCAGACGTTCAAGCTGCAAGCCACGCCCGAGGTCGAGGCGGCGGTCGACGAGGACGATAACGGCCGGCACTTCGCGGCAAGCGGGACGCTCGGCCTGAGCGCGGAGCTGACCAAGACGCTCACCGCGACGATCGAGGCGCAGGTGCTGCGCGACGACGATCCGGAGGAGAGGACCACGCAGACCTTCGCCGCGGCGTCGCTGGCATGGATGGTAAGCAAGACCGTGCAACTCGATATCGGCGGTGTCGCGGGGCTCGATCGCAACGCGCCGGATGCGGAACTCTACCTCGGCATTTCGCGGTTGTTCTGATCGCGTGGGATTTGCCAACACTTGGCGGCAGATCCCACCAGTCGGGTGACTACACCTGTAGTCGAATCGACCTTTTCAGCTAAGCCGTTGGAATCGCTGTAGCGAAAAAACTGGCACGGCAGGTGCAATACCTCTGACGCGGCACGGACACGCCGCTCAACAGAGGATTTCGCCATGTTCAAAACCGCTCTTCTCGTCGCCGCCGCTGCCGCCAGCTTCGCCGCCGCACCCTCGTTTGCTGCCCCTGTCGACGGTTCGGCTACCCTGGTCGAAGGCGCAGCCGTCGCGCCTGCCGCTGCGCCGGTGCAGACCACCAAGCGCACGCACGAGACCCGCTATTGCGCGGTCGGCACGATCACTGGTTCGATGATCGCGCACAAGGAATGCCGCACCCGCAAGGACTGGATCGACCTCACCGGTAACGACCCCGTCGCGCAGAACTAAAGCCCGCCGCGCATCGCGCGACCACCTCCCAAATTCAAAGGACTTCGCCATGTTCAAGATCGTTCTGTCTGCCGCCGCCGCCGTCTGCGCGTTTGCCGCAGCGCCCTCGATCGCCGCGCCCGTCCCCGGCGCGATGACCCCGGTCGAGGGTGCCGCGATCGCCCCGGATGCCGCGCCCGCCAAGGCCACCAAGCGTATCCACGAGACTCGCTATTGCACCGTCGGCACGATCACCGGTTCGATCCTCCAGCAGAAGGAATGCCACACCCGCAAGGAGTGGATCGACCTGACCGGCACCGATCCCGTCAAGAACTGAGCCCGCCAGCAGGGTCGCTGCGGCGCCCGGACCGATCCGGGCGCCGCGTCTCTCGCCTCACAGCGTCTTTTCGTACACCTGATAGATCTTGTTGATGTCGCAGTGGATCGTCTCGGCGATCGAACGCATCCCCTGATTGTCATCGAGGATCCAGCCGATCTCGCCGCGCGTCGCGCCATAATGTTTGACCGAGGCGACGCGGATATATTCGATCATCATGAAGGCAAGCTGGCTTGCCATGCGCGACGCCTGCAATTCCTTGACGACGCCCATCAGCGGCACGCGCATCGTCTTCACCTTGGGCTTGCGCAGCCACCACAGCAATTTGATGACGTTGAACGGGAAGAGATTGCCCTTGAACGGCATGATCGCTTCGTTGAGATCGGGCAGCGTAATCATGAAGGCGACCGGCTTGCCGTCCAGCTCGGCGATGCGGATCAGGTCGTTGAACACGATCGGCTTCAGCTTGACGCCGACGTCCTTGATCTCGGGCGGGGTGAGGGGGACGAACCCCCAATTGTCCGACCATGCATCGTTGAGGATGTCGAGGATGATCGCCGCCTCGCGATCGAACTTGCTCTTGTCGACCTCGCGAATGACGATGCGCGGGTTCTTCTCGCCCGATTTGATGATGCGCTGGACGATCGGCGGGAATTCCTTGGTGATATCGAGCTCATAGGTCAGCAACTGCTTGACCGGGTGATAGCCCGCGCCCTCGATCCAGCCGCGATATTCGGGCTTGGCATGCCCCATCATGATCGTCGGCGGATGGTCGTAACCCTCGATCAGCAGACCGGGCTCCTCCCAGATCGACATGCTGATCGGCCCGAGCACGCGGTTCATGCCCTGACCGCGCAGCCAGTCCTCCGCGGTCTTGATGAGCGCGGCGGCGATTTTGCCGTCGTCGGCATCGAGCAGGCCGAACTGGCCGCAACCGGGGCCGAAACCCTGATCGCCGGGCATCTCCAGCGCAAGGGTGTCGATATGCGCGGAGATGCGGCCGACGACCGTGCCGCCGCGCTCGGCAAGGAACAGTTGCGCCCTGGCGTGGCTGAACCAGCCGTTCTTCGCCGGCGTGACCAGCCCGAGTGCCTCGCCCTTCAGAGGCGGCACCCAGTTCGGATCGTCCTTGTAGAGCCGGAAGGGAAGTTCGATGAACTTCTTGCGATCGGTCTTGCTGTCGATCGGCCGGATCGTGAAATCTTGGGTCGCCACGGTGATAATGCCCCTCGCTAAAGCGTCGCGCACTCCCGTCGCGCGGGCCGCACAAGCCGCAGCGCGCGGCTGCCGTCAAGTCGTTACGCGCGTACCCCTGTCGCTGCCATGGTAACGCCACTATGTTGGGGCAATGAACCGCCCCATGACGAGCATGACTTTCGCGCGGCGCGATGCCGCCACCGCGACCGTGACGCGCGCGACGCCGGATCGCACGCTCGACGATAAGGCGATGCTGCGCGCCGCCGCCGATCTCACGCGCGAGCTGCACACGCCCAGCCCGGCGATCTACTGGGGCGATTTCCTCGCCTCCGCTCTGGTCGGCTATGTGGCGCTTGGTGTGGCGATGCTGTGGGTGTCGCCGTGGGCGATCCTCGCCGGGGTGGTGGCGGTGCTGGCGCTGTACCGCGCCGGTAGCTTCGTCCACGAGATCACGCACATGAAGCACAGCGCGGTGCCGGGCTTCCGGCTGGGCTGGAACCTGCTGTTCGGCGTGCCCATGATGGTGCCGTCGTTCATGTACGAAGGCGTCCACAACCTCCACCATGCGCGCACCCGCTACGGTACGGTGGAAGATCCCGAATATCTGCCGCTCGCGCTGATGAAGCCGTGGACGCTGCCGCTGTTCGTGCTGACCGCGCTGCTCGCGCCGATCGCTTTGGTGGTGCGCTATGCGGTGCTGGTGCCGGTCTCGCTGGTGGTGCCGGCGCTGCGCACGTGGCTGGTCGAGCAGGCGTCGTCACTGGCGATCAACCCCGCCTTCCGCCGTCGCCCGGCCGAGGGCGAGGCGCGCACCCGCTGGCTGCGGCTCGAAGCGGCGACGAGCCTGTGGGCGATCACTCTGGTGGCGCTGGTCGCGACGCGGGTCGTGCCGCTGCGCGCGTTCGTGATCTTCCTCGGCATCTATGCGGCGTCGACGTTGCTCAATCAGGTCCGCACGCTCGTCGCGCATCTGTGGGAGAATGAGGGCGAGGCGATGAGCGTCACCGCGCAATATCTCGACAGCGTCAACGTGCCGCCGCCGGGCTACCTGCCGTTCCTGTGGGCGCCGGTGGGCCTGCGCTACCATGCGCTCCACCACCTCGTGCCGAGCGTGCCGTACCATTCACTCGGCGAGGCGCACCGCCGATTGGTGACCGCGCTGGGTGAGGCATCGCCCTATCATGGCGCGAACCACGCCGGGCTGGGCGTGCTGGTCGGGCGGCTGGTGCGCAGTACGATGGGCAAGCGCTGAGCTGACCTTCGACGTGCGCTGGTCTCCGGCGAAGGCCGGGGTCCCGTTGGTGAGGTGGTCGTAGCTGAGCCCCCGCTGTCGCTGGGGAGCGACCTCAGATCGCGCGACCCTCATCAATCTCGTACAGCGTCAGCGCGCGCTCGCCGATGCCGAGTTCGGGCCACGCCGCGCGCCAGGCGGCGATGTGCGGCGCCTGAAAATGCGCGTCGAGCGCGGCCTGATCGCGCCAGCGCTCCTTGATGTGGATGCGCCCCGGTTCCAGCACATCCTCTGCATAGCCATATTCGATACAGCCGTCCTCGGCGCGCGAGGCGGTCGCCATCGCTTCCATCGCTCCGCGCGCGGCGGCGAGGTTTTCGGCGGGCAGGCGGATCGTGCCGATGATCAGCAGCATGAACGTCACTCCTCGGTGCGGATCAGCACGGTTTCGCCGATCATCAGGAACAGCAGGAATGCGCCCCATGCCGCGAGGAACGGCGGGTAGGCGCCCAGATTGCCCATCGCCAGCGCGAAATTGTCGGCGACGAAATACAAAAAGCCGAGCCCCATGCCGATCACCGCGCGCACGAACAACTTGCCCGATCGCGCGATGCCGAACGCCGCCACCGCGCCGAGCAGCGGCATCAGCATCGCCGACAGCGGGCTCGACAATTTGTGCCACAGCGTGCCCTCCAGCGACGCGGTCGGGCGGCCGGCGGCGGTGAGATCGTCGATCGCGGCGTGCAGATCCGAGAAGGACAGGCCATCGGCATCGACGCTCGCCAGCGAGAACTGATCGGGCCGTACGCCATGCCCGATCACGACCGAGCCGAGCGCGGTCACCTTGTCGCCGGCCAGATCGAACCGCGCCGCTGGCCAGATCCGCCAGCCGTCGCCCTCGCGTTTGCCGTGCGCGGCCTTGATGATCGTCGCGAGCGAGCCGCCCTCGCGATCGAACAGCGTCACGTCGCCGAGGATTGCCGCGTTACCGCGCCCCTTGATCTGCCCGACCTGGATGAGATCGTCGCCATCACGCACCCACACGTTCGACCGATCGCCCCGGTCGATCGGCAGCGGGCCGTAATTGACCTTCTGCCATTGGTCGAGCGTGGCGGTCGCGCGCGCGACGATGCGGTCGTTGAAGCTGAACGACAGGATCGCGACGCCGAGGCTCGCCACCATCAGCGGCGCGAGGATCTGATGCGCGGACAGGCCCGATGCCTTCAGCGCGATGACTTCGCTGTTCTGGTTGAGCGTCGTCAGCGTGATGATCGCGCCGAGCAGCACCGAATAGGGCAGGAAGGTCGAGATGATCTGCGGCATGCGAAGGCTGACGTAATGCCAGATCTGCGCGTCGCCATTGCCCTGATAGGCGAGGATCTTGCCCGATTCGGTGAGCAGGTCGAGCGATTGCAGCACGATCACCAGCACGCCGAGGATGGCGAAGGTCCGCACCAGGAACATCTTCGCCATATACAGCGCGATGGTGCGCGACGGGAACAAGGCGGCGGCGCTCATGCCCGCGCCTCCTGCCGACGGCGCGGCAACAGCCGGCCGATCGTCTTGCCGAGCTTGGCCGCACCGCGTTCGAGCGCGCCGATCGGCTGGCCGCCGGGCACGAAAGCAATCGTGTAGAACATCCACACCACCAGGCTGGCGAAGATCAGGAACGGCACCCACAAGGCGAACAGCGGATCGATCTTGCCGAGCCCGCCGACCGCCATGCCGTATTCGTTCACCTTGTGATACGCGACGATCATGACGATGCCGAGGATCACGCCGAGCGCGGAGGAGGATCGTTTAGGCGGCACGCCGAGCGCCAGCCCGAGCATTGGCAGCAGGAACATCGTGCACACCTCGACGATGCGGAAGTGGAAGGCGGCGCGGCTGGTGTCGCGCGTCTCCTTGTCGGCACGCGGGTTGTGGCCGTTCTTGGCGAGCGTGGGCAGCGTCATCTCGAGGTTGCTACTGCCCTGGCTGCGGAAGCTCTCCATCTTGGGCAGCGCGATCGGCAGATCGTGCGAGGTGAAGGTCAGCACGCGCGGAGTCGCGAAATTCGCCGCCTTGTTGACGAGCGTGCCGTGGGTCAGGCGGAAGATGATCTCGTCGGGGTTGTCGGTGGCGAGGAACTGGCCGGACTTGGCCGTCACCGCATACCACGCGCCTTTCTTGTCGGCATATTGCACGAAGATGCCCGACAGCTTGCGCCCGCCGTCGCGGCTGTGTTCGATGCGGACGGTGCCGCCGTTGGGGAAGTGCGTGAACTCGCCCACCTTGATCGACGCGCCGAGTGCGCCGGTGCGCAGTTCGAAGCGCAGTTTTTCATAGGAATAGCGCGCGTCCGGCTGGATGAAGCCGACGATCGCGAAATTCACCGCCGCCAGCGCGATCGCATAGAGGAACGGCACGAACAGCAGCCGCGGGTAGCTCATGCCGACCGCGCGCATCACGTCCAGCTCCGACGTGGTGGCAAGGCGGCGGAAGGCGAGCAGCACGCCCAGCAGCAGCCCGATCGGAATGCCGAGCCCGAGATATTCGGGCAGCAGGTTGGCGAGCATCCGCCACACCACGCTGATCGGTCCGCCCTCGGTCGCGACGAAATCGAACAGCCGCAGCATGCGGTCGAGCACCAGCAGCATCGCGGAGATGACGAGGGTGGAGAACAACGGCACCGCGATCAGCCGGGCCATGTAGCGGTCGATGGACTTCATGGGGCGCTGTGGCGGCCTTGCTGGAAGGAGGGGACCGGAAGCGCTGGGCTATATCGGCCAATCCCACGCGCGTCAGCTACGAAATCACTCCGCTGCAATGCCGGCGGTCGCGCGCGCGGGCGGGGCGGCCGCAGCGTCGTGGATCGCCGCTTCCAGCCGCGCGATCGTGAACGGCTTGCGCAGCACGCCATGCCCGCCGAACTCCGCCTCGTTCGCCTCGCCCGCGAAGCCGGTGACGAACAGGATCGCCAGATCGGCGCGCTGGCGCAGCAGCCCGGCGACCATTTCCGGCCCGGTCTGGCCGGGCATCAACACGTCGGAGATCACCAGCGATACCGCAGGATGTTCGGCAAGGAGGTCAGGGGCGGCAAGCGGATCGCCGCAGGCGACCGCGCGGTGGCCGAGTTCCTCCAGCGCGCCCATCGTCGCGGCGAGAACGCGCGGATCATCCTCTACGACGAGGATGTCGAACGCGGTCGGCGCAAGATCGACCGGGGCGGCGGATACGACGATCGCCGGCGCGGCGGCGGCGGTGTGGCGCGGCAGGTAGAGCGTGACGGTGGTGCCCTCGCCGGGCGCGGAGCGCAGCGCGATCTCGCCCTGCGCTTGCCGCACGAAGCCGAACACCTGGCTCAAGCCAAGGCCGGTGCCCTTGCCGAGCGGCTTGGTGGTGAAGAACGGCTCGAACACGCGCTCCATCACTTCGGGTGTCATGCCGGCCCCCGTATCGGAAACGGCGATGCTGACATATTCGCCCGCCGGGCATGCGCCCACCGCGCCCTCCGACAGCGTGGTGCCTGCGGTGGTGATGGTGAGCTGCCCGCGCCCGTGCATCGCGTCGCGCGCGTTGACCGCGAGGTTGAGCAGCACGTTCTCGAGCTGAAGCCGGTCGACGAAGGTGTGCCAGCCACTGCCGGCATCGCGCACGACGACGGTGATCGCATCGCCGAGCGTGCGGTCGAGCAGATCGGACATGCCCGCGACCAGCGCACCCGGTTCGATCGCCTCGGTGCTGAGCGCCTCCTCGCGCGAGAAGGCGAGCAGCCGCTTGGTCAGTTCGGCGGCGCGGTGCGCGCCTTCGGTCGCACTGTCGATATGACGCGTCGCGGCGGCGGGATCGTCGGCGATCTGGCGGCGGGCGAGTTCGAGCCCGCCGAGCACGACCGCAAGCATGTTGTTGAAATCATGCGCAATGCCGCCGGTGAGCTGACCGACCGCTTCCATTTTCTGCACCTGCCGCAGCCGCGCTTCCTGCACGCGCAACTCCTCGGTCGCAGCCGCTACCGCCGCCTGCAACTCAGCGGTGCGGGCGCGTTCGCTCGCGGTCTCCGCCTGCGCGAGCGCCTCGAAGCGCATCGCCTGCACCATCATCCAGCCGAGCAGCAGCGCGGCGATCACCAGCAGCAGGCCGAACACCACCAGCACCTTGGCGATGTCGTTCGAATGCGCGACCGCCAGCGCGGCCTTGGCGGTGCGCCGATCGAGCAGTGCGTGTTCGTGCGTCGAGATCGTGTCGAGGATCGTGTTGATCCGCGTCAGGGTCGGCGCGGTGCCGGCGCGGTAATAGAGGCCGAGCGCCTGAGTGTTCTTCTTGTAGAGCGTGCTCAGCGCGATCAGGCTGAGCTCGGCGCCGCGCGCGTCATACGCGCTGGCAAGCTGGTCGATAATGCGCGCCTGTTCGGGATTGTCGGCGGTTTCGCGACGCAACTGGTCGATCTGCGCGCCCGCCGCCTGCCAGCGTTCGGAATAGCGCGCGCCCAGCGTACGGTCGCCGCTGATGACGTAGCGGCCGAGCGCGGCCTCCGCATCGGCGATCGTCCCCGCCAGCGTGCGCGCGAGGATCATCACCTCGTAACTGTGGCTCTGCCGCAGCCGCGCCTCGTCGCGCTGGCGATTGGCGGTCGAGAGCGTGACGATCAGCGCGGTGAGTACCGACACGCCGAGCAGCGCGGTCACGATCAGCAGGATCGTGCGCCACACCGCGCCGCGGGCCGGTTCCGCCCCCGTATAGCCTTCGGTCCCGCTCATCGTGTTTATTTACTATGTTGCGTAACCGGGGGGAAGCCGCGACTTCCCTTACGCAATCGCCCCGACCGCTTGCCCCGCCGCCTTGAACATGCCGAGGATCGTCTCGACCTGTTCGGCGCTGTGTTCCGCGCACAGCGAACAGCGCAGCAGATAAGTGCCGGCAGGGGTCGCGGGCGGGCGGGCCATGTTGACGTACAGGCCTCCCTCCAGCAGCGACTGCCACAGCGCCACCGCCTGTTCCTGATCCTTGAGGATCACCGCGATGATCGCCGATTGCGGCGTGTCGGTGCCGAGCGTGTAGCCCATCTCCTTGAGGCCGCCGTGCAGCCGCTTCGAATTGGCCCACAGGTGCGCGCGCTTCTCGCCCGCGTGCATCAGCTTGCGGATCGAGGTGGCGGCGGTCGCCACCACCGACGGCGGCAGCGACGCCGTGAAGACGTACGGGCGGCACACCAGCCGCATCACGTCGAACTTCGGGTGGTTCGACACGCAGAAGCCGCCGACCGTGCCGACCGATTTCGAGAAGGTGCCGACCACGAAATCGACCTGATCCTCGACGCCCTGTTCCTCGTACACGCCGCGCCCGTTGGGGCCGAAGAAGCCCATGCCGTGCGCCTCGTCGACCAGCACCATCGCGCCATGCTTCTTGGCGACCGCGACCATCTCGGGCAGCGGCGCGATATCGCCGAACATCGAATAGACGCCTTCGAGCACGACGAGCTTGCCCGGCTCCTTGGGCAGGCGGCCAAGCCGCTTGTCGAGATCCTCGACCGAATTGTGGCGGAAGCGCACGATCTCGGCATTGCCGAGCGCGCAGCCGTCGTAGATCGAGGCGTGGCTGTCGGCATCGAGGATGATGTACTCGCCCTTGCCGGCGAGCGTGGAGATCATGCCGAGATTGGCCTGATAGCCGGTGGAGAACACCATCGCGTGGCTCGTGCCGTAGAACTCCTTCAGCGCCTCCTCGCAATCCTTGTGCGGGGAGTATGTGCCGTTGAGCACGCGGCTGCCGGTCGTGCCCGATCCGTAATTCTCCAGCGCGGCCTTGCCCGCCGCGACCACGTCCGGGTCGAACGTCATGCCCATGTAATTGTAGGTGCCGAGCAGGATTGTCTCCTTGCCCTTGATCACCGCGAGCGTGGGCGACTTCACCTCGTCCATCACGATCGCGAACGGATCGCGCACGCCGGTCGCCATCAGCGCCTCGCGTTCGGCGATCAGCGCGTCGAACTTGGAGAACAGGTCGCGTTCCGGCTGCACCTCGGCGGGCGAGGCGGGCAGGGCTTCGGCGGTGGCAGCGGCTTCGGTCATTTCAAATCTCCTGCCGTTCGTCCCGAGTAGCCATCGAGCGTGTCGAGATGGCGTATCGAGGGACATGTCTCGATACAGGTTCTCGGCAAGCTCGAACCTTACTCGACACGAACGGATAGTTTAAGCTTTCAGGCTCATCACGGCATCGACCAACTGGCCGACGGTCTCGATCTCGGCCTGCATGTTCATGGTGATGATGATGTCGAATTCGTCCTCGATCGCCGCGACAAAATCCATCACCGTCAGGCTGTCCCATTCGAGATCGCCCTGGAAGGTGGTCGCGTCGGTCAGCGCCACGCCCTTCTTGTTGAATGGCGCGATCTGCGCGGTGACGGTTTCAAAGACTTGGGCGCGGTCGCTCATGGAGATCCTTCAGGGCGTGTGGCCGGGCCGTGTTGCCAAGCAAATACGGCGGCATTCGGACAATTCTATAGCAGGCCGTTCGCGCGATACCATGCCGCAGTCGCGGCCAGCCCGTCGGGCGTCGGGATCTGCGCACGCCACAGCGCTGGGTCGGGCGCGCGGGCCGGGTCGATCGTCCAGTCGGGGTGGCAGAAATAGCCGACCCGGTCGCGCGTCAGCTTGGCCTTGTCGCCGCGCGTCAGCCGGTCGAACTGTGCGGCGGCGAGCATCACCGCTTTGGGCAGGTCGATCGCCAGCACGCGCCGGCCGACCGCCGCGCCGATCGCGCGCGCGAACGCGCGGTGGGTCCAGCCGCCGGGGCGGCCGTCGTCGGCTTCGTAGATGATCGGGCCAGGGTTGGTCGCGACCACCGCGAGCAGCAGCCGCGCGAGATCGTCGACATGGATCACCGCGATCCGCCCCGGCGGCGGCAGCAGCGCGAGGCCGACCTTGGCCGCGCGGAACATGTCGAGCCAGTCGGTGTCGCCGGGGCCGAACACGCCGGAGGGGCGCACCATCGTCCAGTCGAGTCCGGAGGCGGCGACCACCTCCTCCGCGCCGTGTTTCGACCAGCCGTAGGTGGACAGCGCCGGCTCGCGCGCGGCGAGTGAGGAGACGTGGACGAAGCGCTGCACGCCGGCCGCACGAGCGGCATCGACCACGGCCTGCGTGCCGGTGATGTTGCCCGCGACGAACCCCTCGCGCGTCGGCGTGTTGACCACACCCGCGACGTGGACGACGACATCCGCCCCGGCGACCAGTGCGGCAAGCGCGGGCGCGTCATCGAGCGCGCCGGCGACCCATGTCACGCCCGTGCGGCTCGGCTGCGCGCGGCGGGTGAGCGCGCGCACCTGATAGCCGGCGGCGAGCGCCTGATCGATCAGCCGCTTGCCGACGAAGCCCGTGCCGCCGGTGATGGCGAGAGTGGTCATGGCCGCATCACCTCCACAGCCCCACCCAAATCCGTTCGGTTCGAGCAGTTTCGAGCGAAGCCGAGACCCTCCGCTAGAAGCGAACGGACGGGAAGGAGCGCCATCATGTCCCTCACAACAGCGCCATATGATTGCGGTGCACCAGCGCCGCGCGCGGAGCATAACCGAGGATATCCGCCAGCTCGCCGCTGCGCCGCCCGGTGATAGACGCGACCTCCTCTGCGTCATACTCCGCCAGCCCGCGTGCGAGCGTGCGACCGTCGGCGCCACAGATTGCGACCAGATCGCCGCGCCGGAAATCGCCCTCCACCCGCGTCGCCCCCGCCGCGAGCAGGCTCGCGCCGCCTTTCAGCGCGCGCGCCGCGCCGGCATCGACATGGATCGATCCACGCGCGGTCAGCCCGCCCGCCAGCCACGCTTTCCGCGCGGGCGCGGCTTTCTCCGCCACGAAGATCGTGTGCCGCGCCTCCGCCGACAGTGGCCGGTCGATCCGCCCACTCGCGATCGCGAGGTTGGCGCCCGCCGCGTTGGCGATGCGCGCGGCGGCGATCTTCGAGACCATGCCGCCCGATCCCATGCCCGAGGCCGAGCCGCGATCCGCCATGCCTTCGATCCGGTCGTCGATCCGTTCCACACGCGCGATATGCACCGCGCCGGGCAGCGCCGGGTTGCGATCGTACAGCCCGTCGATATCCGACAGCAGCACGACGCCCTGCGCCCCCGCCGCCTGCGCGACGCGCGCGGCGAGCCGGTCGTTGTCGCCGAAGCGGATCTCGGCGGTGGCGACGCTGTCGTTCTCGTTGAGGACGGGCACCACGCCCAGCCCGAGCAGCCGGTCGAGCGTCGCGGCGGCATTGAGATAGCGGCGGCGATCCTCCAGATCGTCGAGCGTGACGAGGATCTGCGCGGCGGTCAGCTCTTGCGCGCCCAACGTCTCCGCCCACACCTGGCTGAGCGCGATCTGCCCGACGGCGGCGGCGGCCTGCGCGTCCTCGAGACTGGCGCGGCCGCCCTTGGCGAGGCCCAGCCGCCGCGCGCCCAACGCGATCGCGCCCGAGGATACCACCGCGACCTGCTGCCCGGCGCGGCGGCGCTCGGCGATATCGGCTGCGATCCTCGCCAACCAGTCACGCCGTACGCCGCCATCGGGATCGACGAGCAGCGCCGAGCCGATCTTGACGATCAGGCGCGGGCAGGCGGCAGGCGGAAACAGATGCATTGCGCCGCCGCTTAGCGCGCTGGTTCGCGCTTGTCTCCCCTTTGGGGTTCGCGCGCCCAGCCGTTCGAGCCGAGCGACGTCGAGACACTGCGCCGCACGCCCGAGGCTTGCCCCTCGACTTCGCTCGGGGCGAACGGGTGTTGGCGGGGAATTCTCTAAACCCCCGAATCGAGCGCATAGCCGGCCGAGCGCACCGTGCGGATGATATCCGGCCGGTCGTCGCCGTTGATCGCCTTGCGCAGCCGGCGGATATGCACGTCGACGGTGCGGCTCTCGATATCCGAATCATGCCCCCACACCGCATCGAGCAGCCGCTCGCGCGAGAACACCCAGCCGGGATGTTCGAGGAAATGCTTGAGCAGCCGGAACTCGGTCGGCCCGAGCGGGATCACCTCGCCCGCGCGGCGCACCTTGTGGCCGACCGTGTCCATCTCGATGTCCGAATAGGTGAGCTGCTCGCCCGCCAGCGCCGGACGCACGCGGCGCAGCACCGCGCCGACCCGCGCGACCAGCTCGCGCGGGGAGAACGGCTTGGTGACGTAATCGTCCGCGCCGGTCTCCAGCCCGCGCACCCGGTCCTCCTCCTCGCCGCGTGCCGTCAGCATGATGATCGGCACGTTCGCCGTCTCGGGCATGCGGCGCAGGCGGCGGCACACCTCGATGCCCGACAGCCCCTCGACCATCCAGTCGAGCAGCACGATATCGGGCGTCGCCTCCTTGGCGAGCAGCAGCGCCTCCTCGCCATCCGGCGTCTGCTTGACGTCGAAATCCTCGCGCTTGAAATGCCAGCTCAGCAGTTCGGCAAGCGCGGCATCGTCTTCCACCAGCAACATCTTGGCCCGGGCCATGTGCTTACTCCCCTTGAGAGGTTACGAAGGCGCCGCGATCGCGCTCGGCCATGTGCGTGCCGGTCGCGGCGAAATAGACCATCTCGGCGACGTTGGTCGCATGGTCGCCGATCCGCTCCAGATTCTTGGCGATGAACAGCAGGTGCGTGACCTGGCCGATCGTCGCGGGATTTTCCATCATGTGCGTAACGAGCACGCGGAACAGGCTGTTGTAGAAATCGTCCACCGCGCGATCGCGCGCGCAGACCTGTTGCGCGGCCGCCGCATCGCGCGCGGCGAACGCGTCGAGCACGTCGTGCACCATCTCGATCGCCAGCGCGGCCATTGCGGGCAGGATCGACAGCGGCTCAATATCGCCGTGCGATTCGATCAGCGGGGTGCGCTTGGCGATGTTCTTGGCGTAATCGCCGATCCGCTCGATCACCCCGGCGATTTTCAGCGCGGCGACCACCTCGCGCAGATCGTCGGCGAGCGGCGCGCGCAGCGCGATGATCCGCACGGCCAGTTCCTCGGCCTGATGTTCGAGCGCATCGAGCTTCTTGTCGCCCCGCACGATCTCGGCGGCGGTTTCGAGGTCGTGGTTCTTGAGCGCCTCGATCGCGTCGCCGATCGCCTGTTCGGCAAGCCCGCCCATCTGCGCGATGAGGCCGCGCAACTGGCCGATCTCGTCGTCGAAGACCTTCATCGTATGTTCGTACGTCGCCATTATCCGTCCCTCAGCCGTACCGGCCGGTGATGTAATCCTTGGTGCGTTCCTGCCGCGGATTGGTGAAGATGTCGGAGGTGGTGCCCGCCTCGACCAGCGCGCCGAGGTGGAAGAAGGCGGTGCGCTGCGAGACGCGCGCCGCCTGCTGCATGTTGTGGGTGACGATCACGATCGCGTAGCGGCCCTTCAACTCGTGGATCAGTTCCTCGATCTTGGCGGTGGCGATCGGATCGAGCGCGCTGCACGGCTCGTCCATCAGGATCACTTCCGGATCGACCGCGATCGCGCGGGCGATGCACAGCCGCTGCTGCTGGCCGCCCGACAGCGCGGTGCCGCTGTCGGACAGGCGATCCTTCACCTCGTCCCACAGGCCGGCGCGCTTCAACGAGCGCTCGACGATCTCGGCCAATTGCGTGTGGTTCGACGCGAGCCCGTGGATGCGCGGACCATAAGCGACGTTCTCGAAGATCGACTTGGGGAAGGGGTTCGGCTTCTGGAACACCATGCCGACGCGCGCGCGGAGCTGCACCACGTCCATGTCGGCGGCGTAGATATCCTCACCGTCGAGCGTGACGTCGCCCTCCACCCGCGCGGTCGGGATCGTGTCGTTCATGCGGTTCAGCGTGCGCAGGAAGGTCGATTTGCCGCAGCCGGACGGGCCGATCAGCGCGGTCACCACGTCGCGGTCGAAGTCGATCGACACGTCGCTGATCGCCCGATTGTCGCCGTAGAAGACGTTGACGCGGCGTGCGGAAATCTTGTGGCCAATGCCAGGATATGGAGCGTTCACCAGCGGGTCTCGAATGTGTTGCGGAGGTAGATCGCGACGCCGTTCATCGCGAGCAGGAAGACGAGCAGCACGAGGATCGCCGCGCTGGTCTTCTCGACGAAGCCGCGGTTGATCTGGTCGGACCACAGGAAGATCTGCACCGGCAGCACCGTGGCGGGATCACGCAGACCACCCGGCGGCGCGGTGATGAACGCGCGCATGCCGATCATCAGCAACGGCGCGGTCTCGCCCAGCGCGCGCGCCATGCCGATGATCGTGCCGGTGAGGATGCCGGGCAGAGCGAGCGGCAGGACGTGGTGGAACACCACCTGCACGGGACTTGCGCCGATGCCGAAGGCGGCGTCGCGGATCGAGGGCGGCACCGCCTTGATCGCGTTACGGCTGGCGATGACGATCACCGGCATCGTCATCAGCGCGAGCGTCAGCCCGCCGACGATCGCGGCCGAGCGCGGCAGGTGGAAGGTGTTGAGGAACACCGCGAGCCCGAGCAGCCCGAAAATGATCGAAGGCACCGCTGCAAGGTTGTTGATCGACACTTCGATCAGGTCGGTCCAGCGGTTCCGGGGCGCATATTCCTCAAGGTACAAAGCGGAGAACAGCCCGACCGGAAAGGCGATCAGCAGCGTGACGAGCATCGTGTAGAGCGAGCCTTTCAGCGCACCCCAGATGCCGACCATCGTCGGATCGGTCGAATCCGAACTCGTCAGGAAGAAGCTGTTGAACCCGGTCGAGAGCGCATGCGCGGCGGTGAGTTTCGCGACGATCGCCTCGTCGGCGGGCGCGCCCTCGCGCTTGACGGCCATGTCGATGCGGTCGGCGGCGGGCACCCACAAAGTCGCGCGGCGATGGAGCAGCGACGGGTCGGCCTTGAGCTGGTCGCGCACGCGCGTCCAGGCTCCGTCCGACAGCAGGGCGTCGCCGCCGGGGCCATAAGCGGCGACGGCGGCGGCATCGGTCGCACCGGCGAGATCGGCACCCGCGAGCGCGAGGTCTGCGCCCGGTCCCTTCAGCGCGGCCGGTGCGATCGCGAGGTGCGCGTGCGCGAAGTCGATCGGCAGCGCGATCTGCGTCTGCACGAACCCGCCGAGCCCGCCGGCCAGCATCGAGACGAGCAGCACGACGAGGAACCCCGCCGACACCACCACCGCGCCCAGCCCGAACCAGCGGAAGCGCAGTTCGGCGGCATAGCGCTTGGCGACGCGGCGCTGGTGCGCGGGCGCGCGCCAGTCGGTCGGCGCGGGGGTAAAAGGTTCGGCTTTATTCATGCTTCGCGCCCCGGGCCCGCTCGCCCTGAGCTTGTCGAAGGGCGTGCCACGGACGTCCGCGCCTGCGGCACGTGCTTCGACAAGCTCAGCACGAACGGTGAGAGGGGCATCGTCCCGCATGCGATGGCCGCCTTACTCATACGCCTCCCGATACCGTTTCACGACCGTCAGCGCGACGATGTTGAGGAGCAGCGTGATGACGAACAAGGTCAGCCCGAGCGCGAACGCCGCCAGCGTCTTGGGGCTGTCGAACTCGGCCTCGCCGGTGAGAAGGTCGACGATCTGCTTGGTGACGGTGGTGGCGGGCGCGAACGGGTTGAGCGTCAGCGTCGCCACGCCCGATGCGGCCATCACCACGATCATCGTCTCGCCGATCGCGCGGGAGACCGCGAGCAGCACGCCGCCGACCACGCCGGGAAGGGCTGCGGGCAGCAGCACGCGGCGGATCGTCTCGGACTGGGTCGCGCCCATCGCGAGGCTGCCGTCGCGCATCGCCGCAGGCACGGCGGTGATCGCATCGTCCGCCATCGAGGAGACGAACGGGATGATCATGATCCCCATTACGAGCCCGGCAGCGAGCGCGCTTTCCGAACTCGCCCAACGCACCCCGATCGCCACCGCGAAGTCGCGCACCAGCGGCGCCACCGTCAGCGCGGCGAAATAGCCGTACACCACGGTCGGCACCCCGGCGAGCACCTCGATGATCGGCTTCATCCACTTGCGCACACCGCTGCGCGCATATTGGGTGAGGTAGATCGCGCTCATCAGCCCGAGCGGGATCGCCACGATCATCGCGATCACCGCGCCGATGAAGAACGTGCCCCAGAACAGCGGCACCGCGCCGAGCGACGCGCCGGGATCGCGCGGGTCGATCCCCTGCGGGCTCCAGTGTGTACCGAACAGGAATTCGCCGACCGGCACCATCCCGAAGAAGCGCGCCGATTCGAACAGCAGCGAGACGACGATCCCCATCGTCGTGACGATCGCGACCAGTGCGGCGGCGAGCAGCAGCGCCATGATGAGCCGTTCGATCTGGGTGCGCGCGCGGAAATCGGGGCGGACGCGGGTGAACGTCCACAGCCCGAACGCGAAGGCGAGCAGCAGCGCGACGCCACCGCCGATCCAGTCGGCGCGGGTCTGCGCGGCGGCATAGGCGGGGGCGAGCCGCGCGGCGAGCGGGGAGGGCGCGCCGAAGCCGTTGCCGCGCGCCAACTCGCGCGCTTCGGACAGGATCGCGGCGCGCTCGAACCCCGGCGGGGGCAGGTGGATGGCGGCGGGATCGGTCAGCACCCGATCGGTGACGAGGCCGGGCGCGCACGCCGCCCAGATCGCGAGGAAGATCGCGGGCGGCAGCACCGTGCATATCGCGACGAAGCCGCCGTGATGCGAGGGCAGCGAGCTGAAGCGCGCCTTGCTCGCACGGCGGAAGCGCGTGGCGCGCATCCGCGCCGCCAGCCAGGCGATCAGGCCGAGCCCGGCGATGAGGAAGACGAGGACGAGGAGGGACATGCGCGCGCCGTTCAAAGCAGCCGGCGCGGGTCGAGCGCGGTTTCGCCCGCGATCGCGGCGGCGGCGGTCTTGCGCACATCCGCAGGCGCGGCGATCAGCCCTTTGGCGACGAGCGGCCCGCCCGGGTTCCAGGCGGCGGCAAAGCGATCGAGGAAGGCGCGCAAGCCGGGGATCGCGGCGAGATGCGCCTTCTTGACGTAGAGGTAGAGCGGCCGCGCGCCGGGATAGAGGTTCTGCGCAATCGTTTCATAGGTGGGCGCTACCCCGTCGATAGCGATGCCGTTCAGCTTGTCGCGGTTCTGCTCCAGATACGAATAGCCGAAGATGCCGATCGCATTGGCGTTGGACTGGAGCTTCTGGACGATCAGATTGTCGTTCTCGCCCGCGTCGATATAGGCGCCGTCCTCGCGGATGCGCGTGCAGCGCCGCGCGAAAGCGTCGGGGTTCCGCTCCTTCAGCACGGCCAGCGCCGGACGCACCGCCTCGCAGCCGCGCGCGAGGATCAACTGGGCGAGCGCGTCGCGCGTGCCGCTGGTCGCGGGCGGGCCGTACACTTGGATCGGTGTGGGGGGCAGCGCGGGGTTGACGTCCGCCCAGGTGCGCGCGGTGTTGGGCCGGCCATCGGGCGCGGTCGCCAGCGCGCGGAACAGGTCGGCGACGGTGAGCCGCATGCCGGGGCCGTTCTTCGCTTCGGCGAAGGCGATGCCGTCGAGCCCGATCTGCACCTCGATCACCGCATCGACGCCGTTCGCCCGGCACGCCTGATATTCGGACCGGCGCATCCGGCGCGAGGCGTCGGCGATATCGGGATGCGCCGCGCCGAGGCCTGCGCAGAACAGTTTGAGGCCGGCGCCGGTGCCGGTCGATTCGATCACCGGCGATTTGGCGCCGGGCGTCTTTTCGACGAACTGCTCGGCGACGATCGTGGTGAAGGGGAAGACCGTGGAGGAGCCGACCACCTTGATCTGATCGCGCGAGCCCATGCCGCCGCCGTCCGCCTGGTCGGTGCAACCGCCCAGCGCGCACGCGAGCGCTGACGCGGTGAACAACGCAACCCTTCCGTGCATGAGGACTTCTCCAGGCGGGTCGGTGATCGCCCCCAGATCGCGCTAACACCCGCAAAACCAGCCTGTGTGACGGTTTAGTTACCGTTTTATGACGGTGTTCCCGTGCGCGGGAATCAGCACCGTGACGGTGGTGCCCTTGCCGAGCGTGCTCTCGATATCGAGCCTTCCACGATGCCGCTCGACGATATGCTTGACGATCGACAGGCCGAGCCCGGTGCCGCCCGCCGCGCGGCTGCGCCCGGTATCGACGCGGTAGAAGCGTTCGGTCAGGCGCGGGATGTGTTCGGCGGGGATGCCGTCGCCCTCGTCGCTGACGCCGAAGCGCACCATGCCGGTGGCATGGCGTTCGAGCGTGATGGTAACGGGCGCGCCCTTGCGGCCGTATTTGATCGCGTTGTTGACGAGGTTGTGGAGCACCTGGCTCAACTGCGCGCGATCGCCCGAGACGGGCGGGATATCCTCCGCCACCTCGGCGCGGATCGCGGGGGCGTTCTCGCCCTGCGCATCGAGGATGCTGCCGCGCACCTCCGCGATCAGCCCGGCGAGATCGACCGCGCGGTCGGGCAGGCGGTATTTCTCCGCCTCGATCCGCGACAGCGAGATGAGATCCTCGACCAGCCGCTGCATCCGCCGCGCCTCGTCGAACATGATCTTGAGGAAGCGTTCGCGCAGGTCCTTTTCCTCGCCGGCCTCCTCGCTCAGCGTCTCGATATAGCCGAGGATCGAGGCGAGCGGGGTGCGCAACTCGTGGCTGGCGTTGGCGACGAAATCGACGCGCATCCGTTCGGCGGCATAGCTGCCGGTCTGATCGACCAGGTGAACGACGCGCCGCCCACCCGCGGCATCGCCGATCCGCATCTCCCAGCGTTGCTCGCGCGCGCCCAGTCCGACGAGGTTGACCGGCGGCTGCGCGCCCGCGCCCGGCGGGCTCATCAGCCGCTCGGCAGCCCCTGGATGGCGAATTGCCAGCCGCACGTCCTGCCCGACGATATGCTGGCCGAGCAACGCGCGGGCGGCGTCGTTGGCATGGCTGACCTGACCGGCCGAGACGATCAGGATCGGTTCGGCGATCGCGTTGATGATGGCATGGACCGGATCGGGTGAGTCGAGCGGATCGGCGGCGGGCGGCAGCGGCTGCGCGCTCTCCTCCGCCTCACCGGTGCCGGCGGCGGCGAGCACGGCGGCGATCCCGCCGACCAATGTGACGAGCGACGCCTGCACGTCGCCCAGCAGGAACACCGCGCAGCCGGCGACGACGATGATGGCAAGCGCCGCGAGCGTGCGAAGACCGAAGCCGTTTACCATGCGCCTCCCTTGCCCAATCTGTCCGCTCCCAAACCCATTCGCTCGGCGTAAGAGCGGGTCGGCATTCAGATCATGACGAGCCGAAAATGGTGGTTTGCTGCGACCCGGAGCGCAGCGGCCTAATGGCCGTGAGCACCGGAAGCGCGGCAAAGCGCCATTTGCAGGCCGTCAGGGCTGAATGCCGGCCCGCTCTAGTCGAAACGTCGTTAACTGCGATAGCCTTGCTTGCCAGCGATTTGCGAATGTGAAAGGGCTTGGGCGTAAAGGACAGGTGATGAGCGAAGACGCCGATCAGCATAGCGACGTGCCCGAAGCGACCGGCAGCACCAGCCGCCGCGCGCTGATGCTCGGCGCGATCGGCGCGAGTGCGGTCGTCTCGATCCGTCCGGCATTGGCGGCGACGGCGGTGTCGATCGTGCATTGTTCGATCCCCGTGCCGGACCCCGGCCGCGGCGCGGGCTGGATCGCCGCCGACGGATCGGTGGTGGCGAGCGGCACCGCCGGAGCGTTCGCGCCGCCGACCCGGCCGCTCAAGGGCGAGGAGGTCAAGCAGGCGCTTGCCGGCGGCAACCTGCCGGGCGTCGAGTACGAACGCAGCCAGGCCTATATGAACTACGTCCGCAATCTCCATTCGGGGACGAGCGGCTTCACCTGTTTCGCATCGTTGCAGATGCCGCGCGGCTAAAGGCCGTGGGTGAGCCGGTCTATCGCGCCGCGCGGGGGCAGGCGTTGCGGATCGTGCCGCTCGATGCATTCACCGCCATTTATCACCGCGCCTCGGGCATTACCCATCTCGTCGCGCCCCCCGCGCCGGAGATCCTCGCCGCCTTGGGCGAGGCGGGGCTGACGCTTGCCGGGCTGACCGCACGGCTGGCCGAGACCTACGATCTGCCCGATGCCGACGCGGCGGCGCTGACCGCTCGGGTCGACGAGCTGGTCGTCGCGGGGCTGGTCGAGCGGCTATGAGGCACGTCTTCTCGGTGCGGATCGGGCCGGTCGGCTTTCGGGTCGGCTCGGACTGGCGCGCGCCGATCCGCCAGCTCGAGACGCTGTACGCTGGCTATCCCAAGCCCGACGACGGCGTTCCGGACTTTACCGTGCGGCTGTTCGCCGCGCGCCCGTGGCGGCGGGTGATCCGCCCGGCGGTGATGCTCGGCGGCGATTTCGTGCTGCCTGATGCGGCACCCTTGCCGCTCGCGCAGGGGCTGCTCGCCGCCGAGATGGCGATGAACCTGCAATTGGCGCTCGGCCAGCGCCGTTACCTGCTGCTCCATGCCTCCGCCGTCGAGCGCGACGGGCGGGTGCTGCTGATGACCGGCGAATCGGGCTCGGGCAAATCGACACTCGCCGCGTTGCTGTCGCGGGCGGGCTGGCGGCTGATGGGCGACGAATTCGCGCTGATCGACCCGGCGACCGGGCTCGTCCATGCCTTTCCGCGCCTCGTCAGCCTCAAGAACGCGGCGATTCCGGTGGTCGAGGCGGCGGCGCCGGGCGCGCGGTTCGGGCCGCTGCTGGCGGGCACGCCCAAGGGCGCGATCCGCCATCTCGTGCCCGATGCGGCTGCGGTCGCGGCGATGGACCTGCCCGGCACGCCGGCGCTGCTGCTGTTCCCGCGTTACGGCTTCGCGCCCGACGTACGCCCGGTCGCGCCCGGCGAGGTGTTCGTGCGGCTGACGCAAGCCTCGACCAATTACGTCGCGCTCGGCGAACGCGGGTTCGATGCGCTGACCCGGCTGGTGCTGAGCATTCCCGCACGCGCGATCGACTATCCTGATACTGCTAGCGCGCTCGCGCAAGTTGAAGCCTTGTGGAGCGCGGCGTGAGCGACGGCTGGCTGCTCGCGCGGACACTGCGCAACCCCGGCGATGCGGCGGCGCTCGATGCGAACGGCTGGACCGCGCTGCTCGCGATCGCGCGTGCGGAACAGATGATCGGCACACTCGCTTGGCGGCTGGACGGCACGCCGATGCCGCAAGCGGTAGCGCGCATCCTCGCCGATGCGCGCGCCTCCGCCGATCATGGCCGAACGCTCGCCTTATGGGAGGCGGAGGCGGCGCGGCGCGCGCTTGCACCGCTCGGGCTGCCGGTGGTGCTGCTCAAGGGCACCGCCTTCGTCGCGGCCGGGCTGATGGCGGGGCAGGGCCGTTCGATCGGCGATCTCGACATCCTCGTGCCGCGCGACCGGCTCGATGCGGTCGAGCAGGCGCTGCTCGCCGCCGGCTGGGAATGGGTCAAGCCCGACCCGTATGACAACGCCTATTATCGCCGCTGGATGCACGAGTTGCCGCCGCTCATCCACCGTGATCGCGACCGGATGATCGACGTCCACCACACCATCCTGCCGCTCACCGCCCGCATCACGCCCGATGCGGATGCGCTGCTGGCGGATGCGGTGCCGCTGCGGGCCGGCCTTGCGATGCTGTCGCGCACCGACGTGATCGTCCATGCCGCCGCGCATCTGTTCGCGGATGGCGATCTGGCGGGGGGCATGCGCAACCTCTGGGACGTGCACTGCCTGCTCACCGAGTCTGGTGTCGAGGGGCTGGTCGAGCGTGCCGAGCATCACGGCCTCGCCGATGCGGTCGGCCGTGCGGTGCGGCTGGCGGCGGCGCTGTACGGCGAGGGTGCGACGCTGTCCCCCGGCGATCGGCTCTGCCTGCGGCGGGTAACGGCGCGTGAAGGCTGGGGGCGGGCGACGCGGCCCTTCACGCGGCTCGGGTTCTACGTGCGCTCGCACTGGTTGCGCATGCCGCCGGCGATGCTCGCCCGGCATCTGTGGATCAAGTGGCGCGGCAAGGCCGGCTAGGGGACCGGCCGCGATCGCGCGGCCGGTCCGACCTGATCAGCTACCCGGCGGTCAGCGCGAGCACCGGCGTCTGCTGATGCTGCACCACACGCCACACCTCGTGCTCGAGCCGGCGGATGGTGGAGGTGCAATGCGCCTCATACGCCTCGCCGTCGCGGCTTGCCCTGACGCGGTAGCCGATCACGATCAGCCCTTCCTGCGGACGCGAGACCTGACGCTCGCTCAGCTCGGCCTGCGCCCACACCGGCGTCGCGGCCACCGCCGCGATCGCCGCGTCGGCGCGATAGACGAACGGTGGATGCGGCAGCACCATCACCACCTCGGGATCGACCTTCTCGCGATAATTGTCGGGGCCTTCGGTCCACAGGCTCTGCTCGAAGCTCCACAGGCGGTCGTCGTCCATTCATCATCTCCCGGGGTTACGGGGAGACAATCGGCGGGCGCGCCGCATGTTCCGCCGCAAAGCGGCGAAGCGGCCTAGCGACGCCGCCAGCGCAGCCGGAACAGCCCGGCGATCAGCAGCACCGCCGTAATCGATAGCGTGTCCGCCACCCAGTCGCGGATATCACAATCGCGGTGCAACTCGGGAATCGACTGCACCACCTCGATCAGCGCGCCGAGGAACGACAGCCGCTCGCCGATGCGCAGCAAGGGCACGCGCGGATAGGCCGCCGCCGCCAGCGCCGACATGGTCGCGAACGCCAGCATATGCTCGAACTTATCGCCGAACTGGTCGATCGGCATGTGCGGCGGGTGCGGCAGCACCGCCATCGTCGCCGCGAACAGCGTCGCCGCCCAGAACAACAGCCGCAGCGCCAACGTCTGCCGGGTCATGCCAGCGCCTCCAGCGCGGGGATCAGCGCATCGAAATGGTCGATCACCGCCTCCGCGCCCGTCACCGTGGCCGAGCCGTGACCGAAGGCGACCGCGATCACCGGGATGCCCGCCGCGCGCGCCGCATCCACATCGAACATCGTGTCGCCGACGAAGGCAGCGCGACCCCCGCCAAGCCGACGGATCATCTCCACCACCGGCATCGCGTCGGGCTTGCGCCGTGCGGTGGTGTCGCCGCCGATCACGGTGTCGAACAGGTCGGTAAGGCCAAGTTCGCCGAGCAGCTTGACCGCGAGCGCCTCGAGCTTGTTGGTGACGACCGCGATGCGCACGCCGCGTGCCCGGAGCGCTTCCAGCGCCGCGACCATGCCCGGATACGGTCGCGTCTCGACGGCGATGTGCGCGGCATAATGGTCGAGCATCACCGTTTTCAACCGCTCGGACTCGGCGTCGCTCGCGCCGCCGGTCGCATCGAGCGCGCGTTGCACGAGTTGCGAGACGCCCGCGCCAGTCATCGCCACAACCTCGGGCACCGCGAGCGTCGGGCGGCCGTCGCTCGCCAGCATCGCGTTGACGGCGGCGGCGAGATCGCCGCTGCTGTCGACCAAAGTACCGTCGAGATCGAAGCCGACCATGTCGAAGGAAAAATCTGTCATGTCGGCGCGCGTGGCACCGCCGCTATGGAATTGGCAAGCCTCTGATGGCAGGAGGGCAATTATGGACGCGAAAATCTCCGCTTCGCCGCTCGCCGCGATCGTTCTTGCCGCCGGCAAGGGTACGCGGATGAAGTCCGATCTTCACAAGGTGCTGCATCCGATCGCCGGGCGGTCGATGCTGCTCCACCTGCTGGCGAGCGTCGACGCGCTCGCACCCGAACGGGTGGTGGTGGTGACCGGCGCGGGCCGCGAGCAGGTCGAGGCGGCGGTCGCGCCGCTGGGCGCGACGACCGCGCTCCAGGCCGAGCAGCTCGGCACCGGCCATGCGGTCGCGCAGGCGGAACGCGCGCTCGCGGGGTTCGATGGCGCGGTGCTGATCCTCTATGGCGACGTGCCGCTGGTGAGCGCCGCGACGATGCAGCGGATGCTCGACCGGCTGGCGGGTGAGGATGCGCCCGCAAGCGTGGTGCTCGGCTTCCGCCCGGCCGATCCGGCGGCGTACGGCCGCATCATCGCCGCGGCGGACGGGCGCATTGAAAAGATGGTCGAGTACAAGGACGCCACCGCAGAGGAACGCGCGGTCGATCTGTGCAACTCCGGGCTGATGGCGGTGCGCGCGGCCGATCTGTTTCCGCTGCTCGCCCGCGTCGGCAACGACAATGCGGCCGGCGAATATTATCTGCCCGATATCGTGATGCTCGCCGCCGCCGACGGGCGCGCGTCGGTGGTGATCGAGACCGGCGCTGCCGAAGTCGCCGGCGTCAACAGCCGCGCCGAGCTGGCCGGGGTAGAGGCGGCGTGGCAGCAGGCGCGCCGGGCACAGGCGATGGCGGATGGCGCGACGCTGATCGCACCCGAGACGGTGTGGTTCGCGCACGACACGGTGATCGGCCGCGACGTGGTGATCGAGCCCAACGTCGTGTTCGGCCCCGGCACCACCATTGCCGACGGCGTCACGCTGCGGGCGTTCAGCCATATCGAGGGCGCAAGCGTCGCGCGCGGCGCGATCGTCGGGCCCTATGCGCGGCTGCGCCCCGGCGCGGTGGTGGGCGAGGAGGCGCATGTCGGCAATTTCGTCGAGATGAAGAAGGCGGTGCTCGGCAAAGGCGCCAAGGCCAACCACCTCACCTATCTCGGCGATGCCGAGGTCGGCGCGGGCGCGAACATCGGCGCGGGTACGATCACCTGCAATTACGACGGCTATAACAAGTCGCTGACGCGGATCGGCGCGAACGCGTTCATCGGCTCGAACAGCGCGCTGGTCGCACCGGTGTCGATCGGCGACGGCGCGCTGGTGGCGGCGGGGTCGGTCATCATCGACGACGTGCCCGCCGACGGCTTCGCGATCGCACGCGGGCGGCAGGAGACGCGCGAGGACTGGGCGCCCCGGTTTCGCGAAGCGGCCAAGGCCAGAAAAGCCGCCAAATAGTTCAAGCATCCTGCCCGGTATTCGGGTGCCGTACAGCTTGCCTCATTAAGGACTGACAGCATGTGTGGAATCGTTGGAATCGTCGGCAAGGAACCCGTTGCGGATCGTCTGCTCGACGGCCTGCGCCGGCTCGAATATCGCGGCTATGATTCGGCAGGCATCGCCACCGACTTCGAAGGCGCGATCGAGCGGCGGCGTGCGTCGGGCAAGCTCGTCAACCTCGCGCGTGAGCTGGCCGAGCATCCGCTACCAGGCGAGACCGGCATCGCGCACACGCGTTGGGCGACGCACGGCGGCCCGACCACCAACAACGCGCACCCGCATGCGACCGGCGAGGTCGCGCTGGTGCACAACGGCATCATCGAGAACTTCAAGAGCTTGCGCGACGAACTGATTGCGCGCGGCCGCGAGTTCACCAGCGAGACCGATACCGAGGTGGTCGCGCATCTCATCAGCGAGAAGGTCGAGGCCGGGCTCGCCCCCGCCGATGCGGTGCGCGAGGTGCTGCCGCGCCTGCACGGCGCGTTCGCGCTCGCCATCCTGTTCCGCCAGCACCCCGATCTGCTGATCGGCGCGCGATTGGGCTCGCCGCTGGTGGTCGGTTATGGCGACGGCGAGACCTATCTCGGCTCGGACGCGCTTGCGCTCGCGCCGTTGACGCAGCGTATCGCCTATCTCGACGAGGGCGACTGGGTGGTCATCACCAAGGATGGCGCGGAGATCTTCGACAAGGACAACAACCCGGTCGAGCGCGCGGTCACCATCTCGGGCGTGACCGGGGAGCTGATCTCCAAGGGCAACCACCGCCACTACATGCTCAAGGAGATTTACGAGCAGCCGATCGTCGTCGCGCAGACGCTGCGCTCGTACCTCCAGCGCATGGAGGACAAGGTTACCCTGCCGATCCCCGATTTCGATCTCGGCAGCATCAAGCGGGTGACGATCGTCGCGTGCGGGACGAGCTTCTATGCAGGGATGGTCGCCAAATACTGGTTCGAACAGTTCGCACGGGTACCGGTCGATCTCGATGTCGCCTCGGAGTTCCGCTACCGCCAGCCCGTGATGGAAGAGGGCGGTCTGATGATCGTCATCAGCCAGTCGGGCGAGACCGCCGATACGCTGGCCGCACTCCGCCACGCCAAGGCCGAGGGGCAGAAGATCGCCGCCGTCGTCAACGTGCCGACCAGTTCGATGGCGCGCGAGGCGGATCTGCTGCTGCCGACGCACGCCGGCCCGGAGATCGGCGTCGCCTCGACCAAGGCGTTCACTTGTCAGCTTGCGGTGTTGGCGGCGCTGGCCGCGAACCTCGCGCGCGCCAAGGGCAAGCTCAACGCCGCCGAGGAGAAGGCGATCGTCCGCCATCTCGGCGAAGCGCCCGCCGCATTGAACGGCGCGCTCGCCTATGACGAGACGATCCAGGCGATGGCGCATGTCATCGCCAGCGCGCGGGACGTGCTGTATCTCGGGCGCGGCACCGATTATCCGCTCGCGCTCGAAGGTGCGCTAAAGCTCAAGGAGATCAGCTATATCCATGCCGAGGGTTATGCGGCCGGCGAGATGAAGCACGGGCCGATCGCGCTGATCGACGATGCCGTGCCGGTGATCGTGATCGCGCCGTCGGGGCCGTTGTTCGACAAGACCGTCAGCAACATGCAGGAAGTGCAGGCGCGCGGCGGCAAGGTGGTGCTGATTTCGGATTACGACGGGGTGCAGGCGGCGGGTGAGGGCTGTCTCGCGACGATCACCATGCCCAAGGTGCATCCGCTGATCGCGCCGCTCGTCTATGCGGTGCCGGTGCAGTTGCTTGCGTATCACGTTGCGGTCGCCAAGGGCACCGACGTCGATCAGCCGCGCAATCTCGCCAAGTCGGTGACGGTGGAGTGACGGCTTAGCATACAGACAAAGCAAAACCGTTGGCCCGGAACGAAGTCGAAGTGCATGCCGGGCACGTCGTCGCGTGAGGCACGTCCTTCGACTTCGCTCAAAACCAGCGGCTATGTGACTCAATGAGGGGCGCATCATGCGCCCCGTCAAATCAGCAACCGTTCTTGCGATTCTGCGCACGATCGTGGTTCTTGTCGAGCGTGCGGCCGACCAGCGCGCCGCCGACGCCGCCCGCGACCGTGCCGAGAACGCCGCCGCCCAGTACGTTGCCGAGCACCGCGCCGCCTACGCCGCCGGCGACCGTACCGGTGGTGCCGCTGCTGCGCTTGCAATCCTGATAATAGCGGCGATCGTTGTTGCGATAGTCACGCCCGCGATAGTTGCGGCTGTTGTAGTTCGCATCGCGCTCCGCCTGATCGCGCTGCCACTGGCTGCCGTGATCGTAATCCTGGCCACCGGCGAAGGCGGTGGTGGGAACCGCAACCGTGGCGATCAGGGTTGCCAAGGCAAGTTTCTTGAACATCGTCTAATCCTTCGTTTGATCCCTGTCCTGGACCGAAGAACCAACGAAGCCTGCGCAAGTTCAACGCAAACGTGAGGCGTTCGTAACCTGCATCAAATTTCCCCATCGTTGGCGTCGGCGACATCTCTGCTTTCGGAGGCGTGACGTAACAGTGTTTACGGCGCTTTAACCGTGCCTGCTTACCTCCGTTCGGAAGGGGGGAGCGAAACGCTTCCCGTCATGCTTTGGGGCGGTACTGGTATGCGGATTCTGATCGTCGACGACGAACCGGCAATGCATGACAGCTACCGGCGCAGCTTCTCGACCGACCATGTGGCGGAAAGCGGCGCGCTCGACGCGATGGCGGCCGAACTGTTCGGCGACGATGCGCCGTCGGGCGATGCGGCGCCCACACACGACTTCGCGCTGACGCACGCCTCGCAGGGGCTCGACGGCGTGGCCGCGGTGGCGGCGGCGCTTGCGGAGGGCGATCCGTTCGCGGTCGCGTTCATCGACGTGCGCATGCCGCCGGGCATCGACGGAAAGGAAACCGCGACGCGCATCCGCGCGCTCGATCCGAACATCAACCTCGTGATCGTGACCGGCTATTCCGACTTCTCGCCGCTCGAGATTTCGCGCGCGGCGGGTCCGGCCGACAAGATCTTCTATATCGCCAAGCCGTTCGAGGTCGCCGAAGTCACGCAGATGGCGAGCGCGCTCGCCAACCGCTGGCGGGTCGATCAGGAGATGGCCGAGATGCGCGACGCGCTCGCCCGGCAGGTGGTGCAGTTGGAGGAGCAGGGGCTCGAACTCGCCGCCAACGAGAGCAAGGCGACGCACATCGCGAACCACGATTCGCTCACCGATGCGCCCAACCGCCTCGCCTTCATGCGCGCGCTCGCCGACCGGGTGCGCCAGCCCGACAGCTTCGCGGTGGCGATGGTCGACCTCGACCGGTTCAAGATCGTCAACGATACGCTCGGCCATGTCGCCGGGGACGAGCTGATCCGGCAGATCTGCGGCATCCTCCACGCCTCGGTGCCCGAAGGCGGCATGGTCGCGCGGCTCGGCGGGGACGAGTTCGGGCTGCTGTTCGATTCGCCCGGTGCGGAGGCGGCGGTGATGGCGTGCGAGCTGGTGATCCGCAAATGCTCGACCACGTTCAAGCTGTTCGGCCATTCGGTGCAAGCGGGCGCGTCGATCGGTCTCGTCCATGTCGAGGGAAGCGGCCACCGCGATCCGGTCGACCTGATCCGCCGCGCCGATCTCGCGCTTAACGACGCCAAGCACGCCGGGCGCGGCACCGCGCGGCTGTTCGACGATACGATGGACGAATCGATTCGCTTCCGCCGCCAGATCGAAGGCGGGCTCGGCCAGTCGATCGCGCGCGGCGAGCTGAGCCTCGTCTATCAGCCGATCGTCGCGCGCGAGGGGCTGGAAGTGGTCGGCTTCGAGGCGCTGCTGCGCTGGAACACCGCCGAGTTCGGGCCGGTCAGTCCGGCGCTGTTCATCCCGATCGCCGAGGAATCCAACCTTATCCACGAACTCGGCGACTGGGTGCTGGCCGAGGCGCTGGCCGTGCTGAAGGACTGGCCGGGCCAGTATGTCTCGGTCAACTTCTCGCCGCGCCAGTTCCGCCGCCACAATTTCGTCGGCCATATCGTCGAATGCGTCCAGCGCGCGGGAATCGAACCCAATCGTGTGCAGATCGAGATCACGGAGACCGCGATCTTCGACGATGCTGATCGCGCCGCCGAGACGCTCTACAAGCTGCGCCAGATGGGCTTCCGGATCGCGCTGGACGATTTCGGAACCGGATATTCGAGCCTGTACAACATCCGCAAGTTCGCGCTCGATTGCCTGAAGATCGACAAGAGCTTCATCGACGGCATGGGCCGTGAGCGCGAGAGTGCGGCGATCGTCCACTCGATCGTCCACCTCGGCCGCTCGCTGGGCCTGGGCGTGGTGGCAGAAGGGGTGGAGACGGCGGCGCAGGTGCAGGCGCTGCGGCTGGCAGGCGCCTCGCACCTCCAGGGCTATTATTTCGCGCGGCCGATGGCGGCGGCGGATGCGCGTGCGGCGGCGCACCGGCGCTTCATGGTCGATCCCGCCGAGCCGGTGGCGACGCTCGGGAACGGGACGCACGGCTGATGCGCACCCGGTTCCGCGCCGCGCGCAGCCGGGTCGAGGCGCTCCGCAACCCGCGCTCGCTCGGCGCCAAGCTGGTGCTGATCCTCACCGCGATCGGGGTGACGGGCTCGATCGCGATCACCTTGCTGCTGGCGGCGGTCATCACGCCCAGCTTCACGCGGCTGGAAGCCAAGTCGATCGACGGCCATGTCGAGCGCACGCGCGCGGCGTTGCACGAATATGCCTCCAAGGTCGAAAGCGCGGTGCGCGATTACGGCGACTGGAACTCCAGCTACGACTATATGGGCCACCCGACGCCTGCGTTCGAGGCGGAGAGCTTCTCGCCGCTGGCGATGGAGAACCTCGGCGTCAACGGCATGGCCTATGTGGCGAAGGATGGCCGCATCGTCATAGCACGCTGGCGCGGCGCGGGGCGGGAAGACGACGCCATGCGCGCCGCGCTGATCGCGCAGATCGCCCATATCGACTTCCGCCGCGTGCTCGCCGGCAACAACTCGTCGAGCTTCTACGTGCGGCTCGGGCAGGCGGTCGCGGCGGTCGGCATCGCCGAGGTGCGGCGCAGCGACGGCTCGGGCACCCCGCGCGGCTTCGTGCTGATGGCGCGGCGGATCACCTCCGGGCAACTTTCCGCGCTGCTGCAACTCGGCGCGAAGCTCGATCTCGCCGGCGTGGCGGATCGTGACCGCATCACCACCAGCCAGTCGACCATGCGGATCGCGGTGCCGATCTACGGCGCGGACGGCCATTCGGTGGCGAGTGCCGCTTTCACCGTGCCGCGCGACATCTCGGTGCTGGGGCGGCGGATGCTGCTGCTCGCGGTGTGCGGATCGACGTTGCTGCTGCTGATCGTGCTGCTGATGCTGCGGCGGATGATCGACCGGCTGGTGCTGCGCCCGCTCGCGCGCGTGGAAAGCCATATGCAGATGGTGCGTGCTTCGGGTTCGCTCGGGCAATTGGCGGACGAAGGGCGGCAGGACGAGATCGGCTCGCTCGGCACCAGCTTCAACGCGATGCTGAGCCAGTTGAAGGACTTGCGCGAACAGATCGAGGCGCAGAGCTTCGCGCTCGGCCGCAGCGAAAGTGCGGTCGCGGTGATGCACAACGTCCGCAACGCGCTCAACCCGATCAGCACGATCCTGTCGCAGGGCATCGCGCAGGCGCCGCCCGTCGACCGCACGATGCTGGAGCGCGCCGTCGCCGAACTCGCGCGGGGCGATCTGCCCGAGGCGCGGCGCGACAAGCTCGCTGCCTTTGTGAGCGCGGCGGTCGAGGCGGAGGCGAACGACCGCGCGCGCCGTCGCGAACAGCTCGGCATTGGCCGCGAGGCGTTGGCGCATGTCCTCGAGATCATCGGCGCGCAGCAACACGCCGCGCACGAGCGGCCTGATCTGGAGGTGTGCGACGTCAGCGAGATCCTCGCGCGCAACGCCACCATCGCGCGCTATTCGGGCGACCTGTCGATCGCGTTCGAATTCCCTGCCGCGCCGCATCCGGTGATGGCCAGCCGGGTGATCCTCAGTCAGGTGATCGGCAATCTGCTCGGCAATGCGGCGGAGGCGATCGCGGCCAAGGGCACGCGCAGCGGCACGATCTTCGCCAGCGTCAGCACGGAAGGGCACACCACCCGCATCGCGATCCGCGACGACGGCGAAGGCTTCGACCCCGCCGACGCACCGACCTTCTTCCAGCGCGGCTTCTCGACGCGCGCGCACAAATCGGGCGGTCTCGGGCTGCACTGGTGCGCCAATGCGATGGGCGCGATGCGGGGCGGGCTGCGGCTGGAGAGCGAGGGACGCGGGCACGGCGCGGTGGCCGTGCTGACGCTTGCGAGCGCGGAGGAGGCGCGGGCGGCGGCGTGAACGCGGTTGCCGTGAAGCATTGATGTGCGCATCGTTTGATGCGATCAGCCGTGCTCAAGGAGCATCTGTCATGCGGACCACACTCGCGCTCGACGACGATCTTATCGCCAAGGCGCAGGCCTTTACCGGAATTACCGAAAAGTCGTCGCTGGTGCGCGAGGCGCTAAAGGCATTGATCGCCCGCGAAAGCGCGTTGCGCCTTGCTCGGCTCGGCGGCACCGAGCCGGATCTTGCGGCAGCGCCGCGGCGGCAAACCGACCCCGCGTGATTCTGGTCGACACGTCGGTCTGGGTCGATCATCTGCGGAAGGGCGAGCCCGCGCTTTCGCATCTGCTCGCCGGAAGCGATGTGATGATCCACCCGTTTGTGATTGGCGAGCTGGCGCTCGGCAGTCTCAGACAGCGGGATACCGTCCTGCGGGCACTGGAAGGCCTGCCGCGCGCACGGGGCGCTGCGAACGACGAGATTATGCCGTTCATCGATCAGCATCGCTTGTTCGGGCTGGGGATCGGCTATGTCGACGTTCACCTGCTGGCATCGGCGCTGCTGACCGGCGTGCGACTATGGACGCGTGACAAGCGGCTCCGGGGCGCGGCCATGCGCCTCTCCGTCGCTGCCGATCAAATCTGAGGGCGGCCGAACTCCACAAACGGCAGCATCCCCTCGTAAACCTCGCGCTCCGGCGCTCCGATCACGCGGCCGCCGCTGCGCAGCACGAAGGCATGCCGCACGATCTCGGCCTGTTGCTCGATGCCGTAGCCGGTCAGCGCCACGCCCGGGCGGATCGCATAATCGTATCGCGAGAAGGGGTGGCGCCGGATCGGCAGGAAAACCCCGCGCTGGTGCTGCCAGACGTGGGTCATCTCGTGGATGAACAGTCCCTGCGCAGCCAGTGGCGCGACGGAGAAATCGTCGCGATAGGCGGTGCCCTTGGGATGAAAATGGATGTTGCCGCGCGGCGCCATCACCGTATCGCGCGGCTGGAAGAACGCCCATTTGCCGAGCACGATCCGCACCGCCGCATAATCGATCGCGTCGCCGAACATGCCGCGGGCAAGCGCGATCTCGCCGGGTGTCAGCGGCCGTGCGGTGCGCGTCAAAACTTTGGCGCAGGGTCGCCGGGGGCGATCACCAGCGCATCATATTCGTAGCGGCTGCTATCGGCGAAGGTGAAGTTGAGCGTGGTGGTCTTGCCAGGCTTCACTGCCGGATTGACGTCGAACAGCATGACGTGCAGCCCGCCGGGCTTGAACGCCACCGTGCCGCCTGCGGGCAAGGCGACATGATCGACCGGCTTCATCGTCGCCATGCTGCCGCTCATCTCGGATTGGTGGATTTCCGATTTGATGGCGAGTTCGCTGCGTACTGCGATCAGCGTCATGTCGGCCGGGCCGCCGTGCAGCGTGAAATAGGCCACCGCCGGCCGTCCGGGCGCGGCCGCGAGCCGGACATAGCCGTGATCGATATAGAATTGCCGGGGCTGGCTACACCCGCTCAACCCCAACAGGATCGCGAACAGAAGGCCGAGGATACGCATGCATGCTCCCACTTCGGGAAAGGAACCTTTCCTCTAGGCGCGCGCAAATCTTGCGACAAGCGAAAGCCCCCCTATATCGCTCGAGTAGAGCGCGGTGTCGCCCAATCGGGGGCGCCGCTTATGTGTTGCTAACTTGAACATGACGGGGGCCGTAGAGGACCAATGGCAAAAGTAATCGGTATCGATCTGGGCACGACCAACAGCTGCGTCTCGGTGATGGAGGGCGGCAAGCCCAAGGTCATCGAAAACGTCGAGGGTGCCCGCACCACGCCGTCGATCGTCGCGTTCGCCAAGGATGGCGAGCGGCTGGTCGGCCAGCCGGCCAAGCGCCAGGCGGTGACGAACCCTGAGAACACCATCTTCGCGGTGAAGCGCCTGATCGGCCGCCGCTTCGACGATCCGATCACCAAGAAGGACACCGAGCTGGTTCCTTACAAGATCGTGCGCGGCAACAACGGCGACGCATGGGTCGGTGCCGGCGGCAAGGACTATTCGCCCTCGCAGATCTCGGCCTTCACGCTCCAGAAGATGAAGGAAACCGCGGAGGCGTATCTCGGCGAGACCGTCACGCAGGCGGTCATCACCGTGCCGGCGTACTTCAACGACGCTCAGCGCCAGGCGACCAAGGACGCCGGCCAGATCGCCGGCCTCGAAGTGCTGCGCATCATCAACGAGCCGACGGCGGCGGCGCTCGCCTACGGGCTCGACAAGGACACCAACAAGACCATCGCGGTCTATGACCTTGGCGGCGGCACGTTCGACATCTCAATCCTCGAGATCGGCGACGGCGTGTTCGAGGTGAAGGCCACCAACGGCGACACCTTCCTCGGCGGTGAGGACTTCGACAACAAGCTGCTCAACTTCCTGGCGAGCGACTTCCAGAAGGCGGAAGGCATCGATCTCACCAAGGACAAGCTGGCGCTCCAGCGTCTGAAGGAAGCGGCCGAGAAGGCGAAGATCGAGCTGTCGTCGGCGGCGACCACCGAGGTCAACCTGCCGTTCATCACCGCCGATCAGAACGGCCCGAAGCATCTCGTCAAGGCGATCACCCGCGCCGATCTCGAGCGACTGGTCGAGGATCTGATCCAGCGTACGCTGGAGCCGTGCAAGAAGGCGCTCAACGATGCCGGCGTGAAGGCGGCGGACATCAGCGAAGTCGTCCTCGTCGGCGGCATGACGCGCATGCCCAAGGTCCGTCAGGTCGTGAAGGACTTCTTCGGCAAGGAGCCGCATTCGGGCGTCAACCCCGACGAGGTCGTGGCGATGGGTGCCGCCATTCAGGCGGGCGTGCTCCAGGGCGACGTCAAGGACGTGCTGCTGCTCGACGTGACGCCGCTGTCGCTCGGCATTGAGACGCTGGGTGGCGTGTTCACCCGCATGATCGACCGCAACACGACGATCCCGACCAAGAAGTCGCAGACGTACTCGACGGCGGACGACAACCAGAATGCCGTGACGATCCGCGTCTTCCAGGGCGAGCGCGAAATGGCGGCGGACAACAAGCTGCTCGGCCAGTTCGATCTCGTCGGCATCCCGCCCGCTCCGCGCGGCGTGCCGCAGATCGAGGTGACGTTCGACATCGACGCCAATGGCCTCGTCAACGTGTCCGCCAAGGACAAGGGCACGGGCAAGGAACAGCAGATCCGCATCCAGGCCTCGGGCGGTCTGTCGGATCGCGACATCGAGCAGATGGTGCGCGATGCCGAGCAGTTCGCCGAAGACGACAAGAAGCGTCGTGAATCGGCTGAGGCGAAGAACAACGCCGAAAGCCTCGTCCACACGACGGAGCGTCAGCTTGCCGAGAACGGCGACAAGGTCGATGCCTCGCTGAAGGGCGAGATCGAGGACGCGATCGCCGCGACCAAGACTGCAATCGAGGGTGGCGATGCCGAGGCGATGAAGGAGAAGGCGGCGACGCTCGCGCAGGTCGCGATGAAGCTCGGTCAGGCGATCTACGAGAAGCAGGCGCAGTCGGAAGCCTCGCCGCAGGCGGGCTCGGAAGCGCCGCATGAGGACGTGGTCGACGCGGAATTCTCCGAAGTCGACGATAGCAAGGCGTAATCTGTTGCGCTTGCCCGGCCGTCTCCGCATCGTGCGGGGGCGGCCGGGGGGCGGGGGCCATATATGACCACCGAAGTCGATTTCTACGAACTGCTCGAATGCGAGCGCACCGCGGACGACGCCACCATCAAGGCGTCGTATCGCAAGCTCGCGATGAAATTCCACCCGGATCGCAATGCCGGGTGCAAGGACAGCGAAGGCCGCTTCAAGGCGATCAGCGAGGCCTATGACTGCCTCAAGGACCCGCAGAAGCGTGCAGCCTATGATCGCTTCGGGCACGCGGCATTCCGTAACGGCGGACCGGGCGGCGGTGGCGGCGGCGCGCAGGATTTCGGCGCGTTCAGCGATATTTTCGAAAACATCTTCGGCGAATTCATGGGCGGCGAGCGTGGCGGCGGTGGCCGCAGCGGGCCGCGACGTGGCGCGGACCTGCGCTACGACATGGAAATCAGCCTGGAGGATGCGTTCAACGGCCGCTCGACCGAAGTGACGGTCGACGTGTCGGCGGTGTGCGACACCTGCGAGGGCACCGGCGCCAAGCGCGGCACCAGCGCCAAGACCTGCACCACCTGCGCCGGCCACGGCAAGGTGCGCGCGCAGCAGGGCTTCTTCGTGGTCGAGCGGACCTGCCCGTCATGCCACGGCGCGGGCCGCGTGATCGCCGATCCGTGCGGCACCTGCCACGGCGAGGGCCGTGTCGAGAAGACCAAGACGCTCACCGTCAACGTGCCCCCCGGGGTCGACGAGGGTACGCGCATCCGCCTGACCGGTGAAGGCGAGGCGGGCTTGCGCGGTGCGCCGGCCGGTGATCTCTACATCTTCCTGCATGTCGCGCGGCATGCGCTGTTCGAGCGCGAGGGCACGACGTTGCTCGCGCGCGCGCCGATCAGCTTCACCACGGCGGCTCTGGGTGGCGAGATCACCATTCCGGGGCCGGACGGCGAGCAGCATCACATCAAGATTCCGGCGGGCACGCAGCACGGCCGCGAACTGCGCCAGCGCGGTGCGGGCATGCCGGTGCTGCAAGGGCGCGGGCGCGGCGATCTGGTGGTGCGGATCGAGGTTGAGACCCCCACCAAGCTGAGCGCGCGCCAGCGCGAGCTGCTCGAGGAACTGCGCGCCACCGAGACGGGCGCGGAGACGCCGCAGAGCGCCGGGTTCTTTCAGAAGATGAAGGGCGCCTGGGGGTAATAGCCCGAAGACGTTGTTTAGGTGTTCCCCGGCGAAGGCCGGGGTCCAGTTGCGGAACGAATGTGCTGGAGCGATGCGCTCCCCCACAGTGTCCGTTCGAATTGGACCCCGGCCTTCGCCGGGAATCATTTTTCTAGGAAAAAGACGCGCCGCGCTATGGCAGGCCGTCGAACCGTCAGAAATTCGTCGATCCCGCCGGCCGTTCCGCCCCTCGTGAAAGGGGCGGGGTCGGCCGATGGATCAGAGGATGAGGACCTCGACCACCAGCGCGATACCCGCGACAGCAAAGATGCCGCCGGCAAGGTTCTGGAAGATGCGCATGGTAGGGTCTCCAGCCGGGCTATTCCGGCTTGGCGCTCATTTGGAGATTATTGCGTTTCTGCGCAATTTTATTACTCGCATTCGCAAGTGCAGCATTTGCACGCTGAACCGTGCATTCAGCGCGATGAACCGTTTATCGGAGCGAAAGTAGGTTGCTCTGCACGGCGTATCGTCACCCCAGCGAAAGCTGGGGTCTCTCGCGGAGAGGGCGCGCCCTCTCGCCGGGAGATGCCAGCTTTCATTGGCATGACGATTGTGGGGAGAGGGCGGCGCGACCGTTCATTCGCCGAACACCCGCGCGAAGATCGTGTCGACGTGCTTGAGGTGGTAGCCGAGATCGAACTTGTCCTCGATCACCTCGGGCGAGAGCGCCGCCGTGACCTCGGGGTCTGCCTTGAGCAGCTCGAGCAGCGACAACTCGCCGTCGCTCTCCCACACCTTCATCGCGTTGCGCTGCACGAGCCGGTACGAATCCTCGCGGCTCACCCCCGCCTGCGTCAGCGCCAGCAGCACGCGCTGCGAGTGGACGAGGCCACCCATCTTATCGAGGTTCTTCTGCATACGCGCCGGATAGACGAGCAGCTTCTCGATTACGCCGGTCAGCCGCGCCAGCGCGAAGTCGAGCGTGATCGTCGCGTCGGGCGCGATGTAGCGCTCGACCGAGGAGTGGCTGATGTCGCGCTCATGCCACAGCGCCACGTTCTCCAGCGCGGGCGTGACATAGCCGCGCACCATGCGGGCAAGCCCGGTAAGGTTCTCGGTCAGCACCGGGTTGCGCTTGTGCGGCATCGCCGACGAGCCCTTCTGACCGGGCGAGAAATACTCCTCGGCCTCCAGCACCTCGGTGCGCTGAAGGTGGCGCACCTCGACCGCGAGCCGCTCGATCGAGGAGGCGATCACGCCGAGCGTCGCGAAATACATCGCGTGGCGGTCGCGCGGGATCACCTGTGTCGACACCGGCTCGACCGCGAGGCCGAGCCGCTCGGCGACATGCGCCTCGACCGCCGGGTCGATGTTGGCGAAGGTGCCGACTGCGCCGGAGATCGCGCAGGTGGCGATATCCTCGCGCGCGGCGACCAGCCGTTTGCGGCAGCGCGCGAACTCGGCATAGGCCTCGGCCATCTTGAGGCCGAAGGTGACCGGCTCGGCATGGATGCCGTGGCTGCGGCCGATCGTCGGCGTCATCCTGTGCTCGTAAGCACGCGTCTTGAGCGCGGCGAGCAGCCGGTCGAGATCGGCGAGCAGGATGTCGGTTGCGCGCGCGAGCTGCACCGACAGGCAGGTGTCGAGCACGTCCGACGAGGTCATGCCCTGGTGCATGAAGCGCGCCTCGTCACCGACCTGTTCGGCGACCCAGGTGAGGAAGGCGATGACGTCATGCTTGGTGACGGCCTCGATCGCGTCGATCGCGGGCACGTCGATCGCAGGATTGGTCTTCCACCAGTCCCACAGCGCGATCGCGGCGGATTTGGGGACGACACCATGCTCGGCCAGCGCATCGGTGGCATAGGCTTCGATCTCGAACCAGATGCGGAAGCGCGCCTCGGGCGTCCAGATCGCGGTCATCTCGGGGCGGGAATAGCGGGGGACCATTGGACTTCCTTTGCGCTGGACGGCTCATGTCGTCGCAGAATCACCACGGATTCGCGGTGAGCTGCGCGTTAGCAGGGACGAGGCGAGGCTTCAAATATCGTTACGGTGAACCATCTTGTTGGACAAGGGGTTGTAACGATGTGAGCGCCGCCAGTGATGGCAGAGCGCATATCACAAGAGTTTCAGTAAGGATAAGGAGAGAAACGATGAAAAAAGCCATTCTTCTTTGTGCCGCAATGGGTCTTGCTGCTCCCGCATTTGCGCAGACCACAGCGCCGGCCGATCAGGCCGCACCGATGACACAGTCCGCGACACCGCAGACTGGTGCGCCGGCGCAGGCCGCCCCCGCTGCGGCCGCGCCGACCGCGCAGCAGCCGATGGCGCAGACGCCGGCCCCGGCCGACACCGCGCAGACCGCAACCGCCGCACCGGCGCAGACCACCGGTCAGCCGGCATCGGGCGGCTCGCAAGTCGCGCAGGTGGTCGACAGCGAGTTCGCGTCCTACGACAAGGACAAGAACGGCGTGCTGAGCAAGGCCGAGTTCGCCGACTGGATGGTCGCGCTCAAGACGGCGAGCGACCCCAGCACCAAGGCCGAAGCGCCCGCAACCAAGACTTGGGTCGGCCAAGCCTTCGCCAGCGCCGACAAGGATAAAAGCAAGACCGTGTCGAAGACCGAACTGACCGGCTTCCTGTCGCAAGGTAAATCGTAATCCCCGAGGGTCGCACCGCAGGCGGGCAGGGGCCGCCGGATCCGAAAGGGTCCGGCGGCCTTTTTTGCGTTCGGCACGCAGGACGCAAATGTTTGTAGGTCCGCCACGACCGTTCGTGTCGAACGCTTCGGCTGGCCGGCAAGCCGCCGCTCAGGATAAAGTTCGGCCCTGCGGGTCGAAGTCGGGGCACCTGCGCGCGGTCGGCCCCTCGACTTCGCTCGGGACGAACGGTTGTTTGCGCGAAAGACCCCGTTCGTGCCGAGTGGGGATCGAATTACCCGTCGGGCGTGTCGACAGCGCGTATCGAAGCACGGGTAATGTGCGGGGCGGTCCCTCGACACGCGGCCTCGGTGCACCGACTGCGTTGACTACTCGGCCGCTACTCGGGGAGGTGTTCGCTGGCGCTTCATCGCCCGATGCCGTGGTGCCTCGCCTCCTCGGCGATGTCCGGGGCGATCGCGAGCGCGGCGGCCTTGTCGGCCTCGCCCGCCTCCTTTTGCCCCAGCGCGATCTTCGCCAGCCCGCGCCCGTAGAGCGACCATGCCAGCTCCGGCTCGGCCGCGAGCGCGGCGTCATAGTCGGTGATCGCGGCGGCATATTGGCCCTGCCGCAGATGGACGAGCCCGCGGCTGTCGAGAAACGCCGGTTGCCCGCTCGCGCGCTTCAGCGCGCGATTGCAATCGTCCAGCGCGGCGTCGAGCTCGATCCCCGCCTGCGCGCGCATCCAGCACCGTGCGTTGAGCAGCCGGGCGAGGTTGCTGTCCTGCTGGTGGCTGGCGATGACCGGGCCGAGCATCGCGATGCCGCGCGCAGGCTGGTCGAGCCGGGCGAACAGGTTGGCGATCGGCACCGCCTCCAGCGAAGCGGGCGGGGTGGTGCGCGCCGCCGCTTCGGTATCGGCAAGCGCGCCGGCACGGTCGTGTTCGCGCAGCCGCAGCATCGCGCGCGCGCGCAGCAAGCCGCCGTCGCCGGGCGCGAGATCGATCGCCTTCTCGATATCGGTGCGGGCGAGGCCGCGCTGCCCGGTCGCGCCATAAGCGAGCGCGCGGTCGCGGTAGAAGCCTGCGGTGGCCGGCGCGAGCGCGATCGCCTTGGTAAGATCGGCGATCGCGTCCGCATAAGCGTTCTGCGCCATGCGGGCGCTGGCGCGACGGGCGAATTCGTCGGCGGTCTTCGGCACCGCGTCCGCGTTCGTCACCGGCGCGACGCGCTGGACGTTGGCGGGGAGCGCCGCGCCGCTCGCCCCCGAAGGTGCGCCGGCCGACGCCCGGAACACCTTGCCGCCGCTGTACGTGAAGTAGATGCGGCGCTGGCTGCGTGCGACGTAGATATGGTGGGCGAGCATGTAATCCGCGCCGATCAGCATGTCCGGGCCGTTCTCGACAATCACGCCGTCGATCACGTCGAGCCGGGTCTTGAGCACGGTCTCGTCACCGATCGCGACGCTTTGCACCGGCACCGACCAGCCGGGCCTGGAGCGCTGGCCCAGGCCGCCGATGCCGTCGATCGGCACCGCACCCGGCCCGTCGAGCGCGATCCCCGCCTTTTGCGCCGCCCGGCGCGTCAGCAGCGTGGTGGGTGCGCCGCTGTCATATTCCGCTGTGATCTCCACGCCGTTGATCTTCACCGGCACCTGGAACTGGTGGTTCTGCGGGTTGTCGCCGACGTCGAGCGTTGCCGTGAAGAACGGCTTGCCCTTCGCCCAATAGGCGATCGCCACGTTGGTGCAGTCGTGCGGGCGCACCAGCTTGACCGAGCCGCCGGCGAGATCGAACTCGGTATCTGCCATGGCGAGCAGGTTGCGCCCGATCAGCCCGTTGCCGACGTCGCTGCCGCCGACCAGGAACTGCACGTTATCGAGCGACTTGTCGGCGATGCCGAACTTTTTGACGGTGACGAGATCGGTCGAAGAGGAGCCGCCGACACCGACCAGATACAGGCCGAACGGCGCCGAGCCGATCTTGAGGCCAAGCTCCATCGCCTTGGCGCGCGGCATCAGGCTGAAGAACGCGCCACTGTCGAGCCAAAGCCGCGTGTCCTTCCCGTCGATCTTGACGGGTACGCTGGCGCGCAAGCCCTCCATCGTCACCGGCAAGTCGGCCATCACGCCGAGCTTGCATTCCGCTGCCGCCGCAGGTGCCGCGTGGAACGCCGCAAGAGCAAGGGGCGCGGCCAACAAGCGGATCGAAAAACGCGTCATGCCGTGCGGCCCCCGGGTCGAGTCGATCAAATCCTGTCAGATCAGGCCCATCGCGCGCAAGCTGGAATGGCCCTCGCTGCCGATTATGATATGGTCATGAAGCGCGATGCCGAGCCGCTTGCCTGCCTCGCCGACCTTGCGCGTGATCTCGATGTCGGCGCGGCTGGGCGAGGGGTCGCCGCTCGGGTGGTTGTGGACGAGGATGATCGCGGCCGAGCCGAGGTCGATCGCGCGGCGGATCACCTCGCGGGTATAGACCGGCGCCTCGTCGACCGAGCCTTCGTTCATCACCTCGTCGCGGATCAGCATGTTGCGCGCGTTGAGGTGCAGCACGCGCACGCGTTCGATATTGTGGTGCGCCATGTCGGCGCGCAGATAGTCGAGCAGCGCCTGCCAGTTCGCCAGCACCGGCCGCGCCGCCACCTCGGCCTTGACCAGCCGGATCGCGGCGGCATGCGCGATCTTGATCGCCGCGACCGAGGTTTCGCCCATGCCCGACACGCGCGACAGCGCCTCCGGGTCGGCGGTGAGCAGCCCGCCGATGCCGCCGAATTCCGCCAGCAGCGCCTTGGCGAGCGGCTTGGTGTCGCGGCGGGGAATCGCCAGCGCGAGCAGATATTCGATCAGCTCATGGTCGAGCAGACCCTCGCCGCCCTGCTCGGTGAGCCGCTTGCGGAGCCGGGCGCGGTGGCCGCTATGGTCGGGTTCGGGAACGCTCATCGCCGCTGTCACGACTAAGGTGTTGCGCGCGCGCGTGCAATCGCTGGAAAGCCGGCCTAAAAGGTCCGGCATGGACGGGAGTGCGGACGCGGCGTGACGGCAGGAGAGACTGTAGAACCTGCGGAGCCCGCCCCGCCGCGCACCGGCTTCGCGCGATTGCGACGCGTGTTGCTGGTGGTGGCGTGTCTGCTGCTGGTCGCGCTGATTGTGCTGTGGAGCCAGCGCAAGCAGATCGCGCGCGGCTATGCCGATCGGTATCTCGCCGCGCACAAGGTGCCGGGGCGGTACGAGATCGCCGATCTGGGCTTCAACCGCCAGCGGCTGACGAACGCCGTGCTGGGCGACCCTGCGCACCCCGATCTCGTCGCCGACTGGATTGAGATCGACACCGCGTTCGCCAGCGGCGGTGTGCGCGTGACAGGGGTGCGCGCCGGGCGGGTGCGGGTGCGCGCGCGGCTTGTCGATGGGCGCGTGTCCCTCGGCACGCTCGACCGGCTGATCCCCGCGTCGGGCGGCGGCGCGCCGTTCGCCCTGCCTGCGATCCGGCTTGATCTTGCCGATGTCCGCGTCCGGATCGAGACGCCGTATGGCGTGGTCGGCGCCAAGCTGTCCGGGCGCGGGCGGCTCGACGACGGATTCGGCGGGCAGGTCGCGGCGGTGAGCGAGCGGCTGGCGCAGGGCGGCTGCACGCTGTCGCACGCGGTGCTGGCGCTGACGGTATCGACGCGCGGCGGGCGCTCGACGTTCGCGGGGCCGATGCGCGCGGGCGGCATCGCGTGCGACGGCGTGGCGGCGACGCGGCTGGCGACAACGATCAAGGCGACGCTCGGCGCGCATCTCGAACGCTGGGGCGGCGACGTGCGGCTTGGGGCGGAGGCGGCGACGGGGGGCGGCGCGCGGGCCGAGGCGGTTGGCGGTCTGGTGAGCTTCGACGGCACCGCGCGCGGCACCAGCGGCACGGCGGAGCTGCGCAGCGGCGTGGCGACGCTGCCCGGCGCGGCGGCGCACGCGCTGGGCTTCGCCGGGCGCTACGCGGTGGCGGGGGCGCAGAGCCGGATTGCAGGCACGGTGCGCGGCACCGGCATTGTCGCGGGCGAGGCGTTGCGCCGCCAGCTCGCCGCGTATCGCAAACCCGATCCGAGCACGCCTACCGGCCCGATCCTCGCCGGGCTCGCCACGGCGGGCGAGGCGGCGTTGCGCTCGATCGACGGCGAGGCGGACATCGCGGCCGTGCTGAACGGTGCGACCGGGCGCGTATCGCTGGCGCGGCTCGATGCACGCAGCCAGTCGGGCGCGCGGCTCGATGTGTCGGGCGGGCGGGGCATCGCTTTTGGCTGGCCGGGCGGTCGCGCGCTGATCGACGGCAATGCGACGCTGCAAGGCGGCGGCTTTCCGACCGCGCACGTTGCGCTCACGCAGGCGCAGCCGGGCGGCGCGATCACCGGCACCGCCACGCTGGCCGACTATGCGACGGGCGGCGCGACGCTTGCGCTCGCGCCGGTGCGCTTCACCGCGACGCCGGGCGGCAACACGCATGTCGAGACGCGGGTGACGCTGTCCGGGCCGCTGGCGGGCGGTCGTGTCGAGCGGCTTGCCGCGCCGCTGTCGCTCTACTGGAACGGGCGCGACCGGGTGATCGTCAATCCGTCCTGCACCCCGCTCGCCGTCGCGCGTGTCGCGGTGTCGAGCCTCGCGCTTGATCCGACGCGGCTGACCTTGTGCCCGACCGGCGCGGGGCTGGTGACGCTGGCCGGCGGGCGGCTCGGCGGCGGGGCGCGGCTGGCGGCGACCACCCTGCGCGGCACGCTCGGTGGCACGCCGCTGTCGATCGCGGCGAGTGGCGGCAGCGTGCGGCTCGGCGACACCGGCTTCACGCTGGCGGGCGTGTCGGCGAAACTCGGCCCGGTCGAGCGCCAGACCCGGCTCGATTTCGCGACGCTCGACGGACATGCGGCAGGCGGCGCGCTCGGTGGCGCCTTCGCAGGTGGCGGCGGGCAGATCGCCAACGTCCCGCTCGCGCTGTCCGCCGCAGGTGGCACATGGCGTTTCGCGGGCGGCACGCTTGCGCTCGACGGCGCGCTGACGGTGGGCGACACCGCCGCGAGCCCGCGCTTCAGGTCGCTCGCCGCACGGAACGTCGCGCTGACGCTCGCGGGCGGCAGGATCACCACCACCGGCACGCTGGTCGAGCCGACCAGGCAGGTCAAAGTCGCCGATGTCAGCATCGTCCACGACCTCGGCGATGCCTCGGGCCACGCCGATCTGGCGGTGGGCGGGATCACCTTCGGCAAGCCGTTCCAGCCTGATCTGCTGACCCCGCTCACCTTCGGCGTGATCGCCGACGTGGCGGGCACGGTGAAGGGCGAGGGGCGCATCCGCTGGAGCAAGGCCGGCGTGTCGAGCGACGGCGTGTTCTCCACCGCGGGCATGGACCTCGCCGCCGCCTTCGGTCCGGTCAGCGGCATTGCCGGCACGATCCGCTTCACCGATCTGCTCGCGCTCGAAAGCGCGCCCGGGCAGGTGGTGACGGTCAAGACGATCAACCCCGGCGTGCCGGTCAACGACGGGACGATCCGCCTGCAATTGCGCGCGGGCACGCAGGTGATGGTGGAGGACGGGCGCTGGCCGTTCGCGGGCGGCGCTTTGGTGCTGGAGCCGACGCTGCTCGATTTCTCGCAGCCGGTCGAACGCCACATGACCTTCCGCGTCACCGGCATCGACGCCGCGCAGTTCCTCCAGCAATTCGACTTCAAGAACCTGGACGCGACCGGCACGTTCGATGGCGTGCTGCCGATGATCTTCGACGCGACCGGCGGGCGTATCGAGAACGGCCGCCTCACCGTGCAGGGCGAGGGCGGCACGATCGCCTATGTCGGCGAGATCAGCCAGAAGGACCTCGGCACCTGGGGCGATTTCGCGTTCCAGGCGCTCAAGTCGCTGCGCTACCGCAGCCTTGGCATCGTCATGAACGGCCCGCTTGCCGGTGAGATGATTACCGAGGTCAAGTTCGCCGGTGTCGGGCAGGGCAAGGGGGCCAGGCGCAACTTTCTGTTCGACCGGCTCCAGAAGCTGCCGCTCGTCTTCAACGTGACGATCCGCGCGCCCTTCCGCCAGTTGATCGATTCGGCGCAGTCCTTTTACGATCCCAAGCGGTTGATCGAGCGCAACCTGCCCGCGCTGATCGAGCAGCAGAAGAAAGCGCAAGCAACGCCACCCGTTCAGCCTCCCGCAAGCGACAAGGTGCCATGACCGAAACAGGATTGACGAAAGCCAAGCGGAGACCGACGAGTCGCCCGATGCAGAGATGGATGATGATCGCCGGCGCGATGGTGCCGATGCTGGCCGCAGGGTGCGTCAACGTCACCGCGCCCGACAAGCCGATCGTCATCAACCTCAACATCAACGTGACTCAGGAGGTCGTCTATCGTCTCGATGGCGAGGCGAAGTCGTTGATCCAGTCGAACCCGGGGATTTTCTGATGAACACCGTTCGTAGCCTCGTCCTGATCGCCGCCGGCCTCGCGGCCGCCACCCCCGCCGTCGCGCAGCGCGACCCTGCCTATCAGGCGGCACGCTCGGCCGGGCAGATCGGCGAGCAGCCCGACGGCTATCTCGGCGTGGTCGGTGGCGGCACGCCCGAGCTGCGCGCGCTGGTCAGCAGCATCAACATTCAGCGCAAGGCGAAATATACCGAAAGCGCGGCGGCCGGCGCCACGGTCGAGCAGATGGCGTTCACCTCCGGTTGTCGCCTGATCGCGGCGACCGCGCCGGGCGAGAAGTACAAGACGCCCGGCGGCAGTTGGGCGACTCGCACCGCCGCCGCGCCCGAACGCGATTCGCGCTGCGTCTGAACGGCGGAGATGCCACGCGTGTCTGCGAGCGCTACCACAGACAAACGCGGCGCCGCTTGCCGGTAAACGGTACTGCAAGCCGGCGTAATTGCGCGCTTTCCGACTGCCTGCGTCGCGGTTGACTTGGCTGCACCCCTTTTCTAAACGCACCGGCAACGGGGGTGATGCCCCATGTTTCGTCGTCGCGCCAAGCGCGGCGGCGTTTTCTTATCAGGGTGCTTGGGTGTTGGCCGAACTTCGTCACGATGACGATCTTGATTACCGTATCGCGAAGGCGAAGGCGGCTGACGAGGCGCGTGCGGCGAAGCCGGTCAAGCCGCAGCCCAAGGGCTATGCGCAGGGTACGCGCGTGCTGATGGAGCTGATCGGCGCGCCGGCGGGCGGGGCGATCCTGGGTCTGGCGATCGACCATTGGTTCGGCACCGGCCCTTGGGGTTTCCTGATCCTGTTCGTGCTCAGCATCATCGTCGCTTTCCGCAACATCTACCGTATTTCGAAGGAGCGCGCCGAATGAGCGCCGGCAGAATCGACCCGATGGAGCAGTTCCACGTCGCGCCTTTGACGCGACCGATCCATCTCGGCGGTTTCGATATCTCGTTCACCAATTCGGCGCTATTCATGGTCGTCGTCGGCGCGCTGCTGGCGGTGCTGGTCAGCGGCGGATTGAAGCGGCAGCTCATCCCCGGCCGTTGGCAGGTGATGGTCGAGATGATGGTCGGCTTCATCGACAACATGGTCGACACCAGCATCGGCAAGGGCGGCAAGAAGTTCGCACCCTATATCTTCTCGCTGTTCTTCTTCATTCTGATCTCGAACCTGATCGGCGTACTGCCGCTGGCGATCGTGCCGGGGCTGCACACCTTCGCGGTGACGAGCCACATCACGGTTACGGCGGTTCTGGCGTTCTTCTCCTTCGCGATTGTGCTGGTCGTCGGGTTCGCCAAGCATGGCCTCAAGTTCTTATCGCTGTTCGTGCCGCATGGTGCGCCCGCGTGGCTGATGCCGGTCATCATCCCGGTCGAGTTCGTCTCGTTCATGGTGCGCCCGTTCTCGCTCGGGTTGCGACTGTTCGTCGCGATGACGGCGGGGCACATCCTGCTCGAAGTGTTCGGCAGCTTCGTGGTGCAGGGCCTCAACGCGGGCGGCGCGCTCGGACCGGTGGTGGCGATCCTCAGCTTCGTCATGATCGTCGGGGTGAGCGCACTCGAACTGCTGGTCTGCGCGATCCAGGCGTATGTGTTCGCGCTGCTGACGTCGCTCTACCTTCACGACGCGGTGCATCTGCACTAGGTTTTCAATCACTTACCTTTCGTATTTCTCAGGGAGTTCAACATGACTGATCTTGGCGCAATGTACATCGGTGCCGGCCTCGCAGCGATCGGCGTCGGCCTTGCCGCGCTCGGCGTGGGCAACGTGTTCGGTTCGTTCCTCGAAGGCGCGCTGCGCAACCCGGGCGCGGCAGACGGCCAGCAGGGCCGCCTGTTCATCGGCTTCGCGGCTTCCGAGCTTCTCGGCCTGATCGCGTTCGTCGTCGCGATCCTCATCCTCTTCGTCGTCAAGTAAGCGAAGAGACGGAACGATGCCGCAGCTATCCCAGATCGGCGAGATCTACGCCTCGCAGCTTTTCTGGCTCGCGATCGTGTTCGCGCTGATCTACTTCGGGATCGGCAAGGCGATGGTCCCCAAGATCGAGCGCACGGTCGATGACCGTAACGCCCGCATCTCGGCGGACCTCGCCGCAGCGGCGGCCGCGCGGGACACCGCGCGCGCCGACGAGGAACGCTATCAGGCGGGCCTCGACACGGCCCGTTCGCAGGCGGCCAAGGCGGTCGCCGAGGCCAAGGCCAGCGCCACCGCCCACGCGGAGACCACGCTGAAAGCGGGCGACGCTGCGGCGGCGGAGCGGCTGGCGCGGGCGACGGATGCGGTTGCCGCATCCAAGCAGACCGCCGTGGCCGAGATTGAAACGGCGACGGTCGACGCGGTGGGGTCGATCCTCGCCAAACTGTCGGGCGTGACGGTCGATCGCGCCCGGATCGAGAGCCAGGTGAAGACGGAATTGATGCATGGCTGAAGCGCATCCCACCATGACGGCGAGGACCGGGACCGTGGAACTGCACCATGAACTGAACTTCCTCGGCGTCACGCCGCCGATGTTCGTGGCTTTGTCGATGCTGGTCGTGGTTGCGATCATCATCGCCGCCAAGGTGCCCAAGGCGATCGCCGGGATGCTCGACGCGCGCATCGCCACGATCCGGACGCAGCTGGACGAAGCCTCCAAGCTGCGGGCCGAGGCCGAGGCGGCGCTCGCGCAGGCCAAGGCACGCAACGCCGCGAGCGAGGGCGACGCCGCGGCGATCGTCGCGCATGCACAGGCGGAAGCCAAGGCGACGCTCGCCAAGGCCGAAGCCGACGCTGCCGAACTCGTCAAGCGCCGTCAGCAGATGGCGGAGGACAAGATCGCCGCTGCCGAGCGCAGCGCGATTGCCGAGGTCCGCGCGATCGCCGCCGATGCGGCAACCCGCGCTGCCGCGACGATCCTCGCCGAGCGGCATGGTGCCGACGCCGACAAGGCGCTGGTCGACCGCACGATCGCGGGGCTCGGCCGGCTCAACTGACGCAAGTACGGTCGTCGCGGTCGGTTTGCCGCGACGCCGTGGCGTTTTGTGAACATGATCTTGGCGCGGTAAACCGGGTGTGACGGCGAATCGCTGTCGTTGCCCCTGAGGTTGCGATGACGTTCGCCGCGCGGGTCTTGGCTGTCCTCGCCACACCTGCCTTCGCGCACGTCGCGCCCGAGACTCCCGCGCCCGCTGGAGCGCCGGCGGCGACATTGAAATTCACACTCAGCACGCCGATCGAGACGATCGCCGCCGATCCCGCCGGCAAGACGGTGCTCAACGCCGACATCCCCAGCCTGCTCTCCCATCCGACATGTGGGAGCTTCAAGAGCCTGCGGTTGCTCGATCCTGAGGGCATGTCCGGAGGCAAGCCGACCGACACGATGCTCGCCGCGATCAGGTGCGATCTTGCCGCGCTTAAACAGGCGCTCGCTGGATACGCGTCGACTAAGCTGGTGTCGGGCGGCCGGAATCCCTAGATCAGCCGCATCATGTCCACGCCCAACGCACCCGATCGCTTCAACGAAGAAAAGAACACCTTCACCGTCCGCGGCAGCGACGCGCCCGATCTCGAAACGGGTGTCGCTGCGATCCGTAACGTGCTGAAAACGCTGCCGGTCCGCCCGGGCGTGTACCGCATGCAGGATGCGAAGGGCGATGTGCTGTACGTCGGCAAGGCCAAGGCGCTCAAGAACCGCGTCACCAACTACACGCAGATCGACCGGCTCTCGAAGCGGCTCCAGCGCATGGTCGCGCAGACCCGATCGATGACGATCGTGACGACCAACAACGAGGCCGAGGCGCTGCTGCTCGAAGCGCAGCTCATCAAGCGCTATCGCCCCGCCTACAACGTGCTGCTGCGTGACGATAAGAGCTTCCCGTTCATCCTGCTGCGCGCAGATCACGACTATCCGCGCGTCCAGAAGCATCGCGGCGCGCGCCGGGCGAAGGGCGACTATTACGGCCCGTTCGCGAGCGCCGGATCGGTCAACACCACGCTCAACGCGCTGCAAAAACTGTTCCTGCTGCGCTCCTGCACCGACGGCTTCTTCAAGACGCGCGACCGGCCATGCCTGCTCTACCAGATCAAGCGTTGCTCGGCGCCATGCGTCGGGCGGATCGAACAGGACGCCTATCTCGAGCTGGTATCGGACGCGAAGGCGTTCCTCGCCGGGAAGTCGACCGAGGTGCAGGCCAAGCTGGGCGCGCAGATGCAGGTTGCGGCCGAGGCGATGGACTTCGAGCTCGCCGCGATCCTGCGCGACCGGCTGCGTGCGCTCACCTTCATCCAGGGCAGCCAGGCGATCAACGCCGAGGGGGTGGGGGACGCCGACATCTTCGCGATGGCGTGCAAACAGGGCGTGATCGGCATCCAGGCGTTCTTCATCCGCGGCGGGCAGAATTGGGGCCACCGCAGCTTCTTCCCCGCGCACACCGCCGACGTGCCGGAGGACGAGGTGCTGACGAGCTTCCTCACCCAGTTCTACGAGGAAGTGCCGCCGGCCAAGACCGTGTTCGTCGATCGCGAACTGCCCGAAGCAGGGCTGCTCGCCGAGGTGATGGCCGCGCAGGCGGGGCGCAAGGTCGAGCTGTCGGTGCCGCAGCGGGGGACGCGGCGGCGGCTGCTCGATCAGGCAAAACGCAACGCCGAGGAAGCGCTCGACCGCCGCCTTGCCGAGAGTACCACGCAAGCCAAGCTGCTGCGCGAGGTGGCGGATCTGTTCGGTTTGGGTGAGCCGCCCGACCGGATCGAGGTGTATGACAACAGCCATATCCAGGGCACCGCCGCGCTCGGCGCGATGGTGGTCGCCGGGCCGGAGGGGTTCCGCAAGAGCCAGTATCGCAAGTTCAACATCAAGCAGGCCGCGACCAACGACGATTTCGCGATGATGCGCGAGGTGTTCCAGCGCCGCTTCGCCCGCGCGCAGTCGGACGATCCCGATCGCGATGCCGGCGATTGGCCCGATCTGGTGCTGATCGACGGCGGCAAGGGGCAGCTCAACGCGGCCCGCGAGGTGCTGGAGGAGATGGGGATCGAGGACGTATGCCTCGTCGGCATCGCCAAGGGCCCGCACCACGGCCGCGACGGTCGCGAGGTGTTCCACATGCTCGACGGGCGCGAGTTCCAGCTACCCGTCAATGCGCCGGTGCTGTTCTACCTCCAGCGGCTGCGCGATGAGGTCCACCGCTTCGTGATCGGCGCGCACCGGGCGAAGCGCAGCAAGGCGATCGTGACGAGCCCGCTCGACGAGGTGCCGGGCATCGGGCCGGCGCGCAAGAAGGCGCTGCTGATGCACTTCGGCACGGCTCGGGCGGTGCGCGGCGCGAGTCTGGAGGATTTGCAGAAGGCGCCGGGGGTGTCGGCGGCGGTGGCGCAGCAGGTGCACGACTTCTTTCATGCGAAGTGAGCCCTCATCTCAGTCGCTTCGCGGGCCGGCACTGCCTTCGCACAGGACTGGGGCTACCTTGAGCCACCCGCCCGACCCAGTGGGATCTTTCAACGGCACAGGGTGGCCGGTTTCCGAAACTTTTAAGCAGGAGAAGCCATCGGTGATCGTAATCAGGCGATCATCGATCTTATGAGGAACGGCGTACAATTTGGCACCATCCTTGTCCGCGACCTTCAGATAATCGCCGATACGGATATCTTTATATTGCCGCCGATCAGGGTCCAATGCGTAGAGACGTCCATCGGGGGGTGCCAAGCGGCCGTTTTGATCGACTTGATAGAAGGTATAGCCGGACATCTTCGCTAGCTCGATATCCGTGTTCTTTATCAGCACCAATCGAACCAGATAGATTGTGCTGGCGAGTATCAGTATGAACAACAGCGCTTTCAGATAAGGCGATGCCTTGTAGAATATGAAGTATAGGGCGACCATGCAAATGATGACAAGAGACGCGACGAACGCGTTGGGATTGTCTTTCAAAGAATCAAAAATCTTGGGAAGATTGTTGATCAAGTTGTCGAGACTAATGCCTCCGATCATCTAACTGCCACTCCCCCCCCCCAGACTAGCGTTGATGTCCTGTACGCCTCTCATCGCCCTTGCGCAATGTACTTGCCGTCGTTGTTTACTCCATTAAGGTTGAAATCGTTGTGCGCCGTTGGATATCAGCCGCGGCCCTTCAACAGATCGCGATATTGGCGCGGCTGCGAGCGCAGATACTGGTTCGGTGCCGTCACCTGTGCGCCGAGTGCCGCCGCCGCGTGCCAGGGCCAGCGCGGATCGTAGAGCATCGCGCGGGCGAGCGCGATCATGTCGGCATCGCCGGTGGCGACGATCGCCTCGGCCTGTTCGGGTTGGGTGATGAGGCCGACCGCGACGATCGGCATGGCGGTCGCCTGCTTCACCGCGCGGGCGAGCGGCACCTGATAGCTCGGCCCGACCGGGATCGCCTGACGCGGATCTAGCCCGCCGCTGGAGACGTGGATCGCCGCGCAGCCGCGTGCTTCCAGCGCCTGTGCGAAGGCGACGGTCTGCTCAGCGTCCCAGCCGCCCGACACCCAGTCGCTGCCTGAGGCCCGCATCGTCACCGGCCGATCGGCGGGAAAGGCTTCGCGCACCGCGTCGAACACTTCGAGCGGAAAGCGCATGCGGTTCTCGAGGCTGCCGCCATAGTCGTCCTCACGGCGGTTGGAGAGCGGCGAGAGGAACTGGTGGAGCAGATAGCCGTGCGCGCCGTGGAGCTGCACCGCGTCGATGCCGATCCGCGCCGCACGCCTGGCGGATGCGGCGAACGCATCGCGCAGCCGCTTGAGATCGTCGCGGCCGAGCGCCTGCGGGGCGTTGCCGCCGGGTGTGAAGGGCAGGGCGGACGGCGCGAAGGTCTGCCAGCCGTTGTCCGCACCGGGCGCGATCTGCTTGCCGCCGAGCCACGGCAGCTCGATCGAGGCCTTGCGCCCGGCGTGGGCGAGCTGCACCGCCACCGGTATGTCCGAATGCCGCCGCACGCTTTCGAGCGTGCGCGCCATCGCCGCCTCGGTCGCCTCGCCCCACAGCCCGACATCGGCGTAGGTGATGCGCCCCTCCGGCACCACGGCGGTCGCCTCGATCGTCAGCAGCCCCGCGCCCGACAGCGCGAGGTGGCCGAGGTGGATGACATGCCAGTCGTTCATGCACCCGCCCACCGCCGAATATTGGCACATCGGCGCGATGACGATGCGGTTGGGCAGGGTGAGCCCACCCACGGTGACGGGTTCGAAGAGTTTGGGGTCGCTCATAACGTGTCTCGTTGATTGAAAGGGACGGCGTTCAGTAAAAGCGCGGGATCGGCCCGCGCTGCGGCGTCTGGTCCGGCAGGTCGATCTCGATCTCTTCGACATAGCACCAGCCCCATCCTTCGGGCGGATCATAGCCTTCGATCACCGGGTGATGGCTGGCGTGATAATGTGCGGTGGCGTGCCGGCCCGGCGACTGGTCGCAGCAGCCGACATGCCCGCAGGCGCGGCACAGCCGCAGGTGCAGCCAGACGTCGCCGGTTTTGAGGCAGTCTTCGCAGCCCTTTGCGCTCGGCGTCACCTGATTGATCGTCGCGCTGTGCTTGCAACTGGTCATGCCGTGCCTCCTCGGATAGTGCGCTGCGTACCCAAACGTCCGGGATGCAGAAAGGGTGTCGATGCCGACTTTTCCTCACGATGTCTTCACCGCGCCTGATCGCCGGCGGCTGGGAAGCCGATGAGCGACCGCATCCTGATCCTGTACGGATCGTACCGTGCCGACCGGCAGGGCATCAGACTCGCGCGGTTCCTCGTCAACGGCTTCACGGCGCGCGGCGCCGATGTGGAACTGATCGACGCCAAGGCGATCGGCCTGCCGATGCTCGACCGTATGTACAAGGAACATCCGGCCGGCACCGCGCCCGAGGCGCTGGAGACGCTGGCGCGCAAGATCCGCGCGGCGGATGCGTTCGTGTTCGTGACGGGCGAGTATAACTGGGGCGTTCAGCCCGGCCTCAAGAACCTGACCGACCATTTTCTGGAGGAATGGTATTGGCGCCCCGCCGCGATCGCCAGCTATTCGGCCGGGCGCTTCTCGGGTGTGCGCGCGGCGACCGCTTGGCACGGCATTCTCTCCGAAATGGGCATGGTCGTCACGTCGAGCCCGCTCGCGGTCGGCGGGATCGGCAAGGCGTTCGATGCCGACGGCGCGCCGGAAGGGGAGGGCGGCGCGGCGGCGGCACGTGCCTTCCCGCGCTTCGCCGACGATCTCGCCTGGTGGACCGAGGCGGCGAAAGCGCAACGCGCGCGGCGCGATCCGCCATATTGATCGCGCGCGCGACCGCGCCGACATAGCGCGCCAACGACTCGGGAACGCCTGCCATGTATGACTTCGCCGTCGACGCCACTTCGAAGACCGACCTCTACCGTGATCTTGCCGCGGCGCTCGACGCGCTGACCGCGGATGAAACCGACCCGATCGCCAACATGGCCAACATGGCGGCGCTGCTGTGGGAATATCTGCCCGATCTCAACTGGGCGGGCTTCTACCGGCTGGTCGAAGGCGAACTCGTGCTCGGGCCGTTCCAGGGCAAGGTGGCCTGCATCCGTATCCCTTTGGGCAAAGGCGTGTGCGGCACGGCCGCCGAAACGCTGCAAACGCAACGGGTTGCGGATGTGCATGCGTTTCCCGGACATATCGCTTGTGACGCGGCGAGCCGGTCCGAGCTGGTCGTGCCGATCGTCGATCAGGGCCGTTTGATCGGCGTGCTCGATCTCGACAGCCCGCTGCCGTCGCGGTTCGACAGCGGCGATGCGGCCGGTTGCGAGGCGCTGGTGAGGCTGATCGCGCCACGATTGGGCGGGGGACTCGGGGTCGGCGGCTGATCCCTTTTCGGCACAGTATTTAACCACGCCTCCCGCTGGCGACGATGGCACCAATTTGGTAGCCAAGTCGTTAATCAATCGAAGCGGTGCGCGGGGTTTGCAGCGCCCGCAACGGGAGTGTTTACAGCATGCGACACCAGACCTTTGCCGCTCTGGCGCTGATCGGCGCCGCGATCGCGATGCCCGCCGATGCACAGCGCTTTGGCGGCGGAACGCCCGGCCATGCCGCGCCCGCCATGGGTGGCGCGGGTCCGCGCCCGACCATCCCGGCGCCCCAGCAGGGGCATTGGAATGGCGGCGGTCAGTCGGGCTGGAACGGCGGCGGCACGCGCCCGCACTGGAACGGTGGTGGTCAGCAGGGCTGGGTCGGTGGCCAGCATGGAAATGGCGGCGGTCAGCATGGCGGCGGTCAGGTCGGCTGGAACGGCAACGGCACCGGCGGGCGCCCCGGCGGCTGGAATGGCAATGGCGGTCGTCCGGGTGGCTGGAACGGTAATGGCGCACGCCCCGGCATCGGCTATGGCGGCGGTTTCGCCGGCGGCTCGCGCTGGGGCGGCCGTAACGGGGGGCGTTGGGTCGGCGGGTGGAACGCGCCGGGCGGCTGGAATGCTTATCGGCACCCGTCGCGCGGCTGGCGCCTGCCGAGCTACTGGTTCACCCCCGATTTCTTCATCAGCGACTATGGCCTCTACGGCCTCGCCCCGCCGCCTTACGGCTATAGCTGGAGCCGCTATTACGATGATGCGGTGCTGGTCGACGGGTCGGGCCGGGTGCGTGATTATGTCGATGGCGTGAACTGGGACCAGTATGACAACGCCTATGACGGCGGCTACGATGACGGGCCTGAGGCTGGCTACCGGAGCGGCAGCAGCTACGGCGCATCGTACGCGCCGCCGCCCGCGGGTGGCCCCGGCTATGCCGGCCCGCCGCCGGTCTCGGCCGGCAGCGGCGTGACCACCTATTCGTCCGGCGGCTATTACGCCAACGGCTATTATTATCCGGGCGCGACGACCACCACCGTCACCGTCCAGACCGCGCCGTCGGTGACGACCACCACCACCGAATATGTCGAGACGACCAAGACGCGTTACGTCGCACGCAAGGCATGGCGGCCGAAATGGCATCCCAAGCCGAAGTGGCATCCCCGGCCCAAGGTCGACTGCGGTTGCGGTAGCTGATCGGCACATCGACCGGCTGAGCTTCGATATCGGCCCGCGTCCCCGCAACCGGGGGCGCGGGCCGAACCCGTTTGGGGCGCCCCGGTATGAAGCGTTTCCGCCCGGCGGCGCTTGCCCTATCGTGTCGCGATGCAGTTTCGCGCCGAAGCCCTTATCCTCGCCGTCCGTCAGCATGGCGAGCATGGCGCGGTGGTGCGTGCGCTCACCGCCGACCATGGTCTCCAGCCCGGCTATGTGCGCGGCGGGCGGTCGCGGCGGTTGCGACCGATCCTGCAACCCGCCAACCTTGTCGCGGGCGAGTGGCGCGCACGGACGAACGATCAGCTCGCGCAACTTTCGGTCGAACTGGTCGAGAGCCGCGCCACGCTCCATGCCGAGCCGCTGCCCGCCGCCGCGCTGGAATGGGTGACGGCGCTGACCGCCACCGCGTTGCCCGAGGCGCAGCCCTATCCCCGGCTGTACGCCGCGCTGGGCGGGGTGATCGGCGCGATCGCGGCGGCGCCGGCGGCGCGCGGCTGGGCGCTGGCGCTGGCGCGTTACGAGCTGCTGCTGCTCGCCGAGCTGGGCTTCGGGCTTGATCTCACCGCCTGCGTGGCGAGCGGCGCGACCGGCGATCTCGGCTTCGTCAGCCCCAGGAGCGGCGGCGCGGTGAGCCGGGGCGCGGCGTTCGGCTACGAGGATCGACTGTTCGCGCTGCCGCCTGCGCTGCTCACCGGTGAGGAAGCGGAGTGGGATGATATCTTCGCCGCCTTGCGCATCACCGGCCACTTCCTCGAACGCGACATCCTCGCCAACCTCCGCACCGATCCGCGCGACGCGCGCACGCGGCTGATCGACCGGCTGAAAAGGGCGGTTGCGTGAAGCGCAAGGCGGCGGCAAGAGCGGCGGCGCAGGACAGCAGCCCGAATGGAAATCCCATGAAGACGATCGCGATTCTCGCCGGCGACGGCATCGGCCCCGAAGTGACCGCGCAGGCGCGGCGCGTGCTCGAGGCGCTCGATCTCGATCTCGCCTTCGAGGAGGCTCCGGTCGGCGGTGCGGCCTATTTCGCGGCCGGCCATCCGCTCCCGCCCGAGACGCTCGAGGTGGCGAAACGGGCGGATGCGATCCTGTTCGGTGCGGTCGGCGATCCGCGCTGCGACGCGCTCGATCGTGCGTTGCGGCCCGAACAGGCGATCCTGGGCCTGCGCGCCGCGCTCGGCCTGTTCGCCAATCTGCGGCCCGCCACGCTGTTCCCTGGCCTCGAAGATGCCTCGGCGCTGCGCCCCGAGGTCGCGCGCGAGATCGACATGGTGATCCTGCGCGAGCTGAACGGCGACGTCTATTTCGGGGAGAAGGGGTTCAGAACCGCTGCCAACGGCACGCGCGAAGGCTATGATATCATGTCGTATAACGAAGCCGAGGTGCGCCGCATCGCCACCGTCGGCTTCGAGATGGCGAAGCGCCGCAAGGGCAAGCTCTGCTCGGTCGACAAGGCCAACGTGCTCGAAACCTCGCAGGTGTGGCGCGACGTCGTGACCGAAATGGGCAAGGACTATCCGGAAATCTCGCTGACACACATGTATGTCGATAACGCCGCAATGCAGCTCGTTCGCAATCCCGGCCAGTTCGACGTGATCGTCACCGGCAATCTCTTTGGCGACATCCTCTCCGATCAGGCGAGCATGTGCGCCGGCTCGATCGGCATGTTGCCTTCGGCCTCGATCAGCGCGTGGACCGGCGCCAACGGCCTGTACGAGCCGATCCACGGCTCCGCGCCCGATATTGCCGGGCAAGGCAAGGCCAACCCTTGCGCCGCGATCCTGTCCGCGGCGATGCTGCTGCGCCACTCGCTCGGCGAGGAAGCTGCGGCGGCGCGGGTCGAGGCGGCGGTGTCGGCGGCGCTGGTCGGCGGCGCGCGCACCCCGGACCTTGGCGGCACGATGACGACGAGCGCGATGGGGGACGCGGTACTGGCGGCGCTGGCGTGAGCCAATTGCTCGAGGTCGCGGTCGTCATCCCGACCTTCAATGAAGTCCGTAACGTCCCCACGCTGATCGCTCGGCTCGACATGGCGCTGGCCGGGCGCGCGTGGGAAGCGATCTTCGTCGATGACGACAGCCCGGACGGCACCGCCGACGCCGCGCGCGAGATCGCCCGCGTCGACAGCCGCGTGCGCGTGATCCAGCGGATCGGCCGGCGCGGGCTGTCCTCGGCGTGTATCGAGGGGATGTGCGCCACCGCCGCGCCTCTGGTCGCGGTGATCGACGGCGATCTCCAGCATGACGAGACGATCCTGCCGGCGATGGCGGACGCGCTCCACGCCGATGACGGACTCGACGTGGTGATCGGATCGCGCTTCGTGAACGGCGGTGGCACCGGCGACTGGGACAGCGACCGCGTGGCGAAATCTGCTTTCGCCACAAAGCTTTCGCGGCAAGTGCTCAAAGCCGATCTCAGCGATCCGATGAGCGGTTTCTTCATGATTCGTGCGAAGATCGTGCGCGATCTCGCGCCGCATCTCGCCGCGATCGGCTTCAAGATCCTGCTCGACATCATGACCGGCAGCCCGCGTCCACTCCGCTTCCTCGAACTCCCCTATACCTTCCGCGTCCGTACCGAGGGCGAGAGCAAGCTCGACCATGTCGTCGCGCTCGAATATCTTATCGCTTTGTACGATCGCATGTTCGGCCGGTTCGTGCCGGTGCGGTTCGCGATGTTCTCGGCGATCGGCGTGATCGGCGTGGGCGTGCATATGGGCGTGCTGACGCCGATCCTGCTGGTGTGGGGCGACAATGCCTTCCTGCTGGGGCAGGTGATCGCGGCGGTGGTGGCGATGACGGTGAACTTCTTCCTCAACAACGCGCTGACCTATCGTGATCGCCGGCTGAAGGGCTGGCGGCAGTTGCTCGACGGGTGGGTGTCGTTCTGCCTCGTCTGCGGGATCGGGCTGGTCGCCAATGTCGGCGTCGCCGGCTTCCTGCACGAAGCGCGCGAGGGCACCTGGGCGACCGCCGCGCTGGTTGGCGTGCTGATCGGTGCGGTGTGGAATTACGCGCTTTCCTCGCGGTTTACGTGGGGTCGTTACTGACGTTTGTAAAAGGTGAAGCCATGCCGTCCGAGATCCTGCCAGAGGTCCTGATCGCCGCGCCGATGCCGCCTGCCGTTGTCGCCGCTCTGGAGGCGGCCTTCACCGTCCACAAACTGTGGGAGGTCTCGGATCAGGACGGCTTCTTCGCCGATGCCGGCCGCCGTGTGCGGGCGCTCGCCGCCAATACGCTGGCGGGCCGCATCGATGGCGCGCTGATGGACAGGCTGCCCGCGCTGGAGATCGTCGCCAGCTTCGGCGTGGGCTACGACAATGTCGACGCGGCGGCGGCGGCGGAGCGCGGCGTGATCGTGACCAATACGCCCGGTGTGCTCGACGACGAGGTGGCGGACCTCACGGTCGGCCTGCTGCTCGCGACGCTGCGCCATTTTCCGCAGGCGGACCGGTTCGTTCGGGAGGGCAAGTGGCCGCAGGGCGCCTTTCCGCTCTCGCCCACGCTGCGCGGTCGTAAGATCGGCATCCTCGGGCTCGGTGCCATCGGCAAGGCGATCGCGCACCGGCTGGAGGCGTTCGGCGTCGAGATCGCCTATCACACCCGCTCGCGGCAGGACGTCCGCTATCCCTATCACGAGACTTTGGTCGGGCTGGCCGAGGCGGTGGACGTGCTGATCGCGATCGTGCCGGGGACCGAATCGACACGCCACATCGTCAATGCCGAGGTGCTGGCGGCGCTTGGGCGGGACGGCGTGTTCATCAACGTCGCGCGCGGCAGCGTCGCCGATCAGGCCGCGGTGATCGCCGCGCTCGAGGCGGGCACGATCCTCGCCGCCGGGCTTGACGTGTACGAGGACGAACCGAATGTGCCGGACGCGTTGATCGCGCTGCCGAACGTCGTGCTGCTGCCGCATGTCGGTTCGGCTTCGCAGGCGACGCGGGCGGCGATGGGGCAGTTGGTGGTCGATAACCTCATGGCGTGGTTCGACAGCGGCAAGCCGCTCACCCCGGTCGCGGAGACGCGGCACCTCGTCGCGGACTGAGGGGCAGGGGGGAGGGAGCGGCTGCTCGCGCTTCCCCCGTTCGTCCCGAGCGACATACCCGAAGCGCAAGTGTCTCGACTTCGGCCCTGCGGGCTGGAGTTCATCCTGAGCGGCTGGCTTGCCAGCCAGCCGAAGGGCTCGACACGAACGGTGGGTGCCGGTGCGCGGAAGCGCGCCTCAGCGTACGCCGCGCGTAAGCCTCACACCGGCGACCATTCGATCGAATCCTCGCCCTCGTCATCCGCAGCGACCGCTGCCGCCTCGGGGCCGATGGCTTCGAGCAGCCGGTCGAGCGCCCAGTCGGTGCCGGTGCCGGCAGCGCCCGAAATGGCGATCACCTCGGTGCCGCTTGCCTCTTCGAGTTCGCCGAGCAGCGCGGCGATCAGTTCTTCATCCAACGTGTCGATCTTGTTGAGCGCGACCACCACCGGCTTGTCGGTCAGCCCGCCGCCATAGGCTTCGAGTTCGTCGCGCACGATGCGGTAGCTTTCCGCCACGTCATCGTCGTTCGCGTCGACCAGATGGAGCAGCACCTTGCAGCGCTCGATATGGCCGAGGAAGCGGTCGCCGATGCCCGCGCCGTCCGCCGCACCTTCGATCAGGCCGGGGATGTCGGCGACGACGAATTCGCGTTGGTGGTGCCGCACCACGCCGAGCTGCGGGCGCGTCGTGGTGAAGGCATAGGCACCGACCTTGGCCTGCGCGTTGGTGACGGCGTTGATGAAGGTCGACTTGCCGGCATTGGGCAGCCCGACGAGCCCGGCATCGGCAAGCAGCTTGAGCCGGAGCCAGACCCAAGCCTCTTGATACGGCCAGCCGGTGCCGTGCTGGCGCGGCGCGCGGTTTGTGGAGGTCTTGTAGGTGGCGTTGCCGCGCCCGCCGTCGCCCCCGCGCAGGAACACCTCGCGCTGGCCGGCATGCGTGAAATCGAGCAGCACCTCCTCGCGCTCCTCGTCCATGATCTGCGTGCCGATCGGCACCTTGATAACGAGATCGTCGCCACCGCCGCCGGTACGGTTCGATCCCGAGCCGCCTTGCCCGCGCGGCGCGCGGAAGTGCTGGGTGTAGCGGAAGTCGATCAGCGTGTTGAGCCCGGCGACCGCCTCGAAGATGATATCGCCGCCCTTGCCGCCGTTGCCGCCGTCGGGGCCGCCATATTCGATGAACTTCTCACGCCGGAAGCTGACGGCGCCGGGGCCGCCCGCGCCCGAGCGGACGAAGATTTTTGCTTGATCGAGAAAATGCATAGGCGCGCTCTAGCGCTTTAGCGCAGCTAAAGCGAGACCAGAGCGCGCCCGGCCGGCGTCGCTACAAGCGACGACCGACGACGCGGCTTCGCCGCGGCGTAGCCCCGGCCTAACTCCGTTCGTGCTGAGCGCCTCCGGGCACGCCCTTCGACCACGCTCAGAGCGAAGGGGAGGGGCGGTACTAAACCTCCCCCACAGCCAGTCGCGACGCCACCAGCGCCCGCGTCGCCAGCCCGCGCGCGGTCTCGCGCGGCAGGCCCAGCGCCTTCGCCATCGCAGCGCCAAGCAGTGCATCCCCCATCGCCACCAGCACCAGTTGGAGCGTCTCCGCGCGGATCCGCTCGGCATCCGGATCTCCCTCGGCAAGATCGTCGACCAGGCGGTGGATTGCGCTCAGCACCGGATCGAGCGCATCGTGGTTGCCCGACAGGATCATCCAGCTCGCCATCGCGCCGGCGCCCTGCGCGAAAGCCTCGAAGGTGAGGTCGACGACTTCGCGCGGATCGGCCTCGCCGGCGCGCGCGCGTTTGGCGGCGTCGCCGATTCGCGCGGTGATCGTGTCGGCGAGATGCGTGATGAGCGCGCTCTGCAACCCGCCCGCGCTGCCGAAATGGTGGAGCAGATTGGCATGCGTCCGCCCGACCCGCGCGGCGACCGCTTTGAGCGTCACCGCTTGCGGCCCATCGGCGATGAGGATGTCGCGTGCGGCTTCGATCGCGGCGAGGCGCGACTGCTCGGGGCTGAGCCGTTTCGGTGTTATTGACACGAGTGTAAGTAGTACCTAGATCGCGGCTCGAAGCAATCTGTTTGGAGGTTTCCGTGGCGAAAGCAACCACGCCCGCCGATCTCACCATCACCCCGCGCGACCTTCGGTTCGGTCGCGGCACGCGCATGGCGCGTTGGTGGATGAACGGCGATCCGATCGCGACCGCGTTCTTCAACGCGCTCTCCATCACCTTCCCCAAGGGTGAAGGCTATTTCATCGACAGCGTGCGCGCGTTCCGCGAGGGCACGCCGCCGCGCCTCGCGGCCGAGATCAACGCCTTCATCAAGCAGGAGGTGATGCACACGCGCGAGCATGTCGCGTTCAACCGCCACGTCACCGATCAGGGTTATGACGTGTCGCTGCTCGATGCCCATGTCGACGAGGCGCTCGCGCTGACCGTAGGAAAGCCGCCGATCGCCCGGCTTGCCGCGACGATGGCGCTCGAACATTTCACTGCGATCCTCGCGCACGCGCTGCTCGCCGACCCGCGTTACCTCGAAGGCGCCGAGCCGGAGGCGGCGGCGATGTGGCGGTGGCATGCCGCCGAGGAGATCGAGCATAAGGGCGTTGCCTACGACACCTGGCTGCACGCCACGCGCGACTGGCCGCGATTGCGGCGCTGGGCGGTCAAGGCGCTGGTGATGCTGACGACGACGCGCAAGTTCTTCGTCGGGCGCTATCTCGGCATCCTCGAACTGCTGCGGCAGGACGGGATTACCGGCGTGCGGGCGCATCTCGACGTGCTGCGCTACGCGTTCGTGCGGCCGGGGATGGTGCGCCGAGTCTTCGGCGCATGGTTCGGGTATTTCCTGCCCGGCTTCCATCCTTGGAACAGCGACGACCGCGCGCTGATCGCGCGGGCGGAGAGCGAGTATGCGGCGGCGGTGCTGCCGGGCGCGGTGACGGCTTAGGTCCGACTGCGGCGAAGGCGCATTCCCGCTCCAGCCGTTCCTGCCGAGCGTAGTCAGTCGGGACACCCGCGTTACGCTGCGGGCCTGTCCCTCGCCTCCGCTTGGGAGGAATGGAACTGACCCCGGGCCGTCGCCCCGGCGCAGGCCGGGGCGGCTGCGTAATATCGCGACCGGCTTGCCCCACACGCAGCGGCCCCGGCCTGCGCCGGGGCGACGGTCAGGCGGCGAGGCTCATGTCGGGCATCGCTCGGTCCGCGTCGAGATCGCACGTCAGCAGCACGCTGGCGACCTCACGACCGCGCGCGCGCGAGAAGGTCGATACGGAACCGGTTTCGCGGAAGCCGAGCTTGCCGAGTACGCGCGCCGACGCCGCGTTGTCCTTGAAGTGGCGGGCGCGCAACCGCTTGAGGCCAAGCGCATGCCGCGCCATGTGCAGCACCGCATGGCCCGCCTCGGTGGCGTAGCCGCGCCCCCAGGCGCTCGGGGTCAGCCAATAGCCGAGTTCGGGCACGCCACCCGCCGCGGGTTCGAGCGAGATCGCGCCGATCAGGCGTGGGGCAGGGCCGTCGTGCGCGAGGATCAGCAGCGTCACGTCGTGCGGTCGGCGCGGGATCGCCAGCCAATCGTGGGCGTCGGCCTCCGCATAGGGCCAGGGCACGCGCGAAAGGTTGAGCGCGACGCTCTCATGCGCGACCGCGCGGGTGACGGCGGCCGCATCCTCCGGCCAGCCGGGGCGCAGCGTCAATCTCGGGGTCCGGGCGAACATCTCGAAAACTCTCCTCGTCGGTGCGCTGCGCCTGCCATGCCGGGATGACATGGGGGCGACAGCGCCGGGGAGGGAGCGTGAAAAAAGGGAGCCGGGGCGACCCGTCTCCCTTTTACGATGTCTTGCCGACATCCGGATCGCCCTGGTGGGCAACCCGGCCGGTTGCCCGTTATTCTGCGGCTTGCGCCAGTGCTTCGACCGAGCAGAACTTGCGGCCAAGCTTGCCTTCCTTGAACACCACGCGGCCCTCGACGAGCGCGAAGAGGGTATGGTCGGTGCCCATGCCGACGTTGGTGCCCGGGTAGAACTTGGTGCCGCGCTGGCGCACGAGAATGTTGCCCGGAATGGCGATCTCGCCACCGAACTTCTTCACGCCAAGACGACGGCCGGCCGAATCACGACCGTTACGCGACGAACCGCCTGCTTTCTTATGTGCCATCTCGTGAGACTCCTTACGCCTGCGCCGACTCACCGCCAATGGCGGTGATCTTCAGGATCGTGTGCTGCTGACGATGCCCGTTCTTGCGGCGGTAGTTGTGACGACGACGCTTCTTGAAGACGATGACCTTCTCGGCCTTCGCCTGCGCAATGATTTCCGCCGAGACGGTAAGACCGTCGACCGACTTCAGCTCCGAGCCTTCGCCCGCAAGCAGGACGTCGCCGAGCGTAATCGACGAACCGGCTTCGCCATCGAGCTTCTCGACGACGATCTTGTCTCCGGCGGCAACACGGTATTGCTTGCCGCCCGTGCGCACGATTGCGAACATGGCCCTCATCACTTTCAAAACAGCGGTACCCCACGCTCGGGACGCACCCGGCGCGGGAAAGAAGCGCCAGCTATGCCAAGGTGGCCGCGCTGTCAACCGCAGAAGCATCGAGCCGACGCGGCACGAGGCGCGTTGCAATTTTGCATCATATCGCTGCGAAACCAACTTTCTTCGCAATATGCATCCGGAAACGTGAAGTTTATATTGCATTGCGGCAAGGCTTATGGCCTGTTTCCTTTTGTCGGCAGAAATCGTGATGAATCGGCTGAGTGCCGGTTCGATGTGATCGAGTCGGCAAACGAATGCGCACGGTCGCACAGGCGTATTCGTTTTAGGGGTTCAAGTTCAGTCTCACGATTCTTTGTAGATGCTGCTTTGCGGCAGGGGACGTTGTGCGTGGAAGGAGCGTCGCGTGGCCGCTCCGTGAAAGTGAAATACATGGGCCGGGTAGGTGGCGACATGAACTAACGGGAATGAACGTCTGACATTTAATACTAGACCGGGGGACACCATTAGATGTTGAGGAACTCGATTTCTTTGTTCGCACTGGCTTGCGCGAGCGTGTGGGGCGCACCGGCCCTCGCGGCAACCGCGCCCGCTCCGGCGGTCGAGCCGCCCGCAGCGGCACCGCCCCCCGCCGACCCGGCGGAGGAGACCGCCGCGGCCGACAACGACATCATCGTCACCGGCACCCGCACGACGGGCATGCGCGCCGCCGACAGTCCCGCGCCGATCCAGATCCTCGGTAACGACGCGCTCAAGCGCACGGGTTCACCCGATCTGATCCAGAGCCTCGCGCAGAACCTGCCGTCGATCCAGGCGCAGTCGTTCGGCAGCGATCTCCAGGCGCACAACCTCCAGCTCAAGCTGCGCGGCCTGAGCCCCAACCACACGCTGATCCTCGTCAACGGCAAGCGCCGCCACGGCACCGCCAACGTGTCGGTCGCGGGCGGCCCCTATGGCGGCAGCGCCGCACCGGACATCAGCTTCATCCTGCCCGATTCGATCGACCACGTCGAAGTCCTGCAGGACGGCGCCGCCGCGCAATACGGCACCGATGCGATCGCCGGCGTCATCAACTTCATCCAGAAGACGGCGGACCACGGCGGCGTGCTGAGCGCGACCGGCGGCCGGTATTTCGATCAGGGCGGCCAGTCCTATACGGTCAGCGGCAACATCGGTATCGCACCGTTCGATGGTGCGTACCTCAACATCACCGCCGAGAAGAAGTTCAAGGATTACAGTTTTCGCGGCGACGTGAACCCGCAGGTCTATGGCACCACCGCCGGCGCGCTCGCCTATCTGGCGAAATATCCGCAGATCAAGAACCTGCCCTATTATCCCTACACCAACCGGATCGAGGGCGATCCCAAGATCGACCAGACCTCGGTGATGTACAATGCCGGCTACAAGTTCGGCGATTTCGAACTCTACAGCTTCGGCAGCTACGGCCACAAGATCGCCAGCGCCTATGAGAACACGCGCCCGCCCGACACGGTGGTGAGCGGCGCGAACACGATCGCGGCGGGCGGCGTCGCCGGCGTGCCGCTCTATCCGGGCGGGTTCCAGCCGCAGGAGTCGATTCGCGAGACCGATTATTCGTTCACCGGCGGCTTCAAGGGTGCGTTCGGCGACACGACCTTCGACATCGCCTCGACCTATGGGCGCGATTTTGTCGGCGTGTACGTGCTCAATTCGGCCAACGCGCAATTGTACCGCGACACCGGCACGACGCCGACCACCTTCCACGATGGCGATTTCGTCAACAGCCAGTGGGACAACACACTCGACCTGACACATCCGTTCGACATCGGGCTGGCGGGCGATCTCAACGTCGCGGGCGGCCTCGAATATCGGCACGAGAAGTACCAGCTCCTCGCCGGCGACCCTGCCTCTTATTATGGCGGCGGTGCGCAATCCTTCTTCGGGTACAGCCCCAATGACGCCAGCTCGCACACGCGTGACGTGTTCGCGCAATATCTCGACCTGAGCGTCAAGCCGATCGAGCCGTGGCTGATCGACGGCGCGGTCCGTCATGAGCATTACAGCGATTTCGGCGACACCACCGTGTTCAAGCTGACCACCCGCTTCGATCTGTCGAAGGCGTTCGCGGTGCGCGGCACCGTCTCCACCGGCTTCCGCGCGCCGACGCTGGCGGAGGGCTTCTACTCCGGCATCAACGTCGGCCCGAGTTCGGTCAGCGGCGTGCTGCCGCCCAATTCGGCGGGAGCGGCAGCGCTCGGCTTCGGCGGGTTGAAGCCGGAGAAATCGACCAACTTCAGCCTCGGCTTCGTCGTCAACCCGGCCCCGCGCGTGACCTTCACGCTGGATGGCTACTGGATCGAAATCCGGAACCGGATCGTCATTTCGAGCAGCTTCTCAGGCTTCAGCGGCGGCTATTGTCCGCAAGGGTACACCGCCACCGGTTGCCAGCCGTTCAACGCGGACAATTACGCGATCAACAACCAGCAGGTCGTGCTTAACGCGGTGGCCGGCGCGCTGGGCGGCAGCATCCCGAGTTACGTCCTTCTCAACAACCTCGGCACGCGCAACATCGACGGTTCGGTCTCGATCCAGTCGTTCGTCAACGGCGTGAAGATGCGCACGCGCGGCATCGACTTCGTGGCGAATTACTCGAGCGATTTCGACAGCCTCGGCCATGTCGATTGGGCATTCACCGCGAACTACAACGACAACAAGGTGCTCGGCATCAACCCGCTGCCCTCGGCGCTGTACACCAGCACGACACAGCCGACCAAGACCCAGTTGATCGACCGCTACAGCGTGAGCCAGCTCGAGGAGAGCACGCCCAAGTTCCGCGCGACCGCTTCGGCCTATTGGGAACTCGGCCGGTTCAGCGTGAACCTGCGCGAGAGCTTCTATTCGGTGACGAAGAACCTGACCGCGACACCCGGCAACAGCCCGCTGAAGGGCGCGGACTATGAAATCCGCATCGCTCCGGCGTTCCTGACCGATCTCGAACTGGGCGTTCAGGTGCTCAAGCCGCTCAAGCTCTCGATCGGCGCGAACAACCTGACGAACCATTATCCGACCAAGACGTCCTACGAGTACATTCGCGGGCCGCAGCTCGCCTCGGGGTCGCGCACCTACTCGACCAACGTCTATCCGACCTTCTCGCCGTTCGGCATCAACGGCGGTTACTATTACGCCCGCGCTACGCTGCGCTGGTGAGGTTCGCGGGCGGCGGCCGGCAGGTCGCCGCCCGGCACTCGCTGATCCCCGGCGAGGGCCGGGGGCCAGTTGAATAGGCGGTCGTAATAGAGTGCAGCGCTTCCCTGCCGCCGTTCCGGGACCGGACCCCGGCCTTCGCCGGGGATCAGCTAAGCGTCAGCGGGAAGGGCAACCTTGCCCCAGGCGTCGATCAGTGACGGTGTTCGCGGCGCAGCGTGTAGCGCCCATCGGCATAATCGGTGAACAGGCCGGAGATCGCGGGATGGTCGACCGGTTCGTCGGTGTCGTCCGCCACCAGGTTCTGCTGGCTGACATAGGCGACGTAGGTCGATTCCATGTTCTCCGCGAGCAGGTGGTAGAACGGCTGGTCCTTGCGCGGGCGGGCGCTCTCGGGGATCGATTCGTACCATTCCTCGCTGTTGGCGAAGACCGGATCGACATCGAAGATCACACCGCGGAAATCGAAGCTGCGGTGGCGCACCACGTCGCCGATCGCGAAGCGCGCGTGCGCGATGGCGGGGAGGGGCGTGCTGTCGTCGAAAGGGGGAACGGAAAGGGTCGATCGCTGCATGAACCCCAATCTAGGGCGTGTTCGCGGCTGCACAAGAAGATTGCGACGATCGGACTTGTGCGGGGAAGAATCTTCGATTAGTAGCGCCCGCTCACCGACCGGTACGGGGTCGCGGCTTCGGCTTGCGGACTCGTATCAACGACCTCGCGGAGAGGTGGCAGAGTGGTCGAATGTACCGCACTCGAAATGCGGCGTGGGTGCAAGCTCACCGTGGGTTCGAATCCCACCCTCTCCGCCACTTCCTGTTTTGATTGGGATCGTAAGACCGCCGCATGGCTTATAAGGAACCTTCGTTCAAAGATCGCGCGTCGCTGTCGGCGGATGCGAAGCAGCGCGCACTCGAAAAGCTGAAGGCCAAGCCGCCGCTCGACCCTGAAGTCGTCGCCCAGCGCCTGGCCGCGCGCGAAGCGAAGGAGGCCGCCGAGGCGCAGAAGCGGGCCGACAAGAAGGCCGCGATCGAACAGGCCAAGCTCGACAAGATCGCCAAGGCGGAAGAAGCCAAGCGTGCCGCAGAGGAAGCCGCGCAAAAGGCGCAGATGACCGAAGCCGAGAAGAAGGCCGCGCGCGACGCACGCTATGCGGCGCGGAAAGCCCGCAAGAAATAATCTTCGTCGCCCCGGCACGGGCCGGGGGCGCAGCCGTTCCCCGTCGCCCCGGCGTAGGCCGGGGTCGCTGGGTTAAGACCACCCGATTCGCCAAGCTAGACAGCGGTCCCGGCCTGCGCCGGGGCGACGCTCCGGCTCAGCGTTCCGGCAGATTGTCCGCCAGTTCCTTCAGCCACGCCGCCGCCGTCCCGTCCGACGGCGCGCGCCAGTCGCCGCGCGGCGACAGCGCACCACCCGCCGACACCTTCGGCCCGTTCGGGATCGCCGAGCGCTTGAACTGGCTCGTCACGAAGAACCGGTGAAGGAACTTCTCCAGCCACGCGCGGATCACCGGCAAGTCGTAGGCGACCCGCGCCGCCTCCGGCACGTCGCGCGGCCAGCGCCCCGCCGCCGCATCCTGCCACGCATGCAGCGCGAGGAAGGCGATCTTCGACGGCGCCATGCCGTGCCGCACGACATAGTGCAGGAAGAAATCGTTGAGCGCATACGGCCCGATCTTCGATTCGGTGCTCTGGATCAGCCCGTTGGCATCGGCCGGCACCAGCTCGGGTGAAATCTCGGTGCCGAGGATCGCGGCGAGGACGTGATTGGTTTCCTCATCAAACTGGCCGCTCGAAATGCACCAGCGGATCAGGAACTGGATCAGCGTCTTGGGCACGCCTGCATTGACGGTGTAGTGGCTCATCTGGTCGCCGACGCCATAGGTGCACCAGCCCAGCGCCAGTTCGGACAGATCGCCGGTGCCGACCACCAAGCCATTGTGGTGGTTGGCGAGACGGAACAGATAGTCGGTGCGCAAACCCGCCTGCACATTCTCGAACGTCACGTCGTACACCGGCTCACCCTCGGCGAAGGGGTGATGCATATCGGTGAGCAACTGGCGCGCGGCCGGGCGGATGTCGATCTCCTCGGCGGTGATGCCGAGCGCACGCATCAGCGTCCACGCATTGCCCTTGGTGCCCTCGCTCGTCGCGAAGCCCGGCATCGTATAGCCGAGAATGTCCGAGCGCGGTCGCCCGAGCCGGTCGAGCGCCTTGGCGGCGACGATCAGCGCGTGCGTCGAATCGAGCCCGCCCGAAATCCCGATCACCAGCCTCTGCGCGCGCGCCGCCTCCATCCGCTTGGCGATGCCCTGCACCTGGATGTTGAACGCCTCGTAGCAATCCTCGTCGAGCCGTTCGGGCGTGTTGGGCACGAACGGGAAGCGGCGGACTTCGCGGCGGAGCCCGACATCGGCGAAATTGGGCCGATGCTCGAACGCGATGCGGCGGAAACGTGTCTCCGGGTGGCCGCTAAGAATCGCCGAATCGTTGAACGTGCCGACGCGCAGCCGCTCCTCGATCAGTCGCCCGCAATCGATATCGGCATAGACCGCCGCATCCGCCTCTCCGAAGCGTGCCGATTCGACCAGCAACTCGCCCAACTCGTGGATCATGCCCTGGCCGTCCCAGGCGAGATCGGTAGTGCTCTCGCCCGGCCCGGCGGCGGAATAGACATAGCCGCATACGCCGCGCGCGCTCTGCGCCGCGCACAGCAGCGCGCGCTCGCGTGCCTTGCCGATCACGATGTTCGACGCCGACAGGTTGCAGCACACCAACGCGCCCGCCAGCGCGCCGGCGGTGGAGGGCGGGGTGGGCGCCCAGTAATCCTCGCAGATCTCGGCATGGAAGACGAAGTGCGGCAGGTCGGACGCGGCGAAGATCAGGTCGGTGCCGAACGGCACGGTCTGCCCCGCGACGTTCGTGTCGAGCCCGGTCAGCCCCATGCCGCTCGCAAACCAGCGCTTCTCGTAATATTCGCGGTAGTTGGGCAGGAACGTCTTGGGCACCACGCCCAGCACCCGCCCGCGCGCGATCACCACCGCGCAATTGTAGAGCCGGGCGTTTCGCACCAGCGCGGCGCCGACCACCAGCACCGGCCGCAACGCCGCGCTCGCCGCGACGATCTCGCCGAGCGCCGCATCGGTTGCGCGCCGGATCGCATCCTGCATGTGCAGATCGTCGATCGCATAGGAGGTGACGCCGAGTTCGGGGAACACCAGCAGGTCCGCGCCCTCGGCATCGCCGGCGCGCGCCAGCGCGATCGTCGCGGCGGCATTGGCGGCGGGATCGCCGACGCTGGCGCGCGGGGTGCAGGCGGCCGCGCGGATCATGCGGTGGTGGTGGATCGAGTGGAACGGATGCGTGTTCGCCATGGCCGGGCGTAACCTCCTTCACGCGGGATTGTCACGCATGCTAACGTCGCAAACGGCCTAACGGGAGCAAGAACCATGAAGATCAGCGCGCGCAACCAGATTTCCGGCACCGTCACCGCGATCACGCCGGGCGCGGTCAACGGCACGGTCAAGGTCGATATCGGCGGCGGCACCATCGTCACCTCGAGCATCACCGAGGAAGCGATCGCGGATCTCGGCCTCGCGATCGGCGACAGCGTAACCGTGATCGTCAAGGCGAGCGACGTGCTGATCGGCAAGTGAGCGTCCTGCGCGTCGGTGCGCTCAAGCTGAAGGCGCAGCTCTATTGCGGCGAGGAGCCGGCGATCGGGCCGGGTAAGGCCGATCTGCTTGAAGCGATCGATCGCACCGGCTCGATCTCGGCGGCGGGGCGCGCGCTCGGCATGAGCTATCGCCGCACCTGGCTGCTGGTCGACAGCATGAACCGCTGCTGGCAGCACCGGCTGGTCGACACCACCGCAGGCGGCGGTCAGGGGCGCGGCGCGCGGCTGACCGAGACCGGGCGCACCGTGCTGGCCGCCTACCGCGCGCTGGAGACGCGGCTGGCGGAGGCGGCGGCGAGCGACGACTTCAAGGATCTCAGCCGGCTGCTGCGCGACACGCCGCTGCCGCCCACCGCCTGAGCCGCACGCTTTTACGAGTTGACGCACCGCAGCAAGCACATAGTTTGCCCCGCATTCAACAAGGAGAATGTGGGTGGCGGTTTCAAACGGGGTGATACTGGCGGCGGCTGCGCTTGCGGCGCTCACACCGGCAGTCGCGGTGGCGGCGTCGCATCCGGCCGCCGAGGCGCAGGCGCTCGACATGGCGAAGAAGACGATCGCCTTCCGATCGGTGCGCGGCCCCGGTAACCAGACGCCGCAGGTGCTCGCCTATCTGAAGGATCAGCTCGTCGCCGGCGGCTTCAAGGCCGAGGACGTGACGATCACGCCCGTGGACGACACCGCGTACATGATCGCGCGCTGGCCGGGCAGCGACCCCAAGGCGAAGCCGCTCGTCATCTCCGGCCATATGGATGTGGTCGAAGCCAAACCCGCCGACTGGAAGCGCGATCCGTTTACGCCCGTGGTGGAGAACGGCTATCTGTTCGGGCGCGGCGCGACCGACATGAAGTTCGAAGGGGTGATGGCGGTCGCGTCGCTGATCGAACTCAAGCGCGAGGGGTATAAGCCGCGCCGCGACATCATCATCGAATTCTCGGGCGACGAGGAAACCGTGATGAAGTCCAGCGAGATCATCGCCGGCAAGCTCACCAACGCCGATATCGTCATCAACATCGACGGGGGCGGCGGCGAACTCGATGAGAAGACCGGCAAGCCGCTCTACTATAGCTGGGAAGGCGCCGAGAAAAGCTATTCCGATTTCGAGCTGACCGTCACCAATCCGGGCGGCCATTCCTCCGCGCCGCGCAAGGACAATGCGATCAACCAGCTCGCGGCGGCGCTCGTCAAAATCGGGCGCTATCAGTTCAAGCCGGAGGTGAGCGACCTCACGCGCGCCTATTTCGTACAGGCCGCGAAATATGAGAGCCCGCAGATCGGCGCGGCGATGCGCGCGTTCGCGGCGAATCCGGCAGACCCGGCAGCGATCGCGACGCTCACCGCCGACCCGTCGACGATCGGCAAGATCGGCACCACCTGCGTCGCGACGATGATCGGCGGCGGCCATGCCGAGAATGCGCTCCCCCAGCGCGCGACCGCCAACATCAACTGCCGCATCTTCCCCGGCCACAAGCCGGCCGACATCATGGCGGAGCTGGCGCGGGTCGCCGCCGATCCGGCGGTGACGTTCAAGGATGTGACGGCAGGCTCGGTCGCCACGCCCGCGTCGCCGATGCGGCCCGATTTCATCAAGGCGGTGACGACCGCGATCGGCAAGGTCTATCCCGGCGTGCCGGTCTTCCCCGCGCAATCCTCGGGCGCGAGCGACAGCATGTGGTTCCGCGCCAAGGGCGTGGACAGCTATGGTGCCAGTCCGCTGTTCATCAAGCCTTCGGACGAGTTCAGCCATGGCCTGAACGAGCGCACGCCGATCGCCAACGTGGCGCCGTCGATCACCTATTATCTCTCGCTGGTGACGGACCTCTCGAAATGACGATGCGCGGCGCGGGTGTTGACCCGCGCCGCGCCCGTGCGGCTTAGAACCAGGAGACGGCGGCCCAGATCAACGGCACCCATAAGGCCAGCGACAGCGGCACGGCGAGGGTGAGCGCGCGGATCACCTCGGTCTCATGACCGAGATCGCGCGCGATCGGTCGGCGCATCGGTGCGGCCCGCCACATCGGGCGCGGCAGCGCGCGGGCCCGGCTGGGATGTTGAGTGCTGCGGGTTTCCGCAAAGGGTTTCATCGGGCGACCTATCGAGTGGCGTTGCTACGTGTGATGTGATGGTTGCCCATTCACCCGTCAATGCCGCCGCAAGTCACGGTTTTTGCGAGACTTTATTGCATTGCAGCGTAGCGTTATGATGGCGTTGCCGATTGCCCGCATCGCGTGCCCGATTTCAGCCGTTTCTGCGCGCTTTGGATCGAAAATGGTGCGGCTTACCCATTTTGCGCCGCACTGTAGAAGACCGAAATAAATTTTTCGGTTCGTCGCTCGCCGGGCTCGTTTGGTCGCTCTTACGCCGGCCGCGTGATTCGGGAGCTTTGGCACCGGCGGGCAGAAAGCCCTTTTGCGCCGACATGGTTTATCGAGTCGCGCTACCTCTCTACCCCCGCTAAAAAGCGCGGCGATGCCCCGCTCCGTCACACACTCTGGGCCGACCCAGACCAGCCCCCGCTGGCCGCCGCGTCTGATCGAAGCCGCGCTCGCGCTGCACGACAACCGCCTGTCCGATGCCGAGCCGCGGCTGCGCGCGCATCTGAAGGACGACCCGTTCGACGTCGGCGCGATCCGCATGATGGCCGAACTGGCCGGGCGGATCGGGCGCTACAAGGATGCCGAAGCGTTGCTGCGCCGTGCGCTGGACCTGTCGCCCGGTTTCACCGCCGCGCGGGCCAATCTCGCGATCGTGCTCCACCGCCTCAATCGTCCGGTCGAGGCGATCGAGCAGCTCGATATCGTCAATGCGGACGAACCCGATCAGCTTGGTCACGCCAATCTGAAGGCGGCGGCGCTCGGCCGGATCGGCGGCTTCGACGAGGCGATCGCGCTGTACGAACAGGTGCTGGCGAAAGCCCCCGAGCAACCGCGCGTGTGGATGAGCTACGGGCACATGCTCAAGACGGTTGGGCGGCAGGCGGACGGCATCGCCGCCTATCGCCGCGCATTGTCGCTCGCGCCCGCACTCGGCGAGGCGTGGTGGAGCCTCGCCAATCTCAAGACGATCCGCTTCGACGATGCCGATATCGCCGCGATGGAGGGGGCGCTCGCGCGCGCCGACATATCGGACGAAGATCGCTTCCACCTCGATTTCGCGCTCGGCAAGGCGCAGGAGGATCGCCGCAATGCCGCCGCCGCCTTCGCGCATTATGCCGCCGGCAATGCGCTGCGCCGCGCGTCGGTGGTCTATGCGCCAGACGAGACCGAACGCTTCGTCGATGCCAGCATCGCGCTGTTCACGCCCGAGTTCTTCGCGGCGCGGGGCGGGCAGGGGCATCCCGCGCCCGACCCGATCTTCGTGCTCGGCATGCCGCGCGCCGGCTCGACGTTGGTTGAGCAGATCCTGTCGAGCCACAGTCAAGTCGAAGGCACGTCGGAGCTGCCGGACATTCCCGCGATCGCGCGGCGGATCGCCGGCTATCCGCAGGCGGTGGCTGATCTGACACCTGACCAGCTTGCCGCGATGGGGGAAGAATATCTCAAGCGCGCCGCGATCCAGCGCCGCACCGACAGGCCGTACTTCATCGACAAATTGCCCAACAACTGGGCGCATGCCGGGTTGATCCGGCTGATCCTGCCCAACGCGAAGATCATCGACGCGCGCCGCCACCCGCTCGGCTGCTGCTTTTCCAACTTCAAGCAGCATTTCGCGCGCGGGCAGGCGTTCAGCTACGACCTCGCCGAGATGGGGCGCTACTACCGCGATTACGTGCGGTTGATGGCGCATTTCGATGCCGCGATGCCCGGCCGCCCGCACCGGGTGATCTACGAGAGCATGGTGGACGATACCGAGGCTGAGGTGCGTGCGCTGCTGGTGGCGTGCGGGCTGGAGTTCGAACCCGCGTGCCTCGCCTTTCACGAGACCGAACGGGCGGTGCGCACCGCCAGTTCCGAACAGGTGCGCCGCCCGATTTTCAGCGAGGGCAAGGCGGCGTGGCTGCCGTTCGAGCCCTGGCTCGATCCGCTGAAAGCCGCGCTGGGCGACGTTTTGCCTTCCTACCCCGACGTTCCGCGCGGCTGAGCCCGAGCCTCCAGCAACAGAGCGTTGCAATTCTGCCACGCGCGCGTCGTGAAATGACACGGGCATGACATGGCCGATTGACGATTGCTGCACCGCCGCACACCCTTGGCAGGAACGATCGGTTCCTTGGGGGAATGGGAATGACTTTTCGGGGTGGCGCGGTCGCGTCGATGTTGCTGGCGTCGGCGGCCTTTGTACCGGCGCTCGCTCAGGCGCAGACGCAGGCCGACGTGCCACCGCCGTCCGCAACCGCTCCGGCAACCGACCAGCAGCCCGATACCGCCGACATCGTCGTCACCGCGCAGAAGCGCGAGGAGAGCCTGTCCAGCGTGCCGATCAGCATCCAGGCGATCGGCACCAAGCGACTCGATCAGCTCAACATCAGCAATTTCAACCAATATACCCAGTTGCTGCCCTCAGTCGCGTTCCAGACGACGCAGCCGGGCTCGACCACCGTCTATATGCGTGGCGTGGCATCGGGCGGGGACGGCAACCACTCGGGCTCGTTGCCCTCGGTCGGCTTCTACCTGGACGAACAGCCGATCACGACGATCGGCGGCACGCTCGACATCCACATCTACGATATCGCCCGGATCGAAAGCCTCGCCGGGCCGCAGGGCACGCTCTACGGCGCCTCGTCGGAGGCGGGCACCGTTCGCATCATCACCAACAAGCCCGATCTCAGCCACTTCTACGGACGTGTCGATGGCGAGGTGAACACGGTCGATCACGGTGGCGTCGGCGGCAAGATCGAGGGGATGATCAACGCGCCGATCAACGCGATCATGGCGTTGCGCGTATCGGGCTTCTACGAGCGCGACGCGGGGTACATCGACAACGTGGCCGGCTGCCGCAGCTACCTGCCCGAGCCGACCGCGACCGCCTGCACCGCGACCAACGGCGGCATCGTCGTCAACAATGCAGCTTTCGTGAAGAAGGACTATAACGAATCGGACCTGTGGGGCGGCCGCGCGGCGCTGAAGATCGACCTCGACGATAGCTGGACGGTCACGCCGACCGTTCTCTACCAGGAGGCGAAGTACCACGGCGCCTATGCGATGGACCCCAAGGTCGGCGATCTTGAGGTGCAGCACTTCTTCCCCGAATACCGCCACGACCGCTTCGTCCAGGCGGCGCTGACGATCGAGGGCAAGATCGGCAATTGGGATCTCACCTATGCCGGCGCCTATCTCGACCGGCAGGACCAGCAGTCGAGCGATTACACCGATTATGCCGAGGCCTATGACGCGCTCTATGCGTCGGTGGGCGGCAACGCCGGCTATTTCTACTTCCACGACAAGAACGGCAATACGATCGACCCGCGCCAGAACATCATCGGCACGGATCATTTCAAGAAGATGAGCCAGGAACTGCGCGTCGCCTCGCCGCAGGACGAGCGCTTCCGCGTGGTGTCGGGGCTGTTCTATCAGCGCCAGAGCAACCTGATCCACCAGGACTATCAGGTTCCCGGGCTCGCCCCCGAACTGTCGGTCAACGGCCGTCCCGGCACCTTGTGGTTCACGCAGCAGCACCGCGTCGATAAGGATTACGCGATCTTCGGCGAGGCATCGTTCGATATCGTGCCGACCCTGACGTTCACCGCCGGCGGTCGCGGCTTCATCTATGACAATTCGCTGATCGGCTTCTACGGCTTCGGTCGCAATCCGGGGGATGGCTTCACCGCCACCCCGTACAATGCGGCCGGCAGCTCGCGCACCGGTGCGGCGGCATGCTTCACCACCACCGGGCAGCGGCTCGGCGATGCGCTGGCGGCGGGAGTCGTCAACCCGACGCTGCTACCCTCCTCGGTGGCGGGCGCGCCGTGTACCAACCTCGGCAATTACGTGCTCGGTTCGGGGGTCGAGCCGGTCAAGGCGTCGGGGCAGGGGTTCACCCACAAGCTGAACCTGACGTGGAAGCCGAGCAAGGACTTTCTGCTCTACGGCACCTGGTCGCGCGGGTTCCGGCCGGGCGGCATCAACCGCCGCGCCGATTCGCCGCCTTATGCGTCCGACTTCCTGACCAACTACGAGATCGGCGCGAAGACGACGCTGCTCGGCGGCAAGATGCACGTCAACGTCGCCGCCTATCAGCAGAATTGGGACAAGTTCCAGTTCTCCTTCCTCGGCGCGAACAGCTTCACGATCATCAGCAACGGGCCGAACGCACGCATCCGCGGCGTCGAGGCGGACGCGAACCTCACGCTCGGCGGCCTCGTGCTGACCGCTGCGGGCGCGTACACCGATGCCAAGACGCTCAACGATCTGTGCGCCACGCAGGTGTGCAGCGGCGACGGCAGCGATATCCTCGCGCCCAAGGGCACGCGCCTGCCGATCACGCCGCGCTTCAAGATCAATGGCACCGCGCGCTACACGGTGCCGGTCGGCAGCGCCAAAGCCTATGCGCAGCTGCTCGTCGCGCACCAGAGTTCGGCCTCCTCGGACATCCGCCTCGTCCAGGCCGCGCAACTCGGCCGGTTGAAGCAATATACCACCGGCGATCTGGCGGTGGGCGCGGATTTCGCGAGTTTCAATCTCGAGTTGTTCGTGCAGAACCTGTGGGACGAACGCGCGCAGCTATCGCGCTATGAGGAATGCGGCAGCTGCGGGCAGCGGCCGTACATCGTCACCAGCACGCCACGAACGATCGGGGTACGCGGCGGGATGAAGTTCTGACGGGCTCCTGAGCGGAGGGAGCGGGCGCGCCGGAGCTTTGGGGAAGGCTCCGGCGCGCGATCGGGCGTGTCGCGGCTTCACCTGTCATATTTCAGGCGCGCGGCTAACATGGATCAGCACGATCGCCGCGCGGTCTTCACCCGTTGTTTAAGGCCGCGCTGATAGCCGTGTCTCGCGAGGGATGCCCCCCGCGCGAGGGTAAGCGTATGCAGTCAGGGTGCCAGGGTTGTCGGTCGGAAGGTCGCACGTTCGATATCGCGATGGCGTTCCAGCCAATCGTCGACGTCGAAACCGGACGCCCGTTCGCCTACGAGGCACTAGTTCGCGGCAGCAACGGCGAAAGCGCGGGCGAGGTGCTCGGCTACGTCACGCCCGACAACCGCTACGCGTTCGATCAGCAATGCCGCGTGGCGGCGATCGAGGGCGCGGTGGCGGCGGGCATCCTCGATACCGATGCACGCCTGTCGATCAACTTCCTGCCCAATGCCGTCTATTCTCCCGTCGCCTGCATTCAGCTGACGCTCAAGACCGCGCGTGCCTGCGGGTTTCCGACCGACCGGCTGATCTTCGAATTTACCGAGAATGAGGAGATGGCCGACACCGAACATGTTCGGAACATCGTCGACACCTATCGCAAGATGGGGTTCGGCACCGCGATCGACGATTTCGGGGCCGGCCATGCCGGGCTCGGGCTGCTCGCCAAATTCCAGACCGATTACATCAAGCTCGACATGGATCTGGTGCGCGGGATCGACGGGAGCTTGCCGCGCCGCATGATCGTCGAAGGCGTGCTGCGGATCGCCGCGTCGCTCGGCATCGTCGTCATCGCCGAGGGGATCGAGGCGGTAGCCGAGTATGACGTGCTGCGCGCGATGGGCGTCCGCTATATCCAAGGGTATCTGCTGGCACGTCCGGGCTTCAAGGTGCTGCCGGAGATCGTGATGCCGGGCGGGCGGTACGCGGCGGTCGCCTGAGGGATGTCGTAGGCGGTGTGATCGGGTGAGGCTGACACGAGAGGTAATCCCGCGTCTTCGTCGGACGGGTTCGGCTGCGCCGACCCGCCGGGCACCCCGCAAAGTCATACTTTGCGGGGTGCCCCTCGGCCGGTCGAGCACCGTCTCGCGAACAGCAGGGCTATTCGCGTGCGGTCAGCAAATGACGCGTAGCGTTATTTGCTTCGCTCGACCTGCTCGAATTCCAGCTCGACCGGCGTCGCACGCCCGAAGATCGACACCGAAACCTTGACGCGACTGCGGTCGAAATCGAGTTCCTCGACCACGCCGTTGAAGCTCGCGAACGGACCGTCGAGCACCTTGACCGAATCGCCGATCTCGAAATCGACCTTGACCTTCGCCTTGGGGGCGGCGGCGGCTTCTTCCTTGGAGTTGAGCATCCGCGCGGCCTCGGCCTCGCTGATCGCCTGCGGCTTGCCCATCGAGCCGAGGAAGCCGGTCACCTTGGGGGTGTTCTTGACGAGGTGGTACACGTCGTCGTTCATGTTGAGCTTGGCGAGCACATAGCCCGGCATGAACTTGCGCTCGACCGCGATCTTCTTGCCGCGCCGCGCCTCGGTGACGGTTTCGGTCGGTACTTCGATCTGCTCGACGAGCTGCTCGAGGCCCATGCGGGTCGCCTCGGCCATGATCGAATCGCGAACCTTGCCCTCGAAACCCGAATAGGCGTGGATGATGTACCAGCGTGCCATGTGTCGTCCCGTAATCAGTTTGCGAGGCTGAGCAGAAATTTGACGATCAGTTCGAAGATCGTGTCGATCCCGAAGAAGAACACCGCCAGCAGGGTGGTCATGATCATCACCATCACGCCGGTCATGATCGTTTCGCGCCGCGTCGGCCACACCACCTTGGCGGTTTCGGCGCGCACCTGCTTGTAGAACTCCATCGGGGTCGTCTTGGCCACTGTCTGCACTCGCCTTTGTTCGCCGAAAGCGGGACATGGGTCCGCCGTCCGGCCCCGCCAAGGGGCCGACGACGTATGTTCCCGATTTCGGAATGGGAAAGCGTTACTGCCGGCGATCCGGAAAATCAAGCGCGGCGCGTAAGAGAGTGGCAGGGGAGCTCGGACTCGAACCGAGGGCCTTCGGTTTTGGAGACCGACGCTCTAACCAACTGAGCTACACCCCTGTGCGGAGGCGGTCTTTAGCGCCGCCTCCGAAGGACTTCAAGCGGCGATATCGTATGGCTTGATCTCGCCGTTCAGATACAGGTTGCGCGCCTTCGCGCGGCTGAGTTTGCCCGAGGAGGTACGCGGCAGCGTGCGTGGCGGAATCAGCTCGATCACGCAGTTCATGCCCGTCACCGATCGCACGCGCTCGCGAATCTCGTCGCGCAGCCGCACGCGCTCGGCATCGTCGCTGCTGCGGCACTGGACGAGCACGGCGGGCGTCTCCTCGCCGCCGGGCGTGGTGATCGCGAACGCCGCGATATCGCCCGCCTTGAAGCCCGGAAGCTGCTCCACCGCCCATTCGATATCCTGCGGCCAGTGATTGCGGCCGTTGACGATGATCATGTCCTTGGCGCGACCGACGATGTAGATGTAGCCGTCCGACATGTAACCCATGTCGCCGGTGTCGAGCCAGCCGTCGGTGAGGCACGCGTCGGTCGCCTCGGAATCGCGGAAGTAGCCGACCATCACCGACGGGCCGGAACACCACACCTTGCCAATCGCGCGTTCGGGCAGAGGGGTGCCGTCTTCCTCGCGGATCTCGACCTTCATGTCGCGCACCGGCTTGCCGCAATTGACGATGGCGCGGTAGCGCTGCGGGCGGTCCTGCCCGGCGGCGACACCCGAAAGCTGCGTCTCCTCGACCAGCTCGACCCGAATGCCTTCGCCCGGCGGCATGATCGACACCGCCAGCGTCGCCTCGGCAAGCCCGTAGCTTGGCAGGAACGCGCTCGCCTTGAAGCCGGCATCGGCGAAGGCGTCGACGAAATCCTGCATAACGTCGGGGCGAATCATGTCCGCGCCATTGCCCGCAAGCCGCCAGCGCGACAGGTCGAACCGTTCGGACGCGCGCGTCTGGCTGGAGATGCGGCGCGCGCAGATGTCATAGCCGAAGGTCGGCGAATAGCTGATCGAATTGCCCGGATTGCGGCTGATGAGATCGAGCCAGGCGAGCGGGCGGCGCGCGAAATCCTCGGTCTTGAGGTAATCGGCCGAGACCTGGTTGGCGACCAGCGACAGGAAGCAGCCGACCAGCCCCATGTCATGATACCAGGGCAGCCACGAGATGCAGCGGTCCTGCGTGCCAAGCTGCATGCCATGGCTGTGCGCGGCGAGATTGTTGAGCAGCGCGCGGTGGGTGATGACCACGCCGTGCGGGAAACGCGTCGAGCCGCTCGAATATTGCAGATAGGCGATGTCGTCGGACGAGGCGGCGGGCAGCGGCGCCTCTGGCGCGGGGCGCTTGGCGAAACTGTCCCAGTCGAACCCTTCGGTGCCGACCAGCCGCGCGGCTTCGCCGGCCATCTGGGCCAGCTCGGGCGGATAGACCAGCATCTTGGGGTCGCAGCTCGAAAGCTGGACGCGCAATTGCTCGATATAGGATTCACGCCCGCCGAACGAGGTCGGCAGCGGCAGCGGCACCGGCCATGCACCGGCATAAACCACGCCGAAGAACAAGGCGGCGAATTCCGGCCCGGTTTCCGCCACCAGCGCGATGCGGTCCTGCGGCTGCACGCCCGCCGCGATCAGCCGCCGCGCGGCCGCCAGCGCATCGTCGCGCAGCTCGGCGAAGGGGTAGGGGCGCACCAGATTGCCGCGCGCATCGTGGAAGTTCAGGCCGCGCGCGCCGGTCGCCGCATAATCGAGCGCTTCGCCCAACGTCGCGAAGTCGGCAAAGCGCCGGACCAGCCCATCTTCGGTCGGGGTTGAGGCAAGTGCCAGTTTTTCCAGCGCTTCTCCTGAGCCCGCAATCTTCGTCGTCATTATCGTCTGCGCCCTTGGTTGCGGACTTCGTCCAGCTCCGCCGCGATCTAAGCGTGCACCCCTGCTCTCGCCAAGCGTTCAAAATCGGTTTCGACTGTGGCACAATGATGGCGCAATGTCTCGCCCCAACCCCGACAGCCGCCGCCAGGCGCCGCCGCCGCTCGATCAGGCCGCGCTGGAGCGGCTCGCGTTGCGCTATGTCGAGCGCTTCGCGACCACCCGCGCCCGGCTGGCCGAGTATCTCGCGCGCAAGATCCGCGAGCGCGGGTGGGAGGGGGCGAGCGCCGACCCGCGCGCGCTGGCGCAGAAGCTGGCGGACCTCGGCTATATCGACGATCGCGCGTTCGGCGAAGCGCGCGCGGGGGCGATGATGCGGCGCGGGCTCGGGCGGCGGCGGGTCGACGGGGCGATGCGCGCGGCTGGGCTCGATGCGGAGGACGCGGCGGCGATCGCGCCCGGCGTCGCCGCCGGTGCGGATGCGGCCGCACTCGCCTTCGCCAAACGGCGGCGGATCGGCCCGTTCGCGACCACGCTGCCCGATCGTCCTACCCGCCAGAAGCAGATCGCGGCGATGATCCGCGGCGGCCACGACATGGATCTTGCGCGAAAAATCGTGAATATGGCCCCCGGAGAGACGTTGGAGCCGTTCGACTGACCTTTTGCACGGAGCCCCGGCATGCTAATCTCCCGCCACGGGGGATTGTTATTCATGCGTAACGAGACACTCTCTGCTGCGGATCAGAGCGGCTGGAGCGAAACGGATGGAGGCGGCGTGCCGGGCGAACCGCAGGGGCTGCCGCATAGCGGCGTGGTCAAATGGTTCGACGTCACGCGCGGCTTCGGCTTTCTCGTCGCCGACGATCCGGCGGCGGGCGACATCCTGATCCATTTCTCGGTGCTGCGCCTGCACGGCCGGCGCAGCCTGCCCGAAGGCGCGCGCGTCGAGTGCCTGGCGGTGCCGCGCGATCGTGGGCTGCAAGCCAGCGAGATCCTGACGATCGACCTCACCAACGCCGTCGAGCCGCCGGTGCGGGTGCGCACGGGTGGGGAGCGGGTCGATCCGGTCGCGCTGATCGCATCGGCCGGCGCGTTCGAGCCGGTGCGGGTCAAGTGGTTCAACCGGCTGAAAGGCTATGGTTTCCTGCTGCGCGCGCGCGACGGCAGCGACGTGTTCGTCCATATGGAAACGCTGCGCCGCGCCGGGCTGGGCGAGGTCGAGCCCGACCAGCCGCTCAGCGCGCGCATCGTCGATGGCGGCAAGGGGCCGCTCGCCGTGCTGGTTCAGGGGCCGGCGGGTGATGATCGCGGTTGAAGGCGGCGGCGCCACAGGCTAAGCGGCGGATATGGGACTGAACCTCAATCCATTCACCTGGTGGACCGGCGCCACCCTCGGCACCGTCATCGGGCTACGCGGCAAGACGCAGGTCGGCGAAGATGCGCTCGGCAACGTCTATTACCAGGGCGGCCGCGACACCGCGGGCAACCCGCGCCGGTGGGTGATCTACAACGGGTCGAACGACGCGAGCCGGATCGCGCCCGAATGGTTCAGCTGGCTGCACCATCAGGTCGACGACGTGCCCTCGCGCGCGCTGCCCGCGCCGCGTGCATGGCAGAAGGAAGCGACGCCGAACCTCACCGGCACCGCGCTCGCCTATCGTCCGCCCGGCGCACTCGAAAAGGGCGGTCACCGCGCGGCCGCGACGGGCGACTACGAAGCCTGGACGCCCGACGCGTGACGATGCGGCTGCTGGGCGGGGCGGCGCTCTGCGCGCTGCTCGCCTGCGGCGGATGCGGCAAGGGCGATCAGGCGAGCCCCACGCCCGAGGAGAAGGCGACGCCGCGCACCGCGCTCGATGAGGAGAGCGGCCCGTCCGACATCGTCACCGTCGATGTCAACCACGATACCGATCCCTCGCTCGGCGCGACGCCGATGGCGCAGCGCGTCGCGGTGCTTGGCGTGCTCAACAAACGCAACGGTGCAACACGCGAGGTGACGCTCAAGCCCGGGCAGGCGGCACGGATCGGCGATGCGGTGATCCGCCTGCGCGCGTGCGAACAGACCGCCCCGTGGGAGCCCGACCATTATACCGGCGCGTTCGTCCAGCTCGACGTCAAGCAATATGATCTCAAGTGGCACCGCGTGTTCTCGGGCTGGCTCTACAAGGAGCGGCCTTCGCTCAACGTCGTGCTCAACCCGATCTACGACGTCTGGCCCAAGAGCTGCGCGATGACCTTCCCCGAAGGCGGCCCCGATTCGGTCGCGATCGGCAACGAGGCGGGCGCTGTACGGTCGAGCGCGAAGAAGTCGGCCGGGCCGGAGGGCGACACCGCCCCGGCGACGGCGACCGACCCCTCCAATGCGGCCGACAGCAGCCCGAGATAAGCCGCACGCGACACCTCCACCGCGCCGAGCGAGGCGAGGTGATCGGTCATGAACTGACAGTCGAGCAGCGCGAACCCACCAACGCGCAGCCGTGCCACCAGCCATGCGATCGCCACCTTGGAGGCATCGCGCGCGCGGCTCACCATGCTCTCGCCGAAGAACGCCCGGCCGAGCGCGAGGCCGTACAATCCACCGACCAGCCTGGCGCCGTCCCACACCTCGATCGAGTGCGCGAAGCCCATCGCGTGCAATTCGCAGAACACGCGTTCGATCTGGCCGTTGATCCAGGTGTCGGGGCGATTGGCGACGCTCTGCGCGCACAAGGCGATCATCTCGGCAAAGGCGGTGTCGGCGGTGACGCGGTAGCGATCGGCCGCGATCGTCTTCTTTAGTGAATGCGACAGGTGGAAGCCGTCGAGCGGCAGGATCGCGCGCTGGCGCGGCTCGACCCAATAGACGCTGTCGGCGTCGCGCGAATCGGCCATCGGGAACACACCGACCGAATAGGCGCCCAGCACCAGTTGCGGATCGAGCTGCGTCTTGCCGGCGGCGGGATCGCTGCGTGGGGCTCTCATCGCGTCGCTGTCATGCCGCGAGCCGGCGCTCGATCGCCTGCCACGTTTGCGCGAACGCCTTGCCGCTCGCCGATCTGGCGGCGAACGCGCCTACAGGCTCGCGCCGGGTCGTCATCGATTCGATCACGCTCGCCATCGGAATGACCGGCCAGTCGGGATGCGCGTCGAGCGCGGCGGCGTGGAGCTTGCGGCGGCGATCGACCATCGAGTGGACCGGCAGCACGTTCGCCTTCGCGCCGAGATGCCTGAGCACCTCGGCAAACGCGCGTTCGGACAGCGGCGAGGGGATGACCGGCACCACGATCAGATCGGCGGCGCGCATGACCTGATCGCTGGTTTCGGTGAGGCCGGGCGGGCAATCGAGCAGGATGCGATCGTAGCTCTTGCGCAGGCCGGCGAGCAGCTTCTGCAACCGCTTCTTGCGGTCGAGTTCGTGGAACAGCACGTCGAGCCCGCGCAGCGACGCGTCCGCACCGATCAGGTCGAGCCGCGGCACCGCCGTCGGGCGGACGAGGTCGCCTGCATCGGCATCCTTGAGGAACACCGATTGCGCCGTCGCGCGTGTTTTCGACGTGGCCAGCATGAAGGTGCTGGCGGCCTGCGCATCGAGATCCCACAGCAAAGTGAGCCGGGACGACAGCGTCGCGGCGCACCAGGCGAGGTTCACGGCGAGCGTCGTTTTGCCGACGCCGCCTTTGAGGCTATAGATCGCAATGGTCGACACGAACGAACCTCCCGGAGCCGAGACGCTATATCGTGGCGGGGCGATTGGCTAGGCGGCGAGCGCCGCCCGCGCGGTTCAGGCCTTGCAGGCCTGGGCCGGCTTGCCGGGCATGGTGAGCGTGATGCCGGTCTTGTCGCCCTTCACCTCGAAGCCATCCGCCTTATAGGCATCGCCGGCTTTGTCGGCGGTCAGCTTGGTGACGCTGCCTTCCTTCTCCGGCTTGATGAGCACCTGCTTGTCGCCCTGGAAGAAATCGACGATGTGGACGCTCTGATCCTTGCAGCGGAAAGTGACTTCCGAGGTCATCATCGGCGGCAGTTCGACCGGCTTGCGCTTGGCCAGTTCGGCGGCGTTGGGATCAGGCGAGGTCGAGGTGACTTCGGTCGGCTTGTTGTCGCACGCGGCGAGCGAAAACAGGGCCAGAGCGGCGGCGGGGAGGAGCAGCTTTTTCATGGTGCGACTGCTTCGCTCATGGCAAACAGCGCGTCAACTACCTTGTCCACGCAACAAAATGTTTTTGCTGTGCCGCGATAAGAATGGCGGTTTTGTCGGAGGCGTTCGTTCGACCGTGGATTAGAAGCTCATCCGTCGCAATACGCCCTCAGGCCCTGCCAGACCGCCGACTTCGCTGCCAGACCGATCGTGTGCATCGGGCTGCTCGACGGCAGCGCCAGTGTCGCGAAGCGCGCCGCTTCGACACCGAGCTGGCGCATGCCGTGCGTGTAGGAGGTCGCCCCGTTGAAGCCGATCGCGCGCAGCGCAGGCAGGGTGGCGACGAGCGCGGCAAGATCGTTGGCGCTGACGTCGCGCAGCGCGGCATCGGTGCTGCCCTGCCGCCGCGCGCTCGCCACCACGTCCCACAGCCCCACATGGCGTGCGAGCAGCCGCGCCAGCCGCGCGTCATAGTCGAGCGCGACAAGGTCTTCGCCCAGCACGTCCGACATCAGCCGCCAGAACTGATTCTGCGGGTGCGCGTAATAGCGCGCCGCCGCCAGCGACCGCTCGCCCGGCAGGCTGCCGAGCACGAGTATGCGGACGTGAGGATCTACGACGGGCGGGAAGGAGCGCTTCAGCGTCATGCGGCGGCGGTGATGTCGGTCCGCGCGAAATCCTCGCCCTTGTAGAGCAGCGGCTCTCCCGTCGCCTTGGCGAGCGCGTAGGCGAAACAGTCGCCGAAATTGAGCCGCGCGCCCTCGCCGATGCCGATGCCGTAGGTGCGATAGGCTTCGTGTCCGATCCTGGCCTGTTCGGCCGTAACGGATTCGATCGTAAGTGAGACCTCTGCGGTGAACGCGGCGAAACTCGTTTCGAGTAGCGGATCGCCGCGGCGCGTCAGCACGGCGGCAAGTTCGATCCACGTTCCTGCCGAGACGCGTCGCAGCGGTGCCGTCGCCATGCGGGCCGCGAAAAGCTCGGCGTCGGGCTCGTTCAGGATGACGGCCATGATCGCCGATGTATCGACGATCATTTCGGCAGGCCGTCCTCGTAGATCTCGTCCATGATCTCCTTGGAGGTTTTCCCCTCCCATTCCTTGGGAAGATGTTTCCGCAGTTCGGCAGCGGCGGCCATGATCCGGCGCACCTTCTCCTGCACCGCCGCGTCGCGTTCGCGGGCTTCGCGCTCCAGCGCCGCGCGGATCACCGCCGTGACCGATTCGCCGCGCGCGTCGGCCAGTTCGCGCGCCAGTCGGACCGTCGTCGCGTCCTTGATGTTGAGCTGCACACCCATGATCTACCTCCGCAGCACGGCTTATACCACAAGCACAGATTGCCGCCACCCAGACAAGCATGCATTGTCCAGCGCCGCCGCGTCGCTATTTGAGGGGCATGCACACCGCCCACGATACGCTCGCCCTGATCGGCAACACCCCCCTCGTCCTGCTGAAAGGCCCGAGCGAAGCGGCGGGTGCCGAAATCTACGGCAAGTGCGAGTTCGCCAATCCGGGCGCCTCGGTGAAGGACCGCGCCGCGCTCGGGATCGTCGAGGATGCCGAGGCGCGCGGCGTCATTGCGCCGGGCGGCACCTTCGTAGAGGGGACCGCCGGCAATACCGGCATCGGCCTTGCGCTGGTCGCCAATGCCAAGGGTTACAAGACGATCATCGTCATGCCCGAGACGCAGAGCCGCGAGAAGATGGACACGTTGCGCGCGCTTGGCGCGGAACTGGTGCTGGTGCCCGCCGCGCCCTATTCGAACCCCGGCCATTTCGTCCACACCTCGCGTCGGATCGCCGAGGAGACACCCAACGCGGTATGGGCCAACCAGTTCGACAATATCGCCAACCGCCGCGCACACATCACCGGCACCGCCGAGGAGATCTGGGCGCAGATGGACGGGCGGGTGGATGGCTTCACCTGCGCGGCGGGCACCGGCGGCACCATCGCCGGGGTCGGCATGGGGCTGAAAGCGAAGGACGAGCGCATCCGCATCGCACTCAGCGATCCGCACGGCGCGTCGCTCTACGAATATTATGCGTGCGGCGAGTTGCGCGCGGAAGGGTCATCGGTCGCCGAGGGCATCGGGCAGGGGCGGATCACCGGCAACCTCGAAGGTGCGCCGATCGACACGCAGTTCCGCATCTCGGACGAGGAGGGGCTCGAATGGGTGCGTCGCTTGCTGTCGGAGGAGGGGCTGTGCCTCGGCTTGTCGTCGGGCATCAACGTGGCGGGCGCGGTGCGACTCGCGCAGACGCTCGGGCCGGGCAGCCGGGTCGCGACGATCCTGTGCGATACCGGTTTTCGGTATCTGTCGTCCCTCTACAACAAGGACTGGCTGGAGGCCAAAGGCCTGCCGGTTTTCCCCTGGCTTGCGACGAACTGAGGCAGGGCATCGACAACAAGAAATTTTTGCGTTACATTTCTGCCACAGTATGAAAATCATCGTACAAGACCCAGGCCATGCAGGCCACCGCGCGAAGGTCGGGATGATCGGGCTGGCGGCCGTGCTGTTGCTGATCGGGTTGGCGGCCGCGGTGTTCGCGACCGCGACCAAGGAGCGCCCGATCGCAGTGCCCGGCACTGCCCGCACCCAGGCCGAGCGGCGCATCGCCGACAACGCCGCCGCGCCGAGCGACAAGGCGACCAACGAGCCGCTCGCCGAACTCGGCGTGGCGCCGAGCACTGCCATCGCCGATGCCACCGCGAACAGCGTGGATGCGGCGCAGGGGGCAAACCCCGCGCAATGATCGCGCCTCGCCGCCCGGCGGCGAATCCGGCCGGCTGCGGTTCGGGGAAAACCCGGGAAATCACACCTGAACGAAGGTCCGCACCGGAAAAGTCCGGGTGCGGCGTCGTGCGTTCGCGAACATTCGTGGAACGTGCGGCGACGTTCCCCGCAAAAGCTCCGGACAAACCCGGAGGATAGCCGTTCTCCCGTGAAATCCCCGGATTTCCCCTTGAATCCCCGCGTAGCCATATGTTAACTCCGTCTTCGACAGGGGCAGCACCATCTCGCCTGCGCGATTCTAACCGAAGCGGCTGAAAACAGCCGCTTTTCGGGCCGGGGTCGGCTTGCCTGTCGCTTTGTGGAGCGTCGCAAGTGGGGGACCGGCTGGAGTATCAGGGGAAAGGACTGGGCCTTGTCGATGACAAGGGCCGTGTCGCCATTCCCTCGTCACTCCGCGCCACGCTCGCCAAGAACGCCCCGCGCGACGACGGCAAGGATGGCGGCACCGTCATCATCGCACCGCACCCGACCTATCGCTGCCTGATCGCTTATGATCCCGGCTTCGTCGCGCAGTTGAAGCGCGAGTGCGAGACGCGCGACGACGCGCACGTCGCCGCGACCGGTGGGTCGGACTACAATATCCTCGCCCGCGCCGGTGCCGCCGAGGCGATGCCGTTCGACGGCAGCGGCCGCTTCATCATGCCCGCGTTCGAGCGCAAATATGCGCGCATCGAGGAGGTCGCCTTCTTCCACGGCACCTTCAAGTGGATCACGATCTGGTCGCCGCGCATCATGCTCGAGACCGACGGCATCGACCCGTTCCTCAAGGAAGCGGTCGAGTTTCAGTGTGCCGAAAAGGGGATCGCGCTGTGAGCGATGCTCCACATATCCCGGTGTTGCTCGACGAGGTGCTCGCCGGCCTCGCCATCGAACCCGGTTCGGTTCAGGTCGACGGCACGTTCGGCGCGGGCGGCTATACGCGCGCGATGCTCGGGCAGGGCGCGCAGGTGTTCGCGTTCGATCGCGATCCCGATGCGATCGCCGACGGGCAGGCGCTGGTCGAAGCGTCGGGCGGAAAGCTCACGCTGATCGCCGCCACCTTCTCCGCGCTCGAAGCCGAGCTGGCGGCGCGTGATGCGCTGCCGGTCGACGGCGTAGTGTTGGACATCGGCGTCAGCTCGATGATGCTCGACCGGCCCGAGCGGGGGTTCAGCTTTCAGCAGGACGGCCCGCTCGATATGCGGATGAGCCAGGCGGGCGAGACTGCCGCCGAGTTCCTCAACACCGCCGACGAGAGCCTGATCGCCGACGTTCTGTACGAATTCGGCGAGGAGCCGCGCGCCCGCCGGGTGGCGCGCGCTATCGTCTCCGCAAGACCCCTTACGCGGACCACCGAACTGGCGAATGTGGTTAAGAAGGCGTTAGGACATAAGCCGCATGACAAGAAGGACCCGTCGACACGGACCTTCCAGGCAATTCGAATTCACATCAACCGGGAGCTTGGCGAACTGGCCGACGGGCTCGCGGCGGCGGAGCGCGCGCTTCGTCCGGGAGGCATGCTGGCGGTGGTGACGTTTCACAGCCTGGAGGACCGGTTGGTCAAGCGCTTCTTCCGGGAGCGTAGCGGCGGTTTGCCGGGCGGTTCGCGGCATCTGCCGCAGGTCGCGGCGAAGGCGGAGCCGAGTTTCGAGAAAGTGGCCCGCGCCGTGCGCGCGGGCGAGGCCGAGATCGCGCGCAACCCGCGTGCGCGCTCGGCGACGTTACGGGTCGCGCAGCGGACGGCGGCTGCGGCTTGGGTCAATGAAGGGGCGTTGTAATGCTTGGGCTTGCGTGGAAGACGATGGGCTGGTTTCTGGCGGGTGTCGCGGTGGCGCTCGGCTTCCTGCTCGTGCCTTTGCAGGTCGCGGCGGAACGCAAGAAGCTCGACCATACCGTCGCCGATATCGCCCAGGCGCGCCGCGACATCCGCGCGCTGGAAACCGAGTTCGAGACGCGCGCCAACCTCGCCCAGCTCGACCAGTGGAACAACGATACGCTGCGGCTGGTCGCGCCGGGTGCGGCGCAGTTCGTCCCCGATGAAGCCGCACTCGCCTCGATCGACGTGCATCAGACTGGCGGGGCCGATATCCAGACCGCCTCGTTCGTGCCCTCGGGTCCGATGAGCGAGTCGATCGCGACGGCCGCCGCCAGTGCCGAGCAGCCGAAGCTGCAACCGGCGGTGGCGGTGCAGGCAAAGCCGGCGCCGGTGCTTGCCGCCGCGGTCGCCAAGGTGAAGGACGTCTCGGTGAAGCTTGCGCATGTGGAGGCGGTGGCGATGCTCGATCGCAAGCTGCTGAGCGATTCGACGGTCGGCGATCTTCTGTCCAGCGCACGGCGGGAGGCCCGTTCGGGCCGATGAGCACGCACCTCGCCCGCCCCCTGCCGCAGCGCCGTGTCAGCGGTCAGCGCCATGCGCTGATCGCCGTCGCGCATGTGCGGCTGATGATCCTGATGCTGTTCCTCGGCGCGGGGTTTCTGGTGGTGGTCGGCAAGATCGCGCTGCTCGGGCTGCTGTCGTCGCCGGCGGACGCGCAAGGGGCGGCGATCAACCCGGTGGTGCGCAGCGACATCCTCGACCGCAACGGCGAGCCGCTCGCCCGCACGATCGACGCGTGGACGGTGGGGGTGCGCCCGCACGATATCCTCGGCGACAAGCGCGCGCTGGCCGAGGCGCTGGTTAAGATCATGCCGGGTCATGACGAGGAATGGTATTATTCGAAGCTCACCATGAAGGGGAACTTCACCTATCTGGACCGGCACGCATCGCCCGCGCTCGTCAACACGATCCACGATCTCGGCGAACCCGGCATCGTCTTCGCGCAGGAGCCCGAACGGCTGTATCCGCAGTCGACGCTCGCCGCGCACGCGCTCGGCTATATCGGGCCGAGCGGCACCGATCCCAACATCAAGGGCCGCGCCGGCATCGAGCGTGCGTTCGACGACCGCCTGAGCAGCCCGGCCGAGCGCGGCACGCCGATTTCGTTGTCGCTCGACGCGCGCGTGCAAGCGGCGATGGAGAGCGAACTCGGCCGCGCGATGGTGACGTTCAAGGCGCGCAACGCGACCGGTATCGTGCTCGACGTGCATACCGGCGAGGTGATTTCGATGGCGTCGCTGCCGGTCTATAACCCCAACAAGATCGGCGGCACGCCTGCCGACGCGCTGCGCAACAACGTGACGCAGAGCGTGTACGAGCTTGGCTCGACCTTCAAACCGATCACGATGGCGACCGCGATCCAGAGCGGCACCATCACCTCGATGTCGCGACGCTTCGATGCGACCGCGCCGCTCAAGGTCGGTAGTTTCACCATCCATGACGAGCGCGGCGACCCCAAGCGCTGGCTCAACATTCCCGAGACGTTGATCTATTCGTCCAACGTGGCCACCGCGCGGATCGCGGATGAAGTGGGCGCGCAGCGGATGCAGACGATGTTCCACCTGCTCGGCTTCGACGCCAAGCCCGAGATCGAACTGCGCGAGAAGGCGCATCCGCTCTGGCCGCGCTATTGGGCGCGTACCACGACAATGACGACGGCCTACGGCCACGGCATCGCGATCACCCCGTTGCAGCTTGCCAGCGCTTATGCCGCGCTGGTCAATGGCGGCGTGTGGCGCCCTTCGACGCTGCTCAAGGTGAAGCCCGGCCACGAGGCGCCGGGGCGGCGCGTGCTGTCGGAGGCGACCAGCGCGCGGATGCGGCAGTTGCTGCGGCTGGTCTGTCTGTATGGCACCGGGCGGAAGGGCGATGCGGCGGGCTACCGCGTCGGCGGCAAAACCGGCACCGCTGAGGCGGCGGCGAACGGCGGCTACGACCATTCGCGCAACGTCGCCACCTTCGTCGCCGCCTTCCCGATGGATGCGCCGCGCTACGTCGTGCTGGCGATGCTCGACTCGCCTGAGGGCACCAAGGAAACCGGCGGCTGGAAGACCGCGGCGTGGAATGCCGCGCCGGTGGTGGGGCGCGTGATCGCCCGTACCGGCGCGATGCTCGGCGTAATGCCGGACGCACGCCGCGAGATCGACCTTGCCGATCTGCGGCCGACGCTTACGCTGGTGGCGGGCGCGACGCCCCCGACTGGTGGAGAAGAACAGTGAAACTTTCGATGCTGGTCCCCGGCGCGCCCGACGTGCCGGTGACGGGCTTCGCGATCGACCACCGCAAGGTCGCACCCGGCACGATCTTCGGCGCGTTTCCCGGCGCGCGCGTCAATGGCGAAGACTATATCGCGGCGGCGATCGCGGGTGGCGCGGTCGCCGTCGTGGCGCGTCCGCAAGCGGTGGTGGAGGGCCCGCTCCACATCGCCGATGCCGAGCCGCGCCGCCGTTTCGCGCAGCTCGCAGCGGCGTTTTTCGCGCCCTTTCCGACGACCGCCGTCGCGGTGACCGGCACCAACGGCAAGACTTCGACGGTCGAGATGGTGCGGCAGCTCTGGCGGATGGCGGGCCATCCCGCCGCGTCGATCGGCACGCTCGGCGTCACCACCGGTGACGACCGGGTCTCGACCGGGCTGACCACGCCCGACGTGGTGACGTTCCTGTCCAACGTCGCCGGGCTGGCGCGCGAGGGTGTGACGCACCTTGCGTTCGAGGCGTCGAGCCACGGGCTCGATCAATATCGCACCGAGGGCGTGCCGCTCAGCGCGGCGGCGTTCACCAACCTCAGCCGCGATCACCTAGATTATCACGGCACCATGGAGGCGTATCTCGCCGCCAAGCTGCGGCTGTTCGGCGAAGTGCTGCCCGAGGGCGGCACTGCCGTCGTGTGGGCTGACGATGCCGTGGCGGGCGCGGTCGTGGCGGCGGCGCGCACGCGGGGGATCAGAATCGTGTCGGTCGGCACGCAGGGCGAGACGCTGCGGCTGGTGTCGCGCGCGCCTACGTTGCTCGGCCAGACGCTGAGCGTCGAGCATGACGGCAAGGCGCACCGCGTCACGCTGCCGCTGATCGGCGCGTATCAGGCGGCGAACGCGCTGGTCGCGGCTGGGCTGGTGATCGCCACCGGGGGCGACGCGGCAGCGACTCTGGCCGCACTCGCACGGTTGCAGCCGGTGCGCGGGCGGCTCGAACGCGCGGTGATCGCGCGCAGCGGCGCGCCGGTCTATGTCGATTACGCGCACACCCCCGACGCGCTGGAGGCCGCGATCGCCGCGCTGCGTCCGCACGTCGGCGGGCGGCTGATCGTGGTGTTCGGCGCCGGCGGCGACCGCGACACAGGCAAGCGGATCGAGATGGGGCGGGTCGCCGCCGCGCAGGCCGATCACGTCATCGTCACCGACGACAACCCGCGCAGCGAAGACCCGGCGAGCATCCGCGCAATGGTCCTGGCGGGGGCGCCGGGCGCGGTCGAGATCGGTATGCGCCGCGACGCGATCGGCGCGGCTATCGCGGCGGCGGGGCCGGAGGATATCGTGCTGATTGCGGGCAAGGGGCATGAACAGGGCCAGATCGTCGGCGAGTTCGTGCTGCCGTTCGACGACGTGACGGTCGCACGGGAGATGGCGGCATGACTCTCTGGACCTCCGCCGCCATCGCCGCCGCGACCGGGGGCGAAGCCTCGGCCGATTTCGCGGTCGACGGCGTTGCTTTCGACTCGCGCGAGGTCGGTGCGGGCGATCTGTTCGTCGCGCTCGCGGGCGAGACCACCGACGGCCACCGCTTCCTCGACCAGTGTTTCGCGCAAGGTGCGGGCGGGGCGCTCGTCAGCAGCGACACGCCGCACTCACACGTCCGGGTCGCCGATACGACGATTGCGCTCGAGGCGCTTGCCCGCGCGTCGCGGGCGCGCACGCAAGCGAAGATCATCGGCGTGACCGGATCGGTCGGCAAGACCGGCACCAAGGAGGCGTTGTTCGCCGCGCTCGAACGTGGCGCGCGCGGGGCGGTGCACCGTTCGGTGAAAAGCTACAACAACCATACCGGCGTGCCCTTGAGCCTCGCGCGGATGCCCGCCGAAAGCCGCTTCGGCGTGTTCGAGATGGGGATGAACCATGCGGGCGAACTCGCCGCGCTGACCCGCATCGTGCGCCCGCATATCGCACTGGTGACGGCGATCGCGCCCGCGCACACCGCCTTCTTCTCGGGCGAGGAGGCGATCGCCGATGCCAAGGGCGAGATCTTCCAGGGGCTCGAACCCGGCGGCACCGCGATCGTGCCGTTCGACAGCCCGCATCGCGACCGGCTGATCGCTGCGGCCGCGCCGTATGCGGCACATATCGTCACCTTCGGTTCGGGCGCGGGGGCGGACGTGCGTGCGATCGAGGCGATGCCGGTCGCTTCCGGCGGCACCTTCGTGACCGCGCGGCTCGGCGACCATGAACTGAGCTACACGATCAGCCAGCCCGGCGCGCACTGGGTGTCGAACACGCTCGCGGTGCTGGCGGCGGTGCGCGCGGCGGGCGGCGACCTTGCGCTGGCGGGCCTCGCGCTTGCCGAACTCGAAGGGCTGGCCGGGCGCGGCGCGCGCTTCACCGCGGAGCTTCCCGGTGGCGGCGAGGCGCTGGTGATCGACGAAAGCTACAACGCCAACCCCGCCTCGATGCGCGCCACGCTGGCGGTGCTGGGGCAGGAGCGGGCGCGCAAGATCGCCGTGCTGGGCGAGATGCGTGAACTCGGCGCGGACAGCGCCGCCTATCACGCCGCGCTTGCCGAGCCGATCCGCGCGGCGGGCGTCGAAGCGGGCATATTGGTCGGTAAATCCATGGGCACACTCGCGAACATGCTTGAGGGGCAGGGCGATTTCGTCCATGTGCCCGACGCCGCAGCCGCGCGGGAGCGCCTGGCGGCGCTGCTCGCGCCGGGAGACGCGGTTCTCATCAAGGGTTCGAACGGCGTGGGGCTGTCGACGGTGGTCGCGGCCTTGCGAAGCGGGATTGTGTAATGTTCTACTTCATCGCCGAGCTGTTCCACTTCCACGGCTTGCTGAACCTGTTCCGCTATCTCAGCTTCCGTACCGGCGGCGCGGTGGCGACGGCGCTGTTCCTCGGCTTGCTGATCGGCCCGCGTTTCATCGGCTGGTTGCGCGTGCGGCAGGGCAAGGGCCAGCCGATCCGCGCCGACGGCCCGCAGACGCACCTCGCCAAGCGCGGCACGCCGACGATGGGCGGGCTGATGATCCTGACCAGCCTGACCGTGTCGATCCTGTTGTGGATGGACCTGTCCAACCCGTTCGTCTGGGCCTGCACCTTCGTGACGTTGGGCTTCGCCGCGATCGGGTTCCTCGATGATTACGACAAGGTCCGCAAGGCGAGCACCGCGGGCGTGTCGGGCCGGGTGCGGTTGCTTAGCGAATTCGCCATTGCGATCGTCGCGAGTGCGATGATCGTGCACCAGAACGGCACACATCTGTATTTGCCGTTCGTGACGGGTATTTCGGTTGATCTCGGCTACTTCTACATTCTGTTCGCGGCGTTCACGATCGTCGCGTTCGGCAATGCAGTGAACCTGACCGATGGGCTCGACGGACTTGCGACCATGCCTGTCATCATCGCCGCGGTCAGCTTCATGCTGATCGTGTACCTGGCCGGCAACTTCAAGTTCGCCACATATCTCGGCATCCCGCATGTGCCCGGCGCCGGCGATCTCGCGATCTTCTGCGGCGCCATCGTCGGGGCGGGGCTCGCTTTCCTGTGGTTCAACGCGCCGCCCGCAGCCGTCTTTATGGGCGATACCGGCAGCCTTGCGCTGGGCGGCGCGCTCGGCGCGATCGCGGTGGTGGCGCATCACGAAATCGTGCTCGGCATCATCGGCGGTCTGTTCGTGGTCGAGGCGCTGTCGGTCATCATCCAGGTCGCGGTCTATAAGCGCACCGGCAAGCGCGTGTTTCGCATGGCGCCGATCCACCACCATTTCGAGCAGCTCGGCTGGGCCGAGGCGACCGTCGTGATCCGCTTCTGGATCATCGCGCTGGTGCTGGCGCTCGCGGGCCTGTCGACGCTGAAACTGCGGTGAGGACGATGCTGAACGCAGCGTCATCACAGCATCCCCGCGCAGGCGGGGATCCAGTGCCACAGGCGGCGCCGCTTGTGGCGGGACGCGCGTGATCGTCTCGCCGCTCTGGCGCGGCAAACGCTTCGCTGTGCTGGGGCTGGCGCGCTCCGGCGTCGCGACCGTGCGCGCGCTGGTCGCGGGCGGTGCGGATGTAGTGGCGTGGGACAGCAAGGCCGAAGCCCGGGACGCGTTGTTCTCTCGCGAAAGCGGGAGTCCAGAGCCGCAAGCGGAGACGTCCGTGACTCTGGACCCCCGCCTGCGCGGGGGAACCGTCTCGCTGGAGGACGTGGAAGCGATCGACCTCGCCGGCTTTGACGGCCTCGTCGTGTCACCGGGCGTGCCGCTCAACCGGCATCCGATCGCGGCCAAGGCGCGCGCGGCGGGGGTGCCGATCCTCGGCGATATCGAGCTGTTCGCGCAGGCCCGCGCCAGCCTGCCGCCGCACAAGGTGGTCGGCATCACCGGCACCAACGGCAAGTCGACCACCACCGCGCTCGTCCACCACATTCTGCAAACCGCCGGTGTGCCGACGTTGATGGGCGGCAACATCGGCCTTCCGATCCTCGAGCAGACGGCGCTTCCCGAGGGCGGCGTCTATGTGCTGGAGCTGTCGAGCTACCAGATCGACCTGACCCACAGCCTCGGCTGCGATGTCGCGGTGCTGCTCAACATCACGCCCGATCATCTCGATCGTTACGACGGGTTCGCGGGCTATGCCGCTTCCAAGGCACGGCTGTTCGCGATGCAGACCGGCGATCATAGTGCCGTCGCCCATTCGAGAGACTGGTGGGGTTTCAATGGTGCCGAAGCCATCGGAAGCGTGAGCAACGCCGGATACCTCGACGTGTACGACGATGCATTCCATACATGGCAGGATGAGCCTGACGCGATTGGCGTGCTGGAGCAGGCGGATTGGCCATCGCTACAAGGCCCCCACAATCTGTTGAACGCATCGGCGGCCATGTCCGCTTGCTATTTGCTTGGCCTTGAAGCCGCACAAATCCGCATCGGCCTGCGCACCTTCGCCGGCCTGCCGCACCGCATGGAGCGCGTGCGCGAGCGGGGTGGCGTTGCCTTCATCAACGACAGCAAGGCGACCAACCCGGAAAGCGTCGCACCCGCGCTCGCCGCGTTCGAGCGGATTCACTGGATCGTCGGTGGCAAGGCCAAGGGCGCCGATCTCGATGCGTGCCGCCCGCAGTTCGGCCATGTCGTGCGCGCCTATACGATCGGCGAGGCTGGCCCGGTCTTCGCCGATTTGCTCCGCCACGATATGCCGGTCGAGGAGGCCGGAACGCTCGCCGCCGCCATCGCCAGCGCGGCCGCACAGGCACAGCCCGGCGAGACCGTGCTGCTGTCGCCGGCCTGCGCCTCGTTCGACCAGTTCCGCGATTTCGAACAGCGCGGCGACACGTTCCGGCAACTCGTGCAGGCGCTGGCATGAGCGAGAAGCGCACGATATGGAAGCGCATGCAGGGCAGCGGCGGCCGTTCGGACCGGTCGTGGCTGGGCATGTGGTTCTGGGATATCGACCGCGTGCTGCTGCTGCTGGTGCTGCTGCTGATCGGCGTCGGCGTGATCGCGGTCGGCTCGGCCTCGCCCTCGGCGGCGCAGCGTTATTCGGACGAGAAGCACCATATCGCGCCGCTGTATTATCTGTGGTGGCAGATCGCTTGGGTGAGCGTGTCGATCCCGGTGATGCTGCTGATCTCGATGCTGCCCGTGTCGGTCGCGCGGCGGCTCGCGCTGGTCGGGGCGGTGCTGTTCCTCGTCGCGCTGGCGGCGGTGCCGTTCATCGGCGTCTCGAAGAACGGCGCGACGCGGTGGCTCAATCTCGGCATCTCGCTGCTCCAGCCCTCGGAGTTTCTCAAGCCGTTCTTCATCGTCACGGTGGCGTGGGTGCTGTCGATGCGCGCGCAGGACGATGCGTTGCCGGTGGTGTTCATCACTGGCGCGATGACGGCTCTGGTCGGCGTGCTGCTGATGATGCAGCCCGATTTCGGCCAGACCATCGTGTTCGTCAGCGTGTGGTTCGCGCTGCTGATGATCTCGGGCACATCGACCAAGGTGATCCTCGGGCTGATCGCGCTTGCGCCGGCTGGGCTTGTGTCGGCCTATTTCTTCTATTCGACCGCGCAGAAGCGCATCAACGCCTTCCTGTTCCCGGACGTGGAGGGCGAGGGCGCGTCCGACCATTTCCAGACCAACGCCGCACGCGCGACCATCACCCATGGCGGCTGGCGCGGCACGGGGCCGGCGGGCGGCACGATGAAGTTCCGGCTGCCCGAGGGGCATACCGACTATATCTTTTCGGTGATCGGCGAGGAGTTCGGGCTGATCGCGTGCATGATCATCGCACTCCTGTTCTTCGCGATCGTGGTGCGGGTGTTCGTCAAATTGCTCGACGAGCTGGACGAGTTCCGTCTGTTCGCCGCCGCTGGACTTGCCACGCAGTTCGGCGTGCAGTCGCTGATCTCGATGTCGGTCAACACGGGGCTCGCACCCTCCAAGGGCATGACCTTGCCGTTCATCAGCTATGGCGGATCGTCGCTGGTCGCGCTGTCGGCGGGAATGGGCTTGCTGCTGGCCTTCACCCGGCGCAATCCGTTCGTGACCAGGTCCCCCTATATCGCCAAATGGAGCGGCGTATGAGCAAACCCCGTCACTTCGTCCTCGCCGCCGGCGGGACGGGCGGCCACATGGTTCCGGCGGCGGCGCTCGCTGCCGAGCTGATCCGGCGCGGCCATTATGTCGCGCTGGTGAGCGACGAACGCGGCGTGCGCTTCCCCGATCTGTTCGAGGGTATTCAGACGCATATCCTGCCCGCCGGCCGGCTGGGGGGCGGTCCGCTGGGCTATTACAAGGCGGCGCGTGAGATGTGGCGCGGTCGGGCGATGGCGATCGAGCTGTACAAGACGTTCCGTCCGGCGGCGGTGATCGGCTTCGGCGGATACCCGGCGCTGCCGGCTTTGCTGGCGGCGTTCAACCAGAAGATCCCGACTGCGATCCACGAACAGAATGCGGTGCTCGGCCGCGTCAACCGGCTGGTGGCGGGGCGGGTCGATGCGATCGCCACGTCCTATGCCAAGGTCGAGCGGCTTGCGGACAAGCTCAACGACAAGACGCACCTCGTCGGCAATCCGGTGCGTGATTCGGTGATCGCGATCCGCACCAAACCCTATCCGCTGCTCGAGGAGGACGGCATCTTCCGCGTGCTCGTCACCGGCGGCAGCCAAGGCGCGAGCGTGCTCAGCAAGGTCGTGCCCGAGGGGCTGTCGATGCTGCCGGTCGCGTTCCGCCGCCGCTTGCAGGTGACGCATCAGGCGCGTGTCGAGGATATCGATGCATGCCGCGCTAAGTACAAGGAACTCGACATCGCCGCCGATCTGGCGACCTACCTGCCCGATCTGCCCGAGCATCTTGCCTGGTCGCATCTGGTAATCGCGCGCGCCGGCGCCTCAACCTTGTCCGAACTGACCTGCGCTGGCCGCCCCGCCATTCTCGTACCGCTGCCGAGCGCGACCGACGACCACCAGACCGTCAATGCGCGTGAGATGACGCTGGCGGGAGGCGCGCGCACGATCGACCAGCGCAGCTTCACCGCGCCCGAACTGGCCAAGCAGATGCAGCGGCTCGGGCTCGACCCGGAAGCGCTCCAGAATGCGGCGGGGCGTGCGCGCGGTTGTGGCCGGCCCGATGCGGCGCGCGATCTTGCCGATCTGGTCGAGAGCCTCGGCCAGACAAAGAGCGAGCTGCCGATCGGCGTGCCGCTTCCCGCCACGTTCAAGAAGGCAGCACTGGCATGAAGGGCGTCGCGACCGACATCGGCACGATCCATTTCGTCGGCATCGGCGGCATCGGCATGTCCGGCATCGCCGAGGTGATGAAGAACCTCGGCTACAACGTGCAGGGCTCCGACGTGGCCGAGGGCTATGTGGTCGAGGGGCTGCGCGCGAAGGGCATACCCGTAGCGATTGGGCACAAGGCCGAGAACCTCGGCGACGCGGCGGTGATCGTCACCTCCACCGCGATCAAGCGCGGTAACCCGGAGGTCGAGGCGGCCTTGGCGAACCGCGTGCCGGTGGTGCGCCGCGCGGAAATGCTCGCCGAGCTGATGCGGCTGAAGTCCACCGTTGCGGTGGCGGGCACGCATGGCAAGACCACCACCACCTCGATGGTGGCGGCGCTGCTCGATGCGGGCGGGGTCGATCCGACCGTCATCAACGGCGGCATCATCAACAGCTACGGCTCGAACGCACGGCTGGGTGCGAGCGATTGGATGGTGGTCGAGGCCGACGAGAGCGACGGCAGCTTCCTGCGTCTGGACGGCACGATCGCGGTCGTGACCAACATCGACCCCGAACATCTCGATCACTATGGTTCGTTCGACAAGGTGAAGGACGCGTTCGTCGAATTCGTCGAGAACGTGCCGTTCTACGGCGCGGCCTTGCTGTGCCTCGATCACCCGGAAGTTCAGGGCATCCTGCCGCGCGTGCGCGACCGGCGCATCGTCACCTACGGCTTCTCGACGCAGGCGGATGTGCGCGGCGTCAACGTGCAGCCGATCCCCGGTGGCAATCGCTTCGAGACGATCGTGCGCCACCGTGATGGCACCACCCGCTCGATCGAGGGGATCGACCTGCCGATGCCGGGCCGCCACAACGTCCAGAACGCGCTCGCCGCGATCGGCGTGGCGCTGGAGCTGGGCATCGACGATGCGACGATCCAGCGCGGGTTCGCCAAGTTCGGTGGCGTCAAGCGGCGCTTCACCAAGGTGGGCGAAACCGGTGGCGTGACGGTGATCGACGATTACGGCCACCACCCGGTCGAAATCCGCGCGGTGCTGGCGGCGGCGCGCGAAGGCGTGGAGAACCGTGTGATCGCGGTGGTGCAGCCGCATCGCTTCTCGCGTCTCGGCAATCTGATGGAGGAGTTCCAGGGCGCCTTCAACGATGCCGACATGGTGTACGTGACGCCGGTCTATGCGGCGGGCGAGGCGCCGGTAGAAGGCGTCGATGCCGAGGCTCTGGTCGAGGGATTGAAGCGGCGCGGCCACCGCTCCGCCGCGACGATCGCCGATGCCGATGCGCTGGCGCAGACGCTCGCGGGCGTGGTGCAGCCGGGCGACATGGTGGTGTGCCTGGGGGCTGGGGATATTACGAAGTGGGCGGCGGGACTCGCGCCTGCTATTGACGCGTTGCGATGACCAACAACCTGTTAACCCACTCGCTCAAGCTCCAGAAGGAGATGCTCGACGCGCAGCGCGCGTCGGCTGCCGATGTTCGCGCGACGATCGAGACGGCGAGCCGCGAGATCGCCGAGGCGAACCTCGAAGCGATGAAGGCGTGGGCGCGAGTGTGGAACGCCTGGCTGTGACGGAAGGGGTCGCCTTTACCACCCCGTACTCCCGCAAAGGCGGGAGCCCCGGGCCGGGCGGCGCGGCGCTCGTGGCTGTGGCCCCCCGCTTTCGCGGGGGAGCGGCTGTTTCACGCCGCTACCTCACCAATCCGTTCGCCCTGAGCGCAGTCGAAGGGCGTGCCTCAAGCGCGGCGTTAGTGGCATGTGCTTCGACTTCGCTCAGCACGAACGGGTGTTGGGGTGCCGGTGTAAAGGCTGGCGTGCGATGAGCGCGATCAGAGCGATGCCAACTATAGCAGTACGCGGCCGGTTGACCCAGCACGCCCCGCTTGCGCCGCTTGTCTGGTTCAAGGCGGGCGGGGCGGCCGACTGGCTGTTCGAGCCGGCGGATGCCGACGATCTCGTCGCGTTCCTCGCCGGTCTCGATCCGTCGGTGCCGGTGATGGCGCTCGGGCTCGGCTCGAACCTGATCGTGCGCGATGGCGGCTGGCCGGGCGTGGTGGTGCGGCTCGGCAAGGCGTTCGCGGGGGTCGAGCGGATCGACGAGACCACGCTGCGCTGCGGCGGCGGGGCGTCGGGCATCCTCGTTTCGTCCACCGCGCGGGACGCGGGCATCGGCGGCGTCGAGTTCCTGCGGTCGATCCCCGGCACGGTCGGTGGGTTCGTGCGCATGAACGGCGGCGCCTATGGCCGTGAGGTGAAGGATATTCTGGTCGATTGCGACGTCGTGCTGCGCTCGGGCGAGCGGCGCACACTGGCGCTTTCGGATCTCGGCTACACCTATCGGCACAGCGATCTGCCCGACGGCGCGATCGTGGTGAGCGCGACGTTCCGTGGCTATGCCGAACAGACGGCCGTCATCCAGGGCGAGATGCTCCGTATCGCCGCCGCGCGTGAGGCGTCGCAGCCGCTGCGCTCGAAAACGGGCGGCTCGACCTTCAAGAACCCCGCCGGCCACAAGGCGTGGGAACTGGTCGACGCGGCCGGCTGTCGCGGTCTGCGGCGCGGGGACGCGCAGGTCAGCGAGAAACATTGCAACTTCCTGCTCAACCTCGGCGAGGCGACGAGCGCGGATATCGAGGCTTTGGGTGACGACGTGATCGAACGGGTGAAGGCGCAGTCGGGCGTGACGCTGGAATGGGAAATCCAGCGGGTGGGGGTGAAGGCGTGAGCGGCGGCATCCCGTCGCCCCGGCGCAGGCCGGGGCCGCTGCGTTACGACGCGCACCAGACGTTTCGAGCCCAACCGGCCGGCCCCGGCCTGCGCCGGAGCGACGTGATATGAGTACGCCCCTCCATATCGCTGTCCTCATGGGCGGCTGGTCGGCTGAGCGCGAAGTGTCGCTGATGAGCGGCAACGGCGTCGCCGATGCGCTGGAGTCGCGTGGACACCGGGTCACGCGCATCGACATGGGTCGCGATGTCGCCGCGAAGCTCGCCGCCGCCGCGCCCGACGTGGTGTTCAACGCGCTGCACGGCACGCCGGGCGAGGACGGCTCGGTGCAGGGCATGCTCGACCTGATGGGGCTGACCTACACGCACAGCGGGCTCGCCACCTCGGTGATCGCGATCGACAAGCAGCTCACCAAGCTGCTGCTCGTCCCCGCCGGCATCCCCATGCCGGGCGGGCGGATCGTCAAGTCCGAGACGCTGTACGAGGGCGATCCGCTGCCGCGTCCATATGTGCTGAAACCCGTCAACGAAGGTTCGTCGGTCGGCGTGGCGATCGTCACGGCCGAGGGCAATTATGGTTGCCCGATCGGCCGCGACGTGGCCGGGCCTTGGATGGAGTTCGAGGAACTGCTCGCCGAGCCGTACATCCGTGGTCGCGAGCTGACGACGGCGGTACTGGGTGGGCAGGCGCTTGGCGTGACGGAACTCAAGCCCAAGAACGGCTGGTACGATTTCGACGCCAAATACACCGATGGGCTGACCGAGCACGTCTGCCCCGCGCAGATCCCCGACGACATCGCCGAGGCGTGCAAGCGCATCGCGCTAGACGCGCATCGCGTGCTCGGCTGCAAGGGCGCGTCGCGCTCCGATTTCCGCTGGGACGACGAGCGCGGCGTCGAGGGGCTGTTCCTGCTCGAGGTCAACACGCAGCCGGGCATGACGCCGCTCAGCCTCGTCCCCGAACAGGCGCGCCATCTCGGCATGAGCTATGCCGAGCTGGTGCAGGCGATCGTCGACGAGGCTTTGGCAGAAGCCGGCGCTGAGGCGGGGGCGCCATGACCAGCAAGACGATCAAGCGCGGCACGCCGCGCCGCCCGGTCCAGCAGAAGCGGCGCAAGGCTCCCAAGGTTTCGATCATTGACCGCACGATTGCCGCGCTGCCGCTCAGCGAGGCGACGCTGACGCGGATCGCGACGTGGACGATCGTGGCTGCGGTGTGCGCGGGCGTGATGGCGATCGGCGTGTGGATGGGCATTCCCGGCGCGGTCGGCACGGCGGTGGGCGAGGGGATCGGTGAGGCGGGCTTCCGCGTCAACAACGTGCAGATCACCGGCCTGTCGCGGATGGATCAGAACACGATCTACAAGATCGCGCTCGAACAACCGTCGCTGGCGATGCCGCTGGTCGATCTGGAGAAGACGCGCGAGCGGCTGGTCGCGCACAGCGGCTGGATCGAGGATGCGCACGTTTCGCGGCGGCTGCCCGATACGCTTCTCGTCCAGATCGTCGAGCGCACCCCGGCGGCGGTGTGGCAGAACAACGGCCAGCTCGCGCTGATCGCGGCGAACGGCACCTATCTCGAACCCGTCCAGCCCGATGCGATGCCCGATCTGCCGCTGGTGGTGGGCGATCATGCCAACGAACAGCAGGAATCCTACGATCGCCTGCTCGCCGCCGCGCCGGCGCTGCGTCCGCAGGTCAAGGCCGCGACATGGGTGGGGAACCGACGCTGGAATCTGACGTTCGATAGTGGCGAGACGCTCGAACTGCCCGAAGGCGACGACGACTCTGCGCGCGCGCTGGTGAAGTTCGCGCAGATGGATGGCGTTCAGCCGCTGCTCGGCAAGGGCTGGATCGGGTTCGACATGCGCGATCCGTCGCGGCTGGTCGCGCGCAAGCCGGGCGATACCGCCGGCGGCACCGTGCCGACACCCGCGATCGCGCAACCGGCGATCGCAAAGCCCGCCAGACCCAAAGCGGCGGACACGCAGGCGAAACAGACCGCGCACTGGGCAGCGCAAGGGTAAAGACGGGCAACAGGGGTAAAGCAGATGGCGAAGATCGCACCGGAAGGACTGATTACCGCGCTCGATATCGGCTCGTCGAAGGTTTCGGCGATGATCGCGCAGAAGGGCGACGGCGGCGAGCTGATCGTGCTCGGCACCGGCCAGCGCGAGAGCCGTGGCGTCAAGCGCGGCTACATCGCCGATGCCGCCGCGACCGAGGCGGCGGTGCGCGAGGCGGTCGAGCAGGCCGAGCGGATCGCCGGCACCAATATCGAGAACGTGTGGGTCAGCTTCTCGGCGGGGGGCCTCGTGTCAGACGTCGCTTCGGTCGAGTTCGAACTGGGCGGTCACCGCGTCGAGCAGACCGATATCGACGCACTGTTGCAGGCGGGGCGCGATTCGATTGATCCGGCCGGACGCATCGTGCTGCACGCGCAGCCGGCGCTCTACACGCTTGACGGACTGACCGGCGTGAAGCGGCCGCTCGGCCTCCATGCCGATCGGCTCGGCGTGCACATCCATGTCGTCGCGGCGGACGGTTCGCCGGTGCGCAACCTCGGGCTGTGCGTCGCCAACGCGCATCTCGAGGTGAAGTCGATCATCGCCTCTCCGGTCGCGACCGGCATGGCGTGCCTGTCCGACGAGGAGCGCGAGCTGGGCGTGGCTTTGGTCGAACTGGGCGCGGGCATCACCAACGTCTCGCTGTTCGCGGGCGGGATGCTGGTCGGGCTGACCTCGATCCCGATCGGCGCCGCCGACATCACCGATGACATCGCCTCCGCCTTCGGCACGCGCCGCGCGCAGGCCGAGCGGATGAAGTGCTTCCACGGCTCGGCCAATGCGTCCCCGCGTGACAATCACGAGATGATCGACGTCGCGCCGATCTCGGCGGAAGACGGTGTCGGCGACGGCAGCCGCATCACGCGCGCGCAGCTGATCGGGGTGATTCGGCAACGTCTCGATCATCTGATCGGCGAAGTGCGCAAGGCGCTCGTCGAGCTGAAGTTCGAAGGTCCGGTCGGGCGGCAGGTGGTGCTGACCGGCGGCGGCGCGGAGTTGAACGGCATCGCCGATTATGCGCAGGCGGCGCTCGGCCGCTCGGTGCGGGTGGGGCGTCCGCGCGGGCTGTCGGCGTTGCCCGAGGCGCATTCGGGGCCGGCATTCGCGACGCTGGCGGGGCTCGCTTTCTACGCCGCGTCCGATCCGGTCGATCTGCGCGCGCTGTCGCGCAGCCACCAGACGGTGCACCGGCCCAAGGGTCTGGCGATCTTCCGCCGGATGATGGCGGCGGCGCGCGCGAATTATTAAGCAATTACGACAGGGCTGCATCATTCGGGCTGGAACCACGGCAATCGATAGTGCAGGATAGTTAAGCGTGAAGCGTGCCAAGTGTTGTGGGGAGGCGCGCAGGAGACCGGAAAATGAGTATCGAATTTCTTGCGCCCGAAGTGGATGAACTCACGCCGCGGATCGCCGTGATCGGTGTCGGCGGGGCCGGTGGCAACGCCATCGCCAACATGATGCGCGCGGACGTGCAGGGCGTCGATTTCTTCGTCGCCAACACGGATTCGCAGGCGCTCAAGCAATCGACCGCCAGCACCAAGATCCAGCTCGGCGCGAAGATCACGCAAGGCCTCGGCGCAGGTTCGCGGCCCGAGATCGGCCGCGCGGCCGCCGAGGAGACGATCGACCAGGTCGCCAAGATGCTCCAGGGCGCGCACATGTGCTTCATCGCCGCCGGCATGGGCGGCGGCACCGGCACGGGCGCGGCTCCTGTCATCGCCAAGGCGGCGCGCGACATGGGCATCCTGACGGTGGGCGTCGTCACCAAGCCGTTCGCGTTCGAAGGCAACCGCCGCGCCAAGAGCGCCGACGCGGGCATCGAGGAACTCCAGAAGTACGTCGATACGCTGATCGTCATCCCCAACCAGAATCTGTTCCTCGTCGCCAACGCGAACACCACGTTCAAGCAGGCGTTCGAAATGGCCGACGAAGTGCTCCAGCAGGGCGTGCGCGGCATCACCGATCTGATGGTCATGCCCGGCCTCATCAACCTCGACTTCGCCGACGTGCGTTCGGTGATGCAGGAGATGGGCAAGGCGATGATGGGCACCGGTGAGGCCGAGGGCGACAATCGCGCCATCGAAGCCGCGTCGAAGGCGATCGCCAACCCGCTGCTCGACGGCGTGTCGATGAAGGGCGCGAAGGGCGTGATCGTCTCGATCACCGGTGGCGACGACATGCGCCTGCTCGAAGTCGACGAGGCCGCGAACCATATCCGCGAACTGGTCGATGAAGACGCCAACATCATCTGGGGTTCGGCGTTCAACCCCGAGCTGGAAGGCAAGATCCGCGTGTCGGTCGTCGCGACCGGCATCGAGGCGGAGGTCCAGTCCGCGCCGCAGCCTGCCGCCACATCGTCGCGCTCGTTCAGCTTCGGGTCGGGCCGCCCGGCCGAGCCGACGCCGGTCGCGACGGCACCGGCACCGGCCGCTGCGCCTGAGCCGACGCCCGTGGCGCGAGCCGAAGCGCCCGCCGCACCGGCACCCGCCGTCGAGGAGCCTGACGAACTGGTTCTCGGCAGCGACACGCAGATGGCGCCTGCGCCGACGCCTGCTCCCGCGCCTGCGCCGACCGTGTACGGCGACGACGCGGCCGAGCCTGCACCGGAAGGCCCGGGCCGCCGCCGCTGGCTGTCCTCGGGCAGCGCGCCCGAAGCGGCTGCTGCGGAGCCCACGCCGCCGGCACCGCGCGTCAAGCTCGGCGGTACGCTGTTCGAACGCATGTCGAGCGTGTCGCGTGGCGTGGCGCGCGAGGACGATGCCGCCGCCGACAAGGATGCGGTCGAGATCCCGCGCTTCCTGCACCGCCAGAACAACCAGTGACCTGACGCGCGAGACGCCGGTGCGCCGGCGTCTCGTGTCGTTCCTGCGCACCGGGCGACCGCAAGAGACTTTCCGCCCACCTGCGTCCTGGGCTAGAGCGGTGGCGGTGGTGACACTCTATCCCACCCGTCCGGGTCGAGCGACGATGCCGGACGCGACTCTCATGGCATTACCCCGAGCGCAGCCGGGGCGAACGGATCGGGCGGTTCAATTCACGTGACACTCAGGCCAGGCACTGCCGGGATGCGACCGCTCCGTTCCCTTTCCGTCGCGCTGTTGCTCGCATCGGCCGCGCCGCTCCCCGCGCAATATGTCCAGCCGCTGCCGCAGACCTCCGCTCCGGAAGACGCCGATGCGCTGGCCGATCAGGTCCGTGCGCTTGCAGCCAATCCCAACGATCTCAATGCGCTGATCCGTGCAGGCGAACTGGCGACCAAGCTCGACGATCCCACCGCCGCCGGTACGTTCTTCGCGCGCGCGGAGCGGATCGACCCCCGCAATGCGCGCGTCAAGGCGGGCACGGCGGTGCTGCTGGTCCAGGCCGAGCGGCCGGGCGAGGCGCTGCGGCGTTTCGCCGAGGCGGAGAGCTATGGCGGCAGTGTCGCCAGCTTTGCTGCCGATCGCGGGCTCGCGTTCGATCTGGTCGGCGAGCAGGAGCGGGCGCAACGCGACTATCGGCTCGCGCTGAAGACGGGGCCGAACGACGAGACGACGCGCCGCTACGCGCTGTCGCTCGGCATCTCGGGCAAGCGTGACGAGGCGCTGGCACTGCTCGATCCGCTGCTGCGCAAGAGCGATCGCGGCGCATGGCGCGCACGCGCCTTCATTCTGGCGATGGGCGGCGACAAGGCCGGTGCCGAACAGATCGCGAGCACGATGATGCCCGCGGGCATGGCGCAGGGGCTGCAACCGTTCTTCGACCGGTTGCCGATGCTGCCGCCGGTCGATCGCGCCTTCGCCGTGCATTTCGGCGAGACCCGCCCCTCCGCGCAGCGCTACGCCGATGCGCGCATGGTGCCGGTGCTGCCCCCGCTCGGCCCCGATCCCGATGCGCGCGAACTCGCCGCCGCCGCCAAGGCGCGCGAGAAGCCGGTGCGCAAGGAGGAGGTCGCCAAGCCCGCCAAGCGCAAGCGCAACAAGCGCGAGCCGGTGGAACTCGCGGTGCAGGCGGTCGCGTCGCCCGCGCCGCTGCCGCTGCCCGCGCCGCCGACCTATATCGATCCCTCGGCACCACGGCCCAGCGCCGCACCGGGGCAGGGCGGTTATTACGTCCAAGCGTTGCCGGCGCCTCGCGCGTACACGCCGAGCTACAGTTACGGTGCGACCGCGCAGGCCAATCGCGCCGCTGCGGCGGCTACGCCGGTCAACCGCGCGCCGGTCGCCGTGCCGCAGACGCAGGTCACGCCATCCTATCAGCCGGTTCAGCCCGCCGGCGGACGCGTGATGCCGCTCGCGCCGCTTCAGCCGCAGCCGCTGCCCGCCGGGATCGCCGCGCCGGCACGGGTGCCCAGCCGCATGATGCCGCCGGTCGAATCCGCGACGAAGGTTACGCCGTTTTCCTCAACCGCCGCGCCGGTGCGCACGCAGATGGCGGGCGTGACGCCGCCTGTTCAAACCGCCACGCGCGCCGCGCCGACGCCGCAGACGATGACGGCCTATTCCGCGCCCGCGGGGACGGCGACCAGAATCGCGCCTGCGACGCAATCCTATGCGCCAATGCCAGCGCCGTTGCCGCCGCAAGGCCAAGCTCCTCTGACGCCAGCGGCCGAAACCGCGACCAGAGTCGCCCCCGCGCCGCAAGCCTATGCGCCGACGCCAACCCCGCTGCCGGCGCAGAGCGCGACCTCCTACCAAACTCCACAGCCCGCTCCGCAGCCCGGGTTTACCGCGAGCGCGCCGGCGACGTCCGCGCCGTCTTATCCGCCGACGACCGCGGCGTCCGGCGAACGGGCGCGCAGCGAGGATGCAATTCTGTCGGGCATCATCGCGGGGATCGGGGTGCCGGGTCGCGAACTCGGTGTCGCCCCAGTTGAGCCGGCGCGGCCCGCACCGATCGCGCAACCGACAGCCGAAGCGGTGCGGCCGGCACCGGTCGAGGTCGCCGCCAGCAAGGCGCCGATCCGGCCCGAGCCGCAGCGTCGCAAGTCGCTGGCCGATGATGCCGAGACCGGGGCCGCCGCTCACGCGCGAAAGTCCGCACCGACCCGAGCCGAGCCGGAGGATGAATCCGACCGCAGGAAGCCGGCCGACGTCCGTAGAGCCAACGGCAAGAAGCCCACCGAAACCGACGTTGCCACCGACACCCGGAAGGGCGCGGACGCGAGGAAGGCAGGCAGCAAGAAGGCTGCCGAAGCCGATGATGCGGCGGACGCCCCCAAGGGCGCGGCGGCGAAGAAAGCCGCTGGCAGGAAGACCGCCGGTGCCGAAGACGATACCGACGCGCGCAAGGGTGCCGCCTCGAAAAAGGCGAACGGCAAGAAGACGCAGGAAAACGACGACGAGGCTGACGCCGACGTCCGCAAGGGCGCCGACAAGAAGGCGGACGCTAAGAAAAAGGGCGCCGACGCGAAGAAGAAGGATGCCAAGCCGGTCGAACCGTCGCGCGTGTGGGTGCAGGTGTCGGGCGGCGCGAACGAGAACGATCTCTCCAAACAGTGGAACAAGCTGCGCACCGACAAGCCCGGCGCGTTCAAGGGCCGGCAGGGCTGGTCGACGCCGCTGCGCGCGACCAACCGCATCCTCACCGGCCCGTTCGCGAACGAGGGCGAGGCGCAGGCTTATGTCAACAAGCTGGCGAAACAGGGGCTTTCAGGTTTCGTTTTCACCAGCGAGGCCGGTCAGAAGATCGACAAGCTCCCCGCCAAGTGACTATCGCCCCGGGCGTGACCCAGCCGCTCGCCTTTCTCGCCGCCGATCCCGCCGCCAGCCGGGGCCGGCTCTATCCCGAACCGGGCGGCGATCTGCGCGGTCCGCGCGACGCGTTCCAGCGCGACCGCGACCGTATCATCCACTCGATCAGCTTCCGCCGGCTGCGCCACAAGACCCAGGTGTTCATGGCGCCCGACGGCGACCATTTCCGCGTCCGGCTGACCCACAGCCTCGAAGTCGCGCAGATCGCGCGGACGATCGCGCGCGCGCTCGGGCTCAACGAGGATCTCACCGAGGCGCTCGCGCTGGCGCACGATATCGGCCACCCGCCATTCGGCCATGCCGGTGAGAAGGCGCTCGGCGCGGCGCTTTCCGAGGTGGGCGGGTTCGACCACAACGGCAACACCTTGCGCGCGCTGATGGTGATCGACAGCCCGTACCCGCGCTGGCCGGGGTTGAACCTCGGCTGGGAAACGCTGGAGGGGCTCGCCAAGCACAACGGTCCGATCTCGCGGCCGGGCTGGGCGCTCGCCGAGGCGGATGCGACGTTTCCGCTGGAGCTGTCGCAATGGTCGTCGCTGGAGGCGCAGGTCGCGACGATCGCCGACGATATCGCCTATGACAATCACGATATCGACGATGGCCTGCGCGCCGGGCTGCTGACGCTCGACCAGTTGTTCGAAGTGACGCTGGTCGCGCGTGGCTGGGCAGGGGCGTGTGCGCGGTTCGAGGGGATCGCGCCGGCGCGGCTGACCGGGGAACTGATCCGCAGCCAGATCGGCGTGATGGTCAACGATGTGATCGCGGAAACGCAGCGTCTCGTGGCGGAGCACCGCATCGCCAGCGCGGCGGACGTGCGGGCGGCGGGGCGCTGCCTTGCCACGTTCTCGCCCGAGATGCAGGGCGAGGAGCGCGCGCTGAAACGCTTCATGTACGCCAACCTCTATTATCATCCCGCCCAGCTTGAGGCGGCGCGCGTGGCGGAGGGGATCATCTCCGGGCTGTTCGCCGCCTATCGTGCTGCGCCCGAGCTGATGCCGGCCGAATGGGCGATGCGGCTGCCGGCCGAGGAGCCGTGGCGCAGTCGCCATATCGCCGACTTCATCGCCGGCATGACCGACCGCTACGCCGTGTCGCGCTACCGCGAGTGCGTCGGCAAGATCGACCTGCCCGACGGGTTCTAGACTAAATTTTCCGGTAAAAATCAGACGCGTGTCGGCAGTCGGATCAGTCCCGGCCGGTGATGGCGACCGCGATCTCATAGGCGCCGACGAACGGATCGTAGTGCAGCTTCGAGCGAAGCTGGCGTGACAGACCTTCCATGACCCGGCCGTATCGCTCGGCGACGAGCGCCTGGAGGTCGTCGCTGTCGATCAGCCCGGGTGAGACCACCCGCAGCACCGCCCGGTCGGCCGTCTCGCCGTCGCGCACCGAAATGCGGATCGGGGCGGACGGGTTCGACGTCATCGACAGTTCGACGATCTCGGTGACGAGGAACGACACCGCGATGGCGATATCCTGCGTGGCCAGCACGGGCGCGATGTCGAGTGCGATGCTCAGCCGCGCGGCACCCTCCGGCGCGGTCGCGCGGATGTTGGAGGCGAGTTCGCCGATCACCGAGCGCAACGCGAGGCCACGGTTGACTTCCAGTTCGGCGAAATGGTGGCGATGCACCACCGCCAGCGCGTCGACGCGGCGCTGGATCGACGCATAGGCCGCAGTCGCCTCCGCGCTGCGCGCACCGCGCGCGTGGAAGTTGATGAGGCTCGAGATGACCTGGAGGTTGTTCTTGACGCGGTGATGCACCTCGCGCGTCAGCTTGGTCTGGCGCACCAGACCCTCGGCCAGCCCCGCTTCATGCTCGGTGACAGTGCGGCTGATCGCGCGGAACGTGTCGCCGAGTTCGCGGATCTCCTGCGCAGGCAGCATGGTGATCGCCTGCGGGTTGATCTCCTCGCCCGGGGTGAACGACGCGACGCTTGCGTTCAGGCGGCGCAAGGGGCGGATCAGCAGCCGGTCGACGATGAACCAGGCGATGCCTGCCGCCGCCGCCCACATCACGATCGGCAGCAGCATCGCGATCAGCACCGGCGAGGTGATCGGGGCGCTGCGGGCGCGCGTCTGAAGGGTGAGAGCGCCGATGCCGAGGTCGATACGCAGCGTTCCGCGCCGTTCGAGCACCTCGCGCGGGGGGAGGTCGAACAAGGTCAGTGCATCGTCGCCGCCGATCAGCTGCGCCTCGTAATCGGGCGCGAACTCGCTTGGGCGGGCGGTGCGGGCGAGGAAGGCGGCCGGGAAGAACGCCTCCGCATGCGTTCGGCCGTGCGCGCCGGCGATGGCGAGCGTGAGGCCGCGCCCGGCAATGACGCGCGCGGTGATCGGCGCAGCCGATTTGGGCGCGACGCTGAGCGCCGCCGGGAGCGCGGTGCCGCAGATCGCCCGGCCGCTCGCATCGGAAATCGAGAACAAGGCGCCGCCCGCCGCCTGCGGAGCGAATACGCCTTGCGCGCGCGCGCAGCTCGGCGCGTCGGCGTTGTCGGCATCCAGCGCGTTGAGCGCGACGCGAAGCGCAGTCATGTCGCCGATCAGTTCGATCGCGATCTTGCGCGCGCTCTCGGCCGACGCGATGCGCAGCGCGGCGCGCGCGCCGTCGTCGGCGATCTGTGTCGTGCGAAGCGAAGCGAAGAACGCGATGATCGCGAGTGGCAGCAACGCCGCGCTCAGGATCAGGAAGACCTTGGCGCCCGTCGGCATCCGCCCGGCCAGGCTGCGTCGCTCCAGCGATCCGTCCGCGGACGCGCCCATGTCCTGCGTCATGGCGTGATCAGTCGAGCTTGCCCAGGAGATCCAGCATCTCGGGCGGAACCGACTCATCGACCGTCTTCTGATAGACGGTACGAAGGGCCGCGCCCATGTCGCGATCCTTGCTTTGGACCTTCGCACGCACGCTCGGCGGCTTTTTTGAAGACTCGTCGCCCGAACGCAATTTCGTCCCCTTCGGCATCCGGCATCGCCGGGTTTTGAAACAAGACCCATCCGGTGATCCGGCGGGAAGCGGTGCTGATTACACGTCGTGTAGCCGCAATGAAACCAAAGACCGCTTCGATTGTTCCACCTGCGATGCGAAAAACGATACCCGTCGTTTTTCGAGCCATTCGCATTGCATTGGCGACCGGCCCCTTGCACATGGGCGGCGCTTTCTCACGGAGGACCCCCAAGGTCATGTCGCTAGGACAACAGCTCGCACCGCATCTTCCCTTCCTTCGGCGGTATGGCCGCGCCCTTACCGGCAGTCAGGCCCAAGGCGACCGTTATGTCCGCGCCACGCTCGAGGCGATCGTCGCCGCGCCGAACGAATTCCCGCGCGAGGTCGACCCGCGGCTCGGGCTCTACCGCATGTTCCAGGCGATCTGGACCTCGGCCAATTTCGACGAGACCGCTGACGAGTCGAGCGTCGATCCCAACGCCGACGCCGAGGCGATCGCGCGCGCCCGGCTCGCGCGGATGACGCCGCTGTCGCGTCAGGCGCTGCTGCTGACCGCGATGGAGGGGTTCACTCCCGAGGACGCGGCCTATCTGATCGACGTCGACACCGGCGAGGTCGAATCTTTGGTCGCCGAAGCGCTGACCGAGATCGAGAAGCAGACCCGCAGCCGCGTGCTCATCATCGAGGACGAGCCGATCATCGCAATGGATATCGAGACGATCGTGCGCGATCTCGGCCATGAGGTTACGGGCGTGGCCGTCACGCGCGACGAAGCGGTGGCGCTCGCGATGGAGGACCGTCCGGGTCTGGTGCTCGCCGACATCCAGCTTGCCGACGACAGTTCGGGCATCGATGCGGTGAAGGACATCCTCGCCGAATTCTCGGTTCCGGTGATCTTCATCACCGCTTTCCCCGAGCGGCTGCTGACCGGCGAACGCCCCGAGCCGACCTTCCTCATCACCAAGCCGTTCCAGCGTTCCACGGTCAAGGCGGCGATCAGCCAGGCGCTGTTCTTCGATTCCGCGACCGTTCCGGCCTGATATTTTTCACGGGTTCCACTCGATACGGAGCCAAAACGGCTTTGGTACGTTGGAACCCGTATGGCCGACGAAGACACACCCACGGAGATCAGCGCCACCGAGGCGCGTAGCGGCTCCACCCCGCATGTCACCCGCTACGTGCTGGTGATATCTCTCGTCATCGTCATCGTGCTGTTCGCGATCATCCTCATATGGGGGATGCGCTGATCCGTTTTCGGTTCGGTGGCAGATGGACTTTGCACTTCCCCCACACCATGTATCGTGCCGGGAATAGAAACGGATGTTGATGAACGACGCGCACGATATCGAAGACGAGGGCGAGGCCGCCGCTGTTGAGCACGTCGCGCTCTCCGATACGGAGTTCAAGGCGCAGCTTGCCCAGGTGATCCCGCATCTGCGCGCGTTCGGTCGCTCGCTGTCGGGCAGTCGCGACCTTGCCGACGATCTGGTGCAGGAGACGCTGATGAAGGCCTGGGCCGCGCGTCAGCGTTTCCAGGCCGGCACCAACATGCGCGCATGGACCTTCATCATCCTGCGCAATCTCTACCTTTCGCAGATGCGCCGCGCGCGCTTCAAGGGTGAGTGGGACGATCTCGTCGCCGACCGCATCCTTGCGGCCCCGGCAAGTCAGGATCGCCACGTCGAGCTCGGCGATATGCAGCGTGCGCTTCTGCACCTGCCGCAGCCGCAGCGCGAGGCGCTGATCCTGGTCGGCGCAGGCGGCTTCGCCTACGAAGAGGCAGCGGAGATCTGCGGTGTCGCGGTCGGTACGATCAAGAGCCGTGTGGCGCGTGGCCGCGTCGCGCTCGAGGCGTTGATGAGTGACAACACGCTTCCTTCGCGGCGCACGCACAGCAATGAACCCGGCATGACGGCGCTCGATACGATCATGGGCGAGGTGGATGATCTCAGCCGCGATCGCGACCGGGACGCCTGATCCTCAGGCGCGCCCGCGCGTTCGGTCGGCCTGATCGATCCGCGCGAGCAAGCCCGAGAAGTTCCGGTCTTCGAACGGAGCTTCGAACGCCTGGCGCAATGCGCCGCTGATCGTGTCGGTCCGGCGTGGAGCCACAATGGCGAGGTGGCCATCTTTCGCGTTTACCGCGTCGAGGTTCGACTTGATCGACATCATGAAGATCAAAACGGGTCAATCTCGCTTTTGTTGCTTACAGTGGTGAAACAACCGGGCAATCTGTTCTGCGTTGTATGAAAAGCACGGTCGGCCCCAACGAGATCATCGCCGCGCTCGATCGCGCGCAGCGGCACGCGCCCTTTCTGGCGTTGTTGCTGCAACGCGAGCCTGACCTCGCGGAGGACTTCGCCGCCGGCCGCTTGCCATCGCTCGACAATGGCGGCGACTATGCCAGTGGCGTACCGGTTGCGACACGGCTGCGGCTTGAGCGGCGGCGGCTCGCGTTAGTCGTCGCGGTCGCCGATCTTGCCGGTGCATATGATCTCACCGCCGTCACCGCCGCGCTGTCCGGTTTCGCTGATCGCGCGCTCGACACCGCGATCCGTGCCGCGATCGCCGAACGCACGCCCGATGCCGAGCCGCGCGGGTTCGCGGCGATCGCGCTCGGCAAACAGGGCAGCCACGAACTCAACTATTCGTCGGATATCGACCCGATCCTGATCTTTAATCCCGCCACGCTGCCGTGTCGCCCGCGCGAGGATGTCGGCGAAGCTGCGGTTCGGATCGCGCGGCGCGTGGTCGAAATCCTCCAGAACCGCGACCGCGACGGCTATGTGCTACGCGTCGATCTGCGGCTGCGGCCCTCGCCCGAGGCCACGCCGGTCGCGCTGCCGGTCGATGCGGCGATCTCCTATTACGAATCGCTGGCGTTGCCGTGGGAACGGGCGGCGTTCATCCGCGCGCGTGCGGCGGCGGGCGACCTTGCGCTCGGCACGCGGTTTCTCGATGCGGTGCAGCCGTTCGTATGGCGGCGCGCACTCGATTTCGGCGCGATCGGCGAGATCCGCGGCATCTCGAGGCGGATCCGTGACCATCACGCGAAAGGGCAGGCGTTTGGCCCCGGCTACGACCTCAAGCGCGGGCGTGGCGGCATCCGCGAGATCGAGTTCTTCGCGCAGATCCATCAACTGATCCACGGCGGGCGCGATTCCGCGCTGCGGGCGCCGGCGACGCGCGATGCGCTCGCCGCGCTGGCGGCGGCGGGGTGGATCGACCCCGGCGAAGCGGCGGCGCTGTCGGACGCCTATACGACGCTGCGCACGATCGAGCACCGCGTGCAGATGGTCGAGGATCGGCAGACGCATCGCCTGCCCGAAGGCGCGGCGCTCGATTCGCTGGCGCAGTTGCACGGGCTAGGCGATGGCGCGGCGCTGCTGGACCTGCTGCGCCCGCACGTCACACGCGTGGGCCGGACCTATGATGCGCTCGATCCTGTCGAAGGCAATGCCATGTCGTTCGATGCGGACCGTCTTGCCGCGCAGCTTGAGCAAGCTGGATTTGACGATCCGGCAGCGGCGGCGCGCGCGATCGGCCAGTGGCGGGCGGGCACCTATCCGGCGCTGCGCAGCGAGGCGGCGCGGTCGGCGCTGGAAGCGGTGCTGCCCGGCCTGATCGAGGCGCTCGGCCAGGCACCCGATCCGGGCGTCGCGATCGCCAGGCTCGATACGATGCTGTCGCATCTGTCGAGCGCGATCAACGTCTTCCGGCTACTCGAAGCGCGTCCCGCATTGGCGCGGCTGCTGGCGCTGATCCTCAGCCATGCGAAGACGCTGGCGGATGCGATGGCGCGGCGGCCCGAGCTGTTCGATGGGCTGATCGACGCGAGCGCGCTCGGGCCCGTCGGCGATGTCGCCGCGCTGGCGGCGGAGATGCGCGGCGGGCAGGATTATCAGGCGCAACTCGATCATGTCCGCCGCATCGTCGGCGAGAAGCGGTTCGCGCTCGGAACGCAGATCGTCGCGGGCGCGAGCGACCCGCTCGCTGTGGCGGCGGGCTATTCGCGCGTGGCGGAGGCCGCGATCGAGGTGCTGGCGGCGGCGACCATCGCCGAGTTCGTCGCGGTGCACGGCCGCGTGCCCGACAGCGAACTCGTCATCCTCGCGCTCGGCCGGTTGGGCGGAGCTGCGCTGACGCATGCGTCGGATCTCGACCTGATCTACGTTTTCACCGGCGATTACCGCGCGGAAAGCGACGGCGCCAAACCGCTCGGCGCGGTGCTCTACTACAACCGGCTGGCGCAGCGCGTGACCGGCGCGCTGTCGGCGGCGACCGCGTTCGGGCCGCTGTACGAGATCGATACGCGGTTGCGGCCGTCGGGCACGCAGGGGCCGCTCAGCGTCTCGCTCGACGGGTTCGCGCGTTACCAGCAGGAAAGCGCGTGGACGTGGGAGCATATGGCGCTCACCCGCACGCGGGCCGTGTTCGGCTCGACCGCCGCGCGCGCCGAGGTGCAGGCGGTGATCGACGGCGTATTGCGCGGCGCACGGCCGCAGCGCGATGTGCCCGCCGAAGCGCTGGCGATGCGCGCGGAGATGGCCAGGCACAAGCCGCCGACCGGACCGCTCGACGCGAAGCTGCTGCCGGGCGGGCTCGTCGATCTCGAGTTCGCGGTCCACATCCGCCAGCTCACTCGGCTGACCGGGTTCAACCCCAATCTCGCCCGCGCGATCGCCGCGCTGGTGGGCGAGGGGCTCGCGCCGCCCGCGATGATCGAAGCGGATGCGCTGCTCACTCGACTGCTCGTCACCTTGCGGCTGGTCGCGCCCGACGCGGCGATCCCGCCCGAGCCGACGCAGGCACTGATCGCACGCGCGCTCGGTATGGCGGACTGGGATGCGGTGGTTGCCTCGTTCGCCGCGACCCGGCAGGAGGTCGCCGACTTTCTCGCGCAGGTCGCGGCAGGAGATGACGATGGCGATTGAACAGGGCGGCGCGCTGCCCGATCTGGACCTCACCGGCGCGGACGGGGCGAAGCTGCGCCTGCGCACGTACGTCGGCAAGCCGTTGGTGCTGTACTTCTATCCCAAGGACGACACGACCGGCTGCACGCGCGAGGCGCAGGATTTCAGCGCGCTCGGCCGCGATTTCGCCGCGGCCGGCGTGGCCGTGCTGGGCGTCTCGCCCGATACGCCCGCCAAACACGCCAAGTTCACCGCCAAATACGATCTCACTGTGCCGCTCGCCAGCGACGCGGAGCATGTGGTGATGGACGCGTTCGGCGTGTGGGTCGAAAAGAGCATGTACGGCCGCACCTATATGGGCGTCGAGCGTTCGACCTTCCTGTTCGCCGTCGACGGCACGCTCGCGCAGAGCTGGCGCAAGGTGCGCGTCGCCGGCCATGCCGAACAGGTGCTGGCGGCGGCGAAGGCGCTAGCCAAAGACCTGAGATGAGCGAGAGCGTCTCCGCCGCGATCCGCGCCGTGCTGGAGACGGCCGATCCAAAGACAAAGGTGATGCGCGCGCGGGCGGTGGCGCGCGGCTGGCGACGCGGCGATTTCGCAGCCCCAGACGGCAGCGCGATGCCCGATCGTCCGGCGCGCCCGGCCGAGCCGGTGCTGCTGGCGCCTAATCAGATGCCGCGTCGCGGCAAGGGGTCGCTACACGGTCGGATCGCGCTGCTGCATGCGCTCGCACACATCGAGTTCGTCGCGATCGATCTTGCCTTCGACATGGCGGGCCGCTTCGGCGCGCAGTTCGCGCCCGAGTTCACCGGCGACTGGCTGGCGATCGGTGCCGAGGAGGCGATGCATTTCGCGCTGGTCGATCGCCGCCTGCGCGTGCTTGGCAGCCGTTACGGCGCGCTGCCCGCGCATGACGGCCTGTGGGAAGCCGCCGAGGAGACCGCCGGCGACGCGCTCGCCCGATTGGCGATCGTGCCGATGGTGCTTGAGGCGCGTGGGCTCGACGTGACGCCCGACATGATCGCGCGCGCCGATGCTGGCGGCGATACCGCTACCGCCGGGGTCCTGCGGCGCATTCTGAAGGACGAGGTGCGGCACGTCCACGCTGGAACCAAATGGTTCGAATCGGGTTGTGCGGCGCTTGGCCACCCTCCGGAAATATACTGGAAGGAGTTGCTTTCACGCCATTTTCGCGGCGGATTGAAGCCTCCGTTCAACGACTCGGCGCGCCACGCTGCCGGTCTGACGCGCGATTACTACGCCGCGCTTGCCCCGGGATGGTAAAAACAGCCACTACTTAGGCGTCCGGAGCGCGGAGGGGCTGCGAACCGGACGTCAAGGGGCGGGTGCCGTCGTCTTCCGGCAAACGCATTAACGGTCGCTGGGGACAGATGAGCAAATTTTCGAATGAATCGGGCGTGCGCTCCGCGCGGCTCGCGTCTCTCTTCACTACCCGCGATCTCGGTCGGCTAGACATGGTGGCGAAGGCGCGCGTGATGCTCGCCAGTGTCGTATCGGTGGTGCTGTGCTGCTCCGTGCCGGGTATCGCGCAGGCAGCGGAAGCTGCGGGCGCGACGGCTGGCGCGGCCGGTGGGCCTTATGAAGCCGCCGGCGGTTCCGAGGCGGCGGCCGACATGCGCGCCGACGTGCAGTTCCGCTCGCTGTTCCAGACCTGGAAGAACCTCGACACACTGCACCAGGGCACGATCGCGATCCCCTCGGTCCAGCCGGTCGAGCATCTCGCCTACACCAGCAATTTCGGCATCCGCACCGATCCGTTCCGTGGCACCGCCGCGATGCATGCCGGTGTCGACATTCCCGGCCCGGTCGGTACCCCCGTCTATGCCACCGCCGATGGCTTCGTCGATCGCGCGGAGCGTGCCGGCGGCTATGGCAACATGGTCGAGATCGATCACGGCAAGGGCATCCAGACTCGTTACGGCCATCTTTCCAAGATTCTCGTTCCCGCCAACACGCGCGTCCATCGCGGGCAGTTGATCGCCCTGATGGGGTCGACCGGCCGCTCGACCGGTCCGCACCTCCATTACGAGGTTCGCATCGACGGGCATGCGGTCAACCCGGTGCCGTTCCTCCAGAACGCCGACTATCTGCTCGCGGTGCAGGATCGCGCGTTGCACACAATCCCGGTCGGGGTCGGTCCTGCGGCGGATGACTCCGCCGACTGAGGCTTGCGTCAGTATGTCGAGAGAACGGGCGTCGGTCGCGAGACCGGCGCCTTCTTCTTGATGAGGTTTTCAGCCCTATCGCGCGCGACATCGAGCGAGCGCCTCGCGGCGTAAGTGTGACGCTTCTGGTGTCGCCCGACGCCTTCTCGCGCGGCTTGCGTGCCGGCTGGACGGTAACGGCGGGTCCGCTGGCGGCTTCGACCTGCGGAGACTATCCCTTGCGCGTGCCCTTCGTCGATCGCACCGGCGCCGCATCGGGGCTGAAGCCCAGCTCGCGGCTGATCGACAGCGCCGTTGCCAGAACGGCGGTGGCAAGCTCCTCCATCCGCGCGTCGTCGAGATATTGCGACTGCGCCGCCACGTTGATGGCGGCGACAATCCGTCCGGTCGCATCGCGCACAGGTGCCGCGACCGCGTTGATGCAGTCGGGCGCCGCTCCGATCTTTAGCACTACGCCGCGCGCGGCCGCCGTTGCCATCTCCGTCGCCCAGTCGCCGGTGTCCTGCGCAGGCAGCGCGGCGAACAGCCGGTTCCATGTCGCCGCATCGTCGTCGAGCAGCAGCGCCTTGCCGAGCCCGGTCTCGGGCAGGAAGCGGGTGCTGCCCGCATCGGTCGTCACCGCCACCCTCTCATTACCGGCGGCGCGCATCAGGTGGACCGATTTGTCGAGCTCGCGCCGCCCGAGGAACGCGCTGAGCCCGGTCTGCCGCGCCAGCGCGATCACCCAGGGGCGCGCGACCGAAACGAGATCGAGCCGTTGCAGCGACGCCTGGCTCAGCCGCAACAATTCGCCGCCGCCGCGAATCAGATTGTCGGGCGAAACGGCGAGGAATTCGCGCGCGATCAGTGTCTTGGCCAGCCGCCGCACGATGCTGAGCGGCAGGCCGCTGCGCTGCGCGAGGTTTGCGACGGTCATCGGTTCCGACGCGGCGAGCGCCAGCAACGTCAGGCCACGTTCAAGCGTCTGCGCGCCGAGATTGCGTTCGGGGGCAGGGCGTGCGGGCTCGACGCCGTCGCCGGCGGCTGGCTCGGCGGGGCTGATCGTGGTCGCCAAAACATCCTCCTCAAAACGTCACAAATTGGGATCGCGCGAGCGCGTCCATATCGGTCCGATCTAGGCGGAGTTGCGGCCCACGTCGAGCCGGGACGCACCGGTTGCCGTCGGCCCCGCCACCGCCTATCTGATGCGCATGGAAACGCTCGCACCCGACATCGCCCTGACTGACTCCGCTGCCGCCCGCGTCGCGACGATCGCGGCAAAGCAGGGCAAGCCCGCGATCCTGCGGCTGTCGGTCGACGGCGGCGGCTGTTCGGGCTTCCAGTACAAGTTCGGTTTCGCCGACGCGGTGGAGCAGGATGATGCCGTGGCGGAGAACGGCACGGTGCGGCTGGTGGTCGATGCCGTCAGCCTCGATCTCGTGCGCGGCGCGGCGGTGGATTATGTCGAGGAACTCGGCGGCGCGGCGTTCCGCGTCACCAACCCGCAGGCCGCCTCCGGCTGCGGCTGCGGCGCCAGCTTCTCGATCTGATGCGCAGTCCTAACGCGTGAAGATCGTCAGCTACAACGTCAACGGCATCAAGGCGCGTCTGCCGCGGCTGCTCGAGTATCTTGCCGAGGAACAGCCAGACGTCGCCTGTCTTCAGGAGCTGAAGACCACCGACGAGACGTTCCCGATCGCCGAGATCCGCGATGCCGGCTACGGCGCGGTGTGGCATGGCCAGAAGGGCTTTAACGGCGTCGCCGTGCTCGCCAAGGGTGCTGATCCGGTCGAGCGCAAGCGCGGTCTCGACGGGGAAAGCGAGGACGATCATAGCCGCTACCTCGAAGCCGAGGTCGGCGGCATGGTGGTCGCGTCGATTTATCTGCCCAACGGCAACCCGCTGCCGGGGCCCAAGTTCGATTATAAATTGCGCTGGATCGAACGGCTCGCGGCGCGCGCGCGCGGTCTGCTGGCGGAGGAGCGCGCGGTGGTGCTGGCGGGCGACTATAACGTCATCCCCAACGACGACGACACCTTCTCGGTGCGCGCGATGGCGAGCGATGCGCTGATGCAGCCCGAGAGCCGCGCAGGCTTTCGCGCGTTGGTCGCGCAAGGCTGGACCGATGCGCTGCGCACGCGGTATCCCAAGGGTGGCGTGTGGACCTTCTGGGATTATCAGGCAGGTGCGTGGCAGCGTGATGCGGGTTTCCGCATCGATCATCTGCTGCTGTCGCCGATCGCGGCGGACCGGCTTGTCGATGCGGGCGTCGACAAGGTGTATCGCGGGCGTGAAAAAGCGAGCGACCATGCGCCGACCTGGGCGCGCTTGCGCTAGGGGAACACGACGGCGCGTGGGCGCGAGCGTTTACCCGGCGAGGCCGTGCGCCGCGGCTTGTACCGCATGCGCCTCGACCCGGCCGGGCAATATGGTTTAGCGCGAGGCGACGTTCACGGTGCTGACGCTGGCGGACGCCGGTCCGCAAGCCTTCTCCACCCAGCGGCCCTTCTTGTCCCAGCAACGCGGATCGAGATTGGGGACGCCGGCTGCGCTGGTGATGACAGGGTGGCGCGGGAAGCGCTGGTCACCCCAATAGACGAGGCTGTTGCGCAGGGTGCCGGTCTCTTCCAGCGCGACCTTGTAGAATTGTCCGCGCGGCGCCATCGCCGCGCGCACCGCGACATCGGCCGCAGTCTGGCAGAAGCCGTATTGCGCATCCACTGCGGTGAATGTCGAATAGTTGCGCGTGTCGAAATGGTCGAACGCGGTCTGCCCGGCCTTGACCGTCTTATTGGTGCGGATGAAATATTTGGTGACGACGTCGTAGGACTTCTTGATCTCGTCCTTATGATTGAACAGCACCGCATTGTAATTCGGCACCGACAGCAAGGTCGGCTCGAACTGGCATTGCAGCGCCGCCACGTTGAGCGCGGCGCGCATCTGCCACACGAGCGCGGCGCGGACTTCGGTGGGGGTGGCGCCGGGGAAATCGGTCGCGAACTTGGCCTCGGTGCCGGTGATCGGCACGCCGGTCATGTCATGAGGGCTGAAAAAGAACTGTGCATGGGCAGGCAGAGCAAGCGTTGCTGCATACATCGCAGCCATTCCGCATAACGCACGGTACGGTTTCATCTTTTTCTCACTGGAAGAGCAGTCCCTTTACCATGTTTAGGTCGTTTTTCGCCGCAGCCCAAACGCTTTTTCGCGCGGGTGCGTAACGGTTCCGTAAAAAAGCGTCAGGAATCAAAAAGGCCGCCCGGACGATCCGGACGGCCCTCAAACCACCGTTGCCGGTGATTACATCGCGTTCGACGACTCGTTCGACATCGTCGCGCCGTTGTCGGCCATCGTGCCGTCGACTGCGGTCATGTTGTCCGACATCGTGTCCGTGCTCTCGGTCGAGTTCAGGTCGGTGACGGTGGTGTTGTCGGTGGTGCTGGTGGTCTTGCCGCAAGCCGACAGCGAAACCGCCGCAGCGGCGATCAGCGAGGCGGTGGCGACCTTGGAAATGAATGCACGCATGTAAAAGCTCCCTAGATAGGCGACCCGGGTGGCCGTCTGACCTTATTACCCAAATCGTGGTGGACATTAGTCGGATACGGCATTGCCCTCAAGTACAGTTTTCCGCACCGCCGCGAAGTCGTTCAAGAAAGGCCGGAAACGCTTGGGCAAGTGCTGCGTCGAAGCCGGCGAAATCGCTTGGCCGGTCGAGCGCCTGCGCGCTGGTGACGGCGAATTCGGGCAGACCGCACGGCACGATGCCAGCGAAATGGGTGAGATCGGGCGCGAGGTTGATCGCAAAGCCGTGCAGCGTCACCCAGCGCCGCACGCGCACGCCGATCGCGCCGATCTTCGCCTCCGCGCCGCTCGCGTCGCGCGTCCAGATGCCAATCCGGCCGGGCGCGCGGAACGCGGCGATGCCGAGCGTGGCGAGCGCCTCGATCAGCCAGCCTTCGAGCGAGCAGATGAAGTGGCGGATATCGCGCCCGCGTGCGTTGAGGTCGAGCACCAGGTAGCCGACGCGCTGCCCCGGCCCGTGATAGGTGAAGCGCCCCCCGCGCCCGGTCTGCACCACCGGGAAACGCGGATCGAGCAGCTCGGCCGGGTCGGCGCTGGTGCCGCCGGTATAGACCGGCGGATGTTCGAGCAGCCAAACCAGCTCGCGCGCCTCGCCTGCGGCGACGGCCGCAGCGCGCGCCTCCATCGTGGCGAGTGCATCTTCATACGCGATGCGCGTCGGTTCGACGCGCCATTCGATCTCGTTGGGCAAGTCCATCACTGCCGCCGATTGCGCCCAAGCGCGCCAGAGTGCAAGATTTCGCGCGATCGATTGGCAAGGGTCCGCCGCTTGCGCTAACGCGGAATGCATGGCGATTGGTCGCGGGGGTAACATGGTCAGCATCGAAGCGGTGTGGGACAGGACGTCCGAGTTCCTCGGCGATCATCTCGGCAGCGTGCTGCGCATCGCCGTGCCGCTCGTGTTCGTGCCGATGGCCGCGCTCAGCATCGTCATGCCGCTGATCGGACGGGCTGCGGGCGTCGCCAATCTCGGGCTCGGCCTCGTCGCGATCGCGCTCGGCGTGGTGATGATCTGGGGCAATCTCGCGCTCACCGCGCTGGTGCTCGACCCGGAGGCGCGGGCGGGAGCGGTACGCCTCGGCGCGCGGCGGCTGCCGGCGGCGGTTCTGGTGTCGGTGCTGGAGATGATCGTGGCTGTTGCGCTGGTGGTGCCGATCTTCGTCGCCTTTTACATCGGCGGTGGCGGCGCCGTGGCGGTGCGGATGCCGATGGCGGGCGGGCTGCCGACGATCGCGTTCGGGCCGGCGCTGTTCATCCTCCTCTACGGGCCGGTCTATGTACTCGGGGCGCTGGCGCTGGTCGCACGGTTGCTGCCGTTCGATGCGGTGCTGGTGGCGGAGGGGCGCGGGGTCGCCGCGCTGCTGCGCGCGTGCCGGCTGACGCACGGACTGACGCTCAAGCTGGTCGGCGTGCTGCTGCTCTACCTGCTCGTCTCGCAGGTGGCGGCGCTCGCCACCAAAACGGTGTGCGGCGCGATCCTCGGGCTGTTCACCATCGGTGACGATACGGTCAACCTCGCCACCATCGTCACCGCCATCCTCGTTGCGGTCGTCCAGACCGGCTTCTCCGTCCTTGCCACCGTCTTTGCCGCGCGCCTGTACGTCGCGGTGCGCGATGTCCGCGGGGACGTCGTCGAACTCGCATGAAAAGCTGCTTATGAAGATCAACGTCGGACGCGCGCTTTCCACCGCGTGGGATATGTGGCGCGCGGACTGGGATTTGCTCGTGCGGGTCGCCGGGCTGTTCGTGTTCCTGCCGCAATTCGCCTCGCTGCTGCTGGTGCCGCCCGGCCCGGCGATGCCGCAGGGTCAGGCCGACGAGGCGGCGGTGCGCGGCTGGGTGGAGGCGTTCAGCCTGTGGTTTGGCGCTTACGGGTCGTGGCTGCTCGCGGCGGAGCTGCTGACGCTGTTCGGGAGCCTCGTGCTGCTCTCGCTGTATCTAAGCGCCGGCCGCCCGCCGCTACGCGATGCGCTGCGGGGTGCCGTGCGGCTGTTTCCGCGCTATTTCCTCGCCGCGCTGCTGGTGTCGCTTCCGGCGGGGCTGTTCATGGTCCCCGCGATCGGCGTGGTGCTGGTGGTGCCTGCTCTGTACCTGTTCGGGCGCCTGCTGCTGAGCGGCGCGGTGATCGTTGCCGAGCAACCGGTCGGCGTGGTCGCAGCGCTTCAGCGCAGCGCGGCGCTGACGCGGGGCAACGGGCTGGTGATGATGGGCATATCGGGGCTGCTGCTGTTCGGCGGGCAGCTCGCCGCTATGCCGTTCGTGATGGCGGGGCGCGCGCTCGATGGCGCGCCGATGGCCAACCCGGTGGCGGCGGCGTTGCTCGACGCGATGGCCTCGGCCGCGCTGACGGTGACGGTGATCGCGACGGTGCTGGTGCGGATCGCGCTGTACCGCGAGGCGCTGGCGCTCAACCGCGGGCGCTGAGCATCGGTATGTGCGGCCCGGCATGCGTGGGCAGCACGCCGAGCACGCGCGGATCGGCGAACGTCTCGATCGTGCGCGCGATGGCGGTGAAGCCCGACGCACGGTAGAAGTTTAGGGCGGAGGGGTGGTCGAGCGTGCAGGTATGCACCCACACGCGCTCGACGCCCGGAGCCCAGGCGCGGGTGAGCGCCTCCGCCATCAGCCATCGGCCAAGGCGCTGCCCGGCGAGATCGGGAACGAGGCCGAAGTACGATAGCTCGCATTCGCGCGCGCGGCGGAAGTCGAGTTCGAGCATGCCGGCGTCGCGCCCGTCCGGACCCTGCGCGGCGAAGATCGCCACCTCGGAATCGTGGACAATCGCGGCGAGCGCATCGTCCGCCATAACCAGACGCGAGAACCACAGCCAGCGCTCGCCGACCACGCGGAACAGTGCGCGGTAGCGGTCGAGGGTCGGGCGTTCGAGCTGCGCCAGCCGCAGCGGCGATGCCGGGATCGGCAGGGCAGGCGGCCTGCGCATCTCCAGCGTGGTGACGACCGTCGCCAGCTCGCCGGGCCGAACCCCGGTCAGTCCCATGTCGCGACCGGCGGCAGGCTCATCAGGATCGCGTCGATATTGCCGCCGGTCTTCAGCCCGAACAGCGTGCCACGATCGTAAACGAGGTTGAATTCCGCATATCGCCCGCGCCACGCACGCTGCACGGCGAGATCGGCGTCGGTGAAGGGCAGGCCCATACGCCGCCGCACGATGCGCGGATAGATGTCGAGGAACGCGCGGCCGACATCCTGGGTGAACGCGAAGTTCGCCGCGAAATCGCCCTCGAGATGATCGTAGAAGATGCCGCCCACGCCGCGATGCACCTGCCGGTGCGGGATGTAGAAATAGTCGTCCGCCCACGCCTTGAAGCGCGGGTAATGCGCGGGATCGTGCGCGTCGCACGCCGCCTGCATCGCGGCGTGGAAGTCGGCGGTGTCCCCCGCGATCGGCAGCGGCGGGTTGAGATCGGCGCCGCCACCGAACCAGCGCTTGGTGGTGGTGAGGAAGCGCGTGTTCATGTGAACGGCAGGGACGTGCGGGTTGGCCATATGCGCGACGAGGCTGATGCCGGTCGCGCAGAAGGTCGGATCTTCGCCCGCGCCGTGGATGGTCTTGCCGAACTCGCCCTCGAACCGACCGCCCACGGTCGAGACATTCACGCCGACCTTCTCGAACACCTTGCCCTTCATCACCCCCCGTACACCGCCGCCGCCCGGCTCGCCCGACGGATCGGTGCGGTCCCACGGCGTGTATTCGAAGCGTGCGTCGGAGCCGGCCTCGATCTCGATCGCTTCGAACGCGGCGCAAATCTGGTCGCGCAGATGTTCGAACCAGGTGCGGGCGGTGGTTTGCTGTTCGTCGAGCGGTTGCATGGGGGGAGCCTTTGCGGCGCGCGGGCGCCCAAGTCGATGGGTCAATATGTCTCGTCGGCCGGCCAGCCGCCGGTCTGGCGCAGCGCCTCGCCGAGCGCGATGCCGCAGGCGACCGCGAGGTTGAGCGAGCGCAGCCCTGCCACCAGTGGGATGCGCACGGCGAGATCGGCGCGCGCATGGACATGCGGCGGCGCGCCGCTGCCCTCCGATCCGAACAGCAGGACGTCGTCGCTGTGGAACGTCGCCGCGTCGAGCCGGGTGCCGCCACGCGTCGTCAGCAGGACCAGCCGCCCGGTCGCATCCGCCTCGAATGCCGACCAATCGGCATGGCGGCGCACTTCGGCCGATGCGGTGTAATCCATGCCCGCCCGCGCGAGTGCGCGATCGCTGTAGGCGAAACCCATCGGCTCGATCAGATCGACCGCGACGCCGAAACACGCCGCCATGCGCAGGATGGTGCCGACATTGCCGGCGATTTCGGGCTGGTGGAGGGCGATCCGCATGGTGTGCGCACTAACAGAGGTAAAATGCTGTTGGCAAAGCCCGTTGCCTCCGTCTATCAGATCGAGGCCTCCCGTGGGGACGGAGGGGTTCAGGCTGGCGGGGCTTCGCAATCGTCATCTTAGAAAAGACCCCATCGTCAGCGCGACGAACATAAGGGCAGAGAAATGGCAACGATCGACAATGCCGTGCCACCCGGAGAGGATCCGGCCCCGTATCACGAGGCCGTCGACGATCCGCGCCGGCGGGACTTCATCAATATCGCGGCGGTCGCCTGGGCCGGCGTTGGCGGCGCGGTCGTGGTGCTGCCGCTCATCAACCAGATGAGCCCCTCCGCCGACGTGCTCGCGCTGTCGACCACCGAGGTCGACCTCTCGAAGATCGAGGCCGGGCAGGGCGTCGTTACCAGTTTCCGCAAGCAGCCGTTGTTCGTGCGCCACCTGACGCCCAAGGAGATCGAGGAGGCCAATGCCGTGCCGATCAGCGAACTGCGCGACCCGCAGACGCTGGCCGAGCGCACCAAGCCCGGCAAGGAGAACTGGATCATCACGCTGGGCGTCTGCACGCACCTCGGCTGTATCCCGCTCGGCATCCACGAAGGCGAGAATCGCGGGCAGTTCGGCGGCTATTTCTGCCCGTGCCACGGGTCGCAATACGATACCGCCGCGCGCATCCGCAAAGGCCCGGCGCCGAAGAACCTGGCCGTGCCGCCATACACCTTCTCGTCGGACACGACGGTCACCGTCGGTTGAGGATGCACTGAGATGAGCTTTCCCTGGGCGAAGCATTACGAACCGAAATTCGCGCTGACCAAGTGGGTCGACGAGCGGCTGCCGCTCCCGCGTCTGGTCTATAACGCGGTCGGCGCGGGCTATCCGGTGCCGCGCAACCTCAACTATTTCTGGAACTTCGGCGTGCTCGCCGGGGCCGCGCTCGCCGCGCAGATCGTCACCGGCATCGTGCTGGCGATGCATTATGCCGCGAACGGTGGCGTCGCTTTCGATTCCGTCGAGCACATCATGCGCGACGTCAACGCCGGCTGGTTTCTGCGCTATGCGCACGCGAACGGCGCCTCGATGTTCTTCATCGTGGTGTACACCCATATCTTCCGCGGGCTGTATTACGGATCGTACAAGGCGCCGCGCGAGATGGTGTGGCTGCTCGGTGTCGTCATCTTCCTGCTGATGATGGCGACCGCGTTCATGGGCTATGTGCTGCCGTGGGGGCAGATGAGCTTCTGGGGCGCGCAGGTCATCACCGGCTTCTTCTCGGCGATCCCGATCGTCGGCGACACGATCCGCGTGTGGTTGCTGGGCGGTTATGCGCCCGACGACGCCGCGCTCAACCGCTTCTTCTCGCTGCATTATCTGCTGCCGTTCGTGATCGCGGGGGTGATCGTGCTGCACATCTGGGCGCTGCACATCCCTGGCTCGAACAATCCGACCGGCGTCGATGTGAAGGGCGAACAGGATACCGTGCCGTTCCATCCCTATTACACGGCGAAGGACGGCTTCGGGCTCGGCATCTTCCTGTTGCTGTTCGCCTTCATGATCTTCTTCGAGCCGAACTACCTCGGCCATCCCGACAATTATGTGCCCGCGAACCCGCTGTCGACGCCCGCGCATATCGTGCCCGAATGGTATTTCTGGCCGTTCTACGCGATCCTGCGCTCGTTCACGTCGGACTTCATCCTGCCCGCCAAATTGTGGGGCGTGCTGGCGATGTTCGGGTCGATCCTGCTGCTGTTCTTCCTGCCGTGGCTGGACAGTTCGCCGGTGCGATCGACCAACTATCGCCCGGTGTACCGCACGTTCTTCTGGGTGCTGGTGGTCGACGTGCTGATCCTGGGGTGGTGCGGTGGATCGCCGGCCGAGCCGCTCTACGTCATCACCGCGCAGATCGCGGCGGCATATTACTTCGCGCACTTCCTCATCATCCTGCCGATCGTATCGCGGATGGAGCGTCCGCGCCCGCTGCCGACCTCGATCACCGAGGCGGTGCTGGCGAAACATGGTGGCACCAGCCCGAGCCATACCGCGGTGAGCGGTTCCGTGCTCGCAGCCGAATAAGGGGAAGACGACCATGATTCGCTGGATTTCCGGTGTCATCGGCCTTGGCGTCGTCGCCGTGCTCGCCTGGTCGCTGCTGTGGTCGGTGGTGGGGGTCATCACCGATCCGCCCGCGCCGACCGCCGAAGCCTATGTGCGCGCGCAGCATCCGATGCTCAGCGCCGAGCTTCCCTCCGAAGGCCTGCTCGGCAAGTTCGACACGCGCCAGCTCCAGCGCGGCTTCCAGGTGTACAAGGAAGTCTGCGCGGCGTGCCATTCGATCCGGCTGGTGTCGTTCCGCGATCTCAAGGCGCTCGGCTATGACGACGGTCAGGTCAAGGCGATCGCGGCCGGCTGGCAGATCGAACAGCCGAGCGTGAACCCGGACACCGGCGAAGTCGCGACGCGCAAGAACCTCCCGTCGGATCACTTCCCGCTGGTGTTCGCCAACGACGTCGCCGCGCGCGCCGCCAACAACAATGCGGTGCCGCCCGATCTCTCGCTGATCACCAAGGCGCGCCACGAGGGGCCGGATTATGTTTATTCGCTGGTCGGCCACGGCTTCGTGAACCAGCCCGCCGATCTGTTGGCGAAGTTCCCCGATATCAAGACGCCCAAGGGGCTGTACTACAACCAGTATTTCCCCAACCTTAACATCGCGATGCCGCCGCCGCTCAAGTCTGATGGGCAGGTCCAGTATCTCGATGGCACCCGCCCGACCGTCGACCAGATGGCGAAGGACGTGGCTGCGTTTCTGACGTGGACAGCCGAACCCAATCTCGATACCCGCCACGGCGCCGGCTTCGCCGTGCTCGGGTTCCTGCTGGTGTTCTGCTTCCTCGCATACGGCGCGTATCAGAACGTCTGGCGTAACATGAAACATTGAGATGACCGCTGGCGAGACGAACGACGATCTGAAAGCCCTGATCCGCACGATCCCCGACTTCCCCAAGCCGGGAATCCTGTTCCGCGATATCACCACGCTGCTGCTCGACGCGCATGGCTTCGCCGAGGCGATCGCGCGGATGGCGGCGCAGACGGTCGGCCCGGTCGATCTGGTCGCGGGGATCGAGGCACGCGGCTTCATCTTCGCCGCTGCGCTGGCAGCGCCGCTAAAAGCGGGCGTGCTGCTGATCCGCAAGGACGGCAAGCTGCCCGGCGCGACGATCGCCGAAGACTACGCGCTTGAATATGGCACCGACCGGATCGCAATGCACGAGGACGCGCTGGTCCCCGGGCAGCGCGTGCTGCTGGTCGACGATCTGATCGCGACCGGCGGCACCGCGCGTGCGGCGGTGCGGCTGCTCCGCAAGGCGGGCGCGGTCGTGGAACAGGTCCAGTTCCTGCTCGACCTGCCCGACCTTGGCGGGGCGGATGCGCTGCGTGGCGACGGGCTGAAGGTGGATTCGCTGATTGCGTTCGAGGGCCACTGACCTAAGCTCGCCCGGAGGATGTTGGTACACCGGGCGGGCTGTGCCGAGAGATGATCGCATTCTGCGCCGACACGCTTCGCGCCTCCATGTGAGTGGGTTCGACGTATCCGAAAGGGGATCGGCATTGCCCCCGGAAAATCGGAGGCGCGAAGCCCGGGCGGCTTCGTGACGACGCGCCGCGCGGCGCGGTTCGTGCCGATATGTGTCTCGGGTGTTTCAGCAAACGGAACTCCGCCTTCGCTCTGTCGTTGATCCGACACGATGCGCCGCGTGTATTTGCGGCCCTGCATCCTGTCGGAGTACGAACCATGATCCCCAGAAAACTCTTGATCGCCGGGCTTGGCCTGAGCGCCGCGCTCGGCTTGTCGGCGTGCGTGGACGATGGTTACGGCTATGGTGGCGGGGTCGGCTACGTCAGCGATGGCTGGGATCCGTATTATGGCGGCTTCAACGCCGATCCGTACTGGGGCTGGTACGGCGACTATTATTATCCCGGCACCGGCTATTACGTGTACGATCGCAATCACGGCCGTCACCGCTGGAATGGCGGGCAGCAGAATTACTGGCGTGGCCGTTCGCAGAACTGGAACAACGCCCACCGCGACATCCGCCCGATGTGGCGCGATTTCGGCGGTACGCGCGGCGGCGTTCAGGGTGGGCGTGGTCCCGGCGGCGGCTTCAGCGGCGGCAGGCCCGGTGGCGGCTTCCACGGCGGTGGCAGTGGCTCGCGCGGCGGGCACCAGCACTGAACGCACTTACGCCGTTCGTCGCTGCGTGAGCAGACGAGCGGCGCGCGTGCGAGCCTCCGGTGGGGCGGTGTGTCACGCGGCACACCGCCCGTTTTGCGTCAGCGCTTCAGCGCCGCGCGAAATGGCGCATCGTCACCATCGCGGTCGCTCACCGGCGGCAGGGCGAGCAGGTCACGGAGCAGCGGGTACACATCGACATTGTCGAACGCCGGCAGCGTGCCGAGCGGCCTGATTGCCGGACCGCTGGCGATGAATAGCGCACGCATCTCGGGCGCCATGTTATCGTAGCCGTGGTCGCCGCCGGTCTTCGGCTTGTCGGGCGTGGTCTTGGCGGTCTCCCAACCGGCATCGGCTAGGCAGAAATAGGGCTGCACGCGCGGATTGCTGCCGTAATGGAAGCGCGCAGGAATATCGCCCTTGCGCCAGCATTGCAGATGGTCGTGGTGGGCGAACAGCGCCTTCTCCAGCGCTGCCTCATGCCCCGGCACTGCCGACAGCGAGGCGAACGGCCCCGTCTCGAACACGCGATAGTCCGCCGGATTGGCGATCCGGTCGAGCGCTATCGTGCGCGTGCTGCTGGTCGCGGCCATGCCGTGATCCGCCACGATGACGAGATTGGCGGGCTGGCCGAGCGCGGCGAGACCATCGACGAGCTTCCCGATCAGCGCGTCGACGTCCGCCACCGCAGCGGTGGTCTCCGCAGCGTCGGGGCCGTATTCGTGCCCGGCGCTGTCGACCGTGTCGAAATAGAGCGTCACGAAACGCGGGCGGATCGCGGCCGGTCGGCGCATCCAGTCGAGCACGCCCTCGACGCGTTGCGCCCCCGTCACCGCCTGGTTGAACTGCATCCAGTCCTCCGGCCGCGTGCCGCCGGTCGTGGCACCGTGGCTGTTCGGCTTGAGCGCGCCGCCCCAGGCGACGTTCGCGCCCGGCCAGAACATCGTGCCCGTACGGATGCCGGCCTGCTCGGCATCGACCCAGATCGGCTTGCCCTCGCTCCACCAGAACGGATCGTCGGTCGCCATGGTGAAGGTCTCGCCGGGTCGCCGGGTATCCTCCATGCTGTTCGAGACGATGCCATTGCGATCGGGCCTGAGGCCGGTGACGAGCGCCCAGTGGTTGGGAAAGGTCTTCGACGGGAAGGACGGTCGCATCGCCGCGCTGATCCCGTGCGCCGCCAGTGCGGCAAGACGCGGGGTGACGCCGCGCGTGAGATAATCGGCGCGGAAACCGTCGATCGAGACGAGGATCGTCACCGGGGTACGCGCTTCCGCCTGTGCAGGTGCGGCGGGAGGGGGCGGGGCGGGGGCGGCTGCCGGCGGGGTGACACAGGCCTGAAGGCTCGCGCAGAGCCCGGCGACGACGATCTTGCTATACCAACGCATGGCCACGCCCCCTGCGCCCGCTTCGCGACATCTTCAAGACAGAGCGCGTGTCAGGTGCCCAGCATCAGCTTGGCAAACACCGTCGCGCTGATCGGGAACCCGCCGTACGCCGCGTCGAGCGCGGCGGGCTTCGCGTAGAAGCCGAGCGCGCCGCCCAGCGCGACCCCGGTGTCGCGCGTCAGGCGCAGACGGTGTGCATAACCGGCTTCGACATGGCTGATGCGGAAGGTCTGGCCGTGGAGCGGGCCGGCGGGGTCCGGGAAAAGTTCGTCATTGGCGACGTTCTCGAAGCGGCCGAACAGCGTCTCGCTGCCCGCGAAATCCCAGTTCACTTCGCCCAGGAAGGCGGTCAGCGTGCGGCCGGGCAGTTTGTTCTTGGCGGAAAAGCCCGCGAGCGCCGAGACGCCACCGCCGGCATATTGCACGCTCGCGGTGGTGCGCGCTTCGTCGGTGTCGGGCTCGAGCTGTTCGGGGCTGGTGATGTGACCGTGGCTGACCTGCGCGGACCAATGCGCGTTCGGGTTCCACGTCGCGCGGATGCTCCAGCTATCGAGCCCGGGCGTTTCGATGTTCCAGCGGTGCTGGTCGGGCTCGCGGCCGCGAAAGCCCGACGCCTCGACCTGCCAGTGCGGCGTCGCGGTCCCGCCCGTCACCACGCCGTAGCTGATGTGCGTGCTGTCGAACCAATGGTGCGTGATCGGGCTGAGCGGCTCGTACGCGGCCGAGGCGCGGTGCATGAAGGCGGAAGGGCCGAGCGCGGGTTCGGCGACCGGGCCGCCGTAGAGGAACAGGCTGGTGCCCGGCGCGACATCGCGGTCGACGCGCGCCGAGAGTTCCATGAACAGATCGTGCGGATGCTGGCGGTCGATCAGCGGGTCGCGGCCGTTAGCGGTCTCACCCGTCGCGAACAGATTGGGGTAGCCGCGTGGGCCCATCAGCGGATCGAGGCTGAGCATGGTGCGCAGTTGCAGGTGCGTATCGGGCGCGAGATCGTGCGCGGCCGAGAGCATCGCCATCGAGCTGACGAACGCCTCTTCGCGCCCGCGCGGGCCACCCTGGTCGGTGTAGGTGGCGAAGGCGTAACCGTGCAGCATCACCATCCAGTCGCCGGTGGCGAGGTGCAGGCCGCGCATCATCCCCTCCGCGCCCGGATTGCGCGCGGTGCCGGAGCCTTGCGCCGAGACGCCGCCGCTCATGGCCATGCCGGGCATCGCCGCCATGTCATCCGGCGCGGCGGTGGCGGCGGGCATCGCCATCTGCGGCATGGCCCGCGCGGGGGCGATGTTCTCGGGGATCGGTGACGGCGTGGCGGGCGACATTGCCATGCCGGGCATGGCGGCTGGTGCGGGCGGCGATGCCACCGGCATGGCCGGCGCGGGGTGGGGCTTTGTTTTCGCGGACATGGTTGCCGCAGCCGGATGATGTGCCGTCGCGACCGGCTTTGCTGTGCTACGTCGATGCGGCGCGGGCGCGGACGGCATAGGCATGGCCATGCCGTGCATATGAGGGTCCATCGCCTGCGCGGTTGCGGCGACGGGGAGGACAGGCACGGCAAGCGCGGCGCCGAACACCAATCGGATCATGAGAAGGCTTTCGCTGAAGGGAAGGACGGGCCCGAAAGGCCCGGCTCGCTTCAGGCGCGCGGCGGCGGTAGCGCGGGCGGCGTGCCGCGATCGGGATCGAACGTCGCCGGCAGAGACGCGACGGGTAGCGCCCGCACCACCACTCGTGCGGAGAGCGCCGAGGCACGCAGCGTTTCGGGCGGGATGCAGCCGACACAGGCATGCGACGGCATCGTTTCGTGATGGCGGTCGGCCGGGGTGTCGTGCTGCGCCGGCATCGCCATCGTTATGCCGCTGGCGTCGTGACATGGCATCGCCGCCGCCGGTTGGCAGCCGAGCGTGGCAAGCAGAACGCAGAGAAGCAGGCGCAGCAGCATCGCGCGCGTCTTAGCGGATTGCGGGCGGCAAATCGAGGCGTGGAGCGTTTGTGCCGAGCGAAGTCGAAGCGGAGTCCCGAGTGTTGGCTCAGGACGAGCGGGTGAGGTTCGCCGGCGGAGGCCGGGGTCCAGTCGGAAAGGTCGATGTGACGGCGCGCGAGACTCCGTTACGCCCGTTCCGTGACTGGACCCCGGCCTTGGCCGGGGAACAATTGTCGGAACCCGTCAGACGTTGAAGCGGAACAGCATGACGTCGCCGTCCTGCACGACGTACTCCTTGCCTTCCTGCCGCAGCTTGCCGGCGTCGCGCGCGCCGGCCTCGCCCTTGAAGGCGACGTAATCGCCGAAGGCGATCGTCTCGGCGCGGATGAAGCCGCGTTCGAAATCGGTGTGGATCTCGCCCGCCGCATTGGGTGCCTTGGCACCGACATGGACGGTCCAGGCACGCGCTTCCTTGGGGCCGACCGTGAAGAAGGTGAGCAGTTTGAGCAATTTGTACCCGGCGGTGATGACGCGGGCGAGGCCGGTCTCCTCCAGCCCCAGCTCGGCGAGGAACTCGCCGCGATCCTCCTGCGGCATCGTCGCGATCTCGGCCTCGATCGCGGCGGAAACGACTACCGCCTGCGCGCCCTCGGCCTTGGCCTTCTCGAACACCCGCGCGGACAGCGCATTGCCGTTGGCGGCGTCGCCCTCATCGACGTTGCAGACGTACAGCACAGGCTTGGAGGTGAGCAACTGCGCCTGCGCGAACACGCGCGCTTCCTCCTCGTCCTTGGGCACGGTCAGGCGTGCGGGCTTGCCCTCGCGCAGCCGCTCGAGCGCCTGCCCCAGCACGGCGACGCCGATCTTGGCCTCCTTGTCGCCCTGTGCCGCCTTCTTGGCGAGGTTGGGCACGCGCTTCTCGAGGCTTTCGAGGTCGGAGAGCATCAGCTCGGTCTCGACCGTCTCGGCGTCGGCGATCGGGTCGACCTTGCCCTCGACATGCGTCACGTCGCCATCCTCGAAGCAGCGCAGCACGTGGACGATCGCATCGACCTCGCGGATGTTGCCGAGGAACTGGTTGCCGAGGCCTTCGCCCTTCGAAGCGCCACGCACCAGCCCGGCGATATCGACAAAGGCGAGCTGCGTCTCGACGATCTTGGCAGACCCGGCGATCTCGGCGAGCTGGTACAGTCGCGCATCGGGCACCGCGACGTTGCCGACGTTGGGCTCGATCGTGCAGAACGGATAGTTCGCCGCCTGCGCCGCCGCCGTCTGCGTCAGCGCGTTGAACAGGGTGGATTTGCCGACGTTCGGCAGGCCCACGATACCACAGCGGAAACCCATTTTGTCGTCCTTGAATATTGGGGAGCGTCAAGCGCGTCGTTGCCTGCCCGATAGCGGTGGCGGAGCGAGATTGCCAGATAGCCTTCCGCCAACATCGTCACCCCAGCGCACGCTGGGGTCTCTCGGTGAAACGGGGAACGCTCGCCAAGCCACCACCAGATCCCAGCTTTCGCTGGGATGACGGTTCGGCGGGCGGGGTGACGGTCGTCGCGTCAGCTATAGTTGAAGCTGATGCTGATCCGGTCCTGCTTGGCGGTGCCGGCGATCACTTCGTGGCGCAGCCAGCTTTCCCACAGCAGCACCGTGCCCGGCTCGGGCGTGACGTGCGCGAAGGTGCGCAACGCCTCCGGCGCATCCTCGCGGCGGGTCGGGGCTGCCATCATGAAGGGCAGGCGCGGATCTTCGAAGCGGATCGCGCCCGCGCCCGGTGGCACCGCGACGTAGAGCGTGCCCGACACCACCGAATGCGGGTGGATGTGCCCGGAATGCATGCCGCCGGGCTTGAGGACGTTGACCCACAGGCTGTCGAGCCGGAGCTTGCGTCCGCCGAGATCGAACGCGCAGGCGTCCGCGAAGGCGGCGACGTGCTTGGCGAGTTTCCTGGCGAGATCGCCGAACGCCGGGTCGCGCTGCGGCAGATCGTTGAGCGAGGCGTAGCTGGTATAGCCGCGATAATTATGCGCCTTCGACCAGCCGCGCCCGGCGCGATCCTCGCTCGCGAACATCAGGCAGGATTGCTCGAGATCTTCGAGCAGGCGCGCATCACCGAGCGCGCCTTCGTAAACCGGGGTCGCGAACAGGTTGCGCACGCTCATTTCGTATCCCCCAGCCGCAGCGCCACGTCGTTCATGAAGCGCCCGTCGTCACCCTTGGCCAGCCACGGCGCCTCGGCCGCGACCGCGCCGAGCATGTCGGACAGCGGGTCCATCTCGGCCTTGGCATAATTGCCGAGCACATAGGGCGACACCTTGTCCTTGTGTCCGGGATGACCGATGCCGAGCCGGACGCGGCGATAAGCGTTGCCGATATGCGCCTCGGTCGAGCGCAGGCCGTTGTGCCCGGCGGTGCCGCCGCCGACCTTCACCTTGACGCGGAACGGCGCGATATCGAGCTCGTCGTGGAAGACGGTCACGTCGCCCTCGGCCAGCTTGTAGAAGCGCATGGCCTCGCCGACGCTGCGCCCGCTTTCGTTCATGAAGGTGGCGGGCTTGAGCAACAGGATCTTCTCCGATCCGATGCGGCCCTCCTGCGTCCAGCCCTGAAACGCCTTCTTGACGGCTGAGAAACCGTGCAGATCCGCGATCGTGTCGATCGCCATGAAGCCGACGTTGTGCCGGTTGAGCGCATATTGCGCGCCCGGATTGCCGAGACCGACCCAGATTTGCACGTCGCGGTGTTCCTCAAACGAAAAGGGCAGGGAAGCTTTACGCTGCCCTGCCCAAATCTTGCTCGAACCGAAAGGCTTATGCTTCCGGCGTCGCCTCGGCTGCGACGGCGGCGTCAGCCTCGTCGTCGGCTGCGGTCGGCACCGTCGGCGGCACGATCGTCGCGATGGTGAAATCGCGGTCGGTGATCGCCGGGGTCACGCCCTGCGGCAGGTCCACGTTCGAGATGTGGATCGAGTCGCCGATCTCGCGGCCAGCCAGCGAGATGGTGATGTCGTCGGGGATCGCGGCCGCGTCGCAGACCAGCTCGATCTCGTGCTGGACGATGTTGAGCACGCCCTTGCCGGTCTTGATGCCGGGAGCCTCTTCCTCATCGGTGAACACGACCGGCACGCTGACGTGGACGGTGGTGTGCGCGCCGATGCGCAGGAAGTCGACATGAACCGGGCGATCGGTGACGGCATCGAACGCGACGTCCTTGGGGAGCGTGCGGACGGTCTCGCCGCCGGTCTCGATCATGACCTGCGAGTTCATGAAGTGACCCGTCATGAGGAGACGCATCAGCGCCTTTTCCTCGACGTGGATCGCCAGGGGCTCCTGGTTGTTGCCATAGACAACGGCGGGTACGCGGCCTTGACGACGCAGCAGACGGGAGGCTCCCTTGCCAACCTGTTCGCGCGTCTCGGCTGCGAGCGTCAACTGTTCGCTCATTGCAATCTCCGAAATACGTGGGTCAAATGTCCGCTCAGGCCTCCAGGGATGACCCTGACCGGAAGCCGGCGCGCATAGCCGAAGCGGGTGAAAAGGGCAAGCGCTCGAAATCCGTGGCGGGGCATCCTATGTCCGTCGCATAACGAAAAGGAGAGTGACATGACCGACCACGTCGCCGAATGGAACAAGGAACTGCGCGTCCTGCTCGACAAGATGCAGGCCAGCCCGTCGACCGACTGGAGCGCCGAGCGCGAACGCGCGCGCGTGCTGACCGAGCTGATCGCCGCCCGCCAGCCGGCGACCGCGCAAGGCTAGGGTCCGGGGGCGCAACACACCGGCAACGAACCAGCAACGGTTTGTCGTTTGCGGCGCGTGGCGGCAGTCGCCAAAGCGGCGATGATGCTCAAGACCCTTCCGCTTGCGGCGCTGCTCGCCGCTGCCGTTCCCGCGCACGCGCAGTCGGTCCAGCCCTGGCCGGACCTGCTCGCGATCGTTCCTGTCGAGGGCGGCTGGAATCTGTCGGCCGAACTGATCGGTCGCGCGGGCGGCGACGAACGCGCGTCGCAGGTCGAATCGCGCTTGCAGATCGGCCATGCGCTGACGCGGCGGCTCGCCGCATCGGCGGGGTGGGTGCATTTCTCCACCTTCGTGCCGGGCGGCGCGAACTTCACCGAGGAACAGGCGGTCGAACAGCTCAACTGGGCGGTCGGCGCGGTCGGGCGGGTGCGGGTATCGGCGCGCACGCGGCTGGAGCAGCGCTTCATCAGCAATGTGGATGCGACCAACTGGCGCTTCCGCCAGCAGGTCCGCGCGGTCTATGCGACCGGCGGCCGTGGCGCGCCAGGATTGGTGGTGTGGGGCGAACCGTTCCTCGCGCTCAACCGCACGGCCGGGCAGCGGCATACGCTCGACCAGTTGCGCACGTTCGCGGGCGTGACCGTGCCGATATCTCCCGCGCTCGATGTCGAGACGGGGTATCTCAACCAGCGTATCTATCGCGCCAACGATACGCTGGTGAACCACGCGATCCCGCTGGTGGTGACGTACCGGTTTTGAGCTGAGGCCACGAGAGAGACCGTTCGTCCCAGGTGACTGCCGAGTAGGGCCGCTGGCCCGTATCGAGAGGTGTAGGCCCCGAGCACGACCCGTGCTTCGATACGGGCTCTCGATACGCCTTCGGCTACTCGATCCCTACTCGGCACGAACGGATGGCAGGGCTCAATATTTGATCCGCGTCACCGTCAGATGCTTTTTCGCCAGCAGCGTCTGCACGCTGTGGTCGCCGGCGAGGTGCCCCGCGCCGACCGCGATGAACACGGTGCCCGGCTGCTCCATCCGGTGCGCGATCCAGTCGGCCCAGCGCGCGTTTCGATCCCACAGCAGCACCTGGCGCAGCATCGGCTGTTTGGTGAGATCCTTGTTCATCATGCGGCCGAGTCCCTCGGGATCGCCCTTGCCCCACAGATCGACCATCCGGTTGATGTCGGCCGGGAATTTGTCGATATCCTCGATGCCGGACAGCAGGAAAGACACCTGCGCATCCTGCGGCAGATCGTGGAAATAGCCGAGCTGCTGCCCCAGCGTCTCCAGCCCCGAGACCGGCTTGCCCGCCGCCTTGGCCGCCGCGTCGAGCTGCTTTTCGACGCCGTCGTCGCGACCGAAGCCGGTCTTCTGCAATTCGAGCTGGCCGACCGTCGCGCCCGCGAACCAAGGCTCGAACCGGTCGAACGCGGCCGGCGACTGACCGAGCTTGGCGAGCGCGGCGGCATATTCGGCGCGCTTGGCCGCGGGGATCTTCTCGGTCAGCGTCGGACCGGTGGGGGAGAGCGCGAGCGGCAGCATCACCTTCTGCGCTTCCTCAGGGCTTGGCATCGGGATTTCGAGGACAAGGCTGTCGCTCGCGTCGAACGCCTTCTTCACCGCCTCGTCGAACCAGCTCAGGCCGGGCTTCAGCGCGTGGATGGTGCCGAACAGATAGATGGTGGTGTCCTTGTCCTTCACCACCCACAGAGCCGGATCGACGTCCTTCGCCGTGCCCGGCGCGGGCTGCGCGCAGGCGGGGGTCGCCATGATGATCGTCGCGGCGAGGAGGGTCTTCAGAAAGCGCATCATGGTTCCTACGCAAAGCCTTGGTGTGCGGGGATGATAGAAACCGCACCTTTGCGCCACCTTAATATGCGCCGTGCGCGGGTGGGACGCCCTACTGCACCCGCGTCACCTGCACGCCGCGCTGGCGCAGCAGCGCGAGCACCGAATCGCTGCCGACGAAATGCCCGGCGCCTGCCGCGAACAGCGCGGTGCCCGGCATGTCGAGCCGCCGCACCAGCGCATCCGCCCACGCGCGGTTGCGGTCGCGCATCAGCGGTGCGCTCAGTGCCTGGCTGCCGCTCGTCGCCGCCAGATCGAGCGTCAGCGCCGAGCCGGTATCGATCTCGCCTTTGGCCCAGGCGTGCGTCGGCGCGCGGCGTTCCGCGCGGCTCGGCGTGGCTGCGTCGAGCGCTGTGTCGAGCATGCGGCGCTGCTCGCGTTCGGGCACGGCGCTGACCTGCCGCATCACCTTCGCGCTGTTCTCGATCGCGACCACCGGCTTGTGCGCCTCACGGAAACGCGCCTCGATCCAGTCGTCCGCACCGGGGCCGGGCACTTCGCCGGCCTGCATGTCGCGTGTGAAGCCGACCGCGATCGCGGCGATCCAGGTCGGCATCTCGTTCATCACCCGCTCCGCGCCGGGCGGCAGCGTATCGACGAAGCGGCGCAACGCGGCGCGATGATCGGGCGAGACGCGCCGCGCGAGCGGCGGCAGTTTCGGGCCGGCGGCGGGTTCGGGCGGCGCGCCCTCGTCGATCGCCTCGACGATCAGCGTGTCGGCCTTCGCTACGATCGCCTCGATCCGTGCGTCGCGCCACGCGAAGCCGGGCGGCAGGATGTGGACCGTTCCGAACAGGTAGATCGTCGTGTCGGCGTCGCCGATCCGCCAGATCGCCGGATGCGGACGGTAGTTTTGCGAGAGTTGCGACAGCGTCACCTGATCGACCCCGCGCGCCGCCTCCTCCGGCGAGATCGCGTCACCGTCGAGCGGCACGGTGGAGAGCGCGGTCTGCCCGGCTGCCGGCGGTGCGGTATCGGGCGCGCGCCGGGCCGCGGCGGGCGTGGCGAGCCAGCACAGCAACGCCGCCAACGCGAGGCGCGCCGCCGCCGGTCGAGCCGTACGCGGCGAGGCGATATCGGTCTGTGCCATGTCGGGGCCCCGTGAAGCCGAAACGCCGCACGCCGTCAATCGCGGCCGGTGCCGATGGTTGACCCTGTCCGGGCCATACGCCAAAGCCCCCGACCATAACCACGTTGAGGGTGACGTTCCTTGGCCGCAAGCGCCCCAGTTCCCGAGCCGCTGAGCTTCCAGCGCATGATCCTGACGCTCCACGATTACTGGAGCAAACACGGCTGCCTGATCCTCCAGCCCTATGACATGGAGATGGGCGCGGGCACCTTCCACCCGGCGACGACCTTGCGCGCGCTCGGGCCGCAGCCGTGGAACGCCGCCTTCGTCCAGCCGTGCCGCCGCCCGACCGATGGCCGCTATGGCGAGAACCCCAACCGGCTCCAGCATTATTACCAGTATCAGGTGATCCTGAAGCCGAGTCCGGCGGACTTGCAGGAGCTGTACCTCGGGTCGCTGGCGGCGATCGGCATCGACTTCACCCGTCACGACATCCGCTTCGTCGAGGATGATTGGGAGAGCCCGACGCTCGGCGCGTGGGGGCTGGGCTGGGAAGTGTGGTGCGACGGCATGGAGGTGACGCAGTTCACCTATTTTCAGCAGATGGGCGGCTATGACTGCAAGCCGGTCGCGGGCGAGCTGACCTATGGACTGGAGCGGCTGGCGCTGTACCTTCAGAACAAGGCCAGCGTGTACGATCTCGCCTTCAACGACGCGGGCGTGACCTATGGCGAGGTGTTCCACGAAAATGAGGTGCAGATGAGCACCTGGAACTTCGAGGTGGCCGATACCGAGCGGCTGTTCGACCTGTTCCGCAAGGCGACCGCCGAATGCGAGAATTGCCTCGAGGCGAAGCTGCCGATCCCCGCCTACGAACAGGCGATCAAGGCGAGCCACGTCTTCAACCTGTTGCAGGCGCGCGGGGTGATCTCGGTCGCGGAGCGGCAGGCCTATATGGGCCGCGTGCGCGATCTCGCGAAGGGCGCCTGCGCGGCGTGGATCGAGAAGAACACGCCCGATTGGCAGGCGAAACATCCGGGGTGGACGGCGTGACGCGGGTTCGATTCCCGTTCCCCGCTCAAACCCGCGTCATCCCAGCGCAAGCTGGGATCTCCCGCGATGGCGCGGGGCAAGAGCCGCAAAAGACCCCAGCCTGCGCTGGGGTGACGATCGTTGAGATGGCCCATGACTGATTTCCTCCTCGAACTCCGCTCGGAAGAGATCCCCGCGCGCATGCAGGACAAGGCGCGCGACGATCTCGCCCGCCTGTTCGCCGCCGAACTCGCCAAGTCGGGCCTTCATACCGATGCGATCGTCACCTTCGCCACGCCGCGCCGGCTCGCGCTGATCGCGCGCGATCTTCCAGAGGCGACCGCCGCCGTCAGCGAAGAAACCAAGGGGCCGAAGACGAGCGCCCCTCCACAGGCGCTCGAAGGCTTCCTGCGCAAGACCGGCCTCACGCGCGAGCAACTGGTCGAGCGTGACGGCGTGCTGTTCGCGGTGGTCGAGCGTGCCGGCCGTGCCACGGCGGAGGTGCTCGCCGAGGCGATCCCCGCCGTGATCCGCGCCTTCCCCTGGCCCAAGTCGATGCGCTGGGGCGCCGCCTCGCTCAGCACCGAGAGCATCCGCTGGGTGCGCCCGCTGCAAGGCATCGTCGCGCTGTTCGGCGAGGATGTGGTGCCGTGCGAGATCGCCGGCGTCGCCTCGGGCGCGCAGACGGTCGGTCACCGTTTCCACCATCCCGGCGTCATCACGATCGGCTCGGCGAGCGATTATGTCGAGAAGCTCCACGCCTGTCATGTCGTGGTCGATCAGGACGAACGCCGCCGCATCATCGCGCTCGGCGCGACGATGGCCGCGCGCAAGGCCGGGCTGGAGTTGGTCCGCGACGAAGGGCTGCTGAGCGAGAACGCCGGGCTGACCGAGTGGCCGGTGCCGCTGCTCGGCCGCTTCGACGAGGTGTTCCTGTCGGTGCCGCCCGAGGTGATCCAGCTCACCGCGCGCGTGAACCAGAAGTATTTCGTGTGCCGCGACGGCGCGGGGCAACTGGCGAACGCCTTCGTCTGCACCGCCAACATCGATGCGGTCGATGGCGGCGCGAAGATCGTCGAGGGCAACCAGAAGGTGCTCGCCGCGCGGCTGTCGGATGCGAAGTTCTTCTACGAGACCGACCTCAAGGTGCCGCTTGAGGAGCAGGCCGCCAAGCTCGATCGGATCGTGTTCCACGAGAAGCTGGGCACCGTGGCGGACAAGGTCGAGCGCGTCGCCAAGCTGGCGCGCTGGCTGGTCGAGGAGGGGATCGTCGGGGGTGCGAGTTCCTCCGGGACTGCCACCGGAGCGGCTGCTGGTTCGAAACCAGCCCTGGAGTCCGTCGCCCCGGCGCAGGCCGGGGCCGCTGGATTATCTGGCGAGCCGCTCGCCCAAAACGAGCCGGCCCCGGCCTCCGCCGGGGCGACGAGTCCCTCCGAGGCCACCATCGTCACCCCAGCGCAAGCTGGGGTTTCCCGCGGTAGCGTGGGACAAGAGCCGCAAGAGACCCCAGCTTTCGCTGGGGTGACGACGGCGGAACTGGCCGACATGGCCGAGCTCGCCGCACGGTTGTGCAAGGCCGATCTCGTCACCGGCATGGTCGGCGAGTTCCCCGAGCTACAGGGCCTGATGGGCGGCTATTACGCCGCCGCGCAGGGCGAGCCCGCTGAGGTCGCCGAGGCGATCCGCGATCACTACAAGCCGGTCGGGCAGGGCGACGAGGTGCCGACCGCGCCGGTGACGGTGGCGGTAAGTCTGGCGGATAAGCTGGATACGATTGCCGCATTTTTTGCCGTTGGTGAACAGCCAACCGGTTCCAAAGACCCGTTCGCGCTAAGGCGAGCATGTCTTGCGGCGATCCGCATTATCCTCAACAATCAACTCAGCTTAAATCTTGATTTACCGATTTTTATTGCGGCGTTGAACCTAATCGACAATCAATTTTTAAATCCGGCGACAAATTATTGGAAAAACGTGCTTTTAGAAAAGGCTCGTGGTGAAAACATCCAAGTGGTCGAGGTCGATCGCTCCAAAGACCTCAAGTATCTTATGGAAAATGAGTGGAGGAACTGGGAGATCGCGGCTACGATTGTGGCAGTTGAGGTTCGGAGTTTTGCAGCCGACCGCCTCAAAGTCCAGCAACGCGAAGCCGGCATTCGCCACGACCTGATCGACGCGGTGTTCGCGCTTGGTGGCGAGGACGATCTTGTCCGGCTGCTCGCGCGGGTGCATGCGTTGCAGGCGTTCGTCGGCACCGAGGATGGCGCGAACCTGCTCGCCGGGTACAAGCGCGCGGCGAATATCCTCAAAAAGGAGGGCGTCGCCCCGGCGCAGGCCGGGGCCGCTGGCCTTGAGGCAACCGGGTCGCCAAGCCACGAAGCGGCCCCGGCCTGCGCCGGGGCGACGGCTGACGCCGTCGAACCCGCCGAGGCCGCGCTGATCGCCGCGCTCGACGCAGCCGAGCCCGCCGCCGCCGATGCGGTCGCGCGCGAGGATTTCGAGGCGGCGATGGCAGCGCTCGCGACGCTCCGTGCGCCGATCGACGCGTTCTTCGACGATGTCACCGTCAACGACGCCAATCCGGCCAAACGCGCGGCACGGCTGGCGTTGCTGGCGCGGGTGCGGGCGGCGGTGCACAATGTCGCGGACTTCTCCAAGATCGAAGGTTGACCTTGGCGATTGATCCTATTGCTCTGACAATTGGGCGAACACCTTCGATTACCCGGACAATTACCTGAACTCTTTCATCCAAAACGCGATCGATGTGTCGCGCGTATCTTGAATTACGATGTGCTGCGTTGCACAAGCGCGCGGACGAGACTTGAGGAGACAAGACATGGCGACCACACTGACCGACGCACCCACCGCGACCGATCAGCGCTATGTCTATCGCTTCGGCGGCGGCGTGTCGGATGGCGGCAAGGGCGATCGCAACCTGCTCGGCGGCAAGGGCGCGAACCTCGCCGAAATGGCCTCGATCGGCCTGCCGGTGCCGCCCGGCTTCACGATCAGCACCGAAATGTGTGCGCGCTATTATGACGAGGGCGGCCAGTTCCCCCCGTCGCTGCGCGACGAGGTCGCCGCCGGCATCGCGCATATCGAAGGGGTGACGGGCAAGATGTTCGGCGATCACGCCGATCCTTTGCTGGTGTCGGTCCGCTCGGGCGCGCGCGCGTCGATGCCGGGTATGATGGACACGGTGCTCAACCTCGGCCTCAACGACGAGACGGTCGAGGGGCTTGCCGCCACCTCGGGCGACGCGCGTTTCGCATGGGACAGCTATCGCCGCTTCATTCAGATGTATTCGGACGTGGTGCTCGAACTCGATCACGGCGCGTTCGAAGAAGCGCTGGAGATTGCCAAGGAAGATAACGGCTATTTCCTCGATACCGATCTGACCGCGCAAGATCTGCGCAAGCTTGTCGCCGAATACAAGGCGCTGGTCGAACAGCAATGGGGCAAGCCGTTCCCGCAGGACGTGCACGATCAGCTCTGGGGTGCGGTCGGCGCGGTGTTCGGCTCGTGGCAGTCCGAACGCGCCAAGGTCTATCGCCGGCTCAACGACATTCCCGCCGCCTGGGGCACCGCCGTCAACATCCAGGCGATGGTGTTCGGCAACATGGGCGAGACTTCAGCCACCGGCGTCGCCTTCACGCGCGATCCCGCCAAGGGCGACCGCGCCTATTACGGCGAGTTCCTCATCAACGCGCAAGGCGAGGACGTCGTCGCCGGCATCCGCACCCCGCAATATCTGACCAAGGCCGCCAAGGATGCGGCCGGCGCCAAGCCCGCCTCGATGGAGGAGGCGATGCCGGAGACGTTCACCGAACTCGCCAAGGTGTTCGACCTGCTCGAAACGCATTACCGCGACATGCAGGACATCGAATTCACCGTGCAGCAGGGCAAGCTGTGGATGCTCCAGACCCGTTCGGGCAAGCGCACCGCCAAGGCCGCGCTGAAGATCGCGGTCGAGATGGCGGAAGAGGGGCTCATCACGCGCGAGGAGGCGATCGCCCGGGTCGAGCCGCAGGCGCTCGACCAGTTGCTCCACCCGACGCTCGATCCACAAGCGACGCGTGACGTGCTGACCAAAGGCTTGCCGGCCTCGCCGGGCGCTGCCTCGGGCGCGGCGGTGTTCGACAGCGATACGGCCGAGAAGCGCGCGGCGGCGGGCGACAGCGTGATCCTGATCCGCGTCGAGACCTCGCCGGAAGACATCCACGGCATGCACGCGGCGAAGGGCATCCTCACCGCGCGCGGCGGCATGACGAGCCACGCTGCCGTGGTGGCGCGCGGCATGGGCCGGCCGTGCGTATCAGGCGCCGGCTCGATCTCGATCGACAGCAAGGCACGCGTGATGCGGGTCGGCGCGCGCGAGATTGCGGAAGGCGAGATCGTCACGATCGACGGCGCCACCGGCGAGGTGATGGCAGGCGAAGTCGCGACCGTGCAGCCCGAACTGTCGGGCGATTTCGGTACGTTGATGGGTTGGGCCGACGAAGTCCGTCGCCTCAAGGTGCGCGCCAACGCCGAGACCCCGCTCGACGCCCGCACGGCGCGCGAATTCGGCGCGGAGGGCATCGGCCTGTGCCGCACCGAGCATATGTTCTTCGATGCGCAGCGGATCACGAACGTCCGTCAGATGATCCTCGCCGAGGACGAGGCTGGCCGCCGCTCGGCGCTCGACAAATTGCTGCCCGAACAGCGCAGCGATTTCGTGCAACTGTTCGAGGTCATGGCCGGGCTGCCGGTGACGATCCGCCTGCTCGATCCGCCGCTCCACGAATTCCTGCCGAATGAAGAAGCCGAATTCGCCGAGGTGGCGACGGCCGCGGGGGTCGATATCGACACGCTCAAGCGCCGTGCGGCGGAATTGCACGAGTTCAACCCGATGCTCGGCCATCGCGGCTGCCGGCTCGGCGTGACATACCCTGAAATCTACGAGATGCAGGCGCGCGCGATCTTCGAGGCGGCGATCGAGGTTGCCGAGAAATCGGGTGCGGCGCCGATCCCCGAGGTGATGATCCCGCTGGTCGGCACCAAGCGCGAGCTGGAGCTGATGAAGGCGGTGGTCGATGCCGCGGCGCAGGCCGTGTTCGCGGATAAGGGCCGCACGATCGAGTATCTGGTCGGCACGATGATCGAACTGCCGCGCGCCGCGCTGATGGCGGGCGAGATTGCCGAGACGGGCGAGTTCTTCTCGTTCGGCACCAACGATCTCACGCAGACGACGCTGGGCGTGTCGCGCGACGACGCCGCGCGTTTCCTCGGCGCCTATGTCGAGAAGGGCATCTACGCGAAGGACCCGTTCGTCAGCCTCGATGTGGAGGGCGTCGGCCAGTTGATCGAACTGGCGGCGGAACGCGGTCGCAAGACCCGCCCCGGTATCAAGCTCGGCATCTGCGGCGAGCATGGCGGCGATCCCGCCTCGATCGCGTTCTGCGAGCGCACCGGGCTCGATTATGTCTCGGCCTCGCCGTACCGCGTGCCGATCGCGCGGCTCGCGGCGGCGCAGGCGGCGCTCGCCGCCAGAGGGTGAGGGGATAATGTAAGCCGATCCCCGGCGCGGGCCGGGGTTCGGCTTGCGGACCATCATCGAACGCGGGCTGCGCTTCGTACGCAAGCCTGACCGCGCCCCGCCGTTTGGCGGGGATCGGAAACATCGGTGAATGCTGATGCGCTCGCCTGATCCGACCACGGGCAATGTTTCTGCCCGCGTCGGTCTGCGGTTGGTCAGCCGGCGATGCGCAGCGCGGCGGCCTGCTGCCGCCACTGACGGCCGGTGATGGTGCCCGCCGGCAGCGCGAGGCGCAGTTCGAGCGCCATCTCGTCCTGATCGGACAGCTTCTCGATATCCGCGAAACGCGTGATCCCGAGGTTGGACAGGCGGGTGGCGAGCGCGGCGTCGATGCCGTCGATCCGCGTCAGCGCATCGCCTGCCGCCAGCGGGTGGTCGAAGGTCGCGAGTTCGGGAAACGGCTCCGCCTCCGGCGGCGGCGCGGCGGTCTCGCCAGGGGTGAGCGGCGGCACGATTGGGTCGGCCGGATCGTGGTCGAACGTCGCAAGCGCGGCGTCTTCGGTACGCGCGAGGGGCGCCTTGGGTGATTGTTCAGAGGCGGCCGATGTCTTGAACGCCGCGATCCGCGCTTCAGCCTCGGCGAGCCGGTCGGCGACGGTCTGGTACGACGTTTCCAGCGTCGCCGCATGCCGCGCGAGCGTGTTGAGCCGGTTCTGCGATTGCGTGCGGAAGGCCGCGAAGTCGTGCATCAGCTTGCGGACCGCCCTGCCACGGTTGACCGAAGTCGGGTTGGTCGCGAACCCCAACAGCCAGGCGACCACCGCCACCGCGCAAAGCACGAGCAATTGCAACGGCGAACTGAACAACATTACGCGAACCCTTAAAGGAATGATCACCATTCCTCTGGCGGTGCGGCCCCCGCGTAGCAACCCCGCCGCGCCGCCGGCGGCGCAGAGAATCTGCGCCGCTTCGGGACTCGGGCTCAGTGTCCGCCGTGGATGAAGGAGTCCGAGATCGAGCAGGCCGCCGGCCCGAGGATGACGACGAACAGCGTCGGCAGGATGAACAGGATCAGCGGAATGGTCATGATCGCGGGCAGGCGCGCGGCCTTTTCCTCGGCGCGCATCATGCGTTCGTTGCGGAATTCGGCCGAGAGGACGCGCAGCGCCGAAGCGAGCGGCGTGCCGTATTTCTCGGTTTGAATCATCGTCGTAACGACACCCTTCACCGCATCGAGCTTCACGCGCATGGCGAGGTTCTCGAACGCCTGACGACGTTCGGAGAGGAATCCGAGTTCAATCGCGGTCAGCGTGAACTCATCACCCAATTCGGGGTACGCCTTGCCGAGCTCGCGCGCAACGCGGCCGAACGCGGCGTCGACGGTCAGTCCCGCTTCGGCACAGATCACCAGCAGATCTAGCGCATCGGGCAGGCCCTTGCGGATCGCGTCCGAACGCTTTTTGATGGTGTTATTGAGGTAGAGGTCGGGCGCCTTGTACGCGAGGATGAAGGTGACCGCGACGACGCCATAGGCCTTGAGCGGCGACCATGTCGCGAACGCGTCGGTGCCATAGACCCAGTACAGCATCGGCCCGCCGAGTACGATCGGCAGCACGAGCCGGCCGAAGATCACCGCGACCGCATATTCCTTCGAACGGATGCCCGCCTGGAGCAGCTTGATCTGCGCGGCCTTGACCTGACTGTCCTGCAACACCTTGAGCGAGGACAGGATCGTCTTGATACGATCGGTCGTCTCGTTCTTGGTGACGAGCTTGGCGCGCCGCTTGGTCGATGCGGTGATGCCCGCCTTCAGCTGTTCGCGCCGGTCGTTGAGCGCCTTGACGCGCTTCGTCATAGGGTCGCGTACGGTGGTCGCCGCATAGATGGCGAGCAGGACCGCGCACGCCGCCACCGCCGCGAGCAGCGTCGCCACTGCGAAGACGTCGACCCCGAGGATCTTTGGTCCGGCTGTTGGTCCCATGATCTGCCCTGCGCGCCTTTACGATTAGATTTCGAAGTTGACCATCTTGGCCATGATGAAGGCACCGATGCCCATCCACAGCAGCCCGCCGATGCCGGCGACCATCAGTCGCTGGTCGGTGAAGAAGCTCTGCATGTAGCTGGTGTTGATCATCATGATCATGCCGAAGACGATGAACGGCAACGCGCCGACGATATAGGCCGACGCCTTGGATTCGGACGACATCGCCTTGATCTTGAGCTTCATCTGGCTGCGCATGCGCAGTACCGTCGCCAGGTTGGCGAGCGTCTCGGCAAGGTTGCCGCCGGTTTCGCGCTGGATCGCGATGGTGATGCAGAAGAACTGGAATTCGGGCGTGCCGAGCCGGTCGGCGGTGTCCTGAAGCGCCGCGTCGAGCGTGCGGCCGATCCGCATCTTGTCGGTGATCGAGCGGAACTCGACGCCGATCGGGCCGTCGACTTCCTGCGCGACCACGCCGATCGTCTCGGTGATCGGCAGGCCCGAGCGCAGACCGCGCACCAGCAGTTCGATGGCGTCGGGGAACTTGACGGTGAACTTGGCAATGCGCTTCTTGATGAAGAATCCGACCACCTTATGGGGCAGTCCCGCGCCGACGACGACACCGAGCAGCAGCGACAGGAACAGCGGTAGCCCGGCGATCTTGAGGGCGATCGCTACGATGATGGTCAGGATGAGCGTCGCCATGCCGTATTGACCGACCGTCCAGGTCTTGCCGGTCATCGCCAGCCGCTTCTTGAGCGCGGCCGGGCGCGGCAGGAAGCGCATCGCCGCGGCATCCATCTTGTTACCACGCGATGCGGAGATCCGGCGCGCCTGCACCGCAGCGAGCGCCGAGGCGTTTTCGCTGTGCCGTTCGCGCACCGACGACAGCCGACGCGCGCTCGCTCGCTCGGGCGACGGCCCGGTCAGCGCGAACGCCATCAGGATCAGCACGCCGATCGCGCCAAGGGCGACGGCAAGGATCGGCATCGTCTGCATCGCGGCTTCAATCGCTCCGGTGGTTCAGGATGGCGGTCACTTCTTGGGCGCGCGCTTGGGCAGCATGCCCTTAAGGTCGCCGAACTTGCCGAGGAGCGAATCGCCCTTGGCCTTCTTCTTGCGGCCGGGCTCCGCTGCACCCTCGCTGTCACCGATCGCCATGATGGTGGTCGTCAGCTCGATCAGCGGCGCGAGCGTTTTGGAGCCCTTGCCGGTCTCGCCCATGGTCTTGCCGAGCTTGGCGGACTGGGCGGCGAGCTTCTGGTCGTAGGGCACCAGGATATCGATCTTGCGTTCGATCGACCCTTCGAAATCCTTGCGGCTGATCTCGAGCGCGGCGGCCGGCAGCACCTTGTTGGCGACGACGAAAACCTGCGTCTGCGGCGCATTCGACTTCAGCCACGACAGGATGCGGATCGTGTCGCGTGCCGATGCCAGTGTCAGCTCGGTGACGACGACCGCGACCTGAATTTCGGCGACGAGGTGCGGATGCTGCACCAGCATGCCGCGCGGCAGATCGACGATGGTGCATTCGAAGGCGAGCCGCATCTCCTCCTGCAACTGATAGAAGGCGGAGCCATCGGTCATGATCGGCGCGTTGATCGGCGCTTCCGCCGACAGCACCGACAGGTTCTCGCCCGCCTTGACCATCGCGCGTTCGATGAACAGCCCGTCGATACGGCTCGGGTTTTCGATCGCGTCGGTCAGGCCGCGGCCGGGTTCGAGATCGAGCGCGAGCGCGCCGGTGCCGAAATGCACGTCGAGATCAAGGATCGCGGTGTTGCGGGGGCCGCGCTGGCTCATCAGCCACGCCATCGAGGTGGCGAGCGTGGAGGCGCCGACGCCGCCGCGCGTACCGATGAACGCGGTCGCGCAGTGCGGACGTCCGCCGACATCCTCGGTCACCTTGGGCGCGTTGAAGATCGCCTGCGCATGCGTGAACGCCTCGCGCAGCATGGCCGGGTTCAGCGGTTTGAGCAGATAATCCTGGATGCCGCTGACGACGAGATCGCGGTACAGCCGCACGTCGTTGACCTGCCCCGCCGCGATCACGACGGTGCCGGGCTCGCACACCTCGGCAAGCGCGTTGATGTCGTTGAGCGGATCGCCGCTTTCCGACAGATCGACCAGCAGGATCTGCGGGCTTGCCGAGACCGAGAGCGACTGGACCGCGTTGCGCAAGCCTCCCTTGTTCACCTTCTCGGGCGACCAGCCCATTTCCGAGGCGACGCTGCGGATCGTGTCGGCGGTGTTCTCGTCGCAGACATAGGCGACGAAGGGATCGCGCAGCCCGATCTTGCTCAAACTGAAAGGCGCGTTCATTTCGTGCTGCTCCCTGCCTTGAGGCCACCTTCGCCGGTCGGTGCGGTCTTGCGGAAGGACTGGATCGCCTTGGTTGCCGAGGCGGTGTCGATCAGGGTGCCGCCCTGCTGGCCGTGGACGAGATCCATCGGATTGGCGACCATCGCGGCGAGGTTCGCGTTGATCGCGCAGCCCTGGTTGGAGCCGGTATGGTTCTCGAAATCAGGCTGGCCGACGCGGCTGAAATCCGGGCAGCCCGGCACGGTCGCCTTCATGCGGCTGACCACCAGGCGCAGCGTGCCCGCGGCGGGCGGTGCATCGGTGGCGGGCGCATCGTCGGCGAGCAGCAGGCCGTAGCGTGCGACCTGCGCGGCGATCTGGTCATGCGCGGCGACGGCATAGCCGTTGGGGTCTTCAAGCGCGACATGGTCGCCATAGCCGAGCCGCAGCGACGCCATCCAGCCCGCGAGCCGCTGTGCCTCGCCGGGGGCAAGCCCCTTGCCGGCGGTCGCGACGTCGAACACGTAGTCGGTCTGCGAGACGACCGGCTGGTGAACCGATTCGAGCCCGCGGTTCTGCGTGCCCGTGCACGCGCCGAGCGCCAGCGCCGGGGCGAGGGCCGCGATCAGGGTCCAATGTTTGCGCATGGTGAAGTCCTTGCGAGAGAGCATCAGTTTGTGTCGAAGCCGGGCGCGACCGCTGCGGCGGGCTTGTGCGCGCGTGGTTCGGCCACGGCCTGCGCCCGATCGGCGGGCGCGACGGGCATGCCGGGCTGTTGCGGCGGTGCGGCCGGCACCGGCGCCACTGCGCCGAGTGCGGGCTGCGTGACCGGGGCCGCCATGCTCGGCTTGGGCCGCTGCGCGCCGGTGGTGCCGCCGCCCAACTGGCCGAACAGGATCTGGTTGAGATCGGTCGGTGCCTTGTAGCCGTCGGTCGGCAGCACGATCTGGTTCGCGTCGACCGGCTTGACGAGATACGGAGTGATGACGATCACCAGTTCGGTCTCGTTGCGCTTGAACGCGTTCGAGCGGAATAGCGCGCCGAGCACGGGCATGTCGCCGACACCGGGTGCCTTGGTGATCGAGTTGTTGTGATCGTTCTGGAGCAACCCGGCGATCATGAAGCTCTGACCCGAACCCAGCTCGACCGTCGTCTCCGCACGCCTGGTGCTGAGCGCCGGGATGGTCACGCCGCTGATCGTCACAGCGCCTTCGGAGGTGAGCTGCGACACTTCCGGGCGGACACGCAGCGAGATGCGCCCATCGGACAGCACCGTCGGCGTATAGGCGAGGCTGACGCCGTACTGCTTGTACTCGACCGAAACCGCGCCGAGGCCCTGGCTGATCGGGATCGGGATTTCACCGCCGGCGAGGAAGGTGCCGGTTTCGCCCGACAGCGCGGTGAGGTTCGGGTTGGCGAGCGTCGTCACCTGACCGTCCGTCTCGCCCAGATCGAGCGAGGAGAGCAGATCGAGCCCCAGTAGATGCCCGGCTATGCCGACCGTTGTGCCGGTGGCGGCGGTGGTGAGGAGGCTGCTGCCGGTGCTCGCGGTGGTGCCCCCGGTGAACAGCCCCCCCCCGACGGTATATTGCGTGGCAGCGCCGCGACCCTGGCCCAAACCGAACTGGAAACCGCCCGCCTTGTCGTACGTCGTGAGATTGACGCCGATGTTCTTGACGAAGCTGCGCGCCACCTCGGCGAAACGCACCTGTAGATTGACCTGAAGCGGCGTTGCGGTCTTCAGCCGCGACAGCACCTTCACGCTGTCGCCGACATAGGATTGCACCAGCCGCTCCGCCTCGGCGCCGTCGCCGGGGCTCGCGATCGAGCCGGTGAGCAGCACAAGGCCGTTCATCGTCGTCGCGGTGATGTGCGCATCCGGCATTGCCATGTTGAGCATCTGCTGGATGGTGTCGAAGTTGTTGCCGACCCGCACCGTCGCCGCATAGACGACGCCGCCACCCGCACCGGTTGCCGAGACGGTGGTCTCGCCCGCGCCCTTGCCGAAGATGTAGATCTGCGTGGGCGAGCGGACCTGCACGTCGGCGATCGCGTCGCTCGCGACGAACACGTCGGTGATCGGGCGGGGCAGGTTGATGAGGCGGCCGCGGCCGGTGCTCACCTGCAACACCGTGCTCGGTGCGGCGGTGGGCGCGGTGCGCCGGGGTGCTGCGGGGCGCTTGTACGGGGCGGCGGTGGCGGCCCCCGCCGCCAGCGCGACGGCCAGCGGCCAACCGATCGACTTCGACAGAGTGCGCATCTTACTTCTTCCCCCCAACCGCGACATCCGTCACGGCATTCCCCCGGGCGACCCGAACGATCGGGCCTTTCGCGAGCTGCGCGGCACCGGCCGGCGTGCTTGCATCGATCGGCTTGCCGGGCACGGTGCGGCGCTGGAAGCGCGACACGTCGGCACCCGTTTCGAAGGACGAAGCGCCTGCCGAAGGCTGGCCCGCGACCTTGACCATCATCGCCTTCTCGGCTTTCGGGTCGTTGCCGTTCGGCACGCTCACATCGCCGCTGGCGATCGCCTGTTCGAGTTCCTGCTGATTGTCCGCAAGGCTGCGCAGCGACAGCGACAGCGAGCCGAGCGTCTGCACGACCGCGATCTGCTCGGCCATCTTGGGCGTCGCCTCGAGCGTCACCATCGAGAAGGTGCGGACCTGCGTCTTGCCGTTCTCGTCGACCGTATTGTCGGTGCGCTGATCGGTGGCGAGGACGCGGACGTTGCGCATCACCGTCTCCGCGACCTTGAGCGGGGCGCCATCGCCACCGCCGACGACGCTCTGCGTCAGCACCAGATCGATACGGTCGCCCGGGAACACGAAGCCGGCGACGCCGCTCTGCTGCGACACCGGCACCGTCACCGCGCGCATGCCCGGCCCGAGGGCTGCGGCGAGGAAGCCGCGATCGCCCGGCTTGACCAGCGCGCCCTGCGTGATCGGCTGCCCGGCGGTGATCGCGTTGCGCACCACCGTGCCCTGAAGCGTCTTGGGATCGAAGCCGCCTTGGTGGAGGAAATAGGCGTTCTCGACCAGTTCCTTCGGCCACGGCTGGTATTTGACCGCCGTCGCATCGAGGATCGTGCCGATCGGCAGCGCGCGGGTCGCGACGAGCACCTCGGGGCCGTTGACCGGCGCCGCGACGACCACCGCGCCCGCTTGCGGCGCAGGCGCGCCGACCATCAGGCTGCGTGCCATGAACGCCGTGACGGCGGCGACCAGCAGCGCACTCACCAGCAATATCAACTTGCGACTGTTCATCTCAGGCCTTTCGACGCCCGGCTAAAATCCGGCTCAAACCATTATAGGAGAGTGGTTAAGATGCAGTTCACGCAGCGCGAGCAAAGCGGCGAAGGCGATCGCGACGCCGTAGGGCACCTCGATCTCGCCACCGCGCCGCGCGCCGCGGTCGAACAGCATCAGCACGGTCAGCACGCCGCCGGCGATCGACATCACCACCAGCATCCACACCAGCACCGGCAGCGGGAACCACAGGCCAAGCGCGCCGATCATCTTGACGTCGCCGCCACCCATCCACCCGCAGGCGAACGCGCCGCAGAACACCGCGAACACCAGCGCCGCGACGCCGAGCTGGATCACCATGTCGGGCCACGCCGCCATGCCGCTCGCCCACCACCAGGCGGGCGCGAGCAGCGCGATGGCGAGGTTCTTCCAATTGGCGATCTCGCGGGTGCGCGCGTCCTCGATCCCCGCCCACACCAGGAGCAGCGCGAGCGCGCATGGCAGCAATGCCAAGATTTCGGTCCCACCCATCGGAAAAGTTCCTAGACGGATTGGCTTTCAAAAAAGTAACCAAGCGCGATGCTGGCCCCGCAACTCTATCGCCGAGCGATCCCGGCCGGCGCGACGGTGAGCCGCTGGCGCGCGGCGGACGGCTGGATGCTGCGGCGGTTCGACTGGCCGGCCGACGGCACGGCGTGCGGGAGCATCCTGTTCCAGGCCGGGCGCGGCGACGTGTTCGAGAAATATCTGGAGACGCTCGCGCACTGGCACGCGAAGGGCTGGTCGGTCACCGCGTTCGACTGGCGCGGGCAGGGCGGGTCGGGGCGATGCTCACCCAATGCGCGGGTCGGCCATATCGAGAGCTTCGCACTCTACGTCGCGGATTTCGAACGGTTTTGGCAGATGTGGAGCGCGGCTGCCATCGCCCCGCGCGTCGCGATCGGCCATTCGATGGGCGGGCATCTTGTCCTCCGTGCGATTGCGGAGGGTGCGATTTCGCCCGATGCGGCGGTGCTGGTCGCGCCGATGCTGGGGCTCAACAGCCCGATCGGGGCGGGGCTGGGCGAATGGGGCGCGCGCGCGTTCGGGCGGATCGGCGACCCCGCGCGACAGGCGTGGCGTGGCAACGAAATCCCCGCCACCACCGAGACACGGCAGGCGCTGCTCACGCATGACGACGAACGCTATGCCGACGAAATCTACTGGCAGACAGCGCAGCCAGACCTGCTGCTCGGCCCGCCGAGCTGGCGCTGGCTGATCGAAGCGTTCGCCTCGACCCGGGCGATGCGGTCCGATTCGCGGCTTGCCGGCGTGCGCGTGCCGATGCTGATGCTGGTGGCGGATCACGACAAGCTCGTTTCCGCCCGCGCAGCGCGACGCATCGCCGCAAAGCTGCCCGATGCACGCGTGGTGCGCTTCGGACGCGAATCGGCGCATGAGATTCTGCGCGAAGTCGATGCGGTGCGGGACCGCGCGCTCGGTGAGATCGACGCGTTTTTGTCGGATCGGCTGACGGTGCGCGCGTGATGCGCCACGATATCGCGATCGTCGGCGCCGGCATGGCGGGCGCGAGTCTCGCCGCTGCGATCGGCGACCGCGCGCGCGTGCTGTTGATCGAGGGGGAGGACGCGCCCGGCTATCACGCCACCGGGCGATCGGCGGCGTTCTGGTCCGAAACCTATGGCGGTCCCGGCGTTCAGCCGCTCACCACCGCCTCGGGGCCGGTGTTGCGCGCGGGCGGGTTGCTTGCGCCCTGCGGTGCGCTGCACATCGGGCGCGGGAGCGATGCGGCGGCGATCCACGCCTTTGTCGCGGCGTTCGCGGGCAGCGGCATCGCGCTCGATCGCACCAACCCGGCCACGCATATTGCCGGGCTGAACCCGGACTGGTCGCTCGGTGTCGCCGAGCCGAGCACCGCCGCGATCGACGTCGCTGCGCTTCATGCCGCATATCTCGCCACCGCACGGCGCGCCGGGGCGATGCTGGTGACGGGTGCGCCGTTGCACGCGGCGACCCGCGACGCGGCGGGCTGGTCGATCGTCGCCGGCGATACGACCTACCGCGCGGATATCCTCGTCGACGCCGCCGGCGCCTGGGCCGATCCCGTTGCGGCGATGGCCGGGGCCGTGCCAATCGGCGTGCAGCCGTACCGCCGCACCGTCGTCCAGTTGCTGACCGATCCGCCCGCACCCGCCGACCTGCCGCTGGTCGTCGACATTTCTGGAGGCTTCTATTTTAAGCCCGCCGCCGACGGGCGACTGTGGCTCAGCCCGCATGACGAGACCGCGACACTGCCTTGCGATGCGCAGCCCGAGGAGATCGACGTGGCGCTGGCGATCGATCGGTTCGAGCGGGTGGTCGGCTGGCGCGTGGTCAAGGTCGAACGGCGCTGGGCGGGCTTACGCAGCTTCGCGCCCGATCGGCTGCCGGTCTATGGCTTCGACGCGCGCGTGCCGGGGTTCTTCTGGTGCGCAGGCCAGGGTGGTTTCGGCATCCAGACCGCGCCCGCCGCTGCCGCGCTGGCGGCCGGGCTGTTGCTGGGCGCTGCGCCCGATCCGATCGTCGCGACGATCGATCCGGCCCGCTACGCGCCCGATCGTTTCGCTGGCGTGTGAGTATGAGCGCGGCTAACCTCGCGCGGTTCAGACGGAGATCGACATGGCGCACAAATTCGTAATCGAGCAGAACAAGGCCGGCGAGTATGTCGCCAAGTTCAAATATAACGGCGAAGTGATCTTCTGGACCGAGGGCTATTCGAGCAAGGTCGCCGCGCGCAACGCGATCGCCTCGGTGATCAAGAACGGACCGGGTGCGGAGATCGAGGAGGCGTAAGCCGGCGTCACCGAATGTGCTCCCGCGAAGGCGGGAGCCCAGACTGGGTCCCCGCCTTCGCGGGGACACATAGTCTCGCTCACAGGATCGCGCGAACCGCCTCAGGCGGGCGCGCCAGCACCACGCCCTTGTCGGTCTCGACCAATGGGCGCTGGATCAGGATCGGCTCGGCCATCATTGCGTCGAGCACCTGATCGTCGGTCATCGTCGCCACATCGAGCCCGCGATCGGTCGCCTCCTTGGCCCGCACGCCGTCGGCCGGGCGCATTCCCGCCCTCGCATACAGCGCGGCGAGCGTGTCGCGCGTCGGCGGGGTCTTGAGATACTCGACCACCTCGACCTCCACGCCCGGCGTCTCCTGAAGGATCGCCAACGTATTGCGCGAGGTGCCGCAACGCGGATTGTGCCAGATCGTCGCCTTCATGCCGTTTGCTGCCCTTCCGCTTCCTTGACGAAGTCCACGTCGCGCCGCTCGGGGCCGATCGCGGTCCAGATGACAATCACGACCACGGTGATCCCCGCCACCATCGCCAGCGCGAGCCCGTAGTCGCCACCGTGGCGCTCGGCGATGTCGGCCTGAATCACGGCATTTCGCGCGGCGATCAGATTGCCGAGCTGATAGGCAAAGCCCGGGAACATGCCGCGCACCGCCGCCGGCGACAGCTCGTTGAGATGGACCGGCACGATCCCCCATGCGCCCTGCACCGCGACCTGCATCAGGAACGCACCCGCGGCCAGCATCAGCGGCGTCACCGAAAACGCCCAGAGCGGGATGACCGGCAGCGCACACAGCGAAGCGATGATGATCGCGCGCTTGCGCCCGATCCGCTCGGACCAGATGCCGAAGCCGATCCCGCCGACGATCGCGCCCGCGTTCATCACCATCGCGATCAGTCCCGCCGTCTGCGTCGAGAGGTGGTGCTGGACCTTGAGGAAGGTCGGATACACATCCTGCGTGCCGTGGCTGAGGAAGTTGAACCCCGCCATCAGCACGACGAGGTACAGCGCGATCCGCCAGTTGCTTGTGAGCGCGGCGATCGGGTTGACGCGTGGCTTCTTCGCTAGCGCTTCATAGGCCGGGCTTTCTTCGACATGCATGCGGATCAGGAAAACAAGGATCGCCGGGATCACCCCGACGAGGAACATGCCGCGCCAGCCGATCCGGTCGAACAACAGGAAGAACACGAGGCTGGCGAGGAAATAGCCCGATGGGTAGCCCGATTGCAGCAGCCCGGAGACGAAGCCGCGCATCTTGGCGGGAATGCTCTCCATCACCAGACTCGCGCCGATGCCCCATTCGCCGCCCATCGCGAAGCCGAACAGGAAGCGGATGACGAACAGCGAGGTGAGGCTCCACGCGAACGCCGACAGCACCGAAAAGGCCGAGAAGGCGAGGATGACGATCATCATCACCGGCCGCCTGCCGAAGCGATCGGCGGCGAGCCCGAACACGAACGCGCCGAACGGCCGCGCGGCGAGCGTGAAGAACGTCGCCTCGGCGGTGGTCTTCACGTCGGTGCCGAACTCCTTCGCCACCGCCGAGAACATGAACACCATCAGGAAGAAATCGAACGCGTCGAGCGTCCAGCCGAGATAGCTCGCCCAGATCGAGCTTTTCTGCGCGGGGGTGAGCGCCTTCAGGTCGGCGATGACGGCCATGTCGTGTTCTCCGGGTCGGCGCGCACCTTAGGGAGCGGCGATGCGGTTAAGCAACCCCGCGCCGCCCTTCGTTCGCCCCGGGCGAAGCCGAGGGCTTGTGAAACACCCTTCGTCATGCCGGACGTGTTCCGGCATCCACGGTTCGACACACTTCAAGGCAGGCGTTTGCGGCGCTGTGGACCCCGGAACACGTCCGGGGTGACGAAGTGTGTCGCGCGTTCGGATAACCGCGAACGTCTCACGGTTTCGATGACGGTAGCAAAAGCGGTGGTACGACTCATCGCCCTTATCACCGTCCCCCAACTGGGCCGCGGCGTTCGCCGGGGATCAGATCAGCCCTGATTCTCAGGCCGCGCGAGCCATTCCTCAAGCCACTTGATCGTATAGTCGCCGGCCTGGAACTCGGGATCGTCGAGCAGCGCCTGGTGCAGCGGGATCGTCGTCTTGACGCCGTCGATCACGAACTCCTCGAGCGCGCGGCGCAGGCGCATCAGGCAGCCCTCGCGGGTGCGGCCATAGACGATCAGCTTGGCGATCATCGAATCGTAATAGGGCGGGATACGATAGCCGGCGTACAGCCCGCTATCGACGCGGACGTGCATGCCGCCCGGCGCGTGGAAATAGTCGACCTTGCCCGGCGAAGGCGCGAACGTGCGCGGATCCTCGGCGTTGATGCGGCATTCGATCGCATGTCCGCGAAACTCCAGCTCGTCTTGGGCGACCGACAGCGGATGGCCCTCGGCGATGCGGATCTGCTCGCGCACCAGATCCATGCCGGTGATCGCTTCGGTGACGGGATGTTCGACCTGGAGCCGCGTGTTCATCTCGATGAAGTAGAACTCGCCGTCTTCCCACAGGAATTCGATCGTGCCCGCACCGCGATAGGCCATGTCGGCCATCGCCTTGGCGACGATGCCGCCCATCCGTGCGCGATCCTCGGGGCCGAGGACGGGCGAGGGGGCCTCCTCCAGCACCTTCTGGTGGCGGCGCTGGAGCGAACAGTCGCGCTCGCCCAGATGGATCGCATTGCCGTTGCCGTCGCCGAACACCTGGAATTCGATGTGGCGCGGATTGCCGAGGTACTTTTCGAGATAGACGGTGGCATCACCGAACGCGGCCTTAGCCTCGCTGCCGGCCTGCTGCATCAGCGTTTCCAGCTCGTCCTCGCTGGCGCACACCTTCATGCCGCGCCCGCCGCCGCCCGACGCCGCCTTGATGATGACCGGGTAGCCGATCCGGTCCGCGACGCGGCGCGCTTCCTCGATATCGCTGATCGCGCCGTCCGAGCCCGGCACCAGCGGCAGGCCGAGCGCGCCCGCCGTCCGCTTCGCCTCGACCTTGTCGCCCATCGTGCGGATATGTTCGGGCTTCGGCCCGACGAAGATCAGTCCATGCGCCTCGACGATCTCGGCGAACTTGGCGTTCTCCGACAGGAAGCCGTAACCGGGGTGGATCGCGTCCGCACCCGAAATCTCGGCTGCCGAGATGATGTTGGGAATGTTGAGATAGCTCTCCGCCGCCGACGGCGGGCCGATGCAGATCGCCTGATCGGCGAGCCGAACGTGCATCGCATCGGCATCGGCGGTGGAATGCACCGCGACCGTCTGGATGCCCATTTCATGGCACGCGCGGTGGATACGCAGCGCGATCTCGCCGCGATTGGCGATCAGCAGCTTCTTGATTTCGGGCATGTTACTCTACGACCACCAGCGGCTGATCGAATTCGACCGGCTGGCCGTTCTCGACCAGCACCGCCTTGACCGTGCCGGCCGACGCGGCGGTGATCGGGTTCATCACCTTCATCGCCTCGACGATCAGCAGCGTGTCGCCCGCCGCCACCTTGTCGCCGACCGACACGAACGCCTTCGCGCCCGGCTCGGCCGAGAGATAGACGGTGCCGACCATCGGCGACTTGACCGCGTTCGCCGCGACGGCTGCGGGTGAGGCGACGATCTCGGCCGGCGCGGACAGCGCGGGTGCGAGCGCTGGGGCGGGTGCGGTCGGCGCGGCATATTGCATCGGCGCGGCGGCCACGGCGGGCGCCTTGCGCGCGATGCGGATCTTGCGGTCGCCGTCCTCGACTTCGATCTCGGTCAGATCGGTCGCGTCCAGCATCTCGGCGAGCTGGCGGACCAGATCGACGTCGATCCGCATGGCATCGTTGGTGGTGTTCTCGGTCATACGACCCCTGCTATCCTGTTCTTGCGCTGAATTTAACGGCGCGTCCTGTCAGAACCGCGCCGCCGCTTCAAGCGCCAGCATGTAGGAAAGCGCTCCGAAACCCGCCACCGTGCCCTTTGCCGCCATGCCGACATAGCTTTTGTGGCGAAACGCCTCGCGCGTATGCGGGTTCGACAGATGCACCTCGATCACCGGCGTTCTAATGCCCTTGACCGCATCATGGATCGCGATGGAGGTGTGAGTATGCGCACCGGCGTTGAGCAGCACCGCCTTCGCGCCCGTCGCCTGCGCCTCGTGCAGCCAGTCGACCAGATGCCCCTCGTGGTTCGACTGGCGCACGTCGACCGACAGATCGAGCTCGCGCGCGCGGTCCTCAAGCATGCCGGCGATGTCGTCGAGCGTCTCGTGCCCGTAGATCTCGGGCTCGCGCGTGCCGAGCAGGTTGAGGTTCGGGCCGTTGAGGACGAAGATGGTGTCGGGCATCTCGGACTTTCGTTTGCGGGTGCGAGGCGCGCGCCTATATCGTTGCCGCCACCCTTACCCGCTCGGCCCCCGCGAAGTCGAGACGCTTGGCACAGCGTCTCGACTTCGCGGGGGGCGAGCGGCACAGGGGCTTCGCGCCGCGCGGCATGTAACGCAGGAATCGATATGCACACAGACGGAACCCTTTCGATCACGATTAACGGCGAGCATCGCCGCATCCGCGCCGGGCTGACGATCGCGGATCTCGCCGCGGACATGGGGCTGCTGCCCGAGAAGGTCGCGGTCGAACGCAACCTGTCGGTGGTGCCGCGCTCGACGCTGAAGGATGTATTGGTCGAGGATGGCGACGAGCTGGAGATCGTGCATTTCGTCGGGGGTGGCGACCACGCCGCCCCGGTTGCGGCGGATACGTGGACGGTGGCGGGGCGCACCTTCCGCTCGCGGCTGATCGTCGGCACCGGCAAGTACAAGGATTTCGCACAGAACGCCGCCGCGCTGGAAGCGAGCGGAGCCGAGATCGTCACGGTCGCGGTGCGCCGCGTCAATGTGTCGGACCCCAAGGCACCGATGCTGACCGACTATATCGACCCCAAGAAGGTGACGTATCTGCCCAACACGGCCGGCTGCTTCGATGCCGAATCGGCGATCCGCACGTTGCGCCTCGCGCGCGAGGCAGGCGGCTGGGATCTGGTGAAGCTCGAAGTGCTGGGCGAGGCCAAGACGCTCTACCCCGACATGGTCGAGACGCTGCGCGCGACCGAGGTGCTCGCCAAGGAAGGCTTCCTGCCGATGGTCTATTGCGTGGACGATCCGATCGCGGCGAAGCGGCTGGAGAATGCCGGCGCGGTCGCGATCATGCCGCTGGGCGCGCCGATCGGATCGGGGCTGGGCATCCAGAACCAGGTGACGATCCGGCTGATCGTCGAAGGCGCGGGCGTGCCGGTGCTGGTCGATGCCGGCGTAGGCACCGCATCGGATGCGGCGGCGGCGATGGAGCTCGGCTGCGACGGCGTGCTGATGAATACCGCGATCGCCGAGGCGAAGGACCCGATCATGATGGCGGCGGCGATGAAGGCGGGTGTCGAGGCGGGGCGGCTTGCCTATCTCGCCGGGCGCATGGGCAAGCGCCGCTACGCCGATCCGTCGAGCCCCCTGTCGGGGCTGATCTGAGGCTTAACCTCGATCACCCACATGGAACAAGTGCGGGCCTTGCCCGTTCTTTCCAACAGGTAGCGTCTCGCACTTGCGATGATGCGGCAACCGACAGGAGATTCCGTCATGGGTGAACTCGTCGACAAGATCAAAGGCAACGTGAACGAAGCGCTCGGCAAGGCCAAGCAGCAGAGCGACGATCCCGTAACGCAAGCCGAAGGCGCCGATCAGGAAGCGACCGGCAAGGGCCAGCAGCTCAAGGGCAAGGTCAAAGGACTGCTCGGCGACGACATCTGACCGCCGCGAGAGTTGCAGGAGAGTGCGCCGTCCCGGGAAACCGGGGCGGCTTTTTATATGGCGCGTTCTGGTCTCCGGCGAAGGCCGGGCGCCAGTTGGAGAAGGAGTCGTAACGGAGCGTAGCATCCGTTTAGCCGCGTTTCGTAACTGGACCTGGCCCTCGCCGGGGATCAGCATAAGGTCGGTCAGATGGTCCCCTCCGGCAGCATCGCTCCGGCGGTGATCGCGCGCATCTGGGTCTTGAGGTGGAGCAGCTTCACGCCCGGCGCGGCGAGTGCGCGCTCCAGCGCGGGCGCGAACGCCTCGGTGATCTCGACCGTCTCCGCCCAGCAGCCATAGGCCCGCGCGAGTGCGGCGAAGTCGGGGTTGTGCAACCGCGTGCCGCTCACCCGGCCGGGATAGTCGCGCTCCTGATGCATGCGGATCGTGCCGTAGCCGCCATTGTCGATCACCAGCACCAGCATGTCCGCGCCGTGCGCGACGGCGGTGGCGAGTTCCTGCCCGTTCATCAGGAAACAGCCGTCGCCCGCGAGCGCCACCACGCGCCGTTCCGGGTGGCGCAAAGCGGCGGCGGTGGCGGCGGGCACGCCATAGCCCATCGCCCCGGCGGTGGGGGCGAGCTGGCTCACCGGCCCGGTGTAGCGCCAGTAGCGATGCCACCAGCCGCTGTAATTGCCCGCGCCGTTGCAGATGATCGTATCCGCCGGCATCCGCTCGCGCATCGCCGCGACGCACAGCGCGAGATCGAGTGTGAGGTCGGCGCGCGGCGCCGGTGTCGACCATGCGCGGTACTGCGCATGCGCCTCCGCTCCGGCGGGGTGGCGCGGGCCGTCCGCAAGCAGCAGCGCCTCGGTGAACGCCGCCATGGTCGCGCAAATCGCGAGATCGGTGCGATAGGTCATGCCGAGTTCGCTCGCGTCCGGGTGAATATGGACGAGCCGCTGGCCGGGATAATCGGGGGTGATGAGCGTGTAGCCATCGGTGGTCGCCTCGCCGAGCCGCGGGCCGACGACGATCAGCAGATCGGCCGCCTGCACGCGCGCGACCAGCTTCGGGTTGGGGCCGTAGCCGAGGTTGCCGGCATAGACCGGGCAATCGTTGGCGATGGCATCCTGCCGCCGGAACGCCGCCGCCACCGGTAACCCGACCCGGGCCGCCCAATCGGCGAACGTCACCGAGGCGTTGACGTCCCACCCTGCGCCACCGACGATCGCGAGCGGGCGTTCGGCGGTGACGAGCAGGTCGCACAACTGATCGATCGCCGCTTCGTCGCAGCCTTGCGCGAGTGGCTCGACGCGCGGCCGGTCGACCGCTTCCACGACATCCTTGAGCATGTCCTCAGGCAGCGCGAGCACGACCGGGCCGGGTCGCCCGTTCATTGCGACGGCGTACGCGCGCGCGACATATTCGGGGATGCGGCGCGCATCGTCGATCCGCGCGGCCCATTTGGCGACCGGCGCGAACATCGCCTCGAAGTTGATCTCCTGAAACGCCTCGCGGTCGCGCGTGGCGCGATCGACATCGCCGATGAACAGGATCATCGGCTGGCTGTCCTGGCGAGCGACATGCACGCCGATCGATGCGTTGGTCGCGCCCGGCCCGCGCGTGACGAAGGCGACGCCGGGGCGGCCGGTCAGCGCACCATCCGCACACGCCATGAAGCCGACGCCGCCTTCCTGCCGACACACCACCAGGTCGATCGCAGGCGTATCATGAAGCGCGTCGAGAACGGCGAGGAAACTTTCGCCGGGGACGGTGAAGATCCGGTCGCAGCCTTGCGCGAGCAACTGGTCCACGAGGATGCGCCCGCCGGTACGGAGCGTGGGGAGGGTGGTCATGCGGGCAAGGTAGCGGCTCGCAATGCGCTTGTCGAAGCCGGTTGCGTCCGCTCGTCTTCGGCGAAAGTCGGGGGTCGGCGCGTGTCGGAAACGCTTACACTCGCCTCGTCCGAAATCGCGGCGCGTTCCGAAAACCCCAGCAATTCCGCCACTTCAGGAAACTGGCACGAGCCCTGCAATGATAGAGGCAGCCAAGCGGAAACGCTTCAGCAGGACGGGCCGATGCTGCCCCCCCGATCTCGCGTCGGCCCGTCCGCACCCGGCAAAGCTGCCGGGCGCGACGCGCCGAATCGCTCAGGCGGCTTTCACCAGACCCGCATCGGTCAGCAACTGCGACAGCTCGCCGCTTTCGTACATTTCCATCATGATATCCGACCCGCCGACGAACTCGCCCTTGACGTAGAGCTGCGGGATGGTCGGCCAGTCGGAGAACTGCTTGATGCCCTGCCGCACGCCCTGATCCTGCAACACGTCGACGCTGTCGAACTCGACACCGACATGGTTGAGGATCGCGACGGCACGGCTGGAGAAGCCGCACTGCGGGAACAGCGGGCTGCCCTTCATGAACAGCAGAACGTCGCTCTTGCCGACCATCTCGGCCAGACGGGCCTGGGTTTCGTCAGTCATTACGGGTTTCCTTCACTCTGGAACGGCGGTGGTAAGCTGAAGCGCATGGAGCACGCCGCCCATACGCTCGCCGAGCGCGGCATAGACGGCACGCTGCTGCTTCACGCGGGGCAGGCCGCGAAACGTCTCGCTGGTCACGCGCGCGGCCCAATGGTCGTTGTCGCCGGCGAGATCGGTCATCTCGACCCTGGCGTCGGGGATCGCGGCGACGATCAGCGCCTCGATCTCATGCGCGGCCATCGGCATGTTATTCGGACGCCAGCAGCTGGCGGCGCGCCTCGACGGTGCGCTCGTCGATCGCGCGGCGCACCAGCGCCTCGTCGCACTCGACCTGCGCGGCGGTGAGATCGCCGAGCAGCTTGCGCACCATGTCGTCGTCGCCACCCTCCTCGAAATCGGCATGCACGACCGAGGTGGCGTAGGTGTCCGCCTCCTCCTTGGTCAGCTTCATCAGATCCGCCGCCCAATAGCCGAGCAGGCGGTTGCGCCGCGCGTGGATACGAAACGCGACTTCCTCGTCACGGGCGAATTTCGCTTCGAACGCGCGCTCGCGTTCGTCGAAAGTGGTCATCTGGCGCTTCCCCTCGGGCCTGAAACTGTGGCTTAGGAGATAGGGAAGCCGGTGCGCCTGCGCAACGGTGCCGTGTCAGGCGCTCGGGCGGAAACGCTCGCCCGCCATCCACGGCCGGCTCTGCGCAAGCCCCGCCTCGTAGCCGGAGATCGCCGCATCACGCGCCAGCGTCAGCCCGACTTCGTCCAGCCCTTCCATCAGGCACTGGCGGCGAAACGGATCGAGCTTGAAGGGAAAGCGGTCCTGGAACGGGGTGGTGACGGTCATCGTCTCGAGATCGACCGTCACGGTGTCGGTCTTCGCCACCTCGATAAGCCGGTCGATCGCGTCCTGCGGCAGCACGACGGTGACGATGCCGTTCTTGAAAGCGTTCCCCGAGAAGATGTCGGAAAAGCTCGGCGCGATCACGGCGGTGATGCCGAGATCGGCGAGCGCCCAGGCGGCATGCTCGCGGCTCGATCCGCAACCGAAATTGTCGCCCGCGATCAGCACGGGGCTGCCGGCATAGCGCGGATCGTCGAAGATGTTGCCGCTCTCTGCACGCACCGTCTCGAACGCACCTTTGCCCAGCCCCTCGCGCGTGACCGTCTTGAGCCAGTGCGCGGGAATGATGACGTCGGTGTCGATATTCTTCGCGCCCCACGGATAGGCGCGGCCGGAGACTTGGGTGACGGGCTTCATCGGATCGTGCCTTCGCGTAATGTCATGGGCGTGTCGGCAGGCTTTACACCGCCGCCACCCGGCGTATCAGCGCTCGCCGACCATCGTCGCGGCGCGGATCGGCCGCGCGGTCGCGGCATAAGCGGCGACGCCGCTGACGATGGTGCCCATGATGAGCAGGATAAGTGCGCGCTTCATGCCTGTTTCCCCAATGCGAATTCGCGGACGTCGCTCAATCGGCCGTTGATCGCGGCGGCCGCCGCCATTGCGGGTGACACCAGATGCGTGCGCGCACCCGGCCCCTGCCGCCCGACAAAATTGCGGTTCGAGGTGGAAGCGCAGCGTTCGCCGGCCGGCACCTTGTCCGGGTTCATCGCCAGACACATCGAACAGCCCGGCTCGCGCCATTCGAACCCGGCGTCGACGAAGATGCGGTCGAGCCCCTCCGCCTCAGCCTGCCGCTTGACGAGGCCGGAGCCCGGCACGACCAAAGCGCGCACGCCCTCGGCGACGTGGCGGCCACCCGCAACGGCGGCGGCGGCGCGCAGATCCTCGATGCGGCTGTTGGTGCAGCTGCCGATGAAGACGTGCTGCACGGGCACCTCGGCCATCGGCGTGCCGGGGGTGAGGCCCATATAATCGAGCGACTTCTGCGCGGCGACCTGCTTGGACGGATCGGCGAAGCTCATCGGATCGGGCACGGTGCCGGTGATCGGCACGACGTCCTCGGGGCTGGTTCCCCAGGTGAGCGATGGCGCGATCGCGCCCGCGTCGATCAGCACGGTGCGGTCGTACACCGCGCCCGCGTCGCTCGGCAGCGTCTTCCAATAGGCGACCGCCGCGTCCCATGCCGCGCCCTTGGGCGCCATCGGCCGGTCCTTCAGATAGGCGAACGTCGTCTCGTCGGGGGCGATCAGGCCGGCGCGCGCGCCGCCCTCGATCGACATGTTGGCGATGGTCAGCCGCCCCTCGACCGACAGGTCGCGGATCGTCGAGCCGGTATATTCGATCACATAGCCGGTGCCGCCCGCCGCGCCGATCCTGCCGATGACGTGGAGGATCACGTCCTTCGCGGTCACGCCCGCGCCGAGCGCGCCGTCGATGCGGACCTCCATCGTCTTGGACGGGGTCAGCAGCAGCGTCTGCGTGGCGAGGACATGCTCGACCTCGGACGTGCCGATGCCGAACGCCAGCGCGCCGATCGCACCGTGCGCCGATGTGTGGCTGTCGCCGCAGACGAGCGTCGTGCCGGGGAGCGTGAAGCCCTGTTCGGGGCCGACGACATGGACGATGCCCTGTTCGGGCGCGGTCGCGTCGATATAGTCGATGCCGAACTCGGCGGTGTTGCGCTCGAGCATGTCGAGCTGCTGCGCGCTCTCCGCATCGGCGATCGGCAGGCGATGGCCCTCGGCATCGCGGCGTGGCGTGGTCGGCAGATTGTGGTCGGGCACCGCAAGCGTAAGGTCGGGACGGCGCACGCAGCGGCCGTTGGCGCGAAGCCCGGCAAACGCCTGGGGGCTCGTCACCTCATGGACGAGATGACGGTCGATATAGATGAGGCACGTGCCGTCGTCGCGCTTCTCCACGACATGAGCGTTCCAGATTTTTTCGTACAGCGTCTGCGGATTAGCCATGATGCTCGCGCTTTAACCATTTGATGCGCGGCTGCAACCTTTCGCTGCATGTTCGTTGCGCGGCCGTGCGTTGATGTGGCGTTTACCACATCATGTGGGTGCGCCATATTCGGGATGATGCGTAGGCTCAGCGCCCAAGCGTGCGGTGGAGGAAGGCAGCGCTGTCGGCCAGCACCGGCGCGATCCTGCGGAACGGCACCGACAGCGCCATCGCCACGCCTTCATGGCTGAGCGCGTCATACTCGCGCACTTCGGCATACGCCCCCAGCGCGGTGAGCCGCCGTGCGAGGCTGATCGCGTTGCGCGGCTCGACCTCGGTATCGCCTGAGGAGGTGACGAGCAGCATCGGCGGCGCGTCGGCGCGGGCATAGCTGATCGGCTGGGTGGTGAGCGGATCGCGCGTGCCCCTGAACGCCTCGATCGCGCGCGGGGAGGTCCAGGGGTAGAAGTCATAGGGGCCGGACAGGCCGACCACCGCCTTGATCGTATCGGGTGCGACACCTTGCGCCGCGAGGTAGTGCCGGTCGAGCGCGAGCAGGGTGGCGATGTGCGATCCCGCCGAATGGCCGGCGAGGCCGATCCGCGCCGGGTCGCCGCCGTAGCGAGCGACGTGGGCGCGCGTCCACTTTACCGCCTCCGCGCCATCCTCGACAAAGGCGGGGAAGCGCACGTCGGGCACCTTGCGATAATCGGGCACGACCACGACGAAGCCGGCCCGCGCGAACGCCCGCGCCGCGAAGCCGTAGGCGTCGTGCGAGCCCGCCACCCAGCCGCCGCCGTAGAAGAAGATCACCACCGGCAGCGTCTTGCTCGCCGCGTTCGCCGGCCGCCACACGTCGAGCGTCTGGCCGTGGCTGCCGAACGCCACGTCATGCCCCGGCCGGCGCGCACCCCAGCCACCACCGAGCGCCGCGTCAAGCAGGGTAAGCTGTCCCGGTGGCGTCAGCAGCAGCAGGATCGCGCCCACCAGCACCGCGACGACCAGCAGGCCGATCGCGGCGATGCGCAGCATCACGCGGCGAGGGCTACGGTGTAGCTGGCGGTGGTCTTGGCGGCGACCTCCTCAGGCGTCACGCCGGGGGCGACTTCGATCAGCGCGAACGGGCTGCTATGGTCGTGCCGCTGGAACACGCACAGATCGGTGACGATCATGTCGACCACGTTCTTGCCGGTGAGCGGCAGCGTGCAGGCGGGGATGAACTTGGGGTCGCCGTTCTTGCTGGTGTGCTCCATGACGACGATGATCTTCTTCACGCCGGCGACGAGATCCATCGCGCCGCCCATGCCCTTGATCATCTTGCCCGGGATCATCCAGTTGGCGATGTCGCCGTTCTCGGCAACCTCCATCGCGCCGAGCACGGTGAGGTCGATATGCCCGCCACGGATCATCGCGAAGCTGTCCGACGACGAGAAATAGGCGCTTTGCGGCAATTCGCTGATCGTCTGCTTGCCTGCGTTGATGAGATCGGCGTCTTCCTCGCCCGCATAGGGGAACGGGCCGATGCCGAGCATGCCGTTCTCGGACTGGAGCGTCACCTCGACACCCTCCGGGATGTGGTTCGCGACCAGCGTCGGGATGCCGATGCCGAGGTTGACGTAGAAACCGTCCTGAAGCTCGCGCGCAGCGCGCGCGGCCATGTCGTCACGGGTCCAAGGCATTATTTCGTCTCCGTAGGAGCGGGATCAGAGGCAGGGGTCGCCCCGGGCGTCCAGCGCTTGTCGGCGGGGAAGATCTCCGCCTGCGAGCCGTTGAGTGCGGTGCCGTAGGCCGGGTTGGGCAGCATGAACCAACCATGCCCCCACAGCAGATAGAGTTCCTTGCTGGCGGTAAGCTGGCGGCGCTCGGCAAGGGTAAGGTCGCTCGCGTTGAACAGATCGGTGAAATCGCCGAGCTGGTCGCCGACCATCGCGATCACGCAATAATGCACCGAAATGTCCTGCCGGCGCGCGTCCTTGCCGTTGCCGGTGCTGCCGCTGTCGCCCTTCAGCCACAGATTGGTGCCGTAAGCGACCGGCCCGACGCCGAGCCCGTTGAGCATCGCCGCGGTCTTGTCGGCGTTCGCGCCCGAACGGTTCGAATTGAAGATCACCTCGACATGCGCGTCGCGTGCGACCTTGATCGCCTCCTCGACACCGGGCGCGAGCGAGACCGCCTTGCTGCCCGATTTCTCCCAGGCGTCCCAACGCTGGGCACTGTAGCCGCCGCCGGCCGCTAGGCTCGCCTGTTCGTAGCCGAGGTTGAACACCACCGTCTCGTCGATGTCGAACACCACCGCCATCGGCTTCTGGTCGCACGGCAGGAAAGCGGGGTTCTGGAGCGTGGCGCTGGGCGTGAGCACGACCGAATGGACGATATGCCCGATCGCCCGGTCCGAGGTGACGCCGAGCAGATAATTCTCGAGCGCGATATAGGTCTGGAGATAGGCGGCGGCCGCCTCGCCCGAACCGTAGAGATATTGCATGCCCGCCGGCACCGCCGTGGTGGTGCGCGGCGCGGGTGGGGGCGGGGCCTTGCGGCGGCCGCGTGGCGCGACATAGACGCGCGATCCCGGCGCTTCCCGCGCGTCGCCGGTCTGCGCCTGTTCGACATCGGCGCTGACCATCGCGATGTCGGTCGATTTGGTCGCATCGGTGCGCGGCGAAGCGCGGCGGTCGCGCCGGCGGATCAGGCCGGAGGGCATGTCCGCCATCGCCACCGCAGGCATGATCGGCTGCACCATCGCCGCATGGATCGCGGGCGGCGCGGTGTCCGGCCCGGCGAGCGCGGCCGGGATGATCGGCGGTGCGCTCGCTTGCGTCAGATAGACGGCGAAGTCCGTGTCGCTCTCGATCCGGCCGCCCAGGCGCGCGTCGTAGTGCCGCTTGCCCATGTAATTGGCGGCCACCGGAATCGCCGCACAACCCTGTAGCAGCAGGAGCGCGGCGGGTAGTACGGCGAGGCTCAATCTCACGCGGCGCGCTCGCGCACGGTACGGAACTCGATCTTCTTGTCGTAGGGGCTGCCGACGATCAGCCGCTTCACATAGACGCCGGGCAGGTGGATCGAATCGGGGTCGAGGCTGCCGACCGGCACCACTTCCTCCACTTCCGCCACGCACATGTGGCTGGCGGTCGCCATCGGCTGGTTGAAGTTGCGCGCGGTCTTGCGGAAGATCAGGTTGCCGCTCTCGTCGGCCTTCCAGCCCTTGATGATCGACAGATCGGCGACGATGCCGCGTTCGAGGATATACTCCTCCCCGTCGAACACCTTCACTTCCTTGCCCTCCGCGACGAGCGTGCCGACGCCCGTTTTGGTATAGAAGCCGGGGATGCCCGCGCCGCCCGCGCGGCACCGCTCGGCGAGCGTGCCCTGCGGGCAGAACTCGACCTCAAGCTCACCGGCGAGATACTGGCGCTCGAACTCCTTGTTCTCGCCGACATAGGAGGAGATCATCTTCTTGACCTGACGGGTGCGCAGCAGCTTGCCGAGCCCCTCGCCGTCGATGCCGGCATTGTTGCTGGCGATGGTAAGATCCTTGGTGCCCGCGTCGCGGATCGCGTCGATCAGGCGTTCGGGGATGCCCGACAGGCCGAAGCCGCCCGCGCAGATCGTCATGCCGTCGCGGAGCAGGCCATCGAGGGCTGCGGCGGCGTTCGGGTAGAGCTTCTGCATGCGTACTCCTCCAATATCCGGCGGATAGGGGTGCGGTGCAGCACTGGTCAAGGGAGCATGCGCCGGGGCTCTTGACTACATGCGTAATCGTATGAGACTACAAGCGTAGTCGACAAGGAGCGAATCGTGGCTGAACGGATCAGCGATGCCGAGCATGCGGTGATGGAGGTGCTGTGGGACGATTCCCCGCTCACCGCGCAGGACGTGTCCGAACGGGTCGCGCCGGGGCGCGACTGGTCCGCCAACACGGTGAAGACGTTGCTCGGGCGGCTGCTCGCCAAGAACGTGATCGCGCACGAGGCGGAGGGGCGGCGGTATCTGTACCGCCCGCTGGTTGCGCGCGAGGATTATGTCGCGGGCGAATCGCGACGGCTGATGGACCGGCTGTTCGGGGGGCGGTTGAGCCCGCTGGTCGCGCATCTCGCCGAGCGTGACGCGCTGACGACGCAGGATATCGCCGAGATCGAGGCGTTGCTGAAGGAGCTGAAGGCATGATCGGCTGGGCGATCGAGGCGTTGGTCGCCTCCGCGGTGTTGATGGCGCTGGTGCTGGCGATCCGGAAGCCGGTGCGCCGCGCGTTCGGGCCGGAGGTGGCATATGCCTTGTGGGCGCTGCCGGTGTTGCGGCTGTGCCTGCCGCCGCTGCCGCAGGTGGTGCCGCAGGCGATCCGCCACGCGGCAATCGCGCCCGTCGCCGATGTCGGCGCGCCGATGACGATCCTGCTCGCCAGGCCGGTCCACGGCGCGGCACAGGTGGCGGCGCAGGGGTTCGACTGGGCGATCCTCGTGCCGGTGCTGGCGGGCGTGTGGCTGGTCGGCGCGGCCGTGTTCGCCGGCTTCCACGTCCTCGCGCACCGGCGCTTCTGTCGCGATCTGCTCGCCGGGGCCGCGCCGGTCGAGGCGCGGGGCGGCATCGACGTGATCGAGACGCCCGCCGCGCGCGGGCCTCTCGCGTTCGGCATCTGGCGGCGCTACGTCGCGTTCCCGGCCGATTTCAGCGAGCGCTACGACGATGCCGAGCGCGACCTCGCGCTCGCGCACGAACTCGGCCACCATGCGCGCGGCGATCTCGTCGCCAACTGGATCGCGCTCGCGGTGCTGGCGTTGCACTGGTTCAATCCGCTGGCGTGGGTCGCTTTCCGGGCGTTCCGCACCGATCAGGAGGTGGCGAACGACGCGCGCGTGCTCGCCGGGCGGCCCGCGATCACCCGCCACACCTATGCGTGCGCGATCCTCAAGGCGGCGCACGGCGGCACGGTGTCGGCGGCGTGCCACCTCCACACGATCGACGATCTGAAAGGGCGGCTGCGTATGCTGACCACCCGCCGCATCTCGCGCGTTCGGCTCGCCGGGGGTGCCGCCACCGTCGCGCTGGTCGGCGTGGCGACGCTCGCGCTCACCGCCTCGGGCACGCAGGCGGCCGAGCATGTCCGCGCGAAGGTGCGGACGGTGACGGGCGTGGACTTCGATCATATGCCGTCGATGCCTGCCATGCCGTCGATGCCCGTTATGGCGGCGCTGGCGCACGGTCTGCCGAACGGCGGCCTCGGGAAAGCGAGCATCGTCCCGGCGGCCAAGCCGGACATCTATGTCGAGCCGCCGCGCATCTTTGATGTGCCTGTCGAGACGTCGCGCTCGTCGACGATCTTCGTCGAGCCGCCGCGCGCACCCGAAGCGCCCGTTCGCCCTGCCGGCGCGCCGCCTGCGCCGGTTGCGCCGCCCGCGCCCCCGGTGCCGCCCATGACGGCAACCATCGACCGCGCCACGGTGGCAAGCGGTCTCGCCAGCGCCGACGCGCAACTCGCCAACATGCCGCGCGTGACCAGCACGAACTGTGGCGGCGATCGGCCGATGGTGATCCACAGCGTTCGGGATGGCCGCCGCAGCATCACCATCTGCAACGATCGGATCGAGCGTGCCGCCGCGCGCGGCGAGGCGCTGGCGGCGAACGGCGTGGCACGGGCGCAGCGCAGCTATGGCACCGCGCTCACCGCGCTCCGCAGCGCCCGCGCCCGCATCGCGGCGGACGCGCATATGCCAGCCGATGCGCGCAGCGAAACGCTCGCCTCGATCGACGAATCGATCGCGAACCTGCGCGAGGACATGGCGGACCGCGACTGACCGCAGGCCGGGCGCGGACTTGCGTTCCGCGCTCGTCGCGGCCACATCGGCCGCTATGGATGAGCAGCACACCGGCACCGCGCAACATCTGGAGCCGCTCGTCGCGCGGGTGCTCGCGCCCAATCCGTCGCCCTTCACCTACACCGGCACGCAGACGCACATCGTCGGCACCACCGATCTCGCCGTGATCGACCCCGGCCCCGACGACCCCGCGCACATCGACGCGATCGTCGCCGCGATCGCGGGCCGGCCGGTGCGCGCGATCGTCATAACCCACACTCACCGCGATCATAGCCCGGCCTCGCGCCCGCTCGCCGCCTTGACGGGCGCGGCCGTAGTCGGGTGTGCCCCGCTTGCCGGCAGCGATACCGGCCCGCGTCTCGAAGCGGGGTTCGACATGGACTATGCCCCCGACCGCGTGCTCGCCGAGGGCGACACCGTGGCGGGGGACGGGTGGACGCTCACCGCGCTGCACACGCCCGGCCACACCTCCAACCATCTGTGCTTCGCGCTTGAGGAGATCGGCGCCTTGTTCAGCGGGGATCATGTGATGGGCTGGTCGACCAGCGTCGTCGCGCCGCCCGATGGCGATATGGCCGATTACATGGCGAGCCTCGAAAAGCTGATGCAGCGTGACGATCGCATCTATTACCCCGCGCATGGCGACCCGATCGAGAACCCGCGCCGATTGGTGCGCGGGATGATGGGGCACCGCAAGCAGCGCGAGGGGCAGATCCTGCGCCTGCTGCGCGAGGGCGCGCGGGGCGTACCGGCGATGGTCGAGCGGATGTACGTCGGGCTCGACCCCAAGCTGTTCCCCGCCGCCGGTCGCTCGGTGCTCGCGCATCTCATCGACCTGCGCACGCGCGGGCTGGTGCGCGAGGACGGCGAGGTCTGGTCGCATGTCGGCTGAACCGCCGCGCCGGCTGCCGCTGTGGCTTGCCCCGGCGATCGCGGGGGCGGTGGCGCTGACGGTGCTGATCGGGCTCGGCTGGATCGGCTACGGCGCGTACCAGCGCTATACGGTGCACTACACGGTCGAGCGCGAGAGCGACGGCATGACGATCTCCAAGGTGGTGGACGCGACGCTTTCCGGCGCGACCGATCTGCGCGTCAGCCGGCTGACCGGCACGGTGCAGGCGACCGCATCGGATGCGGGCTGGGGCGGCATCCTGCCCTCGGGGCTGGTGTTCAAGGCACCGTTCGCGGCGGACTATTTCGTCGATCTCAGCAAGCTCGATCGCAGCCGCTTCTTCTGGAACGCGAAGACGCGCACGCTGATCGTCACGCCGCCCGACGTGCGCGTCGACGGCGTCAACATTGACGAGGCGCGCGCGACGGTCGATCAGGCGACCGGCCTCATCGTCACGCGCGGCGCGATGGCGCGGTTGCGCCAGCGTGCCTCGGGCCGCGCCGAGCATGTCGTGCAGGCCGAAGCGAGTAGCGCCGCAAACATGATAAAGGCGCGCGAGGCGGCGCGGCGCGAGATCGCCGACCTCTACCAGCGCCCGCTCACCATCGCCGGGGTCGATGCGCACGTCGTCGTGCAGTTCCAGGGCGAGGGGCAGCGCAATTCGGAGCAATGGGACCGCAGTCGCTCGCTCGAGGAAATTCTCGCCGCCGGCAAATAGGGATCGGCTGACAAGCGCGCGCCAAGCTCCTATCTGCACGCGCGAGGGAGACCAAGCGCATGACCGTTCAGACTCAAGACTTGCAGGGGCTCGACCTGCGCGCCGAGATCGACCGGCTGCGCAAGGAGCGCAACGCCGTCATCCTCGCGCATTATTATCAGAAGTCCGAGATTCAGGACTTGGCCGATTTCGTCGGCGACAGTCTCGATCTGTCGCGCAAGGCGCAGGCGACCGATGCCGATGTGATCGCCTTCTGCGGCGTGCGCTTCATGGCCGAGACCGCCAAGATCCTGTCTCCTGAGAAAATCGTCGTGCTGCCCGATATGGACGCGGGCTGCTCGCTCGAGGATAGCTGCCCGCCCGAGCAGTTCGCCGCCTTCCGCGCCGCGCACCCCGATCACATCGCGCTCACCTACATCAACTGTTCGACCGAGGTGAAGGCGCTCTCCGACGTGATCGTCACCTCGTCTTCGGCCGAGAAAATCCTGTCGCAGATTCCGCCCGAACAGAAGATCATCTTCGGGCCGGACAAGAACCTCGGCGGCTATCTCGCGCGGAAAACCGGGCGCGAGCTGCTGCTGTGGCCGGGGGTGTGCATCGTCCACGAGGCGTTCAGCGAGACCGAATTGCTCAAGCTCCAGATCGAGCATCCCGGCGCGCCGATCGCCGCACATCCCGAATGCCCGCCCTATATCCTCGACCATGCCGATTACGTCGGCTCGACCAGCGGCATCCTCGCCTTTGCCGATACGATGCCGGGCGACACTTTGATCGTCGCCACCGAGCCGCACATCATCCACCAGATGCAGAAGGCCGCGCCGGCCAAGACCTTCATCGGCGCGCCCGGCGCCGACGGCAACTGCAACTGCAACATCTGCCCGTACATGGCGCTCAATACGATGGAGAAGCTCTACATCGCGCTGCGCGATCTCACCCCGCGCGTCGAGATCGAAGAAGGCTTGCGGCTGCGCGCCAAGAAGAGCCTCGATGCGATGCTGGCGATGGCGTCGGGCACGGTGGGGCTGGGCGATCTCGGGCCGCTTCGCGCGACGGCCGGTTAGGCGCGCCGCCACCAGACAAGCGTCACTCCGGACCTGTTCCGGGGTCCACGGTGGCGCAGGAGCGGCGGCCTGAGCGTGCGCGGAGCCGTGGATGCCGGATTACGTCCGGCATGACGGAAGGGGGGGGCTGTGTGCAAGTCCGCCCGTCTGCGTCCGAAGCGGCTATAATAGCGCTTGCCTACAGGCCGTGATCTGGAGAACATCCAGCCCGGTTTCTGTGGGGGAGGCTATGATGAGCGTTGCGGCTGCCGTGCGTGCCAGTGATATCGTCGCCAAATTCGCGCCGGGCGCGCACACCAATTACAAGCAGGCGTTTCAACACGGCGATGCGCTGCTCGCCAGGAGCGGCATCACCACGCCACTTCGACTTGCGCACTTCATGGCGCAGGTTCTGCACGAGACCGGCGGTCTGACGATCCTGGTCGAAAGCGGCGCCTATTCTGCCAAGAACCTCGGCGATATGTGGGATACGGGCAATTGGCACACGTATTTCGCCAATCGTGCCGCCTGCGTGAAGATGGCCGACCAGTGCAAGGCCGATCGCGGGGTGGCGCTGTTCAGCCGTGTCTATGGCGGCCGCATGGGCAATGGCCCCGCCGCCACGCAGGATGGCTGGATCTATCGCGGGCGTGGCCTCCTCCAGACCACCGGGCGTGCGGCATACGCCACGTTCGGCACCCGCTGCGGGGTCGATTTCGCTGCTCAGCCCGATCTCGTCGCCTCCGCCGAACATGCGCTCAAACCCGCGCTCGCCGAATGGGACGATTCGCATTGCAACGCCGCTGCCGACCATAACGATATCGAACTGGTGACACGGCTGATCAACGGCGGCCTCATCGGACTTGTCGGGCGTCGAAAATGGTTCGCGAAAATCTGGCCGTTCGTGATCGGCGCGCCACCGGTCGAACATTCCACAGAGTTTCGCGTGCAGGCCGCGCTCGATGCGGCGGGGTTCGATTCGGGCGACCCCGACGGCGTGGTCGGCAGCACCACCCGCGCTGCGATCCTCGGCTATCGCGCCAAGATGCACCTGCCGATGACGCCCGCGATCAGCAACGACCTGCTGCTGTCGCTCGGGCTGCACTAAGCGTTGTGCGCCGCACAAACACCGTGACAGGAAACATATTTGTCGCCAGAGTGTCACGCGGAGGTGATCTTGGCGACTCGTTTGCTTTCCGGTGAGGTGACGCGGCAGGTGGCGATCATCGATTTCGAGGCGTCCTGCCTCCCCGAGGCGGGCGAGTCCTATCCGATCGAGGTCGCGCTGGCGAAGGTCGACGGTTCGACGCGAAGCTGGCTGATCCGTCCGCTGCCGCAGTGGCAATATTGGGACTGGTCAGTCGAGGCCGAGCACCTCCACGGCATCAGCCGCGACATGCTGCTCGAACATGGCCAGCGCCCGCAGGAGGTGCTCGACGAACTGATCGCCGAGGCGGGCGGCTGTGACGTTTACGCGGATTGCGATCTCGACGCCTATTGGCTCGAAACGCTGGCGCACGGCTGCGAGCGTGCGCCGCCGTTCACGGTGCGCTACCTCGGCGAACTGCTCTGCGCCGAGGGTGTGTCGCGCGGCGATGTCGTCTCCGCGCTCGACCGCGCCAAGCGGCTGCTCCCGGCCGAACACGTCGCGCGTGACGATGCCAGCCGGCTCGCGCTGGCGCTGCGCCTGCTGGCTTTGTCGCGCCCGCACTGACGACGCGGCTGTTCGCACAAGCGGCGATCTGGCAAGGCGGTGACGCCGATCAACCGTTCCCGGACCCTGCCGATGCCTTTCCATCTCGACCGCTTCGATCTCGACGCCTTCGTCGCCGCGACGCTTGCCGAGGATCTTGGCGATGGCGGCGACATCACCGCGGCGGCGGTGATCCCGGCGGATGCGCGCTTCACGGGCGTGATGGACAGCCGCGACGCCATTGTCGTGGCGGGGCTGCCGATCGCCGAAGCCTTTTTCCGCGCGCTCGACCCCGAGGTGAAGATCACGCGGCTGGTCGAGGATGGCGAGCGCGTCGCGCCCGGCACCGAATTGCTGCGGCTCGAAGGGGCTGCGCGCGCGATGCTGACGGCGGAGCGGTCCGCGCTCAACACGGTGCAGCATTTGTCGGGCATCGCCACGCTGACGCGCAGCTATGTCGATGCGATCGCGGGCACCGGCGCGACCCTGCTCGACACGCGCAAGACCATCCCGGGCCTGCGCGTGCTGGAGAAATACGCCACGCGGATGGGCGGTGCGACCAACCACCGCATGGGGTTGTGGGATTCGGCGATGATCAAGGACAATCACGTCGCGGTGGCGGGCGACATCGGCGAGGCGGTGCGGCGCGCGAAGGCGGCGGGGATTGCCGCGATCATCGCCGAGGTCGACACGCTCGCGCAGATCGCGCCCGCGCTGGCGGCGGGGGCGACGCATCTGCTGCTCGACAACATGGGGCCGGAGATGCTGCGCGAGGCGGTTGCGCTGGTCGCCGGGCGCGTGCCGACCGAGGCGTCGGGTGGGGTGCGGCTCGACACGATCCGCGCGCTGGCGGAGAGCGGCGTCAGCTATGTCAGCGTCGGGCGGATCACCCAGTCGGCACCGGCGGCCGATATCGGGCTTGATTTCGCCGCGCTTTCCTGACTTTGCCGGCAGCGGTGACGAAGGGGAAATGCTGCCGTGAAGCTGACTCATATCCTGCCGCTGCTTGCGGTCGCTCTGCCCGGCGTCGCGCAGGCGCAGGCGCTGCAATGCGCGATCCCCACATCGGTGCCGCGCCCGCATCCCGAACTGCCGTCCGAGAAGGAGCCGGTGCGCAACCTGCCGATCGGCAGCTACACGCTCGCACTGACCTGGGCGCCCGAATATTGCCAGGCGCACCGCCGCGACAGTGGGGCGGACATGGAATGCGGCGGCAATAATCGCTTCGGCTTCACGCTGCATGGGCTGTGGCCTGATGGGGTCGGTCCGCAATGGCCGCAATATTGCCAGGCGACGCCGATCCTGCCGGCTGCGCTCATCAAGCAGCATCTGTGTTCGACACCCTCGGCTCAGTTGATGCAGCACGAATGGGCCAAGCACGGTACCTGCATGCCGACGACGCCTGCGGCCTATTTCAAGCGTTCGACCGGGCTATACGGCAAGCTGCGCTACCCCGACATGGACGCACTGTCGCGTAAAGCCCTGACGGCGGGCGACTTCGCGGCGGCGTTCGCGGCGGCCAATCCCGGGCTACCGGCGAGCGCGATCCGCGTGACTGCGAACCGCAAGGGCTGGCTCGATGAGTTGTGGCTGTGCCTCGACAAGAGCTTCGCGTTTGAACGGTGCAAGCCGAACTCGGGCGGGGTTCCGGCTGGCATGGCGCTCAAGATCTGGCGCGGGCACCGCTAAGCGTCACGCCGGCGCAGGCCGGGGCCGCTGCGTGGCTTGGCGAGCTGTTCGCGCAAAACTCAGCGGCCCCGGCCTGCGCCGGGGCGACGATTATTGATCGACCACCGCGTTCGACGGGTAGGTCTTGTCGATATGGCGCTTGATGATCTTGAGGTTGCGCGAGTTCGAGCGGAACAGCGCATCGGGGATCGCGCCGATGAACGGGATCAGCCCAAGCGCGAAGTCGACGCCGACATTGCCGAGCATCCGCGCGATCTGCGTCTTCGACATGCCGAGGTTGCGCGCCTCCCACACCATGTACGCGCCCATCGCCGCACCGACCGCATCGCCGCCGACCGGGATGAGGTCGAGGATCACGTCGAGCCCGATCCGCCGGTTGATGCCGGGGATGACGAACAGCCCTTCGAGCAGATGTTCCAGCGCCTCGATCCGCTTGCGCACCGCCGCAACGTCACGACCGGCATAGCCGCCGAAGGCATGGAGATCGGGCTTGATGCGAGTGGCTTGGGTCATGTCACCTCAAATGGTATCGGAGCGTAGCCGATTCAACGGATGCCATGCGCGCGGGTTCCCCGTCCACGCCTTGAGCCGCAGCGACACCAGCGACCAGCGCAGCGGCCGCGCGATCGGCACGAACGCCACATCGGCGGCAAGCGCGGCGTCCGCCTCGGCGATGTGGCGCGCACGTTCGACCAAGGTGGGGGCGTCGCGTGCGGCGTCGATCGCGGCCTGAGCAGGTTCGCCGCACGGCTGGCAGGCGGTCGCCAGATACCAGCGCGCGCTGTCATACGGGGCGACCGCGTCGACCAGCCGCAAGTCGGCGAGGTCGGCCCATCCGACCCGCTGCGGCGTTATGCCGATCCGCATCAGCGCGGCGGCGACGTGGCCATAGAGGATCGTCGCCCCTGGCCCGTCGGGCAGGGCGATGCGCATCACGAGCGGCGACGGGTGTGCTTGCCGCCACGCCTGCACGCGGCTGGCTGCCGAAACCGCACCGATCGCCTGCGGCCAGTTCGGTGCCGTCGGCGGTGCGGCCGAATCGAGTTGTTCGGGCAGGACCGTCTGGGTCGCTGCCAGGGGCGCGAACGCCGCGACGATCGCGTCGCGATCGATCACGCTGGCGATGGCGGCGCGGTTGCCCGCATCAGCAAGGAAGTCGCTGCGGCTGGCGATCGCGAAGCCGAACAGCCCGGCGGCGGGATCGACGTGCAGGTTGGCCGGCGCGATCGCCGCTTGCGCGAGCAGAGGCCAGTCGGCGAACGTGCCCCCTGTCACCAGATCGGACTGCTGGCGGGCGAAGCGCAGCACGGCCTTTGCCGCACGTTCCCCGATCAGGCGGACCGAAGCGTCCGACCGGGGCGCGTCGGCATCGTCGTCGCCCGCGCGCTGCGGGTCGGGGGCGGGGCGCAGCGTCATGCGCTCGCCGCGGGCGGCGGCGATGCGGAACGGGCCGCTGCCACCGGGCGGCGCGGTGCGGAAGATCGCCAGTTCGGGCTGGGCGAACAGCTTGAGCAGATCGGGCCGGGGCCGGGCGAGACGCACCTCGATCACCTCGGGTGTCATCTCGACGATCTCGTCGATCGCGCTGAGGAACGGGCGCAGCGGGTTGTGCGAACTGCGCGCGAGCTGGCGCTTGAGGATGGCCACCACCTCGGCAGCGGTGACGGGCTTGCCGTCGCTCCATGCCGCATCGCGGATGCGGAAGATGTAGCTCATGCCGCCGTCGATCACCGTCCAGCGTTCGGCGACGCCGGGTTCGATCTGCCCGGCGGCATCGAAGCGCACCAGCCCCTGCGCGGCCGAGTCAAGGAGCAGCCGGTCGGGCGCGGCGAGTAGCCCCCGCGACGCGTCCTTCAGTTCGGGGGCGGCGCCGATCGCGCTCACCACCACCGCGCCCGCGTCGGGCCGCGCGTCGCACCCGGCGAGCGCGAGCAGAAGGGTGAGGGGCAGCAGGCAGCGTCGCATCATCGTACCGCGTCTTGCCACCGCGCGCGCGTCGCCGCCACCGGCGCAGCGGTCAGCGCGCAAAAAACGCCGGCACCGTGTCCGCCGCTTCGGCGGGCGGGTACAGCAAGGTGCGGATCCGCGCGGCATCATCGGGCGTCGCAGGGTTATAGACGATCAGCCCGAGGTCGGGCCGCCCGTCCACCGCAAACGCCGAATATTCGAACGAAACCGGGCCGAGCACGGGATGGCGCAGGTTCTTCACGCCGTCGCCATAGTGGCGCACGTCGTTGTCCGCCCACAGCCGCGCGAAATCCGCGCTGGTTCCGCACAGCTCCTCCACCAGCGCACTCGCCTGCGCGGTCGCGCCCGCGCGCACCACGTCCGCGCGAAACGCCGCGACGACGAAGCGCGCCACGCTCTCCCAATCATATTGCGCGGCGCGGACCTGCGCATTGCCGAACATGTTGCGCAGGATGTTGCGCCGTTCGGGCGGGAGCGCGCCGTAGTCGGTCAGCACCGTCGCCGCAGCGCGGTTCCACGCCACCACATCCCACGTCAGCGTCTTGACCAGCGCGGGGCTTGTCTCCAGCGCATCCAGCACCCGTTGGAGACGCGGCGTGACGCCTTCGCTTTGCTGATAGCGCACCTCGGGCTGGCGGCCGAGGCCGAGCAGGAAGATATGCTCGCGCTCGACATCGGTGAGCATCAGCGCGCGGGCGATGCGGTTGAGCACATCGGCGGAGGGCGCGCCGCCACGCCCCTGCTCGAGCCAGGTGTACCAGGTCGCGCTGATGTTGGCGCGCTGTGCGACCTCCTCGCGGCGCAACCCCGGCGTGCGGCGGCGTGAGACCGGAAAGCCGAGCGACGCCGGATCAAGCCGTACTCGCCGGTCGCGCAAATAGGTGCCGAGTGGATTGTCGTCGCTGCGCGTCGCCATGCTGTTACTCGCTATACCCGGATAATGTCCCTACTTTAACCCGATAACGCCGCGTCCGATAGCCTCCGCTTCAACCAGAGGAGATGTGGCATGCGTGTTTTCGTAACCGGGGCGACGGGGTTCGTCGGGACGGCGGTGGTGCGCGACCTGATGGCGAACGGCCATGCGGTGACCGGGCTCGCGCGTTCGGATGCGGCGGCAGCGACCTTGGAGGCGGTCGGCGCGGGCGTCCAGCGCGGGACGCTCGGCGATCTCGACAGCCTGCGCGCGGGCGCCGAGGCGGCGGATGCGGTGATCCATACCGCCTTCGACCATGATTTCTCCAAGTTCGCCGCCAATGCCGCCGAGGATGCGCAGGCGATCGCGACCATGAGTAAGGTGCTGGCCGGCTCGACGCGACCGATGCTCGTCACCTCGGGGCTGGCGATGCTGGCGAGCGGGCGGCTTGCGACCGAGGATGACGCCCCGGCGGCGCACTTCCCGCGCGTGTCGGAACAGGCGGCGGGCGAGGCGCGCGCGGGCGGTGCGCGGGTGGCGACGGTGCGGCTGGCGCCGACGACGCACGGCGCGGGTGACCGCGGCTTTGTGCCGACGCTGATCGACATTGCGCGGCGCAAGGGCATGTCGGCCTATGTCGGGGATGGCGGCAACCTGTGGTCGGCGACGCACCGGTTCGATGCGGCGCGGGTGTACCGCCTCGCGCTGGAGCAAGGCGCGCAGGCGGACGTCTATCACGCGATCGCCGAGGAAGCGCTGCCGTTCCGGACCATCGCCGAGGCGATCGGGCGCGGGCTGGGTGTGCCGACCGTGTCGGTGTCGGCTGAGGCCGCGCCCGAGCATTTCGGCTGGTTCGCGATGTTCGCAGGCATCGACATCGCCGGTTCGGGTGCGCGGACGCGCGCCGCGCTCGGCTGGGAGCCGACCCAGCCGACGTTGATGCAAGACCTTGCCGACGCAGGGTATTTCACCGCCTGACGGTTGGCGTGGCGCGAGCGCGGCAGATCGTTTACTGCCGCGCCCGTCATGTTTGTGTTTGAAAATTGCGCCTTTGCTGCGCAAGGCGATGACCCACTACTTGACAGAAGCGCGCGCCGCGTGCTGGTAGCGCTATCAAATCGAAAACGTCAGCGGAGTGGGATATGAGGGGCGAAACCGCAATCACCGGCAGCTTGCCAGCGGACTGGCAGGCCGGCCGCTTCGTCGGCCGCGTGATGACGCAGGCTGGCCCGAGCCCGGTACTGGTGCTCGGCGGCGAAGTGTTCGACATGTCCCGCGTAGCGCCAACCGTCTCGGCGCTGGTCGAGGCGGGGGATTTCTCCGGCGCGGGCGGCGTGTCGCTCGGCGCGCTCGATGCGGCCGATCTTGCGGTGCTGAGTCCGATCGACCTGCAATGCGTCAAGGCGTGCGGCGTCACCTTCGCGGTGTCCGCTGTAGAGCGCGTGATCGAGGAGCGCGCGCGCGGCGATTGGGCGGCGGCGGGCGCGATCCGCGACAGTCTGGAGGCACGCGTCGGCGGCTCGATCCGCTCGGTGCGGCCGGGGTCTCCGGAGGCGGCGGAACTCAAGGCGGCGCTGGTCGAAGCAGGGCTGTGGTCGCAATATCTCGAAGTCGCGATCGGTCCGGATGCCGAGGTGTTCACCAAGGCGCCGGTGCTGGCGACGGTCGGGCCGGGCGACGAGATCGGCATCCGCTCCGATTCGAGCTGGAACAACCCCGAGCCCGAGATCGCGCTGCTTGTCGACAGCCGCGGCACGGCGGTCGGCGCGACGCTCGGCAACGACGTCAACCTGCGCGATTTCGAAGGGCGTTCGGCGCTGCTGCTGGGCAAGGCGAAGGACAATAACGCGTCCTGCTCGCTCGGGCCGCTGGTGCGGCTGTTCGACGACGGCTTCACCATCGACGACGTGCGCAAGGCCGAGGTTCGCCTCACCATCGCGGGCGAGGACAATTACCGGCTGGAAGGCGCGAGCAACATGGCCGAGATCAGCCGCGATCCGCTCGATCTCGTCAGGCAGACGCTCAGCGAGCATCAGTATCCCGACGGCTTCGTGCTGTTCCTCGGCACGTTGTTCGCGCCGGTGCAGGACCGTGACGAGCCGGGCCGCGGCTTCACCCACAAGGTCGGCGATACCGTGACGATCGAGAGCGATCGGCTTGGCCGGCTGGTCAACCGCGTGGTCTTCTCGCGCGATGCTGCACCTTGGGAAACGGGAATCAGCGCGTTCTTCGCCAACCTCGCGAAGCGCGGCCTGCTCGCATGAGCGGTGCCGTCTATCCGAGCCTGAAGGACAAGCGCGTGCTGGTGACCGGCGGCGCGACCGGGATCGGCGCGGGGCTGGTCGAGGCGTTCGCGCGGCAGGGCGCGCGCGTCGCGTTCCTCGATATCAACGCCGAGGCCGGTGTGGCGCATGCGGCGCGGTTCGACGGCGTCGTCTTCAAGCCGTGCGACCTGCGTGATCTCTCCGCGCTGAAAGCCGTGATCGAGGCGATCACCACCGAGCTGGGCGGCATCGACGTGCTCGTCAACAATGCCGCGAGCGACGATCGCCACACGCTCGACGAGGTGACGCCCGACTATTGGGACGAGCGGATGGCGACCAACCTGCGCCACCTGTTCTTCGCCGCGCAGGCGGTGGTGCCGGGCATGCGCGCGAACGGCGGCGGTGTGATCCTCAACTTCGGGTCGATCAGCTGGCACCTCGGCCTGCCGGGCATCGCCTTGTACGAGACCGCCAAGGCCGGCATCGAAGGCATGACGCGGGCGATGGCACGCGATCTCGGCCGCGACGCCATCCGCGTCTCGACGATCGTGCCCGGCAACGTGCAGACGCCGCGTCAGGAACGCTGGTACACGCCCGAGGGCGAGGCCGAGATCGTGGCCGCGCAATGCCTCGACGGGCGCATCCAGCCCGCCGACGTCGCCGCGCTGGCGCTGTTTCTCGCCTCGGACGATGCGCGGATGTGCACCGGTCACGAGTATTTCGTAGATGCCGGCTGGCGTTGACACCATAGCGCTGTACGGAGCGATGAGTCCGACGGTGTAACGAAAAGGAGCAGGACGTGACAGGAACGGCGGCATTATCCCCCGGACAGGCGCTCAACATGCGCTTTATCGGCCTGATCGTCGCGGTGGCGACGATCGGCGGGTTCATGTTCGGCTATGATTCGGGCGTCATCAACGGCACGCAGAAGGGGCTGGAGGCGGCGTTCGCGCTCGGCAAGCTGGGCCTCGGCATCAACGTCGGCGCGATCCTGGTCGGCTCCTCGATCGGTGCGTTCGTCGCCGGGCGGCTGGCGGATGCGATTGGCCGGCGCAACACGATGATGCTCGCGGCCATCCTGTTCCTCATCAGCGCGTTGCTTGCGGGTGCGGCGGGCAGCTCGGCGGTGTTCATCGCGGCGCGCATTCTCGGCGGCTTCGGCGTCGGCGCGGCGAGCGTGATCTCGCCGGTGTATATCTCGGAAGTCACCCCGGCGGCGATCCGTGGCCGGCTGTCGAGCGTGCAGCAGGTGATGATCATCACCGGCCTGACCGGCGCGTTCGTCGCCAATTATGCGCTCGCGCATTACGCCGGCGGCTCGACCGCGGAGTTCTGGCTCGGCTTTACGGCGTGGCGCTGGATGTTCTGGTTGCAGGCGGTGCCGGCGGCCGTTTACCTGCTCGCGCTGTTCCTCATCCCTGAAAGCCCGCGCTTTCTCGTCGCCAAGGGGCGCGACGACGAGGCACGCACCGTGCTGACCAAGCTGTTCGGGTCCGACGAAGCCGATCGCAAGGTTGCCGAAATCCGCGCCAGCCTCGCGGGCGATCACCACAAGCCCAAGCTGTCGGACCTGATCGACAAGCATACCGGCAAGATCCGCCCGATCCTGTGGACGGGCATCGGCCTTGCGGTGTTCCAGCAGCTCGTCGGCATCAACGTCGTATTCTATTATGGCGCGACGCTGTGGGAAGCGGTCGGCTTCTCCGAGAACGACGCGCTGATGATCAACATCCTGTCGGGCGTGCTGTCGATCGGCGCGTGCCTATTCACCATCGCGACGGTGGACCGGATCGGGCGCAAGCCGCTGCTGCTGATCGGTTCGGCGGGTATGACGGTGACGCTCGCCACGGTCGCCTGGGCGTTCTCGACCGCGATCACGGGGGCTGGCGGTGCGGTGACGCTGCCGGGCAACAACGGGCTGATCGCGCTGATCGCCGCCAATCTCTACACCGTGTTCTTCAATCTGAGCTGGGGCCCGATCATGTGGGTGATGCTCGGCGAGATGTTCCCGAACCAGATCCGTGGTTCGGGCCTCGCGGTGTCGGGCTTCGCGCAGTGGATCGCCAATGCGGTGGTGTCGGTGAGCTTCCCGTCGCTCGCAAAGTCACCGGGGCTTGCCGTCACCTATGTCGGCTATGCGGTGTTCGCCGCGATCTCGTTCTTCTTCGTGCAGAAGATGGTCCGCGAGACGCGCGGGCGTGAGCTGGAAGCGATGGAAGGCTAACGTCGCGGTGCCGCCCGCGCCGCCGGGCGGCGGCGCGGCGCGGCATCGGATTGCCGACGGATCAGCTCGTACTCGGCGAGCAGATGCTGGCGTGGGCCGCTCTCGCTCGCCTTGCGCGTCTTGATCTCGCGCACCAGCAGGTCGACCGCCATGCGCGACATATCGGTGACGGGCTGGCGGATCGTGGTGAGTTCGGGCCAGATCGTCGTCGCCAGCGCGGTATCGTCGAACCCGCAGACGGTGAGATCGCCCGGCACGTCGAGCCCACGCCGGTGCGCGATCGCCACCGCCGCCGCCGCCATATCATCGTTCGACGCGAAGATCGCCGACGGCGGATCGTCGAGTTCGAGCAACTGGTCCGCCGCATCGAGCCCGGAGCGATAGGTGAACAGCCCTTCCGCGATCAGTTCGGGTGCCTCTGCCAGCTTGAGATCGGCGAGCGCGGCGCGATAGCCTTCCAGACGCTCGCCGCTGGCGGTGAGATTGCGGTTGCCGGTGATGAAGCCGATCCGCCGGTGGCCGAGCCCGCCAAGATGGCGGGTCATGTCATAGGCCGCCTGCCGGTCGTCAATGCTGACCGACATCGCCCACTCCGGCGCGTGGCCGGTCGACAGCGCGACGACCGGAATATCGTAATCCGCCAACGCCGCGAGGATGGTGGGCGAATCGCCCAGCGGCGGCGGCAGCACGAGCCCGTCGATCCGGCCACGCAGCAGATGCTCGATCGCGGACGCCTCGCTGCCCTCGTCATCGCATTTCTCGACCACGATCTGCACGTTGTTGCGGCTCGCCTGATCGAGACTGCCGACCAGCAACGCGCTGAGATAGGCGAAGCTCGGGTTCGAATAGAGCAGCCCGATGCGGATTTCGTCACCCCCGGCGAGGGTGCGTGCGGCGGCGCTCGGGCGGTAGTTGAGCGCGGCGATCGCTTCCTCGACGCGGCGGCGCGTCTCGTCGCGCACGTTGGTCTCGTGATTGATGACCCGGCTCACCGTCATCGGCGATACCCCGGCCTGCGCGGCGACATCGCTGATCGTCGGCACGTTGCGCTGGCGACGGGAACCGCGAGGCTCTTTCAATGGCGAGACCTTTCCAAGGACAAATGACGCCTCCGCGAGGCTGTCATGCGATCACTTCCCCTGACCCGGCGCAAGCGGAAATTGCAACCGCTTATACCAGCCGAGATCATGCGCGGGCGCAGCCGCACCGGGGGGCAACGGCAGGTGGTTGACCGACATCCAATAGGCGAGGCTGGCGTCGCGCCACCACTGCGCCTCGCGTTCCTGCACGGCGAGATAGGTTGCGGTCTTCTGCCAGCGTTCGGCATCGACCAAGGGCTTTACCGCCGCCCAGCGCGTGCGCATGCCCGCGACATAGCCGATGCCGCGATCGTAATGCGCGACCATCTCCGCCCACAGCGTCCGGCCCGACGCCATCTTGTGATCCCACGTGACGTGGTGGAACCACAGCAGGTCGCGCTCCGGCGTCAGCGCGGGATCGGCGAAGACCTTCGCCACCGGCGGTGCATATTGCGCGACCGCGTTGCTGCCAGTCGCGGTACGATCGAAGCCGATGCCGCTCGCGTCGGCGCGGTTGTAATAGGCGGGGTTCCATTCGGGCCGGGCGAGGTCGGCGATCCACGGGCCCGGGCCGTAATGCGCGGAGGTGCCCATCTGGTGCGCGAGGCCAAGCGGCGTCATGTAATCGACCACCGCCTCGCGCGAGCCCTGCATCATCGCCACCGCCGTATCGGTGACGCGGCGATCGCTGCCGAAGGTCTGCTGCGCCCATTCGCGCGCGATCGCCTCGGAGGACAGCGACGGGTTCCACGCCAGCCGACCGAACGCATACCAGTTCGCCTGGTTGAAGGTCGAACCCGACCAGTCGCGATCGCGGCCGATGTTGGCGACGCCGGCGATGCCGGTAAGCGTGTGCCCCTCGAGCGACCCGTCGATCACTTTGGCGACGGTCGAGCCTGCACCTTTCTCGAACGTGTCGGCGTCGAGCGTTTCCTTGAACAACGGCCCGAGATAGGCGAGGTGCGTCGCGAAGCCGAGATATTCCTTGGTGATCTGGAATTCCATCATCAGCGGCGTCTTCGGCATCGCGCCGAACAGCGGGTGGAACGGCTCGCGCGGCTGGAAGTCGATCGCGCCGTTCTTGACCTGCACGATCACGTTGGGCGCGAATGTCCCGTCGAGCGGCTTGAACTCGCTATAGGCCTGCTTGGCGCGATCCTCGGCGTTGGTTTCGGCATAGACGAACGCGCGCCACATGATGACGCCGCCGTGCGGTGCGACCGCTGCCGCCATCATGTTCGCGCCATCCGCATGGGTGCGGTGATAATCGCGCGGGCCGGGCTGGCCCTCGCTGTTCGCCTTGACGAGGAAGCCGCCGAAATCGGGGATCGCACGGTAGATCTCGTCGGCCTTGGCCTTCCACCACGCGGCGACCCGCGGATCGAGCGGGTCGGCGGTCTTGAGCCCGCCGATCTCGATCGGGGCGGAGAAGCGCGCGGAGAGATACACCTTGATACCGTAAGGCCGGAAGATGTCGGCGAGCGCGGCGGCCTTGGCGATATACGGCGCGGTCAGGCTGGTCGGGTTGGAATTGACGTTGTTGAGGACGGTGCCGTTGATGCCGATGGCGGCGTTGGCGCGCGCGTAATCGACATAGCGCGGGTCGCGATAGTCGGGAAGCGTCCACCAGTCCCACAAGGATTGTCCGGCGTAACCGCGCTCGACCGTGCCGTCGAGATTGTCCCAATGGTCGAGCACGCGTAGCTTGATGCGCGGGGCGGAGGTGAGGGTGGCGGTGTCGACGTTGCCGCCGGTCTGCGCGTGGCGGATCAGCGCGAACGCACCGTAGAGGATCGCGCGGTCGCTGTTGCCTGTGACGAGCGTCACCGCGCGCCCGCCCAGCCGCACCGGGCGGATCGCATAGCCCTCGTCGCCGAGTGCGCCAAGGTCGAGCCGGAGTGCGGCCACCTGCGGATCGTCGCTGCGGGCGAGCACGATCTGGCGGGCGCTGGTTGGCAACGCCCGCCGCACCTCGTCCCCCGCCACGGCGAGCGTTGGAGAGGATCGCGGCACCGTCACCCGGGCGGGCGTATGCGGGCGATAGCGCAGCCACAGATTGTAACCATCCTCGGCGTGCGCGATGCCGCTGGTCAGGCCAAATACCATGATCGTGGCGAGTGCCGAACGAACTGCTTTCACAACCGTCTCCTGCGGTGGAGCATCATTGACAATCGTGCCGTTCCCCGCGATTGATAGCGTTATCACTACGACGGCAGCACAGCAATGCCGCTTTTCCGGTTCAATATGGGAGAGGATATGATGCAGCAAGAGCGTGCCGCCCGCACAGCGTGCGATCGCCCGTCGCGCACGATTATGGCTTCCAAACGCGCATCGCTCCGATCATATGATCTTACCAATTTGGGAGGGGTGGTCAGGTCTTGGGGTGCGGAGCTGTGAACGGCCGTCGCGATTTCCTGCGCTGGAGCGCGGGCGTGTCGATGCTGACCTTGCTCCCTGCCGCCACGCGTGCGGCTGGACCGATCTACAAGGATGCGCGCGCGCCGATCGACCTGCGCGTGCGCGATCTGATAGGGCGGATGACGCTGGAGGAGAAGGTCGCGCAGCTCGACGTGCTCTCCACCCGCAAGCGCGCGGTGATGACCCCGGCGGGCGCGTTCGACCCTGCGCTGGCGGACAAAGCGCACCCGAACGGCATCGGCCAGATCACCCGCCCGTCCGACCGCTCGGGCGCGGCGACCGCGACCAACACCGGCACCGACGTGACCGGCCGCTGGCGCAGCCCCGCCGACACGATCGCCTATGTCAACGCCGCACAGGCCTGGGCGCGGAGCCGCACGCGGCTCGGCATCCCGATCCTGTTCCACGAGGAGGCGCTGCACGGCTATATGGCGCCCGACGCGACGAGCTTCCCGCAAGCGATCGCCTTGTCGGGCACGTTCGATCGCGACCTGATGCAGCGCGTCGGCAGCGTGATCGCGCGGGAGGTGCGCGCGCATGGCTCCACCCTCGTGCTGTCGCCGGTGGTGGACATCGCGCGCGATCCGCGCTGGGGACGGATCGAGGAGACGTTCGGCGAAGATCCGTATCTGTGCGGCGAGATGGGTGTCGCGGCGGTGACGGGCTTGCAGGGCGAAGGCCACGAACTCGCGCCCGGCAAGGTCCACGCCACGCTCAAGCACATGACCGGGCACGGCCAGCCGCAGGCCGGCGACAATATCGCGCCCGCGCTGCTCGGCGAGCGCGAGCTGCGCTCCGCCTTCTTTCCGCCGTTCCGCAAGGTGGTCGAACGCACCGGCATCGGCGCGGTGATGCCGTCGTATAACGAGATCGACGGGGTGCCGAGCCACGCCAACCGCTGGCTGCTCACAAAGGTGTTGCGCGGCGAATGGGGCTTCGACGGCGCGATCGTCAGCGATTATGCGGCGATCGGCGAACTGGCGACGCTCCACCATGTCGCCGCCGATGCCGGCGAGGCGGCGCGGATGGCGCTCGATGCGGGCGTGGATTGCGATCTGCCCGATGGCAAGAGCTATGGCGCACTCGTCGATCTGGTGCGGAGCGGCAAGGTGCCGCTCGCCGCGGTCGATGCGGCGTGCCGGCGGATGCTGACGATGAAGTTCCGCGCCGGCCTATTCGAGGCCGGGCCGGTCGACCCGCATGCGGCCGCGCGGCTCACCGGCAATGACGAGGCGCGTGGCCTCGCGCTGGAGGCGGCGCGCAAGAGCATCGCGCTGCTCGTCAACGACGGCACCTTGCCGCTCGACGCCAAGGCGCTGAAGCGGGTGGCGGTGATCGGCCCGAATGCGGCGGTCGCGCGGCTGGGCGGCTATTCGTCGATCCCCAAACGAACGGTGTCGCTGCTGGAGGGCGTCACCGCGCACCTCGCCGGCAAGGCGGAGGTCGTCCATGCCCAGGGCGCGTTCATCACCCAGAGCGAGGATCGTCAGGCCAATGCAGTGCTGCTCGCCGATCCGGTACGCAACCGGGCGCTGATCGCCGAGGCGGTGGAGGTTGCAAGGAGCTCCGACGTGATCGTGCTCGCGATCGGCGATACCGAACAGACCAGTCGCGAAGGGTATGCGGCGGGGCATCTGGGCGACCGGATCGACCTCGATCTGCTCGGCGAACAAAACGCTTTGTTCGCGGCGATGAAGGCGACGGGCAAGCCGGTCGTCGTGGTCGCGATTAACGGGCGCCCGCCATCCTGGCCGAGCGTCGTCGCGCAGGCGAATGCGCTGCTCGAATGCTGGTATGTCGGGCAGGAGGGCGGCACCGCGATGGCGGAGGCGCTGTTCGGCGCGATCAATCCGGGCGCGAAGCTGCCGGTGACGGTGGTGCGCGAGGTCGGACAGGTGCCGCTCTACTATGACGAGAAGCCGAGCGCGCGGCGCGGCTATCTGTTCGCGGACAAGGCGCCGCTGTTCCCGTTCGGCTTCGGGCTCAGCTACACCACGTTCGACGTCGGCGCGCCGCGCCTCTCCGCGCCCAGCATCGCGCGCGCCGGCAGCGTCACCGTCGCGGTCGATGTGCGCAACACCGGCTCCCGTGCGGGCGACGAGGTGGTGCAGTTGTACGTCCACGACCGGGTCTCGTCGGTCAGCCGTCCGGTCAAGGAGCTGGCCGGTTTCGAACGCGTCACGCTCGCGCCGGGCGAGCAGCGCACCGTCGAGTTCGAACTCGGCGCCGAGGCGTTCCGGTTGTGGAACGCGGACATGCGCGAAGTGGTCGAGCCCGGCCTGTTCGACATCATGGCGGGGTCGAACTCCGTCGATCTGAAAACCGTCACTCTCGAAATCGCCTGAGGAGTCCCATGCCCAAGATCGTATCCGCCAAGGTCATCATCACGTCGCCCGGCCGCAACTTCGTCACGCTAAAGATCGAGTGCGACGACGGCACCACCGGCGTCGGCGACGCGACGCTCAACGGGCGCGAACTGGCGGTGGCGAGCTATCTTGCCGATCACGTCGTGCCGTGCCTGATCGGCCGCGACGCGCATCGGATCGAGGATATCTGGCAGTATCTCTACAAGGGTGCGTACTGGCGGCGCGGGCCCGTGACGATGACCGCGATCGCGGCGGTCGACATGGCGCTGTGGGACATCAAGGGCAAGCTCGCCGGGTTGCCGGTCTATCAGTTGCTCGGCGGCGCGGCGCGCGAGAGCGTGATGGTCTATGGCCATGCCAACGGCACCACGATCGAGGACACGATCGCGGCCGCGCTCGACTATCAGGCGCAGGGGTATAAGGCGATCCGCATCCAGTGCGGCGTGCCGGGCATGCCGTCGACCTACGGCGTGTCGAAAGACAAATATTTCTACGAACCCGCCGATGCCGATCTGCCGAGCGAGAACGTGTGGAACACGAGCAAATATCTCCGCATCGTACCCGAACTGTTCAAGGCGGCGCGCGAGGCGCTCGGCTGGGACGTGCATCTGCTTCACGACATCCACCACCGCCTGACGCCGATCGAGGCGGGGCGGCTCGGCAAGGATCTCGAACCCTATCGCCCGTTCTGGCTGGAGGATGCGACCCCGGCCGAGAACCAGGAAGCGTTCCGGCTGATCCGCCAGCACACCACCACGCCGCTCGCGGTGGGGGAGATCTTCAACTCGATCTGGGACGCCAAGGATCTCATCCAAAACCAGTTGATCGACTATATCCGTGCGACCGTCGTCCATGCCGGCGGCATCACGCACCTGCGCCGCATCGCCGCCTTCGCCGACATGTATCAGGTCCGCACCGGCTGCCACGGCGCGACCGATCTGTCGCCGGTGTGCATGGCGGCGGCTTTGCATTTCGATCTGTCGGTGCCGAACTTCGGCGTGCAGGAATATATGCGCCACACGCCCGAGACCGACGCGGTGTTCCCGCATTCCTATACGTTCGAGGACGGCGCGATGCATCCGGGCGACGCGCCGGGCCTGGGCGTCGATATCGACGAGGATCTCGCCAAGGGGTACGAATACAAGCGCGCCTTCCTGCCGGTGAACCGGCTGGAAGACGGCACGATGTTCAACTGGTGATCGCTATGATGCGTCCCGCCATCCTGCTCGCCGCGACCGCGCTCACCGTGACTGCGGCGCACGCGGAGGCACCGGTGCTGCGCAAGCAGGGCACCGCCACGCAATTGATCGCGAACGGTCGACCGCAACTGATGATCGCGGGCGAACTGAGCAACTCGGCATCGTCGAGCGCGGCCTATATGGCGCCGCACTGGGCGAAGCTGCGCGCGATGCATCTCAACACCGTGCTTACCCCGGTGTCGTGGGAGTTGATCGAACCGCGCGAGGGGCAGTTCGACTGGTCTTCGGTCGATTCGATGCTCAAGGCCGCGCGCGCCAATGATCTGAAGCTGGTGTTCCTGTGGTTCGGCGCGTGGAAGAACTCGATGTCCACATATGTGCCCGGCTGGGTCAAGCGCGACCAGACCCGCTTCCCCCGCGCGCAATTGCCGAACGGGCAGGGGGTCGAGATCCTCTCCACCTTCGGCGCGGAGACGGTGAAGGCGGACGCCCGCGCGTATGCCGCGCTGATGGCGCATCTGAAGGCGGTCGACGGCACCGACAACATCGTGCTGATGACGCAGGTAGAGAACGAGATCGGCATGCTGCCGGTCGCGCGCGATTACAGCGCCGCCGCCAATGCGGCCTTCGCCCAACCGGTGCCGCAGGAACTGATTGCCTATTTGACCGCACACAAGGCGGCGCTCGTCCCCGAGATGCAGCGCATGTGGGTCGAGCGTGGCGCGAAGACGAGCGGAAGCTGGGCCGAGCTGTTCGGCGAGGGCGACGCCGGTGCGGAGGTGTTCGCCGCATGGCATTACGCGCGCTATGCCGAGGCTGTGACGGCGGCGGGCAAGGCGGCCTATCCGATGCCGATGTACGTCAACGTCGCGCTCAATCGGCCAGGCCGCATTCCGGGCGAATATCCGAGCGGTGGCCCGCTGCCGCACCTGATTGACGTATGGAAGGCCGGCGCGCCGAGCCTCGACCTGATCGCGCCCGATATCTACTTCCAGAACTTCGTCGATCTGGTGAATCGCTACAAACGGTCCGACAATCCGCTGTTCGTTCCGGAAGCGAACAATGCCGACAACGCGACCGTGCCCGCCAACGGTTTCTACGCCTTCGGTCAGCTCGACGCGATGGGGTTCGGCCCGTTCTCGATCGATTCGGTCGACGACAAGCCCGGTGCGCTCGGCGACGCTTACTGCGTGCTCGAACAGCTCAGGCCGGCGATCCTCGCCGCGCAGGGCAGCGGGCGCATGGCCGGTTTCAAACCGCGCCAGCTCTACGACGACACCGTGATCTACGAACCGCAGACGCGGGTTATCGGCGATTACCGTTTCACCGTCGCATATGCCGACATCCAGAAGCCGGCGATGATGCCCGCGACGGTGGGCTATGGCGGCCTCATCATCCAGACCGGGCCTGAGGAATATCTGATTGCCGGGCAGGGGATCACCGTCACCTTCGCCGGCGTCGGCGACGGGCCGGGGCAGGTCGGGATCGATCAGGCCTGGGAAGGGCATTTCGACGCGGCAGGCAGATGGGTGCCGCTGCGGCTGCTCAACGGCGACCAGACCCATCAGGGTCGCCACATCCGCCTTGAACCCGGCACGTGGCAGATCCAGAAGGTGAAGCTGTACCGCTACCGCTGAGGCAGCCGCTCATCTGAAGCGAGTGGCTGACCAATGGTTGGCCACTTGACAAGAATCGGCCAGATAGCTAATCAAAACTGATAGCGCTAACAAAGCGCAGGCACGCCCCGCGAAGTCGGGACTTGAAGGAGGAGGGGACATATGAACTTCATCGCACGCACCACCGCAAACCGCACCGGCCTGATGACCGCCGCCGCACTCGGCGCGCTGATCGTCGCATCGGCCGCGTCCGCGCAGACCGCGCCCGCACCCACCGACGCCGCCACCAGCCAGTCGTCGGCCACCATTCCCGATGATGCCGCGCAGGACATCGTCGTCACCGGCATCCGCGCCAGCCTTCAGAGCGCGACCAACGCCAAGAAGACCTCGGTCGGCTTCGGCGATTCGATCTTCGCCGAGGATATCGGCAAGCTGCCCGCCACCAACCTCGCCGAGACGTTGAACCGCATCCCCGGTGTCCGCCTCAACCGCGACATCAACGGCGAAGGCTATCAGGTCGCGATCCGTGGGCTTGGTCCGCAATTTTCCAAGGTGCTGCTCAACGGCAGCCAGATCGCGGTCGCCTCAGACGGCGGCACCAACGGCAGCAACGCGAGCGGCGGTCGCGAAGTCGATCTCGACTTCTTCCCGTCCGAGCTGTTCACCCGTCTCGACGTGTCCAAGAGCGCGCAGGCCGACCAGATCGAAGGCGGCATCGCCGGTACGGTCAACCTCCACAACGCGCGGCCGTTCGACAACCCAGGCGATCACGTCACCGTCATCGCGCAGGGGCAATATACCGACAGCAATTTCGCGGTTTCCCCACGCGGCGCGATCGTCGCGAGCCACACCGGCAGCAACTGGGGCATCCTCGCCGGCGTGTCGGGCGTCAGCACCAAGACGCGTATCGACGGGTTCGAGACGGTCGGCTGGACCGACGGCAACGTCGCCGCCTGCGGCACCGGCTGCAAGCTGCCGACCGACACCGGCAATGGCTTCTCCTACGCGTCGGTCGTGCCCAACAACACCGGCCACGGGCTCGTCCCCGGCACCCCGGTCAACCTCGCCGCGACCTCGGGGCTGACGCTCCAGCAGATCAGCGACGCCAAGATCCCGCGTCTTGCGCGCAACAGCCTGACCGACGGCACCCGCTCGCGCATTTCCGCGGTCGCTTCGTTCGAATGGCGGCCGAGCGACGAACTGCACTTCGCGCTGGACGGCATCTGGGCGAAATCCAAGCGCGACTACACCCGTCTCAACATGAACTGGTACGTCCGCAACTCAGGCCCCGGCACCTCGCCGACCGCGACCGGCGGCATGGTGCCGATCGGCCTGACCGTGGACGGCAACGATGTCGTGACCAAGGGCACGTTCGCCAATTCGTCGTTCTTCCTCGAAGAAGATATTTTCAAGCAGACCACGACGTTCTGGAACATCAACCCGAACGTGACGTGGAAACCGACCGACAACCTGCGCATCGACGGATCGTTCAACTACAGCAAATCGGACTTCTTCCGCGAACAGCCGCAGTTCGATTTCCAGACGCCCGCGCAGTCCGGTCTCGACGTTTATTACGACAACACCAGCGGCAATCCGCAGCCGATCATCACCAGCAACCGCGATCTGGGCGATCCGAATCTCGGCTGGAAATGGTATCGTGTCAACGTCCAGGCGGTCCGGCGCAACACCAGGACGAAGGGCGCGCATATCGACCTGACCTGGGGCGACGCCAACCTGAACCTCAAGGCGGGCGCGGCGTACGACACCAATTCGCTGCGCATCCGATCGTTCGACAACAGCGCGGCGTTCCAGACCTCGGTCTGTGGCGCGACCTGCGACGGCACGACGGGCTCGGTCCCGAACAGCGCGCTTTCGCAGTATCTCCAGCGCATGACGACGACCGACTTCGGCCACCTTGCGGGCGCCAATGTCGGCTACACCAGCATGATCCAGGCGAATATCGCCGCACTGGAGAAGGCGACCAACTACGACGCCTATATCAACAACGCGCCGGAGGCGATCGGCGCGGTGACGGGCGGCGCGACCGGCCGGATCAACGAGAAGACGTTCGGCGGTTATGTCGAGACCAACGGCCTGTTCCAGTTGATGGATCGCGACCTGCGCCTCAACGCGGGCATCCGCTACTTCCACACCGATCAGGCGGTCGCCGGCCCGACCTCGACCGCGAACGGGATCGTCTATGTGTCGCAACAGGCGACCTACGACAATTTCCTGCCGTCGTTCAATCTAAGCTACGACGTCGCGCACAACCTCAAGGTTCGCCTTGCCGCCTCGCGTTCGATGACGCGCGCCGATCCGGGTTCGCTGCTGCCGGGGCTTACCTTCTCGGACCCGTCGGCGCAGATCGCGACCGCCGGCAACCCGAACCTGAAGCCGTATTATTCGAACAACATCGACTTCGGCGGCGAATATTACACCGGCGGCATCGGCTACATCGGGTTCGATCTGTTTCAGAAGGACATTTCGGGCTTCACCGTGACGCAGCAGAACACGCTGCCCTTCAATTCGTTGGGCCTGAACTTCACCGATCTGACCGTCACTCAGCAGCAGGCGATCACCCTGCGCGGCGGCGCCGACGTCGCGACGGTGGTGGTCGGCCAGCCGGTCAACCTCCAGAACCTGCGCATCCAGGGCATCGAGGCGACCTGGGTCCAGCCGCTCGACTTCCTCGTCAAGGGGCTCGGCTATTCGGTCAACGGCACGCACATTCACCAGTCTTCCGACAGCGGGCTGGTCGCGCCGGGCGTCGCGCCGTGGAGCTACAACCTCCAAGGCTTCTACGAAGGGCACGGCGTCTCGCTCAGCGTGAACTACGTGTGGACCGACAAGCTGATCGCCGCCAACGGGCCGCAGAACGGCCTGGCGCTGCCGCTCAAGGCGGATGCGCGCGGGCAGCTCGATCTGTCGGCGGGCTATCAATTGCCGTTCTTCAACAAAGCGGCGCGGATCACGCTGGACGTGCTCAACATCACCAACGAACCGATCCGCACCACCTTCGGCTACGACAACGCGACCTACAGCGTCTATTATCCGGGCCGGCAGATCCTGTTCGGCATTCGCGGCAAGTTTTGAGAGCTACACTCCCCAGTGTAATCCTTGGGGGCCGGCCGGCTTGGCCGGCCCTCTTTTTGTGTGAGGAACGGCGGATGCGGGTGATCTTCAAGGTGGCGGCGCTGGCTGGTGCGCTCGGCTGCGCGGGCGTGGCGCAGGCGGCACCGGCCTGTTCATGGCAGGCGGCGTGGGCGTCTTCGCAGATGACCCCCGATGCCGGTGCGGGCGTGCCCGCTCCCGGGCTGACCGGCGGAACGCTGCGCCAGATCGTGCGGCCGACGCTCGGGGCGAAGCAGGTGCGGGTGCGGTTCTCAAACGCGTTCGGCCGCATGCCGCTGGTGATCCTCGGCGCGGGCATCGCGCGTTCGGCGGATAATCGCAGCGCCCGCATCCTCGCGCCCACACGCCGCACGCTGACGTTCGCGGGCGCGGCCGGGATCACCATCCCGCCCGGCGGCGACTGGCTATCCGACCCTGTCGCGTTCGACCTCAAGCCGTTCGACGATCTCGCGGTGTCGCTGCGGGCTGAGGGCGATTCCGCGAGCCAGACTGCGCATCCGGGTTCACGCGCGACCTCCTATGTCGCGGCGGGCGATCAGATCGGCGCGGAGACGCTCGCCGGTGCGACGCCGGTCGATCACTGGTATATGCTCTCCGGTGTCGAGGTGGAGCGCTGCGCAGGCGCGAACGGGGTGGTTGCGCTCGGCGATTCGATCACCGACGGGCACGGCGCCACCACCAACGCCAACGACCGCTGGCCGGACGTGCTGGCGCGGCGGCTGGGCGGGCGTGCGGCGGTGCTCAACGAAGGGATCGGCGGCAATCGCGTGCTGCTCGACGGGCTGGGGCCGAACGCGCTGTCGCGGCTCGACCGGGACGTGCTGGCGGTGCCGGGGGTGCGCTATGTCCTGCTGCTGGAGGGGATCAACGATCTCGGCACGCTCACCCGCCTCGAGGCGAAGACGCCCGAGCAGCGCCGTGCTTTCATCGCCCAGCTTACCGCCGGCTATGCGCAGATCATCGAGCGGGCGCATGCGCGCGGGCTGAAAGTCTATGGCGCGACGCTGACGCCGTACATGGGCAGCGACTATTACCATCCCGATGCGGGCAGCGAGGCGGACCGGCAGGCGATCAACGCTTGGATTCGCGCGCCCGGGCATTTCGACGCGGTGGTGGATTTCGACCGGGTGACGCGCGACCCGGCTGACCCCTCGCGGCTGGCGGCGGCGTTCGATTCGGGCGATCACTTGCATCCCAACCCGGCCGGCTACAAGGCGATGGGCGAGGCGGTGCCGCTGGACTTGTTCCGCTGATGATCCCCGGCGAAGGCCGGGGGCCAGCTACGGAACGCGCATAAACGGGCGTTGCGCGTCGTAACTTCCACCTTTCCAATTAACCCCGGCCTTCGCCGGGGAACGTAACGAAAGCAGGCCCGGAACCGCGTGGTTCCGGGCCTGCTTTCGTTCAGCGAGGGGGCGGGGAGGGCGAACCTCCCCGCCGCACATCACACGAAGCGGTTGACGAGGTTCTCCAGCCGCTCCTGCTGGCCCGAGCGCGGCTTGGGATCGATCGCCTTCTCGACTGCGAGATCGGCGATGCCGGCGAGGTCAAGCCCGCCGATCTGCGTGCCGAGATCACCCGTCCAGCCGGCATAGCGCTCGGCCTTGATCTGGTCGACGCGGCCGTCCTCGATCAGCGCCGCCGCGGCCAGCAGGCCGCGCGCGACGGTGTCGATCCCGCCGATGTGGCCGTGGAACAGATCGACTGCATCCATCGACTGGCGACGCACCTTCGAATCGAAGTTAAACCCGCCGTCGGTGAAGCCACCCGCGCGGATGATCTCGACCACCGCCAGCGTCAGCTCCTCGGCCGAGTTGGGGAATTGGTCGGTATCCCAGCCGTTCTGATGGTCGCCACGGTTGGCGTCGATCGAGCCGAACAGACCGAGCGCGTTTGAGGTCGCGATCTCATGTTCGAACGTGTGGCCGGCGAGGGTCGCGTGGTTCGCCTCGATGTTGACGCGCACTTCGTTCTCGAGGCCGTAGCGCTTGAGGAAGCCGTACACGGTCGCGGTGTCGAAGTCATACTGGTGCTTGGTCGGCTCATGCGGCTTCGGCTCGATCAGGATCGTGCCCTTGAAGCCGATCTTGTGCTTATGCTCGACGACGAGGCTGAGGAAGCGCCCGAAATTGTCGAGCTCGCGCTTGAGATCGGTGTTGAGCAGCGTCTCGTAGCCCTCGCGACCGCCCCACAGCACGTAGTTCGCGCCGGCGAGCCGGTGCGTCGCTTCAAGCGCGTCGCGCACCTGCATCGCGGCGAAGGCATAGACTTCGGGGTCGGGGTTGGTGGCGGCGCCGGCGGCGTAGCGCGGGTGGCTGAACGCGTTGGCGGTGCCCCACAGCAGCTTGCGGCCCGACGAGGCCTGGAGCTTCTCGAGATGATCGACCGCTTCGGCGAAATACTGGCGGTGCTCGGCGACCGAGTGCGCGTCCGCCATCACGTCGATGTCGTGGAAGGTGTAGAACGGGATGTCGAGCTTCTGGAAGAAGTCGAACGCGACTTCACGCTTGCTCGCCGCCGCTGCGCTGTCGTTCGGGCCCTGATGCCACGGGCGGTTAAAGGTGCCGCCGCCGAACACATCGCTGCCCTGCCACACGAAGGTATGCCAGAAGCACGCGGCGAAGCGGAGGTGATCCTCCATGCGCTTGCCGAGGACGATCTTGTTCTTGTCGTAGAAGCGGTAGGCCAGCTCGTTGCGGCTGTCCGGGCCTTCGTACTGAATGGTGGGAATGTCGGCAAAGAAGTCGATGGCCATCAGGCGCTCCTTGGAGTGATTTTGGAATAGGCTTTGCGGAAGGCGTCGAGCTTGGGCGCGAAGCGATCGACCAGCGCGGCGTCGGGCGCAATCGTGTGCGAGACCGGCGGCGCGACGCAGACCTCGGCGGGCGAGCCGCCATCGACCGCGATCTGCGCAAGCCGCGCCGCGCCGAGTGCGGGGCCGACCTCGCCGCCTTGCAGATAGACCAGCGGTGTGTTGAGCGCCGCCGCGAGCGTCTGCCCCCAGTAACGCGAGCGCGCGCCGCCGCCGATCACCGACAGTTGCGCGACTTCGGTGCCCGCACCACGCAGCGCCTCGAGCCCGTCGGCGAGCGCGAACGCCACGCCTTCGAGCACCGCCTGCGCGAGCCGCTCCGGGCCGGTGTCGTTGTCGAGCCGCAGGAACGCGCCGCGCACCTCGGCATCGTTATGCGGCGTGCGCTCGCCCGACAGATAGGGGAGGAACAGCTCGGGGCCGCTGGCCGGGCCGACCGTTTCAGCGCGTGCGAACAGCTCGGCCGCGCCGGCAGCACCGGTGATGCGCGCGACCCAGTCGATGCACGACGCGGCGGAGAGGTGGACCGACATCTGGTGCCACATCGCGGGCAAACAGTGGCAGAAGGCATGCACCGCGCGCGCCGGATTGGGCTTGAACGCATCGTTGGCGACGAAGATTACCCCCGACGTGCCGAGCGACAGCAGGGCATCGCCATCCTTGACCACGCCGACGCCGGCTGCCCCTGCGGCATTGTCGCCGCCGCCGCCCGCCACTGGCACCTGATCCATGCCCCACGCTTCCGCGACCTCGGCGCTGAGCCGTCCGGTCGTCTCCGGCCCCTCGACCAGCGCGGGCATCTGGCTGGCGTCGAGCCCGCAGGCGTCGAGCAACTCGTCGCTCCACCTGCGCCCGGCCACGTCGAGCCACAGCGTGCCCGCCGAGTCGGACATGTCGGACGCCTTGTCGCCCGTCATCTTGAGGCGGACGTAATCCTTGGGAAGCAGCACCAGCCGGGTCGCGTCGAACACCTCGGGCTCGTGCTTGCGCACCCATGCCAGCTTTGGGGCGGTGAAGCCGGGCATGACGATGTTGCCGCCGATGGTGCGGAACGCCGGCGTCGCCGCTTCGAGTTCGGCGCATTCGGCGGCGCTGCGCCCGTCGTTCCACAGGATGGCCGGGCGAAGCGGGCGATCGTCCGCGCCGAGCAGGGTCGCGCCGTGCATCTGCCCGGCGATGCCGACCCCGCGCACGCCACGCCGCACGTCGGCGTCGATCGCCTGTACGGCTGCGGTGGTGGCAGCCCACCAGCTATCGGGATCCTGTTCGGACCACAACGGATGCGGGCGCTGCACGGTGAGCGGGGCGGTGCCCTGGCCGATCACCGCGCCGGCCGCGTCGATCACGACGGCCTTTACGCCCGACGTGCCAATATCGATGCCGAGAAACATGCGCTGCCTTACTTCACGAACGGATCGATGGTCTTGATCGAGCCATCGGGGTTGAAGAACAGCTCGGTCACCTTGACGTTGCGCAGGTGGTTCTTGTTGCTGAGCTGCGTGTCGGCATAGAACAGCCACCACTTGCCCTTGTCCTGGATGATCGAATGGTGCGTCGTCCAGCCCTGCACCGGCAGCAGGAAGTGGCCGCGGAACTTGAACGGGCCATAGGGGCTGGTGCCGGTCGCATAGTTGAGGAAATGCGTGTCGCCGGTCGAATAGGTGTAGTAATAGGTGGCACCGCGCTTGAACATCCACGAGCCTTCGAAGAAGCGCTTGTCGTGTTCGCCACCCTTCACCGGCTTACCGTCTTCGCCGAGGATGACGGCGTCGCGTGGGCGTTCGGCGAAGGTCTTCATATCCGGGTTCATCCGCACGACCTTGCCCGAGAGCGCGGGCTGGTCGTCCTGATGGAGATCGGTGTCGCTGCCGTTGGGATCGAACTTACCAGTCGCCCAGCGCTGGAGCTGGCCGCCCCAGATGCCACCGAAATACATATAGGTCTTGCCGTCGCCGTCGGTGAACACCGCCGGATCCATCGAGAAGCTGCCCGGGATCGGCTTGGGCTCGGCCTTGAACGGCCCCATCGGGTTCTTCGAGGTGGCGACGCCGATGCGGAACGTACCGAGCCCGTTCTTGTCGAGTACCTTATCGCGCGCCGGAAAGTACAGGTAATAGGTGCCGTTCTTGTAGGCGGCATCGGGCGCCCACATCTGCTTCGACGCCCACGGCACGTCCTTCACGTCGAGCGCGATCGGGCCGATCGTGACCGGGCCGCCGATCCGATCCATGCGCAGCACGCGGTAATCGTGCATCGCATATTCGTTGCCGAGATCGTCGTCGGGAATGTCGGTCGGCACGTCGTGCGAGGGATAGACGTAGATCTTGCCGCTGAAGACATGCGCCGACGGATCGGCGGTGTAGATCGACGTAACCAGCGGCTGCGACAGGAACTTCGCCGTGTCCGCGCCGCCGGTCTGCGCGGATGCGGCGGTTGCGCCCACGCACAGCAGCGCGGCGACCGTTAGGCTCTTTGAGATTGTCATGCCGTTCATCACCCCTCTACGCCTTCTGATGAGGCTCGCTTCCGATTAGATAGCGCTACCATATCGGCGAAGCAGAAGCGAGGCAACGCACCGCCGCAGCTTTTTACCGGGACAAAAAATGCCGTCGCGAACGGAAGTGCGCGACGGCGTGGAATGGAGACGAGGGTGTGAGGGTCAGACCCAGAGACTGTCGGCCTTGGGTTCGGGCGGTTCGACGCCCGGCGGTGAGACGCTGCCGCTTGCCGACACTTCGCTGACGTCGACGAAGCGGCTGCCCCAACAATCGACCAGCGCGAGCAGATGCCCGATCAACGGCGAGGTGCGATGCTCGATCACGGTGGAGGGGAAGGGCAGCGGCAGCGTCGGGCTCGGTTGCAGCGCCTGCGCGAGTGTCGCCTGCGCCGGCGTGAACGACAGCGGCGAGAACAGCACCGCGCCCGCGATGTTCGCGATATAGGATTTCGGCGATAGCTGCGCCCAGCGGACCACCGCCAGACAGGCGAGCCCGCGCGCCACCACGATGCGCGGCTCACGCAGCGGCCGTGCCGCCTCGTCGAGCTGCATCGCCCAGAACCCGCGATGATGTTTGTGGCTCATGTCGAGCGTCAGCGTGGCGACATCGTCGCGCCCCGCCGCCGGCCAGTCGGGCGTGCGATCACCCGCCAGCGACACCATCAGATACGGGCCTGCGCCCAACGCGCTCTCCAACGTCATGACCGTCTCCTCAAGGGATCTGCGTCTCAGGGTCGGGTGTGCCGCGACTCCCGTTTATCCGTGGAGGATATTCCCATCCTGCGCATAGGCAATCGGAATTGCGTCGAGATGATGACGGAATGCGCCGGTCCGCCGGTCGTCGTTCAAGGGCGGTTCAGCGCAGTCGTATTCTGGAAGCTTAGTATGCGCCACCTGCTATTGCGATCGACTTGCAAAAATGCGGCTGGGAGGTTGACGTCGGCGGGCGGGTCTGTAGAGCGCTGCGCGTTGCACTGGCCGCTCTAAGCCGCCACTTATGCCCCACGGTTTGACTGAACGGAAGTCTGTTACATGAATGCGCCTGTCCGAACGCCGCGCCTGCTTCCCGAGCACACGAGCTTCCACTCGGTCGCGGTGAACTGGGTCCGCCACTGGAACGAGCATCTGTTCAGCTTCGCGATCGAGCGGCCTGCGTCGTTGCGCTTCCGCTCGGGCGAATTCGTGATGATCGGGCTCGACAATGGCGGCAAGCCGCTGATGCGTGCCTATTCGGTCGCCAGCCCGGCCTATGCCGAAGAACTGGAATTCCTGTCGATCAAGGTGGAGGACGGTCCGCTCACCTCGCGGTTGCAGCAGATCGAGGCGGGCGATCAGGTCTATCTCGCGCGCAAGCCGACCGGGACGCTCGTGTGCGATGCGCTGCTGCCCGGCAGCCGGCTGTTCCTGCTGTCGACCGGCACCGGCCTCGCACCGTTCCTCAGCCTGATCCGCGACCCCGACGTGTACGATCGTTTCTCGCAGGTGATGGTGGTGCACAGCGTGCGCCGCGTCAGCGATCTTGCCTATCACGACGAACTCGCCGGCCGCCTCGCCGACGATCCGCTGGTGGCGGATCAGGCGCAGGAGCAGCTCCACTATGTGCCGACCGTCACGCGCGAGCCGTTCCATACCTCCAAGCGCATCAACGGGCTGATCGAGGACGGCACGTTGTTCAAGGGGCTTGCCGGCCCGGCCAAGCTTGACCCCGAGACCGATCGCGTGATGCTGTGCGGCAGCAACGCGATGATCCACGAATTCGCCACCATGCTCGAATCGGAAGGTTTTGCCGAAGGGTCCAACGCGAACCCAGGCCACTTCGTGATCGAGCGCGCCTTCGTCGGCTGACGGCGCGCTCGACCGGCGTCACGCGCCCGACGCGCGATAGCCTTCCTTGGGCGCAGGCGCGGTGGTGAGGGTCGGCCCGCTTTGCGGCTGGCCGTTCACGACCACATCCTCGAACTGCACGCCGTTGGTGCCCGACACCGCCAGCGTTGGCTCGACGCTTAGCTGCACCGCGACGTGGCTGATGCGGATACCGGCAATGTCGGTCTGCCCGGGGTTGGGCCGCACGATCCCGAACGAGCCGAACCGCCCGCTGATCCGTTCGAGCGTGATGTTGCGTACGATCGATTTGGGCGGGGCGGCGCCTTTCAGATCCTGATATTGCGCCCACGGCTCGACCAGCAGCAGCCGGCCGCCGGTGCTGTCGAGCGTGATGTCGCGGATGTGGACATCCTCGTAATGCTGCGGCGTGTCGGCGCGCAGCTTGAGCATCAGCAGGTTGATCGCGCCGCTCACCCGGCATTTCTCGACCACGACGTCGCGCACCAGGGTCGCCTCGCTGCCGCAGGTGAACGCCTGATGCCCGCGCCGGAAGTGGCAGCCGCGCACTCGGATATGCTCGACCGGCGGGCTCGACGTGTCGAGCAGCGCGTTCGGCCCCTTCGATCCCTTGGCGACGATGCAATCGTCCGTCACCGAGAAATAGCAATTCTCGACCAGCACACGTTGGCAACTGTCGATGTCGACACCGTCGGTGCTCGGCGCCTGTTTGTAATCGTCGGGCACCTCGAACCGGCAGGCGCGCACCGTCACGTCCTGACATTTGTAGAGGTGCAGGTTCCAGAATTGCGAATCCTTGAAGGTGATGCCTTCGATCCGCACGCCCTTGCTGTTCTCGATCAACGCCAGCCGCGCGCGCGGAATGCCGACGTTCTTGAACGTGCTCGGATCGCGGGCCTCGGCGCGCAGCTTCCAGAACAGATCCCACACCGGCCGCCCCGATCCGTCGAGCGTGCCTTCGCCGGTGATCTCCAGCCCATCGCAGCCGTCCGCGTTGATGAAGGCGGGGGTGAAACTCTCCTCGAAATGCCCCTCGATACGCGTGCGCCGGGGCGGAAAGTTCGACATGTCGTTCGAACATTTCAGCACCGCGCCCTTGTCGAGCCGCAGGTGGACGCCGGGCTTGAGGAAGATCGCGCCGCTGACGAACACGCCCGCCGGCACCACCGCCACGCCGCCGCCCTGTTGCGCCAGTCCGTCGATCGTCGCCTGGATCGCGTGCGTGTTGACCGTGGTGGCGTCGGCGCGCGCGCCGTGATCGGTGATGCGGGCTTCGCGCATGGCGGTCCTCGTCTGGGCGAGCGCCGGCCACAGCGGCACGGCGGCCAGCGACAGCGCGACGCTGCGCCGGGTGAGTTGCGGGAACGTCATGCTCGATTGCCCTCCTCGAAATCGCGCGATCGTGGCCGCGTTGTGGATCGCCTTATAGCGCGGCGGCGCAACAGGGAAAGCGGTGTCAGTGGGTCGCGCATGTGACACCGGCCGCGCTGAAGCGCCTTGCCACCGCGCCCCGGCCCGGTATTCTTGTCCGACAAACAGGGGAGATGAAGATGGGAATGCGGGCACGACGGGCGCCGTTGCTTGGCGCGGCGCTGCTGGCGATCGGGCTCGCCGCCCCGGCGCGACCGCAGGCACCGGCCACGCATCGCATCGAGATCGACGGTTACAGCTTCAAGCTGGACGGCCAGCGCGTCTATATCTGGTCGGGCGAATTCCACCCATACCGCCTGCCGAGCCCAGATCTGTGGCGCGACATCCTCCAGAAGATGAAGGCGGCGGGGTTCAACGCTACCTCGATCTACTTTTCCTGGGGGTATCACAGCCCCAGGCAGGGCGTGTACGATTTCACCGGTGTACGCGACATGGATCGGCTGCTCGACATCGCCGCCGAGGAGGGCGTGTACGTGATCGCGCGGCCGGGGCCGTACATCAACGCCGAAGTGGACAGCGGCGGCTTTCCGTTGTGGCTGACGCGACACCCGGTACGCAATCGCAGCGCCGACCCGGCCTATCTCGCGCTTGCCGATGAATGGCTGGCGAAGATCGACGCGGTCATCGCGCGGCACCAATATTCGAACGGGCAGGGCAGCGTGATCGCCTATCAGGTCGAGAACGAATATTACCGCGGCGATCAGCCCGGCGCGCGCGCCTATATGGAGCACCTCAAGCAACAGGCGATCGCGCATGGCATCACCGTGCCGCTGATCGGCAACCACAATGCCAATTTCGTCGAGGGCGAGGGTGCGCTGAAGGTCGATGGATGGGATTATTACCCGCAAGGCTTCGACTGTTCGCATCCCGAAGTGTGGAAGCCGGTGCCCGACATGGCGAGCAAGCGCGTGCCCGATCAGGCGCTCATCACGCCGGAGTTTCAGGGCGGCGCGTTCGATCCGTGGGGCGGCCCCGGCTATGCCAAGTGCGCGACGCTCATCAACGACCGCTTCGCGAGCGTGTTCTACAAGCAGAACATCGCGGCCGGCGCGACGTTTCAGAATTTCTACATGGTCTATGGTGGCACGAGCTGGGGCTGGCAGGCGATTCCGCAGAACTACACCTCCTACGATTACGGCGCGGCGATCACCGAGGGGCGGCAGTTTGACGCCAAGTACGCCGAGGACAAGCGCATCGGCTATTTCACCCATGCGGTCGCGCCGCTGACGATGACGATCGGGTCGCGGCCGGCTGGGGTGGACAACAAGGCCGTCACCGACACCGCGCGGCGCAACCCGGAGACGGGCACGCAATTCCATTATCTGCGCCACACCGACTCGACCGCGAGCACGGTGGAGCGCTTCCACCTCGACATGACGATCGCCGGGCGGCGCTACAAAAGCGTGCCGCAAGCGGCGGATACGGCGATCACGCTCGATGGGCGGCAGGGAAAGGTCCTGCTCGCCGACTATGCGCTCGGCCCGGCGAGGTTGGTCTATTCGACCTCCGAACTGATGACACACGCGCCGATTGCCGGCCGTGAGGTCGCGCTGATCTACGGCGATTCCGGCCAGCCCGGCGAGACAGTGCTGCGCACGCCTGAGCGCCCCAAGGTCGAGGTGCTGGAGGGCAAGGTCGATCAGGACTGGTCGGATGGCGACCTGCGGCTGAACTACGTTCACGGCGGCCTCGCGCGGGTGCGGGTGTCTGGCGGCGGGCTCGCCAAACCGTTGCTGCTGCTGATCGCGGACAAGGATACGGCGGCGACGTTCTGGCGGCGCGACACGCCCGCCGGCGCGGTGCTGGTGCGCGGCACGCACCTTCTGCGTGGCGCAGGCGTCACGGGCACGACGCTCGACCTGACCGGCGACACCGGCGGCGACGGCGCGGTCGAGGTGTTCGCCGACGCGCCCGCGCTCCGCTGGAACGGCGCGGCGGTGAAAGCCCGCTCCACCGCGAGCGGCAGCCTCGCCACGACGCTGCCGACCGCGCGCGCGGTGAAACTGCCGGCGCTCAAGTGGCGGATGCACGCCGAAGGTCCGGAGATCGACCCCGCGTTCGACGAGAGCGGCTGGGCGCATGCCGATCGCACCACCACCGCGAGCATCACCAAACCGGAAACGCTGCCCGTCCTGTTCGCGGACGATTACGGCTTCCACACCGGCAACATCTGGTATCGCGGCCACTTCAAAGGCACGGCCACCGGCGTGACGATCAAGGCGATCAGCGGTGGCAAGGCCGGCGCGGTCTCCGCGTGGCTCAACGGGCATTTTCTCGGCAGCGTGCAGGGTGAGAAACTCGAGCAGAACTTCGCCTTGCCCGCAGGCGTGCTCAAGGCGGATGGCGACAACGTGCTGTCGGTACTGACCGTCAACATGGGCCATGAGGAGGATTATGACGATCGTAGTGAGAACCGCACCGCGCGTGGCCTCGCCGTCGCTGCGCTGACCGGCGGCGACGCGCGGATCGACTGGCGGCTGCAAGGCGTGCGCGGGGGCGAGGATCTCGCCGATCCGGTGCGGGGGCCGCTCAACAACGGCGGGCTGTTCGGCGAACGCTCGGGCTGGTCGCTGCCCGGCTTCGCCGACCGGGGTTGGCAGTCGGTGACGCTCCCCGCCGCCGCGCCCGCGCCCGGCGTCGCCTGGTATCGCAGCCGCTTCACGCTCGCGCTGCCCAAGGGGCAGGATACGTCGCTCGCGCTCGACATCGCCGACGATCCCGCGCGGCCGTATCGCGCGACGATCTTCGTCAACGGCTGGCAGATGGGCAATTACGTCAACCAGCTCGGCCCGCAGCATCGCTTCCCGATCCCGACCGGCATCCTCAATCCGAATGGCACGAACACGGTGGCGGTGGCGGTGTGGAGCACGGCGAGCGGCGGCGGGCTCGGGCGGGTGTCGCTGGTCGATCTCGGCTCGTATCGCTCGCCGCTGCGCGTGGGGCTGGTCGCATCGCCGGGTGCGCGATAGCCGTTTGCCGGCCGCACGATCCGACGTATTCAGCGGCGCATGACCGTTTGCAAAGTCCTGTGGCTGGTGCCGCTGCTGCTCGCCGGCTGCGGCCCGCAGCGCACGCCGCCGCCATCGACGCAGTTCGGCGGATTGCCGGTGACGGGCAGCCTCGCCGATGCGAAACGCGCCGGCTTCACCGATTGCGTGTCGTTCGATGCCGCCAGCATGCGCTGCCGCAAGCACAGGGCGATGCTGGAAGGCGCCGGGCCGTATGAGGCGGCGGTCGATCTCGTCGGCGGCGACGGCAGCGGCGGCTTCGACCAGCTGACCGTGTGGCACGACACCGATCAGGATGCGGTGTACAAGATCACCGATGCGCTGGAGCGACAGGGCTGGCTCAGTTGCAACATCGCCACGCCCGACCAGCATGGCGACCAGATCATCTACACGCACCCGGGCGTGCGCAAACGCGTGTCGATGGACCTCAGCTATTGGGGCAAGCGCCGGCTGCGCGTGCTGCCCGCGTCGAACCGGGAGCGGCGCTGCGTGCCTGATCCGACCACGCGGCGCGGCCCCGCCCGCTGAGGCGCGGAACCAGCGGCGTCGGCGCGGGTTCAGGCCGGACCCTGATCTTCGCGCCGCCACCTGCCGCATTACGAACACAGGCTGGCGGCATGACCGCGGGCGACGACACGGTGCGGAGACGTTGGTGCGGCTTTTCTCTTTCCTCTGCCTGCTCGGCCTGACGCTTCCGGCCACGGCGGCGCATGCGGCGACATCCTCGTTCGATCTGGTCGGCCCGCGCCTGCGCATCACGGTGACGCACGGCGGCAAGCACCTCCCGCTCGAACGCGTGCCCAACCTCACCGAAGGCGATCAGGTCGCGATCGCGCTCGATGCGCAGGCCGGGCAGGGCGAGCATTACCGGCTGGTCGCCGCCTTCCTGCGCGGCACCACCGATCGCCCGACCGACAAATGGTTTCACGAAGCGCAAAGCTGGAAACCCAAGAAGGACTCCCTATCGCTGACCGTGCCCGAGGGCGCGCAGCAGATGGCACTGTTCATCGTGCCCGAACGCGGCGGCAGCGCCGATGCGATCAGCAGCGCGGTGCGCAAGCAGCCGGGCGCGTTCGTGCGTGCGGTGCAGGAGCTCAACCAGGCCTCGCTCGATCGTGCGCGGCTCGATCTGTTCTCGCAGACGATGCTCGCCGCCGAGCGCACCGCCCCGCAATCGGTCGCGTCGATCTCGCCGGTGCTGGCGCGCAGCCTGTCGATTCGGTTGAAGGCGGAGTGCCTCCAGCAGCCGGTCGAGCTGCAAGCCGCCTGTCTGACGGTCGATCGCGAGACGTTGCTGCTCGCCGACACGCACAGCTCCGCGCTGGCCGATACGCTGGCGGGCACGCCGACCGATCTGGCCTTCCAGTTGAGCGCGACGCCGCAGGCGGGGTACGGCTCGTACAGTTCGTATATCGGCGTGGTGCGCGATCTGTTCCGGCTGGTCGGCGCGTTCCAGTCGACCCAGTTGCAGTTCATCCCTGCGCTGTCGAAGATGGACGGCGGCGGGGTGACGGTGCTGCTCAACACGCCGATCTCCTTCGCCAAGCCCGCCTCGGTGATGGTGGTGGCGCTCCCCGCGATCGAGGCGCCCAAGCCGCCGCCGCTGCGCCGTGTCGAGCCCGCCGGCGCCTTCTGCGCTGCGCCCGGTCTCAAGCTGCCGGTGGAAGGCGCGCCGCTGATCTACGCGACCGATTATGCGTACGATATGAAATTGCGATTGAAGCGCGCCGACGGCACGACGGTGGACCTGCCGCTCCATGCCGATCCGAGCGTCGGCGGTTTCGTCGCGGACGGCGCGATCCCCGATGGGCCGTTTGGTGCGACGATCGCCGCGCAGCTCCACGGCAACTGGGGTTTCGCGCCGTTCGACGGCCCTGCCTTCACGCTGTCGAAGCCGGGTGAGGGCGCATGGAAGGCGGCCGAGCACAGCTCGCTGGTAGTCGGGCGCACCAACGAACTGGCGCTGTCGGGCGGTGGTGCCGGCTGTGTCACGAGCGTGGAGATGCGGCGCGGCGATGCGCCCGCGCAGGGCGTGACGTGGAAGCAAGCGGGGCCGGACGGCATCGTCGCGACGCTGCCGCTCGACAAGGTCGATCCGGGCACGCTCGCCATCCTCATCCATATGCGTGGGGCCAGCGATCCGGCGATGCTGACGCTGCGCGCGTTTCAGGAAAGCGGCAGCCTCGACGACCTGACCGTCTATGCCGGCGACACCGAGGCGGTGTTGTCGGGCACGCGGCTCGATCAGGTGAGCGGCGCGACGCTCGGCAAGCTGGCGGTGCAGCCGGGCGCGTTGACGCGGGTCGGCAAGCAGGACCGGCTGGCTTTACGCATGACCGATCCTGCCGCCGGCGTTGCGCTGGTCGCGGGCAAGACCGTGACGGCGGACGTCACCTTCGCCAACGGCCGCCACAAGAGCGTCTCCACCACAGTCGAGCCGCCGCGCCCGGCGGCGACGCTGGTGCGGGTCAGCGCGCAACCGGCCGCGCATGAGGGCGCGCGCGCGATCGCGCTCGGCGCGCCGGACGTGTTCGCGCAGGATTCGCGGCTGACCTTCGCCTTCCATTTCGACGGCGCGGCGGCGCTGACCGGGCACGAAACGATCGAGGTCGCCACGCTCGACGGACGTGCCCGCACGACGATCGAGGCGGGCAAGGGCTATGACTTGCAGGACGCCAGGACCGGCATCGTCACCCTCCAGCCTGCCGATGCGCTCGGGGCCGCCGGTTTCGGCCCCTTACGCTTCCGCACGGTGAGCGACGGGACGGCCTCGGCGTGGGTGCCGCTCGGCACGGTGGTGCGGCTGCCCGAGATTCGCGGCGTGTCGTGTGCGGCCAAGGGCTGCCGGATCAGCGGCGACCGCCTGTTCCTGATCGAGAAGGTCGCGGCGAGCGCATCGTTCGACGCTGCGCAGGCGGTGCCGGACGGCTTCGTCGGCGATGCGATCAGCGCCCCCGCCGCGACCGAGGGACGCATCTTCCTGCGGCTGCGCGACGACCCGCAGGCAGTCGGCTCGGTGGCGACACGCTAGCGCGGCAACGCGGCGCGCACGCTCGGTGCGATACGCGCGACGATGATGTCGACCCCGCGCGCGTTGGGGTGCAGCCCGTCCGCTTGCAGCAGCGCGCGATTCGCCGCCACGCCGCTGAGGAAGAAGGGATAGAGCGGCACATGGTGCGCCTTGGCGAGCGCGGGGTAGATCGCCTCGAACTCGCGCACGTAATCCGGCCCGAGATTGGGCGCGGCGCGCATGCCGACGAGCAGCACGGCGATATGGCGGCGCTGAAGCTCGGTCAGGATCGCGTCAAGATTGGCGCGCGCCTGCGCGACCGGCAGACCGCGCAGCATGTCGTTCGCGCCGAGTTCGACCAGCACGAGATCGGGCGTCGCACCCAGCCCGCGCAGTCCCCAGCGCAGCCGCGCACGTGCCTGCGCGGCGGTATCCCCGGCGATGCCGCCGTTGCGCACCGTCGCCGGCATTCCGTCACGGCGCAACGCCAGTTGCAAGCGCGTGGTGAAGCCTTGCACGGGCGGCAGACCGTAGCCGGCGGTGAGGCTGTCGCCGAACGCCCAGATCAGCGGCTGGCCCGGCGCGGCGACGGCAGGGGCGGCGATTGCGCCCGCCCCCAGCAAGGCGAGATGGACAAGCCGCCTTCGCCACCCGTATCGCAAGCGCTGTGACCATGACCGCATCCGCCACCGATAGCGCGCTGATCGCCGCGCGCAACGTCTCCCTGTCGATGGGCGCGCCGCCGGCACGCGTCGAGATCCTGCGCGGGATCGACCTCGACGTGACGGCGGGGGAGAGCGTCGCGCTGCTGGGGCCTTCGGGGTCTGGCAAATCGTCGCTGATGGCGGTGCTCGCCGGGCTGGAACGGCCGAGCGGGGGCAGCGTATCGGTGGCGGGGCTCGACTTCGCCACGCTGGGCGAGGATGCGCTGGCGGTGGCGCGGCGCGGGCGGATCGGCATCGTGCTGCAAGCCTTCCACCTGTTGCCGACGATGACCGCGCTGGAAAATGTCGCGGTGCCGCTCGAACTGGCGGGGGAGCGCGATGCGTTCGCGCGCGCGCGCGACGAACTCGCCGCGGTCGGCCTCGGGCACCGCGTCACCCATTATCCCGCACAGCTTTCCGGCGGCGAGCAACAGCGCGTCGCGATCGCACGCGCGCTGGTCGGCCGCCCGGCCTTGCTGTTCGCCGACGAGCCGACCGGCAACCTCGACACCACCACCGGCGCGGCGATCATGGACCTGCTGTTCGCGCGCCATGCCGACAGCGGCACGACCCTGTTCGTCATCACCCACGATCCCAAGCTGGCGGCGCGGTGCGGCCGGGTGATCGAACTGGCCGACGGGCGGATCGTCGCGGACAGGCGCACCGCGTGAGCATCGCCTGGCGGCTGGCGTTGCGCGACCTGCGGCGCGGCGGGCGCGGGCTGCTGCTGCTTGGCCTGTGCCTGTTCCTCGGCACCGCCGCGCTCGCCGGGATCGGCAGCCTGTCGGCCAGCATGCTCGCCGCGCTCGATGCACAAGGGCGGCAGATGCTTGGCGGCGACGTCGAGCTACAGGTGTCGCAACGCCGCGCTACCGTGGAGGAAGCGGCCGCGTTCGCGGCGGCCGGGCGCATGTCCGAAACCGTATCGCTGCGCGCGATGGCGGATACGGGGGCCGATGCGGGGCAGGGGCCGACGCTGGTCGATCTGCGCGGGGTGGACGATGCTTGGCCGCTGGTCGGGCGCTTCCGCCTCGCCCCAGGTGCGATCGCGGCGCGACCGCATGGGGCGCAGATCGCGATCGCGCCCGCGCTGGCGGACCGGCTCGGCGTGCGCGTCGGCGACATGCTGCGGCTCGGCACCGCGCGGCTGCGCGTGATCGGCATTATCGCCGCCGAACCCGACCGACTTGGTGCCGGTTTCACGCTCGGGCCGCCGGTGCTGGTCGACATGGCCGGGCTCGACGCGACCAGGCTGGTGCAGCCGGGCAGCCTCTACGAAAGCCACTACCGCATCGCGCTCGCCCGCCGCGACACCGCCGCCGCGACCGGTCAGCGGCTGGTCGCGCGCTTCGCCAATCTTGGCTGGACCGCCAAGACCGCCGATCAGGCGGCGGGTGGTTTGCGACGCGGCATCGCCCAGCTCGGCCAGTTCCTGCTGCTGGTCGGGCTCGCCGCGCTGGCGATCGCCGGCATCGGCGTAGGCAGCGGCGTGGCGGCGTATCTGGCGGCGAAGACGCGGATCATCGCCACGCTGAAGGTGCTTGGCGCGAGCTCCCGCACGATCGCGGCGATCTTCCTCGCGCAACTCGGCGTCGTCACGACGGCGGGGGCGGGGGCGGGGCTGGTTGTCGGCGCGCTGGTGCCGTGGCTGGTGACGGCGGTGGCCGGAGCGGCGCTGCCGGTCGTGCCCCGGCTCGCGGTATATTCGGTGCCGCTGCTGACGGCGGCGGCGCTGTCCACGCTCGTCGGCCTGCTGTTCGCGCTGCCCGCGTTGGCACGGGCGCGCGCGATCCCGGCGGCGACGTTGTTGCGCGATGCGCTGGTGGCGCGCGTGCTGCCGTCCGCACGGGTGCTGGCGGTGATGGCGCTGCTGGTGGCGGCGCTGGTCGTGCTTGCGGTCGGCACCGCGTCTGACCGCTGGCTGGCGCTCGGCTTCGTCGGTGCGGTGATGGCGCTGATCGTGCTGCTCTGGGGCCTCGGCCTCGCAATCCGCGCCGGCGCGACGCGCCTGCCGCGCCCGCGTCGCCCGCTGCTGCGGCTTGCGCTCGCCAACCTCCACCGGCCCGGTGCGCAGACCGATCGGCTGGTGGTCGCGCTCGGGCTCGGCTTTTCGCTGTTCGTCGCGCTGGCGGTGATCGACACCAGCCTCGCCGCCGAGCTGCGCGATGCCGCTCCCGCCAAGGCACCGCGCTTCTTCGCGATCGACCTCCAACCCGAAGATGCGGCGACCTTCCGAAGCGTGGTGCTTCGCGCCGCTCCCGCCGCGAAAATCGAGACGGTGCCGTCGCTGCGCGGCTCGATCAGCGCTTTGCGTGGGCTACGGGTCGCCGACATGAAATCCATCCCTGAGGGCGCATGGATCCTGCGCGGCGATCGCAACCTGACCTGGTCGGCGACGGTGCCGCCGCGCAATACGGTGGTCGCTGGGCATTGGTGGCCGGCCGGGTATCGCGGGCCTCCGCTGGTTTCGCTGGAAGACAAAGCGGCGGCGATGCTCGGGCTCAAGGTCGGCGACCGCATCACCGTGTCGGTGTTGGGTGTCGATGTGCCCGCGCGGATCGCGGCGCTGCGGCAGGTCGACTGGGGTGGGCTGGGGCTCAACTTCGCGATCGTCTTCTCGCCGGGCTATATCGAGGAAGCGCCGCACGGGCTGCTCGCCAGCGTCTATGCGCCGCCCGGGCAGGACGGCGCGATCGCGCGCGGCGTCGCGCGCGCTTTGCCCTCGGTCACGCTGATCCGCACCGGCGACGTGATCGGCCAGATCGGATCGGTGCTGGGGCAGGTCGCGCTGGCGATCCGTGCGGCGGCGGCAGTTACGGTGGCAGCGGGGATCGCGGTGCTGGTCGGCGCGGTCGCCGCATCGGCGCGGGCACGGCGCTACGACGCGGTGATCCTCAGGCTGCTCGGCGGTAGCCGGCGGCAGGTGCTCGGCGTGCAGGCGCTCGAATATGCGATGCTGTCGGCGGTGCTGGTGGCGGTCGCGCTGCTGGTCGGCGGGTGCGCGGGCTGGTTCGTGGTGGTGCGCATCTTCGCGGTGGCATGGGCGCCCGACTGGAGCGTCGTCGCGCTGACGCTCGGCGTGGCGGTGGCGATGACGCTCGGCATCGGGCTTGCCGGCAGCCTGTCGGCGCTGCGTGCGCGGCCCGCGCAGGCGCTACGGACGCTGTGAGCGCGCCGCGATGCTCCGCAAGCTGGCGGCGGTGAAGCTGCGGAAGGTGATAGACCAGCGTGGCTCGGTCATCTCGGCGATGCTGTGTTCCCACACATGCCGCGCCTCGCCGCTGAGGTGATAGATCGAGCGCGGCGCGAGATCGACCGTCGCGCGATCGAACCCCGCGTCGCGGCGGCGACGGAAGCGCAGCGTCGCCGCCACGCCCAGCGAGATGCCGACGACATGCTCGAACACCGGGCGGTCGCGGTGCCAGCCGATGCCTGCTCCCGGATCGTAGCGGATCAGCAGTGCCTGCACGAGGTCGCCTTCGGCCAGCCCTGCGAACGCGGCGGCACGCGCGCGGATCGGCAGCAGCCAGTCCGGGAGCGGATGAGTCTCCCCAAACGTGCCGCCGTCGAAATCATAATGCCAGCCGAACGATACCGTCAGCCGCTTGCCGAGCCAGCCCTGGAAGCGGAACGGCATCAGCGCCTGCGCGTCGATGTGGGCGATCAGCGCGGCTTCCTCGGCAGCGGCGAGGAACGCCTCGCGATAGGCGAGACCGGGCAGAACCGGCGTGCCGAACAGATCGCTGAGGGGAAGCGTCATTGCACCTCGCTTATCGTGCTTCAGCCCGCTTGCGTTCCGTCGGCGCGAAGATGCTCCGCCAGAGCCGCAATCCCCTCGCCCTCGAAAGCAGCATGCGCGACGCCGTCGATCTGCACCGGCCGCTCGGGCGTGAGCACTGCGGCGGAGCGATGTGCCGGATCGAGGTCGCGCCAGGCGCGCACCGCGCGCTCGAGGCTCGTCACCTCGGCCACGTCGCTCCCGCCGCGCGCGACGTTTTCGAGCGAGGCGCTCATCCGCCAGTCGATCGTCGGGGTCTTGGCGCTCTCGCCCCAGCTTGCTTCGGTCATGGTTTCATCCTTGCTGGGCCGGGCGGTGCCGGCTCTGGCTGGCAAAGCGCCTATGAGGGGCGGGATGTTCCCTCCGGCGCGGGAGCGATCGCCGTACCGTGCGCGTTACGGTGTCGGCATGAAACGAGGAGCGGACATGGCGAAGGTAAATGTGAACACGGCCGATCAGGCGCAACTTGACGGCGTGGAGGGTCTGCGCGGGCATGGCTTCGAGATCGTGCGCTACCGGGAGGAGCGTGGCCGCTTCACCAGCCTGCGCCAGCTCGACGAAGTGCCCGGCCTGTCCGGCAAGGTCGATGATGCCGCGCGCGCGCAGCTCGACGTTTAGCTTGTGAGTGGTGCGGACGGCGGGACTCGAACCCGCACTCCGAAGAGGGAGATTTTAAGTCTCCTGCGTCTACCGATTTCGCCACGTCCGCGGGTCCGTTCCGCCAAACCGCAGGAGCGGCCGCGCGTCAAGCCGGTGCCGCCTTATACGTTAAGGCGGACGCGCATTTCCTTGCCGGGCTTGAAATAGGGCACGCGTTTGGCGGTCACATCGACCAGCTCGCCGGTGCGCGGATTGCGACCGGTGCGCGCGTCGCGCGCGCGGGTGGAGAAGGCGCCGAAGCCGCGCAACTCGACACGCCCGCCGCTGGCGAGTCGTTTGGAAATCTCATCGAAAAAGGTGGCGACGATCGCTTCGATGTCCCGCAGCGCAAGATCGGGATTCTCGTCGGCCAGTAACTGGACCAGTTCCGATCGGATCATTGCGCGCTAAGCTCCAGAGGCGATGACAGACACAATCAGCGCGTCGTTCATCACCATCCGGCGCGCACTTCCGGAATAGATATACATCAATTCGCGAAAAGTAAATGCGACAATGGAGTCAAAGAAGCCGGATCGGACCGACCCGTCCCATTGTGGGTAGTAGGTGGCCGGCATTGTCGACCACCTACCAAGTCAATCAGCGCTTTTCGTTGCGAGCCTTGAGGGCCTCGCCAAGAATATCGCCGAGCGACGCGCCCGAGTCGGACGAACCATATTGCGCCACGGCCTGCTTCTCTTCGGAGATCTGCATCGCCTTGACCGAGAACGTCGGCTTCTTCGAACGGTCGAAGCCGGTCACCATCGCATCGAACTTCTGGCCGACCTGGAAACGCTCCGGACGCTGCTCATCGCGGTCGCGGCCGAGATCGGTGCGCTTGATGAAGCCGGTCGCGCCATCGTCGCCGACCTGAACCTCGAGGCCTGCATCGCGAACTTCGAGAACGGTGACGGTGACGACCGCGTTCTTGTTCAGGCCCGAACCCGAACCGCCGCCCGCTGCCGGTGCACCCGACGGCGCGCCACGCTCAAGCTGCTTCATGCCGAGCGAGATACGCTCCTTCTCGGCATCGATGTCGAGCACGACCGCCTGAACGACCTCGCCCTTGCGGTGCAGGTTGAGCGCGTCCTCGCCCGACACGCCCCAGGCGATGTCCGACATGTGGACCATGCCGTCGACGTCGTTGTCCAGGCCGATGAACAGGCCGAACTCGGTCGCGTTCTTGACTTCGCCCTCGACGGTCGAACCGATCGGATGCGCCTCCAGGAAGGCCTCCCACGGATTGGCCTGCGCCTGCTTGAGGCCGAGCGAGATGCGGCGCTTGTCGGGATCGACCTCGAGCACGACGACATCGACTTCTTGGCTAGTCGAGACGATCTTGCCCGGATGGACGTTCTTTTTGGTCCACGACATTTCCGACACGTGGACGAGGCCCTCGATGCCCGGCTCCAGCTCAACGAACGCACCATATTCGGTGATGTTCGTGACGCGGCCGGTCAGCTTCGCGCCGACCGGATACTTGGCCGATGCACCATCCCACGGATCGCTCTCGAGCTGCTTCATGCCGAGCGAGATGCGCTGCGTGTCCTTGTTGATGCGGATGATCTGGACACGGACGGTGTCGCCGATGTTCAGCACTTCCGACGGATGGCCGACGCGCTTGTAGCTGAGGTCGGTGACGTGCAGCAGGCCGTCGATGCCGCCGAGATCCACGAACGCACCGTAATCGGTGATGTTCTTGACGACGCCGTCGATGATCTGACCCTCGGCGAGGCTCAGGATCAGGCCCGAACGCTGCTCGGCGCGAGTTTCTTCGAGGATCGCGCGACGCGACACGACGATGTTGCCGCGCTTGCGGTCCATCTTGAGGATCTGGAAGGGCTGCGGGATGTCCATCAGCGGGGTGACGTCACGCACCGGACGGATATCGACCTGCGAACCGGGCAGGAACGCCACGGCGCCGTTGAGGTCGACGGTGAAGCCGCCCTTGACGCGGCCGAAGATGACGCCCTCGACGCGTGCGGTCTTGGCGAATTCGGTCTCGAGCGTGTCCCAGGCGGCCTCGCGGCGCGCGCGGTCGCGCGACAGCATCGCTTCGCCGTGGACGTTCTCGACGCGGTCGACATAGACTTCGACTTCGTCGCCGACCTTGAGGTCAGCCTTCTGCCCCGGTGCAGCGAACTCGCGCAGCGGAACGCGACCCTCGGACTTGAGGCCCACGTCAATCACGGCGAGATCGTTCTCGATGCCGGTGACGGTGCCCTTGACGACGCGGCCTTCGAAGCTGTCTGCGCCGCCGAGCGTCTGCTCAAGGAGAGCCGCGAAATCGTCGCGGGAGGGGGATGCGATAGTCGCCATAAAGGAGAGGATTCCTAAGTCTTCTGTTCCGGCCGGCCGGTTGTATCCGGCGGTCTTCTAGCCGATCCGCCGCGAAGGCCTCATGCCGCCCGCGGCATCCGAACGAACTGGCGCATGCGGAGGATGACTTCTCAAAGCCGAAAGGGCGCAGGAGGAAACCTCCGCGCCTTACCTCCACGAGCACCTGCCCGCCGGACCGCGCGCTCATAGCGGGTGGCGGGCCGAATGGCAAGGTGGCGGCCTTTGGCGCCCCACCTACGCAGAGATACGAAGATTGACGGTCGGGGCTACTCGCGAGACGCTGCGTTCACCGGTCGACGCCGGTCAAAAGAAGCGGGTCGTGAGAGGTGGGGCCATGGTGTTGCGGTGCAGGCGGGGTGAGGCGGTGGTGCTGGAGGTGCGCGTCAGTGACGTGCTGTTGGCACGGGCAAGGCGCGAGGCAGCGGTGGGGCTGCTGATCGGCCGTGCCTCCGCCGTGATCTGAGCGAAGTGATGGCGGCGGCCGGGAGCGCCGCTATCGATGCTACGGGCGGGCGCGCTCGGCCTTCAGCTTGACCTGGCGGTCGACCAGCTCGATCGCGCGCTTCACCGCCGCCTCGATCGAGAGGAAGCTGGTATCGAGCAGCGCGGCATCGTTCGCCGCCACCAGCGGTGCGCTCGACCGCATCGAGTCGCGCTGGTCGCGTGCGCGTATATCGGCGAGCACCTTGTCGATGCTCACCAGCGATCCGCGTTCGCGCAGCTCGGCGTGACGACGACGCGCGCGGATCGTCGGGGTCGCCTTGACGAACAGCTTGGCGTCCGCCTCGGGTGCGATCACCGTGCCGATGTCGCGCCCGTCGAGGACCGCGCCGCCGGGCTGGTTGGCGAAGCGGCGCTGGCGGTGGAGCAGGGCCGCGCGCACCAGCGGATGCGCCGACACGATCGAGGCGCGCTTGCCCATCTCGTCGTCGCGCAGCACCGGATCGGCGAGCAGGCTTTCGTCGAAATCGCACGCGGCCACCGCATCGGCCTCGATCGCGGGGTCGAGTTCGTGACGCGTCACGCTCGCCGCGACCGCGCGGTAGAGCAGCCCGGTGTCGAGGTAAGGCAAGCGGTAATGGCTGGCGAGCGCGCGGGCGATCGTGCCCTTGCCCGAGGCGGCGGGTCCATCGACGGCGATAATCATGCGGCAGGCACCATGTTTGCGCCACGCAAGGCGTCGATCGATTGGAAGAAGACCGGGTAGCTCGTCGCGATCGGCGCGGCATCGTCGAGCGTCACCGGCTTGCGCGCATGAAGCGCGGCGACCGCCATGCTCATCGCGATGCGGTGGTCGAGTTGCGTCTCCACCGTGCCGCCGCCGGGAATCGCGTCGCCGCCATTGCCCTGGATGGCGAGGCCATCCTCATATTCCTGCGTCTCCACGCCACACGCGGCGAGCGCCGCGGCCATCGCGGCGATCCTATCGGACTCCTTGACGCGCAACTCGTGTGCGCCGCGCGCGACCGTGCGGCCTTCAGCGAAAGCGGCGGCGACGAACAGCACCGGATATTCGTCGATCATGCTGGGCGCCAGCTCCGGCGGCACTTCGATCGCGGTGAGGCTCGCGTGGCGCACGCGCAGATCGGCGACCGGTTCGCCACCGACCTCGCGTGGGTTCTCCTCGGTGATGTCCGCGCCCATCATGCGCAGCGCGGTGAAGATGCCCGCCCGCGTGGGGTTGAGGCCGACATTCTCGACCACCACATCCGACCCCGGCACGATCGTCGCCGCGACGACGAGGAAGGCGGCGGAGGAGGGGTCGCCCGGCACGACGATGTTCTGCGGGCGAAGCTCGGCCTCGCCGGTAATGGCGATGACGCGGCCCTCCGGCGTCTGTTCGACCTGCACGTCCGCGCCGAACCCGCGCAGCATCCGCTCGCTGTGGTCGCGCGTGGCGATCGGCTCTATCACGCGGGTGATGCCGGGCGTGTTGAGCCCGGCGAGCAGCACCGCCGACTTCACCTGCGCCGAGGCGACCGGCAAGGTATAGTCGATCGGCACCGCCGGGTTGATGCCGCGCAGGATCAGCGGCAGCCGCCCGCCGGGATAAGAGGTGAACGTCGCCCCCATGCGCGACAGCGGCTCGATCACCCGGCCCATCGGTCGTTTGGTGAGCGAGGCGTCGCCGGTGAACGCCGCGGTGATCGCATGGCTCGCGACAAGGCCCATCAGCAGCCGCGTCGAGGTGCCCGAGTTGCCCATCTCCAGAGCGCCCTGCGGCTGGAGCAGCCCGCCCACGCCGACGCCGTGGATTCGCCAGATGCCGTCGTCGCCGCGCTCGATTCGCGCGCCCATTGCCCGCAGGGCGGCGGCGGTGGCGAGCACGTCCTCACCCTCGAGCAGCCCTTCGACCCGGCTCTCGCCGACCGCGAGTGCTGAGAACATCAACGAACGATGACTGATCGATTTGTCGCCGGGCACGGTGACGCGGCCGCTCAGCGGACCGGAAGCGAAGATTTCGCATGGGGAAGGAGCGGGGTGGGGCATGTGTTTCCGAGTATCTGCGGGCCCGGGCTTTTGACAGCGCCCTTGCGCTATGGCAAGGCGCGCGCCACTTTGACGGGGCACCCCCAGGGTTTTACCAAGATTGAAAGGTCCACTCGGCACATGATTAAGCCGGAATGGGGCACGAAGCGTTCGTGCCCGAAATGCGCAACGCGTTTCTACGATCTGGGCAAGGACGATCCCGTCACCTGCATCGAATGCGGGTCGACCTGGCAGCCCGAGCCGATCCTGAAGTCGAAGCAGCCGCTGCCGTTCGACGCGCCCAAGCCCGACGCCAAGAAGGACGAGGATCTGAGCGGCGACGACGAGACGCTGGACATCGGTGAAGACGAGGAGCCCTCGCCCGACGACGAGGTCGATCTTGGCGGCGACGACGATCTCGGTGTCGAGGCGCCGAACGAAGACGAAGAGCATTGATCTAAAGATTTGGGATATGAAAAAATGGCAGGCGGCGATTTCGCCGCTTGCCAAGCTGGCGACGCCCCGCTAGGGCGTCGCCTCCCAAGGGCGGAAGCGCCCGAACGATGGGGCCGTAGCTCAGCTGGGAGAGCGCTGCAATGGCATTGCAGAGGTCAGGGGTTCGATCCCCCTCGGCTCCACCACTTCCTTGAAAATCCAGTCCGAAATCGCACGTCGCAGGCGCGGCGTCGAATGCGGCGTCCGCGCGTTATATTGCGCGTGAAGATCGCAACCTACAATGTGAATGGCGTGAACGGCAGGCTTGCCGTCCTTCTGCGCTGGCTCGCGGAGACGCAGCCCGACATCGTCTGCCTTCAGGAACTGAAGGCGCCGCAGGAGAAGTTTCCTCAAGCGGCGATCGCCGATGTGGGGTATGAGGCGATCTGGCTGGGCCAGAAAAGCTGGAACGGCGTGGCGATCCTCAGCCGGGTCGGTACGCCGGTCGAAACCCGGCGCGGCTTGCCCGACGATCCCGACCCGACGCAGAGCCGCTATCTGGAAGCCGCCGTCAACGGCGTGCTGATCGGCGGATTGTATCTGCCTAACGGCAACCCGCGCCCCGGCCCCAAATTCGATTACAAGCTGCGCTGGTTCGAAGCTCTGACCGCCCATGCGGCCGACCTGTTGACGACAGGAATGCCGGTGATCCTCGCCGGGGATTTCAACGTGATGCCGACCGAGCGCGACGTGTACAAGCCCGAGCGCTGGGTGGACGACGCGCTGTTCGCGCCCGAAGTGCGTGCGGCCTTTGCGGGGCTGGTCGGGCAGGGGTGGACCGATGCCCTGCGCGCGATCCATCCGGACGAGACGATCTACACCTTCTTCGATTATTTCCGGAACGCCTATGCCCGCAACGCGGGGTTGCGGATCGACCATTTCCTGCTCAGCCCGACGATCGCGCCAAGGTTGCTAGATGCGCAAGTCGACCGCGATGTGCGCGGCTGGGACAAGACCAGTGACCATGCGCCGGTGTGGATCGAGATTGCGGACGAAGCGCCCAAGCGGCGGCGCAAGACCGTCTGATCACCGAGCTAGGGACGCCGGTGCGCTCAGGCGGCGCGGGCGAACGCCTGCGGTTCGACGTCGTTGGCGGCAGGCCGCGCGTCCGATGCATCGTCGCGGCGCAGTGACAAGAGCAAATAGATCAGCGTGAACATGATAGGCCTCGATTAAGCTGCGGTGGCAGCGTACGGTCGCGATATGTGCAACCCGCGCTTTTGCTGCAATTGCACAATTGTCGTTCGCAGTTGCACAACAAGCTACGCTGCCATGCCTGTTTGAACCGCGCACTCGGCCGCGCGTTCGGTCAGGGTGAGCACTCAACCTGCCCCTGAGCCCCCTGTGCGCGGCTGGCTGCCGCGTCGCCTGCTCGTCACGCGATCGGCGCGCGGGTTCGATCACGCACGGCGGATGCTCGAACGCGCCGCCGCGCTTGGCGTGGAGATCGTCGAGCTGGCGGGCGACCGGCTCAATCTCGCGGCGCCCGACGATCCGCGCCGCGCCTATGTCGAGGCGAAGGGCACGCTGGCGCTTGTCGTCGCGCCACCGTCGAAACGGCGGCTCCAGCCGATCGCGCCGAGCGCCGACTGGCGGGTCGATCTCGCCGAGGGGTGCCCGGCGCATTGCAGCTACTGTTATCTCGCCGGGTCGCTGAAAGGCCCGCCGATCACGCGCGTCTATGCCAATCTGGACGAGATTCTCGATGGCTTGCCTGCGTATCTCGGCAAGGGCACCATCACCACGCGCAGCGCCGCGCGGGCGCATGAGGGCACGACGTTCGAGGCGTCCTGCTACACCGATCCGCTCGCGCTCGAGCCGCTGACCGGATCGCTGTCGGCGGCGATCGCCTGGTTCGGGCGGTGGGAGGCGGACGCGCAGCTTCGCTTCACCACCAAGTTTGCGGATGTGGCGCCGCTGCTCACGCTCGATCACCAGCGCCGCACGCGGATGCGCGCGTCGATCAATCCGCCCGCGTTCGCGCGTTTCGAAGGCGGCACGTCCCCGGTCGCCGCGCGCCTGCGCGCGCTTGGGCGGATGACGGCGGCGGGGTATCCGATCGGCCTCACCATCGCGCCGATCATCGCTGCCGATGGGTGGGAGCAGGCTTATGGCGATCTGATCGACGCCGCCGCGCTGGACCTCGCGCAGGCGCCCGACCTGACCATCGAACTCATCACACACCGGTTCAATGCAGGCTCCAAGGCGGTGCTCGACAGTTGGTATCCGGGTTCCGCGCTCGACATGACGCAGCGCAACCGAGTCACCAAACGCACCAAGTTCGGCACCGAGAAGCAGGTTTACGACGCCGATACGATGCGCGCCTTGCGCGGCTTCTTCGAGCGGCGGATCGCGGACCGGCTGCCGCACGCGCGGATCCTGTACTGGACATGACGGTCACGATCGGAACGGCGGGCTGGAGCATTGCGGCGGCGCATCGCAGCGCCTTCGCCGCCGATGGCTCGTCGCTGGAACGCTATGCCGGCCGCTTCGGCGGGGTCGAGGTGAACTCATCCTTTCACCGCCGGCATCGCCCCGCCACCTGGGCGCGCTGGGCCGAGAGCGTGCCGCCCGCGTTCCGCTTCGCGGTCAAGCTGCCCAAGGAGATCAGCCATGAGCGCAAGCTGATCGGCTGCGATGCGCTGGTCGCCGCATTCCTCGCGGAGATCGCCGGCCTTGAGGCGAAGCTCGCGATCCTGCTGCTGCAACTCCCGCCCAAACTCGCCTTCGACGCGGATGTGGCCGGGCGCTTCCTCACCGGCCTTGCCGCGATGACGCGCGCGCGGATCGTGTGCGAGCCGCGCCACCCGAGCTGGTTCGAACCGGCTGCGGAGGCGCTGCTGACGCGTATCGAGGTCGCGCGTGTCGCAGCCGACCCGGCGGTGGTTCCCGCGGCGGGGCAGCCCGGCGGGTGGCGCGGGTTGACCTATCTGCGCCTGCACGGTTCCCCGAACATGTATCGCTCGGCCTATGACGACGCGCGCCTTCGCGACTACGCGCGCCTGCTCGATACCGAGCGCGGGGCGGGGCGTGACGCCTGGTGCATGTTCGACAACACCGCCGCGTCCGCCGCGACCGGGGACGCGCTCAGCCTCGCGGCGATGCTCTGATATCGGCGCGGCGCGGACGGTTCACCGCCCGTACCGCGCCGACACGCCTTCAGTCCTTCTTCGCGGTCAGATGCGCGCTGAGGTGCTTGTTCATCTCGAACATGCTGACCGATTTCTTGCCGAAGATCTTCTGGAGCTTGTCGTCGCCGTTGATCTGGCGGCGATCCTTCGCGTCCTGAAGATCGTGCTTCTTGATATATTCCCACACCTTGCTGACGACCTCGCTACGCGGCAGATCCTTCTTGCCGACGATCTCCGCAAGATCGTCCGAGGGCGTAACGGGCGCGGTGATGCCGCCGCGCGCGCCGCTGGCCGGCTTGCCCGTCGCCTTGACCTTCTTTTCCGCTGCTGCGGTTTCGTCCTTGCCGCGCTTTTCCGCCGATTTCGCCATTACATTCTCTCCTGCCTGCTTGCCGTCGATAGGACACACCGGACTATACTCCGTTCCGCCGGCTTGGTTGCCTTGCGGATACGAAAGTGGGCCACTTTACCCGTTGAGCCGCGCGGAACAAGCGCCGGGTTCATGCGGTTGTTCGGGCAAGCCAAGGGAGATCGCGCATGAACGTGGCAACAACCGGACTGACCGAGCGGATCGCCCGCGCCCTCGCAGGGCTCGACCACAGCGCGAATGCAGAGGGTGTCGAACACTCGGCGTCGACGAGCGTGGACGAGACCTGGCCCGGCTATCTCGAACAGGCGAACGCGATCCTGCGCGTGATTCGCGAGCCGTCCGAGGCGATGGCGCGGGCTGGCGACCCGCGCGTGTGGGCGGCGATGCTCGACGCGGCGATCGCGGAACACCCGCTGCCGTGACCGGTGCCGGCGCTCTTGAAGGTGCGGCGGTAAGCGACCACCACACGGCGGCCGACCCGCACGCCGGACCGGCACTTAACCGGCAGGAACGTCGCCGCCGCGCGGCGGAACGCAAGCGCGCCACCAAGCCGGCACGGACCTGTAGCTGCTGCTAAGGCATGTGGCGGCGGACGGAGCCGTGCCGCGCGGGCACGGCCCCGATGCTCAGCGGCCGCGCAGCGTGTTGAGCACCGCGATCGCCGCGACGCCGACAAAGGCTGCGCTCGTCCACGGGCGCGCCTTGGCGAAGCTCTTGGCCTTCTCGGTCAGCGGGGCATCGCCCGCGAAGTGCGTGCGGAAATCGTCGGCCAGCGCGGTCTTGCCGTTGGACGTCTGCGTGGTGGTGTCGGTCATAAAGTCTCCCTCGGTCGGCGGGCGGGTGCCGCTCGCTTCGCCCAACGCGCGAGGGCCCGGCGCGGTCCGGCGCAAGCGAGAAAATCCGGCTTACGCCTCCGGCAGCTTGAGCGCGGCGGCGAGCGAGGCGGTCGCGCTGCCGCGCCGTGCCGGTTGCGGCTGATCGGGCGAGGGTGCCCAGCCGGTCATGAAGATGATCTCGAACCGCTCGGGCACGCGCCCGTCCGGATCGGCGAGCGCGGCGAACGCCTCATAGGCGCGCGCGAGCGTGTCGCGGCGCAGCGGCTGGCGGCCGACCATCGCGTTGGTCGCGCCCATGCCGCGCAGATCGCGGAGCAGCCCGGCGAGATCGCCGTAGCGCACGTTGAGTCGCTCGCTGTCGGCGACGGGCAGCGCGAAGCCCGCGCGCATCAGCAGGTCGCCCGCCGAGCGCACGTCGATCTGCGGGTGGAGCCGCGCCGCCGGGCGATCGCCCTCCGCCACGCGCAACGCCGCGCGCAGGCTCGCGAGCGACCCCGCACCGACGAACGCGGCGAGGAACAGCCCGTCCGGGCGAAGCGCGCGCCGGATCTGGATGAGCGCGCCGGGCAGATCGTTGACGCTATCGAGCACTCCGGCTGAAACGATCAGGTCGAAGCTCGCTTGTGGGAAGGGGAGATGGTCCTCCTCGGCGACGATGCCGCCGACGCGTGCCGCGAACTGCGGGCTCGCGTCGCTACGCGTGATGGCTGCGCCGGGCATGAACCCGCCGTCGAAACAGCCGAGATCGAGAATGTCGGCGAAGTCGCGCTTCACGCTCTCGAGCCGTTCCTGAAGCCCGTCGAGCATCGCCGCGCGCAGGAAATCATGGTCGGCGAAGCCGGCGGCGGCGCGGTCACGGTGTGCGCGGCGCGCGGTACGGTCGAAGATGTCGGGGACGCTCACGCGGGCGCTTGTGCCGTGTCGCCGCGCCAGCGACAAGGGGCCGTGTCGCGCCTCACCGCTCCGTTCCACTTCGTTGCCACCCTCGCGCTGCCGCCGCGTTGCCCCGGGTGCGGCGCGGTGACCGGGGCGGACCACCGCTTCTGCGCAGCCTGCTGGAGCGATCTGCGCTTCCTCGCCCCACCGTGGTGTGCGACGTGTCAGGCACCGTTCGAGCATGACTATGGCATCTCCGACGTGTGCGCCGACTGCCTGGCCGAGCCGCCGCGCCATGCCGGCGTATTCGCCGCGGTCGGCTATGGCGATGTCGCGCGCACGCTCGCGCTGCGGCTGAAATACGGCGGGCGGATCGCCTTCGCCGAGACGGTCGCGCGACAGATGGCGCGGCTGGTGCCGGCGGGTGCCGATCTGCTCGTGCCGGTGCCGCTGCACCGCTGGCGTTTGTGGTCGCGCGGGTTCAATCAGGCCGCGCTGATCGCGCAGGCGCTCGCCCGCATCGCGGAAGTCGAGACCGATCCGCTGTTGCTGCGCCGCAGGCGCGCGACGCCGATGTTGCGCGGACTGGGCGTCGCCGGGCGCACGCGGGCGGTGAAAGGCGCGTTCGCGGTAGTTCGACCAGAGGGGATCGCGGGCAAAGCGGTGGTGCTGGTCGACGATATCTACACCAGCGGCGCGACCACCGATGCCTGCACCGCCGCGCTGCTCGACGCGGGCGCGGCGTCGGTCGCGATCCTGTGCTGGGCGCGGGTGCTCGATACGGACCATGCGTGATTGACAAGCGGCGGCCGACTGCACACCTGTATCCTATGGCAAAGACGCAAATCTATACCAAGGCCTTCTGCCCCTATTGCACCCGCGCGCTGCATCTGCTCGCGAGCAAGGGCGTCGAGGTCGAGGAGTTCGACATCACCATGGGCGGGCCCAAGCGCGCCGAAATGCTGTCGCGATCGAACGGGCGCACCACCGTGCCGCAGATCTTCATCGGCGACACGCATGTCGGCGGTTCGGACGATCTCGCCGCGCTCGAACGTGCCGGCAAGCTGGACGCCTTGCTCGCGGCATGAAGATCGCGCTGCTCCAGATGACGAGCGGGATCGACCCGCTCGCCAATGCGCGCACCATTTCCGCGGCGGTGGCCGACGCGGCGGCGGGCGGGGCGGCGATGCTGTTCACGCCCGAAATGTCCGGGCTGATCGATCAGGACCGTGTTCGCGCCAGGCCGAACCTCCACGCCGAGGGCGACGACCCGGTGCTCGCCGCGACTCGGGCGGCGGCGAAGGAGCACGGCGTCTGGGTGCATCTCGGCTCGCTCGCAGTGCATGGCGAGGACGGGCGGCTGGCGAACCGCGCCTTCGTGATCGACGATACCGGCGAGATCCGCGCGCGCTACGACAAGCTCCACCTGTTCGACGTCGATCTGCCGACCGGCGAGCGCTGGCGCGAGTCCGCCTCTTACGCGCCGGGGCAGGGTGCGGTGGTGGTCGAGACGCCGGCGGGCAAGCTCGGCCTGTCGATCTGCTACGATCTGCGCTTCGCCGATCTGTTCCGCGCATTGAGCAATGCCGGCGCGACGATCCTCGCGACGCCCGCCGCCTTCACCCGGCCGACCGGGGCGGCGCACTGGCACATCCTCCAGCGCGCGCGCGCGATCGAGTCGGCGGCCTATGTCGTCTCCGCCGCGCAGACCGGCACGCATGAGGATGGACGTGCCACCTACGGTCATTCGCTGGTGATCGACCCGTGGGGCGAAGTGCTGCTCGACATGGGCGAGGACGCCGGGCTGGGTTTCGCCGAGATCGACCCTGCGCGCATCGCCGACGTGCGTGCGCGTGTGCCGGTGATCGCGCACCGCCGCCCGATCCCGGACGTCGCCACCGCATGATCGTGTTCGATCTGCGCTGTGCCGGCGCGCATGTGTTCGAGGCGTGGTTCGGATCGAGCGCGGCTTACGAGGATCAGCGCGCGCGCGGGTTGCTGTCCTGCCCGGTGTGCGGCGATGGCGATATCGCCAAGGCGGTGATGGCGCCCAACGTCGGTGCCAAAGGCAACAGTCGCACCGTCGCCGCGCCCAAGCCCGACACGCCGCCGAGCCCGGAGGCGATCAAGGCGGCGATGCGCGCGCTTGCCGCCGCGCAGGCGAAGGCGCTGGAAAATTCGGAGTGGGTCGGCAGCGGCTTTTCCGAGCGGGCGCGCGCGATGCACGCGGGCGAGCTTCCCGCGGGCCCGATCCACGGGCAGACCTCGATCGCCGAAGCCAAGTCGCTGGTCGAGGAGGGCGTACCGGTCGCGCCGCTGCCGTTTCCGGTGCTTCCGCCCGACACGATCAACTGATCGCCGCTTGAGCACGGGCGCGACGCCCGGTAGAGGGACGTCAGAGTGGTTCCGTAGCTCAGCCGGATAGAGCGCCACATTCCTAATGTGGGCGTCGGGGGTTCGAGTCCCTCCGGGACCACCAATTCCACACGCCCGTAGCGGCGCCGGCTCACCCGGCGCCGCGTGCGCTTAGCCTTATTGCGAGGTGGTGACGCTGGTCGTGGTCTTCTCGACCGTGCTGGCGCGCGGTGCGGTCGATTTACGGACGACGCGGTGGCGCACCGCCGGGGCGGTCGATGCCTGTTTGGTCGTCTCGGTGGTGACGGTGGTGGTCGGCGTCGGCGTGGGTGCGGCGACGATCACCGGCGCGGGCGGAGTCGCACGTGCGGCGGCGGCATCGGCTGCGGCGGAAGCGGCGGCCTGCTGGGCCTGATCGGCGCGCTCGTTCGCGGCCTGCGCCTGCTGCTGCGCCTCGGCGGTCGCGGCCTGTGCATCGGCCTGCTGCGCGCTCGCCTGTGCGTTGCGCGCGCGCTGCGCCTCACCAAGCGCGGTGTCGGCGAGTTCCGAGGCATGGTGTGCGTCGGCGATGGCGGCGTCTTTCTGGCCGCGCGCGAGTTCCTCCTCGGCGGTGCGAAGCGATGCCTGCGCTTCGGCCTGCATGTGCGGCGCGTTGCCCGCCACGCCGACCTTGTTGGCTGCGTCGATCTTGCCGCGCGCCTCGGCGATGGCGGATCGCGCGCGATCGGCCTTGCCCTGCGCGAGCACGGGGGAAGCGGTGAAGATGAGAGCTGTCGCGCCAAGGCTGGCGGCGATCAAGTTGGTTCGTTGCATGACGACCTCTCCGTTGTAAGACCGGATGCGAAACGAACGCTATGTGCGGATAGTTCCGGTCTGGCCGGACCGATCCGCGTAGAGCCGGGCGGTTGCGGGCGTCGGCATGGTCGCCGGACGCCCGCAAGTCGGCTCAGGCCTTCATGTGGCCGGCGAGGTGCTTGTTCATCTCGAACATGGTCACCTTGTCCTTGCCGAAGATCTTCTTGAGGTTCTCGTCGGCGACGATCTCGCGCTTGTTCTCCGGGTTCTGGAGATCGTGCTTCTTGATATATTCCCACACCTTGGAGATCACTTCGCTGCGCGGCAGACGATCGCTGCCGACGATCTTGGCCAGATCTTCCGAAGGCTGGATCGGCGCGTGGATGCCGCCCGTCTTGGGCGCGTCGGTCGGTGCTTTGGCCATGGTAGTTCCTTCCTGCTGTGTCGTTCGTGCCGACATCGGTTCCTGCGCCGGTGCGCAGCGCGGGTGCGCTTGTGCGCCGCCTTTTGCCCGATGTCACTCTTCCCGATCGGCTGTGGCCCGTTCGTTACGGAAGCGGGCCGGGGCGCGCTCGATAGAGGCGGTTCGCCGGTGATGCAAATGCTGATCGTGAAGGTGCCGTTAGCGATCCGGCTCAGAAAAGCTTGCGAAACGTCGCGCCATAGGTGCGCGGCGGCTGGATATAGCCGCTGTAGCTGCCGTCCTGCGCGACGGTGGGAAAGGTGCTGACCACCGCCTGATCGTCCGTGAGGTTGCGCGCCCACAGCAGGATTTCGAGCCCGGCGGCGGGCAGCGTTACGCCGACGCTGGCGTTGACGATGTGGTAGCCCCAGGTCGCGACGTCGGGCGGGGAGCTTTCGGTCTGGTAGGTCGGGCTCATGTAATCATATTCGGCGCGCAGCCACGCAGCCATGCCCGGCGTGAGATCGTGGCGCAGCGTCGCGGAGGCCGATGCGCTCCATTCCGGAATGCCGGCAGGACGCTGGCCGGTGAGGTCGCGGAACAGCGGTGGCAGGCCGGTGCGCGGGTCGATCGGGCAGCGCACCGGATCGTAGCTGACGCAGGCCGCGCCTTTGAACGCATCGTAGGTCGCATCGAGATAGATTACCGATCCGGCGAGCGACAGCGGCTTGACCGGAGTCCAGGCGGTGTCGACCTCCACGCCCCGGGAGGATTCCTCGCCCGCGTTGACGAGAGCATAGCCGAACCCCTTGAAGATGTTCGACTGGAAGCCCTTGATCGTCTGTTGGAACACCGCGAGGTTGAGATAGCCGCCACGGAATTGCGCCTTCAGCCCGGCTTCGTAGAGGGTGACGTTCTCGGGCGCGGCGGTGCGGCCGACACCCGCCTGGTCGGGCGGGCGGCTGTCCGACGACAGATTGATCGCGCCCGCCTTCCACCCGGTCGCGTAGGTGACATAGGCGGTGGCAGGCCCGAGATCGTAGCTGGCGTGCGCGGTGTAGGTCACCTTGTCGCCGCTGAGGATGCCGCTTTCACGCGCATTGGGAAAGTTGACCGGCGCGTGGCCGGGGGCGTTCGCGTAGAAGAATTGCAGCGCGGTCAGCGGGCTGAACAGATTGGTCGGGATCGTCGCGCCGGCGGGCGCGGCCGGGTTGAGGATCGCCAGTGGCAGCAGCCCAAGTTCGCGCACGTTGCCGAGGTCGAGCGCGGAGAACCGATCGCGCAAGCTCACGAACGAGTGCGCCGCCTTGCGGTCATGCAGATAGGCGACGCCGCCGCCGATCGTCAGCCGCGCGGTCGGCGTATAGTCGGCATTGGCGAACAGCGAGAAGGCACGTTGCGCGAGCGTATAATGGTCGGAGATGCCCTCGCCCGGCTGGAAATAGCTGCGGCCCGGCAACACCGCCGGGTTGACCAGCGATTGCAGCGTCTCAAGCTGCCCGATCGCGCCGCCCGACAGCCCGTCCGCGAACGCGCGTGCGTCGCGGCCAAAGGTGACATCGCGGCCGGTGGCGACATGCTCGTCCTGGTAGAAGCCGCCGACCAGCCAGCTCAGCGGACCTTTGCCGGTCGAGGCGAGGCGGATTTCCTGCGTGAAGGTCTTGATGTGGTTGGCGGCGGCGTTGGTGACGATGTCCGCACCGGTGAAATCGACATCCTGCCGCGACTGGTTGATCTGGTCGCGATAGGCGGTGATCGCGGTGAGCCGCGCGACGCCGAGCGTGTAATCGGCCTGCGCGGACACGCCCTTGCCGATCAGCCGGTTGGTCGGATCGCTGTTGCTGACCGAGGTGCGTGCGAAAACATCGCTCGGATCGCCGACCGGCTTGCCAAGCCCGAACGGGGCGGGCGCGCCGATGAACTGCGTCGCCGGCCCGTTGCGGACCGAGGCGACGCCGCAGCACAGCTCGTGGATGCGGTTGTAATCGGCGATCACCCGCACCGACAGATCGGCCGATGGCCGCCACAACAGGTCGGCGCGCACCGAATGGCGATTGCGGTCGTTAATATCCTGGCCCGTGGTGAGGCTGTGGACATAGCCCGCGCGCTCGTTCAGCGTACCCGACAGGCGGACGGCGATCGTGCGCGACAGCGGGCCGGTGACGTTCGCTTTGGCCTGCATCAACCCGTATGTGCCGACGCTGAGTTCGGCCTTGCCGCCCCATGCGAAATCGGGCGCGCGCGTGACGATGTTGATCGCCCCCGCCGACACGTTCTTGCCGAACAGGGTCGATTGCGGCCCGCGCAACACCTCGACCCGCTCGACTTCAGGCAGATCGTCCATCGCCGCCGAGGTGCGTGTGCGGTACACGCCGTCGACGAAAACGCCGACCGAGCTTTCGATGCCATCGTTGCCGTTGCCGTTGCCGAAGCCGCGGATCAGGAAATTCGTCTGGCCGACCGCGTTGAACTGCTGGACCTTGAGCGAGGGCACCACCGATTGCAGATCGATCAGGTCGGTGATGTGCGCCGCCGCGATCGTCTCCGCCGAGGTGACCGATACCGAGACGGGCACCTGCCGCAGCGTCTCGTTGCGCTTGGTGGCGGTGACGACGATATCGTCCTCACGCCCCGGCGGTTGCTCCGCCGCGAAGGCGGGTGCCGCAGCCGACACCGCCATTGCGGAGGCCGCGAGCAGCACGTATCTCATCGCAATGACGACCCCCTGTTCGCGCCCGCCGTTCGGCAGATCATTGTTCTGTTTTCCCGCAGTTGGCCTAGCGTGTTGTTGAATCGGTCGTCAATGCGCGAGACGCCCATTATGTGCGAAGCGGAGTATCGTTTCACGTTCGACATGGAGATCGAAGACAATCGTGCGGTTTTGCTTGGCCGCACGGACCGGATAACTGGTCTCCATCTTACCGAGGATTTGCAATGAATTTACCACCCGACACGGCAACCTCGGGGGATCTGGTGGCGGACGACGGCAAGATCGCCGTTCCCGACGATGTCGCCGAAGCGGTTCGGACATTGATTCGCTGGGCGGGCGACGATCCGGCGCGCGAAGGCTTGATCGACACGCCCAAACGGGTGGCGCGCGCGTGGCGGGAATATTGCGCCGGCTATGGCGACGATCCGGCGCATCATCTGTCGCGCGTGTTCGAGGAAGTCGGCGGTTATGACGAGATCGTGCTGCTTAAGGACATTCCGTTCCAATCGCATTGCGAACACCACATGGCACCGATCATCGGCAAGGCGCATATCGCGTACCTGCCCGGCAATTACGTGGTCGGCATCTCCAAGCTGGCGCGCGTCCTCCACGCCTATGCGCGGCGCTTGCAGGTGCAGGAACGTCTTACGGCCGAAGTTGCCGACTGCATCTGGAACAACCTTCATCCGGTCGGCGTCGCAGTGGTGATCGAGGCGAGCCACGCCTGCATGACCGCGCGCGGCGTGCGCACCCCCGGCGTATCGATGACGACCAGCCGCATGATGGGCGTGTTCCGCGACGACGAGCGCAGCCGCAAGGAAGTCCTCGCGCTGATGGGGCTCTGACGGGCATGCGGCGCACCGTTCTCGTCACCGGCGCGGCGCGGCGGATCGGCGCGGCAATCGCGCGGACGCTGGCAGGCGCGGGGCACCGCGTGGTGATCCACCATTTCCACTCGGCCGACGATGCCGAGGCGCTGGCCACCGAATTGCGCGGCGGCGGTGCCGAGATCGCGACGATCCACGGCGATATCGCCGAGAACGCCGACCGGCTGTTCGCCGATGCGCGCGCGGCGGCGGGCTGCGTGATCGACGGGCTGGTCAACTGCGCGTCGCTGTTCGATTTCGATCGGCCGCCGCACCAGAAGCCGGAGCTGTTCGCGACGATGATGCAGACCAACCTCGCCGGCCCGGTCGCGCTGGCGACCGCGCTGGCGCGGCAGGAGGGGCTGCGCGACGGGGCCGTCGTCAACGTGCTCGACCAGAAGGTCGCCAACCTCAACCCCGATTTCTTCTCTTACTCGCTCAGCAAGACCGCGCTGGAAAGCGCGACGGTGATGCTCGCGCAGGCGTTGGCGCCACGCGTGCGCGTCAACGCGGTGTCGCCGGGGCTGACCCTGGTGAGCCACGACCAGACCGCGGGCGAGTTCGACGCAGTGGCGCGCGACACTCTGCTGCGCCGCGCGGTGTCGGTGGAGGATATCGCCGGCACGGTCGCATGGCTGTTGGCGTGCGGGAGCATCACCGGGCAGAATGTGTTCGTCGATTGCGGGCAAAGGTTCATCACCCGCGACAGCGACGTGATGTTCGCGACACGGGAGCGTGCGCTTGACTGATATCGGTTCCGGCGGCTCCGCGACGTACACCGTGCTGCTCGACGCGCTGGAGATCCAGGTCGGGCTCGGCATCCACCCGGTCGAGCGCGCCGGACCGCAGCGCGTGCTGGTGAGCGTTTGGCTGGATTGTGCCTATGGTGCGCCGCCGGAGGACCGGATCGATGCAGTGGTCGATTACGACTTCTTGCGTACCGGCATTCACGCGCTGGCGGCATCGCGGCACTTCGAGTTGCAGGAGACGTTGTGCGACGCGATCGCCGCGCTCGCGCTGACCGACCGCCGCGTGGGCGGGGTGCGGGTGCGGACGGTGAAGACCGACATCTATCCCGATGCGCGGATCGGCTGCGAGATCGTGCGGCGGCGGTCGCGGCCGTGAGGATGTGCCCCCGCGAAGGCGGGAGCACATATGCTACATCAGGCTTAATGCGCCGTCGGCAGCGCAGATCGACTGCAAGACCGTGCGGTAAAACCCGTCGCCCCGGCGCAGGCCGGGGCCGCCAGGTAATCTGGCGAAACGGGTGCCCCACACGCAGCGGCCCCGGCCTGCGCCGGGGCGACGTGTCTCGCTACGCCCGGTTCGCCGCGCTCAACACCGCACGAACCGAGGCGGTGGCGACATCCTCGTCGATGCCGACACCCCACACCGTCCGTCCGTCGGCGGTGCGTGCCTCGACATAGGCGGCGGCGCGCACGTCCGAGCCCTTGCCGATCGCATGTTCGACATAATCGGCGACTTCGAGGCTGACGCCGAACCCGTCGGCGATCGCCGCGACCACGCTCGAGATCAGGCCGTTGCCGCGCCCGCTCACCGAATGATGCTCGCCCGCCACCTCGATATCACCCCCGAAGATGCGGTCGCCGTTGGGCGCGCGCGTTTCGTCATAGGCGCCGAGCACGAAGCGATCCTCGCCCCGCGCGAGATACGTCCGCTCGAACGCGCCCCAGATGTCGGTCGCATTCAGCTCGCGGCTGGTCTCGTCGGCCAGCGCCTGGACGTGGCGGCTGAAGTCGGCCTGGAGTCGCTTGGGCAGCTTCAGCCCCTTGTCCTGCTCGATCACCCAGGCGACGCCGCCCTTGCCGCTCTGCGAATTGACGCGGATCACCGCCTCATAGCTGCGGCCGAGATCGGCCGGGTCGATCGGCAGGTACGGCACCTCCCAGAGATCGTCATTACGCGCCTCCTGCGCGGCGAAGCCCTTCTTGATCGCGTCCTGATGGCTGCCGGAAAACGCGGTGAACACCAGATCGCCCGCGTAAGGCGTGCGCGGATGGACCGGCAGTTGCGTGCAGTAATTGACCGTGTTCACCACCTCATCGATGTCCGACAGGTCGAGGCACGGCGACAGGCCTTGCGTGTACATGTTGAGCGCGACCGTCACGAGATCGCAATTGCCGGTCCGCTCGCCATTGCCGAGCAGGCAGCCCTCGACCCGGTCCGCGCCCGCCATCAGCCCGAGTTCTGCCGCCGCGACGCCGGTGCCGCGATCGTTGTGCGTGTGCAGGCTGATCGCGATCGAATCGCGGTTGCGGATGTTTTTCCCGAACCATTCGATCTGGTCGGCATAGACGTTGGGCGTCGCCGCCTCGACCGTGGCGGGCAGGTTGAGGATCAGCGGATGGTCGGGAGTGGGGCGCAGCACCTCCATCACCGCTTCGCAGACCTCCACCGAGAAATCGAGTTCGGCGGTCGAGAAGGTCTCGGGCGAATATTCGAAGAACCACTCGGTGTTCGGCTGCGCGGCGGCACAGTCGCGCAGGATCATCGCGCCTTCGATCGCGATCTGCTTGATCTGCTCGCGCGTCATGCCGAACACGATCTTGCGCCATGCGGGACTGACCGCATTGTAGAGGTGGACGATCGCCTTAGGCGCACCGCGCAAGCTCTCGAAGCTCGTCTCGATCAGGTCGCGGCGCGACTGGGTCAGCACCTGCACCGTCACATCGTCGGGAATGCGCCCGGTCTTGACGAGGCCGGAGATGAAATCGAACTCGACCGCGCCCGCGCTCGGGAAGCCGACCTCGATCTCCTTGAGACCGACCTTGCAGAGCAGATCGAACATCCGCGTCTTCTTTTCGGCGTCCATCGGGTCGATCAGCGCCTGATTGCCGTCGCGCAGATCGGTCGACAGCCAGCGCGGCGCCTTGGTGATCGTGCGCGAAGGCCATTCGCGGTTGGGCAGGTCGATTTGCGGGAAGGGGCGGTATTTGGTCGAAGGATCGCGCAGCATGGGCGTATCTCGCTCGCTGAAGGGTTGGGTCTGGCTCTCTTGCCCTCAGGCGCGTGTGCGTGAGGGGCAGCCCCCGCGCACGGTGACGGTCGCGCCTAAGGGCGCGTAAGTCGAAGCAGCAGGCCGATCCCGATCGTCATCCCGTTTGCGATAGCGCCGCCACGACCCGCTTGTCCAGACCGATCGCGCGAGCCGATGCGGGGAAATCGCGCGGCGTTAACCAATATGTCAAACACTTCGGGAGAAAAGGCCGGGAAGACAAGGAGATGCACGATGTTGCAGTTGATCTACATCAGTACGGCAGCGCCGTCGGTCGGCGAAGGTGAGGTGTCGCGAATCCTAGTGCGATCACGCGCCAACAATGCCCGCGACGATCTGACCGGATTGTTGTTCTTCAACCGCAAGCGGTTCCTGCAAGCGCTGGAGGGGCCGGAAGCGGAGATCGACCGGGCGATCACGCGCATCAGCGCCGACGATCGCCACGGCGCGCTGGTCGTGCTGTCGCGCCGCACGATCGAGACGCGCGAGTTCGGCAGTTGGGCGATGGCATCGCTGACCGGCGACGAAACCGCGGCGCGCGCCGCGATCGGACGGGTCGATGCGCTGACGGCGGACGCGTCGGCCAACGTCCGCGCGCAGTTCACCAGTTTCGCGCGGCTTCAGCCCGCCGCCTGACGCGGCGCGAACAACGTGTCGACGCGGCTCTGCGGCAGGAACCACATCAGCGCCACGAGTCCTGCGCAGCCGATGCCCAGCCACGGCGAGACGAAGGTAAGCGGAATGCCGAGCGCATAGATCGCAGAGGCGGCGAGCCCCTTGCGCGTGCTGGCCGCATAGAAGCGCTCGGCAGCCGGTCCGCGTTTGCCGGTGCGACGGATCGTCGCCTGGAGCCAGGTGTAGCACAGCGCCGGGAACAGCATCGTGGCGAGATACAGCCACGTCGCCTCGGCGTTGAAATGATGTTCGCCGAGGTACGAGGTGGAGAACGGCACCAGCGACAGCGCGAACAGCAACAGCATGTTCGACCAGACCAGCGCATTGCCGACATGCGTGGCGTGGCTGAACAGCCGGTGGTGGTTCACCCAATAGATCGCGACATAGGCGTAGCTCAGCACATAGGCGAGGAACACCGGCCAGAGCGTCCACAGCTTCTCCATCCCCGCGGACACCGGGGGATGGAGTTCGAGCACCATGATCGTAACGATGATGGCGATGACGCCGTCCGAAAACGCCTCCACGCGCCCGACGCCGGGCCGGCCTTCGATCTCTTCGGACGGCATGTCGGTCATTGGGCCTCGAATGCTGCGTTGATGGTGAGCGGTACGCTATCCGAAACCATCGCGGTGAGGAAGGTCACGCCATAGTCGCTGCGCTTGATGGTGGTGGTCGCCTGAAAGCCGATCGTCGCTTTCTTGTCCATCGGGTTGACGCCCGCGCCGACGAAGCGCGCGTCGAGCGTGAGGGGCCGCGTGACCCCGTGCAGCGTGAGCGTGCCGGCGATCGTCGCCCTGGTGCCGCTGACCGTCACCTTGGTCGAGACGAAGCGTGCGGTCGGGTATTTGGCGGCGTCGAAGAACTCGGCCGAGGCGATATGCTCGTTGAGGTGCGCGACCGTCGTCACCGCCTTGTCGATCGGGAAGCTGATGTCGAGCTTGTCGGCGGCGGGCTTCCTGGGATCGAGCACCAGCGTGCCGGTCGGCTGCGTGAACTGGCCGGTGTAGATGCTGAAGCCGAGGTGCTTGACGGTGAACAGCACCTGCGTGTGGAGCGGATCGACCGTATAGGTGCCGGCGGCGACCTGCGCGGGATTGGCGGTGCCGGGGCCGACGTCGGACGGCGCGGGGGACTGGGCCAGGGCGGGCGCAGCGACGAGGGCGAGCAGCGGGAGGAAGGCGAAACGCATGGGGGGGTCTCCTGGTGGAGACGCACATCTGGCGATCTTGCTGCGCTGCCACAAAGCCAGAGTTTGCAACAGATCGTTTCGGATCGTGCCTGAAAAGATGCGACGGTTTCCGAAAATGCAATGTCGCCGGAGATGTCTTTCCCCATCACAACCGATCCCGGACGAAGGCCGGGTTCAGTCGGAGAGACTCTCGTGGCGGAGCGTCGCGCCAGTTACCATCGTTCCGTAGCTGGACCGCGGCCTTCGCCGGGGATCGGCAGATGGCGACGGGCCAATACGGGCGCCGCGATAGCAGAGCATCGTCCGGACCTCCGTTCGGACTGAGCGAAGTCGAAGCCCGGGCGTTTGGGGCTAATCCTTCGACTTCGCTCAGGACGAACGGAGGGACTGGATCAGTTCTTCGCCTTATCGACCAGCGCGTTGGCGCCGATCCACGGCATCATCGCGCGCAGCTTGGCGCCGGTCTCCTCGATCGGGTGGCGCTGCGCGAGGCCGCGTGCCGCCTTGAGTTCAGGCTGGCCGGCGCGGTTGTCGAGCACGAAGTCCTTCACGAAGCGGCCCGACTGGATGTCGGCGAGAACGCGCTTCATTTCCTTCTTGGTCTCTTCGGTAATGATGCGCGGGCCGGTCTTGATATCGCCGTACTCGGCGGTGTTCGAGATCGAATAGCGCATGTTGGCGATGCCGCCTTCATACATCAGGTCGACGATCAGCTTTAGTTCGTGGAGGCACTCGAAATAGGCCATTTCGGGCGCGTAGCCCGCCTCGACCAAGGTCTCGAACCCGGCCTGCACCAAAGCGGTGGTGCCGCCGCACAGCACGGCCTGCTCGCCGAACAGGTCAGTCTCGCATTCCTCGCGGAAGTTGGTCTCGATGATGCCCGAACGCCCGCCGCCGACGCCGCTCGCATAGGCGAGGCCGATGTCGTGCGCGTTGCCGCTCTTGTCCTGGTGGATCGCGATCAGGCAGGGCACGCCGCCGCCGCGCACGTACTCGCTGCGCACGGTGTGGCCGGGGCCCTTGGGGGCGATCATGATGACGTCGAGGTCTTCGCGCGGCTCGATCAGGCCGAAGTGGATGTTGAGCCCGTGCGCGAACGCGATCGTCGCGCCCTGCTTGAGGTTGGCGTGGAGATCGTTCGCGTAGATCGCGGCCTGATGCTCGTCCGGCGCGAGGATCATGGTGATGTCGGCCCAGGCGGCGGCTTCGGCGGTGGTCATCACCTTGAAGCCCGCGTCGGTCGCCTTCTTGGCGGTCGCCGAACCCTCGCGCAGAGCGATCGCGACCTCTTTCACGCCCGAATCGCGCAGGTTCTGCGCATGAGCATGGCCCTGCGAGCCATAGCCGACGATCGCGATCTTCTTGTCGCTGATGAGGTTCAGATCGGCGTCGCGATCGTAATAGACACGCATTGGCAGTTCCCTTTGCTTCTGGTCCGTCATGCCAGCGCAAGCTGGCATCTCGTGCGGGTAGGGCGGTGCGCTCTCACCGGGAGATCCCAGCTTGCGCTGGGATGACGAGGGTGGTTGTCATTCAGGTCGTAGAAAGTTCAGGCGGCGTCCCGTCCGCGCGAGATCGCGACGATGCCGGTGCGCGCGACTTCGATCAGGCCGACCTCGCCCATCAACTGGACGAACTTGTCGATCTTCTCGATGCCGCCGGTCACCTCGAATACGAAGCTGGAGATGGTCGCATCGACCACGCGGGCGCGGTACACTTCGGCGAGGCGCAGCGCCTCGATCCGGTGATCGCCGGTGCCGCGCACCTTGACGAGCGCCAGCTCGCGCTCGACATGATTGCCCTCGGCGGTCAGGTCGTGGACCTTGTGGACCGGCACCAGCCGATCGAGCTGCGCGACGATTTGTTCGAGCACCGGCGCGCTCGCCGAGGTCACGATCGTGATGCGGCTGACCGCCTTGTCGTCGGTAATCTCCGAGACGGTCAGGCTCTCGATATTGTAGCCGCGCGCGGTGAACAGGCCGGCGATCCGCGCGAGGATGCCCGGCTCGTTGTCGACGATCACGGCAAGCGTGTGCCGTTCGACGGTTTGTTCCTTGATGTGCATATTACCTCGTCGCCCCGGCGAAGGCCGGGGCCGCTGGGTTGAGTTCGGGACGTCGGTTGCGCGAGAGCAACGCAGCGGCCCCGGCCTGCGCCGGGGCGACGATCGTTGCGTGCATCACACCAGCGCCCTCGCGCGGTCGTCCATCTCGCCCGAGACTTCGCTCGAATAGAGCAGCATGTCGGTATGCGCCGCACCGCTCGGGATCATCGGGAAGCAGTTGGCGAGCTGCGCGACGCGGCAATCGACGATCACCGGCCCGTCATACGCCAGCATGTCGGCAATGCCGCTCTCCAACTGGTCCGGCCCCTCGATGCGGATGCCCTTCCAGCCGTATGCCTCGCCCAGCCGAACAAAGTCGGGCAGCGCATCCGAATAGCTTTCCGAATAGCGGCTCGAATAGGTCAGCTCCTGCCACTGGCGGACCATTCCCATATACTGGTTGTTGAGGATGAAGATCTTGACCGGCAGGCGGTATTGCGTGGCGGTGGCGAGTTCCTGGATGTTCATCTGGATCGACGCCTCGCCGGCAATGTCGATGACGAGCGCGCCCGGATTGCCGAGCTGCGCGCCGATCGCAGCGGGCAGGCCATAGCCCATCGTACCGAGCCCGCCGCTCGTCAGCCACTTGTTCGGCGCTTCGAAATCGAAGTGCTGCGCGGCCCACATCTGGTGCTGGCCGACCTCGGTGGTGATGATCGGGTTGCGGGCGTGCGTCGCCTCCCACAAGGCGCGGATCGCGCGCTGCGGCATGATCTCCTCGACCGAGGGCGGGAACTCCAGGCTCTTGACCGCGCGCCAGCCCTCGATCCGATGCCACCATTCGGTGAGATCGGGCTTGGGGTGCCGCCGCGCCTTGTAGACGCGCACGATATCCTCCAGCGCACGGCCGACATCGGCCACGATCGGCAGGTCGACGCGGACGTTCTTGTTGATCGAAGACCGGTCGATATCGACGTGGATCTTGCGGCTGTTCGGGCTGAACGCGTCGAGCCGACCCGTCACGCGATCATCGAAGCGCGCGCCGAGGCACACGATCAGATCGGCCTGATTCATCGCGTGATTGGCTTCGTAGGTGCCGTGCATGCCGAGCATCCCCAGCCACTGGGGCGAGGAGGCGGGCAGCGCGCCGAGCCCCATCAGCGTCGAGGTGACAGGCGCGCCGGTGATGCGGGCGAGTTCGCACAGCAGCTTGCTCGCCTGTGGCCCTGCATTGATGATGCCGCCGCCGGTGTAGAGCACCGGCCGTTCCGCCGCCGCCAGCATGTCGACCGCCTGCTCGATCAGCGCCTGATCGGCCTTGACCTGCGGACGATAGGTCTTGTGGACGGTCGCGTTGGGCGCGGCGGGCGTCTTCGCGTACGTCGCGCTGGCGACCTGCACGTCCTTGGGGATATCGACCACGACCGGGCCGGGGCGGCCGGAGGTGGCGATGTGGAACGCCTCCTTGACGACCTCCGACAGCTTGGCCGGGTCTTTCACGAGGTAATTGTGCTTCGAGCAATGCCGCGTGATGCCGACCGTATCGGCCTCCTGGAACGCGTCGGTGCCGATCAGCGTCGTCGGCACCTGACCGGTGAGGACGACCATCGGGATCGAATCCATCAGCGCATCGGTGATGCCGGTGACGGCGTTGGTCGCGCCCGGCCCCGAGGTGACGAGCACCACGCCGGGCTTGCCGGTCGAGCGGGCATAACCCTCCGCCGCATGCGTCGCCGCCTGTTCGTGGCGGACGAGGATGTGCTTGATCCGACCGGAGCGGAACATCGCATCGTAGATCGGCAACACGGCACCACCCGGATAGCCGAACACGATCTCCACACCGAGATCGCACAGCGTCTCGATCAGGATATCGGCTCCACTTTTCTCGGCCACGGCAGGTCTCCTTTGCGGCAAGTCCATAGCATTGCCGGAGCGGCGCTGCTAATCGCACGAAACAATCGCGTCAACCATTAAATGCGCAATAAAGTTGCTAATAATGCAAATTGCTGAGTTGTTTCTGTCTCGTCAGTGCGAATCCAGCTTGGCGGGGGCTGGTTGCGGAACCAGGTATATTGCCGCTTGGCATATTGGCGGGTCAGCGTTGCGCCCTGTGCGGCGGCGGTGCCGGCGTCGATCTTCCCCGCGATCAGCCGCCCGATCTCGGCGACGCCGATAGCACGGCGCACCGGAGCCTGGGCCGCGATATCGCTGCGGGCGAGCAGCGCGGCGACCTCGGCGCGGCCGTCGCGCACCATCGTCTCGAACCGGGCGTCGATGCGCGCGTGCAGCCACGCGCGATCGGGCAGCAGCACCAGCGCGGCGAGGTCGATACGCGCGCCGATGCCGCCGGTCCTGGCGGCGCGCCAGTCGGCGATCGAGCGCCCGGTCGAGCGCACCACCTCCAGCGCCCGGCCGACCCGCGTGGTGTCGGCGGGGCTGAGCGCGGTGGCAATCACCGGGTCGAGCGCGGCGAGTTGCGCGTGCGTCTCCGCAACGGGCAGCGCGCGCACCTCCGCACGCACCGCCGGGTCGATCGGCGGCACCGGTGCAATTCCGTCGAGCAAGGTGCGCAGGTACAGACCGGTGCCGCCGACGAGGATCGGCAATTTGCCCGCGCCGTGCGCCGCGTCGATCTCGTACGCCGCCTCTGCGGCCCAGCGCGGCGCGGAATAGTCGTCATCCGCACCGTCGACATGGCCGAACAGCCGGTGCGGCGCGCTCGCCTCCTCGTGCGGGGAGGGGCGGGCGGAGACGATGCGCAGATCGCGATAGACTTGTGCACTGTCGGCGTTGACGATCACGCCATCATGCGCTTGCGCCAGCGCGATCGCGAGCGCGGACTTGCCGCTCGCGGTCGGGCCTGTAATGAGCGCGACTTTCGGGAGCGCCATCACACGCTCCGTTCGCCCTGAGCCTGTCGAAGGGCGTGTCGCGTGGTACGTGCTTCGACAAGCTCAGCACGAACGGTGGGTAGGGCCGGGGAGTAAGACATGTTCATCGCGACGCTGATAGCACCCGGACGGCTCACCGCAGGCGATATTTCCGAATGCCGAGACCGACTCGACGCGGCCGGCTGCGCAAGCGTCGCCGGCGGCTGGATCGACGAGGGCGACGCCGCCGATCTCGCCTTCACGCTCTCCCCCGATGCGGCGCGGGCCGCGTTGGAGGGCGCGTTCACGGGCGTCGACGTGGTGGTGCAGCCGGGTGAGGGGCGTCGCAAGCGGTTGCTCGTCGCCGACATGGACAGCACGATGATTACCGTCGAATGTATCGACGAACTCGCCGATTATGCCGGTATCAAGCCGCAGATCGCCGCCGTCACCGAAGCGGCGATGCGCGGCGAACTCGATTTCGAATCGGCGCTTGATGCGCGCGTGGCGCTGCTGAAGGGGCTCGACGAAGCCGTCATCCAGCGCTGTCTCGACGAGCGCGTGACGATCATGCCCGGCGCGGAGGCGCTGGTGAAGACGATGCGCGGGTGGGGGGCGACCGCGATCCTCGTGTCGGGCGGCTTCACCCGCTTCGCCGAGCCGGTCGCCGCCAGGATCGGCTTCCACCGCGCGATCGCCAACCGGCTGGAGATCGCGGGCGACATGCTGAGCGGCACCGTCACCAAGCCGATCGTCGGCGCGCAGACCAAACTCGATACACTGCGTGCTGCGAGTGCGGAGTTCGCGCTCGCCGAGGCGGAGACGCTTGCCGTGGGCGACGGCGCCAACGATCTCGCGATGATCGGCGCGGCGGGGCTGGGCGTCGCCTATCACGCCAAGCCGATCGTCGCCGCCGCCGCCGCCGCGCGGATCGACCATAACGACCTGACCACGCTGCTCTACGCGCAAGGCGTGCCGCGCCGCGACTGGGTGACGGGTTGACCCCTCCGGCATTGCCCGCAGCCGCTATTTAAGCGTTCGGTAACCAGTTTCATCAATACGTCGTTCCGGGACAGGGACGGGGTACGCGCACGTGAAGCATTGGACACCCACCGAAGCATTGCCGGCTTTGCTCGAAGCGGCTGCCGCGCGCCCGCTCGGCCAGCCGCCGCTCGCCGAGCCGCGCATCGTGCTCGATTTCGACGGGGTGTTGTTCAACAGCGCGTACGAGGCGTTTACCGTCTGCAACCTCGCCACGCGCGACGACCCGGCATACCGGCAGGGCGTGAGCTTCGAAGCGTTCATGCAGTGCCGCGTGCATTTGACCGATGCGTGGCAGTTCAACCGGCTCTATGCGGTCGAGCGCCACACCGGCCAGTTCGCCACGCTGCGTCATGCGCGCGCGGGCGAGGACGATCGCGCTTTCGCCGCCTCGTTCTTCGCGGCGCGCACCGCGATGATGCTCGATCCCGACTGGCCGAAGGCGATGGCGCCCTACGACTTCTTCTTCCAGATTCGCCCGCTGCTGATCGCGCAGCCGGAACGCTTCGCGATCCTGTCGACGCGCAACGTCGAATCGATCCGCCGCACGCTCCAGTTCTTCGGCGTGAACCCCGACAGCCTTGCCATCTTTGGGCAGGAGCATATCCGTGCCGCCGGATCGAAGCTGGCGGTGGCGCAGGGGCAGGGCTGGCTCGATGGCGACCAGTTCACCGTCTATATCGACGATATGACCGATCACCTCACCCCGTTCGAGGGCAAGGTGCATCTGCCGCTTCATGCCGACTGGGGCTATGACCGCCCGCGCGGCGACAGCCTCAGCCAGCAGCAGATGCTCGGCATTGTCACCTCGCTGCTCAGCCGCGACGAGGCGGAGACGACGCTCAAGTACAGCGACCAGATCGGCGCGTGGTTGCAGGCGGCGGGCTACACCCATTATTTCTACGTCGGCGGGGGCAACATCATGCACCTGACCGAAAGCCTCGATCGCTACCTGACCGGGGTGCCGGTGGTGCACGAGGTCGCGGCCGGCATCGCGGCGGAATATTTCAACGAGATCGCAGCACCCGCCAAGGCGCTCGCGCTGGTGACGGCGGGGCCGGGGCTGACCAATATCGTCACCGCCGTTTCGGGCGCGTATCTCGAAAGCCGCGAATTGCTGGTGATCGGGGGGCAGGTGAAAACCTCCGATCTCGCGAACGGGCAGGTCCGCTCGCGCGGGATTCAGGAGATCGACGGTGTCGCGCTGCTGCAATCGACCACCAAGAACAGCGTGCGGATGCTCGAACCGTGGAGCGCGCGCGATTTCCTCAATGCGATCGCGCCGAGCTGGGAACCGCGCAAAGGTCCGGTGTTCCTCGAACTGCCGCTCGACGTGCAGGCCGCCACCGTAACGGCCGAGCCGCTTCCGCCCGTCACCGCGCCCGGACTGCCGACCGCGCCCAACACGGGCATCGCCGAAGTCGCGAGCCTCTATGCCGCCGCCAAGCGCCCGATCGTGCTGATCGGCGGCGGCGTCGATCATGCGACGATGGCCGATCTGCGCGAGCGGTTCGCCGATCTGCGCATTCCGGTGATGACCACCTATAACGGCGCCGACCGCATCGACGGCGACGATCCCTGCTACCTCGGCCGGCCCAACACCTGGGGCCAGCGCAGCGCCAACATCGTCATCCAGAAGGCCGACCTCATCATCGCGCTCGGCACGCGGCTGGGGCTGCAACAGACCGGGTTCAACTGGCAGGAATTCGGCCGCGACGCGAAGATCGTGCAGGTGGAAATCGACCCCGGCGAACTTGAAAAGGGTCACCCCCGCACGGACCGCCGCTTCTGCGCGGATGCCAATGATTTCGTCCGCCGCCTCGTCGCGCAGCCGCTGCCGCCCAAGGACGACTGGCTGGCGGTGGCGCGCGCGATCCGGCAGGCGGTGCCGCGTGTCGAGGACGTCAACCATACCGGCGAGGGCTATATCTCGCCCTACGACTTCATCCTGCGGCTCGAACCGCTGACCCGCGCCGACGACCTCATCATCCCGTGCAGCTCGGGCAGCGCGTTCACGCTGTCGATGCAGCTCTACAAGCAGAAATACGGCCAGCGGATGCTGACCAACAAGTCGCTCGCCTCGATGGGGTACGGCCTGTCTGGTGCGATCGGCGCGTCGGTCGCGTCCCGGGGCAAGCGCCGCACCATCCTGATCGAAGGCGACGGCGGGTTCGCGCAGACCATGCAGGAACTCGGCACGGTCGAGATCAACCGGCTCGATCTCAAGATTTTCATCTTCGACGATCAGGGGCAGGCGTCGATCCGCATGACCCAGCAAAATTATTTCGACGGCAAGTACCTCGGCTGCGATCGCAAGTCCGGGCTCGGCCTGCCGCGCTGGACCCGATTGTTCGCGGCTTGGGACATCCCCGTTATTGAACTGCCGCTCGATTTCGAGAGCGATCCCACGTTCCAGGCGATGATGGTCTCCGGGCTGCCGGCCGCGTTCATCGTCCCGATCGACCCGCGCCAGACCTATTTTCCCAAGATCAGCAGCCGCATCACCGCGACGGGCTCGATGGAATCCAACCCGATCGACCGTATGTCGCCGGAGATCGACTATCTTGCCCGCCACTGACCAGACGCTGCTGCTGATCGGCGGCTCGGGCTTTTTCGGGAAGTCGTTCCTCGATGCCTACGCGCGCGGGCTGCTCGCGCCGTGGCGGATCGGGCGCGTGATCGTGGTGGCGCGGAGCGCGACCCGACTGCGCGCGACGCACCCGCTGCTGGTGCGCAGGGGTGTCGAGTTGATCGACCTCGACATAGCGGCCGCGCACAGCCTGCCGCGCGCTGATTACGTGATCCACGCCGCGAGTTCGAGCGACGCGCGCGCCTATGCCGCCGACCCGCTGGCGGAGCGCGCCAACATTCTCGGCGCGATCGACACTTACTGCCGGATCGCGGCGCGCGACCATCGCGACGCGCGTATCGTCTATACCAGCAGCGGCGCGGTATATGGCCGGCAGCCCGCCGCGCTGTCGCATGTCGCGGAGGATTTCATCCCCGGCGATGCAGCCGGTCTCGTCGCCTACAAGCGCGATTATGCCGAGGCCAAGCGGCTGTCAGAGGCGGCGCTGGCGCGGCTCGGCGGGCGGGGGCTGGCGGTGTCGGTGGCGCGCTGCTTCGCGTTCGTCGGCGCGTATCTGCCGCGTGACCAGCATTTCGCGATCGGCAACTTCCTCGCCGACGGCATCGCCGGTCGCCCGGTGCGCGTGACTGCCAGCAAGGCAGTGTATCGCAGTTACATGCACGCCGACGATCTGGTGCGCTGGCTGATGACCATCGCCGCGAACGCCTCGGCCGAGTGCCCGGTCTATAACGTCGGTTCGGATCAGGCGGTGACGATGGGGGAGCTTGCCCATGCGGTTGCCGCGCGGTTTGGCGTGGCGGCGGAGGTGCCCGCGATCACCGACCCGGCGATCGATCGCTACGTGCCGTCGATCGACAAGGCGCGGCGCGACCTTGGCCTGACGCTCGACTATGATCTGACCCGGGCGATCGACGCGGTCGCGTCGCGGCTGGTCGCGGCGGCGGCTGCATGACGCCGCGCCCCAGCCTGATCGGCACGCTCGCCGAATCGCGCCTGCTGCGGCGGCGCTGGTGGCGGCGTGGTGGCTTTGCGCTGCTGGCGGTGCTGCTCGCGCTGCTCAGTCTCTATCCCGAACGCTACCGCGCGACGATGCTGCTCGCCCCGCCTGATCGCAGCGGCGATCTCGGCACGATCGCGCAGCTCGGCGCGATGAACGGGCTGATCGGCAGCGAATATCAGCCCGAACGGCTGCTCGCGGTGGCGCGCAGCCCGCAGGTGGCGCTCGACGTCATCCGCGATCTCGGCTTGCAACAGGGCGACACGCGCGCGGCGTTGAGAACGCTCGGGTGGAAGACCAACATCCGTACCTTGCGCGGCGGCATCGTCGAGGTCGAGGCGACCGATCGCGACCCACGCCTCGCGCTGGCACTCGCGGCGAAACTGGGCGCGGCGGCGCAGGCGCGGCTGCACGCGCTATCGCCCTCGGGCGCGGCGATGCAGGTGATCCAGCCCGCGTTTCTCGACCCGGACCGGCAGGTCAATCCGCTGCCGCTCGGCTGCCTGATTGTGGCGCTGCTACTGCTCGTCGCGGTCGAATTCTACATCCTCAGCGTGCGCATCGACGCGCGGCGGAGCGCGCGATGAGTCCTGAGATTTCGGTCGTCATCCCCACCCGCAACGAGGAGGCGAACGTCACCGCGATCGCCGCCGCTGTCATCGCCGAACTCGATGCGGCGGGTGCGGACTACGAGCTGATCTTCATCGACAACGTCTCGTCCGATGCCACCGTCGCGCTGGTCAAGGCGATGTGCGTGGCCAACCCGCGCATCAAGCTGATCGTCAACACGCGCAATTTCGGGCAGATGCGCTCGCCCACGCACGGCATCTTCCAGGCGCGCGGCCGCGCCGTCATCAACATGTGCGCGGATTTTCAGGATGATCCCAAGCTGATCGGCCGCTTCATCGCGCGCTGGCGTGAGGGCGCGCCGATCGTGCTGGGCGTGCGCGAGAGCGAGGAGGGTGGCTCGGCCGGGCTGCGGCTGGCGCGGCAGGCGGCCTACGGCATCGGCGCGCGGATGGGCGACTACCAGCTCATCCCCAACGCGACCGGCTTCGGCATCTACGACCGGCGTGTGGTTGAGACGATCAAGGCGCTCAACGAGCCCGAGCCGTTCTTTCGCGGGCTGCTGGTCGAAACCGGCTTCGCGATCGAGACGATCGGTTTTCCGCGTGCCAAGCGGGGCGGGGGCAAATCGAACAACACGTTCTGGACGCTGCTCGATTTCACCATTTCCGGCCTCGCCGCGTGGTCGAAGAAGTTGCTGCGCGCGCCGATGTTCCTCGCGGTGTTCGTCGGGATCGCGGCGGTGCTGGCGCTGCTCGTCGCGCCGGTGGCGATGCTGCTCGGCTGGCCGGGCTGGCCGTGGCTGCTGATCGCCTTTGCCGAAATGCAGGTGGCGGTGCTGCTGTTCTTCCTCGGGCTGGTCGGCGATCAGCTTCGCCATGTGTCGGAGCGCACGCGCGGCTTCCCGCTGGTGGTCGAGGCGGAGCGGGTCAATTTTGGTGATTGAACCGGCGCACCCGTTCGTTGCTGGCAGGCACCGCGTTTGGGAGGTGGTGCGCTTCTATCAGGCCGCCGCCGTCAACACCGCATTCGGCTATGGCCTGTACGCGCTGCTGCTGTGGCTAGGGCTGGGGCGATACCCGGCGCAGGCGATCGCGCATGTGTGCGGGACGGGGTTCAACTATCTCACCTATTCGCGCCATGTGTTTCGCGGGCGGCGCGGCTCGCCGGGGCGGTTCGTGCTGACCTATGCGGGCAATTACGCGCTCAACCTCGCGCTGCTGGCCGCGATCAGCCTGTGGGTACGTTCGCCTTATGCGGCCGGATTGCTGGCGACGGTGGCGGCGTCGCTGGTCAATTACGTCGCGCTGAAGCTGTTCGTTTTCGATGCGCACGCTGCCTGAACGGCTGTTCGCGCTGGCGATCGTCGCGGCGCTGGCGGGCGATCTCTGCTTCTTCGCACGCGCCGGTTATCTGCTCCCGCCGTTCTTCGTCGATACTGCCGACACCTATATGGATTGGTTCAACACTGCGTGGTGGGCGCGCGACCGCGGCACCTACGACGTGTGGCGCAGCATCTATCCGCCGCTGTCGTTCCTGTTCCTGCGCGTGACGTCGGTGGCGCGCTGCTACGACGGCGATCCGTTCGCGGCGCGCGATTGCGACTGGCTTGGCACGGGCGCGCTGTGGGTGGCATGGGCGAGCGACCTCGTGCTGATCGCGGTGATCTATCGCCGGAGCGATCGCGCCACCGCATGGCCGCGTACCATCGCGCTGGGTTTGGGACTGCCGATGCTGTTCGGGCTGGAGCGCGGCAATCTCGCCATCGTCGCGCTGGCGCCGTTCATGCTGGCGTTCGGCCCCTTGCTGCGTTCCGCTCGCGCGCGCTGGCTGGCAGTGGCGGTGGCGATCAACTTCAAGCCGTATCTGCTGGTGACGCTGTTCCCTGCGCTGCTGCGGCGGCGCTGGCGCTGGTTCGAAGGCGCGACGATCGCCACGCTCGCCGTCTATGCGCTGAGCTGGGGCATGCTCGGGCGCGGCACGCCGGGTGAGATTGTCGCCAACAGCATCCGTTTCGCGCAGGCGATCAAGCCGGTGGTGGCGTGGAAGGACGTGCTGGCGGCGGAGTCCTACTCGGTGCTCGGCAGTTGGCTCGCCGGGCCGCTACCGCTTTCCGCCGTGGCAGGCTCGCGCGCGGTGGAGGCGGGGTCGGCGCTGGCCGTGCTGCTCCCGCACGTCGCGCAGGCGGTGATCGCGGCGGCGGCGTTCGCGGCGTGGCTGCGGCCCGGAGCGCTGCCGGCGCACCGCATGACGACGCTCGCGCTGCTGTTCGCGCTGGTCAGCAACGAGGCCGGGCTCTACGCCTTGGTGTTCTGCCTGTACCTGCTGTTTCTCGAACGCTGGGCCGGCGCGGGGCGCATCGCGGCGCTGGTGTGCGGGTATCTGATCTGCCTGCCGTGGGACGTCGCGGTCGCGCCGGTGTACGCCATCGTCCAGCAGAGCTGGCTGGGCGGCGCGCCGGTCACGGTCGATGATGCGGTGACGGTTGCGCCGCTGGTGCGGCCGGGGCTGGTGATCGCCTGCGCCTGTGCACTCTCGAGCGCGACGATCGCGGCGGTGTGGCGCGCGGGCGGTCAGCGGGTCGGGGCGGGAAGCTCGATCGGCTGCATTTCACCAAGCAGCGCGTCGAACACGCCGGGCGCAAACGCCGCCACCGTGCGGTAATCGTCCTCGCCATCGGCCGCATGCTTGAAGCGTCCGGTGCGGGCGTCGTAAAACCCGCCGGTGTTGATACCGAGCCGGAGGAACAGCACGCTGCCGACCCCCGCCAGCGCGCCGCCGTTGCGCGCATAAAGCCGGCGTATCACGGTCTCGGGATCGGTCGCGAACAGGTCCATATCCTCGAAGCGCACGTTGGCAACGCCCGGCGAACAATCCGCGTCGATCAGCCGATCGTCGCGATACCCGAAGCTCGGCATCGTCTCGCCGCGCGTTTCGCGCACCGAGCCGTCGAACGCCGGATCGCGGTGATGCGCCGGGCCGATCACGTGATCGGCCTGCGCGACCTGATCGGGCGTCATGCCGAAGCGTAAGGGGCCGATGCCCACGCCGGGAGTAATCGTCCAGTTCATCGCGCGCCCTCTACCTGACGATGCCGTTGCGCTTCAGACACTGCTCGTAGGCGGTGGCCTGCACGATGGCGCCGTCGTATTTCGATCCGAACTTCGCCCGCACATCGGCCACATCCATCGCGAACGCGCCGGTGAAGTTGCCCGATTGTATCAGCCGCGATTGCGCGGCGCGATAGGCGACCGCGCTGGCGCTGCTGCCATAAGAGGCGGTGCGCTTGTGATCGGCCGGATCCATCTTGATCGCCGGCCCGGCATCGCGCGGCAGCGGCGAGGCATCGGCGGAGGGCATGTGATGGCTCTCCATCCCGTCGCCCGGCGGGTTCTTCATGAAGGCGTGCGCGCCACCCTGATATCGCGCGCCCGGCGTGCCCGCCGCCTGCGCCGCGCACGGCCCCTTGCGGCAACTGACGCAGGTGTCGGCAGCGGCGGCGTCGCGGGCATTGTCCTTCGCGCGCTGGTTTGCCTTCGAGATCTGATCGGCGGCGACCGCGCCGCCGCCGACGATGCCGAGGACGATCAGGACGTCCTTGATCCCCTCGATGACGATCGGGACGGCGGGGAGCGCGGCCGCCATCAGCCCTCCGCGCGCAGACGATGGATGATGTCTTCGAACATCGCGTCGAGCATGTCGCTCGCGCTGTGGCCGTGGCGCGGATCGAACTGGTCGCGCACCGCCGGATTGGCGAACAGCGCGCCGCCGGCCATCACCTGGAGGAAGCTCCAGCGCGCGACATCGCTTTCCGTGCGGAGCCCCAGCGCCTGCGCCTCGGCATCGTGCGCGGCGACACGGTGCAGCAGCGTGGCATCGTCCACCGCAGCAAGATGCACGGGCGCCGACTCACGCAGGTACGCGGCGATGCGGCGATGTGACGCGAGCACCCGCGCCTGCGACAGCGCCGCCATCTGCTCGGCGCCGAACCGCAGCATGCCCCTCGGCTTCGCCGGCAGGCCCGCGCGGGGTCGGATCGCCGCCACCTGCTGATAATCGGGCGAGGCGAACGCCACCCCGCCAGCATCGCCGAAGAAGCGCGCTTCCTGTTCGGGCGACAGCAACGGCAGCAGCGGCGCGACCACGTTCGGGTCCCAATGCCGCAGGATCACCGTCTCCAACCCGCCGCTCTCGCCGATCGCCTCGCCCGGCACCTCGACGAGGTTGATCGATCGCAGATGCCGCCGCAGCGGATCGAGCCCGCGCGCCCAGGACCAATAGAGCGCGGTTGCTGCCACCGGCATCGTCTGAAAGCGCTCGAAGCCTGCCCGGTCGGGCAGCGCGATCAGGATCGGTCCGCTCGCCACGATCTGCGGATCGCCGCCTTCGAGGTACAGCGGCGTGGCGACGAGACCGCCCGCGCGCAGCGTCTGGAGCAGGTCCGGCACCCGTGCGCCGTCGACCACCGCGTAATAAGCAGGCGGCAGCGCGAGCACCGCCTGTCGCACAGTGGCGGCGTTCGCCTCCACGTCAGGGGCGGACGAAGGGCGAACTGTTCGCCGCCGCCGCCGCGAGGCACGGCGGTGTCGCGGGGAAGGCCGCGCCCATGCCGCCAACCCCGCCACCGCCGCCGCCGCCGCCCTGATCGCCGATGATGACGGTGGGAAGGCCGAAGACGATGTTGCCGCCGTGCACCGTCGTGTCGCCGAGCCGCGCGGCAGGCAGGCCGCCGACGAGAACGGTCGCCGAACCCTTGGCGATCATGTCAGGCGGCCCGACGCAGACGCACATGTCCGTCACCCGCGCCTGCGGCAGATTGCCGGTCAACACCGTCGGCGCGCACGGCCCGACGATCGGCCCGCCGACATGCGGCACCACTCCCGTCACCATCGGGCAGACGTGGGGATCTCCAATTCGGGCAGCGGGCGGGCACATCGTGGGAAAAGCATAACCAGCGGATGTTGCAAAAGGAAGTCCGGGGGCACGCCTCGTCCGCAGCGACCGCGCGGCCGGGCGCGATCATCGGTCCGCCACGACTTCAATCCGTCTGCAAACGCGTGCCGGTCACCGTTTGACGGGATCATACTCGCCGAAAAAGTCGTATCGGTAGTTGGTGAGCGCAGCGGCCAGACAGTCGTGCGTTCCGTCGTCATGATCCCACTGCACTTCCCCGCGCGAACGCCTGTAGTCCGCATAGGGGAGTTTGCTGCCGCGCGAGCGATGCACGCCCTCGGGGATCACGTCGCACCGGGCGGCCGCCCGCTTGAAGGCGCGTTCGGTCAGGTACGGTTTCTCGCCAAGACGCGTTGCGCAACCGGTCAGCAGAACCGGGATGATGACACTGAACAGGGCACGTTGTCTGTGCATGACGGCAGGTAATCGGAAAAGCCGACGTCAGGCAACCAGCGCCCGGCGCGTCGACATCCTCACCACAGTTTCCACGGCGCCTTGCCCTCGTTCCAGAGCGTATCGAGATAGATCTTGTCGCGCAGCGTATCCATCGGCTGCCAGAACCCCTCGTGGCGGTACGCCGCCAGCTCTCCGCCGGTCGCCAGCGCCTCGAGCGGGCCGGCTTCCCAGATCACCTCCGGCCCGGACACCAGATCGAGCACCGACGGGTCCGCCACGAAGAAGCCGCCGTTGATGACGCCGCCGTCGCCCGCCGGCTTCTCGCGGAAGTTCGTCACCTTGTGCATGTCGAATTCGAGCGCGCCGAAGCGGCCCGGCGGGGAAACCGCGGTGATCGTCGCGCGCAGCCCGTGGCTGGCGTGGAACGCCAGCAGCGCCGCCACGTCGATATCGGCGACGCCGTCGCCATAGGTGAAGCAGAACGGCTCGCCTTCGGTCAGATACGGCCGGATCGCGCGCAGGCGCCCGCCGGTCATCGTGTTCGCGCCGGTTTCGACCAAAGTGATCCGCCACGGCTCGGTGCGGGCGTGGTGGACCTCCATCTCGTTGTTGGCGATGTCGATCGTCACGTCGGCGGTATGGAGGAAGTAGTTCGCGAAGAACTCCTTGATCATATAGCCCTTGTAGCCGAGGCAGACGATGAAGTCGTTCAGCCCGGCGGCGGAATAGATCTTCATGATGTGCCACAGGATCGGCATGCCGCCGATCTCGACCATCGGCTTGGGCCGGACCGAGGTCTCCTCGCCGAGCCGGGTGCCCAAACCGCCCGCCAGCAACACCGTCCGCATGTTCCGCCCTCGCTCTTCCCCGCAACCGTCTTGGGCGGAGCGCGATTCGCTTGTCAACGGGCGTCAGCGCCAGTCGTTGCGTTCGACCGAATCGAGGATGCGCGCCCCGGCCATGAACACCGCGAGCGGGCAGACCGCGAACAGCATCCAGCCGCCGGCGCTGCCATGATATTGCTCGACGTAATGCACGCCGCGTTCGACCGAGCCGAGCCCGAGGCCGTAGATGACCACGAACGCCTCGAACTTGTTCTTGATGACGAACAGTCTGGAGATTTTGTGCCACATGCCAGGATGTTAAGCAAAGAGCAGGCCAATGGCGGATTTGCGTGCTTCCGGCTTAACGAACATGGTTACGTGTCAGTTAATTCGACAAGGTCGAGCGCCTCCAGCAGCGCCCGCCGCGCGCCCTCGATCGTGGCGATCAGCGCGGGGTCGCCGATCGCATCGTGGTCGATCTGTTCGGGCCAGTGCGCGGTGACGATTCGCTCGATCAGGTCCAGCCGCGCGGCATCGACCAGGAAGCGCGGATCGACCGTGGCCGGATCGGCGACGACGCGCAGCCGCAGGCACGCTGGGCCGCCACCGTTCGCCATGCTTTGCCGCACGTCCACCACCGCGACGCGCCGGATCGGGCCGTTGCCGGCGAGCATCGCGCGCAGATAGCTCCGCACGGTCAGGTTGCTCGCCGCCTCGCGCGGGACGATCAACGTCATGCCGCCTTCGGGTGGCGTGACGAGTTGCGCGTTGAACAGATAGGAGGAGATCGCATCGGCGAGGCTCACATCGGCGGCTGGCACCTCGACGATCTCGATCTCGGGCAGACGCGCGCGCAGATCGGCGTAGAAGCCGGCGCGATCGGCGAAGGCCAGTTCGTGCGTGAACAGCACACGTTCGTTGGCGACCGCCACCACGTCGTTATGGAACGCCCCCGCCGCGATCGCCGCGTCGGATTGCTGCACGAACACTGTGCGGTCGGGCGCGAGGCCGTGCGCGCGCGCCACCGCCGCGCTCGCCTCCGGGTGCTGGCGCGCGGGGAAGGGGCCGCCGGGCACGCCATAGACGAACACCTCCACCCCCGGGGCGCCGTGGTGCGCGCACAGCCGCATGTGGTTGGCTGCGCCCTCGTCCCCGAACGGCGCGGGCACCGGGCCGTGCACCGCGAAGGCGGGATCGGCGAAGGCGAGGCGAAGCTGCGCGAGCGTGCCCGGCCATTCGTGGCTGCGATGCGGCATCGTCACCAGATTGGCGACCGACAGGTGGCACTTGCCATCGGCGGTATCGGGCGCGGGCGACACGGTTGCGGCGTTGGCCGCCCACATCGCCGATGCGGACAGCGCCTGCGCCTGAAGGTGCGGCGCGGCCTGTGTAAAGTCGGTCGACAGCGATGCCAGCCAGCGGTGATCGGGCCGGGCGAGCGGCACGAACACGCCCTGCGTCAGCCCGAGCGCGAGGTTGGCGCGCATCTTGGCGATCCCCTCCAGCGCCGCGGTGCGCGGGTGCGATGGCGCGCCGGCACTCGCAGTCGCGGCGAGGTTGCCGGGGCTGAGCCCTGCGAAATTGTGGCTGGGGCCGATCACCCCGTCGAAATTGATTTCCTTCAGCATCAGTAGCGCGCCACCCAGGCGAGGTCGTCGCCTTCGCGCAAGCCGAGCGCGTCGGCACACGGACGGTCGATCACCACGCCGTCGCCGGCCGCGCGCAGCTTGCCATATGCGCAGCGGAAATCGCCCAGCCGTCCGGCCGCGACGAGCGCCGGATCGCCGCCGTCGCCGTCGATCGCGATCAGGCGCGCCGGACGCGCGTTGGCGATCGTCTTCACCCGGTCGGTCGGCGCGGTCATGGTCGGGCCGCCGTCGAAAATGTCGACGTACTTGTCGAACGCGAACCCTTCGATCTCCAGCATCCGCATCGCCGCGCGGCCGGAGGGGTGGGGCAGGCCGATCGCGGCACGCGCCGCTTCGGGCAGCATGGCGATGTAGATCGGGTGTTTGGGGAACAGATCGGCGATGAACTGGTGGCCGTGGATCGCGTTGAACTGGTCCGCATCCTGGAAGTTCATCCCGAAGAATCGACCGGCCAGCCCGTCCCAGAACGGCGACCCGCCCGCCTCGTCGATCACGCCGCGCAGCTCGGCGAGGATACGGTCGGCAAAGCGTGCGCGGTGCTGCGCGATGAACATGTAGCGGCTGCGCGCGAGCAGCATGCCGAGGCCCCCGGCGCGCTCGCCCGGGTGGAGGAACAGGCCGCCCACCTCGCTGCACCCTTCGAGATCGGTGGTGAGGCTTAACTGGTCGGCGCGGAAGGTGCGCGCGAGTTCCTTGCTGTGCTGCGTCAGCGTGCCGATGCGGTAGCTGTAGAACGGGTAATGCTGGCCGACATGCGTGAAGATCTGGCAGGTGCCGCGCACCTCGCCGGTGTCGACATTCTCCAGCACCAGCACGAACAGCTCGTCGGCTAGGCCGTCGTTGGTCTTGGCGAAGGCGACATGGCTCTTGTCGAGCTTGGCCTTCAGCGAGCGCCGGTCGGGCGGCAGGTTGGTGAAGCCGCCGCCGGTCAGCTTGGCCATCTCGTAGAGCGGCTGAAGATCCTCGTCGCGCGCGGCACGGATGCGAAAACTCACAGGCTTCCCTTCTCGGCGATACGCAGGATGGTGAGCGCCGACAGTGCGGCGCGTTCGGGCAAGCTGTCGGGGATGAGGAACTCCTGCGCTGAGTGGATCGCGCCGCCGCGCACCCCCATCGTGTCGACCACCGGCACGCCGCACGCGGCGATGTTGTTGCCGTCGCACACGCCGCCGGTGTCGCGCCACGCGATGTCGAGGCCGAGGTCGGCGCCGGCCCGCTTCACCACGCCGAACAGCTTCGCCGCGCCCGCGTCGATCGGCTTGGGTGGCCGGTTGAAACCGCCGTGAACGCTGATCGCGACCTCGCGCGCGGCGGCGACCTCAGCCACCACCGCGTCGATGTGCGCCCGCGCACGCGCGATCTCGTCCGCGTCGGCGGGGCGGAAGTTGACGCGCAGCACGGCGAGATCGGGCACGACATTGTTCGGCCCGCCGCCCTCGATCCGCGCGGGGTTGACCGACAGGCGCGGGGAACGGGCCTCCGCCAGCCGCAGCGCGACATCTGCGGCGGCGAGCAGGGCGTTGCGGCCATCGTCGGGGTTGCGCCCGGCATGCGCGCTGCGCCCGCGCACGACAATCGAGAAATTGCCCGTGCCGCCGCGCGCACCCGCCAGCGTGCCGTCGGGCAGCGCGGGTTCGTAAGTGAGCGCCGCCGCCTTGCCCTGCGCGGCGCGTGCGATCAGCGGGGCGGAGGAGAAGGAGCCGGTTTCCTCGTCCGATCCGATCACCACCTCATAGCCGATCCGCGCGGCGAGCGGGCTCGCCTCCACCGTCGCCAGCGCGGCGAGCATCACCGACAGGCCGCCTTTCATGTCCGCCACGCCGGGGCCGTTGAGGCTGCCGTCGTCCTGCCAGCGTACGCTCTGGAACGGGTGATCGGCAGGGAACACCGTATCCATATGCCCGGTCAACAGGATGCGGACAGGCGCGTCTGGTCGCACGTTCAGGTGGAGATGCCGACCGTGATCGAGCGCGGCGACGGTGCCGTCCGCCAGCACCGTCTCGGCAGGTGCCGGCGCGGCGAGCGCCACGTCGCCGGGCAGGATGGCGAAAGCATCGGCGAGTTCGCCCGCCACCGCCGCCAACCCCGCAAGGTTGCGCGTGCCCGAGTTGATCGCCGCCCAGCGCTGCGTCTGCGCGAGCATCGTGGCACCGTCGATGCGGTCGATCGCGTCGCGTTCGAAGCGGGAGAGCGTGTCCATCGCAGGGGTGTAGCGCGGGACGCGGCGCTACTCCACCCGCGCGGCGGTGGCGTACGTCACTTGGTGAGATCGAACATCTTGGCCTCGGCGGCGATCTCGCGGACGAAGCGACCCGAACTGGCGAGGCGGTACACCGCGAAGGCGGGGCGGCGCGCGACGACGGCGTCGTCCTTCTCGCCGGTTTCCTCGACGATGCCCGACACCGCGATCGAGCAAAGGCCCGTCACCGAATCCGGGAACAACGTCACGTCGAGGGCATGGCCCTGATAGTTTTCCGTCGCATCGGATTCGCTGTACGGGCGGAGCAACAGGTTGGCGATCTGGAGCGTGCCGTTGCCCTGCTGGGTGAAGTCGTACGTGGCCTTTACCGTGCGTCCGCGTCCGATCGCCAGCGCGCGCGTGATCGGCGCTTTGGCAGCCTCGACCTGTCGGAAGATCGTCGCGGCGCCAGCACCGCCGATGTTGCGGACCTGGCAGGCGGTAGCCGCGGCGGGCGCGGCGGCGACTGGCGTATAGCCGGGCAGCGTGGCCAGCAGACACGCGCTCGTCGCGATCAGGCTGCGCATCTCAGGGCTGCGCCGTTGCGGCGGCAGCGGCGGGTTTGGCCGGGGCGGGTGGGAGCGGCTTGGGAAGTTCAATGGGCGTCTCCTTGCCGGCGGCAATGCCGTTTGCGCGTTCGACGATGCGATCCGAATAGTTCTGCGAATAGCTCGACCCGTTCGACGTGATGACGCTGCGCCCGTTATAGCGGCGAAACGCGGTAGCCCAGCCATCGAAGCTCGACGTCGGGGTCAGGCGGGGTGCTTTGCCCGATTTGCCGAAGCCCTTGCGCGCCAGATATGCCAGCGCGGCCTTCATATTGCCTTCCAGCGTGCCTTCGTTGCGCTGCGTCGGCTCGGTCAGGCCCAGGTCCTTCTTGTAATCGTTCCAGTCGCCGGGGACGTTGACCTGCGCCGGATCCTTCAGCCACGCCGCGATCGACCGCGCGTCCGAGCCGCCCGATTCCTGGATCAGCCATGCCTTGAACATCCCGACCGTCATGTCCGGGATCTGTTTGACCTGATCTTCGGTGGCATCGATCCGGGCGGCTTTGTTCGCGTTGAAATCATCGACCACGGTTTTGATGAGATCGTCGTTCGCCTTGTACCTGTCGTTATCGTACGGCATCGATGCGGCCCCTCTCCAAGTTCGGCACGAACATGCGAAACTGTAGAAGGTCGCTCGCTGCGGGGGAAGCAGAAAGCCACATCCGACTGGTATTCGTCGCAAACGCGACTTGTGGCGAAACGATCAGATCAGAAACTATACACGATCGACGCCGTGCTCGACGTGTCGGTGCTGACCCGTCCGATCGGCGGCTGGCTTTCATATTGCACCGCATAGGCGAGTTTCGCCGACAATGGCCCGAACAGCTTGGCGTTCACGGCAGTGGTGCTGCTGACCGTGCTGTTGATCCGTTGGAGGTAGGCGGAGGCGGCCTGCGTCACCGAAATCGCGCGGTTGAGCTTGAGGTTGAAATCCACCGATCCGCGCGCGGCGAAGCTGTTTTCCTGCGTCGCATCGGTGAACGAGGTGCGGCGATAGGCCGGCCCGAGTTCGAGATCGAGCTTGACGTTCGACGCGCGCACCACCCCGTAGCCCGCGCCGACCGATCCCGCATAGCGATCGTAATAGCCGAGGAACCGGTCGCTCTCGTAGCTGGCGGTGCCGTAGATATAGCCCCGTTCGGAGAATTTGTAGTTGGGCTCGTACGAGGCGAGATAATGTTCGCGGCTGATGACGCCGCTGCTCTGCTTGTAATCGACCGCGAGCGTGACGGTGTGCTTCCACTGCAACGTCTCGCGCGTCAGCTTCACCGCCGCGCTGACGCCGACGTCGTTGGTGTTGCCGGTGGTGGCATAGCCGCCGAGCGTGGCGCTGCCCTTCCACAGATCGAACGGGCCGGCCTCGACGATGGTCTCGACCCGCTTGGCCTCGCGCGCCTTGCGCCAGCCGTCGACCGATGCCTTGATCGTCTTGGCGGATTCGGGGGCGGCGTTGGCGGCGTATTTCGAGATGATGGTGATGTCGTTCTCGTTGCCCGAGGCGATCGCGGCATCGAGCATCGCCTTCAACTGCGGCGGGATCGGCTGATCGGTCTTGATGGCGGGTGCGGTGGCCGGAGGCGCGGGGGCAGGGACAGGCGCCGCGACGAGAAGTACCGGAAACAGCATGTCGATCCCTTAGCAGTCGCCGCAGCGCAGCGAAAACCCGGTTGTCGCGCGCGCCCTTCCGCTGGCCGCATTACACCAGATGGCTGCCGAACATCATGAGGATGTCTTCATACAGCGCCTTTTTGAAAGGCACGATCAGCACCGGCAGATCGGCAGGCTCGATCCAGCGCCAGGCGATGAACTCCTCGTGTTCGGTCGCGATGTCGATATCGCTGTCCTGCCCTAGGAAGCGGTAGAGGAACCAGCGCTGGCGCTGCCCGCGCCATTTGCCCTTCCACACCTTGCCGACCAGATCGGGCGGCAGATCATAGGTGAGCTCGTGCGGGGCGACCGCGATCAGCTCGACCTTGTCGGGGGTGATGCCGGTCTCCTCGCCCAGTTCGCGCAGGGCAGCGGTCTCGGCGTCCTCGCCGGGGTCGATTCCGCCTTGCGGCATCTGCCAGGCTTCGATGCTGGTGTCCTTGCGCTGGCCGACGAACACCTTGCCGTCGCGGTTGAGGATCATCAGCCCGGCGCACGGGCGGTAGGGAAGCGAATGGTGGTCGGTGCCGGTCATGCTGTGCCCGTTTGGAGTGAGGGGTCGCCGGAGGGTAAGCGCGCGGCCAGGCTTTCGGCAATGAGTGTCTTGGCGGCGGCGAACGCGCCCGCGCAATCGGCGACGGCGGAGGGGATCGCCTGACGCAGCGTGATGAAGCCGTGGATCGTGCCCTCCGCCTCGCGGAACACCACCGGCACCCCCTTCTGCGCGAGCGCTGCCGCATAGGCACGGCCCTGATCGCGGATCGGATCGAGGTTGGCGGTGAGGATCACGGCGGGCGGCATCGCGTAGAGATCGCCGAGCAGCGGCGAGGCGCGCAGGTCCGACTGGTCGGCGCGATAGGCGTCGCGGAACCATTCGAGGCTGGCGCGATCGAGCAGATAGCCGCTTTCGAACGCGAACAGGCTGGGATAGTCGCGCGTGCCGTCGGTGGCGGGGTAGAACAGCACCTGCGCGAGCACCGGCGCGGCGGCGGGTTCGTCGCGCAAGGCCATCGCCGTCACTATCGCGAGGTTGCCGCCCGCGCTGTCGCCGCACACGACGAGGCTGGTGACGTCGCACGGCAGCGCCTCGGGCGCGCCCGCCGCCCAGCGCGCCGCCGCGACGCAATCCTCGGGCGCGGCGGGCCAGGGGTGTTCGGGCGCGAGCCGGTAATCGACCGCGAGCACAGGCAGATCGAGCGCGCGCGCCATCTCCGCGCAGAAGCTGGCGTGCGTGTCGAGATCGCCGATCACGAAGCCGCCGCCGTGGAAGAACAGCACCAGTGGCCCCGCCTCGCGGTTCTCGCGCGGATCGAACAGCCGCGCGGGCAGGTCGCCCGCCGGGCCGGGGATGGTCACGTCACGCAGCGTGCCGAGCGGCCCGACCGGCAGATCGGCGATATCCTTGATCGCGCGCAGCCCGAGCCGCGCGCGGGCGGCATCGAGTTCGTACATGCGCGGGCCCGGCGCGGCGTTGAGGAAGGCGAGAAAGCCGCGCACATCGGGTCGGACGAACACTTCCACATCTGCCTCCAGCCGGTCGCGCTTTGCGATGTGCGCCGTGGCACCTTACCTAAGCTGGGTGATCCCGGTCGTCCATCATCCCGCCTATGTTTCCGCCGCCCATGTGCGCAGCCCGACCCAGCTCAGCAAGAACGGTCTGGTGCGCGATCTGCTTCGCGCGGAAAGCGACGTCGCATGGTTCGAACCGGAGCGGATGCCGCGCGCGTGGCTGGAGGCGGTCCATGACCCCGAATATATTGCCGAGGTGCTGGAAGCGCGCGTGCCGCCTGACAAGGAACGCCGCATCGGTTTCGCGGTGACGGCGGGTGTGGCGGAACGCTCGCAGCGTGTCGTCGGGGGGACTTGGGCAGCGGGCAGGCTCGCGCTCGAACATGGCTTCGCCGCCAACACCGCCGGGGGCAGCCACCATGCGCTTGCCAACACCGGGGCGGGCTATTGCGTGCTCAACGATCTCGCGGTGGCGGCGGTGCGGCTGGTCGAGGAGGGCGCGGTCGAGCGGCTGCTGGTGGTCGATTGCGACGTGCATCAGGGCGACGGCACCGCCTCGCTGTGCGCGGGCCGCCCCGGCATCGCCACCTATTCGATCCATGCCGAAAAGAACTTTCCGGTCCGAAAGGCGCGCTCGACGCTCGACGTGCCGCTCGCCGACGGCACCGGGGACGACGCGTATCTCGCCGCGCTGGAGGAGAGCCTCGCGCCGATGCTCGACAGCGTGCGGCCGGGGTTGATCCTGTATCAGGCGGGCGTCGATCCGTTCGGCGGCGACCGGCTCGGCCGCCTCGGGCTCACCGAAGCGGGGCTCGTCGCGCGCGAGGCGCTGGTCGGCCGCCTCGCGATCGCGCGGGGCATTCCGCTCGCCAGCACCGTGGGCGGCGGCTACGGCGCGGACACCGCCGCGATCGCCGCGCGCCATGTCGCCGCGATCCTTACGCTGGGGCGCGCTTATGCGGGGACTTGATCCGTTCCGGTACATCCCCACATGCAAAGTTGCGAGGGCCTTGGCACCATGCTAGGGCCCTGCCGCTGTGGATCACAGGGGCGCAATCGGTCTGCATATGTCGTATATGATTGATTTCCGGGCAAGAACAGCCCGCCCGTGAGCACAAATCTTCTCAGCGCGGCCGAGCCTGCGCCCGCTGGAGTCGATCCGTCGACGTCCGGTCACTCGCCCCGTTCCGGCGATGCCTTGCCCAAGCTCGCGCTCGGCGCGATCGGCGTGGTGTTCGGCGACATCGGCACCAGCCCGCTCTACGCCTTTCGCGAGACGTTCGCCGGGCACCACAAGCTCGACGTCGACGCGATGCACATCATGGGGGTGTGCAGCCTGATCTTCTGGTCGATGTTGCTGGTCGTGACGATCCAGTATGTCACCATCATCATGCGCGCCGATAACAAGGGCGAGGGCGGCAGCCTCGCGCTGCTCGCGCTCATCTCCGGCCGGGTGAAGCAGATCCGCTGGTCGCGCGGCATCGTGCTGCTCGGCGTGTTCGCGACGGCGCTGTTCTACGGCGACAGCATGATAACGCCCGCCGTCACCGTGCTCGGCGCGGTCGAGGGGCTCGCGGTCGCGCAGCCGAGCCTGTCGCATCTGGTGCTGCCTTTGTCGGCGCTCATCATCGTCGGGCTGTTCGTCATCCAGTCGAAAGGCACTGCCAAGATTGGGCTGTTCTTCGGCCCCGTGATGCTGCTGTATTTCGTGGTGATCGCCGCGCTGGGCGTGATGAGCATCGTCAAGACGCCGGGCGTCCTGTGGTCGCTGTCGCCGCATTACGCGATGATGTTCTTCGTTCACGACCCGGTGCGCGCTTTCCTTGCGCTCGGTTCGGTCGTGCTGGCGGTGACGGGGGCGGAGGCACTCTATGCCGACATGGGGCATTTCGGCCGCAAGCCGATCCGCGTGTCGTGGATGTTCTTCGTGCTGCCGGCGCTGATGCTCAACTATATGGGGCAGGGCGCCCTGCTGTTCCGCGACGGTGCGCCCGCGCTGGAGAGCCCGTTCTACAAACTGGCACCGGACGAGTGGCAGCTTCCGCTGGTGCTGATCGCGACGGCGGCGGCGATGATCGCCAGTCAGGCGGTGATCTCGGGCGCGTTTTCCGTCACGCAGCAGGCGATCCAGCTCGGCTTCATGCCGCGCCTGCGGATCGAGCATACCAATGCGCAGACCGCCGGGCAGATCTATATCCCGCTCATCAACTGGCTGTTGCTGACGATGGTGCTGCTGCTGGTCGCGTTCTTCCGCAGCTCCTCCAACCTCACCGCCGCCTATGGCATCGCAGTGACGGGGGCGATGCTGATCGACACCTGTCTGCTCGCGGTGGTGCTGCGCCGGCTGTGGAACTGGCCGATCTGGACGGCGGCGCCTCTGCTGACCCTGTTCTTCGTGGTCGACGGCGCGTATTTCACCGCCAACATGACCAAGATCGTGTCGGGCGGCTGGTTCCCGCTGCTCGCCGGGTTCATCATCTTCACGGTGCTGACGACCTGGTCGAAGGGCCGTCAGTTAATGATGGCGCGGATGCGCGAGGGGGCGATGCCGATCAAGGTGTTCATCCAATCCGCCGCCAGCGCCGCGACTCGCGTGCCGGGCACGGCGGTGTTCATGACCTCGACGCCCGAGGGCGTGCCGCACGCGCTGCTCCACAACCTAAAGCACAACAAGGTGCTGCACGAGCGGATCATCCTGCTGACTGTCAAGATCGTCGACGAGCCCTATGTGGCCGAGGGGCAGCGCTGCTATCTCGAGGATCTGACCCACGGCTTCCACCGCATGGTGCTGAAATACGGCTTCATCGAGGAACCCGACGTGCCGGTCGCGCTCGCCAACGTGCATCGCTGCGGCGCCGAGTTCCGCATGATGGACACCAGCTTCTTCCTCGCGCGGCAGACGTTGCTGCCGTCGTCGCGGCCGGGAATGATGATCTGGCGCGAGAAGCTGTTCGCGTGGATGCTGCGCAACGCCGAAAGCGCGATGGAGTTCTTCCGGCTGCCGACCAACCGCGTGGTCGAACTCGGCAGCCAGCTCGAGATTTGAACGACTCCGCTGCTCTCTCGGCGCCGATCCCCGCGCCGATCATCGTCACGGCGCTGTTCGGCAAGGCTGACGCGGCGTATTTCGATGGCCTGCGCGCACGGCATTTCCCGCCCGAGCGCAACCACCTCGCCGCGCATCTGACGATGTTCCACCACCTGCCGCCCTCCGTCACGCACGAACTCAAGCGCCGGCTGTCGGCGGAGACGCGCGGGGTGCCCCCGCCCGACGCGCGAATCGGCGGGCTGATGTCGCTCGGGGGCGGCGTCGCGTTCCGTATCGAGAGCCCGGCGCTGGCGGCGATCCGCGATTCGCTCGCGCACGCCTTCGCCGCGCTGCTGACGCCGCAGGACCGTGCCGGCTGGCGACCGCACGTCACCGTCCAGAACAAGGTGCCTGCGTCCGAAGCCAAGGCGCTGCTGCACACGCTGGAGGCGGATTTCCGCCCGCGCGCCGTGGCGATCGCGGGACTAGCGAGCTGGTATTATCGTGGCGGACCGTGGGAGCCGCTGTCGCGCCATATGTTCGCTTGACCGCGCGGTTCCGGGCCCATATAGGCGCCGCTCTCGAATGGCAGGGCGAAGTAGCTCAGCTGGTTAGAGCACGGGAATCATAATCCTGGGGTCGGGGGTTCAAGTCCCTCCTTCGCTACCATTCGAGATTACAGCCGCGCCGCGAAGGCGCGGTGCGGATCGTTCAGCACCAGCATCGAATCGGCGCGCGCCAAGGCAACCAGGCTGAGCCCGTGCGCGCGCGCGTGGTCGACCGCGAGCGCGGTCGGTGCGGAGATGCCGGCCAGCAGCGCTGCGCCCGCGACCAGCGCCTTGTCGACCATTTCGAAGCTGATCCGGGAGGTGACGAGCAGGAACCCCGCCGCGAGGTCTTCGCCCGCACACGCCCCGATCAGCTTGTCGAGCGCGTTGTGGCGGCCGACGTCCTCGCGCGCCGTGCGGATCGCGCCCTCGGCATCGCACCAGGCGGCGGCATGAAGCGCACCGGTGCGTGCGGTGAGCGGCTGGTGCGCGCGCATGCCGTCGAGCGCGGCGAACAGCGCTGCGGCGGTCGTGCGCGGGGCGGGGGCGGCGCGCGCGACCGGGCGGACGACCTGTTCAAGCCCCGAAACGCCGCACAGCCCGCAGGCGGTGTCGCTGGTGCGGTGGCGCACGCGATCGTGGATGCGCGCGGCGCAACGCTCGGCGACGGTGGCGCGGACGATCCAGCCGGTCGGCGTCTCGAACGGATCGAGGTCGATCAGGTCGGCGCCCGAGTCGATCAGCCGCTCGGTCAGCAGGAAACCGGTGGCGAGATCGGCGAGCGCATCGGGCGTCGCCATCAGCACGGCATAGCCGATGCCGTTGACCTCGATCGCGATTGCCGTCTCCACCGCAATTTCGCGGGTCGCCGTATGCGCGCCCTCGCGGGTGAGGACCAGGACGGCTTCGGTGCGCGTGGTCATGCCGGCAGGTCCGCTGGTGTGTTGACGTTGAACAACGGCGCAGGGGCGGCAAGTGGTGACGCGCCGATCGCGTCGGCCCAGCGGCGGATCGACAGCGCACCATTCCTGACGCCGCTTTGGTGCCCCGCCAGCCGCGCTGTCAGCGCGCCCGCCGCACCGGCCGGCCAGCAGCCGAGGATCGGCGCGTCGCTGCAATAGGCCGGCGCGCGGGCGATCAGGTCCGCGAGCAGCGCCGCCGGCACGCGCGGCATGTCGCAGCCGATCGTCAGGACGTGCGCATGGCCCCGCGTCTCCGCATAGGAAAGCGCGGCGGCGATCCCGCCGAGTGGCCCGAGCCCCGCCACCGGCCGGTCCGCGAGCGAGGGCAGATTGGCCCATTCCCGCCCGCACACGACGACCTCGTCCACCAAGGGGGCGATCGCCGCGATGGCATGCGCGATCAGCGGCGTGCCGTCGAGCAGCGCGAACGCTTTGTCACTGCCGAACCGGCTCGACGCGCCGCCAGCGATGATCGCGCCGAGGATCACGACCATGCCCCCATGGTTTGTCCCGAGCGAAGTCGAGGGATAGGGCCGGAGCGCAGGTGCCTCGACTTCGCTCGGCACGAACGGATTGTGTGAAGGCCTGGATCATCGGTCATGCCCGCGATCCTACGCCGCCCTTGCGCATAGCGCCACGTCGCGAAGGCAAAGCAAAACTGCGGCGCGTGCGGTTTGAACACGCCGCCCGGCGCGCCCATGTTGCAATCCGGCGCTCGCCCCAATAGCAGCGCCGCTAGAGCCACGCTGGAACACCATTCATGACCACGCATCACACCCGCATGTTGATCCTCGGCTCCGGCCCCGCCGGCCTGACCGCCGCCATCTACGGCGCGCGTGCGGGCATGCAGCCGATCCTTGTGCAAGGCATCCAGCCCGGCGGCCAGTTGATGACCACCACCGACGTGGAGAACTACCCCGGCTTCGCGGATGTGATCCAGGGGCCGTGGCTGATGGAGCAGATGCAGAAGCAGGCCGAGCATGTCGGCACGCGGCTGATGTACGACACCGTGGTCGAGGTCGATCTGTCCAAGCGCCCGTTCCGGCTGATCGGCGACGGCGGCGACGTTTATGAGGGCGATACGCTCGTCATCGCCACCGGCGCGCAGGCCAAGTGGCTCGGCCTCGACAGCGAGGAGGCGTTGAAGGGCAAGGGCGTCAGCGCCTGCGCGACGTGCGACGGCTTCTTCTATCGCGGCAAGAAGGTCGCGGTGATCGGCGGCGGCAACACCGCGGTCGAGGAGGCGCTGTACCTCACCAACCATTCGCCCGACGTGACGATCATCCACCGCCGCGACCATTTCCGCGCCGAGAAGATCCTTCAGGACCGGCTGTTCGCGCACAAGGGCGTGACGGTGCTGTGGAACAAGGAAGTCGCCGAGTTCATCGACGGCGGCGGCACGGCGGGGCTCGTCGGGTTGCAGTTGCGCGATACGGTAACAGGCGAGTTGTCGCGGCTCGATACCGACGGCGGCTTTGTGGCGATTGGCCACCATCCCGCGACCGAGTTGTTCCGCGGCCATGTCGAACTGGATGCGGACCATTACATCAAGGTCGAGACCGGCACGACCAAGACCAACGTGCCCGGCGTGTTCGCGTGCGGCGACGTGATGGACAAGCATTACCGTCAGGCGGTGACGGCGGCGGGCAGCGGCTGCATGGCCGCGCTCGATGCGGAGCGCTTCCTTGCGGAGCAGGATTTCAAGGTGGCGGAAGCGGCGGAGTAACGGGCGCCGTTACCGTCATCCAGCCCTCTCTCGTCATCCCAGCGCAAGCTGGGATCTCCCTGTGGCGACCACGGTGCCTGGCCCCAAGGAGACCCCAGCTTGCGCTGGGGTGACGTGTGGGGCGGAGCGCCACGACGCGAGGTTACGCACGGGCAGGAGACCGTAGGCGCTACCCGATCGCTTCGACGATGCGCTCGAACAGCCAATCCGCATCGCCCGGCAGCGCGAAGCTATGCGACGCGCTGTCGAGCCTCTCGATGCCCGCCATCAGCGCCACGCCCTTCACCGCATCCTGAAACGCGATTCCCGTGGCGTCGCCGCTGGCGAGCAGGATCGTCGCGCGGCCGCCCCAATCGGAGAGCGCCGCAATCAGCCGCGACGCCAGCGCCGCCTCGCCCGCATCGGCTGCCTGTGCGACCTTGCGCAAGCCCCCCGCCAGTTTGCGCACGTTGACCCCGCCGGACGCCAGCCGCAGCCATTCGCGGGGGGAGCGCAGCTTCGCGGCATAGCGCGCGCGGATCGCGGCGGCAGGCGGCAGGTCTCCGCCGCCCTCGATCACCCACGGATTGGCGAGGATCAGCCGGTCGATCCCGGCACAATCGCCGAACAAAGCGAGCGCGGTCGCTGCGTCGCAATTGCCGAAGGCGACGAGGCGGCGCACCCCGGTTTCGGCAGTGAAGGTCGCCGCCGCCGCCGCGATGTCAGGCGCGGAGGAGAGGAAGCCGCCGTTCTCCCCATTCGAATCACCCACACCGCGCCGGTCGAAGCGGAACACCGGCACGCCGGCCGCCGCCAGCCGCGCGGCCAGCGACGCCATGCCGCGATGCGCGCCGCAGCGGATCTCGTTTCCGCCCGAGACGATCAGCAACCCGGTTTCGCCTGCTGCCGCATCCAGCGTGCCGAGCAGCCGCGCGCCTGCGCAGGGGAAGGAGATCAGCCGCCGCATCGCGCGATCCATTCGGCGATATCGTCGGCAAGCACGTCGACGAGCGCGAGGTCGTTGCCCGGCTCGGCCCGGCGCCACAGCGGCGCGCCCTCGACCTTGCGGTCGGCGGGTTGCGGATCGCTGGCGAGGCGCACGGTGCGCAGCGGCACTTCGGACGCTGCGATCTCGTCATCGTCGGCGAGTGCGCCGAACAGCGGCAGCGCGATACGGTTGCCGGCAAGCAACACCGGCTCCGTGCCCCCGATCGAGATCGACACCGGCGTGCCGCGCGTGCGTGCGCCCGCCGTCGCGGCGCGCTGCATGTCCGCCAGCGCCGCCGCGCCCGCGATCGGCGTCAGCCGCCAGCGCGTCGCGAGCGCGGCATCGCCGTCGATCGCCGCACCGCTGCGCAGCGCCACGCCGTGGACATGCCCGCCAAGACTGGCGGCAGCGGCGGCGAATGCCGCGCGCCAATCTGGCAGGCGCGCGTCTTCGGTTGCGATCAGGCTTTCGCCCTGGCCGGGCAGATCGGGCAGCGCGCTGGCCACGCCCCGCGTGGCAAGCGCGCGGCACAGAGCGACCGCGAAGGCGCGGAGGCGATTGGCTTCCTCGAACAGCGGCATCGCGACCACCACGACCGGCCCGGCGGCGGGGCCGAAGCGCAGCATCGCCTCGCGACGCCCACGCCAGTCATACTGGTCGATCAACCGCGCATGCTCAGTGCGGCGTCTTGGCGACGGCGAAGCGCACCAGCGACCCGAACGTCTCTAGCATTTCGCCGTCGACCTCGTCGTCCTCGATCAGAATGGCGAGCCGTTCCTCAAGTTCGGTCAGCACGCCGGCCACCGCCATCGAATCGAGTTCGGGCATTGCGCCGAACAGCGGCGTCTCGTCGCGCAACTCGGCAGCGCGGGCTTCGCTCAGCCCCAGCACATCGCGCAACACCGCGCGCACCGTCGTCTCAATCGTGGTAATATCGTCTGGCAGCACGCTACGGCCCCGTGGTTATGCTTTAGCGCGCGTTAAAGAAGCGCGCGGCATCTGCCAAGCCGGCCCCCTTCACAGCGCGGCAGGCTCGGCTATCAGGGGCGGATGATCGCGCTCGATGCCACGCCCCGTCCGATCGACACGCTGCCCGCTCGCGGGGCGGCGGGTGACGTGGCGCTCGCGTTTCGCAGCGGCGTGCTGACTTTCGCCGATCTGGAAGCCCGCACCGGGATGCTCGCGGCATCGCTGGCGCGCGCGGTCGACGTGCCGGGGGAGCGCGTGGCGAGCTGGCTGCCCAAAACCGCAACCGCATGCGTGCTGCCGCTGGCGGCCCCGCGCGCCGGGCTGGTGCATGTGCCGATCAACCCGGTGCTCAAGCGCGCGCAGGTCGCGCATATCCTCGCCGACAGCGGCGCACGGCTGCTCGTCACGCAGGCGAGCCGCGCGGCCACGCTGGAGCCGGGCGACGTGCCGGCCGATTGCCGCATCTTGCTGGAGGAGGAGCTTGACGGCACCGATGCGCTGCCGCCCTCTGATGCCGATCCCGATACGCTCGCCGCGATCCTCTATACCTCCGGCTCCACGGGAAAACCCAAGGGGGTGATGCTCAGCCACGCCAACCTTTGGCTCGGCGCGATCAGTGTTGCGCACTACCTCGGCATTATGCCCGACGACCGCGTGCTCGGCGTGTTGCCGCTCAGCTTCGATTACGGACAGAACCAGCTTTTCTCGACATGGGCGGCGGGCGCCTCGGTCGCGCCGCTCGATTATCTGACCGCGCGCGACGTGGTGAAGGCGGTGGAGCGCTTCGGCGCAACCACGCTCGCAGGCGTGCCGCCGTTGTGGGTGCAATTGCTCGATGCCGAATGGCCGACGGAGACGGCGGCGCGGCTGCGGCGGCTCACCAACTCGGGCGGGGCGCTGACCCGGCCGATAGCCGCGGGCCTGCGTGCGCGGTTCCCGCAGGCCGATCTGTACCCGATGTATGGACTCACCGAGGCGTTCCGCTCAACCTATCTCGCCCCCGATCTGGTCGATGCGCACGCTGACGCGATCGGCCGCGCGATCCCGTTCGCCGAGGTGATGGCGGTGCGCGCCGATGGCAGCCGCGCCGCGCCCGACGAGCCGGGCGAACTGGTCCACGCCGGACCGCTCGTCGCGCGAGGGTATTGGCAGGACGCCGAGCGCACCGCCGCGCGCTTTCGGCCAGCGCCCGAATGGTCGCGGAGCGGCGGCATGGCGGTGTGGTCGGGCGATACCGTGGTGGAGGGCGCGGACGGGCTGTTCCGCTTCGTCGGCCGCGACGACGAGATGATAAAATCGAGCGGCAACCGCATCAGCCCGACCGAGATCGAGGAGGCCGTCCTGCGCGGCGGCGAGGCGGGCGAGGCGGTGGCGATCGGCGTGCCGGACGCGCGGCTCGGGCAGGCGATCGTGGTGGTGGCGCGCGCGGTCGGCGATGTGGCGGATGCGGAGGTACGGCTGCGTGCCCGGTTGCGCGCCGAACTGCCGAGCTTCATGCAGCCGACACGCTACGAATGGCGCGACGCGTTGCCGACCAACGCCAACGGCAAGCTCGACCGCGCCGCGTTGCGAGCGGAGGCGACGGCATGAAGCCGATGGGTACGATCCCCGCGGAATACGCCGGTGCGCCGCTCGTCATCGCCGGGCGCAGCGCGGAGGAATGGGCGCAGGCAGCGGGCGATACGCCGCTGTTCGTCTATGACTTCGCCGCCGTCGCGCGCCGCATCGCCCGCTTCCGCGCGGCGTTTCCGGCGGTTGATCTGCATTATGCGATCAAAGCCAATCCGTTCCCGCCGCTGCTTGCCGCGATGACGCCGCTGCTCGATGGCTTCGATGTCGCCTCGGCTGGGGAGTTGGCACGCGTCGCCGGGCTGCGGCCGATCAGCTTCGCTGGGCCGGGCAAGCGCCGTGACGAGATCGAGACGGCGATCCGTGCGGGCGTGACGATCAACCTCGAATCCGAAGGGGAGGCCGCACGCGCGATCGCGATCGGCGACATGCTCGGGCTGGTGCCGCGCCTCGCGGTGCGGGTGAACCCCGAGATCGAGCTGCGCGGATCGGGCATGCGCATGGGGGGCAGGGCGTCGCCGTTCGGGATCGACGCCGAGCGCGCCGCTGCGGTCGCGCGCGAGGTGATCGACTATGGCGCGGACTGGCGCGGCTGGCACATCTTCGCCGGATCGCAGGCGCTCGACGAAGGCGCGATCGTCGAGACGCAGGCGGAGACGCTCGCGCTGGCGGCACGGCTGAGCGAGGAGGTCGGCGTGACGCCGCCGCTGGTCAATCTTGGCGGCGGGTTCGGCATACCGTATTTCCCGGGCGAGCAGCCGCTCGACATCGAGACCGTCGGCGCGGCGCTGTGCGAGCGGCTCGCCGCGCTCCCGCCGGTTCTCGAAACCACGCGCTTCGCGATCGAGCTTGGCCGCTGGCTGGTCGGCGAGGCGGGCGTGTATCTGACCCGCGTGGTCGATCGCAAGACGAGCCGGGGCGAGACTTTCATCGTCACCGACGGCGGGATGAACCACCAGCTCGCCGCCACCGGCAATCTCGGAACGGTGGTGCGCCGCAACTATCCGGTCGCGGTTGCCACCGCCGCGCCCGACGCGCCGACCGAAGTTGCCAGTATCGTCGGACCCTTGTGCACTCCGCTCGACCGGCTTGCCGATCGGGTCGAGATTGCGCAGGCACAACCGGGCGATCTGATCGCGGTGTTCATGGCCGGCGCTTATGGCTTGTCGGCCAGCCCGGCGGGCTTCCTCGGCCACGCGGCCCCGCGCGAAATCCTCGCGGGCGCACCTGACGTTCCTAACGCAATCTTCACCTCTCCACAGGCATAGCCGGACCATCGCCGCGAACCTGCCCGCGTGACACGCGCGCGCGGGCTGTAGCAGCAGGGAGTTTGGTGAATGCGTACTTCGAGGCTTCTCAAGGGCTTGATGGCGAGCAGTGCACTCGCGCTGGCGTTGAACGGCTGCGCGACCGGTGGGGGCACGCAATTGCCCCCCGCCGCCTTCGTCGCGACGCAGGAGCAGCCGGGCGAGGAATATGTCATCGGCCCGCTCGACCAGCTCAACATCTTCGTGTGGCGCAACCCCGAACTGTCTTCGAAGGTGCAGGTGCGCCCCGACGGCCGCATCACCACCCCGCTGGTGAGCGACATGCCCGCCGTGGGCAAGACCCCGGCTATGCTGGCAGACGACATGAAGATCGCGCTCGGCGAATACATCAAGGATCCGATCGTCTCGGTGATCGTCGAGAATTTTTCGGGCACGTTCAGCCAGCAGGTCCGCATCGTCGGCGCGACCGCCAAGCCCGCGTCGATCCCGTACCGCGCCAACATGACCCTGCTCGACGCGATGATCGCGGTCGGGGGCTTGAACGAATATGCGGCGGGCAACCGTGCCAAGCTGGTCCGCTACGATCGCAACACCGGCAAGCAGGTCGAATACAACGTCAAGCTGTCGAGCCTGCTGAAGAACGGCGATTCGCGCGCAAACGTCCGGCTAGAACCGGGCGACGTCATCATCATCCCCGAGAGCATGTTCTGAGGGGGATGGGCGCGTGAACGGTCTTTATGACGAACTGAGGGTCGCGCTCCACGCGGTCTGGATGCGGCGCTGGCTCGCGCTCGGCGTCGCTTGGGGCGTGGCGATCGTCGGCTGGCTGTTCGTGGCGCAGATCCCGAGCAGCTACGAATCGACCGCGCGCGTGTTCGCGCAGATGCAGACGATCCTGCCGACCGCGGTCGGCATCACCCCCGCCGACCAGCAGAAAAGCCTCGACACGGTCCGCCAGACGCTGACCTCGGCCGACAATCTCGAAAAGGTCGTGCGCGGCACCGATCTCGCCAACACGGTCGCCACCGACAAGGACGTGGCGGACCGCGTGGCCGCGCTCCAGACGGCGGTGAAGATCACCTCCGAGCAGGACAACACCTTTACCATCTCGGTCAGCCAGCGCAGCCCCAAGATCGCGCGGCAGGTGGTGCAGAAGCTGCTCGATCTGTTCGTCGAACAGAATCTTTCGGGCGACAAGGCCGAGATGAGCTCGACGCTCCAGTTTCTCGACCAGCAGCTCGCGCAGAAGCAGAGGCAGCTCCAGGACGCCGAATCGAAGCGCGAGGCGTTCCAGAACCAGTTCCTCGGCTCGCTGCCCGGCACCGGCTCGATCGCGGACCGGCTGGCGGCGGCGCGCGCGCAGATGTCGCAGGTCGACAGCGATCTCGCCGCCGCGCAGTCGAGCCTCGCGGTCGTCAACGGCCAGATGGCCGGCACCCCGGCAAGCGTGCCCGGCGCGGCCGCCAGCGCAGGCAGCGCCGGCCCGGCGCGGGCGCGGCTCGCGGCGATCCAGGGGCAGCTCGCCGATGCGCGCGCACGCGGTTATACCGAGCAGCATCCGGACGTGATCGCGCTGAAGAGCCAGCTTTCGGCGGCGCAGGCGGCGGCGCGGAACGAACCGCTGGTCGGCGGTTCGGCGGCGGGTGGCGCGTCCAACCCGCTGTATCTTCAGCTCAAGTCGAACCAGGCCGACAAGCAGGCGCAGGTCGCCGCCGCACTCAGCCGCAAGCGCCAGTTGCAGGGTGATATCGATGCGATCAGCGCTAAGCTGACCGGCGATTCGTCGCAGATGCAGGAACAGTCGCAGATCGAGCGCGACTACCAGGTGCTCAAGGACAGCTACGACAAATTGCTGTCCGATCGCGAGGACGTGCGGCTACGCGGGCAGGCTCAGTCGCAAACCGACCAGATCAAGTTCAGCGTGCTCGACCAGCCGAGCGCGCCGCGTGTGCCGACCTCGCCGAACCGTCCGCTGCTGCTGACCGGCGTGCTGATCGCGGCGCTGGCGGCGGGCGGTGGCGCGGCCTTCGCGATGACCCAGCTCCAGACGACCTTCCCGACCGCGAAGCGGCTCGAGGCGGCGACCGGGCTCAGCGTGATCGGCTCGATCGGCGAGAGCGTCACCAGGCTCCAGATCGCGCAGCGGCGGCGGCAGCTCGGTTACTTTGGCGGCGGTGCGGCGGCGCTGGTGGTGGCCTGGGTGGCGCTGCTCGGCGTCGAGATGCTCCAGCGAGGACTTGCGGCATGAACGAGATGACCCCCCGTAAGCTGGGCGGATCGCTGATCGAGCGCGCCGCGACCGTGTACGATTTCAGCGCGGAACTGCGTGCGCGGAGTCCGCTGCCGCCGGTGGTGGAAAGCGACGCCGCGCCCGAGCCGAAGCCGTTGAAGCTGGTCGAATCGGTTGCGGAAGCACCCGTAGCCGAGCCCGCGCGCGTGGGCGCGGTCGCCGAAGTCGATCGCGCGATGCTCGCCGCCAAGGGGCTGCTCGTGCCCGGCGCGCCGGTCGGTGCGCTCGCCGAGGAGTTCCGGCTGGTGAAGCGCCAGTTGATGGTGACGGCACGCGCGCTGCGCCCCGCCGATGCCGACAAGTCGCGCACGATTCTCGTCTGCTCGGCCAAGCCCAACGACGGCAAGACCTATTGCGCGGTCAACCTCGCCATTTCGATGGCGGCGGAGCGCGAGGTCGAGGTGATCCTGATCGACGCCGATTTTGCCAAGCCCGACGTGATGAGCCGCCTTGGTCTCACCGAAGGAAAAGGGCTGCTCGACGCGCTCGCCGATCCGGCGATCCACATCGAGGATTGCCTCGTGCGCACGGACATACCGCAGCTTACCGTGCTGCCCGCCGGCACCAAATCGCACAGCGATACCGAACTGCTCGGCAGTGCCCGCACCGCCACGCTGATCGCGGCGCTGCTCGCCGCCGATCCGCGCCGCGTGCTGATCTTCGATTCGCCGCCGGTGCTCGCCGCGTCGCCCGCCGCCGTGCTCGCGCATCATGCCGGGCAGACCGTGCTGGTGGTGCGCGCCGACCGCACCGTCGAAAGCGATCTGCGCGAAGCGGTCGCGCTGCTCGACGGGTGCGAGGAGATCCAGTTGTTGCTCAACGCCGTCACCTACGCACCCGGAGGCCGTCGCTTCGGCAGCTATTACGGGCAGGAGGATTCGAAATGAAGGCTCTGCTGCTGACCGGCGCGGCCTGCGCCGTGCTGACTGCCGCTCCGGCGTATGCGGACCGGCAAAAGTCGATCACGCCGTATATCGAGCTAGACCAGACCGTCGACGCCGATCTGACCAACAACGACGTGCTGACCTATTCGACGGTCGCCGCCGGGGTGGACGCCAACCTCCACACCGACCGCACCGACGCGCAGTTGAGCTATCGTTACGAGCGGCGCATCGCCTGGAAGAAGAACATCGGCGACGAGGACGTCCACAGCGGCCTCGCGCGCGCCGCCGTGAAGGTCGCGCCGGGCGTCAGCATCGAGGGCGGGGCGCTCGCCACGCGCACCCGGTCGGACATTCGCGGTGCCGCCCCGGTCAACCTCGCGACCGACAACGACAATATCAGCCAGATCTATTCGATCTATGCCGGCCCGACCGTCTCGACCAACGCCGGCCCGGTGCAGATCGGCGCGGCCTATCGCTACGGCTATACCAAGGTCGAGACGCCGGGTTCGACCGGCGTTGCGGCGAACGCGCCCAAGCTCGACAGTTTCGACAGCGAGCAGAGCCACGTCGTCACCGCCTCGGCAGGCGTGAAGGCCGGCGAGGTGCTGCCGGTCGGCGTCACCGTCAGCGGCGCGTATGAGCGCGATACGCAAAAGCAGCTCAGCCAGCGTTTCGAGGGCAAGTACGGGCGCGGCGATGTGGTGCTGCCGGTCACGCGCACGCTCGCGGTGCGCGCTGGCGCGGGATACGAGAACATCAAGGTCACGCAGAAGGACGCGCTGCTCGACGCGGCCGGCAACGTCGTGACCGATAATAACGGCCGCTTCGTCACCAACCAGGCCTCGCCGCGCCGCATCGCCTATGAGACCGACGGGCTGATCTACGACGCGGGCGTGATCTGGCGTCCGTCGCCGCGCACCCTGCTGACCGCCAACGTCGGCAAGCGGTATGGCGGCACGACCTACACCGGCTCCTTCTCCTACGCGCCCTCCAAGTCGGTGACGTTCCAGCTTGGCGTGTACGACGGCGTGACCACCTTTGGCCGTCAGCTTCAGGACGGTATCGGCCGCCTGCCGACCACCTTCATCACCCAGCGTGATGCGTTCGGCCAGCAGTTCGGCGGCTGCACGTTCAGTGCGGGCGCGGGCTCGGCGGGCGGGTGCCTCAACGGCGCGCTCCAGTCGATCTCGACCGCATCGTACCGCGCGCGCGGCGTCGACGCGATCCTGTCCGCCAGCCGCGGCCCGCTCAGCTACGGCATCGGCGCGGGCTATGCCAACCGCCGGTACTTCGCACCCGAGGGCGAGGGCTTCACCGTCGATGGTGTCGAGGACGACAGCTATTATGCGCAAGCCTATGTCGGCATGACGCTCGATCCGGTGTCGAGCATCAACGCGGACGTCATCGCGAACTACTATAAGTCAGGTATAGCCGGCTCTCGCGGCATCTACAGCGAGGGGGCGACGGTGAGCTATTATCGTAGCTTCGGGCGATTGGGGGCGACCGCGACCGCCGGGATCTACAATTTCAGCCAGCAGGGCATCCGCGACCAGACCTCGGCGCAGGGTCAGGTCGGCATGCGGTACAGTTTCTGAGGACGATGGTATGTACGACGACCATTACGGACTGAACGGCCGGCCGTTCCAGCTCACGCCCGATGCGCGCTTCTGGTACGAAACCGCCACGCATCGCAAGGCAATGGCCTATCTCGGCTATGGCCTGAGCCAGGGCGAGGGCTTCATCGTCATCACCGGCGATGTCGGCGCGGGCAAGACGACGCTGGTCGGTCACCTGATGGCGACGGTCGATCGCGACCGGTTGCAGGCGATCAAGATCGTGTCGACGCAGATCGAGGCGGACGATCTGCTCCGCATGGTCGGCAACGGGCTCGACCTCGCGACCGACGGCATGACCAAGGCGCAGTTGCTCACCGCGATCGAACGCGGGCTGCACGCCACCGCGCGCAGCGGCCGGCGCACGCTGCTGATCGTCGACGAGGCGCAGGCGCTACCGGTCTCCGCGCTCGAAGAACTGCGGATGCTGTCGAACTTCCAGGCCGGCGGGCATGCGCTGCTCCAGATCTTCCTGCTTGGCCAGCCCGAGTTTCGCGAACGGCTGCACGGTTCCGACCGGCTCGAACAGCTTCGCCAGCGCGTGATCGCGACGCATCATCTCGAACCGATGGAGCGCGAGGAAGTCGCGCCCTACATGATGCACCGCTTGGGCGTGGTTGGCTGGACCGGCCGCCCGCATTTTACCGATGACGCCTTTGCCGCGCTCTATGCCGGGTCGGACGGCGTGCCGCGCCGTTTGAACCAATTGGCGGGCCGTGTGCTGCTGTTCGGCGCGATCGAGCAGCTCGACACGATCGATGCGCGTACGGTCAACACCGTGCTCGCCGACATTTCGAACGACACGCCGGAGCAGCCCGAGCCGCTGCCGCTCGTCAAGCAGGCCGAGCCGGCCACGCCGCCGCGCCCGATCCGCCAGGACGAGCCGGCCGCCGCCGCCGATCCGGCGTTGCTCGCGCGCATCGAGTCGCTCGAATCGCGGGTCGAGGAGCCAGCGGCTTCGGATCAGTCGCTGATGCAGGCGATCGCCTCGATCGAATCGCGGCTCGAAAATGTCTCCGCCGGCACGCGTGTCGATCGCGGCATCCTCGCGCGACTGACCTCGCTGGAAACGCGGTGGGAGCAGGGCGCCAAGCCCGATCCTGCGCTCGCCGGGCGCATCGCCTCGGTCGAGGGGCGCACCGAGCAGATCGCCGGCGTCGTCGCCGATGTCGATCAGATGATGCGCGAGGATCTCGCCGCGCTGGGCGCCGCGCTCGAACAGACCGCCGCACGCATCCCCGCCGCCGATGCGGCGAGCCGCGAGCGGCTGGCGATGCTGGAAACACGGCTCGAGCAGCTCGTCGCCGATGAGGCGATCCCGGCGATCGAGGCGCAACTCGGTTCGATCGAGGAGCGGCTGGTCGCGCTCTCCGCGCGCAAGCCCGAGGCCGATCCGGTGGTGAAGGCGCATCTCGCCTCGCTGGAGAACCGGCTGGGGCAAGTCGCCAATCGCGCGCCCGACGCCGAGCTTGCAGCGAAACTCACCGCGCTCGAAGCTCGGCTCGATCAGGTGGCGACGCGCGGGGCGGATCCGGCGGTGGCGGATCATCTCGAATCGCTCGAAGCGGCGATGGAGCAGCTTGCCGCGCGCCCGACCGATCTCAACCCGACGATGAAGGCGCGGCTCGCCTCGATTGAGACGCGGCTCGACGAGGCGCTGGTCGCCTCTTCGGCGGGCGACCCCGCCAGCCGCGCACGCATCGCCTCGCTGGAAGCGCGCATCGAGGAGCAGGACGCCGCACTTCGCCGCGTGCTGACGTTGCTGGTCGACTGGGTCGAGGGCGACGGATCACACGACATGGCGGGTCTCCGCCGCGACATGCGCTGAGGCGGGGCTATGCGCCACGCGCTGTCGGTCGATATCGAGGAATGGTTCCAGGTCGGCGCGTTCGAGCGGGTGATCGCCACGGACACGTGGGATGCGCGCGAATCGCGGGTGGAATATAACACCGACGCGGTGCTGGCGCTGTTCGCGGAAAGCGGCGTGAAGGCGACGTTCTTCACGCTCGGCTGGGTGGCGGAGCGGCATCCGGCGCTGATCCGCCGCATCGTCGCGGGCGGGCACGAACTGGCCAGCCACGGCTGGGCGCATCAGCGCGTCTTCACGATGCAAGCCGAGCAGTTCCGTGCCGACATCGGCCGCGCCCGCATGACGCTGGAGGATGCCGGCGGGGTCGCGATCACCGGCTACCGCGCGCCGAGCTTCTCGATCGACACGCGCACGCCCTGGGCGCACCCGATCCTCGCCGAGGAAGGCTATGCCTATTCATCGAGCGTCGCGCCGCTTGCCCACGATCACTACGGCTGGCCGGAGGCGCCGCGCTATGCCTTCCATCCGGTGCCCGGCGCTGCGCTGGTCGAGGTGCCGGTGACGGTGGCGGAGTTCGGCAGCCGGCGGATGGCGACCGGCGGCGGTTTCTTCCGGCTGTTCCCGGCGGCGCTGACCAACCACGCGGTGCGACAGGTCTCCGCCGAGGGGCAACCGGCGGTGTTCTACTTCCACCCGTGGGAGATCGACCCCGGCCAACCGCGCATCGCCGACGCACCGCTCAAGTCGCGGTTGCGGCACTACAGCCGGCTGGGGGCGATGGCGGGCAAATTGCGCGACTTGATCCGCCGCCACGATTGGGGTCGGATGGATGCGATCGTCGCGGATATGAAGGGCGCTATCGCATGACCGTGCCGTTGCTCTCGCCATTGCTGGGCCTGCGCGCCGCCGATCTGGCGGATGCCGCCGAAGCGGCGCGCATCGCCGATTTCGTGCGTGCGCATCCGCACGGTACGCCGTTCCACCTGCCTGCATGGAGCCGCGCGGTGGCTGAAGGGTGCGGGCAACGCAGCCACACGCTGATCGCCGAACGCGCCGACGGCGGCCTCGAAGGCGTGCTGCCGATGACCGAGATCCGCTCGCGGCTGTTCGGCCGGGCGTTGGTGTCGAACGGCTTCGCGGTCGGCGGGGGTATCCTCGCCACCACCGTAGGCGCGGCGGGGGTGCTGGCGGAAGCGGGCTGGGCGCTGGCGCTCAAGCTCGGTTGCCCGAGCCTGGAACTGCGCGGCGGCGATGTGCCCGACGGCGACTGGATCGCGGAAGAGGGCGCCCATCTCGGCTTCACCCGCGCACTGGCCGCATCGGACGAGGCCGAATTCACCGCGATCCCGCGCAAGCAGCGCGCCGAGGTGCGCAAGGCGCTCGCGCTCGATCTCGACGTGAGCGTCGGCAGCGGCGCGGCCGATCGCAAGGCGCATTACGCGGTCTATGCCGAATCGGTGCGCAACCTCGGCACGCCGGTGTTCCCGGCGAGGCTGTTCGCCTGCGTGCTCGATGCGTTCGGCGCGGATGCCGATATTCTGACGGTGCGGTCGGGCGGCAAGCCGGTGGCGAGCGTGCTGTCGCTTTATCACGAAGGCACCGTCTATCCGTACTGGGGCGGGGGCACTGTCGCGGCGCGCGCTTTGCGCGCCAACGACCGCATGTATTTCGCGTTGATGAGCCACGCCCGCGCGCGCGGCTGCACCGCGTTCGATTTCGGCCGCTCGAAGGTCGGAACCGGGCCGGCGGCGTTCAAGAAGAATTGGGGTTTCAACGGGAAGCCGCTGCTTTATGCCAAGCGCGTGAAACCCGGTGAGACCCCGCGCGAGATCAATCCGCTCAGCCCGAAATACCGGCTCCAGGTCGATCTGTGGAAGAAACTGCCCTTGACGATCGCGAACCTGATCGGTCCGCACATCGCCAAGGGTCTTGGTTGAGTGATGGGCGATATCCTGTTCCTGGCGCATCGGGTTCCCTATCCGCCCGATCGCGGCGACAAGATTCGCGGCTTTCACATTCTCCGGCATCTGTGCGGACAGGCGCGCGTCCACCTCGTCGCCTTTGCGGACGACGCGCGCAATCTCGATGCGGATGCGCCGGCATGGCTTACCGGCGATCGGGCGGTATTGTGGCGGGGCAAGCCACGCTGGCGCGCCGCCATCGAGGCGCTGGCGCAAGGCCGCCCGGTGTCGCTGACCGCGTTCGATGATGCCGCCGTGCGCGGTGCGGTCGCGGATGTGCTCGCGCGGCACCCGGTCGACACGATCTACGTCTTCTCCGGGCAGATGGCACAATACCTTCCGGCGAACGCGAAGCAGCGCGTCGTAATGGATTTCGTCGACATGGATTCGGCCAAGTTCGCCGATTATGCGCTTGCCTCACGCGGCCCGTCGCGTTGGATGATGGCGCGCGAGGCGCGGCTGTTGCAGGCGTTCGAACGCGACGTCGCGCAACGCGCCGACGCCAGCCTGTTCGTCAGCGCCGCCGAGGCCGCGCTGTTCCGTGCGGCGACCGGCGCGGCGCGCGTGCAGGCGATAGAAAACGGCATCGACACGCACACCTTCGATCCCACCGCCAGCTTCGCGCGCATTGAAGAGGAAGGCGACCTTATCGTCTTCACCGGCCAGATGGATTACCGTCCCAATATCGAGGCGGTGACGTGGTTCGCGAACGGCATCCTGCCCCAGATCCGCAGCCGCCACCCGCAGGCGCGCTTCGCCATCGTCGGCCGGGCGCCGACCGAGGCGGTGATGGCGCTCGCCAAATCGCCCGGCGTTATCGTGACGGGGGAGGTGCCCGACGTTCGCGGCTGGCTCGCTGCCGCTGCGGTGGTTGTCGCGCCGTTGAAGCTCGCGCGCGGCATCCAGAACAAGGTGCTCGAAGCGATGGCGATGGCGCGCCCGGTGGTCGCCTCCGCGCCCGCCGCCGAGGGGATCGCGCACGCCGGCACGATCCGCGTCGGCGCGGACGCTGGTGCAATCGCCGGCGCGGTGAGCGATCTGCTCGCCGACCCGCACGCCGCCACCACGCTCGGCCAAGCCGCGCGCGCGCAGGTGCAGCGGCGCTATAGCTGGGCTGCCTGTCTCGCTCCGCTCGACACGATCGTCGCGAACGGCGAAAGCAAGCGCGCGGCATGATCTACGCTTTCCCCTCGACCGGCTTCTCGCCCGCCGCGACCCCGACGCAGGCGGCGTGGCGTCGCCACCTCGCCGTGCTGGTTGGGGTGGCGGCGGTGATCGTCGCGACTTTCTGGCACGACGTGACGACGCTCGCGCATCTGTGGTGGACGAGCACGACCTTCGGGCATTGCCTGTTCATCGGACCCGTGCTGGCGTGGCTGGTGTGGGCCCGCCGTACCGATCTCGCGAAGCTGACGCCGGTCGGCTGGGCGCCGGGGCTGGCAATCGTCGCATGCGGGGGCTTGGGCTGGCTGCTCGGCGATGCCGGTGGGGTCGCGCTGGCGCGGCAGCTCGGGCTGGTGATGATGCTGCAAGGCACGGTGGTGACGTTGCTCGGGCCGAACGTCGCGCGCGGGCTGCTGTTTCCCTTGTGTTATGCGGTGTTCCTCGTGCCGTTCGGCGAGGGGATGGAGGGGCCGCTTCAGACCGTCACCGTCGCGATGACGATGCCGATGCTCCATCTGTTCGGCGTGCCCGCGCAGGTCGACGGGGTGCTCATCACCATTCCCAACGGCTATTTCGAAGTGGCGGAGGCGTGTTCGGGCGCGAAGTTCGTGATCGCGATGATCGCCTATGGCACGCTCGTCGCCAATGTGTGCTTCGTGTCGTGGGGCAGGCGTGCGGTGTTCATGGGTGTCGCGCTGGTCGTGCCGGTGATCGCGAACGGCATCCGCGCGTTCGGAACGATCTACGCCGCCTACCTCACTTCGGTCGAGGCGGCGACCGGGTTCGATCATATCATGTACGGCTGGATCTTCTTCGGGCTGGTGATGGCCGCGGTGATTGCGATCGGCTGGCGCTGGTTCGATCGCGCGCCCGATGCGGCGGTGTTCGATACCGCCAAGCTGCAAACCGTACCGCGCTTTCGGCTCGATGCGCTTCTGGCGGCGGCTTTGGTATTGATGACGGTCGCGGTGTTCCCGGCGTGGAGCGCGGCGATCGCCAACCGCGCGCAGGTGCTGCCCGCGCGGATCGCCTTGCCCGAGGTGCCGGGCTGGCACCGCGTGCCGATGAGCACGCGCGCGGCGTGGGCGCCCAATTATCCGGGTGCGGACCATTATCTGATCGGCCGCTATGCCGATGCGAGCGGCGATCCGGTCGATCTCGCCATCGCGGTCTATGGCTCGCAGCATGAGGGCAAGGAGATCGTCTCGTTCGGGGTGGGCGCTTTGCGCGAAGACGACGTGTGGGTGCGGATCGAGGATCTGCCCGATCTCGCCGGCGGCGCGGTGATCCACGTGACGGCACCCGGCCCGGTCGAGCGGCTGATCGCGACCTGGTATCGCGTCGGCGATATCGTCACGCACAGCGGTGCGCGACAGAAGCTGGCGACGTTACAGGCCAAGCTGCTCGGCGGCCCGCAGCGTGCGGTGGCGGTGCATCTCTCGGCGGAGGTGCTGCCCGGCCGCGATCCGCGCGCGGCGATGCGGCGCTTCCTCGCCGCGCTCGGACCCGTTGACGTGGTGGCCGATCGCGCCGCCGGGATGGCACGCTAGAGATGTGCGGGATCGCCGGCCTGTTCTACCCCAACATGCCCAAGCCGGTCGATCCGGTGCGGGTGCGCGCGATGACCGACGTGCAGGCGCATCGCGGCCCCGACGGTGGCGACGTGTGGACCGCGCCCGGCGTCGGGCTGGGGCATCGCCGCCTGTCGATCATCGACATCGCTGGTAGTCCGCAACCGATGCGCAGCGCTGACGGATCGCTGACCGTGACCTACAACGGCGAAGTCTATAATTTCGCCGAACTGCGCGCCGAATTGCAGGCCAGGGGGGCGCGCTTCGTTACCTCGGGTGATACCGAGGTGCTGTTGCATGGCTGGGCGGCGTGGGGGCCGGCCATGCTTGATCGGCTCAACGGCATGTTCGCCTTCGCAATTCACGACGCCGCGCGGCAGGTGCTGTTCCTCGCGCGAGACCGCATGGGGGTGAAGCCGCTCCATTATGCCGAACTGCCCGATGGCGCGGTAGCGTTCGCGTCTGAACTCAAGGGCCTGCTCGCGCACCCGCTGTTGCGCCGCACGCCCCAGATCACCGCGATCGAGGATTATCTCGCTTACGGCTACGTGCCCGACGATACCTGCCTCGTCGCGGGGGTGAAGAAACTGCCCGCCGGCCATTTCCTGCTGCTCGAACGCGGCAAGCCGGTGCCCGCGCCGTCGCGCTGGTGGGATATCGACTTCTCGCGCCGTGCCACCGCCAGCCGCAAGGCGCTCGAGGAGGAACTGGTCGAGCGGATGCGCGCCGCCGTCACGATGCGGATGGTGGCGGACGTGCCGCTCGGCGCGTTCCTGTCGGGCGGGGTGGATAGCTCGGCGGTGGTCGCGCTGATGGCGGAGGCGTCCCCGCGCGCGGTAAAGACCTGCACTATCGGCTTCGACGTGGCCGGAGTGGACGAGCGTTCCTACGCCGACGTGATCGCCAAGCGTTTCGCCACCGAACACCGCGAGCGCATCGTCTCGCCGCAGGATTTCTCGCTGATCGACACGTTGGTCGCGTCGTTCGACGAGCCGTTCGCCGATGCCTCCGCGCTCGCCACCTACCGGGTGTGCGAGCTCGCGCGCGAAACGGTGACGGTGGCGCTGTCGGGTGACGGCGCGGACGAGGCATTCGCGGGCTATCGCCGCTACAAATTCCAGGCCGCCGAGGAGCGGGTGCGCGCGCTGATCCCCGCGTCGCTGCGGGGAAGCGTGTTCGGCACGCTCGGCCGCCACTATCCCAAGGCCGACTGGGCGCCCCGCCGCTTCCGCGCCAAGACGACGCTGCTCGCGCTCGCCGAGGATGGTGCGGAGGGCTACGCCCGCTCGGTCGGCGTGACGACGCCCGCCCTGCGCGCCGCCTTGCTGACCGACTCGGCGCGCACCGCGCTTGGCGGGCACCGTGCCGAGGATCGCTACGTGCGATCGATGCGTGACGCACCCGCGCGCGACGCGCTCGACCGTGCGCAATATGCCGACTTCCAGCACTGGCTGCCCGGCGACATTCTAACCAAGGCGGATCGCACCAGCATGGCGGTGAGCCTCGAAGCGCGCGAGCCGCTGCTCGACTACAAACTGGTCGAGTTCGCCGCGACTTTGCCGGCCGATCTGCGGCTGCGTCACGGGCAGGGCAAGTGGCTGGTGAAGAAGGCGATGGAGCGCTACCTCCCCAAGGATATCCTCTACCGCCCGAAAATGGGTTTCGTCACGCCGGTCGGTGCGTGGTTCCGGGGCGCGCTGGCCGACGAGGCAGCGGCGCTGGCACGCTCGCGCACGCTGATCGGCAGCGGCTGGTTCTCTGCGCCTACGATCGAGAAGATCGCCGCCGATCACCGCGCCGGCCGGGCCGATCATGGCCGCACTTTGTGGCAGCTCGTCATGCTTGAACGCAGCATGGCGCGGCTGTTCGGGTGACGTGAAGCAATTGACTTCGCGGAGCCGCGCGCTTAAGGCCAGCCGCTACGAGGTCGCTCTGCGGGGCGGCCCTTTTCTATTCAGACGATCAGGGAATGACTCATGAAGCGGACCTTTCAGCCGAGCAATCTGGTGCGGGCGCGCCGTCATGGCTTCCGCGCGCGGATGGAGACTCCGGGCGGCCGCAACGTGATCCGGGCGCGTCGCGCGCGCGGTCGCAAGAAGCTGTCGGCGTAATTCAGGTCTCCGGCGGCGTCGACATCCGCACGATGTCGCGCCGCGCGGACTTTCTCGCGGCGAACGCGGGCAAGCGCGCGCCAATGCCCGGCTTCGTGCTGCTGGTGCGTGCCCGGGACGATGGCGATCCGATGATGCGGATCGGCTATACCGTCACCAAGAAGATCGGCAACGCGGTCGTGCGTAACCGGATGAAACGCCGGTTGCGTGCGCTTGCGCGTGAGGTGCTGCCCGAATCGGGTCTGCGCGGTGCGGATCACGTCCTGATCGGGCGGAACGGCGGCATCGAGCGCGACTTCGCGCAGTTGCGCGGCGAACTCGGCAAGGCGCTGGCGAAGGTCGCACGGTGATTCGAAACCCTTACCGTGCTCCCGGGAAAGCGGGAGCCCAGGGCCGCAAACGCGATGCTCGTGGCCTTGGACTCCCGCTTGCGCGGGAGCACGGGTCGGACTGCCGGTCATGCTGACCCGCATCCTCATCCTGCTCGTGCGCGGCTGGCAGATCGGGCCGTCCGCCGTCCTGCCGCCCTCCTGCCGGTTCCAGCCTTCCTGTTCCGCCTATGCAATCACCGCGCTTCGCCGCTATGGCGCTGTGAAGGGCGGCTGGCTGGCGGCGAAACGGATCGGGCGGTGTCACCCCTGGGGCGGCTACGGCCCCGATCCAGTGCCCTAAGACAAACGGCGCGCGCCGACGAACTACGAACGGGATTCCCAGGTGAAAGACGAAGGCAGAAATTTCCTCCTGTTCGCGGTATTCGCGGCGCTGATCCTGTTCGGCTGGCAGTTCTTCGCGTCGAAATATTTCCCCACCGCCAATCCGCCCGCGACCAAGATCGAGGACGGCAAGTCCAAACCCGTCGCCTCCTCGACCGGCCCGGCCGGCCCCGGCGCCGCCGCGCCTGAAAAGGTGCGCGACCGCCAGCAGGTGCTGCGCGAGAGCCCGCGCGTGCGGATCGAGACGCGCAACCTGTCGGGCTCGATCAACCTCAAGGGCGGCCGCATCGACGATCTCGTGCTGAGCAAGTACAAGGAAACCGTCGCCAAGGATTCCGCCCCGATCCGGCTGTTCTCGCCTTCGGGCACCGATCACGCCTATTTCGCCGGCTTCGGCTGGTCGGGCGACGGCGTGACGACGCCGGGCGCGGACACCGTCTTCACCGCCAGCGCGCCGGTGCTCACCCCCGAGCAGCCGGTCACGCTCGCCTGGACCAACCCGCAGCGCCAGCGCTTCACGATCCGCATCGCCGTCGACGATCGCTACATGTTCACCGTGCGCCAGACCGTCACCAACCCGGCCGGCGCGCCGATCACCGTGCGCCCTTATGGCCTCGTCAGCCGCGCGGGCGTCTCACCCGACCCCGATACCTGGACCGATCACGTCGGCCCGATCGGCGTGTTCGATCATGGCGCCACCTACGATATCACCTTCGCCAACCTTCAGGGCAAGGACGCCAGCCTGATCGGCAAGACCGTGTTCGGCAACATCGGCAAGCCCGGCGACAATTATTTCGACGCGACCGGCGGCTGGTTCGGCTTCGGCGACAAATACTGGCTCGCCGCGCTGATCCCCGATTCGGGCGCGAAGATGCACGGCGGCTTCCGCGCCGCGATGGGCGACACGTTCCAGGCCGATTTCGCGCTCGAACCCCATGTCGTCCCCGCCGGCAAGGCGCTGGTGACCACCGCCAAGCTGTTCGCGGGCGCGAAGGAGACCAACACGCTCGACGGCTATGAGGATCGGCTCGGCATCCGCCACTTCGGCAAGGCGATCGACTGGGGCTGGTTCGAGATCGTCGAGAAGCCGATCTTCAAATATCTCGACTTCCTGTTCCGGGTGATCGGCAATTTCGGCGTGGCGATCATCGCGCTGACGCTGACGATCCGTGGCCTGCTGTTCCCGATCGCGCAGCGCCAGTTCGCCTCGATGGCGAAGATGCGCGCGATCCAGCCCAAGATGAAGGCGCTCCAGGAACGCTACAAGGACGACAAGGTCCGCGCGCAGCAGGAGGTGATGGCGCTCTACAAGGCGGAAGGGGTCAACCCGCTCGCGGGCTGCCTGCCGACGTTCCTTCAGATCCCGATCCTCTACGCACTCTACAAGGTGCTGCTGCTGACCATCGAAATGCGTCACCAACCGTTCGTGCTGTGGATTCGCGATCTGTCCGCGCCGGATCCGGCGACCATCCTCAACGCGTTCGGCTATCTGCCGTGGCATCTGCCGCCGATGCTGGCGATCGGCGTCGTGCCGGTGCTGCTCGGCATCTCGATGTTCTTCCAGTTCAAGCTCAATCCGGCGCCGATGGATGAGGCGCAGAAGCAGGTGTTCGCGATCATGCCCTGGGTGCTGATGTTCGTGATGGCGCCGTTCGCGGTCGGCTTGCAACTCTACTGGATCACCTCCAACACGCTGACGATCCTCCAGCAGCGGCTGCTTTACGCACGGCATCCCGAGCTGAAGGTGGCGACCAAGAAGTGAGCGACACCGACACCTTCGAGCCCGAGGCGATCGAGGCCGCGCGCAAGATCTTCGCCGGCCCGATCAGCTTCCTGAAGTCGGCCCCGTCGCTCGAGTTCATTCCCGACGCGAACGCGCCCGAGGTGGCGTTCGCCGGGCGTTCGAACGTCGGCAAGTCGTCGCTGCTCAACGCGCTGGCCGGGCGCAACGCGCTGGCGCGCACGTCGAACACACCGGGGCGGACGCAGGAACTGAACTTCTTCGACGTGGGTGGCGATCCGCTGGTGATGCGGCTGGTCGACATGCCCGGCTATGGTTTCGCCAAGGCGCCCAAGGATGTCGTCAAGAAGTGGCGCTTCCTGGTCAACGATTTCCTGCGCGGGCGCGACGTGCTCAAGCGCGCGCTGGTGCTGATCGACGCGCGCCACGGCATCAAGGATGTCGACCGCGAGATCCTCGAGATGCTCGACAAGGCGGCGGTGAGCTACCGCATCGTGTTGACCAAGGCCGATAAGATCAAGCCGACCGAGCTCGCCGACACGATGGCCGCCACCGCCGCCGAGGCGCGCAAGCGCCCGGCCGCGCACCCGCAGATCCTGCCGACCTCGTCCGAGACCGGGCTCGGCATCCCCGAGCTGCGCGCGGCGGTGATCGAGGCGATCGGCTGACATCTCGCACCCACCGTCATGCCAGCGAAAGCTGGCATCTCCTGCGGCTTCTGCGCCGCGCCGGCACCGGGAGACCCCAGCGTGCGCTGGGGTGACGATCAACGGCGATTTCTTTCCCATCCGGTTGCCGCAGCGCGGTGGCGCGGCTATCCGAATGCCATGAAACTCATAATCGGCAATAAGGCCTATTCCTCCTGGAGCCTGCGCGGCTGGCTCGCCGCCAAGCAGTCGGGCTTGCTGTTCGAGGAGGTCGTCGTGCCCCTCTACGACGCCGAGTGGGACAAGCGCCGCGAGGGCGACGAGTTCGCGCCATCCTCGGGCAAGGTGCCGATCCTGTGGGACGGCGACGCGGTGGTGTGGGACAGCCTCGCCATCATCGAATTTCTTGCCGAGAAGACCAGCCGCGATCTGTTCTGGCCGGCCGATCCCGCTGCGCGCGCGATGGCGCGGTCGATGTCGGCGGAGATGCATTCCAGCTTCACCGCTTTGCGCAAGAAGCACAGCATGAACATCCGTCAGGCCTTCCCGCCGACACAGCCCGACGACGACGTGCTCGCCGATCTCGCGCGGATCATGGAGCTGTGGGCGCAGGCACGCGCGCGCTTCGGCGGCGACGGGCAGTTCCTGTTCGGCAGCTTCGGCGCGGCCGATATCATGTACGCGCCGGTGGTGACGCGGATCGTCACCTACGGGCTGCCGATCGCACGCTTCGCGGCGAGCTACATGGACGCGATCATCAGCCACCCGTTCATGCAGGACTGGATCGCCGCCGCGCAGGAAGAGGAATGGGTGATCGAGAAGTTCGAGCAACCCGCCGCCTGAAAGCGCGTCAGCGCGCGGCGATCGCCTCCGCCAGCGCGATCAGCCGTTCCGCTTCGTCGACGTGGAGTTGCTCCACCATCGCGCCGTCGATCCGCACCACGCCAAGCCCCTGCGCCCGCGCGTCCGCCCAGGCGGCCACCGTGCGGCGCGCGCGCGCGACCTCTTCCGGGGCAGGGCCGAAGATGCGGTTGGCTATGTCGATCGAATTGGGGTGGACGAGCGACTTGCCGTCGAAGCCGAGGTCCACGCCCTGCCGACACGCGGTTTCGAAACCGGCGAGATCATCGAGATCGAGATGCACGCCGTCGATCACCGCCAGCCCGTAAGCGCGCGCGGCCAGCACCATCAGCGACAGCGCGGTGAGCAGCGGCGTGCGGGCAGGGGTATGGCGCGCGCGCAGATCCTTGACGAGATCGTTGGTGCCCGCGACGAACCCGGCAAGCCGAGGCGAGGCGCCCGCAATCTCGGCGGCGCGCAGCACGCCGAGCGGGGTCTCGACCATGCACCACAGCGGGTGCGGGGTGCGCGCCGCGGCCGCGACGATGGTCGTCGCCGATTCGACCTTGGGCAGCAGCACGCCATCCAGCGGCAGCGCGTTGGCGAGTGCGAAATCCTCTGCGGCGTCGGCGGCGCCGACTCGCAGGATCAACTCGCGCGCGCCGTAACCGCCTGTGCCCACCGCCTCGGCGATCGCGTCGCGTGCGCGCGCCTTGTTTTCGGGCGCGACCGCATCTTCGAGATCGAGGATGATCGCGTCACAGGCGAGCGTCCGCGCCTTTTCCAGCGCGCGCGGCTTGTCGCCCGGCACATACAGCATCGAGCGGCGCGGGCGGATCGGTGTCGTCATAGTGCCGGAGTGGCGGCAAGCGGCGCGGATCGCAAGCCGTTTGACGCCGCTATCGCTCGTGCCGGAGCAGCATCGCGGGGCGGAGCAGCGGCATCATGACCGGATTGTCGTTGGCGGCGCTGCGCTCGGCGGGTCGGGCGACCCACCACGTCGCGGCCGCGATCGCGACGAAGCCGAGCGTGGATTGTCCGACGAGCGCGAGCCCGAACCCGGTCTGGACCAGCATCGCCACGCCGCGTGCCTGTCGATCGCCCGTTGCCGCTGCGACACTCGCGATCATCGCCGCGAGCAGGAACGTGCCTGCGGGGATCTGGGGCAGCAGCCCACCGATCAACAACGTGGCGAGAAGCGCAACCGGAAGCAGCCGCGTCGCAGGCAGGCGTACCGAGAAATGCGCGGCGAAGCATGCGCCCGAGCCGAGGGCGGCGGCGACCGCAAGTCCAACCAGGCGCGGCACCTCCGACGGTAGCAGCGCCGCCATGAGCCACCACAGGTTGGGCGCCCCGCCCGACAGCGTGGGGAAGGTCATATTGGACAGGCCGAGTGCCACCGTCATCGCATAGCCGAGCGGCGCGAGCGGCAGAAAGGCCGGATGAACCCTGCGATGGAGCAGCACCGCCGCGACGAACGGCGCCAGCAGCACCGCAGCCCAGCCGATGCCGAACGCCACTCCCCACCACAGCAGCATGGCCGCATGCCGCCGCCCGAGTGCCGCATCGAGGGCGAGCAGGCACGCCGCCGCACCAAGCGCCTCGATCGGGTCGAGCAGCCCTGCGCCGATTGCGGCGAACGGCAGCGCGAGCGTCAGCGCGGCGCACCGCAGCGGGTGCGGCACCGCGACCGTCTCCAGCACCCGCCACACCGCGACCGCGAGCGCGAGGGCACCGGCGAGCGCCGTCGGGCCGCCGAAGACCGACAGCACGCACACCGTCACCGCCGCGCCGAGCGGCAGCGCCATGGCAGCGGGAGCAGGGGCGGCAGGGAGCATGTCGGCGACGTCCGGCTGGAGCATCGCCCGGCGTGGCATGGCTGCGGTTAGCGTTGCGTAAACTTCGACGCGGACGTTGCCGGACGATGGCTGCGGCCTTATGCTCGGCGACAAGGAACGACGGGCGCCAGCCCCGCGTTTTCGGCCGCAGAGCCGATCCCCGCCGGGGAAATCCGGCGTCCCAGAGAGAAGGAGCCCGTCAGGTGGTCGATATCAACGAGTTCGCCAGCAAGGCCAAGCAGAGCTTCGACGAGACCGTCGCCGATCCGGCGCGCAAGGCGGGGATGAAGTTCGTCGAGGGCGGATCGAACCTCGGCATGCGCATGCTCGACCAGGCCGAAGCCAACACGCGCGAGGCGTTCGCGGCGATGCGCGCGGTCGCGGAGGCGAAGGATCTGTCGCAAGTGATGAAGATCCAGGGCGACTTCCTTCGCGAACAGAGCAGCCGCTCGGTCACTCAGGCGCGCGAGATCGGCGAACTCATCATGAAGTTCGGCCGCGACGTCGTGACGCCGCAAAAGGGCGGCGAATAAGGTCAGCGGTCCCCGGCGCGCCCGGGAACCGCTTACCGTGCGGCCGCTGGTGCAGGCCGCTTGTCGTCGGGCGCGACCTCCAGCGTCGCGTCGCCACCCAGCGTGCGGTAGAGCGTGACGAGGTTCGTCGCCGCGGTCAGCTGCGTGGATACCAGCGTGCGCTGCGCCGAGTAGAAGGATTGTTGCGCGGTCAGGCTCGCCAGATACGTGTCGATCCCGCCCCGATAGCGCGCGTTCGACAGATCGAAATTCTCACGCGAGGCGGCGGTGAGAGCCTGTTGCGCACGCTCCTGATCGGCGATCGTGCCGCGCCGCGCGAGCGCGTCTGAAACTTCGCGGAACGCGGTCTGGATCGTCTTTTCGTACGTGGCGAGCGCGGCGTCGCGTTGCGCCTGCGACTGAGCGACCCCGGCACGCGCGGCACCGGCGCGGAAGATCGGATAGTTCACGCTCGGCGCGATGGAGTAGGTGAAGGCGCCGCCGGTGAACAGGTTTGACAGCGCGCTCGAAGCGAAGCCGGTCAGCGCCGTCAGCGAGATGGTCGGGAACAACGCCGCGCGCGCCGCGCCGATCTCGGCGTTGGTGGCGCGTAGCTCATACTCGGCCTCCACTACGTCGGGGCGGCGCAGCAACACGCGCGAATCGAGCCCTGCGGGCAGTTCGGCGACGGTGGTGCCGGCCTGCTCTATCCCCTCGGGCAGCAGCGCCGGATCGACGGTCGCGCCGACCAGCAGTTGCAGTGCGTTGACGTCCTGCGCCACCGCCGTCCGCTGCTCGGCGAGGTCGGACAGAGCGGTCTGCAAGGTGATCTGCGCCTGCGCGAGATCGGTGCGCGGCGCGATGCCGCCGGTCAGCCGCTGGCGGGTGAGCGCGACGCTTTTCTGCGCGATCTCGGCGGTCTGTTCGGCGATACGAAGCAGGCTCTTGTCCGAAGCGTAGGTAAGCCAGCCGGTGGCGATGTCGCCGATCAGCGTCAGGCGGGTGGCGCGCGCGGTCGCCTCCGTTTCAAAATAGCGGTTCTGCGCGGCCTCGCTCAGCGCGCGGACGCGGCCGAACAGGTCGATCTCGAACGCGGTAATGCCGACGTTGGCGGAGAAGCTGTTGGTCGTGCCGCCCGCCGTCGTGGTGGTGGAGACGACGCTGCCCGTGCCCGTGCCCGTACCCGTGCCGCCGGTTCCGGTATCGCCGGTGGTGGTGCCGCTTGTGCCAGTGGTGTTGCCGCCCGCCGAACTGGTCCTTCGCCGCGAATAGCTGCCGGTCGCGCCGATCTCCGGGAACAGCTCGGCGCGCTGGATGTGGTAGGTCGCTCGCGCGACCGCGATGTTGGCGGCGGCCACGCGCAGATCGCGATTGTTGGCAAGCGCCTGCGCGATGATCTTCTGGAGGCGCGGATCGCGGAAGATGTCCGCGTAGCTGACGCTCGGCAGCGTCGCTTCGGTCTGGCGCAGATAGGCGTCGCCGGTCGGCCACGACAGCGGCACCGGCGGCGCCGACCGGACGTATTTGGGCGTCATCGTACACCCGCCAAGCACGGTGAGCGCGAGCAGGGAGGGAAGCCGGCGCATCATGCCGCGCCCTCACTCGGCGTATCGTGGTGGAGACGATGCTTCACCGCCTTCAGCCCGTCGCGCACCCCGCGCCGCACCAGCACGAAGAACAGCGGGATGTAGAAGATCGCGAGGATCGTCGCGGTCAGCATCCCGCCGATCACGGCGGTGCCGATCGCGACGCGGCTGTTCGCGCCTGCGCCGGTCGAGATCGCCAGCGGCAACACGCCGAAGATGAACGCGAAGCTGGTCATCAGGATCGGCCGCAGACGGATGCGTGCGGCTTCGAGTGCCGCTTCGATCACGCGTTTGCCCTCGCGTTCGGCCTGTTCGGCGAATTCGATCATAAGGATGGCATTCTTGGAGGCGAGGCCCATGGTCGTCAGCAGCCCGATCTGAAGGTACACGTCGTTCTGAAGCCCGCGCAGCGTCACCGCGAAGATCGCGCCGATCAGCCCGAGCGGGATGACGAGCAGCACCGCGAACGGGATCGACCAGCTTTCGTACAAAGCGGCGAGGCACAGGAACACGACCAGCAGCGAGATGCCGTACAGGAACGGCGCCTGACCGGTCGACAGTCGCTCCTGATAGGACAGGCCGCTCCATGCGACGCTGGTGCCCGGGATCTTGGCGGCCAGCTCGGTCATCACGTTCATCGCGTCGCCCGAGCTTTGCCCCGGTGCCGCCTGACCAGAGATTTCATAGGAGGACAGGCCCTGGAAGCGCGACAGCGAGTTCGGCGCGGTGTTCCAGCTCGTCGTCGCGAAGGAGGAGAACGGCGCCATCGTGCCCGTCGTGCCGCGCACGTACCATCTGGCGATGTCCTCGGGGCGGGAGCGGTAATCGGCCTGGCCCTGCACGTACACGCGCTTCACGCGGCCACGATCGTTGAAATCGTTGACGTAGGAGCCGCCCCAGGCGGTCGACAGCGTGGCGTTGACGCTCGACTGGCTCAGCCCGAGCGCACTTAGCTTGAGCGGATCGACGTCCACCTTGAGCGTGGGCTGATCATCGAGTTCGGTCGGGCGCACCGCCGCCAGCCGGCTGTCGGCGCGCGCAGCGGCGAGCAGCTTGTCGCGCGCGGCCTTGAAGTCGACGCGGCTGAGGCCACCGGTATTCTGTAGTTCGAGCGTGAAGCCGTTCGACTGGCCGAGCCCGCGCACGGCGGGCGGCTGGGTCGCGTAGAATTCGACGTCGCGCAGGCCGCCGAGCGCACCGGTGGCGCGCTGGGTGATCGCGGCGGCGCCGTTGACGCTGCCCTTGCGGAGCGACCAATCCTTGAACGCGACGAAGCCGCGCCCCGCATTCTGCCCGCCGCCACCGTTGCCCGCGGTGCCGGCAACGGTGAGCAGCCCCTCGACGTTGTTCTTCTCCTGCGTGAGGAAGTACTTCTCGATCGAGCTTTGCGCGCGCGTGGTGCTGTTGAGCGTCGCGCCGGGGGCGAGGTTGTACTGGATCTGCGCGACACCCTGATCCTCGACCGGCAGGAAGCCGGTGGGCAGGCGCACGAACATGAACGCCAGCAGCGCGACCACAGCCACATAGATGAGCAGAAACGGCCACTTACGGTCGATCGTATATTGCACGCCCCTGCCGTAGCGGTCGATCGTCTTGTCGAAACCGGTGTTGAACCAGTCCTTGGCGCCTTGCGTCTTGCGCGCGATCCAACCGTCCTGCTTCTCCTCGCTCTTGCGCTTGAGGAGGGTGGCGGTGAGCGCCGGGGTCAGCACCAGCGCGACCACCACCGACAGCACCATCGCCGACACGATCGTGACCGAGAACTGCTTGTAGATCACGCCGGTCGATCCGCCGAAGAACGCCATCGGCAGGAACACCGCCGACAGCACCAGCGCGATCGCGACCAGCGCGACGGTGATCTCGTCCATCGAGCGGATCGTCGCCTCGCGCGGGTCGAGATCGGGGTCTTCGTCCATCAGGCGCTCGACGTTCTCGACCACGACGATCGCGTCGTCGACGAGCAGGCCGATCGCCAGCACGAGACCGAACAGCGTCAGCGTGTTGATCGAAAAGCCCGCCACCGCGAAGATGCCGAACGTGCCGAGCAGCACTACCGGCACCGCGATCGTCGGGATCAGCGTCGCGCGCCAGCTTTGCAGGAACACGAACATCACGATGACGACGAGGATGATCGCCTCGATCAGCGTCCAGACCACTTCCTCGACCGACAGCTTGATGAACTGGGTCGAATCCTGCGGGAACGCGTAGGCATAGCCGTGCGGGAAGCCCTTAGCCTGATGCTCGAACTCGTTCTTCACCAGCTCGGCGGTGGACATGGCATCGGCACCCGGCGCGAGGCTGATCGCGATGCCTGCGCCGGGGTGCCCGTTGTAGCGGCTGATGATGCCGTAGGATTCCGCGCCCAGCTCGACCGTGCCGACATCGCGGATCCGTACCGCAGAGCCATCGGTCTGCGTCTTGACGACGATCTCGCGGAACTGCGCGGGCGTCTGGAGGCGGCTTTGCGCGGTAACGGTCGCGTCGAGAACCTGCGTCGGCGGATTGGGCGCGCCGCCGACCTCGCCCGCCGCGACTTCGGCGTTCTGCGCGGTGATCGCGGTGATGACGTCGCTCGGCATCAGGCTGTAGCTGGCGAGCTTGTCGGGGTTGAGCCAGATCCGCATCGCATATTGCGAGCCGAACACGTTGGTGTCGCCGACCCCCTTCAGCCGGCCGATCGCCTCCTGCATGTTGGAGACGAGATAGTCCGACACGTCCTGATTGGTGGTGCGGTCCGACTTGTCGTACACCGCCGCGACCATCAGGAAGTCCGGGTTGGATTTGGTGACGGTCAGGCCCTGCTGCTGCACCTGTTGCGGCAGGCGCGACACCGACTGCTGCACCTTGTTCTGGACCTGCACCTGCGCGATGTCCGGATCGGTGCCCTTCTGGAAGGTGACGGTGATCGTCACCTGCCCGCGCGAGGTGGAACTCGACTGGAAGTAGAGCAACCCGTCGATCCCGGTGAGCTGCTGCTCGATCACCTGCGTCACGCTGTTCTCCAGCGTGGCGGACGATGCGCCGGGATAAGTCGCGCGGATGTTTACGGTCGGCGGCGCGACATCGGGATATTGCTCGATCGGCAGCGAATAGATCGCGCCAATGCCGGCGAGCATGATGATGATCGCGATGACCCAGGCGAAGATCGGCCGGTCGATGAAGATGCGCGAGAGCACGGGCCGTCAGCCCTGCGCGCCGTTGCCGGCGGGCTTCTTCTTCGGCGCCTGGATCGTCTGCGCGGAGCCGGCCGCGACCGGCTTCACCGTCATGTCGGGCTTGGTCTTGCCGACCCCTTCCACGATCACCTTGTCACCCGGTTTGAGGCCGCTGGTGACGACCCAGTCGCTGCCGACCGTACGCGTGGCGGTCACGTCGCGCAGCACCGCCTTGTTGCCGTTGAGCACGAACACGGTGGCATCGCCCTTGGCGGTGCGGGCCACGGCCGGCTGGGGCACGAGAATCGCATTGTTGTCGATCGACTGCGCGAAGCTCGCGCGGACGAACATGCCGGGCAGCAGCAGCCCCTGCGGGTTAGGGAACACCGCGCGCACCGTCACCGTGCCGGTGGTCTGATCGACCACGACTTCGGAGAATTCGACCTTGCCCTTGGTGCCGTAATCGGTGCCGTCCTCAAGTTTCAGCGTGACGACCGCGGTGGTCGGCACCGCGCCGCCGGAGGCGAGCGCGCGGCGCAGGCGCAGCAAATCGCTGCTCGACTGCTGGATATCGACGTAGATCGGGTCGAGCCGCTGGATCGTCGCCAGCGGATCGGTCTGCCCCGAGGTGACGAGTGCGCCGGCGGTGAACAGCGATCGGCCGATCCGACCGGTGATCGGCGCGGGCACGGTGGTGAAGCGCAGGTTGATCTTCGCGGTCTGAAGCGCGGCGCGCTGCTGCGCGACGGTGGCGGCGGCCTGCTTCGCCGCGGCCTCGGCGTCGGTATAGTCCTGCTTGGCGACCGCCTCGATCGCGGCGAGCGGCTTGTAGCGATCCGCCTTGATGCGGGTCGATTCGGCGTTCGCCTGCGCGCTCAGCAGATTGGCCTGCGCCTGACTGGTGGAGGCGCGGTACAGGCTGGGATCGATCTCGTAGAGCGGCTGCCCCTGATGGACGAGCGCGCCTTCCTTGAAGAACCGTTTATAGATCACGCCGGAAACCTGCGGGCGCACGTCCGAGCTTTCATAGGCGGAGGTGCGGCCGGCCAGTTCGGTGACGATCGGCACGCTGCTCAGCTTGGCGACGATATAGCCGACCTCGGGCGGACCTTTCTGACCTTTGCCCTTGCCGCCGGCACCACCGCCCGATTGCCCGCCAGACCCGGAACACCCCGCGAGCGCCACCGTGCACAGCAGGGCGAGAGCGGGGAGGAGAGAGGCGGGCTTGGTCAGGACGGGCGGGCGGAACTGGGCGAGCGTCATCGTTTCTCCATCGGGCCAACCGTCCCGTCCGATCGTCGTCGCCGTGCTAGTCGCATGCGCCGCCGCCGAGGCCCGGATACCGGGCGAACACAGCAGCTTTAATAGCTTTATTTTGCAGTGCAACATGCCCGTTTCGGGCTTATCGCAGCTTCGCGATCGACAAGCCGTCCGCCTTGGCGCGGTCCTTGGTAGATTCCTCGCTGCGCTTCAATGCCTTGGCGATCGCCTTCAGCGCCATGCCCTTTTTCGCCAGGGTGTGCAGCTTCTGGATTTCGTCGGTGGTCCAGGGCTGGCGGTGGCGTTCGAATCGGTCTTCGCTCATGCCGCCATCCTACGCCGAACCCGCGCGGCACGCCATCTCGACAATGATGGCGCGAGCGGGCACAGCCCGCGAAGCGTGGATGGAGGATGGCTTGAACAGCTATGATGTCGTGATCGTCGGCGCAGGGCACGGCGGCGCACAGGCGGCGATCGCGCTGCGACAGGGCAAGTTCGCGGGTACGATCGCGATGATTGGTGACGAGCCCGAGCTGCCCTACGAACGCCCGCCGCTCTCCAAGGAGTATCTCGCCCGCGACAAGAGCTTCGAGCGGATCATGATCCGCCAGCCCGCTTTCTGGGAGGAGCGGGAGGTGACGATGCTGCTCGGCTCGACCGTCACCCGGGTCGATCCTGAGGCGCGCACTGTCGAGACGGCGGCGGGCGCGGTGATCGGATATGGCAAGCTGATCTGGGCGACGGGCGGGCGGCCGCGTCGGCTGAGCTGCGCCGGACATTCGCTGCGCGGCGTGCATGCGGTGCGCACCCGCGCCGACGTCGATCAACTGATGCGCGAACTGCCGCAGGTGGAGCGCGTCGTGGTGGTCGGCGGCGGCTATATCGGGCTGGAGGCGGCGGCGGTGCTATCCAAGTTCGGCAAGCATGTGACGGTGCTGGAGGCGCAGGAGCGCGTGCTCGCGCGCGTCGCGGGCGAGCCGCTGTCGCGCTTCTACGAAACCGAGCACCGCGCGCACGGCATCGATGTCCACCTCTCGGTCGGCGTCGATTGCATCGAGGAGACGGACGGCGCGGCATCGGGCGTGCGGCTGGCGAGCGGGGCGATCCTGCCTGCCGACATGGTGATCGTCGGCATCGGCATCGTGCCCGCGGTCGAGCCGCTGCTTGCCGCCGGGGCGGAGGGCGGCAACGGCGTCGCGGTCGACGGGCATTGCCGTACCAGCCTGCCCGACGTGTTCGCGATCGGCGACTGCGCGGCGCACGCCAACCGCTTTGCCGAGGGCGCGACGATCCGGCTCGAATCGGTGCAGAACGCCAACGATCAGGCGACGATCGCTGCCAAGACCATCCTGGGTGAGACGGTCGCCTATGATGCGGTGCCGTGGTTCTGGTCGAACCAGTTCGACCTGCGGCTCCAGACCGTGGGCCTGTCGATCGGCTATGATGCGGTGGTGGTGCGCGGCGCGCCGGAGAGCCGCAGCTTCTCGGTGATCTATCTGAAGGCGGGCCGGATGATCGCGCTCGATTGCGTCAACGCCACCAGGGACTATGTGCAGGGCCGCGCGCTGGTGCTGGCGGGGGCGGGCGTCGATCCCGCGCTGCTCGCCGATGCCGACGTGCCGCTGAAGGCGATGCTGCCCGCCTGACCATCCGGAGACCTTCATGAGCCTGATCCTCGCCGCCCTCCTGCTCGCCGGCCAGACGCGCGCGTCCGACAAGCTGCCGCCCGCCAACCCGGTGCCGTTCGAGGAGGCGGATACCGGCGCGGTGATGGCGCCGGTCAAGGCCTTCCTCGCCGGCATCGCCGCGAACGACGCCAAGGCGATCGCGGCGGTGACGCGGCCCGACGGCGGCGCGACCTATGCGGTCGAGAACCCGGACGGCACCCGCACGATCACGCGGCGAAGCTGGGCGGAGGTGGCGGCGCGGCTCGCCCCCGGCTCCGACGAGCGGATCAGCGATCCCGCGATCGAGAGCGACGGCGATATCGCGATGGTGTGGGCGCCCTATACGTTCCGGGTGAACGGCAAGGTGCAGCATTGCGGCGTCGACCATTTCGACCTGATCCGCGAAGGCGGCGCGTGGAAAATCGCCAACGCGAGCTGGTCGTCGCGCACCACCGGCTGCGACGCGCGATAAGCGAAGGTCGGGCCGAACTGGCATAATCTTGCGACACATTGCTGGCATCTGCGCCTCGTCACATCCGGGGGATCTCTTCATGCGCCGCACGTCCGTCGTCCTGTTCGTCGCGCTTGCGAGCACCGCGACGATCGCGTTCGCGCAGGATGCACCGCCCGTCCGCGCGCGCCCGTCCGCACCGAGCGAGGAGGCTGAAGATCCGGCCGATATCGTCGTGCAGGGGGTGAAGCCGCCCGGCTCGGTGGTCGGCGACATTCCGCCCGAACAGACGCTCTCCCCGGCGGATATCCGCTCCTACGGGGTCAGCTCGATCTCCGACCTGCTGAACGAACTCGCCCCGCAGACGCGCAGCGATCGCGGCAGCGGCGGCGCGCCGGTGGTGCTGCTCGACGGCAAGCGCATCTCCAGCTTCGCCGAAATCCGCGACATCCCGACCGAGGCGATCCTGCGCGCGGAAATCCTGCCCGAGGAGGTCGCGCTGAAATACGGCTACCGTGCCGATCAGCGCGTGGTGAACATCGTGCTGCGCCGCCGCTTCCGCGCGCTCACCACCGAACTCGCCGATACCGTGCCGACCGAGGGCGGCAGCAACACGCCCGGCATCGAGGCCGATCTGCTCAAGATCCAGTCGGGCAAGCGCGCCAACGTCCACCTGTCGTACAAGGCAAGCTCGGCGCTGACCGAGGCCGAGCGCGATATCAGCTCGACCACCGCCAATCAGGTGCGGGGCGTGGTCAGCGCGGCCAATCCTTCGGGCCTCATCGATCCCGCGCTCGGCACCGCCACGACGGCGAACCTGCCGGGAACCGCTGCCACTGCCAACCCGACGCTCGGCGATTTCGCCACCGCCGCCGGCAACCAGACCGACCAGAGCCCGTATCGCACGCTGGTGCCGTCGAGCCGCGATTTCGCGGCCAACACCGTCTATGCGACCTCGATCTTCAACACCATCGCCGCAACGGTGAACGGGCGGCTGGAAGTGACCGACAGCCGCGGCCTCGTCGGTTTGCCGAGTGTTGCGCTGACATTGCCCGCCGGCAGCGCGTTTTCGCCCTTCTCGCAGAACGTGGTGCTCAACCGCACGGTTGGAGAGGGCTACCAGCCGCTGCGGCAGGAAAACTCAAGCGTCATCACCCATTTCGGCACGACGCTGAACGGCACGCTCGCCAAGTGGCAATGGTCCGTGACAGGCACGTACGACCGCACCGAGAGCGAGACCTTCACCGACATCGGCGTCGATGCTTCCGGCTTCCAGGCGCGGATCAACGCCGGTGACCGCACCGCGAACCCGTACGGCTCGCTTGCCGGCCAACTCACGCCGCTGCCGGTCAACCGTGGCTACTCGACCGCGCAGACCGGCGGTGCGGACGCGTTGTTCAGCGGATCGCTGTTCAAGCTGCCGGCCGGGCTGGTCTCGACCTCGATCCGCGTCGGCGCGCAGACCAACAGCTTCGACAGCCGTTCGTACCGCTCGAACGTCGAGCAGGCCGGCAATGTCCAGCGCGATATCGTCAACGGCCAGATCAACCTCGACCTGCCGCTGACCAGCCGCTCCAAGCAGGTGCTGGGCGCGATCGGCGCGCTGTCCGCCAACGTGAACCTCGCGGTCGATCATCTCTCGGACTTCGGCACGCTGACGACGGTCGGTTACGGCCTGAACTGGGCACCGGTGCCGGCGTTGCGCATCCTCGCCTCGGCGACCGATCAGGACGACGCGCCGACCGCGCAGCAACTCGGCAACCCGAGCATCGTCACGCCCAACGTGCGCATCTTCGATTACGTCACCGGCACCAACGCGACCGTCACCTCGATCAGCGGCGGCAACCGCGCTCTGGTTGCCGACACCACGCATACCAAGAAGCTGGAGGCCACGCTCAAGCCCTGGGCGGCGAAGGACATCAGCCTCACCGCCAATTACATCTCGGTTCGAACCGAAAACCCCACGGTCGCCTTCCCCGGCGCGACCGCGGCGATCGAGAGCGTCTTTCCGCAGCGCTTCCTGCGCGACGGGGACGGCAATCTGTTGCAGGTCGATTCGCGGCCGATCAACTTCGCGGAGCAGAGCCGCTCCGAACTGCGCTGGGGCGTGAACGTGTCGATCCGGCTCAAGTCGCACATCCAGAAGGCGTTCGAGGCGTTCCGTGCGGGCAAGGGGCCGAACCCGCTCGAAGGGCTGTTCCCGCCGGGTGGGCGGCGGCCGGGCGGCCCTGACGGCGGCCCGCCACCGGGCGGCGGCGACGGCCCGCGCAGCGGCGGCTTCGGTGGTGGCCCCGGTGGCGGAGGCAGTGGCGGGGGCCCCGGCGGCGGCGGGCGCGGCGGGCAGGCGGGCGGACGCCTCCAGTTCGCGGTCTATCACACCTGGCACTTCACCGATCGCGTGCTGGTGGCGGAGGGCGGCCCGTCGCTGAACCTGCTGCGCGGCGATACGATCGGCTCGGGCGGTGGGCAGCCGCGGCACGAGATCGAGGCGCAGGCGGGCTACAGCAACAACGGTTTCGGCGCGCGCCTCTCCGCCGACTGGCAGAGCGCGACCGACGTGACCGGCGGCACCACCGCCGATCCCGATCCGCTGCACTTCTCCGCGCTGGGCACGCTCAACCTGCGGCTGTTCGCCGATCTCGGCCAGCAACTGAAGCTGGTGCGCGCGCATCCGTGGGTACGCGGCATGCGCGTGGCGTTCGCCGTCACCAACCTGTTCGACACGCGCCAGACGGTGACAGACGCGCAGGGCGTGACGCCGGTCAGCTACCAGCCGGGCTATCTCAACCCGCTGGGGCGGACGGTGCGCGTGTCGGTGCGCAAGCTGCTGTTCTAGGCGGCTGGTCCCCGGCACAGGTCGGGGACCGGCTGTGTCGCGGTCGGTTGCGCGTGGGGAGGGGTTGCAATCCGCCGCCCGCCCGCGACATGGGGGCCAAGCAACCTCAAGGAGACCTGTCGATGCCAACCGCCTTCATCACCGGCGCCACCTCGGGCATCGGCGCTGCCACGGTGCGCGAACTGGCGAGCGCGGGCTGGCACGTCGTCGCGACCGGCCGGCGCGCCGACCGGCTTGAGGCGCTCGCGGCGGAGGTAGGCGATCTCGTCCACGTCGCCGCGTTCGACGTGCGTGATGAGGACGCGTTCGAGGCGGCGGTCAGCGGCCTGCCTGCGCCGTTCGATGCGATCGATCTGCTCGTCAACAATGCCGGCCTCGCGCTCGGCACGGCGCCCGCGCACGAGGCGAAGCTCGACGACTGGCGCACGATGATCGACACCAACGTCACCGCGCTCACCACCGTGACGCACCGGCTGCTGCCGGGGCTGGTCGCGCGCAAGGGGGCGATCATCAACCTGTCGTCGGTCGCGGCGACATATCCGTACACTGGCGCGAACGTCTATGGCGGCACCAAGGCGTTCGTCCACCAGTTCAGCCTCGGGCTGCGTTCCGATCTCGCCGGCACGGGCGTGCGCGTGACCTCGATCGAGCCGGGAATGGTCGAAACCGAGTTCACGCTGATCCGCACCGGCGGCAATCAGGCCGCGTCCGACACGCTCTATGGCGGCGCCGAGCCGATGACGGCGGAGGACATCGCCGCGACGATCGCATGGGTGGCGACGCTGCCGCCGCACCTCAACATCAACACGCTGGAACTGATGCCGGTGCGGCAGAGCTTCGCCGGTTTCCAGGTGGCGCGGGCCTAGTCGGTCGGCGCGAATCGGGCAGGGGAGGCGATGGCATCACCCCTGTATCCAGTTGCCCTCACGAAACCACTTGGTCACGATGTACTTCGTGCCCTTCATCACCGCGACCCCCTCATGCAGCGCCTTGTCGTTGGGGCTGCCGTCGGGGTTCATGTTGTTCCATGCGAGCAGCAGGCCCGGCTTGGGGTTGACGCGCAAGCCAGCGAGCGGGAACCAGGTCGAGCCGCCTTCCTCCACGTCGTTGAGGTAGATCATCGCCGTCCACGTCCGCTGCCCGCCGCATTGCTGCATCGCCGGCCAATAGGGCTGATCCTCGCTGAACCAATCGCAATGCGCGCGGAACTGCTGGCCGGGCGCGTACCGCTGGCCCTGCATGGTCTCACCGTGGAGCGGATCGAGACCGAGCAGCGCGGCGATCGCCTCGTCGGTCGGCCGCACGTCGGGCGACCAGCGATCCATGTCGCAGCTTTCGCTGGTGCGGTAATCGGGATCGGCGGTGGTCAGCACGGTCGAGGGGCGGCGATTGCTGTCGATCATGGCGCACAACCGCGCGCACTGATCCGCGTTCAGGAAGTCGGGGTGGTAGAACAACTGGATCGCGTCGCTCTTGGCGCGCGTGATCGCGGGGGTGTTGCTGAGCCGCTGCGAGACCGCTTCGCCATAGAACTGGCGCACGGGCGAAGCATTGGACGGTTTTTTGCGGAAGAACATGGCCTGCGCTTTTCAGCCGAGCCGCCGGCAAAAGACAAGAGGCCGGACGATGCGCTCGTCCGGCCTCAGGCATCGGCTTACCAGAAGATGTCGTACACCGTGTCGACCACGCGGCCGGTGTAGATGTCGACCAGCAACGCATCGTTGTAATAGCGCACCCAGCGGTACGGGCCGTAGGCCGGCGGCAGCCGATAGTAATCGGCATCGTCGATCCAGTAGCTCTGGCTGTACAGGATCGAATCGAGCGTCAGCCCGATGCCGAAGCGGCGATAGCCATAGCCCCAGCCCGACGGCGCATAGTAGCGGGGCAGGTGGTACAGGTTGCGGTTGCTATTGCGATAGACGTTGTAATTGTAACGGTTGTCGCGCCGCCAATCGCGATTCCAGTCGCGCCCGGCATTGCCGCCGCCGTTCCAGCCACCGGGGCGACCATTGTTGCGGTTCCAGTCGCCGCCACGATCGCCGCCGCCCGGCCCGCGATAGCCATCGGGTCCGCGCCCGTCGCCCCGGCTCTGCCAGCCGCCACGATCGTCGCGGCGCGGGTCGTTCTGCCGGCCGGGATCGCCGGCGCGGGGCTGCTCGCGGTTGCCGCCCTGCCAGCCCGGAGTGCCGGGCCGCCCGCGGTCGCCACCTTGCCAATCCGGCCGCTGCTGGGCGCCGCGGTCGCCACCTTGCCAATCCGGCCGCTGCTGGGCGCCGCGGTCGCCACCTTGCCAATCCGGCCGCTGCTGGGCGCCGCGATCGCCGCCCTGCCAGCCGCGCCCGTCGCCGCCGCGGCCTTCGAACCCCTGCGTGCGCGGCGCTTGCGCGTTCACGCCGGGAGCGCCGCCCTGATAGCCGCGTCCGCCCTGATATTGCGGACGGTTGTAGCCGTCGTTGCCGCGCGCCTGGACGCGACCCTGGTTCTGTGGGGCCTGCGCCTGCGGCTGGGCTTGCGGCTGCGCCTGAGCGGCGGGCTGGCGCTGACCGCCGTCGCCGCGCTGGCCGCCGCCGTGCCACTCGCGATGGTCCTGCGCGAACGCCGCCGCCGGCACCAGCGCGGACGCGGCCATGATCGCGGCAAGCAGATGGGTACGCATCGGGAAATCCTCCTCCGGGCCGTCGAGCGATTCGCGGCCGATGAGATCGTTATGGACCTTTCGCGCTGATCCTTGTCTGAACTGGCGTGACAGCAATCCGAAAGAATTCATCTCCTCTCGGGTGCCAGTGCCGGCACGCGTTTGGCGGCATCTTCGGGCGATGTGCCGGGCGGCGCACCCGCTTCGACATTCTCGTCGCCACGCTGTACGCGCGCCGCCTGCAACACCGCATCGACGACGCGCGGATATACGCCGCAGCGGCACAGGTTGGTGATCGCGGCGCGGATCTCGTCTTCGCTGGGATTGCGGTTCTTCTTCAGGAACACCGCCGCCGCCATTACCATGCCGGGAATGCAGAAGCCGCATTGCGTGACGTTCTTGGCCAGCCACGCGAGCTGCACCGGATGCGAGCGGTCGCGCGACAGCCCCTCGATCGTGGTGACGAAGCTGCCTTCGATCGCGCCGATCGTGGTCTGGCAGGATTTCACCGCCTCGCCGTCGATATCGACCGTGCAGGCGCCGCATGCGCCGGTGCCGCAGCCGTATTTGGCTCCGGTCAGGTTGGACGCGTCGCGGAGCGCCCACAGCAGCGGCGTCTTGGGGTCCAGCTTGTACTGGACGGGCTGATTGTTGACGGTGAAGCGGGTCATGATCCTGTCCTAGACCACCCCAACGCTTCACGAAACGCGCCGTTTCCTCGAACGTGGATTGTCGTGACTATAAGGCGTGGCGATATTCGCGCGATGACACTTCCTGCTATCTTCATCCCGCACGGCGGCGGGCCGTGCTTCTTCATGGACCCGGCCGGCGGCCCGCCCGATCCGATGTGGCGTGCGATGCAGGCGTATCTCGCCGGGCTGATCGCCTCGCTGCCCGAGCGACCCAGGGCGATCCTGCTCGTGTCGGGCCATTGGGAGGCGACCGACGTGACGGTGCATGTCGGCGACGGCCAGCCGCTGCTCTACGACTATCATGGCTTCCCGCCACATACCTATCATCTGCAATGGCCGGCACCCGGCGCGCCCGATCTTGCGCGGCGTGCGGCGGCGTTGCTGGCGGAGGCGGGGTTCATGACAGCCGAGGAGCGGACGCGCGGGTGGGATCACGGTGTGTTCGTTCCGATGATGGTGGCGGTGCCGGGCGCGGATATTCCGCTCGCGCAGATGTCGCTGCGCCACGATCTCGACCCGCGCGCGCACATCGCGATCGGCCGCGCGCTCGCACCCTTGCGCGACGAGGGCGTGCTGATCGTCGGATCGGGCATGAGCTTCCACAATCTGCGCGCCCGCGGCCCGCAGGTGACGCCGATTGCCGACCAGTGGGACGCGGCGCTGACCGCCGCCGTGACCGACCCCGATCCGGTCGCACGCGCCGAGCGCGTCGTGCGCTGGGAGGAACTGCCCCACGCCCGCTTCGCGCACCCCGAGGCCGAGCATCTGCTGCCGCTGATGGTCGCGCTCGGCTCGGGCGGGGACGGGCCGGCGGTGTGCGACTATCGTGACGTGGTGCTGGGCTGGACGGTGTCGGGCTATCGGTTCGGGTGATCCGCCGCGTTCGTCGCACCGCCTCCATCCGTCACCCCAGCGAAAGCTGGGGTCTCTTCGGGGCGGGCGTTACGCTCCCAACGGGGAGACCCCAGCTTTCGCTGGGGTGACGGTTGGGGGGGCGGCCGGCACGGTGTCGGCTTAGAACGCCGCGATCCCCGTGATCGCCCGCCCGACGATCAGCGCATGCACGTCGTGCGCGCCTTCGTAGGTGTTGACCGTTTCGAGGTTCATCAGGTGGCGCATCACCTGATATTCGCCCGAAATGCCGTTGCCGCCGTGCATGTCGCGCGCCACGCGCGCGATGTCGAGCGCCTTGCCGACGTTGTTGCGCTTGACGATCGAGACCATCTCGGGCGCGAACCGGCCCTGATCCATCAGCCGCCCGACGCGCAGGCTCGCCTGTAGTCCGAGCGCGATCTCGGTCTCCATGTCGGCGAGCTTTTTCTGATAAAGCTGCGTTCCCGCGAGCGGCCGGCCGAACTGCTTGCGATCGAGTCCATATTGGCGCGCCGCGTGAAAGCAGAACTCCGCCGCGCCGAGCGCACCCCAACTGATCCCGTAGCGCGCGCGGTTGAGGCAGGCGAACGGCCCCTTCAGCCCGGATACGTCGGGGAAGATCGCATCCTCGCCGACCTCGACATCCTCCAGCACGATGCCGCCGGTGATCGAGGCGCGCAGCGACAGCTTGTTCTCGATTCTGGGCGTCGACAGCCCGGCCATGCCGCGTTCCAGCACGAAGCCGCGGATCGCGCCGCCGTGCGCGTCGGACTTCGCCCACACCACGAACACGTCGGCGATCGGCGCGTTGGTGATCCACGTCTTCGCGCCCGTCAGGCGGTAGCCGCCGTCGGTCTTCACCGCGCGCGTCGTCATGCCGGCGGGGTCGGAGCCGGCGTCGGGCTCGGTCAGCCCGAACGCGCCGATCAGCTCGCCGGTGGCGAGGCGGGGGAGGTAGCGACGCTTCTGCTCCTCCGACCCGAAGCTGAGGATCGGGTACATGACAAGGCTCGACTGTACCGACATCATCGAGCGATAGCCCGAGTCGATCCGCTCGACCTCGCGCGCGACGAGGCCGTAGGCGACATAGGACGCGCCGACGCCGCCATATTCCGCCGGCACCGTCGCGCCGAGCAGCCCGAGCGCGCCCATCTCGCGGAAGATCTCGGGGTCGGTGTGCTCGTCGCGGAACGCAGCGACGATGCGGGGCGCGAGTCTGTCGTCGACATAGGCGCGCGCGGTGTCGCGGATCATCCGCTCCTCCTCCTCCAACTGATCGTCGAGGAAGAAGGGGTCCGCCCAGTCGAAGGCGCTCATGCCGGCCATGTCAGTCTCTCCGTGTGTCTTTCAGCGACCCAACACCCGCGCCATGATCTTGTCCAGCTTCGCGAGCAGCGCCGGGTCGCGCGCCTCGGGTGCGGTGATGAGCGCGTGGTCGAGCACGGTGTCGAGCGGCGATGCCTCCCGCTCCGCCGGCAGCGCCGCGACGAACGCCGACACGGTCTTGCGCGCGGTTTCACCATTGGCGTGCATCTGCTTGATGACTTCGCTCACCTCGACATGCGCCTCGCTTGTCCGCCAGCAGTCATAGTCCGTAACCATGCCGATCAGCGCGTAGGGGATCTCCGCCTCGCGCGCGAGTTTCGCCTCGGGCATCGCGGTCATGCCGATCACGTCGGCGCCCCATTGCCGGTACAGCAGGCTCTCCGCCCGGCTAGAGAATTGCGGCCCTTCCATCGCGACATAGGTGCAGCCGGTCGCCACCTTGCCACCCGCCGCCGCCACAGCCTCCGCCGCGAAGCCTGATAGGCGCGGGCAGGTGGGTTCCGCCATCGAGACGTGCGCGACCATGCCGGTGCCGAAGAAGCTCGACGTCCGGGCAACGGTGCGGTCGATGAACTGGTCGACGATCACGAACTTGCCCGGCTCATACTGTTCCTGGAGGCTGCCGATCGAGGAGATGGCGAGGATGTCGGTCACGCCGCTGCGCTTCAGCGCGTCGATATTGGCGCGGAAGTTCAGTTCGGACGGGCTGATCCGGTGGCCTCGGCCGTGGCGCGGCAGGAACACGAGATCGACGTCGCCGATCGAGCCGAACAGCAGTTCGTCCGAGGGTTCGCCCCACGGGGTCTCGACCTTGCGCCACTCGGCGTTCTCAAGGCCCTCGATCGCGTAGAGGCCCGAGCCGCCGATGATGCCGATCGTCCATTTGGTCATGGGTGCTGATTCCCGAGATTGCTGCCGATGTCGCCTCGCCCTGAGCGAAGTCGCAGGCGGAGCGCAAGGTCTGTGTCTCGACTTCGCTCGACACGAACGGTGAGGGAGTGGCATCTAGGTTCGTGCGCGCGCTGGGGCGGACATGCCCCTCCACCCCGTTCGTCCCGAGCGAAGTCGGGGGGCATGCCCGAAAAGCGCCGTTTGCGGGTCCGGGTTCGCCGCCGGCAAAGCCGTCGGCCGGGTTCGGCGCGTACACCGACCCGCCGGCAATGCCGGGCGCTGCGGCTTTGCCGCACCGGCGCGCTGGCGCGCCTGCGCCTCGGCAGTCAAATCACCTTCATATCGCTGTTGTAATGGTGCCACGTGAAGATCGCGAGCGCGCCCCGGTGCGGCCGCCACGCCTCGGCCAACTCGCGCACCAGCTTCTCGCTCGGTCGCGTTTCGTGGCCGAGCAGGCGGCCGATCTCGATCTGTACGGCGAGATCGCCCGCCGGCCAGATGTCGGTGCGGCCTTCCGCGAACAGCAGATAGATTTCCGCCGACCAGCGACCGATTCCCTTGATCCGCACCAGAGCGGCGATCGCCTCCTCGTCATCCTCGGGCAAAGCGTCGAAATCGAGCCGACCGCTCGTCACTTCCTCGGCGAGGCTGCGTGCATAGCTCGCCTTCTGGCGCGAGAAGCCGGCCTCGCGGAGTTGCTCGTCGCTTGCCCGGGCGACGCTCGCGGGATCGGCGGCGTCGCCGGTGATGGCGTCCAGCTTGCGCCACACGCTTTCGGCCGCGTGCGTGCTGACCTGCTGGCCGAGGATGGTGCGCAGCAACGTCGCATAGCCGCGCGCGCGGATGCGCGGTTCGGGATAGCCCGCGCGCGCCACGGCGGCGGCGAAGGCGGGTTCGATCCGGCCGAGCGCGTCGAGGCCGTGGCGGAGTTGCTCGGCGCTGAGGCCCATCGCACTATCCTTGATTTGCCCGGGGTGGCGCGGCATGGCGACACCAAACGCCCCGAGTGAGGAATACCTATGCCCAAGCTTATCGTCGTCACCCGCGAAGGGGAAGAACGCGCCCTCGACGGTCAGGTCGGTCACAACGTGATGGAGATCATCCGCGATGCCGGCATCGACGAGTTGCTCGCGCTCTGCGGCGGCTGCTGTTCGTGCGCGACCTGCCACGTGCATGTCGATCCGGATTTCGCCGCCAAACTGCCGACGATGAGCGCGGACGAGGACGATCTGCTCGATTCGACGAGCGACCGCGATGCGACCTCGCGCCTGTCGTGCCAGATCCCGTTCAGCGAAGCGCTGGATGGACTGAAGGTGACGATCGCGGCGGAGGACTGACGGGGGCAGGCCCGCGTGCCGCGGGCCGGTGCGGCAAAGCCGCAGCCATCGGCACGGCCGGCGGGTCGGCGTAAGCGCCGAACCCGGCCGACGGCTTTGCCGTCGGCGCATTTCAAACCAGCATCTAACCCCAAGCGGGGACTAGGCAGGGCGCAAACGCTTCGATTACGCTCGGCGCGAAAAGGCAGGGGCGGCTTCAGCCAGCCACCCCGATCCGCCCGCTCACATCAGCGCTTCTTCTCGGGCGCGATCGTGATCTTCACGGTCTCGCCCGAATTGCCGGGGAAGCCGGTGAACATCGCCTCGACGAGACGCGGCACCAGATAGGGCAGGTCGTCGGTCTGCGACTGCGCCTTGGCGGTGCCCTCGAACACATGCACGCCGGTGTCGGCCTTCTGGATCGTCACCATCAACTCGCTGGTATAGACGGTATAGCTCGACACGTCCGGGCCGAAGCCGCCGCCCCACAGGAACGGATCGTTGAAGCCATAGGCGAAGCGGCTGCGGCCGTAATAGCCGAAACGCGGGCCGCCCCAGCCGCCGTAACCACCAAAGCCGCCGTAGCCATAGCCACCGCCGAAGCCGGGCGTCGTCACGGTCCGTTCGCGGCCATGGTCGACGTCATAAGCGACCTTGACGACCAGCTCGGCCGGGCCGCCCTGCGCGGGGCGATAGCCCTGCTGCGTGAGCTTGGCGGCGATCATGTTGGCATATTGCGTGAACTCCAGCCCGCCGCGCAGGTTGGGATCGACCGACTGGATCACGAACGTCTGGCCGCTGGTCGGCGGCAGTTGCTGAAAGCGCGACACCTTTGCCGCGAACGGCTGCGCGCAACCGCCGAGCGCGAGGAGCGCAACGGCAGCGAGAGAAAACATCTTCATGATTTCACGACCTTGTTGGAAGCGACATGCTTGGGAGAAGCGATGGTGCACGATGCCGGTTCCGGCATGAATAACGGTTGAACGGACATCTGCATAGGACGGATCGTTGTCGCGATCGTTCCCGCAAATGCCTCGTTCATGTCGTGCGCGTGCGCGCCTGCCGCAAGTACGGCGCTTAAAGATGCAGTCCGACCGCCTCCTGCGCGGCGCGCAGCGTCGACGCGCCGAGCGCGATCGCCTTCGCAGCCCCGCCCGCGAGCACCTGCGCCACCGCCGGCCGGTCGGCGAGCAGCGCGGTCAGCCGATCGCGGATCGGCCCGAGCGTGGCGATGGCGAGATCCGCCAGCGCCGGCTTGAACGCGCCGAAGCCCTTGCCGGCGTGTTCGGCCAGCACCGCCTGCGGCTCGACGTCGGCCAGCGCGGCGTAGATCGTGACGAGGTTGAGCGCCTCGGCACGGCCTTCCAACCCGGCCACCGTCTCGGGCAGCACGTCCGCGTCGCTCTTGGCCTTGCGCAGCTTGGCGAGGATCGCGTCGTCGCTGTCGATCAGGTTGATGCGCGAGGCATCGGACGGATCGGACTTGGACATCTTCACCGATCCGTCGCGCAAGCTCATGATGCGTGGTGCGGCCTTGGAGATCATCGGTTCGGGCAGCGGGAACAGATCGACGCCGAAATCGGTGTTGAACTTGGTCGCGATATCGCGCGCCAGTTCGAGATGCTGCTTCTGGTCGTGGCCGACCGGCACATGCGTCGCCTTGTAGAGCAGCACGTCGGCGGCTTGCAGCACGGGGTAGGTGAACAGCGCGACCGACTGCGTCTCGCCGCTCTTGCCCGCCTTGTCCTTCCACTGGGTCATGCGGTTGAGCCAGCCCATTCGCGCGGTGCCGCTGAGCAACCAGTTGAGTTCGCTGTGCGCGGGCACCTGCGCCTGGCTGAACAGGACCGAACGCGCGGGGTCGATCCCGCAGGCGAGCAGGGTCGCGGTCATCTCGATGCGGTTGGCGTACAGTTCGGCGGCGACCACCGGCAGCGACAGCGCGTGAAGATCGGCGAGGAAGAACAGGCAGGTGTCTTCCGGCCCCATCGCATCCTGAAGCGCAACCCACTGCCGAATCGCGCCGAGATAGTTGCCGAGGTGGAGGTTGCCGGTGGGCTGGATGCCGGAGACGACGCGCATTGCAGTCTTTCGTGTGTCAGGCGCCGCGACGGCGCCGCAGGAAGGCGAGATCGGCACGGGTGAAGGCGCCGAGAACGAAGGTGGCGATCGCATAGACGACCCCGCCCGCGCCGACCAGCACCACCATCGCGCCTGTCCGAACCAGCCAGTCGCCGTGGGTGTAGGGCGTCAGCAAGCCTTGCAGCAGCCACAGCACCAGCCCCATCACCAGCGCCGCCGCCGCGAGCCGCCACGCGCGCCGCCGCAGCCGCGCATCGGGTGCGAAATGGCCGCGTTTGCGCAGCGTGCGGTACAGCAGGAAGGTGTTGACCGTCGAGGCGAGCGCGGTGGCGAGCGGCGGCCCCATATGCTTGAGCGGCAGGATCAGCGCGAGGTTGAGCGCGAGATTCACGACCATCGAGATCGTCGCATAGCGTACCGGCGTGCGCGTGTCGGCCCGCGCGTAGAAGCCGGGGGTCAGCACCTTGACGAGGATGACGCTTGGCAGCCCGATCGAGAAGGCGGCGAGTGCCTGCGTGGTGTTGAAGGTATCTGTCGCATCAAACTTGCCGTGTTCGAACAAGGCGGCAACTATCGGGCCGCCGCACAGCACCAGCGCAACCGTTGCGGGCAGGGTGAGCAGCAGCGCCAGCTCCAGCCCGCGATTCTGCGTCTCCATCGCCGCCGCCTCCTGCCCGCTGCCAAGCTGGCGCGAGATCAGCGGCAGCAACACCGTACCTAGTCCAATCCCGATCAGCCCCAGCGGCAACTGGTTCACCCGGTCCGCCATGTAGATGTACGTCACGGAGCCATGCGGCAGGAAATGGGCGGCAAGCGCGGAGGAGATGACGAGGTTGATCTGTACCGCGCCGGCTCCGGCGGCGGCGGGCCAGATCAACGCGAGCAGCCGCTTCACGTCCGGGCTGAAGCGGGGGAGGCGCGGCGACAGCCGTACGCCGTTGGCGCGGCACGACAGCATCAGCCACAGCAGTTGCAGCAGACCCGACACGCTCACCGCCACCGCCTGATTGCGCGCGGTGACGAACGGATCATGGTTGTGAAACGCCAGTAGCGCGACGATCAGCGTCAGGTTGAGCAGGATCGGCGCGGCGGCGTTCACCCAAAATTTATGGAGCGAGTTGAGGATGCTACCGAGCAGCGACACCAGACTGATGAACATCAGATATGGTATGGTGAAGCGCGATAGCAGCACCGCGAAGCCGAATTGATCGCGACTGATGCCGTGAAAGCCGCCCGATAACGCGGCCGTAACCGGCCACGCCGCCAGTTCGAGGATCACCGTCATCACGATGAGGATCGGCAGCAGGACCGATAAGACGTCCTGCGCGAAGGCGATGCCATTCGGCAGGCCGTTGCCGCTCTCGTCGCCGACCTTCTTGTTGAACATCGGGATGAACGCCGCCGAGAACGCCCCTTCGGCGAACAACGCGCGGAACATGTTGGGCAGGCGGAACGCGATCAGGAACGCATCCGACGCGAAGCTCGCGCCGACGTAGCGCGCGAACAGCGAATCGCGCACTAGCCCCAGCACGCGGCTGGCGAGCGTGAGCCCGCCGACCGAGCCGAGCGCGCGCGCGAGGTTCATGCGTACCGGCGCCCGGCCCGTTACGCGGAATCAGGCGTTGCCGGTCACGCCGACGTTGGCGCTCGTCTGGGCTGCCTGCTGAAGATACAGCGCGCCGAAATCGATCGGTTCGAGCATCAGCGGCGGGAAGCCGCCGTCGCGCACCGCATCGGCGAGCACGCGGCGCGCGAAGGGGAAGATCAGGCGCGGCGCTTCGCCGAGCAGGAACGGCTGGACATGCTCGAGCGGGATGTTGCGCAGCCCGAAAAGCCCGGCGAACGACAGGTCGACCAGGAACGCGACGGTGCCCTCGCTCTCGGCGCGGACCTCGATGCGCAGAGTCACCTCGTGCACATCCTCGCCGACCTGGTTGGCGGCGATGTTGAACTGAACGTCGATCGCCGGCGCGGTCTGCGTCTGGTAGATCGCGGGCGCGTTCGGGTTCTCGAACGAGAAATCCTTGACGTATTGCGAGATCAGCCCGGCCTGCGGCGTCTCGTCCTCACCATTGGCAAAGGGCGCGTTGCTGGTGATGATGCCGTCGTCCTGTTCGCTCATGAAACTCGCCCTCGTGTCTCTGAAGATGTGCGCCGCTTCTGCCGGCGCCTTCGAAGCGCGGCGCGTAGCAGGGGGCGCGCGGCAGTTCAACACGAGTATCGGGTGCGCGGTGGCTGGCCCCATTTGTATCCTTGGCGCGTTGTGCCTATATTGGTCGTTCGCCGAAGTTCAGGAGGCACAGTGTTCTACGTCGTTCTGCTCGGGATGGTCGCCTGCTTTCTGGCGTTGCGTCTCTACATGGTCCTCGGCAAGCGGACCGGGCACGAGCAGCCTTTGCCCAAGGCGGCCGAGGATCGCGTGCCGGTGACGGTGCTGCCGCGCCCGATCGAAACGCAGGCGGAGCCGCGTGAGCCGCTCAACCGCAACATCGCGCCGCGCGCCGAGGCGGGCCTGCGCGCGATCGTCGCGGCCGAGCCGGGTTTCGACGTGGCGCGCTTCCTGGAAGGTGCGCAGTCGGCCTATCGCATGATCCTTGAAGCCTATTGGAGCGGCGACGAGCAGCAGCTCGCCTGGCTGGCCGAGGATGAGGTGCGCGGCGCGTTCGATGCCGCGATCGCGGAGCGGGCCGAGGCCGGGCATACGCTCGACAACCGGCTGGTCTCGATCGAGCGTGCGGTCATCACCGATGCCTCGCTTTCCGGCAAGGCGGCGCGGATCACCGTCCGCTTCGATGCGGATATCGCGGCGGTGACGCGCGACCGCGAGGGCACGGTGGTCGCGGGCTCGCTGACCGACGCGGTCGAGACTCACGATATCTGGACCTTCGCGCGGACGCTCAAGAGCAGCGATCCGAACTGGAAGCTCGCCGACACCGACGAAGCCTGAGGTCGGGGATGCTGCACGGGGGGAAGCGCTGGGGGGCGCTCGCGGTCGCATTGCTGCTGGGCGCGTGCGTCAGTCCATCTGAGCCGCCACGGCCAAGCGCCGGCGTAGCGCCGGTGCGCCGGCCGCCAGCCGCGTCGCGGCCGGTGCCGCCGGTCGCAGTGGCTGCGCCGACCAGCGGGCCGGGCGCGCGCGATGCGGGCGTGGTCGCGGGTCCGGCGATCTATTCGCTACCGATCGATGAGGCGCAGGCGGCGCGCTCGCTCGCGGCGTTTCGGCTGTCGTGCCCGGCGCTGCGCAAACGCACCGACGCCTCCGGCCTGACGCATGGAGCCGACTGGGCGCCGGCGTGTGATGCGGCGGCGAGCGTCCCGCGCGGCGAGGCGCGCGGCTTCTTCTCGCAATATTTCGAGGCGGTGCAGGTCGGCGACGGCAAGGCGTTCGCGACCGGCTATTACGAACCCGAGATCGCCGGATCGCGCGACCGGCGGCGCGGCTATGAGGTGCCGATTTACGGCCGTCCCGCCGATCTCGTCGATGTCGATCTCGGGGCGTTCAGCGACAGCCTGAAAGGCAAGAAGATCCGCGGCCGCGTCGATGGCAGCAATTTCGTGCCCTATTACGATCGCGCCGCGATCGAGGATGGCGCGCTCGCCGGCCGTGCGCCGGTGATCGCCTGGGCGGCCGATCCGATCGAACTGTTCTTCTTGCAGATCCAGGGCTCCGGTCGGCTGCGGCTGCCCGACGGATCGACCCTGCGCGTCGGCTATGCGACGCAGAACGGGCGCGATTACACCGGCATCGGGCAGGTGATGCGCGCACGCGGGCTGCTCGCGCCGGGGCAGGCGACGATGCAGGGGATCGTCGCGTGGCTGCGCGCACATCCCGCCGAGGGGCGTGATCTGATGCGCGAGAACAAGAGCTTCGTGTTCTTTCGCGTGCTCGACACGCCGCCGATGGGCGCGCTCGGCTATGCGGTGATGGGCGGCGCGAGCGTTGCCGCCGACCCCAAGTTCATTCCGCTCGGCGCGCCGGTGCTGTTGTCGATGGACCGTGCCGACGCAAACGGCATCTGGATCGCGCAGGACACCGGCGGCGCGATCAAGGGTGCCAACCGCTTCGATACCTATTGGGGCGGGGGCGATCAGGCCGAGGCGATCGCCGGCGGCATGTCGGCGCACGGCACCGCGTTCCTGCTGCTGCCGGTGGGAACGCTCGCGCGGCTCGCGGCGGAAGGGCCCTATGGGAAAGCGCCCGCTAAGCGCTGAGGAGGCGGCGCTGTGGGCGCGCGTCATCGCCAGCGTCCGGCCGATGCGCGTCGCCGCTCCGCCAGCGCGGATCGTCGCGCCAGCCAAGCCGCCCGAGCCCGTGCCACCGCCGGTGCCCGCCAAGAAGGTGCGGGGCAGGGTGCCCGCACCCTTGCCGATGCCGGCCAGACCCGCGCCGCCGCCGCGCCCGCTCTCCGCCAACACGCTCGACGGATCGTGGGACCGCGACCTCGCACGCGGGCGCGCCGCGCCTGACGCCTCGATCGATCTCCACGGCCATACGCTGGGTTCGGCGTATGCGCGGCTCGACGCCGCGCTCGATTTCGCGGTGCAGACCGGGCAGCGCGTGCTGCTCGTCATCACCGGCAAGCCGCCGCGTGCCGAGAGCGAACGCCCGCACGCGCGCGGCGCGATCCGCGCGGCGATCGGTGATTGGCTGGCGGGATCGCGCCATGGCGCACACATCGCCGCCGTGCGCCCGGCGCATCCGCGTCATGGCGGCGCGGGTGCGTTGTACGTCGTGTTGCGCCGCAGCCCCGAGCGGCACACGCGCTGACGCTTGCGGTGGCCGGGCGTCTGAACCCACCTCGAACGCACTCCGCACTTTCGTCACGATAAAGACGGTTTACGTCCGATTCTGCCCAAGTGTGGCTTCCGCGCACTAGCCAGCGGCAGATTGTTGCGTTTGTATAACGGCCAATAACAGAGAGGGTGTCTCGGGGCGCGAATAGGGGAAATATTCGATGCGTGAGATTCAGTTCGGAAGATTTTCGGGCGCGGCTGCGCTCGCCATTGTCGCGGCGGCATGTGCGGTGCCGGCAAGCGCGCAAATCGCGGCGCCTGCCGATACCGCTGCGGCGGCCGGCGACGATATCGTCGTGACAGGCTCGCGCATTCGCCGCGATCCGCTGGATCAGGACAAACCCGTCCTCACGGTCGACCAGTCGGCGATTGGCAAGACCGGCCTTTCCTCGATCGCGGACGTGCTGCAACGCCTGCCGAGCGCAAGCGGCGGGCTCAACAGCAAGGTCAACAACGCCGGCAACATCGGCGGGCCGCCCGACGGCACCGGCGTCAGCTCGGGCGCGGCGGAGATCGACCTGCGCTATCTCGGTGCCAAGCGGACGCTCGTGCTGGTCGACGGCATGCGCTACGTCAACGGCTCCTCGGCGGGCGGCATCCCGGCCTCGGTCGATCTCAACGAGATCCCGACCAACATGATCGAGCGTGTCGAGGTGCTGCAATCGGGCGCGTCGCCGCTATACGGTTCGGACGCGGTCGCAGGCGTGGTCAACATCATCACCAAGCAGAGCCAGAAGGGCCTGCAAGCCAATGCGCAGTTCGGCACCTATCGTCAGGGCGATGGCCACACGCAGAATTACGAGCTGAGTTACGGCATCCAGCATCCCGACAGCGGGACATCGGCGGTGTTCGGCGGCTATTACGCCAAGCAGGAATCGGTCAGCACCAACGATCGCGCGATCTCACGTTATCCGCAGCCTTATGCGACGAGCTGTGCGGCTGGCGGCTGTTCCAGCGCGACGCCCAACGGCCGGTATGACGTGCTCGGGCAGAGCCTGACGCTTGGAACGCCGGTGATCGGCCGCGCGCCGACCCTGGCGGATTACCGTGCCTATAACTCGTCGACCGACTCGTTCAACTTCTCGCCATACAACTACCTGCTCACCCCGAACGAACGCTACGGTGCGTTCTTCAACTTCAAGCAGGAACTGTCGGACTCGGTCAACTTCCGCACCAAGCTTGTGTACAACAAGCGCAATTCGACCACGGAGGCGGCGTTCCTGCCGCTGTTCATCGGCCCTGATGCCGGCAACGGCAATCTGCTCGACACGATCTCGGTCGATGCCACCAATCCGTACAACCCCTTCGGCGTGACGCTCTCGTCAGGCGCGAACGGCACTCCGGCCAATTACTCCACGATCCGTCGTCGTTTCGTCGAAGGCGGCCAGCGCACTTTCAGCCAGGACGTCAACACCTTCTCGGCGACCGCAACCCTCGACGGCTCGTTCCATGTCGGCGAGCATAAATGGTACTGGGACATCAACGGCGTTTACGGCCTGAACGACGCCCATCAGATCTTCACCGGCAACCTCAACGCGGCGAAGCTGGCGCAGGCGCTCGGCCCGGTCGCGCAGTGCACCGGCGCGTGCGTGCCGTTCAACATCTTCGGTGGCGCGGGTTCGATCACCAAGGCGATGCTCGACTATGTGACGTTCGACGAACACGACAAGAGCAAGCAGCGCCTCGCCGATTTCACCGCCAACCTGTCGGGTGATCTGTTCGAACTGCCCGCGGGCGCGGTCGGCTTCGCGGTCGGGTACGAACATCGCGACCAGCAGGCGAGCTACGATCCCGATCCGATCATCGTCGCCGGGCTCGGCGCCGACGTGCCGACCAGCCCGGCGCGCGGCAGCTACAATACCGACGAGGTGTACGGCGAAATCCGCGTGCCGATCCTCGCCAACACGCCGTTCTTCCACCGGCTCGAGTTCGACGGCGCGGTACGCCATTCGGACTATTCGACCTTCGGGGGCAACACGACGTTCACCGCGTCGGGCCTGTGGAAGCCGGTGGCCGACCTGCTGTTCCGCGGCGGTTACGCAGAGAGCCTGCGCGCGCCGAGCTTGGGCGAACTCTACGCCGGCCGCTCGCGCTTCGACGCCACCATCAACGATCCATGCACCAGCGCGGCGGGGGGCAGCTTCCAGAGCAACGCGACCGTGCGCGCCAACTGCATCGCCAACGGCGTCCCGGCGAGCGGCAGCTACGCCGAGCCACAGGGCGGCCAGATCGGTATCTTCTCGCAAGGTTCGACCGCGCTGAAGCCGGAAACCTCGACGACGTGGACGGCAGGCGGCGTGTACAGCCCGTCCTGGGCACGCGGCAGCTTTGCGAGCACGATGAGCCTTGAGGTCAATTACTACAGCATCGAGCTGAAGAACGCGATCGACTCGGTGCCGGGCACGCTGCTGCTCAACCGCTGCGCCTTCCTCGCCGATCCGGTGAGCTGCGCGTCGATCACGCGTGCTTCGAACGGCGACGTGACCGGCATCAACGGCACGCTCCAGAACCTCAACTCGATCAATACCGAAGGTGTCGACGCGACGTTCATCTACCGCTCGCCCGCTGTATATGGCGGTACGATCGGGCTGAGCGCGAACGCGGCGTACATCATCAAATACGATGTCGCGCCCCCGGCCGCGCTGAACTCTCCGACTCTGCATTGCGTCGGCACCGAACGCTGCCTCAACACCGATCAGGCGTTCCCCGAGTTCAAGCTGAACTCCACGCTCGACTGGTCGAGCGCGGCGTTCGGCGCGTCGTTCACAGCGCGCTACATCAGCGCGGTGTACGAGAACGACGGGCACCGCATGGGCGCGACCTTCTACGGCGACGTGCAGGTGTATTTCTCGCCGGCGTGGATGGACCACAAGATGCGGCTGACGGCCGGCGTGAACAACGTGTTCAACAAGGCGCCGCCCGCCTGCAACACGTGCGACAGCGCGAACTTCGACCCGACGACCTATGATCTGCCGGGCCAGTTCGGCTATCTTCGCCTCTCCTACGGGCTGTGATGGGACGGGCCGGGTGCTGCTTGCGGCGCCCGGCCCGCTCGCCGGCCATTGCCAAGTCCCGGCGCACGTCTTAACCGACGCGGCCTGATGGCAACCTTCCTCGACTTCGAAAAGCCGATCGCCGAGCTTCAGGCTCGCATCGACGAACTCCGCGAAACCGGTGCCGGCGGCACGGTGGACATTTCCGCCGATGTCGCGCGGCTCCAGGCCAAGTCCGACAAGCTGCTGCGCGACACCTATGCCAAGCTGACGCCCTGGCAGAAGACGTTGGTGGCGCGGCATGGCGAGCGCCCGCACTTCAAGGATTATGTCGCCGGTCTGTTCGACCAGTTCGTGCCGCTCGCCGGCGATCGCGCCTTTGCCGACGATCAGGCGATCCTCGGAGGTTTCGCGCGTTTTCGCGGGCAACGCGTGATGGTGATCGGCCATGAGAAAGGCCACGATACCGCGACGCGCATCCGCCACAATTTCGGCTCCGGCAAGCCGGAGGGCTATCGCAAGGCGATCCGCCTGATGCAGCTTGCCGACCGATTCGCACTGCCGGTGCTGACCTTGGTCGATACCTCGGGGGCGTTCCCCGGCGTGCAGGCCGAGGAGCGCGGGCAGGCCGAGGCGATCGCGCGTTCGACCGAGCAATGCCTCGCGCTCGGCGTGCCGATGGTCGCGGCGATCGTGGGCGAGGGCGGTTCAGGTGGCGCGATCGCGCTTGCCGCGGCGAGCCGCGTGCTAATGTTCGAGAATGCGGTCTATTCAGTAATCTCGCCAGAGGGTTGCGCCGCGATCCTGTGGCGCACCAACGAGCGCGCCGCCGACGCGGCCGAGGCGATGAAGGTGACGGCGCAGGATCTCAAGACGCTTGGCGTGATCGACACGATCGTGCCCGAACCGCTCGGGGGCGCGCACCGCGATCCGACCGCGGCGATCGGCGCGCTTGGCAACGCCATCGCCGATTCGCTGGCCGAACTGGGCGGACGCGATCCGGCCACGCTACGACGTGAGCGCCAGCAGAAGTTCCTCGCGATGGGCCGACTCTGACCGGACAGCAGCCGGTCTGTAACACGGCGAGAATAGTGTGAGCCAGTAGGCGGGCGACGCCGATGTGTCTTCACCTGCACCGCATAAAAAAGGGCGGCAAACCCTGAGGTTTGCCGCCCGATTTGTAGGCGAAGCGTAAAGCTTACGCCTTCATGTTGCTCGTGACGTTGCTGAACGTCTTCGTGAGCTGGTTGCCCAGGCCCTGCATCGCGGCGATGGCTGCAACAGCGATCAGAGCTGCGATCAGGCCGTATTCGATGGCGGTCGCGCCCTTGCTGTTCTTGATGAACTTGCGGATGGTCTGCATACGTCCGGTCTCCAGTGATTCAAAAGCTTCAGTTACCCGGCTGAACCGGAGGACCGGGTCAGCAATGTCTGTGTACCGCCGCACCGTTGATAAAAGTTTAAGGCTGCCCGGAACTTCTGCGTAGGTGCCGGGCTCAGTTGCTCTTAGTCGCGGTCTGAACCTTGCCGCTGACGTCGTTCCAGATGCCGGTCGTCACGTGTGCCATCTCGATCAGCGAGGCGATCATCACGATCACCACCAGCGCGGCGATCAGGCCATATTCGATGGCGGTGCCGCCGCGTCGGTCGCGCAGAAGCGTCTTGATCAGCTTGGCGAACATGCTCTCTTGCCCTGGTACAAAAATCCGCGCTGATACTATGACATCGATGTTAAGGAATGGCGAAGGGTACGCGCGTGACGGAAACCGGGGCGGTCCTGCTGGTGGTTGCGGCGGCGCTGCGTGACGCGCACGGGCGCGTGCTGGTCCAGCGCCGCCCGGCCGGTAAGGCTTTGGCCGGGCTGTGGGAATTCCCCGGCGGGAAGCTCGAAGCGGGCGAGTCGCCGGAAGCGGCGCTGGTGCGCGAATTGGCGGAGGAGCTCGACGTGACCGTCGCCACGCACGATCTCATGCCGCTTGCCTTCGCGACCGCGCCGGCGGGCGCGCGCACTCTGGTGCTGATGTTGTATGGTTGTGAGCGTTGGCAGGGCACGCCGCGCGCCGTCGAGGCTGATGCGCTGGACTGGCGCCGTCCGGCGGATCTGCGCGCGATGGCGATGCCGCCCGCCGACCTGCCGCTCGTCGCGGCGCTGGAAGCGCGCGAGTCGCAGCGGACAGGTCGTTGAAAGTGGAGGCCCGACCGGGAATCGAACCCGGGTGCAAGGATTTGCAGTCCTCTGCGTCACCACTCCGCCATCGGGCCGAGAGGCGGGCTGATGCGCGGACATCGCGGCCAAGTCAACCGGGCTTGGTGAAAATTGCGCGGGCCGCTTGGCGATGCTGCATGTGCGCGGTACAAGCCGTTATCGGATTAGTGTATTGCACGATCAACACGGTTGTGCGACAGGGGTGCATATGACTTTGACCGCGTCTCAGCCAAGCCTTCAGGCCATGCGTCATGCGATGGTAGCCAGCCAGTTGCGGACCAATTCGGTGAACGATCCGCGCGTGGTCGCCGCGATGGACCGGGTGCCGCGCGAGGCGTTCCTGCCGCTCGCCGTGGCCGAGCTGGCGTATCGCGACACCGCCGTGCCGCTCGGCCATGGGCGTTTGCAGAACGTGCCGATCGCGACCGGTCGCCTGCTGACTGAAGCGTATCTCGAACCGAGCGACCGCGTGCTGCTGATCGGCGCGGCCGGTGGCTATACGGCGGCGGTGCTGGCCGAGATCGTCACGTCGGTCGTTGCGTTGGAAAGCGATCCTGCCCTCGCGTCGATGGCGCGTGCCGCACTCGCCGGCACGCCGGGCGTGACCGTGGTCGAGGGGCCGCTTCAGGCCGGCCACGCCGAGGGTGCGCCGTATGACGTGCTGGTGATCGACGGCGCGGTCGAGCAGGTGCCCGACGCGATCGTGGCGCAGGTCCGCCCCGGCGGCCGCGCGGTGGCAGGCATCCTGGATCGCGGCGTGACCCGGCTCAGCGCCGGTCGGCGTACCTCGGGCGGGTTCGGACTGGTCGGTTTCGCCGATGTCGAATGCGTGCCGCTGCCGGGCTTTTCGCGCCCGAAATCCTTCTCCTTCTGAAAAAGGCGTTCCGCCGGCAATGCGACAGAGTTTGTATCTTGCCGGCGCGAGCGTTCTGCTCGCGGCGACGCCCGCGAGCGCGGAGACGCTGCGTGAGGCGCTGGCAAAGGCGTACAACACCAATCCCACGCTCACCGCCGATCGCGCCAACGTCCGCGCGATCGACGAGGGTGTGCCGCTCGCGCGGGCGCAGGGGCTGCCCGCCGCCAGCGTTGCCGCGCAATATAGCGAAAGCGTCTATAACGACGCCAATACGCTCTCCAACCCGCAACGCCAGATCGTCGCGCAGCCGCAACTCACCGTACCGCTCTACGCGGGCGGCGGCATCCGCAGTTCGATCAACGCCGCGAAGACGCGCGTCGATGCCGGGCGGCTGAGCTTGCGTGATACCGAAGCGAGCGTCTTCGCCTCGGTCGTGGGCGCGTATATGGACGTGGTGCGCGACGAGGCGATCGTCTCGCTCAACGCGCAGAACGTCCATGTGCTCGACGTCAACCTCCAGGCGAGCCGCGACCGCTTTCAGGTTGGCGACCTGACGCGGACGGACGTCGCGCAATCGGAAGCGCGACTCGCGCTGGCGCGAAGCCAGTTGCAGAGCGCCGAGGCGCAGCTGATCTCGAGTCGCGAAAATTACATCCGCTACGTCGGCACCGCGCCGGTCGGGCTGGAACAGCCGCCTGCGCTTCCCAACCTGCCGGGCGATCCCGAGGTGGCGGTCGACGTCGCGCTCAAGGACAATCCCGCGCTGCTGTCCGCGCAGAAGAGCCGGGACGCGACGGTCTATGACGTCGGCACGGCCGCCGCCGCTCGCCTGCCGCGTGTCAGCGCGGTCGCCAGCGGCAACTACTACAATTATTTCAATTCGCTGGGCGCGGGCACCGAGTTCGGGCTTACGCAAAGCGGCAAGTCGGCAACGATCGGCGTGCAGCTCAACGTGCCGCTGTATCAGGGCGGTGGCCCGACCGCGCAGATTCGCCAGGCGCAGGCGCGGCGCGGGCAGGCGATCGAGCAAGTCACCGAAGTCGAACGCAGCGTGATCGCGCAGACTCGCTCGGCCTTTGCGGTGTGGAAATCGTCGCTTCAGGTGATCGCGTCGAGCGAATCGGCGGTCGATGCCAACAAGCTGTCGCTGGAGGGCGTGCGTGCCGAGAACAGCGTCGGCAGCCGTACCATCCTCGATATCCTCAACGCCGAGCAGGAGTTGCTCAACTCGCAGATCACGCTCGTTTCGGCACAGCGCGACGCCTATGTCGCGGGCTTCTCGCTGCTGGCGGCGATGGGCAAGGCCGAAGCACGCGATCTCGGGCTCGACGGCGGCGCGCTGTACGATCCGACGCTCAACTACAAGCATGTCAGCCATACCATCTGGGATTGGGCACCGGCGCCTGCGCCCAAGCCGGTCGCGACCAGCACTGCCGGCAGCTCCCCGCAAACCGCGATTGTGACCAAACCGCTTGACCCGTTTCTCGATACACCAGTTGACAGCCCTGCTGCAAATCCCGCAAACAGTGCGATCAGAAAACATTAACCATAATGTCGGGGCAAAAAGGTTGATCGCAATGGGTGATATCAGCGCCGAGCCGTCGATGGAGGACATTCTCTCCTCGATCAAGCGTATCATCGCCGAAGAGGGCGATGTGAGCGCCGGACGGTTGCGACGGCCGACTCGCCCCGCCGGTGGTCGCCCGCTGCCACTCACGCAACCGCGCGAAGTGCTCGAGCTGAACGAAGCGGTCGACTATGATGACGAGGACGAGGCGGAGGAAGCGATGCCTGCGATGCAGCCAAAGATGACCGCGCCCGAGCCGGCACCGGTGCAGTTCGCCGATGCGCTCGCGCAGGCGCGGCAGGACCAGCCGGAGCAGGCCAAGCCGGAGCGCACCCGGCAGGATCGGGCGGAGCCGGAATCGGCCGAGCCGCTGTTGTCGCGCGGGGCGGAGACCGCCACGCGCGGGCCGCTCGACGCGCTGTCGCGCCTCGTCGTGAAGCCCGAGGTGTCGGGTTCGGACACGCTCGAAGGCATGGTGCGCGAGATGCTCAAGCCGATGCTGCGCGAGTGGCTCGACGCCAATCTGCCCGCGATGGTCGAGCAGATGGTCGCAACCGAGATCGCGCGGATCACCAGCCAGAACCGTTGATCTCTGGCTAAGGCTGGCGGGTGGTGGCGTGCGGTGATGCGCGCCCGACGGGCGCGGCGATCGCCGTGTCGATCGAGCTAATCCTGTGCACATGCGGGTGATTAACTGACGCCATTCCAGACTTCGTTCGCACTTAGCGACGTCGACGTGCGTGCTCCGCGCGGTGTCGCTTGTGGCACGTGCTTCGACTTCGCTCAGCACGAACGGCGAGGGGGGTGAGTCGAGGCTTGGAGTCAGGCATGACTTGGGTCATCGGCCCCTCTTTCGCCGCCGAACCGCCGCGCGACCGCACCCGAAACGACAGCCGTTGCGTGCCGCCACGCGGTCTGCTCTACCACCGGCCATGAAGACGCTTCTTGCCGCGAGCACCGCGTTGCTCGCTTTCGCCGCCGCGCCCGCCGCCGCCCGTCAGCTCACTATCGACGACGTGATCGCGCTGTCCCGCGTGTCTGCGCCGGCGGTCTCCGCCGACGGGCATTGGCTGGTCTGGCAACAGCGCGAAACCGATGTCGATGCCGATACCGGCCATTTCGATCTGTGGCGGCTTGATCTCACCGCGCGCAACGCCAAGCCCGCGAAGCTGGTCGCCGACGCCGATGTCAACGAAAGCGCGCCGCAATTTTCGCGCGACGGCAAGACGGTCTATTTCCAGTCGGACAAGGGCGGCGATGACGCGGTCTGGTCGGTGCCAGTCGCGGGCGGCACGCCGACTCGGCTGACCGACTTCAAGGGCGGGATGGGCGGCTTCATCGTCGCGCCGACCGGCGACAAGCTGCTGATCTATGCCGATCGCCGGCCCGGCGCGCCGAGTCTTGAGGAGCCGATGGTCAAGAAGGATTCGCGCGCCGGCAATGCGCGCACCTTCGACCAGTTGTTCGTGCGGCACTGGGCGAGCTGGTACGAGGGCAAGCGTTCGCAACTGTTCGTGCTGCCTCTCACCGCGAGCGGCGCGCCGGGCAACGGTGTCGCGATCGAGGGCGGGCTGATCGGCGACGCGCCCTCGAAGCCGTTCGGTGACGGTAGCGAGATCGCGTGGGGCGCGGACGGCAAGACCGTGTATTTCGCGCTGCGCAAGGGCGACGGCAAGGAGCCGCTGTCGACCAACCTCGACATCTATGCCGCGCCCGCCGACGGTTCGGCTGCGCCGGTGAACCTAACGCAAGCCAACCACGCCACGGACACGATCCCGGCGGTTTCGCCAGACGGCAAGTGGCTCGCCTATGCGGCGATGAAGCGGCCGGGCTTCGAGGCGGACCGGCAGGTGCTGATGCTGCGCGACCTCGCCACCGGGCAGACCCGCGCGTTGACCGAAGGCTGGGACCGCTCGATCGAATCGATCGCCTGGGCGCCCGACGGCAAGCGGCTGATCGTTACCGCCGAGGATACGCAGGAGAACCCGATCTGGTCGGTCGATGCGGCGAGCGGCAAGGTCACGCGGCTTACGCAGGCCGGCAACGTCTCCGCCGTGGTGCCAACCGCCACGGGGCTCATCTATGCGATGAACAGCCTGATCGCGCCCGACGATTTTTACAGGGTGAGCGGCAAGGGCAAGCCGGTGCGGCTCACCGCGGTCAACGCCGACAAGCTCGCCGGCATCGACATGCCGAGCGTGACCAAGTTCAGCTTCACCGGCGCGAACAACGATACGGTCTGGGGCTACGCGGTGAAGCCCGCCGGCAGCGCGGGGAAAGTGCCTGTCGCCTATATGGTGCACGGCGGGCCGCAGGGGTCGAGCAACAACAGCTGGTCGTACCGGTGGAACCCGGCGCTGTTCGCGGGCGCGGGCTACGGCCTTGTCGCGGTCGATTTCCACGGCTCGACCGGTTACGGACAGGCGTTCACCGACGCGATCAGCAACAACTGGGGCGGCTGGCCGCTCGAAGATCTCAAGGCCGGGCTAAAGGCGGCGACGGACAAGTTCGCGTGGCTCGACGGCGACAATGCCTGCGCGCTCGGCGCCTCCTACGGCGGCTATATGATGAACTGGATCGAGGGCAACTGGCCCGATCGTTTCAAGTGCATCGTCCAGCATGACGGCGTGTTCGACGCGCGCGCGATGGCCTACGAGACCGAAGAATTGTGGTTCGACGAGTGGGAGCATGGCGGCAAGGCCTATTTCGAAGATCCGCAGGCGTTCGAGAAGTGGAACCCGGTCAATCACGTCACCGCGTGGAAGACACCGCAACTCGTCATCACCTCCGAAGGCGATTACCGCATCCCCTATACGCAGGGCATCGCCGCCTTCACCGCGCTCCAGCGGCGTGACATTCCCTCGCGGCTGGTGGTGTTTCCGGGTGGCAGCCATTGGGTGACGAAGCCCAAGGAGAGCCGGCAATGGTATCACGAGGTGCTCGGCTGGATGGGCAAATGGACCGGCAAGACGCCGCAATGAGCCTCACAGCGTGGCCGTGAGCAGCGGCCACAGCATCATCACGATGCCGGCGAGGCTGACGAGGAACACCGCGGAGCGGACATAGACGATGCCACCCGCATAGATCGGCAGATAAGCGACGCGGGCGACCAGCCACACCACCGCGCCGATCGCGGTCCATCGCGTGTGGATATCGGCAAGGCCGAGCAGCGCGACGATCGCGATCACCAGCGGGAACGTCTCGAAGAAATTGCCCTGCGCCCGCGTCAGGCGGCCGACCAACGGCGAAGGCGCGCCCGGGTCCGAGTCGCGGTTGCCCGCGTTCCAGGCGGTGCCATATTGCGCCGTCCGTACCGTGGAGGCGGCGAAGATGTGGACGAGGGCGAGCACGCAGCCCCAAGCGAGCATCGTGTATTCTGTCGGCATCGGCTGATCCTCGGCATTGGGCGGAACAGCTTCAATGCGTGAGCGCGGCGCGGGTTGCTTTCATCTGCGGTTCAGCTTGGCGGAATACACTTTCCCGCGTCGTTCAAGATGCTGAGGAGACAGCTTTATGAACCTGATTTCGAAACTCGCGCTGGCCGGGATCGGTACGGCGGCGCTGGCCGGAAGCGCGCTCGCGGCGGATCGCGCGATGCATGTGATGAACGTCAACCTGCCCGACGGTTCGGTCGCGCACGTCCGCTATTTCGGCGATGTCGCGCCCAAGGTTGAGCTGGTGCCGGTTTCGCAGGCCGTGCCTTTCGCGCTGGTCGATCCACGCATGGCGTTCGCCGGCTTCGACCAGATGTTTGCGGATTTCGATCGCCAGCAGGCCGCGATGATGAAGCAGGTCGCGGCCATGCAGCAGCAGGCGGCCACCGCGCAGCCGAACGGCAAGCTCGATCAGGCGGCGATGAAGACCCTGCCCGGCGGCGGCACGGTCAGCTATTCGTACACGTCGTACAGCAGCGGCGCAGACGGCAAGGGCTGCACGCAAAGCTACCAGATGACCTCCTACGGCAGCGCGCAGCCCAAGGTCGTCTCGCAAAGCTCGGGCGATTGCAGCAAGGCGGCGAAATTCGGCACCGCGCCGACCCCCGCCAAGGCACCGGCGCCCGCGCCTGAACCCAGGACCGTACCGCACGACGCGGTCTGATCGACACGCGATCCGAACGGAAGGGCGGTGCGGGAACGCGCCGCCCTTTTATTTTGAGCGCTTCCCGGTAAACGCTGGGCGCATGAGCGAACTTCCCAAAACCTTCGACCCCGCCGAAATCGAGCAGCGTTGGTATGCGCATTGGGAGGCGAACGGCCTGTTCCGCCCCGATCGCCCCGGTGCCGAGCCGTGGACGATCGTCAACCCGCCGCCCAACGTGACCGGCTCGCTCCACATCGGTCATGCGCTCGACAATACGTTGCAGGATATCCTTGCGCGCCACGCCCGGCTGAAGGGCAAGGATGCCTTGTGGGTGGTCGGCACCGATCACGCCGGCATCGCCACGCAGATGGTGGTGGAGCGGCAGATGGCTCAGCATGGCCAGAAGCGCACCGGTTTCAGCCGCGAGGATTTCGTCGCCAAGGTCTGGGACTGGAAGGCCGAGAGCGGCGGCGAGATCACGCAGCAATTGCGGCGGCTCGGCTGCTCGATGGACTGGCAGAACGAACGCTTCACGATGGACGAGGGCTTTTCGAAAGCCGTCCTCAAGGTGTTCGTCGATCTGTATAACGAGGGCCTGCTGTACCGCGACAAGCGGCTGGTGAACTGGGATCCGGGCCTCGGCACCGCCATCTCCGACCTTGAGGTCGAGACGCGCGAGATCAAGGGTGGCTTCTGGCACTTCCGCTACCCGCTCGCTGACGGCGTTCGCCTCGCGGACGGGCGCGACCATATCGTCGTCGCGACGACCCGGCCCGAGACGATGCTCGCCGACATGGCAGTGGCGGTGAACGCGGCGGACGAGCGCTATGCGAGCGTGATCGGCAAGTTCATCGAGCAGCCGATCACCGGGCGTCGAATTCCGATCGTCGCGGACGATCATGCCGACCCCGAACTGGGTTCGGGCGCGGTGAAGATCACGCCGGGTCACGACTTCAATGATTTCGAGGTCGCGAGGCGCGCCGGCATCGAGGCGCGCGACATGCTCAACATGCTCGATGCGAAGGCCGACGTCGTGCAGACCGCCGACGGGTTGGTGCCGGCCGAGTTCATCGGGCTGCACCGCTTCCGCAAGGATAAGGTCGACGGCGCGCGTGAGTTGGTGGTGGCGCGGATGAAGGCGCTGGGCCTGCTCGTCACGCATCTCGACAAGGAGGATGCCGAGCACGATTTCGAACCGCGCACGATCCAGACGCCCTACGGCGACCGTTCGGGCGTGGTGATCGAGCCGTGGTTGACCGACCAGTGGTATGTCGATGCGGCGACCTTGGCGAAGCCGGCGATCGAGGCGGTCCGCTCGGGCGCGATCAGGATCGTGCCGAAGACGTGGGAGAAGACGTTCTTCAACTGGATGGAGAATATCCAGCCTTGGTGCGTCTCGCGGCAATTGTGGTGGGGGCACCGAATTCCGGCTTGGTTCGGCGACGACGGTGTGGTCTATGTTGCTCTGTCCGAAGCCGAGGCACGCGCCCAGGCTGGGGCGGGTGTCGTTCTCACGCAGGATAGCGACGTCCTCGACACGTGGTTTTCCTCGGCGCTGTGGCCGTTCGCGACGATGGGCTGGCCGGACGACACCAATCCGACGCTCCACGGCCGCTACCCCAATGACGTGCTGATCTCCGGCTTCGACATCCTGTTCTTCTGGGATGCCCGGATGATGATGCAGGGCATCCACTTCATGAAGGATGTGCCGTTCAAGACGCTCTACCTGCACGGCCTCGTTCGGGCGGCGGACGGGCAGAAGATGTCGAAATCGAAGGGCAATGTCGTCAATCCACTCGGGCTGATCGACCGCTACGGCGCGGATGCGTTGCGCTTCTTCATGGCGGCGATGGAAAGCCAGGGCCGCGACATCAAGATGGATGAGAAGCGCGTCGAGGGCTATCGCAACTTCGCGACCAAGTTGTGGAACGCCGCACGCTTCTGCCAGGCGAACGGCATCGGCGCGAGCGCCACGCTGGAGGCGCCGCACGCCACGCTCGCGGTCAACAAATGGATCATCGCCGAGACGATCGAGACGGTGCAGGCGGTCGATCTCGCGCTCGCCGATTACCGTTTCGATGGCGCGGCCAATGCGGTCTATCAGTTCGCGTGGAGCCGGTTCTGCGACTGGTATATCGAGCTTATCAAGCCGTTGCTCGGCCAGATGGATGCGCCCGCGAGGGGGCCGGAGGCGGACGAGACGCGTTCCGTGGCGGGCTGGGTGCTCGACCAGATCCTCGTGCTGCTCCACCCGTTCATGCCGTTCATCACCGAGGAACTGTGGTCGAAGACCGGCGCGCGTGACAGCGAGCTGATCGTCGCGCACTGGCCGATGGCCGACGCCCGCGCGATCGACCCGGAGGCGCGCCGCGAGATCGACTGGCTGATCCGGCTGGTGAGCGAGGTGCGCGCGGCGCGGACCGAACTCAACATCGCGCCGGGCACACGCATGCCGTTCCACGTCCGCGATGCGGGCGCGGAGACGCAGGCGCGGATCGCGCGCCAGCAGGCGGTGATCGCCCGGCTCGCGCGGATCGACTTCGCCGAGGGCGACGCGCCCGCCGGCGGCGCGGCGCAGGTGGTGATCGAGGAGGCGACCTTCGTGCTGCCGCTCGCCGGGGTGATCGACCTCGATGCCGAACGCGCGCGGCTCACCAAGGGCATCGCTGCGGCGGAGAAGGAGCGCGATGCGCTCGCCGGGCGGCTGGGGAACGCGAGCTTCGTCGAGCGCGCCAAGCCCGAGGCAGTCGAGAAGGCACGCGCCGATCACGCCGAAAAGGCGGCAGAGGCGGAGCGGCTGGGCGCGGCGCTGGCGCGGCTGGGGTAAGCCCGGCGCAGGCCGGGGCCGCTTCTTTACGTGGAAAGCGGATCGCCAGATTACGCAACCGCCTCGGCCTGCGCCGAGGCGACGGGTTGGGCGCGCAATCGTCACCCCAGCGCAAGCTGGGGTCTCCCCGTGGCGGGCGCTGGGGATGCTGCCGGGAGATGCCAGCTTTCGCTGGCATGACGGCTTGGGGCGGGCGCTCGTGTCGCATCGATCATGCCAGCCCCGGCTTCCATGACGTGCGGAGCGACGGCGTGAACCCGCGAAGCGGCCTTTCCCGCCGCGCCCCCTTTGAGAATCCCGGCGTCTCGCCTATCGCGCTTTCCCATACCAGACGAGAGGATGCGCGCGTGGCACAGCCGCCGACACGGCAAGGCAGGGATCTGACGACCGGCCCGATCGGGCGGACGTTGCTCGCCTTCGCGCTGCCGACGCTCGCGTCGAACATCCTCCAGACGCTCAACGGGTCGATCAATTCGATCTGGGTCGGCCGATTCCTCGGCGAGAGTGCGCTGGCGGCGACGTCCAACGCCACGATCGTGATGTTCCTCACCTTCGGCGCGGTGTTCGGCTTCGGCATGGCCGCGTCGATCCTGATCGGCCAGTCGATGGGGCGGCGCGATATCGAGGCGGCGCGCAGGGCGTTCGGATCGGCGGTCGGGCTGGTGCTCGGCACGGCGGTGGTGATCGCGGTGCTTGGCTATGTGTTCGCGCCCCAGATCCTCCACGTCATGGCGACGCCGGGCAGCGCGCAGGCGCTGGCGCTCATCTATCTGCGCGTGATCTTCCTTGGCCTGCCGCTGTCGATGCTCGGCCTGCTGATCCAGATCGGGCTGCGCGGCACCGGCGATGCGATCACGCCGATGTGGTTCATGGTGCTGAGCGCGGTGATCGACGCGGGGCTCAACCCGCTACTGATCCGGGGGATCGGGCCATTCCCGGAAATGGGCATCGCCGGCTCGGCGACCGCGACGCTGATCGCGGCGGCGGTGTCGGCGGTGGGGCTGCTCGTCTATATCTATGCGCGCGATCTGCCGATCCGGCTGCGCGGCGCGGAGCTTGCCTATCTGATCCCCGATCCCGCGCTGGTGCGGATCATCGTCGCCAAGGGCGTGCCGATGGCGGCGCAGATGCTGGTAATGTCGGTGTCAGGCCTGACCATGATCGGCCTCGTCAACCGGCAGGGCGTGGAGACGGCGGCGGCCTATGCGGTGTCGCAGCAGTTGTGGAACTACATCCAGATGCCGGCGATGGCGATCGGCGCGGCGGTGAGCAGCATGGCCGCGCAGAATATCGGCGCGGGGCTGTGGGGGCGGGTCAACCAGATCACGCGTGCGGGCATCCTCTACAATACGATCATCACGCTCGTGGTCATCACCGCGATCATCCTGTTCGACCGGCCGGTGATGGCGCTGTTCATCGACAGCCACAGCCCGGCGATCCCGATCGCGCGGCATATCCAGCTCATCTCGAGCTGGACGTTCCTGCTGTTCGGCGCGACCATGGTGCTGTTCGCGACCGTACGCGCCAATGGCGCGACGCTCGCGCCGTTGCTGATCCTGATCGTCTCGCTGATCCCGTTCCGCGTCGGCCTCGCGCTGCTGGGCAAGCCGTTGCTCGGCGCGGATGCCTTGTGGTGGGCGTTCCCGCTCAGCTCGGTCGTGTCGCTGGCGCTCGCCGCGCTATATTTCGTTCGCGGCAACTGGCGCTCGCAGGTGCTGGCGGTGCCCGAACATGCCGAGCAGGCGCGCGAGAGCGCACGCGCCACCTCCGAGCCCGCCGGGCGGTTGCACCCGAGCGGCTGAGGGCGCATCTGGGCGGGCATGAGTCACTATCCCGCGCTTCGCCTCCGCCGCACCCGTTCCACGCCGTGGAGCCGCCGCCTCCATGCCGAGACGGTGCTGACCCCCGCCGACCTGATCTGGCCGCTGTTCATCGCCGAAGGCGAGGGCGTCGAGGAACCGATCACGACCCTGCCGGGAGTGTCGCGCTGGTCGATCGACAACATCGTCGCGCGCGCCAAGGAAGCGCGCGATGCCGGCATCGCCTGCGTGGCGCTGTTCCCCAACACGCCGCCGCACCTGCGTAGCGAGGATGGGCGCGAGGCGCTCAACCCCGACAATCTGATGTGCCGCGCCACCCGCGCGCTGAAGGATGCGGTGCCCGAAGTCGGCGTGCTGACCGATGTCGCGCTCGATCCCTATACCGCGCACGGCCATGACGGGCTGGTCGACGAAGCCGGTTACGTGGTGAACGACACCACCGCCGAGATGCTGGTCGCGCAGGCGCTCAACCAGGCGGCGGCGGGGGCGGACATCATAGCGCCTTCCGACATGATGGACGGGCGCATCGGCCAGATCCGCGACGCGCTGGAAGGGGCGGGCAAGGTCAACGTCCAGATCATGTCCTATGCGGCGAAATACGCGAGCGGCTTCTACGGCCCGTTCCGCGATGCGGTCGGCTCGCGCGGGCTGCTCAAGGGCGACAAGAAGACCTACCAGATGGACTCCGCCAACGCGGAGGAAGCGCTGCGCGAGGTCGCGCTCGATCTCGCCGAGGGCGCGGACAGCGTGATGGTCAAGCCGGGGCTGCCCTATCTCGACATCATCCTGCGCGTGAAGACCGAGTTCCAGGTGCCGGTGTTCGCCTACCAGGTGTCGGGCGAATATGCGATGCTTGAGGCAGCGGTCGCAGCCGGCGTGGCGGAGCGCGACGCGGTGGTGCTCGAAACGCTGATGGCGTTCAAGCGCGCAGGCTGTTCGGGCGTGCTGACCTACCATGCGCTCCACGCGGCGCGCCTGCTGGGCGCGTGATCGAGACGGTATGATCGAGAGGGTATGATCCAGACGGGGCGCCTGATCCTGCGGCTGCCGGTGGCGACCGACCATGCGCCGCTCCACGCGATGTGGAGCGATCCGGCGGTGATGGCCGATCTCGGCCCGGTGAAATCGCCCGGGGACAGTGCCGCGACGATCGCGCGACACGAGGGCTACCGCGCGGCGCACGGCGTCGGCTTCTGGACGGTCGCGCGGCGCGTGGACGGTGCGGTGATCGGTTATTGCGGGCTCAAGCCGGGTGCGGAGGACACGCCGATCGCGGGCGAACTCGAAATCGGCTGGATGCTGGCGGCGAGCGCCTGGGGGCAGGGCTATGCGCAGGAAGCCGCGCGGGCGAGCCTAGCGTGGGGCTGGGCAAACCGCACCGAACCGCGCATCGTCGCGATCACCGCAGCGCAGAACCGCGCCAGCCTGCGCGTGATGGAGCGGCTGGGGATGGCGCCGTTTGGCGCGAGCTTCGAACATCCCAAGTTCGGCGCTGACGATCCGCGGCGGATCACCGTCGCTTATGCGATCGCGCGGCCGGCGTGATCGAGACGGAGCGGCTGACCCTACGTGGCTGGCGTGACGAGGATCGCGCACCGTTTCACGCGATCTGCACCGACCGGCAAGTGATGCGCTTCCTCGGCGCGCCGGCGATGCGTGCCGAGAGCGACGCGGCGATCGATCGCCAGATCGCGCTGCTGCAAAGCCACGGCCATTGCTTCTGGGCGGTCGAGCGTCGCGCGGACGGAATGCTGCTCGGATTTTGCGGGGTGAAGCCGGGGCCGGCCGGCACGCCGCTGGCGGATGGCGTCGAGATCGGCTGGCGGCTTGCCCGCGCGCAGTGGGGGCAGGGCTATGCGCAGGAGGCTGCGCGCGCGAGCCTCGACTGGGGCTGGACGCATCTCGACACGGACGAGATCGCGGCGATGACGGTGCCCGCCAACCAGCCGAGCTGGCGGCTGATGGAGCGGCTCGGCATGACGCGCGACCCGGCGGCGGACTTCGACCATCCCGCCGTCGCGGCGGACAGTCCGCTGCGCCGGCACATCGTCTATCGGATCAGCCGCCCGGCACCAGCGTCTGGATCTCCGCGATCCGGCTGATCTCGGCGGCGAGCTGCGCCTCGCCCTTGTCCTTCAGCGCGTCCGCCGCCGGATAGGGCGGCTTGCTGTCGCGCGCACGGTTCAGCGCGAGTTCCTCGAGATCGGTGACGGTCGCCGAGGTCGCGGCGCGAAACGCGTCGAGCTTGCCGAGCGCAGTCTGTGCGGTGATCCAGCGCTCGCCGCCCGGCGAATCGCCGCGTGCGGCACGCGCCGCGCGTTCCGCCACGGCGGCTGCGGGTACGAAGCCCGAATCGCTCTCCGCCAGCGACTTCGCATAATCTGCCAGCGTCCGGTCAAGCGTGGGGTCAGGCGCGGCGGTGGCCTCCGCCGTCACGGCTTCGGCATTGCTGCGCCGCTCGATCGGGCGCGGCTGGAGCGAGGGGTAGCGCGAGACGCGTTGTTCGACGCACCCCGTCGACAGCAGGGCGATGAGGGCGGCGAGGAGGGGGCGTTTCATGGCTTTCGTCTATTCCTCGCAAAAGAATCGCGCAACGCACTTGCGCACCGCAAAAACCGGTCGTAAAGGCGACCTCCCAGCGCACCCGTAGCTCAGCTGGATAGAGCATCAGACTACGAATCTGAGGGTCGGGCGTTCGAATCGCTCCGGGTGCACCATTGTTTTTCCACAGAAATGTGGGCGAGAGCCGGACCAGAAATGGTCCGGCTTTTTCGTTCACGTAATCGCTGCGTAATCCTGAGGATTAGATTGCTGCCTCTCTGGTGGGCAGGGTGCCGCCAACCGTCTATGGATGGCGCATGCAGATGCCCAGCTTTCCCGGTCGCCGAGCCGTTGTAATCACATCGGCGGCGATCCTATGCATTTCAGCTGTCGGCGCTGCGGGACTGTATATCGGATGGCGCTTACCCGACGCAGGGGATGCCGCCGCTACGCTCTGCGGCCGACTGCCGAGGGCTAGTTCTCCCGCCGACTGCTTCGCGCTTCGATCCGCAATTGCCGCCGAAGCTTCAGCTAACCGGGCGTGGTGGTATAATTTGATTGCCCTTGGCGGCTTCGTGACGAGCTCAGTCGCGCTGATCGCTCTCATCGTCACAATACGGCAGGGCAGACGGGCCATCCAGCTTACTGCCGACGCCAACGCCATCGCGCGGGAAAATGGTCAAGCACAGACGCGAGCGTATCTTGTTTTTGAAGCTGTCGAGGTAGGCCTAGATCAGTTTGGGCAACTGTTTGCCAGCGCGAAGCTGTTCAACTCGGGTTTATCGCCCGCGCGCCAGCTGTCCTGGGGATACAACGCCTACATCACAGCCGTCGAGAAAGGGGGCGGTCAGCGGTTCGTTATGACCGGCCCGGGCGTGGATCTCTCTGGATCGCTGTGGAATCATGATGTCGCCTCGCGGGGCACATGGACTTCGGGCCGACTCGGAGGGAGTGGCTTGGACGCCAAAGAGATACTTGAGACCGTTACGGGCGCCGACCTCATCTTGGTGACCATGAAATCCGTAGTCAGGTTCAAAGATGTTTTTGGCCTCCCGCAAGAGGAATACGCTTGCTTCGAAGGTCGGATCTCACAGCGCTCGCAAGACCATCCCATGATAGGCCTGCAACGCGCGCACAATAGCGCGTTCGACGCGATCAAAAATTTTGTCGACATGCAAAGCAAAGAGCCAGAATCAAAGTTTTCTTAGGAAGGGAAGCTTGATGATGATTGTCGTAGGGAAACTTACGTCAGCGTGAATTCTGAACGATTGCTCTCAGGTCGATGTCCAGCCGGCGAAGTGTGTTGTCGAGATGCAAGCCGATAAGATGCCCTAGTTGCGCGGACATGCCTAACCTCTGAGTGGCGGCTACTGTCTCCGGTTTCAAGCGCGACACGGCGTCCTCCGCAAGGGAACCTCGTTGGGCGCACCAACGCTCAATCGCGGCATCAGCCTGGATTTCCGCATGATCGGCGAACGACATGCCCGGAGCGACGGCGGACGCGGCAAGGCGCTTTTCGAACTGTGCAACCCTTTCCTCGCGACGAGTGTCCAAGTCCGCCTGCCATGATTCCAGTGTCGCCTTCACATCCGCGAACAGGTAATGCGCGACAGCGAAGTGCAGGGGCTCAGGCTGGATCATACGCGGTCCCCTGGTGCGACAAAATTGACGAGGGTGACGTTTTCGCCCGGCTGGATGCGAGCAGCGGCGAGTGCGGTCTCTCGGCTCGACTCATACGGCACAAGCACGACACGGTGACGGGGCACGTTGACACCCGACGACGTTTCAAGCTGATCGACCCGGTTGCGTAGTGTTGCCATGCCCATCATCACTTCTCCTGTTTCGTGAATGCGGGACGCTCATCGAGCCAGGCCTGAAGCGCGTTGGGTAGCGAGCCGGCTGGGTTGTATGCCGGGGGGATCCGCCGTCCGGCGGCAAGGTCGCGTTGCTCGGCAGCGGTGAGCGGGTCGCCCAACCAGGCGCGTATCTCTGCCGGCGCCGTCATGCGCATTGCCTCCACGGCGCTGATCCGCCGATGCATCTCCCTCATCATGCGTGGCACGCTCGCGGCTTAAAGCGCATGACCCAAGCCATCTGCGAGGCGAGCGACATGGCCGCCCACCGTTCCGGCGTCACGTCAGCATCGGCATCAGCGAAGCCTGTCACGAGCTTGTTCAGCTTGAGGCGAACGGTCGCCGCGTCCTCCTCAATCTGCTGCTGATTGAGCGGATCAGGTGCCCGCGCCACCTCAAGGCTTCTCACGCGATCCTTCATGTTTCCGTTCCTCATCTCGCTGCCTCCAATGCCGCTAGGCGGCGTTCCAGATCCCCAACCTCAACAATGGCCCTGTGCGCCGTCAGGAGCGTCATCACGCGCCCAGCCTCATCGGGCGTAATTTCGCCCGCGCTGACCGCTGCCAGCACCGCTGACGAAGCCGTTACGGTGTCCTCGGCAGACTTCACGGCGGGCAGATCAATGGCGATCGGGGCATCCTTGCGCGGTGGCGCCAGACGTTCGAGGCACAGCCGCAGAGCGGGCCCGTCACCCTCCAGCGCCATGTCGATCGCCTTGCGGGTCAATTTCTCGTGCTCGCCCTCAAGTAGCGCCTCGATCGCGAGCGTGATCTTGTGGCGCGACCCTTTCGGCCGGCCTCCAAGCGCGTTGCCGGGCGCAAAGGTGCCATCCGATTTCCGGCCGGTTGATTTCGGGGCGTCCATAGCCTCAGGAATTCAGCTGCCGGGGTCGAAGCTGCACCGCATCAGGATCGCATCCCAAGACGATTGCCGCCTGATCGACCGCGAAAATGAAGGCTTCGCCGCCGTCGAGAACATGACGCTCGCTGACCGGGATCGCGTTGTTCAGCGCGGCTTTAGCGATTGAAAACGGCGCATGCGACACGACAGCAAGCTGCCCCGCCAGCCAGTCGAGCGTCGCTTCCCGGATCGCTTCGGCATGATAGTCGTGGCCGGCGAACGGGCCATTGGGAAACAGCCAATCGGAGATCATGCTCAACAGGCTTTTCTCCTGTGCCACGTCTGTCGCCGCTTCCGTGATCGTCATGTACCCCTCTTGTTCCTTACCGGTCATTCCCAATATCCCGTGCTGATGCGAAAATTACTGCTGCTGATCGGCGCCGCGCCGCTGGTCTGGTATTTTCTGCCGACGATCGCCTTCATCCTGAGCGGCGGCCTTCTCGGGTGATCTCGAAATGGCGGCTCGGAAGAAGTCGCGCATGTCGAGGACGTTTTCGGCGATGGCCGGTTCGCGCGCGGCGATCGTGGACAGCTTCGACAGATATGCGAGCTGCCCGGCACGGTCTGCCTGCTTCGGCACGCGGGTGAGCCAGCGCAGCAACCGGGGCGAGGTAAGCACTTCCGCACTGATCCTCTGATAGGCGGCGGGGGCGGACAGCGAGATACCGCCGGCAATCCCGAGCAAAGGGTGTCCTGTGAACGTGCCGGCGATCAGACTTTGAACGGCGCCGAATAGGCCGCCAGTGGTCGCGTTGAAGCTGTTGACGGCTCCTGTGTTGCTATGACCGGCCAGCCGCTCAGACGCTTTCACATGCTCGGCGACCAGCGCCAGGTCGTTCATTGCTGCGCGAAGCTCACCCCGCCCGAACAAGGCGGCTTTCGCGTCGGGCGTCATCGTGTTCCAGCGTGTCAGCCAGCGCGAGATACTGAACGCATCCCCAGCAGCGTTCTGTGCACCAGGGGCAGCGCGGCCGCCCTGATCGATGAAGGTGGAGCGAACCGCATTGGCCTCGTCCGGCGATAGCTTCGCCAGCGTGGCAGCGAAGCGGTTGGCGTCACCTCTGTTGCCGGCCATAGCGTCGAGTTTGGCGAAGATCTGTTCCCCGCTCATGCCAGCAAACGGGTTGCGGCTATCAAGCGCGGCACGCCCGGCCGCGTCGTCCATCATCACCCGCATGCCGGATTGCGGCAGCAGCGCGGACTTGCCTCGTTCGGAAAGCTGGCTCCACGACTTGGCGAAACGGTCGGGGTCGAACTGCCGCCCCCCGCGCGCGTCATTGACGATCGAGGCGCGGACGGCATTCGCGTCCTCTGTCGATAGCGAACGCATGATACGCGCGAATGCCAAGGCATTGCCGGTTGATCCCGGCTTGAGCATCGCCTGCACCGACGCGAAGGCTTCGTTCGGCGTCGCATCGCCCTTCTTGCCGACCACCAACGAGAACGTATCGTTGATGCGCTTCATGCGCCCATCGTAGAAGTTGTTTGCGCGCTTCCACCGGCTGAGCGCCTCGGGGCCGGCGTCTCGCGCTGTCGCCTCCATGTCGGTCGTCAGGGCGCCATACAGCGCACGGAGCTGACGGGGCGCGATCTTCTCCGTCAGGTTCGGATCGGACAGCATGTCGCCGACACGCGTGCGGAACTCGGACAGATCGCTCCACGAAAGCTGTCCGCCTTTTTCGGTCGTTCCGATCACCCGGGGAGGGACACCGACCCCTGACATGCTCCTGTCCAGGACCGGTGTCGTCTCGGGCGTCAGCGCTTTTAGGAACCGGCTGAGCTTGGAGTTCAGGAACTGCGCGCCGAGCTTGGGATTGCTGGCCCATTCCTCGGTCAGATCGCCCAGAAGTCTGCGGGTGCTGCTCAGTTGGGCGGGCTGCTCCGGCCTTATCGGAACCTGATCGTAGAGGGTGGACGCGCGATCGGCAGTGTCATCCATGAAGCGCGATACGCCGCGTTGGATCAGCTGTCCTGCGCTTGTGGCATCGACCGGCGCGGCAAGCGCATTCTCGACGGCTCCGCTGGTCTGGTCGGCCGCTGATGCGCCACGACGGGCGACATCCGCCGCACGCTGGCCGACGATGTTGCCAACATCCTTAGGCGATAGCGCATCGCCAGCCAGTTCGCCGACGCGTCCGCTGAAGCTGTCATATAGCCGGTCAGCAGCGTCCCCGATCACTTTGGCCCCGAACGGTGTCTGAGCCGCGCCTTGAGTTGCGCGACCCACACCGCGCCCGCCAACATCCTGAGGTAGGATCGCCACGCGTTGCCGCGTGGCAGCTTGGCCCACCAATGCCGCTTCGGACGGTTCGGCAGCCGGTAAGGCGCGATCCGCGACACGCGCGGCGTAGGCAGTTGGCGCAAGATGCTCGCCAACGAAGCCGAGCGCGCGACCCGCTACTCCGCCCTCTACCGCTCCGGTTGCAGCGCCTAGAAGTCGTTCGCCGGCATCGCCATCCGCGGAGCCTGCCCCGTAGGCACCACCGTAAGCCGCGCCCTCGGTCGCGAGTCGGCGAGCGACGGACCGCTGTGCGATCGTGCGGGCCTCGTCGGCTGTGAAGCCCTCAAGCCGGGCGGCGCGATACGAGTCCTGAGCCACCGCCGAAACACCGCGCGTGAGCCCGACGCCTTCACCAACAAGAGGCACAGCAAGACCGCCAGCAATCTCACCTGCCAATGATGCATATGGATGATCCTCGTCGTCCGCGCTCAGAATGGCGCGATTCTGATCGACGTTCCGGTTATATAGATCGCCAAAGGATTTGTCGCTGTTCCAGACGTTCTTACGGCCGGACGTGCCGCCTAGCGCATCAACGACCGCACCAGCTTCATCCAGGAAGTCGGCGGTCGCGCCGCGCCCGACACCGCGCCCAGCGGCTCCGACCGCGCCGTCCTGATTGTGGACCTTGGGCAGCGCGTAGGTGATGCCGTAGTTGACCTTGCCGCCCTGAGCGCGAGCCTTGTCGCGTTGGGCTGCGAACAGGTCGTTCTGATGCGGGTCCGCGTAGTAGCCCCGCGACGACAGGAACTGCGTGATCTCGCTTCCTGTGCCCGACCGATACAGGCCGTTCAGCGTCGCCTCGTCGTCCGCAGAGAGCTTGGAGACCGGACGCTTCGGTAGCAGATCCTGCCAATCGCCAACCTTCGCATCGCCGACCGTTGTGGACAGATCGGCACCAGCCGGCACGAACATGAGCGGGTGCGGTGCCGGCACGCCGTTGGCAGGCATCGGAACGGCCTGGGGATGATCAGGCGCGACCGCGCTGCCATCTGCCGCATGAAAGCCGGCAAACTCATCGGTCGGGCCATCGACGTTGCGGCCGGCGATGTCGGGTGACAGCGGCGCCGGCTCGAAACCTGCGAACTCATCGCGAGCAGCTTGAGCCATTAGCGGACGAGCCTCCGGCCATCAGGGGTGATGAAAACAGTGCCGGGCTGTAGCGCCATGGCTTGGGCACGACTGGATACCCGGACCGGAGCGCTGCCTGTCGTGGACGGCCCAGAACCCTTGCCGGCGATTGTCGCCCTGAGCGCAGCCTGACGGTCGTCTAGCGACTTCATCCGGATCTGCGTGTCCGTGTGCATCTGGTCCAGCACGGCATAGAGCTGCGGCAGGGTCTGCGCGTTGTTGATCAGCTCCATCGCTTCATGGCGGGCAGAGTCCGACGAGATCGCCCCGCCGCTCGCGCCCGACATGATCTTGGCGTTCTCGTTCGCCACCGCGTTGATCGCGACGTTGAATTTACTGACCGCAGGATCGCCGCTGACGTTCGTCCGGCCTCCCTGGATCCACCGGTTGAAGATCGGTATCGAGCCGCCAACACCCTGCGGCGCTAACGCGCGGACCTGCGCTGAAGCGCCGTCGAATGTCTGGAGATAGGGGTTCAGGCCGTTCCGCGTCTTCTGTAGCGCCGCGAGGGCGGTCGTGGCCGTCTTCACGTCAGCATGCAGCAGGTTGCTATCAGCACCGCTCATGCCCTGTCCCTGTTGAATTTGCGCTGCGCGAGCGAGGATGGCCTGACGCATCGCGGCGGCCTGCTTGCCCATGCCCAGCTGCGGCAGATCACCACCGGCGGCAACCTTCTGGCCGTAGAAGTCCACGGTTGCGGCATCCTGGCCTGCATCCGCCGGCTTGGAGGTGTAGAGGACCTTCACACCGGGCGCGGATGACGAGCCTGCGGCACCAACGAGCGGACCATCATGAGCAGGCGGACTGCCGCCGGACTCGACTCGCGCCGACAGGGCAGCGACCTTCGGCACCGCGCTGAGCGGCATCTTATCGTTGACGCCAATCCCAAGGCCCTTCGCGACCGTGGCCGCATAGGCCGACGGATCGTTGCCGTCGCTGGCGGGGGCATAGTGCTGCGCCCAGGCGAGCGGCGTGTTATAGCCCGCCTTGATCTGATTGGCGATCAACCGTTGATGGGCGCGGGCACCATTGGCGGGCGTATCGAACTGAACGAAGCCGCCGCTGTTGCCGACTTGGCCCTGCCACTGATTCTGGGGGCTGAACCTGATCGCGCCGGGGTTGTTGAGCCGAACGGAAAGCGGCTGATTGCCGCCGCCGGATTTGTTGACCGATCCCCCGGCAGGTGCCGACGCGGATCCTGCATCATCACCTCCAACTTGGACCAGCGATTCTGATCCATCCGCGTTGGTGATCTTCTCATAGGTGGGCTTCGCGACACCTCGTGCGACAACCGTGTTGTTGCCGTCATACCGGACGTCGTTCGGGCCCAGCGTGTAGGGATCACCGCCCGACAACGCCTTCTTTGCTCGCGACAGGCTCTCCGCGAACTTGCCGTCCTGATCAACGGCGGCAAGGTGCATCATCAACGTGCCCTTCACGGCGTTGATGGCATCCTTATCGCCCGACTGAAGCGCGGAAATTTCGTCGTCCAGATCGGCGGTGGGCTTGCCGGCCCGCACTGCCGCGTCGCGGTATTGCTGCAGCGTCTGCACGGCGAGATCGGGGCGGTTGTTCTGGAGGGCGGATAGCGGCTGGCTGATCGCACTGAGATCGGCGTTCCGGGCCTCGGGTCCCTTGATGGCCCAAAATTCCTTCACAGCGTCCGCGTGCGCCGGATACTTGACTGCGATCCCCGCTAGGCCATCCGTAGTCGGGTTCTTCAGGTAGCTCGCCCAGTCCGATTGGAAAGCCGCGTCGGCGGCGGTCTGCCGCTGCACGTCCTGGAGCTTGGCCGCGTTGAGCGCGATGACCTGATCGTTGGCCGCCTTTTGCTGTGCTGCCTGCTGTCCTTCGAGGAATGAGTTGCCGAACTGCCCAGAGGATTGAGCGAGTATCGACATGAGCTGGCTGGGATCGCTTGCCATTACCAGGCCAAGTTCGTCTTGATGCCGGACAGATCGACATTTGGATTGTTGATGGTGGGCGTGTTGCTGCCGAACAGGCTGGTAAGCCCTGATCCGCCAAGGAGCTTGCCCACGCTGTTCAGTGCGTTCTGCCATGAAGTGGCCGCGCCAAGGGTGCCACCAGCCGAGGCAGCCCCCTGCTGGCCAAGAAGGTTTGTTATAGCGCTCCCGGTGTTCGTTGCCGCCGCGTTCGTGCCGGCAGCCCCTGCTTGGCCGACGCCGACAAGACCACCGAGGGCACCTAGCCGCTGCTGAATTTGCTGAGCGAGCAACGAGGACCCGAAGTTCGCTAGGCTGTTCTGCGTATTCCCGCCCCGCAATCCACCGGTTGCGCTCGCGTCCTGCAGAATGGTGTCGTTGCCGGTTTTGAAAAGGGACGTGAAAGCAGGAGAGGCTTTCAGCGCGTCGATAGCAGACTGCTGGCCATCAGCGCCGCTCGTTCCAAGCCCCAGCAGATCAAGCATGCTGGACAGGGCGGACGTGCCGGCATCCTGATACGGCTTTTCGTTGGCCTGGATCGTGTTGAACTCATTGCGCTGCTCGGCGATGCCGGCCTTAGCTGCGTCGGCCTGGATCCGGGCCGCGCGCGTCGCTCCCTTGCCTCCGGTAATGCCACCAAGCAGCGACCCGGCAGCGCTGATACCTGCTGCGGCTAACGGCATTCCTGTTCCTTCCTGAAGATCTCGACGGGGCCGAACTGATGGTTTTGAGAGATGCCCTGTGACGTCATGCCGAGCTGGCGGCAGAACCAGCGGACCGGCCGGTTTTCGACAGGGCAGGTGCCGATAAGCGTCGTCGCGCCGCGTTCGCGCGCCAGCCAATCGAACATGGCAAGGGCGGCGGCGATGGCCTTGCGACCACGGCACGAGCGTCGGAACATGCTGTGAAACTCCCAGCCTGCCGACGTGCGATCGAAGCAGATCATGGCGCCGTCGCCGTCCGTGACGAAGAGCAGGGCAGGGTTAACGGCGCGGTCGGCCATATCGACCCGCTCTGTTCCGGCAGGGAAGCCGCAGAAGGGAAGTATGTCGGGGTCGTTCGCGAAGCTGTTGATCAACGCCGGATCTTGGGTGGCGAAGATGGCTGCCATCAGCTCGCCCACTCGGAGCGGCGGATTTCGAAAATGGCGTCTGCTTCATCGGACGTGGCAAGCTCACGCGCACCGATCTGACGGTTGAACCAGCAGGCCTTGCGGTTGGTGCGCGGGGTCGATCCCCAGACCACCGTCGCGCCATGCTCGAACATCCACGCGACCATCTCGCGCGCGGTGCTGATCGCTCGGCGTCCACGACACGTCTTCGCGAACATGGTGTGCGACTGGTAAATGCCGGGCGCGGTCAGTTCGAATGCAGCAAGAGCGTCCTCGCCGTTCGAGAGGACGACCGTCTTTGTTAGGGCAGGGGATGTTCGGACCAGATCGGTCCAGTCCATTGTCGCGCCATCAGGCCGGATGAACTCGCGCACGCCATCGCTGTTCGCGATGCGGTTAATAAGCGCGGAACGAGTTTCGAGGCAGATCAAATCGTCACTCCGAAGAGTTCGAGTGCCCACGGCGCAGGGCTATGATCTGCCGACCACTGTGTTCTGCCAGATGATCAGGTAAGTAGCAAGAGCTATATGCAAAGTATCAGATTGAAAGTCCTGTTCAGCCGGCCAAGATACAGCATCGTGGTAGCCGGACCAGAGTATCAGCAACCATCTTGCGGTCCGCTTAGCCCAAAGCGTGTAACACGGAATATCTTTGGGCTGATGCTATAGCCTGCGACATGAACCTGCCTCGCGGAGCTCACACGAAGCTCCTGCAAGATGTCCTTCACTTGATACGGTTCTAGGTTCAATTCCACATCAACGTAGGTATCAAAGATGTCCCCTCCACCTAGAATCCCACGTTCCATTTGGCGCCGGGAAAGGTCGCTGGAGATCTTTATATGCAGGCGTGGAAATGGGCGTGGCATCGGTTTGCCTTGGGTCCAAAACTCGTCCGCGGCTCCCGAGATTGAGATCTCATGCCCGCCTTCAATCTCACCGTTAACGTAGTGGCTACCGCGTAGGCCAAAGCCAAGATCGTTCCATTCGCTGATCCGGATCATCGTCAGCGAAATCTCTGGTTTCCCGATAGATCTGAAAATGGACGGCTTGTTTTTTAACATCGGAACCCTCGGAAATAGGGACGGGGAAGCTATAAGCGGTCCGCAGCAGACGCAATCGGGCTGGTCCGCCACTTAGTGTGGGGCGAAAATAGCGACAGAGGGATTGATGACCGGGCCAATCGAAGGACGCTGGCTGATCGACTTCGGCAATGACGGTCCGGCGAATGCGGCCGGAAACGAAGTCGTGCTCGGGAATAGCGTCGTCGCACTGGCGACCGACGGTAAGCCGATCGGGCGCTACGAGGTGGAACGAGGCAAGCTCACGATCACTTTGCCAATGCCGGCACTATCCGGGGAAGGCGAGTGGCAGATGCTGGCGCAGTTCGCTCTGCCCGAGGATCTCGGCGCGCAGTCCGACCTGATCGGCGTGATGCACGGTGTTGTGCCTGGCGACGAGGCTGTCGCTCAGCCATGCTTGTTGAGGCGGAGAGCGGCGCAGGCGTGATCGCGATACGGCCGCTCCGCCAACGCCGACGCACTACGCGTCGTTCGCCCCGCGCATAGTCACCTTCGCCAGCGGCAGCTTGACCAACACCGCCGCGACATCCTCGTCAGTTTCGGTGTCGAAGAACCCTGTGACACGTAGCGTATCGAGATCGTACATCGATACGTCAATCGTGGAGTATCGGCTGGAGCCGTCCTTGAACCGCTCGGCTGCCACCGCTTGGCGGATCAGGAACACAGAGTCGCACCACCAGTCCGGCTCCTCGTCCTCGTCATCTTCGTTTTCGATCAGATCGCCGGCCGGGAGCGCGGAGGTGGAACTGTACAGCAAGCCGGAAAGGTCGTCGGCAGCGCCACCGGCGTTCTTGAACAGGAGGCGATCCATGGGCGTCAGGTCAATGCGGATCTCGTCCCCGATAACGCGTGCGGTCCCGGCATCTCCCCGGTTGCTTCGCACTTCGGACCCGTCGATTTCGAGCACCTGATTGCTGCCGGCGTCGTAGGCCTCATCCTCCCTGAGCATCACCCATTTGCCGTTCAGATCCATAATGCGCTCCGTCGATTCGCGAGCTGCTTTATGGAACATATGTGGAACTTGCGCGAGCGCCGCGAGCGTCCACGTGCGCCATTCGTATTCGCACGTAAGTGACGATCGGCTGCGCCTCCACTACGGTCTCGGCCTTCGAGACACGGTCCCGCATGCCTCAACACATCCAAATCGATGATGACGCGGACCTCGCGTTCTGGTGCTCCGAGCTTAGCGTCAGCCCCGGCCAGCTCCTTGCTGCAATGCAGGCGGTCGGGGGCTCCGCGCGCTTCGTCGCTGAGTTTCTGAAGGCGGCAGAGGCAAGCGACTTAGCGGGGTAGCGCCCCGTCGCCCCCGCGCCGATCTGTTCGCCTGGAAGCCGACGGGCTACTATCGGCAAAAAAGCGGACCGACGAAAGTCGCTCAATTGCCGTCGGTCGGCTGTTCTGCCCGACTGCTGTCGGGCGGTTTTCAAGGCCGAAGCGCCGTCGGCAATTATCGTGTACGAATATTGACGACTCTGGTATTTTCGTGTACAGAAAAAGAATGTTGATCCTCTGGGACGAACCGAAGCGGCACGCGGACCTTTGACAAACACGGCCTCGACTTTGCCGGGCTCACCATTGAGTTCTTTGAAACCTCGCTGGTCGTGGCTGCGAAGGACCGCCGCTTCAAGGCGTTCGGCCGACTTGCCGATGGCTCGATCGCGGTGATGTTTGCAACGCTCGGCACAGAAGCGCTTTCCGTGATCAGTATGCGACCAGCAAGCGACAAGGAAAGGAAGCTGTTGCCATGAAGAAGCGGAACTACACCGACGCAGATCTCGCGGTCGTTTCCGATAACCCGGAATGGACCGATGCGGAGCTTGCTGTCGCCAAGCCGTTCAGCGAGGCGCTTCCGGAGCTTGCCGCTGCCATCAAACGCGGTCGGGGCCGGCCACGATCGGCCGCGCCGCTGGAGCCAGTCACGTTGCGCTTGCCTCCCGCCACCATCGAGCGGTTCAAGGCGCAAGGCGGCGATTGGCGCGCACGTATGGCCAGTGCGATCGAGCACGGTTAATGGTAGCCGCGGCGTAGGCCACCTTCGCCGCGCTTTTGCGACGCTTTCGTTTCTGCTGCGCGTTGATCCATAGGGTTGTCGCCACATCCGCAGATTACACCCGGTCGGCGCATCGGCCTTCAATTACGGCCGATCGAAAGGACGTGATGCGAACCGACAGCCGTAGCGCGGTGATGCACCGCCCGGCTTGGTGCAGAATGGGCTGCTCAAGCGGCACCTGTGCCCGGCGCGTTAGCTAGGCCAGCGCCGCTTAGATCGGCGTTTGCGGCACTCGATGGTATTTCTGCCCGCTTTTCCACATCGACAGCATTACGACGGCGATTTTGCGCGCGAGAGCTGTCGTCACGCGCTTATAATTCACCCGTGTTCGAAGGCCGTCCGCCCAAGTGCGTAACGGTCCCAGTTCGCCTTTCTGCCGCATCATCGACGCTGCGGCACCGACCAGATGGGTTCGGGTTAATGAATTCCCCATCTTGCTTATACCCCAACGAACCGAGGTTGTGCCCGACTGCTTGAGGCGCGGAACCAGACCTAGATAGGCCCCAACATCACCGTTGCGCTTAAAGCGTGCTGGATCCTCCACACTACTGTAAAACGATAACGCGGTGATAGGACCCACGCCTGGGATGGTAAGGAAGCGAGAGCAAACCGAGTGGTTTTTGGCCATGCGCGCCAAGGCGCGATCCATCGTCTCCAGGCGACGCCGGATTGCCTCGCAGATGGCCAGCACCGGGCCAAAGTCCGGCGAAAGATCGACACCCTCTACTTCGCGGATGCGCTCCATCTCAGCTAAGACGTTGCGACGTAGGCTCACCGAGGAACAGCATCGATCTAGCTTGCCTCCGTTCAGGCGGAAGGCCGACCTAATGGCACCTTCTCCTGCCATTCGAAGCTGTATCAACTTCTGCCTGAGCATAAGCCTGGAGCGAAGAAGCTGACATTCTGCGCTTTTGACCGTGATCTCCGCTACGACGCCCCTTCCTAAACGCACGAGATCCGCCAGGCCGCTGGCATCGTTTGTGTCCGTCTTATTCGCGCGAATGGAAAGGAACTTACTCGCTTGCCTGGTGTCGAAGACGTGCACTGCATAAGCTTGGCTGCGCAATTTTCGAGTCAGATGAATCCCGGTCGATCCTGCCTCAAGGCCGATTGAGATGTTCTGAGGCGGGCCAAGGGCGCTGAGAAAACCGGTAACGCCTTCTATAGTGGCAGGCAGCAGATCCTCCGCGATCGAAACGCCGTCATCGGATTTCGCACAGGCGGCGAGCTTATCTGCGCCGACATCAAACCCTACCCAAACACGTTGCTCTGTCACGATACCCCTCGTCGGAACTATTCTCGCGAGGTTGGCACCAAGACCTCGAACAAGGTCGGTCATCGCCTTAGTTAAATGGACGGCGTCCACACCTCGCGCCCCGAAGGGAGGCGCCTCATCGCCATCATACGTTAAAGTTTCGTTGCAGCACCGAAACGGAAGTGCGTCGCATGACTTGAAACAGGGTCGGGCCCTAAATGCTCTCGCGCGATCGCACCTCCGGGCCATTACAGCCGGCGGCGGCCTTATGAGGTTTAGTCCCGCGCGTCAGCATGGTTTTTGCGTCTGGCAGGTCCTCAGGTCCTCGGCTCCTCGGCCTCGACTCCTCGGCCTCAAATGTTAGCCTTGAGCCATGTGCAACCTCTACACGCTCCGGCTGTCGGCCGCGGATCTCGCCGAGCATTTCGGCACGGTCGAAGCGGCGGCATCGAACTCTGGCGAGGAAGTATACCCCGGCGCGCCCGGCATGGTAATCCGCGAGGACGCCGGCCAGCGCGTCATGCAGTCGATGACGTGGGGCTTTCCGCTGCGCTTGAAGACGATGTCACCGACCGCGAAGCCGAAACCGGTCAACAACATTGCCGATCTCGCCAAGCCGATGTGGAAGGGGTTGGTCGCCAAGCCGCAATGGCGATGCCTGATTCCGCTGACCGCTTTCGCCGAAGCCGAGGGGCCGAAAGGCGCCAAGACGCGGACGTGGTTCAGCGTGGTCGATCAGCCGGTTTTTGCCTGGGCAGGGGTGTGGCGCGATAGCGCGGAGTGGGGGCCGGTCTATTCCGGCGTGATGACCGACTGCAACGAGGCGATCCGGCCGGTTCACGATCGCATGCCGGTTCTGCTGCATGCCGGCGAATGGGGCCAGTGGCTGCACGGCAGCTATGACGACGCGCTGACGTTTCAGGCGCGGTGCTTCCCGGATCACCTGATTGCAATGGAGCGAACGAGCGAGCTTTGGGTGAAGCGGAAAGCTTCCGTTGACTGACGGAAGCTGATCTGAAGATCTTCAGGTGGCTCGTGGCTAGATTTAGCTACGACTGGCGAGCAGGGGGTAAATGATTTTTTGCTCCTGGTGTACGCGCTGGCGCATATCTGCCTGCATGATCTTCGATGCTTGGCAATAGTCTGGCCAGCGATTGGTGATCTCGCGCAACGTCCATGTTCCGATGTGCTTCGCAGAAACAGCAAGATTATTTCTGCCCTCGGCATGGAGAGCCTCAAGCGCTACTTTCTGATCTGGCGCAATATTGGGGAAGAGATCGCTACGAAGGCGCTCGAGGAGCATCGTTCTAGCGCGGCTAGCGCGCGTCAGCGATAGCCGGGTGGCCGAAAGACGATGCATCGCAGGCTCGCGTTCCGCTGTTAGAGCCGCCAGTTCGTCTAGATGGACGCTTATTTCCGAATGCAATCTTCTAAGCTCGTTCAGCACGGCACGCCTCTCATCTGCCTTGCCAATTAAGCCCACGTAGTTAATGAATCGTGGCGTCAACGCGCAACGCTTTGGTAAGCACGCCGTGGTAAAGAACCGATCGTGCTCGACATCGAAACGTTCGTCATCAGGCCGGCTACGTCGGACGACATCGAAGGGCTGCACGGTTTACTGCAGCTAGCGTACCGCGGAGATGCGGCTGCAAGCACTTGGTCTCATGAAGGGCCTCTCCAGTACGGTGAGCGCATGAGCCGCGAAGCATTAGCGAATTTGATGCATCAGCCTAGATGTCGACTGTTTGTTGCCGATAAAGATGGTGGGATCGTAGGTTCGATGCTAGTCGAATCTTTGGAGCTTGGTGAGTGCCGGATCGGATTGTTGAGTGTTGCTCCCGTTTTTCAGGGATATGGCCTTGGCAACCGACTGCTGGTGAGTGCGGAAGCAGCGGCTGTTAAAGCCTTCGGCCCTTGTCGAGTGAGCCTCGAAGTCTTGGACTTCAAGTTGAGACTAATCGCCTATTATGAGCGTCGCGGGTACATCCGAACGGGTCAACTTAGGCCTTATCCGCACGAACTCGATCGGCCGGCGCACTTCCTGTCTTTGGTTAAGCCCTGCGCTGATGCCGGTAGCAAGCCAACTGTTACCCGTCGGGTCGGGAGCTGTTCCGCTACCCCCAATCATCAAATCAAGACCTAAACCGGCTCACCGCCCGCTTCCACTCGCGCTCATCCGGCATCGGCAGGCTGGTGATCGTTGGCGCGTCTTGCCCCGCAACGACCGTAACGCCACGCCGGCCGCACCCTGAACACCGCAGGCGCTCAGGCACATCGTCGAGGTGAGCCGGCCAAAGTCGCTGCTGAAACAGCCACCACAGCGCGGCGGCATGGAACACAGCCTCGCGCCCGCATGAGCAGCGTGCCTTGATCGTCCGATGGAATGCCGCCGCCTCGAACAGCGTGGTCGGCACCTGTCCGCCATCGACGTCGTAGCGTCCCACGTCACGCGGCCGTGCGCAGCTTCGGACCGCGTGCGTCTGGCGCTGCAATAAGCCCGAGAGCCGGCAAGGTATCTTCGCGAACGACGCGGATCAGCGCCGTAGGCCAAGCCGGGAATACCGCCCGCGCCTTCGCCGACAGTAGCGTCACAGCGGGCAAATCTATCAAGTGCGTCACGTCATAGCCGCACCACAACTCTGGCGGGATGCGGCCGAGGCGGTACGTCTCCGCGACAACCAGCACAACGGCAGGATGCAACGTGCGCTGGCTGGCGATGAAGCGCGCCAGACAGACTGGGCGCTGCTTCGCCAACTTCTTGTCGTACTCGCCTGCGTCTGTGGCTTGGAGGACGCGATTGCCCTCAATCTCGCCCATGTGGATCGTCCAGCCGCCATAAGGCTGGGTGCGCTTCTTGATCGGCCAGCGGTGCGCCAGCCAGTTCACCCGCTCGATCTGATCCACGTCAGGCGTGCGCTGGCTTCGCGAACAGCGTCGGCTGCTCTGCCTGGTCAGCCAGCACCGCACGTGCCTGCTGAGCTGCGCCGACCGCCTGACGATAGTGCACCGTGCCGAACCGCTCGGCCTCCTCAAAGCCAACCGGCGCCCACTCCTCGGACGGATAGCAGGCGTCGTAAATCACGCGCGCAGCCGCACGCAGTTGCAGATCGTGCTGCATCCCAAGCTCCATTGATGTCGATTCGCCTTCGCGGCGCGGGTCAACAGCTACGCTCAAGCCGAGCCGATTCGCAAGAACATTGCAGGAACATTGATCGTGTGCGATGCCCGATATGGTGAGACGCAGGAGTCGCAGATGACCGATTATGATGATGGTGAGCAGCCAGCGCCGGCGGTGCCGTTCGGACGATGGTTGCTGACGCAACGAGATCGCGGCGACTGGGTAGACGGCATCGCCGATGCTGCTCGCGCCGATCGCACCTTCCCCAAGAACGGCGACCCCGAGGCTGTCCGTGCGCACCTCCGCAGCCAGCAGGCAGACGGTGACGCCTTCGCTGCAATCGACGACGCCGAGAGCGAGTGGATGGCGATCTGACGTGATGGCCGCCGTTACCACCGCGCCGTTCACCTGCATCGTCACGCGCGTCCACGACGGCGACGGCCCGCTCTGGTGCCGATCGGGTCAGAAGATCCGCGTGGCTGGGATCCAAGCGCCGGACTTCACCAGCGCGGAGCCGTGTCGCCGGCCGGACGGTCGCCGGGCGAACTATACCTGCGACGACCGAGCGGCGGCACGGTCGCAACAGATCGTCTCCCGCCTTGTGCTCGGCAAGCGGCTTACCTGTCTGCCGATGGGCAAGAGCTACCAGCGTGTGGTTGCCCGCTGCACCCTGCCAGACGGACGATCACTGTCGTGCGCCGCGATAGCCGCTGGTGCTGCCGTGCGGTGGGATCGGTATTGGCGGCGGTACGGCATGGGCGAGTGTCGGTAGGCGAGCCGGACGAGTGTTCACGCCCGCCCGGCTCTAACCGTCCATCAATGGGGGGATGCGACGGCTCGATGTGATATAGTGCGCTGCGGCTGGATACCTAATCATTCACAGGTCGCCGCACATGGGCTACGTCAAGCTCGAACTCTAGAAGAAACAGCGCTACGGCACGCTTGACGATCACTCCTTGGGATGCGGCGCCGGAATACTGGCAACACATCTTCCGGAACTATGCAAGGGCGCGGTTGACGTGCTGCGACCACCGCTGATTGATGATCGGCCAATCTGAGCGGGCGGCACGCCAGTTCTCAAGCCAGTGCGCCGCCCTGACCCGGCTCCGCCTCCCCAGACGTCCCCGGGCTGATGAAGATCATGCCCAAATCGGGCGCAGCGGCAATACCGGGAAAGGGGGATAGACAGCTGAGCAGACGCAAAAAGAGCGCCCGGACCGGAGCCGGTTTATACTGGCAACCCCCGAGCAGGCTCTTTCTGCTTACCTCAGTAATGCCTGGCCGGCGGGCGATTCAAAGCCTTCAAAAGACAATTGCCATAAGATCAGCCCAGAATCATCTGTCACCTCAACGGTCCAGGGACGGCTTCCCCAGAATGCTTGCGGAGCATCTTTCACTATCTGGCCGCACAGGATGACGGCTTCAGCTCGCGCGTGCTGAGGGCTCTCGCATTCGGTGCCGGTATCATCGTCCGACCGTTTATCGGTGCTTACGTGAAAATAATATCGGTCCATCAACTCACTCCCATATGCCTGGAAGGCGACATCGTGCGGCGGCAGTGGCGTGTTAATCGCCGGTGAGCGTTGTCGTTCCGCTGCCCGGTTGATGGTTGCGCGGCGCTTCCAGCGCGTCAGACGCAAAAGAGCGCCCGAGCCGAAGCCGGAGCGCTCAGGTTTGGGGAGCGGAGGGGGGCCTCCGCAGAGACGACTATACAAAGTCGCTTTGAATTAGGAAAATATCTTAGTTTATCCCGAGACTCTTCATACCTGGATGTTCCAGTCTGCGGATCGCAGTCGCCCGGGCCCGGCGACCTTCATATCGACCGCCCACTGAAAGACGCGCCGGTTCTGCGCCCAGCCGGTGCGGCCCCCAGGTCAGCAGCTTGTCGTGCACGCCGCCTCGGTTTGCGTTCCGGCGTTTATATTAATCTCACAGGTTCCGGTCTATGATACCACTGGGTGTGGGGCGCAGATCATGCAGAAGTGGTTGTGGAGGGTGTATGATCTCGGGCTGCTGGCCGCGATGGTCGGTCTGGTATTGCTCGTGTACGAGATGCTGACTTCTGGCTTGCCTTAGCGTCTGAGGTAGCTGGCGAATTGACAAGGGTCCTCAGAGAAATACGCTGCGTTGCATGTCCGAGGAAGAGAACCCCCGCATCATCATTCCCATACCACTCGCTCTGCTGGCGCAGGTGGAGGAGTATAGGCAATCGCAAGGGGTGAGATCGCGTGCGGCAGCTATCCGCGAGTTGATCGAAGGCGGCCTGCTGAACGCTTCAAAGCGGGTCTGACGCGACGGCCGCGATTTATCGGTGCGAAGCCGGTGACGATTTCAAGAATTCCTCAGAACGTGCCAAAGTGTTGCAATGCAACATCGCTGCTTGGTCCTTGCCGCGCGACGCAGTAAAGATCCATCATGGGTATTATCATGACAATGGCGAAGGTTGCTGTTTGCTTGGCGGCGCTGGGGTTCGGCTGGCGCTGGCTTGCTCAGCGCCGCGCGGCTAAGCTCCGCCGCGCGGCTCGAGCTCGGCATGATGCGGCTGCCCGAGCCAACGATGCCGGGCGGCTTCAACGCAACCGCGATCGGACGTCCGACTAACCGCGACCACGTTCTACGGATGATAGGTCAGGTTCATCCGACCACTCTGCCACTGGGTGGTGACGATCCGCTTGGGACGCTAGGCGCCCGCAAGACGAACACCCGCGTCGGCAACTGTCAGCCGCCCGCGAATGCCTCTCCTGGTACACGGGGCGGCTGACCGTTTCGCTACTCAGCGCCATTCTGGAAGCGGTCGAGCCGATTTTAGCTGAAGGTGATAACTCGCGACCACTTCGCGCCGCGCAACGGTCATCAGGCGGGACACGTCGTTGGTAGGCCGCCCAGATGATTTACGCGTTGCAAACCAATTCTTCACGTTCGTACCGCATCCGGCTTCAAGCTTAACAAGCTCAGGAGGATTGGCATGCGGCAATGTCTACGCTGCAAGGGGTTCGCGGAGCCTGAAGCTAAGATCTGTAACCAGTGCGGAGATTTCCTCTACGGCAACTACATACCGTTGCTTATCCTTATACTGCTTCTACTGCCGGTGATCGGCTTCGGCATTTTGGTAAGTCGGGATCCGGGCTTCGGCACTCATCCTCAGAGGGTCGCGCTGGCGCGACTTGGCCTCGGACCGAACGAGGATGCCATCAACGCCGCTGTCATTGCGAACGCGAGACGAAAAGGTGTCGTGAAAAGACAACGTGATCTGTTCGCCTTTGACGTTAGCGAGGCTGCATGGAAGAAGTTGTCAGTTCCGGAGCGCGACGAACTCAAAGAGGCTTTCGTGCAGAGGGTTTACGGCAGGGAGCTTCAAGGCGATGACGTCGTGAAGGTCTATGCCGGTTCAAGTAGGCGTTTGATCACCACTATCGAGGCCCCCGCAATCGCGGATATACAAAGCTGAGATCGCACCGCTTGTAATACCGATACGCCGCGTTCCCGCACGATTTTCACCGCCTCGAGCTTGAACTCGCGACTGAACTTTCGTCGTCGTATCTCCATTTTCATTTCCAAGAACACCTTGTCTCGGCGTCCACCGAGCCAGCAGCAGCTCATGCTGGCGATGCGGACATGTGGGTAGCGTTCGTTGTCGCAGCGGCGCTATTCCGGTGACGGTCGTACCGAGCATCCGCCCAGATGACCAAGAATGGGCCACCTCGGCCGTAGAACCCCCGGTTCACAGTGGTAGCTTTCCTATGAAGCGAGTCGATGGACTACAGCCGCGTCTCGCTGGCGCATGCGTTTAATGATCAGGGGGAGCACTGAAATGCATATCACAGACATGGCGTTGCCGCTGTTCGCCGTGCCAGCAGTCGGAATGTATATCTACCTGCGCCATCGTGCTGAGGAGGCTCGCAAGGCCGTGGAGTTTCGCTGGGAGCACCAGCTCACGAACAAGGCGGCGTAGTCCGCTTTCCGACAGTAAGTTTTAGCCATCGCCGCGGATACATCCCCTCGTCAGATTGTTTTGCCGCCGGTCTAACGCGAGGGTAACGGATGAATTTGAAAGGTTTGTCGTCGAGAGTTCGGGCTCTGGTCGAAAGCCTTCGCGACGTCGCGGTCGAGGAAGGTTATGACATCACCGACATCAATGAAGATGGCGACACGGTCGCGTTGACCTTCACGCGAGAGGCCGACGTTACCGCCGTTGCCGAAGATGATCAGGACGACGATTACTAAGCTGCACCAAGACTATGTATGATCCGCTACTTTACCGGCATTAGCTCTGCTTTGACCGTTAGTTGCTGTCGTAGTTCATAAGGAGCGATTACTGGCTATCGTCTGGTGGGCGGGATGAAGGCGGAATTGAGCACCTGCGTTACCCGGAGAACCAATTCCGCATTTTCGCCAAACCGCTCGTGCGCGTCCGTTTCATTCGGAGGGTAGCTGCCAATGCCCTCCAAATGCTGCCTCCAATTCTCTACACCAGTCTTGGTGCTAGTAGAAGCGAGCAGTTCATTCCAGCTCATCTGCGATGGATCATCTCGGCATGCAGCCTCCCAGATTAGCATCGCTACCTGATCAACCATGTCTGCCGTGATGCCCGCAGCAGCGAGTTGATTGCGTCTCTCCCGGAAACGGCGCTGTCTTTCAGCATTACTCAAAACCATAGCGGACATTACCGCGCAAACCGTTACGTAACAAGGGTTGACGTGCGTGCACGTGTCCGTTACGTAACGGTCCGAGCCGACCGGAAGCGCCAACTTCCAAGCCGGCTCTAACCACAACCGATCCTAAGGAGATCGCTATGGCTGCCACTTACCTACCGGGCGCGGTGCGTCCGGCCAACCCCTCGCGTCGCGCGTTCATCGGCGCCGCCGGTCTCACGATCCCTGTTGCTGCAATGGCGGCGCTGCCGATCGTCAGCAGCTCTCGCAGCGAATGGGACAGCCTCGTGGCTGAGTTCCTCCGAGCCGACGCCGCTCAGAAGGTGGCAGACAAAGAACATGACGCCGCCGAGACCGTCCATTTCGACGAGCGTCGGGCGCTAGGCGATCGTCCTAAGTCGCCGGACATCGACTACCCGCGCCCCATCAGCGAGATGACAATCGGCGAGCTGCGCGACTATTCCGCGTCACCGGAGAAGCAGGCTCAGTATGCCACCGCTCTCGCAGAGTGGCAGGCGAAGTCTGACGATCTGGAAAAGCGCTACCAGCGCGACGCCGAAGATCAGTGGCAGGAGGCGATCGACGCCCGCGAGGATGCCGCTACGGCGATCTTTGCCCATCCAGCGCCGGATCGCGCCGCGCTGCTGTTCAAGCTCGACCTCGCCGAACGCGAGTATCACGGCCTCGGCATCGATCTCGATGCGCCGATCGCGCGGCAGATCTTCGCCGATGTGCGCCGCTTCGCACGCGGGGAGGCATGACCATGGTACAGCCAGCCTCAGCAGTCTCGCTGATCGCCGCCCTGCACGCCCGCTACGAAGCGACGCAGGCCGAATATGATGTTGTCGACCGCGCGGATACGGCGCAAGCCAAGGAGCGGGACGACAACTCGGAAGCGCAACACTACCGCACGGCGCTGCTAACGTCGGAACGCGAGTCCGACGCGCTGCGCGATGCGATCCTCTATCAGGTGCCGGACACTTGGTCGGATGCTCTGATCCTCCAGTTCCACATCGTCTGCGCCTACGACATGTACTCGTGCGCCACGGAATCGAACGATCAAGACAACGAGCGGCTTCAGGTCGCAATCGACACCCTATTCGATTTCATGTGCAGCGAAGTGCGGGCTGAGGCTGACGAGATCGGCCCTGGCTTTGCATATAGCGCTTCCCGAGTGCGCCGCCTGCGTCGCCTCCGTACCGGCGTGGTGGAGGCATGATGATGGCCACCATCAACCCCGACGCCGCCATTCTCGCCGCCTGGGAACGCCGCCAGACGGCATTCGCCGCTTACAACGCTCTCCCGCTCGACAATCAGCCCGTGGTCAGCGGCTACGGTCCCGGCGAGCGCGAGATATGGGGCGAGATCGACGCAGCTGAGGAGCAGATCCGCAGCGCCACCGCTGGAACCACACGCGGTGCGATGATCCAGCTATCGTGCGCCGTCTTCCACAGCTTGACCGACCGGAAGGATGTTGAGGCATACGCGCGCGGCGACATCGCTGCCATCGAAGCGGGCGAACACGGCCCGGCGGATTGGAGCGGCCGACTTGCGCTCGCTGCCCTGCGCTCGCTCATCGCGATGGAGGCGGCAGGATGTTGATGCAGCCCGCGCCCACGCCGCGCTTCGATCCTCAACTGTGGCTCTCCGCCTTCGCGGAGATCGGCGGCGGCTACGCGCTCATGTCGGGTCGTAAGCTCGCCTTCCTCGTTGACGGCTGCGACGGAGAGCCGCTGACGAGTGTCATGGCGCAGATCGTCGGCCACCCCGATCGCCAGGAAGCCATCAAGGCGACGATCGAGCGCCGGCAGAACGGAGAAGCCGCATGAGCGCGTGGATCATCCCGTTCCCGGCGGAGCGCATCTATCGCCATCCGGACCTGATCGACGCGCTCGAAAAGCTCGAGATGTGCGACGAGTACGAGGTGTCGCCGAATGCCGCGAAGCGGGCCGTCGTCGGAACGATGCGGGCGTACTGGGAAGACGAGCTTATCCGCCTTGGCGGCGTGCCCAAGCGCCTGCTCCAGCGCGACATGCCCGATCGGGAGGACGCGTGATGGCCTCGCGCGTCACCCCGCTGCACGAACCCAAAGGCGCGGATCGGATCGCTTGGCGTCGTTCGCGGCGCAGGGCGTGGAAACGGCCGGATCAATCCGGATCGACCGCCGCTGTGTTCGCCCTGATGCCGTCGCTGTCTCGCGCCGAGTTGGCCCGGCTCACGCAGCATATGATCGACCGCATGGACGAGATCGATGGTGATCCTGATCTCGAACACCTGCGCGAAGATGACGAAGACGGCAGCGACGCCGAACAGGAGGAAGCCCACGAGTAACCCCGCGAAGCAGGTGCTGGCACCCGGCCAGTCACCTCAACATCGACCCGTCGCCCGCCACACGCGGACGGCGGGTTTCGCACGTGTGCACAGGTTCGAGGACAGCAACGCGCTATCCGCCGAGTATGGGCAGGACTTCTGGCTGCCGATCTACCGACGCGCATTCCCGACGCTCATGTCGGCCGTCGCGATCGAGCAGGACGGCTGGGCGCAGCGGGCCGGGATCGACCGGCTGCTGACGCTGGCGTGTGGGCGGACGTTCACCGTGGACGAGAAGATCCGCACCGAGGATTGGCCCGACGTGCTGCTGGAGCGGTGGTCGGACGAGGCGCGGCGCAAGCCGGGTTGGGTTCAGAAGCCGCTAGCCTGCGACTTCGTGGCCTATGCGTATGCGCCAGCGGGGACGTGCGTGCTGCTGCCGGTGCCGGCGTTGCAGCGGGCATGGCGTCAGCATGGGCGGCAGTGGGCGGGGCTGTATGGCGTTCGGCGCGCCGTGAACGCGGGCTATACGTCCGTCAGCGTGCCGGTGCCCAGGGGCGTTCTCATGCAGGCCATTGTCGAAGCCATGTTCGTGTCATGACGCCGCTTCTACCGGTCCGCACTGGCTTTTCGCCGCAACAGCACTTTTCGGAGCGCTCGTGCGAGGTTGTCGACCGAGTAGGGCTTATCCAGCAGTGCGAACCCGCATCTGCCACTCTGAGCCAGCACTTCGCTGTAGCCGCTGGTCAGAAGTACAGGCAGGTTGGGATACAGCTTCGCGATCTCGCTGCCGAGCTCAATGCCTGACATACCCGGCATCATGACGTCGGAGAAAACTACGTCGAACTGACCCGCGCGGTTGGCGAGTTCCGCAAGTGCCTTCTGCCCGTCCATTGCCCAGACAGTCTTATAGCCGAGTTCCGCCAATGCCTCTGTCGCGAACATACCGACCTCGGCATTGTCCTCGACCACCAGAATGCAGGCGCCTTCGCCCAGCGGTGCTGTGTTGTCGCCCGACTCCGCTGCTGCCCCGGTAGCTGGCGCGACCCGGGGCAGATACATGGTGAAGGTTGCTCCGCCCCCGGGGGAGTTCTCGACAAATATGTCGCCGCCGGATTGCTTGGTAAACCCGAAAACTTGGCTGAGACCAAGCCCGGTGCCTTCGCCGATGCCCTTTGTTGTGAAGAATGGTTCAAAGATCTGATCGATGCTTTCAGCCGGGATGCCGGAGCCGGTGTCCGTCAGCGAAACCGTGACGAACTCGCCTGCGGTCTCGGGATGCGATCTGATCGCCGGCATTTTTGTTACTTCTGCAACGGCGATCGTCAGATCGCCCTCGCTCTTCATTGCATCGCGCGCATTGACCGCCATGTTGACAATCGCCGTGTCAAATTGGCTCCGATCGGCATCCACGAAGCATGGCTGGGACGGCAAGCGAAGGGAGACCCTGACGCGAGATCCTGTCAGCGTTCGAACCATGTCGCTAAGCGACCGCACACTCTCTGCTGCATCGAAGACCTCAGGCTTGAGTGACTGCCGGCGCGCAAAGGCGAGCAACTGGTTGGTGAGCTTGGTTGCACGATCGGCAGTGTCGCCGATGGCGTCGATATAGCGCCGTCGCCGCTCATCGGAGAGCGCAGGCCGCCGCAGCAGGTCGACAGAACCTCGAATGACGGTCAGCAGGTTGTTGAAGTCGTGCGCCACGCCGCCGGTCAGTTGCCCGATGGTTTCGAGCTTCTGCGACTGACGCAGCGCGTCCTCCGTGCGCATCAGTTCGGCCGTGCGTTCCGAGACACGCTGTTCCAGCGTTTCGTTCAAGGCGCGAAGATCAGCCGTTGCCCGATCGCGCTCGGCCTCCACCGCGCGACGATCCTCAACGTCGATGACGACTCCTGGGAAAGTCGACGGCGTGCCGTCAGGGCCACGGTTCACCCGCCCATTTGCCTCAATCCAGTAGTAGCGGCTGTCGGCGCGAAGCACACGATATTGGTGCGCGTAGGCGCCACCCCGCGCAATTGCCTCGTTTATCGCGTCGGCAAGCGCTTTTTGATCGTCGGGGTGAACTGTGGCCACGATCTGAGCCAACGGGATGCCTGTTCGGCCCAACGCGGGATCAAGCCCGAAAGCCTCCGCGAAACCCTCGTCTACGGTAAATTGGTCGCTCGGCAGGTCCCAATGCCAAGTCCCGATGATTGCCCCCGCAGCAAGCGCGAGCTGCACACGCTCGCTGTTTTCTCGTGCGACGGCCTCACTGAGGCGTAGGCGCTCCTCTGCCTCACGTCTTGCCGTCACGTCGTTGAAGAGGATTGCGATTTGGCGGTCTGCAGGCTCGCCAACGCGCACGGCGCGAACGTCAAACCAGCGTGCGAACGCCTCGGCATAACTTTCGAAGTTTGCGGGCTCGCCTGTAAGAGCAACGTGCCCGTATGTCTCGAACCAGAATTGCTCCAGGTCAGGTGCGAATTCGGTTACCCACTTACCTTGAAGATCAATGCCCGCCTGACGCTCGAAAGCCGGGTTTGCTTCAAGGAAGCGGTAGTTGATCGGACGTTCGTCAGCGTCGAACTTCACCTCTACGATCGCAAAGGCCGCATCGATGGTTTCGATGATCGTTTGAAAGCGCTCACGTGCCCGCTCAAGCTCAGTGCCGGCGAGATGCTCTTTCGTTCGGTCACGAACGATCTTCACAAAGCCGAGATGCTCGCCGGCATCACCAATCAAGGGCATCATCTCGCCCGACGCCCAAAAGCGTGAGCCATCCTTGCGCAGGTGCCATCGCTCATCCGCAGCGCGACCGTCCCGGAGCGCCCCATCCATTTCGAACTGCATGCGGCCGATCGATCGATCTTCAGGTGTGAAGATGCGCTCGGCGCTGGAACCCTGCATCTCAGCCAGGGTCCAGCCCATCACCTCTTCGGCGCCAGGGTTCCAGTCGGTGATGATGCCAGCCGGATCGGTGACGACGATTGCAAAGTCGATAGCACTTCGAAACACCGCCCGAAGGCGCTGGTTTGCCGCTTGAAGGCTCTCTGTCATGATCTGGATACCGGCGCCCGTTATGGGTTGAGGCGACTGACGATAGCAGGCCGGGTCAAATGAGCGCCATGATTTAGGACAACCCGACGGCGTGCGCCGGAATCGCCTGCTAGAACGTGCCGATACTACTGACCGCGATCCAGCGTCTCGCTCGGGCTGCGCGCATCGCCGTCTTTTTGATGCTCGGTCGACAGGTTAGGCGCCGGCTGTGTCTCTGTGCTGGCATTTGGAGCTTTGCCCTTCTCACCGGGTTCGGTCGAGATGTTCGGGCTGGGCTGCGTCTCGTTGTGCGTGTGGTCGGTCATTACGGCTCTCCTTCCTGCCTCAACGGCTTGTCAAAAGGCTGCGTTCCACGGGGGTGGCTTGGACAATTGCGCAAATCCGCACTCGCTTCGGTCATATTTGCAAGGGATTGAGCAAGCATGCCTGGTGCTACGCCTGATGTATGCTTGCATAATTTCGCTTGTTGAAGCATGCATAGTAACGACGATAAGCAAGCATAAGGCGATTCGCATGACCGAAGAGACCCATCAGTCGAAGGGCGGCAGAGCGCGGTCAGCGAAATTGACGCCGGAAGAGCGTAGTCAAATTGCGAAGAATGCGGCTCGAACGCGCTGGGATGAGACGCTCCCGCGCGCGATTACATCCGAAGGTAGCAAGCCGATCAAGATCGGGGACATTGAGGTTCCCTGCTATGTGCTCGAGGACGGGCGCAGAGTGATCACGACGAATGGCATGCTCGACACGCTCCACATGGCACGTGGCGGTGCGATGGTTAGGGGTATGAATCGTTTCGAGCTTTTTGTGTCTCGAGACCGCATAAAGCCTTTCGTTTCCAACGAGTTGCACGAGCGAATCCGTGACCCAATTCGGTTCCGAATTGATCGCAACGTCGCGTTTGGCTTTGAGTCAGATACGCTGATTGACATAGCTGAGGCGGTGATACGGGCTGAGAACGCCGGAACGTTACAGAAGCAGCAAGCCGGTATTGCACATCAATGCCGAGTAATCACGTCAAGCCTCACGCGTATCGGTCTGATTGCTTTAATCGACGAAGCCACCGGCTACCAAGAAGTTCGCGACAAGGACGAACTTCAGCAGATACTCTCGGCCTACATCCTACCCGAACACCGGCCTTGGATGCAGACTATACCTCCAGAGTTCACTTCCGAAATTTACCGCGTGTATGGCTGGAAACGTTCAGCCGATAATCGGGGGCCGCGTTATGCAGGCAAGTTGATCCGGCAGCTAATCTATGAACGGCTGCCAAAGCCCGTGTTGCCTGCTTTGGATGATGCAAATCCGACTAACGCTAAGTATCAGCGGAAGCACAGGCATCACCAGTTTCTAACCCAAGAACAGGGGCTGGATCACTTTAGGACGCAGGTGATCACCATCATGACCTTACTGCGCGTCTCGAAGAACAAAGGGCAATTTAACCGAATGGTGCAGTCGTACTTCGGCTCGCAAATCGAGATGGATTTAGGAGACGAATAGGCGGTTTTAGCGGTTGCGTAGGGCCTTTTCACGCACCCCACTCAGGCCCATCCTCGTCCGGCTGGAAGCTGTGCGGATCGCCAATGTCCCAAGCGCTTGAGGAAACGATCAGGAAGCTGGTAACCCGTAAACCGGCTGAGCAGCCTTCATCGTGGAAGGTGCATCACATGTGCTGATGGTAATCGTGCAAAGAGTGAGGTGCCTTTCATCGGTGATCGTCATGACCCAGTCGCCTGCCTCCCAAAAAGCGGGTTCCTGCCCACAAAGAAGCTGGCCTGCGTACTGGAGGGCATGACACCGAGCCGCTGCGACAGAAGGAAGATTTTCGCCACAGCATGGAATCACCGGATAGGCGTCCGCGATCTCGAAATAAAAACGGGGCATTGGCTCTCTCATACCGCAGGAGAGAGCGCTGGCCCTCGGCCGCTACGGCGTAGCGGTGCTGACTAAGCGAAACAGAATCGGAACCGTTCCGTCAGGTTGCTGCCGTTCTCGTTCGGGAAGTCGATGCCGACGACGGCTAGGGCTAGTTCATGCATGCGCTGCACGTCTTATCTGATTGCGCCACGGCGAGGGTCAAGCATTCACAACTTCGTCTTCACCTGCGTCATCCGGCATCGCTTGTAAGTTTCGAGGATTGTCGAGTATCCACCGCTGTCCCTGACGCTTAAGATCGCCAGTGATCGCGACAGTCTGACCCTGATCATGTGCAACGACTGCTTCATGATACATTGGTGTGGGCAGGGTCGTCCTGATAGACACCGCTTGGCCATCGATGAACGTCTTTAGCGTTACCCGTCCTTCGCCGGCGGCTGGCTGGCGGTCGAGAGCTACGATAAATGCGTCGAGCGTTTCATCTGGTCGGGGTTCCATCGATCTGAAAGCACGAGCCGCTTCGTGCAGGATCTCGCCCTCTGATTCCGAGAAATGAACAACCCGCCGCGTCTCGGGGGCGGGACGAGTTCGAGCCCAAGTCAGCGAAACTTCCAAGCCAGCGCCTTTCGCGATCAAGGTGGAAAGGGCGTCGCACAAGTTGGCGCTGACGCCTTGGCGCACGGCTTGCTGAAACGCAGACATGCCGTTTCCACGAACCACAGCCTCTGCCGCACTTCTCGCGGCTTCAAGCGACTTTGCTAGTGTGCGGGTAACCTTTCGCTCGAACGGCTCTTCACCCTCCATCGGCCAGAAAGAGGCTTGGTTTGTTATGTCCAACGCTGGTGGCACTGGAGCCAAGAGCGTCACTATAAAGCTGCCCTGCTCGGTCTGTCCAAGCCGCACACGATCCATGTAAGTTGCTGCGTCCTTGACCTTACCAGCGCGATACGCCGCTCGAGGATCTTTCGCCGCACAAGCTGCGGCAAGCAGCATATCACGCGCCTGGGACACGAGTTCGACGCCAGCATCGATTGAAACGGACCCGTCGTCGTCGGCGTGTGGTGCCCGAACACGAATTACATCGCGATCCGCGCCGATCAGGTCGCGATAGATTTGCAGTTCGTCGCGAGCTTGTTCCCGTGCCAAAATTTCGAGAACCTCAGCGATGATGGCTGGATAATCGCCGAGTGCGTCTGTGCCAGGGAGGATCAGTTCCGGCGCGCCGGCTCGCTCATACACGTCGCTGTGCTCGCCGAACTTCTCAGTTCGGGTCCAGCCCTCGCTAAGCGCGTAGGCGACAAGAGCCGCTGGCGCGACTGCTCGAAGCGCAGCGGTATCCTCGATAGACGTTCTCATTTGATCGTTCCCGTGCGCGATTGCGCCATCAAAGCAATTAAGCCCTGAACGTCGAACCTATTCGCCCGAGGGATATACACCGTCTTCTCATACTGAACATCCGAAGCGGGCTGATCCCGCAAAGATAGCCAATATGCCGAGTGCCTCAGCACCAATTCCGTCGGCGTAACCGTCAACCATTCGCTACGCTCGGTCGGCAGATGCAAGACCACCAGCAGTCGCGGCGTCTGCGTCGGTATCCGGAGCAAATCGTAATTCCGCCGCTTGCACGAGTAAGGGATTGTCTCCGCTGATACGTCGAGATTGATCGTGGCCTTGAGCTGCAAGTCGATTTTCGGCCGCAGGTGATCGCCGGCCTCGATGGTCAGATCAACGCCGTCGCGGTCAAAGTTGCGTTGAGCAGTGACGTAACCAGCAGATGCAGCGATCGCCGTGACATACGCCTGAGAAAGCGCCTCCTCCACATCTGTCGGCGCGAGCAGCTGATCACCCATCAACATTCCCTCCCACAAGGGAGGCGGTCGTGACAAGCCCCGGCAAGTTGCGCCGTCCCACGTATTCAAACCAAGCTCCAGGAAAACCGAACTGGTCAGCAAGTCAGTGTTGAGATCGCCCTGGGCTGTCTCAGCAGGTAAAAATGTCACCTTCCCCTCCAACCTAGCCAGAACTGCGCCTCGTTGTTTTCAGAGCGCAACGTCATCGCCCCCTTCGCCCGGCGCGAGGATCATGCGTCCGTCTGACTTGTCCCATCGGCTGAAATCGCGAGCGGTCTGCGCCACCGGGCCCAATGCTGGATTGCCTGCAACGAAGGCTTCCCCACCTGAGGATTTCCCCACCTTGCCTTCGCCGGCAGAGCCACCGTTCCCCACCCCTGCCCCTATAGGGGGGCAGGTGGGGTGGGGACGATTTGGCTCCCCACCTTCCACACCTTTCCTCACCTCACCTGCGGAGGTGGGGGCGACCCCTTGGACGGCCCACGTGCCCACCTCAACGAAGGTTCGGGCATTGCTTTTCCCGTCGCGACCCTCGACCTTGACCAGGGCGCCGTTGGCGAACCAGGTCCCGAGCATGGAGTTTATCCGGGCGCGGTCAGCCTTGACGCTGCTCTCTGCGCTCAGCCCGAACACCTCGGCTACCGCTTTGCCGACCCAGTCCTTCGCCTGCGCGTCGGCGCGGTAGGTGCCGCCGTCCACCAGGCGCTGAACCGACAGCAGGTGGTCGGCTGTGACACCTTCGAACGCGTCTGGCGGCGACCACGGCACCACCACACCCATGCTGTCGCTGTTGTCGGCGATTTTGGAAACATCGTTGCCAAGGCTGACCGACGCCATGGTGAACCAATCAGACTTATCACTCGGGGGCGCACGGTTGTTCTTGTCGTCGTAAACCCGGAAGAACCGGCGCCGGCGCTCTTCCTCGATTCCCCACCGTTTCGCCTCTTCCTCACTCATCCGATTGAGGGTGAGGACCGAGCGGCAGGCGTTGACGAGGGCCACGGCGCCACGAGCCGAGAGCGCCGTTGCCTCGGCCGCGCCCGCTTTGCTGACGTGGTGAGCTACACCCACCGCTGCGTCGGCATTCTTGGCCACCAACGCCCACTCCTTGGCGATGGCGTCGATCTCCATGTTGTCCGACTCGTTGGCGGCGTGGCTGGAGACGAAGGGGTCGACGTGCAGATAATCGATGCCGCGCGCCTTCATTTCTTCCGTGAGGGCTGCAACCAGCGGCCGGTTGATCACCAGCCCTGCCGAGCCCGTGGAGGTGGCGAGTTTCAGGATCGCACCGTCGAGAGCGCTGTCCACGAACAGTCGCCCGTCGAGATCGGCGGCACTGATGTTCCAGTGCTTGCAGGCGGCCTGAATGATGCGCGACAGTTCCTCGCGATCATCCTCCAGGTTCCAGAGCCAGACCCGTTTCGGTCCGCCGGGCACTTCCTGACCGAGCAGGTTGCGGCCTGTCGCCATCGCCAGCGCCTCACCGACGCTCAGGATGGTTTTGCCAGCTGCACCCTGCGCCACGACGGCGCGAAGATGGCCACGCTGGATCGAGCGGCCATAGACCCACCGGCGAGGCGGAATGGTCGTGGGGTCGAGCCATTGATATGGCGTAGCAACGACGAGCTTTTCGCCAGTGGTAGGCGTTGAGCCCGTGAACGGCTCGGCCGCGTCGAAGCGGGCCTGTAGCGCCGCCGCCGTCATGACCGCGCCTCCATCAGTTCGGCGTTGAAGTCCTTATAGCCCGCCGCCGGCCGCATGATCCGCACCTTCCTTCCCGATGCGGTGAAAGCATGCGCCGCCTTGTTTGCCGCTACCTCACCAGGCGCGTCGCCATCCGCTCCGATCACGACGGCCTTGGTGATGTCCGCCAACTCCATACGGGGCAGCATCGACGTGCCGGCCGACACCCAAACCGATCGACCAAGCGCCTGGGCAAGCGTCAGCCCGTCTTCAAGCCCCTCGGTGACGATGAGGCTGGCAACGGGCGGACCAAGCTGGATCGCTCCTCCTGCCACGCGGCCAAGCGATAGCTTCACCTCTGGCACGTCGGCTTTGCGCCCGTCGTCGGTCAGGAACGTGCGCTGTATGCCGGTCAGCTCGCCATCGGGCGAACAGACAGCGGCGATCAGCGCCGGCCGGCGGGTCTTCTCCTGCGGGTAGCGGAGATGGGAAAACCGCAGGGTGTGCGGCAAGTCCATCGTGATGCCGCGCAAGCGCAGGTAGCTTTCCGCCGGCGTGCCGGCGACCGGGCGGGCCGCATCCCAGATCGACCGCGCTGCCTTCGACCAATCGCCCTTCGGCTTCGCGATCACGCGCTGCTGTTCCAGCTCGCGAAGGGCGCCACCATCCAGCATCTCGATCGCACCGAGCAGCTTCACGTTGTAGGCGCGCTGCACGAAGTCGAGGACGTCACCTTCCGCACCGCACCCAAAGCACTGGAAGCGGCGGTCGTCAGCGTAGATGGTGAAGCTGGGCGATCGGTCGGGGTGGAAGGGGCAACAGCCCTTCCACTCGCGGCCGGCCTGCTTCAGCTTCACGCCGGCCTGTGTCGCCACACCCGAAACCGGGAAGCGGTCTCTGATGTCGGCGCAGAGACGGGGCAGATCGATCATGCTGCGGCTTTCACGCTGCCGACCATAGTCGGCGTAAGGATCTAACATCATCAGAAATCCCCCGGGACAGAGGGCAGGCCGACGTCCGGGCAGGCGTGCTGAAGGGCCGCATCGCACACTGACACGTTGCACGTGCTATCGTAGACGTCGCGGTTGAGCGCGTAGGCGGCGGTAATCGCTTCCTGCCCAGTGTCATACGGCCCGTGGATCTCGCCCCAGCTGTCACCGGAGCGAGACTCATGCGAAGCGGAGAACCCTTCTACGCGATCACCAAAGACGTGGATCGTGGCACGATCGACTGCTTGTGCAGCCGGAAAGGCGAAGATGCGCGCGGTCATAGCAGGCACCCCGCTCGGAGCATAAGCATCCGACTTCCATCGAGGCTTACTGACTCGATCGCTCTTGGCGTCAGCATTGCTCCCCAAAGAGCGCTGGCGACAGCATCGGCCCAATCGGTGGCGCCGCTGCCATGCCAATCGCCAGTAGGATCGACCACATGCCACTGCGCGTGGTTGAGCTGTTGTATGGTGAGCGGAGGCATCATGACGCGCCTCCTGCGACCCAGACGATTGCCCGCTTGCCGTTGCGGTTGCGACGACGCTCACCGCTATCGCGGATCATCCCCTTGTGCCGGAGTTCGCTGGTCCGGGGCTGGATGCTCGCAAAGTCGATACCGGTTCGATCCGCAAGCTCCTGCGATGTGAGACCGCGCCCACCAACGTCACGAAGGGCAGCGAGCGCGACCTTCTGAAGGCGGCCGGCGGAACCCGCGACTGCCTGCGCTGCCGCAATAGAAGTGTCCGTGTTTCGATGGCCCGGTTCGTCCGGGTAGTCTGCTTGCTGCGCGTTCATTTTGCGCCTCCGTCGAGCGAGGGCAGGCCGTGGCGCTCCAGGAGGATGCGCAGCCAATTGGCCTGCTTGTCGGTGAGGGGATTGGCATCAAAGGCGATGCCGCCGAGGAACTGGCCTTCTTTGGGGCGCAGTTCCGAGCCGGACGTGAGGACCGCCATGGCGGCGGTCCTGTGGTCGTTAAAGCTGGCGCCGCTCATGACACGTAATCCCGGTCCGCCAGATCTACGATCGGCCAGCCCGTGCTGACGCTGAGGCGATTGGCATAGCTCTGCGCGTCAGCGAGAATGCTGAAGTCCGCCCCGTAATCCTGCCCCGGCGGTGTCGGCACGACGTCCACACCGACCTTCGCGTTGTAGGGCGTGCTGCTGATGACGATGGTATTCGCCTGGCCGTTCAGTGACTGACGGCGCGCCATAGCCGATGCACTCAGCAGGATTGCCGTGTGAACCGGATCAGCATCGACGCCGATCTCGACTATGACGTCCATCAGGGCATCGCAGGTTGCAGCCCAGTTGAGCTGGGAGTCCCATGTCGCCTTCATGTCGGAAGCCATGGAGTCGACGGCGGTGAAAACCGCCGCTTTAGCGGTGTCAGCCATTGGCGCTCTCCCACCGGAGTGCGGCAATGAGCACGGCGCGGGCGCCCGGAAGCCCGAAACGACGCTGAAGGAATTGAACTTGGAGGTGGTTGGTGTTACGTCCCTGATCGTCGCCGCCAAGCAGACAAATCATGGGAAGCCGCTCTGCCGCCATGGTAGGGCGGCTTTCTCGCTTATGGGCGCGAGCCCCCCTGGTGTTGGGCATCAGGGATCACGCAGCCTCCATCTCAGAGGTCGAGTGGAAGCGAGGCTTGGCCGCGAGCCACTTGAGGTAATCACCCCACCGATAGCGGACTAGGTTCCGGTCCTTGATCCAGGGTTGGGCTTGGATGCCGGTGAGGCGCTCCTTGTGAAGGCGGCTCGGTGGCACTCGGCGCACGCTTGCCATCTCGTCGGTGGTGAGTAGGTCGTCATCATGTCGCATCGAAGGCTTCTCCGCCAATGCCAGAACGCGGAAGTGCGTTCCTGACGACGGGAGTAATCAGCCGAAAAAAGTCAGCGTTGCAAAGAACTTAGACAGGATAAACTCGGCAAACTCTACGTTTTTCGGGTTTCTGAGGTTTATCGAGTTTTTATTTCAATTGCGGCTGTAGCTCTTGGTCGAGGAGTGCGAGTGCGATCTTCGCCGAGGCGGCATCTGGTCTCGTAGCGCGGCCGGCGAATTGAAGCTGTCGATGGAATTTGGTGATAAAGCCCTCAACGGTGCCTGGCGCGGGTTGCGCGACTTCACCCGTCCATTCCTCAGTCACTGCGACCGCCTCTTCGTTCTTTTTCTTTCGGGTGAGACCTGCCGCGAGCCGATCGCGGTAAATCCGTAAAGCCGTCGGGCGAGCGCTCGGGCGGCCGCCAGGATCTGACGCCTTTGAGGTTTTTAGCGCTGCCTGAGACTCAATCAGGGCCTCTAGCTGGCCATCGCTGCCGCTCCCCTTCCGAACCAAATCAATCATCCGGTCCAAGCCGATCCGATCGACAAACAGGTAGTGGAGCTTGGTATCCCAAGGCTGGATCGTTTTGCGGTGTGGATCATCTGGGTCCACCCGGCACCGGTAAAATAGATGCTCGAAGGTTTCGCCGTCAAACCAGCCGCTTGGGCAATCCAAGATCGGCGAGACACCCATCGGACCCTTGTGGCGCCATTGAAGGCGGCGCGCGTCTGCGGCTTCCGTGAGCGCGTCGAATACGGGTTTAACCCGCTTCCAAGCGTCGATCCTGCGCACCTCCTCGGTTGCTTTGTTGTGGCGGGACAGGTCCGCAGCTAGATCATCGGTTGGCGTTGCCGTCACTACCGCGCGGCCGGTAGGTAAGGGGAGCGAAGGATCTTCAACTCGCCATGTATCGGGAAACATGGCGGCACCCAATTCTAGCACAGCTCTTCCGAGGAATACTGACACACCTAGGCTGTCGTCGGGCAGCCGTTGGCGATCACGCGGCCAGTGTCTCTTGTCTAATCGTGCAGAAGCGGTCCAAAACCAAGCGCCCTGCTTGCTCCATTCGCTCACGTATAACGGCCATGTGGCGCTAGTCCGAACAATCGTGGAAGCCTCGGGCGGGGGCGGTGGCCGCCGCGTTACCGGAACGCGCGACTTATCGCTCACAGGCATCATCCACCGAAATGTCAGCGCCTCGCTCTCTCGTCAAATCCCTGAGGAAGCCGCTCCACGCCTCTAGCGCGGCGGTCTTTTCGTCCTGGTATTCATACAAGTTGTAAATGCCACGGATACCCGCCGCTTCACCGCCTTGATGATGGTTGATCACGCGCTCAGTGGTCTCGATCGGCACCTTGAGGCGTTGCATCCTCGTCGTGCCCGTTCTGCGAAGATCGTGTAGCCGCCAAGGTTCAAGCTCGACTGCATAACGCTCTTGACCTGCCGCGTCCGCCCGCTCGTCTACGATGCGTTGCAATTCGGTAAGCATCAGACCGTCAAGACGCTTCTTCATTTTAGAAAAGCCGCTAATCGCGCTCGAACCGGTCGTGGTGAAAACGTGCCCCCGATGGCGCCACTTCAAAGCAGTCAGCTCTTCCACGGCAAGCGTGGACAGTGGCACGAGATGCTCTAGCCCATTTTTTGTCCTAGTGCCGGGCAGACGCCATAGCTGTTCGTTGTGGCTGAGTTCTGGCCAAGCCGCTGCAGCGACCTCGTTCCGCCGCTGCAGCGTTATCAGCAGCAGGCGCACGAACGCTCCGAAGGGTGGCGCAAGCTGTAGGGTGGCTCGCCATAGCGCGAGAATCTCATCTTCGCTCAGGACGCGTTTGCGGGAGCTGACGCCGGCTGGGGCATCCATCGACGTCATAATTGAGACGGGTATGTCACCGCGCCTGGCGGCCCAATTCATCATCTTGCTCATGACGGCCCAGACGTTGCGAGCTAGGGCAGGGCGGTTCTTGAGCTTGTCAAAGACGGTGTTGACGTCAGACTTCACGATGGCCGGCAACGCGGTCCCCTTCAGCACGGGTATAACGTGCATCTCCAGCTGCCGCCGCGCCTGTGGCCAAGAGTCGCCCCAATCGGTCTTGAGATAACCTTCCGTGAAAGTGTCTACATAAGCGCTGATCTCAAGAGTGATCGCCTTGCGCTGGCGTTCGCGGTCCGCGACCACGGGATCGATGCCGCTGTCAACGTCGCGCGCTAGCTCCTTGGCCCTGATGCGCGCCTTATCAGGCGTCCATGTCCCGTGCTTGCCAATCGTCATCCGACGCGCCGGCCGGCCGGGCAAGCGATACTGGTAGATATACGACCGCACACCTTTCGGGGTAATCCGCAGACCGAATCCGCGCGGTCCGTCCGGGTCGGTATCCCAATACAGCTCATCTTTGCCGACCGGGATTGCCGCCTTATCGACCTCGCGCTTGGTGATCTTGATACGAGCCACTTTTCGGTTCCACGTAATCGCGGCGTAATCACTACAGCCGAAAGTGGTGGAACGCTAGGCGAACGTGTCCGGCAGAACGAGTGCGGAACAGTGGCGGTTATCTGCGCTTGACGGAACTTAGGTGAAATTGACCGAAATTGCGGCTTCAAAACTACGAATCTGAGGGTCGGGCGTTCGAATCGCTCCGGGTGCACCACTTCTTCCAGAGACCGAAATGCGGGGCCGATACACGGCCCCGCCGACGCGCAGGGCGATCCTGCTGCGCGTCAGGATGTCGCGCTCTGGTCGCGGCGGAAGTCGTCGATCATCTGAAGCACGCACTTCTTCTGACCGACGATCATCGTCGGAGAGATTTGCGGGATGACCGCGCCGCCGCGCTCGATCCGTACCGCGAATTGCCACGGCTTGAGGTTGCAGCCCTTCAGGATCTGGTCGCGCAGGTCGCTCGAATCGTCCGCGTTCGCTGCGGCCGGCAGCACGATCGCGGAGAAAGCGGCGGCGAGGCCGAGAAGCGGGCGCATTGTCATTGCTTGGATCGTTCCTGCCTGAACTGTTCTGTCGTGCGTGTATCTCACGGCGGCGCGCGCTTTGCTATCGGCGGATCGGCGGATCGGCGGCGCTTGCGGCGCGTCGCGCGTTGATGCGATGTTAACCATATTCTCGCATCGCGGACTGTGCTTGAGGCGAAGGCAATGGGGGCGTGCAACGCATGAGGACGGCGTGACGATCGGCGGAGACTGGCGTGGCCGCCGCGTGCTGGTGACGGGGCATACCGGCTTCAAGGGCGGCTGGCTGTGCCTGCTGCTCGCCGAGCTGGGCGCGGAGGTGACGGGCTTCGCGCTCCCGCCCGCGACCGAGCCGAGCCTGTTCGACCTCGCGCGGCTCGGTGCCGGCATGACGAGCGTGATCGGCGACGTGCGCGACCCTGCCGCCATATGCGACGCGATGCGTGCCGCGCGGCCCGAGATCGTCTTCCACCTCGCCGCGCAGCCGCTGGTGCGATACTCCTACGAGCATCCGGTCGAGACCTATGCCACCAACGTGATGGGCACGGTGCATGTGCTGGAGGCGGCGCGGCAGATCGGCGGCGTGCGCGCGATCGTCGCGGTGACGAGCGACAAATGTTACGAGAACCGCGAATGGGTCTGGCCCTACCGCGAGAGCGACCCGATGGGCGGGCACGACCCCTACAGCAGCAGCAAGGGCGCGGCCGAACTGGTGATCGCGGCCTATCGCCGCTCCTATTTCGACGGCGGGCGTGGGCCGGCGCTGGCGTCGGTGCGTGCGGGCAACGTGATCGGCGGCGGCGACTGGTCCGCCGACCGGCTGATCCCCGATCTGGTGCGTGCGTTCGAAATGGGCGAGACGCCGGTGATCCGATCGCCACAGGCGGTGCGGCCGTGGCAGCATGTGCTGGAGGCGCTGGGTGGCTATGTGATGATCGCCGAGCGGCTCTACGCGGGCGACATCGCCTTCGCCGATGCGTGGAACTTCGGCCCGGCCGAGGAGGACACCCGGCCGGTCGGCTGGATCGTCGATCGCATGGCGCGGGCGTGGGGTGTACCGCCGGCATACGACGACTGGACCGGCGCGGTGCCGCACGAGGCCGGTCTGCTCAAGCTCGATACCGCCAAGGCGCGCGCGGCGCTCGGCTGGCGGCCGGTGATGGGGCTGGCGCAGGCGATCGACGCGATCGTCGCATGGCATAAGGCGGTCGGTGCGGGCGCGGACGCACGCGCGGTTACGCTCGACCAGATCCGCGACTATCTCTCCAAATTTTCTAAGGTGCCCGCATGAGCCAGACCGATCTCGACACAGGTCTCGATGCCGCAATCGCGCGCCTCGTCGCCGAACAGGGGCCGGAGGGTCTGCGCGGCGCGATCCTCCAGATGGTCGGCGAATATGCCCGCACCGCGGCACCGCACGCGCCGAAACCGTTCGTGCCGGGCGAGAGCGTCGTGCCGGTGTCGGGCAAGGTGTACGGCGCGCACGACATGCAGATGCTGGTCGATTCGTCGCTCGACTTCTGGCTGACCACCGGCCGTTTCAACGCTGCGTTCGAGGAGCGGCTGTCGGCGCGGCTCGGCGTGCGGCATGCGCTCACCACCAATTCGGGGTCGTCGGCCAATCTGCTCGCGCTGTCGTCGCTCACCTCGCACTATCTGCGCGGCGATGCGCTGCGGCCGGGGGACGAGGTCATCACCTGCGCGGCGGGCTTCCCGACCACGGTGAACCCGGCGCTGCAATATGGGCTGGTGCCGGTGTTCGTCGATATCGACATTCCCACCTACAACATCGTGCCGAGCATGATCGAGGCGGCGGTCTCCTCCAAGACGCGCGCGATCATGATCGCGCACACGCTCGGCAATCCGTTCGATCTCGCCGAGGTGATGCGGGTCGCGCAGAAGCACGATCTGTGGGTGGTCGAGGATTGCTGCGATGCCTTGGGCGCGACCTATGACGGCAAGGGCGTCGGCACGTTCGGCGATATCGGCACGCTGAGCTTCTACCCCGCACACCATATCACGATGGGCGAGGGCGGGGCGGTGTTCACCGACAAGCCGATGCTCAAGCGCGTGATCGAATCGATGCGCGACTGGGGCCGCGACTGCTGGTGCGCGCCGGGGATGGACAATACCTGCGGCAAGCGGTTCGGGCGCAAGCTGGGCCAGTTGCCGATGGGCTACGACCATAAATACACCTATGGCCACGCGGGCTATAACCTCAAGATCACCGACATGCAGGCGGCGGTGGGCTTGGCGCAGATGGACCGGCTCGAGGAGTTCATCGCCGCGCGGAAGCGCAACTTCGCGTTGCTGACCGAGGGGTTGAGGCCGCTCGAGGATGTGATGATCCTGCCGCAGGCGACCCCCAACAGTGACCCGTCGTGGTTCGGCTTCCCGATCACCTTGCGGGAGGATTGCGGCTTTGCGCGCGAGGATCTTACCCAGCATCTCGACGCGAAGAAGATCGGCACGCGGCTGCTGTTCGGCGGCAATCTGATCCGCCAGCCCTATATGAAAGGGCGCGAGTATCGCGTGGCGGGGGAACTGACCAACGCCAACATCGTCACCGAGCGGACCTTCTGGATCGGGCTGTATCCGGGGCTGTCACCGGATCACATCGCCTATATGGTCGAGACGATCACCGATTTCGTGCGGCGGTGACGTCACACGCTCCGTTCGTCCCGAGCGAAGTCGAGGGACAGGCGAGCGAGCGCAGGTGTCTCGACTGCGCTCGACACGAACGGTTGGGGGATCAGGCGGGTCGCAGCGTCGTGCTTATGGCGCGACCGGCACGCAGCTAACCCGCGCGGCAGAGCAGGCGCGCGCCGCCGCGCCGCTGGAGGCGAGCGGCCCGGCCTGGAGCCGCGTAACGCCGCCCGATTTGACGTAATACGGCTGCAAGCCGGCGAGCCGCCCCTGCACCGACTGCCACAGGCTGCGCGCATTGCCCTCGTCGCGGAACGCGCCGAGCTGGATGCGCCAGCGGCCGTTGCTCGCGAGCGACGGAGCCGACGCGGCGCGGCGTGGCGGCGGCGCAGGACGACCGCGTGACGGTGCGGGCGGCTGCGTTTCATCGGGAGCGTTGCCGCGCGGGAGCGCGTCGGGCTCGTCGGCGGGATCGACCGCCGGGGCGGGCGTGGGGCGGCTACCGCGGATCGGGGCGGTGTCGTAGCTCGCAGGCGGGCGACCGTAGGTTGCGCCGGGCCGCTCACGCTGCGGACGCGGCGCGTTCACGACCGGCGGCGGGCCGGCGTTGGGATCATAGGCGGACGCAGGCAGATCGGTGCCGCGGATCGTCGGCTGCGCGCCGATGCTGGCGATCTCGGGCGGCAATTGCGGGCGCTGTGCCTCGGCCTCGTACTGCCGCGAGAGCGCCATACCCTTCTGACGATCGTCGGAGGAGAGATACTGGTCCATCTGCGCCTGCACCTGCGGCGCGCGCGGCTGGCCCTGCGCGGCGGAGCGCAGGATCAGCGCATAGGCACGCGGCCAGTCCTTCGTCACGTTGTCGCCGTTGAACAGCATCGTGCCAAGGACGAGCTGCGCGCGCGGCTCCCCGCGTTTGGCCGAGCCTTCGAGCCATTGCACCGCTTCCGAACGCTTGTTCTCGTCGAACAGGATCAGCCCGTAATTGTCCTGCGCCTGCAAATGGCCTTGCAGCGCAGCCTTGCGATACCAGCCTTCCGCCATTGGCATGTCGACCGGCACGCCGCGACCGAGCTTGTACGCCTGGCCCATGTTGAACTGCGCATCGGCATCGCCCTTGATCGCGAGCGGGCGCCATTCGTCGATCGCCTTGCGGTAATCGCCCCGGCTCCAGGCGTCGACGCCAGCCTTCACGTCGGCGCACGCCGGCGCGGCCAGAGCCATCGCACCCACCGCCGCAGCGATCATCAAAAGCCCGTGCTTCATACGCCCGCCAACCCTTAGTCCCACTTCAGCCCGATAAAGCCCGAATCCTGAAAATAGGCAAAGATTTCGTTAGGCATGGCGTGCCGAAAAGGGGCGCATGACCACCCGTTAACCGGTTCTTGACCCATTCCGTGGCACTGACCCACTCCTACAGGCGGGAGTTTCAGGGGCACATGCGCGTTCTCGCGATGGCATCACAGAAGGGCGGGTCGGGGAAGACCACGCTGTCCGGGCATCTGGCGGTTCAGGCTGAACGGGCCGGGGCGGGCCCGGTCGTGCTGATCGATATCGATCCACAGGGTTCGCTGTCGGACTGGTGGAACGACCGCAGCAACGAGGTTCCGGCCTTCGCGCAGACCACGGTCGCGCGGCTCGCCGCCGATCTCGAGGCGCTGCGCCAACAGGGCTTCAAGCTGGCGATGATCGACACGCCGCCCGCCATCACCATGGCGATCCAGAGCGTGATCGCGGTGGCCGAGCTGATCGTCATCCCGACGCGGCCGAGCCCCCACGATCTCCGCGCGGTCGGCGCGACGGTCGATCTGTGCGAGCGCGCCGGCAAGCCGCTGATCTTCGTCGTCAACGGTGCGACCCCCAAGGCGCGCATCACCACCGAGGCGACCGTCGCGCTGTCGCAGCACGGCACCGTCGCGCCGGTGATCGTCCACCACCGCACCGATTTCGCCGCCTCGATGATCGACGGCCGCACCGTGATGGAACTCGACGCGCGCAGCCGTTCCACCGCCGAGATCGAGGCGCTGTGGACCTATGTGTCCGACCGGCTCGAAAAGAACTTTCGCCGCACCGTGTTCGCCGCCCCCGCCTCGACGAGTGCGTTCGCGCAGCGCGCCCCTGCGGGCGGTTTCGGCCGCCGGGTGGTGAGCTGAGATGACGGGCGGCCCCGCACGGCACGGATCGCTCTCCTCCGGGCTGCTCGCCCGCAAGGGGCAGGCGCGCCCGGCGATGCGCCCGCAAACCGCCGCGCTGACGCCCGAGGACGATCTCGGCTGGAACGACATGGGCGAAAGCGCGGGCGAACCGCCGCTGCCGCCCGTGCTGCTCCAGCAGCAGGCGCTTCAAGCCGAATTTCCAGCGCGCGAGCCGGAGCCCAATGCCGCCGACAGGACGCGCGCGGCCTTCACGCTGCGGCTCGATGCCGAACGGCACCTGCGGCTGCGGCTCGCCGCGACGGTCGCCGGCGTATCGGCACAGACGTTGCTGACGCAGGCGCTCGATCACTTTCTTCAAACCATTCCTGAAGTCGAGGCGCTGGCAACGCAGGTGCCCGCCCGATCAAGGCGATCATCCGTGGGGGGCGTTCGATGAAGACCAGGTCTGCCGTATCCTTGGGACTGTCCGTGCTGCTGATGGGCGGCGCGCTGGCTGCGGGCGTGCCGAGCGCGGTTGCTGGGCGCCACGCCGAATCGCGCGACGCGCGCAAGGCGGAGAGCGAAGCCGCCAGGGCGCGCGCGCTGATCGCGAGCGGCAAGGCCGGCGCGGCGGTGAGCCACGCCGAACGCGCCGCGCTTGCCGTGCCGCAATCGGCCGACTACCGCATGCTGCTCGGCCAGAGCTACCTCAAGGCTGGCCGCTTTACCTCGGCACGCGATGCGTTCGCCGATACGCTCTCGCTCGACGCGGGCAACGGCAAGGCCGCGCTCAACCTCGCGCTGATGCAGATCGCCACCGGAGACTGGGGCGCGGCGCGCAAGACGCTCGATTCGCATGCGGACGCGATTCCGGTCGGCGATCGCGGCCTTGCGGTTGCGTTGGCAGGCAACCCGGCGGCGGCGGTCGATCTGCTCGCGGCGGCGGCGCGCACCGATGCCGGCGGCACCAAGATCCGCCAGAACCTCGCGCTCAGCCTCGCGCTCGCCGGGCGCTGGTCGGAGGCGCGGCAGGTGGTCGGGCTCGATCTCGCGCCAGCCGATGCAGACAAGCGCATCCTCGAGTGGGCCGTGTTCGCGCGCCCGAAGGGCGCGTCGGATCAGGTCGCGTCGCTGCTTGGCGTGACGCCGGTCGCGGACAAGGGGCGTCCCGTCGCGCTCGCGCTCGCCGATGCGCCGGTCGCTGTGGCGAGCGCCGCGCCGGTGGAGCCCGCGCCCGCACCGGTCGAGGTCGCCGCTGCTGCGCCGGCTCCGGCCGCGCCCGTTCTCGCTCCCTCGATCGACACCGGCGTGCCTGCCGTGCAGTTCGCGGCGCGCAGCGAAGTCGCACAACCGCTGCCCGCCGCCCCCGCGCCAAAGGTCGCGCGCACGCTGGAGCATACCGCCGTCGCCAAGGTCGCCGTCGCCAAGGCGGACGACACGCCGGTCGCGCTCGCCAGCGGCACGTTCTACGTCCAGCTCGGCGCCTATGACAGCGCCGGGGTCGCGCGCGATGCGTGGAAGCGCGCCACCCGCACCTTCCCGACCTTCTCGGGCCACATGCCGCAGGGCACGCCGTTCAAGACCGCGAGCGGCAGCTTCTACCGCCTGTCGGTCGGCGGCTACACGCGCGCGGATGCGGTCAAACTGTGCCTGTCCTACCGCGCGAGCGGCGGGCGCTGCTTCGTGCGTGCGGGCGCGGGCGATCAGGTCGCGAACTGGGTCAAGCCGGGTCGCGAACTCGCCTCGCGCTGAGCCACGCCGCCGCCGGCGCTGCGTGGATCACACCAGCGCCGCGCCGCCCTTGAACAGCCGCAGCACCTTGCCTTGCACCGGCAGCCCGTCGAACGGCGTGTTGCCGGCCTTCGCCGCCATCTGATCCGAATCGATCCGCCACGGCGCATGTTCGTCGAACAGCAGCAGATCGGCGGGCGCGCCGGGCGTCAGCGTACCGGTCGCCACGCCCAGCACCTTGGCCGGATTGTGCGACAGCAAAGCGAACAAGCGGTCGATCGTCACCAGCTCCTCGCGCACCAGCCCTAGCGCGAGCGCGAGCAATGTCTCCGCGCCCGCCATGCCCGGTGCCGAATCGGCGAAGGGCAGGCGCTTCTCCTCCGGCCCCTGCGGGTCGTGGCCCGAACACAGCACGTCGATCGTCCCGTCCGCCACCGCCGCGAGCGCGGCCTTGCGGTCGCTTTCGGCGCGCAAGGGCGGCGAGAGGCGGGCGAAGGTGCGGAAATCGCTCATCGCAATGTCGGAGAGGAACAGGTGCGCAGGCGTGATGCCGCACGTCACCCGCACGCCGCGCCGCTTGGCCGCGCGCACCAGATCGAACCCGGCGGCGGTCGTCACCTGGCGGATGTGGAGCGGCGCGCCGGTCTCCTCCGCCAGCATCAGGTCGCGCGCGATGGCGAGCGGCTCGGCGATGGCGGGGGCGGCGGGCAGGCCCATCCGCGTCGCGGTCTCGCCGGCGGTGGCGACCGCGCCGCCGACGATGCCGGCATCCTCGGCATGCGCGATCACGGTCAGCCCGAGATCGCCCGCATAGGCGAGCACCTTGCGCATCACGCCCGAGTCGGCGATCCAGCCCGCGCCGGTGCCGACCGCGCGCGCGCCGGCCTCGCGGTTGATCGCCATTTCGGCGAGATCCTTGCCGACGAGCCCGCGCGTGGCGGCGGCGATCGGATGGATCCACAGATCGGGCCGGCCGATCAGTGCGGCGCGCTGGACGAGGCCGGGATTGTCGAGCACCGGCCGCTGATCGGGCATCAACCCGACGCGGACGATGCCGCCCTTGTGGAAGGCAGGCAGGTCGATCGAGAACACGCCGAGATCGACGATCGCGGGCGCAAGCACTTTGCCCTTGCAGTCGATCGTCTCGGCGTCGTCGGGCACCGCGAAGGTGCCGGTCGCGGCGATGCGATCGCCCGCGATCAGCACGCCGCCCTTGAATACGCCAGCTTGCGGACAGACGAGCGTCGCGTTGAGGAGCGCCAGCGTGCGGCTCATGCCCAACCCTCCACACCGCGCGACCGCCGGGTCAGCACGTCCAGGCACGCCATGCGCACCGCCACGCCCATCTCGACCTGCTCGGTGATCGCCGACTGATCGGGATGATCGGCGACCGCCGAGTCGATCTCCACGCCCCGGTTCATCGGCCCCGGGTGCATCACCAGCGCGCCGGGCGCACGCTCGAGCCGCTTCGGCGTGAGGCCGTAGCGCAGGTTGAACTCGCTGTTTGAGGGGATGAAACCGCCGGTCATGCGTTCGTTCTGGAGGCGCAGCATCATCACCACGTCCGCCCCCTCCAGCGCCGCGTCGAAATCGGTGTACGCCTTCACGCCCATCTTCTCGATATCCGCCGGCATCAGCGTCGAGGGCGCGCAGACCCGCACGCGCGCCGCCAGCGCGGTGAGCGCGAGAATGTTCGAGCGCGCGACCCGGCTGTGCAGGATATCGCCGCAGATCACCACGGTCTGCCCGGCGATGTGCCCACGCCGTCGCCGGATCGTCAGCGCATCGAGCAGCGCTTGAGTCGGGTGTTCGTGCTGTCCGTCGCCCGCGTTGAGCACCGGGCAATCGACCTTGCCCGCGATCAGCCGCACGGCGCCGCTCGACATATGGCGGATGACGATCACGTCGGCGCGCATCGCGTTGAGCGTCATCGCCGTGTCGATCAGCGTCTCGCCCTTCTTCACGCTCGACTGCGCGGCGTGCATGTTGACGACGTCCGCGCCGAGCCGCTTGCCGGCGATCTCGAAGCTCAGCAGCGTGCGGGTGCTGTTCTCGAAAAAGGCGTTGATCTGGGTGACGCCCTCCAGCCGTTTGTCGCTCTTGGCACGGCTGCGATTGGCCTCGATCCACTGCTCCGATTCGTCGAGCAGGAACATGATCTCATGCGGCTGAAGGCCGTCGATGCCGGTGAGGTGCCGGTGCGGGAAGACGGCGCTTCCAGCGATCTGCGAAGCGGGGCGGTGGTCTGACGGTTGCATTAAAGCGGCTGCCTAGCCGGGGTGGGGCGGGGGCGCAAGCGGCGCGCGCATAGGGCCATTGCGGTCCCGCTTTCCATGCCGCAAAGCGCGCGTTCAACGGAGCTTGGGGGCAGTGTTGAAGCACAACGAGGCAAATCTCTCTTTCGCGCTGATGACGGTGGTGATCGTCATCCTCGCGCATGCGGTGGCGTATCTGACGCATGAATATTCCCACAGCTTCACCGCCTGGGCGCTCGGCTATATGCCGAACCCGCTCGCGCTCGACTATGGCGAGTTCACCCCTGCGAATGTGGTGCTGCTGTCGCATGTCGGCGACAATGTTCCTTACGATTCCATCCTGGCGGGCGGGCACGGTCTTGCCGTTACGGTGATCGCGCTCGCGGGTCCGTATGTCGGCAATGCGCTGTTCTACATCGTCCTGTGTGCGGTCGCCGGGCGGTTGCGCGAACGCGGCGTCATGGCGTCCTTCGTCTACTGGCTGATGGTGATGTGCGTCGGCAACGTGTGGAGCTACGTGCCGATCCGCGCGATCACGACGCATGCCGACATCGCTATCGCCGCGAGCGGCCTGCATATCGGCGTTTGGACGCTGTTCCCGTTCCTGTTCGTGCCGTCGCTGATCCTGGTCGGGCACTTTTTCGTCCGCACCTGCCCATCGTCGATCCCGGCGATCGCGTCGCATCGGCCGGCGCGGATCGCCTTGATCGCCGCGGTGACGGCGACCTGGTTCTTCACCTTCTTCGGTGGGCTCGGCCTTTACGGCAGCTATGGCGCCGTCTCGGAAGCCTTTTCCGTCGTGTCGGCGATGCTGCTCATGCCGCTTGCGGTGATGTGGCTTTGGGAACGGTGCGTGCCAGCGCGGGCGGACGCGGACGAGCGCCCGCTCTAGCGCGACCGGCGATAGCCGCCATACCGGCTGCTCTCGAACGACACGGTCGCCCCTGCATTATCCCCGAGCGGGATGTCGGCGACGCCGTAAGCGCCACGCGTGCCGTTCGAGCCGACCATCACGCCGACCTCGCCGTGGATGTTGCGCAGCAGGCCACCCGACTCGCCCGTTTCACCACGCGCGGCGGCGGCGTTGCTCACGGTGTTGCTATCGAGGATGGCGTTGCGCTCCTCGTCGCTCAGGCGAACGGTATCGCCAGGTGGCGGCGGCGCGGGTTGCGCGGCCGGCGTATCGGTCGTCTGCGCGAAGCACGCGGGGGACCAGCAGGCGGTGACGAGGACGAGCGCGCGAACAGGCGAAAGCAGCGAACGGATCATCAATCCGCCTTACGCGCATTCGGCCGATCGCGACAGCCGGGTCAGGCCGCCTTCAACTGCGCCACGAACCGTTCGGTCGCCTGTTGCAGATCCTGCGCGGTGCCCGACAGGATCGTCGCCGCGCTGGAGACGCGCGCGGACAAAGTTTCGGTGTTGTTGACCACCGCCGCGACATCGCTGATCTGCTGTACCATCTGGCTCGCGCCGACGGCGGTGTCATAGGCGGTCGCCTCGATCAGCCGGGCGGTGCCGCGTTGCGCGTCGACGGCGGCGCGGATCGCCTTGGCGGTCTGCGCCAGCGCGCCGACGGTCGACGCGATTTCGCGCAACGCGCCGTTGGCGATATCCGCCCCGCCGATCACCGAACCGGCGAGGGTGCGAATCTCCTCGGTCGCGCCCGATGCCTGGCCGGCGAGCTGCTTCACCTCCTGCGCGACCACCGCGAAGCCGCGCCCGGCGTCGCCGACGCGCGCCGCCTCCATCGCCGCGTTGAGCGCGAGCAGGTTGGTGCGTCCCGCGATCTCGCTGATCGACCCGGCGAAACCGGCGATCGCGCTCGATCGCTGCGCCAGCGCGATCACCGCCTGATGCCCCGAATCTGAGATGGACGCGGCGTCGCCGCTCAGGCTCGCCTGATGGTCGACCGTGCTGGCGATCGCGCCGATCGAACCGGTAAGATCCTTGATGCGCGAGGCGAGCAGTTGCGCGGTCTCGGACGATTGCGTGGCGACGAGCGCGGTGTCCGACGTTCCGCGGCTCGCGCGGCGGGCGAGATCGTTGAGCGACCGCGCCGAGCCTTCGAGTTCGGTCGACGCGGCGCCGACCGCATGGACGATCTCCGACACGGAGGCATGGAACGCGTTGGCGAGCGTGTGCATCTCGGCGCGGCGGCGGTCGGCGGCGGCGGCTTCGATCGCTTCGCGCCGCCCGCGCTCGGCGGCTTCGCCGGCCTCGGCAGCGCGCGCGGCGGCCATCGCCGCCTCGGTCTCGCGACTGCGGGAGATCGCTTCCGCAGCGAGCCGCTCGCTCTCCTGCTTGCCCTCGGCCTGGTGGACGAGCAGGCCGCGCAGCTTGACGGTGACATAGCTCAGCACCGCGCATTGCAGCACGACCGCGACCCCGTGGATCAGGACCCGATCGAGATTGCCCGTCCCGGTAAAAACCCACGCGGGCGCGACATATTCGAGCAGCAGGTGATGCACCGCGATCAGCCCGGCGGCGAGCGCGATCGGCTTCCAGTCGCACAGCACGGTCAATCCCGCGAGCGCGACGAAGAAGTACATATGCCCGTCCATCTGCCACGGATGGCCGCCGAGCAGATACACGCCCAGCGCAGGCTGCACCGCCGCCAGCGTGCCAACCAGCATCCGCGCAGCCTCGTCGGTTCGGCCGCGGATCGCCATCAGCGTCGGCGCGACGTTCGAGAGCGCGGAGAGAATCACGACCACATGCGTCGTGTCAGCGCGCAGCATCAGCCCAACGAACAGCAGCGCGACTGTGCTGGCAAGTCCCGTCACCGCCAGGATCTCCATGCCGCGCAGACGCAGCCGGTCGAGTTCGATAACGTCCATTCCGGTCACGCCCGTGTCTCCGCGTTCGCCCCGCACAGCGCGGGCGGCGCGGCGAGGATCAGCACGCCGCTGCCGCCGAACGCCGCCGCCAGCCGCCGTCGCTCACCCACGACGATGAGCGAGCCGCGCACCGGACCGGTCGCGATCAACGCCGCCCCGCCGGCCAGCGCCAGCGGCGTGAGGCGCAGCGCGGCGGCATCAGTCAGCGGCAGGACGATCATCTTGCCGGTGGCGGGCGGATAGAAGGCGAGCACCGACAACGCCGCCAAGACGCCAAGGATCTGCGAGGTGACGAGCAGGCGGGAGGACCACATGCCGGCATGGTACGCCCGGCGCGGTTAACGCTGGCTTAGAGAAGCGGCGTGCGGGCCGTGTCGCGCCGCGTGATTCATCGCGTGGATGTAAGACTTTGGTCGAACATGCGAGTCTTAGGGTCGCACCAGCGCGTCGATCGCGCCTTGCAGGATGTAGCTGGCGGCGAGTTTGTCGACGCGTTCGGCACGCTTGGCGCGGCTGATGTCCTCCGCGATCATCTGCCGCTCGACCGCCTGGGTCGACCAGCGTTCGTCCCACAGCAGGATCGGCAGCGCGAGATCGGCGAGGTTGCGCGCAAAGGCGCGGGTGCTCTGCGAACGCGGGCTCTCGGTCCCGTCCAGGTTGATCGGCAGGCCGATGACAAGCCCGGCGACATGCTGCTCGCCGATCAGGGCGACGAGCGCGATCTTGTCGGCGGTGAACTTGGTGCGGCGGATCAGCAGCGCGGGCGAGGCGAAGCTCCAGCCGGCATCGCACAGCGCGGTGCCGATCGTCTTGGTGCCGACGTCCAGCCCGAGCAGCCGGCCGCCGTCGGGAAGGGCGTCGCGAAAGGCGAGACGGTCGGTGGTAATCATCTCCGCCTCCCTAACGCGGGGCAAGGGGGCGGATCAATGCGCCCTGAACGCCTTCAGCCGACGCACGGCATCGGCGCGCACGTTCGCCCAGAACAGGCTGTAATCGTACACATGATAGTTGTTGCCCGGCAGCACGTACCCGCCGAGCCCGACCGGCGGCGCGCCGATCGACAGCAGGCCGCGCCCCACGCACCGCGCGCCGACCCGCCCGGTTGCAATGTCGGCGGTGCTGAGGTCGCTCGACGGGTAGAGCGTGCCGAGATTGGCGCTGGCCGGCGCGGCGGCGTCTGGCGTGCCGGTCAGCGGGTTGGTGCAGATCATCGCGCTGCCCTTGCGGCTCGCGCCGGTGAAGCCGGTCGAGGCATCGTAGGTGTCGAGGATCAGCGAGGGCTCGGCCGGCTCGGCGAAGCTCTGCCACGACAGGATGCAGCCGGACTGATCCGCCGCCTTGCACTCGGGCAGCCCCATCAGCGGCAGATCGGCGGTGCGCGACACCGGCCAGCCGATCACGTACGCGGCGACGATCCGCTTCGCGAGCGGCGTGCCGGCGATCTTCTCGCGCAGCAGCCGCGACAGGTGGAGCGCGCCCTGCGAATGGCCGGCGAGGATGATCGGCCGGTCGCCCGCCTGCGCCACGAACGCGTCGAAAGCGGCAACCACGTCGCGATAGGCGAAATCGAGCGCCTTCTGCGCATTAGCCTGCGTGGTCAGGAACGCGCCGAACGCCGCCTGCCGGTAGCGCGGCGCCCATACCGCGCCGACCTCGTTGAACGCGCTCGCCTGCCCCTTGAGGAAGATCGCAGCGCGCGCGTTCGCCTCGGCGTCATCGAGCGGGGCGTTCCAGTGTGCGCGCGTGAGGTACGACGTCGGGTGGATGAAGAACACCGCCGCCCGCGGATCGGCACCGGCTTTGTAACCGGCGGGCGCCCATAGCGCCGGGTTGCCCGGCTTGTCGGGCCGCGCCAGCCACATCTTCGCATCGGCATAGGACGGCGGAGGCGAGGGCGCATCGACGCTGCCACCCGGCACCAGCGCCATGCGCATCAGCAGATTGGGGAAATAGTTGAAGGCGAAGCCGCCCGCGACCGTCAGCATGATGAGGACGGCAAACGCATACAGAAACTTCCGTGCCATGAGGGCGTAGTGCTCCGTTGTGCAGTGCAGCATCGCCGCCGTGGCGCGCAAGTGCCGAATGGTTGGCCCAAGCCTGCGCGGAGTGCAATCGCCGTGGGGAGGTTGATGGTCCGCGCCGGCGATGCTAGCCGCTTGGCCATGTCAGTCGATATCGCCACCGTGAAGAAGATCGCGAGCCTCGCGCGCATCGCCATCTCCGAGGAAGACGCCGCCCGGCTTGCGCCGGAACTGGACAACATCATGGGTTGGATCGAGCAACTCGGCGAGGTCGACACCGCCGACGTCGCGCCGATGACCGCCGTGATCCCCAACCACCTGCGCCTGCGCGACGACGTCGTTACCGACGGCAACGTGCGGGATCTGGTGCTGGCGAATGCGCCGGAGGCCGAGCACGGGTTCTTCACCGTGCCGAAGGTGATCGAATGATGACCGCAAAGCTCGTCGCCCGGGCGCAGGCCGGGGCCGCTGCGTTTCGCACGAGCGGCTCGCCAAATTACACAACGGCCCCGGCCTGCGCCGGGGCGACGGGAACTTTCGCATGACCGACCTTACCGACCTCGGCGTCGCCGCGATCCGCGACGGCGTGCGCGACGGCAGCTTCTCCGCGCGCGACGTGGCGCAGGCGTTCATCGGACGCGTGAGCGCGGCCAAGGCGCTCAACGCCTTCCTGGTCGAGACACCCGACCACGCGCTCGCCGCCGCCGATGCCGCCGATGCGGCAAAGGCTGCGGGCGAGGATCTCAAGCCGCTCGCCGGCGTGCCGATCGGCATGAAGGATCTGTTCTGCACCAAGGGCGTGCCGGCGACTGCCGCCAGCCTGATCCTCGAAGGCTTCACGCCGACCTACGAATCGACCGTGTCGGGCAAGCTGTTCGCGGCGGGCGCGGGGATGCTCGGCAAGCTAAACATGGACCAGTTCGCGATGGGCTCGTCCAATGAGACCTCGGCGTTCGGCAACGTCATCTCGCCGTGGCGCAGGAACGACGGCGGCAATGCGGCGCTCGCGCCGGGTGGTTCGTCGGGCGGTTCGTCCTCGGCGATCGCGGCGCGGCTGTGCCCGGCGGCGACCGGCACCGATACCGGCGGCTCGATTCGCCAGCCCGCCGCCTTCACCGGCATCGCCGGCATCAAGCCGACCTATGGCCGCTGCTCGCGCTGGGGCGTGGTGGCGTTCGCGTCGTCGCTCGATCAGGCCGGGCCGATGGCGCGCGACGTGCGCGACTGCGCGATCATGCTGGAGGCGATGACTGGCTTCGATGCGAAGGACGCGACCTCGCTCGATCTGCCGGTGCCAAAGTGGGAAGCGGGTCTCTCGCCCGATCTCAAGGGCAAGACGATCGGCATCCCCAAGGAATACCGCGTCGACAGCATGCCGCCTGAGATCGACGCGCTGTGGCAGCAGGGCATCCAGTGGATGCGCGATGCCGGCGCGGAGATCGTCGAGGTGTCGCTGCCGCACACCAAATACGCGCTGCCGGCCTATTACATCATCGCGCCCGCCGAGGCGTCATCGAACCTCGCGCGCTACGACGGCGTGCGCTTCGGCCTGCGCGATCTGCCCGAGGGCGCCAACCTTCAGGATATGTACGCCGCCACCCGCGCCGCCGGTTTCGGCGACGAGGTCAAGCGCCGCATCATGATCGGCACCTATGTGCTGTCGGCCGGTTTCTACGACGCGTATTTCACGCAGGCTTCCAAGGTCCGCACGCTGATCGCACGCGATTTTGAACAGGCGTTCGAGAAGTGCGATTACCTGCTGACGCCGACCGCACCGTCGGCCGCCTTCGCGCTCGGCGAGAAGCAGGCCGATCCGATCGCGATGTACCTCAACGACGTGTTCACCGTGCCCGCCTCGCTCGCCGGCCTGCCGGCGATGAGCGTGCCGGGTGGCCTCGACGCGCAGGGGTTGCCGCTGGGCTTGCAGATCATCGGCCGACCGCTCGACGAGCAAGGCGTGCTCAACGCCGGACTTGCCATCGAGCAGCGCGCCGGCTTCGTGGCGCGGCCTGAGGCTTGGTGGTAATCAGGCGCCGCTGAGCTTCAGCGGGCCTGAGTGATTTTTGGCTGGACGGTCGCGCAAGACACCAGCCCAGCGGATGATGACCATGACGGAATCCACCTACACGATCACAGGCGAAACCGGCGAGTGGGAGGTCGTGGTCGGCCTCGAAGTCCATGCGCAGGTTACTTCCAACGCCAAGCTGTTCTCCGGCGCGGCCACCGCGTTCGGCGCGGAGCCGAACACGCAGGTCAGCCTGGTCGATGCGGCGATGCCTGGCATGTTGCCGGTGCCCAACCGCGAGTGCATCCGTCAGGCGGTTCGCACCGGCATGGCGATCGACGCCAAGATCAACAAATGGTCGCGGTTCGACCGGAAAAACTACTTCTACGCCGATCTGCCGCAGGGCTATCAGATCAGCCAGCTCTATCACCCGATCGTCGGCGAGGGTTCGCTCGACATCAACCTCGACGACAAGAACCCGGAAGGCAGCGTCAAGACGATCGGCATCGAGCGCATCCACGTCGAGCAGGATGCCGGCAAGCTGATGCATGACCAGCATCCGACGCGATCCTATGTCGATCTCAACCGCTCGGGTGTCGCGCTGATGGAGATCGTCTCCAAGCCCGACATGCGCTCGCCGCAGGAGGCGGGCGCGTATCTCGCCAAGCTGCGCTCTATCCTGCGCTATGTCGGATCGTGCGACGGCAATATGGATCAGGGCTCGATGCGCGCCGACGTCAACGTCTCGGTGCGCAAGCCCGGCGCGGAATTCGGCACCCGCACCGAGACGAAGAACGTCAATTCGGTGCGCTTCGTAATGGCGGTGGTCGAGCAGGAGGCCAAGCGTCAGGTCGAGGTGATCGAATCCGGCGGCCGCATCGTGCAGGAAACCCGCCTGTACGATCCCGATCGCAACGAGACGCGTTCGATGCGCTCGAAGGAAGATGCGCACGATTACCGCTACTTCCCCGATCCCGATCTGCTGCCGCTCGAACTCGACGATGCGTTCCTCGAGGAATGCCGCGCGAGCCTGCCCGAACTGCCAGACGCCAAGCGCAAGCGCTACGAGGCGGGTGGCATCACGCCGTATCAGGCAGCGGTGCTGACGGCGGAAGTCGAGGCGGCGCGCTGGTTCGATGCGTTGCTGGAGGCGGGCGCCAAGCCGGTCGCGGCGGCGAACTGGACGACCTCGGAGCTGTTCGGCGCGCTCAACCGTACCGGCAAGAGCATCGAGACCTCTCCCGTCAGCCCCACACAGGCGGCGGAACTGCTTGGCCTCGTGGCGGACGGCACGCTGTCGGGCACGCTCGCCAAGCAGGTGTTCGAGATCATGCTCGAAACCGGGCAGGGCGCGGGCGCGATCGTCGAGGAACGCGGGCTCAAGCAGACCAGCGACACCGGCGCGATCGAGGCGGTGATCGCCGACGTGCTGGCCAAGAACGCCGACAAGGTTGCGCAGTACAAGGGCGGCAAGGAGGTGCTGTTCGGCTTCTTCGTCGGCCAGACGATGAAGGCGATGGGCGGTAAGGCCAACCCGCAGGTGGTCAACGAATTGCTCAAGACCGCGCTGGCATGATGCGGCGGCTGGTGATCGCCGCGCTGCTGGCAGCGGTCGCGCTGCCTGCGGGCGCGCAGACCTCCGCATCGCCCGCGCCGGTCGCGACCGCGACGCCCGCACCGGCGCTGCCGCGCGTCGCGCTGGAGACGAGCGTCGGCCGCATCGTCATCGAACTGGAGACGGTCAAGGCACCGATCACCGCCGCCAATTTCCTGCGCTATGTCGATGGGAAGAAGCTCGACGGCGTGGTGTTCTACCGCGACGTGAAGGTCGCCGATCAATTCGGCTTCGTCCAGTTCGGCACCGACGGCGACGCCAAACGCACGCTGCCGCCGATCAAGCACGAGCCGACCACGCTGACCGGGCTGCACCACACCGACGGCACGATCTCGGTCGCGCGTCTTGGCCTCGGCACTGCGCGCGGCGATTTCACGATCAGCGTGGGCGATCAGCAACCCTCGCTCGACGCCGGCCACGGCCAGCCCGAGGACGGGCAGGGCTATGCCGCGTTCGGGCGCGTGGTCGAGGGTATGGACGTGGTGGTCAAGATCCTCGACGCCCCCGTCTCGCCGAGCGCAACGCGGCGCGGGGCGTTCCAGGGGCAAGTGCCTGAAACGCCCGTTACCGTGGTCAGCGCGCGGCGGTTGTCGGCGGAGTGACCCTGTCCGGCGTGAAACTGTGTGCGGCTGCCGCGCTCGCGTCGATGCTGACTGCGCCTCCGCATGCCACGCAAACGCCCGCCGTTTCCGGGCCGAAGGAGCATTACGTGCTGGCCGCGGTTCGGGCCGACTTCAAGGCGACGCGCCGTTTGGGCGCGCGCCGGGCCGGGCTGGTCTGCCTGCCGGCGGGCAGCTTCACGTGGCGGGATGCGCGTGCAGGCATGGACAATGCGACCGCCGCCGTAACCACGGCGCTTCGAGACGCTGCGCCGGTACGCGTCGACACCGCGGATGACGGTTTTGTGGAGCCCGCCGCCGCCCCACGCTTCCGGATCGTCGCGACGGTGGCGGACGTGTCGCTGACCGCATGCCAGCGAACGTGGGGCATCGCCGTCTCACTGACGCATCGCCACGCGCTGAGCGGTCACGGGCATGTGCGCGTGATCTGGGATATTCTCGATCGGACGACCCGCTCGAACATCGCCCAGGAGACGGTCGACACCGATTACGAGCTCGCGCCGGATACGGAAGAGGCCGCCGAGGCGCTGGTGCAGGGGTTGAAACGCAACGCCGTGCAGTTCGCGGAGCGACACTGGCCGGACGCTGCTGCACAGCGCTGACGGGCGCGACCTGGGACCGATCACGCCCGCCGATAACGAGCTTACTGCGCGTCGCTGTCCTGATTCTTCACCACGCCGCCGGTGCCGCCGACGCCGTCGGCATCACCCTGGCGCGTGAGCGGATCGGGCTCCTGGCCGCCTTCGCCGCGCTCGACCGCGTCCTTGCGCGCTTCGACGATCTGCTGGATGTCGCTGCGCTCGTCCTTGCGCGGCGGATAGGCGTCGGGCGATTGCGGGGCGTTCATGCGAAATCTCCGAGATCGGTGGGCGAGGCGGGGACGACGCCTGGGTCGCCCGTGGGAAGCGGCGCGGGCACGTCGATGTCGGGCGTCGTCGGTGATACTTCCGGCGGAGCGGTGTCGGGCGATGCGGGCTCGCTCGGCTGCGGGGGCAATTCGGTCGGGGGCGTAGTCGCCATGGGAACTCTCCTTCACCGCACCAAACGAACCGCCCCGCCGCTAAGTTTCACGAAGATGTCAGCACGCTTGCTCCGCCGCCGATCCTTGCTATAGACGCCCCCCACACCGGCGGTGTCCCATGCGGGCGTGGCGGAACTGGTAGACGCAGCAGGTTTAGGTCCTGCCATCGCAAGATGTGGGGGTTCGAGTCCCTTCGCCCGCACCAGGACCCGCCGAGCGTGAGGGGCGCCGCGATCCTGATTCGCGAAGAGGCCCGAGAGACCCATGCAGACTGTCGAAACGCTCAACGAGGGGCTGAAGCGCGCCTACACCCTCACCATTACGGCCGCCGAGATCGACTCGAAGGTCGATGCCGAGCTGAAGCGTGTCGCCCCGCAGATCAAGATGCCAGGCTTCCGCCCCGGCAAGGTGCCCGCCAACCTCGTGCGGAAAATGCACGGCCCGGCGCTGACGCAGGACGCGCTCAACACCGCGATCCAGGAAGGCATCCAGACGTTGATCGCGGAGCAGCGGCTGCGCCCGGCGATCCAGCCGTCGGTGAGCCTCGACGAGGGTTTCGAGATCGGCAAGGATGCCGAGATCAAGGTCGCGCTCGAAGTGCTGCCCGACGTGCCCGCGCCCTCGATCGACGGTCTCAAGCTGGAGCGCCTGACGGTGCCGGCCGGTGAGGAAGAAGTCGACGCCCAGGTCGCCAAGTTCGCCGAGCAGCAGAAGAAGTGGGACGACGCGGCCGAGGGCCATGAGGCCGCGCAGGGCGATCTCGTCACGGTTGATTTCGTCGGCAAGACCGAGGACGGCGTCGCGTTCGAGGGCGGCACCGGCACCGACATGGGCGTCGAGATCGGCTCGGGCCGCCTGATCCCCGGTTTCGAGGATCAGCTCGTCGGCGTGAAGGTGGGCGAGGATCGCGTGCTCAACGTGACCTTCCCGGCGGACTATCCGGCCGAGAACCTCGCCGGCAAGCCCGCCACGTTCGAGATTACCGCCAAGAAGGTGCAGACCCCGGGCGAGACCGTGATCGACGACACGCTCGCCACCTCGCTCGGCCTCGAAAGCCTCGAGCAGCTCAAGGGCTTGCTCAAGGGCCAGATCGAGCAGGAGCTGAACGGCCTGACGCGCACGCACATGAAGCGCAAGCTGCTCGACCAGCTCGCCGAGGGGCATGACTTCGAAGTGCCGCCGACGATGGTCGAGGCCGAGTTCAACCAGATCTGGCAGCAGCTCCAGCACGAAGCGACGCACGAGGCCGATCCGGCCGCCGCGCTCGAGGAGATGGAGAAGGAGCGCGACGATTACCGCGCGATCGCGGAACGCCGCGTGCGGCTCGGCCTGCTCCTGTCGGAGATCGGTCAGGCGAACGGCGTCGAGGTGACGCAGCAGGAAATGAACCGTCTGATCGCGCAGGCCGCGCAGCAGTACGGCCCCGAGGATCGCCAGCGCTTCCTCCAGTACGTCCAGCAGGAGCCGATGGCGGCCGCCCAGCTTCGTGCGCCGCTGTACGAGGACAAGGTCGTCGACTTCCTGTTCGAGAAGGCCGAGATCACCGACCGCGAAGTGACGCGCGAGGAGCTTCAGGCCGCGATCGAGAGCGAGGACGGTTTCGCCAGCGGCACGCACATGCATAGCCATGACCACGATCATGACCATGAAGGCCACGATCATGGCGACCATGACCACGATCATGATCATGCCGGTCACGACCATGCGCACGATCACGACGCGGCTGCCGAGGTGAAGGCGGACGATTCGGCGGACACGGCTTCGGCCGAGCCGGTCGCTGCCGAGCCGGTCAAGAAGGCCGCGACCAAGAAGGCGCCCGCGAAGAAGAAGGCGGCCGAGCCGGTCGAGGGTCAGGACGGCGAGGCGGCTCCGTCCGAGCCGAAGAAGCCGGCGAAGAAGGCTGCGGCGAAGAAGACCGAAGCCTGATCGGCTGAGATCGCGGGGGGCGGCTTCGCTCCCCGCCAGCAAAAAGCCCGGCGTGCCAAAGGCGCGCCGGGCTTTTTCGTGTCTGCCCTGAAGGCCTGCGTCAGGCGGCGGTGGGCGTGCGCCGCACCCGGTCGCCGAGGATCACCAGCAGCGCGAACACCGGCAGCACCCAGATCAGCCGCGCCTCGTACCGGTGGTGCGGGGTCGACAGGCAGCCGAACAGCACCGCGTTGACCAGCATCAGCACGATAGCGCCACCCGCATACCAGCGCGCATAGGCCAGTCGCGCGACGACGAAGGTCGCGAGCAGCACCAGCACCGACAACGCGGTGATCGGCCACACCAGCGCCGAAACCAGCCCCGTCGGCATCATATCGTTGGCGGCAGCGGTCTGCGCGATCTCCGCGCGCATCTGGGGCGGCAGGTTCTGGTGGAGATCGTGGATCTGCGAGGCCGAGTAATTGAACTCGGGCAGTTGTGCCATGCCGACCTGGCTCAGCGTATCGCGCACGAAAGCCGTCACGGTGCCGACCGGATCATGCGTCAGCACGGCAAGCGCGAAGCGGGTCTGCTCGGCGGACAGCGCGCGTTGTGCGCCCGGGGAGGCCGGGCTGAACACGCCGGTCTTGCTCCACAGGAAGTCGTCGCTGCCCTGCGGCAGGCGCTGGCGGAACTTGCACAGCACGAACCCGCTCTGCGGGCAGGTGGCGTTGACATAGTCCATCCCCGGCCCATCGGCGACCAGCCGGGCGGTGAGGAACGGGATACGCACCGGGGGGCGTCCGGTCGATCGCTCGACAAGCCCGACGAACGCCGCCTCGCTGCCGATGCCGACGAACGCGGCGGCTGCCAGCATCACCATCGCAGGCAGCGCGCGGCGCCGCCGCAACAGTGCCATCAGCGCGCACAGCCCTGCCGCCGCCAGCATCACCAGGATGATCGCCGAGTGCGACACGACCCCGAACACGATCACCGCGCCCCAGCCGATCCGCGCCGCGCCGGATTCGCGCGCCCAGCCGACCGCCAGCACCAGCGCCGCCACCGACGCGCAGGCGCCTACCGCATCGGGCATCAGGAAGCAGGCGAAGTATGGCAGCGGCGTGATCGCCGTAAGCGCGATCGCTGCCACGGCGGCGGCCACGAACCGGCGATCGGCGGGATCGACGAAGTGCCGCACCACCCCGACGATCACCGCCGCCGACAGCAGCGCCTGCACGACGATCGGCAGCCACAGGCTGTGCAGCAGGATGCCGAGGTACAGGAACAGCCCGAAGTAGATCGAGCGCCCCAAGGTCATCGGCGCGCCGTGGCTGTCGGCGGGGTAGGGCGAGGCGATGTCGGGCAGGTCGCTCGCGGGTGGTTTCGCGGCGGCGGCGGTGACGGTCGCGTCCTTCGCGTCGCCGAGGTGCGACCATTCGTTGTCGACGTGCAGCGGCTTGTTGAGCGCCGAGGCCGCCTCGTAGATGTACGAGAAGCTGTCGGAGAAATAGAACGGCCCGCGATTGAGGATGGCGGGCCAGAGCAGGATCAGGCCGAAGATGGGTATAAAGAGCCGTACGCCGGTCAGGCGGGTGATCTTCATCGCATGCATCCTCAAGCCCCCATCGCCTTCTCCTTAGGTAGAAAGGCTCCACCGCGAAACCCCTTCTGCTGCACTTGCGAAAGGGGGGCGACCCGGCTAAACGGCGGGCGAGCGAAAAGGGGGTCGGATAGTTGGTCGATGAAGCACAATCGGCGCGTCCGCGGATCGCCGTTCTTTTGCCCTGCTACAACGAAAGCGTCGCGATCGCGCAGACCGTAGCTAGCTTCCGCGCGGCGCTGCCCGATGCGAAGATCTACGTTTACGACAACAACAGCAAGGACGACACCGTCGCCGTGGCGCGTGCCGCCGGCGCGATCGTCCGGACCGAGCGAATGCAGGGCAAGGGCAACGTCGTGCGGCGCATGTTCGCCGATGTCGATGCCGACGTCTATGTGATGGCCGACGGCGACGCGACCTATGACGCGACCGTCGCCCCGGCGCTGGTCGCCCGGCTGGTCGACGAACAACTCGACATGGTGGTCGGCAGCCGCGTGACGCAGGTGACGGCGGCGTACCGGCGCGGCCACGTGCTCGGCAACAAGGCGATGACCGGCTTCCTTGCGAAGCTGTTCGGGCGCAGCTTCACCGATATCTTCTCGGGCTATCGCGTCTTCTCGCGCCGCTTCGTCAAAAGCTTCCCGGTGCTGTCGGCGGGGTTCGAGATCGAGACCGAGATCAGCGTCCACGCGCTCGAACTCAAGATGCCGACCGGCGAGATGGAAACCGCCTATTTCGCGCGGATGGAGGGCTCGACCTCGAAGCTCAGCACCTACCGCGACGGCATCCGCATCGCGCGCACGATCATGACTTTGTACCGGATCGAGCGGCCGCTGCTGTTCTTCGGCGCGATCGCGGGCGTGCTGCTGCTCGCCGCGTTCGTGCTCGCGGTGCCGCTGATCCTCACCTACATGCACACGCATCTGGTGCCGCGCCTGCCGACAGCGGTGCTGGTGACGGGGCTCACGATCCTCGCCGCGCTCAACATCTTTGCCGGGCTTATCCTCGATACGGTGGTGCGCGGGCGGCGCGAAGTGCGGCGGCTCGCCTATCTCGCGCATGCCGCTCCCGGTGTCGATCCCGAGCGGAGGCGTGACGGCGGGGCTTGAACTCGCTTTCGCACGCGCCGATGTAGGGTCGACTAGGGCATAAAGGACATAAGCCACATCATGCGCAACCCGTTCGACACCGGCGACTTCATGGCTCCCCTCGGCGCGGCGGGCCTCGGCTTGCAGCCGACCCAGGCCGGCCTCGTTCCCATCGTCATCGAGCAATCCAACCGTGGCGAGCGCAGCTTCGACATCTATTCGCGGCTGCTGCGCGAGCGGATCATCTTCGTGACCGGCGGGGTCGAGGATCACATGGCCTCGATCATCACCGCCCAATTGCTGTTCCTGGAATCGGAGAACCCGAAGAAGGACATCTTCATGTACATCAACTCGCCGGGCGGTGTCGTCACGGCGGGCATGGCGATCCACGACACGATGCAATACATCCGTCCGCGCGTCGGCACGGTCTGCATCGGGCAGGCGGCGTCGATGGGCAGCTTCCTGCTCTCGGCGGGCGAGCCGGGCATGCGCGTTGCGCTCACCAACTCGCGGATCATGATCCACCAGCCGTCGGGCGGTGCGCAGGGCATGGCCAGCGATATCGAGATCCAGGCGCGCGAGATCCTGCGGATGCGCCACTTCCTCAACTCGCTGTATGCCAAGTACACTGGCAAGCCGATCGAGGAGATCGAGCGTGCGATGGACCGCGACAACTTCATGTCGGCGGACGAAGCGAAGGCATTCGGCCTGATCGACCAGGTGTTCGACAAGCGCCCCGCGCTGCCCGACGATTCGGGTGCGAACCCGGCGCTGCCGGCGTCGTAAGCCGGTCGTGATCGTGGCGCCGCTCGCGTGCGGGCGGTGCCGGCATGACGGAGCGCCGGCGAGTCGCCCGCGCGGTTCGGGCGGCGTTACGGCGCAACATGGATCAGCCTTGCGGGCGCTTGTTCCAACGCGGCGGATGACCATATCATCACGAACCGGCAGGCGGAGCGCGGCGGAAACGGGATATTCGGCATTGCCCGATAGCCAGAAACGCGCCTAGTCTGTTATGCTATCGCCCCCGTGAAGGGCATTGGGACACGAGATTTATGACCAAGCTGAGTGGCGGCGATTCGAAAAGCACGCTGTATTGCTCGTTCTGCGGCAAGTCGCAGCACGAAGTCCGCAAGCTGATCGCCGGGCCGACCGTGTTCATCTGCGACGAATGCGTCGAGCTGTGCAACGACATCATCCGCGAGGAGACCAAGTCGGCGCTCGTATCCAAGAAGGATGGCGGCGTACCGACTCCGCAGGAGATCTGCGACGTCCTCGACGATTATGTGATCGGCCAGAAGCGCGCCAAGCGCGTGCTGTCGGTGGCGGTGCACAACCATTACAAGCGGCTCAACCACGGCCAGAAAGGCGCGGATGTCGAGCTTGCCAAGTCGAACATCCTGCTCGTCGGACCGACCGGCTGTGGCAAGACCCTGCTCGCGCAGACGCTGGCGCGCATCCTCGACGTGCCGTTCACGATGGCCGATGCGACCACGCTGACCGAGGCTGGTTACGTGGGCGAGGATGTCGAGAACATCATCCTCAAGCTGCTTCAGGCGTCTGACTATAACGTCGAGCGGGCCCAGCGCGGCATCGTCTATATCGACGAGATCGACAAGATCAGCCGCAAGGCCGAAAACCCGTCGATCACGCGCGACGTATCGGGCGAGGGCGTGCAACAGGCGCTGCTCAAGCTGATGGAGGGCACCACCGCGAGTGTCCCGCCGCAGGGCGGCCGCAAGCATCCGCAGCAGGAATTCCTCCAGGTCGACACGACCAACATCCTGTTCATTTGCGGCGGCGCGTTCTCCGGTCTCGAGAAGATCATCGCCGACCGCCAGCAGGGCAAGTCGATCGGCTTCGGCGCCTATGTCGCTTCACCCGAGGAGCGCCGCACCGGCGACGTGCTCAAGTCGGTCGAGCCCGAGGATCTGCTGAAGTTCGGCCTCATCCCCGAATTCGTCGGCCGTCTGCCGGTGATCGCCACGCTCGAGGATCTCGACGTACCGGCGCTGGTGACAATCCTGACCGAGCCGAAGAACGCTTTGGTGAAGCAGTATCAGAAGCTGTTCGACATGGAGACCGTCAAGCTCGGCTTCACCGACGACGCGCTGACCCAGGTCGCCAAGAAAGCGATCGAGCGCAAGACCGGCGCGCGCGGGCTCCGCTCGATCCTGGAGGGCATTTTGCTCGACACGATGTTCGACCTGCCCGGTATGGATGGCGTCGACGAGGTGATGATCGACAAAGACGTGATCGAAGGCCGCAAGGAACCGATCCGCGTCTATGCGAAGAAGGACAAGGCGGGCGCTGGCGCGGCCTGAGTCCTTGCTTTCAAGGTGATCGAAACGGGCGGTCCGCACTACGCGGGCCGCCTGTTTTGTTACAGCACGCCCGGTACGAACCGTTTTACCCGCGCTGCATACGCCTCATACTCCGCGCCGAACATCGCGCGCAGCAGCGCCTCCTCCTGCCGCACGCGCAGCCATGTGCCGAGCGCGTACACCGGCAGCGCGACGATCAGGCTGGCGAGGTGGCCGTAGCCGATCGCCATCGCCAGCAGGAAGCAGAACAGCCCGACATAGATGGGATTGCGGACGTAGCGGAACGGCCCGCTCTGGACGAGTTCGTGGTCCGCACGGGTGCGGGCGACGAGCGCCCAAGTCTTGCCCATCGTGCGGGTCGACCAGACGAACACAGCGACGCCGGCCGCCATCAGTATCGCCACCGCGCAGGCTTCGGCCAGCGCGAAAGGGGAGAGCGGGTCGAGATCGACCGCGATCGGGCCTGCCGCCACCAGCACGAAACTGATCGCCTGCACGCCGATCCACAGCCACGATGCGGATCTGCGCGCGTGCGTTGCGACGGCCGGCAACGTGCGCGCGCTGCGTCGCGCCAGGAACAGCGTCAGCACGAACGTGAAGAAGCCGAGCGCGAGCAGCGCGATGCCGGGAAGCGCGACGGGATCGTGGTGGAACATCAATGCGCGCCTTTGCGCTGCGCGTCCTGCCACGCCTGATACGCCTCCACCGCCGGCGAGCGGCGCAGGATGCGTGCATCGGGGTCGATCACGACGTGCGCGCCCGCCGGCACCGCAACGCGCCCGGTGCCATCGGCCATCGCCAGCCGCACCGTCTTGCCCGCGATCTGCACGACGACCGGCATCGGGAAGGCACGCCCGCCCGGTGCGACCCAGTGCAGGTCGAGCATCCCGCCGCGACGTTCCGCGATCAGGTCAGGCAGCGCGGCCTGGCGTAGATAGACGTCGAAGAACCAGCCGTAATCCTTGCCCGTCACGCGCCGCACGATCGCCTGATAGCCCGCGCTGTCGAGGAAACGGGGGCTGAAGTTGCCGGGCTTCGGATCGGTGCGACCATAAACCGCAAGCCGCGTCACGCTACGAAAGGCGGCATCGCCGATCAGCCAGCGCAAGGTGTGGAGCATCCAGGAACCCTTGTAGTAGATGTCCTGCCCCGGCCCGCCGCGATCGAGCCGATAGACGTCTTCCTCAGTGCGCGAGGCCCCCGACACGATCGGGCGCAGATTGGTGATCTTGTTCCGCTCGTCATCCAGCATCGTCGCGTAGCGCGCGTTGCCATCGCGCCACAGGCCGTAATAGGGCTGCATGTAGGTGGCATACCCTTCGTGCAGCCAGAAATCGTCCCAGTCGCCCGCCGACAACTGGTTGCCGAACCATTCGTGCGCGAACTCGTGCTGGAACAGCCAGTCGAACCCCTCGGGTGCCTTGGCGTACCCGTTGCCGTAAGCGTTGATGGTCTGGTGCTCCATGCCCTTGTGCGGCGTTTCGACCACGCCGAGCTTCTCGTCGCCGAACGGATAGGGGCCGATCTCCTGTTCGAAGAAGTCGAGCGTCGGCGCGAATTCCGCGAACAGCCCGCGTGCCTGTGTCTCCTCACCGGGCAGATACCAGTAGAACATCGGGATCGCGTTGCCGTAGCGGCTCCTGTAGCTGCCCGACAGTTCCTCATACGGCCCGATGTTGAGCGCGATGCCGTAGGTCTGCGGATGCTTGACCCGCCAGTTCCAGGTCGTGCGCCCGTCGGCGAGCGTATCGACGCCGAGCAGCTTGCCGTTGGAGGGCGCCTTCAGCCCTGCCGGAACGGTGATGTGCAGCGTGACGACACCGGGCCGCCCGGTCGGAAAATCGAGGCATGGCCAGAACAGGTCGCAGCCATAACCCTCCGCCGTCGTCGCCACCCACGGCCGGCCGTCGGGCGTCTTCGACCAGACGAAGCCGTCGTCCCACGGCGCCTTCACCGCGACGTGCGGCGTGCCGCCATAGGTGATCCGCGCGACCACGCGCCCGCCGGGGGCGAGCGGGTGAGGCAGGGTGATGGCGAGCTTGCCCTCCGGGTTGGCCCACGCGCCCGGCGCCAGCGCCGCCCCGTCGATCGCCACCGCGCTGACCGGCAGATTGCGATCGAGATCGACCAGCAACCGGGCAAGCGGTGCGCGCGCGGTGAAGGTCAGCGTGGCGACGCCTGCGATCGCCTCGCGCGCGGGGGACACCTCGAAGCTGAGATCGGCGGCTTCGAACGAAAGCTTGGCCTGTTCGGGATCGACCGGCCCGCCCGAGCGCGCGGTCTGCGCGGAGAGCGCGGGCTCGCCTGGGCCGGGCAGCGCGGCGGGCACATCCTCCGCCCCGAGCGCCAGCGCGGCGAGCGGCAGCAGCAACACGCGTGGGCTCATCGCGGCGCGATCATCGAACGGGAATTGATGGAAAGGCTTTGCGCACCATATAAGGAAGAACAGGCGCGTCGTTCGCGCCGCCCCGGAGTTTTCATGACCCAAACGTATCCTGTTCTGCCGCTTCGCGATATCGTTGTGTTTCCGCATATGATCGTGCCGCTGTTCGTTGGGCGCGACAAGTCGGTCGCGGCGCTGGAAGCGGCGATGGCCGCCGACAAGGAGATTTTCCTGGTCGCGCAGCTCGACCCTGCCGAGGACGATCCCGGCCGCGACGATCTGTACGACATCGGCGTGACGGCGACGGTGCTGCAATTGCTCAAGCTGCCGGATGGCACGGTCCGCGTGCTGGTCGAGGGCAAGCGCCGCGCGAAGTTCAGCGATCTCGGCACCACCGAAGGCCATCTCACCGCGTCGGTCGATCTGCTCGACGGCACGGACGGCGAAGGCGAGCTGGCCGAGGCGAGCAAGCAGGTCGCGCACGAACTCTCCGCGCTGATGCGTTCGGTGGTCGACCAGTTCGAGAATTACGCCAAGCTCAACCGCAAGCTGCCTGCCGAAACCGCCGTGCAACTGGGCGAGATCGAGGAGCCGAGCCGGCTTGCCGATTCGGTCGCCGCCAACATTTCGGTCAAGGTGTCGGACAAGCAGGCGCTGCTGGTCGAACTCGACGCGGCCAAGCGGCTGGAGATGGTCTATGCCTTCATGGAAGGCGAACTCGGCGTGTTGCAGGTCGAGAAGAAGATCAAGAGCCGCGTCAAGCGCCAGATGGAGAAGACCCAGCGCGAATATTACCTCAACGAACAGTTGAAGGCGATCCAGCGCGAACTCGGCAATGAGGGCGAGGAGGGCGAGGGCGACGAGATCGCCGAGCTGACCCAGAAGATCGCCACGCTCAAGCTGTCGAAGGAAGCGCGCACCAAGGCGACCGCCGAGCTGAAGAAGCTCAAGACGATGGCACCGATGAGCGCCGAGGCGACCGTGGTGCGCAACTATCTCGACGTGCTGCTCGGGCTGCCGTGGGGCAAGAAGTCCAAGATCAAGCGCGACATTTCGGCGGCGCAGGCGGTGCTCGACGAGGACCATTATGCGCTGGAGAAGGTCAAGGACCGGATCATCGAATATCTCGCGGTGCAGGCGCGCACCAACAGGCTCAAAGGTCCGATCCTGTGCCTCGTCGGCCCGCCGGGCGTCGGCAAGACCTCGCTCGGCAAGTCGATCGCCAAGGCGACCGGGCGGGAGTTCATCCGCCAGTCGCTCGGCGGCGTGCGCGACGAGGCCGAGATTCGTGGCCATCGCCGCACCTATATCGGCTCGCTGCCGGGCAAGATCGTCACCAATCTCAAGAAGGCCGGCACCAGTAATCCGCTGTTCCTGCTCGATGAGATCGACAAGCTCGGTCAGGATTTTCGCGGCGATCCGGCATCGGCGCTGCTCGAGGTGCTCGACCCCGAGCAGAACGCCAAGTTCAACGACCATTATCTCGAAATCGACGTCGATCTGTCGGACGTGATGTTCGTCACCACGGCGAACTCGCTCAACCTGCCGCAGCCGCTGCTCGACCGCATGGAGATCATCCGGCTCGAGGGATATACCGAGGACGAGAAGGTCGAGATCGCGCAGCGGCACCTCATCGCCAAGCAGATCGAGGCGCATGGCCTGAAGGAGGGCGAGTTCACGCTCACCACCGAAGGGCTGCGCGCGCTGATCCAATATTACACGCGCGAGGCGGGCGTGCGCACGCTGGAGCGCGAGATCGCCAAGCTCGCGCGCAAGGCGCTGCGCCGGATCCTTGAGGGCAAGGACACCAGCGTCACGATCACGCCCGAGAACATCGCCGATTTCGCGGGCGTGAAGAAGTATCGCCATGGTCTGAGCGAGGAGGAGAACCAGATCGGTGCCGTCACCGGTCTCGCCTGGACCGAGGTGGGCGGCGAGCTGCTGACCATCGAGAGTGTCACCGTGCCCGGCAAGGGCGCGGCGAAGGTGACGGGCAAGCTCGGCGATGTGATGAAGGAGTCGATCGAAACTGCGTTCAGCTTCGTCAAGGCGCGCTCGCCTTCCTACGGCATCAAGCCGAGCCTGTTCGCGCGCAAGGACATCCACATCCATCTGCCCGAGGGCGCGGTGCCGAAGGATGGTCCGTCGGCCGGCATCGGCATCGTCACCTCGATCGTCTCGACGCTGACCGGCGTGCCGGTGCGGCGCGAGGTGGCGATGACTGGCGAGGTGACGCTGCGCGGCCGCGTGTTGCCGATCGGCGGACTCAAGGAGAAGCTGCTGGCGGCGCTTCGCGGCGGCATCACCACCGTGCTGATCCCGCAGGAGAATGAGAAGGATCTCGCCGACATTCCGGCCAACATCCGCGAGGGGCTGAAGATCGTGCCCGTGAGCCATGTCGACGAGGTGCTGCGCCTGGCGCTGACCGCACCGATCGATCCGATCGCGTGGACGGAGGAGGACGACCTCGCCGCGCAGCCGCCGGCGGGGGTTGCACCGATCGGGGGCGAGCGTCACCATTGATGCGGATCAAGCGGCGGACGACGGAATTCCGCCGCTTTTTGCCGGGGTTGATCGCAAATTGCTTTGACAGCCCCGGCTTGCCTGCCCTTACTGCTTCACCGGCTTTCAGCCGAGAATCGGTTTCAATGTAACGGGGGCTTCGCAGGCATGAACAAGCAGGAATTGATCGGATCGGTTGCCGACGCATCGGGTCTGGGCAAGGGCGATGCGAGCAAGGCGGTCGAAGCGGTCTTTGACGCGATTGCCGCCGCACTGAAGAGTGGAGACGAGGTTCGTCTCGTCGGATTCGGGACGTTTTCGGTGAGCAAGCGCAAGGCCTCGACCGGCCGCAACCCGCGCACCGGCGAGCCGATGACGATCAAGGCATCGTCGCAGCCGAAGTTCAAGGCTGGCAAGGGCCTCAAGGATTCGGTGAATTGAAGTTTTGACGACGGCGGGGCTGGACAAGCCCCGACGGCCTGCCCTAAGGAGCAGGCAACAGGGCGGCGGCGAGCCGCCCTATTTCGTTGACCTCGGGTCGATGAAGCATCGGTGTCCGCACGGGCGGACACAGGCGATGGGCGCGTAGCTCAGCGGTAGAGCACACCCTTCACACGGGTGGGGTCACAGGTTCAATCCCTGTCGCGCCCACCATCGCCACGTCGGCCCGCACGGGCGACGGTCAGCGCCAGGGGCGCTCGCGAAACCATTTCGTCACGACATATTTGGTGCCGGCGCGCACCTTCATGCCCTGGTGGATCGAGGCGGGATTGAGCGTGCCGTCCGGCCGCCGGTTGTTCCAGACCACCAGCTTGCCGGTCTCCGGCTGGATGATCTTGTCGATCGCCTTGAACCGAGTCGCGCCGCCGGCATCGGGCGTGTTGAGGTAGATCATCGCGGTCCAGGTGCGGTTTCCCGCCACACCGCAGAACTTTTCGTAGTCGATGCTGCGCGGTTCGAACGTGTCGGTGTGCGGCTTGAACTCCTGCCCGACCGCATAGCGCTGGCCCTGAATCGGCTCGCCATAGGCGCCGTCGAGCGCGGTCAGCGCGAGGATGCGCTGCTCCAGTGCCGCCACTAGCGGCTCGGCGGCGTCGAGGTCGCAGGTTTCGCTGGTGCGAAAGCGCGGATCGCCATCATGATCCGAAACGGTGGAAGGTCGCCGCGTCTGGTCGATCCGTGCGCATAACGCCGTGCACATCTCCGCATCCAGGAACGCGCGGCGGATGAACAGAGTGAGCTTGGGCGAGGGCACGCGCTGGACGTGCGGCTGCGCGCCGAGATGCGCGGCCAACTCGGCGGACGGTTCGCCGGAGCCGAACAGCGGCGCTGGGGAGGATGCGGTCTGCATAACGACCGATCTAGCCAAAATCGCGCGGGGCTGGCCAGCCCCGCGCGGTGCGGATGGACGTAACCGCTTGTGGAGACGTAAATGGTTCACAGGATCGCGGTCTGACTGTAACAATCCCTTCCTAGCGGTACGGGTGATCGGAAGGGGGGAGGTTCTCGAATGCGGCTGGTTCTCGATCCTCGCGCCCGGGCGGTGTTGCGCCGGCTGCCGCGTGTGACGGTCTATTCGCTCGCCGAGCTGGTGTTGCTCGCAGTGCTGGCGGTGCAATGCGCGCGGCTGGTGTGGGCGGTGGTGACGCCGGTCGGCCCGCTCGGCGAGTGGCGCCCGGCGGGCGTGGCGGTGCCGGGTGCGCCGGGCGACGTGCTGCGCGGGTTCGATCCGTTCTTCCGGCTGTCGGGCGGCGATGCCCAGCCGTCGACCGTCACCTCGCTCCAGCTCACCCTGTTCGGCACGCGAATCGATGGCGCGATGGGCGGCGGCTCCGCGATCATCGCCGGGCCGGACGGTGTGCAGAAAAGCATCGCGGTCGGGCAGGAGGTGGCGCCGGACGCGACACTCAAGGCGGTGGCGTTCGATCACGTCACGATCGACCGCGGCGGCGCGAGCGAGGATCTGTTCCTGGCGCAAGGCGATGCGGCAAGCGCGCCACCACCCGCGCCCGCGCCGGTCGCCCCACCCTTGCTCACGCCGCCCCCGCCGGGCCCGCCCGCCGCGTCGGGCACCACCATCGCGCAGTTGCGCGCGGACATCGGCTTCATCCCGCGCGTCGACGGCGGGCGGATCAGCGGGCTGGTCGTGCGGCCGCAGGGTGGCGGCGTGGCGTTTCGCCAGGCGGGCTTCCGCGAAGGCGACGTCGTCACCGCGATCAACGGGCGGCCCGTTACGGGGGCAAGCGATATCGAGCGGCTCGGCACGCAGTTCGCGGGCGGCGGCAATCTTTCGGTCACGGTCGAACGGGGCAATCAGACGCTCCCGCTCGCCATCACGATAGCAGGTCCATGAAAAAACCCATCCTTGCCGCCTTGCTCGCGCTGACCGTCGCGGGACCGCTTGCCGCGCAGCAGACGATGAACGTGCGCGATGCCGATATCCGCGCCTTCATCGCTGATGCCGCGCGCGTGACGGGGCGCACCTTCATCATCGACGCGCGGGTGCAGGGGAAGGTGACGGTCGTTACCGACCGGCCGCTGTCGCGCTCCGAATATTTCGAGGTGTTCCTCTCGACGCTGCGTGCCAACGGGCTCGTCGCGGTGCCGAGCACCAACGGCGCGTTCCGCATCCAGCCGGCCGACAATGCCGCCGCGCAGCCGAGCCGCGTCGGCGTGGGCGGAGCGGCGCGCAACAGCCTCGTCACCGAGATCGTGCGGTTGCGCTCGATCGATTCGGCTTCGGCGGTCGATACGGTGCGCGGGCTGGTGAGCGCGCAGGGCTCGGTGACGGCGAACCGCGCGGGCAATTCGATCGTGATCGTCGATTTCGCCGACAACGTGCGCCGCGTGCGCGAGGTGCTGCGCCAGATCGACACCGATACTGCCTCCACCCGCGTGATCGCGCTCAAGAACGCCGGCGCGCGCGAGATCGCCACCGCGCTTCAGGCGCTGGTCGGGCAGGGTGCGGGCGGTGCGGCCGGGCAGGCCGGCAGTCCGCAGTCGGTGAGCGTCGTCGCGGTCACCAGCTCGAACTCGGTGGCTCTGCGCGGTGACGCGGCCAGCGTGTCGCGGCTGGCGAGCGTCGCGCAGGATCTCGATGCGCGCGCCAAGAACGGCACCGAGATCAAGGTGATCTTCCTCGAGAACGCCGATGCCGAACAGCTTCTGCCGGTGCTCCAGCAGCTCGTCGGGCAGGCGCCGACGCCGGTACAGACCCAACAGCTTTCCGCCTCCACCTTCGGCGGCACCAGCAGCGGCGGAACGAACGGCACGTCGAGCGGGTTCGGCGCGGGATCGGTGAATACCAACATCGTCCAGCCGCAGACGCAGACCCAGCAGACCGGCACCGCGCCGGCGCAGGCCGCCGTCACCGCCGAGGGCGGCAAGACCGCCGCCGTCGTCACGCGCTTCGCGGGCGCCAATGCGATCGTGATCGCCGCCCCGGCCGAGGTGCAGCGACAGCTTTCCGACGTGGTGCGCCAGCTAGACACCCGGCGCGAGCAGGTGCTGGTTGAGGCGATCGTCGCCGAAGTCTCGGATGCGACCGCAAGCGCGCTCGGCGTGCAGTTCCTGCTGGCGGGGCTGCCCGGCAGCGGCATCCCGACCTTCGCGACCAGCTACAGCAACTCCGCGCCCAATTTGCTGACGATCGCCGGCGCGATCGGCGCGCGCTCGCTCAACAACACGACCGTGACGACCAACGGCACCACCACCGTCACCAGCAGCAGCAGCACGGTAAGCGACACGCTGGCGCAGTCGGCGCTCACCTCGATCCTCGGCGCGACCGGCGGGTTCGGCGGCGGCGTCACCAACATCGGCAAGAATGCGATCTTCGGCGCGATCATCAATGCGGTAAAGTCAGACACGACCTCCAACCTGTTGCAGGCGCCGTCGCTGACCACGCTCGACAATCAGGAGGCGCGCATCCTCGTCGGGCAGGAGATTCCGGTGACGACGGGCCAGGCGCTCAGCCAAAATTTCGACAACGCCTTCCGCACGGTGCAGCGCGAGAATGTCGGCATCCAGTTGCAGGTCCGCCCGCAGGTCAATTCGAGCGGGTCGATCAAGCTGATCCTCCACCAGCAGGTCAGCTCGATCGCCGGGCCGGTGTCGAGCGACAACAGCGACCTCATTCTCAACAAGCGCGAGGTCGAGACGACGATGACCGTTGACGATGGCCAGATCGCCATCATCGGCGGGCTGCTCAGCGACGACGAGCGTCGCACGATCGAGAAGGTGCCGCTGCTCGGTGACATCCCGGCGCTCGGGCAGTTGTTCCGATCCAAGGCGAAGCAGCGCACCAAGACCAACCTGATGATCTTCATCCGCCCGACCGTGCTGCGCTCGGCGGAGGATCAGCAGCGCGTCACGTCGCAGCGTTACGGCTACCTCCGGCTCCAGCAGGGCCAGCAGAACCCGGTCGACGAACCCTCGGTCGATGAGCTGGTGCGCGATTACATGGGGGCCGCCCCGCCGATCCCGAGCGCGCCGGTGCCGGGCAATATCGAAGATCCGCGCATCGGCGTGCGGGTGATGCGCAACACCACTCAGATCGTCCACCCGGAGAACAAGTGATGGCCTCCGCCGCCGATGATCTCACCGAGGCGATGCCGCTGCCGGCGGGCATGGTGACGATCCCCTACATGTTCGCGCGGCGGTTCGGCGTGGTGCTGGGTGATGCGATCGACGGCCATCTGTCGGTCGCGATGCGCGAGGGCAGCGACCCCAAGGTTTTGCTCGAACTGCGCCGCCATCTCACGCGGCCGTTCGACGTCGGTATCGTGCCGAGCGAGGCGTTTGACCGGCTGCTGTCGGAGCGTTACGCGATGGATGGGCAGGCAGCCGCGCTGGCGGCGGGCGGCATCGGCATGGGCGACGAACTCGACATTCTCGCCGGCGATCTGCCCACCGCCGACGATCTGCTCGACACCGCCGACGATGCGCCCGCGATCCGGCTCATCAACGGCATCATCGCCGATGCCGCGCGCAACGGCGTGTCGGACATTCACATCGAGCCGTATGAAACCGGCCTCGTCGTGCGGATGCGGATCGACGGCGTGCTGCGCGAGACGCTCAGGATGCCGCCGCATGTCGCGCCGGTGGTGGTCAGCCGCGTCAAGGTGATGGCACGGCTCGACATCGCCGAGCGACGCGTGCCGCAGGACGGACGCATCGGGCTGACGCTGGGCGGCAAGCTGCTCGACGTGCGCGTCTCGACGCTGCCGAGCCGTGCGGGCGAGCGCGTGGTGCTACGTATCCTCGATAAGGAGAACGCCGGCATCACGCTCGACGTGCTCGGCATGACCCCGACGATGAATGGCATGTTGAAGGGTGTGCTGACCGAACCCAACGGCATCGTGCTCGTCACCGGGCCGACCGGTTCGGGCAAGACCACGACGCTCTACGCCGCGCTGCGCCTGCTCAACGATGGCAGCCGCAACGTGCTGACCGTGGAAGACCCGGTCGAATATGCGGTGGAGGGCGTCGGGCAGACGCAGGTCAACGCCAAGGTCGGGCTGACCTTCGCCGCCGGCTTGCGTGCGATCCTTCGGCAGGATCCGGACGTGGTGATGGTCGGCGAAATTCGTGACCGCGAGACCGCCGAAATCGCGGTGCAAGCCTCGCTCACCGGGCATCTCGTGCTTTCGACGGTCCACACAAACGATGCTGTCGGCGCGATCACCCGCATGCGCGACATGAAGATCGAGCCGTTCCTGCTCGCCTCGACGCTGCGTGCCGTCATCGCGCAGCGGCTGGTACGGCGGCTGTGTGAACAGTGCCGGCGGCCGGTGCAGGCGGCGGGCTCGGTGTCGGCGCTGCTCGGCTTCGACGCGGGGACGGTGGTGTACGAGGCGGTGGGGTGCGAACACTGCAATTACACCGGCTACAAGGGCCGGATCGGCGTGTTCGAGGCGGTGCGCATCGACGAGACGATCCGCCGGCTCATCAACGACGGCGGCGACGAATCGCTGATCGCGCGCCATGCGTTCCTCCACGCGCAGAACCTCGGCGCGGCGGCGCGGCAACTGGTACGCGAGGGCAAGACCACGCCTGAGGAAGCGGTGCGCGTGTCGCGGCGCGACATGGCCGATGTCGAGGCGCCGATGCCGGTGCCCGCGCCCGAAGCGGAAACGGTCGATCGTGGGTGATAGTCCACGAATCTCCCTCTCCCGATGGGAGAGGGACGGGGCCCGGCGCGCAGCGGTGGGAAGGGTGAGGGCGATCCGCTCGCAATCCTCGCTCCCTCACCCTCCCACCCGGCTGCGCCGGGTGGGCCCCTCCCTCTCCCGGTGGGAGAGGGATTTTGGCTGATTTCGACTATCTCGTCATAGACGCGAAGGGCCGCGAGGTGCGCGGGCACGTCGCCGCGTCCACGATCGACGCCGCGCGCGCGACGCTCGATCGCAAGGGACTTTACGTCCTCAAGGTCGAGCCCGGCGCGCCGCCGCCGCCGCGCAGCAAGGCGTTGTTCGCGGATTTGCGCATCGGCCGACGGCGGATGAACACCAAGCAATTGACGCTGTTCACGCGCCAGCTCGCCACGCTCAACCGCGTCTCCCCGCTCGAGGAAGCACTGCGCACGATCACCCGCCAGACCGAACAGGATCATGTCCGCGACATCGTCCACTCGGTTCATGCCGGGGTGACGGAAGGCCGCCGGCTCGCCGATTCGATGGCGCGCGAGCCCAAGAGCTTCCCGCCGCTCTACCGTGCGATGGTGGCGGCGGGTGAGCGGTCGGGCGCGCTGCCGTCGATCCTCGAACGGCTGTCGGTGCTGCTCGAGCGGCAGGCGGAGATCAACGGCAAGATCATCACTGCGCTCGCCTATCCCGGCGTGCTCGCGCTGGTCGCGACCGCGGTCGTCACCGCGCTTATGATGTTCGTGGTGCCGCAGGTGGTCGAACAGTTCGATACGGTGGGCCAGCAACTGCCGCTGCTGACGCGGATCGTCATCGGCGTGTCGCATTTCCTGGTCGGCTGGTGGTGGGTGATCGTGGTGGCGTTGGTGCTCGCCGGCGTCGCGTTCTGGCAGGGGATGAAGCGCCCGGCGATCAAGCTCGCCTTCGATACGCGCATGCTGCGGCTGCCGCTGCTCGGGCGGCTGCTGCGCGATCTCCACGCCGCGCGGATGGCGCGCACGCTGGCGACGATGGTGGCGAGCCGGCTGCCGCTGCTCGACGGGCTGACGCTCACCTCGGGCACGATCCACAACGCGCGGCTGCGGCTGGCGACCGACGAGATCGTCGAGGCGATTCGCGGCGGCGGCAGTCTGTCGGCGGCGATGCGGCGGGTCGGCGTGTTCCCGCCACTCCTGACCTATCTGGTTGCCTCGGGCGAGGCGGCGGGGCAGCTTGACGAGATGCTCGCGCGCGCCGCCGAATATCTCGAGCGCGAATTCGATCGCTTCACCGCGACGGCTTTGTCGCTGCTCGAACCGCTCATCATCGTCGTGATGGGGGGCGTCGTCGCGACGATCGTGCTATCCATCCTGTTGCCGATCCTCCAGCTCAACACGCTGGCCGGCCAGTGATGTCCAAGAGGAATGAAATGACCGACAAGCGCATCCGCAACCGCCGCAAGGAAGACGGCTTCACCCTCGTCGAGCTGATGGTGGTGATCGTCATCATCGGGCTGCTCGCGGCGATCGTCGTCATCAACGTGTTTCCGAGCGGGGACAAGGCGCGCATCACCCGCGCCAAGGCCGATATCTCCACGATCGAACAGGCGCTGGAACTCTACAAGCTGTCGAACGGCACCTACCCGACGACGTCGGACGGGCTGAACGCGCTGGTCAACGCGCCGGCCGGGGCGGACGCGTCCAAGTACCAGAAGGGCGGCTATCTGAAGAAGATCCCGCTCGATCCGTGGAACCACCCCTATCTCTACGCCTCGCCCGGCCAGCACGGCGAGGCCGATGTCTGGACGCTCGGTGCGGACAACAAGGAAGGCGGCGAGGGCGTCGATGCCGATATCGGTAGCTGGGAGTAAAGCGCGACGTACTGGCGAGCGCGGCTTTACGCTGGTCGAGCTGATGATCGTCGTGACGATCATCGGCCTCGCCTCGGCGGCGGTGGCGCTGAGCCTGCCCGATCCGCGCGGACGGCTGTCCGACGAGGCGGCGCGCTTCGCGCTGCGCGCGCGGGCGGCGCGTGACCTCGCCATCGTGCAGGCCCGGCCGGTCAGCATCTGGGTGACGGCGGCGGGCTATGGTTTCGATGTACGCGCGGGCGGGACGTGGTCCGCGCTCGCCGACAAGCCGCTTCAGGTGACGAAATGGGGCGCGGGCACGCAGGCGGTGACGGGCATCGCCGGGCGCGACCGGGTGGTGTTCGATTCGACCGGCATCGCCGACCGACCGTTCGACGTGCGGCTGATGCGCGACGGACAGGCGAGCGACGTGCGTGTGGGCGTGGACGGTACGGTCAAGGTCGATGGTTGAGCGCTGCGCCCGTTCATTCCGAGCGAAGCTGCTAAGCAGGTGGCAAGCGCGGCAGTTGGTGTCTCGACTTCGCTTGACACGACGGGTGGCGAGCGTAGCTGCGCGCCGTGTTTCTCGTGGCGCGTCCCTCGACTGCGCTCGGGACCAACGGAGCGGAGGCGGCTTCACCCTGATCGAGATGATGGTCGCGCTGGCGGTGTTCGCGCTCGCCGCGCTCGCGTTGATCCGGCTGGAGGGCGCGACGATCCGCGGGGCGGGTATCCTCGATGCGACGCTGACCGGGCAGATCGTCGCACGCAACGTCGCGATCGAGGCGGTGACTGACGCCAAGGCACCGACGCTCGGCACCGCGACCGGCACCGAGCAGAATGGCGGCAAGGCGTGGAACTGGACGCGCACCGTCGCGCCGACCGGCGACCAGCGCATCCTGCGCATCGACGTGGCCGTCACCGACTCGAACGGACGCGCGGCGGGCAAGCTGACGATGATCCGGACGGCGAGCGGGTCGTGAGGCGCGGGGCTGCCACTCGCGATGACCTGATCCCCGGCGAAGGCCGGGGTCCAGTCGGGGGGCGTTTGAAGGCTGGCGTCACGCGCCGTTACGACCACCTTTCCGACTGGACCCCGACCTGCGCGGGGGCAAGTTCGCGTGAGCGCGAACTTGGCTTCACGCTCGTCGAGATGATGGTCTCGCTGCTCATCTTCGGGATGCTGGCCGCCGCCGGAGTGGCGCTGCTGTCGTTCAGCGTGCGGGCGCAGGGGGTGATAGCGGACAGGCTCGACGATACGTCCGCGCTCGCGCGGCTGTCATCGGCGATGGAGGCCGATCTCGCGCAGGCGTCGCTGCGGCAGACGCGCAACGATCGCGGCGATCTGCTGCCCGCCTTCACTGGCGAGAACGGATCGGGCAGCACGCCGATGCTGCGGCTGGTGCGTGGCGGCTGGAGCAACCTCGACGGCGCACGGCGGCCGGGCGAGCAGAAGGTCGAGTACCGGCTCGACGGCGATACGTTGGTGCGGCTCGCCTATCCGCTGCTCGACGGCGCGCAAGCCTACCCGCCGACGACGATGCTGGCGAAGGTTCGGCAGGTGGCCTTACGCTACCGCGTCAACGGCGCGTGGAGCGATCGCTGGCAGGGGTCTCCCGAAACCCCGCTCCCGCAGGCGCTCGAAGTGCGGCTGGTGCGCAGCGACGGCACGCAAGTCCGCGAACTGTTCCTCGTCGGCACCGGCTATGGCGAGCGTAAGAGTGGTTAGCGGCTTTCCCTTCAAACCCGTTCGCCCTGAGCGTGTCGAAGGGCGTGCCCCGAACGGGCGGGCGTATTTCGGGCACGTGCTTCGACAGGCTCAGCACGAACGGGCAGGTGCGGCAGCACGCAAGCGTCGGTCCGAAACCGGCGCGGCGCTGCTGACCGTGCTGTTGCTGGTCGCGGTGATCGCGGTGCTGGCGGCGACCGCGCTCGAACGGCTGCGGATCACGACCCGGCTCGGCGGCAACGCGGTCGCGCTCGATCAGGCGCGCGCCTTCGCGGTGGCAGGGGAGGCGCTCGCGATCAATCGGATCAGCGATCTGCTCGGCCGCGACGCGACCCGCGTGTCCCTCGCAGGCGGGTGGAGCGACACGCCGATCCCGCTGCCGGTGACGGGCGGGATCGTCACGCTGCGCATCACCGATGGCGGAAATTGCTTCAACCTCAACGGCCTCGTCACCAAGGATTCGGACGGCAGCTATGTCGTCAACCAGCCGCAGGTGGAGACGTTCGCCAAGCTGATCCGGTTGGTCGGCGTGTCTGCCCGCTCGCCCGAGGGGATCGCGGCGGCGACGGCGGACTGGATCGACAGCGATACGGTGGCGATCAGCGGCGGGGCGGAGGATAGCGACTATGCGGGTCTCGAAACGTCGTACCGCACCGCCAACACGCTGATGACCGACCGTAGCGAATTGCGCGCGGTGATGGGCGTCACGCCCGAAGTGTATGAGAAGCTCAAGCCGTGGGTGTGCGCGCTGCCGGTCGCGCAAGCCGCTCGGATCAACGTCAACACGCTGATGCCCGAACAGGCGCCGCTGCTCGCCGTGCTGCTGCCCGGCACGCCCAACGTCGCGGCGGCGCGGCGCGCGCTGCTCGAGCGGCCCGCGCTCGGTTATGAGAGCGTGGCGAAGTTCTGGCAGTCGTCCGCGTTCGCGTCGGAGGGCGATCAGGGCGGTGCCTCCGAGCAGACCGCCGTCACCACCAAATGGTTCGCGTTGCGCGTCGATGCGGCCGTCGGCGGCACCGATCTCGAACAAAACAGCCTGATCGACGCATCGACGCTTCCCGCGCGGCTCGTCTCGCGGCAATGGGGCGAAGCATCATGAGGGACACGCTCGTCATCTTCCTGCCTGGCGCGGATACGCCGTGGCGCTGGCTGCGCATCGCGGACGATCACGTCACCGCGCGCGGCGAGGGCTTGCCCGTGCTGCCGGGCGACGACGCGCCGCCGGTGGTGGTGACGCCCGCCGATGCGGTGACGCTGCACTGGGCGGACCTGCCCGATCGCTCTGCCGCGCAGGCGGTGACGGCGGCGCGCATCCTCGCCGCCGAGGCGAGCGCCGCGCCGATCGGCGATCTCCACGTCGCGGTCGGGCGCGAGGCGAGCGGGATCGAGCGGCCGATCGGCGTGGTGGCGATGGCGCAAATGCGCGGCTGGCTCGATACGCTCGCCGCGAACGGGGTCGAGCCGGGCGTGCTGCTGCCCGCGCCGATGCTGTTGCCGCGCCCGGAGAGCGGGTTCGTTGCAGGCGATCTCGGTGGCGAAAGCGTGGTGCGGGGGACCACGACGGGGTTCGCCGACGAGGGCGCGCTGACCGATCTCGTCACCGGCGGCGTTACGCCCGAGCGGCTCGATCGCGCCGCGCTCGATGCGGCGATCGTCGCGGCGGTGGCGATGCCGGTGCTCGATCTGCGGCAGGGCGTTTTCGCGCGGCGCACGCGCTTCGCGGTCGATTGGGCGCTGTTGCGGCGGCTCGGCTGGCTCGGCCTCGCCACTATCGGCGTGAGCCTCGCGATCAGCATCGTGCAGATCGTCAGATATAATGTCGCGGCGGCCGATCTCGAACAGCGCGCCGACCTTGCTGCGCGCGCGGGGTTGCCGGAGGGCGAGACGGTCAACGATGCCGACCGTCAGCTCGATGCGCGGCTCGCCCGGCTGCGCGGGCCGGGGCTTGGGTTCAGCCGCACCGCCGCCACGGTGTTCAGCGCGGTGCGTGCGGTGCCCGGCGCGGAGGTGACGAGCCTCGCGTTCGATTCGAACGGTGCGCTTCGCGTCGGCTTCGCGGCGGACGGCGAGGGGGCGGCGACCGATCTCCAGCAGCGGCTGCGCGCGGCCGGGCTGTCGGTCGATGCTGGCGGTGCGCTCACCGCCTCGGGCGGGCGCATCACGGGGACACTGACGGTGAAGCAGCCATGATCGACGCGCTCAAACTCTGGTTCGACGCGCGTGCCCAGCGCGAGAAATACCTGCTGATCGTGATGGTCGCGCTGTTCGTCGTTACGCTTGGCTGGGCGCTGTACCTGCCGATCGGCGACGCGCTCGATTCGGCGCGGACGCGGCACACCGATGCGGTGATCCGCTATGGCGAGACGCAGGCGCGGGTTCGCGCGATCACGGTGCTGCGCAAGAACGGCCCGGTGCAGATGCCCGGCCCGCTCGACACGGTAATCCGCGATCGCGCCAATGAGGCGGGGTTCGATCTCGCCAGTGTCGGCCCGGCGCCCGGCGGCGGCGTCGCGCTGACGATCGCCAAGGCGAAGCCGGCGGCGTTGCTCGGCTGGGTGGCGACGCTGGAGGGGAGCGGCATCCTGGTCGATTCGTTCTCGGCGACCGACAATGGCGACAAGACCGTGGCGGCGCAGATGACGGTAAAGGCGCAGGGGCAATGAGGGAGCGACGATCATGAGGCGCATCCGGCTCACCACCGGCCCGGCCGCGATCTTCGGCGCGGTGTTCGTGATCGCATTGATCGTGCTGCTGCCGATGCGGCTCGCGCTCGGCGCGCTCGGCGTCGGGGAGCAGGGCCTCGCCGCCCGCGCGGTCGAGGGCAGCGTGTGGCACGGCGCGCTGCGAGAGGCGCAGGTCGGGCAGATCGCGCTCGGCGATCTCGGCGTGGGTGTATCGCCGCTGGCGTTGCTGACCGGGCGCGCGCGGATCGCGCTGGCGGGGCGATCGGGCGATTCGCCTCGCACGGTCCACGGCGCGATCGAGATGAGCCGACACAGCTTCGGCCTCAGCCGGCTGAGCGCAAGCCTGCCCACCGGCAATGTCTTCTCGCCGGTGCCGATCTCCGCGCTTGATCTCGATTCGGTCGACGTGGCGTTCGATGGCGGCACATGCCGGCGCGCGAGCGGACGGGTGAAGGCGTCGCTGAGCGGCGATGTCGCCGGCATCAGTCTCGGTCAGGGGATGGCGGGCGACGCGCGCTGCGACGCGGGCGCTCTGCTGCTGCCGCTCGCCAGCCAGGCGGGCACCGAGCGCGCGGTGATGCGGCTATGGCAGGATGGCCGCTTCCACGCCGATTTGACGATCCGATCGGACGATCCGGCGGCGGCGCAGAAACTGGCGCTGGCCGGATTCCAGCGCGGCGACGAGGGATATACGCTTTCGATCGAAGGAAGGCTGTGACAGCCTTGACGGGCGGCCCTTCCGCCCGCTAGGAGCCGCCCTCTCACGGCGACCGTAGTTCAATTGGTCAGAGCGCCGGCTTGTGATGCCGGATGTTGCGGGTTCAAGTCCCGTCGGTCGCCCCACTTCTCACGCGATATCAGCCTTGTCGGCCGCGGTCCGCGTCGGTCAGCGGGTGGCAACATGTGGTGATCCGGTCGCCATAGCTCATTGTGAGGCACGTCTTCCCGGCATATCATCGCGAAAAAGGGAGGGCCACATGGCGAGCAAAGTACCGCCGACACCGATGAGCAATCTCGTCGAGATTACTGCGCTGACGAACTGGGTTACCACGGGACCGGCGGACGCCTATTTCACGGCGAATGCTCCGGGCCTGATCACCAACGCGGCGATGAGTGCCGCGGTTCGCTTTCGCTGGTTCAACGTCAATATAGGTGGCACCAGCTATAATGTCGGCGTGAACGTCCATTATGTCGCGCCCGGCAAACCCGCATCGCTAGGCGGCCTCTGGATTATCAACACAGTGGCGAACACGGTGTTCGACATGCATCCGCATCAACCGCCGCGCCACCTGCTGCCGCCTTCGCTCTGCGCGACGTTGAAGGCGCATGCCACCGCCAGTGCGGACGGAACGGTAAGGGGTCTCGCCGGCTTGATCTGAACCCGCGGAAGCACGGCGCGGGCTTCAGCGTTCGAGCAGGCGCGGCATCAGTTCGACGAAGTTGCAGGGCTTGTGACGGCTGTCGAGCTGGTCCTTGAGGATGCCGTCCCACCCGTCCTTCACCGCGCCGGTCGAGCCGGGCAGCGCGAAGATGTACGTGCCGCGCGTCACGCAGGCGCAGGCGCGCGACTGGACGGTCGAGGTGCCGATCGTCTTGAAGCTCAGCCAGCGGAACAGTTCGCCGAAGCCGGGGATCATCTTGTCGGCGACGCGCTCGATCGCCTCGGGGGTCACGTCGCGGCCGGTGACGCCGGTGCCGCCGGTGGTGATGATGCAGTCAACTTGCGCGTCGTCGATCAGCGTGTGCAGCCGCGCGACGATCACATCGGCATCGTCCTTGAGGATCTCGCGCGCGGCGAGGACGTGCCCCGCCGCGCTCAGCCGCGCGACGAGCGTGTCGCCCGAACGATCGTCGGCCAGCGTCCGTGTGTCGGAAATGGTGAGCACCGCGATCCTGACCGGCAGGAACGCGGCGTCGAGATCAATTGGCACTGGCGATCGACACCGGCTTGGCGCCGTATGCGGTCATCCGTACCGCGCTCGCGCCCGGCAGGCCGGGGAAGCGCGGCCACAGGCCCTGCGCGAGCGCGGAGCGGCTCGGCGAGGCCTTCTTGCCGGTCTGGCCCTCATAGACCCAATAGTTGCGCAGTACCGTCGTCACGTAACCGCGCGTTTCCCAATAGGGAATCGATTCGATGTAGAGCAGCGGGTCGCCGCCGTCGTGCGCCTGCGCGTTCCACAAGCCGACCGGCACCGCGCCGGCGTTATAGGCCGCGATCACCTTGGGCAGCAGCCCGCCGGTGCAGGGCTGGTCACGCAATTGCTCGAGATAGGACTGGCCGACCTCCATGTTCGCACCCGGACGGGTGAGCGCGGCGCGATCGTAGGAGCGGCCCTGCTTGCGCGCGATGTCGCTGGCGGCAGCAGGCATCACCTGCATCAGGCCGTAAGCGCCCGCAGGGCTGGTGACGGTGGTGCGGAAGCGCGATTCCTGAAGCGCATGCGCATAGACGAGCGCCTTGTCGACGCGCCAGCCGCCATCGGGCGTCCAGTTCGGCGCGGGGAAGCGCGCCTCGAGAGGGGGCGTCGCGCCGGCGGGGCCGTTGTGCGAGAGCCAGACGAGCGTACCGGGCAGGTTGAGCGCCTCGGTGAAGCGCACCAGCGCGGGGAATTCGGACGGGTCGCCGATCCGCGCCTGCTGGCGGATCACCTCGTCGGCGAGGTCGTTCTCGCCGATCTCGACCAGCGCGGCGGCGACGCGGATGTTGGGGCGGCGCGACAGCAGATCCCAATCGCGCGCGAACGAGGTCGGGCTGGTCCGGGCGAGCGGATCGTGGATCGCCAGCGCCTGACGGGCGAGCAGGCCGTAGAAGGTTTCCTTATACTGCGCCGCGCTCTTGAGCCGTGCCTCGATCCGGTCGGGGCGGGCGCACACCATATCGGCGCGCGTCGCCCAGTACAGACCGGCGGCGCGCAGCTCGACATCGGAGGCGCGCGCCGCGACCGTCTCGAAGCCGGTGTCGGCGGCGGCACAATCCTTCTGACGCCATGCCGCCAGCGCACCGACCCAATTGCCCTGCACCGCCCAATCGCCGTAGCCCGATGCAGCCTTGGCGGCCATCAGACGCGCGTTGGTGTCGTCGCCGGAGAGGAAGTACATCCAAGCGACGCGCTGCTGCCATTCGGTGACGGCGTCGCTCGAAAGATTGGGGGTGGATTCGAGCAGCGCCTGCGCGGACGCGCCATCGTCCGCCTTGACGAACGGCTGCATGCGGATCGCGAGTTCGCCCGCCACCATGTCGCTCTTGATCGCCTTGGCGCGCTTGCGCTGCGGCGCGCCGTCGATCCAGGCGAGCTTGCGCGCCATCGGCAGCGGCGGCAGACCGACGCCGCCGCGCGAGGAGGCGAGCGAATAGATCTGCTGCGCCTGCGGCAGTTCGGGCGCATCGGCGAGCAGCTTCATCAGCGGGTCGAGATCGGCCTTGGGCGAACCCTTGGCGGTGATCATCTCGGCACGGGCGATGGCGTGGAGCGGGCCGGGCTTCATCGCGTCGAGCGCGAGCTGCGCGTCCTGCCACTTCTGCGCGCGGATGCTGTCGAACACGGCCATGTAGCCGGCGCGCTGCTCGGCATCGAGCTGCGCGGGAACGCCGGCCGCGAGCGTGGCGGCGGACGACGTGGTGGAGAGAGGGGCGGCCGGTTCGGCGTGAGCGACGGCGGGAACCGCGACGGGCAACAGGGTAAGCGTACAGGCGAGTATGAACTTCGCGGTCACGATTCGGGTCCCCCGATCAACAATTGCAAGTCTCTCCAGGCTTCCGCTTTCTGCGCGGGCCGTTCGAGCAGAAGGCGGGGATGGAAGCTCGCCACCGCCTCGGTCATAGAGTCTTTTATGTCAGGTGAAGGATTAATCCGGTGTAAACCACCTCGAGCATGCGCCACATCCGCCGCAAGTAAGGCTCGGCTCGTCGCGTTGCCGAGGATCAGCAGGCGTTTTGGCGCAACCAACGCCACGTAATGGCGTGCGATTTCGGCGAGCCGATCCTCCGTTTCGGGTGCGATTCGGCCGGCGAGCGGACGCACCGTGCAGAGCGAGGCGAGGTACACGTCGTCCCGCGTCCGGCCGATCGCGGCGAGCATGCGATCGAACAATCGTCCGGCCGCCCCGTCGAGCAGGCGCCCCGCGACCGCATCCTCGCGTTCGGGCGTATCGACCAGCACCATGAGGCCTGCGGCGGGATCGCCCTGCGCCGCGATCGGTGGGCCTCCGCTCCACGCAGCTTCGGGCGCTTCGGTGCCGCCCCGCCACGCGAGGAACGCGTCGAGCGTGGGGGGCAGCGGAACCACCGCCGGTGCCATGGGTTGAGGTGCCAGGGTCCGCTTCGGCGGTGCGGGCGGCGGCGCGGGCGCCGCGAACCAGTCGCGCGGCGCCTCGTCGGCGAGCGATTCCACGCCCGCGTCGCGCCACCATTCGAGCGCGCTCGCGATTGCATCCTGCCATGCGATATTCTGGTCAGCCCCCATATCGTACTTAGAACCCGATGTTGACGTAATGGTCAAATCGCTGGCACTCGGGGTTGGACAAGACGTTGCCTGGACGCGACGAGCATTCGCGACCCGATGGAGAAGATGATGAGTGAACGGGAGTCGATGCCATATGACGTCGTGATCGTGGGCGCAGGGCCGGCCGGCCTCAGCGCGGCGATCCGGCTCAAACAGGTCGCGAACGCGGCCGGGGCCGATCTGTCGGTCTGCGTGCTGGAGAAGGGCTCCGAGGTCGGCGCGCATATTCTTTCGGGTGCGGTGATCGACCCGAAATCGCTCGACGAGCTGATCCCCGACTGGAAGGAGAAGGGCTGCCCGCTCGCCGAGGTGCCCGTCACCGATAACCAGCATTGGATCCTGTCGAAGACCGGCAAGTTCGCGGTGCCGCATCTCATCACGCCGGGCTTCATGCACAACAAGGGCACCTATACCGGCAGCCTCGGCAATCTGTGCCGCTGGCTGGCGACCCAGGCGGAGGAACTCGGCGTCGAGATCTTCCCCGGCTTCGCGGCGGCGGAGATCCTGTTCGATGACAAGGGCACGGTGATCGGCGTCGCGACCGGCGACATGGGCGTCGCGCGCGACGGTACGCACAAGCCCGATTACACGCCCGGCCTCGAACTCCATGCCAAATACACGTTCTTCTCCGAAGGCGTGCGCGGGCATCTCTCCAAGGAGATCATCCGCACCTTCGATCTCGCGCGCGATGCGCAGCCGCAGGTCTATGGGCTCGGCATCAAGGAATTGTGGGACATTCCGGCCGAGCAACACGTCCCCGGCCGCGTGATCCACACGCAGGGCTGGCCATTGAAGGAGACGCCGGGCTCGAACGGCGGCGGCTTCCTGTACCATCAGGCGGGCGGGCAGGTCGCGATCGGCTTCGTGACGTGGCTGTCGTACACCAATCCATATCTCTCGCCCTTTCAGGAGATGCAGCGTTGGAAGACGCATCCCGAGATCGCGGCGATCCTGAAAGGCGGCAAGCGCGTGTCCTACGGCGCGCGTGCGATCAGCGATGGCGGGTTGCAGTCGCTTCCCAAGCTGGTGTTCCCGGGCGGCGCGCTGATCGGCGACAGCGCAGGCTTCCTCAACGTGCCGCGCATCAAGGGCACGCATACCGCGATGAAGTCGGGCATGATGGCGGCGGAAGCTGCGGCCGACGCGATCCTGTCGCAGCGCCAGCACGATGAACTCGCCGCCTACCCGGAGGCGTTCGATGCGAGCTGGGTGAAGCAGGAGCTGTCGGTGGTCCGCAACGTCGTGCCGCTGGTCGAGAAGTTCGGCGAGACGCTCGGCGCGGGGCTCGCCAACGTGACGATGTGGCTGGAAGGCTGGGGCATCAAGATGCCTTTCACCATGAAGCACCACGCCAACCACAAGAGCCTGTGGCGCAAGGATCAGGTCAAGCCGATCGACTATCCCAAGCCCGACGGCGTGCTGACGTTCGACCGGCTTTCCTCGGTGTTCCTGTCGAACACCAACCATGAGGAGGATCAGCCGGTCCACCTGACGTTGCGCGACCCGAACGTGCCGGTCGAATACGACCTGCCGATGTTCGACGAACCGGCGCAGCGCTACTGCCCGGCGGGCGTGTACGAGATTGTCGGTGAGGCGGAGGGCGATCCCAAGTTCGTCATCAACGCGCAGAACTGCGTCCACTGCAAGACCTGCGACATCAAGGATCCGACCCAGAACATCAACTGGGTGGTGCCCGAAGGCGGCGGCGGGCCGAACTATCCGAATATGTGACGCGCCGGGCAAGGCGCAGCATAGCTGCGCCACGCCTCGAGGCGCGTCCGGCCGGCGGCGCTACAGCGCCGACCGACGGCGCGGCTTCGCCGCGCCGGGGCTTGTTCATCTGTCCAATCGTTCGCTGCGGCACTCGATTCACAAAACGTCATGCCGGACTTGTTCCGGCATCCGCCCTGCCGCAAGAGCACGAGCCGGTAGCCGTGCGGAACGGTGGATTCCGGCACCAGGCCGGGGTGACGAAGAGAGAATGCCAAAGTGATCGTCGAAACCGCCCCCGCCAAGATCAATCTCGCGCTCCACGTCCGCGCGCGGCGGGCGGACGGCTATCACGAGCTCGAAACGCTGTTCGCCTTCCTTCAGGATGGCGACGAACTCCGCTTCACCCCCGGCGCGCCCGCCTTCACGATCGAGGGTCCGTTCGCCGCAGCGCTCGCGGGGGAGGGCGACAACCTCGTCCTGCGCGCGGCACGCGCTTTCGCCGAGGCGTTCGACGTGTCCACGGAGGGCGCATGGATACTCGACAAGCGGCTGCCGGTCGCCTCGGGCATTGGCGGCGGATCGGCGGACGCCGCCGCCGCGTTGCGCGTGCTGGCCCGGCATCATGACGTCGCGCTCGATGATCCGCGTTTGTTCGCGGTGGCGGACGCGCTCGGCTCGGACGTACCGGCCTGCCTGCTCGGCGCGCCTGCGCTCGGCACCGGACGCGGCGAGAAGCTCGAGCCGCTTGGCGATCTTGGCGCGGTCCCCGTGCTGCTGGTGAACCCCGGCATCGCCGTATCGACCGGGCCGGTGTTCAAGGCTTGGGACACTGTGGATCGCGGGCCGATCGGCGCCGGCGCGACGCTTGATCGCGCGCTGGCAGGGCGCAACGATCTCGAAGCGCCGGCCCGCTCGATCGCTCCCGCTATCGGCGACGTGATCGACCTGCTCGAAAAGACCGGTCCGCTGCTCGCGCGCATGTCCGGATCAGGCGCGACCTGCTTTGCGTTGTATGAAACGGGGGATGCGCGCATCGCTGCCGCCGACACGGTACGCGCCGCACAGCCGACATGGTGGTGTCTCGAATCGCGACTGTCGTGACACTTCGCTGTCCCATGGTGGCACGAGGTGCCATCCACGCGACGCAGGAACCACGCAAAACCGCCGTTGGCATCGCGCTTGCTCCGCAAGGGCAGAACGGGTCCGCCGCCAGCCGCGCCGCGCCCGCCGATGGTCCTCGGGGCTCCCGCGCGCCATTCTTGGTGGGAGGCGGTGGAAGAGATTTCACCGCCTCTCGCCGCCAAAACGCGACTCATGTGCGCAACAGACTTGCGTCAACAGGGCGTCTCGCGACATAGGGCGCGCATCATGACCCATGTTTTCGACAAATCCCGTCTGCCGAGTCGCCATGTCTCGGTCGGTCCCGAACGCGCTCCGCATCGCAGCTATTATTACGCGATGGGCATTCCCGAGGAGGACATTGCCAAGCCGTTCGTGGCGCTGGCGAGCGCGGGCAACAACAGCGCTCCGTGCAACACCACGCTCGACGGCCAGGCCGATGCCGCGCAGCGCGGCGTGATCGCAGGGGGTGGGATGCCGCGCCGGTTCAACACCATCACCGTCACCGACGGTATCGCGATGGGCCATCAGGGCATGAAGTCCTCGCTGGTCAGCCGCGAGGTGATCGCCGATTCGGTCGAGCTGTCGGTGCGCGGCCATTGCTACGACGCGCTGGTCGGCTTCGCAGGGTGCGACAAGTCGCTGCCCGGCATGATGATGGCGATGCTGCGGCTCAACGTGCCGTCGATCTTCGTCTATGGCGGCTCGATCCTGCCCGGCCGCTTCCACGATCGCGACGTAACCGTGGTCGACGTGTTCGAGGCGGTCGGCAAATATGCCGCCGGCGCGTGCCCGCTGTCGGAGGTCCACGAACTTGAGAAGGTCGCGTGCCCCGGCCACGGCGCGTGCGGCGGCCAGTTCACCGCCAACACGATGGCCTGCGTTGGCGAGGCGATCGGATTGTCGTTGCCGAACAGCAACATGGTGCCGGCACCGTACACCACGCGCGAACAGATCGCGGTTGCGGCCGGCGCGCAGGTGATGGAACTGATCGCCCGCAACCTCCGCCCGCGCGACATTTGCACGCGCGAGGCGTTCGTCAACGCCGCCCGCGTGGTCGCGGCGACCGGCGGCTCCACCAACGCTGCGCTCCACTTGCCGGCGATGGCGAACGAGGCGGGCATCGACTTCGATCTGTTCGACGTCGCCGAGGCTTTCAAATCAACGCCTTACATCGCCGATCTCAAACCGGGCGGTAAGTACGTCGCCAAGGACATGTACGAGGCGGGCGGCGTCTATATGCTGATGAAAACGATGCTGGCCGGCGGCTTCCTCGACGGCAATTGCATCACCGTCACCGGCAAGACGCTCGGCGAGAACATCGACCAGGTGACGTGGAACCCCGACCAGAAGGTCATCTACGACATCGCCACGCCGATCACGCCGACTGGTGGCGTCGTGGGCCTGCGCGGCAGCCTCGCGCCCGATGGCGCGATCGTAAAGGTGGCGGGCATGCATCGCCTCGTGTTCGAAGGCCCGGCGCGCTGTTTCGACCGCGAGGAGGACGCCTTCGCCGCCGTCGAAGCGCGCGCGATCAACGAGGGCGAGGTCATCGTGATCCGCTACGAAGGCCCCAAGGGCGGCCCCGGCATGCGCGAGATGCTCTCCACCACCGCAGCGCTCTACGGGCTCGGCATGGGCGAGAAGGTCGCGCTCATCACCGACGGGCGCTTCTCGGGCGGCACGCGCGGCTTCTGCATCGGCCATGTCGGCCCGGAAGCGGCCGAGGGCGGCCCGATCGCGCTGGTCGAGGATGGCGACACGATCCGCATCGACGCGGAGACCGGCACGATCGACCTGCTCGTCGCTGACGAGGTGCTGGCCGCGCGCAAGGCGACGTGGACGGCGCGGACCAACGATTATCAGGCGGGCGTGTTGTGGCGCTATGCGCAGACGGTCGGTCCTGCCTATAAGGGCGCGGTGACGCACCCCGGGGCAAAGGCTGAAACGCATGTCTATGCGGATATCTAGCGCGCTCGTACTGGCGCTTGCGCTGGCCGCGTGCGGCGAACGCAATACCGACAACGAGACGCTCGCCAACGTCGAGGCGCAGCAGCGCGCGGCGGCGGACGACGACGGGCTGATCGAATGTGCGCCCAAGGGTGCGGCGTCGTTCACGCGCGCCTGCACGGTCGATCGTACCGAGAGCGATCAGGGGCTGGTGCTGACGCTGCGCCACAAGGACGGCGCTTTCCACCGCCTGTTGGTCACGAAGGACGGTCGCGGCGTGATCGCCGCCGATGGTGCCGAGAAGGCGGTGGTGACGGTGCTCGATGCCGGACGGATCGAAGTCGCGCTGGCCGGCGACCGGTATCGCTTGCCGGCGACCGTGAAGGGCGCGGCCAAACACTCATGATCCGACCGGAAGGACAGCCGATCCTCACCGCCGACGCAACACGCGCGGCGGAGGGACGGGTCATCGCGACCGGCGTCAGCGTCGGCGAACTGATGGAGCGCGCCGGGGCGGGTGTGGCGGAGGCGGTGCGGCGGCTTGCGTCGGACGCGCCGGTGCTGGTGCTGTGCGGGCCGGGCAACAACGGCGGCGACGGCTATGTCGCGGCGCGCGTGCTGAAAGCGGCCGGGGTGGACGTGCGCGTCGCTGCGCTCGCCGAACCGAAGACCGATGCTGCGATCGCGGCGCGCGGCGGCTGGAATGGTCCGGTCGAGGCGTTTGCGGACTGTGCGCCCGCGCCGGTGCTGGTCGACGCGCTGTTCGGCACGGGATCGCGCGCGCTCGACCATCCGGTTGCCGACCGGCTTGGCGCGTTGGTCGGCGCGGCGCGGCTGTCGTTCGCGATCGACCTGCCGAGCGGGATGGCGAGCGATAGCGGTGGGTCGGCGCTGGACATGGTCGAATATGATATCACGCTCGCACTGGGCGCGATCAAACCGGCGCATGTGCTTGAACCGGCTGCCGAACATTGCGGTACGGTGCGGCTGATCGACATCGGCCTGGGGTTGTACGACCTGCCGGTGAGCGACGCGAGCCGCGACTGGACGATCGGTCGGCCATGGGTCGCCGCACCCTACCGGTTCGATCACAAATACTCGCGCGGGTTCGTCGTCGTGATCGGCGGTGCGATGCCGGGCGCGGCGGCGCTCGCGTCGGAAGCGGCGATGCACGCGGGCGCAGGCTATGTGATGCTGTTCGCGGATGGCGCGGGTGCGAGCGCGCCACACGCGCTGGTCCGCCGCGACTGGTCGGCGGAGGCGTTCGGCAAGGCGCTGGAGGGAAAGCGGCCTGGCAAGACGACCGTGGTGGTCGGGCCGGGGCTCGGCAAGGGCGAGTATGCGGCAGCGAAGCTCGATGCGGCGCTCGGTTGCGGGCATGCGCTGGTGATCGATGGCGATGCACTTCACCTGCTCGACGATGCGGCGTTCACGCGGATCAAGACGCGCGGCGCGCCGGTCGTGCTCACCCCCCATGCGGGCGAGTTCAAGGCGTTGTTCGGTGATCCTGCGGGCAGCAAGATCGACGCCGCGCGCGAGGCGGCGGCGCGATCGGGCGCGGTGGTGGTGTTCAAAGGGCCGGACACCGTGGTCGCCTATCCCGATGGCCGCACGCGCGTCGCGATGGGTGCGAGCCCGTGGTTGTCGACCGCCGGCACCGGCGACGTGCTGGCAGGGACGATCGCGACGATGCTGGCGGCGGACACGCCGGCGCCGGCCGAGGCGGGCGTGTGGATGCATTCGGAGGCCGCGCGGCGGCTCGGCGGGGCGTTCATCGCCGACGATCTCGCGCGCGAACTCGCCGCAGTGCGGGCATCGCTATGAGCGAGACGATCGTGCGCGTCGCCGCGCGGGGCGACGGCGTGACCGAAAGCGGCCGCCACGCCGCCTTCGCCGCACCGGGCGATACGCTCACCGAAAGCGGCGAGGTCGTGCCCGGGCCGCATCATCAGGTGCCGCCATGCCGTCACTTTCCCGCATGTGGCGGGTGTCAGCTTCAGCACCTGGATGATGCGGCCTATGCGCAGTTCGTGGTGGACCGGATTGCCGGGGCGCTTGCCGCGCAGGGGCTTGAGGCGCCGATCCGCACCCCGCTGCTGTCGCCGCCGCGCAGCCGGCGTCGTGCGGCGCTACAGGCGGAACTGCGCGAGGGGCGGCTCCGGATCGGCTTCAGCGAGAATGCCAGCCATGCGATCGTCGATCTTGCGGAATGTCATGTACTCACGCCGAAATTGTTCGCGATTCTCGCACCTTTGCGGAAAGTACTCGGATTGTGGCTGAAGAAGGGGAGGCGCGCCCGGCTGCACCTCACCGAAGCGGATCAGGGCATCGACCTGCTGATCGAGGGCGTCGAAGCGGAGGGGTTGGCGACGGCCGAGGCGATCACCGCGTTCGCGCAGGCGAATGGTGTCGCCCGGCTGTCGATCGACTCCGGCCTCGGCCCGGAAACGCGCTGGGAGCCCGAGCCGATCACGATTGCGCTCGGCGGCGTGCCCGTGCCGATGCCGCCCGCCGCCTTCCTCCAGGCGACGCGCGAGGGTGAGGCGGCGCTGGTCGCAGCGGTGCGTGAGGCGATCGGCGACGCGACGGTTATTGCCGATCTGTTCGCCGGGCTCGGCACGTTCGCGCTGTCGTTGCCGGGGAAGGTCTATGCCGGCGAGGCGGCGCGCGATGCGATCCTGTCGCTCAAGGCCGGGGCCGCGCGCGCCGGGCGGACGGTGTTCGCCGACCACCGCGACCTGTTCCGCCGCCCGCTCACCAGCGCGGAATGTGATCGGTTCGGCTGCGTGGTGCTCGATCCGCCGCGTGCGGGCGCGCGGGAACAGGTGCTGCAACTGGCAGGGTCGAAGGTGCCGGTGATCGCCTATGTTTCCTGTAATGCCAGCAGCTTCGCGCGCGATGCGGAGATTTTGTGTCAGGCGGGGTATCGGATCGATTGGGTGCAGCCGGTGGGACAATTTCGCTGGTCAACGCATGTCGAACTTGCCGCGCGTTTGAGCCGCTGAGCGTCGCCCCGGCGCAGGCCGGGGCAGTTGAGTAGTTTGGCGAGCCGCTCGCACCATAGGCAGCGGCCCCGGCCTGCGCCGGGGCGACCCTCAGTAATCCGCGCGCAGGAAGTACAGCCCATCCGGCGGCGCATTGAACCCGAGAGCGGCGCGGTCGCGCGCCTCGAGCGCATCGCCCACGTCGTCGGGCGTCCACTTGCCTTGCCCGACCAGCGCGAGGCAGCCCACCATCGAGCGCACCTGATGGTGCAGGAACGACCGCGCCGAGGCTGATACGACGATGCGATCGCCGCTCGCGTTCACCTCAAGCCGGTCGAGCGTGCGCAGCGGGCTGTCCGCCTGACAATGCGCCGAGCGGAAGGTGGTGAAGTCATGCCGCCCGACCAGCCGCTGCGCGCCCTCCGCCATCGCCGCAACGTCGAGCGCTTGCGGCACGCGCCACGCCAGCCCGGTCTCGAAGGTCAGCGGCGCGCGGCGGGTGACGATCCGATAGGCGTAGTGCCGCGCGACGCAGGAGAAGCGCGCGTGCCAGTCGTCCGCCACCGCATCGCAGGTGAGGATCGCGACCGGGTGCGGGCGCAGCTTGGCGTTGAGCGCCTCCATCAGCCGGAACGGTGCGATGTCGCGGGCGATATCGAGGTGCGCACGCATGCCCGTGGCGTGAACGCCCGCGTCGGTGCGGCCGGCGGCGTGGACCGCGACGGTTTCGCCGGTGATGGCGTGCGCGGCGGTTTCGATCGCCTCCTGCACGCTCGGCCCGTGCAACTGGCGCTGCCAGCCTATGAAGGGGCGGCCGTCATACTCTACCGTGAGGGCGAAGCGGGTCATACGTCGCGCCGGCGCAGGCTGGGGCCGGTTCGTAACGTGGCGACGGTCTCGCATCCGACGCAGCGGCCCCGGCCTGCGCCGGGGCGACGGAGAGAGGTCATAGCTGTGTCCCGGCTGCGATCGGGAAGCCGCGCAGCAGTTCGCCTGCCGTCATGGCGCCACGCCCGGCGCGCTGGAGCAGCGTCGCCCGGATCGCGCCGTCGCCGCAGGCGATGGTGAGCGCGTCGTCCAGCACCACACCGTCACCCCAGCGAACGCTGGGGTCTTGCGCGGCTGTCGCTGTGGCTTCCCCCGAAAGATCCCGGCTTTCGCCGGGATGACGAATTTGGCACGCGAGCAGCTGGATCCGTTCACCCGCCACCTCGAACCACGCGCCCGGCACCGGGTTGAACGCGCGCACCTGCCGCTCGACCTGTTCGGCGGGCGCGCACCAGTCGATCCGCGCCTCGGCCTTGTCGATCTTGGCGGCGTAGGTGATGCCGTCCTCGGGCTGCGGCATGGGCGGAAAGGCGTCGGGGTCGGCCAGCACCTCGATCATCAGCCGCGCGCCCATCGCGCTCAGTTCGTCGGTCAGCGCGCCTGCGGTCTTGCCCGCCACCGCCGTGCGCCCTTCCAGCCGCACCGGGCCGGTATCGAGCCCGGCCTCCATCTGCATGATGCCGACGCCGGTCTCGGCATCGCCCGCCAGGATCGCGCGCTGGATCGGCGCGGCACCACGCCAGCGCGGCAGCAGCGAGGCGTGGACGTTGAGACACCCCAAACGCGGCGCATCGAGCACCGCGCGCGGCAGGATCAGGCCATAGGCGGCGACCACCGCCACATCCGCGTCCAAAGCCGCGAACGCCGCCTGCGCCTCGGCATCGCGCAGCGTCGCGGGCGTGCGCACGTCGATGCCGAGCGCCTGCGCCGCCGTCGCAACCGGCGTCGGCGTCAAGGCCTTGCCGCGCCCGGCGCGGCGCGGCGGCTGGCTATAGACCGCCACCACCTGATGCCCCGCATCGACCAGCGCGCGCAGCACCGGCACCGAGAATTCGGGGGTTCCCATGAAAATGATCCGCATGCGGACGCCTCTGGCCGCTTGTCGGGGGGCACCGCAACCCCCTATCTGTTCCGCGATGGCCTCTCCCGAAATCGACGCGCTCACGCAGGCGCTCTCCCGCCTGCCGGGGCTCGGACCGCGCTCGGCGCGGCGCGCGGTGCTGCATCTGCTCAAGAAGCGCGAGGGTGCGCTCGGCCCGCTGCTCGCCGCGCTGACGGCGGTGGAGGCGCGGCTGACCGACTGCCACATCTGCGGCAATGTCGACACCACCGATCCGTGCGCGATCTGCGCCGACCCGCGCCGCGATGCCCGCGCGTTGTGCGTGGTCGAGGAGGTGGCGGACCTGTGGGCGCTCGATCGATCGCGGCTGTTCCCGGGGCGGTTCCATGTGCTCGGCGGCCGGCTGTCGGCGCTGGAGGGGGTGCGGCCCGAGGATCTCAGCATCGACAGCCTCGTGCGGCGGATCGAGGCGGGCGGCGTGGACGAGGTCGTGCTGGCGATGAACGCCACGCTCGAGGGGCAGACCACCGCGCATTATATCGCCGAGCGGATCGAACGCTTTCCGGTGCGTGTGACGCAGCTCGCGCATGGCCTGCCGGTCGGGGGTGAGCTGGACTATCTCGACGAAGGCACGCTCGCGCAGGCGCTCCGCGCGCGGCGGCCGGTTGCGTAATCACGCCGGCTTGACGAACCGGTGCGTGCTTCCTAGCTCGCTGGCATGGCCATTCTGGAAATCCTCGAAGTCCCCGATCCGCGTCTGAAGAAGATCGCGAAGCCCGTCGAAACGATCGACGACGGCGTGCGCAAGATCGTTTCGGACATGTTCGACACGATGTACGATGCGAGGGGGATCGGGCTCGCCTCGATCCAGGTCGCGGTCGATCAGGCGATCGTGGTGATCGACCTTCAGGAAGACGAGCCGCCGCTTGAGGAAGGCGGCGAGCCGCGCCCCGGCCGCCAGCCGCGCGTGTTCATCAATCCCGAGATCAAATGGCAGAGCGACGACCTCGCCACCTATGCCGAAGGGTGCCTGTCGATCCCGGAGAATTACGCCGATGTCGAGCGTCCCGCGCGGTGCCGCGTGTCGTGGCTCGACCTCGACGGCTCGCCCCGTGAGGAGGAGTTCGACGGGTTGATGTCGACCTGTATCCAGCATGAGATGGATCACCTTGCCGGGATCGTCTTCATCGACCATGTCTCGCGGCTCAAGCGCGACATGATCCTCAAGAAGCTGGCGAAGGCGCGGAAGGCCGCCTGACGCACGGCTTGTCGCACGGCGGTTGATCGTCGCCTCGCGAAGAAGTAGGTTCGCGCTTCGTTCCGGGGGAGCAAGCGTTTGGACCTGATGTTCGGTATCGTCGTGATTCTCGCGTTGCTTGGCGGCCTCGCTCTGGGGTGGTTCCTCGGGCAGCGCGGTGTCGTTGCCATGCAGGCCGAGCGCGATGCGCGCGAGGCGGATTTCAAGCGTGCGATCGTCGATCTCGCTGGCGCGGAGGAGCGCGCCCGTGCGGCGTTCGGCCTGCGCGAGGAACTTGCCGAGGCACGCGCCGATCTGTCGGAGATGCGCGAGGAGCGCGACCGGGTTCGGCTGGAGAATACCGAGCTTCGCACCCATGCGGCGGCGTTCGAGAAGCGGCTCGACGAGATGCGCGATGCCGACGACGCGCGGCTGAAGCTGGTGCGCGAGGCGCATGAGACGCGGGTGGCGGAACTGCTCCACGCCAAGGATCTGCTCGCGACGCAGTTCGCCGAGGTGTCGAACAAGCTGCTCGCCGATGCGCAGGAGGCGTTCCTCAAGCGTGCCGACGCGCGTTTCCGCCAGTCGGAGGAAACGGCGGGGCAGAACCTCAAGTCGATGCTCCAGCCGGTCAGCGATCGCCTGCTCCGCTACGAGGAGACGGTGACCAAGGTCGAGGCCGAGCGGCTGAGCGCGTTCGATCAGTTGAAGGGGCAGCTCGAAGGCCTGCGCGCAGGGCAGGAGAAGGTGTCGAGCGAGGCGGCCAAGCTGGTCAATTCGCTGCGCAATGCGCCGAAATCACGCGGGCGCTGGGGCGAGCAGCAGTTGAAGAACGTGCTCGAAACCTGCGGCCTGTCCGAACACACCGATTTCCAGACCGAAGTGAGCATCGCTGGCGGCGACGAGGGCGGGCGGCTGCGCCCCGACGCGATCGTCAAGGTGCCGGGCGGGCGCAGTCTGGTGATCGACGCCAAGGTGTCCTTGAATGCTTATCAGGATGCGTTCGGCGCGGTCGACGAGGCGGAGCGCAAGACCGGGCTCGCCGCGCATGCCGCCTCGATGCGCGCGCACGTCAACGGGCTTGGCAACAAGGCGTATTGGAACCAGTTCGCCGACGCGCCCGATTACGTCATCATGTTCGTGCCGGGGGAGCATTTCCTGTCCGCCGCGCTCGAATTCGATCCCACCTTGTGGGACTTCGCGTTCGAGAAGCGCGTGCTGCTGGCGACTCCGACCAACCTGATCGCGATCGCGCGGACGGTCGATGCGGTGTGGCGGCAGGAGAAGATGGCCAAGCAGGCGCAGGAGATCGGCGCGCTCGGCAAGGAACTCTACGAGCGGCTCGCCAAGGCGGCGGGCGATCTGCGCAAGGTCGGCGGCGGGCTGACCTCGGCGGTGAACAATTACAACACGTTCGTGAGCAGCTTCGAAAGCCGCGCACTGGTGACGGCGCGCAAATTTCGCGATCTCAACATCGACACAGGCGCCAAGGAGATCGAGGAGGCGCCCCCGGTCGAGGCGCTGGCGCGCTACGGCGATGTCCAGCCCGCGCTGGCGGCACCCGAGCCTGCCGAACTGGACGCGGCGGCCGAATAGGGCGCTTGCCTCCGCTCAGGGGCGTGAATTGCGGCCAGCCGGGATCGCGCGCTAAAGGAGGGGCATGTCCGCCACTCATCCGCTCGATTGTCCCGCCTGGTCCGCACTGACCGGACGCCACGCCGCCTTCGCGATCGTCGAGGGCGGCGCGCGCCGCTATGATCCGGCTTACGGCGTGTTCGCGGGTGTCGATAGCGCGTCGGCGGCGGATATGGTCGATCTCACCACCATCGTCGTTGCGCATGGCGACGTTGCGATCCTCGACGGCAGCCCGCTACCCGCGACGTCTGGCCTGGCGGTCGTGTCCAACGATCCGGGCGTTCAGATGGTGGCGGCGCGGCTGGAGAGCGGATCGCCCTCCGGGTTCGTGATCGAGCCGCTTGGCGATGCGGACGGTGCGGCGATGCTGGCGCTTGCCACGCTGACTCAGCCGGGGCCGTTCTTCACGCGGACGCATCAGCTTGGCGACTTCTTCGGCGTGAAGATCGACGGACAGCTCGTCGCGATGGCGGGCGAGCGGATGAAGCCTGACGGCTTCACCGAAGTCAGCGGGGTCTGCACGCATCCCGATCATCGCGGGCGCGGTTACGCCGCCGCGCTGCTCTGCCACGTTGCCGAACGCATCCTCGATCGTGGCGAGACGCCGTTCCTGCACGCTTATGCGACCAACCATAGCGCGATCGCATTGTACGAGCGGCTCGGGTTCGTGCTGCGGCGGACCGTCACGATGACGCGGCTGACCGCGCGCTAGGCAGCGCCGCTCAGCCCGCCGCCTTGGCCAGCCCCTTCGCCAGTTGCAGCGCGCCGTTGAGCCGCGCCTTCGGGTCGCCCCAGGCGCGCGTCACCACCAGCTTGCTGTCGGGGCGCAGCTTCGCCACGTCGCCGACGCGGGCGAGCCAGGCGAGCAGGCCGTCGACGTTGGGCGGCTTGTCGTCGTGGAACGACACCAACGCGCCGCGCGGACCGACGTCGATCTTCGCGACGCACGCCTTCTTAGCGTGCAGCTTGATCTCGATGATGCGGACCAGATTCTCGGTCGGGTCGGGTAGCGGGCCGAACCGGTCGATCAGCTCGGCGGCGAACGCCTCGACCTCGACCGTGTCCTCGAGGTCGTTGAGGCGGCGGTACAGGCCCATGCGCAGGTCGAGATCGGGCACGTAATCCTCGGGGATCAGGATCGGCGCATCTACGGTGATCTGCGGCGAGAAGTCCTTGGGCCGGATGCGCGCGCCGCCGGCCTTGGCCTCCATGATCGCCTCCTCCAGCATCGCCTGGTAGAGCTCGTAGCCGACCTCCTTGATATGCCCCGACTGTTCGTCGCCGAGCAGATTGCCCGCGCCGCGCTGGTCGAGATCGTGGCTGGCAAGCTGGAAGCCACCGCCGAGGCTGTCGAGATCGCTCAGCACCTTCAGGCGCTTCTCCGCGGTCTCGGTCATGATCCGGTCGGCAGGCGTGGTGAGATAGGCATAGGCGCGAGTCTTGCCGCGCCCGACGCGGCCGCGAAGCTGGTAGAGCTGGGCGAGGCCGAAGCGGTCGGCGCGGTGCAGGATCATCGTGTTGGCGCTCGGAATGTCGAGCCCACTTTCGACGATGGTGGTGGAGACCAGCACCTCGAACTTTTTGTCGTAGAAGGCGGACATGCGCTCCTCGACCTCGGTTGGCGACATCTGGCCGTGAGCGACCACGAAACGAATCTCGGGCACGCCTTCGCGCAGGAACTCCTCGATCTCGGGCAGATCGGCGATGCGCGGCGTCACGAAGAAGCTCTGCCCGCCGCGATAATGTTCGCGTAAGAGCGCCTCGCGCAGCACCATCGGATCCCACGGCATCACATAGGTGCGCACCGCGAGCCGGTCGACCGGCGGGGTCTGGATCACCGACAGTTCGCGCAGGCCCGACATCGCCATTTGCAGCGTGCGCGGGATCGGCGTGGCGGTGAGGGTGAGGACGTGAACGTCGGACTTGAGCGCCTTGAGCCGCTCCTTGTGGGTGACGCCGAAGCGCTGTTCCTCATCGACGATGACGAGGCCGAGCCGCTTGAACTCGATCCCCTTGGCGAGGATCGCGTGCGTGCCGACCACTACGTCGACCGTACCGTCGGCGAGGCCTGACTTCGTCGCCTTCATCTCGGCGGCGGTGACGAGGCGCGACAGACGGCCGACCTTGATCGGGAAGCCTTCGAAGCGGCTGGCGAAATTGTTGAAATGCTGGCGCGCGAGCAACGTCGTCGGGCACACCACCGCGACCTGCTTGCCCGCCATCGCGGCGGCGAACGCGCCGCGCAGCGCGACCTCGGTCTTGCCGAAGCCGACATCGCCGACGACGAGCCGGTCCATCGGCGTGCCCTTGGCGAGGTCTTCCAGCACATCGCCGATCGCGCGGTCCTGATCCTCGGTTTCCTCATAGGGGAAGCGATCGACGAATTCGGTATAGCCGCTTTCCGCCTCGATCACGTCGGCGGGGCGGAGCGCGCGTTCGGCCGCCGTGGCGATCAGCTCGCCGGCGATCTCGCGGATGCGCTCCTTCATGCGGCTCTTGCGGCGCTGCCACGCCTCGCCGCCGAGCTTGTCGAGGCTCGCGCCCTCCGCATCCGAACCGTAGCGCGACAGCACGTCGATATTCTCGACCGGCACGAACAGCTTGTCGCCGCCCGCGTAGCTCAGCGCGACGCAATCGTGCGGGCTCTTGCCGACGGGGATCGAGGTCAGCCCCTCGTAGCGGCCGATGCCGTGGTCGACATGGACGACGAGATCGCCCGGCGTCAGCATCGCCAGTTCGGCGAGGAAGGCGTCGGCGGATTTCTTGCGCTTGGTGCGGCGCACCAGCCGGTCGCCGAGCATGTCCTGCTCGGTCAGCAGCGCGACGTCGGGGGTGGTGAAACCGTGGTCGAGCGGCAGCACCATCAAAGCGACACCGCTGTCGGCCTTGCCGAGCGCTTCCTGCCAGGTCGCGACCTTGGTGGCGGCCTTGAGCCCATGGTCGGCCAGCAACGTCGCCAGCCGCTCGCGCGAACCGCCCGAATAACTGGCGAGCACGGGCTTGCGGCCCTGTTTGCGCAAGGTTGCGATATGCTCGACCACCGCCTCATAGACGTTGGCGCCGCTCACCCGGTCGGGCGCGAAATCGCGCGGGCCGTCGACCTGGAAGTCGAGCACGGTCGCGCTCTCGGGTTCGTGGAAGGGCGTCGAAAGGTGCGCGCGGGCGGTGGCGAGCGCCTCGGCGAACTCCTTCTGCATCAGGTACAGCGCACCGGGTGGGAGCGGACGGTAGCTGCCGGGTTCGTTGCTCAGCGCGCGCACGCGGTTGGCGTGATAGTCGTTGATCGCCTCGAAGCGCTGCTCGGCCGCCGCTTCGACGCCAGCCTCACGCACCACCACCGCGTCGCCGCCGATGTGATCGAACAGGCTGACCAGCTTGTCCTCGAACAGCGGCAGCCAATGCTCCATGCCGGCGAGCCGCCGCCCGTCGCTGATCGCCTGATAGAGCGGATCGCCGGTCGCGGTCGCGCCGAAGCGTTCCCGGTAGCGGCTGCGGAAGCGCTTGATGCTGTCCTCGTCGAGCAGCGTCTCGGAGGCGGGCAACAGCGTGAAGCCGTCGATGCGGCCGGTGGTGCGCTGGTCGGCGGGATCGAAGGTGCGGACCGATTCGATCTCGTCGCCGAAGAAGTCGAGCCGCAGCGCCTGTTCGGCGCCGCTCGGGAACAGATCGACCAAGCCGCCGCGCACCGCGAACTCGCCCGAATCGGCGACGGTCTCGACGCGGACGTAGCCATTGGCCTGAAGCAGCACGGCCAGCTTGTCGCGCCCGATCCGCTCGCCCGGCGCGAGCCTGGCGACCAACTGGCGGATGCGGAACGGCGTGAGCGTGCGTTGCGCGACCGCGTTGGCGGTGGTGACGAGCAGTTGCGGCGTGTTGGGGGTAGCTTGCAGGCGGTGCAGCGTCGCCATTCGCTGGGCCATGACACGCAGCGTCGGCGAGGCGCGATCATAGGGCAGGCAGTCCCACGCCGGGAACATCAGCACTTCAAGATCGGGCGCGAACACCGGCGCGGTCGCCGCGACCGCTCGCATCGCCGCCTCGTCGGGCGCGATATACACCGCGCGGCTGGGCGCGGCGCGCGCGAGATCGGCGAGCAGCCACGGTGCGAACCCGTTCGGGACGCCGGCAAGCGTGAGCGGCGCCTTGGCGGCAAGGATGGTTTTCAGATCGGGCATGGGTTCTTCTGCTTGCCGCTTCCCCGCCGGGCGGGGAACGAGAGGTTCAGCGCGCCACCGGCACGTAGTTGAGCAAATGCATGGCCTGCATGATCGATCCGGCATAGCGTTCCGGCACCGGCTCGATGCCGATCGCCCAGGCCATGATGTCGACGTCCTGCTCCTCCAGCAGTTCCTCGAACAGCGTCATCTCCGCCTCGTCCCAATCGCGGCCGCGCGCGTCGAAAAAGCCGCCGATCAGCAGATCGGCTTCCTTGGTGCCGCGGTGGTGCGCGCGGAAGTGCAGGCGCTTGAGGCGGGTTTCGCGGTCCATGTCGCTCCAACGGGGATTGGCCGACGGGCGCTGGCGGTGCGCGTCGGCTGGGGGTAAGGCACACCCCAGATAGTCATGCGCCCCGATATCCTCAATCCATTGTTCGCCGAAGTCACGGCGCTGAAGGGCATCGGCCCCGCGCTCGCCAAGCCGCTGGAGCGACTCGGCCTCGCGCGCATTGCCGATGTCGCCTTCCATCTGCCCACCGGCTACGTCGATCGCCTCGCGCGCGACGAACTCGACATGGCCGATGCCGGGCGCACCATCGCGATCACGCTGACCCCGCGTGAGATCCGATCGGGCAACGGGCGCGGGCCGACGCGCGTGCAGGCGAGCGATGCTGCGGGCAACATGGTCAGCCTGCTCTATTTCGGCGGCCACCCCGGCTGGGCGAAGAAGCTGCTGCCGATCGGCGAGCCGCGCCGGGTGTCGGGCAAGCTCGAGATGTACGGGCAGGATTTGCAGATCGTCCACCCCGATTACGTCCTGCCGCCCGAGGAGGCAGAGCCGGGCGGGCGCGAGGCGATCTATCCGCTGTCGGAGGGGATCACCTCGCGGCGGATGGGGCAGCTGACCGCACAGGCGATCGAGCGTGCGCCCGATCTGCCCGAATGGATCGAGCCGGGTCTGCTTGCGCAAAAGCGCTGGCCAGCGTGGCGCGAGGCGCTGGCGCGGGTGCATGCCGATCCGTCCGATGCAATCGCCCGCACGCGGCTCGCCTATGACGAGCTGTTCGCCAACCAGCTCGCGCTGATGCTGGTGCGGCAATCGTCGCGCGCACGGCGGGGCAGGGCGCTCGCCGGCGACGGGCGGCTGCGTGGGCTGCTCAAGCTGCCCTATGCGCTGACCGGCGCGCAGGCGCGCACGGTGGCGGAGATCGAGGGCGATCTTGCGCAAGGACAACCGATGCTGCGGCTGCTGCAGGGCGATGTCGGCGCGGGCAAGACCTTGGTCGCGGCGTTGGCGATGCTGATCGCGGTCGAGGCGGGGGCGCAGGCGGCGTTGCTCGCGCCGACCGAGATCCTTGCGCGCCAGCATCTCGAATCGCTGCGCCGGCTGTTCGCGGGGCTGCCGATCGAGATCGCGGTGCTGACCGGGCGTGACAAGGGGCGTGCACGCGAGGCAACCTTGATGGGGCTGGCGGACGGCAGCATCCATATCCTGATCGGCACGCATGCGATATTTCAGCAGGGCGTGACCTATCGCGACCTCGGGCTGGTGGTGGTGGACGAGCAGCACCGCTTCGGCGTGGCACAGCGCATGATGTTGCAGGCCAAGGCGACCACCGCGCCGCACCTGCTGGCGATGACCGCGACGCCGATCCCGCGCACGCTGACGCTCGCCAATTACGGCGAAATGGACGTGAGCCGGCTCGACGAGATGCCGCCCGGCCGCCAGCCGATCCAGACCAGCGTGATCTCGCAGGATCGGCTCGCGGATGTGGTCGAGGCGCTCGGCCGGCACATGGCCGAGGGCGGGCAGGCCTATTGGGTGTGCCCGCTGGTCGAGGAGAGCGAAAAGAGCGACCTCGCCGCCGCCGAGGATCGTGCCGAGATGTTGAAGGCGCGGTTCGGCGAGCGGGTCGGCCTCGTCCACGGCCGCATGAAGGGGCCGGAGAAGGACGCGGTGATGGCGCGCTTTTCCGCCGCCGACCTGGGCGTGCTGGTGGCGACCACCGTGATCGAGGTCGGGGTCGACGTGCCCAACGCGACGCTGATCGTGATCGAACATGCCGACCGCTTCGGCCTCGCGCAGTTGCACCAGCTTCGCGGGCGGGTCGGCCGCGGCACCGGCAAGTCCAATTGCCTGCTGGTGCGCAGCGGTGCGCTCGGCGAGACCGCACGCGCGCGGCTGGCACTGATGCGCGAGACCAACGACGGCTTCCGCATCGCCGAGGAGGATCTGCGGTTGCGCGGCAGCGGCGAGCTGCTCGGCACGCGGCAGTCGGGCGAGGAAGGGTTCCGGCTCGCGACGCCCGAGTTGCTCACCGAGCTGCTGCCGGTCGCGGCGGACGATGCGCGGCTGCTGATCGACCGCGACGGTGGCCTGAGCGGCGCGCGCGGAACGGCGGCGCGGCTGGCGTTGTATCTGTTCGAGCGCGATGCGGGGGTGGCGCTGCTGCGGTCCGGGTGAGTCGTTGGGTTGGGCGGCTTCCGTAACGGAGCGCAGCGCTCGACGGGACACGCTACGTTAGCGTCCCCGGTCTCCGCCGGGGAACAGGCATCATCGCCGCCCGGTCGCCCGTGCCAGCATCTCGTAATAGGGTTCGGCGGCGATCGGATCGTCCAGCTCGCAACCGATCCGGCCGCCCAGCACCCAGCGTACCACGCCCGAGACTTCGCCGATCACCGGCAGCTTCACGCGCAGCCGCTCGTCGATGCCGACGTCCGAACTGGGATCATAGCGCGCCATCAGGCCCTGGACCGACGTGTTGACCACCAGCAGCGCCAGCGGCCGCCCGTCGCTTCCGGTCGCGCGCGCACGGAACTCCACTGCGTCACGGGGCTGCTTGCGTAACTCCTCCACCGTGCGGTGTGCGTATCCCATCGACCATGCCTCGTTCTTGCGCCCGGGGTCACGCTAGGCAGCGATCCTCAATGCAGCAAAAACAAAGCTGTTTAACAGGGGTTTACGCTGATCATGCGGAGGCGACGAGCAGCCCGTGATGCTTCTTGCCCGCCGCGATCCGCACCGGCCGGGCACCGACCTGCACGACCAGCGCCTCGTCAGTCACCTTGTCGTCGCCCACGCGCGCGCCGCCGCCCTTGATGAGCCGCTTGGCCTCGCCCTTCGACGCGACGAGGCCTAGCCCGACCAGCGCGTCGAGGATGTTGATGCTGCCGCCCGCCACCGCGAAGGTCGGCAGCGCATCGCCGGCCGTACCCTCCTCGAAGGTGCGGCGCGCGGTCTCGGCGGCCTCGGCGGCAGCGGCTTCACCCCGGCACAAGGCGGTGGCGGCGTCGGCGAGGATCTTCTTGGCGTCGTTGATCTCGGCGCCTTGCAGCGCCTCCAACCGCGCGATCTCGTCGAGCGGCAGATCGGTGAACAGCCGCAGGAACCGGCCGACATCGGCATCCTGCGTGTTGCGCCAGAACTGCCAGTAATCGTACGCGGGCAGCGCATCCTCGTTGAGCCACACCGCGCCCGACATGGTCTTGCCCATCTTGCCGCCGTCCGCCGTGGTGATGAGCGGCGTGGTCAGCCCGTACACCGTCTCGCCCGACACGCGCCGGGTCAGCTCGATGCCGTTGACGATATTGCCCCACTGGTCCGATCCGCCCATCTGCAACCGCACGCCCGCGCGGCGCGACAGCTCCAGGAAGTCGTACCCTTGCAGGATCATGTAGTTGAATTCGAGGAACGACAGCGATTGTTCGCGGTCGAGCCGTAGCTTGACCGAATCGAAGCTCAGCATCCGGTTGATCGAGAAATGCTGGCCGATCTCACGCAGGAACGGGATATATTCGAGCTTGTCGAGCCAATCGGCATTGTCGACCATCACCGCGTCCGACGGACCGTCGCCGAAGGTGAGGAAGCGTTCGAACACGCGCTTGATCGAGGCGACGTTGCTGGCGATCGTCTCGTCCGTCAGCAGCTTGCGCGCCTCGTCCTTGAACGACGGGTCGCCGATCTTGCCGGTGCCGCCGCCCATCAGCACGACCGGCTTATGCCCGGCCTGCTGAAGCCGGCGCAGCATCATGATCTGCACGAGGCTGCCGACGTGAAGCGACGGCGCGGTCGGGTCGAAGCCGATATAGCCGGACACGACCTCCTTGCCCGCAAGCACGTCGAGCCCGTGCGCGTCGGTGATCTGATGGATGTAGCCGCGGTCGGCGAGCAGGCGGAGCAGGTCTGAGGCGTGTTCGGTCATGATGCCGCGCCGCTTACAGCCTCGCGCGCGTCCTGAGTAGGGGGGAACAGCGCGCGCACCTCGCGGCGGAGCAGCTTGCCCATCTCGTTATAGGGCAGCGCGTCGAGCGTGACGACCCGTTCGGGCACATGCGACGAGCGCAGCCGCGCCTTGACGAGCGCCTTCACCGCGTCCGCCGCGGGTGCAACATGGCCGGCGCGGGCGACGAACGCCACGCCGATCGCCTCGCCCCATTCCGCCGAAAGCATACCGACCGCGCAGGCATCGGCGATCGCGGGATGGGCAAGCAGCACATCCTCGATCGCGCCGGGCGAAATGTTCTCGCCGCCGCGCACGATCACATCGTCGGCGCGGCCGGCGAGGAACAGATAGCCGGCGGCGTCGCGCCAGCCGAGATCGTTGGTCGCGAACCAGCCGTCGGCATCGCGCGCATCGCGGTCGCGATATTCGCCCGACACCTGCACACCGCGTGCGTACACTTGGCCTTGCGCCCCGGCGGGCAGCGGTGTGCCGGCGGTGTCACGAACCTCGATCTCTATGCCGGGTAGCGGGAGACCGGCGGACTGGAGCCGTGTGCGCACCGTTGGATCGGACGCGGCGTGCGCCAGGCGATGGTCTTCGGGGCCGAGCGAGGTGATCGTCGCGCTCGTCTCGGTCAGGCCATAGGCGTTGGTAAAACGCACGGTCGGGAAACGGGTGAGCGCGCGGTCGAGCAGGTCTGCGGGCATCCGCCCCGCGCCGTAGGAAATCGCGGTGAGCGAGGCGAGTCGTGTCGCCTGCGCATCGTCCACCCGGTCGAGGATGCGCGACAGCATCGTCGGCACCACGAACGCGTAGCTCGGCGTCTCGGCCTCGACCAGCCGCAGCCACGCCTCGGGCGTGAAGGCGGGGAGCAGCACCAGCCGCCGCCGCGCGCGAATGGCGGCGAGCAACGCGACGATATTGGCGACGTGGTACGGCGGCACGCTGACCAGCGAGCCCTCGTGCGCACCCGCCGGCTGGGGCGCGGCGGTGGCCGCGACATAAGCGAGCAGGTGCGTGTGGCGGAGCAGCGCCGCCTTGGGCGTGCCGGTGGTGCCGCTGGTGAAGATCTGCACCGCCACCTCGCCGGGGTGCGGCGGCGCGGGAGACGCAACGCGCGCGGCCGCCACGAAGGCGTCGGCGCCGAACACCGTCGCGCCCGCCTCCGCGCCGAGCCGTGCCGAGCGTTCGTCGCCAGCGATCAGGCAGGCGGGGGCAATTCGGCCGAGCAGCGCGTGCAGATCGGCGTCGGCGCGACGGTAGTTGAGGGGGGCGAAGGGCAGGCCGGCGATCGCCGCGCCGAACAGCGCGATCACACCTGCCGCGCCGTTGCGATCGAGCAGGGCGACATGCGCCGCGCCGCTTGCGCGGAACACCGCCGCCGCGCCACGGGCGGCGGCCCAGAGTTCGGCGTAGGTCCAACGCTCGCCTTCGCAGATCAGTGCGATGCGTTCGGCATCGGTTTCTGCGGCGGATTGCAGGATGTTCGAAATGGTCATGGCTGCGATCGGTGCGAGGGGCGGACGGTCGCGTCCTCGATCGAAGCGCGTGCGCCGTCAACTGAAAGCGTGCCGACGCCCACACAGGAAAAAGCCCGGCGTGCGCAGGTCGCACAGCCGGGCTTCTTTTACACCATATCCGCCCGTATCCGGGCGAAACCGGCGAGGATCAGCAACCGTTGCGACGGTTCTGCGCAGCGTCGTGCTTTTTGTCGAGGTGCTTGCCGAGCAGCGCACCGCCGACGCCGCCCGCGACCGTGCCGAGCACGCCGCCACCCAGCACGTTGCCGAGCACCGCACCACCGGCGCCACCGGCGATCAGGCCGGTCGTGCCCGAGGAGCGGCGGCAATCCTGATAATAGGTGCGGCGATGGTGATAGCGGCGCGCATCAGCGGCGCTCGGCACCATGGCGGCCGAGGCCAGGATCGACGCAGTGGTCAGCGAGAGGACGATCTTACGCATTGGTGTTACTCCCTTGAAACTTGGTGACGGCTGCGAAACGTCCGCAGCCGTCCAAGGTTTCATGGGATTTCTCAGATTAACCGAACGTGGCGTGTCCGTTAATCCTGGCGATCGAAACTTGCACCCCAGCGGCGCTTGGTGCGGGTCTTCCACAGGCCGCGATGGTATGCATCCGACGCCAGCAGCGGCATGACGGAGCCCGCTTCCGCAAACACCATCTGCTCAATGCCGGTGTTGACCTTGCCCCAGCTCGCCGCTTCCTGAAGCGTCGAGGACGAGCAGGCGCCGTCGCGCACGTCCGCCACGGTGATCTGCACCGCATATTTGTGGACCTGCACGTCGTCGTGACCGAGGATTTCGGCGCAGACGACCGTATCCTGGATGAAGTTCTTCGGCACGCCGCCGCCGATCATCAGCAGGCCGGTGGTGCCCGCCTTGATCTTGATGTCGGTCAGCTCGCGGAAGTCGGCGATCGCGTCGAGCACCATGTACGGCTTGCCCTCCTTGGCGCGATCGACCTGATGCTTGACCAGACCGAAGCCCGCCGAGGAATCGACGAACGCCGGGCAGAAGATCGGCACGTCATGCTCGTAGGCTAGCTTGACGAGGCTGTTCTCCTTCTTGCCATGTTCGACGAGGTACTTGCCCATCGCACGGATGAACTCACGGCTCGAATACGGGCGCGGCTCGAGGCTGTTGGCGATCTCGTAGATCGTGTGGTCGCAGTCCTGAAGCTGCTCCTCGTCGATATACGTGTCGTAGATGCGGTCGATCAGCAGCGAGCGCAGCGTGTCGTCGTCCGGCACTTCGAGCGCCTGATAATGCTTGTGGCCGAGGCCCTCGAAGAAATCCATGTCGACGATCGACGCGCCGGTCGCGACCACGCCGTCGATCATGTTGTTGCGCAGCAGCTCGGCATAGAGGTCCATGCAGCCGCCCGCCGAGGTCGAGCCGGCGACGACGAGGAAGATCGAGCAATACGGATCGGCGAGCATCTGGTTGTAGATGTCAGTCGCGCGGCCGAGATCGCGGCTGGTGAAGCTCATCTTCTTCATCGCGTCGACGATCGGACGTGCGTCGAACTTGGTGATGTCGATATGCTCGACCGTGGTCGAAAGCAGTTCGGCCTTGCGGTTGGTGTTGAGTGGTTCGGTCATGGGGACTCCCAATCGTCTCATGCACCGCCGTCGTTATAAGGGGACGCGGAAACCCATGCGGAGGCGGCGCGCCGAAGCACGCCGCCCCTAACCGGTTAAGTCTATGAAAAGCCTGTTACAGCTTAACGACGTTCGAGGCGACCTCTTGGAACGCCTGATCGTAGAGCGAGACCATCGGCTCGTCCGCCACGATCACCGTCTCGTCCGATCCGAACCCGTTGAACGCGGTCCGCATCGCCGAGCCATATGCGCCGAGCATGCCGATCTCGAAATAATCGCCCGCCTTGATGTCGGCGGGGAGATAGAACGGACCCTTCATGTAATCCATGTCGTCGCAGGTCGGGCCGTAGAAGCTGAACGGCATCAGCTTGGCATGGCTGTCCGGCTCGCGCAGCAACTGGGTCGGGAAACGCCAGTCGATATGCGCCGCATCGAACAGCGCGCCATACGCGCCGTCGTTGATGTACAGCTCGTCACCACGGCGCTTTTCGACGCGCACCAGGATCGAGCTGTATTCGGCGCACAGCGCACGGCCCGGCTCCGCCCACAGTTCGGCCGAATAGCTGACCGGCAGCGATTCGAACGCGCGGTGGATCGTCTCGAAATAGCGCTCGAGCGGGGGCGGCTCCATGCCCGGATAGGACGAGGGGAACCCGCCGCCGACGTCGATCACGTCCACGGTGACGGCCGCGTCCACGATCGCCGCACGCACGCGCTCCATCGCGTTCGCATAGGCATCCGGGGTCATCGCCTGCGAGCCGACGTGGAAGCAGATGCCGAGCGCATCGGCGACCTGACGGGTGCGGAACAGCAGTTCCTTGCTCTCGCCCGGGCTCACGCCGAACTTCGACGCGAGGCTCAGCTTCGAATGTTCCGACGAGACGCGGATGCGCACGCACAACGTGAGGTCTTCCGCTCCTCGGGTCGCGCGCACGATCTTGTCCAGTTCCTCGGTCGAATCGAGCGAGAAGGTGCGGACGCCGTGCTTGAAATACGCCTCGGCGATCGCTTCCTCGGCCTTGACCGGGTGCATGAAGCACAGGGTCGCTTCCGGAAGCGTACGCGCGACGAGCCGGACCTCGGCGATCGAGGCGACGTCGTACTGCGTGATGCCGCTATCCCACAAAATCTGCAGGAGTTCGGGCGAAGGGTTCGCCTTCACGGCATACATCGAGCGACCCGGAAACTTCTCGACGAAGAAGCGGGCGGCACGCGATGCGGCGTGCGGACGAACGAGCGTGACCGGCTGAACCGGCCCGTGCTTAGCGATGTCGACGCCGGTGACGGCGGTCGAAATGGTGGTCGCTAACCCCAGCGCGCGATGATGCTTGTGCAACTCAAGGGACCTCCAATGTCGTGAGACAAGACGAAAAAAGCTGCCTTGCGGTTGGAAGTCCCATGGGGCAGCGGAAGCGCGAGATAGGATCGACGTTTTCCTATGTAAAGCCATTTTAGACGGTCGGAGACAGGATGTGACGATTTTACGACAGCCGACCCGTGCGGGGGTGCGCGATGCCGCCGCGAAAGTGGCGCAGATCCTGCCCCCAACCCCGCTGTTCAGCGTGGAGGTTCAAGGGGTTACCGTCGCCTTCAAGGCCGAATCGCTCCAGCCGGTCGGCGCGTTCAAAGTGCGTGGCGCATGGCATCGGCTGACCGCGATCTACCCCGAATCGCGTGCGCGCGGGGTGGTGGCATTCTCCTCGGGCAACCATGCGCAGGGCGTGGCGTGGGCGGCGAAACGGCTCGGCATGCCAGCCACGATCGTGATGCCCGCCGACGCGCCGCGATCGAAGCGCGAGGGTACGCTCGCGCTCGGCGCGGAGGTGGTGAGCTACGACCGCGCGACCGAAAGCCGCGAGACGATCGCGGCGCGACTCGCGGAGGCACGCGGCGCGGTGCTGGTGCCGAGCTTCGATGATCCGTGGATCATCGAAGGGCAGGGCAGCGCCGGCATCGAAGCGGCGCAGCAGATGGAGGCCTGCGGACTCGGCCCGATCACGCAGGTGCTGGTGCCGTGCGGCGGCGGCGGGCTGGCGGCGGGGATCACGCTCGCGCTGCCCGACGCGAAGATCACCGTCGTCGAGCCCGAAGGCTGGGACGACATGCGCCGCAGCCTTGAGGCGGGCTGGATCGAGCCGGTCGAGCCGGGCGCGCCGCCGACCGCGTGCGATGCGCTCCAGACGACGCGCGTGTCGCCGCTCACCTTCGACGTGCTGTCGCGGCGCGGGGTGGAAGGGCTGGCGGTGAGCGAGGCGGAGATCCGCGCGGCGCAACGCTGGGCGGCGGAGCGGTTGCGGCTGGTGGTGGAGCCGGGTGGCGCGGTTGCGCTGGCGGCGCTGCTCGGCGGCAAGGTGCGAGCGCAGGCGGGGATGCTGGTGGTGCTGTCGGGCGGGAACGTCGATCTGCCGGCTTATGGCCGTGTGCTGGCGGGGAACGACTGACGCCAGGCGGCTGGCGCGTCGAAAGTCGCGCAGGAACACGACTTTGGTCGAAGCGTCGGCGCGGCGGCAACCTGGCCTTAAGCGTCTCGCGTAAGGTGGTGCGATGCACAGCGACGCTCACCTCGAACGCTTCCTCTCGGTCAACGAAGGCGATGCCGGCAGTACGATCGCCAGCGTCGTCGATTGGTCGCTTGGCCTGATCCGCATCGTTTCGACGGGCTTCTGGTCACTACGCCAGACTGAAGAACATTTCGCCGATCTCAAGCGCTGGGTTGGGCGCATCCACGAAAGTGGCATGGCGCTGTCGCAGATCGTCGATCTCCGCAACGCGCCGCCACAATCGCAGGCCGCCTCGGAGGTGCTGCGCCAGAGCCTCGACGGATTGAACCGCCCGGGGGATCGCTGTGCGATCGTCGTGGCGCAGAGCATCGCCAAGATGCAGATGCGCCGGATCCTGCCGGACGAGCATTACGCGTATTTCGCCTCGGTCGCCGCCGCCGAGGCCTGGGCGCTCGCGTACAAGCGCCACCTGCTCGAAGCGATCGACACGATCCATATTCGCGACCGCAGAGCGTGACGCGATGATCGAGATGAATGCTCCCCGGAACGCCAACCTCGACATGCTGGTGCGCTGGGACGGATCGGGCCGGATGCAGGCCGGCTTCTCTTCAGGGATCGACGACGCGACGAGCACCATCCGGGTAATGGGCGCCGGCATCTGGCGAGATGCCGAAGCCGGGCGGTATTTCGAGCAGCAGCGCCGCATCGTCGACGAGGCGCGCCGCCGTTACGGTACGCTGCGCGTGTTCTTCGACGTGCGCGACTGGGTGGTGGAAGGCCCGCAATCCGCGTTGCAGTTCCAGCACATGAATGCGGAACTCTACCGTCCTGAAGACCGGCTCGCCGCGGTGGTCGCGTCGTCGCTGTTGAAGCCGCATCCCCGCACCGCGCTTGGCACGGGAAATCGCGACGTGTTCATCTCGATGAGCGCGGCGGAGCGATGGCTTCAGGCGTATTCGGAAGGCAAGCGCTGACGAAGCGGACGCGGCGCGAGTGACGCCGGTGGGCGCTGAAGCGCCGCCGGCCGGCTCTACATCTCGGGCGCGGATTGGCTGTCGCTAATCCGCTGCCGCCAAGTCACCGGATTGGTGAATTGGGGTCGAGCCGCATGTCCAGATACTTGTCCACCGAACCCATCAGATCGGGCATTTCATGCTCGAAGAAATGGTTCGCCTTCGGGATCGTGTCGTGGTGGATGGTGATGTGCTTTTGCGTGCGCAGCTTGTCGACCAGCTTCTGCGTGGCGGCTGGCGGCGAAACCTCGTCGTTCTCGCCCTGGATGATGATGCCGCTTGCCGGGCACGGCGCGAGGAAGGTGAAGTCGTACATGTTCGCGGGCGGCGCGACCGAGATGAAGCCACGGATTTCCGGGCGGCGCATCAGCAACTGCATGCCGATCCACGCGCCGAAGCTGAACCCCGCGATCCAGGTGGTCGAGGCCTCGGGGTGGAAGCTCTGCACCCAGTCGAGCGCGCTCGCCGCGTCCGACAGTTCGCCGACGCCGTTGTCGAACGTGCCCTGGCTCTTGCCGACGCCGCGGAAGTTGAAGCGCAGTGTCGCGAAACCACGCCGCTGGAACGTCTTATAGAGTTCCTGCACGATCCGGTTGTTCATCGTGCCGCCCGCGGTCGGGTGGGGGTGCAGGATCATCGCCACCGGCGCGCGCGGGCGCGGGGCGGGGGCGAAACGGCCTTCGAGACGGCCGTCGGGGCCGGGAAAAATGACTTCGGGCATCGAACCTGCTGACAAAAAATCTGGGGGCGTGCGGACACGCGGACGTTGCGGGCTATATAGGCACGGCGCGCCTCGGCGCAATCATTGTGAACCGGAGCCCCGTTTGGCGAGCCGAATCTATCTCGATCATGCCGCGACCACGCCGATGCTGCCGCAGGCGCACGCGGCGGTTGCGGAGGGCATGGCGCGCTGGGCCAATCCGTCCTCGCCCCACGCGGAGGGACGCGCCGCGCGGGCAGCGCTGGAGCGGGCGCGCGGGCAGATCGCCGCCGCCTATGCGTGGCGCGGCGAGACGCTGCTGACCAGCGGGGCGAGCGAATCGCTGGCGATAGCGCTCGGCCGGTCGGTGCCGGAGCGGCGGCTGATCGGCGCGACCGAGCATGATGCCGCGATCCGCGCCGCCCCGGATGCGGGAACGATCCCGGTCGACCGCGACGGCCTGATCGACCTCGATGCACTGGCGGCGATGCTGGCCACGCCCGCGCTGGTCGCGGTGCAATGGGCCAACAGCGAAACCGGCGTGCGCCAGCCGATCGCCGCGATGGCCGATCTCGTTCATGCCGCCGGTGGGCGGCTGCTGGTCGATGCCGCGCAGATGCCCGCCGGTGCCGATGCCGAGCTTGCCAAGGCGGCCGACTTCGTCGCGCTGTCGGCGCACAAGCGGGGCGGGCCGCCGGGTGTCGGCGCGCTGCTGGTGCGCGATCTCGCCACGCTGACGCCGGTCGGCGGGCAGGAGCGCGGCTACCGCGCGGGCACCGAGAATCTGCCGGGCGCGCTCGGCTATGCGGCGGCGCTTGGTGTCGCGGAGCCGGTCGCGCCGCTGGCCACTTTGCGCGCGAAACTCGACGATGCGATCGGGCGATCGGGCGGCGAGGTGGTGGCGGGTGCCGCGCCGCGCCACCCCGCGATCGGATCGTACCGGATGCGGGGCATGGCGGCGGCGACGCAACTGATCCGTTTCGACATGGCGGGCATCGCCGTCTCGGCGGGCAGCGCCTGTTCGTCGGGCAGCATGAAGCCAAGCCATGTGCTGACCGCGATGGGTTGGGACGTGGAGGCGACGCGCGAAGTGATCCGGGTGAGCTTCGGCCGCACCACCACCGAGGCGGATGTCGATCGCTTCGTCGCGGAGTGGCGCGCCACCGCGCGCGGCATCCGGGCCGTGGCATGATCTACCTCGATTATCAGGCGACCACGCCGCTCGCGCCCGAGGCGTTCGAGGCGATGGTGCCGTGGCTGCGCGACGATTTCGCCAATCCGCATTCTTCGCATGCGGCCGGGCGCAAAGCGAGGGCGGCGGTCGAGGCCGCGCGCGCGCAGGTCGCGGCGTTGTTGCCGGCGGGCGGCACGGTCAGCTTCACCAGCGGCGCGACCGAGGCGCTCAACTGGGCGATCAAGGGCACGCGCGGCGGCATCGTCACCTTCGCGCCCGAACATGCGGCGGTGCTCGACACGGTGGCGGTGGAGCGGCGCCGCGGACGCGACGTGGCGGTGCGCGACGTGGCGGCGGACGGGCGCATCGCCCCGGAGCCGATCGCGCCCGGCACCGGGCTGGTCGCGGCGATGCTCGTCAACAACGAGATCGGCACGGTGCAGCCGATCGGCGACCTTGCCGCGCGCGCGCATGCGGCCGGTGCGGCGATGCTGTGCGACGCGGTGCAGGGCTTTGGGCGGGTCGCGCTTCCTGAAGGGTGCGACCTGATCGCGGTATCGGCGCACAAGATCCACGGTCCCAAGGGCATCGGCGCCTTGTGGGTGCGCGACGGGTTCGATCCCGCGCCGCTGCTCCACGGCGGCGGGCAGGAGGCGGGCGGGCGTTCGGGTACGTTGTCGCCGGCCTTGTGCGCTGGTTTCGGCGTGGCGGCCCGGCTGGCGCGAGAGCGGCAGGCGGAGGACGCGGCGCATGTCGCGCGGCTGTTCGACGCCGCGCTGGCACGGTTCACGGGCGCTGGCTGGGTGCTCAACGGGTCTGCCGAGCATCGCTACAAGGGCAATCTCAATGTGCGGCGCGAGGGGCTCGACGTGAACCGGCTGATGTCGGAGTTGCGCGACGTCGCTTTCTCCGCCGGCTCCGCCTGTGCGAGCGGGTCGGGACGGTCGAGCCATGTGTTGCGCGCGATTGGCCTTAGCGACGCCCAGGCGCGTTCGAGCATCCGCCTCGGCTTCGGCCGCTATACCCGGGAGGACGACCTGATCCACGCTACCGATCGCATCATCGCCGCCGCCACATCGCAGCGGATCGCGGCATGAGCCTCATCGTCACTTTCATCGCCGCCGATGGCACGCTGAGCACCGCGCGGGCCGAGCCCGGCGACTGCCTTCTCAATGTGGCGCAGAACACCGGCCAGCCGCTGGAGGGAACGTGCGAGGGGCAGATGGCGTGTTCGACCTGCCACGTCATCGTCGCGGCGGAGGATTTCGCGCGGCTGCCTGCGGCGAGCGAGAACGAGGAGGATCTGCTCGATCTCGCCAGCGGGGCGACGCGGCATAGCCGGCTCGCCTGCCAGATTCGGCTCGAACGCGCGATCACGGTGACAATACCGGCCGAAGCGCGGAACATGCAGGGGCGATGATCATTACGTTCCCGTGCCGTTCGGGCGCAAAAAGGAGCGAATGTCATGAAAATCAAGCTGATCCTGTCGGCGTGCCTTGCCGCCGCCACGCTCACGCCGGTTGCGGCGGTCGCGCAAGATCATCACGAGCGCGTCGTGACGCGTACCGTCGTCCGCCACGACGAGCATCGCGGGCCGGGCTGGAACCATCACCGCACGCGCCGGGTGTGCAACTGGAAGTGGCGCGGCCACCACAAGGTCCGCGTCTGCCGCACCGTGCGCTGGGGCCGCTGAAGACGCTGCGCGCGCCACCTGCATGAAGATGCGGGTGGCCGCGCCTCGGGGGGCGTCCGAACAGGGATTGTAAAAATTAGGAAATGATGATGAAATTTGCTGCTCTTGTTGCCGCCGCGTGCGTGTCGGCCGCTTCCCTCGCTCCGCTGCCCGCGTTGGCCGCGCCGCACGGCTGGCACTCGAAGAAGGTCTGCAAGATGGTCCGTCAGGGCCACCATGTGAAGCGCGTGTGCAAGATGGTGCGCGTCCGCCGCTGATAGACTCTTGATCCCGCCGCCCGACCCCGCCATATGCGGCGCGGGAGTCGGGCGGACGTGGTCGTCGCCAACCTGGTCAGGGCCGGAAGGCAGCAGCCACAACGATTTCGCCACGGGTCGCCCGGCTCCTACCGCACGCTGCGCAAGTCGCAGCATAGCTGCGACACGCAACCGCAGCGCGCGCGGCCGGCGGCGCTAAAGCGCCGTCCGACGCCGCGGGCTTCGCCCGCGGCACGACTCACTATTCACCGTTCGTTTCGACGTAGTGGCCGATACCGGCCCCATCGCTTCATAACCTGATAGGGAAAGCGCGTTTCAAACCGCCGTTTTTCCGCAACGAAGTCTGCATCTCCTAACCGAGCCGCCCGTATCAGCCAGAGCCGGTAGCCGATCATGTTGCCATGATTGCGATACGAAGTGGCGACGTTTTCCCGGATCCAGCTTTGCTGGACGCCTCTCGCCAATCGAAGCTCAAGCGCCATCCCGCGTTTGAAATCGTGGATACTGTTTTCAGGCGACGTCATGCGGTTGGCGAGTTCAGTCATGCCGCCGTGATGTCCCCGGAACGCCAACATCCGCAATACCGGCAAACCCATGCCGTTCCCGTTCCCATCGAGGATCGATAATGCCCGTTCAAGCCAGCGGTCATACTTTGCTTCGGTTTCGGCGTTCCACTTCACACCCGCAGCGTGAACGAACGTAACGTGCTTGTCGATACGCCCGCGTGCACCCTACATAGCCGCCATGGCCGACTCCTTCGATCTTGGTGAACCCGCGCAGCCGCCCAAGTCCGAGGTGTACCGCGTCCTCGCGCGCAAATACCGTCCGCAGACCTTTGCCGAGCTGATCGGGCAGGATGCGATGGTGCAGACGCTCGGCAATGCGATCAAGCGCGACCGGCTTGCGCATGCCTTCCTGATGACCGGCGTGCGCGGGGTCGGCAAGACGTCGACCGCGCGGCTGATCGCCAAGGCGCTCAACTGCGTCGGACCGGACGGGCAGGGCGGCCCGACGATCGACCCGTGCGGCGTGTGCGAACCCTGCCGCGCGATCGCCGAGGGTCGGCATATCGACGTGATCGAGATGGACGCCGCCAGCCACACCGGCGTGGACGACGTGCGCGAGATCATCGACGCGGCGCGTTATGCGGCTGTGTCGGCGCGGTTCAAGATCTACATCGTCGACGAAGTCCACATGCTCTCCAAGAACGCCTTCAACGCGCTGTTGAAGACGCTGGAGGAGCCGCCCGCGCATGTGAAGTTCCTGTTCGCCACCACCGAGGTCAACAAGGTGCCGGTCACGGTGCTGTCGCGCTGCCAGCGTTTTGACCTGCGCCGCATTCCGGCGGAGAAGCTGGCCGAACATTTCGCTTATGTCGCCAAGGCCGAAGGGTTCGAGGCAGAGCCCGAAGCGCTCGGGCTGATCGCGCGTGCGGCGGAAGGGTCGGCGCGCGACGGGCTGTCGATCCTCGATCAGGCGATCGCGCATGCGGGGCAGGAAGGCGGCGGCGTGCGCGCGGATGCGGTGCGCGACATGCTCGGCCTGTCCGATCGCGGTGCGACGCGCGACCTGTTCGCGCTGCTGCTTGCCGGCGACGGGGCGGGGGCGTTGGCGTCGCTGCGGCGGCAATATGATCTCGGCGTCGATCCGCTCAGCGTGTTGCGCGCTTTGCTCGAAACCACCCATGGCACGACTTTGGTCAAGCTCGGGGCGAGCGTCGATGCGGGTCAGTCGGCCGAGGAGCGCGCCGCGCTAGCCGAATGGGCGGCGAAATTGTCGTTCGCGGCGCTGCACCGGCTGTGGCAGTTGCTCCTGAAAGCGCACGAGGAGGTCGGCCGCGCCGCGCTGCCGATCGAGGCGTGCGAGATGGCGCTGCTGCGGCTCGTCCACGCCTCGACCTTGCCCGATCCCGGCGACCTCGCGAAGATGCTGGCGGAGGGGCGCATGCCCGCTGCCGCCCCGCCCGCGCCGACACCCGCGCCTGCCGCCGCGGCGGCGGTGGCCGAAGCCGCATTGCCAGAGACCATCGGGAAGCTCCGGGCGTATCTTGACGAAAACGGCCAGCAGGCGCTCGCCGCCAAGGTCTATCACAGCGCGAGTGTCGTGCATTTCGCCGCCACCGAACTGGTGCTGAGTTCGCTGCGGCCGATCTCCGCCGATTTCGTGCGGGAACTCAACGTCGAGTTGAAGCAACTGACCGGCAAGGTGTGGAAGGTCACGACCGACAACGTGCCCGGCGCGCCGACGTTGAAGGAGCAGCACGAGGCCGACAAGGCGCTGCGCCGTGCCGCCATTCTCGACACGCCCGTGGTCAGGGCGGCGTTCGAGGCGTTCCCTGGTGCCGAGTTCCCCGAGGATGAACTCGACCGGATCATCGAATTGCAACGGAGCGAAGCATGAACAACCTCGAAGATATCATGGCCATGGCGCAGAACGTCCAGGCCGAACTCGAAAAGGCGCAGGCCGGGCTCGACAAGGTCGAGGTCGAGGGCGCGGCCGGCGGCGGGCTCGTCAAGGTGCGCGCATCGGCCAAGGGCCGGATCATCGGGCTCGACATCGACGATTCGCTGCTCGCGGTCAGCGAGAAGCAGATGCTCGAGGATCTGATCGTCGCCGCCTTCAACGATGCGCGCGCCAAGGCCGATGCGGCGTCGGGCGATGCGATGGCGAAGATGACGAGCGGCATCCCGCTGCCGCCGGGCTTCAAGCTGCCGTTCTGATCGGACCGTTTCGGGAACAATCGCCGGACGCCACCGTTCTGCCGCCGTAACAGGAGGAGATGAGTGATGTCTGACAATCGCGTGACCGATACCCCGCACACCACCGTCATCGAACGTCGCGGCAGCGGCGCGACCTGGCTCATCGCGATCGTGCTGCTGCTCGCGGTCGTGATCGGGGCGATGTATCTGATGAACAAGAGCCAAAACGACACGATCCGCACCGATGCGGTGTCGGGCGCGGCCAAGGACATCGGCGACAGCGCCAAGAAGGTCGGCGATTCGGCGGCCAAGACCGCCGACGGCGCGACCGCACAGTAACCGTTCCTCATCGCGCGCCGGGATCGGCGCGCGATGAACGCTTGCCCTTTCCGGAGCGGATAGCCTAAGGGGCTCCTCCGCGTCGGGGAGTGGCGCAGTCTGGTAGCGCGCCTGCTTTGGGAGCAGGATGTCGCAGGTTCGAATCCTGTCTCCCCGACCATGCCGCTTCGGCACCGGTTCTTCTCCGCAAAAAACCGCGCAGCGACCCTGAAAACAGGTGTTTCCCGGTGCGCTCCTTCATTCTTCCTCCACTTCCCCGGCAATATGGTTGAAATGTTACGGAGCGAGCATTCCAACCGATGAATTCCATGTCCGAGATTGCGGTGGAAAAGAGCTTCACGACCCAGATCGTGCAGGCGATCGCGTGGCGTTCGGGCAGCCAGGTGATCGCGCAGATCATCATGTGGGCGGCGACTTTCTTCGTCATCCGCATCCTCGATCCGCGCGACTATGGCCTGTTCGCGATGACGCAGAGCGTGCTGGTGTTCCTCAGCCTGCTCAACGGGCAGGAATTCACCGCCTCGCTGATCCGCGCGCCCGATCTCAACAAGACGTTGATCCGGCAGGTGTTCGGCATCCTCATCCTGCTCAACGGCGGCATCGCTTTGGCGCAACTGCTGATCGCGCCGCTCGCCGCGGAGTATTTTCATACGCCGATGGTCGCGCATCTGCTGATGGTGCAGGCCGGGCTCTACCTCGCCACGCCGTTCGTCGCCTTGCCGAGCGCGCTGCTCAGCCGGCAGCTCAACTACAAGGTGCAGGCGAAGGTGAACCTCGTCTCCGCGCTGATCGGCGCGGGTACGTCGCTCGGCTGTGCGCTGGCGGGGTGCGGGGTGTGGACGCTGGTGATCGCGCCGATGTGCGTGATCTGGTCGCGTGCGCTCGGCATGACGCTGGCGGCGCGGCTGACAGTGCTGCCGACCTTCCGGCTGAAGGGTGCTGGTAGCATCGTGTGGTTCGGCGGGGCGATGCTACTCAGTTCGCTGCTGTGGCTGGTACAGACGCAGAGCGACGTCATCATCGGCGGCCGCTCGCTCGATGCGCGGCACCTCGGCCTCTATGCGGAGGCGCTGTTCCTCGCGCAGATCGTCACCGCGAAGTTCGTGCCGCCGCTCAACGACGTGGCGTTTTCCGCCTATGCGCGGTTGCAGGGCAATCGCGAGACGACGGGCCACGCCTTCGCCAAATCGGTGCGGCTGATCCTGTTTGGCGCGTTGCCTTTCTATGTCGGGCTGGCGGCGGTGGCGGGGCCGTTCGTCGATGTCGTGCTCGGGCCGAAATGGGACGACGCGACGCCGATCGTCCGGCTGCTCGCGATCGCGATGCCGTTCTTGACGGTGCAGGTGCTGTTCGCGCCGGCCACCACCGCGCTCGGCCATCCGCGCCTGCAAGTGTGGGGGGCTGCTGCGGGTGCGGTCATCATGCCGCTCGGGTTTGCGATCGGCGTGCGCTACGGCGCGGTCGGCATGGCGTGGGCATGGGTGGTCGGCGCGCCGCTCCACATGATCCTGACCGCGATGTTCGCGATGCCTGTGATCGGTACGTCCGGGCGCGCGCTGATCCGCGCGGCGATGCCCGCGGCGATCGCGTCGGCCGGCATGGCGGCGGCGGTGCTGGCGGTGTCGGTGCTGATCGCGGGGCTGCCGCCGCTGCCGACGCTCGCCATTCTGGTGACGGTCGGCGTGGCGGTGTACGGCGGGCTGGTGCTGATCGTCGCCCGGTCGATCATCGGCGAGTTCGCCAGCCTCGTCGCGCGGCGGGGCGCGGTGGCGTAGCGCTGCCCGCTTACGGGACGGATACCGGCGCGTCGACCTGCTGGGGGAATTGCGCGAGGGCCGCATCCGCCAGCTTGACCGCAACCGCATCGGGTGCGCCCGCGCGCGTGCCGTCGACCTGCGCGGTGAGCGCGCTGCCGCTCCACACCGGCCGGTGATCGGCGCGCAACAGGATGGTGACGGTGAGTTGCGTGACGACGAGATCGCGCAACTGATCGTCCTTCCTCGGCAGGCGCACGCCGATGCCGAGACCCCAGTTTGCGATCCCCGCAGCCGGTGCGCTGCCCCGCGTGCCCGACGTGACGACCCCGCGATCCTTGCGCGTGACGGTGAAGGTCGCGACATAGCGGCTGTGGCTCGGCGCGGGGAGCGGGATGAAATCGGCGCGCAGGATCGCGGCCTGCACCGCATCGGTGAACGCGCGACTCGCGCCCGGCGGGACGGCGGAATCCCCGCCCTGTTCGATCGTGATGGTGCCGGGGGCAAGCGGCGCACCACCCGGCGCTGCGGACGCCAGCGCGGCGGCGATCATCGGAAAATACATCGTGTCACCCCCGCAGCGCGTGTGGCGGCGCGGTGCCGTCACGATCCGCCCCGGCGCCCCGCTCGAAACGGCGCGACCGGAAGCTAAACCGGCTTTAGACCGGGCCGTTCCCGAACGTGAAGCGCGATTTCTGTCGGCGCGCCGTCATCCGCCACCACCAGCGCGCCCGAGTACTCCTCCGGCAGCGCAAGTCCGGCGATGCGCCACCCGTCCGCGCCCGACAGCAGCCGCGCCTCGTGCGTGACCGACACCGCGAAGGCGTCGAGCGGGTAGGAGAGGCCCATGCCGATCGCCTTGACGAACGCTTCCTTGCGCGCCCAGCAATCGAAGAAGCCGCGCATCTGATCGTCGGGCGGGAGCACGTCGAGCGCGGCGCATTCATCGGCGCGGAACAGCCCGGCGGCAACATCGCGCCAGTCGAGACCGGGCTGGTGATGCTCGATATCGACGCCGACGTCGCGGTCGGACAGCGCGATCGCCCATAGCTCGTGCGAGTGCGAGGCGCTGAAGCAGAGGCCGCCGGCGAGCGCGGGCTTACCGTAGCCATTCTCGGTGTAAACGAGACGCTCCGGCGATGCTCCGATGGCCGCCGCCAGCGTCTGCCGCAGCCGCGCGCGGCGCACCACGAACCGCCGCCGATCGCGTGCGAAGGCGAAGCGCGCGGCGCGGGCGCGCTCCTCCGGCGACAGCAACGCCGCGAGCCGATCGACCTCGTCCGCCGCGACCTCGAGGCGGCCGATATGGACCTCGGCCGCCGCCACCCGCGTCAGGCGCCGCGCTGCGCCGCGGCTTCCGCGTTGGCGCGTGCGAGCCGCTCGCGCAGCAGGTCGGCGAAGACGTTGACGTTAGGTGCCTCCAGCATGGTGCGGTGGCCCCCGGGCACGATGTGCGCGTCGAACTGCCCACGCACCTGCGCCCGCCAGTCCTCGACGAAATCGAGCACGCCGGGATGATCGTCAGGCTGGAACAGGATCACGTCGCCATTATACGTCGGCGGCGTATAGTGGCTCGCCGAATGGTCGAGCGCGGACTGAACCTTGGGCTGCAACACCGCCTCGCGCCCACCCGCCAGCGCCGCCGCGTCGGACAGGCCGCGCAGGCGATCGACGAAATAATGCCAGCGCTTGCCGGGGCTTTGCGCGAACGTCTTGTCGAGATGGTATTTAAACTTGCTGAGGAAGAACCGCGCCGCGCCCACTTTGCGCGCGCGCACCGGGTGAAATGGGTGGGCGAGCATCAGCAGCCGCACTTCGTCGCCCGCCGCCTCAAGCTGCGTCGCGACCGCATAGGCGAGGATGCCCGAGGTACACCAGCCGCCGATCCGGTACGGCCCGCTCGGCTGGAGTTGCCGCAGCACCGCGATGACGAGATCGGCGGTCTTGCGGAAATCCTTGTCGGGCATCCCGCCCGCCGCCTCCAGCACGCCGGCGGTCGAGACGCCGTAGAACGGCTGGTCGCGGCCGAGCCGCTCGGCGAGCGGGCGGAACGTCGAGCCGCCATCCAGCCAGAAGATCGGCGGTTGCGTGCCATTGGGCTGGATCTTGGCGACGGCGGGGTTCTCGATCGCTTTGCCGCCGGCGATGATCTCAGCCATATCGGCGAGGCGCGGCGCCTGGAACAGCGCCGCCATCGGCAGCTTCACGCCGTAATCCTTGTCGATGCGGCGGATCAGCCGCGCGATCAGCAGCGAATGACCGCCGAGATCGAAGAAGTCGGCGTTGCGCGAGGTGACTTCGGCCTTGAGTACGTCACTCCAGATCGCGGCCAGTTTTTCCTGTGCGGGCGTTTCCAAGGGCGCATGGTCGGTGACGGACGCCTTGCCCGGCTCGGGCAGCGCGTGGCGATCGACCTTGCCGTTGGGTGTCTGCGGCAGTTCGTCGAGCACCATGAAGCGGGTCGGGATCATGTAGTCGGGCAGGGTGGCGGACAGGCGCTCGCGCCATTCCGCCACGTCGCCGGTGCCAACCAGATAGCCGCATAGCGCGCGCTCGCCGCTCGGGTCGGGCCATGCCTTCACCACCGCCGCCGAGACGCCGGGAAGCGCGGCGAGCGCACCCTCGACCTCCTCGATGGCGATGCGGAAGCCGCGGATCTTCTCCTCGTTATCGGTGCGGCCGAGGCATTCGAGCATCCCATCGGGCCGCCAGCGCGCGAGGTCGCCGGTCTTGTAGAGCCGCTCGCCCGCATGGTCGATGAACTTGGCTTGCGTAAGGTCTGGCCGCCCGCGATAGCCGATCGCGACGCCGCGTCCGCCGATGCACAACTCGCCGACCGCGCCGACCGGGCGATCGTTGCCGTTCTGGTCGAGGATGCGGATGGTCGTGTTGGCGATCGGCTTGCCGATGGTGATCGGGCCGTCCGCGACCCTGGCGACGGTCGACCAGATCGTCGTCTCGGTCGGGCCGTACATGTTCCACAAGGCGCCGACGCGCGGCAGCAGTTGATCGGCGAGTGCGCGCGGCAGCTTCTCGCCGCCGCACAGCGCGGTGAGATTGGGCGAGCCCTGCCAACCCGCCTCGATCAGTCCGCGCCAGGTGGCGGGGGTTGCTTGAAGAATGTCGGGCTTGAGCCGGGCGACGTCTTCGGCCAGCGCGATCATGTCGGTCGCGGTTTCGCGCGTGGCGAGGTGGACCTTGCCGCCGGTGACGAGCGGCAGCCAGATTTCCAGCTCGGCGATGTCGAACGACAGAGTCGTGATGGCGAGGATCGATTGGCGGGCTGCGAGGCCGAGGCTGTCCTCCATGCCGACGAGAAAGTTGACCAGCGCCGCGTGCGGGATTTCAACGCCCTTTGGCTTACCGGTCGAGCCTGACGTGTAGAGCACGTAAGCGGGCGCTTCGGGATCGATCGCCGGGGCCGTGAAGTCACGATGCGGCCAGTGTCGGTCGAGCCGTACCAGTGGCGCGGCATCCTGCGGCAGCGCGTGTTCGGTGCTGGGCTCGACGAGGATCAGCACCGGCTCGGCGCTCTCGACGATCATCGCCAGCCGCGCCTGCGGGAAGCCGGGATCGAGCGGCAGATACGCCGCGCCCGCCTTCACCACGCCGAGCATCGCCGCAATCATGTACGGCGTGCGTTCGAGCGAAAGCCCGACGAGCGCACCCGGCGTGACGCCGCGCGAAACCAGTTCGGCCGCGATCGCGTCCGAGCGGGCGGCGAGCTGCGCATAGGTCCAGCCTTCGCCGGCCTGTTCGATCACCACCGTATCCGGCTCGGCAGCAGCCTTGGCGGCGACCCAATCGACCACGCTCGCATAGGGCAGGTCGCGCGTCGTCTGGTTCCAGTCGGCGGCGAGTCGGTCCTGTTCCTGCGCCGCCAGCATCGGCAGACGGCCAAGCGGCGTCTCGGGATCGGCGGCGACGCCTTCGAGCAGGCGCACCCAGTGATCGGCCATGCGGCGGATCGTGGACGCGTCGAACAGTTCGCTCGAATAGAGGAAGCGCCCGGCCATGCCGCCCTCGGGCCGCTCGTCGAGTTCGAGGTAGAGGTCATATTTTGCCGCCCCGACCGTCACGTCCATTTGCGTCAGATCCCAGCCGGCGGGGAAGGGATCGACCGGCGGTTCGATCGAGAACAGGGTGTTGAACAGCGGGTGCGTGCCGGTGCCGCGCTTGATGTCGAGCGCGCGGACCAGCTTGTCGAACGGAATGTCACTCGCGCCGAGCGCACCGACCACGCTGCGCTTCACCTCGGCGAGATAGGCGCGGAACGGCGTGCCACCGAGCGGACGGCTGCGGATCGCCATCGTGTTGAGGAAGTAGCCCATCAGCGGCTGAAGCTCGGGCCGCCGCCGCGTGTCGGTGACGCCGCCGACGATGATGTCCTCGTCACCCGTATAGCGGAACAGCATCGCCTTGTAGCCGGCGAGCAGCACCGAATAGAGCGTCGCGTTTTCCGCACGGGCGATCTCCTTGAGGCGCTCCACCAGAGGCGTGTCGAGTTCGAACACCTCCATCGACCCGGCATGCGTCGGCAGCGCCGCGCGCGGGCGGTCGCCGACGACTTCGAGGCGTGGGATCGGCGCGGCAAGCTGCGTGCGCCAGAAATCGAGCTGGCGCTTGTATTCGTCGCCCTGCTCGCGGTCGGCCTGCCACACGGCGTAATCGGCATATTGCAACTGCGGCTCGGGCAGCGGCGAGGGCAGGCCGGCCTCGTAGGCATCGACCAGCGCGGCCAGTTCGGGCACCAGCGTCTTGTAGATCGACACGCCGTCGAAAATGACGTGGTGCAGCGTGAGGTAGAGCCGGTGTTCGACGTCGCTCAGCTTGACCACACGCGCGCGGAACAGCGGCGCCTTGTCGGGCGCAATCGGGGCGCGCGCATCCTCGGTGGCGAGGCGCACCGCCTCAGCCTCGCGCTGATCCTCGGGAAAATGGCTGATGTCGAGAATGGCGAGGTCGATATGCTCGGACGGGGCGACCTGCATCACGTAATCGCCGTCCACCTCGACGATCGCCGAGCGCCAGATCGCGTGGCGGCGCACCACCTCGGTCAGCGCGCGCTCCATCGCGGCATGATCGTAGCGGCCGAGCCGGTGGATCGTGATCGATTCGTTGTAGAGCGGCATCTCCGGCGCCATTTGCGCATGGAGCCACAACTGATTCTGCTCTGCGGTGAGCGGCACGGCGCGCGCAGGGTCGCGCGGGCGGATCGGCTCGGGCACATGCGCGGCATCGGCCGCCTTGCCGGCGAGCATTTTCGCGAGCAGGTCGCGACGCGCCTGCGCGGCGTCGATCTTGGCTGGCATGTTCATCCGAATGTCACCCGTAGTGCCTTGAGGCCGCGAAGGCCGAGGTTTTCGCGCCACGCGAGCTTTTGCTCAGGCAGCGCGAGGTTGGTCAGCCGGTCGAGCAGCAGGCGGAACGCAATCCGCCCCTCCATCCGCGCGAGCGGCGCGCCGAAACAGAAATGCGCCGCCCAGCCGAACGCCATGTGGCGGTTGTCCTTGCGCTCGAAATCTAGGGCGTCGGAATTTGGGAAGCGTTCGGGATCGCGGTTGGCGGCGGCCATCACGGCCATGACCGGCTGGCCCTTCTTGATGAGCTTGCCGCCCATCAGCGTATCCTCGGTGGCGATGCGCGAGGTGTGCTGCGACGGGCTTTCGTAGCGCAGCAGTTCCTCGATCGCGCTGTCCATGATCTCGGGGCGGTCGCGCAGTTCGGCGAGCTTGTCGGGCTGGCGCAGCAAGGTCAGCAGGCCGCATCCGATCAGGTTGGTGGTGGTTTCCTGGCCCCCCACCATCGTGACGATGGCGTTGGCGATCACCTCTTCCTCGGTCAGCTTCTGGCCGTCGATCTCGGCCTCGACCAGCGACTTGACCAGCCCGTCCTTGAGGCTGCCCGAGTGGATGGCGTGCTGGAAATAGGCGATCATGTCGGCGGTGCTTTTCAGCACCTGCGCGATCCCGTCGGGGTTGTGCGAGAAGTTGCCCAGCATCTGCGCGTAATCGGCGGACCAGCGCTTGAGCTGGAGGTGATCCTCCTCGGGCACGCCCATCAGGTGCGCGAACACGATCGAGGGGAACGGCTCGGCGAAATCGGCCATCACGTCCATCTCGCCCTTGGCGAGCGCGGCGTCGATCAGCCGGTTGGCGACCGAGAAGACGCGCTCCTCCAGCGCCTCGACCCGGCGCGGCGTGAACGCGGTCGAGCAGAGTTTGCGAAGGATCGTGTGGTTGGGCGGATCGAGGAACAGCATCTGCTTGACCATCACCGCTGCGATCGGCTCGATCGAGCCGAGGCCGAGCGAGCGCATCAGGTCGGGCGAGGGGGTGCGATCGGCGGAGAACTTGTGCAGCACGGCGTGAACGTCGCTGTAGCGCGTCACCGCCCAGCTATGCAGATACGGATCCCAATAGACCGGATCCTCGCGCTGCAACCGCGCATAGAGCGGATACGGATCGGCGAGTACGGCCGGGTCGAGCAGCCGGAACAGGCTGAGCGACGGATCGGAGACGGGGCGGGTCGCCATTATGCCGACAGCCTTGCGATCTCGTCGTCGCTCATCGCCTCGATCTTGGCGAAGATCAGCGTCTCGACCACTTCGGAGAGCTTGGCGACGGTCGCCGCCTCGAACAGGTGGAACAGCGACAGGTCGATGCCGAAGGCGTCGCGTGCGCGGATGATGACCTGCGTGCCGAGCAGCGAGTGGCCGCCGAGCAGGAAGAAATCGTCGTCCACGCCGAAATCGCGGTGGCCGAGCACGGTGCTGACGATCTCGAACAGCCGCTCCTCGGTCGGCGTCGCGGGCGCGCGGCCGCCAGCGCTCTCGGCCAGCGCGACCGTGGCGGGATCGGGCAAAGCGCGCACGTCGATCTTGCCGTTCGGCGTGAGCGGCATCGCGTCGAGCCGGGCGAAATGCGCGGGCACCATATAATCGGGCAGCGTCTCGCCGAGCGCGGCGCGAAGCGCGCCCGCCGTGGTGTCGGCGTTCAGCGTGACATAGGCGACCAGTTCGCCCTCGCGCACCAGCACATGGGCGGCGGCGATGTCGGGCAGGCGGTGCAGCGCGGCGGCGACCTCAGCCGGCTCGATGCGGTGGCCGCGCACCTTCACCTGACCGTCGACGCGACCGAGGAAGGCGTATTCGCCGCTCTCGAGCCGCAGCGCGAGATCGCCGGTGCGGTAGAGCCGACCATAATGCGAGTGCTCGACGAAGCGTGCCTCGGTCATCACCGCGTCGCCGCGATAGCCGCGCGCGACCTGCGCACCGCCGATGCAGACCTCGCCGGGCGCGCCTGCTATCACATCGTCGCCGCCCGGATCGAGCAGGTGGATCGTCGTGCCCGCGATCGCAGTGCCGATCGAGGGCAGGCCCTCGCCCTCGGGCGACACCACGCCCGAGGTGGCGACGACGGTGCATTCGGTCGGGCCGTAATTGTTGACGAAGCTGAACGGCTGACCGGGCTTGGGCCGCACCGTCAACTTGTCCGCGCCGGTGAGCAGCACGCGAAGCGCCGCATCGGCGGGCCAGTCCATTCCGACCAGCGGCTCGGCAAGCGCGGTCGGCGCGAAGGCGACCTCGACGCGCTCGGCGAGCAGCCAGTCGCGCAAGGCGGCCGGATCGAGCCGCACCGCATCGTCGGCGAGGCACAAAGTGCCGCCCGCCGCGAGGGTCGGCCACACTTCCCACGCCGCCGCATCGAAACCCAATCCGGCAAGGTGCGCCGAACGCGTGCCGGTGCCGACCGCAAACGCGCCGAGGTGCCAGTCAACCAGCGCGGCAAGATTGTCGTGCCCGACCTCGACCGCCTTGGGCTCGCCGGTCGAACCCGAGGTGAAGATGACATAGGCGAGATCGCCGGCAGCGACGGGTTCGAACGCCGCCGCCGCATCGGGCGCGACCGTGCCGATCGCAGATCCGCGCGGCGCGATCACGGCCGCACAGCCGGCGCGCTCCACGAACGCGGCGAGTCGCGCCTCGGGCCAGGCGGGGTCGAGCGGGAGATACGCCGCGCCTGCGTACCAGGCGGCGAGCAGGGCGACGATCTGCTCGGCAGAGCGCGGCAGGCACACCGCCACCGTCGCGCCCGGCGTGACGCCCTCAGCGGCGAGCGCCCCGGCCAGTGCGGTCGCGCGCGCGTCGAGGTCGGCGTAGCTCAGCCTTCCTGCCGCCGACTCGATCGCAACCATGGCGCGAGCATCGCGCGCGAAATCACGGACTCGCAGGCTGATAGGGTGCGACACAGTCGTCGTCGCTGTCAGGTTGCGCATTGGTATCTCCCCAGGTTGGGCACACCAAACCAAAAAAAGGTGAGTTAACCCTTAAGGTCTCGCTGCTTTGCGGAACCGCGCCGACAGATGCGGACACGGAAACGGAGCTTTTCCGCGCGTCGCGGCCAGATCGGACAAAAAAGCTGGACCGGATCGGCCGCGACGATACACGGCGCGTTCATCGCCGGGGGGCCAAAGGCGCGCGCCTCATTGCGCAAGGTGGAACGGAAGCTGACGTGACTTCGGGTTTGGCAATCGCACGCGCGGGCGGCGCGGCGTTGATGATGGTGGCTTTGGCGGCAGCGCCGGTGTTCGCGCGCGGTACGGCGGCGGGTACGGGCACGCTGCGGGTCGAGATCGGCAACGTCCGTACCGCGCACGGGCGCGTTCATATCGACGTTTGCACCGAAGCGCAGTTTCTCAAGGATTGCCCACTTTCTGCCACCGCGCCCGCGCAGTTCGGCACGACGGTGGTGACGCTGAACGGCCTGCCGGCGGGCCGCTATGCGGTTCAGGCTTTTCTCGATGAGAATGGCAACGGCAAGCTCGATCGGGCGTTGTTCGGCGTTCCCAAGGAAGGCGTTGGCTTTTCGAACGATGCGCGGATCAAGCTGGCTCCGCCGAAATGGAGCGATGCGATGTTCGACACGACCGGCGCCGACCAGACGATCAAGTTCAGCCTGCGATACTTTATCGGCGGCGACGCAAAGCGTTGATCGCGACGCTGATCCTGCGGCTGGTCTCGGCCAGCGTGCGGCGGCCGGTGCTCGCCGCGCTGGCGTGCCTGGTGCTGACCGGGCTTGCGCTCGCTTATGCAGCGGGCGGTTTCTCGATGACGACCGATACGGCCGCGCTGATCTCGCCCAAGGTGGCGTGGCGGCAGAACGAGAAGGCGGTCGACGCCGCCTTCCCGAACCTGACCGACGTGCTGCTGGTGATCGTCGACGGCAAGACGCCCGAACTCGCCGAGGCTGGCGCGGCGAAGCTGAGCGCGGCGCTTGCGGCGGACGGCACGCATTTCCGCCGGGTGCAGCGGCCGGACGGTGGGCCGTATTTCGCCAAGGAAGGGCTGATGTTCGGCTCGGTCGCCGAGGTGAAGGGCGCGACCGATTCGCTCATCAAGGCGCAGCCGCTGCTGGGGCCGCTCGCGCGCGATCCGTCGCTGCGCGGCATCGCCGGCGCCTTCTCGACCGCGCTGACCGGCGTGGAGCAGGGCGCGGCCAAGCTCGCCGATTTCGATACGCCGATGCGCACGCTCGGGGGTGCGCTCGACCGGACGCTCGCCGGCAAGCCCGCCTATTTTTCGTGGCAGGACATGATGGGCGGCACGCCCGCGCCGCGCCGCCGCCTGATCCTCGCGCAGCCCAAGCTCGATTACGGCTCGCTCCAGCCGGGAGAGGATGCGGTCGCCGCGATCGAAGCGCAGGCCGCCAAACTCGGGCTCGACACCGCGCACGGCGTGAGCGTGCGCACCACCGGCGAAGTGCCGCTGTCCGACGAGGAGTTCGCCTCGCTCGAGGAGAATATCGGCCTCGTCGGCATCATCATGGCGGTGGCGATGCTGGTGACGCTCTGGCTGGCGACGCGGTCGGTGAAGATCGTCGCCGCAATCGTCGTCACGATCATCGCCGGGCTGGTCATCACCACCGCGGCGGGGTTGCTCGCGGTGCACACGCTCAACCTGATCTCGGTCGCGTTCATTCCGCTGTTCGTCGGACTCGGGGTCGATTTCGGCATCCAGATGAGCGTGCGCTTCAATGCCGAACGGCTCGACGGGCATGACACGCCCGAGTCGCTGCGCCGCGCCGCCACCGCGCTCGCCGCCCCGCTCGCGTTGGCGGCGGGGGCGGTGTTCCTCGGCTTCGGCGCGTTCCTGCCGACCGATTATATCGGCATCTCCGAACTCGGCATCATCGCTGGCATCGGCATGATCATCGCACTGCTGCTCGCGATCACGCTGTTGCCCGCGCTGCTGACCTTGCTGCGGCCCGGCACCCCTCGCGGTGAAGTCGGGTTCCGCGAGGCGGCGCCGGTCGATCGCTGGCTGCACACGCATCGCAAGAGCGTGCTGTGGGCGTTCGCGATCTCGATGCTGGTCAGCATCGCGCTGCTGCCGTTCGTGCGGTTCGACTTCAACCCGCTCCACCTGCGCAACCCGAACGGCCCGGCGATGCGCGCGCTCGCCGATCTGATGCACGATCCGCTGCGAACGCCCAACACGATCAACCTGCTCGCGCCTAACGCGGATGCGGCCAAGGCGCTGACCGCCAAGCTGTCCAAGCTGCCCGAGGTCGCGGAGGCGGTGACGGTGGACGGGTTCGTGCCCGACGATCAGCCGCAGAAGCTCGCCGCGATCCAGGACGCGTCGCTGCTGCTCGATCCGACGATCAACCCGTTCGACCTGGCGCCCGCACCATCGGACGCGGAGAATGTCGCCGCGCTGAACGCCACCGCCGCGCAATTGCGCAAGGTGGCGGGCACGGCGGTCGATTCGCCCGCGAAGGATGCGCGGCATCTCGCCGATCTGTTCGCGAAGCTGGCGGGCGGCCCCGCGCCCGTCCGCGCGCGGGCGAGCGATGTGCTGGTGACGCCGCTCGGTGTCATGCTCGATCAGGTCCGCGCGCTGCTTCAGGCCGAGCCGGTGACGCGCGCGACGCTGCCACCCGAGATCGCGGGCAATTGGGTGGCGAAGGACGGTCGCGCGCTGATCCAGGTGTTCCCGCGCGGCGACAGCAACGACAATGCGGTGCTGCGCCGCTTCACGCGAGCCGTGCGCGCGGTCGCGCCGAGCGCGTCGGGGCTGCCGGTCGCGACGCAGGAGGCGGCGGGCACGATCGCCTTCGCGTTCATCGAGGCGGGCGTGCTCGCGCTAGTGCTGGTCAGCGGGTTGCTGTTCGTGGTGTTGCGAGATGCTCGCGAAGTGGCGTTCACGCTCGCGCCGGTGGTGTTGTCGGGCTTCCTGACGCTGGGCAGTTGCGTGCTGATTGGGCAACCAATCAACTTCGCCAACATCATTGCCTTTCCGCTGCTGTTCGGCGTGGGCGTGGCGTTCCACATCTATTTCGTGATGGCGTGGCGGGCGGGGGCGACCGACCTGCTGCAATCGAGCCTCGCGCGCGCGGTGCTGTTCAGCGCGCTCGCCACCGGCAGCGCGTTCGGCAGCCTGTGGCTGTCGCACCATCCCGGCACGGCGAGCATGGGCAAGATCCTGATGATCTCGCTCGCGTGGACATTGGTGTGCGCGCTGATCTTCGAGCCGGCGTTGCTCGGGCCGCCGCGCAAGACGGAGCCGGCGCGCAGTTAGCTTAGCGCCGTTGGTGTCGAGTGCTTTGGCCTCGAGACACCTGCACTCCGGGGTTGTCCCTCGACTTCGCTCGGGACGAACGGGGCTCAGGCTGCGTGCGAGCTGCCGTCCATCCGTGCTGAGCGAAGTCGAACCACGCATCTGAGGCGCGCGCCCTTCGGCTGGCCGGCAAGCCAGCCGGTCAGGACAGGCTTCGACTTCGGCTCAGGGCGAACGGGATTCAGGGGTGAGCAGGCGCGGGCGCAGCGGCCGGATCGGCCAGCGGATCGCTCAACTCGGGCGCGGGCTGCGCCGCGCCACTCTGCGGCTGAGTCGAGGGCGATGCCAAGCCCTGCGTCCCCGGCGCTGCGGCGGGGGCGGCCGGATCGGTCAGCGGATCCTGCATCGCCGGCGACGGCGTCGCGCCAGCAGCGGGCGCGGCCGGGTCGGTGAGCGGGTCGCTCAGTTCGGGCGATCTCGCCCCGGCCGAGCCGCCCGCCGGATCGGCGAGCGGATCCTCAAGCGGGTTGGCGCTAGCGCCGTCGCCGTGGCGCAGCGCATAGACTTCGGACGCGCGCGTCTGGAGGAACGCCGAGCGCAACGTCGCATAGGGATCGACCGCACCGCCGAGCAGCGCCTTGAGGTCGCCATCGGCCTCCGCACGCGTGTCGAGCCCGACCAGCACCCCTTGCGGGATCTGATACTCCGCGCGGTCGAACGGAAAGCCGATCGCCAGCGGCAGCACCGCCGCGTCGACCGGCGCGGTGGCGATGTCGCGGAAGTCGGTCGGGCCGATGAAGGGCAGGAACAGATAGGGCCCCGGCCCAACGCCATAGCGGCCAAGCGTGTTGCCGAACCCATTGCTATGATGCGGCAAGTCGAACCCCTTGGTCTTGGCGACATCGACCAGCCCGCCGACGCCGAACGTCGTGTTGACCGCGAACCGCGCCACCGTCCGCACCGCGCGTTTGGGCTTCAGCTGGAGCACGTCGTTCACGAACACGATCGGCTCGCCGATGTTGGAGAACACGTGGCGGATGCCGCCCCGCACGATCTTCGGGACCACCGCCTTGTACGCCATCGCCACCGGGCGGAAGAAGATGCGATCGAAAAACTGGTGGATCGAGAACAGCTTGCGGTTAAGCCCTTCGAGCGGATCGCCCTTGAAGTGTGCTGCGCGCGCATGCTTCGTCACAGGCGATGCCGCCGCCGGCGACAGCGGCTTGGGCGCGAGCACGCCCGCCGGCGGCGCGGCCGGCTGCTGCGCCGTCGCCACCATCGGCGTCATCAACGATGCCGCGAGCGCGAAACCGCTCGCCCCCCCCAAACGCCCCATGCCGATCAGTTGGCCGCTTTTGCGGAAAGCTGATCGAGATGCGCCACCAGCGCCTTCGCGCCACCCTTGGCGAGTGCGCTCGCGAAATCCGAACGCCGCGTCGCGAGTTGACTGACCGAATTCTGGTAATAGACGTCGATGATCTTCCAGTGCCCGCCGCTTTGCCGCAAGCGATAGGCGATCGCGGTGGCGTCGCCCTTGGGCGCGGCGAGCGTGGTGCGCACCAGTTTATCGGTGCCGCGCGTCTCGACCTGTGGCGCGATCTTGAAGCTCTCGCCCGACCAGCCGTCGAAATTACCGGCATATTGCGCGACCGTCAGCTTGCGGATCGCAGCGACCAAGGCAGTCTGATCGGCGGGCGCGGTCGTCGTCCACGCCGGGCCGACCGACAGCCGCGTCATCAGCGGAATGTCGAACGCGCGGTCCACCACCGGGCCGATCTTCGCGGCGCGGCCGGCGGTGCCGAGGGCCTTGCCGCCCTTCATGATCGCCAGCAGCCCCTCGTCGAGCGCCTGGATCGGCGCGACCGCCGGATCGGCGGTCTGGGCAGCGGCGGGCGCCGCGAGCAGGATCGCCGCCATGCCGAGAAGGCGGTTCGGAACGCGCATGGGGTACTCCATCATGATCGGGGACAAGGTAGGTACGGTGCGGGCCGATACCAATGCGGATCGCTTAGCACAAACCGCTGACGCGTGGCTGAACGGCCACATCGCGCGGGATCGAAACGGAGCTGCCCTTTTTCCGCTTCAATTTTGCACGAGAGGTCCACATATGAAGCGACCAAACGGAGGCGGCGACGTGCGGTTCCAGACCGCGCACGCGCCGCGCATGACGATCGATACGGAAAGGACGTCGCCTTGCGGGTAATCTTGGCGAACCCGCGCGGGTTCTGCGCGGGCGTGGTGCGGGCGATCGAGATCGTCGAGCGCGCGATCGAGCGGTACGGCGCGCCGATCTACGTGCGGCATGAGATCGTGCATAACAAGCACGTGGTCGACACGCTGCGCCGCAAGGGCGCGGTGTTCGTCGAGGAACTGTCGGAAGTGCCGGCGGGCGCGATGACAGTGTTCAGCGCGCACGGCGTCGCCCGCACCGTCGAGGAGGAGGCTGCGGCGCGTGGGCTTCCCGTGCTCGATGCGACCTGTCCGCTCGTCACCAAGGTGCACCTGCAAGGCCGCCGCTACGCCAAATCGGGCCGAACGCTGGTGCTGATCGGGCATGAAGGCCATGCCGAGGTGGTCGGCACGGTCGGCCAGGTCGATGCGCCGGTCCATCTCGTCTCCTCGGCAGCGGCCGTGGCCGACCTCGATCTGCCCGACGATGCCGAGATCGCCTATATCACCCAGACGACCTTGAGCGTGGACGATACCCGCTCGATTATCGCGGCGCTGAAGGCGCGCTTCCGCAACCTGATCGGCCCCGACGTGTCGGAAATCTGCTACGCCACGCAGAACCGCCAGACCGCGGTGCGCGATCTGTCGCGCGTGGTCGATCTGCTGCTGGTGGTCGGCGCGGAGAACAGCTCCAATTCGAGCCGGCTGCGCGATCTCGGCACCGACGAGGGGCTGCCGAGTTATCTCGTCGCCGATGGCAGCGCGGTCGATCCGGCGTGGTTCGACGGGATCGAGACGATCGGCCTCACCGCCGGCGCGTCGGCCCCCGACGAACTGGTCGATGATGTCATCGCAGCTTTGCGTCGGCTCGGCCCGGTCGAGGTCAGCCAGCTCGACGGAATCGAAGAGACACTGGAATTTGCCCTGCCGCGTGAGCTAAGAGAGCCGATGACCGCCGCCAGCCGCCCCGCGATGGCGAACTAGGACACGATATATGAGTCTTCCGCTTCCCGCGCTCGCCCGCATCGGCAGCTACACGCTGCGCAAACATATCAGCGGCGGCAAATACCCGCTCGTGCTGATGCTGGAGCCGCTGCTGCGCTGCAACCTCGCTTGCCCGGGCTGCGGCAAGATCGACTATCCGGACGCGATCCTCAACCAGCGGCTGAGCTACGATCAGTGCATGGAAGCGATCGACGAATGCGGCGCCCCTGCCGTGTCGATCGCGGGCGGTGAGCCGTTGCTCCACCGTGATATGCCGCGCATCGTCGAAGGCTATATCGCCAAGAAGAAGTTCGTGATCCTGTGCACGAACGCGCTGCTGCTCAAGAAGAAGATCAACGACTACAAGCCGTCGAACTACTTCACCTGGTCGATCCACCTCGATGGCGACAAGGGCATGCATGACCACGCGGTCGATCAGGACGGCACCTATGAGGTCGCGGTCGAGGCGATTGAGCTCGCCAAGTCGAAGGGCTTCCGCGTCCAGGTCAACTGCACCGTGTTCGATGGCGCGGACCCGGCGCGGCTCGCGACGTTCTTCGACGAGATGGAGAAGCGCGGCGTCGAGATCACGCTGTCGCCGGGCTATTCGTACGAGCGCGCCGCCGATCAGGAGCATTTCCTCACGCGCGAGCGGACCAAGACCTTCTTCCGCGATGTGTTCCGTCGCGGCGACGGCGGCAAGGCGTGGACCTTCACCAACTCGCCGCTGTTCCTCGATTTCCTCGCCGGCAACCGTTCCTACGAGTGCACGCCGTGGTCGATGCCGCTGCGCACCGTGTTCGGCTGGCAGAAGCCCTGCTACCTGGTCGGCGAAGGCTATGTGCAGACCTTCTCGGAGCTGATGGAGGGCACCGACTGGGATCAGTACGGCGTCGGCAAGTACGAGAAATGCTCGAACTGCATGGTCCATTGCGGGTTCGAGGGCACGGCGGCGAGCGAGTCGATCCGCAACCCGCTCGCGATGTTCAACGTCGGCCGCAAGGGCATCCGCACCGAAGGCCCGATGGCGCCCGACATCGACCTGTCGCGTGCACGGCCTGCGGAGGACGTGCACTCGAGCCATGTCGAGCGCGAACTGGCGAAGATCAAGGCGGCCGATCCCGACGGTTACAAGCGGACGCAGCGCGCGGCTTGAGGGCTGCGCGCCGCTTGCGGGTCGGGCGGAGTTGGGGCACGGTCGTCGGCGTACGTATGGCGGTCGGTCGTGCCTCGCGGTATGGCCGGCGCCGGTCGTCCGGTTGTTAGCCCGTCCGGACTCTGAACCAGAAACGCCGCGCATGTGAGTTCTCGTCGACTCACGAGGCGCGCGAACCGCGCTAGGCTTCGATTTGACCGAGGATCAGGTGGCGCTCCGCTTCGGTGCACGCATAGGCGAACGTATTGGAGCTACCCGAACTCAGATTACCGATCACCGGACTACTCCCGGAAACACGAAGATCGAACTTGCGGTTGTTGAGGCGGTTGATGCGGTCCCAAAGATCCTGAGGGGTTCGGGCCTGCCCGCCGTCCTGGCGTTCTTGCCACGAACCGGTCTGCATCAAGGACATGGCGTCCGGCCACCAGGCAATGATGATCTTCATATCGCGTTTGCGATCGGCGACGCGGATCAACATGTCCATTTCGCGCCAACACCATTTTGACGTCAGCCAAGGTTTGGTAATCAGCAGGACCATGGTTCTGCAACTGACCATTGCCGCTTCGTAATAGCTGTCCCAATGGCGGTTCGCCATCATGTTCTTGTCGGAGCGCGGGTCGTAGGTGTAGCGCGTCTCTGTATCCGAGCGCAGCGACTCTGCATCAAGATAGCAAAACGCAGGATCACCCTGCGGATCTCTCAAGAACTTTTTGTAAACATCGAGCCGAAGTTGCATGGCGAGTTCGAAGCCGCCATCCACTGCCCCGAAACTCATCAGAACTCGAGTGGTGTCCGTCAGCATAGTCGATGTCCCTATGATGGCTTTCGGAATATCGGTTTGGCACGCTCGCCAATGCACAACAAGTCGGGGCGGCGGATCAACGCCTTAGAAGCGACATGCGTCTCGCCTGTGACGCATGGCGCTTAATTTGGCTGGGTAAGGTCGTTCAGGGAGCGCCAGGCATGTTCCAGCGCCGTGAACGCCCGACTCGCGTCGCGGCCGGTACGGATCAACGCAGTTAGCTGGCCGGGTCGGCGAGCAAGCGAGGCCAGCACAGCGCCGAGCGCCATGCCGCCATCGGGCTTCATTCCGACGAGGGCGGCAGGGGGCAGGACATGGTCGACACCATCGGAGATCGTGCGCAGGATCGCGAAAGGCAGCCCGTGGCGCTCGGCAACGCGCGCGGCAATGTGCGATTCCATATCGACCGCGAGAGCGCCGGTGGCGGCGCGAAGTGCGCGCTTCTGTTCGAGCGTGGCGGCGATGGTGTCGCTGCCGGCGATCGTGCCCTCGTGCGCGTGCGGCAGTCTGCCGCGCAACATCTCCAGCAACGCCGATCCCCGGCGAAGGCCGGGGTCCAGTTTTGGAGGTGGTGCCGGTGAAGCGTTGCGCTCGACTGACAAATGCTCCGTAGCTGGGCCCCGGCCTTCGCCGGGGATCAGGTTAGCGGATGTGGCAAGCGTGCCGATCACCACGTCGCCCGGCTTCAACGCCGGGTCGAGCGCACCCGCTATACCTGCTGACAACACAGCGGAGATTGTCGGAAAGCATTCCAACGCGGTTTCAAGTTGTGTTTGCAATCCGGCCGCATCACCACCGCCAGCCACCGCCACCACATCAGGCCTTGCGAAAATTCGGGCCTCGCGCGTCAGCCCGCAGGCGACGAGCAAGGTCACATCCCGACCGCCACCCGCCGGTCGTTCGAGCGTTTCAGGTTGCGATAGCGCGCCAGCGCCCACAGCGGGAAATATTTGGGATAGCCGTGATAGCGCAGGTAGAACACGCGCGGGAAGCCGCCACCGGTATACATCTCCTGACCCCACAGCCCGTCGGCCTCCTGCGTCTCCGCCAAATGCCGCACGCCGCGTTCCACCGCCGGATCGTCGACGTCGCCCGCCGCCATCAGCGCGAGCAGCGCCCAGCCGGTCTGCGATGCGGTCGAGGGGGCGGGGGTGTGGCCCTTGTAGGCGAGGTCGTAGCTGTCGCAATCCTCGCCCCAGCCGCCGTCCGCATTCTGGATCGCGACCAGCCACGCGACCGCCTTGCGCACCATCGGCGATTCGGGCGGAACACCTGCCGCGTTCAGCGCGCACAGCACCGACCAAGTGCCGTAGATGTAATTCACCCCCCAGCGCCCGAACCAGCTACCGTCCGGCATCTGCTCGCGTTCGAGGAAGCCCAGAGCCTCCTTCATGCGCGGCGTATCGAGCGGCTCGCCCAATTGCGCGAGCATCGACACCACCCGCGCCGACACGTCGCTGGTGGCCGGATCGAGCAGCGCGCCGTGATCGGCAAAGGGGATGTTGTTGAGGTAATGATGGTGGTTGTCGGCGTCGAACGCGCCCCAGCCGCCGCCTTTGCTCTGCAAGCCGACTGTCCATTCGACCGCGCGCTCGACCGCCTCGCTATAGTCCGCGCCCGAGCGGGGTGCGGCGCGGTCCATCGCCATCACCACCACGGCGGTATCGTCGAGATCGGGGTAATGCGCGTTGTTATACTGGAACGCCCAGCCGCCCGGCCGCACGTCGGGCCGCTGCTCGGCCCAGTCGCCCTTCACGTCGAGCACCTGGAGCGGCCGCAACCATTCGAGCGCGGCATCGGCGCGGCGCTCGTTGTCCGCGCCGCCCGCCTCAAGCATCGCGTGCGCGGCGAGCGCGGTGTCCCACACGGGCGAGACGCAGGGCTGGCAATAGGCCTCGTCGTCCTTCACCACGAGCAGGTTCTCGACCGATTGCCGCGCGATCGCGCGGTGCGGATGATCTTCCGGGTAGCCGAGGCAATCGAACATCATCACGCTGTTCGCCATGGCCGGATAGATCGCGCCGAGCCCGTCCTCGCCATTGAGCCGCTCGACCGTGAAGTCGATACACGCCTGGATCGCGCGTGCGCGCGTGCGCTTGGGCCACAGACCGTCCGCCGCTTTCAGAACGACGTCGAGGCCGTTGAAAACCGTGGTCCACACGCGCTTGGTGTCGGCGGCCTTGCTCTCGGGCGGCTTGGCCTTGCCGGTGTAGAGTTCGTCGACCTTGATCCCGAGCGGATTGCGCGCGACCGGCTGCTTCGCCGCCAGCACCAGCAGCGGCACGATCACCGTGCGCGCCCAGTACGACATTTTCGACAGATGCACCGGGAACCAGCGCGGCAGCAGGATCAGCTCGACGGGCAGGGTAGGCACCGCCTTCCACGGCCCGGCATCGAACAGCGCAAGCTGAATGCGGGTGAAGACGTTCGCCGCCTCCGCGCCGCCCGCCGCGAGGATCGCGCGGCGCGCGGCCGCCATGTGCGGCGCGTCCACATCGTCGCCGATCATTTTCAGCGCGTAATAGGCCTTCACGCTCGCGCTGACGTCGAACGCGCCGCCGTGGAACAGCGGCCAGCCGTGGTGCGCGCCCTGAATCCGGCGCAGGTAGCGGCCGATCTTCGCCTCCAGCTCAAGCGCGCGCGGTTCGCCGAGATAGTGGCGCAGCAGCACATATTCGGCCGGAATGGTCGCGTCCGCCTCGAGTTCAAACACCCAATGCCCGTCCGGCTTCTGTGCGGCGGCGAGCGCCTGTGCGGCACGGTTGGCGGCGGCATCGGCGAGGGTGACGAGATCGGGTTTGTCTAAAACGGTAGCCATGCGCGAGCCTATACCAGCCGGGCGTCCGCCGCCAACCGCGCGGCAGTCGCGCCCGAGCGCAAAGCGCCCTCGATCGTCGCGGGCAGGCCGGTCTGCGTCCAGTCGCCGGCGAGGATCAGGTTGCGCCAGCGCGTCCTGGCTGGCGGCCGGCGGCGCTCCTGCGCGGGGGTAGCGGCGAAGGTGGCGCGCTTCTCCTTGACGATCTGCCAGCGCGGCAGTTCAGGCGGAAGGTTGTGGATCGCAGCGATATCCGCCCAGAAGGCGGCGGCAAGCGCTGCGCGATCGGTGTCGATCATGTGATCGGCGGCGCTGACCGTCACCGACAGACGATCGTCAAAGGCGAAGATCCACTCGGCCGCGCCGCCGATCACACCGACCATCGGCGCGGTGCCGGCGGGGGGCACGTAGGCGAAGTGCGCGTTGACGATGGCGCGGTAATCGTCGGGCACGACGAGATCGGGTACGAGGTTCTCGGCGATCCACGGCGGCACCGCGAGGACGATGGTCTCGTCAGGGGCGACCGGCTCCGCGCCGCCGCCGAAATCGAGCGCTGTTACCCGGTCGCCCTCGAAGCGCAACGCACGCAGCCGTTTGCCGAGCGTCACCTTCGCACCGTTGCGCGCCAGCCAGTCGGTAGCGGGATCGACGAAGGCGGCGGCGAGCGTCGGCTCTGCGATGCGCGGGCACATCGCGCGGCCACCACGCCCCAGCGTCTGGTTGATGATGGCGGCGGTGAGCGTCGCGTCGCCGTCTGCCGCGGCGGTGTTGAGCGCGGCGAGCAGCACGGGTTCGAGCAGCCGCTCCCACAGCACGCCATCGGTCCTGATCCGGTCGGAAACGGTCTGGCCGGGCTTGCCCGACAGCAGCGCGCCGAGCCGCAGATAATCGCGCGCCTTCGTGCCCGGCACGCGGCGTGCGGGGGAGAAGATCCACCACGGCAGCCGCCCCGCACTCGGGCGGAACGTCCAGCGTTCGCCGCTGCGACGATCCGCGAAGGCGAACTCGGCCTGATCCGGCCCGGCGAGCCGCCCGCGCGCACCGATCGTGCCGAGATAGTGCGCGACCGCCTGATTGCCCGACAGGACGAGGTGGTTGCCGTTGTCGATCACGCGGCCAAGCTGCGGATCGTGATAGCTGCGGCAGCGCCCACCCGCCTGCGCCGCGCCGTCCGCCACCGCCACGGCGAAGCCCGCGCGCGTCAGTTCGACCGCCGCGGACAGCCCGGCCATCCCGGCCCCGATCACACGCGCGGTCCGCGTCAACGGAACAGCCACAGCCTCAGCGCGGTGAGGATCAGCGCCGGCTTGTTGGTGCGGATGCGCGTCCGCGGGGGCGTCCAGCCGACCTTCTCCATGCGCGACAGGATCGGTGCATAGACCGCCGCCATCAGCCGTGGCGCGATCAGGTGGCCGCGCGGGCGGCGCGCGAGGATCGCGTTGGCCTCGGCATAATGTTGCTGCGCGATTGCGGCGAGCGGGCGGCAGGCGGCGTCGATGCGGAAATCGTTCACCACCTGCATGGGCGTGGTGAAGGGAATGCCGGCGGCGGTGATGTGCTCGCCCGCCAGATAGACGCGGCCGATCGCGGCATCCTCGTCGATATCGCGCAGGATGTTGGTGAATTGCAGCGCCCGGCCGAGATGGTGCGACAATGCCACGCCGGTCGCGCGCTCCATCCCGAAGATGTTGACCGACAGTCGCCCCACCGCCGACGCCACGCGGTCGCAATAGAGGTCGAGCGTCTCGAACGGCACCCAGCGCACGTCGGCGTCGACGTCCATCGCCATGCCGTCGATCACGGCGAGGAAATCCTCTTTTTGCAGATCGAAGCGCCGCACCGCATCCGCCACCAGCGCTGCCTGACCGGGGTCGCGGCCGGCGTAGAGCGCCTCGATATCGTGCCGCCACGCATCGAGCGCTACCGCCCGGCCGGCGCGGTCGCCCTGCTGATCGTCGGCGATGTCGTCAACCGCGCGGCAGAAGGCATAGACGGCATACATCGCCTCGCGCTCGGCCTTGGGCAGCACGCGCATGCCGGCGTAGAAGCTGCTGCCCGAGACTTGGGCTTGCAGCGAGGCGGGAGTGGCTTTCGGGTTCATGCGCGCCCCATCCAATAGCCGAGCGCCGCGCCCCCGGCGAGCCGTGCCGCCTCGACCTTGCTGTGGTGGACGCGTTCGCACAGCGGATCGCGTTTCTTCACGCGCCGTGTGAGATCCTCGGCAAGACGCTGGATGATCGCCACCTCCATGCCCAGCCGGCGATCGCGGATGCCGCGCGCGAACGGGGCAGACTTGGCGAGCAGCTCCAGCGTCTTGTTGCCGAGATCGATGATCGTGCCGTGCAGCGCCGGTGTCGAGACGTCGAGCCCGAGATCCTCGATCCGCGCGCCCCGCTTCGACAGCGCGGCGAGCGGCACATAGACGCGGCCGATCGCGCGGTAGTCCTTGCCGCAATCCTGCAAGTGGTTGATGACCTGCAAGGCTGCACACAACGCATCGTTGGCGGGCCACAGCGCACGATCCTCGCCGTGGACATCGAGCACGTAGCGGCCGACCGGCATCGCCGAATAGCGGCAATAGTCGATCAGATCGTCCCACGTCTGATAACGGTCGACCGTGCAGTCGCGCTCGAACGCGGTGAGCAGGTCGAGCGCGTGGACGGGGTCGAGCCGGTGCGCCGCCATGACGTCGCGCAGCGTCCGCGAATGGGCGTCGGCGTCGCTGGTGCCGGCGACCGTTGCGCGCATCGCGTGGAGCAGCGACAGCTTCTCGTCGGCGCTGGCGGCGGCGTTGTCAGCGACGTCGTCGGCCGCCCGGGCGAAGCGGTAGAACGCCATGATCGGCGCGCGATGCTGCTTCTTCAGCAGCACCGAGGCGACCGGAAAATTCTCGTCCTTATGCCCCTTGCCCGAGGCGAGAGCGCTGGTTTGATTTTTGGGGGGTGCGTTCATGCGTGGAGATCCGCCTGTGCGCGGCCCTTCCACATGCCGCCACGCCCGCGCGCGTGCTGCCATGCCGACAGCAGGGTGCAGGCCGCGTAGAAGGTCGCGATCCCCGGCAGCGCCAGCCCCCATGCGGGCGAGCGGCGGTAGAAGCGCAGCATCGGTTGAAACAGAACGGCCATCACGATCCAAGCGGTTAACCCGAGCGCCTGCGCATAGCCGCGCGCGAACACGGCAAGCAATGGCGGCGCGAGATAGGTGAGCGCGAGCCCCAAGGTGGTGCCGGCGAGCAACAGCGGCGAATAGCGAAGCTGCGCATAGGCCGAGCGCGAGATCATCGCCGCGACCGACTCGGTGGTGTCATACACGCGGATGCTGCGCGCGCGGTCGGTCAGGCCGAGCCAGATGTCGCCGTGGCGCTTCATCAGCGCGCCGAACGCGCAATCGTCGATCAGTGCGCCGCGTACCGCCGCGATGCCGCCCGCCGCCTCCAGCGCGCGGCGCTCGACCAGCATCACGCCGCCGGCCGCACCACCCAGACCACGCCCACGCCGGTTCACGGTGCGGAATGGGTAGAGCATCTCGAAGAACCACACGAACGCCGGGATCAGCGCACGCTCCGCGAGGCTGACGCAGCGCAGCCGCGCCATCAGCGAGACGAGCACGCGGTTGTCGCCCGTGGCCCGCGCGACGAGGCTGCGCAACGTATCGGGCGCATGTGCGATATCGGCGTCGGTGAGGAGCAGATAGTCCGCATCGCCTGCGGCAGCGATGCCCTGCGACACCGCCCACAATTTGCCGGTCCAGTCGGACGCGAGCGGCGCACCGGGGAGGATGGTGAGCCGTCCCGGCCGGGTCGCGGCGGCGCGGGCGATGTTGGCGGTGTTGTCACTGCTGCCGTCATCGACCAGCACGATGCGGAAATCGCCGGGGTAATCCTGCGTGACGAGGCTGCCGATCGACTGCGCGATCACCTCCGCCTCGTCGCGCGCGGGCACCACCGCGACGACGCTCGGCCACCGCGCCGGTTCGGGCAGCGGCAGGCTGTCACGCTCGCGCGACAGCCAGAACCCGTCGCGGCCCAGCGCGATTCCCAGCCAGATCGCCACCGTCAGAGCGCCAAGCCAGATCACCGCAGCATCCCGCCCGAGCGGAACCAGTCGATCGCATCGCGCAGCGCCTCGACATGCGGCCGCGCCCGGTAGCCGAGTTCGCCTTCCGCCTTCGCGCTGGAATAATACATGGCGTGGCCGGCCATCTTGAGCGAATCGATGGTCAGGAACGGCTCCTTGCCGGTCAGGCGCGCGAGTTGCTCGTTCGCCCATGCCAGCGGATACAGCGGGCCACGCGGCAGCGCCACGGTCGGAGCTTTGCGTCCGACCAGCACGGCGATCTCGCCCAGCATGCTCCCAAGCGACACGTCCTGCCCGCCAAGGATATAGCGTTCGCCGGTGCGACCCTTCGCCATCGCGAGCAGATGCCCCTCCGCCACGTCGTCGACATGGACGAGGTTGAGCCCGCTATCGACATAGGCCGGCATCTTGCCCGACGCCGCCTCGACGATGATCCGCCCGGTCGGGGTCGGGCGCACGTCACGCGGGCCGATCGGCGTGGAGGGGTTGACGATCACCACCGGCAGCCCCTCGGCCGCCATGCGCTCGACCAGCCGCTCGGCGACGACCTTGCTGCGCTTGTACGCGCCCACCGCCTGTTCGGGCGTGGCCGGGCGCGTTTCGTCGGAGGGGCGGGCCGGGTCGGGCAGCAGGGTGGCGACGCTGCTGGTATAGACGATCCGCTCGACGTCCGCATCGCGCGCCGCTTCCATCACGTTTTGCGTGCTGGCGAGATTGTTGCGGACGATCTCCTCGGGGTCGGGCGCCCAGATGCGGTAATCGGCGGCGACGTGATACAGGTGGCGCACGCCCGCCATCGCGCGGTGCATCGCGGCGGCGTCGCGGGCGTCGCCTTCGACCAGTTCCCCCGGGAAATCGACGAGGTTGGCGCGCGGGCTGCTCGCGCGGACGAGGCCGCGCACATTGCGCCCCTCGGCCGCGAGCCGCCGCGCCACCGCCGAGCCGACGAACCCCGAAACGCCGGTGACGAGAACCAGATCGCTGCTGTCCATCCGCGCCCCTTTACCGAAAGTCGTGGCGGAAGGAAGGCAGGGCGGGACGGGGCGGGGCGGGGCGACCTTTCACCTTCCCCGGCGGACGCTCGCGCGGTGAACGAGTCCTGACACTCGCATGACGTTTTCGACACGCCCGCCCGCGCGGTTTGACCCGGACCGAAACGGCACTAAGGCGCGGGATATGGCAATGGTGGCAGCAGTATTCGGGACGGTGGCGCTCGCGCTCGCGGCGGTCGGGATCGGCTGGACGTTCGCTGCGACGCTGACGCTGCGACGCTTCTTCGCGCACCCCGCGCCGGTTGGCGACAGCACAACGGGCGTCACGATCCTCAAGCCGCTCCACGGCACCGAGCCGCGTTTCCTCGATACACTCGGCAGCTTCCTCACGCAAAGCCATCGTGGGCCGATCCAGTTGCTGTGCGGCGTGCAGCGCGCCGATGATCCCGCGATTCGCGCGCTCGACACGCTGCGCCGGCGCTTCCCCGATGCGGTGATCGACCTGGTGATCGACTCGACCCGCCATGGATCGAGCGGCAAGATTTCCAACCTCGCCAACATGGCGCCGCACGTCCGCCACCCGGTGGTGATGCTCAGCGACAGCGATATCGCCGTCGGCCCCGAGTATGTCGCGCAGGTGCTCGCCGCGCTCGACGCGCCGGGGGTGGGGGTCGTCACCTGCGCGTACCATGGGCGCGGCGATGCCGGGCGCTGGTCGCGCTTCGGGGCGGCGGGGACCGACTGGCAGTTCCTGCCCGGGCTGATCTTCGGGGTCGCCAACCAGCTCGCCAGCCCCTGTATGGGATCGACCATAGCGATGCGCGGTGAGACACTCGCCGCGATCGGCGGGTTCGCGCGCTTCGCCGATGTGCTGGCCGACGATTATGCGATCGGCGCGGCAGTCCGCGCGCTCGGCCTGTCGGTGGTGGTGCCGCCGCTGCTGGTGACGCATGCCTTCGATGATCGCTCCGCGCGCGCCTTGTGGCGGCACGAGCTGCGCTGGGGCGTGACGGTGCGCGATCTGACGTTCCGCGCTTATCTCGGGCTAGTCGTGACGTTTCCGCTGCCGATCGCGCTGCTCGCCGCGCTGTGGTGGCCGGCGGCGGGGTTGGCGCTTGCCGCAATCGCGCTCGCCGTCCGCCTTTTCGCCGCAATTTCGGTGGAACGGGCGTCCGGCGCGCGGGCCGTATCGCGATGGGTGTTGCCGATACGCGACACCTTCGGATTCGCGGTCTATTGCGCCAGCTTCTTCGCCCGCTCGGTTGATTGGCGCGGCGCGACGCTTAGAATAGGACCAAACGGCCACATCGCTGCGGCCCCGGAGATTTCACGATGATGCGTTCGCTTTTCCTGCAAGGCCCCTCGTTCGACGGTTACGACGGCGGGGCCGGTGCGCGCTATCAGATGAAGCGCGAGGTCAAGTCGTTCTGGTATCCGACCTGGCTGGCGCAGCCGGCCGCGATGGTGCCCGGTTCCAAGCTGATCGACGCACCCGCGCATGACCAGTCGTGGGACGACATCAAGCACGAGATGGACGGCATGGAGCTGATCGTGCTCCACACCTCGACGCCGAGCTTCGCGCAGGACGTGAAGTGCGCCGAGCTGATCCGCGCACGCAACCCGCACGCGCTGATCGGCCTCGTTGGCGCGAAGGTCGCGGTCGAGCCGGACAAGAGCCTCGCCGCCACCACCGCGATCGATTTCGTGGCGCGCGAGGAATATGACTTCACGATCCTCGAGATCGCGGAAGGGCGTCCGCTCGCCGAGGTCGATGGCATCACCTGGCGCGCGCCGGACGGCTCGTTCGTCCGCAACAAGGACCGCGCGATGATCGAGGACATGGACGTCCTGCCGATGGTCTCGCCGATCTACAAGCGCGACCTCCAGATCGATAAATATTTCGGCGGCTACCTCAAGCACCCGTATGTCAGCTTCTACACCGGCCGTGGCTGCAAGAGCCGCTGCACCTTCTGCCTGTGGCCGCAGACCATTGGCGGCCACAACTACCGGGGCCGCTCGGTCGCCAAGGTGGTCGAGGAAGTGAAGTACATCATGGAGAACATCCCCGAGACCAAGGAGATCTTCTTCGACGACGACACGCTGACCGACAATCACGCCCGCGTCGAGGAAATCGCGATCGCGCTCGGCCAATTGGGCTTCGGCAAGCCCGGCTTCCCGATGTCGTGGAGCTGCAACGCCAAGGCAAATGTGCCGCGCAAGACGCTGGAAATCCTCAAGGCGAACGGCCTGCGCCTGCTGCTGGTCGGCTACGAAAGCGGCAACCAACAGATCCTGCACAACATCAAGAAGGGCCTGCGCGTGGACGTCGCCAAGCAGTTCACCAAGGACTGCCACGAACTCGGCATCGTCATCCACGGCACCTTCATCCTCGGCTTGCCCGGGGAGACGGAAGAGACGATCGAGGAGACGATCAACTACGCCAAGGAGATCAACCCGCACACGATCCAAGTGTCGCTGGCGGCGCCCTATCCCGGCACGTTCCTCTACAAGCAGGCGACCGAGAACGGCTGGTTCGACAACAGCAACAGCCTGCTCACCGATGACGGCAACCAGATCGCCCAGCTTTCCTACCCGCACCTCAATTCCAAGGTGATCTTCGACAAGGTCGAGGAATTCTACAAACGCTTCTACTTCCGCCCCTCCAAGATCGGGTCGATCGTGTGGGAGATGATGCGCGATTGGGACATGATGAAGCGCCGGCTGCGTGAGGGCGTCGAGTTCTTCGACTTCCTGCGCCGTCGCAAAGAGGCCGTGTAAGGGCTTGATATCGTGACGTCTGCGTCGGAGATGACGGTCAACGAACGGCTCGCCGCGCGCGGGCTGTTCGAGGATTGGGAGCGTGCGGTGCGCGGGGGAGATCGCGCGGCGATGACGCTGCTGCTGCGCCGCATCGGCATCCCCAACGCGCCGCGTGTCGCCGACATCGTGCTCGCCGACCCGGCCTTCTACGGCTTCGGCGAGGGCTGAGGCGGGGCGTGCGCACCGTCATCATCAACGCCGACGATTTCGGGGTTTCGGTTCCGGTCAACGAAGCGGTCGAGCAGGCGCATCGCGGCGGCGTACTCACCACCACCAGCCTGATGGTGACGGGCGAGGCCTGCGCCGATGCGGTGGCGCGGGCGCGGACCATGCCCAAGCTCGGCGTCGGGCTGCACGTCGCGCTCGCCGAGGTGCCGCCGGCGCTGCCGCCCGAGCGTATTCCCGCTCTGGTCGACACAAGCGGGCGCTTCAATATCGAGGCGCTCGGTACCAGCATGGCGATCCTGCTGCGGCCGGCGGTGCGGCGGCAGCTCACCGCCGAGATCGAGGCGCAGTTCCGCCTGTTCGCGGCGACCGGGCTGCCGCTCGATCATGTCGACTCGCACAAGCACATGCACATGCACCCGGTGATCGCCTCTACGGTGATCGCGGTCGGCAAGCGTTTCGGCATGAGGGCCGGGCGTGCGCCGACCGAACCGCGCGCGGTGATCCGCAGAATTGAGCCGGTAAAGGGCGTGGATATCGCCGCGCCGTTCGCGCGGCGCGTTCGCACCAAGCTGCGCCGCGCCGGCATGAAGGCGCCCGACCACGTGTTCGGCCTCGCCTGGTCTGGCGCGATGACGACTGCGCGCGTGCGCGGCATCCTCGAACATCTGCCTGAGGGCACCAGCGAAATCTATTTCCACCCGGCGACCGGCGACTATGCGCTGGCGGCGCCTGGGTATAAATATCAGGAAGAACTGGCGGCGTTGCTCGATGCGTCCGTGCGCGAGATCATCGTGCGCGACCGGATCGCGCTGGCGCGCTTCGCCGATCTGTAAACGGACCAGAACGCATGAACTACATCCCCGGCAAGATCGAAGCGGCAGGCCCGGCCCCCGGCGAGCGCGTCAGGCTCGGCAGCGAGGCGCACAAGATTCTGCTGTGCCGTGCGTTGCTCGACACGCACGATCCATACCGCCCTGCGCTGATCGACTGGCCCGAGCTTGAGGAGGAGACCCGCCAGAAGATCGTCTCGCTGCCGATCTGGGACATGGCGGTGCAGACCGAGGGCCGCACCGGGCTGTTCGTGCAGACCTTCGCCGATTTCGTGACCGACCATGAGCTCAAGACCGCGCTCGAAATGGATGCGTTCGAGGAGAAGCGCCACAAGATCGTGCTCGCCGACATGGTGCAGCATTACGGCATCGTGCTCGAACCCGAGCCGCCGTACATCAAGCCCAAGGATGCCGAATGGGCGTTCATGCGCTCAGGGTTCTCCGAGTGCATCGACAGCTTCTTCGGCTTCGGCCTGTTCAAGATCGCCAAGGATACCGGCTTCTTCCCGCCCGAACTGATCGACACGTTCGAACCGGTGATGCGCGAGGAGGGCCGGCACATCCTGTTCTTCGTCAACTGGGTGGCGTGGTGGCGGCGCAACATGCCGTGGTGGCGGCGGCCCTATTTCGAACTGAAGGTCTGGGCGGTGTGGGTGTTCCTGTTCTGGGAACGGCTCGACATGGCCAAGGGCATGGGCGAGAACACAAAGGCGCAGGAGAACAACTTCACGCTCAACGGCTCGAAGGAACTGGGCGTGGAGATCAGCTTTCCCGAACTCGCCGCGATCTGTCTGTCCGAGAACGACCGGCGGCTCGCACCCTATGACCAGCGGCTGATCCGGCCCAAGTTCGTCCCCGGCATGATTCGGCTGGTGCTGCGCTTCATGCGGAAGACACCGGCCATCGCATGAACCGCTACGCGCGCGCCGGGCTGCTGGCGGCGACCCTGATCGGCATCGGTGTCGCTGGCTGGACGGTCGGCGCGGTCGGCGCGCGTCAGGTGTTTGCGTCAATGGCGCGGATCGGCTGGCTGGGCATGGGCGCTTTCCTGCTATGCTCTGCGGGCGTGCTGCTGCTGCTCGGCGCGGCGTGGCTGGTGTGCGCGCCGGGCGAGCCGCTCAGGCGGCTGCCGCTGTTCGTCTGGGCACGCACCACGCGTGAGGCGGCGACCGACGTGCTGCCGTTCTCGCAACTCGGCGGCCTCGTCGTCGGTGCGCGGACACTGGCGGTGCGCGGCGTGGCCGATCCGCTGATCTACGCCTCGATGGTCGCCGACATGACGACCGAGATGGCCGCGCAACTGCTGTTCACGCTTGGCGGCGTCGCGACCCTGCTCGCGATGTTGACGGCAGGGCCGACGACGGCGGGGATCGTGCCGCTCGCGGTTGGCGGACTCGGGGTGATGGCGGTGCTGATGATCGCCTTCGTGGTCGGGCAGCGGCCGGTGTTGCGGCTGGTCGGGAAACTGGCGGCTCGGATGATCCCCGGTTCGGTCGCGGCGGTCGATGCGGTGCGGGTGCAACTCGATGTGGTGTATCGGCGGCCGGGGCGGGTCCTCGCCGCATTCGTGCTCAACCTGCTCGCGTGGATCGGCAGTGCGCTCGGCGCGTGGGTGGCGCTGTGGTTCATGGGGTCGCACCTGCCGGTGTGGGCGGTGCTGACGGTCGAGGCGCTGATCTTCACGCTCCGCAGCGTCGCCTTCGCGGTGCCCGGCGCGATCGGTATTCAGGAGGCGGCGTATGCGCTGATCGGCCCGGTGTTCGGCCTGCCGCCGACCACCGCGCTGGCGCTGTCGCTGCTCAAGCGCGCGCGCGACCTGACGATCGGCGTGCCGGCGATGCTGATGTGGCAGGCGGGCGAGGTCGGCGCGCTCGTCACCAAGCGGGTCGAGCCGGCCTGAGCATGAGCGCTTCCCGGCGCGGTGCGCTTGTCGTCGTGGCCCTGCTGGTGGCGGCGGCAGGGGGGCAGCTTGCCGCCTATTGGCCGGGCATCATGTATTGGGATGCGGTGCGTCAGTACGGACAGGCGGTGAGCGGCCAGTTCGACGACTGGCACCCGCCCGCGATGGAGTGGGTGTGGCGGCGGCTGATCGCGGTACAGCCCGGCCCAGCGCCGATGCTGCTGTTGCAGGCGGGGCTCTACTGGCTCGGCTTCGGGCTGCTCGCCGCGCGCGCGGTGGCGGCGGGGCGGGGGCGGCTGGCGGTGCTGATCGTGTTGCCTGCGCTGTTGCCGTTCGCGCTGGCGACTTTGGGATCGGTGCTCAAGGACAGTCTGATGGCGGGCGCTTTGCTCGCTGCCGCCGGGCTGATGGCGTGGACAGGGCGCGAGCGGGGCTGGCCGTTACGCATCGCCGCGACCCTGCTGCTGTTGTTCGCCGCCACGCTGCGGTTCAACGCGCTGCTCGCCGCGCTGCCGCTGCTGGTGGCGGTGCTGCCGGACGACTGGCGGCGTACGCCCGCGCGGCTTGTTTCGTGTACGATGGCGGCGACGCTGGCGCTCGCCGCCGCGATGCCGCTCGCCAACGTCGCGACGGGTGCCAAGCCGAGCGGGGTGGCACTGTCGCTGGTTATCTTCGATCTCGGCGGCATCACCGAGGCGGGCAGGGTGGATGCCTTCCCGCCGCTGCCGGTCGCGAACCCGGTCGCGGTGAACCATCGCTGCTACGATCCGGTGCAGTGGGACAGCTATGCGTGGTGGGTCGCAGAGCCGTGCCCGATTGGCTTCGCGCTCGTCCGCGACACGTTCGCGGCGCGCCACCAGAGCCCCTACGCCTTCTGGCTCGGGGCCATCGCGACGCATCCGCTCGCTTATGCCGCGCATCGCCTGCGCCATGCCAACAGCAATATGCGCTTCCTGCTCGCGCACGATGTCGAGCGGCCGGTCCAGCCGCAATCCGCGCCCAACGACTGGGGCTTCGCGATTGGGCGCAACCCGCTCCAGCGCGCGCTCGACTGGTTGGCGGTGCAGACCTGCCGCACGCCGCTCGGATGGCCGATCTGCTGGATCGCGCTTGCGCTCGGGTTGGTGGTGGCGGGCTGGCGGCTACCGGGGCTGGCGCTGCCGCTCGCGCTATCGGCGGCGTTATACGGGGGCGGCTATCTGGTGCTGAGCGTCGCGTCGGATCTGCGCTATCATCTGTGGACGATGCTCGCCGCCGGTCTGGCGTTCGTGCTGGTCGCCGCTGCCGTGCCGCGTCGGCGGCTGGTGCTGGCGATGCTGCCGGCGATCGGCGTGGCGCTGATCGGGATCGCCGCGCGGCTGATCTGGTAGGCGGCTCAGCGCAGGTTCGAATCACCCGTCTCGAGAATCTTGATCGGGTCGCCCGCCGCGATCGTGCCGTCGCATTCGGGAATGAGGTTCTGGCCGAACATCACGCCGCCTTTGCCCATGCGCCCGATCCGGCGCAGCGTCGCGAGCGGTTCGTTGCCCTCCAGCCTTTCGCCCGTGTCGGGTTGCTGGGTGATGACGATGCAGCGCGAGCAGGGCTTGGCGACGCGGAAGGTGACGTCGCCGATGCGGATGCGGCGCCAATGGTCCTCGCCCCACGCATCGCCGCCTGCGACAACAATATTGGGACGGAAGCGTGCGATCGGCACCGGCACCGCCAGTTCGGCGTTGAGCGCGGCGAGCGACGCCTGCGTCACGATCAGCAGCGGGTAGCCGTCGGACAGGCTGACATGCTCGCCGGGCGCGGCAACGGCGGGGTCGATCGCCCGCACGCCCTCGTCGCCCTGGAAGACGAGCCGCACCGGCTTGCCGAACGCACGCGACAGGTAGCTGGCGGTGTCGGCGCCGGTCAGGCGCACCCGCACGGTGTCGCTCCACACGCGCGCATCGATCAGCGGCGCGTCGGCATCCGGGCGAAGGACGCGGTGCGCGCCATGTTCGGGATGGTCGAACAGCAGGGCGTCACCGTCCGGCCGCACGGTGAAATACGCCATCGCGGGCATCTCGCGACGGGTGATGAAGCGCGCGTTCGCATCGACGATCATCCACCGCCGGTCGCCCTCGATCCCACGCGCGCCGATCGCCGCTTGATCGAGAATATGGCCGCGCAGGCTCTTGACGGGGTAGCGGAACAGCTCGGTCACGGAGGAATTGGTCACGCGCCGCCCTTACAGACGATCCTGTGTGGTTAGAAGTGTCTCGCTGCGGAGCGCAGCGTCATCGCCGCGTGCATCTGATGGGAAGCAGGGCGCGACCGCTGCCGGCCGCGCCCGCTGGCATCATGCCATGATCTTATCCAGCGCGCTGCGGAACCTGGCCATATCCTCCGCCGAGCCGACCGTGACGCGGCTCATCGTCGGGTAAGCGTCCCACGAGCGGCCGATCTGCACGCCTTGCGCGACGAACGCGGCCTGCATCGCCTTGGGATCCTTGCCCGCGCCCCAGTCGAGCATGAACATGTTCGCTTGCGAGGGGATATACTTCAGCCCGCGCTTGCGGACGTGCGCGAGTGTCTCCTCGCGCGCGGCGATCATTTCGGCACGGCGCGCGGCGATCTTGCTGGCGAGCGGAAGGCTGGCGGTGCCGCAGGCGACGGCGGTCATCGGCAGCATGTTGGTCACCTGTCCGCCGTCGTAGCGCATCATCCGCCTGTAGAGATCGGGATGCGCGATGGTGAGGCCGAGCCGCATCCCGGCCATGCCGAACAGCTTGGAGAAGGTGCGCATCACGATCACGTCGTTGCGCGTACACGCGAGCTTCGCCGCGCTCTGCGTGCCGGCGAAGTGGATATAGGCCTCATCGACCAGGACGATCGAATCCTTGGGCTTGTTGGCGAGCAGCCATTCGATATCCGCGATCGGCGTCAGCGTTCCGGTCGGGTTGTTGGGCGAGCAGATGTAATAGAGCCCGGCGTTGGGATCGGCGGCGAGCATCGCCTTGACGTCATGGCGGTAGTCAGGCGTGAGCGGCACACGCGTCGGCTTGATCTGGAGCCATTGGGCGGTGCGCCAGCTTTGTTCGTAGGTCGGGTTCGCCGTCACCAGTCCCTTCTGCGGCGAACAGAAGGTGACGACCGCGCGGTTGAGCGGGTCGCTCGACCCCGGCCAAGCGAGGATGCACTCCGGCGTGACGCCCTCGACCTGCGCGACCGCGGCCTTCAGCTTGTCATGCTCGTTGTCGGGCTCGTAGCGGTTGCCGACCGCCGCGATCGCTGCTGCCGCCTGCACGCCTTCCGGGAATGGGCCGGTCCAGCATTCGTTCGAGCCGATCCGCACGGCGCCGACGATCGCCTTGGCGGATTGCTGCGCCTGCGCGGTGCCGCCCGCGAACTGGCTCACCGCCACGCCGCCGCCCAGCAGCATCGCGATGCGCCCGATCTGGCGGCGCGAATAGCCGCGATCGTGAAGGTCTTCCCGCGCGTCGCGGTCGAGGAGATCGGTCGTCATCTTGGGCGCTCCCTGTCGTCTTTCCGGATGATGGGCGGCGAGAGATCTCGCGCCCGGTGCGGCCCGGACACCCCCGTTCCACGACTCGGATCACACCACAGGATGCCGCGCCTGTCCAGCGCGGACGAAAGAAATTCTCTCTCGGAGAAAGTCAGCCGATCTGGAGCAACCCCGATGCGAAGCGTTGCGTCTTCTCCGCATATCCTGCCGCCGAGGCGAGCAGGCCAGCCGACTCGGCCTCGCTCAACGCCCGCACCGCACGCGCCGGGCTGCCGACGATCAGGCTGCCGGGCGGGAAGCTCTTGCCCTCGGTAACGAGCGCGCCCGCGCCGACCAGCGAACCCGCGCCGATCGTCGCGCGGTTGAGGATCACCGCGCCCATGCCGACCAGCACGCGATCCTCGATCGTGCAGCCGTGCAGGATGGCATGGTGGCCGATCGTACAGTCGGCGCCGATCGTCAGCGGTGCACCCGGATCGGAATGGAGCATCGCGCCGTCCTGCACGTTGCTGCGCGCGCCGACCCTGATGGTGGTGTTGTCGGCGCGGATCACCGCCCCGAACCAGACGCTCGCCCGTTCCGACAACCGCACATCGCCGATCACATCGGCACCGGGGGCAACCCAGACGCCCCCGGCGAGCGTGGGCTGCTGTCCCTCGAAAGCGTAAAGCGGCATCGCTGATCCTCCCGCCCACGCCTACGCGCTCCGGACGGGCGAGGGGAAGGCGAAAACGCGTCAGGCCGCGGCTATGCCGCCGCGCTCATCGCCTTGCCGAGCAGCGCGATCACCTTGTCCGCCTCGACCGGGCGGCTGAACAGATAGCCCTGAATGCTGCTGCATCCCTGTCCGCGCAGTTCGGCGAGCTGGTCCGGGCTTTCCACACCTTCGGCGGTGGTCTCCATGCTGAGCGCCGCTGCGAGATCCACGATCGCGTGGACGATCGCGGCGGAACTCTGGTCCTGCGCGATCCGGTCGACGAACGACTTGTCGATCTTGATCTTGTCGAACGGGAAACTGCGCAGATAGCTGAGCGAGGAATAGCCCGTCCCGAAATCGTCGAGCGCGACGCGAACGCCCATCGCGCGGAGCCGGTGAAGCAGCGCCACAACCGTCTTCTCGCCATCGAGAAACACCGATTCGGTGATCTCCACCTCCAGCCGCCCCGGCGCCAGCCCGCTGCGCGACAGCGCCTGGAAGATGACGCTGGCGAAGCCCGAGTTGCGGAACTGGAGCGGCGACACGTTGACCGCGATGCGGACATGCTCCGGCCAGTCGCACGCCTGACGGCATGCCTCCTGCATCACCCACGCGCCGATCGCGACGATCAGCCCGGTATCCTCGGCAACGGGGATGAACTCGACCGGAGAGACGTTGCCGCGCGTCGGGTGTTCCCAGCGCAGCAATGCCTCGAAGCCGCCGATCCGATCCGCTTTCAGATCGAAGATCGGCTGATAGTTGAGCCGGAACTGGCCGGCGCGAAGCGCCTCGCGCAGATCGAGCTCAAGCTGGCGGCGTTTGCGCGCGGCGGCGTCTAGCGCGGGTTCGAAGAAGCGGAACACGCCGCGCCCGTCCTGCTTGGCGCGGTACAAGGCGAGGTCCGCGTTCTTGAGCAGCACGTCCGGGTCCGCACCGTCGCCCGGGCCGACCGCAATGCCGATGCTGGCGCCGGTGGCGATCTGGTGGCTGTCCACCGTCAGCGGCGCGCGGATCGCATCGAGGATCGCCTGTGCGAGCACGCGCGGCCGGTCCGGATCGCTGCGATCGTCGAGGATGATGGCGAACTCGTCGCCGCCGAGCCGCGACACCAGCCCGTCGCGGCCCAGTTCGGACAGCATCGTACCGATCCGCGCGAGCAGCGCGTCGCCGACCGGATGGCCGAGCGTATCGTTGACGCCCTTGAACCCGTCGAGATCGAGGCACAGCACCGTCACCGTTCCGCCCAGCTTCTGGATGCGCGCGAGGCTCGCGTCGAGATGCTGGCGGAAGAACGTGCGGTTGGGCAGGCCGGTCAGCGAATCGTGGAAGGCGAGGTGGGTGATGCGATGCTCGCGCTCGGTGATGCCGGTCGACATCAGGTTGAAGCTCTCGGCGAGCCGCGCGATCTCGTCGGTGCCCTCCACGCTCACCTGCGCGCAGACGCCTTCCTCCAGCGCCTTCGCGGCTGCGTCGAGCGCGACGATCGGGCGCGCGATGCTGGTTGCGAGCCGGCGACTGCCGAGCAGCACCAGCACCAGCCCGATGAGGCCGGCCAGAGCGATGCCGATCTCGAGCGATCGGTACGAGGCGAGCGCGCGGCTCTTGGGATAGCTGAACAGCAAGGCCGCCTCGGGCCGGTCGCCGCGCCCTTGCAGCAGCTTCGCGCGGGCGAACGAATCGGTTCCGCCGACCTCGATGGTCAGCGGCGCACTGTCCTGCCCGCCGCCCTCGATGACGCGGTCGAGCGCGCGGTCAGGGCCGATCGCATGATCGCTCGACACCCAGTGGCCACCCGCCCCACGATAGAGCGTGCGCACGTTGAGCGGGATCGCCGAAAGATGTTCGAGCGCATGCATCTCGGTCGCGTCGAGCGGGATCGCGAAGATCATCCAGCCGATCACATCGGGCGCGAGGATCGGCGAGGCGACGACGCGGAACACCGCGTTCCCCACGTCGATCACCGCGGCGCCGCCGCCCTGCGGCAGATCGTCCGGCAGCGTCGCCAGCGCGCCGCGCAGCGCCTGCGGGCCGGTGCCGAAGATGTTGCCCGACGTATCGACCACGAACGCGCCTGTGACGGCGGAACGGCCGCGCAGCGTCACCACCGCCGATTCGATCGTTGCGCGGTCGCCGCTGCCGATCGCGCTGCGGAAGCCGAAATCGCGCGCGAGGACGTCGGCCGCGCGGCTCAGCGATTGCGTGCGCAGCGCCCAGATGCGGTCGTACACCTCGCCCGCCGCGCTCAGCTCGGCGCGAACCGAGGTGCGGGCATGCGCGAGGATCATCGCCTGCGCCGCCGCCGCGACGATGACGAGCGCCAGCGCGAACAGTGCCGCGTACAGCACCGCCAGCCGAGTGCGCAGATGGCGGAAGGTGAGCGCCGCGGCGAGCGCGGCGCGTGCGCGCGCGATCATCGGCGCTGCACGGACAGGGTGATCGGCCCGCCGTTAGCGGCGATCGTCACCGGCTGCGCGGTCATGTTGTCGGGCGCGCGGATCGAGGGGTGCCACAACCGCGCCGTAGCCGCGCCGGCGGGAACGCCGGTCAACACCGCGTGGCCGCCCGCGTCGGTCTGCGTCGCAAAGGGCGTATCGACCACGACGATCACGCCGCTCATTGCATCATGGATGTTGCAGCCGAGCGCGACGACGCCGGGCTTGTCGAACACGACGCTGCGCGTCTCGTCCTTGCCGTACAGCTTGAGGTCGAACTTCTTGGCTTTCGAAACCGAATAGACGTGGTGACGCACCTTGTCGCGATTGGGGAAGCTGACGCTCGACCCGACCGGTACGATCAGCACGTGCGGATCGAACGCGATGTCCTGCTGCGCCATCACCGTGCCCCAGGCGAAATGGATCGGGGCGTCCGCCTTGCGCTGGGTCTCCAGCACCACGACCGCGCCGGCGAGCGGCTTGCCGTCCGCCCCGCGCACGTCGACCGCCACGGTGGCGGCGCTCGCCGGAACGGCGCAGATCAGGGCGAGCGTGGCGAGGAGGGGGCGCATGGGCCGCTGCCCTAACGCAAATCGGTAACGAACCTCTGAACGGCGCGCTTACCCGCTCGTAACCAGCATCGCGCTATGGCGGTGGCAGAAAAGCGGGGGTCGCACCAATGTCGAGATACTGGCGGGTTCTCGCCAGCCTGATGCTATTGCTGGCGGCGGCGGTGCAGCCGGCGGCGGCGAAGGAAATGCGCGCCGGCGGCAAGCTGCTGCTGACCGGCGGCGTGTCGAGCGTGGAAGGGGCGAGCGGCGGCGGTCTCGCCACCTGGGCGCTCGTCTCGGGCAACGAGACCAACGACGGCATCGGCGGCAGCGTCCATGCGACCTACGTGGCGCTGCCCGATTTCGATCTGGCGAGCGTGGGCGCGGCGGTCGGCATCCGCAACCGCGTCGAACTGTCCTATGCGCACCAGACCTTCGACACGCGCGCGGCCGGCGCGGCGCTGGGGCTGGGGCACGGTTTCAAGTTCGGACAGGACGTGTTCGGCGCCAAGCTGCGGCTGATCGGCGACGCGGTGTACGATCAGGATACGGTGCTGCCGCAGATTTCGGTGGGCGTGCAGTACAAGCGCGCGGAGAAGGGGGCGGTGATCCGCGCAGTCGGCGGGCGCGAGACGCGCGGAGTCGATTTCCTCGTGTCCGCCACCAAGGTTCTGCTCGCGCGCAGCATGGTGGTGGGCGGCACGGTGCGCTTCACCAAGGCCAATCAGTTCGGGTTGCTCGGCTTCGGCGGGGACAAGGACGATGCCTATCACCCGCAGTTCGAAGGTTCTGCCGGCGTACTGCTGACGCGGCGTGTGCTGGTTGGCGCGGAGCTTCGCACCAAGCCGGACAACCTCGGCTTCGCGCGCGAGCAGAAGGCTTACGATCTGTTCGGCGCGTGGCAGGCGACGCATCATCTCGCGGTGACGGTCGCCTATGCCGATCTCGGCGATATCGCGACCGTGCGCCGTCAGCGCGGTGCGTTCCTGTCGATCCAGGGCAGTTTATAGGCTAGGGTGCCGCGATGCTGATCTTCGCCCTCGCGCTCGCCGCCGCGATCCAGAGCGTTCCGCCCGGCGAGGAGCCGGTCGATCCCTATGCGCAGAGCAACACCAACGCCGGTGCGACACCGTTCAAGGGCACCGGCATGCTCGACGCGTTTCACCGACGCGCCGGCATTGCGCGGATCGTCGACACGATGGTCGCGCGCAATGTCGCCGATCCGCGCATCTCGGACATTTTCAAGGGGCAGGATCTGGTGCGGTTGCGGCGCACGCTGAAGGAGCAGTTCTGCTACATCCTCAACGGCGGCTGCGACTATAGCGGTCGCACCATGAAGGACGCGCACAAGAACATGGGGCTTCAGGTCGCCGACATGGCCGCGCTGATCGAGAACCTCCAGAGCGCGATGCAGGCGGAGGGTGTTTCCTTCTTCGCGCAGAACCGCTTTCTGGCAAAGCTCGCGCCGATGAAGCGCGATACGGTGGAGCGGTAGAACTCGTCACCCCCGCGCAGGCCGGGGCCGCTGCGTGATCTGGCGATCCGCGTGGCCTGAACCCAGCGGCCCCGGCCTGCGCCGGGGCGACGGGATTGGCTCAGCCCTTCAAACAGGCGATCACCGCCGTGATCGCAACCGAGGTATCGGCCACATCGCGCACCTTGATCGAATCGATGCCCGCCGCGCGCACCGGATCGTCGTTGCCGCCCGGATAGATCGCATCGCCCATGAACAGGATGTTGTCGAATTCGATCCCGGCATGCTCGCACAGCCGGCGCATGCCGTAAGCCTTGTCGATGCCCTTGCGGGTGATGTCGACAGAGGTCGCGCCGCCGATGTTGATCGAATGATCGGGAATCATCGTGCGCAGGATCGCCTGCAACTGGCGGCGCTTCTCCTGCTTGGGGTCCCAATGCTCTTTCGCTTCGAGCGGCGCCTGCTGGCCCAGCGCGGAGAGCGTGATTTGGCTGCCGCGATCCTCGATCCGCTCGCCCCAGGTCTGCTCACCCCCGAAGCCGGCCTGATCCCACGCCTTGTTGAGCGCTTCGAGCACCTGGTCGCGCTCCTCGGGCGAGAAGCTGTCGTTGTAGATCGTCTGCCACGTGGTGCCGTCATAGCGGAACAGCTTGGTGCCCGTGGTCGGCATGATGAACAGCCGTTCGAGCTTGGCGTCCGCCTGCATGCGGCCGACCACCTGCTTCTCGAACTGCGGCCAGTCGCCGCCCGAGATCACCGCCACCTGCGCCACGTCGAGCAGGCGCTTGAGGAGGAGGGACATCTCGTCGCCGATCGGCTGCTTGCTCTCGGCGAGCGTCCCGTCGAGATCGAACGCGATCATGGTCTTCATGGTGGAGTCCCTCAGGCAATCTGGTCGATTCGTAAAAAGGGCGCCCCGAACCGGAGCGCCCCTGTCACCTCTCAAGCCGCCGCGCGGGCGGCGTGAGGAGACGTCACTTGGTGACGTTGTCAGCCTTGGCGTCGCCGTCCGCACGGACGTTGTCCGCTGCGTCATGCGCGTTGTCGGCGGCGTTCGACATCATGTCCGAAGCCGAAGCGTTCGAGGTGTTGTCGGCCATCGCGTCCATGTTGTCAGCGGCCGCATCGATGTTGTCCGCCACCATGTCGGCGTTGTTCTCGATAGCAGCAGCCTCGGGGTTCTTGTGGCACGCGCCAAGCGACATCAGGCCGGCGGCGACGAGAACAAGGGCGATCTTCTTCATGCGGTTGCTCCCAAAGCAGTCTATATATTCCGCGGCCAGCCCGATGCCGTCGCGAAGCGTGGATGAACCATCGCGCATCCGTAACGTCTCAATCGCAAATCATATCCCTGGTTGTAAATCGGGGATTTGCGGCTGTTTACGCGTCGCCGCCTTATTGGGAAGATTGCCCTGAGACAAGAGGTTCGGGCGCATCCGCAACGATCGCCAGCATCGCCGTCCACGCGGCGACGTTCTGGCGGAGCTGTTCGGGGTCGATCCGGTCGAGCACGTCCTCGGGCGTGTGGTGCCAGTCGAAGTAGCGCAATGCCGACTGGTTGAGGTCGATTCCCGCCGCGCCCAGCGCCAGCGTCGGCTCGACATCGGTGCCGCCGTGCGCCGTGTCGTGCCCGCGCACCACGCCGATCGGCGCGAGCGCGACCGCGATCCGGTCCGCCACCGGTTTGGCGGCGTCGGGGAAACTGGCGTTGAAGCGATAGACGTAATCCGCACCCGAATCGGATTCGGCGGCGAGGGCATGGCGTTCGCTCGCATGCGCCTTGGCATAGGCGAGGCCGCCGAACCCGCCGGTCTCCTCATCGCCGAACCACACGACGCGGATCGTGCGGCGGTGCCTGCCCGCTTCCATCAGCCACTTCGCCGCCGCGGTGGTGATCGCGAAGCCGGCGCCGTCGTCGATCGCGCCGGTGCCGAGATCCCAGCTGTCGAGATGCCCGCCGATCGTGATGATCCCCGCCCTGGGGTCGGTGCCGGGCACTTCCGCGACGACGTTGCCGGAGGTGCGCGTGCCGACGAACTTCGGCGTGAGCGTCAGGTGCAACGTCACGGGCTTGCCGCGCTTGATGATGCGCACGAGGTTCTCGGCATCCGCGACCGACAGCGCGGCGGCGGGGATCGGCGCGACGCCCGCCTCGAAATCGGTGGTGCCGGTATGCGGCGCACGGCTGTGATCGGTGCCGATCGAGCGAATGACGATCGCGGCCGCGCCCTTCTTCGCGGCGAGGTTCGGCCCGAGGAAGCGCGCGACGCCGTTGCTGCCATAGCCTTCACCGCCCTGCGTGGGCTGCATCGCGTTGGAGACGAACGCGATCTTGCCGGCCAGGCTGCCGTCGGGCGCGAGCATGAGATCGTTGACCGTTTCGAAATAGACGACCGGCGCAGTCAGCCCGGCCGCCGGCGTCGCGCCCGAATTGCCAAGCGCGGCGAGCTTCAACGGCTGCGGATAGGGTGCGACCACCTCGGCAGTCTCGGCGCCGCGCTCCCATACGTTGTGGAGGTCGTAGGGTTCGACCCGCACGTTCCTGAAGCCGAGGCTCTTGAGCTTTGCCACCGCCCAGTCCCGCGCGCGCTGTTCTGCGGGCGAACCGTCGGGGCGCGGGCCGATTTCGGTCGTGATGCCCTCGACGATATCCCAGGCGACATCGTCCTTCATCGCGGCATCGCGCAGCGCGGCCACCTTCGCATCCGGCACGACACCGGCGGGCATGACACGTGGTGCGGCGAGTGCGGGCAGCGGCGAAGCGAGGGCACAGCAAAGCAGGGCGAGGCGAAGGGAGGTCATGAGCTATCCCGAATTGGCAGGCTGGATGGGCGAAAGCCCGAGCGAACGCGCCGCCGAGAACTGCTGGCGGTCGAGGGTGAGTAAGGGAACACCGAGCCGTTCCGCAATCGCGATATGAATCGCGTCAGGCAATTTGATTGCCAGCGAAGCGCGGGCGGTAAGGGCGATCGCGCGGTCGAGATCGCCGGGCGTCCAGTCGGCCCAGTCCCAGTTCGTCAGAAAAACCCGGAGATCGCGAAAGCGGTCGGCGGCATCCTCGTCGCTGCCGTGTGCGGCACGGGTGCGTGCGGAGATTGCCGAAACGACTTCGCCAAAGCCAAACGTGCTATAAGCCAGCACCGTGCCGATTGGCACAACGGTGGCAACGGCGTCGGTCTCGATATCGCCGAGTACGATACCGGCAATCACGCTGGGGTCGACGTAGAACGCGGATGCGCTCAATGGTCGGACGCGTCGCGCAGTTCGCGTATCAACTGGGCTCCTGTCACGCCCGGAACCCGCAGCGGCGCCATCGCCGCCTGCACCGCCGCGAGCGCGTCCGGGTCGAGCGGATTTTTCCTGCCCTCACGCCGCGCCGCAAGCTCCGCCACGGGCTTGCCGTCGCGCACGAACACCACTTCGTCGCCGCGTTCGAGCGCGTCGAGCCAGCGCTCGCTGTCGCCATCCACCGGGATTTCGAGCCGTTCCATGCCGCCAGTCTAACCGCCCGCGCTCACGTTGCCAATTGTGCCCGAGCCTCTTAAATGCCCGTGCAACTTCCAGTTTATCCTGTCTCGGAGCACGACCCCGAATGGCCGTCCAATATTCCTATGTGATGAAGGGCCTGACCAAGACCTTCCCGGGCGCATCCAAGCCCGTTCTCAACAACATCCACCTCCAGTTCCTGCCCGATGCGAAGATTGCGATCATCGGGCCAAACGGTTCGGGCAAGTCGACGCTCATGAAGATCATGGGCGGCATCGATCAGGATTTCACCGGCGAGGCGTGGGCGGCCGAGGGCATCAAGGTCGGCTATCTGCCGCAGGAACCGACGCTTGACCCCACCAAGGACGTGATCGGCAACGTGCGCGACGGCGCCGGCCCGATTGCCGACATGCTCGCGCGCTTCAACGCGATCTCGGCGGAGATGGGCGATCCCAAGGACGACACCGATTTCGATGCGCTGATGGAGGAGATGGGCGATCTCCAAGCCAAGATCGACGCGGTCGACGGCTGGAGCCTCGACAGCCAGCTCGAACAGGCGATGGAGGCGCTCCGCTGCCCGCCCGGCGACAGCCCCGTCACCAACCTGTCGGGCGGCGAGAAGCGCCGCGTCGCGCTCTGCAAGCTGCTGCTGGAGAAGCCCGACATCCTGCTGCTCGACGAGCCGACCAACCACCTTGATGCCGAGAGCGTGCAGTGGCTTGAGAACTATCTCAAGGAATATACCGGCAACGTCATCCTCGTCACCCACGATCGCTACTTCCTCGACAACGTGGTGAACTGGGTGCTCGAGCTCGATCGTGGCCGCTATTACACCTACGAGAGCAACTATTCGGGCTATCTCGAGAAGAAGTCGCAGCGGCTGGCGCAGGAAGAGCGCGAGGAGCAGGGCAAGCAGAAGGCGATCGCCGACGAGCTGGCGTGGATGCGCCAGACCCCCAAGGCGCGCCAGACCAAGTCCAAGGCGCGTATCCGTGCGTTCGACGAACTGATGGCCGCGCAGGAGAACCGTTCGATCGGCAAGGCGCAGATCCTCATCCAGATCCCTGAGCGGCTGGGCGGCAAGGTGATCGAGGCGAAGGGCCTGACCAAGTCCTATGGCGACAAGTTGCTGTTCGAGAACCTCGACTTCACGCTGCCGCCCGGTGGCATCGTCGGGGTGATCGGGCCGAACGGCGCGGGCAAGTCGACGCTGTTCAAGCTCATCACCGGGCAGGAGCAGCCCGATGAGGGTTCGCTCGACGTCGGCTCGACCGTGCGGCTCGGCTACGTCGACCAGTCGCGCGACGATCTCGACCCCAACAAGAACGTCTGGGAGGAGATTTCGGACGGGCTCGACGTGTTCCGCTTCGGCAAGCAGGAACTCGGCACGCGCGCTTATGTCGGCGCGTTCAACTTCAAGGGGCAGGACCAGCAGAAGAAGGTCGGCCAGCTTTCCGGCGGTGAGCGCAACCGCGTCCACATGGCGAAGATGTTGAAGGAGGGCGGCAACGTCCTGCTGCTCGACGAACCGACCAACGATCTCGACGTCGAGACGCTCCGCGCGCTTGAGGAAGCGCTGGAGAGCTTCGCGGGTTGCGCGGTGGTGATCAGCCACGATCGCTTCTTCCTCGATCGCCTCGCCACGCACATCCTCGCCTTCGAAGGCAACAGCCATGTCGAATGGTTCGAGGGGAACTTCGAAAGCTACGAGGAAGACAAGCGCCGTCGCCTCGGCGATGCTGCCGACCGTCCGACCCGGCTGGCGTACAAGAAGCTGACGCGGTGACGACCCGGTCCTCCGGCCTCGATGGCGGCACGCTGTCGCAGTGGCTGGAGGACGAAGGCATCGTGCCCGCCGAGACCGGACCGGGCACGATCGCCGACGTGGCGCGCGTGCGTGCGCTGCTCGTAGCCGCCGCGCGCGACGGGCGGGTGGTGAGCTATTCCGAGGCGCTGCGCGATCTCGGCCACCGCTTCACCCGGCCCAAGATGCGCGCGTTGTGCAAGACGCTCGACGCGATCGACATGCAGGGGGCGGGAGCGGGCGAGCCCGAACTGGCGGTTCTGGTGGTGCGCGAGAGCGACCGCTTGCCGGGGCAGGGCTGGTGGACCGGCGTCGCCGAGCGGCACGATTACACCGGCGCATGGGAAGGGCCGGAGGCGGCGGGGTTGGTGCGCGAACTTCAGGGCCGCGCGTTCGAGTATTGGCGCGGGCGCTGACGGATCAGAGCGTGTCGGTGGCGATGGTCAGGCCGGCGACCGTCGCCGCGGTGATCGGCGTGCCGAACGCGATCTCGCGGCGTTCGGCATAGGTCTCGCCGGCGGGCGACCACATCTGGTGAATGATGCGCTTGTTGACGTCGACCACCCAATATTCCGGCACGTCATCGCGGGCATAGATGCGCTGCTTGCGGCCGAGATCGTTCCTGACTGTCGCGTCCGCCACCTCGATCACCAGTGCGAGCGACGCGAGCGGGATGAGGCCTTTGCCCTCAGGTTCGGCCGTCAGCGCTATATCCGGTTCCGGCACGTTATGCGGCGGCATCGCGATCGAGCCTTCGACCAGCGCTTCGAGGTTGCTTGCCGCAGCGTCCAGCGCATCAGCAAGCACCCGGAACAAACGAGATTTGATCCGCGCATGCGGCCGATGCTGCGCATTCATGTAAACGACTTCCCCCTCGATCAGTTCGGTCTTGCCGTAAGCCTCGAACGCGCCGAGTTCGTCGAGCACGAGGTAATCCTCCACCCGCAACTTCACGGGTAACGGCTCGATCGTCAGGGGAACAAGCTCGGTCATGATCCGATCGTATCACGAAAATCGTAACGTCGCATCATCGTACGGTGATCAGAGCGCGCTCGTCTCTACCGTCAGGCCGGCTATCGTCGCGGCGGTGATCGGCGTGCCGAACGCGATCTCGCGGCGCTCGGCATAGGTTTCGCCGGCGGGCGACCACATCTGATGGATGACGCGACCCTCGACGTCGATCACCCAGTATTCCGGCACGGCATACCGAGCGTAGAGCCGCAGCTTGCGGCCAAGATCGATATCGAGCGTGGAATCGGAGATCTCGATGGCGATGCGCACGTCGCCGCCGGGCAGGATGCGTGCGTCGTTGGGGTCAGCGACGGCAATGTCAGGTTCGGGCAGTGAGTCGCCGGACAATTCGGTCGATGGTGCGGTGTAGAGCAGCAGCGGCGAGGCCATAACCTTCAGTGCGATGCCGAGTTCCACGGTGACGATGGAATGCGCACGGGCATGGCGGCTGTGGACGGCATTCACGACCCAGATTTCCCCCTCGATCAGTTCGGTACGGGCGTAATCCTGAAACGCGCCCGCCTCCGCGAGCAGCAGAAAGTCGGCCACGCGCAATTTCGCGCGGTGGGGGATGGTGATGACTTCCTGCGCCGTCATGGCATGCAGAGTAACACGATCGCGGTGCGATGCCACCGGCGATTTCCGACCAACCGCCTGCCGCAATTTTTGCTTTTGATACGAGACACCTTAGCGGCTTTGGCTTATATATTGCGGCATGGTTCCGGGGGTCATCAAATTCGTGTTGCTGGCGGCGGGTGCATCCGGCGCGATCGCCGTTGCCGGCGCGGCACAGGATCAACTCGGCTGGGGGCGCGCGACGCAGGCGCTGACGCAGCAGCAGAATCCGGCGCAGAACGCCGCGCTGTCGGCGGCGGTCGCGCAGTGGAAGTCGCTTCAGCAGACCAGCGGCTATCCGTTCGAGACGTATGCCAATTTCCTGATCGCGCACCCGGGCTGGCCGGCGGAGATGTCGCTGCGCCGCGCGGCTGAGCGTGCGCTCGACGGCACCACACCGGTTTCGCCGACCACCACGGTCGCGTTCTTCCGCCGCTTCCCGCCGCTGACCGGCGCGGGCAAGACGCGTTTCGCCGAGGCGCTGGCGGCATCGGGCTATCGTGACGAGGCGAACCTCGCCGCGCGTAACGCCTGGGTATCGGGCAACCTGTCCGTCACCGATGAAGCCAAGATCATCACCGGCTTCTCGGCTGCGCTCACCCCGGCGGATCACGATCTGCGTATGGACATGCTGCTGTGGCAGGGTGCGACCTCGGCGGCGCAGCGTCAGCTTGCGCTGACCAGCTTCGCGCGCCGGCCGGTGTTCACCGCGCGGCTCGCGTTCCGCACCAATGCGGCCGATGCGCCGTCGCAGGCGATCGCGACTCAGGCGGTAGGCACGACCGATCCGGGCTGGCTCGCCGATCGCGCGACGTGGCTGCGCAACAACGGCGGCTTCGGCGCGCGCGAGCTGCTCGCGCGGCGCCCTGCGCTCGCGACGCGGCCGGGGAGCGTCGAGGAATGGTATGAGGTGCTGCTCGCCAACGCCAAGGGCGCGGCGGCGGATGCGCAATATGCCACCGCCTATGATATCGCGCGCCAGGTGGATGACGCCTACCCGGTCGGCACCGACGTCAGCGCACAGCCTTATGGTGAGCGCGACGATTACACGAGTCTGGTCTGGCTGGCCGGCTACACCGCGCTGAAGCAGCTCGGCCGTCCCGCCGATGCGGTGTCGCTGTTCGCGCGCTATGCGCATGCCTCGAAGGCGCCGACCACGCAGTCGAAGGGGCTGTACTGGGCGGGCCGGGCCGCCGAAGCCGCCGGGCAGCGCGACGTGGCGACCGGCTATTACACGCAGGCCGCCGGCTTCCCCGACCTGTTCTACGGCCAACTCGCTACCGAACGGCTCGGCCGCGCGCTCGCCGCACCCGGCGCGCCGGTGATGCGCCCGGTCGATCCGGTCGCGCGTGACGCGTTCTACAATCGCGAGACGGTGCGCGCCGCGCAATATCTCGGCACTGCCGGCGACTGGGAGGATCAGAGCGCGTTCGTCCGCCAGATAGCGATCGACGCCAAGACCGACAGCGACCACGCGCTCGCGACCGAGCTGTCGCGCACGCTCGGTCGCCCCGATCTCGGCGTGATGGTCGGGCGCAGCGCGCTCCAGAACGGCCTCAGCGATTATTCGACGGTCGGCTTCCCGACGGTGCGCGTGCCCGCCAGCGCCAACGATAGCTGGGTGATGATCCACGCGATCGCCCGGCAGGAGAGCCAGTTCGACCGCGCCGCGGTCAGCCATGCCGGCGCGCGCGGGCTGATGCAGTTGATGCCCGGCACCGCGCGCGAAACCGCGACCAAGCTCGGGCTGAGCTATAATCCCGCCGATCTGACCACCGACACCGATTACAACATCATGGTCGGATCGAGCTATTTCGCGCGGATCTACAATCTGTACGGCAGCTATCCGTTGGCCGTGGCGGCGTACAATGCCGGGCCCGGCAACGTGAACAAGTGGCTCCGCGCCAACGGCGATCCGCGCACTGGGGCGGTGGACGTGGTCGACTGGATCGAGGCGATTCCGATCTACGAGACCAAGAACTACGTCCAGCGCGTGCTTGAAAACGCGGTGGTGTACGATCTGATGAACCCGCAGCATGCGCGTTCCACCGGGGTGAACCGGATCAGTTGGTATCTCGGCAAGGGCCGGCCCGGCTGAACCATGACAGCACGGCGGCGGCGCGCTAGGCCGCTGCGATGAACGACCGTCCCAATTACATCACGCCCGCCGGCTATGCGGTGCTGCGCGCCGAATACGACCAGTTGCTGGGCGACGAACGGCCCAAGCTGGTCGATGTGATCTCCTGGGCGGCGGGCAACGGCGATCGTTCCGAGAACGGCGACTATATCTACGGTCGCAAGCGGTTGCGCGAGATCGACCGGCGGCTTAATATCCTCGCGCGGCGGATGAAGGCCGCCAGGATCGTCGATCCCGCGCAGCAGGCCGACCGCAGCCGCGTGTGGTTCGGCGCGACCGTCACCATCGCCGACGAGGACGATACCGAGCGGGTGCTGACGCTGGTCGGCGACGACGAGACCGATGCGGGTGCGGGCAGGATCGGCTGGAACGCGCCGCTCGCCCGCGCGCTGCGTGGCGCCGGGATCGGCGATCTGCGGCGCGTGGTGCTGCCGGCGGGCGAACGCGAATATGAGGTGATCGCGATCGACTATCCGCCCGCGCGCTAGCGGCTGCGCGACCAAGGCGGCGTGCTTTGCGACAAGCCGCTCGCATGGCCTATGTCCTTCGCGGCCGCGCGTGCTAGGCGTCGCGGCATACCCGTGCCGGGCGGCGCGGTCGTTCAAGGGAAGCTAGGTCGCAATGCAAGTCGTTCAACGCGTTTACGTGAGTGGCAAGGTTCAGAACATCGGTTTCCGCGATTGGGCGGTGCGCCGCGCGCGCGATTTCGGCGTGGCGGGCTGGGTACGCAACCTGCGCGACGGACGGGTCGAACTGCTGATCGCGGGCGAGGAGGAGCAGGTCGACGGCATGGTCGAGGCGGTGCGTGAAGGCCCGGAAAAGGCGCGGATCGACAATGTCGAGGCGCGTGCCGATCAGGAGCGCGCGCCCAAGGGCTTCACCAAGCGGTTCACCGCCTGAACGGGCTTTCGTTTCGACGCGCCCGCGCGTAGGGGACGGCCATGTTCACAGGCTCGATCCCCGCACTCGTCACGCCGTTCGCCGAAGACGGCAGCTTCGTGGAAACCGCGTTCCGCGACTTCGTCGAATGGCAGATCACCGAAGGCTCGACCGGTCTGGTGCCGTGCGGCACCACCGGCGAATCCGCGACGATGGATTTCGAGGAGCATTTCCATGTCGTGAAGGTCTGCGTCGATCAGGCGAAGGGCCGCGTGCCGGTGATCGCGGGTGCGGGCAGCAACGACACGCGGGTCGCAATCCGCAACATCAAGGCCGCCAAGGATGCCGGTGCGGATTGCGCGCTGATGGTGCCGCCATACTATAATCGCCCGAGCCAGGAGGGCATCTTCCGCCACTTCGCCGCGATCGTCGAGGCGTGCGACCTGCCGGTGCTGCTCTACAACGTGCCCGGGCGCACCGTCACTGACATCCAGCCCGAGACGATGGGGCGGCTCGTCGAGGCGTTCCCCGCCAGTATCGTCGGGGTGAAGGACGCCACCGGCGCGCTCACCCGCGTGTCGCAGCAGCGCGCGGCGTGCGGGCCGGCATTCGCGCAGCTTTCCGGCAACGACGAGACCGCGCTCGCCTTCAGCGCGATGGGCGGAGTGGGCTGCATCTCGGTGACGGCGAACGTCGCGCCGCGGCTCTGCGCCGAGTTCCAGGCGGCGATCGACGATGAGGATTACACCGGCGCGCTCGCGCTACAGGATCGGCTGTTCGCGCTGCATCTGGCGATGTTCACTGATGCCTCGCCGGGGCCGGTGAAGTACGCGGTGTCGAAGGTGATCCCCGGCTTTCCGACCGGCCTGCGCCTGCCGATGACCTGGCCGAACGAGGCGGCGCGCGCTGCGGTCGATGCGGCGATGGCGGCGGCTGGGCTATAGGCGCTCGTCTCGTGCGCGAGATGATGGTATGTTCCACGCGATGAACGTCGAGCGAGCCCTCTACGAGCAACCCGATCCGCAAGCTGTCGCGGATGCCGATGCGCGCGCGGACGCGGACGTCGCTGCTGGCCGGATCGTCGATCATGCCGAGGTCGCCGCGTGGCTGGCGACATGGGGAACGCCTGCCGAAGCCCCGGCACCTGCCGAATGGCTCGAATAGTCTGGACACGCGAAGCGCTCGCCAGTCTCGAGGTGATCCGCCGCTACATCCACCAGTTCGACCCGCAGGCGGCGCAGCGCATGGCGCGACGCCTGATCGACGCCGCCGATACCCTCAAGGACTTTCCCGAACGCGGACGCACCGGCGGCCGGCGCGAGCTTGCGACGATCCCGCCCTATGTCATGCGCTACCGGGTCGACGGCGAAACGGTGTATATCGTCGGCGTCCGCCACGGCGCGCGGCGGCCGGACTGAACACCGCAGTCGGGGCCGACGCAACTCCGGCCTTCCCATAAGCGGCCGCGCGCCTTACATCCCCGTCTCTTATGGCCCGTCCCAAACCCCCCGTTTTCGAAAAAACCAAAATCGTCGCCGAGAACCGGCGCGCGCGGTACGATTATGCGATCGAAACCACCTACGAGGCCGGCATCGCGCTGACCGGCACCGAGGTGAAGTCGCTGCGTTCGGGCACCGGTTCGATCGCGGAGAGCTATGCCGAGGTGAATGACGGGCAGGTGTGGCTCATCAACTCGAACGTGCCCGAGTTCAGCCACGGCAACCGCTTCAACCACGAGCCTAAACGGCCGCGTAAACTCCTCCTTCACGAGCGCGAGATCAACAAGATGCACGGCGCCGTCGCCCGCGAGGGGATGACGCTGGTGCCGTTGATGATCTACTTCAACTCGAAGGGTCGTGCGAAGGTGGAACTGGCGCTCGCCAAGGGCAAGAAGGCGCACGACAAGCGCGAAGCGACCAAGGAGCGCGACTGGAAGCGCGAGCAGGGCCGCCTGATGCGCGAGCGCGGATGAGCGGCATGCTCGCGCGGGCAACTGCGTGGCTGCGCGCCAACGTGCCGACGCGCGAGAGCATGGAGCGCAGCCGCATCCTCCGTCCGGTCGCGCACCGCGTGCTCGCGCCGGAGCTTTGGCGGTTCACGCGGCGATCGGTGCCGCGCGGCGTCGCGCTCGGCATGGTGACCGGCATCCTGTTCCCGGTCGCGCAGGTGCCGCTGTCGGCGCTGCTCGCGCTGCCGTGCCGGGCGAACGTGCCCACCGCCGCGCTTACCACGCTCATCACCAATCCGCTGACGACACCGCCCCTGTGGGTCGCGGCCTATTGGGTCGGCAGCCGACTGCTGCGGTACGAAGCCGAAGGCGCGAACGTGGTGCGCGCGAGCGAGGGCTGGCTGCACTGGCTGCTGTCAGAGGCTGGGCCCGCGCTGGCGCTCGGGCTGGTGACGATCACGGTCGTCTTCGCGGTGACGGGCTTCGCGGCGAGCACGCTCGGCTGGCGCTGGTGGATCGTGCGCAAGTGGCGCGCGCGATCGTTACGGCGGGCTGGACCGGGGCTGTAACATCCGCTTACAACACCCTATCATAATGTTTCAGGGGTGTTTCATGATCCGATCCTCGCTTCTCGCGGCGTTGCTTTCCGCCACGATGCTGGCCGGCTGCGCGACCGACTCCGCGCCGCCCGCCGCAGACGTGCCGCCGCCGCCCGCCGCCGATCGCGCTGCCGCGGCGACGACAACCGGCAAGCCGCAATTCGGCACGTTCGGCTTCGACGAAGCCGGGATGGACCGCTCGGTCCCGCCGGGCGACAATTTCTACAAGTACGGCAACGGCACCTGGGCGAAGACCACGCCGATCCCGGCCGACAAGTCGAACTACGGTTCGTTCAACCTGCTGTCCGATCTGTCCGAATCGCGCACCAAGGGTATTCTCGAAGAGGCCGCGAAGGATTCGAACTCGAAGATCGGCACGGCGTATGCCACCTTCCTCGATCGTCCGGCGATCGACGCCAAGGGGCTTGCGCCGATCCAGCCGTGGCTGACCAAGGTGAAGGGGCTGAAGGCCAAGGGTGCCTATGCGGCTTTGGTGGCAGAGGCCGCACGGGCGGGGATCGACGGCCCGTTCGGCGCGGGGGTCGGTCAGGACGACAAGAACCCCGAAGTCTATGCGCTCAGCCTGTCGCAAGCCGGGCTCGGCATGCCCGACCGCGACTATTATCTGAGCAAGGACGCCAAGCTTGCCGAAGCCCGCGCCGCCTACGAAACACACATCGCCAAGGTGCTGACGCTCGCCGGCGAGCCCAATGCGGCAGCGCGCGCTAAGGCGCTGGTCGAGTATGAGACCAGGATCGCAGGCGTAAGCTGGACGCGGACCGAAAGCCGCGACGCGGACAAGACCTACAACAAGATGACCGTCGCCGCGCTGACCAAGGCCGCACCCGGCTTCGATTTCGTCGCCTATTTCGCCGGCATCGGCGCGCCGGTCGACAGCGTGATTGTCGCGCAGCCCACCGCCGTCGCCGGCATCGCGCGGCTGATCGCCTCGGCGTCGCTGACCGTTCTGCGCGACCAGTTGCTGATGCGCTCGCTCGATGCCTACGCCGACGTGCTGCCCAAGACCTTCGATGACGAGCATTTCGCCTTCTACGGCAACGTCCTGTCCGGCACGCCCGAGCAGGAGGCGCGGTGGAAGCGCGCCGTGCAGTTCACCACCGGCGCGATCGACGACGAGGTGAGCAAGCTCTACGTCGCGAAGTATTTCCCGCCCGAGACGAAGGCTGCGGCGGACAAGCTCGTCCACAACATCATCGCCGCGATGGACGCCCGTATCGACAAGCTCGACTGGATGACGCCCGCCACCAAGGTCCGCGCGCATGCCAAACTCGCCGCGTTCACGCCGAAGATCGGCTACCCGAGCCAGTGGAAGGATTATTCCGGCCTGACCGTCACGGCGGGCGATGCGTTCGGCAACGCGTGGCGCGCTAACCAGTGGAGCCACGCCTATAACGTCAGCCACCTCGGCAAGCCGCTCCAGCGCTGGGAATGGGGCATGACGCCGATGGAGGTGAACGCCTACGCCAACCCGCCGATGGTCGAGATCGTCTTCCCGGCGGCGATCCTCCAGCCGCCGTTCTTCGATCCGGCGGCGGACCCGGCGGTGAACTATGGCGGCATCGGCGCGGTGATCGGCCATGAGCTGACCCATCATTTCGACGATCAGGGTGCGAAATATAACGAGCACGGCCAGCTCGCGAGCTGGTGGTCGCCCGCCGACGTCAAGGCGTTCAACGCGCGCACGGAGGCGCTCGCCAAGGAATATGATGCGTATGAACCGCTGCCCGGCATGCACGTCAACGGCCACCTCACACTCGGCGAGAACACCGCCGATCTGGGCGGCCTGACGATCGCTTACGACGCGTATCACGCTTCGCTCGGGGGTGCGCAGCCGCCCGTGATCGACGGGTTCAGCGCGGATCAGCGTTTCTACCTCGGCTGGGCGCAGGTCTGGCGGCGCAGCTACCGCGAGGCGAACCTGCGCCAGCGGCTGCTGGTCGATCCGCACAGCCCGTCCGAGCAACGCGCGGATATCGTGCGCAATCTCGATCCGTGGTACGGCGCGTTCCAGCCCAAGCCGGGCGAGACGCTGTATCTCACGCCCGAGCAACGCGTCCGCATCTGGTAGCTTGACGCTGGTCCGGGTGCGACCACAGAGAGGGTTCGAATGGCCAGCTTTCCTGCCCTGAACCCGGACCCGACCGCCGCGCAGCGCAGCGCCGCGCTGATCGCCGTTGGCAGCGGCATCGCCGCCGCGCTGGTGATCCTGCTGCTGCTCGGCAACATCGTGATCGCGGCGGCGTTCCTCGCCACCGCGATCCTGGTGGCGGGCGGCGCAATCGCGTTCCGCCGCCTGTTCCCGGCCAATGCGGGCGAGGGGGCGGAACCCGACTGGGCACTCGCCCGCACGCTCGCCGCCGCCAGCCCCGATGCGGTCGCCGTGACCGACCGCGCCGGGCGGCTGGTGTGCGCGAACGATCGTTACGAGGCGCTGTTCGGCGGTTTCCCGACGCCGCCCGGCCTGCCGCTCGACGGCGACGGCGCGGACCGGCTCGGCATCGCTGGCCGCAAGGCGTGGCGCGACGGCACCGCGACGGTCGAGCGGCTCGTCGTGCGCGGCACCGCCGTCACCGGTGAGATCGCCTGCGCGGGCGAGGACGGGGACCTGCTGGTGTGGCGCTTCCGTCAGTCCACCGGCATGAACCTCGCCGCGACGGTCGAGGATCTCGTCGCGAGCCGCACCGGCGACCAGTTCGGTCGGGCCGGCATCATGATCGCGCTGATCGGGCATGACGGGCGGGTCGTCACCGCCAACAGCGTGCTGCGCGCGCGGGCGATGGGGCATGAGGATGCCGCCATCACCGGCCGTGATTTCGCGCGCTTTCTCATCACCGACGAACGCGGCATGGTCCGTTTCGAACGCGAGGGGATGCTCAGGAACCCGCTGCGGATCCTGCAAATCCCGTTCCTCGAAGGCGACGAGGCGCCGATGCTCGTCGCGCTGATCGACGAGGAGCAGGGCGGTGCACCCGCGATCGGCGCGAGCGCCACCGCGCATGTCCAGACGCTTGTCGCGCTGATGCCGTTCGGCGTCGCGCTGGTCGGGGCCGACGGGCGCTTCCTGCAAATGAACGATTCGTTCGCGCGCGCCGCCGGGGTCGATCCCGCCGCGCCGCCGCTCTATCCGGGCGATCTGGTGGTGCGCGAGGACAAGGGCGTGGTGTCCGACGCGGTGCGTCGCTTCGCGAGCGGGGCGGCGCATTCGAGCGATCTCGCCATCCGCCTGAAGGATCATCCCGACGAGCCGGTCGCGTTGTCGATCGCGGGCGCGCGGGGGCTGGGCGATGCGGCGGTGCTGCTCAGCCTCAAGGACAATGGCGAGGAGACCCGGCTCAAGCGCGAGGTCGCGCAGGCCACCAAGATGCAGGCGGTCGGCCAGCTCGCCGGCGGTGTCGCGCATGATTTCAACAACATCCTCACCGCGATCATCGGCCATTGCGACCTGATGCTGATGCGCCATTCGCCCGGCGACAGCGACTATGACGACATCCAGCAGATCCGCGCCAATTCGAACCGCGCCGCCTCGCTGACGCGCCAGTTGCTTGCCTTCTCGCGCCAGCAGACGCTCCGCCCGCAGGTGCTGCAACTGCCCGATATCGTCTCGGAAGTGTCGCAGCTTCTCAAGCGCCTGCTCGGCGAGACGATCACGCTCAACGTCAAGCATGGCCGCAGCCTCGCGCCGGTGCGCGCCGATCCGGGGCAGCTCGAACAGGTCGTCGTCAACCTTGCGGTCAACGCGCGCGATGCGATGCTCAGCAAACCGCCGCAGGGTGGCGCGGTGCTGTCGATCCGCACCTTCGCCGTCACCGCCGCCGACGTGCGGCGGATGGGGTCGGACATCCTGCCGATCGCCGATTACGTCGCGCTCGAAGTCGCCGACAATGGTGCGGGTATTCCTCCTGAGATCCTGCCCAAGATCTTCGAGCCGTTCTTCACCACCAAGGAGGTCGGCAAGGGCACCGGGCTCGGGTTGTCGACCGTCTATGGCATCGTCAAGCAATCGGGTGGCTATATCTTTGCGGAATCCAAGGCGGGGCAGGGGGCGGTGTTCACGCTCTATCTGCCGGTCCACACCGCCTCGGTGCCGGTCGCCGATACGGTGATCGTGCCGCCCAAGAAGCCGCTCGACCTGTGGGGCAGCGGCACCATCCTGCTGGTCGAGGACGAGGACATGGTGCGCGCCGTCGCCGAACGCGCGCTGACGCGGCAGGGTTATACCGTCCTCACCGCCGAACATGGCGAGGCGGCGCTCGAACGGCTCGCCAGTCAGCCGCGCCCCGATCTGCTCGTCACCGACGTTATGATGCCGCTGATGGACGGGCCGACGATGGTGCGCCACGCCCGCAAGCGCTACCCGGACCTGCCGATCCTGTTCATGTCGGGCTATGCCGAGGAGACGCTGCGCAAGTCGATCGATCTCGACAACGTCGCATTTTTGGCCAAACCGTTTTCAGTTCAGCAGCTTGCCGAGGCGGTGCGCGCGCTTATGACGGCAAAAGGGCTTGGTGCGGGCGGGGGTTGACGGTTATGGGCGAATCATGGGCGCACCGCAGAATATCCTGATCGTCGAAGACGAACCGCTGATCGCAATGATGCTGGAGGACTTCCTCGAGATCCTCGACAAGGTGCCGGTCGGCACTGCCGATTGCTGCGCGGCGGCGCTGGAGCTGGTCGAGGCGGGGGGGATCGACGCCGCGATCCTCGATCTCAATTTGCGTGGCGGCGAGACCAGCCTGCCGATCGCCGACGCGCTGGCCGAGCGGAACATCCCGTTCGTGTTCGCGACCGGCGGCTCGCACGACAGCGTGGCGGAACGCTTCCGCGACCGGCCGTCGCTCGCCAAGCCGTTCACGATGGATGGCGTGTCGAAGGCGTTAGACGCGCTCGCCTGACCTCGTCGCCCCGGCGCAGGCCGGGGCCGCTGCATAATCTGGCTAGCCGATTGCTCCGAAGTGAGCGGCCCCGGCCTGCGCCGGGGCGACGATGACACGAAATTGTAAGTTCCGCTCTTGTTCTCCCGGAACAAATAGGATACGAAGCCTCCAACGCGCATTGTATCGGTGCGCACAACGGTTTAGCGATGGAGGCTCCTGTGGCGGCATCTTTGAAGGTCATCGACTCCAAAATGGCAGCATCCAATACCAAGGCCGCCGACGAGCGGCAAAAGGCGCTCGAAGCCGCACTCGCGCAGATTGATCGCGCGTTCGGCAAGGGCTCGGCGATGAAGCTCGGCTCCAAGGAGACGATGCAGGTCGAGGCGATCTCGACCGGCTCGCTCGGACTCGATATCGCGCTTGGCGTGGGCGGCCTGCCGCGCGGCCGCGTGATCGAGATCTACGGGCCGGAAAGCTCGGGCAAGACCACGCTCGCGCTCCATGTCATCGCCGAGGCGCAGAAGACCGGCGGCACCGCTGCCTTCGTCGATGCGGAGCATGCGCTCGATCCGGTGTATGCCAAGAAGCTTGGTGTCAATATTGACGAACTGATCGTCTCGCAGCCCGACACCGGCGAGCAGGCGCTCGAAATCGTCGACACGCTCGTGCGCTCGAACGCGATCGACGTGCTGGTTGTCGACTCGGTCGCCGCGCTGGTGCCGCGCGCCGAAATCGAGGGCGAGATGGGCGACAGCCATGTCGGCCTTCAGGCGCGTCTCATGTCGCAGAGCCTGCGCAAGCTGACCGGCTCGATCAGCCGCTCGCGTTGCATGGTGATCTTCATCAACCAGCTCCGCATGAAGATCGGTGTGATGTACGGCAATCCCGAGACGACGACGGGCGGCAACGCTCTCAAATTCTACGCCTCGGTCCGCCTCGACATTCGTCGCACCGGCCAGATCAAGGACCGCGAGGAGATCATCGGCAACACCACGCGCGTCAAGGTCGTCAAGAACAAGGTCGCCCCGCCGTTCAAGCAGGTCGAGTTCGACATCATGTACGGGCAGGGCGTCTCCAAGATCGGCGAGATCCTCGATCTCGGCGTGAAGGCCGGGCTGGTCGAGAAATCGGGCGCGTGGTTCAGCTACGACAGCGTGCGCATCGGTCAGGGTCGTGAGAACTCGAAGAACTTCCTGCGGGAAAATCCCGAGATGTGCGACCGTCTCGAAAAGGCGATCCGCAGCCGCACCGACAAGGTCGCCGAAGAAATGATGGCCGGTCCCGAGGACGACGACGCCGAAATGTGAGGTAGCGCCGCCGCTCGGGTGGCGGCGCACTCTTTCTTTTACGCGACGTGCCCTCACACGCCGCGAAGCCCGGAAAGGCCCGCGTACGCCGCGGGCCTTTCAGCATGTCGCGCCGCAGCATGCGCCGGTCGCCCTTGCCGGAGGTTTTCGGAACCGTCTTGCACGGCATGCGCTGAGCGCTCCGCGAAAGGAGCCGGCATGACCATCATCGTCCATCATCTCGAGAATTCGCGGTCGCAGCGCGTCTTGTGGTTGCTCGAGGAACTCGGCCTGCCGTACATCGTCCGCCGTTACGCGCGCGATGCCAGGACGATGCTCGCGCCCGAAGCGCTCAAGCGCATCCACCCGCTCGGCAAGTCGCCGATCGTCGAGGATGACAGCCACGTTCTGGTCGAGACCGGTGCGATCGTCGAATATCTGGTCGAGAAAGGCGATGGCCGCTTCGCCGCGCCCGCGCATCGGGGGGCGGCTTTGCGTTACCGCCAGTTTCTTCATTACGCCGAGGGCTCGCTGATGCCGCCGCTGTTGGTGTCGCTCGTGCTGAGCCGTGTGCCGGTGTTCGGACGCGCGGCGATCAAGCGTTTCCGGCCGATGGTGGAGGTGCATCTCGACTATGTGGAAAGCGTGCTGGCGGATCATCCGTGGTTTGCGGGCGACACGATTACCGCCGCCGACGTGATGATGAGCTTCCCGCTCGAGGCGGCGCGCAGCCGCGCCGGGCTAGACGCGAGTCGCCCGGCGACGATCGCCTGGCTCGACAGGATTCATGCGCGCCCCGCCTATCAGGCGGCGCTCCAACAGGGTGGCGCTTACGCTTACGCGGGGTAGGTCGGGCGATCTTTCGGGAATCTATATCATCAGGCGCCTTACCTAGGGCGACGCGACGAGACGGCTTTCACCAGCGGTGCGAGCGCGATCTCGATTCGTGCGGGGGGCGATCTTCACCGGCGATCCTCAGGTGAGCCGATTCCACAGCGGTTCGCCGACACCGTTCGTCTGCCCTACGCCGACATGCGTTTGCGGGGTTCCGCGCCGCCGCGTTCGCTCCGGGCAGAACGTATGCGTACAATGTTCGCGGACGTCGCCCAGCCTTTGTCGCGGAGAACGCACTTACCCCCGCGATCGAATCGACGTCACCGCTCCCGCTACGCAGGATCGTTGTCACCCGTGATGGCTGAACCCATGGCTCGGTGCATGCGGCGGCTCGATCTCGGCGGGTAGCGGCTCCTCGAAGCCGCCTTCCCAGCGCGCCACGACGCTCGCCGCAATCGCGTTGCCCACCACGTTGGTCGCCGAGCGGCCCATGTCGAGGAACTGATCCACGCCGATGATGAGCAACAGCCCCGCCTCGGGAATGCCGAACTGCGACAAAGTCGCCGCGATCACGACGAGGCTCGCGCGGGGCACGCCGGCGATACCCTTCGATGTCACCATCAAGGTCAGCAGCATGACGATCTGCGTGCCAAGCGCGAGGTGGATGCCATAGGCCTTGGCGATGAACAGCGCCGCGAAGGTCATGTACATCATCGAACCGTCGAGGTTGAACGAATAGCCGAGCGGCAGCACGAAGCTGGCGATCTTGGCGGGCACGCCGAACCGGTCGAGCGCTTCGAGTGTGCGCGGGAAGGCGGCCTCGGACGATGCGGTAGAGAAGGCGAGCAGCGCCGGTTCGCGGATGTAGCGGAACAAAGTGCCCGCCCGCCTGCCGATCACCGCGAACGCCGCGGCGCCGAGCGCAATCCACAAGGTCGCCAATCCGAAATAGACGCTGCCCATGAAATAGGCGAGCTTGAATATCAGCGCCGGCCCGTGTTCGGCAAGCGCGGCGGTGATCGCCGAGAACACCGCGATCGGCGCCAGTCGCATTACGTAATCGGTGATCTGAAGCATCACCGCCGCCAGCCCCTCGGCCGCCGCGACCAGCGGCTCCGCGCGCGCGCCGACCGCCGTCACCGCGACGCCGAAGAACACCGAGAAGATCACGATCTGGAGGATTTCGTTGGTCGCCATCGCGTCCACGATCGAACTCGGCACGATATGCGTGATGATCTTGGCGACGTCGAACCCGCTTTCGTCCAGCCCGACCGAGGCGTCGACCGGCGGCGGCGTCAGATGCGGGCTGAGGCCCAGCGCATCGCCGAGATCGGAGGTGAGGTGGAACAGCAGCAGCCCGAGCGTCAGCGACACCAGGCTCGCGCCGACGAACCAGCCGAGCGACTTCAGCCCGACCCGGCCGAGCGCGCCGGTATCGCCCATATGCGCGATGCCCACGACCAGCGTGGAGAACACCAGCGGCGCGATGATCATCTTGATGAGGCGCAGAAACACCGTCGTCAGGATCGAGAACCAGCCTGCGATCGCCTTCAACCGTGCCGCACTGGCCGGCGTGCCGTCATCCACCCCCGCGTGGATCGCCCAGCCAAGCACGATGCCGAGCACCAGCCCGCCCAGGATGTACCACGTCAATCGCTTCGCCAAGTTTGTTCTCCCGGATGCCCCGCGTACAGCGAAGGGCATTGCCCCCGCGTCGTCAAGCGCCGTATCGTCGCGGCATGCAGCAAAATTTCTTCTCGGTGGATCGTCGCAGGATCCTGAAAGGTGCGGGGACGCTCCCGTTGCTCGCGTCGTCCGGCCTGCTTCGCGCGGCCGAACCCGACCTTGCCGGCCTGTCCGACATGACCAAAGCGGCGGTGCCGATCGGCGCGGACGAGCGACGCGCACGGATCGCGCGGGCGCAGGCGTTGATGAAAGCGAACGGGATCGGCGCGGTGCTGGTCGAGGCGGGATCGTCGCTCATCTACTTCACCGGCGTGGCGTGGCACCGCAGCGAGCGGCTGACCGCGGCGGTGCTGCCGGCGGAGGGCGACCCCTGCATCGTCACCCCGTTCTTCGAGGAGCCGTCGGTGCGCCAGACGCTCGGCATCGCCGCCGACGTGCGGGTGTGGCAGGAGGATGAGGATCCACTCGCGTTGGTGGCGGGGTTCCTGCGCGAGCGGGGTCTCGCCGCTCGGCCCGTCGGCGTGGAGGAAACGGTGCGCTATTTCGCGGTGGACGGGCTCGCGCGCGCGCTGCCGGGCGCGAAGATCGTCTCGGCCAATCCGGTCGTGCGCGGCTGCCGCATGGTCAAGACCGCACCCGAGATCGCGCTGATGCAACTCGCGACCGACGTGACGATCGCGGCCTATCGCTGGGTCTATCCACGCGTCGAGACGGGCATGACGCGCGAGCAGATCGCCGCGCTGATGGATGCGGCGACGCGCAAGCTGGGTGGCAGCCCCGAATTCTCGCTGGTGCTGATCGGCGAGGCTGCCGCCTACCCGCACGGCAGCCGTGCAGCCCAGATCGTGCAGGACGGACAGGTGGTGCTGATGGACTGCGGCTGCACGGTGCAGGGCTATCAATCGGACGTGTCGCGCACCTTCGTCCACGGTGCGGCGAGCAAGGCGCAGCGTACCGTGTGGCAGCATGTCCGCACCGGTCAGGCGAAAGCCTTCGCTGCGGCGCGGATCGGCACGCCGGCGGGCGCGGTCGACGATGCGGTGCGCGGCTATTACGAAAGCCTCGGCTATGGTCCGCGTTACCGTCTGCCGGGGCTGTCGCACCGCACCGGCCACGGCATCGGGCTCGACGGGCACGAGCCGGTCAACCTCGTCCGCGGTGAGACCATGCCGCTCGCGGCGGGCATGTGTTTCTCCGACGAACCCGGCCTGTATCTGCCCGGTCAGTTCGGCGTGCGGCTGGAGGACTGCTTCCACATGACGCCGGCCGGGCCGAAATGGTTCTCGGTGCCGCCGCTGTCGATCGACGCGCCGCTGGGGTGAGCGGACACCGCTCGTCGCACACGCGCCACGCTTGAGAAGATCGCCGCGCTCGCCTAAGTCGTCGCTATGATCTCGACCAACGACATTCGCCGCAGCTTCCTCGACTATTTCGCGGCCGAGGGGCATGCCCGCATCCAGTCCGCGCCGCTGGTGCCGCAGAACGACCCGACCTTGATGTTCGTGAATGCGGGCATGGTGCCGTTCAAGAACGTCTTCACCGGGCTGGAATCGCGCGCCTATTCGACCGCGACCTCCTCGCAGAAATGCGTGCGCGCTGGCGGCAAGCATAACGATCTCGACAATGTCGGCTATACCGCACGGCACCATACCTTCTTCGAAATGCTCGGCAATTTCTCGTTTGGCGATTATTTCAAGGAACGCGCGATCACGCTCGCCTGGAATTTGCTGACGAAGGAATGGGGCATCCCGGCCGAGAAGCTGACCGTCACGGTGTACCACACCGACGATGAAGCGTTCGACCTGTGGAAGACAATCGCCGGTCTGCCGGAAGACCGCATCATCCGCATCGCCACCAAGGACAATTTCTGGTCGATGGGCGACACCGGCCCGTGCGGCCCGTGCAGCGAGATCTTCTACGATCACGGCGATCACATCTGGGGTGGCCCTCCCGGCAGCCCGGAGGAGGATGGCGATCGTTTCGTCGAGATCTGGAACCTCGTGTTCATGCAGTACGAGCAGGTCGACAAGGAGACGCGCAACCCGCTGCCGCGTCCGTCGATCGACACCGGCATGGGGCTGGAGCGGATCGCGGCGGTGCTTCAGGGCGTCACCGACAATTACGATACCGACACGTTCAAGGCGCTGATCGCGGCCTCGACCGCGCTGACCGGCACGGCGGCGGAGGGCGACGCCAAGGCCAGCCACCGTGTGATCGCCGATCATCTGCGCTCGTCGGGCTTCCTCGTCGCGGACGGCGTGTTGCCGGCCAATGAGGGGCGCGGTTACGTGCTGCGCCGGATCATGCGGCGCGCGATGCGGCATGCGCATCTGCTCGGCGCGAAGGATCCGCTGATGCACCGGCTGGTGCCCTCGCTCGTCGCGGAAATGGGCGCGGCGTTCCCCGAGCTGGTGCGCGCGCAGCCGCTGATCGAGGCGACGCTGCTCCAGGAGGAGACGCAGTTCCGCCGCACGCTCACCAACGGTCTTCGCCTGCTCGACGAGGCGACTGCCGGTTTCGGCGAAGGCGCGACGCTGCCGGGTGAGACCGCGTTCAAGCTCTATGACACGTTCGGCTTCCCCTATGATCTGACCGAGGATGCGTTGCGCGCGAAGGGCTTCACGGTCGATCGCGCTGGGTTCGATGCGGCGATGGCCGAGCAGAAGCGCCAGGCGCGCGCGGCATGGAAGGGTTCGGGCCAGCGCGCCTCGGACGATTTGTGGTTCGACCTCGCCGAGGAGCATGGCAGCACCGAGTTCATCGGCTATGCGACCGATTCGGGTGAGGCGCAGGTGATCGCGATCGTCAAGGATGGCGTGCGCGTCGATCGGGCCGAGGCTGGCGAGACGGTCGAGGTGCTGGTCAACCAGACGCCGTTCTACGGCGAGAGCGGCGGCCAGATGGGCGACGCGGGTACGATCACCGGCGACGCGGTCGCGATCACCGTCGAGGATACCGCCAAGCCGCTCGGCCGGCTGTTCGCGCACCGTTCGCGGATCGACAGCGGCGCGGTCGCGGTCGGCGACACCGTGCGGCTCGCGATCGACGTGGATCGCCGCGCGCGCATCCGCGCCAACCACAGCGCGACGCATCTGCTGCACGCGGCGCTGCGGCGCCGGCTGGGCGGACACGTCACGCAGAAGGGGAGCCTCGTCGCGGAGGACCGGCTGCGCTTCGACTTCTCGCACAACAGCGCGATGTCTCCGCAGGAGATCGCCGACGTCGAGGCCGACGTGAACCGCCACATCCGCAGCAACGACGCGGTGACGACCCGGCTGATGACGCCTGACGATGCGATCGCGGCCGGCGCGATGGCGCTGTTCGGCGAGAAATACGGCGAGGAAGTCCGCGTGCTGTCGATGGGCCGCGATGCGGATGCGAGCTATTCGGTCGAACTGTGCGGCGGCACCCATGTCGATGCGCTCGGCGATATCGCCTTGTTCGAGATCGTGTCCGAAAGCGCGGTGTCGAGCGGCGTGCGCCGGATCGAGGCGCTGACCGGCGAGGCGGCGCGCGCCTATCTCAGCGCGCGCGACGAGAAGCTGCGCGAGGCGGCGGCCGCGCTCAAGGCGACGCCGGACGATGTGCCCGCGCGCGTCGCGGCGCTGGTCGAGGAGCGGCGCAAGCTCGAGCGCGAACTGGCCGAGGCGAAGAAGGCGCTCGCGCTCGGCGGTGGTGCGGGTGCCGCGCCGGCGGGGCCGGAGCAGGTCGGCGGGGTCAACTTCGTCGGGCAGGTGATCGACGGGCTCGACCCCAAGAGCTTGCGCGGTGCGGTCGACGACGTGAAGGGGCGGATCGGCTCGGGCGTGGCGATGATCGTCGCGGTCAACGAAGGCCGGGCTTCGGTCGTGGTCGGGCTGACGGCGGACGTGGCGGGGCAGCGCAGCGCGGTCGATCTGCTGCGCGTCGCGGTGACGGTGCTCGGCGGGCAGGGCGGTGGCGGCCGGCCCGACATGGCGCAGGGCGGCGGTCCCGACGGTGCCAAGGCGGCGGAAGCCGTCGCGGCGGTGCGTGCGGCGCTTGCCGAGGAACATGCGCCGGCCTGATCTCGCCGGCGCGAACGCCGCGCACTCGCAGAGTCTCAGATACGGCGCGCAACCTACCGGGTTGTGCGCTTTATCTTTGTCGCGGCTCGGCTCATCGTTCTGCTGCGGCGCAGCAATATTACGTTACCGGCGGTTCAAACGCGGCACGGGAGCCGCTTTCTATCTTTGTCTGGCCATCCACAATCGGAGTCAGACCATGCACCCATCGAACGATCGCGACCGCAACGCCGTACTCGAAACCTGGCGCGGATCGTGGAAGTTCCTCGCCTTCGGGCTGTTCGTGCTCGCCTATCTGATCGCTATCGAACATCCGCAGTGGTTCGTGCTGCGTCCCGCGACCGGCACCGCGATCGCGCTGGCGAGCGCCGCAGATCCGTCAACCACGCAGAACACCGACGGCGACTCGGCGCGGCCATGATAGGGCTGCGTATGTTTCGAACCACAATCGAGGGCCTATGATCGTAACTGCCGTGCCGGGCGCCAAGCAGGTGATCCGAGAGATATGGAAGCCGCTCGCCGTGTTGTTCGTGTGGGACGTCACCGTCACCATCACCTATTACGTGCTGCCGTTCCACGCGCCCTCGCTGCCGCTGACATTGTTCGGCTCGGCGCTGGCGCTGGTGCTCGGGTTCCGTAGCAATTCGGCCTACCAGCGCTGGTGGGAAGGGCGCGGGCTGTGGGGGGCGATGATCAACGCCAGCCGCAGCCTTGCCCGGCAAGCGCGCAATTTCCTGCCCGAGGACGCGGTCGATCTCAAGCGGACGATCGTTCTGCGTCAGGTTGCCTACGTCAACGCGCTGCGCTGCCAGTTGCGCCGCCAGAAGCCGGACGAGGACGTGCTGCGCTTCCTCTCCGAAGGCGAGGCGACGCCAGCCTTGCAGCGGACCAACGTCGCCAACGGCATCGTCGACGGCACCGGGCGCCGTATCGCGGCGGCGCGGCGCGAGGGGCTGATCGACACGATCCAGCAGACCGCGATGGAGCAGATCCTGGTCGATATCGCCAACGCGCAGGGCGGGATGGAGCGGCTGAAGAACACCCCGCTACCCAACCAGTACCGCTTCTTTCCGATGGTGTTCACGCACATGTTGTGCATCCTGCTGCCGATCGGATTGGTCGAGACGCTTGGTTTTGCGACCCCGCTCGGCTCGACCATCGCGGGGCTGATGTTCCTCGCCATCCTCGCGATTGGCGACGATCTGGTCGATCCGTTCGCGAACACGCTGCACGACGTACCGCTGTCGGCGATGTGCCGGACGATCGAGATCGATCTGTTGCAGGCGATCGGCGATGCCGCGCCCGAACCGCTCAAGCCGGACAGCAACGGGGTGCTATGGTAGCAGGGCGACACCACCCCGTTCATGGAAGCGCAACCTTTTGGCCGCGGCAGGCATTGAGGCTTCAATCGTTCTTAACGTCTGGAAGACCTGTCATGAACAAGCTCGGCCCCGTCATCCTCGCGCTGATCCCGCTGGTTTTCACCGTAAGTGCGTGCATGGCGACACACTGATCGCGGGTCAGGCCCATCGCCGCGGCGGGCCAGAGCCCCTTGCCACCCGACGCCGGCAGACCAATCGCAAAGAAAAGGGCCGCCCGGATTGCTCCGGACGGCCCTTTTTCATGATACCCGTGCGGGCGAGGGGATCAGCCCTCGGCCTGCTCCGGCGCATCCGAGGAAACCTCGGCGGTTGCGCCCGGCTCGGCGTTGGGATCGTACGCCTCGACGAAGCCAGCCTCGTCCTTCTCGAACATCGCCGCCATGACGTCGACGCCCTGCGACTGCATCTCGGCCTCTTCGGGCGAGCGCGCCACGTTGACCTTGATCGTCACCGACACTTCCGGGTGCAGCGAGACCTTGACCTCGTACAGGCCGATCGCCTTAATCGGCTTGTTGAGCACGATCGCCGACTTCGACACCTTGTGGCCCTCGGCCTCCAGCGCGTCGATCAGATCGCGCACCGCGACCGAACCGTAGAGCTGGCCGGTGTTCGACGCCTGACGGATCAGCGTGACGGTGATGCCGTCGATCGTCTTGGCTTCGGTCTCCGCTTCGCCGCGGCGTGCGGCGTTGTCGGCGACGATGCGCTCGCGGTTCTTCTCGAACACCTTGCGGTTGGCTTCGTTCGAACGAAGCGCCTTCTTGTTCGGCAGCAGGAAGTTACGGGCGAAACCGTCCTTAACCTTCACCACGTCGCCGATGTTGCCGAGCTTTTCGACTCGTTCCAGCAGGATCACATCCATGTGGGTCGCTCCCTTACTTAACGATGTAGGGCAGCAGGCCCAGATGACGGGCGCGCTTGATCGCCTGGGCGAGTTCGCGCTGCTTCTTCGCGCTCACCGAGGTAATGCGCGAGGGGACGATCTTGCCACGCTCGGACACGAAGCCCTGGAGCAGCCGGACGTCCTTATAGTCGATCCGGGGAGCGTCCTTCGCGGAGAACGGGCAGCTCTTGCGGCGGCGGAAAAATGGGCGTGCCATTGTCTATAACTCCTTATTCGCCGTCGAATTCGCGACGCGGGCGCTCTGCGCGCTCACCACGGTCCGGACGATCGCCACGGCCGCCTTCGCGGTCGCCACGACGCTCACGGTCGCGCTCGTTCTTGCGCATCATCACGGTCGGGCCGGCTTCCAGCTCGTCGACCTTGACGGTCATGTAGCGGATGACGTCTTCGTTGATCTGGGTCTGGCGCTCCAGCTCGGCCACGACGTCGCCCGGCGCGTCGATCTCGAGCATCACGTAATGTGCCTTGCGGTTCTTCGCGATCTTGTACGCGAGGCTGCGCAGGCCCCAGGTCTCGGTCTTGACGACTCGGCCGTTGTTGTCTTCGATGATCTTGGTGGCGGTTTCCGCCAGTGCATCCACCTGCGCCTGTGCCAGATCCTGGCGCGCAAGGAACACATGCTCGTACAGAGCCATGTCTTGTCCTTCGTCTTGGCCGATCGCTGACGCCCGCACCATGCGGACGCCCCTCCGGCTGTCGTCGTCTTCAATAGCAACCGGGGCGGAAAGCGTGCGCTTCCCACCCCGGAGTGCGGTTCCTTAGCGATTTTCGCGTCGGAAGCAAGCGTTGCTTAGTTGAACGCGCCTGCCAGCACCGCGCCGATCAGGCCGCCCGAAACTGCGACGAGCACCGCGTCATTGCCCGAGCGGACCCAGTGGTAGCCGCGCGGCGGAGCGTAGAGGCGGCGGCCGCGATAGGCGCGCCAGTCACCGATCTCGCGGTAGTTCTGCGCATAGCGGCGGTCGAAACGCTGGCCCTTGTTCCAGCGGCGATACTGGCCGCGATTGTCGACGACGGTGCGGTTGGTCACGACGGTGCGGCCGTGCGGTCCTTCGCGGACGACCGTCGTGTGCCGCTCGTCATGCCGCTGCGCCTCGGCCGGCGCGATCGCGAGCGGGCTAGCGAGGATCGAGGTTGCCAGCGCGGCGAGGATGAACTTTTTCACGTGTCAGCTCCTGTTTTTCAACGGCGCCTTTCTCCCGGCGTCGAGAACAATCTAGGGTGCGTTTGTCGCAGACCCGTCCCGCCAAACGTACAAAAGCGTCGCAAAGTGTCCCGGCTTGCGTTCGTTCGTTCATCTTTCTAGTCCGGCGCGCTGAGTTGAAGGATGAGAGATGCGCGCATTCATTTTCCCGGGGCAAGGCAGTCAGGCAGTCGGCATGGGCAAGGCATTGGCGGAGGCTAGTCCAGTCGCGCGCGAAGTCTTCCAGGAGGTCGACGAGGCGCTCGGCCAGCATCTCTACCGCTTGATGATCGAGGGGCCGGTCGACGAGTTGATGCTGACCGAGAATTCGCAGGCGGCGATCATGGCCAATGCGATCGCGACGCTGCGCGTGCTGGAGAAGGAAGGCGGCGTGCGGCTCGCCGACAAGGCCGAGTATGTCGCGGGCCATTCGCTCGGCGAATATACCGCGCTCTGCGCAGCCGGCGCCTTCGACCTGCCGACGACGGCGCGGCTGCTCAAGCATCGCGGCCTCGCGATGCAGGCGGCGGTGCCGGTCGGCGAGGGTGCGATGGCCGCGCTGCTCGGTGCCGATCTGGAAAAGGCGCGCGCGATTGCGGAGGCGGCGGCCGAGGGTGAGGTCTGCACCGTCGCCAACGACAATGATCCGTCGCAGGTGGTGCTGTCGGGCGCGAAGGGCGCGATCGACCGCGCGATCGCCGTCGCCAAGGAGCATGGCGCGAAGAAAGCGGTGCTGCTGCCGGTCTCCGCGCCGTTCCACTGCCCGCTGATGCAGCCCGCCGCCGATGCGATGGAAAAAGCGCTCGCCGACGCACGCATCGACGCGCCGCTGATGCCGGTGTTCGCCAACGTGACCGCCGCGCCCGTCGCCGATCCCGACACGATCCGCCGCCTGCTGGTCGAGCAGGTGACGGGCATGGTGCGCTGGCGCGAATCGGTGCTGGCGATGGCGGACACGGGCGTGGATCACTTCGTGGAGTTCGGCGCAAAGGTGCTGACCGGCATGGTCAAGCGCATCTCGCCCGATGCGCAGACGATCAGCGTAGTGACGATGGACGATGTCGAGGCTCTGCTGAAGACGCTTTGAATGTGATGGACTGACCGGCTTCAACCGGCGTGACGGAGACTATGATGTTCGACCTGACTGGCATGACCGCGCTCGTAACTGGCGCAAGCGGGGGGATCGGCTCCGCGATCGCACAGGCGCTGGCGGGGCAGGGCGCGCGGCTGGCGGTGTCCGGCTCCAATGCCGACAAGCTCAACGCGTTTCGTGATACGCTTGGCGGCGAGCATGTCGCCTTGCCGTGCGATTTGTCGGACGGGGCCCAAGTCGACGCGCTGGTGCCGCAGGCGGTCGCGGCGCTCGGCAAGCTCGACATTCTCGTCAACAACGCCGGCGTTACGCGCGACAACCTGATCCTGCGCATGAAGGACGACGAATGGGATCAGGTAATCCGCGTCAATCTCGAGGCCGCGTTCCGGCTGATGCGCGCGGCGGCCAAGCCGATGATGAAGGCGCGTTATGGCCGCATCGTCTCGATCACCTCGATCGTTGGCACCACCGGCAATCCGGGGCAGGCCAATTATGCGGCGTCCAAGGCCGGGTTGGTCGGCATGTCGAAGGCGCTCGGGCAGGAGCTTGCCGCGCGTAACGTCACCGTCAACTGCGTCGCGCCGGGCTTCATCCGCACCGCGATGACCGATGGGCTGCCCGATGCGCAGAAGGACGCGCTGAATGCGAAGATCCCGGCCGGTCGCATGGGCGAGAGCAGCGACATCGGCGCGGCGGTGGTGTACCTTGCCAGCAAGGAGGCGGGCTATGTCACCGGGCAGACGCTGCACGTCAACGGCGGCATGGCGATGATCTGAGCGCCATCTCCCCCTTGCGCGGGGTGAAACCGCGTTCTACGTGCAAACCGGTAATTTGACCACTCATGAGAAGGACATGAACATGAGCGAGACTGCCGATCGCGTGAAGAAGATCGTCGTCGAGCATCTCGGCGTCGAAGCCGACAAGGTGACCGAGGATGCGAGCTTCATCGATGATCTGGGCGCCGACAGCCTCGATATCGTTGAACTGGTGATGGCCTTCGAGGAAGAGTTCGAGGTCGAGATCCCCGACGACGCCGCCGAGAAGATCGCGACCGTGAAGGATGCGATCACCTTCATCGACGAGCACAAGGGCTGATCTGGCGGGCGTCGCCCACAGGCGATGCCCGGCCCGTCGGGGCCTTGAAGAGATAGGATCGGCTCCCCGTCCCAGGGTTTGCTTAGGGGCGGGGAGCCGTTTCGTTTTGAAGCATATTCCTAAGAGCAAGTAGAACGGAGAAGGCCATGCGCCGTGTCGTCGTAACCGGATTGGGGCTCGTCACGCCGCTCGGCGCGGATGTCGAGACCGCCTGGCGCAACATCATCGCCGCCAAATCGGGTGCGGCTACGATCACGCGCTTCGACGCGACCGATTTTCAGATGAACTATGCGTGCGAGGTGAAGCCCGCCGACCACGAGTACGGCTTCGATGCGAACAAGCGCGTCGACCACAAGGTTCAGCGTCAGGTCGATCCGTTCATCGTTTACGGCATCGACGCCGCAGGCCAGGCGATCGAGGACGCCGGTCTCACCGACATGACGGAGGAGCAGCGTTACCGCGCGGGCTGTTCGATCGGCGCCGGCATCGGTGGCCTGCCGGGCATCGAGAGCGAGTCGCTGGTGCTCGCCGCCAAGGGGCCGAAGCGTGTTTCGCCGCACTTCGTCCACGGCCGGCTCATCAACCTGATCTCGGGTCAGGTCTCGATCAAATACGGGCTGATGGGGCCGAATCATGCGGTCGTCACCGCCTGCTCGACCGGCGCGCACTCGATCGGCGATGCGGCGCGGATGATCGCGATGGATGATGCCGACGTGATGCTCGCCGGTGGCGCGGAGGGCGCGATCTGCCCGATCGGCATCGCCGGCTTCGCGCAGGCGCGCGCGCTGTCGACTAATTTCCGCGACGATCCCACCAAGGGCAGCCGCCCCTATGATCGCGACCGTGACGGTTTCGTGATGGGCGAGGGCGCCGGCGTGGTCGTGCTGGAGGAGTATGAACACGCCAAGGCGCGCGGCGCGAAGATCTATGCCGAGGTGATCGGGTACGGCCTGTCGGGCGATGCGTACCACGTCACCGCGCCGCACCCGGAGGGCTCGGGCGCGTTCCGCTCGATGCAGATGGCGGTGCGCAAGTCGGGCCTCGCGCTCGAGGATATCGACTATATCAACGCGCACGGCACCTCCACCCCGCTCGGCGACGAGTTGGAACTCGGCGCGGTGCGGCGGCTGTTCGGCAGCGCGATGGACGGCGTGTCGATGTCCTCCACCAAGTCGGCGATCGGGCATCTGCTCGGCGGCGCGGGCGCGGTCGAGAGCATCTTCTGCATCCTGGCGCTGCGCGATCAGATCGTGCCGCCGACGCTCAACCTCGACAATCCGAGCGAGAATTGCGTTGGCGTCGATCTCGTGCCGCACAAGGCCAAGGAGCGTAAGGTGAAGGCGGTGCTGAACAATTCGTTCGGCTTCGGCGGCACCAACGCCTCGCTTATCATGAAGGCGATCTAGGCTTCGTGCGCAAACTCGGCTGCCTTACGCTGCTGATCGTCCTTGCGGCGGTCGTCGGCTTCTTCGGCGTGCTGCATGTGTGGAGCGGTCGCGGGCCGCTCACGCACAACGTCACCGTCACGGTGGCGCAGGGCAGCACGCTGGCGGCCGCATCCGAGCAATTGCAGAAAGCCGGCGCGATCACCTCGGCGAGCCGTTTTCGCGTGCTCGCCAAGGTGTTGGGCGCGGGCGCGCCGATCAAGGCGGGCGAGTATCGCATCCCCGCGCATCTCAGCCAGTCCGATATCCTGAAGCTGTTGCAGGGCGGCAAGACGCTCCAGCGCTTCATCACGATCCCCGAAGGCTATCCTTCCGTGATGGTGCGCGACGTGCTGATGAAGGCGAGCGAGCTGAAGGGCAATGTCGCCGTGCCGAACGAGGGGACGGTGCTGCCCGACAGTTACAGCTTCGATCGCGGCGACATACGCGCGGGCATCGTCGCGCGTATGCAGAAGGCGATGGACCGCTATCTCGCCGGTGCATGGGCCAAGCGCGCGCCGGGGCTGGTGGTGAGCACCCCACGAGAGGCGCTGATCCTCGCCTCGATCGTTGAAAAAGAGACCGGCAAGCCCAGCGAGCGGGCGATGGTCGCGGCGGTCTATTCCAACCGGCTGCGGCGCGGCATGATGCTTCAGGCCGATCCGACCATCCTGTATCCGCATACGATGGGCCGCGCGCTCGGCCGGCGCATTCCGCCGCCGTGGATCCACGAGGTCAACGCCTATAATACGTACGCGATGGTCGGCCTGCCGCGCGGGCCGATCTGCAATCCGGGGCGGGCGAGCATCGATGCGGTACTCAATCCGGCCAGGTCGAACGCGCTGTACTTCGTGGCGGATGGGTCAGGCGGCCATGTGTTCGCCGACACGCTCGACCAGCACAACGCCAACGTGAAGAAATGGTGGGCCTACCGCCGGGCGCACGGCATCTGACGTCCTCCACCGCAGGCGCGCCCGGGTGATCGGGCCGTGCCTGCGGAAGAATCCGCGACGGATTATGTGCGCAGCGCCACCGCCGCGCGTGCCTTCGCCTCGATCTCCTGCGCGGTGCCGCCGAGCACCCAGCTACCGCCGACGCACAGCACCGGATCGAACGCCAGCCATTCGGGCGCGGTCGCCTCGGTGATGCCGCCGGTCGGGCAGAAGCTGCACTGGTTGAACGGCGCCGCCAGCGCCTTCAATGCGGGCAGGCCACCCGCCGCCATCGCCGGGAAGAACTTGAAGTGGGTGAGGCCAAGGTCGAGCCCGAGCATGATGTCGGCCGAATTGGCGGTGCCGGGCAGGAACGGCACGCCGCTGTCGACGATCGCGCGGCCCAGCCGCTCGGTCAGGCCGGGCGAGACGATGAACTCGGCGCCCGCGTCCATCGCCTGTTCGAACTGACCGGTGTTGATGACGGTGCCCGCGCCGACGATCGCGCCCGGCACCTTCTTCATCTCGCGCATCGCGTCGAGCGCGGCGGGGGTGCGCATCGTCACTTCCAGCACGCGGATGCCGCCGGCGACGAGCGCCTCGGCCGTCACCTTTGCGGTGGAGGCATCGTCGATCACGATCACCGGGATCACGGGTGCGATCAGCATCAGGTCGCGGACGGTATAGCTCATTGGTGATGCTCCTGCGCAAAAGCGGCCGCGGCGCCGAACAGGCCGGGCTGGGGATGGGTGATGAGTTTGACGGGAAGCGCCTGCATCATCGCGCGGAACCGGCCCTTGGCGGCGAACCGCTCGGCGAAGCCCGACCGCACGATGTGATCCTTGATGCGCAGGCCAAGCCCGCCCGCGATGACGACGCCCTTGGCGCCGTGGCAGATCGCGCGGTCGCCGGCGGTTGCGCCGAGCGCGAGGCAGAAGCGATCGAGCGCGGCGAGCGCGAGGCTGTCGCTGCCCTCCAGCGCCATTTGCCAGATCGCCTTGTCGTCGAGCCGCGGCACCGGCCGCCCATCGATCTCGGCGAGCGTCTCGTAGATCGCGACGATGCCGGGGCCGGACACGACGCGTTCCGACGATACGCGGCCGTGCGACTTGCGCAGCCGCTGGAGCAGCGCGTCCTCGAAACTGTCGAGCGGCGGGAAGTCGCTATGCCCGCCCTCGGTTTCCAGCACATGATAGCCGCGCTTCTCGCGCAGCACCTGCGCGACGCCGAGCCCCGTGCCCGGGCCGACGATGGTGATGATGCCATGATCGGGCAACGGCACGTCAGGGCCGGTGATATGTTCGAACATCGTGTCCGGCACCTGCGCGACGGCATGGCCGACCGCGCCGAAATCGTTGACCAGCACGAAGCGGTCCACTTCGAGCCGCTCCTTCACCAGCCCGCGCCGGATGATCCACGGGTTGTTGGTGAGCTTGATGAGATCGCCGTCGACCGGTGAGGCCACGGCGATGGCCGCTGCGCGCGGGGCGGGGCGGTCGAGCGTCTTGCCGAACGCCTGCCATGCGGTTTGCAGCGAGGCGTGCTCGGCGGTCTTGAGCGTCACCGGCTCGCCGAGCGAGACGACGCGGCCGCCCTCGACCTCGGCGATGGCGAAGCGGGCGTGGGTTCCGCCGATATCGACTGCGACGACTTCCATTACAGCATCCCCGCGAGAACGGCCGAAGCGCCTTTTTCCGCCTCGTTCGAGAGCGAGCGGAACATGCCGAACAACTCACGCCCCATGCCTTGCGCGGGCGGCGGGCCTTCGACCGGCTCGCGCGCGTCCCACTCGGCGGCATCGACCAGCGCGACCAGTTCGTTGCTCTCCGCCGACATGCGCACCACGTCACCGTCGCGCAGTCGCGCGAGCGGACCGCCGCCCAGCGCCTCGGGCGTGCAATGGATCGCGGCGGGCACCTTGCCGCTCGCGCCCGACATGCGCCCGTCCGTCACCAACGCAACGCGGTAGCCGCGGTTCTGGAGCACGCCGAGCGTAGGGGTGAGCTTGTGCAGTTCGGGCATGCCGTTGGCGCGTGGACCCTGGAAGCGGACCACCACCACCACGTCGCGGTCGAGTTCGCCCGCCTGGAACGCGGCCTGCACCTCGGCCTGCGTCTGGAAGATGCGGCAGGGTGCCTCGATCGTCCAGCGGTCGCGCTCGACCGCCGACACCTTGATGCAGGCGCGGCCGAGATTGCCGGCGAGGATGCGAAAACCCCCTTCCTCGGAGAAGGGCATCGCCGCGGGGCGAAGGATCGTCTCGTCGCCGCTCGCGCCGGGATCTTCCCAGACGAGGCCGTCGCCCGCGACCACCGGGCGCTTGCCATATTCGGTCATGTCGCCGGTGCCGACCGTCAGCAGATCGCGGTGAAGCAGCCCGGCATCGGCCAGTTCGCGGATCACGAAGGGCATGCCGCCGGCATCCTCGAAGCCGTTCACGTCGGCCGAGCCGTTCGGATAGACGCGCGCGATCAGCGGCACGACGCGCGACAGGCGATCGAAATCCTCCCAGTCGATGACGATGCCGGCAGAGGCCGCCATCGCCGGCAGGTGAATCATGTGGTTGGTCGAACCACCGGTCGCGAGCAGGCCGATCGCGGCGTTGACGATCGCCTTTTCATCGACGCAATGCCCGATCGGGCGGTAATCGTCACCGCCCCAGCCGATCTCCGCAAGGCGGTGTACAGCGGCGCGGGTGAGTTCCTGGCGCAGCTTGGTGCCCGGGTTGGCGAACGCCGCGCCGGGGATGTGGAGGCCCATCATCTCCATCATCATCTGATTCGAATTGGCGGTGCCGTAGAAGGTGCAGGTGCCCTTGGAGTGATACGCCGCGATCTCGGCGTCGAGCAGGTCTTCGCGGCCGACCTTGCCTTCCGCGAACGCCTCGCGCACCGCCGCCTTCTGCTTGTTCGGGATGCCGGTCGGCATTGGGCCGCCGGGGATCAGGATCATCGGCAGATGGCCGAAGCGCAACGCGCCGATCAGCAGGCCCGGCACGATCTTGTCGCAGATGCCGAGCAGCGCCGCACCCTCGAACATGCCGTGGCTGAGCGCGATCGCGGTCGACAGCGCGATCGTGTCGCGGCTGAACAGCGACAGCTCCATGCCGGCATAGCCCTGCGTCACGCCGTCGCACATTGCCGGCACGCCGCCCGCGACCTGCGCGGTTGCACCCGCTTCGCGCGCCCAGACCTTCATCTGTTCGGGATAGCGGTAATAGGTCGCGTGCGCGGACAGCATGTCGTTGTACGAGGTGACGATGCCAATGTTCATCGCCCTCGCGGTGCGCATCTCGTCGCGATCCTCCTCGGTGCCGGCATAGGCATGGGCGAGGTTGGCGCAGCTGAGACCGGGCCGCGCGATATGCTGGTCGCGCTCACGCTCGATCAGCGCGAGATAGGCGTCGCGCGTCGGTTTGGAACGGCTGATGATCCGGTCGGTAACGGCCGCGATCTCGGGATGGAGCGTCATGGTCTGGTTCCCTTGGGGGGGGATGCGCCCCTTTATCGCGCGTTGCCGGCACGAAGAACAGAGGGGCGATACTTGTAAGGCTCAGGCTGCGGTAATCAGCGTTGTCCGTTCGTCCCGAGCAGCAAACGCGTAGAGCCGCCGGCCCGTATCGAGATGAGCAGATCGGGTGCCGCGAGGCCAGCCATGCTTCGATACGGGCTTTCGATACGCCTTCGACTACGCGGTTCCTGCTCGGCAGGATCAGTTCGCCGCGTTACGGCGCCCAGTGGATGTCGGCGGGCAGTTCGGCCGCCGCCAGCACCCGGCCGATCGGGTACTTCGAGGACGGACCCTGCTTGATCGCGGTTTCGATCACCTTGCGCTTGGCGTCGCCGGTGACGGCGAGCATCAGCGCGCGCGCCGAGGTGATCGCGGCGAGGCTGAGCGTCACGCGTGCGACGGGTGCCTCGGCGGGCAGCGGATCGGGCATCACGCCGAGCGCGCGACGCTCCTTGGGGCCGTTCACGGCTTCGTCGAAGTCCGGGCCGGGCAGGATCGAGGCGGTGTGCCCGTCGCCACCCACGCCGAGCAGGCAGAGATCGAGCGGCCAGTGCAGATCGCCCAGACGCGCGTCGGCGGCCTTGCCCGCCGCCTTGTAATCCTTCGCCGCCTCGCTGATGAGCGGGATGACGCGTGCGCCCTTGGGAATGAAGAACTTGCCGATCGCGGTGACGTTCGACAGCGGATCGCCCAGCGGTACGATGCGGTCGTCGCCGGGGATGATCGTCACGCGCTTCCAGTCGAGCTTGGTTGCCGCGAGATTCTCGTAGATCGGCATCGGCGTCTTGCCGCCAGCGAGCGCGATGACGGCCGCGCCCCGTGCGTCGATCGCGCTTTCGATGATGAAGGCGATGTCGCCCGCGACGGCGGCTGCCATCTCGGCGGCGTCGTCATAATCCCACCATTCGACTTCGTCGGTCATGTTTTACTCCTGAATCTCTTGCACCGTTCGTCCCGAGTAGAGACCGAGCTTGTCGAGGGCTCGTATCGAGGGACACGCCCCTGGCGCAATCCCTCGATACGCCATCTCGACAAGCTCGATAGCTACTCGCGACGAACGGCTTGATATTGTCGCCGGTTCAATCCCGCCTAGTCGTCCTGCCAGGTCACCCCGTCGCGCTCGGTCAGCGCGATCGCGGCGCTCGGACCCCAGCTTCCCGAAGGGTAGCTTTTGGGCTTGGTGTCGTTGGCGTCCCAGCCGGCGCGGATCGCGTCGATCCAGCTCCATTGCGCCTCCACCTCGTCGCGGCGGACGAACAATGTCTGATCGCCCTCGATCAGGTCGAGCCACAACCGCTCGTAAGCGATCCGGCGCGGCTTGCCCGCGAAGGCGGTGTCGAGGCTGAGGTTGAGCGGCAGCTCGCGCAGGCGGATGCCCTCGCGGTCGAGCCCGGGCTCCTTCGCCATCACGAGGATCTGGATATATTCCTCGGGCTGCAAGCGGATTACCAGCACGTTGGGCTGGAGCATGCCGCCGCGGTTGCGGAACATCGAATGCGGCACCGGCTTGAACTGGATCGCGATCTCGCTGCGCCGCGTCGTCATGCGTTTGCCGGTGCGGATGTAGAAGGGCACGCCCTGCCAGCGCCAGTTGTCGACATGCGCCTTGATCGCGACGAACGTCTCGGTGGTAGAAGGCTGGCCGAGTTCGTCGATATAGCCCTTGACGATCTCGCCCTTGACCGCGCCCGAACCATACTGGCCGGTGACGGTCTGCGAAGGCACGTCTTCAGGCGCGATCGGGCGCAGCGAGCGGAACACCTTGGCCTTTTCGTCGCGGATGGCGGTGCCGTCGAACTGCGCGGGCGGCTCCATCGCGACCAGAGCGAGCAACTGGAGCATGTGGTTCGCCACCATGTCGCGCAAAGCACCCGCGCCGTCGTAATAAGAGGCGCGATCCTCCAGCCCGACCGTCTCGGCAATCGTGATCTGGATGTTGTCGATGCCTTGCGCGTTCCAGATCGGTTCGAAGAACGAATTGCCGAACCGCAGCGCCATGATGTTCTGGACGGTTTCCTTGCCCAGATAATGATCGATGCGGAAGATCCGGTCCTCGCTGAACGCGGTGGCGACCGTGTCGTTAATCTCCTTGCTCGACGCGAGATCGTAGCCGAGCGGCTTTTCGAGGCCGATCCGCACCGTCTCGCCGGCAAGCCCGGCCGAAGCCAGCCCTTTGATGACCGGCTCGAACAGCGAAGGCGCGGTCGACAGGAAGATCGCCAGCCCGCCCGACACGTCGCCGACCTTCTCGGCGAGCGCCTTGTAGCCCTCGACGTCCGACGCGTCGTGCGGCTGATAGCCGAGTCGCGTAAGGAAGCTCTTGATCTTGTCCGCGTCCTTGCGGTCGTCGGGCAGGAACTGGTTGAGCGCCTTTTCCGCGAATCTCTGATAGTCCGCATCGTCATGCTCGGCGCGCGCGGTGCCGGTGATGGTCAGCGCCTCGGGCAGCAGACCGTCGGCATGGAGGCCGTAGAGCGAGGGCAGCAGCATGCGCTGGGCGAGATCGCCCGTTGCCCCGAACAGCAACAGCTTGGCCACTGGCTGACGCGTTCCCGGCATTAGACGATCTCCTTGGTTCGGCAGCGAAACGAATCGGTGCCGCTTAAAGTGTAAGCCCGGCCACGGGGTCCAACCCCGCCATGAGATTGAGGTTCTGCACGGCCGCGCCCGCCGCGCCCTTGCCGAGATTGTCGAGCGTGGCGATCAGCCGCGCCTGACCGGTCTCGGCATTGCCGCACACGCGCAGGGTGAGCCGGTCGGTGCCGGCATCGTCTTCGATCGCGACCAAAGTGGCGTCGCCATCGGCGACACGCACCACCGGCGAGGTCTTGTACGCCTCCCGCAACGCCGCCTCGCACGCCGCAAGCGTCGGGCGGCGCGGGAAGACGTGGAGCGGCAGCGGCACTTCGACCAGCATGCCGCGATAGGTGTTCGCGACCGTGGGCATGAAGATCGGCGCATGTTCGACGCGCGCGTGCTTCTGCATCTCCCCGACATGCTTGTGCGCGAGCGCGAGGGCGTAGGCGCGGGCGGCAGGGCTGGGCGCGCCGTCCTCATATTCCGCGATCATCGCCTTGCCGCCGCCCGAATAGCCCGACAGCGCATTGACGCTGATCGGCCAGTCGGCGGGGATCAGCCCGGCGCGCACCAGCGGCCGCACCAGAGCGAGGAAGCCGGTCGGATAACAGCCCGGATTGCTGACGCGGGGCGCGGCGGCGACCGCATCGGCCGCACCCGGCTCCAGCTCCGGAAAGCCGTAGGTCCAGCCATCGGCGGTGCGGAACGCGGTGGAGGCGTCGATCACGCGGGTGCGATCGTTGGCGATCAGCGACACCGCCTCGCGCGATGCGGCGTCGGGCAGGCACAGGATGACGAAATCGGCATCGTTGAGCGCTTCGGCACGCGCCTTTGGATCCTTGCGGCGATCCTCGTCGAGGATGATCTGCGTGAGATCGGCACGCCCGGCGAGCCGCTCGCGGATCTCGAGTCCGGTGGTGCCCGCGGCACCGTCGATAAAGACGCGCACGCTCATGCGCCGATCCTCGCCAGCGCGGTCTCGTCGAGATAGCCGACCAGCCCGCATTCGGGCGCCTTGCCCCAGGCGTTGCCACCGGCGAGTTCGAACACTTCGAACACCGCGCGTGGGGCAAGCGCGGTCAGCACGTCCGAATCACCCTCGCGCGACGCACGCAAGTCCGTCTCACGCGCGATCACCATGATGACGGGGGCGGCATAATGCGGTGCGAACACCCGGTCGGCCAGCCGCACGTCGGCCAGATCGCGACGCACCGCGTTGAAACGCGGATCAATCGCGACCGAGTGCCCCGACAGCGCGAAGCTCCTGCGGGGCGGCCCTGCGGGGCTTTGGCTGCTCTGTATCGCCGATAAACTGGCCGAACTCTTCAAGAAAATCTGCCCCTTCGGACGTTTGCGCAATGAAGATATTGCGCTTGTCGGTATCGTCCCGTTGGCGCCGCAGATAGCCGAGGGAGCCGAGCCTATTCAAGGCGCGCGTGACGACGGGTTTGGAAACATTCAGAACCCTGGCCAGACCGCGCACGGTATGCGGGCCGGGCGTAAGATAAACGAACAGGAGCAGCGCCATCTGACGGTTCGTCAGGTCAGGTTCACCTGACCGGACATAGTCGACCAGCGCTTGCATCCAGCTATCGAGCGAACGATTGAATACAGAGGCCACGGCGAGACTTTCTGTTAAGCAACGCGTGCATCCCGCGCTCCGGGATGCTCATGGTTAGTAACGATCCGCATTCGCTCTGGTTTCAGTGCGTGCCCGAAATGTCTTGAGGCGCGCGTGGCGGCGGTTGATCGATCGCCGATGCCGGCCTATGTGCGCCGCTTGAATGTCCCCGCAGGGTTATCCGATTTCATGCTGTTCCAGTTCATCCTCGTCGTTCAGGCCATCATCGCCGCCATGCTGGTGGGGGTGATTCTCGTGCAGAAGTCCGAAGGCGGCGGGCTCGGCATGGGCGGCAGCCCCTCGGGGTTGATGTCGGCGCGCGGCGCGGCGGATTTCCTCACCCGCGCGACGACGGTGCTGGCGACGTTGTTCATCGTGTTCAGCATCACGCTCGCCGTGCTGGCGGCGCGCGGCCATACCTCCAAGATCGACACGACGCTGGCCCACGGCACGCCGGCACCGGCCGCGCAATTGCCGGTGCCGGGTGCGCCTGCCGACGATTCGGGCGCGCCGTTCTCCTCGGCGGCCAAGCAGGCGATCGGGTCGGGCAACACGGCGGCTCCGGTCGTCCCGGCTGACAACAACAGCGTCCCGCTCGCCAAGTAAGCGGACGCCCGCGCGGGAGGGCTCCTCCCGCTTTTTTCATAATCGGCCGGAGTCGCGCGCTTGTCGCGCCACGGCGTTTGACGTTAGGCGTTTTCTCCCATGGCGCGGTTTATCTTCATCACCGGCGGCGTGGTTTCCTCGCTCGGCAAGGGTCTCATGGCGGCGAGCCTCGCGGCTCTGTTGCAGGCACGGGGCTATCGGGTGCGAATCCGCAAGTTCGATCCGTATCTGAACGTCGATCCGGGCACGATGTCGCCGTACCAGCACGGCGAGGTGTACGTTACCGACGATGGCGCGGAGACCGACCTCGACCTCGGCCATTACGAGCGCTTCACCGGCGTCGCATCCCGCCAGTCGGACAACATCACCTCGGGCCGGATCTATCAGCAGATCATCACGCGCGAGCGGCGCGGCGACTATCTCGGCGCGACCGTACAGGTGATTCCGCACGTCACCGACGCGATCAAGGAGTTCGCGCAGGCGGAGACCGACGATCTCGACTTCGTGCTGTGCGAGATCGGCGGCACGGTCGGCGATATCGAATCGCTGCCGTTCATCGAGGCGCTGCGCCAGCTCAAGAACGATCTCGGCCGCGGCCAATCGATCAGCGTCCACGTCACTCTGGTGCCCTATATAGCCGCGGCGGGCGAGCTGAAGACCAAGCCGACCCAGCACTCGGTGCGTGAGCTCGCCGCGCTCGGCGTGCAGCCCGACGTGCTGGTATGCCGCTGCGAACAGCCGCTGCCCGAGAGCGAGCGCGCCAAGATCGCCTTGTTCTGCAACGTGCCCAAGGAAGCGGTGATCCCAGCGCTCGACGCCCGGAGCATCTACGCGGTGCCCGCGCAATATCATGCCGAGGGGCTCGACAGTGCGGTGCTCAACGCCTTCGGCATCGCGCCCGGCAGCGCGCCCAATCTGTCTCGCTGGACCGACATCATGGACCGCGTGGCCAATCCCGAGGGCGAGGTTACCATCGGCGTGGTCGGCAAGTACGTCGGCCTCCAGGACGCCTACAAGTCGCTCAACGAGGCGCTCGTCCACGGTGGCATCGCCAATCGCGTCAAGGTCAACGTCCAGTGGATTGACGCGGAACTGTTCGAGGCCGAGGACAGCGATATCGCCGCCAAGCTCGAACCGATGCACGCGATCCTCGTGCCCGGCGCGTTCGGGTCGCGCGGCGCGGAGGGCAAGATCGCCAGCGTCCGCTTCGCACGCGAGCGGCGGGTGCCGTATCTCGGCATCTGCTTCGGGATGCAGATGGCCTGCGTCGAGGGCGCGCGCGATCTCGCCGGGATCGCGGAGGCGAGCTCGACCGAATTCGGTCCGACGCCCGAGCCGGTGGTCGGCATGATCACCGAGTGGATGAGCGAAGCCGGCATCGAGAAGCGCGAGGAGGGCGGCGATCTCGGCGGGACGATGCGATTGGGCGCGTATGAGGCGAAGCTCGACGGCAACAGCGTCGTCGCCTCGATCTACGGCGGCGAGACGATCTCCGAACGCCACCGCCACCGTTACGAGGTCAACACCGCCTACCGCGAGGCGCTCGAGAAGGGCGGTCTCGTGTTCAGCGGGATGTCACCCGACGGCATGCTTCCCGAGATCGTCGAGCGGCCCGATCATCCGTGGTTCGTCGGCGTGCAGTTCCATCCCGAGCTGAAGTCCAAGCCGTTCGACCCGCACCCCTTGTTCAAGAGCTTCATCGAAGCGGCGGTAAAGCAGAGCCGCTTGGTCTGAGGCCACCGGCCGGGGCGGACCGTCGTCCGCCCCGCCGGGCTCAGTTGCGGTCGCTCTGCACGACCTGCACCAGCCTGGCCGGATCCTGACCGGTCGGCAGTCGCCCCGAGGACGACAGCCGCTGCGTCGCGTCGTCCCAGTGCAGCGTGGCGGTGGTGCCGCCGCCGTGCTGATAGCGGTTGGTCACGCCATCGTCGTCGTACAATGTGAAGCTCGCGTTGCGCCCCGGATAGACACGGATGCTGTCGAGCGGCTGGCGCGTCGCGGTGCTCGGCACCTGCACCCCCATCGGCACGATCGAGCCGGCGCGCACAAACAGCGGGATCTTGTCGATCGGCGCGGCCGCCTTCACCGTCTGACCACCGGTGTAGCGGTGGTTGGTCCAGTAATCGTACCAGTCCGCACCCGCTGGCAGATAGACATCGCGGCTGGTGACCCCTTGCGCGGTGACGGGGGCGACGAGGAAGGCCGGGCCGAACATATATTCGTCGCCGATCGTCGCGACGGCGGCGTCGTTCGGGAAGTCCATGAACAGCGCGCGCATGAACGGTGCGCCGGTCTTGTAGGTCTGATAGCCGAGCGCATAGAGGTACGGCACCAGCGCGTACCGCAGCTTCAGGAAGTTGGCGAGCACCGGCTCGGCGGCGGCACCATAGTTCCAGATCGCGGTGGCAGGGCGCTGGCCGTGGATGCGCAGCGTCGGCGTGAAGCTGTTGTAGGCGAACCAGCGCGTGAACAGCTCCGGATAGTCGGTGTACGAAGGCGGCATCGCGGTCGCGCCGGCGGGATCGAGCAGGACGGGATGCTCGGCCTTGGGGCCGGAGGGATCCTGCCAGCCGCCGGTGTCGCTGCTCCAATAGGCGAGGCCCGTCGCGGTGAAGCCCAATCCGGCGGGCACCTGCCGGCGCAGCGCCTCCCAGGTCGATTGCACGTCGGACGACCAGAACAGCGCGCCGTTGCGCTGCGTGCCGAGATAGGCGGCGCGCGACAGGATCAGGTTGCGCATGTCCGGCCGGTCGCGCGCGGAGCCTTCGGCGACGCTGCTGGTGTGCACGAGCGGGAACAGATTGTGATAGCGATCGCCCGAGCCGATCGAGAAGAAATGGCCATCGGGCACCAGATCGGGCTCGGTCTCGTCGAGCCAGAACCAGTCGAAGCCCTGGCTGGCGATATTGTCGCGGATCCTGTCCCAATACCATGCGCGCGCATCGGGGTCGGTCGAATCGAGCAGCGCGCCCGCGCGGTCGGCGCGGACCGGCAGGCCGTCCACCACGCTGCCGTCCTTGTCGTGGAGCAGCCAGCCCTTGGCGGCGAGCATGTTGTAATAGCGCGATTCACGTTCGAAGCGCGGCCACACGCTAACAATCGAATGCATGCCCATAGCCTTCAGCGCGTCGTTCATGCCTTTGGGATCGGGGAAGAACGTGCGGTCGATGTCGAGCTGCCCCATCCGCGTCCAGTAGAACCAGTCGAGCACCATCACGTCGAGCGGCAGGTTGCGCTTGCGATAGCCCTGCGCGACGTCGAGCAGCTCGGCCTGACTCTCGTAGCGCGCCTTGGACTGGATCAGCCCGAACGCTGCCTTGGGGGGCAGGGGGGTGCCGCCGGTCAGCTTTGCATAGCCGGCGTAGAGTTGGTCGGTGGTGTCGCCGGTGATGACGAAGAACGACACGCGCTCGCCGACCTTCGACTGCCAGTGCGTGTTGTTGTGCAGGCCCGGCGACACGGTCGTCACCGAGGCATTGTCCCACACGATGCCGTAACCCTTGTTCGTCACCATGAAGGGCACGCAGACGCTCTCGCCTGCGGGGGCATCGTAATAATGCTCGCAGTCGATCGTGCGGCCCTTGAGATCGAGCACGCCTTCCTGGTTCTGGCCGAGCCCGTAATAATGCTCGCCCGGCTGCACCGCGAAACTGGCGCCGACGTGGAAGGTCTTCTCGCCGTTCACCTGGGCGGGGGCCATCTCCCAGCCGGTCATCTCGGCGATGGTGTGGCCGTCCGCGCCGCGCACGACGAGGCCGACATGCGGCAGCGACGGCGCGAAATAGCGCTGCATCTGCGTTGGCGCCTTGGGCCACGGCTCGGCGTTGACCGTGAGCGACAGCGCGGGCGAGGCGAACACGTCGCCGCTTGCATCGCTGCGGTGCGTCCAGCCGGTCGCGTCGGGCTTGGCGTCGGGACCGTCGCCGGGCGGGGCGTCGGCGAGGGTACGGTCCATCGCGATGGTGACGCGCACGATGTTGGGCGCATAGGGTTCGACCGAAACGCTCGCGCCGTTGCGATCGAGCGAGGCGAGCGGCGCGGCAAGCGCCGGCGTGGCGAGCAGCGCCAGCAGCGAGGCCCCGGCGGCGAACACGGCGCGCGCCGCCCGTCGCGTGTGCAACACCGTCTTCATCGTCTCTCTCCCGGACACAGCTTGTTCGTCGATAATTTTCACTTATGATATCTTCATTCACCAGCGCAAGTGACGTTGCGCGTCGGCGGTGTTTGCATTCCTGAAGCCGACGCGGCCGCCAAGATAGACCAAGGGAGGGGTTATGAAGATCGCCATCACGCTCGCGCTGCTGGCCGCGGCCACGCCGGTCGCGGCGCAGGAGACGCCGCTGCCGCGTGTGGAGACGCACGGCGGGCGGCACACGCTCATCGTCGACGGCAAGCCGTTCCTGATGCTGGGCGGGCAGGTCAACAATTCGAGCAACTATCCCGCCGCGCTGCCGGCGGTGTGGCCCCTGCTCGATCGGATCAACGCCAACACGGTCGAGGTGCCGGTGGCGTGGCAGCAGATCGAGCCGGTCGAGGGCAAGTTCGACTTCAGCTTCGTGACATCGCTGCTCGATCAGGCGCGCACGCACGACAAGCGCGTGGTGCTGCTGTGGTTCGGGACGTGGAAGAACACCTCGCCCGCCTATACGCCCGATTGGGTGAAGCTCGACAACCGCCGCTTCCCGCGCATGAAGACGCGCAGCGGCGCCGATCACGGCACACTGTCGGCGATGTTCCGCGCCACGCTGGAGGCGGACAAGCGCGCGTTCGTTGCGTTGATGCGGTATCTCAAGGATCACGACCCGCAGAATACCGTCATCCTGGTCCAGCCCGAGAACGAGACCGGCAGCTACAGCAACCCGCGCGATTACGGCGCGGCGGCGAATGTGGAGTTCGCCAAGCCGGTGCCGGCGGCGCTCGCCAGGGCGCTGGGCAAGCCGGCGGGTACGTGGAGCGCGCTGTTTGGCGCTCAGGCGGACCGTGCGTTCAACACCTGGCACACGGCGGCGTACGTCAACGAGATCGCGGCGGCGGGCAAGGCGGTGAAACCGCTGCCGATGTACGTCAACGCGTCGCTCGCCGGGCCGTCGAACGTGCCCGACCCGGACGGCGTGGCGAGCGGCGGCCCGCAGCAGGACGTGCTGCCGATCTGGAAGGCGGCTGCGCCCGCGATCGATTTCGAAGCGCCCGATATCTACGACGGCAAGGCGCCCAACGTGATCGCCTATCTCGATGCCTATGCCCGCCCCGACAACGCGCTGATGGTGCCCGAGATCGGCAATGCCGAGGGCTTCGCGCGCTTCTTCTGGCCGGCGCTGGGTCGCGGGGCGATCGGCTACTCGCCGTTCGGCATGGATGAAACGGGTTATTCCAACTATCCGCTCGGCGCGAAGACGCTGGACGCGGCCACGCTCGGCGCGATCGCCGACAAATATGCGCTGTTCGCGCCGATCGCGCGCGACTGGGCGAGCCTTGCCGCGACGCATCCGATGTGGGGCGTGGCCAAGGGCGACGACGGCGCGGCGCAAACCACGACGATGGGCGACTGGACGATCACCGCGAGCTTCGGCGAATGGCAGTTCGGCCAGAAAAGCTGGACGTGGATCAAGGCGGACAAGCCCGACTGGGCGGATCGCCCGGTCGGCGGCGGCGTGGTCGCGCAGCTATCGGCGGACAGTTTCCTGCTCGCGGGCGATTACATCCGCTTCCAGTTCGCCGGGCGCAACGGCGGGCCGGCGAACGGCATGATCGTGCGCGTCGAGGAAGGGACGCTCACCGATGGCACATGGGTGACGAGCCGGGTGTGGAACGGCGACCAGACCGACTATGGCATCAACATCACCGATCGTCCGGTGATGCTGCGCGTGACGATGGGGCATTATCGGTAGGGCGGCGGCGGCCTGATCCAAATCCCTACCCGTTCGTGCCGAGTAGGGATCGAGTAGGCGAAGCCGTACCGAGAGCCTGTATCGAGGCATAGGTCCCGCGTGGTGCCTGTCCCTCGATACGCGACCTCGATACGGGCCTGCGGCCCTACTCGGCAGCTACTCGGGACGAACGGTTTGCCTAAAGGACGCGCGCGCTCAACCCAGCCCGCGCCCCTCGATCCGCACCACCGGCACGAAACCGCCGCCCTCACGCGGCATGTCGAGATGCAACCCGGCGGCATCGCGGCGATGCCGCACGGTGCCGCCGCCGAGCAACGTCACCCGCTCCACCGCCCCCTCGGCGCGCCCGCTCGCCAGCGACGTGATCGTCGCTCGCCCCTTGGGCGGCGCCAGGAACAGCGCGTAGAGCGCGCCTTTGTTGGTAGTGAAGCGGATGTCCTCGGGCGTGAAGGGCTTGGCGGTCTGCTCGTTCTGCATGCCGACCGCCAGCTTGGTCGGCCCCTCGCCGTAGCGCCGCCACGGCCGCGAGCCGAAGATCGCCTCGCCGTTGGTCGCGATCCAGCCCGCCATGCCGTCGAGGATCTTCTCCTCCTCGGTATCGATCGCGCCATCGCCCGGCTGCGGGATCGACAGCAGCAGATTGCCGTTCTTCGACACCACGTCGGCGAGGCGCTGCATCACCTCCTCAGGCGTCTTGTAGTTGCGGTCGTTGAGGCGCGCGACGTTGTAGAACCAGTCGCCGATGCAGGTGTCGGTCTGCCACGGCTCGTCCCACAGATGGTCGGTGAAGCCGCGTTCGACGTCCTGGAGGATGCCGAAGCGCTGGTTGGGCTTCAGTTGCTTGCCGGTCAGCACGACGTCGATCTTGCCGTGCCACGCGATCGAGCGGTTGTAATAATCCGCCGCCGCTTCGAGCCCCACCGGCCCGAACGGCAGTTGGTAATCGTCGAAATAGACGAGATCGGGTTTGTATTTGTCGATCAGATCGGTCTGGCGCAGCAGCCATTTGGTGACATAGGCGGGATCGTCCTTTGGCCCGGTCTCGATCCACTGGCCGTCGTGCGCGTCGTGCCACGCGTTCATCGCGGCAATGCTGTCGATCCCGTCGGGCAGCACCGCGTGGCCGCCGGTGTAGAGATCGCGCGGGTCGAGACCCTCCCACCACGTCCCGCGTCCGTCTTGCTTGCGCAGGCTGTACGCATCGTAACGCACGCCCTTCTTCTCGCCCACCGGATCATAGCCATAGGCCGGCTGATACCAGTGCCACGCATGCGCGGCGTGGTTGGAGACGCCGAACTTCAGCCCGGCGCGCCGCGCGACCTTCTCCCATTCGGCGACCACATCGCGCTTGGGGCCGACGCGCAGGCTGTTCCATGGCTGGTAGCGGCTGTCGTAGCAATCGAGATTGTCGTGGTGGCAGGCGAGCGCGACGAAATATTTCGCACCGGCCTTCACGTAGCGCTGCATCAGCGCATCGGGATCCCAGCGTTTGGCGGTCCAAAGGTTCTGGATGTCCTTCATCCCCGACACCGACGGATGACCGTAGGTCTTGAGGTGATGTTCGTACATCGGGTGGCCCTGCATATACATGAAGCGGCCGTACCAGTCGCCCTGCTCGGGCACTGATTGCGGCCCCCAATGCGCCCACAGGCCGAGCTTGGCGTCGCGAAACCAGTCAGGATAGCGGTAGTTCTCGACCAGCGAAGGCCAACTCGCCTGCACCGGCCCGGTCGCGCGACCCATCGGGCTGGCGGCGCGCGCGGCCTGCGCGAGACCGAGCGCGGCGGTGCCGGCGAGAAAGCGGCGGCGATCGAGCGACGTCACTTGTCTGCGCCCAACGTCTTGGCGATCGCAGCGAGCGCGAGCGGGCGTATCACCGCATAGCCGGCGGGCGTCGGATGCACGCCGTCGCTGGCGAGACCGGGCTTCATCGCCCCCTCCGGTGTGGCGAGCGCGGCGTAGTAATCGACATAGGTGAAGCCGTTCGCCTTGGCATAGCCGCGCAGCCACGCGTTCATCGCGGCGATCTGCGGGACTGGATGCTTGTCGGGGCTCCACGGGAATGCGGCGGCGGGCGGGATCGAGGCGAGGATCACCTTGATGCCGTGCGCGCGGGCGAGGTCTGCCATGCTCGCGATATTCCCCTGCACCGTCTCGATCGTCGCCGCGCCGGTGTTGCCGGCCACGTCGTTGGTGCCCGCCATGATGTGCACCGCTTTGGGGTGAAGCTCGATCACGTCGCGACGGAAGCGCACCAGCATCTGCGGCGTGGTCTGCCCGCTGATGCCGCGATCGACCAGGCCGCCGGTGAACAGCGACGGGTCCGCGCCGATCCAGTTGTCGGTGATCGAATCACCCATGAACACGACGCGGACTGGCGCCTTCAGCGCGGCGTTCTGCGCGGCGTAACGGCAGAGTTGGCCATAGTCGCGGGTCAGCATGTGGAGGTTCCGCAACTGCCGCCCGGCTTTGTCGGTGGGATTGTCGTGCGCTGGGCAGGGGTTCGCGACGATGCCGGCCGGATCGTCGGCATAGGGATCGCCTGGTACGGGCGTCTGCGCGGAGGCGGCCGAGGCGAGCAGGATCGCGAACAGGGGAAGGGTGCGCATCAGTGGCTCCTTGGGTGCGAGGCGAGCGCCGCCGCGATCGCGCGTGTGGCGATCGGCGCCATGCGCGCATAGCCGGCATCGAGCGGGTGGACGCCGTCGGTGGTGTAGGCGGCGGTCATCATGCCCTTCGGGTCGACCAGCGCCGCGTAATAATCGGCATATACGTAGTGCCGCCGCGCGCAGAACGCGCGCAGCCAGGCGTTGAGCGCGCGCAGTTCGTCGGGCTTGCGTTCCTTGACGACGTCGCGCGCCGCCTCGGTGTAATCGTTGACCGGCAGCAGCGAGGCGAACACGACCGCGATGCCGTGCGCATCGGCGAGATCGGCCATGGTTTCCCAGTTCGCTTCGATCTGCTCGGACGTTTCGTGTTGCAGGAAGCCCTGCACGTCGTTGATGCCGGAGAGGATCACCACCGCCGCCGGGTGCAGCGCGATCACGTCCTGATGGAAGCGCAACACCATCTGCGCGGTCACCTGACTGCCGATGCCGCGATTGATGTACGGCTTGCCGGGGAAGCTCGCAGCGAGGTTCCAGCGATCGGTGATCGAGTCGCCCAGGAACACGACGCGCTGCTCGCCCGCGCGCGGCGGCGGCAAGGCGGCATTGGCGGACTGGTAGAGATAGCGTTCGCCGAAATCCTGCATCAGGCTCGGCACCAGCTTGGCGCGGAACGGCCCGAGCCACGGCCCCCAGTCCTTCTCCACCACCGTGCGCCGTTCGGGCGAGCTCTGGTATTGCGGCGTCTCGGCGGCGACCGGCGCGCTGGCCAGCACGGCGGCGAGCAGCACCGGCCACGCCTTCACAGCGCGACGCCCTGACGCGCGGCGAAGCTCGCGAACAGCCCCGGCCATGCGGACGCCGACCGCGCGGGCGGCAGGCGCACGCCGAAGCCGTGGCCGCCATCCTCGAAGATATGCAGCGCGGCGGGCCGCTTCGCCGCGATCAGCGCATCGAACAGGGCGATGCTGTTGGCGGGCGGCACGAGGCCATCGTCGGCGGCATGGACGAGGAAGGTCGGCGGTGTCGTCGCATCGACCTTACGCTCGACCGAGCGGGCGCGCTGGTCCGCCACGCTCGATCCCGGCCCCAGCAGCATGTCGCGTGAGCCGACGTGCGTGAACGGCTGATCGAGCGTCACCACCGGATAGATCAGTCCCGCCACATCGGGTCGCGCGCTCAGCCGATCGGCGGCGTCCACCGGCGCGTAGGTGCGCTCGGCATGGCGTGTCGCGAGCGAGCCGGCGAGATGCCCGCCCGCCGAGAAGCCGAGGATCGCCACCTTGTCGCCTCGAACGCCGAAGCGCGCCGCGCCCGCGCGGATCACCCGCATCGCGCGCTGCGCATCCTGGAGCGGCACCTCGCCGCGACCGTTCCAGCCTTCCGACGGCAGACGGTACAGCAGGATGAAGGCGGTGACGCCGCGCGCGTTGAGCCATGCCGCCTGCGACACGCCCTCATTGTCGTAGGACAGGAAGCCGTAGCCGCCGCCCGGCATGATAAGCGCGGCCGAACCATTGGGGCGGGCAGGGCGGCGAACCACCAGCACCGGCCGCGCGATCCCGCTGACGAACCGGTCCGGGTGGACAGGGTCTTTCGACTGATCGGCGACCTTGCGCGTGATCGTCGCACCCGTGTCGCCGGGCGGCGGCCCGGGCCAGAGTTCGACCACTTCGTCACGCGCGCTCGTCTGCGCGACGGCGGTCGTGGCGGCGGCGATGCCGAGCAGGGCGGTGCCGCCGATCAGCGTGCGGCGCGACATATCGGTCATGCGGTCGTGTCCTTTTCCTGATCCTCGTCGGTGCGTGGCGTGATGTCGCGCACGATCGGGGCGAGGTGATCGGCGATCGCCACCGCCGCCTCGCGCAACGCGTCTTCCGATTCGGCGAGCGAAACGCGCGCGCCCGGCCCATCCACGAACGGAATTGTCAGCGCGGCGCGCGCCACATCGAGTTGCAGCACCGGCACGGAAAGATCGGTGATGCCGGTCAGCATCGGGCTGGGCGTCACGCCGCTGCCATGGGCGACGATCGTGTCGAGCTGCGCCGTGAGCGCGGCCGGATCGATCTCGCCACCGGCGGCGCGCACGTCCTCGAACAATGCCGCGCGCGTTTCGGACGTCTGGAAGGCGAGCAGGATGCGGCCGGAGGCGGAGCGGTGCAGCGGCCGACGATAGCCGACGCGCACCGCAAAGCCGGACAGACCGGGAGATTCGACGCCGGCGATCACCACCATTTCCGCGCCCGAAACCACTGCGAGGTGACAGCTCTGCCCGGTCCGCCGCGCCAGCGCCTGCATCACCGGCATCGCGGTGGAGACGAGATCGCGCACCGGCGGCTGCCCCATGCTCAGCGCGAACAGCCGGTTGGTGAGCCGATAGCCTTCTTCGCTGCGGACGATGTAGCGATGCTCCTCAAGCACCTGCAACATCCGAAAAATCTCGCTGACCGAGCGTTCGAGCGCGACCGAGATGTCCGACATGGTGATCGGCGCGCTGGCGGAGGCGAGGAGTTCGAGAATCTCGAGCCCCTTCTTCAATGCCGGCGCCTGATATCGCGTCTTGGTTGCCATGCCTCTCCTCTCCGTGTCGTTCGGAGCGCTTGTACGGCGCACCAGCGCCTGTCGCCAATCCGCTAACAAAAAATCACCTGTGAAAGCAATTTTTATATTTCATAATTGTGGCATCGGACGTAAGGAGCCCACGCCAGAGCCCTGCCCGGGGGCCACTACGGAAGGAGAGGGGAACGTCATGTCACTTCGGATCACCACGCAGCATACCGGCAAGATCACCATGCTGATGGGCGCCTCGCTCGCCGCGATGGTTCTCGGCACCGCGTCGACCGCAAGCGCGCAGACTGCCACGACGCAGCCCGACGCCGCGGCGGCGCAGAGCGGCACGACTCAGCCGAGCGGCGACCAGAACACGGTTGACCCGGCCTCCGCTGCGCCTGCTCCAGCGGCTGACGACATCGTCGTCACCGGCGTGCGCGCCAGCTTGCAGAGCGCGCAGAACATCAAACGCAATTCCGACCAGATCGTCGACTCGATCGTCGCGGAAGACATCGGCAAGCTGCCCGACCGCAACGTCGCCGAGGCGCTCCAGCGTATCTCGGGCATCCAGATCCAGCGCCAATATGGTGAAGGCAGCTCGGTCGCGATCCGCGGTCTCACCCAGGTCCGTACCGAACTCAACGGCCGGGACATCTTCACCGCCACCGGCGTCGGCGGCGAGGGCAGCAGCCCGCCGGGAACTCTGAGCCTCGAGGACGTGCCGTCCGAGCTGCTCGCCGGCATCGACGTTTATAAGAACCCGTCGTCGGACCTGATCGAGGATCAGCTTGCCGGCACGATCAACTTCCGCACGCGCAAACCGTTCGATTTCGATGGGTTCAAGGTGTCGGGTGCGGTCAGCAACACCTATTCGGATCTCGTCGCCAAGAGCGAGCCGTCCGCCTCGCTGCTCATCAGCGATCGCTGGCACACCGGCATCGGTGAGATCGGCGTGCTGGTCAGCGCCTCGTACCAGCGCACCGCCTTCCGGCAGGACACGATCTCGACCGAGCCGTTCAACACGCTCGATCAAAGCCTCAACGCCGCCGGCCAGCCCAACACGCCGGCCGACTACAGCGCGGCGCAGACGCTCGGCCGCCTCGGCCAGACCACCACGCTCGCGCACGGCACCGGCATCGGCGAGGTGTACGGCGACCGCCGCCGCTTCGGCATCGACGCATCGGTCCAGTGGCGGCCGAGCGACACGCTCGAATTCACCGCCGAGGTGTTCCGCAACGACTATAAGTTCCGTTTCGACGATTACAGCTACTTCGCGGAGCCGGCGGGCGCGCAGATGGTGCCGAAGCCCGGCGCGGCCTTCACCTTCGCACCCAATGGCGACGTGCAGAGCGGCACGTACCAGAACATCGCGGTCGCGGCGAACACCAGCCTCGAAACCCGCCACTCCCGCGTCACCGACTATTCGCTGCACGGCAAGTGGGAAGCCTCCGCGCACCTCACCATCACCGCGGACGGCCAGTATGTCGATGCGAACACGCAGGACGTTCGTTCGATCGTGGGCCTGAACGGCGTGGGCGACGGCACGCTCGTGCAGACGATTTCGGGCGACAAGCCCAGCTTCTCGATCACCACGCCGGAGGGGCTGACGAACGCGGCGACCTATAACGCCGCCTTCTACCTCGACGACCTCAACCACTCCGAGGCCAAGGACAAGACCGGCCGCATCGACGCGGAATATCGTTTCGATGGCGGCATCCTGAAGTCGATCAAGGCGGGCTTCCGCTTTGCGGATCGCTCGAACACCTACAGCGACACCGGCTATCGCTACACCCAGCTCTCGGGCGTACCGAGCCAGCTTGAAGTCGTCGGCCTCGACGATTTCTTCCACGGCGATGCTTCGATCCCCAGCGAGGGCCTGTTCTTCTCGCGGAACACCACGCTCGATTACGACGCCACCCGCGCCGCGCTCGGTATCTCCACCGCAGCGCCCTATCAGGTAAGCGGGACCAGCAACCAGTCGCAGAAGACCTATGCCGGCTATGTCGCGGCGTTCTTCAAGGCGGATCAGCTCCCCGTACCGATCGACGGCAATGTCGGCGTCCGCTTTGTGCGCACCGATCAGGCGGTCGACGGCTATCTCCAGCGCACCGGCCTCATCACCGGCCCGGACGGCAAGCAGACCACCGGCGGCACCACCTCGAGCCTCGTCAGCGTCGGGCAGACGTATGACACATGGCTGCCGAGCCTCAACCTGCGCGCGCACCTGACCGACAAGCTGCAACTGCGCTTCGCCGCGTCGAAGAACATCTCGCGCCCGTCGCTGTCGCAGCTCAATCCGGCGCTGACCATCACCGAGCCGGGCACCGCGCAGATCTTCCAGGAGCATGACACCTCGGGTGGCAACCCGAACCTCAAGCCGATGACGTCGAAGAATTTCGATCTGTCCGCCGAATGGTATTTCTCGCGCACCGGATCGCTGACGGCGGCGGCGTTCTACAAGCAGATCTCGAACTATATCCAGACTGGCATCACGACGCAGAACGTGACGTTCGACGACGGCGTGACGGCGACGTACAACGTCACATCGTACAACAACGTCTCCGACGCCAAGGTGAAGGGCTTCGAAGTCGCCTATCAGCAGTTCTTCGATTTCCTGCCGGGCGCGCTGAAGGGCCTCGGCGTGCAGAGCAACTTCACCTATGTCGATTCGGACGCGCCGAGCCCGGCGACGGCGGGGCCGGTGCGCAACGTCCCGCTCGAAGGGCTGTCGAAGTATAACTACAACATCGTCGGCATCTACGAGCGCGGGCTGATCTCGACCCGCGTCGCCTACAACTGGCGCAGCGAGTTCCTCGTGACGACCTCGGGCAACGGGTCGGGCAACCTGCCGGTGTTCCAGCGGCCGTTCGGCCAGCTCGACGCGTCGGTGACGGTCAACGTGAACCCGCACTTCTCGCTGACCGCGAACGGGGTGAACCTGCTCAACACGATGACGTCGACCTATTACGGCATCGAGACCCGCCCGCGCGACGCGATCGTCAACGATCGCAAGATCACCATCGCCGCGCGCGTCACCTTCTGAGGCGCATGGCGCTCGACACGGTTCCTCCCCTGCGGCCAGAGCTTTCGGGCTCTGGCCGGCTTTTTGTGCCAAAGCGGCGGGGTACGGGTCGATGCGAGCGGAGGACAAGACGATGACGGAGCGGACGCAGGACGGACACGTTTCGCGCGGTGCCGGGCGCGTTGGCATGATCCTGATCGTCGGGCTGTTCTTCCTGTGGGGTCTCGCCAACAACCTCAACGACGTGCTGATCGCGCATTTCCGGCAGGTGTTCCGGCTGTCCGATCTGCAATCGGGGCTGGTGCAGTCGGCCTTCTATCTCGGCTATTTCTGCTTCGCGCTGCCGGCGGCCTATGCGTCCGAACGCTTCGGCTACAAGGCGGCGGTGGTGGCCGGGCTGCTGCTGTTCGCGGCGGGCGCGCTGCTGTTCTGGCCGGCGTCGCTCAAGCCGAGTTATCCCTTCTTCCTGTTCGCGCTGTTCGTCATCGCGAGCGGACTGGCGTTTCTCGAAACCGCGGCGAACCCGCTGGTGATGGTGCTGGGGCCGGCCGAAAGCGCCGACCGCCGCCTCAACCTGGCGCAGGCGTTCAATCCGCTCGGCTCGATCACCGGCGTGGGCGTGGGCGCGGCGCTGCTTCTGTCCGATCTGCCGGCCGGTGCCGTTCCGGATGCGTCGGCGGTGCGGCTGCCGTATCTCGCGATCGCGGCGGTGGTGCTGGCGTGGGCGGTGTTGCTGATGGCGACGCCGTTGCCGCGCGCCGCCTTGCGAAGCGAACGGCGGACGGGTGAGCCGGGCGTTCTGTCGGGCGTCGGTGCATTGCTGCGGCGGCCGCGCTATCTGGCGGGCGTCGCCGCGCAATTCTTCTACGTCGGCGCGCAGGTCGGCATCTGGAGCTACCTGATCCGCTACGTCGCGGCGGAGTGGCCCGGGTTCGGCACGCAGCACGCGGCGTGGCTGCTGACCGCCTCGCTCGTGCTGTTCATGGCCGGCCGTTTCGTCGGGGCGGCATTGCTCGCACGTATCGACGGGGCGCGGTTGATGGCGGCCTTCGGCGCGATCAACACGGTGCTCGCGGCGGTGGCGGCGCTGGTCGGCGGCAGCGTCGGCGTGGCGGCGCTGGTGGCGAGCAGCTTCTTCATGTCGATCATGTATCCGACCATCTTCGTGCTGTCGCTGCGGGGCCTCGGGCCGCTTACCAAGCCCGGCGCGTCGATGATCGTCATGGCGATCATCGGCGGCGCGGTGCTGACGGCGGTGATGGGCTTCGTGTCCGATACTGCCGGCGCGATCCCGCTGGCGATGCTGGTGCCGGCGGTGTGTTTTGTAGTGGTGACGCTGTTCTCGCGGTCGCACCGGGGGGAGGTGGCGCGATGACCTTTATGCCTGTTCTGCCGCGTTTCGGCATGGGTACGGCCGCGATCGGCAACCTGTACCGTGCGGTCGGCGATGACGTGGCCATGGGGACCGTCGCGGCGGCGCTGCGGGCTGGGATCGGCTATTTCGACACCGCGCCGCATTACGGCTTTGGCCTTGCCGAGCGGCGGCTGGGGGCGGCCCTTGCTGCGCACGACCCGACGCAAGCCGCGATCGTGTCGACCAAGGTCGGCCGCCTGCTGGTGCCGACCGAGGCGACCGGTACGCGCCATGGCTTCGTCGACGCCGATCCGTTCGACGAGGTGTATGATTACTCGGTCGACGGCGTGCGCCGCTCCCTGGAGGCAAGCGCGGCGCGATTGCGGGGGCGGCGGATCGACATCGTCCTCGCGCACGATCTCGGCGTCGATACGCATGGTGCCGAGCATGCCCGTCACCGCGACGCGTTCCTGAACGGCGGCTACCGCGCGCTGTGCGATCTGCGCGATGCCGGTGTGATCGGTGCGGTCGGCATCGGCGTCAACGAAGTGGCGATTTGCGAGGAACTGCTCGACGCGGTGCCGCTCGACGTGATCCTGCTGGCCGGGCGGCACACGCTGCTCGAACGCGGCGCGGCGGACCTGCTCGATCGCTGTGCCTCGCTGGGCGTGCGGGTGATCGTGGGCGGCCCCTACAACAGCGGCATCCTCGCGCACGACACGATCGTCGCAGAGACTGGCGACCTGCATTACGATTACGCGCCGCCGCCGGACGCCATTGTCGCACGCGCGCGCGCGCTCGCGGAGGTCGCGGCGGAGGCGGGGGTTTCGCTGCCCGCGGCGGCGCTGCACTATCCGCTTCGCCACGCTGCGGTCGCCTGCGTGGTCGCCGGGCTGGTCGGTGTCGATCAGGTCGCAGCCATGGCGGCGCGGATCGCGGCGAAGATTCCCGAACCGGTCTGGGGCGCTTTCGATATGGTGGCGACGGACCCGCCGGCCCAGGCTCCGGACAAGCTCATCCTGCTCCACCCGGACGACAATGTGCTGGTCTGCGTCGCGCCGATCACGGCGGGGGACGTCCTGCCGGTGTCGGGCGGTACGATCCCGGCGCGCGAAGGCATCACGGTGGGTCACAAGGTCGCGCGGCGGTCGCTCGCCGCCGGCGAGAAGGTCATCAAATACGGCGCGCCGATCGGTTCGATGACGGCGGCGGCAGCGCCCGGCGAGTGGGTCCACATGCACAATATGAAAAGCGACTATATCGCCGCCCACGACCGCAACGCGGTGTCGGGGGCGCAAGCATGATGCTGGGGTACGCGCGCGCGGACGGGCGCAAGGGCATCCGCAACACGGTCGCGGTCGTGTATCTGGTCGAGTGCGCGCATCACGTCGCGCGCCGTATCGTGGAGAAGGCCGACGATGCCGACGTGCATCTGATCGGCTTCCCCGGCTGCTACCCCAACGCCTATGCCACCCGCATCATGGAAGCGGTGACGACCCACCCGAACGTCGGCGGGGTGGTGCTGGTGTCGCTCGGCTGCGAGAGTTTCAACCGCGAGCGCTTGCAGGCGCACATCGCCGCGAGCGGGCGCCCGGTCGAGCTGTTCGTGATCCAGCAGGTCGGCGGCACCGCCGCGACGATCGCGGCGGGCCTCGCCGCCGTCGAGCGGGTGCGCGCCGCGATCGCCGATAGCCCGCGCGTGCCGATGCGCGTTGACGAACTGGTGGTCGGCACGATCTGCGGCGGTTCGGACGGCACCAGCGGCATCACCGCCAACCCGGCCGTCGGCCGCGCGTTCGACCGGCTGGTGGCGGACGGCGCGACCTGTATCTTCGAGGAGACCGGCGAACTGGTCGGGTGCGAAGGCATCATGGCCGAACGCGCGGTCACGCCCGAACTCGGCGCGGAAATCGTCGCCTGTGTCGAAAAGGCGGAGCGCTATTATTCCATCATGGGCTTCGGCAGCTTCGCGCCCGGCAATGCCGAGGGCGGGCTGACGACGCAGGAGGAAAAGTCGATGGGGGCCTATTCGAAGTCGGGCTCCTCACCGATCAGCGGGCTCATCAAGCCGGGCGATGTGCCGCCGGCCGGCGGGCTCTATCTGCTCGACGTCGTGCCCGACGGCGAACCGCGCTTCGGCTTTCCCAACATCTCCGACAATGCCGAGATCGTGGAGATGATCGCGAGCGGCTGCCACCTGACTGTGTTCACCACCGGGCGCGGATCGGTGGTGGGCTCGGCGATCTCGCCCGTCATCAAGGTGTGCGCCAACCCGGAAACGGCGCGGCGACTGGCGGCGGACATGGACATCAACGCGGGCCGCATCCTCGACGGCGACGCGACGCTGGACGAGGTTGGCGAGGAGATCGTCGCGGCGGTGCTCGCGGTCGCGGGCGGCGAGCGTAGCGTGTCGGAAACGCTCGGCCACCGCGAGTTCATCCTCACCTACAAGGCGTTCGAGCCGATCGGGCCGGCATGTCTCCCGGCGGCGCGCTGAGCCGCGACCCCAGATTTGATCGTTAAGGAGTAAGACGTCATGGTCGATGTGACCCGCCGTGAGCTTGGGCTGGGGTTGGGCGGCGCTGCGCTCGCGACGTCGCTGGCGGCACCCGGGCGGGCAACCGCACAGACGCAACCCGCACCCCGCGCGGCGCTCGCCGACGGAACTTTCCCCCGCGATTTCCTGTGGGGCTGCGCGACGGCGGCATATCAGATCGAAGGCGCGGTGAACGAGGACGGGCGCGGCCTCACCAACTGGGACGTGTTCTCGCGCACGCCGGGCAAGGTCGCCAACGGCGATACCGGTGATGTCGCCTGCGACAGCTACCACCGCTATCAGGAGGATATCGCACTGCTGAAGGCGCTGGGGGTCGGCGCGTATCGCTTCTCCGTCGCCTGGTCGCGGATCTTCCCGGAAGGGCGCGGCAAGCCCAACCCCAAGGGCGTTGACTATTACGACCGGCTGGTCGACGGGCTGCTCGCCGCCGGCATCACGCCGCACGCGACCTTGTTCCACTGGGATCTGCCGCAGGCGCTGCCGGGTGGCTGGCAGTCGCGCGACACCGCATATGCCTTCGCGGAGTACGCCGGCTACATGGCGGGCAAGCTGTCCGATCGCGTCAGCCATATCATGACGATCAACGAACTGCGTTGCTTCACCGATCTGTCGTACATGACCGGGCTGAAGGCACCGGGCCTCAAACTGCCGATGCACGACGTCAACCAGATCCGCCACCACGGCGTGCTGGCGCATGGTCTGGGCGTGCAGGCGATCCGTGCGGCGGCGCGTGCGGGCACGCAGGTCGGGCTTGCCGACAACACCACGATGTTCGTGCCCGTCATCGAAACGCCCGAGCATATCGCCGCGACCCGGACGGCGATGCGCGAGGAGAATGCGATGTTCCTCACCGCCATTCTCGAGGGTCAATATCTCGACAGCTATCTCACCGCGCAGGGCAAGGACGCGCCCAGGGTCGCTGCGGGCGACATGAAGGTGATCGGCAGCCCGCTCGATTTCGTGTCGCTCAACATCTACACGCCGAGCTACGTCCGTGCCGCGCCCGACCATGCGCCCGGCTACGCGATCCTGCCGCATCTGCCCAATTCGCCGCGCATGGTCTCGCCGTGGCTCTACGTCGCGCCGGAGGTGCTGTACTGGGGCATCCGGCTGGTGTCGGAGCTTTGGAAGCCCAAGCGTATCTTCATCTCCGAAAACGGCTGCTCGGCCGACGACGTGTTGTCGCCCGACGGCAAGGTCTATGATGCCGACCGCGTGATGTACCTGCGCAACTGCCTGACCCACATGCAGCGCGCGGTGCGCGAGGGCTATCCGCTCGACGGCTATTTCGTGTGGAGCCTGATGGACAATTTCGAGTGGGAAGACGGCTATCGCACCCGCTTCGGCATCCACCATGTTGATTTCAAGACGCAGAAGCGCACGCCCAAGCTGAGCGCCGACTGGTACAAGGAGCTGATCCGCACCGGCAAACTGGTGTGAGGGAGTGTTCCGTGCGCGGTCGATGCCGCCTTCTCAGGCTCAGCCGCGCAGCAGCGCCAGCACCGTTGCGGCATGGCCGGGACGGGCGATGAGCAGGTCGGGCAGGTACACGTCGGCGTTGTTGTAGGTCAGCGGCGTACCGTCGATGCGCGAGCAATGCAGCCCGTATGCGGCGGCGACCGCGACGGGAGCGGCCGAATCCCACTCATACTGCCCGCCCGAATGAAGGTAGATGTCGGCATGCCCTTGCACCACCGCCATCGCCTTCGCGCCGGCCGAGCCCATCGGCACCAGTTCCGCGCCTAATCGCTCGGCGACCGCGAGCGCCTCTGGGGCAGGGCGGGTGCGGCTCACCACCATACGCAACCGCGCGGGTGCGGGCGGGATCGGGGCGGGTCGGTCGGTCCGCAACACCAGCCCCGCGTCGGGCAGCGCGACCGCGCCGATGCTGGCCACCCCGTCGATCGCGAGACCGATATGGACCGCCCAGTCGGCGCGCGCCTCGCCATATTCGCGCGTGCCATCGACGGGATCGACGATCCACACGCGCTTCATGCCGAGCCGCGTGCCGTCGCACTTCATCTCCTCGGACAGCAGCCCGTCATCGGGCCGCGCCTCACGCAATGCATGGACGAGAAACTGGTTGGCGGTCTGATCCCCCGCCTTGCCGAGCGCCTGCGCCGAAAACACGCCGCTCGCGCGCACGTCGCGCAGGATGCGCCCGGCAGTTTCGGCTAGGTGCGCAGCGAGTTCGGCGTCGGTCATCACAGGTCCGGGCTCCATATGCCGACGATTTTTTCGACGATCAGGTCGGCGGCATCGTGCGCGGTCAGCTTCGTCGTGTCGATGCGGATTTCGGGCGCGAGCGGCGGCTCATACGGGCTGTCGATGCCGGTGAAGTTCTTGAGCTGCCCGGCACGCGCCTTCTTGTAGAGGCCCTTCACGTCGCGCGCCTCGGCATCGGCGAGCGGGGTGTCGACATGCACCTCCAGGAACTCGCCGGCGGGCAGCATCTGCCGCACCATGTCGCGCTCGGAGCGGAACGGCGAGATGAACGCGGTGATGACGATCAGCCCCGCGTCGGTCATCAGCTTCGCCACCTCGCCGACGCGGCGGATGTTCTCGACCCGGTCGGCATCGGTAAAGCCGAGATCCTTGTTGAGCCCGTGCCGCACATTGTCGCCGTCGAGCAGGAAGCTGTGCTTGCCGAGCGCGTACAGCTTCTTCTCGACGATATTGGCGATCGTCGATTTGCCCGATCCCGACAGACCGGTCAGCCAGACGAGGCGCGGCTGTTGGCCCTTCTGGCTGGCATGCGCGGCGCGGGTGACGTCCATCGCCTGCCAGTGGATGTTGTCGGCCCGGCGCAAGGAAAAGTGGATCATCCCCGCCGCGACGGTGGCGTTGGTGATCTTGTCGATCAGGATGAACCCGCCGAGATCGCGGTTATCGGCATAGGGTTCGAACGGGATCGGACGATCGGTGGCGAGGTTCGCGACACCGATCGCGTTGAGATCGAGCGTCTTGGCGGCGAGATGCTCCATCGTGTTGACGTTGACCTGATATTTCGGCTGCTGGATCGTCGCGGAGACGGTCTGGGTGCCGATCTTCAGCCAATAGGCGCGGCCGGGCAGCATCTCGGCCTCGTCCATCCACACGATCGTCGCCTCGAACTGGTCGGAGACTTCGGGCGGCGCATCGGCGAGCGCAATCACGTCACCGCGCGAACAGTCGATCTCGTCGGCGAAGGTGAGCGTGACCGACTGGCCCGCCACCGCCTCGGCAAGATCGCCGTCGAGGGCGACGATGCGCTTTACGTTCGAGGTCTTGCCAGAGGGCAGCACGCGGATGGCGTCGCCGGGGCGGATCGTGCCGCTGGCGATCAGCCCGGCAAAACCGCGGAAGTCGAGATTGGGGCGGTTGACCCATTGCACCGGCATGCGGAACGGCTTCTGCGCGTCGGCCGTGGCATCGACCTCGACGGTTTCGAGATGCTCCATCAGCGCCGGGCCGGCATACCACGGCGTATTCGCACTGCGGCTGGTGATGTTGTCGCCCTTGAAGCCGGAGATCGGCATGGCGACGAAATCGGTGATGCCGATGCTCGCCGCGAACGCGGTGTAGTCCGCGACGATCGCGTCGAACACGGACTGGTCGTAGCCGACCAGATCCATCTTGTTCACCGCCAGCACGATGTTCTTGATGCCGATCAGATGCGCCAGATACGAGTGCCGCCGCGTCTGGACGAGCACGCCCTTGCGCGCGTCGATCAGGATCACGGCGAGGTCGGCGGTCGAGGCGCCTGTCACCATGTTGCGCGTGTACTGCTCGTGCCCCGGCGTATCGGCGACGATGAACTTGCGCTTTTCGGTCGCGAAGAAGCGGTAGGCGACGTCGATGGTGATGCCCTGCTCGCGCTCGGCGGCGAGGCCGTCGACCAGCAACGCGAAGTCGATCTCGTGCCCTTGCGTGCCCACGCGCTTGCTGTCCGCCTCCAAGGCGGCGAGCTGATCCTCGAAGATCATCTTGGCGTCGTACAGCAGCCGCCCGATCAGCGTCGACTTGCCGTCATCCACCGACCCGCACGTGATGAAGCGCAGCATCGTCTTGTGCTGGTGCACGTCGAGATACGCGTCGATATCCTGCGCGATCAGGTCGTCGGTCTTGTAGATCGTGTCGAGAGTGTCGGTCATCAAATCATCCCGTCGCCCCGGCGCAGGCCGGGGCCGCTAGGTTGTGGAGGGTGGCGCTTCAACACGCAGCGGCCCCGGCCTTCGGGCCCCATCAAAGTATTACTTTGATGGGATGCCATTCGCCGGGGTGACGTGTGCTAAAAATACCCCTCCTGCTTCTTCTTCTCCATGCTCGCGTCGCCGCCGTCCTTGTCGATCGCGCGGCCCTGGCGTTCGCTGGTGGTGGTGAGCAGCATCTCCTGGATCACCTGCGGCAGCGTCGTCGCCTTACTCTCGACAGCGCCGGTGAGCGGATAGCAGCCGAGCGTGCGGAAGCGGATCGAGCGTTCCACCGGCACCTCGCCTGCCCGCAAGCGAAAGCGATCGTCGTCCACCATCAGCAACAGCCCGTCGCGCTCGACGGTGGGACGCGGCGCGGAGAAATAGAGCGGCACGATCTCGATGCCTTCGAGGTGTATGTACTGCCAGATATCCAGCTCGGTCCAGTTGGAGATCGGGAACACGCGCATGCTCTCGCCCTTCGCTTTGCGCGCGTTGTAGAGGTGCCACAGCTCCGGCCGCTGCGCTTTGGGATCCCAGCGATGCGAGGCGGTGCGGAACGAGAAGATGCGCTCCTTCGCCCTCGATTTCTCCTCATCGCGCCGCGCCCCGCCGAACGCCGCGTCGAAGCCGTGGAGGTCGAGCGCCTGCTTGAGCCCCTCGGTCTTCCACATGTCGGTATGCAAGGGGCCGTGATCGAACGGGTTGATGCCGCGCGCCTTCGCCTCCGGGTTCTGGTACACGAGCAACTCCATGCCCGCATCCGCCGCTGCCTTGTCGCGCAAGCGGTACATTTCCTGAAACTTCCACGTCGTATCGACATGGAGCAGCGGGAAGGGCGGCGGCGCCGGGTAGAACGCCTTCTTGGCGAGGTGCAGCATCACCGCCGAATCCTTGCCGACCGAATAGAGCATCACCGGCTTGTCCGCCTCCGCAACGACTTCGCGCAGGATGTGGATGGCTTCCGCTTCGAGCCGCTGGAGATGGGTGAGGGTGTTCACGGGCATTCCGATACCAAAGGATGTCGCTCCTAAGTCGGTGCGCGGCCGCTTTCGGCAAGCGAGCGTTTCTAGGGAGCCCCCAACCCCAGCTAGGCGGCGCTACGCCGTACGGCTGTCGGCGCCCGCCCAGTGCAGCATCGCCTCGATCAGTGCGTCCGCTACGGGATGGCCGGCACCGGGGCCGAGCACGACGAATTCGATCTCCGGCAGCGCGGGCAGGGCGGCGTTAAGGCCGACCGGCGCGAGGCCGGCGGGGATCAGCCGCGCCGAATGCGGCATCAGCCCTATGCCGGCACGCGCCGCTGCGCTGAGCCCCGACAAGCTCGCGCTGGTGAAGGCGATCCGCCAGCTTCGTCCGGCCCGCTCCAACGTCTCGATCGCTTCGGCGCGCGTAACGCTTGGCGGCGGATAGAGCAGCAACGGCAGCGGCGCGGCGGGATCGGCACGGAAATCGGGATGCGCCACCCAGCGGATCGGCTCGCGCCACGCCGTCACCCCGCGCCGGTCGCCCGACCTGCGCTTGACGAAGATCACGTCGAGCAGCCCCGCATCGAACGCGTCGTAAAGATCGCGGCTGAGCCCGGCGCTCAGTTCGAGATCCACGTCGGGGTGCCGCCGCGCGAAGGCTGCCAGCACGTCGGGCAGCGCGGAAAGCACGAAATCCTCCGAGGCACCGATGCGCAGCCGCCCGCGCAGCCGCCGGTTCGACAGGCTCGCCTCCAGCCGGGCCTGCGCATCCAGCACCCGGCGCGCATGGTCGAGCAGCACTTCGCCCTCGACCGTGGCCGCCACACGGTGCGTATCGCGGTCGATCAGCCGCCGTCCGGTGAGCGCTTCCAGCCGCCCGATCTGCTGGCTGACGGTCGATTGCCGCAGCCCGAGCGTGCGGGCGGCGCGCGTGAAGCTGCCCGCTTCCACGACGGCGACGAAGGTTGCGAGCAGGTCGGGCGGAATCATCGTCATTCATATATACGATGAGCGTTATCGTGACGATCGCAATTGTGCATGACGGGTAACGATCTACATGGGCGTTCGGTCGCGCCGACGTGCGGTCTTGAGGAACCCTGTATGTCCGCTCTGCTCCGCCGGATCGACCGGTATCTGCTGCTGCTGATCGCCACCGTCGTGCTGGCGGCGGTGCTGCCGGCGCGCGGCGACGCGACCGTTTGGGTCGATCGCGGCGTGAACGTGGCGGTGGCGCTGCTGTTCCTGTTCTACGGCGCGCGGCTCAAGCCCGACGCGATCTGGGCGGGGCTGTCGCACTGGCGGTTGCAGGCGCTGATCTTCGCGAGCACCTACATCCTGTTTCCACTGGTCGGCGTGGTGGTGACGTTCGCGCTGCACGACGTGCTGTCGGCGGACGTGCGCGCCGGGCTGCTGTTCCTGTGCCTGCTGCCCTCGACCGTGCAGTCGTCGATCGCCTTCACCTCGATCGCGCGCGGCAACGTGGCCGGCGCCCTGTGCGCGGCGTCGCTGTCGAACATGCTCGGCGTGATCCTGACGCCGATCCTCGTATCGCAACTGCTGCCGGTGGCGAGCGGTGGCTTCTCGCTCAAGGCGCTGGGCGATATCGCGGTGCAGATCCTGTTGCCGTTCGTCGTGGGGCAGGCGCTCAGGCCGCTGATCGGCGCGTGGCTGCTGCGGCACCCGCGGTTGACGATGGTGGTCGATCGCGGATCGGTGCTTGTGGTGGTTTATGCCGCGTTTAGCGCCGGCATGGTTGCCGGTATCTGGCACCAGCTTTCTCCGGCGAGCATCGCTGGTGTGCTTGCGGTCGATCTCGGGATTCTCGCCTTCGTACTCGCAGCGACCACGTTTGCGAGCCGCCGGCTCGGCTTTTCGGTGGAGGACGAGATCGCAATCGTGTTCTGTGGATCGAAAAAGAGCATGGCGGGCGGTATCCCGATGGCGGCAATCCTGTTCCCAGGCCACGCGGTCGGGCTGATCGTGCTGCCGCTGATGCTGTTCCACCAGGCGCAATTGTTTGTCTGCGCGACGCTGGCGCGGCGCTATGCCGGGCGCGGGGCGTCTCTGCCGGCGTCCCGGCCGGTCGTGGCGGCGTGACATGAACCTCCGACGCCGTCCCGGCGTTGCAGCACCATGACGAAGCGATCGCGCATGCGGCCGCGCTACCAGCGCGCCACCCTGTCCGTCCGGCTCGGCCGCAGAGTCGGGCTGAGCGCGAACGTGAAGGTGACGAGCGACGGGTTGCTGTCGATCGCCACCCTCGTATCGAGCATCCTCGTGTCGACCGCGTTGCTGGTCCACATCGCCGTGTCAGACGGCGCGCAGGCATCGCGCAGCGACCGCTAACCGGCGCGGGCGGTACGCCGCGCCGCCCACTCGCGGCGCAGCAGGGCATAGCCGACCTCGTCGTGCCAGCGGTCGCCGAGCCGGCGGCTCTCGATCGTGTGGCTCTCCGGGCGCATCCCGATCCGCGTCATGATCGCCACCGATGCCGCATTGCTCGCCAGACAATGCGCGGTGACGCGGTGGAGCGCACGCCCGGTGAAGCACCACGCCATCAGCGCTTCCGCCGCCTCGGTCGCATAGCCGCGCCCGCGATGATCCGCGTTGAGCCACCAGCCGAGATCGGCGGTACGGCGATCCTCCGGCGCAACGAACAGCCCGATCTCACCGATGATGCCGCGCCGGTCGTGCCGCTCCAGCGCAAACATCCGCCACCCGGTCGCATCATCGCCGAGATCGGCTTGCGCCTGGAGGAACTCGAGAGCGGCAGCCTCGTCGAGCGGCGGCATGTCCTCGCCGGTTTCCTCGGGCGCGTTGCGATATGCCAGATAGCCGGCGAGATCGGCGCGGTCGGGCGTGCGCAAGGTCAGGCGGGCGGTGCGGATCGGCAGGGGCATGGGCGGACCCCTATCGCGCCCGCCGGCGGCGGACCAGCGGCGATGTTCGCGCTGGCCCTCGTTCAACGACCGGCATCCACCGCGTCGAACAGCGGCAGCGCGTCGTCCTCCGCCGCTTCGAAGTTGGAGACGGTCACGCCGACCAGCCGGATACCCTTGTCGGTCGGCAGCACCGATCGCACCAGCGCGAGGCTCGCCTCGTGCAGATCGGCGCGGCTGCGGATCGGGCGGGGCGCGCTGCGGCTGCGGGTGATCTGCTGGAAGTCGCGGTACTTGACCTTCACCGTCACCGTGCGGCCGAACGCCTGCGCCTTCTCGCACCAGTCCCACACATCGTCGGCCATCTCCAGCACGCCGGTCTCGATCTCCGCGGGTTCGGTCAGGTCGTTGCGGAAGGTGGTTTCCGAGCCGGAGGATTTGCGCACCCGGTCCGGATTGACCGGGCGATCGTCCACCCCGCGCGCGATCGCATGATACCAGTCGGCCGAACTGCCGAAATGCCGGCTGAGGAACGCGTGCGACTTGGCGCGCAGGTCCGCGCCCGTCTCGATACCGAGCGACGCCATCTTACGCGCCGTAACGGGGCCGACGCCGTGGAAGCGCGACACCGGCAACGTCTCGACCCAAGCCGCGCCCATCTCGGGCGTGACGGCGAACTGGCCGTTGGGCTTGCGATGATCGGAAGCGAGTTTCGCGAGGAACTTGTTGTACGAAATGCCCGCCGATGCGGTGAGGCCGGTCTCCTCCAGGATGCGCGCGCGGATCGCCTTGGCCGTCGCCCAGGCGGTCGGCAGGTTCTGGAGATTGGCGGTGACGTCGAGATACGCCTCATCCAGCGACAGCGGCTGGATGACGGGGGTGAACTCGGCGAAGATCGCGTGGATCTGCCGCGATACCGATTTGTACACGTCAAAGCGCGGCCGCACGAACACGAGGTCGGGGCACCGCCTGAGCGCGGTAACGGAGGGCAGGGCCGACTTCACGCCGAATACGCGCGCCTCGTAGCTCGCCGCTGCCACTACCCCGCGCGCCGACGCCGAGCCGACCGCCACGGGCACCCCCCGCAACGCCGGATCGTCGCGCTGCTCCACCGACGCGAAAAACGCGTCCATGTCGATGTGGATGATTTTCCGCACGGACGAGTCCATGCGGGGGCTATAGCCGATTACGAACGTAAGGGGAACGCCGCTGCACTCGCCCCGTGCTCCCACCTACGCGGGAGCACGGGGTGGGGGCTGGCGGAAGTTGATACCAACCGCAGCGGAAACTGGCGCTCCGCTCCGGTATGACGATCCTCGCAACTGGACCCCGGCCTTCGCCGGGGATCAGGTCAGCCCGTGACCGGCAGCGCTACGCTGCCGTCATCATGGCGCGTCAGCGGACCATAAGCCACGACCGTCTCCAGCAGCAGCGGGCCGCCGTACAGGTGCGGGAACAGCGCACCGCCGCGCGACTCCTCCCACTTCACCCCCTCGCCGAGCGCGTCGAGATCGACTGCGGCGACGTGCAGATCATCCTGACCGGCGAAATGCTTGTCGACCGTCTCGGTCAGCTGCGCGGCGGTGGAGAGGTGGATATAGCCGTCCGCCAGATCGACCGGCGCGCCCGCGAAGGCGCCCGTCTCCAGCTCGGCCATCTGTCCGGCGGTCAGCACCTTGTAGGCGGTGGTGGGCAACTCGCTCATTCGCCATTCTCCGGGCCGGCGATCGAATCCTCGGCCGTGTTGGCGCCATCGTCGGGCGCGGTTTCCTGCGGCGCGAGCGGATCGCGCACGTCGGCCTCGGCCTCGCCCTCGGTTTCCTCGATGCGCGCCGCCGAGACGACATGCTCGTTCGCCGCGACGTCGAACAGCCGCACGCCCGCCGAGTTGCGGCTGATGACGCGCAGCGACCCCAGCGACATCCGGATCAGCTTGGCCTGATCGGTTACCAGCATCAACTGATGCCCCTTCGACGCGGGGAAGCTCGCCACCACCGGACCGTTGCGCTTGACGTTGTCGATGTTGGTGATGCCCTGGCCACCGCGCCCGGTACGGCGATAGTCATAGGCCGAAGACAGCTTGCCATAACCGTTCGCGCAGACCGTCAGGATGAACTGTTCGCGTGCGACCAGTTCGTCGTAGCGCGCCTGTTCGAGGTTCGGCTCGCCTTCCTTCTCGCCCTTCCACGGTGCAAAGCGGAGGTAGTTCTCCCGCTCCTCGGGCGTCGCGCCGACGCGGTGGAGGATCGACAGCGAGATCACCGCGTCGCCCGCACCCAGCCGCATGCCGCGCACGCCGGTCGAATTGCGGCTCTGGAACTCGCGCACCTCGTCGGCGGCGAAGCGGATCGCCTTGCCCTGCCGTGTCGCCAGCAGCACGTCGTCGCTCTCGTCGAGCAACGCGACGCCGATCAGCCGGTCGTCCTCGTCCTCGCCCTCGAACTTCATCGCGATCTTGCCGGCGGTCGGCACGTTGGTGAACAGGTCCATTGAATTGCGACGGACGTTGCCCTTGGCGGTCGCGAACATGACGTGGAGCTTGCCCCAGTCATCCTCATTCTCGGGCAGCGGCAGCACCGTCGAGATGACTTCACCCTCGGCCAGCGGCAGCAGGTTTATCATCGGCCGCCCGCGTGTGGCGGCACCGCCCTCGGGCAGCTTCCACACCTTCATGCGGTACACCTTACCCGCGGTCGAGAAGAACAGCACCGGCGTGTGCGTCGAGGTGACGAACAAGTTGGTGACGACATCCTCGTCCTTGGTCGCCATGCCCGCGCGACCCTTGCCGCCGCGTGCCTGCGCGCGGAACGTGTCGAGCGTGGTGCGCTTGATGTAGCCCTGCATCGTCACGGTGACGACCATGTCCTCGCGCTCGATCAGGTCTTCGTCGTCGATGCCGTCGGCGGCGGCGGCGATCTCGGTGCGGCGCGGCGTGGCGAACTCGTCGCGCACCGCGATCAGCTCCTCGCGCATCACCTCGTACAGACGCACGCGGTTGCCGAGGATCTCGAGCAGTTCGGTGATCGAATCGGCCAGACCCTTCAGCTCGTCGCCGATCTCGTCGCGGCCGAGTGCGGTCAGGCGGTGGAGGCGCAGATCGAGGATCGCGCGGACCTGGATTTCGGACAACGTATAGGTGTCGCCGGTCGCCTCGACATCGAAGGCTTCGACCAGCTTGAGATAGGGCGCGATCTCCGCGATCGGCCATTTGCGCGCGAGCAACGCCGCGCGCGCTTCGGCGGGGGAGGCGGAACCACGGATGATCCGCACCACCTCGTCGAGGTTGGTGACGGCGATGACGAGCCCGAGCAAGATGTGCGCGCGGTCGCGTGCCTTCGCCAGTTCGAACTTCGAGCGGCGGGTGATGACCTGCTCGCGGAACTGGATGAACGCCTGGATGAAGTCGCGCAGGTTGAGCAGCTCGGGCCGGCCGCCGCGAATCGCGAGCATGTTGGCCGGGAACGACCCTTGCGCCGGCGTGTGCCGCCAGAGCTGGTTGAGCACCACGTCCGCGGTCGCATCGCGCTTGAGGTCGATGACGATGCGCACGCCTTCGCGGTTCGATTCGTCGCGAATATCGCTGACGCCTTCGATGCGCTTGTCCTTGGCGGCCTCGGCGATCTTCTCGACCAGCGCGTTCTTGCCCTGCTGGAACGGGATTTCGGTCAGCACGATCGAGCGACGGTCGCCGCGCGCTTCCTCGATCTTGTAGCGCGATCGCACGATGATCGAGCCGCGCCCGCCCTCATAGGCCGAGCGGCAGCCCGCGCGGCCGAGGATGATCGCCCCGGTCGGGAAGTCCGGCCCCGGCACGATCTCCATCAACTGCTCGGTCGTGATCGCGCCGTCGTCCATATAGGCGAGGCAGGCGGTGATGACCTCGCCGAGATTGTGCGGCGGGATGTTGGTCGCCATGCCGACCGCGATGCCGCCCGCGCCGTTGACGAGCAGGTTGGGGAAGCGCGCAGGGAGGACCGACGGTTCGCTCTCCGAACCGTCGTAGTTCGGCACGAAATCGACGGTATCCTTGTCGAGATCCTGCATGAGGAAGCTCGCCGATTTGGCGAGCCGCGCCTCGGTATAGCGCATCGCGGCAGGCGGATCGGGGTCCATCGAGCCGAAATTGCCCTGACCATCGATCAGCGGCAGCCGCATCGCCCAGTCCTGCGTCATGCGGGCCAGGGCTTCGTAGATCGAGCTGTCGCCGTGCGGGTGGTATTTACCGATGACGTCGCCGACGATGCGCGCCGATTTGCGATAGGGCCGGTTGTAGTGGAAGCCGCTTTCCTGCGCCGAATAGAGGATGCGGCGATGCACGGGCTTCAAGCCGTCGCGCACGTCGGGCAGCGCGCGCGCGACGATCACGCTCATCGCATAATCGAGGTACGAGGTCTTCATTTCCTCGACGATCGAAATCGGGGAAATGTCCGAAGGGTCGGCGAGCATCGTCTCGTCGGTCAAGTCTGGTCTTCCGGGTTTGTTTCGATTGGATGACGAACCCTAGCCCAGTGGGCCACCCCTGTCACGCGCGCATGTCACGCGCGCCCGCGTACGCGGGCGCGCGTCCTGAACGGTTTGCGAGATGCCCGCGCATGCATCTTCCCCGGCGCGTGCCGGGGAAGACATGGTGCGAACCCTATTTGCAGACCTTCTTGGTGGCGTTGCCCGGCTTCGAGCAATCGTAGGTGATCGTCTTGCCGGTCGCGGTCTTGGTCGTGACCATGCGGCCGCCGGTGGTCTTGGCGGTCTTGCTGGTCTTGGCGACGGTCGTCTTGGCGGTCGTCGTCGTGGGCTTGGCCGTGGTGACGGTGGTTTTGGTTGCGGTGGTGGCCGTCTGCGCGGCGAGGACCGGGCTGCCGGCGAGGGCGGCAACGACGAACAGCGGCGTCAGGATCTTCATGATAGCTCTCCTCGGTTCGATCGACGCGGCGCGTATCCGGGCCGGTCTGGCCCCATCTTACGCGCACCGGCGGCAAGCGCGAATGACGTTTGTGTCATGGAGCGATTTCGGTGCCGTCCCACGCGAACAGCTTGCCCGAATCGGGTGCCTTCAGCCCGTCGATGACGTCGAGCAACTGCACCGCCGCGCGGTCGGCATCGAACAGATGGCCGGCGGCGACATTGGCCTGAAACGGCTTGGACAACGCGGTGTCGACCGTGCCCGGGTGCAGCCCGACCACGATACCGCGCGGGTTGCGCCGCTTGTCCTCGATCGCGAGCGTCTTCACCAGCATGTTGAGCGCCGCCTTGGATGCGCGATAGCCGTACCACCCGCCGAGCCGATTGTCGGTGATGCTGCCGACCCGTGCCGACAGCGCGCCGAACACGCCGCGCGTGCCTGTCGGCATCAGCGGCAGGAAATGTTTGGCGACGATCGCCGGGCCGACCGCGTTGATCGCGAAGCTGCGGGCGAGCCACGCCGGGTCGAGATCGGCGATCGCCTTCTCGGGGCCGTGTTCGCCGTCGTGGAGCAGGCCGGTGGCGACGAGGATCAGCGTCGGTGCCGGTCCCTTTGCGACGCTTGCAGCGGCGGCGGCGATGCTCGCTTCGTCCTCCAGATCGAGGTGCCGCGCGCCCGCGAAGCTGCGTGCGAAGCCGTGGACGACATCGAACGTGCCTTCCTCCTCCAACGCGCGGACCAGCGCCGCGCCGATCCCGCCCGAAGCGCCGATGACGACCGCGCTGCTCACGCGCGCACGAACCGCCAGCGGTCCGCCTCGCTCGTCTCCGGGTCGAAGCGGTAGCCGTCGCTGTCGAAGCCCTTCATGCCTTCCACATCGGTGATGCGGTGTTCGCACAGCCAGCGCGCCATCATCCCGCGCGCGCGCTTGGCGTTGAAGCTGACGAACCGGGGGCCGTCCGGGCCGGGTTCGCGAAAATCGACGTCGATCACGCGAATGTCGCCCAGCCGGCCGGCGACGGCCGCGAAATATTCCTGGCTGGCGAGGTTGAGCACCACGCCCGATCCCTCCGCCGCGACGTCCTCGCGCACCAGCGCGGCGATGCGATCGCCCCACCAGTCGGTGAGGCTCTTGCGGCGCGGCGCCCAGCGCGTGCCCATTTCCAGCCGATAGGGGCGCATCGCGTCGAACGGGCGCAGCAGCCCGTACAGGCCCGACAGCATCCGCACATGATCCTGCGCGAAGTCGATGGCGGGTGCGTCGAGCGTCTTCGCTTCCAGTCCGGTGTAAACGTCGCCCGCGAAGGCGAACAGTGCAGGCCGTTCCGGTCCATCTGCGAAGCCGGTGAAACGATCCGCGTTCAGTTTCGCCAGCTTGGGGGAAATGTGCATCAGCTCGCCGAGCTTCTTCGGCCCCAATCGCGAGGCAGCAGCGGCGAGCGTGCCGGCCTCCTCGGCGAAGCGCGGGCGCGTCGGCGTCACGTCGGGAATCGGCTTCTCGTAATCGAGCGTCTTGGCGGGGGAGAGCAGGGCGATCATGCCGCGAGCGGGTAGCGCCGCGGGCGCGAAGCGTCAAAGGGAGCCACGCGCGAGTTCAACCGTTGTTCAGCCCGCGCCGGCCAGAAGCGGGCGCACGCGCGGTCGCTTGAACGCGACGAAGCGGATGGGTAGAGCGGCGCGGCGATCGGCTCCAGCGCCGTCTTTAGGAGAATTCAACGATGCAGGGTGTTTCAAAGGTTGCGATTGCCGGGGCGCTCATGCTCGGTCTTGGCGGCACGGTGGTCGCGCTTCCCGCCAGCGCGAAGAAGGAAAAGCCGGCCGAGGCCGCACCGGCGGGTGGTTTCGACCCCAAGAACCTGTCGAACGAGGCGCGTCCCGCGCTCTCGGCGATCCAGACCGCGCTCGCCGCGACCCCGCCCGATTATGCGACCGCCGAGGCGAAGCTGACCGAGGCCGATGCCGCCGCGAAGAACGATTCCGACCGGTACATCATCGCCAAGTTCCGCCTCCAGGTCGTGAACAACAAGATGCAGGCGCTGCCCGAGGCGCAGCGCAACGACGTCGTGCTCGCGCAGCCGCTCGAAACGCTGGTCGCCAACCCGATTACGCCGCCGGCGGAAAAGGCGAAGTTCACGTATCTGCGCGGCACCATTGCCTACAACCAGAAGGATTACGCCAAGGCGGCGCAGTACTTCGGGCAGGCGCGGTCGCTTGGCTATCAGGACACCGATCTGTCGCTCAACCTCGCGCGCGCGAAGGTCGAGGGCGGTGACGTCGCGGGCGGTATCGCCGAACTCGATACGGCGGTGAAGGCCGAGCAGGCCGCCGGCCGCAAGCCGCCGGAAGCGTGGTACAAATATGCCGTGGCGCACGCGATCAAGGCCAACCTGCCGGAGCAGACCAACACCTGGACCCAGATGTGGCTGGCCAATTACGGCAGCAAGGAAAACTGGCGCACGGTGATCTACACGTTCGGCTTCTCCGGCCCGGGCGCGCAGCGGATGAACGATCGCAACCGGATCGACCTATACCGCCTGATGCGTGTCACCAACTCGCTGGCCGGCGCGAAGGAATATATCGACTACGCCGACGCCGCGAACAAGACCGGCCTGCCCACCGAAGCCAAGACCGTCATCAAGGAAGGCTTCGATTCGAAGATCATCCCGGCGGGCAACGCGACCGCGACCGATCTCGCCAAGCAGGCGAACGAGTCGATCGCGTCGGACAAGCCGCTCGCCACGCAGGAGCGTTCGGCCGCATCCGCGCCGAAGGGCGATCTCGCCTCGCAGGCGGGCGACGCCTATCTCGGCGAGCGCAACTACGCCAAGGCGACCGAGCTGTACAAGCTCGCCGCGACCAAGGGCGTGGCGGACATGGACCGTCTGAACCTCCACCTCGGCATCGCGCAGGCGCTCGGTGGCGACAAGGAGAATGCCAAGGCGACGCTGCTGAAGGTGACGACCTCGCCGAATGCGGACATCGCCAAGCTGTGGGTGACGTGGCTCGCCTCGCCGCCTGTCGCGGCATAAGTCTGACAGGATGAAGGGCCGGGCAGCGATCATGCTGCCCGGCTTTTTCGTGTCTGGATCCGGGCGAAACCGGGCAAACCGTTCGGCCGGGCGAAGCCGGGCTGCCCGCGAGCGTTACGTCAATCCGTCCGTACCGGTACGCCCGGCAGCGCCTTGGCGGTGCGGATCGTCAGTGACGTCTTCACGCTCGCGACGTTGGGCGCGGGCGTCAGATGCGTCATCAGGACTTCCTGGAACCCCTTGAGATCACTCGCGACGATCTTGAGGATGAAGTCGATCTCGCCGTTCAGCATATGGCACTCGCGCACCTCCGGGATCGTGGCGACATGCGCCTCGAACGCGGCGAGATCGTGCTCGGCCTGGCTGCGCAGGCTGACCATCGCGAACACCGTGATCGGGTAGCCGAGCGTCGCCGCGTCGAGATCGGCGTGATAGCCGCGGATCGCGCCCGCTTCCTCCAGCGCACGCACGCGGCGCAGGCACGGCGGCGCGGTCAGCCCGACGCGTTCGGCGAGGTCCACGTTCGTCATGCGGCCGTCGGTTTGCAGCAAGTCGAGAATGCGCCGGTCAATTGCGTCGAACGCCATTACCAGCCGCTCCGATGAGACATGTTTTTTCCAAAGCCTGAGGTGCCATAAGCATAAGATAATTGCCGGCGAACGCAATTGTCCCACATTGCTACGCTCCGAAATCGGCTATTTCGATCGAGCCTTTTGCGGGTTAAGAAATCGTTACGGCGCGTCGGTTCGCGTGCCGGAGCCGAGAGGTGTTTGGGTTGCGGTTCGACGACAGTCTCGACACGGTGCTTTCGGCCGACATGTCGACGCCCTTCGGCGCGCAGTCGGCGTGGCGGCAACTCGTCGATCTGATCGGACGCGGTCGGGTCGAGGCGGATGCGGCGACGGTGGCGCGGCTGCGTGCGCTGCGGCCGAGCGTGCCGCCGGCGGTGCGCGCCGCCAGCGCGCGCGCGCTCGCCTTCGCCAATCCGCCCGCTGCGCTGGTGCGGCTGTTCGCCGAGGACGATGCGATGATCGCCGCGCCGGTGCTGCGCAGCGCCAACATCGCGGAAAGCGACTGGATCGACCTGCTGCCCAAGCTCTCCTCGGTCGGGCGGTCGGTGCTGCGCCATCGCCGCGATCTGGCGCCGGGCGTGGAGCGCGCGCTGGAGGCGTTCGGCAGCGTGGATTTCGTGTTGCAGGCGTCGGCCGAAGCGGCGCGCGCCGGCGCGGCGGTACGCTTCGTGCCGCAGCCCGAGCCGGTGGTCGAAACCGTGGCGGCGCCCGAATCCTCCTTCGTATCGTTCGCGAGCATCGCCAACGGCCTGCCCGTCGTCGCCGAGGCGTTGCGCCAGAGCGCCGCGGCGCCGCCGACACCGGCGGCTGACGGCACGTTCGAGATTGCCGATATCGTCGCCCGGCTCGATGCGTTCCACCGCGAGCGTGACGAGAGCGGCCCGCAGATCCAGAGCGAGCTGTTCAAGCTCGATCCTGCCGAGGCGCGGTCGTTCCAGTTCGAGACCGATTCGCGCGGCGTGATCCGCTGGGTCGAGGGGGCGTCGCGCGCGCCGCTGATCGGGCTGTCGCTCGATCAGGCGGACGCGGGCGCGGCAAGCGTCGATGGCGTCGCCTCGGGCGCGTTCCGCCGCCGCTCGGACTTCTCCGACGCGCGGCTCGTCATCGGCGGCACCTCGGACGTGGCCGGCCAGTGGCGGATCAGCGCGGCGCCGTTGTTCGATCGGGCGAGCGGGCGTTTCACCGGCTATCGCGGCGCGGCGCGTCGCCCCCGCGTCGAGGAAAGCGCCGAACTCGCGCGCGATCGTCGCAGCGCCGGGTCCGATGCGTTGCGTCAGCTCGTCCACGAATTGCGCACCCCTGCCAACGCGATCGCCGGGTTCGCCGAGATGATCGAGTCGGAGATGCTGGGGCCGGTGCCGCAGACCTATCGTGGTCGTGCCGGTGCGATCCGCGAACAGGTCCACGCGCTGCTCGGCGCGATCGACGATATCGACATGGCGGCGCGGATCGATTCGCGCGCGCTCGATCTGCGGACCGCGAGCGTTACGCTCGCACCGCTGCTCGCGCGGATCGTCGGCGATCTGGGGCCGCTCGCATCGTTGCGCTCGGCGACAATCGATTGCCGCGCCGCGCCCGATCTCGTCGTCGCCGGAGACGATCGCGCGGTCGAGCGGCTGATCGGACGGCTGCTCGCCACTCTGGTCGCATCCGCACAGGCGGGCGAGCGGATCGGCGTGACCGCGATCCGCGAGGAGTCGCAGGTGGCGATCGCGTTCGATCGCCCGCAGGCGCTCGCCGCTTATGCAGCGGAGGCGTTGCTCCAGATCGACGCGGAAGCAGAGGCAGAGCGCGACGGTGCGCCGCTGCTCGGCACCGGCTTCGCGCTGCGGCTGGCGCGCAATCTCGCGGGCGAACTCGGCGGGTCGCTGACGCTCGGCGCGGCGGCCTTGACTTTGCGGCTGCCCGCCGCCGTTAGTGTCGGGATGGGACAGGCTTCTTCCAACTAGATCGTGGCGTCTGCGCACACGCCGCCAGGGTTCCGGCCGGAGCCGCCGCAGCCCGCCGATCTGATCGAATGGCCGGCCGATTTTGGCACCCGCTTCACCGTCTTCGTCGATACCGAGGAGGAATTCGACTGGACCGCGCCGCTTGCGCGGACCGGTCACACGCTCGCCTCGGTCGCGGCGATCCCGCAAGCGCATCGCCGCTTCGCCGATCACGGCGTGCCGCTCACCTATATGGTCGATTATCCGATCGCGACCGATCCTCATGCGGGCGAGGTGCTGCGCCAGGTGCTTGAGGATGGTGTCTCGGCGATCGGCACGCAGCTTCACGCATGGGTGAACCCACCGTTCGACGAGCCGCTCAGCCCGGCGAACAGCTATGCCGGCAATCTGCCCGTAGCGACCGAGGCGGCCAAGCTCGACGTGCTGACCGATGCGATCGCGGCGATGTGCGGACGGCGGCCGGTCGCCTACCGGGCGGGTCGCTACGGCATCGGCCCGGCGACGCTCGGCCTGCTCGCCGCGCGCGGCTACCGGCTCGATAGTTCGATGCGCGCGCGCTACCGCTATGGCGCGGACGGCGGCCCGGACTTCGCGGCGATCGGCAACGCCGCGTTTCGTTGCGGCCCGGCACGCGCGATGATCGAACTGCCGCTGACGACGATGTTCACAGGCGGGCTGCGGCGCGGCGGGGTGCGGCTTTACGATGCGCTCGGCCATGTGCCGAAGGGGCGGGGGCTGTTCGCGCGGGCCGGCCTGCTCTCACGCGTCGCGCTGACGCCCGAGGACATGCCGGTCGCAGAAGCGCTGGAGGCGATTGCGGTCGCAGCGGGGGAGGGGGTGCGCGTGCTCAACTTCGCGTTCCATTCGCCGTCGCTCGCGCCCGGCCACACGCCGTACGTGCGCGATGCCGCCGACCTCGCCCGCTTCCACGGCTGGTGGCAGGCGGTGCTGACCGATCTGGGGCGGCGCGGCATCCGGCCCGCCTCGCTCGACACGCTGATCGCCGCGGCCGGGTGACATGCCTTGCCACCGCGCGCCTCCTTCCGCTAACGCAGCGCGATAGGTGGGGCCTGTAGCTCAATGGTTAGAGCTGGCCGCTCATAACGGCTAGGTTGCGGGTTCGAGTCCTGCCGGGCCCACCATCATCGCACCCGCGCGGAGTCGACCGGCATGTCTGCAATCCGTCTTCTCGCGGCACTCCTCGTCGCGTCATGGCCGTCGCTGACCGTGGCCGATGTTCGCGCCGCGCAGCCGATCGACGACGCCTATCGTCGCGAGTTCGGCGTGTGCGATCGGACGGACACGTTCCACGGCCATGCCGTCCACGGCTGCCGCAACGATCCCAATGCGGTCACGTCGCTGCGCCGCCATCCCGATGGCGCGATCGTCTATGTGTCGAAGCTGGCGGTCGATCTCGATGGATCGCCGTTCGCCTGTAGCCCCGATCACGGCGCGATGGACCAATGCCCGACCTCGCTGATGTTGCCGGACGGCAAGGGCGGCGCGGTGCCCGTCGATGCGGATGCCATCCCTTATGTCGTGATCCCTTGGGAGGGGCCGCGCGGCGAGCGTAACCGCTTCACCGCGCTGACCGGGGTCGGCACCGGCGATTTCGGCTATGTCACCTATCGCGGCGTAACCGTGCCGGTGATCGTCGCGGACACCGGCCCGTTCGAGAAGCTGGGCGAGGGGTCGCTCGCGCTGCACCGCGCGTTGGGGCGCGAACTGTGCGCACGACGGGACCGGAGAGGCGTCTGTACGCGCGTGGTCGATGCGACGGAGAGCATCGACGGCGGCGTGACGACGGTCCTGTTCCCGGGCAGCGCGCGGCACGATCTGACGCCGCACACGATCGCGCGTGTGATCCGGACCGAAGTGGCGAAGCTGCGGAGTGGAGCGACCCGCAGCCGGTAACGCCACGTCGCGTTAATGGGAGTGTGGAGCCTCGGTCGCGCCGCGACCGGCCGGATCGAGCGCCGGATAGCGACCGAGCAGCGCTTGCGTGACGCCGTTGGTCCAGCCGAAGCCGTCCTGCACCGGATATTCGCCGCCGCCGCCGGCCGAGCCGGTCTCGACATCATATTTCTCGATCATCAGCCCGCTGCGATCGTAATAGGCTGAAACCGTACGGATCCAGCGCCGCGCGAGATCCTCGGCGAGCGCGGTCTTGCCGTAGCGGTCGAGTCCCTGCACGCCGACCCACAGCAAAGGTGCCCAGCCGTTGGGCTGGTCCCATTGCTGGCCGTTGCGAACCGTCGTCGTGCGAAGCCCACCGGGGGCGAACAGCCTGGCCTGCGTCAGAGTCGCGGTGGCGTCGGCCTGTTCGCGTGTGGCAAGCCCGACGAACAGGGGATACAGCATCGCCGCGCTGATCGATAGCGTCGGTTTGGCGGTCGCGCGGTCCCAATCGGCGAAGCGCCGCTCGGGCGCGGACCAGAGATACTTGGAAACCGCCGCCGCACGGTTGGCGGCGCGCGCCTCGAAGTCACGCGCGCAAGGCACGTCGCCAGCGGCGGCGCAGCGCCGTGCGATCGTACGTTCGAGGTTCCACATCAGGCTATTGAGATCGACCGGCACGATCTGCGTGGTGCGGATCGTCGCCAGCGTCTTGCCATCGGCCAGCCAGCGCGAGCTGAAGTCCCACCCGCTCTCCGCCGCCGCGCGGAGATCGCGGTTGACCTCACCGGGCGCGCGGCCCGAGGCGGTGGAGGTGGCGACATCCTCGGTATAGGATTCGTCACGCGGCGTCTCGCGCGCGTCCCAATAGCGGTTGAGCAGGCTGCCGTCGGGCATGCGCACGACATGCTCGCACGCACCGCTCGCATCGAGACAGGCGGCACCTGCCATCCAATAGGCATGTTCCGCCTTCAACGCGGTCAGCCGCGCCGCGTCGGTCGTGGCGTCGTGCGTGTCCGACAGGTCCATCATCAGCGCCAGGAACGGCGGCTGCGACCGCGACAGGTAATAGCTGCGTGTGCCGTTCGGGATGTGCCCGTATCTGGCGATGAGCGCGGTAAAATTGGCGAGCATCGAGTCGATCAGCGCCGTCTCGCCGTCCGCCTTCAGGCCCAGCATCGTGAAGTAGCTGTCCCAATAATACATCTCCTGATAGCGGCCACCTGCCACGACATAAGCGTAAGGCAGCGGAAGCGCGGAGGAGCCGGGCACGACCGCCATCGGTGGCTTGGCGAGCACCGGCCACAAAGCGCGGATATGCTCCCGCATCGTCGGCTTGGCAGGGGCGGCACCGCCGATCTTGCGGAAATGGCGGGTGACGAACGCGGCGAGCGCCTCGCGCCCCTGCGGCGCCTCGGCACGGAAGGCAGCGAGGATCGCGGCGGGCGTGTCTAGCGGCACCATGTCGGCGAACGTCTTGCTGTCAGGGAAGACACGCGCGAGTTCGACCGCGCGGTAGAGCGGGCCGTAGATATCCTCGGGCGTTCGCGCCGCACGGGCGGCATCGGCCGGAGTCTGCGGGCGCGCCTCCGCTGCGACGGGTGCGAGCAGGGCGAGCGCGAGCGCGAGCGAAGAGCGGAGGATCATTCAGGGCCTCGTCAGGAAAAGGAGCCGGCCGGGGGTGCGCCCCGGCCGGCAATCACATCAATGATCCGTTCGCCCCGGGTAGCTGCCGAGTAGCCCGCAGGGCGCATCGAGGCGGTGTATCGAAGAGCAGGCCCCGAGCGTGACCTGTGCTTCGATACAGGCTCTCGATACGGGCCTGCGGCCCTACTCGATCCCTACTCGGCACGAACGGACGGGGGCATCAGAACTTCACCGCAGCGGTGATCGTGCCGTGGCGCCCGAAGATCGGCCGGCCGAGGAAGAAGCCGTTGTTGTCGGCCGATCCCACCGTGCGGACGTTGCCTTCGGTCAGCGCGAGTGTGTTCGTCACGTTGTCCACGGTCGCCTGCAACGAGAAGCGGTCGTTCACGTCGATCGACGCGCCGAGATCGAGCGTCTCGTAGCTGCCGAGCCGCTGCTGGTTCTCGATGTCGGCGAAGCGGTTGCCGATGTGCGTGAACGTGCCGAACAGCCGCGCCTGACCGAAGGCGCTGCGGAATGTGTACGACGGGATCGCGGCGATCTGGAACTTGGGCTGGCGGTTGACGTCGTTGCCCGTGTTCGGCCCGAAATCCTTGAACTTGCCGTCCTGCACCACGCCGCGCACCGCGAGCTGGAACCCCTCGACCGGGCGGATCGCACCTTCGAACTCGAGGCCGTACGCGCGCGAGCCACCGAACTGCACGACGTTCTGCTCGACGCCGTTTACCACGCGAATGTCCTGGAAGATCAGATTGTGGAAGCGGTTGTAGAAGCCGGTCAGATAGACGTCGTACAGCCGCGTCGAGGTCTTGAGGCCGACCTCATATTGATCCGCCGTCTGCGGCTTGATGTTCTGGAGCGTGGTGGCATTGCCGCGCAGATCGTCGAACTGCGGCAGCAGCGCGCCCGAGTTGGCGCGCACGAAGCCGTTGAGCGTGTTGGTGAACGCATAGTCCGCGCCCGCCGTCCACGACACCTGCGTCTTCGCGTACCGCACCGTGGTGAAGGTGCCGTTCAGATAGGTCGCGCCGTTGTTGTACGCGGTGAGCGGATTGGCATCGAGATCGCCGGTCGAGCTGTTCTCGAACGTGTCGCGCAGCTTCACCCGTTCCACGCGCACGCCGCCGTCGAGGCGCAGCGCGCCCAGCTTCCACTCGTCGCTGACATAGCCGGCGATGTTGGTGCTCTTGTAGAACGCGTTGACGTCGTAGCTGTTCGCGCTGGTGAAGCCGTTCCGCGTCAGGATCGTACCGTTGGCGAGGCGGGCGTTGAGCACGCGCGCGTTCGGCTCGAGCGCGAGCAGGATGTTGTTGCCGAGGTTCCAGGTATCGTGATCGAGCACGCTGGCGAAATAGCCGCCGAGCGTGAGCGTGTTGCCCTGGAACAGCTCCTTCGACAGCTTGAGTTCGTCGGTGAAGCTCTGGATGTGCTTGGCGACGCTCCAGATGCCGGCCTGGATGGTCTGCTGGCCGCCGGTCAGCGCCTGACCGGTGCCGGCGTAGGTGACGGTGCCGGTTCCGCCCGAGGCGGCGAGATATTGCGCGACGGTCTGCGGGTTCGATCCGGTGAACAGCGCATTGGTTTCCGACGTGCCCTTGGTGAAGTTCACGTTGTTCTGCACGCCGAAGCCGCTGCCGAGATCGTAATTGAAGGTCGAACCGAACGTGTAGAGGTTCGCGCCGCGCCCGCGCGACAGGTCGACCGCCTTCTTCTGAGTGACGCCGCCGACGGCGGGGCCGGTTTCGATCAGCGTACGTTCGATTTCGCGGCCGACCAACGTGTCGGTGCGCGCGTCGAAGCCGGCGAAGGTGCTGAACTTGCCGTTGGTCTCGACCAGCGGCATGGGCGTGTAGAAGGCGTTCTGGTCGTCGAGATAGCGGGCATAGACGGTCAGCTTGCCGGCATCAAACTTGTGGGTGATGCTGCCGGTGACCTGCCCGCCAAGATCGCCCTGGAAGCCGGTGTGGCGGAAGCCGTCCGAATAGCGGTAGAAGCCGCCGATCATGTAGGTGGTGTCGGCCGCGATCGGCCCCTGCGCGACCACGTCGCCGCGATAGGTGCCCTCAGTGCCGTAGGTGCCGCGCAGCGACAGGTGCGGCTCGGACGTGCCTTCCTTGAGGATGAAGTTGGTGGTCGCGCCGGGCTGGCCGTTCGAGAAGATCGGACTCGGGCCGCCGCGCAGCACCTCGACCCGCTCGATCGTGTCGTCGAGCCGGAACAGCGAGCTGTTCTCCATGAACGACAGCGACGACGGCGCGACCAGCGGCGAGCCGTTCAGCTCGAGCGTGAGGAACGGCGCGTCGCCGGTCGACGGGAAGCCGCGAATGAAGACGTTGGCGCCGGCCTGGCCGCCCGACGTCTCGACCCACAGACCGGGCACGATCTTGAGCAGATCGGCGGTCGAGGTCGGCTGCACTTCGCGGATCTGCTCGGCGCTGGCGGTGGAGATCGAATAGCTCGCGTCGAGCTTGCGCAGGCCCTCGCGGTTGGCGTTGCCGGTGACGACGATGTCCGCCATTGGCGCGGCGTCGGCGGTGGCGGCGGGTTCGGGCGCGGCGGCGGGTGCGGGCGGCGTGTCCTGCGCGAAGGCCGGCGTCGCGGCGAGCGCGGTGCCCGCCAGCAAGGCGAGGGTGAGCGTGTGGGTACGGATCATGGGAAGTCCTCCTGATGGTCTTTTGTTTTGGGGGCGGCATGTGCGCTGCGCGGCGCACGCCGCCGTCGCGTCGGACGGGTACCGACGCGGCATTCGGACGGAAATGTACGCAGGTCCGGATGGTCTCAGGGTGGGTGTGGGCGGATCATGGTCAGAACCGGAAACTGGCGGAAAGGTCGACCGAGCGACCCGGGATCGGCCGCGCGAAGACCGCGCCGGGCGCCTGCTGCCCAAGCGCGCGCGGATTGCCCTCGGTCAGCCCGATCGCATTGGTAATGTTGTCGGCAGTGGCTTGCAGGCGCAGCCGCTCGGTCAGGTCGAGCGTCACCCCGGCATCCCATTTGAGGAAGCCGGGCAGAAGCTGCTGGTTCTGCACGTCGGACCAGCGATCGCCCATATAGCCGAGCGTCGTGAACAGGCTCGCTTTGCGCGCGGCGACGGTGAAGTCCCACGTCGGCGTCACGCGCCATTGCCACACCGGCTGACGCTGGACGCGGTTGCCGCTGAGGTCGGTGCGACCATCATCGGTGAAGAAGCGGCGGTAGCGCGCGTCGAGCCAGGTGCCGGTAAACGCCACCGACAGCGGCTTCGCCACCCGCCACGTTCCGTCGAGTTCCACTCCGGTCGCGCGCGCGCCGCCGATCGAGGCGATCGGCGCACCGCCGGCGATGACGGTGGTGGCGAGCCCCCGGAACGTGTTGCGGAACACGGTCGCGTAGAGGCTGAGCGGCCCGGTCAGCTTGACGCCGCCCTCGATCGTGTCGATGCGCGGTGCGAGCGTGATACCGTCGCGCAGATTGTCGAAGAACGGGAAGCTGGTGCCCCGGCTGAACCGCGCGAACGCGCCGAAGCGCCGCGTCACGTCGACATTTCCGCCCAGCGTCCACGACCATGCGCCGCCACGATAGCGCACGCGAGAGCGGGTATCGCCGAACACCACGTCATCATTGTCGTACAGCGTGCGCGGATCGCCATCGAGCCCACCCGGCCCCGCTGCATGCGTATCGCGCACGCTGCCATCGACGCCGTGTCGCTGGTGCCGCACGCCGCCGTCGAGGCGGACGTGATCGCCGAGCGCGACCTCCTCGACACCGTAGAAGGCAAGGTCGCTGCCCCGGTAGCGCGCATCGACGAGAAAGCTCGATCCGCTCGCGAAGCCGTCGCGCGTTACCACCGTGCCGTTCGCCAGCGTCAGGTCGAGCCGGCGCGCCTGCGGCTCTGCGGTGAGCAGCAGCGCGTTGCCGATGTCCCAATGGTCGCGCGATCCGTAGCTGGTCGCATAGACGCCCACGGTCGCCTTGCTCGCGCCGGTCGCCCATTCGACCGTGGCGTCGTTGACGAACGCGTCGATGCGCTTGGCAACCGTCCAGATGCCGGCCTGCACCACCGCTTGCTCAGGCGAGACCGCGCGACCATCGGCGGCGGTGACGAGCGTGCCGATCGCGCCGCCCATCCGCGCGGCATACGCGGCGGCGGTTTCGGGGGGCACATTGTCCGAGACGAGCCCGGTTGTGTCGGCATGGCCCGCCAGCCAGCTCGCCTTGTCGCGCAGCGTCAAGGTGTCGCCGAGCCGCAGCTCGACATTGGTGCCGAGGTTGACGATGCGCGCGCCGCGCCCGTTGTTCAGGTCGTAGCGGTTGCCATCGCTCCGCCTGCCGGTGCGGGTGTCCGGCCCGGCGAGCGTGCCGGTGCCGGGATCGAAACCGGGGTAGGCGCCGATGCTGCGCCCGGTCTGCTCGACCGGGATCGGCAGCAGCCACTGGCTGCGATCGTCGAGGTAGCGCGCGAATACCAGCACCGACCCGCGCGCGAGATCGCGGCGCACGTTGGCAGTGATCTGCCCGCCACGATCGGCGGCGAAGCCGGGCGAGCGGATGCCGTCGCCCCGCGAGTAATAGCCGCCGATCATGACGTGCGTGCGCGGGCCGAGCGGGCCGGAGACATACGCATCGCCGCGCACCTCGCCATCGTCGATCACGCTCGTCTTGATGAGCCCGGCGAGGTGATCGCCACCCTCGCGCTGGACGACGTTGACCGTCGCGCCCGGCTGGCCCGAGGCGAGCAACGCGCCGGTGCCGCCCCGCACCGCCTCGACGCGCTGCACCGTCTCGTCGATGCGATAGAGCTGCGAGTTTTCGAGGAACGAGAGCGTCGCCGGCGGGAAGAACGGCACGCCTTCGGTCTGGAAGGTGACATATTCGGCGTCTCCGCCCGAAGGATAGCCGCGCACGAAGATGTTCGCGCCGTTCTTGCCGCCCGACGTCTCCACGGTGAGGCCGGGCACCAGCCGCAGCACGTCGGCGGTGGCGGGCGCACCGAGCTGGTCGATCCCGGGACGGCCCGCCGTCGTCACCGCGAACGCCGCCTCCTGCCGCCGGCTGCCGCCGCCCGGCGTGCCGACCACGACGATATCGGCGATCTGCGCGACATCGGCCGGCGCGATCGCGCGGGGCGGAACGGGCGCAGGGCGCGGCGCTGGCACCGCTTCGAGCAGATACGCTCCGCCCGGCGCGGGGCGCGCGCGAAAGCCCGTGCCGGCGAGCAGCCGCGCGATCGCACGATCGGGGTCCAGCCGCTTATGCACGGGCGCCGCGCGTCGCCCGCGCACCTGCGCTGGCGCGAACAGGATCTGCCGTCCGCTCTGCCGCGAGAACCGCACCAGCGCATCGGCCAGGTCGCCGCCGGGAATGTCGAAGGGCAGGGCGGGGGCCGCCAGCGAAGCGACGGGCGTGCCGAGCGCCACGGCCGCTGCGATCGCGCCGCACAGTCGCCATGACACTCCTTTCCCTCCAAGCGACCCCGTCACATGCGGGGCCTTCCGAAGGACAAGACGCAGCGCCGCTGAAAGTCCGAACCCCGCTGTCGTCTTTTTTCGCGCCTCAGCGCGCGGCAATGACGATGCCACCCTGCGCATCCCGCTGCACGCGCACCGGAAAACCGGTGGCGAGCGCGCCGACGAAGGCGGACGCGCCGCTCGTACGGAACGCGCCGGAGACGCGCAGCGCCCCGGCTCGTCCGTCGGTAAGGCGGATCGGATCGCTGCGATAGCGGTTGAACTCGGCCACCGCATCGCTGAGCGGCGTATCGTCGAACTGCAACTGCCCGCTGCGCCAACCAGTGAAGCTGACCGGATCCTCGGGCGTGCGGATCACCACGTCGGCATCGCGCACCGCGAGCAGCCGGCCGGGCGCGAGCGCCACCGAGGAGCCATCGCTTTCGAGCGTGAGATGCCCCGCCGCCGCGAACGCGCGAACCCGGTCGGCATCGGTGCGCACGTCGAAGGTGCCCTCGCGCGCGGTGAAGTCGCGCCCGCCTGCGTGGATCCGGAACGGCGCGTCGCCGGGCGTGATGCGGAACCAGCCCTGTCCATCGAGCATGGCGGCTCGCACGCCTGCGCCGAACCGCACCTTCAACGTGCTCGCGGTGTCGAGCGTCACCACCGATCCGTCGGGCAGGGCGACGTCGCGCTGTTCGCCGATCGCGGTGCGGAAGGTCTGCACATGGATCGCGGCCGCAGGGGGCACCGTCAGAGCACGGAGGCCGAACGCGGCAAGCGGCGCAGCGGCCAGCACCAGCGACCCGGCGGCAGCGAGCCGCCAGCGCCCGGTGCGCGCCCGCCGTGCGGCCGAGACGCGCGCCAGCGTCTCCCCGCGCAGCGCGCGCAACGGATCTTGCCCGGCAAGCGTCTCGGCCCGGTCGTGCGCCGCGCACACCCGTTCGTAGGCCTCCGCATGGTCGCCACGCGCTGCCCGCCAGCCGGCGAACGCCGCCTGTGTGGCGTCGTCGGCCCGCGCCAGCCGCGCATGCCACGCCGTCGCTTCGGCAAGGAGCCTATCGTCAGCGATGGCGCCAGTCCTCCAGCGCGGCGGTGACGCGTACGAGCGCCTTGGCCTGATGCTTCTCGGCGGCGCGTGTCGAAATGCCGATCGCCCTGGCGACCTCCGCCATCTTCATTCCTTCCAGCACCCGCAGCACGAACACGTCGCGCGTCCGTTCGGGAAGCTCCAGCAAGACCGCCTGCAAGCGATCCGCCGCCTCCCTGCTCTCCAAGACGCGGTCAGGCGGAATCTCCGAACCGGCAAGTTCCTCGTCGATCGCATCGTGCAGTCCGCTACCGCGCGCCGCGCCCCGCCGTGCCCGGTCGCGCAGCACGTTGGCGGCGGTGACGAACAGGAAATGCTCGGGTTTCTCGATGGCCGCCGGATCGGGCATGCGGCTGAGGCGGAGGTACACGTCCTGCACCAGATCGGGCACGTCGGCATTCACCGTCACCCGCCGCTCGAAAAACCGGCTGAGCGCGCGTTCATAGGTCTGCGCGAGCCGCGTAAGCACGATGCGCCGATCCGCAAGCGGGTCGCCGACGTCGATCCTCCCCAGCATGGACGTTCTCTCGCGCTCCATCGCGGCTCTGTGCCACCGACGCGGCGCGCCAGCAAGCAGCGAACCGGCGCGCGAAGGTGCGGCGCATCCTGCGCGACGAAACGCGCGCCGGAACCGACACGTCCCACGAAGTGCTGACCGCGCCGCGCACTGGTCGAGGGGATCGAACTGGCCGCGTCGTATCAGGCGACCGGAGCCGACGCCGCGCTCCGCCGGACTGGCTTAGACCGTCGCGGCATGGCTGCGTGTCGATCGAGCGATTGCCGAAGGCGCTGGTAAAGGCCAAGGTGCGGCGATGCGTACCGTTTCAACCACCGCGAGCGTTCGCCTGTATCACCTCAGCGAGGAGGACGCCGCCGCTCAGACACTGTTCTACGGTTCGCTCAGCGATGCGATCGCGGTCGCGCGTCAGCAGCCGGAAGCGGTACAGACCGGGCTCTGGCTGGCGACGGAGAACGACGTGGTGGCGTTCCTCGATCTCGACGACGGTTGACGCGGCGTCCGGTCAATAGCACCAACACCACCACGCCGCTCTACTTCGTGGGCAACCCCGATCTGGTGCCCGAGATCGCCAACACGCTGACTGCGGGCATCGTCTTCCGTCCGCAATTGCTGCCGGGCTTCTCCGCATCGCTCGATTATTACGACATCAAGATCGACAACGCGTTTGGCACGCTGACCGGACAGAACATCGGCAGGGATCCGCCAGCGTCACGCTCACGCACGGCGGCACGTTGGCCTTCCTTCAGGCGCGCGTGATCGGTTCGGGCATCTACAGCAACCAATATGTCGGAGGCGGCCGCGCCTCCAACAGCCTCGACTATCATCACGTCGATGGCCGCCGTTCTCGACGTTCTCGCTCTACTTCGCGCATGCGTTCTTCCCAGCGGGCAACCAGACCGCGCAGTTGATGAAGACGGCGGCCGTGTTCGCGGTCGGGTACATCATGCGGCCGGTGGGCGCGGTGGTGTTCGGCTATCATGCGGATCGGCGTGGCCGACGCGCGGCGCTGTCGGTGCTGATGATGTGCCGCGGGTCGCTGCTGGTCGCGCTTACGCCGGGGTGGGATATGATCGGGCTGGCGGCGCCGGTGATACTGGTGCTCGCGCGGCTGTTGCGGGGGCTGAGCGTCGGCAGGGAATATGGCACCAGCGCCGCGTATCTGATGGAGGTGTCACCGGCACCAGCCGCGGCTTCTTCGTCAGCTTCCATTATACGACCTTGCTCGGCGGCCAGTTGCTGGCAATCCTGACGCTGCCGATCATCGGCGACGTGCCTACATCCTTACGGGCTGACTGACGCACCCGTCGCGGCGGCCGACAGACGACCTTACGGTATCGAGCAGGTGGTTCAGCCGGTGAGGCTGACACCTGCCGCCTTCGATGGCGCGCCGACATCGCCGCTTCGGCGCGCCACCATCCGGAGTCGTTTTAGCGAAAAGTCCACGACAATCGTAGATTCCGCTATGGCTAAGCCGGGCAGTTATCAACAAAGTCGTGCGCTGACAGGATTGGGCGCTGCGTCATGATCCGGTCGCACGGGGGCAACGCCCTGGCAGCGGGAGGATCACGGAGCATGGCACGCATCATCGGCGCGATCGCGACATCGCACACGCCGACTATCGGGTTCGCGCTGGATGCGAACAAGCAGGACGATCCGGCGTGGAAGCCGATCTTCGATGCTTACGAACCGATCCAGCGCTGGATCGCCGAGCGCCGGCCCGACGTGCTGCTGATCGTCTATAATGACCACATTACGTCGTTCTTCTTCGATCATTATTCCACTTTCGCGATCGGGGTGGACGATCGCTACGAGGTCGCCGACGAGGGCGGCGGCGCACGCGGGGTGCCGCCGGTCGCGGGCCATGCCGCCCTGTCGCGCCACATCGTGCAGTCGCTGATGACCGACGAGTTCGACCTGAGCACGTTCCGCGACAAGCCGCTCGATCACGGCTGCTTTTCGCCGCTGTCGGTGCTGCGGCCCGACGCGGCGGCAGCGCTGTCGATCGTGCCGCTCCAGATCGGCGTGTTGCAATTCCCGATCCCGAGCGCGGCGCGCTGCTACAAGCTCGGCCAGGCGCTGCGCACCGCGATCGAGAGCTATCCCGAGGATCTCGACGTCGCGCTGGTGGCGACCGGCGGACTGTCGCATCAGGTTCACGGCGAGCGGTGCGGCTTCAACAATACCGCATGGGACGAACGCTTTCTCGACCTGATCGAGAAGGATCCGGTGGCGCTGACCCGGCTGACCCATGCCGATTACGCGCGGCTCGGCGGCATGGAAGGGTCGGAGGTCATCATGTGGCTGGTGATGCGCGGCGCACTCTCGGCGAGCGTGCGGTGCGTCCATCGCAGCTACTATCTGCCATCGATGACCGCGATCGCGACGGCGGTGTACGAGAACGAAGCCGCCCCGCTCGACCCCGCACAGGCCGAGGCGCACCGCAGCCGCATGGCCGAGCAACTGCACGGGGCCGACGCGATCGAGGGCACCTATCCCTATACGCTGGAGCGCAGCGCCAAGGGCTACCGGCTCAACCGCTTCCTGCACACGCTGATCGACCCCGCCGCGCGGGATGCGTTCCGTGAAGACGAAGCGGCGGCCTATGCGCTGGCCGGGCTGTCGGCGGAGGAGGCCGAACTGGTGCGTGCACGCGACTGGCGCGGGCTGATCCACTACGGCGCGATCTTCTTCCTGCTGGAGAAGCTGGCGGCGGTAACCGGCTTCTCCAACCTCGACATTTACGCGGGAATGCGCGGCCAGACCGTCGCCGAGTTCCAGAAGACCCGCAACCAGCAAGTCACCTATTCCGTCGCGGCAGGCGGCGAGAAGTAACAAGAACACGTGTTTCAGGAGATGAGCATGGAAGACCCCCGCGCGATCATCGCGCGCGAGCCGATGCATTACCGTCAGGTGATCGCGATCGGTATCGCCACCGCGCTCAACGCGCTCGATGGCTTCGACGTGTTGTCGATCAGCTTCGCATCGCCCGGCATCGCCAAGGATTGGGGCATCGACCGGGCGGCACTCGGCCTGGTGCTGTCGATGGAATTGTTCGGGATGGGCGTCGGCGCGTTCCTGCTCGGCGCGATGGCGGATCGGATCGGCCGCCGCCCGACCATCCTCGCCTGCCTCGTCGTCATGGCGCTCGGCATGTTCGCCGCCTCGACCGCGCACAGCGTGCCCGAACTGTCGGCGTTCCGCCTGTTCACCGGCTTCGGCATCGGCGGGATGCTTGCTGCGACCAACGCGATCGTCGCCGAATGTTCGAACGCGCGGCGGCGCAACCTGACCGTCGCGATCATGGCGGGCGGCTATCCGATGGGCGCGATCGTCGGCGGTTCGATCGCCTCCATGCTGCTCGCCGCGACGGGGCGCTGGCAGTCGGTGTTCGAGTTCGGTGCGGTGGCGACGATCTGCTTCGTGCCGCTGGTGCTGTGGCTGGTGCCCGAGACGATCGCGTTCCTGCTGCACAAACGCCCGGCGGGCGCGCTGGTCCGCATTAATCGCACGATGGTGCGGCAGGGCCGCGCACCGCTCGACGCGCTGCCCGAGCCGGAAGTCGCCTCGGCGCGCCGCACCAGCATCGCCGACATGTTCGCGCCCGGTCTGGCGAGCGTCACGCTGCTGCTCACGCTCGCCTATTTCGCGCACATGATGACCTTCTACTTCCTGGTAAAGTGGATCCCGAAGATCGTCGTCGATCTCGGCTTCGCGCCCGCCGCCGCCGGTGGCGTGCTGGTGTGGACGAACGTCGGCGGCGCGACCGGGTCGATCGCGCTCAGCCTGCTGACGCAGCGCTTCGGCGTGCGCCCGCTGGTGATCGGCGCGATGCTGTGCGGCGCGGTCGCGGTGGCGGCGTTCGGGCAGGGCTTCACCACGCTCGCGCAACTGTCGATGATCGGCTGCATCGGCGGCTTCTTCACCAACGGCGCGACGGCAGGCCTGTATGCGGTGATCGCGCAGTCCTTCCCCGCATCGCTGCGCGCGGGCGGCACCGGGCTGGTGATCGGCGTCGGCCGCGCGGGCGCCGCGCTCGGGCCGATCATGGCGGGGCTGTTGTTCACCAGCGGCTGGGGGCTGTCGCCGGTCGCGCTGGTGCTCGGCTGCGGCACGCTGTGCGGCGGTATCGCGCTGTCGCTGGTCCGCTACCGCGAGAACGTCATCGCCTGAACGGCGGACATTATAAAACAAGACGATCGGGAGTTAGGAAATGCTGTTCTCTGGAACCCGCCGCGCGTCGTCGCGCGGCTCTGCGGCGCGCTGTCTGGCGTTGGCGGCGCTGATGTCGGGCACATCGGCGTGGGCGCAATCGACCCCGCAAGGCGCGCCGCCGCCCGACGCGGCCGGCGGGCCGCTCGGCTCCGCCACCCCGCCGGGGGAGCGGCCGCCGCAGTCGCAGCCGCTCGCCGCGGAGGCGATCCCCGGCGGCCGCACCGGTCCGCAGGGGCTGCCGCAGGCGATCCGCTGGACCGAGAACTGGTCGAAGCCGCCCGCGGCCGACGCGCCGATCCTCGACAAGATCCGGCACATCCCGCTGGGGCGTGACGATATCTACCTGTCGCTCGGCGGGGAGATGCGGCTGTACTACACCGACTGGGATCACGCCGCGCTCGGCCGCACCGCCGGCGACAGCAACAATCTGCTGCAAAGCCGCGCGCGCCTGATCGCCGACCTGCACGTCGGGCCTTACGTGCGCGGCTATGTCGAGCTGGGCGACAACCGCGAATATGGCGAGGAATATGCGACCGGCCCGAACCGCGACAAGGTCGACATCTATCAGGCGTTCGTCGATGTGACGGTGCCGCTCGGCAAGGCGGGCAAGATCACCGTGCGGCCGGGCCGGTTCGAGATGCCGCTCGGCAACGGCAAGCTCGTCGGCGTGCGCGAGGGGCTGAACATGCGCTTCACCTATCAGGGCGTGCGCGCCACCTATATCCTGCCGGGCAAGATCTCAGTCGATGCCTTTGCGGTGCGGCCGGTCAACATCAAGCCCGAGACGTTCGACGATGGCCCCAACCATACCGCCAGCTTCAAGGGCGTGTACGTCAGCGCGCCGCACGGGCTGGCCGGGCTCGGCACCGACGTCTATTGGTACGAGGTCGATCGCAATCGCGGCACCGTGCGCGAGGCGACCGGCGAAGACCGGCGCGACAATTGGGGTGCGCGGCTGTGGACGCGCAACGCCCGCTGGGACTTCGATCTGGAGGCGGATCGCCAGACCGGCCGTCTCGACACGCAGGAGATCCAGGCGTGGGCGGTGCTGTTCGAGGGCGGCTACACTTTCGCCGATACGCCGTGGAAGCCGCGCCTGGGGCTTCGCGCCAACGCGTTCAGCGGCGACGGCAATCTGAAGGACGGCAAGGCCAGCACCTTCGTGCCCGCGTCGCCACGCCTGCCGCTGATCAGCGAGGCGGCGTTCTTCAACCTGTCCAACCTCGTCGACGCCTATCCGTCGGTCACGGTCAAGCCGCGCAAGGACATCACCATCATGGCCGGGCCGGACTTCCTGTGGCGGCAGCGCAAGGCGGACGGCGTCTATATCGGGCCGACCGGCGCCTCGTTCGCGCCGTACACCGCGACCAACTACATCGGCACCGATCTCAACCTCGAAGCGTCGTGGCAGGCGACCAAGCGGCTTCAGTTCCGCTTGTTCGAGACGTATTTCTCCGCCGGCAACGCGTTCGGCGCAGCGGGCGGGCGCAACGGCAATTACTTCGGCGTGCTGTCGGACTTCCGCTTCTAGAACGCTTTTTTGCGCCGATAGGCGGTCGGCGGTTCGCCGGCCGCCTGCGTGAAGAACCGCGAGAAATAGGGTGCGTCGGAAAAGCCCAGCCAATCGGCGATCTCGCCGATGCTCATCGGCGTATAGGCAAGGCAGCGTTGCGCTTCCGCGAGGATGCGATCGTGCATAAGTTCAAGCGGCGACATGCCCGCGATCGACCGGCAGGCCATGCGCAACTGCGACGCGCTGACACCCAACTCGCGGGCAAGCTCGGGAAGGTGGGGCTGCTCGCGATAGCGGCGCTCAACCAGTTCCTTGTAGCGTTCGACCAGCCCGGTGCGGCTGTCGGCGCCCTTACGGCGCTGCGTCTCGTCGGCGGGCCAGTGTCGCAGCAGCGCGAGGAGGACCGATAGCAGGCGGATCTCGGCTCCGATCGCTTTCGCCTCGCGCGCATCGTTCAGCTCGTCGTGCAGCGCGGTGATGTGCTCGACGATCGCGTCCATCACCTCCGCATCGAACGCGAAGACGCCGGCGGTTTCCACGATGGCCTTCAGCGCGGGCGCGCGCACCAGCAGGTCGGCAAGGTAATTGCGCTCGATCGTGACGATCCAGCCGGCGCTGCCCTCCTGATAGCGGAAGCCGTGAATGGTATGCGGCGGCACCACCAGCACGCCGCCGGGCTCGAAGGTGCGGGTTTCGCCCTCGATCGACATGTCGCCGCCACCCGCCGTGCAGAACGCCAATTGCGTGAAACGGGGATGGGTGTGCGGCGCGATAACCCAGCCTCTGTCGCGCGAGCGTTGATCAAGCGGCTCGACATTGACGAACCAGTCGGGCCGAACGCTCTCATCGCCGAACAGGATGTAGCGCGGAACGTCCGCCGCGCTGAGGCTACCGACGTGTGCGGCGGTAGCTGCGCCACCCTGATCGGTTGCGTTTGCCATGCAGCAGCATAACGACCGGGGGGAGGCGGGGCAACTCATCGACGCTTCACCCGCGAATGAGGACTCCGTACCTGCCGGCAGCTTCAGGCTTCTCAGGATCGCTGGACTGTCGGGGCCATCTTGCTCCGGCGCTCACGCGTCGAACCGGTGGTGCGAGACGCAGTTGTTCTCGACCAGATCCCAGTCGATCTCTATGCCAAGGCCCGGCCCGCCTGGTACGTGGATGGCACCGTCCGCATCCATGAAATCGCGCAGGCTTTGCTTCATCGGCACCTGAAACGCATCTTCGGGCACGAACAGTTCGAAATATTGCGAATTGCGAACCGCGCAGGCGACATGGAGGTTGGCGACATCCATCGGCCCCATCGTGGTGGTATGGAGTTCGCAGTCGATGCCATGCGCTTCGGCGAGGTGGCAGACCTTGAGCGTGCCGGTGATCCCGCCTTTCCACGATACGTCGGCGCGGACGATGTCGACCGCATTGCTTTTGATCGCCTGCGCCACGCCCCACGGCCCGCCCCGCGTCGTCTCGGTGCCGACGATCGGCATGTCCACCGCCGCGCTCAGCTTGGCGTATTTGTCGAGTTCATAGTCGCGGAACGGTTCCTCCAGCCAATGATACCCCAGGCTTTCCATGTGTCGTGCGACGCGAATGGCCTCGGGCAGGGTATATTCGGCGACCGGATCGCTCATCAGCACCATGTCGGGGCCGACCGCCGCGCGCACGGCGGCGTGGATTTCCATATCCAGACTGCTCGGGCCGCGCGGATGCACCTTGTACGCTTTGAAACCGCGCGCCTTGTACGCGAGCGCCTCGCGGACATAATCGTCGACGCCGGGCAACCACAGGCTGCTCGCATAGACGGGCAGGCTGGTGCGGTATGAGCCGATATACTGGTGCAGCGGCAGCCCGGCGGTGCGTGCCGCGGCGTCCCACAAGGCGACGTCGATCGGACCGGGCAGGAACACCGGGAAGAACGCGCCGTGCCGGTCGATCGTCCAGAAATCGTGCCAGATCCGTTCGCGATCATGGATCGAGCGGCCGAGGATGACGGGCGCGATCACGTCGGAAAGGTAGGCGTCCGTCACCGCGCCCGAGCGCGCCGCCCAGAATGTCGCGATCCCCTCCACGCCATCCGAGGTGGTGATGCGGCCGACGCCATAGCTCCACGGCATCGGCGCGGCACCTTCGCGGTCCTCGTCGAACAGACCCTTCGGGCGCTTGCAGATCCACGTCTCGAACCGCTCGATCCGCATCGCGATGTCCTCTCCTGATGAACCTGTCTGACAGGATAGAAGCCGGAGCGAGGCGGCGCAAGTGACGCGGCTCAGGTCAGGGCACGGGGCCGAGGATCGCGCTGATCGCATCGTCGAAATGCTGCGTCATCGCCCGTGCGGCGGCGACGGGATCGCGCGCGACCACCGCCGCGACGATCTCGACATGGAGTTCCTGCACGCGTTGCAGCTTCGGTGTCGCCGCCCAGCGTTCCATCCCCTCGATCATCGACGTTTGAATGAGTTGCCGGAACGCCTCGATCAGCAGTGCGTAAAGCGGATTGCCGGTCGATCGCGCGAGGATGGTGTGAAGGCGCATGTCGAGTTCGGCATAGCGCTCCGCATCGCCGAGCAGTCCGGCCATTTCCGCCGCGATCGCCTCGAGCGCCTGGGCGTCCGCGTCGCTGCGGCGCTCGGCAGCGAGCGCGACCATCGCGATTTCGATGCCACGCCGCATCTCCAGAATATGTGCGATGTCGGCCTGACCGATCAGCACCGCATTGCCGATCACGCGCGAGATCATCTCGCCATCCACCGACACGATGGTCGCGCGCTTGCCGACCGCCATCTCGACCAGACCGGTCGCCGCGAGTGTGCGCATCGCTTCGCGCACCACCGGCCGGCTGACGCCGAGCGTCGTGCTGATCGCGGTTTCGCTCGGCAGCCTCGAGCCGGGGCGCAGTTGCTCCGCGGCAACGTGATCGCGCAGATATTCGATGACGTGATCGACCAGTCCCACGCCCTTGGGCGCGGCGCTCAGAGGCGAATCGTTGGTCGCCGGCACGGCTCGTTCCTTGAACTGGGATTCCATCCTGTCAGACGGCATAGCAGCGCACACACGCCTGCGCAGCAAAATCACGCTTGTCATCACAATCCGGGCTGCTAAACCTGTATTACAGGATCGGCGCACGATCGTCGATCCGGAGAGGAGCGGCCGTGTCCATCATCGCAAGCGCGAGCGCCGCTGCGGCACCGACGGCGATGCCGGTCGGGCGCTATCGCTGGACGGTGGTCGCGCTGCTCTTTGCCTCGACCACGATCTGCTACATCGATCGGCAGATCTTCGGGCTGCTCAAGCCGACGCTCGACGCCGACCTGCACTGGTCGGAGACCGATTACGGCGACATCGTCGCGGTGTTCTCGCTGCTCTACGCCTGCGGCTATCTGTTCGGCGGGCGCATCATGGACGTGATCGGCGTGCGGCGGGGGCTCGGCGTCGCGGTGGCGGGCTGGAGTCTCGCTGCGATGCTGCACGGGCTGATGGCGAGCGTGATCGGCTTTAAGATCGCGCGCGGTGCGCTCGGGCTGGCGGAGGGCGGCAACTTCCCCGCCTCGATCGGGGCGATCCGCGCGTGGTTCCCGCCGCGCGAGCGCGCGCTGGCGACCGGGCTGTTCAACGCCGGCAGCAACATCGGCGCGATCGTCACGCCGCTCACGCTGCCGTTCGTGGTGATGGCGTTCGGCTGGCGCGCGGCGTTCCTGATCGCAGGCGGCCTCGGTCTGATCTGGCTGGTGGTCTGGCTGCGTTTCTACGAGGCGCCCGCGCGGCAGCGCCGGCTCTCGGCGGACGAGCGCGCCTATATCGAGGGCGGCGACGGTGACGATAGCGCGCCGGTGCGGTGGCTCGCGCTGTTCCGCTATCGCGGCACCTGGGCCTATGTGGTCGGCATGCTGATGACCAGCCCGGTGTGGTGGTTCTATCTCAACTGGGTGCCGGGCTTCCTCGCCGCCCGCTTCGGCGTCGATATGGTCGCGGCGATCGCGCCGCTGGTGGCGATCTACCTCGTCGCCGATCTCGGCAGCGTGATCGGAGGGTGGATATCGTCGCGGCTGGTCGGGGGTGGCGTTGCCCCCGTGCCTGCGCGGATCGTGGCGATGCTGTGCATGGCGGGCTGCACCGTCCCGGTGGTGTTCGTCGCGGGTGCGGGCGGGCTGTGGGGCGCGGTTCTGCTGATCGCGCTCGCCGCCGCCGGGCATCAGGGGCTGTCGGCCAACCTCTACACGCTCGTCTCAGACACGCTGCCGGCGGGCGCGGTCAGTTCGGTGATCGGCATCGGCGGCTTCGCGGCGGGAGTGTGCGGCATGTTCGTGGCGATGGCCGTCGGCCGCATCCTCGATGCGAGCGGGGGCGATTACCGTCTGCTCTTTGTGGGTGCCGGTGTCGCCTATCCGGTCGCCGTCCTCATCATGGCGCTGATCCTGCGCCGTCCTCCCGCGCTGGAGCGCTCATGACCGACGCCGAACTTTTCGACCTGTGCCGCACCGAACTCTATACGCCGGTGGTCGGCGACGTGCTCGACACGCTGGGGCTGGTCCACCAGTTCCTGCCCCAGCCGATCCAGCCGATGCGGACCGACATGATCCTGGTCGGGCGCGCGATGCCGGTGCTGATGATCGACGTTTATGGCGTGCAGGCCGAACCGTTTGGCAAGCTGACCGACGCGCTCGACCAGCTCGAACCCGGCGATATCTACCTCGCCAGCGGCGGCGAGATGCGCTGCGCGTATTGGGGCGAGATCCTCACCGCCACCGCGCGGGCGCGGGGCGCGAACGGCGCGGTCGTCAACGGCTTCCACCGCGATACGCCGATGGTGCTCGAACAGGATTGGCCGGTGTTCAGCCGGGGCCGCTTCGCGCAGGATTCGGGCGTGCGCACCAAGGTGGTCGACTATCGCTGCCCGATCGAGGTCGGCCGCGCGACCGTCCAGCCCGGCGACCTGATCTTCGGCGATCTCGACGGCGTGCTGGTGATTCCACGCGCGCAGGAGGCGGAGGTGATCGCGCGGGCGCTGGAGAAGGCGCGCGGCGAGAAGCTGGTCCGCCGCGAGATCGAGGCGGGCATGTCGAGCACCGCCGCCTTCGCCAAATACGGCATCCTGTGAGGAGAGTGTGATGTTCGGACGGACCTGCCGCGATGCCGCTTGATCCCGCCACCGCCTTTCGCCTCGACGGTGAGGTCGCGCTCATCACCGGCGGCGGCACCGGGCTCGGGCTCGGCATGGCGCGCGCGATGCACGCGGCGGGGGCCGAGGTGGTGCTGGTCGGCCGCCGTGCCGAGATGGTGCAGGCCGCCGCCACCGAGCTTGGCGCGGGCGCCCATGCCGAAGTGGCGGACGTGACCGCGTTCGACACGATCCCGGCTCTGGTGGAACGGGTGCGCGAGAAGCTCGGCCGCATCTCGATCCTCGTCAACAATGCCGGCATCAACTTCAAACGCCCGGCGGTCGAGACCAGCGTCGAGGCGTTCGGCGAGATGCTCGACACGCACGTCCTCGCCGCGCACAATCTGACGACGTGCGTGCTGCCGGGCATGCTGGCGGACGGGCACGGCAGCATCCTGTTCACCGCCTCGATGACATCGCTGATCGGAATGCCGGGGGTGATCGCCTATTCGGCCGCGAAATCGGCCTATGTCGGGATGGTGCGCGCGCTGTCGACCGAAGTCGCCGGGCAGGGTGTCCGCGTGAACGCGATCGCGCCGGGGTGGATCGAGTCCGCTATGCTGCGCAAGGCGCTCGACGGCGATCCCGCGCGATCGAACCGCATCCTGCAACGCACGCCGATGCAGCGTTTCGGCGACGCGGAGGATATCGGGCTGGCCGCCGTCTATCTGTGCTCGGCGGCCGCGAAGTTTGTGACGGGCGTGCTGCTGCCGGTCGACGGCGGCGCGTCGCAGGGGTTCTGAGGGTCATGACGCAACCGCTATCGCCGCACCCCGACCGCCTGTTCCCCGCCGATCCGGCGACGCGCGCCATCGCGCGCGACCTGTATGCGTCGGTGAAGGCGCTGCCGATCATCAGCCCGCACGGCCACACCGATCCGCGCTGGTTCGCGGACGATCAGCCGTTCGCCGACCCGGCGAGCCTGTTCATCATTCCCGATCATTACATCTTCCGCATGCTCTACAGCCGGGGCGTGCCGCTGGAGGATCTCGGCGTACCGCGCATCGACGGCGGCTGGACCGAGACCGACCCGCGGAAAATCTGGCGGCGCTTCGCCGAGCATTTTCACCTGTTGCGCGGCACGCCGAGCCGGATGTGGCTCGACCATGCGTTCCACGAGATCCTCGGCATCACCGAACGGCTGTCGCGCGACAATGCCGACCGCATCTATGACCGGATCGACGCGCAGTTGCAGCGCCCCGAGTTCCGCCCGCGCGCGCTGTTCGCGCGCTTTGGGATCGAGGTGCTCGCCACCACGGAGAACCCGCTCGACGATCTGCGCCACCACAAAGCAATCGCGGCGAGCGGCTGGGGCGGGCGCGTCGTCACCGCGTTCCGGCCCGACAATGTCACCGATCCCGAGCATCCGCGCTTCCGCACCGATCTGCCCGAACTCGGACGCATCACTGGCGAGGATGTCGACACATGGGAGGGCTATCTCGCGGCGCTGCGCGCACGGCGGCGCTATTTCATCGAACATGGCGGTGCGACCTCGACCGACCACGGCCACCCGACCGCGCATACCGAGAATCTGTCGCAGGACGAGGCCGCCGCTTTGTACGCCCATGTCGCCGCCGGGCAGGCGAGCGCCGCCGATGCCGAGCGCTTCCGCGGCCAGATGCTGACCGAGATGGCGCGGATGAGCCTCGCCGACGGGCTCGTCATGCAGATCCACCCCGGCGCATTGCGCGGGCGCAACCCGGCGGTGTCGGACGTGTTCGGCGAGGCCAAGGGCGACGACTGGCCGTCGCGGACCGAGTATGTCCATGCGCTGAAACCGCTGCTCGACGCGTTCGGCAACCGGCGCGAACTGACCATCATCCTGTTCACGCTCGACGAGAGCACGTACGCGCGCGAGATCGCGCCGCTCGCCGGCCATTATCCGGCGCTGCGGATCGGCCCGGCCTGGTGGTTCCACGACAGCCCCGAAGGCATGCGCCGCTTCCGCGAACAGGTGACCGAGACGGGCGGCTTCTACAACAGCGTCGGCTTCAACGACGATACGCGCGCGTTCTTCTCGATCCCCGCGCGGCACGATCTCAGCCGGCGGGTGGACTGCGCGTTCCTCGCCGGGCTGGTCGCCGAACACCGGCTGGAGCGCGACGAGGCGTTCGAGGTGGCGCGGGCGCTCGCCTATGATCTGGCGAAGGCCGCGTACCGGCTGTGAGCGTCAGGCGTCGACCACCAGGGCTGCGCCGTTCACGCGCACGGTGTCGATGATGAGGCCCGGCACGCCCCTGGCGATCAGATGCGTGCGCTTCGGGTCGGTCAGCGTCACGTCGATATCGCGCAGCGTCACGTTGGAGATTGCGGTGGTGGCATTGCCGGAGATGTTGCCGAACCCGCGCGTGGTGCCGCGCACGTCCTCGATCACGATGTCGCGGATGATGCCGCCCGGCGGCGCGGCGGGCACCTTGGTGCCGTGCGTCAGCCGCGCGTTGACGATCAGCCCGATCGCGGGATCGTCCGCGCCGAACTTCGGGTTGTTGAGCCCGTAGAACACCTCGCCGCGATGCCAGAAATCGACCGGCGTCTCCGCCTGCTGCAAGCGGATGCCGCGCACGTGCAGCCGTTCGTACACCTGACCCGGCGTGTCGGGGCGGATCTTGAAGCGGATCGTCGGAATGTCGCCGACATTGGTGATCCGCTCGACCTTCACGTCGCGCACCACCGTCGCGTTGCTGCCGTAGGTGACGCAGCCGAGCCCCTTCACGAACACGCAATCGTGGATGTGGATGCGCTCGGTCGGTGGTGCCGCGCTGTACGCCGCCGCGCCCGCGCCCTGCGTGCCCTTCAGCGCGATACAGTCGTCGTCCACCGAGAAGCGGCAGCGCCGCACGGTGATATCCTGACAGGAGTCGATGTCGATCGCGTCGCTGCTCGGCGCGCGGATGACGTGGGGCACCTCGTACGAACACTCCTCCACCACCGAGCGGCGGCAGCGGTAGAGGTGCAGGTTCCAGAACGCCGCGTCCTTGAAGGTGACGCCGCTGACCAGCACGTCCTCGCAATCCTGAAGGAAGGCGATCTGCGGAAAGGGATAGACTACCTTGGTCGTGCCGACATGCTCGTCGGACGCGTCGAAGAACGTCCGCCAGAACGGCTCGCCATTGCCGTCGAGCGTGCCCGGCCCGGTGATGCGCAGCCCGCGATGCCCGGTCGCGTTGACCAGCGCCATGCGCAGCGCCTCAGGGTAGGCCTCCACAAAGCGGCGCAGCACCAGCGGATAATCGGACAGGTGCGGCGAGCCCTTGAGCACCGCGCCCTTGGCGAGTTCGAGGCCGACGCCGGGCCTGAGCACGATCGAACCCGACAGGAAAGTGCCCGCCGGCACCACGATCGCGCCGCCCCCCGCCGCCGCGCAGGCGTCGATCGCGCGCTGGATCGCGGCAGTGTTGATCGTGCTGCCATCCGCGACCGCGCCGTAGCGGCGTATGTCGATCCGCCGCCGGGGCGCGGCAACCGCAGGAACGGCGGGGAGCGCGCACAGTAACGCGCCGTGGCGCAGCACGTCTCGCCGCAACAGGTCCATCGCCAACCCTCCCCATTATGGTGCCGGTCAACAGCAGATGATGCCGCTGCCATCTTGTCTTACAGGTTAGTCTGTCTTACAGCTTTGTCCACCCAGAACGACATCAACAGGCGAATGGGGGGAGGACAATCATGATTTCGCGTGATGCACTTGCGCGGGCGACGGTTTCGGCGGCGGCGCTGACGATCGGGCTCGCATTGCCAACCGTAGCCGCGGCGCAGGACAAGACCGGGCCGACCACCGATGGCAGCGCCGCGAAACGCCCAGACGGCACGGCGGGTGACGACACCGACGTTCAGGACATCATCGTCACCGGTTTTCGCGAATCGCTCGACAGCGCGCTTGCGATCAAGCGCAAGGAAACCGGCGTCGTCGACACGATCGTCGCCGAGGATATCGGCAAGTTCCCCGACTCCAATCTCGCCGAATCGATGCAGCGCGTGCCCGGTGTGGCGATCACACGCGGCGATGGCGGCGAGGGCAAGACGATTTCGGTGCGCGGGCTCGGCTCGCAATTCACGCGCGTACGGCTGAACGGCATGGAGGGGGCCAGCTCTACCGGCGCGTCGGACATCCGCTCGGGCTTCGTGTCGTCGCGCTCGTTCGATTTCAGCGCATTCGCGTCCGAGCTGTTCAGCTCGCTGTCGGTGCGCAAGACCAGTTCGGCCGACGTGGAGGAGGGCTCACTCGGCGCGACGGTCGATCTCGAAACGCCGCGGCCGTTGTCGTACAAGCAGGATTTCACCGTCGCGGTGAGCGGGCAGGGCACTTACGACGATCTGCGCAAGCGCTTCAATCCGCGTGCGACGGCGCTGGTGGCGAAGAAGTTCCTGAACGATACGTTCGGCATCGCCGCCTCGGTCGCCTACACCAAACGCTACACGCGCGAGGAAGGCTGGTCGGGCATCGACGTGTTGCAGGGCAGCTCGAACCACTTCTGCTCGCCGGTCGGCTACACGCCGCAAAGCCCGGCCAACAGCGCGCTCAACGGCACCAACGCGGCGAATTGCGCCACCGGCGATCCGCGCCTGCCCAACACGCCGACCAACGCCGCCAATTACGCGGCGGTGGACAGCGCCAACACCTATGTGCCGCGCAGCCCGCGCCTGATCCGTTCGGACCAGGATTATTCGCGGCTCGGCGCGACGGTGACGTTGCAGGCGGAACCCGCGCCCGGCACCAAGTTCAGCCTCGACGGGCTGTTCTCGCGCTACGACGTGACGCGCAGTGACCAGTCGATCACCGCCATCTCCTTCTCACGCAATGCCGCGCAGCACGGCAGCGCCGAGACCTCGGTGCTCGATCAGGTGCGCGACGCCAACGGGACGCTGCAATACGGGCTGTTCAACGGCGTGGACGTCACCAACGATCTTACGCTCACCAAATACACGACCACGTTCAGTCAGATCGATCTGCGCGGCTCGCAGGAGCTTGGGCGGGTGACGGTGGACGGCTATGTCGGCATGTCGCGCACCATCATCGACCGGCCGATGCGCACGCAGATCGGCATCTTCGCCAACAATGTGAACGGCTTCTCCTACGATTTCCGGGGCGGTGGACGCTTTCCGACGCTCAACTGGGGGTTCGACGTCAACAACCCCGCCAATTACGCCTTCGGCCCACCGGCGGTGGACAACACCGTGTTCGGCACGCTCGCCCTCACGCGCGGGCGCGACGAGACCAACAACCGCACGATCGAGCTGAACACCGCCTGGTCGCCGGTCGACGAGATCAAGATCCGCATCGGCGCGCAGTACCGCGATTCGAAGTTCGAGACGGTCAGCCTAAGCCGTGTTACGCAGAACCTCGCGCCCGCGCTGCCCGCCGGGGTGACGATGGCGCAGCTCACCAGCCCGCTGACCGGCTTCGGGCAGTCCGCGCCGGTCGCCACGACGACGGGCTGGGCGATGCCGGACTATCAGAAGTTCGACAGCGTGTTCCACTTCAGCAGCGAAACCGGCGCATTCGCGCTCGCGCCAGCGCCGACCAATACGCTGAAGGAGACGATCAAATCCGGCTACGGCATGGTCGAGTTCCACACCGATGCGCTGCCCGTCGGCATCCGCGGCAACATCGGCGTGCGCTACGTCCACACCGATCAGCAGGGACAGGGCACGCTGGCGGGCGCGCCGATCACGCTGATGCGCAGCTATGACGACTGGCTCCCGTCCGCGACGCTGACCGCCGATATCACCAACAACCTCATCGTGCGCCTCGCCGCCGCCAAGGTGATGGCGCGGCCCGAACTGTCCGATCTGATCCCCGGCGCGGTGTCGATCGCGCTCAACACCCGCACCATCTCGAGCGGCAACTTCCTGCTCAAGCCGATCCGCGCGAAGACGGCGGACGTCTCGCTCGAATATTATTTCGGCAAGGGCGGGCTGATTTCGATCGGCGGTTTTTACAAGGATATCGACACCTACATCCAGACGCTCCAGCGCAACATCCCGTTCAGCGAGACCGGCCTGCCGCTGTCGCTGCTGCAAGGATCGAGCAACACCGCGAGCACCGAATTCACCGTTTCGAACAAGACCAACACGCAGGGCGGCCCGCTGAAGGGCGTCGAGGTCAATTTCCAGATGGGGCTGAGCTTCCTGCCGGGCTTCCTGTCGAACCTCGGCGTGCTGGCGAACTACACCTATGTCGATTCGAAGATCAGCTATTGTACCAACGCGACCTGTACGACCACTACGGTCGCCGATCTCGTCAACCTGTCGAAGAACACCGTCAATGGAACGCTGTACTACGAGGACAGCAAGTTCAGCATCCGCGCGAGCGGATCGTACCGCGACAAATATCTGTTGCAGGTGCCCTCGGGCCGGCCGGGCAGCGACGTACGCGGCAACATCCCGACCTTCTACCTCGATGCATCGGCCTATTATCAGGTCACGCCCGCGTTTCGCCTGATCGTGGAGGCGCAGAACCTGACCAATCAGCAACTCGGGCTATACATGGATTCGGTGCGCGAGGATTCGTTCTACAGCAGCTATAGCGGGCGCAAATTTACCGCCGGTTTCTCGTTCAAGTTCTGATCGGGCGCGGGCGGGCACGGTAGAGCTCGCCTTCGCAGCAAAGTCGGCCGGTGCGAGGACTACGCTTGCCCGCGCACAGCCCTCCTGATCGCACGTTAGCTGCCGTCGGTGATCACGGTGCCGCCATCGACCACGAGCATCTGACCGGTCACGAAAGCGCCGCCGGGACCGGCAAGGAACAGCGCGGCGGCGTCGACCTTCCACGGTTCGCCGATCCGGCGAAGCGGAGTGAGCTGCAACCGTGCCGCATGCGCTTCGGGGCTGCTCAGGATCGCGTCGGCCCAGCGTGTGGCGATCAGCCCCGGTGCGATCGCATCGGCACGGATGCCACGCGGCCCCCATTCCACCGCCAGGTTGCGCGCAAGCTGGCTGAGCGCAGCCTTGGTGAGCCCGTAGAGCCCGATCTTGCCGTTGCCGCGGAGCGCCGCGATGCTCGATGTGACGACGATGCTGCCGCCGCCGTGTTCCGCCATGCCTGGCGCGATGCGCGCGGCGAGACGGGACGGATGGCGCAGATTGACGGCGAAAGCGTCGTCCCACGCGGTATCGCTCGCTTCGCCGATCGGCCCGAAATGCGGGTTGATGCCGGCATTGCAGATCAGCGCGGCGATTCTCCCGAAGCGCGCCTCTGCCGCGCTGGCAAGCGCGTCGAGCGCGGCGGCGTCGCGAACGTCGGTCGGCACGCCGAGCGCGGGTATGCCGCGCGCGTCGAGCGCCTCCGCCAGGGCCAGGCACAGCTCCGCCTCGTTGCTGGCGATCACCAGCGAGGCGCCGGCGTCGGCGAATGCGTCGACCATCGCCCGGCCGATTCCTGTGTCGCGCCGGTTATCAGCACGACCTTGCCGGCCATGCCGAAAGAGCGGTCGAGCTCAGTCATGCGCCGGCCGCCAATACGGCGAGCGCGCGTACGACAAGCCGGTCGAGCGTCCCATCGTGGCGGAAGCCGAGCCGATCTGCGAGCGCGGTATCGAGTGGCGGGAGCCGACCGGACGTGGCTTCTATCGCGCGATCGGGCGCGAAATCGGCGAGCGATGCGGCGTTGCCGGTGATGCGGGAGAGCGTTTCGACAAGCTCGGCCATTGTAACGCGCAGCGCAGGCAGCGTCAGCACTGCCGGCCCGGCGCCGGGCATCGACGCTGCGTGGAGCAGGGCGTCGGCGCAAGCCTCGACCGAAAGCAGCCACATCGTCGCATCAGGCCCGACCGGCAGGGTGATCGGCTCATCGGCGTGGAAGGACGCGAACACATCACTCATGAACGCCGATGTGAAGCCGGCATCGGACCCGGGGCGGGCGACGATCCCCGGGAGACGCACCGAGACAGCGTTGGCCCCGCGGCGGGAAGCATCGGCGACCGCGATCTCGGCCATCCGCTTGTGGGCGCCATAGACGGACGACGGGGAGGGTGCGGTGGCGTCGTCGACCGCAGCGGAGATCGCGCCGAACACCGCGATAGAGCTGGCGTGGACCAGACGCGCACCCGGGGCGAGATCCGCAAGCATATCGAGCGTGACATCGAGATTGACTGCACGCGACGAAGCCGGGTCGACCTCGGCCGCGCCGCCGGGAAGCGCCGCCAGATGGATGATCCGGTCAGCGCCGGTCAATGCCAATCCCAGAGCGTCGCGCCGCGTTACGTCTACGATCATGTCCTGCTCCTTGTGGCGGCACGCGGTCGCAGAAATCGGGGCGTTTCGGCAAAGGTCAGCCGCGCTCCACGTTGATGATGACGCGCCTGTAGCGCGTCAGGCGCGGCGTGCCGTGATCGGTGACGGCGAGGATCACGTGGATCGTGCCGGTGCCGGGCGACACCACCCGGTCGGTCTTGATGCGCAGCCACGCCTTGGGCTGGTCGGCATCCTGCACGGCCAGCTTCACGCCCGAGACGTTGTTCGACATGCTGCGCGTGCCCGCTTCCTCATAGACGAACCAGTCGTAGGACAGCGCGTCGCCGTCCGGATCGGTCGTGCCGACGGCGCTGAGATCGACGCGGTCGCCGGGATGCGCGGTGATCCGCTCCGGCGTGGCGAGGTGCGGCACGGGCGGGTGGTTGGCCTCGGCATAGGGATTGGTCGTCCACGCCATGCGCGCGGCGAAGTCGTTCTGGAAGGCCTCGCGCCAGCGCCACACCGTGGCGTATTGGTCGTCGTGCCAACGCCCATCCTGGCCGAGCACCTCATCGCTGGCGTCGGTCCAGATCGGTCGCGTTTCGGGCGCGAGAAACCACTTTTGCATGCGCGGCGTGTAAAGCTCGTAGCGGCCGCCCCAACTGCCCCAATCGGGATGATCGGGATCGCCAAGGCCATTGTCGACCAGATACAGGAACGACGGCGTGTCGCCCTCCATCTGAAATTTCCAGTTGGGATAGGCGTCGGACAGCGGCCCCTTGCCGCGGATGTTGCGGTTGATCCACTCGTTGGTGACGAGCGAATAGTCACCGCCCGCGAACCGGCCGTGGAAGGTGTCGCCGCTGATGCCGATCCAGGTTGATTTGTGGAAGGTGTTGCCCGGGCTGACGATGTAGAACAGCCCCGGAAATTGGCGGCGGATCCACGGCCCGCTATCGTCCTGATCGGAGATGGCATAGACGCGCAGCTTCGCCACGAACCGGGCGACCGCCGCCTTGGAGCGGGTGGCGCGCACCTTCCACAAGGCCTGCGCGAGGACGCTCGGCCCGCCCCATACCGTCACCCACAGCGGGCGCGCATCGGCGCGGTCGGCGGCGCGGATCAGCAGGTCAGATCCGGTCGAATCCTTGCCCGCGCCGATATTCGCCTGCCCGTCGACCGGCAGGCCCTTGGCGATCACGCCCAGCAGCGCGTCGGCGGTCGGGAAGCCGGTCTCGTGCTTTTCGAGGTTCTCGCGCACCGCGCCGTAGGCGCGCACGACATGCTCGATCCGTTCGGGGAACAGGCCGTCGCCGTTCTTCGTCGCGACCAGCCCCTCGATGTCGAACTGGTTGGCATAGGTCATCAGCCGGACCATCGACATCTGGTCGTCCGGATCGCTGCCGATATCGGTCAGCACGAACAGCCGCTTCTTCGGCACCGGTGCGGCCGGCTCGGCGTGCAGCGGCGCGAGGCCGCACACCAACAGCGCAAGAAACGCGAGCGCGAGGCCGCGCATCACAGCATCTCCAGCACGAGCATGTTCCAGTCCATGAACCCCTTGTGGCTGAGCGGCTTGCCGGTGTCGGGATGGTAATATTCGTTGAGGCTGCCATCGGTGCGCAGCGACGCGGCGAGCAGCGCGACCGTCTTGTCCGCCAGATCGTCCGCCTCTTGGCGGAAGCCGTAGGCGGCGAGCGCCTTCCACGCGAAATAGTTGGCGATGATCCACACGGGGCCAAGCCAGTTGCTCGGGTTGCTGGAGAAGGCCATCGTGTACATCCGCTCCTGATTGGAGAGCGTGCGCACGCCATAGGCGGCGCGCAGCCGGTCGTCGGCGCGGTAGTTGCGCGCCACCAGCGCCTCGGCCTGTTTCGGCGTGGCGAGCCCGCACCACATCGGCAGGAAGCCGGTGAACTGCTGGATGCGCAAGGGCAGCGTCGACCATGACATGGCCATGCCCGGCGCGACATTGGTGATGAGCTCGGCGCGCAGGTCGACGCATTGCACGTCGACCGAGTAGAAGAACGCATCGCGCGCGTCCCAGCACTCCGCGAGGATCGCCGCGCCGAGCTTCTCCGTCCGCCGCGCCAGCGCGTCGCGCTCGGCGGCGGGACGGCCGAGCCGCTTCGACAGTTCGGCCAGCGCGCGCAGATCCTGATAGAGCAGGCAGTTGAGCAGCAGATTGGCCGAGGAGAAAGCCGGCCGGCCGAAGGTGGCGGGATCGTCGTCATTGCCGATCGCGACGTCGTTGCTCCACACCAGCAGCCCGGAGCGGCTCTCGTTATGCGCGTACCAGCTGTCGTGGAAACGCGCGATCTTGCCGATCAGCGGGGCGCACCACGCCGGATCCCCGCCATGCTCTACCGCAAGCAGCGCGAGCTGCGCCATCACCGGCTTGGCCTGGTTGCGCCTGGGATCGTTAAACGGGAAGCGGTTGGCGTCCTTGTCGGTCGACGCCATCACGATCGGCAACCGTCCCTGCGGCGACTGATTGTCGAGGAAGTTGATGAGGCTGCCCTTGGCATGCTCCGCCACGCGCCGCCGGAACGCGGCATCCCCCGTCACGTCGGCCAGCCCGAACAGCCCGCGCGCGGTCCACAACGTGTCCCAGTCCCACAACTCCGCCGAATATTGCTGCTTGGGCAGGGTCGGCGCGATCGAGGGTTCGCGGAACAGCCCCTGCGCCGGGCGCAGCAGGCTCTCTCCGTTCGCCTTGAAATAGTCGATCAACGGGCGTGCGGCGGCGCGCCGGTCGCCGCGTCCGCCGGCTGCGCCCACCGCCGCCGCCGGCACCATGCCGGCGGCGAGCGCGGCGCCGATCGCCTCGCGTCGTGAAAGACGTGTCATCGATCGACCCCCCTTAGAAACGTGCCCGCACGCCCGCATAGAATTGCCGGCCATTGAGACGGTAGTTCACCCAGCGGTCCGCCGCCGAGTCCGAATATTGCACGTCCGCCTGATTGGTGATGTTGATCGCATCGAAGCTGATCGTGATCGACTTGGTGATGTCGTACGAGATCGACGCATCGACATAGGTCGCCGCGCGCGTGCCCGCGACATCCTGATTGAACGCGGCCGGCACGCTGGTCAGGTACTTGTCGCGGTAGTTGGCCGAGACGCGCGCCTGGAAGCCCTGCTTTTCATAATAGAGCGTGCCGTTGAGCGAATTCTTCGACAGGTTGAGCAGGGTCGCCGTCACGAAGATCGGGCTGCCGTCCGGATTGCGCCCGGCGACGTAATTGATGTTCGAATCGACATAGGTGTAGTTCGCCAGCACGCCGAACCCGTCGAACGGTGCCGGCAGGAAAGTGAATTGCTGCTGCACGTTCAGCTCGACGCCCTTGAGCGGCCCGCCCGGCGTGTTGGTGACGTTGGTGATGACGAAGTCGGTATCGGGCGTCACGTTGGTGCCCGCCAGCAGATCGGCGGGCAGGCCCGTGGTCGAATAGGGCGCCGTCACCGTGTTCGACTGGATGTAGGTGCTGATGTCCTTGTAGAAGCCACCGACCGAGATGATCGAGCCGCGCCCCGGATACCATTCGAGCGACAGATCGAGATTGTTCGACTTGTACGGATCGAGATACGGATTGCCGGTCGACACGGTGCGCGAGCCGCCCGACACGCTCACCGTCGTCGCGCCGGCAAGGCTGGCGAGCGGCGGGCGCGAGATCGTCTTGGCGGCGGCGAAGCGCACCACCAGATCCTTGGTCGGCTCCAGCACGAGATTCAGCGAGGGCAGGAAGTTGCGATAGGTGCGGTCGACCTCGGTCGCCACCACGCCGCTCGCCGAGACGCTGGCCGGCACGGTGGTGAGGAAGTTCGATTGCTGGTTGGTGATGGTGAAGCGCCCGCCGACATTGCCGCGCACGCGCATGCCGCCGAGTTCGGTATCCCACGCCGCCATGCCGAAGAACGACCAGTCCTTCTCCGCGACCGAGCGGTTGTCGCCGCGCGCCGCCGACACCGTATCGGATAACGCCGTGCGACCGGTATTGCCGAAGATGTTATAGGCCGCGTCGAACGCCTCGATATTGGGCGTCACCCAGCATTTCGTCGTGCCCGACGGTATGTCGAGCCGGCCGAGCCCGCAGAAGCTCTGCGTCAGCGACTGGATGCTCGATCCGGCCGGGATCGCCGGGAAGTCCGCCTCGCCCAGCGTATAGCGCAGCGACTGCGAGGCGAATTCGTAGCGCTTGAACTCGGCACCAGCGGTCAGCTTCAGCGCGTCGCTCACCGCGAACACCGCGTCGGCGCGCGCGGTGGTGTTGCGGTTCTGGATGTAGTTCGGGCGCAGGCGGATTTCGGGTCCGGTCGGGCCGGTGCCGCCGGGCTGCGTCACGCGCGGGCCGAAATACCAGCTCGCCGGATTGGTGACGTCGGTGCCCCAGTTGATTGCGGGCAGGTTCTGCCCCTTGGGCCGCAGATCGAACGAAAAATTGTCGACGTTGAACGCGTCGATCTGCGTCGACAGGTCCATGAAATTGTCGAAGTCGGACCGCGAATGGCCGACCAGGCCATGCAACGTCAGCCGCTCGCCGATCTTCTGCTCGCCGCTCAGCGTCGCCTGGAAGAACTTGGTGGTGAAGTTGTCGCGGTTATGTTCGGAGCGCAAATCGACATTGTCGAACAGGCCGTAGATCAGCGAGTTGCTGCCGTCGATCACCCCGTCACGCACGATCGTCTCGGGCTTGCCGCCCTGCGATGCGGCGCGGCTGAAGCCGATCGGCTCCAGCGCCCAGTCGTCGCGGCGCACGTCAAATTTCGAATAGAGCAGGTCGAGCGAGATGTTGGTGCGGTCGCTCGGCTTCCACTGCACGCTGCCGGTCAGGCCGAGCCGCTCGGTCTCGCCGACGCCCTGCACGTAGCGCGGGAAGCGCGGATTGTAGACCTTGGGGTTTTGCAGCGCGTTATAGACGGCGAGGTTGGTGCCCGCGCAGGCCGCCGGCCGCGCGACCGGGTTGCAGAAGCCGCCGTCGCCGATGCCCTGGTTCCAGTCGCCCGAATTGCTCTGCTGGAAATTGCCCGACTGCTTGGAGTAGGCGCCCGATACGAGGAAGCCGAGAGTGCCGTCCCTGGTCTGGGTCGAGAACACGGCGGCGAGGCGCGGATCGACCGTCTTCGCCTGATCGTTGTAGCCGCCCTGCGCCGACAGCGTCAGTACGGTGCCCTTGAAGTTGAGCGGTCGCGCGGTGGTAAGATCGACCGTCGCGCCGAGCGAGCCTTCGGGCAGGTCCGCCGCCGCCGTCTTGCGCACGTCGATCTGGCTGAACAGTTCGGAGGCGAACACGTTGAAATCGAACCCGCGCGAGCGGTTGGCGCCGTTATAGCCGTCGGTGGTCGCCTGGCTTTCCATGCCGTTGATGCGCGTCGAGGTGAAATCCCCGCCGAGCCCGCGCACCGAGATCGAGCGGCCCTGACCCTGATCGCGCGAGATGGCGATGCCCGGCACGCGCTGGATCGATTCGGCGAGGTTGTTGTCGGGGAACTTGGCGATATCCTCCGCGACGATCGTGTCGACCACGCCCGCGCTCTGCCGCTTGATGTCGAGCGCGCGTTCAAGGCTGCCGCGGAAACCGGTGACGACGATGTCCTCAGCGGGCTGTGCGTCGGTCGGAAGCGGCGCGGGCGCGTCCTGGGCGAAGGCTTGGCAGGTCAGCGCCAGCGAAGCGGACGTTAGCAGCGCGGCACGGTTGGCCAGCCGACGAAACCTCAAGAGTTGCAGCATCATCTTCTCCCGGAGATTGATCTTGTTTTGATTACGTCACGCACCTGCGCGGCGAGGCCGGTCGCGTGCCGGTCGGCCGGCGGCGCGCGCCACGGCCGACCGTCGTTCAATTACATCTTGTAGCGAGCGCCGAAGAGGACGGTCCGGCCGAAGTGGTTGTTCTCATAGGCACGGTCGGTCGCCTGATCGACGTAGCGATCGCGATACTCGTCGGTCAGGTTTACGCCCTCCAGTGAGAGTTCCACCTGTTTGGTGAGTTTGTAGCGTATCGACCCGTCAATATTGATGGTCGAGTTGTAGCCTTCGAAGACGTTGCCGCTCGAACTGCCCTGATCGATGAAGCCGCTGCGGTAACTTGCCGATACGCGAGCCGAGAACCGCTTGCCCTCGTAATACAGCGTTCCGTTGAACGAGCGTTTGGAAAGGCCGTACAGCGTGCCGGCGAACAGGCGTGGTGCGGGGATCAGCAATCCGCCCGTCGCCTGGAAACCGGTCGACGGCGGTTGCAGCGTGTAGTTCGCGTTGGAGCCGACGAAGGTCGCGTTCACGATGCCGCCGAACTTCGACAGGAAGCCCGGCAGGAAGGTGAACGGACTTTGCAGCGAAACCTCGACGCCGCGCAGGTCGGCGCCAGTGCCGTTGACGGTCGTGTTGATCGTCCAGAGCTGCGCCTCCGGATTGCCGGCGGCGGTGGAATTGGCCGGGATGAGCGACACCGGCAGCCCGGTCGAGGCATAGGTGCCGACGATCGCCTGCCCGACCGGGAAGCTCTGCACATCCTTTTTGAACACCGCGACCGAGAAAATCGAACCCGGGCGGAAATACCATTCGATCGCCGCATCATACGCGGTCGCGCGATAGGGGTCGAGTTGCGGATTGCCGAACGTCACGCGAAAGTTGTTGCCGTCGACCGTGCCGCCCGGCGTCACCGCGCTCAGCGTCGGTCGCGTCATCACGCGTCCGACCGAAGCGCGCACGATCAGCTTGGAGGTCGGATAAAAAGCGGTGTTGAACGACGGCAGCCAGTCATCGTAGCTACGCCCGATCGTCACGTTCGCGCCATTGTTGTAGCCGGACGAACTCTGGTCCGTCCGAACATATCGAACGCCGCCGTTGAACGCGTAATCCAGGCCGAACAACGAGCCCTTGGCGTCCACCTGCATGTAGCCGCCATAGCTCGTCTCGCTTACCGACCGCACCGCCGTCAGATCGGTGACGGCGGTGCGCTGGTACAGCTTCACGAAGTCCGATGCGGCCGGATAGTTCGCCACGAGCCATGCGTTGGTATTACCCGAAGGCTGCCCCGTCGAGCCGAGCGTGAACAGTTCAGCCAGATTGGACGTCACCGGGAAGCCATAGACCGCGTTCGGCCCGAACACGCTCGACGGCGTGCATCGTAATGTGCCGAGCACCGCATCCGTCCCGCCCGCCGCGCTGGGGCAGACGACCGTGCCGCGCTCGGCGGCGGTGGTGGCGAAGTTGAAGCGTCGCCACACCCCGCCGGTCTTGAGCTGGAAGCCCTCCGCGACATCCCATTCGGTGCGAAGCTGCGCGGTGCGGAAATCGTTGACGACGCTGTTCGGCCGGTCGCGGATCTCGGACAGCTGGAAGGTCGACGGATCTGTCACCGACGTGCCGAACGACAATTTGGGATGCCGCGAGTCGGTGTAATCGTAGCTGTAGCCCTGCGCGTCCTTGTCGTCGAACATCAGCGTCGATTCATACGGCACGTCCGAATCGGACTTCGAATAGCCGCCGAGCACCGTGAAGCGCAGCTTGTCGGTGACGTCCTGATCGAGCGAGCCGCCGATCTGGTAGAAGGTGACGACCTGCTTGCGATTGAAATGCTCGGTGCGGACGTAAGCGTCGTTGAGCGTCGCCTTAATGAGATTGTTGTTCTGGTCGATCGCATAGTTCACCACGTCGACGGATCGTTCGTTCGAGCGCAGCAGCACTTCGGCCCAGCGTTCCTGGCGCAGATCCTGAAAGCGCGAGAACAGGCCGTCGATCGAAATCTTGGTGCGGTCGCTCGGCTCCCATTGCACGCTGCCGGTGATGCCGAGACGCTCGCGGTCATGATAGACCTCGCCATAGCGCGGAATGCGCGGATGGAACGCGAACGATACCGCATCGCAGCCCGCGTTCAGACCGGGGCGGTACGTGCCGCCGCTGTTGCGGCTCGGCGTGAGCGGACCGCCTGCGGCGCCGGTGTAGAAACACGGCGTCCCACCGACCGAGTCGAACTCGGCCTGCGCCCAGCGCACGGTGTTGTTGCTGAGTTCCAGCGTCTTCAACCGCGAGTAAGCGGCGGACAAGGAGACGCCGAACCGACCGCTCGGCGCCTTCCAAGCGAGCAGCCCGGCGACGCGCGGGCCGACCGTCTTCGACAGATCGTTATAGCTGCCGCTGGCCGACCCGACGACCGTCAGTCCCGTCTTGCCGCCAAGCGGATTGCCGGTGTTCAGATCGACCACCGCACCCAGCGACCCTTCGTCGAGCGACGGCTCGGCCGTCTTGTGCACGACCACCGAGTTGAACAGTTCCGAGGCGAAGACGTTGAAATCGAACGCGCGGTCGCGGTTCGCACCGGCACCGTCGCTCGCGGTGGCAATAGTCTCCAGGCCGTTGACGCGCACACGCGTGAACTGAGCGCCGAGCCCCCGTACCGTGATCGCGCGCCCTTCGCCGCCATCGCGCTGGATGCTGATGCCCGGGACCCTTTGCAACGATTCGGCCAGGTTCTGATCCGGAAACTTGGCAATATCCTCGGCGACGATCGCGTCCACCGAACCGACCGTGTTCCGCTTCAGGTTGAGCGCCGCCTCCAGGGATCGCCGGAAGCCGGTCACTACGATGTCGTTGCTGTCAGCTACGCCGTCCCTCGACGGCGTTGACCCTTGGTCCGCAGCCTCAGGAACCGAAGCCGCCGGATCACGATTTGCCTGCGCTGGTGCGACGTGAGCCTGCGCAGAAGCATTCGAGAGCGCCGCCCCTGGAGCCTGTGCCACCTGCGCCGACGCGACAGCAGGGAAAAGCAACGCGCTGCTAACGGCGACAACAGACGTACTCGCTACCACCCGTACACGCGAGTTGTGAAACAATACGCAAGCTCTAGCCATGAACGTCCTCCCTCTTGGCCACGCAACGCGCGATCCATTTGATTCAGAGGAGATTCACAGCCTCCCCCTCCCAAGACGCCGGTTTATGACCGATCGTTCATGAAGTGTTGCTACCGGTATCATCGTAAAAGATCAACGGTGTTCGAAGGAAAAGCGAAGCGTTCCGAAATTTTGGCGATGCCACCATGCTTGGCTTGAACGTGGCGGAGAAGACGGTCACGGCGTTGTCGACCCGCCCTCGTGACATGCCGCTTTTGCAGCGGGAAAGTGCGCGTGGTGCTTAAAACAGGCGCGGTTGTCACCGGTGTCGGCGCAGTTGGAGGAGGGGAGGGGGGTACAGCGTTCCAGCGCCGGGGCGGAATCATGTAGGCTGAATGCCGGCTCGCCGTAGCAGCCACGAAGCGGTGATGTAGTCGAAGTTGCGGATTACGGCAGCGCGATGCTGTTGTTTGATCGCGATCGGGAAGCATGGCAGGATCCGCAGGGCCGTGTGGTGCTTATTTCTGCACTGGCGAACGAAGGTGATCAGCGGCGCGGAACGGCGACTGTGCTTACGGCAGCACTGGTAAGGCTCCGGCAGCGAGACAATTGGTTCTGCAAGGCCTTCGAAGCCATGCTGCCGATCGGACTACAAGTACCCGCAGATGAAGGGTCTGTCCAACTTACAGCGGCTCAACTTCCGTGAACGAATTCTCAACAAAGCCTACGTAGTTCCCCTTATATGCGTCGGGGGGATTGCAATCATGGAAAACATAAGCACTCCACGCCAAGAGGTGTGGGGAATTGTGTGGGCGTATCTCGCCGCGTGCTTCTTGATCTTTTGCATCTCCGGTTTCAGTGTCCGTTTAGACGAGGGCGTAGGCAGGTGTGTTACCGTTATCGTCGGGGCGCTCGCGTGTGCCTTCCTCTACAGGTACAGAGTTTTCCCCATCCTGACGGCTGGATTGGGTGGTATCAACCAATATGGACTGATTTGCCTGGCGAGCGTAATGCTCATCTATTCGGCTGCAACATCGCACCAGCCATTGCATGATGAGATGATGCTCAACTTTGATGAAAGCTTGGGTTATAAGTGGTGGTCGTACGCGCACTTCGTAGCAGCAAACCCAAAATTTCTCATAATTCTATCATTCTGCTACGCAAGTATAGCGTGGCAGCCTATGATGATATCGCTGTTTGCATCCGTCTCACGTCAGCACCGCCGTCTAGATACATACGTACTGGCGACGATGTTTTCGCTTATGGCAACGGCGATCATGTTTGCTCTGCTCCCCGTTACAACGGCGTGGGACTACCTCCATTTGAGACCCAACGATCTACAAGACATCCTTCCAACGAGCACCTCTGGATGGGTGAAAAACTTGCTGGATCTGCGAGGCGGCATGATTACTCCGTCTCTCTTCGTGAAGACTCCAGTCTGGTCGGATTTCCCAGCTTTCACATGGAAGCTGTCGTTCTTGGGAGCTGGTTCTTTTGGAGTAATCGTGTCCTCCGCTGGCCGGCCATCCTGCTCAACGTCTTCATGGCAGCGGCGGCGCCGCTCTTCGGTGGCCACTACATCGCTGACCTGATCGCTGGTGCGTTCGTCGCCCTCGGAAGCATTTACATCTCGCCGAGTATATTGCGCTACATCGTGGATGACCGACAACGTCGTCAATATGTACTGATGCGGTTGCAGGACTCACAACGACTTTCTAGCTAATTGAGCTGAAACGATGTTCTTTCCGGCACCCAAGTCGTGGTCCATGGAAGGTCCACCCTCAAAAAGTCGGACACGAACCTTTGCCAAACGACCCAAAAAGCTCGTGATTCGCGGGCCCTCCCGACCAATGTCGGTCGTTGATCTGAGCTTTGACGAACGTCTGGTTCTGACGAAATCTGCCGATGACTTGATTGAACCAGACGATCTGCGACGCTCACCCGCACGCCCCAGGCATCGTAGCCCGCTACGTGCGTTATGGCCGCTTCAGATTGGTGATAATGCAATGCGTCGCGAGATACCGATGGCCGCTAGAAATTCCTCGTCGTGGCTGGTTACCAGCAAAGCACCGTCGAAGGCGGTTAGCCCCGCTTCAATCGCGGCGATGGAATCGAGATCGAGATGGTTCGTCGGCTCATCAAGAATGAGCAATTGGGGCGGGGTACCTCCAAAAATGCAGGCGAGTCCAGCACGGATTAACTGACCTCCGCTCAGCGTCCCGGCGAGCTGGTCCGCGGCATCCGCCTTGAACTGGAACCGGGCCAGGGCAGTGCGACACGCGAACGCGTCGGCGCCCTTGTTACGGGCTTGGAAATTACGGACGATCGAAAGGCCGGGATCGAGAATGTCGACAGTTTGATCGAGCATCGCAAAGTCAGGTGTTCGCAAGATCCGGCCGGTCCAAGGCTTCCTGCGGCCGCTAATGACCTTGAGCAGCGTGGTCTTCCCTGATCCGTTCGGTCCGTTGATAGCGATCCGCTCCGGCCCAATAACCGTGAACGACAGGTCGCGAATGATCGGCTTGGCCGAGTCATAGCCCGCCGTAACATGCTCCACCGTCAGGACGGTCTTGGCAGGTGACAGGGCCGTCTTCGTCAGACTGATTGCCATCGTCTGGAGGATTTCGACCTGCTCGCGCGCGGCTATCGCCGCAGCGGACGCTTCCGCGCGTTGCCGTTCGGCAAGCCGCGCGTTATCCCCGCCACTGTTCTCGGCACGTTGCTTGCGGGCGCCCACGAGGATGCGCGGCAAGTCGCCCCGAACACCTTTCCGATTTCCCGCAGCGTCACGCCGTTGCTTTCGCTCCACAGCAATCTGGTTCTTATGCGCGATCTCGGCGATCTGCCTTTCGGCGACATCAAGGTTATGCCGAAGCGTCGCGAGTTCGATCGCTTTACGCTCGCGGTACTGCGTCCAGTTTCCCCCATATCGCTTGGCGCCGAGCGCCGTCATGTCGATAATCGCATCCATGGTATCCAGGAGCTCGCGATCATGGCTGGCGATGATCGCTCCTGCTTGCCAGTCGCCAAGCAACTCGAGCAAGGCCGCACGGCCATCGCGATCGAGATTATTTGTGGGTTCGTCCAGCAGCAGGAAGTCGGGCTGGCGCAGGACCACGGCGGCCATCGCGGCGCGCGTGCGTTGGCCGCCCGACAATTGGCCGAGCATAGTTTGGGGCGCAGCATCGAGCCTGACACTGGCGAGCGCTGCTGCGATCTTAGCATCCAACGACCAGTCGGCGCTGGACATCTCGTCGATGCTCGCTTGGCCGCGTTCGGCACGGCGCAATACGTCTAGATCGGCAGAGACGCCGAACAGATCGGCGATCGTATCGTCTTGCCGTACCTGAACGATCTGGCGCAGCATAGCGGTCGTACCTTGAACGATGATCCGGCCAGCGATCGGTTCGTAGTCGCCTGAGAGTAGCTTCAGCAGGCTCGTCTTGCCAACGCCGTTACGGCCGACAACTCCGGCGCGTTCTACCTTGAAGGTCAGGTTGAGATTAGAGATGACCGGGTGGCCATCGGGCGTCGACCAGCAAAGGCCGACCGTTTTGATCGCGGGCATGGAACACTTCCTGAAGGCAACGTTTTTGCTTGCTGTCAGGCTTGAGATCACATGCGCTTCGCGGGTCCTTTCAGAAGGGGATCATCTTTAGAGCCTGCCTTCAAAACGGGCAAGATTGAGTAGCGTGCAGGAAAGCGACGACGCCAGCTCAGGACGTCTCGTCAGCCAGCGCAGTCGAACAGCGACGCTCCCACGCGACTGCGGTCTGCTCCCGCGCCAGCGTGATCGCTTCCCAAAGGATCGTCTCGGCCGCGCCGTTCTCTTGATGCATCTTCGAAATCGCCGCCTTGGCCCGAAGCAGCTCGGGAACGAGCAGGCGTTCGCCGTTCGCGTCGCACTGCGCGATCGTCGCGTCGAGCAGGTCGCGGGCTTCGGCCGTTCGGCCATCGAGCATCAGGCCGCGCGCGAGCGCGAGCGAGAAGGGGGTTGTCAGGAGTTCGTAGCGGGCGGCGCGCAGGCGGGAGAGGCTTTCCTCCAACGCGCCCAGCGCGCCACCGGCGCGGCCGCGCTCGACCTCCAGTTCGCCGCGCAGGCCTCCGACGGCGGCGATATAGGGGCCGAGCGCGTTAGCCTCCGCGCATCCGGCGAAGAGGGCGAGCACACGCTCCGCCTCCACCAGATCGCCCGCCCAGAGATGGACCGAGAAAGACCAGAGCATGGCGATGCAGCGCGTGACGGCGTGGTCGAGGTCATCGGCATCGGCGACGGTCTGCTTGGCGAGCTGCAACGCCGACTCGGCATGGCCCATCAGCCACAAGGCGCGGGCGAGGGCGATGGCCGAGCGGTTGCGATGGTCAAAGCCGTAATGGGCCGTGCGGCTGCGCTGCGACGGCGCGCTTTTCTCGAGCGAGAGCGTAAGGTCCGCGTGCGCGCGCGCCTGATCGCCAGCCAGATGATGCGAAATGCCCGACAACGAATAGGCGACACCTAGCGCCTCCGGCTCGTCGATCGCCTTCGCGACCTCGACGGCGCGTTCGGCATGGCCGAACGCGACCGCATAGTCGCCGAGCCGCTCGTGGAAGATGTGCAACCGGCCGAGGATGTGAAGCTGGTTCCAGCGATCGCCGAGCGCGGAGGCGACCTCGAGCGCGCGCGACAGCGCCGCGCTGGCCGCCTGGCTGTTGCCGCGCGTGAACATCAGCGCGGTGCCGAGGCCGGCCTGAAGCTCAAGCTCGATCGCGGTGCCGCGCTGAACCTCCTCGATGATCGTCAGCGCGCGGCCGCACCATGTCCGGCACTCGACCAGCGAGGAGAGGTTGAGGAACACGCGCGCGCTCGCGGCGGCGAGCCGCACCGCCAGCCGCATATTGCCCTCCCCGCCGAACACCCAGTCGAGCGCGCTACGGATGTTGCCGAGCTGCTGACGGAGCGCGCGCGCATCGTGCAACGCCTCGGCGTCCTGCGTCGCGGCAGCGTCGATCTCGCCGAGGTAGAAGGCGGCGTGGCGGCGCGCGGTCGCTCGGGGCTCGTCGGTGCCGCGCGCGTGCAGCTTCTCCCGCGCATAGGCCCGCGTCATCTCGAGCAGGCGGTACAGCCCGGTACCGCGCGCGCGTTGCGGTACGACCAGGGATTTGGCGGCGAGTTCGTCGAGCGCGGCGGCAACCTCGTCGGCGCTGATCCGCGTGTCGGCGGCCACCTCGAGCGCGGCGTCGATCGAAAACAGCCCGACGAACACCGCGAGCCGCGCCAGCACGATCTGCTCGACCTCCGACAGAAGGTCGTAACTCCAGTCTAGCGTGGCCTGCAGCGTCTGCTGGCGGGGGGCGGCATTGCGGCGGCCCGGCCAGCCGAGGCTGAACCGCTCGCCCAGCAGCCGCGCCGTCGCCTCTATGCCGTGCGTGGCGACGCGGACGGCGGCAAGCTCGATCGGTAGCGCCATGCCGTCGAGCCGCCGGCACATGTCCGCGATCAGCCGCGCGGTCGATTCATCGATGCGAAGCGCGCTGTCGCCGGCCAGCGCGCGCTCGCAGAACAATTGCACCGCCGGATAGGCCAGAAGCTGTTCGCGGCCCAGGCCCTCGGGATCGTCCGGATAAGCGAGCGCGTCGAGGCGATGGATATGCTCGCCGCGAATGCGCATCGGCTCACGCGAGGTGGCGAGGATGTGCGCGTTCGGTGCGGCATCGACCATGCGCTCGACGATAGCGGCGGTCGCCTCGATGACATGCTCGCAATTGTCTAGCACCAGCAGGATCTTGCGGTCGCGGATGTGGCCGAGGATGACGGCGAGCGGATCGTCACTGGGCACCGCGATCATCATCGCACCGGCGATCATCTGCGGCACCAGCGCCGGGTCTTCGAGCAGGCTGAAATCGACGAACGTCACCTGATCGCCGAACGCATCGCCGAGCCGGTGGGCAAGCTCGACCGCCAGCGTCGTCTTGCCAACGCCGGCCGGGCCGACGATCGTGAACAAGGGCGTGGTAACGATGCGCTCGGCGAGCAGGTGCAGGTCGGCGTCGCGGCCGATCAGATGCGGCAGGCGCGACGGCATGTTGATCGTGGCGGCGGGCCGGGGCGGGGGCGCCGCCACGGCTTCCACGGTGCCCTGCGCGGAACGTTTCTCAACCGGCGCGACGAAGGCGTAGCCGACGCCGACCTGCGTCGCGATGTAACGCGCGCCGTCCTGCCCGTCGCCCAGCAGCTTGCGCAGGCCCGCCATGTGGAAGCGCAGGCTGCCGTCCTCCACCACCACGTCTGACCAGACACGCTTCAGCAGCTCGCGCTTGGACAGGACGCGACCCGGCTGCTCGACCAGCACCGCGAGCAGATCGAACGAACGGCCGCCAATCTCCACGGCCACGCCGTCACGGGTGAGCAGCCGTTCCGAGACGGAGAGACAGAAGGGCCCGAAGCCGACCCGCTCGCCCACAGGATCCGCAGCCGCCATCGCTCAGCCGTCGCTGGGAAAATCGGTCGAAACGCTGAGCGCGCGCCACGCCGCCAGCTCGTCCAGCCGCGCGCGGTCGCTGCGTTCCAGCGCCGTCACCGCGTCCGAGCCGAGCGGCAGCCGCAGCGGCGGCCGCTCGGCCGCAACGGCGGTGAGGATCGCCTGCGCGCCGCGCCTGGGGTCGCCGGGTTGCTTGCCGTCATAGGCCTGCTGCATCCGCGCGGCCTTGCCCACCACCGCGTCATATTCGGGGCGGCCTGCGGCGATATTGGTCGAGGCGCCGGCGAAATCGGTACGGAAGCCGCCCGGCTCGACGATGGTCACGCGCACGCCGACCAGCGCCATCTCCTGCGCGAGCACTTCGGAGAACCCCTCCACGCCCCATTTCGCGGCGGAATAGGGCGCGCGGCCCGGCGCGCCGAGCCTGCCGCCGACCGAGGAGAATTGCACGATATGGCCGCTGCGGCGCTCCCGCATGTGGGGGATGGCGGCCTTGGTCATGATGATCGTGCCGAACAGGTTGGTCTCGATCTGCCGGCGGAACGCGTCGAGCGGCGTGTCCTCCACCGATCCGACATCGCCATAGCCGGCGTTGTTCACCAGCACGTCGAGCTGGCCGAACGCACCAATTGCGGCCGCGACCGCGTCCGCCGCCTGCGCCTCGTCAGTGACGTCCAGCGGCGCGGTGACGAGCTGGCCGGGGCGGGCCGACAGCGCTTCGAGCTGGCGCGGATCGCGCGCCGTCGCGACGAGATTGTCGCCCGATTGCAGCACCGCCTCGCACAGCGCCCGCCCGAACCCGCGCGAGCCGCCGGTAATCAACCATGTCCGTGCCATGATTCCAAGCCCTCCTAGGTTGATATAAATGATTCTGGAACTGTCGTTCAAGATGACTTTTCAGCCGAAGGTGAATACATAAGCGCGCACGCCCGGCCGGCTGAACTCGACCGTCACCGTGTGATCGCCGACAGCGCCGGCCTGCCGCACGAGCTGGTAGAGCCGATCCTGCCGCACCGCGCCCCAGCCCTCGGCATCGACATCGGCACCGTGGCTCGCGCCCGGCGCGGCCCCGTCGAGAAGCACCCGGAAGCGCACTGGCTTGCCGTCGCCCGTGCCGCCGAGCACGAGGTGAAGGTCGCGCGCATGGAAGTGATACCGGATCGTGCCACCTGCGCTCACCAGCGTCGCGAACTCGCGCCCGGCCGACCAGGCGCCGGCGAAATCCCATTGATTGAGCGCCAGGCTCGACGCCGGCATATAGGTTTGGACGGCATCTTGCCTCAACCCGCCCGGCGAGCGGAAGCCGTCCGCCTTGGCGTAACCGAGGTACGATTCCGGCGAGCGCAGATCCTGCCAGTCCGCGGCGGCCTGGCTGCCGGTGCCGGTCGCCGGCGCGGCCGGGATCGCCGACACGTCCTGCCCGGCCTCGGCCAGCAGCGTGCGGATGAGCCGCTCGGTCTCGTCGTAATGGCCTTCGCCGAGGCGGTAGCCGCGCACCTTGCCGCGCGCGTCGATGACGTAGAAGCCGGGCCAGCCCTCGTTGCCGAAGCGCTGCCATGTCGCGTAGCGATTGTCCTGCACAATGGGGTAGGTGACGCCGAGGGCGCGCAGCGCGGTGCGCACGTTGGCGGGATCTTTCTCGAACGCGAATTCCGGCGCATGGACGCCGACGACCACCAGCCCCTTGTCGCGGTAGCGCTGGTCCCATGCGCGCAGTGCCGGCAGCGCGCGCAGCGAGTTGATGCAGGAATAGGTCCAGAAATTCACCACCACGACCTTGCCGCGCAATCCGGCCGCCCCGCCTAGCACGGCGGTGAGCCAGGGCGCGGCGTCGGACAGCGCCGCCAGCGGCGCGGCGGGCGCCCCGGCCGTCGGCTTGGCGGCGACCAGCGCCAGCGCGTCATCAAAGCAAAGCGCCGTGGTGGTGCCGGCAGTCAGTGCCGCCACGGCGGCGAAGGTAAGCGAGCGTATTGTGAACATGGCCAGTCCCCGAACTGTGTGATCGCCAAGATAGGCACGTCGCACGCGCGCCGGTGTTAGGCATCGCCCGTGCGGCGTTAGGCGCTGCCAGCCGCCGGCTAACACCGCATCACCGGCGATAACGGGCGTTGCGCGCCGTTCCCGCTAACCTCGGCCGCATCGCAACGAGGGGCCAGGAACCGATGCTCGACGAACTGAAGACGACGCGCCGCACCTTCATCGCGGGGGCTGCCGCAGCGGGGGCAGCAAGTATGGTGCCCGGAATGCTGCGCGCCGCGACCGGCGGTGCGTCGATCCGCCCGTTCAGGGTCTCGATGCCCGAGGCGGATATCGCCGCGATGAAGCGCCGCATCGCCGATACGCGCTGGGCCGACGCGCAGCCCGCCCCGGACGATGGGCAGGGCGTGCGTCGCCAGACGCTGGAACCGTTGCTGCACTATTGGGGTGGGGCCTACGACTGGCGCAAGGTCGAGGCGCGGCTCAACGCGCTGCCGATGTTCATGACCGAGATCGACGGGCTCGACATCCACTTCATCCATGTCCGCTCGCGGCATGAGAAGGCGATGCCGATGATCCTGACGCACGGCTGGCCCGGCTCGATTCTGGAGTTCCTGAAGGTCATCGACCCGCTGACCAACCCGACCGCGCATGGCGGCACGGCGGACGACGCCTTCCACCTCGTCATCCCGTCGATCCCGGGCTTCGGTTTTTCGGCGAAGCCGACGCAGGTGGGCTGGGGCTCCGACCATATCGGTCGCGCCTGGGCGACGCTGATGCAGCGGCTCGGCTATGCGCGATACGTGTCGCAGGGCGGCGACTGCGGCTCGGTCATCTCGCAGCGCATGGCGCTCCAGAAGGTGCCGGGGCTGCTCGCCATCCATCTCAACATGCCGGCAGTGGTGCCGGCGGATATCGCGCGGACGCTCGCCGCCGGCGATCCCGCGCCCGCAACGCTCAGTCCCAAGGAGCGCGACGCGTTCGACCAGCTCGCCACCTTCTACCGCGACAATGCCGGCTATGCGATCGAGATGAACACCCGCCCGCAGACGATCGGCTATGCGCTGGTCGACTCGCCGGTCGCGCTGGCCGCGTGGATGTACGAGAAGATCGCGCAGTGGGTGGACGGCCAGGGCGATCCGCTCCGCGTGCTGACCCGCGACGAGATCCTCGACGACATCTCGCTCTATTGGCTGACCGGAACGGGCGCTTCGGCCGCCCGGATCTATTGGGAAGACCATAGCAACAATTTCAACGCGCGCGGCGTCATCGACCTGCCGGTGGCGGTCACCGTGTTCCCCGGCGAGATCTTCCGCGCGCCGAAAAGCTGGGCGGAGCGCGCCTACACGAACCTGTTCTACTTCAACGAAGCGCCGGGCGGCGGCCATTTCGCCGCCTGGGAGCGGCCGGCGATCTTCGCCGCCGAGGTGCGCGCCGCCTTCCGACACATCCGCTGACCCATCATCCGGAGACCAACCATGTCCGACACCAAGACCCTCTACACCGCCAACGTCCACGTCACCGGTGGCCGCGACGGCGCGGCGCGCAGCGATGACGGCCGGCTCGACCTCAAGCTTTCATCGCCGGGCGGGCCGGGGCAGGGCACCAACCCCGAGCAGCTGTTCGCCGCCGGCTGGTCGGCCTGCTTCCAGGGCGCGATCGGCCACGCTGCGCACGCCCGCGGCATCGCGCTGCCCGCCGGCCTCGCGATCGACGCCGAGGTGAGCCTGCGGCAGGGCGAGGACGGCTTCTCGCTCGCCGCGCGGCTGAACGTCCGCATGCCCGGCATCGAGCAGGAGGTCGCGCGCCAGCTGATCGACGCCGCGCACCGCACCTGCCCCTATTCCAAGGCGATCAAGGGCAACATCGACGCCGTCGTCACGCTCGCCTGACCTCGGCAGGATAGCCATGAAGCAATTCATCGCCGGCGCGCTCGCGCTCGCCGCCAGCCTCGTCGCGCCCGCCGTCCAGGCGCAGACCCCCGCCAAGCCTGTCATCGTGCTCGTCCACGGCGCCTTCGCCGATTCGTGGAGCTGGAACGGGGTGATCCCGATCCTGCGCCGCGACGGCTATTTCGTCATCGCGCTGGAAAATCCGCTGCGCGGCCTGCGCAGCGACGCGGCGGAGATCGACAGCGTTGTCTCGCGGCTTAAGGCGCCGGTCGTGCTGGTCGGCCATTCCTATGGCGGCTCGGTCATCAGCGCGGCCGCCGCCCGGAGCCGTAACGTCAAAGCCTTGGTCTATGTCAGCGCCTTCGCGCCGGAGGCGGGCGAGACCGCGCTCGGCCTCACCGGCAAGTTCCCCGGCAGCACGCTGGCGGGCGCGCTCGCCCCGGCGGTGCCGCTACCGGGTGGTGGCAGGAACCTCTACATCGTGCAGGGCAAGTTCCCGGCGCAGTTCGCCGCTGACGTTGCGCCGGCGCAGGCATCGCTCATGGCGGTCGGCCAGCGTCCGATCGCGGCGGCCGCACTCAGCGAGGCGTCGCCGCAGCCCGCGTGGAAGCGGATCGCCTCCTATTTCATCTATGGCGACCGCGACCGGAACATTCCGCCCGCCGCGTTGGGCTTCATGGCGACGCGTGCGCATGCCCGCCAGACGGTCGTCGTGCGTGGCGCGTCGCATGTGGTGATGGTCTCGCACCCGGTCGAGGTCGCGCGGCTGATCGAACGGGCGGCGGCGACCCGCTGAGGTGCCGCGCCGGCAGCCCCCCACCCGCCGGCGCGCACGCTCACGGCCGGCCAAGCCCCCCGGGCCGGCCGTGGGCTTTTCGTTCAGCGCGAATATTCCGTGAAGACCAAGTCCGCCGCGCGATCCAGCTTCGCATGGCAGGCGACGCACGAGCGGGTGAGAGCCTCGTCCTGGTTGGCCTTGCCGCCGTCGAACTGGCCATAGCCCCAGCCGCCGCTCGCCGCGTAGCGCTTTGAGTCCTTGACGCTGACCTGCACGTTGGTGGGCGCGCCCGCGACGAAGGATTGCGGTGCGGGAAACACGGCGTCGTTGCGCGGCGACGATCGATAGCGCCACGCCAGCCGCACGATCACCGAACCGTCGGGGAAGGGGCGCTTGCCCGCCCGAAAGGCGCGCACCGCAATGGCGTTGCCGAGGATCGCGCGGATATCGTCGTTCTTGCCGTTTTCCTGCGCGACGCTGATCAGCGTCCAGTCGCGATAGCCCACCGGGAGCCGCACGCCATAGACCGGCGACACCGATGGGGCATCGCCCGCCGCCGCCACCTTGGGCACCGCCACGGCGAAGAACACCGCCGTGGCGACGCCGAGTCCGGCCAGCCCCGCCCTCATGCCAGCGTCGCCACGTCGAGGATCGCGCGCGCGAAAGCGGCAGGCGCTTCCTGCGGCAGATTGTGCCCGATGCCGCCGGTGGTGAGGCGGTGCGCATAAGGGCCGGTGAACTTCGCGCGATAGGCGGCGGGCTCGGGATGCGGCGCGCCATTGGCGTCGCCCTCCATCGTGATCGTCGGGATGGCGACGGTCGGGCCGGTCGCCAGCCGCGCTTCCAGCGCGTCGTACCGCGCCTCGCCCTCGGCGAGGCCCAGCCGCCAGCGATAGTTATGAATCACGATCGCGACATGGTCGGGATTGACGAAGGACGCCGCCGAGCGCGCATAGGTCGCGTCGTCGAACGCCCATTTTGGCGACGCAAGCTCCCAGATCATCCGGTTGAACGCGGCGGTGTTCGCCGCATAGCCGGCCGCGCCACGCTCGGTCGCGAAGTAGAACTGATACCACCATTGGAACTCCTGGCGTGGCGGCAGCGGCTTCGCGCCGGCGGCGCGGCTGCCGATCAGATAGCCGCTTACCGAGACGAGCGCCTTGCAACGCTCCGGCCAGAGCACCGCCATGATGTCGGCGGTGCGCGCCCCCCAGTCGAACCCGGCGACTATTGCCTGTCGGATGCCGAGCGCGTCCATCAGCGCCCGCGCGTCGGAGGCGAGCGCGGCGGGCTGGCCGTTGCGCATCGTCTGGGCGTCGCGCAGCACGGTGCTGCCATAGCCGCGCAGGTGCGGGATCACGACGCGATAGCCGCGCGCGATCAGCAGCGGCGCGACTTCGGCGAAGCTGTGGATGTCGTAGGGCCAGCCATGGAACAGCATGACGACCGGGCCTTTCGCCGGCCCCATGTCGACATAGCCGATGGAAAGATCGCCCGCGTCGATCTGCCGTACCGGGCCGAGCGCAGGTGGCGTGCGGCCGATCGGGCGCGCCGGTGCGGCCGGCGTCTGCGCGGTCGCGGCGCTGCCGAACAGCGCCGCCGCGACGGCGGTGACGCCAGTGACGAAGTCGCGACGGCCGGTGTCGGCGATGGGGTTCGAGTCGGTGTGCATGGCGGTTCCTCCGGTCGAAAATCTCGCCGCATTGCTAGCGCATCACACGTGCGCGCGCCTGTTAGACGCTGTGATGCGCTGTCAGCCGCGCACCGGCCGAGCGACGGCTAACGCCACCTAACTGGCGCGCGGACACGGCGTGGCGATGATGGCGCGTCGGGGGACCCGCATCGTGCCGGTCCGCCTTCAGGATGAGAACCGACATGCTCCAATGCAGTCCGGCGATGGTGCGGCACGCCCGCGATGCCGAAGACGCCTGGAACACGCGCGACCTCGACGCGATCGTGTTCGGTCATACGATCGACTGCCATTGGCGCGACCGCGTCGATTTCCTGTGGGGGCGCGAGCAGATTCGTGCGTTCGTGCAGCGACGGTTGCGGCGAGAGATCGACTCGCGTCTGCTGCTGGAGGGTTGGGCGGAGGCAGAGGGGCGTCTCTCGCTGCGCTTCGCGCGCGAATTTCGTGACGACAGCGGCCGTTGGTTCCGCCTCTACGGCAACGAGGCGCTGGAGCTGGATGCGGCCGGTCTGGTCAAGCGCCGCCTGACCACGGCGAATGCGCAGCCGATCGAGATGCACGAGCGTGCCTTACTCTGGCCAATCGGGCCGCGCGCCGTCGATCATCCGACGTTGTTCGAACTGGGGATTTAACATGCTGTCTCTTGAATGAACGTTCCAATACCTTATCTGGAGAGGCATGGCGCGACCCAAGGAATTCAAAGAGGAGAATGCTGTCGACGCAGCGATTGAGGTGTTCCGCGAGCATGGCTACGAAGGAACGTCCGCGCAGATGCTCGTCGATGCGATGGGGATCGGTCGACAGAGCCTCTACAACACGTTTGGCGACAAATGGGGTATCTACCGTGCCGCCGTCCGCCGTTACGGGCTTTGCGAGATCGACGCGCACCGCGCCGCGCTCGCCAGTCGCTCCAGGGCGGTTGACGGCATCCGCGCGATGCTGGAGCGCGTCGTCGACGAGGCCGAGCAGGGTTGTCTCGGCGTCGGCTCGATCGTCGAGTTCGGGCAGACCAACCCCGAGCTCATCGAACTGCGCGCCGCCTCGGGCGGCGCGCTACGCGCATTGCTCGTCCGCAGCGTCGAGCAGGGACAGCGCCAGTGCGACATCGCCGCCGAGCTCGATCCGGCCGAGATCGCGACCTTTCTGATCGCGGCGATCGCCGGCATCCGCATCGCCGCGCGCGGCGGGGCGGCGGCGGCTCACCTCGCGCGGCTGGTCGACCTCGCGTTGCGCGCACTGCGCTAATTTTTTTTTTGCCCAGTTCTGGAATAAACGTTCAAGTTGGAGTCATGATCATGAAGGCCATCGCAATTTCCGCATTCGGCGGTCCCGACGTCCTGGAGCTTACCGATCGCCCGGATCCCGCGCCCGGCGCCGGAGAGGTTCTGGTGGACGTCGCGGCGAGCGGCGTGAACTTCATGGACATCGGCGTGCGGCGCGGCATGCTGAAGGTTCCGCTGCCGCACGTTCTCGGCGTCGAAGGGGCGGGACGCGTCGCGGCGGTGGGGGCCGGGGTTCAGGGCATAGATATCGGCCAGCGCGTGGCGTGGGTCTACGTGCCTGGCAGCTATGCGAGCCGGGTCATCGCTCCGGCCGAGGCGCTGGTGCCGATCGCCGACGACATGGACGACCGCACCGCTGCCGCCCTGATGATGCAGGGGTTAACGGCAAGCCATTTCGCGACCGACTTCTACCCAGTGCGGGAGGGGGACATCGCGCTCGTTCACGCCGCTGCGGGCGGCCTTGGCCAGTTGCTCACGCAGATCATCAAGATGCGCGGCGGCATCGTGATCGGCCGCGTCTCCAGCGAAGCGAAGGTCGCGGTCGCGCAGGCGGCGGGGGCGGACCACGTCATCGTCGATCGCGACTGCCATTTCGCCGACGCAGCCATGCGGCTTTCGGGGGGACGGGGCGTCGATGTCGTCTACGACGGCAGCGGGCCGGCGACGTTTGAAGGCTCGATCGCCGCGCTGCGGACGTCGGGGACGTTCTGCTGGTATGGCCCGGTGCTCGGCGCCGGAAGTGCGATCGAGATCATGGCGCTGCCGAAGAGCATCAAGCTCGGTTATGCGGTCTTCTCCGATCACATCGCTACGCCGGAGCTGCTGCGAGAGCGGGCAGCTCGCCTCTTCGACTGGGTGCGCGCCGGCACGCTGAGGCTCGCGCCGCCGCAAGTCTTCGCGCTCGCCGACGCAGCCGACGCACATGCGGCGATGGAAAACCGGAGCACGTCCGGGAAGCTTTTGCTCGCCGCCTGAAAGGGAGATCCCATGCAAGACGATTGCAACAAAACGGCGCTTGTCTTCGGCGGATCGCGCGGGGTCGGCGCTGCAACGGTACGCTGTCTGGCGCGTGAGGGCTACCGGGTCGCCTTCACCTATGTCTCGCGAGACGACGCGGCGAACGCGCTGGTGGAGAGCGTGCGCGCGACGGGCGGCGAGGCGATGGCGATCCGCGCGGACAGCGCGGAGCGCGACCAGATCGCCGCCACGGCCAATGCCGCCGCGGGGCGGTACCGCGCAATCGACGTCGTGGTCGTAAATGCCGGCCTGTACCGTTCGGCGACCATCGACACGGTATCAGTCGACGATCTCGATCGAATGCTAGCCGTCAATGTGCGCGGAGTCTATCTGTCGATACAGGCGACCCTGCCGCATCTTCGGGCCGGCGCACGGGTGATCACGATCGGCAGCAATGTCGCGATCCGCACTGGGTTCGCCGGATCTAGCGTCTACCACATGACCAAAGCCGCTGTTACCGCGATGGTCAAAGGGATCGCACTCGATCTCGCGCCGCGTGGGATTACCGTGAACAACATCCAGCCCGGGCCCGTGGACACCGACATAAATGTGGGCCGCCTCGAGATGCTCGCCAACCTGAGCCGCTGAAGCGCGTGGCACATGCTGACGAGATAGCCGGCCTGGTGGCGTATCTCGTTCGGGACGAAGCCGGTTACATCACCGGTGCTAGCATAACAATCGACGGCGGCTTCACGCTTTGACAGGCGCCGGAGGAGAGCAAGGCAGTGGCGAATCTCCGTAAGCGCTGTCCCGAACAGATATGCTCTGTGACCTCGCCGTTATGGATCGGCGTTTCGACGGCCGTGTCTATCCACGGTCAATGCGGGTTCCGGCCGTAAAAAGTGCGAGCATGGCCGGTACAAAGCTGGCAGCGCAAGAGGCCGTCGTTACGCATTTCGTATCGCCGCCAAGCTCAGCGGTAGAGGTCAGCTTGTCATAGGAGCTGCCGTTCGGCCTGCCCATCTATAGTGGCAGCAATGTCCCATTTGCGGTGGTGAAGCCCCTGAGCATTCGGGCCCCTAGCGAAGCCATCCCTCGACAAGCGCGGCAAGCCGATCGCTTAGCACCCGTCCCACCTCAGACAAGCCAGGCCGCTGAATTTCGTAGCGCTGGACGTCGAATGGACCATCGAACTGCGGAACGGGTGTCAGCAGTCCCGCAGCGATGTAAGGCGCTGCACGCTCCACGCTCATCAGGCCTGCCCCGGCGCCGGTCAGGACCAGTTCCATGGCTGCGGCGGCGTCGCATTCGATTATGGTGTGGGGACCAAGGAGACGCTTCTCGACGATCCGTCCAAGGCCGTCCCGCACGCGGCGGGAGGGTGCCGGAACAGCCACTGGGAGAGCGATCTTCGCTGCGCAACGATCGAGGAGCGTTGGGCTCGCGAACATGCTGTTGCGCTGGCGCGCGACGCACCGGGCGCCAGCGGGCGGGCGCTCGCCGTCGCCCATGGTCACGTAGAGCAGGTCGAGATTCAGCCGGTCGGCAAGTTCGATCGGTTCGCCATCACCTTCGGCCGCGACAAGCTCTAACTGATGCGGCGCCAGCGCCTCCGCGAGAGCCTGACGATGCGGTGTGAAGATGACGCCAACGATGATCTGGTCCCCTCCAACACGAAAAGTCTCGGTCGGCGTGCGCACAACTTCTGTGATGCGCCGCCGTTCCTCCAAGGCTGCCTGCGCATGGGCGAGGATCGCGAGGCCAATGGTCGAAGGCATGTTGGGGCGCCCCGGACTGCGCCGGAACAGCGGCTCGCCAACCTTGCGCTCGAGCGCGATGATCGTCCGGCTTACGGCGGCCTGCGACACGCCGAGCCGATTTGCGGCGGCCGAAACGCTGCCCGTCGCGCAGACGAGTGCGAAGACTTCCATTTGACGGAACGTACCCGGCATAAACCTATAACCTTTCGTTCATGCCTACGTATAACCAGTCGTGCCGTAGCCCACCAGTTTTTCGGATGTCATCGTCGTTGGACATCGGAAATGAACGGGATCAGGACCATGACGCGGGCAAGTAACGGATGTCGGACGGTCACACGACTGGCACTGACTGTAAGCCTGATGGCGAGCGCGAGCGGCGCGGCGGCGCAGAGTATCCCCGCTGTGGTCAGCCCGGCACCCACTTGGCAGGCCTTTCCGTCGCCGCCGCAGGCGCCCAAAGGTGCGCCCAATGTCCTGCTGATCATGACCGACGATGTCGGTTTCGGCGCGAGCAGCACCTTCGGCGGGCCGGTACCCACGCCGACATTCGATAGCCTTGCCAAGCAAGGACTGCGCTATAACGCGTTTCACACCACGGCGATGTGCTCGCCAACTCGGGCTGCCCTGCTGACCGGCCGCAACCACCATCAAGTCGGTTTCGGCGTCGTCGCCGAACTCGCGACTGACGCACCGGGTTACGACGCCTCGATAGAAAAGCGCGACGCCACGATCGCTCGGGTTCTGCAGATGAACGGCTATAGTACGGCCATGTTTGGCAAGAACCACAACACGCCATTGTGGGAGCGTACCCCGATGGGGCCGTTCGACCGTTGGCCGACCGGTCTTGGCTTTGATTACTTCTACGGCTTCAACGGTGGATGGTCGTCCCAGTACGCGCCCGAGCTGGTCGAAAACACTACGCCGATGGACCCGCCGCGAGGCGATGCAAGGTACATGCTCGAGAAGGATCTGGCCGATCACGCCATTCATTGGCTGCAGAGCCAGCACAATCTCAAGCCCGGTAATCCCTTCTTCCTGTACTACGCACCGGCGACTTCACACGCACCCCACCATGCGCCTGCAGACTGGATCGCCAAGTTCGACGGGCAGTTTACTCAAGGGTGGGACAAGTTGCGCGAGGAAACCTTCGCTCGTCAAAAGCGCATGGGCGTGATCCCCGCCAATGCGCAGCTGACCCCACGCCCACCGCAGATGCCGGCGTGGGATAGCCTGAGCCCCGACGAGAAGCGCGTGGCAACACGCCATATGCAGGTCTATGCGGCCGCGCTCGCCTATGCCGATGCCCAGATCGGTAGGGTGATCGAGCACTTGCGCGCTTCCGGGCAGCTGGAAAACACCCTGATCATGTTCATTCAGGGCGACAACGGCGCTTCCGGCGAAGATCGCGACGGCGCCATCGACATCTACACCACGCTCGCCGACCGCGACGGTAGTTATGCCGAAACCTTGCCGCGCCTTGGCGAGCTCGGCACCGCCACCACGATGCCCAACTATCCGATCGGTTGGGCATGGTCGATGGACACGCCGTTTCAGTGGAGTAAGCTCGTCGCTTCGCACTTCGGCGGCACGCGCAACGGCCTGGTCGTATCTTGGCCTGGCCATTTGACCCGCCCTGAGGCAGTTCGCACCCAGTTCGCCCATGTGATCGACGTGGCACCAACAATTTACGAGGCAGCCGGCATCACCCCGCCCGCAACCGTCGATGGGGTGGCGCAGGAACCGCTGTCTGGCACGTCGATGCTCTACAGCTTCGCTTATCCCACCGCGCCTTCGCGCCACCACTCGCAGTATTTCGAGCTGATGGGGAACCGTGCCTTCTACAAGGATGGCTGGATCGCTTCCACCACGCCCGCCAACATGCCGTGGGAACGCGGCGGCAAGCGTGTGCCGGCTGAGGATTTCAAGTGGGAACTCTATGATCTCGCGCACGATTACTCGCAGGCCCACAATGTCGCTGCAAAGTTCCCGGCCAAGCTTGAGGAACTGAAGCGCGGTTTCACCGCAGCTGCCACGGCGAACCAGGTCCTGCCGCTGGATGTTCGCACCGGCGCCCGCCTGCGGCCCGGCCTTGCGCCCAGCCTCACGATCGGCCGCAACCACTTCGAATACCTTGCCGGGCCGCAGCGCAACGAGATGGGCATGGTGCCCGACATGACAGGCAACTGGCGTTTGACGGCAACGATCGAGACCAGCCGCGCCGGTGAGTCCGGCATGATTGCAGTTCGCGGTAATCTTCACAATGGCTGGGGACTTTTCCAGCAGAACGGGGTACCCCAATTTGTCTACCGTGTAAGTGACAATCCAGGCGATGTCGTGCGGATCGCGGCCAATGCTCCGCTCTCTCCCGGCAAGCACGACCTTAGCATGGCAGCAGTCCATGATACGCCGTCTCCGTTTTCGGGCGGAACGCTGAGTCTGCTTGTCGATGGCAAGCCTGTCGCTTCGGGCCGCGTCGAACGTTTCGGGTTCTCCTATGGGCTGCTGTTCGTCGGACGCATCGGCTATGAACCGCTGTTCGAGGGGCAATCGCTGCCCGCTACATTCGAAGGCAAGATCAATCGGTTCACGATCGATCTCGGCGGCGATGGACCGCTGCACAAGTGATGGGTACTGCCGGCGCTGAACCGATGCGAACGTCTGCGTTGGAGCGTTGCGCGCGAACCGGTCTGGCAGGATTTTGACAGGTTGTGAGTGAACACGGCGGCATGATCTGGATCGAAGGTGGCGAGTTCACCATGGGCTCGCTGAACTTCTATCCCGAGGAAGCCCCGCTCGCCCGCGTCCGGGTCGACGGTTTCTGGATCGACGATGCTCCGGTCACCAACCGCGCGTTCGCAGATTTCGTTGCCGCGACGGGCCACGTCACGATCGCTGAAATAGCACCCGATCCAAGGGACTATCCCGGCATGCTGCCGGGCATGGACCGAGCGGGTTCGCTGGTATTTCACAAAAGCGCGGTGCCGGTCGGCACGGATGACCCGTCACGCTGGTGGTCTTTCGAGTTTGGCGCGGATTGGCGCCACCCATATGGGCCAGGGTCCTCGTGCGAAGGGCTTGACGACCATCCGGTGGTCCACGTCGCGTGGTCCGATGCCGTAGCCTATGCCAAATGGGCCGGGAAGGAACTCCCGACCGAAGCCGAATGGGAGTTCGCCGCGCGCGGGGGACTCGACGGCAAGGAGTACGCCTGGGGTGACGAACTCGCTCCGGGCGGGGCGATGATGGCCAATTACTGGCAAGGCCTGTTCCCCTTTGCCAATACCTTGCAGGACGGTTGGGAGCGCACCTCGCCGGTGCGCGCCTTTCTTCCGAATGGGTACGGGGTCTACGACATGATCGGGAACGTCTGGGAATGGACCAGCGACTGGTGGCAGGAGCATCGGAAGAAGACGAGCGACTGTTGCGCGGTGGCCAATCCGCGCGGGGGAACGCTGAAGACCAGCTTCGACCCCGACCAACCGCAGGTCCGCATCGGGCGCAAGGTGATGAAAGGCGGTTCGCACCTCTGCGCCGAAAACTACTGCCGGCGCTACCGCCCGGCTGCGCGTCATGCCGAAATGATCGACACCTCGACCAGTCACATCGGATTTCGGTGCATCAGGCGGCAGTCAGAACTTGGTTCGGGGCTGGCGAGACGGCACTGACACTTAATGGATTCTGCCATTGGATGCACGGTGGTTCTAACCGCTTTCATTACGGCTTTCGGCAGAACCTGACACACCGACCATCCCATGGCCAAGGCCGGACCTGGTTGGCAGCCACCGTTGGTCTCGCCTCGTCTAAATAGCCGCTACCCGGTTTCGCGGCCCGTAAGCTGCCTTTCGGATCGTCCCACATCGGGGTCGTTGTGAGGCCAGCGATCTGACGTACGCTTTTGGCGAAACCTGCCGTTCGACTGCTGACCCGCGAACGACAGGTAAGTCCCACTTTAGGCCTTCCAGGCTAGGATCAACGAGAGGCTGAAGTTGAGGTTGCCGGCGCAAGCATTGTAAGGCGACATATCGGTCTGAGTGTCGCTCGCAATCGTCTTCAGACCTTGGCGAACCGCTTGGTCAGGACGGGCAGGACTGCGGCGAATCTGTCAATTTGGTCAGCACTGGTAAACAGCGCCGGCGTCACGCGTACGCACGCACCGGCCTGTACGCCAGTACGGTGGACGGTAAAAATGCCGTGTTCGTCCAACAGAGTCTTCGCTATCGCGATATTGTCAGCGGGTGTGACGCAACCCTTTATGCGGAACGAGGTGATGCCGCCGTGCATCCGCGTGTCCTCCGGGGTGAGGATCTGCAAGCCGTCGAGCGTGCGCAGCGGTTCGGCCCAGCGGTCGCGCAGATAGCTAAGCCGCGCGGCGCGGGCGGGCGTGCCGATCGCCTGCTGGAAGTCGAATGCCTGCGCCACCGTCAGCAACGCGGCGAAGTCGCTGGTGCCGGTGTGGATGCGCGCGGCCACGCTGTCGGGGTCGCTCCCCTCATTGGCGGCATCGGGATCGATATCGCGCACGCGGCTCTTGCGCAGGTACATCACACCGACGCCGAGCGGCGCGCCCCACCATTTGTGCAGGTTGAACCCGGCGAAATCCACACCGAGATCGGCGAAGTCGAAATCGAGCTGCCCCCAACTGTGCGCGGCGTCGACGATCGCGTCGATCTCGTGCGTGCGCGCCATCGCGACAATCTCCTTCACCGGGATCACCAGCCCGGTGCGGTGACTGAGGTGGGTGAGCAGCACCAGCCGGATCCTGGGGTTGGCGGCGAACGCCCGCGCATAGGCGTCGATCACGCCCTGATAGGTCGCCGGTTCGGGAAGCGCGATCCGCACCACCTGCACGCCCCGCCGCGCCTTGAGCCCGCCGAAACAGCCCAGCATGCTGTCGTAGTCAAGATCGGCGGTCAGCACCGCGTCGCCCGGACGCAGCCGATTATAGCCGTCGATCAGCCCCTGCAACGCCTCGGTCGCGTTGCGAGTGAAAACGATTTCGTCTGCTCCGACGCCGAGCGCGGCGGCGACGCGATGCTGGACGCCGTGGAGTTCGTCCACGAAGCCGCGACGCGTGAAGAAGCTGTTCTCGCGATTGACCCGCTCGACCGCGCGTTCGTAGGCGGAGAGCACGGGTCGCGCCATGATGCCCCAATTGCCGTTTTCGAGCTGGATGACATCGCGGGTGACATCATATTGCGCGGCGATTCTGGCCCAATAAGCCTCGTCGTCCGGTGCGGCGGCACCGGCTTTGGGACCGGCCTGCGGCATCGCCGCGCCCAGCCGATCGGCGAGGGGCAGCGCCGCCGCCGTCAACATGGTTCTCCGGCTGATCGCCATGCCATTCGCCCCTTAGAACTTCATGCCGATGCGCACATAATATTGGCCGCCGTCGGTATCATATGGGGCGTTTCGCGAATAGATCAGCCCGCGCACGGCCTGGTTGGTGGCCTCGGCGGGGTAGCGGTTGAACACGTTCTCCGCGCCTGCGCGGATCGTGAAATGCTCGGCAAACGTGTAGCTGGCCGACACGTCGAACAAGGCGATGCCGCCGAAGCGCTGATAGATGTCGCCGGTCGCATTGCCCGACACGTCGGTCCAGCCGCCGTAATAGCGGCCGCGGAACAACAGTCCCACCGGGCCGACGTCATAGCCGATCGAGCCGGTCGCGTTATGCTGCGGCAGGCGTTGTTCAAACACGATACGCTGCGTCTCGTTGGGGATTGCCGCCGAGGTGCCGCTCGTCACCTTGGTCCTGTTGTAATTGTAGGCGAGCGTGACATTGGCCTTCCCCGGCCCGACCGCTTGCGCATAGTTCAGCACCGCTTCGATGCCACGCGTGCGCGTGTCGAAATCGTTGGTGAAATAGCTGACCGAGGTGAAGCGCAGCGGGTTGGCTATGCTCGCCGGCACCGCGAACGAGGCCGACTGGCTGAAACGACCGTCGACGTTGATCTGATAGGCGTCGACGCTGCCGGTCAGCCCGAACGCGGTCTTGAAGGTGAGGCCGGCGGTGACCGTGTCGGACGTCTCGGGCTTGAGCGGTTTGGCGCCGAGCGCGACCGCAATCGGATCGGTGGTGGCGAGACGGCCGCTGTTGAACACCTGAAGCGTCGTGGTGTCGAGCCCCTGCGAGGTGTTCGAGGTGTTGAGCTGACCCGGCGTCGGCGCGCGGAAGCCGGTCGAATAGCCACCGCGCAGTGCGATGCCGTCGGTCGGCTCGACGCGCGCGCTCAGCTTGTATGTGAACTTGCCGCCGAAGGCGGAGAAGTTCTCATAGCGTCCGGCCGCGCCGACGCTCAGCATCTTGACCGGCTGCCATTCGAGATCGCCGTAACCCGCATAGCTTTCCTGGCTGAACCGCCCCGCCTGAAGCGGGCTGAAGCCGGGAAAGCCGTTCGAATTGGGCGCAAGTCCCGCCGCCGCGCCCGCGCCGATCGCATAGGAGGCGGGGTCGCCCGGCCGCACGCTATATTGCTCGAGCCGGCGCTCGCCGCCGAATGCGATGTTGATCGGCTCCGTCCCGCCCACCGGCAAGCGATAGACGAAGTCGGCGTTGAGGTTGAACTCGCGCTGGCGCAGGCGGCCGAGGTAGAAGGCGGTCGGTGAATTGGGTCCGAGCGAGGCGTTGAGGCTCTCGCCCAGCGTATAGTCGATCACGCTTTGCCCGTAAGAAGCGCTGAGATCATAGGTGAACGCCTCGGCCAGCGCGCCGCGCGCGCCGCCGGTCGCCTGAATGTCGCTGGTGGTGGTGCCGAAGCGCGGCGTGAAGCCGGTCGGGTAGAGCGTCCGGAAGTTGAAGCCGGGAAAGGCCGGGCTCGCGCCGTAGACGGAGGCGGTGCCGGCGGGGTTGCGCCAGTTGAAGTCGGTCACGCCCTCGCCCTCGCCGAACGTGCCGAAACTGTAGAGCTTGAACGCATCGGACACGTCGAAATGCGTGTTGTAGCCGCCACGGATGCTTTCGAGGTCAGGCTGGCCCCAGCGCTGCACAGGATTGGGCAGGGCGAGCGTCGGGTTGGCGGCCTGAAAGGCGATCGCGTCGGGGCGCTGGCGCGTTCGCGAGGTCGCCTCGGAATGGTCGTATTCGCCGGTGAAGACGAAGCTGCCACGCGTCCCCAGCGCGATGCCGCCCTGAATACCGCTCTGATATTCCTTGCCGTCGCCTTTGTAATATTGCGAATATTGACCGAAGGCGTTGAGGCCGGGCTGATCGTCGAGGATGATGTTGACAACGCCCGCAATCGCGTCCGAGCCATATTGCGCCGATGCGCCGTCGCGCAGCACTTCGATGCGCTTGATAGCGAGACCGGGGATCGTCGCGAGATCGGGTGCCTGCGCACCGCGCGTGCCGAGCAGCGCCGAGCGGTGATACCGCTTGCCGTTGACCAGCACGAGCGTCTGGTCGGCGGAGAGCCCGCGCAAGGTGGCCGGGCGCACGAAGGCCTGACCGTCAGCCGCAGGCAGACGCTGCACGTTGAAGGACGGCAGCAATTGCGCGAGCGTATCGTTGAGATCGCCCGAGACGCTCGCATCGATCGCGGTGGCGGGCAGCACGTCAATCGGCGATTGCGAGTTGAACTGCGTCACGCCGCGATCCCGCGTGCCGGTGACGATGACAGTGTCCGCATCCGCAGCCTGATCCGCGGCCGGCGCCTCGACCGGCGCGGCAAGCGGCGCGGCATAGGCGAAAACGGGTGCGCACAGCGCGATGGGCAGCGCGGCAAGCGCGCCCGCCGGGGTAAATTTCGTCAAATGGTGTCCCCTTGAGCAGCTCGGCTAGGCGTTATGTTTTTGCCGGCTGGCGTGGCTCTATTGGCACATTGTTTCAGTATCGCTGCATCGGTGCGTCGGAACGATGGCAGTTGCGCGACGCGGCCGACCCGGCTCAGCGCGGCGTAGTTAGCTGCGGTTGTTTGGTTTAGTTGATGAGCGAGACAGACCAGATTTTGCCGCACGACACGCTGGCAGACCAATCCCGTCGGTACCGAGACGGCTGAGTTCGTTCGGAATGACGGCTCACGGTCAAACCCGCCGTTCAGCGGAGTCGTTTCTGCTGGCAGCAACGGTCCAAACCAAGCCGTTTAGACCCGCGCTCCTACGACATGAACCAACGGCAGAAGTTGGGGAGGCGAAAAAGCCCGCGAGTGTCGACTTTTGGGTTGAGACGGACAGCTCATAACGTCGCTCGTTCTGACAGCTCAAAATATTCTTCACATCAACACCAGAGTAGCGAACGGTACTCTCGATCTTGGCGTGGCCGAGCAGGATTACCCGAGGACAAGTTTCCGGTTGCCTTGTAGATGATAGTCGCATCTGGCGTCGCGGCAAAGCGGATGTACGCCATTACCTCATACCCGCATTCCGCCGGGTCAGGGCTGCGATCAGCGTTGGAAGGAACACCAGCACCAGCGGAACCGCTGCGGCCAACCCGAAGATGATCGCAGTGGCGAGCGGACGTTGCAGGCCAGCGCTCCGCGAAACGCCGAGGGCGAGGGGAGCCAGCGTCAGTGCGGCGATCAACGCCGACATCAGGATCGGTCGCAGCCGTTTCGCGCTCGCGTCACGCAGCACCGCCGCGTCGATCGTACCGGTTTGCGGCAGTTCGGCGAGGAAGAAGATCACCAGTTCGGTGACCATACCAACCACCATCGTCAGCCCCATCAGCGCTGAGATGTCGAGTTCGGTGGCGGTCGCCCACAGCCCGACCAGCACCGCCGCCGCCGCCAGCAGTACGGTGACGATCGCCGCCAACGTCCAGCTCAGCCGTCCGAACAGGATGGTGAGGAGCAGCGCGCTCAGCAGCAACGCGGCGAGGAACACCATTGTCAGGTCGGCGAAGCTCTGCTGCTGTTGCGCGTAGAGGCCGCCATAATCGACCCGCACAGTTGCCGGCAGGTGCAGCCCCGCCACCGCGGCGCCCACGTCGCGCATGCTCGAGCCGAGATCGCGCCCTTCCAGCCGCGCGGTAACGGCGATGAACGGCGCGAGATCCTCCCGGGCGATCTGCGTCTGCCCGGCCACGACCACAACGCGTGCGATCTGCCCGAGGCGGACGAGGTGCCCGTCGGGCGCCGTCAGCGGCAGGCGGCTGAGCAGATCGGCACGCGCTCGCAGGTCTGCCGCCGCCCGCACGCGGGCGGTGACGAGCTGCTCGCCAATGCGGACCTGAGTCGCCTCCGTTCCGGCGATCAGCGCCTCCGCCTGCGTCGCCACCGAGTCGGGATCGAGCCCCTGCTGGAGCGCAGCCGCCGCATCAACCCGGATCGCGAGCGCATCGCCGGCGACCCTCAGGCCATCCACGACCTCGACTACGCCGGGAATTGCGCCAATCACTTTGCCGACGCGCTTGGCCGAAACCGCCAGCAGCGCCGGATCGTCGCCGAACAGCTTGACCTCGATCGGTTGCGGCACGGCGGTGAGGTCTCCGATCAGGTCTTCCATCAATTGTGCGGTCTCGATCTCCAGCCCCGGCACCCTGGCGCCGACCTGACCGCGAATGTCGGCCATCACCGCCTCGGTGGATCGGCGCGCACCGCCTTTGAGCCGGATGAAGATATCGCCCTCGTCCGCTTCGGTGAGGCCACCGCCGAGCTGCGCACCGGTGCGTCTGGAATAGCTCGCCACCTCGGGCGTGGCGGTGATGATCTGCTCGACCTGCCGCAACAGCCGATCGGTATCGCCGAGCGCCGCGCCGGGCTGCGCCTTGTAATCGAGGATGAAGCCGCCATCGTCCATCGCCGGCATGAACCCCGACGGCACTTGCGTCCACGTGGCATAGCCGAGTGCCGCAAGGATCACGCCCGTCACGACCACGAATACGCCCGGCCGCGCGAGTGCACTGCGCGCCGCCCGGTCATCCCAACGCACAATGCGCCGCTGGAACGCACCCGCGCGCTCCGCCGCGGCGATGTCGCGCGGGCGCACCCAGCGTTCAGCCAGCAGCGGCAGCACGCAGCGCGCGAACAGCAGCGACAGGCCAAGCGCCGCCACCATCGTCAGCGCCAGCGCCTTGAAGAAACCGCCTGTCACTCCGCCGACGAAGGCAAGGGGGGTGAACACCACGATCGTCGCGGCGGTCGATCCGATCAGCGGGCGCGACATCTCCGCCGCTGCGCGCCCGACCGCTTGCTCGCCCTCCTGCAAGCGGCGCATGATATGTTCGAGCATCACCACCGCGTGGTGCGAGGCGGGATGGTACAAGGCGACATCGGGATCGTTGCCGACCGTGATCTTTGCTTTCTCAACGCCGCTGACCGGATCGATCAGGCGGACGCTGTCGTCATGATCGCTGCTGACCAGCAACAGGTGCAGATCGGGGATCGGCACGACCGCGTGGCTCTTCGCGGTCGCGCCGACGAAGCGGACCTTCCCTGTCGTCGGATCGGCGATGGTCACGCCGGTCGCCTGCGCGACATAGACGTCGTGGCTGACCGGATCGACGCTTGCATAGTTCCAGCCGCCGTCCGGACCGGCGATGCTGCCAGCGACCGTGTAGGTCGGCGCCGCCAGCGCGCAGGCAGCCACCGGCAGAAGCAGCGCGGCGATCGCGACACCAAGAGAAAAGGGAGTGCGCATCGGTCGGTCCTATTCGGTGAAGTCGGTGTTCGTCTGCGCGCCGAATATTGCAGGTTTGCGCGTGATCCGACCGCTCACCGCCACGTTGAGGTTATTTAATCTGTCACCGCCGAAAACCGGCACGATCGGCCATTAAGTTTTCCCAACCTTGAGATCGTCACATCCGCGCAACCGAACTGTCATGCGCGATCCATAGCGCCCCGTCGCACAGAGGCATGGGGGACGAACGATGATGAACGGAAAGACGACGGCGCGCGTGCGCGGGCTTGGCGCGAGCATGGTTGCTATCATGATGGCGACAACGGCAACGGCCGCAATCGCCGATCCGGCGCCTGCTGCCGATGCCTCGGCTGACGCGGCGAACCAGACCGGCATCGCCGAAGGGTCGGACATCGTCGTCACCGCCACCTGCGCGAACGAGATCGCGCCCGTTACCGCGTCGCTCCAGACCACGCAGCCGCAGTCGATCATCTCGCGCGCGTTCATCGAGGATTCGCTGCCCGCCACCTCCGATTTCAACCAGATCGCGCTCATCAGCCCGAGCGTTTCGGGCTATGGCAACGCCAACGGCAACGGTCTGTCGGAAAGCAAGGCGCAGATCCGCGGCTTCCAGGATGGCGAATACAACATCACCTATGACGGCGTGCCGTTCGGCGACACCAACGATCCGACGCATCATTCCAACACGTTCTTCCCGTCGAACACGATCGAGACGCTGATCGTCGATCGCGGACCCGGCAACGCCAGCCAGTTGGGGCAGGCGACGTTCGGCGGCAACATGAACCTGTTCAGCCGCGCCACCCGCGAGGATGCCAGCGTCGAGCTGAAGGGCACTTACGGCAGCTACAACACCTATCTGCTGCGCGGCGTCGCGCAGAGCGGAGCGATCGAAAAGCTCGGCGGCACCGAGATCGTGTTGAGCGGGCAGCATATCAAATCGGACGGACTGCGCAGCTACAGCCCGTTCACCTCGAACAACGTCTTCGGCAAGATCATGATCCCGGTCGGCCCGAATGCGAAGCTGACCATCCTCGGCACCTACAACGAGAATGATTTCAACCAGCCCGACAAGGATGGCGTCACGCTCGGTCAGAAGGCGCTGTACGGCCGGTACTTCAGCCTCAACAACGATCCCAACACGCAGAATTATTATAAATACAATCGCACCCACAAGACAACCGACTTCGAGATCGTCAAGTTAGAGCGGTTTTCGTCGGGGCTGAATCGTTGGGGATTCACACGGCACCCGTTTTCTGATTCACGATCCGTGCTGGCGAAGGAGGCCGGGATGGATGGGCCGAGCGTTATCGCGTGATCTTCGGGATCGTGTCATCGCTGCTGTCGAAAGCGGGGTGTCTTGCCGGCAGGCGGCAGAGCGGTTCGGCGTCAGCGCGGCAAGCGCGATCCGCTGGCGACAGCTGGTGCTCGCTCATGGCACGCCGGCGGCCAAGCCGCAGGGCGGTGATCGCCGAAGTCCCAAGATTGAGGACCATGCCGCCTTCATTCTGGAGGCGATCGAGCAGCAGCCGGATCCGACGCTGGCAGAGCTTCGTGGGGTGCTGGCCGAGCGTGGCGTGAGCGTCAGCATCGCCACGCTCTGGCGCTTCTTCGCCCGCCACGGGATCACGCGCAAAAAAAGACCGGCCACGCGACGGAGCAAGATCGTCCCGACGTCCTGAAGCGTCGCGAGGAGTGGTTCGAGGGCCAGCTCGATCTCGACCCCGACAAGCTGGTCTTCATCGACGAGACCTGGGCGTCTACCAACATGGCGCGGCGCCATGGTCGCTGCCGGCGGGGCCAGCGCTTGCGCGCCGGCATCCCCTTCGGACATTGGAAGACCACGACCTTCGTCGCCGGCCTGCGCCGCACGGGCATGGTAGCACCCTGGGTGCTCGACGGACCAATGAACGCCGATGCGTTCCTCACCTACGTCACGCGCGTGCTCGTGCCGGAACTCGGCCGCGGTGACGTGGTCGTGATGGACAACCTGTCGAGCCACAAGGCGCCGGCCGTGCGAGCCGCCATCGAAAGCGTTGGCGCAACGCTCCTCTTCCTCCCGCCCTACAGCCCAGACTTCAACCCGATCGAGCAGGCCTTCTCCAAGCTGAAGGCGCACCTGCGAAAAGCGGCCGAGCGGACCGTCCATGGCCTATGGAACGCCATCGGTCGCATCCTCGATCTCTACTCGCCCCAGGAATGTGCCAACTACTTCGCCGCCTGCGGCTACGATGCAGACTGATCGAAAACCGCTCTAGAGGCGAACATCGCACCCAGCTCGACCTTCGAGAACCGCGCCTATACTTACAGCTACGACAACGAGACGCTGAGCGGCAACGACGTCACGATCTATGGCACCGCGCCGATGCTGGGCGCGACCGCCGCCGATATCGCCGCGGCGGTGACGAAGGCGAACGTCGTCACGCTCACGCAGGGCGGCAAGACCAGCTTCGGCGTGCCGGGCTATACCAAGACCAACCGCTACCGCGTGTACGGCGATATCGTCAAAACGCGGATGGACTTCGGCTTCGGCGCGATCACCGCCGGCGGTTGGATCAAATGGTCGGACACTTATCGCCAGCAGCGCGACGTCAACCTGCTGACCGGCGCACCCAATTATGCGGAAAAAGCGCTCACCGCCGCGCAGCTTGCCGCCGCGCCCGCCGACACGGTGCAACCCCTGCCAACGTCAAGTTCGACCAGAACTCGCACACCAACCACACCGAGGAATTCGTCGAACTCGAACTGCGCCCGCTGCCTGGGCTGAAGATCACGCCCGGCTTCAAACATGTCGATTTCAATCGCAAGGTCGATGCGCTCTACAACCAGACCGTCCGCTTCGCGCAGCGCACCAGCGACACCTACAGCGCCAATCTGCCGTTCGCGACCGTCAACTATGCGGTGACGGACGCTCTCGCCGCCTACTTTCAATATGCGCGCGGCTTCCTCGCGCCGTCGCTGAGCGCGCTGTATGTCGCCAACCCGGGCTTCTCGACGATCGCGCCGGAACGCTCGACCAATTATCAGGGCGGCGTCGTCTACCATGGCGGCAATCTCTCGGTCGATGCCGACGTCTACGAGATCGACTTCAACAACAAGTTCGCCTCGTTCAACTCGCCCGATCCGACCGTAGGCACGATCTTCATCAATCAGGGCGCGGTGCAGTACAAGGGCGTGGAAGGGCAGATCACCTATGCGCTGCCGCGCGGCTTCGCGGTGTTCGCCAACGGCTCGCGCAATTACGCCAAGACGGACAATCCCGGCGCGATGAAGCTTCAGGTCGCCGATGCGCCCGAGTTGACTGCGGCTGGCGGGGTGCTCTACAAGCAAGGCTCGATCCGCTTCGCCGTTATCGACAAATACATCGGGCGCCAATGGTTCACCGACCCGACCGCCGTCGCAAACGCGGCGACCTTGGCCACTTACAATTCTTACCGCAGCAAGGGGTATAATCTGGCAATCGTCTCCGTGCGATACGACGTCGGCCCGGTCCGCGTCGGCTTCGAGGTCAACAATCTCTTCAACGACAAGTCTGTCACGAACGTAAGCACCGGCAAAACCGCCGCGTATGATCAATACATCTTCAACACCGGGCGCGCTTATACGGGGGATATCACGCTTACGTTCTGATGCTAGGGTGGCGTGGCTATGCCGGTTGCATCCGCTGCGGCCTGTGATCAGGTCGCAGCGCCGGTGTCGACGCGAAATGTCGATCTCCACCCGTCGACCTTCTACCGCTAACGTCGGCAAATATTGGAGCTGAACAGGGGCCGAAAGTAGGAAGCCGGAAAGCGTCGCTTAGCGTCGCTTTGTGGGTCTCTGCGGACCATGCGGGCGGAAGCTTCGTTCGAGTACGATGCTGACCAGCTTAACCAGCTAGTGCAGCGCTGCCGAATCGATACCGTGTTCCGACGATCAGGCAGACCACCTTGTCGGGCATGGCGGCCTGCGCAGCGGCGATGAACGTTTCTCCCGTGCAATAACCCGGTATGATGTAGTCGGGACCTTACGGCACAGCTCGGCAGTCTTCACGCCGGCCTCGTGCTCACGCAGTACGCCAATGATCTGATCCTCGGTAAACGGCCTCGCCGCATCGTTCGTCTCCATCTCACGAGCTGACTCACCGGTGACATGATCTCCGGGGAGCAGGTCAGAGGACACCGAAGGGCGGAGGGCCCGGCCGTGAAGGATTTGTGGAAAAAGGTTCCGAAAACCTCAGAAACGTATCAAAACCGCGATGTTGTCACAATCGTTGCTCATCCCCACCGTACGGTGTTGGCTGAACGGGCGTACGCGGCCCTAACCCATAGCGGTGAAGCTCATGTTGATCGACCGTCGCGGATTTCTCAACGGCGCCTCCAGCCTCGCTGGTGTGGCGAGCATGCGGGCTGCGGCACGAGAGCGGCCAGGGCCACGGGGCTCGCTCGCCGATGTCGAACACATCGTGGTCCTGATGCAGGAGAACCGCTCGTTCGATCACTATTTTGGCACGTTGCGCGGCGTGCGCGGCTTTGGCGATCCCCGTCCGGTGACGTTGCCGAGCGGCCGACCCGTATGGGAACAGCGCCGCGCCGACCGCGACAGCGGTGAAATCGCGTTACCGTTTCGGCTTGATTACAACGCCACCAACGCGCGCTGCTTCACCGGGCTCGATCATAGCTGGAAGGACAGCCAGAACCGCTGGCGCAACTGGGATGTGTGGGCAGAGCAGAAGGGGCCTCTCACCATGGCGCACCTCACGCGCGCTGACATACCCTATTATTACGCGCTCGCCGACGCGTTCACGCTTTGCGACAGTTACCATTGCTCGCTCCAAGGGCCGACCGGGCCGAACCGGTTGTTCCACTTCACTGGCACGAGCGGCCTGAGCGTCGGTCAGGCGGGCGAATATTGCGTCACCAATGGTGGCACCGACGCCAATCCCGGAGCGGACATGGCCAGGGACGACGCTACCGAAGGCCTGCCGTGGCGCACCTATGCCGGCCGGCTCGAGGAGGCCGGCGTGTCCTGGCAAGTCTATCAGGAACAGGCGAACTATTCCGACAACCCGCTCGGCTATTTCGCCGAGTTTCGCAAGCTGGATCGAAATTCATCCCATTACAGACGTGGGCGCGCGATGGTCGATTGGATCGACGGAACGCCACCCACCGACCCCGAGAAAACCCGCGCCCAGCATCTGATCGCCGCGTTCGCCAGCGATGCCGCCGCCGATCGCCTGCCATCGGTATCTTGGATCGTGCCGATGATGGAGATGAGTGAGCATCCCGACGCGCCCGTGCCGTATGGCGAGGTGTTGGTCAGCAGCATCGTCGCCGCGTTGGCGGCGAACCCGAAAGTGTGGGCGAAAACCGCCCTGATCGTGAACTATGATGAAAATGACGGCTTCTTCGATCACGTGCCCGCGCCCGTGCCCGCGATCGACCGCCGTTACGGTGCAAGCAATGTCGATGTTCGCAGCGAGACCTACCAAGGCGAACCCGTCGGGCTCGGCCCGCGCGTGCCGATGATGGTGATCTCGCCGTGGACACGTGGCGGCTGGGTCAACTCGCAGACGTTCGACCATACCTCCGTGCTGCGCTTCCTCGAACGTCGCTTCGGCGTGGCGGAACCGAACATCTCGCCGTGGCGTCGTGCGGTGTGTGGCGATCTCACCTCGATCTTCGATTTCGACGTCGCGCCGCGCGACCGTGCCGACACGTCCTGGCTGAAGGCGCTGCCGTCGGTGGCGGGTGTGTTCGACGAGACGGTGGCACTCTGCCACACAGCGCCGCCACCGCCGATCGCCAAGGCCACGGCACTGCCCGTGCAGGAACCCGGCACGCGCCCCGCGCGCGCGCTGCCCTACCGTTTCGAGGTCGAGCCGCGCTGGACCGATGCTGGCCTCGCGCTGCGCTTCGTCAACCAAGGCGCGGACGGAGTGGTGTTCGGCGTGCAGGACGAAATGCGATTTCCCGGCTGGCGCTACTTCACCGTGGCGGCGGGGTCGTCGATCGAGGAGACATGGCCGATCGACAGCGCCTTCGCGCTCGTGGTGCGCGGCCCCAATGGCTTCTTCCGCGAATATCGCGGGCGGGAGGGAAGCGCGCGAATCGAGGTGTCGCTGCCGGTCGGCAGCGACACTCTGCATGTCCGGAACCGCTCGGACGTGGCGCAGTGGCTCAACTATCACTGCGCTCACAGCGGCGCGCGCCGCTCGCTCGCGCTACCGCCTCGCGCGGCAGGCACGTTTACGCTGGCGCCTGTTGACGGGCACCGCTGGTATGACGTGGTGATCGCCACGGCAAACGGCTGTCGCGAGCGCCTCGCCGGTCATATCGAGCCGGGCGGCCCTGACATCAGCGAGCCCGCACCGCGCTATCCGCACCCCGTCTGATCGGCACATTCGCTGTCATGATCGTGTTGCGCGGTGTGCTTATGGCCGCTGGCATGAGCGATACAGCAACGATGTGCGTGGGATCGGGAGGCCATAGGTCGCTGATCCTCGAACGGCGTTTCCTCGGCCTGGCAATGATGGAGTTCTGGGAGCGCTTCGCGATGGCGGGCGTCAAGTCGCTGCTCGTGCTCGTACTGGTCGATCAGGTGTTTGCGCATGGAGCGGCGCCAGCGCTCGGCGCAACCACCTTGCGCGCACTGTTTGGACACTGGTTGGGCGCGAGAACACCGGTCGCGCTCGCGTCGCAAATCTATGGCTATGCGGGGGCGCTCCTGTATCTTGCGGTGCCGCTAGGCGGGTTGATCGGCGATGTGTTTGCGAACCGGCGCATCGTTATCTTCGCGGGTGCCGGCCTGATGTTCTTGGGGCTGCTGATGATGTTGCAGCTTTACGGCTTCCTGCCCGGCCTCGCGCTGTTCATGGTCGCAACCGGCACGGTGAAAGGCAATCTGTCCGTCGAACTTGGCCGCCTCTACCTCGACGAGGCGACGCGCCAGCGCGGCTTTGCCGCCTATCTCGGCTTTTTGAATGCAGGCGTGATCTGCGGGCCTTTGGTTTGCGGCGCGCTTGCCGCCTTCGCGGGATGGAGCTACGCGATCGGCGCGGCGGCGTTGGCAGTAGCGATCGGCAGCGCGGGCTATGCCGTAAGCGGTGCGCCCGACGCTGGCCTCTCCGCCCGCGGCGGGCACAGCCCCAATGCTGCGCCGATACCAAGGCGTTCGGCCGCAGCGGCGGTCCTCGTTGCCGCCATTCTCAGCGTGTATTTCTGCTGGGCGGCGTACGAGCAACTCGGCGATGTCTTCCTGCTTTGGGCGCGCGGCCGGGTCGCGCTTCATGTCGGGGGATGGACGATGCCGGTCGGCTGGTTCGTCTCGCTCGATGGGCTGTTCACGATGCTGCTCATCGCTGCGATGCAGGCGCTGATGCCGTGGCTCGCGCGGCGCGGCATCGTGCTGGGGGCGCATCGCGGCATTCTGCTCGGCGGGCTGTGCTGCGCCGCAGGTTATTGCCTGCTCGCGCTGGCGAGTGCGACCAATGGTGGCACGCCTGTGCCGATCGCGTGGGCACTCGGCTATCTGCTGCTGGTCGACATCTCGGTCGTGCTGGTCTGGCCAAGCGGGCTAAGCCTGATCGCCGACGTCGCGCCGCCGCGCTTCGTCGGCTGGTGGACCGGCATCTTCTACCTGCACGGCTTTTTCGCAAGCCTTTGGGCGGGCGTGAGCGGTGGTTTTTACGGCCATATGCCAGACGCGCGTTTCTGGCTGATCCAGGCGGGCGTGGCCGGGATCGGCGTGCTGCTCGCCATACTTGGCGCCGCGCTCGCGTGGCGAGTGCCTCAGGCGACTATCACTTCGGCGTGAGCGAAACCCTCCTCGAAGTCCGGCTCGAGCGCGCGATCGGTGACAAGGATGTCGACCTGCGATAATTCTGCGGTCTTCAGCAGCGCATAACGCCCGAACTTGGAGGCGTCCGCGCCAAGCAGGACCTGTTTGGCGGTGGCGTACGCGATCCGGCTCATTGTGGCTTCGCCCGGGTGGAAGTCCATCAGGCCGCGATCGAGACTGATCGCACCCACCGAAAGGATCGCAAGGTGCGGGGTGAAGCCTTGCACGAACGCCTGCGCATGATGATCCGAGAAGGCACGGTAATCGTAATCCATCTGCCCGCCGGCCAGGAACAGCCGGTTGCCGTTGATCGCGCCGAGGTCGCTCGCAACCTGAAGCGAGTTGGTGATGACGGTCAGCGATTTGCGTTCGACGAGTTGCTTGGCGGTGAAGATGCTGGTCGTGCCGGAGTCGATGAACACGATGCCGCCATCCGGCACTAGATCCGCCGCCGCGCGGGCGATGCGCAGCTTGGCATCGGCATTCTCCTCCATTCGCTGGTTGAGAGGCCCCTCCAGCGCCGCGCCCGCCAATCGCGCGCCGCCGTGCTCGCGGATAACCGCACCCTGATCCTCCAGCGTGCGCAACTCGCGGCGGATCGTCTCGTCCGATACGTCGAGCTCCGCCGCCAGACTCAGCACCGACAGCGTACGGCCGCTGCGAAGCCGTGAGATGATCTCGCGCTGGCGCTCCGATCGCTTTTGAATGGTGTCCTCCTGTACAATCGCCCGTTTTGGGCCGCCGCGCGAAACCGTGTCAACGACCCCGCGCGGGCGGCGGCGTTTCAGAAGCCGAGGCGGAACTGCAACCGCACGTAGCGTGGCGACTGATATGCTTCCGGCTTGCGATAGTTCGAGTTGGGCGAATCGTCGCTCAACTGCCCGAACTCGTTGAACGACGTCACGGCTTGCGTGTTGAACAGGTTGAACACGTCGATGCGGATCGAGGCGTCGTAGCGGGTCGGCACCGGCAGATGGACGACGGCGCTCACATCGAACTGGGTCAGCCAGTCGCCGTCGAAGGCGGTTCCGCGCGGCACGAGCGTGTTGTTACAATAATAGCTGTAGCCGTGGTACGTGTTGGCGTAGGCGTCGACGCTGGCCGGCACGGTGCCGATGCAGCTGTTGTGCTGCGGCGATTGCACCAGCAGGTTCGCGCCGAGATCGAGCAGCGCGAAGGGCCGGTAGCTGCCATAGGCCTTCAGCGTGTGGCGGCGATCGTTCGGCAGGTAACCGTAGGCGCCGTTGACGAAGCCGGGGGAATCGAAATCCGCGCTGCGGTTGACCGCAAGCTGGCCGTTCTCCGAGCGCACGCCGCCCTCGTAATTGCCCTTGTCCATTGCCCAGGTGTAGCTCGCCGACAGGCTCCACACCTGATCAAAGGTGCGATCGAACGTCAGCGTCACCGCGTTGTAGTTGCGGCTGGGGTTGGGATAGAGCAGATCCTTGGCCTTCAGGGTCACGGTTGGCTTGGTGCCATCGGGCAGGGCGTTGATCTGGGTGGTGACGTCTTTGCCGGGATTGCCGATCACGAAGTGGCTGCCGCCCGGATACGCCTTCTGGCACGCCGCCGCGCTGAACCCTTGGCCGAGGCAATAGGCCTGCTCTCCCGCATCGACCGAAAAATCCTCGATCACGTTGGTCAGTTCGCGGTGGGTGAAATAGGCGCCGATGCGGATATGGTCGCTGATCTGTCGTGACGCGCCAAAGATGAATTCGTTGTCCGACTGGGCCGAGATGTTGTGCGCGATCGCGCCGGCCGGGTCAGACGGCGTACCGTTGGCGGAGACCTCGCAATTGGCGATCTTGGTGTCCGGGCAAGCGGTTGTGTTGGCAACCGACAACAGCGCCGCGCCCGCGACCGGTACATTGCCCGCACCGCTGACGCCGTTGAACAGATTGTAGCGCGTATAGGTAACGAGCTGCCCGGCGACGTTGAGGTTGATGTCACCTGCGAGCGGAAGGTAGTATTTGCTAAACGATCCATAGACCTTCGTCTTGCCGTTGCCGAACAGATCGTAACTGGCGCCGAGCCGTGGTGCCCACTGATCGCCGGACGTGTAATAGCTTTGGCCATTCACGCCTTGGTTGCTGAACCGGTCATCGCGCACGCCGAGTTGCAGACGCAGGCGGTCGTTGAACAGCGTCCACTCGTCCTGAAGGTACAGCGCCTCGTTGCGCACGGTGCCGACGCCGTCCTGCGAATAGACCCGCGTGGTGTAGTAATCGGTGCCGACTGGCAGCCCGATCCGCGCCGCCGAACTCGCGGTGGTGCGGAAGATCTTGTAGAAGCCGTCGCCGATCGTCTCATAGGTCTGCGTCTGCGTGTCGTCCTCGTGGTCGTAGCCGATCCGGACGTGGTGCGAGCCGAGCAGCTGAAACTGGAGATCCGCGTCGATCCGGTAAAATTCGCGCTTGTCATCGGTGCGGCTATACGCGTCGGTGACCTTGTTTGCGCCGATGTCGATGCCGGCATCGCTGGTGCGATAATCGATCACGCGAGGATTGGTGGTGTCGAGCGGCACGTTGCCAGAGCGCAGCTTGTTGACGCCATATGCGCCGGACAGCGTCAGCCACGGAGTGAAGGTGCCGGTGTAGCGCGCGACATAGTTGACACCGCCGGCGCGGGTATCGGTGCCGCCGGTCTTCGCGCCGATCGTGTTGGTGGCGCGATCGTAATCGTAACTGCGCGTGTGCGTGTCGTTGGTCGTGTCGAAGTAGGTGAACTCGAAGTGATGGTCGCCGGTGATGTAGCCATCGACCTTGCCGCCCCAGAACGGGCTGGTGTTGGTCACGCCGGTCGCGTTGTTCTGGTTGGAACTTGGCGTCAGCGAACGGATGTCGCGGAAGTTGTAGAGGCCGTAAACGAACAAGTGATCCTTGATGATCGGGCCGCTTGCTTGCAGCACCAGTTCCTGCCGGCTGGCGGTAGCGTGGGCGTAATCGGTGTCGTAGGTGGAGGGCGAGGAGTCGCGCAGACCCTTGGGCTCCCACGTACCGGTGATGCTGGCGTGATAATCGTTCGAGCCGGACTTGGTGGTGGCGACGACGTAACCGCCGGTTGCGCGTCCGAACTCCGCAGGCGCACCGCCGGTTTTCACTTCAACAGTCTGGTAGAAGTCGAACGGCACCTCGGTAGGTTGCAAGCCGGACACGAAATCCGTGATGTTGAGACCGTTGATGTAGAACGCGTTCTCGGTGAACGATGCGCCCGCGATCGACACCTGATTGGCAAAACCGCCGTTGGCGCCCGACGAACCCTGCACCGCGCCCGGCGTCAGCAGCATCACGTCGCGCAAGGTTCGGCCGATCGGCACGCGGTTCTGGAGCGACCCCAGATCAATGACCGCGCCCGTGGTGGTTTCCTGAAAATCGGCAACGCGCTGACGCGTTCCCTTCACGACGATGTCGCCGCTGTCGCTCGCCGTAATAAGCTTGAAGCTGTTCGCACCGCCGTTGCTACGGGTCAACGCGATGCGCTTCTCGGCGTAGGCGCTGAAGCCGGGCGCGCTCACCTCGAAATCGTAATTGCCCGGCGCAAGCTGCGGAATCGTATAGGCGCCGGCCTCGTTCGTGGTGGCCGAGCGGCTGATGCCTCGATCCGACGAGGTGATCTTCACCTCCGCACCGGCGATCGCCGCGCCCGTATCGGAAGTGACACGCCCGGAAGCGGCGATGTTGGTGTAATCCTGCGCGTGCGCGGGCGCGGTCAACAGCGCCGCCGCCGGCAGCGCGGTTCCAAGCAAAAGTACGGCGCGCACGACGAAGGCGCGCGAAAATCGCGTTGAGCGGTTCAAGGTTTTGGCTCCCCATTCAGGATCGGACGGGTGATGCGTAGCGTTCGCGTCCTGAAACGCTCTCTAAGCTGCGCTTGTTGAACTTTTGTGACCTGCGGTAACAATTACCACAGTGCCGCTGCCGCTGCCTGCTTCCGTGGAGAACTCATCGAAGATCGAGTGGGATGACAGCAAGCCCACATCATCCCATGCTACCGCCGCGAGGCGGAAAATGAAGGAGCGATGGGAGTCGAGCAGTGACAAATGGCCCGTGAACGCGGTCTTGCGGGTCAGTCTGTCACGGGGACGACCGTTGACTCCCATCGAGCGAGGATATCTGGCGCATCAGCCATAGCGACGATCTGCCGATCGTTCAGACCAATTTCTGGATGGCTCGACAGGTCGGCGGCCGCGGCGAACGGCACGCCGGCGCCCCTTCGTTCCGAGTGCCGATCACGATCTGCTGCGCCCGCCCACCACCTTAGCTGGTTGAGATCCTGCGCTCATCGGCCGCTGATCCGCAGCGCGAGCGCGGCGAGCGTCACCAGCAGCACCGGGATGGTCATGGTCACGCCGACCCTGAAGTAGTAACCCCAGCCGATCCGGATGCCCTTTTGCCCGAGGACGTGTAGCCACAGCAGCGTCGCGAGCGAGCCGATCGGCGTGATTTTGGGGCCGAGATCGCAGCCAATCACGTTGGCGTAGATCATCGCCTCCCGGACAACGCCGGTGGCGTGGGTCGCGTCGATCGACAGGGCACCGACCAGGACTGTCGGCATATTGTTCATGACCGACGACAGCAGCGCGGCGATGATGCCGGTGCCTAATGCCGCGCCCCAGACGCCGCCCTGGGCGGTGCGGTCGAGGAGACCGGCGAGATGCTCGGTCAGCCCGGCGTTCCTCAGGCCATAGACGACCAGATACATGCCGAGCGAGAAGAGTACGACCTGCCACGGCGCGCCGCGCAGAACCTTGCGAGTCTCGATGATGTGGCCGCGCGCAGCGACGGCGAGCAGCAGGACCGCGCCGGCAGCGGCGACCGCGCTGATCGGAACGCCGATGGGCTCGAGCAGGAAGAAGCCGGTCAGGAGGGCGGCGAGGACGACCCAGCCGGCCTTGAACGTGGCGGGATCCCGGATCGCGTCTGCCGGTGTGCGCAGCTGCGCGACGTCGTAGCCGGTCGGCACCTCGCGGCGGAAGAACAGCAGCAGCACTACCAGCGTCGCGGCGATGGACGCGAGATCCACCGGCACCATCACCGAGGCGTAGTCGGCGAACCCGATCCGGAAGACGTCGGCCGAGACGATGTTGACCAGGTTCGAGACGATCAGTGGCAGACTGGCCGTGTCGGCCACGAAGCCCGCTGCCATCACGAACGCCAGCGTCGCCTTGTCGCGGTAGCCGAGTGCTCGCAGCATCGCGATGACGATCGGAGTGAGGATCAGCGCCGCGCCATCGTTGGCGAACAGCGCGGACACGGCTGCGCCGAGGAGGATGATCAGGACGAACAGGCGCCGGCCGTGCCCGCAGCCCCAGCGGGCGACGTGCAGCGCCGCCCATTCGAAGAAGCCGGCCTCGTCCAGCAGCAGGCTGACGATGATGATCGCGACGAACGTCGCGGTCGCATTCCAGACGATGTCCCAAACCACCGGCACGTCGGAGAGCGAGACGACCCCGGCGAGCACCGCCACGGCCGCACCGCCCAGCGCGCTCCAGCCGATACCGAGGCCTCGCGGCTGCCAGATAACGAGGGCGATCGTGACGACGAAAATGGCGAGGGCGAGGAGCATCAGGCGACGCGCTGCCCGGCGGCATTCACCACCTGTTCGCCGTCCTCCTTGGCAAAGGCGCCACGCTGCGCCTCGTGCAGCAGATCGAGGACGGTCTCCGATGGTCGGCACAGCCTCACCCCGAGCGGCGAGACGACCAGCGGGCGGTTGATGAGGATAGGGTGGTCCATCATGGCATCGATCAGAGCGTCGTCGGTCAGCGAAGCGTCGCCGAGGCCGAGTTCGCCGTATGGCGTGCCCTTCTCGCGCAGCAGATCGCGAGGCGTGATGCCGGCGCGGTCGATCAGCTCGACCAGCAGGGCGCGGGATGGCGGTGTCTTCAGATACTCGACGACGTGCGGCTCTATTCCGGCGTTGCGGATCATAGCCAGCGTGTTGCGCGAGGTGCCGCAGGCAGGATTGTGGTAGATCACGACGTCGAAGGCAGCATCCCTGGTCATCTTGGGCGTCCTTTCAGCAGCAGGGGTTGAGTTCGGCGAGGAGCGGCGCGCACAACTCGGGCGAGCCTTCGCAGCAGTCCTTGGCCAGGAACATCAAAAGCGCCCGCAAGCCGTCGAGGTCGGCACGGTAGATGATGGAGCGGCTATGCCGCTCGGATCGCACGATGCCGGCGCGCGCGAGGATGCCGAGATGCGCGGACATTGTGTTCTGCGGCACGTCGAGCTGACGAGCGATCTCGCCCGCCGCCATGCCGTCTGGCTCATGCCGCACAAGAAGGCGGAAAACATCCAGGCGGGTGGCCTGGGCAAGTGAACCAAGGGCAGCGATGGCCGAATTATTATCCATGAATCCAGCATAGTGGATTTATCAGGGCGCGTCACTTCCGATTTTAGGGCGTGGTTGTTCATCCTTTGTCAGAAGGTAACCTGCAGATTGGTCTCAAGAAAGCGCACCGTGTCAGATTTCGCGGCGAGCGCCTTGGGAGCATCCCTGAGGAAGCCTCCCTTGAACAACACCGCGAAGTTGGTTTCGAGCCGCAGGTGCTCGGGGACGAGCCAGTAGCGCAGCCGACCCTCGACCTGATTGCCTGCGAAAGTGCCCGACCGCCCGGTTGCGTCCGTCACGCCGGCAAAGCGATCGAAGCGCGATGCGAGCCAGATCGGGCGGTAATCGGCAAGTCCTTCGAAGCGCTTGCCGGGCTTCATGTCGATGCGCACGCCTGGCGCGCTGATGTTCTCGCGCGCGATCATCGAATAGGTGCCCGACGGCCCAAGATCCTCACGGCGGCTGCCGAAGAGTGTGTCGAAACGGCCAAAGCTGCCGCCCGGGCGGTCGCCGCTCGCATAATCGTAGAACAGGCCGAGCCGCAGTTTCAGCGCCGTGTCGAACGTATAGCCGAGGGCCGCATGCGCGAAGCCGGCGGAGACGCGCCGGAAGGTGGCGCTCGCCGTGGTGGAGGCGCTGGCATGGCCGAACTGGTACACGCCTTCCACGTCGTAATCGACCAACGCAGGCTTGGGCTCGCGGAACAGCCGTGCGTCGACCGTGTGGAGCCGGCGGTCGGCCGTGGCGCGGCCAGGCGTGTCACGCTCGACCAGACGGTAATAGGCGATCTCGCCCTGAGCGCCGCCGAAGAGGCCTTTGCGTTGCAGGTGCGCCCCGAACAAGGCGTCGTCGAACGTCTCGCGATCGAACTCGACCCGGTTGTGTCGGAGGCCGCTCGTGTCGCTCGGCAGGCGCTCCTGCGGCAACACGTAGAACAGGGTCAGCTCGGTCTTCTTGTCCGGCGCGAGATCGACGCGCATGCCCGTAAAGCCGTTGACGGTGTTGCGATATTCGTCGGTGGCGATCAGCCGTCCCGAGCCGAGATTGAGCAGGAAGCGGCCGCCCTGGAACGCGATTTTGCTGCCCGCCCCAAGCGCATCGTCGAGCCGGAGCTTCAGATAGGCCTGCGGCAGTTCGACCGTGTTGATATCGTCGCGCCCGAGAAAGGTCTTGCGGTCGAGATCATAGGCGCGGCTGTCGATGAGTTCCCCGCCGATCGCAAGCGGTCCCGGGCCGTATTCCGCCGCCACGCCGGTGCGCAGTTCGACCGCGTCTTCCGAGGTGGCGTAATCAGGCCGCGGCCGCCCGGCGACGGTTTCGAAGCGGGCGCGGCTGGAGAAGGACAGGATCAGACCATTGTCATCCTCCTTGGGCGCGGTCTCTTCCTTGCCGGGCTTTTCGGTCGAAGATGCGGGCGACGCGGGCGGCGACTGCGCCCACAGGCTTGTGGGCGCACCTGTCCAGAGAAGCACCAGACCAGCGTAGTGGCGGTATCGCATGTCGGTCTCCAGATCGGCAGGATGGATTCAGGCGGCGGCGTGTGTGCCCGGCACCCGCGTGGGGTTCATGCCAGCAGCCAGAACAACGCACCTGAGATTACGATCGTGGACGGAAGGGTGAGGATCCACGCGAGGGCGATTTGCCACACCGTCCCCATCTGCACGCCGGAGCCCGAACCGACCATCGTCCCCGCGATTCCTGACGTGACAACGTGCGTGGTGGAGACCGGGCCGCCGGTGAGGCCCGCGACGCCGATCACCGCCGCGGCAACGACTTCGGCGGAGGCGCCCTGCGCCGGCACCAGATGCTTCTTGCCGAGCCGTTCGCCGAGCGTCTTCACGATGCGCTTGTAGCCGACCATCGTGCCAAGCCCGAGGCAGACGGCCGAGACGATGCGTACCCACCACGGCACATAGTTCACCAGCCCGGTGAGATCCTTCTGAAGTGCCTTCGCGGTCGCTTGCTCGCTCTTGGATGCGTTTCCACCCGTGTTTTCGCCGACCGTCTTCAGCTCGGCGATAACGCGGTTGGTGTCTGCGCGTAGCCGTACGCGCTTGTCATGCGGCACCGCGCTCAAGCGCGTGACGCCCTTGACCAGCGCCATGGCATCCGCAGCGGCGTTGAGGCCTTCGGCCTTCTTGCTGCTTCCATCCTTTGCGATGAGCGACGTCGCGCTCGCAAGCTGAGGCAGGATGCCAGCAACCTTGCTTGGCGCTAGATCCTCGTTGATCGCGAAGGTGAAGGGCGCAAGCCCGATGACGGTCAGCATGATCAGGCCGATGCTCTTCTGACCATCGTTGCTGCCGTGCGAGAACGAAACGCCGGTGCAGGTGGCGATCAGGATCGCCCGCATCCACCAAACCGGTGGAGTGTCGCCTTCCGGCGGCTCGTACAGGTGCTGGTCCTTGAACAGCAGCCGCACCAGGCGGAACAGCAGCCACGCAAGCGCAAAGCCAAGCACTGGCGAAACGAGCAGAGCGTCGAGCACTGCGACGATCTGCGACCAATCGACGCCTTCGTGCAGCGGACGCGACTGTCGTAGCGTCGAGGCGATCGAGACGCCGACAAGAGATCCGATCAACGCGTGGCTGCTGGAGTTGGGTATGCCCAGCGCCCAGGTGCCGACATTCCAAAGCAGTGATGTTGTGAACAAAGCGGCGAGCATTCCGATCGCCGGGTCGCCATTCGGCGGGCTCAACACCTCGGGCGGCAGGATTTCGACAAGGGCGTAGGCGACCGCGATTCCGCCGACCATGACGCCGGTGAAATTCATCAGACCGGACCAGACCACCGCCTGAGCCGGCTTGAGGGAGTTCGTGTAGATTACGGTCGCGACGGCGTTCGCGGTATCATGAAACCCGTTGGAGAATTCGAAGATCAGAACGAGCACCAGGCAGGCGCCGAGAAGCATCAAAGCAAGCGACGACCCAGGCGGTACGGCAGCGAACATCGGCATGTTCCTTTCGCCGGGTCAGAATGCCAGGCGATCCCCTCTGGGCCAGCAACATGACAGGCCGGTTTCACTGCGGACGATCGACTGAGACCGGGAAGTGCCATTTACCGAAAGGTGTGCGTCATGACAGCGTAATACCTCCGTCCCCGGCGTGTCATGTCGCGTCTCCATGGGGCTTGCGACGCCAAAGCGGCGCAAGGGGGCACCATGAAAACCGTTGTTCGACTTCTGACCAGCATCGCATTCGCGGCCATTGTCGCGCCGCTAGCTGCCGAAGCGCAGACCGATCCCGTTGATCGGCCGGCCGCGGCGGCGAACGGCGCAGGCGCCGACCCGACTGCGACCGCTGCGCCCGGTGCCGATATCGTCGTGCTTGGCTTCGGCCAAAGCCGCCAGGTGCAGAGCGTCAACGCCGCAGATATCGCACGGCTGACGCCCGGCTCGAGCCCGTTGAAAGCGATCGAGAAGCTGCCCGGCGTCAACTTCCAGGCGGCGGATCCGTTCGGCGCTTATGAATGGGCGGTGCGTATATCGCTGCGCGGCTTCAACCAGAACCAGCTTGGCTTCACGCTCGACGGCGTGCCGCTTGGCGATATGAGCTACGGCAACGTCAACGGCCTGCACATCAGCCGCGCGATCATCTCCGAAAACGTGGCGCGCACGGACGTGGCGCAGGGCGCGGGTGCGCTCGGCACCGCATCGACCAGCAATCTCGGCGGCACGATCGAATTTTTCAGCGCGATGCCGCACGCGACGCCCGCGATCACCGGGAGCGGTACGTATGGCTCCGACAACACCTATCGCGCTTATGCGCGGCTCGACAGCGGCGACATCGGCCACGGGCTGAGCGGCTATGTCAGCTACGGCTATCTCACCACGGACAAGTGGAAGGGCTATGGCACCCAGCGCCAGCATCAGGCCAATGCCAAGCTCGTCGAGGATCTCGGGGCGCTTGGCAGTATCTCGGCGTTCTTCAACTTCTCCGATCGACGCGAGCAGGATTACCAGGATCTGAGCAACGACATCATCGCGCGCCGGGGCTTGCGCGATGACAATATCGCCAACAACTATCCGCTCGCGCTGCAGATTGCCAAGATCTACCAGAATGAGGTCGCCGCCGCAGCCAAGGCGCCGCTCCCGTGGGCCGGTGTCGGCACGACCTTGCCGACGGGCTTCGGTACAGTGGACGACGCCTATTACGACGCCGGCGGCCTGCGTCGCGACTATCTCGGCGGCGTGACGTTCGACGCGCATCTTACGCCCGAACTGAGGTTGAAGACGACCACCTACTACCATCAGAACAAGGGGCAGGGTTCGTGGGTCACGCCCTACTCGCCAACGCCCGTGGGTGCTCTGAACGATGACGGATCGGTCATCACCGCGCCGAGCCCGCTTGGTTTTCGCACCACCGAATATGCCATCAAGCGGTTCGGCGGCATCGGCACCTTGTCCTACGAAACGGGCGCGAACCGTATCGAGATTGGCGGCTGGTACGAGAATAACGACTTCATACAGGCGCGCCGCTTCTATGGAATGACCGACAGCGCGACGCCGAACCGCGACACGCTCAGCTTCCAGCGCAACGCCTATGCGACGCAGTGGGATGGCAAATACAATACCGAGACGCTGCAATATCACGTCGAGGACACGCTGCGACTGCTCGACGATCGTCTGACGGTGAACGGCGGCTGGAAAGGCGTGTACGTCGTCAACCGCGCCGTCATGCTCGGCGATACGACCTCGCCGCTCGCCACGGGGCGGATCACCGCGCGCGATCTGTTTCAGCCGCAGGCGGGCGTGGTGTTCAAGCTCACGCCGCAAGCGGAGGTGTTCGCCGATTACACCGAGAACATGCGTGCGTTCGTATCGTCTGCGACAACGGGTCCGTTCTCGACCACGCAGGCTGGTTTCGACGCGATCCGTGGCCAGTTGAAGCCGGAACGCTCGAAGACGGCCGAGGGCGGGCTGCGCTTGCGTGAGGGGCCGTTCGAGGCATCGGCAGTCGGCTATTACGTCGACTTCACCAACCGCCTGCTCGCCTTTGCCAATGGCGCAGGCATCATCGGCAATCCCGCGACGCTAAACAACGTCGGCGCGGTTCATACGTACGGTGCGGAGCTTTCGGCAAATTACCGCGTGTTCACGCCGCTGTCGCTCTTCGCGAGCTATTCATACAACCACTCCACCTACGCCGACGACGTGCGCAGCGCGCAGGGGGCGCTGCTGGTTGCGACCAAGGGCAAGATGGTGGTCGATACGCCCGAACACATGGTGAAGGGCGAGGTCGTGTTCGAACAGTCCGGCTTCACCGCGCGCGTCGGCGCGGATTACATGAGCAAGCGGTACTTCACCTATCTCGACGACGAATCGGTCTCCGCGCGCGTGCTGGTGGATGCGAGCGTCGGCTATCGCTTCGAGGGGGAGGGCGTGCTGCACGGCGTCGCGATCGAGGGCAGCGTCACCAATCTGACCGACAAAAAGTATATCGGCACGATCGGCTCGAACGGGTTTACCGCCAGCGGGGACAACCAGACCCTGCTCGCAGGTGCCCCGCGGCAGTTCTTCATCTCCGTGAAGAAAGGGTTCTGATTTTCCGGTCTAAATGAACCTGAATACTTGCTTCGAGGCTTTGTGCGACCGGCGGCGCCCAGGCGCCGTCGGCTGTGATGCTCTCGCTTGACGGGCTTTGATCTGATGATGTGACGCTTGGAAGGCATCATGTGGAACCCGACCGCCCGCGCGCAGCATAGCCGCGCCGGTGATCAGCATCGTTCTGCGATCGAGCTGTACGAGTGTGACTCCACTGTTCCCGGCAGCATCTCACAATGATCGACGGACGCAGGCGCAGATCGCTTGCAGCGAGGATCACGCAGGCGGTGATCGGGTGGCGCGAGTCGTGGGCAAGCGGCAACTCCGCCCCGCCGCAACGAAATGTTAGCCACGTCTGGCTATACAGTCGCGGCAATGGAGCGGATGGCGGCGATGAATCAGGTGGCTGGGCGGACCCTCAAGACGGTTCTGCTCGCCGTGTCCTTCTTCCTGCTCGCCAGCGCGAGCATAAAGCTGACCCGCTTCACCGGGGGTGCGGCCTTCCTCTGGCCGGCCACCGCGCCGCTGTTCGCGTTCCTGGCGGTGAGGCCCGCGCGCACATGGCTCTGGCCGATGCTCGCCACGTGTCTCGCCTCCTGGACGGCCTCTTCCATCTTCGGCGTCGGCCCGATCGCAGGCGTTCCGCTGTCCATCGCGATCGTCGCGGAGGGCGCGCTCGGCGCGCTGATCCTGCGCAGGAGCGGTGAAGATCTGACGTCCTTCGACGGTCTGCGGTCTCTCGCCGTCTTCGTGTTCGCCGCCGGTCTCGTCGCGCCCGCGCTCTCCGGCCTGCTCGGTGCGGGCGTGATCGCGCTCCACACCGATCAGCCGTTCTGGCCGAACTGGCAGGCGTGGTTCGCCGCCCACGGTCTCGGCACCATCAGCGTGGCGCCACTCCTGCTGCTCGTGCTGCGCGGGGAGGGCGCCACCTGGTATCGTGCGACATCGTCACGGCACAAGCTCGAGGCTCTCCTTCTGCTGGCGGCCGTCTTTGTCACATCGCTGTGCGTCTTCGGGCAGGAGCGCTACCCGCTTCTGTTCCTTCCCATTCTGCCGCTGATCATCGCGACGTTCCGCCTCGGGCGGTTGGGGGCGACCAGCTCGGTTCTCATCCTGATGGTCGTCGGCGGAGCCTTCACCCTGCACGGCCACGGCCCCATCGGCCTCATGCAGGGTTCGGCCGGAACGCGCGCGCAGTTCTTCCAGCTATACCTTGCGGTGGCGGTGATGGTCGTTCTTCCGGCGGCCACCGAACTGCGTCGTCGGGAGGCGCTCGCGATGCGACTTCGGCAGAGCGAGACGACCTACCGCCTGCTGGCGGAGAACCTGGGCGACACGCTCATCCACACGGACCTCGACGGGGATGTGCTGTACTGCTCGCCGGCGATCCGGTCCCTGACCGGGTTCGGCGCGGAGGAGGTCGTCGGCCGCAACTCGCGCGACTTCGTGCTTGCCGACGACATCTCGACGTTCCGCGCCGCGCGCGCCGAAGCGATCTCGAAGCCCGAGGCGACGATCGCCCTCGAGTACCGCGCGACGGTGCGGGGCGGCAGGGTCATCTGGTGCGAGACGCGGATGCGCAGCTACACCGACGCGGAAGGCACGCCCGCCGGTCTCATTCTGGTCGTGCGCGACGTTACCGACAGGAAGGCGGCGGAGGCCGAACTCGTCCACGAGGCGGTCACCGACCAGCTAACCGGCATTCCCAACCGGAAGGCCTTCTTCAGCCGCCTCGAATATCTCCGGAGGGAGGTGGCCGCAGGACAGGGGGTGGGGTGCGTTGCGATCTTCGACATCGACTTCTTCAAGGCCGTCAACGACACGCACGGACACGCGACCGGCGACAGCGTGCTGAGGGTCGTCGCCGCCGCCGCGAAGGCGGCGACCCGGAGCGGCGACATGGTGGCGCGGATCGGCGGTGAGGAGTTCGGGATCGTTCTGTGGGGCGCGGCTACGGAGACGGCGGCGCAGACGTGCGAGCGGGTCCGCAAGGCGATCGAAGCCTGCGTGGTCGACGCGTTCTCCGGCCGCAAGGTCCGCGTGACCGCGAGCTTCGGTATCGCCGATATCCGACCCGACGCGGACAGTGAGACGGTGTACCGTGCGGCCGACGAAGCGCTGTACGCCGCCAAGTCAGCCGGGCGGAACAGGCTCCGCCTCGCGGCCTGACGTGGTTCTGGCGAAAGCCTTCCGGCATTCGCTTTCGAACTAACCGCCCGTCGCGCGCTGTCGTCTAGCGCAGCACATGTCTCCCGCGTGCCGTGTCCGAACTGGCCACACGCAGCCCGAAGCCGGCGCTGCGATACTCCGCCACGATGCGACGCGGCGGCGGCGCGTAGTTGCGGGCAGCCGATCGGACGAGGGCGGGCGTGTCGCCCCAGGTGCCACCCCGCGCCACGCGGAACTGGCAAGGTTCTCGCAACACCGCGGCGCCGGAGGACGGCCGTCCCGCGAGCGTGTCGACGTAGCAGTCCTGCGTCCACTGCCAGACGTTGCCGATCATGTCGTAGAGACCAAAGGCGTTCGGTGGGAAGGAGCCCACGGGGGATGTGTACTCCCACCGGTCCGCGCCGCCTGTGGCGGAGGTGCAGCAGGTCTCCGAGCCGTAGTTCGCCTGATCGTGCGAGGCGGTGTCGCCCCAAGGGTAGGCCGTTCTGGTGTCGGCCCTCGCGGCATATTCCCACTCCGCTTCCGTGGGGAGACGGTATTCCCGCCCCGTCCGGCGACTTAACCACCTGACATACGCCTGCGCCTCGTTCCAGCTGACGCAGACCACGGGCTGGTCGTCGCGCTGAACGAAGCCGAGATGGCGCCACGAGGCCCGTCCGCTCTCCTCCTTCGGCAATCCGCTATAGGCCCAGCCTTGGCCGTCCGGTTGATGCGTATCGGCGACGAAGGTGCGCCATTGTTCAACGGTGACGTCCGTCGCGCCCAGCGCGAAGCGTTCGACTGCGACCTTCGTCACCGGCTCCTCGTCTGTCTTGTGGCCTACTTCGGAGACGGGGGATCCCATCGTGAAGCTTCCGCCAGGTATGACGATCATGGTCGAACACTCGGCACAGTCGCGAAACGTAACTCGTGAGCTCGCACGCTGCGCTTGCTTGGCATGCGCTCCGGGTCCGCCAATGAGTACGAGGCCAAGAACCGCTGTTGCTAAGGCCTTCATGTCTTTTTCCTCGCTCAATCATTGGCGGTGATTGTCTCGGGAGAGCCGTGACGCTTCAGCGCCTTCCTCATAAAACAAAGCGCTGCAACCTTGTCGCGTGTCCTGGTGATGTAGCTATCGAGGATATCACCTTCGTGGGCGACGGCACGCCGGAGGGATATCATCATGCCGTTGAGCTTCACGTACATCTCGTCGAGGTGCCAGCGCCAACGGCGGAAGCCGCGCATGCGCGAAACGCGCTGCCGGCGGATGTCGCCGGCGAACAAAAGCTGTAAGATCCTCCTATAAAGGAGGGAAAGCGCCGGTCGGGGACAGATTATCATGCGGCGACATGCCAGCGCCGGGGTGCTTTCCGGGACCCCTATGAACACAGTCGCCGTGTCCGTCGAACCTACGCTGCGACGAGGGCCGGCCGGCTCGACTAACTTGTCGCACGACACCACGCTCGATCCCGCCGACTGGAGCAGCACGCGCACGCAGGCGCACATGATGCTCGACGACATGCTGGACCACCTTCAAGCTTTGAGCGCCCAACCAGTCTGGCAGGCTCCATCGGATCGCGGTCGCGCCGCAATGGCTGCGCCGCTACCGCTTGACGCCGTCGATCTTGCCGACACGCACGCGATCTTCCGCGAGACAATTCTGCCCTATGGCAGCGGCAATCTGCACCCTGGCTTCATGGGGTGGGTGCAGGGCGCGGGCACTCCGGTTGGGATGCTCGCCGAGATGCTGGCGGGTGGCCTCAACGCCAACTGCGGCGGGCGCGACCATATGGGCATCGAAGTCGAACGCCAGGTGGTCGCCTGGATGCGCGAGGTGTTCGGCTTCCCGGCAAGCGCAGACGGCCTGTTCCTGACCGGAACCTCGCAAGCGAACTTCGTCGCGCTGCTGATCGCGCGCACGCGCGCATGTCATGCCACTCGGCGCGGCGGAGTGGCGGTGGCGCCGAGGCTGCTGGCTTATGCGTCGGCGGGGGTTCACGGCTGCGTGCCGCGCGCGCTGGAAATGGCCGGGCTCGGCAGCGACGCGCTGCGGCGGATCGCGACGGATGAACACGGCGCGATCGACATCGCCGCACTCGCTCACCAGATCCGGGCCGATCGGGCCGCTGGTTTTGCGCCCTTCCTGCTGATCGGCACCGCCGGCAGCGTCGATATCGGTGCGATTGACGATCTCCACGCGCTCGCCGATGTTGCCGGGCAGGAGGCGCTGCACTTCCACGTCGATGGTGCACTTGGCGCGCTAGGGATGTTCTCGGATGCAATCGCGCCGCTGCTCACGGGTATTGAGCGCGCCGACAGTCTCGCGTTCGATTTCCACAAGTGGGGCCATGTACCTTATGACGCCGGTTTCCTCCTCGTGCGCGATGGCACGTGGCAACGCGATACGTTTGCGGCGGAAGCAGGTTATCTCACCCGCGCCAACAGCGGGCTGGCCGCGGGCGAGCGCTGGCCATGCGACATGGGCCCCGATCTTTCGCGTGGGTTCCGCGCACTGAAAACGTGGTTCACGCTCAAGACCTATGGGCTGAAGGCGCTCGGCGCGGCGATAGAAGCCAATTGCCAGCTCGCACAGATGCTGGCGGCACAGGTGAAGGCGCATCCCGATCTGGTTCTGCGCGCGCCAGTCGCGCTCAACATCGTCTGCTTCGGCTTCGCCCGCAACGGGAAGGAGGATGGCGACCGCAACCGCCGCATCGTCGAGCGCCTTCACGCCGCCGGACGCGTCGCTCCGTCAATAACGCTACTGGAGGGCGTTCCCGCCATCCGCGCCGCTTTGGTTAATCACCGCACAACGCTGTGGGACGTCGACGCGCTGATTGAAGGCGTACTCGCCTTCGGCCACGCCGAGAGTGCCTGAGGGACATCGAATGAACAATCCCGACATCGCCGGCCTCCACCGTATCCTGCCGATGGCGTTTGAGCGACAGGATATGACCGAGTTATGGGCCGACCGCGTTGCGCGGGTCACCGCCGACCGTGACGACGCGGCGGCGATGATGGATCTTTCGATGATGCTACAAAGCCATGCTCGCACGGATGAGGCGCTGGCGATTATGACGAAGGCGCTCGCGATCCGTCGCAGCTACCGCGTAGTGCACGGTGATGGCAGTGGCGTGCGGCTGTTGGCGTTCGTTACACCCGGCGACTTCATGGCAAACACGCCGGTGGATTGTCTGCTCAAGGGGTCCAACGCCGTGCTGTGGCTCCATTACGTCGATGCCGACACTGCTGATCTTGACGATCTGCCCGAGTATGACGTTGCCTTGCTCGCGATCGGCGAGGCGACCGCGCACCGCCCGGTTTTGGCCAGGATGGCGACCTTGCTGCCTCGGTTGAGCAAGCCCGTCCTCAACGCCGACCCACGGAAGATTGCGAACCTCACCCGCGACGGCGTGAGCGCGATGTTTGTGGATGAGCCCGCACTGCTGGTGCCGCGTACGCACCGGATCGATCGTGCCGCGCTGAGTGCGCACCTGGCCGGGGAAGCGACGGCCGATGAACTTGCCTCGGGGCTGACATTCCCGATCATTATCCGTCCGCTCGGTACGCACGCTGGCGGCGGCCTCGATCGCGCCAGCAATGCAGGCGAACTTGCCACCTATCTGGCGAGTTCTACCGATCAGACCTTCTTCGTTGCGCCGTTCATGGATTATCGTGGCACGGACGGCCTGTTCAGCAAGCAGCGCATCGTACTGATCGGCGGCAGGCCTTACCCCAGCCACCTCGCGCTCTCTAGCCACTGGATCGTCCACTATTTCGGCGCAGGCATGACCGAAAGTGCCGAAAAGCGCGCCATGGAGGCGGAGTGGATGGAGAACTTCGACCGGGATTTCGCCATCCGTCACGCCAGCGCCTTCGATGCGCTCCACCGCCACCTAGGCCTCGACTATTTCGGCATTGATTGCGCCGAGTTGCCCGACGGTCGGTTGCTGGTGTTTGAGGTAGATGTTGCCATGATCGTCCACGACCTCGATGACGCGATGACATTTCCCTACAAGAAGCCGGCGATGCAGCGATTGTTCGATGCCTTCGTCGCGATGGTTCAGGCGAATGTGCCCATGATCCGCGAGGCCGCGTAGAACCACGTGCGCGGGTCATCATAGCATTGGTGGCGGGCGGCGCACGGCCAAGGGTCTTCGATTGTGACGCCGGGTTGGTGAAGATGCCTACTATGGCCAGCCACGCTCGCTTACGTTGGCTGCGACGAGGCGTCTGCCTTTCTGCTCAGTGCTTGAACCAGTCAAAGTGCGCAGCGGTGAACCGACTAGGCGGTTGTCCATCGTCCCAGGTGGAAAAACGAGCGTGGGGATCGGGACGTCGCGGCCGACCCGCGGAGTGCCGCACCTGCTGCGGCCACTCAGCCTCAAAATCGAGCGGATCGGTCCGGGCATGGGGATCGAACAGTCAGTGCTGGTGGCGCCGCATACCGAGCCGCTCGATGCCGTCGATCCTGGCGCGGTGTTGGCGGAGATGTCCAGGTGAGTAATCCCGCCCAGCTGGTCGATGTCGTCGCTGGTCGCATTGGTGAGCAGACTGTCTTCCAGATCGCGCCGGTGCCAAGCCATGTTACCGAACGCGCGGTCCGACCGATACCGAACCTTCCGCAGTCGAACGCCTGATATTGGACATTCAAGCGACATGAACGGGCGACCGGAGTTGGGAAGCCAAAACGTCTCGCAAACGGCTGGGATTGGGTCGTTGCGGTCGCGAAGCGCCCAAACGATCGACGTCCCAATTGACGTGGTGGGATCAAAAGCAGGCAAGATACCGCAGATTTCTGCGGTTTCTACAATGTTCTCAACATGCACTGGTGCCGGTTGCAGGAATCGAACCCGCGACCTTCGGTTTACAAAACCGCTGCTCTACCAGCTGAGCTAAACCGGCATCCGCGCCCCCAATGCGTCAGGAAATGCCGAAGGTCCAGCCCTCGCTGCGCGCGATTGTGGGAGTCAGGCTGGGTGGATGCCATAATCCGGCGTCGGCGATGTTCGCACGCAGCCACGCCGAGGCAAGGATCGCGTCGGTCGCATGATCGGTGTAGCGTGTCAGCGGTACGTGTCCGCGCGATCCCAGCGCCGCGAGCGCACCATCGAGTGCGTCGGCATCCCGCAGCTTGCTCAGCCCCTTGCGCAGACCGGCGGCGCGGGCGGCGATGGTGGTGTAGATCTCCACGACCAGCGCGCCGGATGCAGGCACCGGGTCGAACGGCCACACAGGGATCGCGGGCCCGAGATGATGGAGCAAGCGCATGCCCGCAAAGCTCGCCTTGGCGACCTGCGCCGCGCCGATCGCATCGTACAGCGTCGACAGCTTGCCGCCGCCGTTCGCCTTATACTGCATCTCGCAGCGGCGGTGGTGCAGGAAGCTCGCCTTGGGGCCATCGGCGGCACCGAGATAGAAGTGCGTGCCGCGTCGCTGTTCGAGAAAAGAGGCCGCGCCAAGGTCCGCGTCCGGGCTGTGCGCATCGACATAGGCCCAGAAGGCGCGGGCGGTGGTGGGCGTGTCCTCGCCCGGAAGATATGCGCCGCGCTCGATCAGCGGCGGTGCGAAGCTGAAGTCGAAGCCGATGAGGAGCGGCTCGTCGGCATGCTCCTTTAGCCACGCCAGCACCTGCGTGCGAGACCACGCCCCGCCCGGCGGCGCGACCAGCGCGGGCGCCGCGTCGCCCGCTTCGCACGTCGCGAGCGCGATGCCGGGATGGCGCGCACCCTTGGCGCCCGACCAGTCGATCGCGGCGAAGCGGGTGAAGCGATCAGGGGCGATCACCGAAGTCCTTGCGTTGCTTCGCGCTCGCCTTGTCCCACCATGCGCGGCGGATGACGCTGGCGACACGCTCCGGGTCGGTGCTGCCGTAGCGGACGAGCAGCCCCGGCCAGCCTTCGTAATGCGGCGTCTGCCAGAAGGTTTCGGGATCGGTTTCGAGCAGGACCGCTTTCTCGTCATGCGGGCTCGGCACGTGGAAACTGGTGGCTTCCTCACGCCCGGGCGAGACGAAGGCCTTCTTGTTCACCTTGGGGCAGGGGCGGCCGTAGAACGGATCGAGAGACGTTTCGGGCAGCGACAGCGCGAACGCGACGACATCGTTCCACGTTTCGAACCGCAGGCTCATTCGCGCGCCGCCTTCAGTTCCGCCCACCACGCCATCCGCTCGGCGATGCGCTTTTCGAGGCCGCGATCGGTCGGCGTGTAGAAGGTCTGCGGGGCCATCTCCTCGGGCCAGTAATCGGAACCCGAATAGCCGGACTCGGTATCGTGATCGTAGGCATAGCCCTTGCCGTAGCCGATCTCCTTCATCAGCTTGGTCGGCGCGTTGAGGATGTTGGGAGGCGGCATCAGCGAGCCGGTTTCCTTCGCCACCCGCCACGCCGCCTTCTGCGCGGTGTAGGCGGCGTTCGATTTGGGCGCGGTCGCGCAATACAGGCACGCCTGCGCGATGGCGAGTTCCCCCTCGGGGCTGCCGAGGAACTCATAGGCATCCTTGGCGGCGAGACATACGGTCAGCGCGTTCGAATCGGCGAGGCCGATGTCCTCGCTTGCGAAGCGGACGATCCGGCGCAGCACGTAGAGCGGTTCCTCGCCCGCCGTCAGCATCCGCGCGAGATAGTAGAGCGACGCCTGAGGGTCCGAGCCGCGCAAGGATTTATGCAGCGCGGAGATGAGGTTGTAATGCCCCTCGCGATCCTTGTCGTACACAGCGACGCGGCGTTGCAGGAACGCCGACAATCCGGCGGCATCGAGCGGCTCGGGCAGATCGACCGAAAACAACGTCTCGGCCTGGTTGAGCAGGAAGCGGCCGTCGCCGTCGGCGCTCGCCACCATCGCCTCGCGCGCATCATGGGTGAGGGGCAGGGGGCGCTCCTCCAGCGCCTCGCCGCGCGCGAGCAGCAGGTCGAGCGCTGTCGCATCGAGCCGGCGCAGGATCAGCACCTGCGCGCGGCTGAGCAACGCGGCGTTGAGTTCGAACGACGGATTCTCCGTGGTCGCGCCGACCAAAGTGACGGTGCCGTCCTCGACATAGGGCAGGAAACCGTCCTGCTGCGCGCGGTTGAAGCGGTGGATCTCGTCCACGAACAGGAGCGTGCGCTTGCCCAGCCGGGCATGATCGCGCGCCTCGGCGAACGCCTTCTTGAGATCGGCTACCCCTGAGAACACCGCCGAGATCGCGACGAAGCGCAGGCCCACCGCATCGGCGAGCAGCCGCGCGATCGTCGTCTTGCCGGTGCCGGGCGGCCCCCACAGGATCATCGACGACAGCCTTCCTGCCGCGACCATCCGCCCGATCGCGCCTTCCGGGCCGGTGAGGTGATCCTGCCCGACGACATCCGCCAGCCGCTGCGGGCGCAGCCGGTCGGCGAGCGGCGCGGTATCGGGCAGCGCCTCGGCGGTGGCGGGCGGATCGAAGGCGGCAAAAAGGTCGGCCATCTGCTCAAGATAGGGGCCCCGCGAAAAATTTCACAGCGGGGCTTGCGTCAAACACATCAAGATATATCTTAGCTGCATCGTGTTATTGAAAGGAACGATATGTTCGGAATGAACAAACGCGGCGGCCATCGCGGCCACCATCATCACGGCTTCGGTCATCACGGCATGGGTCGCGGCGGCTTCGGCGGTTTCGGCGGGTGGGGTGATCCATTCGGCGGCGGCCGGGGCGAGGGGCGTGGCGGTCCCGGCGGACGCGCGCGTCGCATGTTCGACGGTGGCGAGCTGAAGCTCGTGCTCCTCAAGCTGATCGCCGATGAGCCGCGCCACGGCTACGACCTGATCCGCCAGATCGAGGAACTGACCGGCGGCGCCTATGCGCCGAGCCCCGGCGTGGTCTATCCCACGCTTACGTTGCTCGACGACATGGGGCTGGTCGAGGTCGGCAAGAGCGAGGGCGCGAAGAAGCTGTTCACCGCCACCGAGGCGGGCAACGCCAATCTCGCGGAGAATGCCGAGCTCGTCGAGGCGCTGTTCGCACGGCTTGCCGAAGTAGGCCAGCAGAGCGCACGCACCGATGGCGCACCGATCCGCCGTGCGATGGGCAACCTCGCCATGGCAGTCCGCGGTCGGCTGATGGCCGATGGCGGCGAAACCGAGACGCTCCACCAGATCGCCGCTTTGCTCGACGAGGCGGCGCAGAAGATCGAGCGCCTCTGACATGACCCGGTTGCAGATGCTGCGTAAGCGGCTCGCGATCGTAACGCCGGGGCCGCACGCCCCGGCGGGAAAGGAAAAGACCATGACCACCAGCGCAACCGCCAGCGTGCCGACCACCAGCGCCAGCAAATACCTCCAGCAGCTCTGCAAGCACTGGCAGCACAATCTCGCGGTCGAGTTCACGCCCGAGCACGGCACGATCGTCTTCCCCAGGGATGCGCGCGGTGCCGACTGGCCGGCCGACGGGCTGGTGACGTTCGATGCGGGCGCCGAGGCGCTTGCGGTGCGGATCGACGCGAGCTCGGACGGTCAGCTCGAAGGGTTGAAGGGCGCGGTCGCGCGCCATCTCGATCGTTTCGCCTTCCGCGAGGCACCGCTCCGGTTCGACTGGCAGGCCGCCTGAGCGCACCCTATATCCGGCGGCGAAAGGATCTCTCATGGCCAACTATGCGAAGACCGACGCCGCCGTTGCGGCGCTCACCCCCGAACAGTTCCGGGTGACCCAGCAATCGGGCACCGAGCGGCCCGGTACCGGCCCGCTGCTCTACAATAAGGAGCCGGGCATCTACGTCGACATCGTCTCGGGCGAGCCGCTGTTCGCATCCTCGGACAAGTTCGAATCCGGCTGCGGCTGGCCGAGCTTCACCAAGCCGATCGAACCCGCGAATGTCGCCGAACTGCGCGACGTGTCGCACGGCATGATCCGCACCGAGGTCCGCTCGCAGCATGGCGATAGTCACCTCGGCCATGTGTTCGACGACGGCCCGCGCGATCGCGGCGGTTTGCGCTATTGCATCAACTCGGCCTCGCTGCGCTTCGTTCACCGCGACGACATGGAAGCGCAGGGGTACGGCGACTATCTGTCGCAGGTCGAAGAAGTGGCGTGAGCCGCGTGTGATCGTGAGTGACGAGAAGGGCCGCAGCGATGCGGCCCTTTTCGATGTTGCGGCTGGTAGATCGCCAAGCACTCCGTTCGTGCCGAGTAGGGATCGAGTAGCCCGCAGGGCGTATCGAGAACCCGTTTCGAAACACAGTTCCGCGCGAGGCCTGTCCTTTGATACGCTACCTCGATATGGGCCTTCGGCCCTACTCGGCAGCTACTCGGGACGAACGGAGCATAAGTGGTCAGCGCGGATTGGTCTTGGCATCCTGCTCCAGCAACAGCTTGGCAATCCCGGACCAATCCTTGTCCTGCATCCCCGCCTCGACCGCCTCGCTCATACGCCCGCGCACGGTGTCGAGCATCGGCAACCGCTTGCCCGCCTTCTCTGCCGCTTCGGTCGCGAGCCGCAGATCCTTGAGGCCGAGCTTCATGCGGAATCCGGGTTCATAATCGCCCGCCGCGATCTTGCTGCTGTAGGTCTGGTAGATCCGCCCCGGAAACAGCGTGCCGAGCATCAGCTCGAAAAACGCCTCGGCCGACACGCCATTGTCGCCGGTCAGCACCAGCGCCTCGGCCATCGCTTCAATCGCGAAGGTAATCATCATGTTGCCGGCGATCTTGGCGGCATTGGCCTGATGCGGTTCGTCGCCCAGTTCCCAGATTTTCTGCGTCATCGCCTCGAACGCAGGGCGGGCGGTGGCGTGCGCGGCGGCGTCGCCCGCCACCACCATGTTGAGCGCACCCGCTGCCGCCGCATCGGGCCGGCCGAACACCGGCGCGGAGAGATAACCGACCCCCGCCGTCGCATGCGCCGCCGCCAGCTCGTCCGCGAACGCGACCGAGATCGTCGCGGTGACGGCATGAACCAGCCCGGCGCGTGCACCGGTCAGCAACCCGGCGTCGAGTACGACCGAACGGATCGCGGCATCGTCGGCCAGCATGGTCAGCACCAGCTCGGTCTGGAACACCTCGGCCGGCGTCTCGACCATGCGCGCGCCGTCCACGGGCTTGCCGCCGTCGCCCGAGCGGTTCCAGATCAGCACCTCATGCCCGGCCTTGACAAGGTTGTCCGCCATGCCGCGCCCCATCGCGCCCAACCCGATCAAGCCTACCTGCATCATACGTCCTTTCAGTAGCGGTCGAGCGACAGGTCGCCCGTTTCGATCTCGGGTTTGCGGCCCGATATGATGTCGGCGATGACCTGCCCCGATCCGCATGCCATCGTCCAGCCGAGCGTGCCGTGGCCGGTGTTGAGGAACAGGTTGGGCAGGCGGGTCTTGCCGATCACCGGCACGCTGTCGGGCGTCATGGGGCGCAGCCCGGACCAGAAGGTTGCGCGCGCCAGATCGCCGCCTCCCGGAAACAGCCCGCCCACCGAATGTTCGAGCGTGGCGCGCCGCGCCTCGGGCAGATGGTTGTTGAAGCCTGAAATCTCCGCCATCCCGCCGACGCGAATGCGGTCGCCAAGTCGGGTGATCGCCACCTTGTAGCTTTCGTCAAGCAAGGTCGACACCGGCGCGCGGGTCTCATCGGTGATCGGCACGGTGATCGAATATCCCTTGACCGGATATACCGGCAGCCTGAGCCCGAGCGGTTTCACCAGCACCGGCGAATAGCTGCCCAGCGCGACAAGATAGGTGTCGGCGGTGATCCGTCCCGCATCGGTGACGACGCCGGTGACGCGCCCGCCCTCCTGCTCCAGCCGCAGGATCGTGCGGCCGTAATCGAACACCACGCCTGCATTTGCCGCAAGCTCGGCGAGCCGGTTGGTGAACTTGAAGCAATCGCCGGTCTCGTCATGCGGCAGGCGCAGGCCGCCCGCGATCGGCACTGCGCTGTTCGCCAGCCCCGGCTCGGCGGCGATGCAGCCGGCGCGGTCGAGCAACTCGAACGGCACGCCGCCCTCCTTCAACACCGCGATATCCTTGCCGGTGCCGTCGAGCTGCTTCTGTTCGCGGAACAGTTGCAGCGTGCCCTGCATCCGCTCGTCATAACGGATGCCGGTGAACTGGCGCAGCGCGTCGAGCCGGTCGCGGCTGTATTCGGCCACGCGCACCATCCGCGCCTTGTTGATCGCATAGCGTTCGGCGGTGCAGTTGCGCAGCATCGCCACCAGCCAGCGCAGCATCGCCATATCGGGCTGCGGGCGCAGGATCAGCGGGGCGTGGCGCATCATCAGCCACTTCACCGCCTTTTGCGGAATCCCCGGCGCCGCCCAGGGCGAGGCATAGCCGGGCGAAATCTCGCCCGCATTGGCGAAGCTCGTCTCCAGCGCGGGGCCGCGCTGGCGGTCGATCACCACCACCTCGTGCCCGGCCTGCGCGAGATACCAGGCAGAGGTGACGCCCACCACGCCGCTGCCGAGGACAACCACCTTCATCGCACGTCTCCTTGGGCGCGATCAGCCATCGCGCAGCAGCCGGTGTACCCGCGCGGTCAGATCGCTTACCGCGAAAGGCTTGGTCAGCACCTCCATGCCATGCCCGATATGACCGTGGTTGAGCACCGCATTCTCGGCATAGCCGGTGATGAACAGAATGCTGAGGCCCGGCACCAGCGCCCGCGCGCGCTCGGCCACCTCGCGCCCGTTCATGCCGCCGGGCAGGCCGACATCGGTGATGAGCATGTCGATCCGCTCGGCGCCGCGCAGGATCTCGATGCCCTCCGCACCCGTCGCCGCCTCCGCACAGGCATAGCCGAGTTCGGCCAGCGCATCGACCACGAGCATCCGCACGGTCGGCTCATCGTCGACGACGAGGATGGTCTTCTCGGCGGTGACATGAAGCGCCTCGGGCAACACCGGTGCGACCTCCTGCTCCTCCGCATCGCCGAGGTTGCGCGGCAGATAGAGGCAAACCATCGTGCCCTGGCCCACCTCGGAATAGATGCGGACCTGGCCATGGCTCTGCCGCGCGAAGCCATACACCATCGATAGGCCGAGACCGGTGCCCTCGCCGATCGGCTTGGTGGTGAAGAACGGATCGAACACCCGGTCGAGAATGTCCTTCTCGATGCCGACGCCGGTATCGCTCACGCAGACCGCGACATATTGGCCGGGTTCGAGGCCATGGCCCCTGGCACTGCGCTGGTCGATCCAGCGGTTGCCCGTCTCGATGGTAATCTTGCCGCCATCGGGCATCGCGTCGCGCGCGTTGATGCACAGGTTGAGGATCGCGTTCTCAAGCTGGTTTGCGTCGACCAGCGCGGACCACAGCCCGGCAGCGGCGACCGTCTCGATCTCGATCGCGGGGCCGACGGTACGCTGGACCAGTTCCACCAGTTCGCTCATCAGCCGGTTGATGACGATCGGGCGCGGGCTGAGCGTCTGCCGCCGCGAGAACGCGAGCAGCCGGTGGGTGAGGGCAGAGGCGCGCCGCGTCGCGCCCTGTCCTGCGGAGAGGTATTTCTCGACATCGCGCGTGCGGCCCTGCGCGAGCCGCGTGCCGATCATCTCGAACGAGCCCGAGATGCCGGCGAGCAGATTGTTGAAATCATGCGCCAAGCCGCCGGTGAGCTGTCCGACCGCCTCCATCTTCTGCGCTTGCCGCAGCGCTTCCTCGGTCGCGCGGAACCGTTCCTGCTCGGCGAGACGGTCGGTGATGTCGTAAGCGAACTGGAACGCCCCGATCCGCCGGCCATCGGCTGCCCGCAGCGCATTCAAGCGCAGCTCGTACGAGCGCGGATCGCCGCTTTCCTCGCCGTGACGGGCGATGGTGACGAACTCCTCTCCGGCCAGCGCGCGGTCCCACACCGAATGCAGCGCGGCGACCTGTTCAGGCCGATCGGCGAGCAGATCGAACATCCGGTCGCCGATCTTCGGCAGCACGCCGAAATTGCGCTGGAACTCGCGTGCGGCGGCGCTGTTCATCGCCATCCAGCGGCCGGTCAGATCGACGATCGAGACGAAGGCGTTCGCCGCCTCGACCACCTCCGCGAGCAGCCGCCGCTCGGCAAGTGCCTGCGTGACGCGCGCCTCCAGCGTCTCGTTGAGGCGGAGCAGCTCAAGCTCGGCCTTGCGGCGCGCGCTCACATCCTGGAACAGCACCGCCACCTGCTTCTTGCTTGGCGGCTCGATGCGGAAGGCGGAGAGCGAAAGATAGCGCCCGGTTTCCTCCAGCGCGCGCTCGAAGCGGATCGGCACGCCGGTGCGCAGCACGCCGCCATAGCGCGCCACCCAATCGTCCGCGGCTTCGCGGCTGACCATCTCGCGCAGCTTCTGCCCGACGACGTTCGGAATGCCGGCGTTGACCGCATAGGCGGCGTTCGCCTCGACATGCACGTAATCGCTCAACGGACCGTGCGGACCATCGAAGAACTCGATGATGCAGAAGCCCTCGTCCATCGTATCGAACAAGGTGCGATAGCGGTCGGCCTGTTCGGTGCGTTCGCGGATCGCGCGCTGCATCTCGAACTGGCTCATCACCTGGTTGGCGAGCACGGTGAGGGTGCGCCGCTGAAGATCGCTCAACTCGTGCGGCTTGGTGTCGAGTACGCAGAGCGTACCGATCGGCAAGCCTTCGGGCGTCTTGAGCAACGCGCCCGCATAGAAGCGCAGGCCGCCATCCCCGCTGACGAGCGGATTATGGTCGAACCGCGCGTCCTGGGTCGCATCGGGGATGAGCAGGAAATCCTGTTCGAGGATCGCGTGCGCGCAGAACGAGGTTTCGAGCGGCGTCTCGCGTACGCCCAGCCCGACCTCGGCCTTGAAGAACTGCCGGCCCTCGGCGATCAGGTTGACGACACCGATCGGCGTTCCGCACAGATCGGCGGCAAGCTGCGCCAGTTCATCGAACGCGGGTTCGCGCGGCGTGTCGAGGATCTGATACCTGTCCAGCGCCTCCAGCCGGCGTCGCTCACGCCCGGCTGCGTCAATTTCCTTCATGCCCGTCGCATATCCGATGTTGGCTCCGCTGTACGAGCGGATTTTCTAAACTGTCTCGGGGGCGGCAACGCATGTCGTGCGGCAACGATCCGGTGACGTGTCAGACGTGGGTCGCGGCGGCCTTCAGATCGTCCACGAAGCGGGCATATTCCTCCGCCTTGGCGGCAGGATCGGGCAGGCGCAGCAGGAAGCTCGGATGTACCGTGATCCACGCCGCGCCGCCACCGGGCAGATCGATCAGCCGCCCGCGCTCGCGGCTGATCGTCACCGTTTTGCCCAGCAGCGAACGCGCGGCGGTCGCGCCCAGCGCCACCGTCAGCTTGGGGCGGACCAGCGCGCGTTCCTGCTCGATCCACCAGCGACAGGCGGTGATCTCGCCCGCATCGGGCTTGGCGTGGATGCGGCGCTTCCCGCGCTGTTCGAACTTGAAATGCTTGACCGCGTTGGTGACGTACACGCCGCTGCGGTCGATCCCCGCCTCGACCATCGCACGGTCGAACAGTTGGCCAGCGGGACCGACGAACGGCGTACCGGCGAGATCCTCCTGATCGCCCGGCTGTTCGCCGACGAACATCATCGCCGCATCGACCGGTCCCTCGCCGAACACCGTCTGGGTGGCGTGTTCGAACAGGTGGCAGCGCGTGCAGCTCATCGCTTCCTCGCGCAAAGCACCCCATGCGCTGGCGATATTGCCGCCGGGCTTCACGCGTGCCGTTTCCACCATACCCGCCTCCCGCGCCTGTGCGCCTGCGATCAACTGCGGCACCAACGCGGTTTCGGGCATGTTTTTCCAATATTTGCGGGGCATCTCCTTGAGCATCGCGCCGACCTTCAGCCGTGCCGGGTTGAAGATCGCCGCGTAATAGCCGTGCCACAGCGCCTCGACCGGATCACCATCGGGCGCATCGGCCTTGGTCGCGCCCGGACCTTCGCTCAGCGTCTCGCCGTCCCAATGGATCGAGATTTCCGGGGTGAGGATCGACCAGCGCATCGCCGCGAACCGGTCGGTGAAGAAGCCGGCGTTGGCGCGCACGATGTGGAACTCGGGCTCGAACCACGCCACGAAACGCGGCGTGCCACCCTCATCCATCTCGCGGAAGCGCACGAACGCGCGCATCTTGTGGATGTCGCGCCGTACCGTCCGCGCCAGCCCCTCGACGCGGCGCACCAGCGGGTCGGCGGCATCGTCGAGCAGACCCGGCCGTTCGCGCAGCCGCACCAGCAATGTGTGGAGCAGCGCGAACCGCTCGCGATCGGTATGGAGGATCGCCTTGCGCGCGAGATCGACGAAAGCGCGCGGCACCGTGAAGTTGGCCGCAGGGGCGGGGGAGGGCAGATCGCCACCGAACAGTTCGCCCGCCTCGGTGCCGACGCGCCAGACGATCCGGTCGGGCGGCACATCGTCGCGCACCGCCGCGCGCACGCCCTCGCGCCAGCCGTCGAAATCGTCCTCGCTCTCGAGCGCGACGACCCGCATGTCCTGCGCGAGCGTCGTCACCCGAACAGCTCCATCTGTTTCGGCGCGGGCTTGGGCAGCGCCAGATCGAGCTTGTCGGCGAGCGCCACCGGCCGCCAGTCGCTCGCGATCAGGAACGGCCGCAGCTTGGTGATCGAGACGGTGAGCCGCCCGATATCGGCGAGCGCCAGCCGCCGCACGCGCCGCGCCGCGACGATCTTGTCGACCGCACGCGTGCCGAGCCCCGGTACGCGCAGCAACATCTCGCGCGGGGCGGTGTTGACGTCGACCGGAAAGCGATCGCGGAACTTGAGCGCCCATGCCAGCTTCGGGTCGATGTCGAGCCGCATCATGCCGTTATCGTCGGCCGCCGCCGCGACCTCGCTCGGCTTGAACTCGTAGAAGCGCATCAGCCAGTCGGACTGGTAGAGCCGGTGTTCGCGCATCAGCGGCGGGCGTTGCAGCGGCAGCACCGCGCTCGCATCGGGGATCGGCGAGAACGCCGAATAATAGACCCGCTTGAGATTGAACGCACCATACAGCCCGGCCGCGCGCGAGACGATATCGCGATCGGTCGCGGCATCCGCGCCGACGATCATCTGCGTGGATTGCCCGGCGGGCGCAAAGCGTGGCGCGGACTTGTAGTGTTTCTTGGCATCGGCGGTGTCGAGGATCGCGTCCGACATGCCCGCCATCGCGCCCTCGATACTCTCCTGCGTCTTCTCGGGCGCAAGCCGCTTCAGCCCGCTGACGGTCGGCAATTCGACGTTGATCGAGATGCGGTCGGCATGCAGCCCGGCCTGATGGATCAGTTCGGGATCGGCATCGGGGATGGTCTTGAGGTGGATGTAGCCGCGAAAATCGTGATCCTCCCGCAGGCTGCGCGCAACCTCAACGATCTGCTCCATCGTATAGTTGGACGAGCCGATGATGCCGGAGGAGAGGAACAACCCCTCGATATAGTTGCGCCGGTAGAAGGAGAGGGTGAGCCGCACCACCTCCTCGGCGGTGAAACGTGCGCGGCGGACGTTGCTGCTCTTGCGGTTGATGCAATAATGGCAGTCGAAGATGCAACTGTTGGTCAGCAGGATCTTGAGCAGGCTGATGCAGCGTCCGTCCGGCGCATAGGCATGGCAGATGCCCATGCCGGCATCGGTCGAGCCGATCCCCTTGCCGTCGCGCGACGAGCGCTTGACCGTGCCCGAGGAGGCGCAGCTCGCGTCGTATTTGGCGGCATCGGCAAGGATTTCGAGCTTCGCGCGGGTATCGAGCTGGGCCATATGTTCAATATATGTTCTTTGTTGCGGATTGTCGAGGAGACAACGCGTCAGCCTCGATAACGGCTGCAAAGATGGCGCCGCTCAGCGCAGGCAGGCATCCAGCCCGTCGTTGCGCACCACACCGACCCTCCGCGAGATCGTGTTGCCATGCCGCCGCACGAAGCCATGCGGATCGATCGCCGCGCGCTTCTTGGGCTGGGGCAACACCGCCGCGATCCGTCCGGCCTCGGCCGGGGTGAGCGACGACGCGTCATGGTGGAAGTAGCGCATCGCGCCGGCGTTGACCCCGTAGGTGCCGATGCCGGTTTCCGCGACGTTGAGGTACACCTCCATGATGCGGCGCTTGCCCCAGAGGTTCTCGATCAGAACGGTGAAATACGCCTCCAGCGCCTTGCGCGCATAACCGCCGCCCTGGATGAGGAACACGTTCTTTGCGGTCTGCTGGCTGATCGTCGAGCCGCCGCGGATGCGTCCGCCCCGCGCGTTGCGCTGATACGCCTTCTCGATCGCGGCAATATCGAAACCGTTATGCGAGCAGAACCGCGAATCCTCCCCCGCGATCGCCGCGCGCGGCATGTCCGGGTCGATCCGCGAGAGCGGCATCCATGATTTGGTGATGCCGTGCCCGCCGACCGCGTCACCGAGCATGGTGAGCGTGACGGGCGGCGGCACGAAACGGTAGAGCAGCACCATCGCCAACGACAGCATCAGGAACGCGACCACCAGCTTGATGATCCACCCGATCAGCCGGACGATCATCGAGCGGCGGGGCGGTAGTGGTGCTTCATATTCGGTGTTCCTGCGCAGCGGCGCCTCGACGGGTTGCATGCGTCACCATCACCCGTCGCGCGTCGCTCCGCAAGCATGGGCGTCAAGCGGCGACCAGCATCCGTTTGTCGCCGGCCAGTCGCATCATCGCCTTTTGCAGCTTCTCGAATGCGCGCACCTCGATCTGACGGACCCGCTCGCGCGAGACGCCATAGACCTGGCTGAGTTCCTCGAGCGTCTTGGGCTCGTCGGTCAGGCGGCGTTCGGTGAGGATATGCTGCTCGCGCTCGTTGAGATCGCTCATCGCATTCTCGAGCATGGTGTGACGCACGTCCGCTTCCTGCGCATCGGCGACGACCGTGTCCTGCAACGGCGAATCATCGGCGAGCCAATCCTGCCACTGACCTTCGCCGTCCTCGCGCATCGGCACGTTCAAGGAGGTGTCACCGCCCATCGACATGCGGCGGTTCATGCTCGTCACCTCGTCCTCGGTCACGCCGAGGTCGTGCGCGATCTTGGCGAGATGTTCGGGGCTGAGATCTCCATCCTCGAACGCGTCGAGCTTGGACTTCATGCGGCGCAGGTTGAAGAACAGCTTCTTCTGTGCCGCCGTGGTGCCCATCTTCACGAGGCTCCACGATCGCAGGATGAATTCCTGGATCGAAGCCCTGATCCACCACATCGCATAGGTGGCGAGGCGGAAGCCGCGATCGGCCTCGAACTTCTTCACGCCCTGCATCAGGCCGATATTGCCTTCCGAGATCAGCTCCGACACGGGCAGGCCATAGCCGCGATAGCCCATCGCGATCTTCGCGACGAGGCGGAGGTGCGACGTGACGAGCTGCGCCGCCGCATCGGTATCGCCATGCTCCTCGAAACGCTTGGCGAGCATATATTCCTGCTCGGGCGCGAGGATCGGAAACTTCTTGATCTCAGACAGATAGCGGTTGAGGCTCGCCTCGCCGCCAAGAGCGGGGATCGTCGCCGGTACGTTGCTGCCGGTGGCCATGATCAATCTCCCTTCAACGCGCACGCCCCATGAACGAGGCAGCGTGCGCTACGAAACCTATACGTTAAGACTATCGAACAGTTCCTGCATGTCCGACGGCATTTCGCTATCAAATGCCAAAGCGTTGCTTTCCAGCGGGTGAATGAACCCCAGACGTGCGGCGTGCAACGCCTGCCGGCGGAAATCCAATGTTTCCAGAACAGGCCGGTGGGCTGGTTTTGTTCTGCCATAAACCGGGTCGCCGAGCAAGGGGTGACCAATCGAGGCCATGTGGACGCGCACCTGATGCGTGCGTCCGGTCTCCAGCCGGCACTCGACCAGAGCGGCGTCGCGCAACCGAGCGAGCGTGCTGAAATGCGTGACCGCGCGCTTGCCGCCCTGGACGATCGCGACCTTCTTGCGGTTCTGCGGACTGCGCGCGAGCGGCGCGTCGACCTTGCCCGCCGCCGGGGTCGGCCGTCCGCCGACGATCGCCTTGTAGCGCCGGTCGATGCTGTGCGCGGCGAACTGCTTCGCCAGCCCCTCGTGCGCGCGGTCGGTCTTGGCGGCGACCATCAGCCCGGAGGTGTCCTTGTCGATGCGGTGGACGATGCCCGGCCGCGCGACCCCGCCGATCCCCGACAGCCGCCCGGCGCAATGGTGGAGCAGCGCGTTGACCAAAGTCCCGTCGAGATTGCCCGCCGCGGGATGGACGACCAGCCCGGCCTGCTTGTCGATCACGATCAGGTGATCGTCCTCGAACACGATCTTCAGCGCGATGTCCTGCGGCTCGTTATGCGCCGGACGCGGGGCGGGCACGTTGACGTGGTAGGTGCCGCCCGGCACCGCCTTGCTGGCCGGATCACGGCGCAACACCCCGGCCGCATCGGAAACGGCCCCGCTCGAGATCAGCGCCTTCAGCCGCTCGCGCGAGATCGTCGGCAACGCATCCGCAAGCGCGCGATCGAGCCGCAGCCCTTCGGCGTCGGCGACGCACGCTTCGATAGTGGAAACCCCCCGGTCCATAGAGTACGGATCTGGGTAGCATGTTGGAGATTTCAAGCACCGCGCTACATCGCATCATCGCGGATGCACATGCAGATCCCGCACGCGAGCGCTGCGGCTTGCTGTTCGGCGAACCTTTGCGGATCGTCTGGGCCGAGGCGTGCGCCAACGTCGCCAGCGATCCGGCGCGGACGTTCGAGATCGACCCCGGCGCGCTGTTCGCCGCGTTGCGGGCCGAACGCGCCGGCGGCGATCGCGTGATCGGCTATTGGCACTCGCACCCGAGCGGCGATGTGCGTCCCTCCGCCACCGATGCCGCGATGGCCGCGCCGGACGGCAAGCTGTGGCTGATCCTTTCGGGTGAGACGTTTGCGGTCTGGCGCGCCTGCAACGACGCCGCGTCCGCGCGCTTCGAGCCCGTGGCGTTCCGTGTCCGAGACGCTGACGCGGACCGGGCGACGGACGAACCGCGCCGCAACAACGGCGCCTGACCTCGGGCACGACTTGCGGCGACGCCGCCGCTGCGCCAAAGAGGCGCGACACGCGGGAGCCATGTCCTTGACCATCAACGCCGTCGACTTCGCCAGCCTGTTGTGCTCGCGCCTCTGCCACGATCTGCTGAGCCCGGTCGGCGCGCTCAACAACGGCCTCGAACTGCTCGCCGACGAGCATGATCCCGACATGCGCGCGCGCTGCCTGGAACTGCTCAGCGAAAGCGCCAAGGCATCCGCCAACAAGCTGAAGTTCTTCCGCCTCGCGTTCGGCGCGGCCGGCGGCTTCGGCGAGACGATCGACTCGCGTGAGGCGCGCGCCGCGATCGAGGGGCTGTTCGGCGATACCCACCGCGTGAAGCTCGGCTGGCTGGTCGAGGATCCGGTTCTGCCCAAGGCTGGCATCAAGGTGCTGCTCAATCTCGCGCTGATCGCGGGCGACGCGCTCATTCGCGGCGGTCAGCTCGATGTAGGCGCGGAATGCGTCGGCAAGCAGATGGAGATCGTCGTGCGCGCCGACGGGCCGCGCATCGTGCTCGACAACGAACTTCGCACCGCGCTGACCGGGGCGAGTGAAGGCACGGTCATCACGCCGCGCGCGGCGGCCGCGTATCTGGTCCAGTCGATCGTGGCAGAGTGCAAGGGCGAGATCCAGGTGTCCGAGCCCGAAGACCCGGTGCTGCTGTTTGGCGCGCTACTGACGGTAGCGTAAACCCGGCTTTAACGGCTGATCCTGCAAAGAGGCCCTCGCGCACGCCGAGGGCACATGGACGATCTTCTTCAGGAATTCATCGCAGAAACGCGCGAGACGCTGGAGGCACTTTCCGGTGAGATCGTCGCGTGGGAATCCGCGCCCGCCGACCGTGAACGGCTCGATGCAATCTTTCGCTTCGTCCACACGGTCAAGGGGAGCTGCGGCTTCCTCGATCTGCCACGTCTCAGCCGGCTGAGCCACGCCGCCGAGGATGTGCTGGCGGCCGTCCGCTCGGGCGAGCGCACCCCGGACACGCGCCTCGTCAACGCCGTTCTCGCGATCGTCGACCGCATCGGTGAGATCGTCGAGGCGATCGACGTCGGCGTCGCGCTCGACGACAGCGGCGAGGAACTGCTGATCGCCGCGCTCGACAAGAGTGCGGAGGTCGCCGCGCCCGCCGCAGCCACCGTAGCCCCCACGCCGCGCAGCAACCCGGCGCGCAGCGTGCGGCTCAACGTCGATCTGCTCGATCGCATGATGAGCGGCATGTCCGACATGGTGCTGGCGCGCAACGAACTCGCCCGTCGCCTGCGTGACGAAGGCGCCGATCCGGCCATCGAGGCGGCGCTCGAACGGCTGTCCACCACCGTCGCCGAGATGCGCGACACGGTGACGCGCACGCGCATGCAGAAGATCGACGCGCTGTTCTCCGCGTTGCCGCGCATGGTGCGCGATACCGCGGCCGAACTCGGCAAATCGGTGACGCTGCATATCGAAGGCAGCGATGTCGAACTCGATCGCGAGATGATCGAGATGATGCGCGATCCGCTCGTCCACATCGTCCGCAACGCGATCGACCACGGCATCGAGGCGCCAGCCGCGCGCCGTGCGTCGGGGAAGCGCGAGAACGGGCGGCTCACCGTCTCGGCACGCCAGTCGGGCAACCAGATCATCGTGCTGATCGAAGACGACGGCGCGGGGATCGACACCGCCGCGCTGGTCGCGAAGGCGGCGCGCAGCGGCGCGCACAGCGACGCCGAGCTGCGCGCGATGAGCGATCGCGCCAAGCTCGACCTGATCTTCGAGGCGGGCGTTTCGACCAAGGACAACGTCACCGCCATCTCCGGGCGCGGCGTCGGCATGGACGTGGTGCGTGCCAACGTCGAGCAGATCGGCGGCCGCATCGACCTGACCAACCTCCCCGGCAAGGGCCTGGCGATTGCGATCCACGTACCGCTGACGCTGTCGATCATCGCCGCGATCGGCGTGAGCGTGGGCGATCAGCGCTTCGCCATCTCGCGGCAGGCGATCGAGGAGATCGTATCGGTCGGCGGCGAGGCGATCCGCGTCGATCTGCTCGGCAGCACCGCCGTCGCCACCGTGCGCGACCGCCGCATGCCGCTGGTCGATCTCGGCGGCATGCTCGGGCTGTCGCGTGGCCGTGAGGCGGGCAAGCTCGCCATCCTCAGCATCCCGGGCGGCAGCTTCGCGCTGGCGGTGGACGACGTGCTCGACCACGAGGAACTCGTCATCAAGCCGGCCGCGCCGGCGGTGATGGCGACCGGTCTCTATGCCGGGCATACGCTGCCCGACACGGGCGTGCCGATGCTGCTGCTCGACTGCGCGGGCATCGCCGCACACGCCGGCATCCGCTTCTGGCGCGAGACGGTCGCCGAGGATGAGGGGCATGAGGCGGAGGAAAGCGCCGCCTCGGCGTTGCTGTTCGACGATCTCGACGGCGAACGCCGCCTGGTCGCGCTCGCCGCGATCGACCGGATCGAGCCTGTCTCGACCGCCGCGATCCGCTATTCCGCCGGCCGGCTGCGGCTGTCGCTCGACGGGAGGATCATCCCGCTGGTCGCGCAGGGCGATTGGGCGGCGCACGCGCAGGTCCACATCCTCCGGCTGCGCGATGGCGATACCGAGGTCGGCTACGCGATCCGCGAAGCGCGCGACATCGTCGATCTGCCCGAGATGGTGATGCCGGCGAGCGTGCCCGGCCCGATCGCCGGGGTCGCCTCGGTCGCGGGGCAGCAGATCGAGCTGCTCGACCTGTTCTGGCTGTTCGCCGAACATGGCGCAACGCCGCAGCACGCGGCGCCGCCGCTGTGCCTGCTCGACGGCAGCGAAACCGCGTGGATGACGAGCTTCCTCAAACCCGTGCTCGAAAGCGCCGGTTACCGGGTCGCGACCGCGATGAAGGGCGCCGATCTGCCCGACGTCGTGCTGACGATGGACGCCGCCGCGCCTGCGGTCGCGAGCACGGTGCCGGTGGTGCGCCTGCGCCGCGATCGTGACGCGACCGTCGCCGGCACCATCTATCGCTATGACCGCGAGGGCGTACTCGCCGCGCTCAACCTTTCCAGCGGAGCCCGTCGATGAGCGGCCTGTTCCTGATCGCCCACCTCGCCGGGCGCGCCGTGGCGATCGATTCGGCGCAGGTCGATTCGGTCGTGGATATCGGCACGATCATCCCGGTGCCGCGCGCCGATGCGCAGGTGCGCGGGCTCGCCGCGCTGCGCAGCCGCGTCGTCACCGTGATCGATCCGCGTGCGGCGATCGGCACGGCCAGTTGTGACACTTGCGGCAACCGCGCGGTCATCACCCGGATCGACGGGCACCATTATGCCATTCTCGTCGATACGCTCGAGGATGTCGCGCCGTTCGATTTCCGCCCGCTCGCCGCGGGCGTGGTCCTCGACGGGGTGTGGAGCGCGATCGGCTACGGCACCGTCGAGCTGAACGGCGAGCCGATCCTGACCGTCGATCTGCGCGCGCTGGTGCCCGGCGCAACTCCGTTAGCTGCCTGAGGCGCGAGTTAACCGGAATCGAAGGCTTTTGCGCCAAAACGGATATGTAAAGCGTTAAACGGGGTCGATAATGAAAACCTGCCTGGTGGTCGATGATTCGAAGGTGATCCGCAAAGTCGCGCGGCACATCCTGGAGACCCTGAACTTCAAGGTGACGGAGGCGGGCGACGGTCGCCAGGCGCTCGACAGCTGCCTTGAATCGGTGCCGGATGTGGTGCTGCTCGACTGGAACATGCCGGTGATGAGCGGGATGGACTTCCTGCGTGCGCTGCGCGATTCGACCGTGTCGCGCCGCCCGAAGGTGGTGTTCTGCACGACCGAGAACGGCATGGCGCACATCCGCGCCGCGATCGAAGCGGGCGCCGACGAATATGTCATGAAGCCGTTCGATCGCGAGACGCTCGAAAGCAAGCTGCAAATTGTCGGCATGGCCTGAGCGGAGCTGCGCCGGTGCCACTCGCCAGAGTGATCGAGCGGCCGATCGTCTCCGCCGCAGGCCAGACCCGTATCCTCGTCGTCGATGATTCGGCGGTGGCGCGGGCGGTCATCACGCGCGCGATCGAGGCCGATCCGCGCTTCAAGGTGGTGGGATCGGTGCCGCACGCGGCGGCCGCGCTCGGCTTCCTGCGGATCAACGCGGTCGACGCGCTGGTGCTCGATATTGAGATGCCCGGGGTCAACGGGCTTGCCGCGCTGCCCTCGCTGATCGCGGAGGGCAAGGGTGCCAAGGTGCTGATCGTCTCCTCATCCGCCGGTGTCGGCGCGTCGGCGACGATCGAAGCGCTCGCGCTTGGCGCGGCGGACACTCTGGTCAAGCCGGCGACTGGCGGCTTCACCGGGCGATTTTCCTCCGATCTGGTGGAAAAACTCAGCCGGCTGTGCACACGCGAGCAGGGCGGCGAACCAGTGCGTCCCGTACCGCGACGCGCCCCCGCCGACGGCTTCGACATCGTCGCGATCGGCGCTTCGACGGGCGGCATCCACGCTCTGAAGCTGATCCTCACCGAACTGCCCGCGAGTTTCACGCTGCCGATCCTCATCACGCAGCATCTGCCGGAATCCTTCATGCCCTATTTCGCGGCGCAGGTCGCGGTTCTCGCCAACCGGCCGTGCACCGTCGCCGAGGATCGCATGCGCATCCGTTCCGGCCAGGTCATCGTCGCGCCGGGAGACGCGCACATCCGCCTCGTCAGCACAGGCGAGGGCGCGGCGATCCGGCTGGTCAACCAGCGCGCGACCAGCGGCTGCATGCCCTCGGTCGACCCGATGTTCGAATCGCTCGCGGAGGTTTACGGCGCGCGCGCGCTGGCGATCGTGCTGAGCGGCATGGGGCGCGACGGCAACGAAGGCGCGGCGCAGGTCGCGCGGGCCGGCGGCGCGGTGGTGGTGCAGGATCGCGAGACGTCGGTCGTATGGGGCATGCCCGGCACAGTCGCGCGCTCGGGCTCGGCGCACGCCATCCTGCCGCCGGGCGAGATCGCCAAGCTCATCGTCGCCGGACGACGTCCGTCATGATGCCGCCCAGCAGCACGCCGCATGCGCGTGGCGCGATGAACCTGCTCGCCGCGCTGCTCGAATCGCGTACCGGCCAGCAGATCGGCAACGACCGCGCATGGCGGATCGAGACCGCGCTGGCTCCGCTGATGCGCGAGCGCGGTTACGAGACGCTCGATGCCTTCGCGGCCGCAGCCACCGGATCGAGCGAACTCGCCACCGCCGCCGTCAACGCGATGCTCAACCACGAAAGCTCGTTCTTTCGTGATGGCGGCGTGTTCGACCTGGTGGCCGAGGTCGCGCGCGATGTCCGTGCAAGCGCTGGCCCGCACCATCGGCGGCTGCGCGTCTGGTCGGCAGGCTGCTCGATCGGGCAGGAGCCGGTGTCGCTCGCCATCGCGCTCGCCGAAGTGACAGGTGGCGACGACGCTGCCGAGATCATCGCGACCGACGTGTCCGACGTGGCGCTCGCCCGCGCAAGGTCTGGTGTCTACTCGCAGTTCGAGATCCAGCGCGGGCTGTCGATCCGGCGCATGATCGGCTGGTTCGAGCCGCACGGCAACGAATGGGCGGTGAAGCGCGATCTGCTCCGCCATGTCCAGTATCGACGCATGAACATCGTCGCCGATCCGCTGCCCGGTGGCCGCTTCGACATGGTGCTGTGCCGAAACGTGCTGCTCTACCTTTCGCCCACGTCGCGCCGGCTGGTGCTGGATCGGATCGCCTCGACGCTGCGTCCCGACGGGTTGCTCGTGCTGGGCGCGGGCGAGACGGTGATCGGCCAGAGCGACTGCTTCCGCCCGAGCACGCGCTACCGTGGTCTCTATGAGTTGGCGAACGCGGCGAGACCGGGTATCGCAGCCGCTTGACCGGCGCGCCGCTGCCGCGCCGGGGCGAGCAGGAGCGTGCATGACGATCACCGAGACGGCGTCCCCCAATTTCGACGAGCGCACGCTGCCTGTCACCATGATCGTCCTCCATTACACCGGCATGGTCGATGCGCCGTCCGCGCTCGGCCGGCTGTGCGATCCGGCCGCCAAGGTGTCCGCGCATTATCTGGTGGACGAGGACGGTGCGGTTCACCGGCTCGTCGCCGAGGACAAGCGCGCCTGGCACGCCGGCGCGTCGCGCTGGCGGCGGATCGAGGACGTCAACAGCGCCTCGATCGGTATCGAACTGGTCAATCCCGGTCACGAACACGGCTATCGCGACTTCCCGGAGGCGCAGATCGACGCGCTGCTCGGCCTCGTCGGGGAGATCAAGGAGCGCTACGGCATCACGCGGGGCAACATCGTCGGCCATTCCGATATCGCGCCGACCCGCAAGCAGGACCCGGGCGAGCTGTTCCCCTGGGCGCGGCTCGCCCGCCTGCGCCTCGCGCTGCCGCGCCCGACCCGCAACCTTATGGACCCGATGTGGAGCGATGCCGGCTTCCTCATCGCGCTCGAACGCTTCGGCTACGACGTGACCGACAAGCTGGCGGCAGTCGTCGCCTTCCAGCGCCGCTACCGCCCCGAACTGATCGACGGGGAGATCGACGGCGAATGCCGCAGCATCCTGCTCGCTTTGTTGTTGCCGAAACCGCAGGGTGACGACTAAGGCACCCCATACCAGAGGGTCGGGCGGCCGCGTCGTACTTCGAGTACGCCGAGGAAAGTCCGGGCTCCGCGAAACGACGGTGCCGGGTAACGCCCGGCGGGGGTGACCCCAGGGACAGTGCCACAGAGAGCAAACCGCCGATGGTCCGTTGCGCAAGCACGGAGACAGGCAAGGGTGAAAGGGTGCGGTAAGAGCGCACCGCGCCTCCGGTAACGGCAGGCGGCATGGCAAACCCCACCGGGAGCAAGACCGAATAGGGACGGCACATGAGCATCGTTTCTGCTCGTCGTCCGGGTTGGTTGCTTGAGGCGGCGTGCAAGCGTCGCCCTAGAGGAATGGTCGCCTATCTTCCGCAAGGGGGTGGACAGAACCCGGCTTACAGACCCTCTGGTATCCTCCCCTTTGGCGACGCGCGGGCTTTGCCGGCGTCGCCCGGGCGGCTAGGCTCGTGCGATGCAAAGACATGACGCTGCGGCGGACGCGTACCGGCAACAGGGCTTCGCGCATCTTGAGGGCCTGTTCCCGCCGGAGGTGCTGCTCGCCTTCTATCGCCGGATGGAGGCGGATCTGAAGGCCGCGGGCACGCCGCTTCAGGGCTTCGCCGCGCGCGGGCCGTTGCTGCGGCAGCCGGCGCTGGAGGTCTATGCCTACCACTATACGCCGATGCTCGCCTTTCTGTGGGGGCTCACCCCGCGCATCGCGCTTGCGGTAGGGCGCGAGCTGCTGCCGACCTATGCCTATTTCCGTGCCTATCAGCAGGGTGACGTGTGCCGCGTCCATTCCGATCGTCAGGCTTGCGAACACAGCCTGTCGCTGACGATCGCTTACGGCGATAACCAGCCTTGGGCGCTGTCGGTCGAACGCGTCCGAACCGAGCATCCCATCGGCGAGGTGCAGGACGATTTCGGCGGCGCACCGTTCGCGTCGGTGGCGATGCGGGCGGGGGACGGGGTGTTATACCAGGGCGTTCACCACCGCCACGGGCGGCTCGATCCCAACCCGAACAGCTGGTCCGCGCACCTGTTCCTGCACTGGGTCGAGAAGGGCGGCCGCTATGGCGACCACGCGTTCGACCGTCCGGCGATCGAACGCGCCGCGCAGCCCGGGCGGCGCTGATCCGGTCAGCCCGGCGCGGCGGCGGAGCCGGCGAGCAGGCCGCCGTCGATCGTGATCTCCGTACCGGTGATGTAGGTCGCCTCGTCCGACGCGAGCATCGCCGCAACCGCGGCGACCTCCTCGGGCATGCCGAAGCGCCTGAGCGGGGTATCCGCAACCAGCGCCTGCATCCGCGACGCGCGCTCCGCCCCGGTGCCGAGCATCGGCTCCCACATCGGCGTGAGGATCGCGGCGGGATGCAGCGAGTTGCAGCGGATCTGCCAGCCCTGTTGCGCACAATACAGCGCCACCGTCTTGCTGTGGTTGCGGATCGCCGCTTTGGAGGAGGCATACGCGGCGGCGCCGGGGATGCCGACCAGCCCCGAACGCGACGAGATGTTGATGATCGACCCCGCGCCGCCCGCCTTCATCGCGCCGATCGCATAGCGGCAACCGAGAAAGGCGCCGTCGAGGTTGACGCGGTGCACCGCACGCCAGTCGGCCAGGCTGGCGTGTTCGGGATCGTGCGGCACTATACCGGCTTCGAAGCCGGTCACGCCGGCATTGTTGACCACCACGTCGGCCACCGGAACGATCCCGGCCAGCCGCAGCCAATCGGCCTCCTCGCGCACGTCGAGCGCTTCGAAGCGGCAGCCGATCTCGGCGGCGGCCGCAGTTCCGGCGGCCGTGTCGCAGTCGGTGAGGATGACGGTCGCGCCTTCGTCGTGGAAGCGCGCGGCGATCGCACGGCCGATGCCGCGCGCTGCGCCGGTGACGACGCAGGTCTTTGTGTTCAGTCGTTGCATGATGCTCTCGAAACAGGAGGTGCGTGGGCGGATCGCGTCCGCCGGTGCATGTCGTGCCGCCTTAGCGGTGACGCTGGATCATCTCGAAAGCCCCTCGATCATGCGCATCGCCGTAACCGGGCGCGGTTCTCGGCGCAAGGCAGCCACCCACCCCCACGCGAAAACTCGCGTTTGTCACCAATCGGTCATGGCAATGCAGCGCCCGGCTGCCTAGATGGATCGCTATGGCGCGTGCGACGAGACGAGACGATTGGGGCTTTCCGCGCTGGCGCGCGTATGGCGAGTCGAGCCGCGAGGCGGCGAAGGTGCGTTTGTGCGATCGCCACGGCTGTACCGAACCCGGCAACTGCCCCGCGCCCAAATCCCCCAACAGTCCGGAGCGCTGGTATTTCTGCCAGGAGCATGCCGGCGAGTATAATCGCGGCTGGAACTATTTCGAGGGGCTGAGCGCCGAGGAAGCGGCCGAGCGCGAGGCGGCGGAGACGCGTACCGCGGACGGTTACACCACGTCGCGGCACCAGCAATGGGCGGGCTCGGGCGACGGCACGCGCTCGCGCGACGAGTTGCGCGCGCTAGAGGTGCTCGGGCTGGAGGTGGATGCCGAATTCGAGGCGGTGCGCGTCGCGTGGCGGCGGCTCGCCAAGCAGAACCATCCGGACATCCGCCCCGGCGACAAGGAGGCGGCAGCGCGCTTCGTCGCCATTCAGGCCGCCTACGACGTGTTGCGCGTCGCGGAGGAGAACCGCGAGTGGAAGCCGCAGGCGTGAAGACGGTCCGCTCCGGCTGGTCGCGCACGCTGATGATCTGCACGAAATGTTCGAAGAAGGTCGGCGGCGGGTTCGGCCCGGGCGGCAAGAAGCCGCTTGCCAAAGTGCTGCGCAAGGAACTCGGGCTGAAATCGGGCCGCAAGGCGGCGATGGGGATCCTCGAGGTCAAGTGCCTTAAGGTTTGCCCCAAAGGCGCGGTGACGGTGGTCGACAGTCGCGACAATCATCACTGGAAGATCGTCCGGGCCGGCGCGCCGATCGACACGGTGATCGAGGAACTGGAACTGAACCCGTCAGCGCCGGTTCAGCATCTACAGGCTATGACGCCGTAATCATTCGGAGAATAGTCAAGATGCGTGTCACCCAGTGTCTTACCGCTCTCGCTGCGCTGGCCGCGATCGGTTCCGCCGTGCCGCTTCAGGCGCGCGACCACCTGACCGGCGAAGCCAAGCTCGCCAAGCTGCTCGAAGGCCGCACCGCCGGCAAGCCGGTCGATTGCGTGCCGATCACGCAGATCCGTTCCAGCGAGATCATCGACCATACCGCGATCGTCTATACAGGCAGCAACGGCACGCTGTACGTCAACCGGCCGAGCGGGGTGAACTTCCTCGACGACGACGACATCCTGGTCAGCGAGCCGCACAACGGCGAAGCCTGTCGGATCGATATCGTGCGGCTGATCGACCGTGGCTCCCGCATGCCGAGCGGGTCGATCGGGCTCAACGATTTCGTGCCCTATCCTCGCCCGCCCAAGCCGCCCAAGGCGGGCTGAACGCGAACCTCTTATTCCGCGGCGTAGCGCGCCGCCGTTTCGCGGATCAGCGCGATCATGTTGGGGATGCCCTGCGTCCGATTCGAACTGAGCTGGTTGCCGAGATCGAACGGGGCGAGCGCCCCGGCGATGTCGGTGGCGTTGATCGCCTGCGCCGATCGGTCCTGCACGGTCAGGAGCACCAGCGCGATGATGCCCTTAGTGATGGCGGCGTTCGAATCGGCGAGGAAGTGGAGCGTCCCGTCCTCGCGTCGCATCGGATAGACCCACACCGAGGCGGAGCAGCCGCGCACCAGCGTGGCGTCGGTCTTGAGCGGATCGGGCATCGGTTCCAGCGCCTTGCCAAGATCGATCAGCAGCCGATAGCGATCGTCGGGTTCGAGGAAGCTGTATTCGTCCTGTAGTTCGGCGAGTGTGGTCATGGCGGTGGCGGTAACGGGGCGGGGCGGGGACGTCCACAGGGTTCGAGGCGACCAGGGCAGTTCCCCGGCCTCCGCCGGGGATGAGCATTAAAGATCCACCCCCGCCGCGATCGCCTCCAGCTTGCGGATCCGTTCCTTGAGGTCGGCGATCTCGATGCGTGCGCTGGCGTTGGGCAGGGCAGGCGCGGTGCGGTCGCCCGGATGCTGCTGCAATTCCTGCTGCTTGAGCGCCAGCCAGCCGCGCCAGCCGGTCAGCGTGGCGTAGGTCAGCATCGCCAGCCCGGCGAGCGCGCTTGCCGCCATCGTGAGGTAGAAACCCGGGTCGGTCATGATCCCTGCTCCTGTGGGCATGAAGGTCACTTCTCGCGCAGCCGCTCGATCTCGCGATCGAGGCGGGCACTGCTGGTGTCGGCGTCGGTGGCGAGGCGTTCGAGCACGGCGATCCGCTCCTTCAGACCGCGCAGTTCGTCGCGCAGCCGCTCGTTCTCGGCCTTGCCCGCGCCGTCGTCACGGAAGGCGACGCTCTCGCCGGGCTTGCTGTGGACGACGCCGTAGCGCGCCATGACCACGCGACCGACCGTGATGACGACGATGATGGCGACGACCATTTCAAACGGGTTCATGCGGAAAACTCCCCTGATGCTGGAGCGATGTTACTGCGCGTGCGGCTGCGCGGCGAGCCGTTCCTGGCGGCGGCGTGGGCGATCGACGCTTTCGGTGGCGAACACGCCGGTCGCGGTCGCGGCGGCGAGGACGAGGAGGAAGCCGGTGAGGAACATGGGCGTACCTTTCCTGGCGCTGCGGCGGGGGCCGCGCGCTGGTGCGATTTGAGGTTTCGGGAGGGTGGAGGCGGGCGGCTCAGGGGAGCGCGCGCAACGCCTCGATTTCGCGCGAGGTGCGCTCGGCCGGGTCGGTGGCGATGCGTTCGAGCACCGCGATCCGCTCCTCGAGCCGGCCGATCTTCTGCGTCAGCCGCTCGTTCTCGGCGCTCAGCAACTCGGTCTGGCGGTCGCTCGACAACCGGTCGCGATCGTCGCGCTTGGCATCATCGAGCGGGTAGCCGTGCCTGGCGCGAACCCAAGTGTTGAACACCCGGCTCAGCGGCCAGATCGTGATGGCGGCAAGCGGTACGAGCATTCCCCAGGTGGACGACATGAGAGGTGATCCTGTTATCGGTTCGAGATGATGGCGGACGATCAGCGCAGGCTGTCGATCTCGTCGGCGAGGCGGGTGTTGCGGCTGGTGTACATCGTCTCGATGTCGCCGAGCCGGCGGTCGATGTCGCGGAACTTCGAGCGGACCTCCGCAGTCGAGCGAGTCGGGTTGCTGCGCACGCCCTGCCAGAATTTCTGGTCTTCCGGGCTTTCGTACAATCCGTAAGGCTTGGCATCCGCCATCCAGGCGACGAGGCCATAGGCGATCAGCGTCCAAGGGAAGCCGCCGACGATCGTCAGCACGACGATGCCGACGCGGACCAAAGTGACGTCGAGGCCGGTATAATCGGCAATCCCCGCGCAGACGCCCAGCCATTTGCGGTTCTGCTTGTCGAGGTAGAATTTGGTGCGGCTCGCGCTCATGGGTCAGTTCCTCTTGGAAAGGTCGTAGGATGGGCGCGGCTCGTGCGGCACGCCCGGGCGCCAGTCGGGATGATCGGCGGCGACGATGCGTTCGATCGTCTGGAGCCGATCCTCCAGCCTGCGGGCGAGCAGGTGGAGTTCGTCGAGCAGCTTCTCGTCCTCGTTGGTGATCTTGGGCGCCTGCTTCCACTTGGTGATGTAGTGCAGGATCACCCACGGCATGCCGATAAACAGGACGGCGCAGATGACGATGGGGAGGAAGACGTCCTCCATCTCAGCCCTCCTTGCCCATGCGGGCCTTCAGTGCGGCGAGTTCGGCATCGACCTTGTCGGCGGACTTCAGTTCGGCGATCTCCTCCTCGAGCGACTTGGGCGCGGCGCCGAACCCGGCTGCCTCCGCGCGGCCCTCGGCCATGTCGACGCGGCGGTCGAGCATGTCGAAGCGCGAGAACGCGTCCTGCATGCGCGGCCCGTTGACCATCTCGCGCAGCTTCACGCGGTTGTGTGCGCTTTCGAGCCGGGTGACGATCTGGTTCTGGCGGGTACGCGCCTCGCGCAGCTTGGTCTGGAGCTTGTTGATGTCCTCCTCCGAAGCGCGCAGCGCCTCGTCGAGCACCGCGATTTCCTGCTCGAGCTGATCGGCCATGTCGGCGGCTTTCTGCTTCTCGACCAGCGCGGCCTTGGCGAGATCCTCGCGGTTCTTGGACAGCGCCAGCTCGGCCTTCTCGGTCCAGCTATCCTGAAGCTTGCCGAGCTTTTCGATATGGCGGCGCATCTCCTTCTGGTCGGCGATGGTCCGCGCGGCGGAGGCGCGGACCTCGACCAGGGTCTCCTCCATCTCGAGGATGATCATGCGGATCATCTTCGAAGGGTCTTCCGCCTTGTCGAGCAGGTCGGTGAAATTGGCGGCGATGATGTCGCGGGTTCGGGAGAAGATGCCCATAACCAAAAATACTCCTTGGTAAGCAGGAAAAGCGGTGGTGTACCCTCACAGCTTTGCAGGGTCCGTGCCAATTTTCAAAACGGCGGATTTGCGGGCTTTCCTGAACGGATTGGCAGCTTGCGCGCCGCACGCTCTTGCCAAGCGTTGGGATTTTACGCCAAGCCTTGGCAATGGAGCGCACTACCCAGGTCATCGGCCAATCCGGCCCGTTTCTCGACGCGCTGGAGCGTGCCAGCCGCGCCGCCGCGCTCGACCGCCCCGTTCTGGTGATCGGCGAGCGCGGCACCGGCAAGGAATTGGTGGCCGAGCGGCTCCACCGGCTCAGCCCCCGCTGGGACCAGCCGCTCGTCATCATGAACTGCGCGGCGCTGCCGGAGACGCTGATCGAGGCCGAGCTGTTCGGGCACGAGGCGGGCGCGTTCACGGGCGCGACCAAGGCGCGGCAGGGGCGGTTCGAGGAGGCGCATGGCGGCACTTTGTTCCTCGACGAACTCGGCACCTTGTCGATGGCGGCGCAGGACCGGCTGCTCCGCGCGGTCGAATATGGCGAGGTGACGCGGATCGGCTCCTCGCGCCCGCTCCGCGTCGATGTGCGCATCGTCGCCGCCACCAACGAGCATTTGCCCGACAAGGTGATGCGCCACCAGTTTCGCGCCGATCTGCTCGACCGGCTGTCGTTCGAGGTGGTGACGCTGCCGCCCTTGCGCGCGCGCACTGGTGACGTGCCGGTGCTGGCCGAACACTACGGGCGCCGCATGGCCTCGGAAATGGGGCGGCTCGACTGGCCCGGTTTCTCGCGCGAGGCGATGGCGGAGCTGGTGGCGTATGACTGGCCCGGCAATGTGCGCGAGTTGCGCAACGTGGTGGAGCGCGCGGTGTATCGCTGGGAGCGCGATACGCCCATCGACGCGATCGAGTTCGATCCGTTCCAGTCGCCGCATCGGCCGCGCTCGGCACAGGGCGGGGCGATGGTGGTGGAGGCGGCGTCTGCACCTGCGGCCCCCGCGCTGCCGGCCGAAGACGAACCCGGCGACTTCAAGGGGCGCATCGCCAAGTTCGAGCGCGACCTGCTCAAGAAGGCGATGGCCGAGCATCGCTTCAACCAGCGCGCCACTGCCGATGCGCTCGGGCTGAGCTACGATCAATTGCGCCACGCGCTCAAACGGCACGGGTTGATCTCGGCCGGGGCGTAACTCCCATGGTCGCCCCGGCGCAGGCCGGGGCCGCTGTGTAGTTTGCGACTCGACTGCTCAAACGATGAGCCTACCCCAACCGTCACCCCAGTGAACGCTGGGGTCTCTCGCGGCTCTCTCGCGCGTCATCATGGAGAGACCTTAGCTTTCGCTGGAGTGACGTAAAGCGCGGAGTTGCGAACGGCTCGCAGTAAGTATCTGCGATTCATTCTCAATTCCGAATCGGTTGCGTAATAATCCCGGCGGACCCATTTCCGGGCGACAGGCGTTTGCCCGCTGATCCTGAACGTCTCTCAAGGAGGATATCCTATGGCTTTCGAACTTCCCCCGCTTCCTTTCCCCAAGGATGCGCTTGCGCCGACCATGTCCGCCGAGACGTTCGACTTCCACCACGGCAAGCATCACAAGGCCTATGTCGACAAGACCAACGGCTTCGTCACCGAAAAGGGTCTGGAGGGCAAGTCGCTCGTCGAGGTCATCAAGCATGCCAAGGAAACCGGCGACAAGGGCCTGTTCAACAACTCGGCGCAGGTTTGGAACCACACCTTTTTCTGGAACTCGCTGACCCCGAACTACGCCGCGCCGACCGGCAAGCTGGCCGAGATGATCGAGCGCGATTTCGGCTCGACCGAGGCGTTGGTGAAGGCGCTGGTCGCCGAATCGACCAACCATTTCGCGAGCGGCTGGGGCTGGCTGGTGCTGGAGGGCGACAAGCTCAAGGTCACGTCGCTGCACGACGCCGACACGCCCGTCGTCTATGATTACAAGCCGCTGCTGACGATCGACGTGTGGGAGCACGCCTATTACATCGATTACCGCAACGCGCGTCCGGGCTATCTCGAAGCGCTGACCGGCAAGATCCTCAACTGGGAATTCGCCGCGCAGAACCTCGACGGCGAGGGCGTGAGCCGGGCCGACCAGCAGGGCTAATCGCACCGTCGACAGGAAGAGGGGCCGGGAACCGTGGGGTTTCCGGCCCTTTTTCTTATCTGCACGTCGCCCCGGCGCAGGCCGGGGCCGCTCTGTTTGGGCGGGTGGCTTTCAAACAACCCGACGACCCCGGCATGCGCCGGGGCGACGTAAAGTTCACGCAGAGGCGCAGAGGGCGCAGAGATCCGACCCTGCTTGGCGAGGCGAGCGGCCACCTCAAGCGCAACACCTCGGCGTCCTCCGCGCCTCTGCGCGAACCCAATTTCGTGTCTGCGTTTAGGATGTGTCACGCGGAGGCACGGAGGCGCAAAGAGGTTGCGGGTCGGGCCGCTGTCAGCGTTCGGGCCGCGAGATGATCGGATCACGCGTGGGGCAAAGGCCTTTGCCCCACGCGTGATCGTGCCTGATGCTCACCCCTCCGGCGGGACGACCGGCGGCTTGTCGTCGCCGAGCGTCAGGCCGTGCTTCATCAGCATCGGTACGTTCGCCATCGCGAACACCAATGTGATGATGACGCAGCCGGGGAATTTGTACCACAGCCACGCATTCCACCCGGCATCCTTGCCCCAGGCGGCGAGCGTACCGCGCCACACCGCCTCGTTGGCGATCGCCATCGCCACGAAGAACACCGCCCAGTTGCGCGTCAGCTTGTGCCAGCCCGCCGCGTCGAGCCCCGGATAGGCGGTTTCGAGCAGTTGCTGGAGCAGCGGTCGCCCGGTCAGCCAGCCGAACAGCAGGATGCCCCCGAACAGCGCATAGACGAAGGTCGGCTTCATCTGGATGAACTGCTGGTCGTGGAAATAGATGGTCAGCCCGCCGAACACGAGCACCAGCACGCCCGTGATCCACAGCATCGGCGAGATCGAGCCGAGCTTGATCTGCGAGAACAGCAGCGCGGCGACCTCCGCGATCATGAACGCGATCGTCGCCGCGACCGCCTTCGCCACGGTCGGGCCGGGTGCGAGGTAGTTGACCGCGAAGAACACCAGCAGCGGCCCGTAATCGACCGCCATGCGCAGCATCGGCGCGTTGACCGGCTTCTTATCCACGGCTGCGTACTCCATCGACGCCGGCGATGATCCGCGAGACTTCGTTGGCATCGAACGGACGCAGATCGCCCATACCCTCGCCGACGCCGATCGCGTGGATCGGCAGCCCGTATTTCTCCGCCGCCGCGACGAGGATGCCGCCGCGCGCCGAGCCGTCGAGCTTGGTCATGACGAGCCCGGTCACCCCCGCCATCTCCTTGAACACTTCGATCTGGCTGAGCGCATTCTGCCCGGTGGTCGCATCCAGCACCAGCAGCACGTCGTGTGGAGCCGCCGGATTGAGGCGACCGAGCACGCGGCGGATCTTGGCGAGTTCGTCCATCAGCTCGCGCTTGTTCTGGAGCCGGCCGGCTGTGTCGACGATCAGCACGTCGGTGCCGATCGCGGTCGCCTGCTTGACCGCTTCGTACACGATGCCCGCCGCATCGCCGCCTTCCTTGCCGCTGATGATCGGCACACCCGCGCGTTCAGCCCAAGTGGCGAGCTGGCCGATCGCGGCGGCGCGGAACGTGTCGCCCGCCGCGAGCATCACCGCGTAGTCCTGCTCCTTCAGCCAGTGCGCGAGCTTGGCGATGGTGGTGGTCTTGCCCGACCCGTTGACGCCGATGACGAGGATCACCTGCGGACGCGGGAAGGCCTCGATCTCGAGCGGCTTGGCGACGCGCTCCAGTACCTTCTCGATCTCCTCGGCGACGGTCAGGCGGATGCCGAGATCCTCCATGTCGCGCTCGAAGATGCCGCCGGCGAGCCGGTCGCGGATGCGTGCCGAGGTTTCGGGGCCGAGGTCGGAGGCGATCAGCGCTTCCTCGATGTCGTCGAGCGTCGCGTCGTCGAGCGGCGCGGTGCCGAGCCCGACGAGGTTGCCGATCAACCGATCCGAAGTGCGTTTGAAGCCGCCGAGCAGGCGCTCGTGCCAGCCGGGGGTGGTGCTCATGCTGTGGTTTCCAGAAGCCTGATCCCCGGCGACGGCCGGGGTCCGGTCGGGGAGGTTGCGGTAATGGAGCGCAATGCGCCGTTACCGCCGTCCCCCAACTGGACCCCGGCCTGCGCCGGGGAACCAATGAGTGTTGTGCCGTCGACCGAGCCGATCACGACACGCTGAAGAGAACCGATCTCGGCGCGCGGCATCCGCACCTCGGCGAAGTTGCCGGCATGGCCCCGGTCGCCCGGCCGCTCGACCAGCACGTCCTGCGTGCTGCCGACCAGCCCGCGCAGCCACGCCGCCTTGCGCGCTGCCGCCGCCGCGCGCAGCTCGGCCGCGCGCGCCTTGCGGACCGCATCCGGCACCTGCGGCATCCGCGCGGCGGGTGTGCCCGCGCGCGGCGAATAGGGGAAGATGTGCGCGTGGACGATGTCGCAATCGTCGATCAGCGCGCGCGTGCCGGCGAACATCGCCTCATCCTCGGTCGGGAAGCCCGCGATCAGGTCCGCGCCGATCGCGATCTCCGGCCGTGCCGCCTTGAGCCGCGCGACCAGCGCCACTGCCTGTGCGCGGCCGTGGCGGCGCTTCATCCGCTTGAGGATCATGTCGTCGCCTGCCTGAAAGGAGAGATGGACATGCGGCATCACGCGCGGCTCGTGCGCGATCAGGTCGAACAGCCGATCGTCTATCTCGACCGAATCGAGCGATGAGAGCCGCAATCGCGCCAGCCCCGGCACGTGCGCAAGAATCCGCTCGACCAGCATCCCGAGCGACGGCGCGCCGGGCAGGTCGGGGCCATAGCTGGTGAGATCGACCCCGGTCAGCACGACCTCGCGGTAGCCAGCCTCGACCAGTGCGGCGATCCGCCCGATCACGCCGCCGGCCGGGACCGACCGGCTGTTGCCGCGCCCGTAGGGGATCGCGCAGAAGGTGCAGCGATGGTCGCAGCCGTTCTGCACCTCCACGAAGGCGCGGGCGTGCGCAGCGAAGGCGCTGGCGAGGTGCGGCGCGGTGTCGCGGACCGCCATGATGTCGCCGACCTGCACCTTTGCATCAGCCTTCCAAGCTGATTGCGTCAGTTTTTCCGCATTGCCGATCACGCGATCGACTTCGGGCATCGCCGCGAAGCTTGCGGGGTCGATCTGCGCCGCGCAGCCGGTCACGACGATCTCCGCCGCCGGGCGCTCGCGGCGCGCGCGGCGGATGGCGGCGCGCGTCTCGGCGACGGCGCTGTTGGTGACGGCGCAACTGTTGACGACCACCGTATCGCGGTCACCATCGCGTTCGTCGGCGAGCAGCGCGCGGATCGTCTCGCTCTCGGCGATGTTGAGCCGGCAGCCCAGGCTGACGATGTGAGGATCAGCCATACGCGTGGCCGGGGCGGTCGATCATGCGCGGTGATCTAGGGACAGGCGAGGCCGATGTCCATTCTAGCGCGACGCGCGGCGTGGATCGAAGCCGATCGGTGCACCAGGCTGACGCACCAGCCCGCGCGCGGCGAGCAGGCTGCGCGTACCCGCGACGCTCGCCGGTCGCCCGTAATGATGGCCCTGGCCGCGTGCACACCCCAGCACCCGCAGCCGCGTCGCCACGTCGTCGCTCTCGATGCCGACCGCAGTCGTGGGCAGGTTGAAGCAATCGCCGAGCCGCGCGGCCGCGGTGACGATCGCGCCATGATCGGGGTCGCTCATGCTGCTCACGAAGGCGCGGCTGATCTTGATGCGGTCGAACGGCGCCGCACGCAGATGCGCGAGACTGGAGAAGCCGTTGCCGAAATCATCCAGCACGAGCCCGACGCCCTGGTTCTTCAGGCTGGCGAGGGTCGACTGGACAAGCGGCAGATTGTCGAACAACGCCGCCTCGGTCACTTCCACCTCAAGCCGGGTGGCGGGGAAGGACGCCTCGGTCAGCACCTTGATGATCTTCTGTGCGAGCCACGCATCCTGCAACTGGCGCGGCGAGAGGTTCACCGACAGCGTCAGCGCCGCGTCCCAGTCGCGCGCCGCGACGAACGCCTGCCGCATCACCGACAACGCCAGATCGGCGATCATCCCGGTGTGCTCGGCGATCGGCACGAACGCGGCCGGCAGCACGAGCGTACCGTCGGGCTTCTCCCAACGCGCCAGCACCTCGAAACCGCACAGCCGGCCACTCACCAGATCGATCTGCTGTTCGAAATAGGGGGCGATCTCGTGGCGGTGGATCGCCCCGCGCAGGTTCGCTTCCAGCGTTGCGCGGGCCTCCTCGGCGCGCTCCATCGACTGATCGAACCAGGCGAAGCGGTTACGCCCGGCTTTCTTCGCCGCATACATCGCGGTGTCGGCGGCACGGAGCAGCGCGTCGATGCTGGCGCACCCCTGATCCGACCGTGCGACCCCGACCGAGGCGCTGATGTTGAGCACCAGCCCCTCGCACCGGAACGGCTGGGCAAGCTTGCTGATGGTACGCTCGACCACGCGTTCGACCGGGCCGGGGTGGCCTGCATCGAACAGGAAGGCGCAGGCGAACTCGTCCCCGCCGATCCGCGCGGTGAGCGCACCGCTCGGCATGGCTCGGGCGATCTCCCCGGCGACCTGTGCGAGCAGCGCGTCGCCGATTGGATGGCCGTGCAGATCGTTGACCGCCTTGAAATGATCGAGGTCGATCATCATCAACGCCACCGCCTTGTAGCGTCGCTGGGCCTGCGCATAGAGCGCCGCGCCTTCTTCCGCGAGGCTGCGGCGGTTGAGAAAGCCGGTGAGCGGATCGCGCGCGGCAAGCTGGTGCGCGCGCTCCTCGGCGGCGGTGCGCACCGCCACTTCGGTGGAAAGCTCACGGTGGCGACGCCAGCCGAACAGGATCAGCGCGACGTTGAGCAGCAGCGCGATCACCAGCGTCTGATCGACCTGTGGGCCGCCGGACAGCCCCGCGCTCAGCACCCGCGACAGCACGACGCTGCCGATCGCGACGAACAGCAGCGTCGCCGACACTGTGATCGTGCCGATCCAAAGATCGTGGCGAGGCGGCGTCTTCGTGTCCTTTCCGTCCTCGCGGTGCTTCAAACGCATTCCAACCTGCCCCGCAAAATCGTCGCCGGACTATGCCGACAAGCCGTGTATTTCGGGTTAAGCACCGGTGACTTGCGGTTTATGCGGGAAGCCGTTAAAGCGCGCCGCGAACGTCTCCTGCATGGGATTCGTAAAAGGCTCGCCCCGAGGGGTAACGCCGGCCGACGAGGTTTCGTCCGCCGGCGTCTTTTGCGTTTCTCGAGGCGGGTGAGCGTTCGAAGTGGAAGGTTTGACGATGTTCGACAGTCTCAGCGATCGTCTTGGCGGTGTGTTCGATCGGTTGCGCGGCCGTGGTGCGCTGACCGAGGCGGACGTGCGCGCCGCGATGCGCGAGGTGCGCGTCGCGCTGCTCGAAGCGGACGTCGCGCTGCCGGTCGCGCGCGAGTTCGTCGACAAGGCGACCGAGCTTGCGGTCGGTCAGAACGTGCTGCGCTCGGTCACGCCGGGGCAGCAGGTCGTCAAGATCGTCAACGACGCGCTGGTCGAGATGCTCGGCGGTGCGGACGGCGGCAATGCGGCCGAACTCGACATCGGCGTCACCCCGCCCGCCGTCATCATGATGGTCGGCCTGCAAGGCTCGGGCAAGACGACGACCACGGCCAAGATCGCGCGGCGGCTGTCGAACGGGCAGGCCGGACGCGAGCGCAAGAAGGTGCTGATGGCGTCGCTCGACGTCAATCGCCCGAACGCGCAGGAACAGCTCGCGACGCTGGGCACGCAGACCGAAGTGGCGACGCTGCCGATCGTGCCCGGTCAGCAGCCGGTCGATATCGCGCGGCGCGCGCTCCAGGCGGCGAAGCTGCAAGGTTACGACGTGCTGATGCTCGACACGGCGGGCCGTCTCCACGTCGATCAGGCGCTGATGGACGAGATGCGCGCCGTCGCCGACGTCGCCAAGCCGAACGAGATCCTGCTCGTCGTCGATGCGCTGACCGGGCAGGACGCGGTCAACGTCGCGACCAGCTTCTCCGAACATGTGCCGCTCACCGGCGTGGTGCTGACCCGCATGGACGGCGATGCGCGCGGCGGTGCGGCGCTGTCGATGCGCGCCGTCACCGGCAAGCCGATCAAGTTCGCCGGCACCGGCGAGAAGATGGACGCGCTCGAGCCGTTCCATCCTTCGCGTGTGGCGGGCCGCATCCTCGGCATGGGCGACGTGGTCAGCCTCGTCGAGCGCGCCGCCGAGACGATCCAGCAGGAAGATGCCGAGAAGATCGCGGCGCGGCTCGCCAAGGGTGAGTTCGATCTCAACGATCTGCGCGCGCAGCTCCAGCAGATGCGCAAGATGGGCGGCCTCGGCGCGCTCGCGGGGATGCTGCCGGGCTTGAAGAAGGCGCAGGGCGCGGTCGAACAGGCTGGCGGCGACAAGGTGCTGATCCACATGGATGCGATCATCGGCTCGATGACCGCAAAGGAGCGCGCCAAGCCCGAACTGCTCAACGCCAAGCGCAAGATCCGCGTCGCCAAGGGCGCGGGACTGACCGTGCAGGAGGTCAACAAGCTCCTCAAGATGCATCAGGAGATGGCGGGCGCCATGAAGAAGATCCGCAAGATGGGCGGGTTAAAGGGCATGGCGGCGATGTTCGGCAAGGGCGGTCTCGGTGGTGGTGGCATGGGCGGGCTCGGCGGGGCTGGCGCGCCGGATATCGGCAGCCTGATCGGCGGCAACTCGGGTGGTCTGCCTGGGCTGGGCGGCGGGCAAGCCAAGCTGCCGCCGGGCTTCGAGAATTTGATGAATCGCAAGAAGAAGTGATCGCGGCTGCGCCGATCGCGCAGTCTCAAACAACCGTTCCGGCACGCGCCGGAGCATCGGAATGAAGAAGAAGGAAACAGTTTAAATGGCACTCAGCATTCGTTTGTCGCGTGGCGGCTCCAAGAAGCGTCCTTACTACCGCATCGTCGTGGCGGACGCACGCAGCCCGCGTGATGGCAAGTTCATCGAGAAGATCGGCACGTACAACCCGCTGCTCGCCAAGGACGACGAGAAGCGCATCGTGCTCGACGCCGAGCGTGCCAAGCACTGGCTCGGCAACGGCGCGCAGCCGACCGACCGTGTCGCCCGCTTCCTCGACGTCGCCGGCGTGAAGGAGCGCGCAGCGCGCAACAACCCGAACAAGGGCAAGCCCGGCGAGAAGGCGACCGAGCGCGCTGAGGAACGCGCCACCAAGCTGGCGGAAGCCGAGGAAGCCGCCAAGGCAGCCGCAGCCGCTCCCGCCGAGGAAGCGCCCGCTGAAGAGGCTTCGGCCGAAGCGTAATGGCTGGAGATCGCCCCGTCACGCTGGCCGTCATCATCGGCGCGCATGGCGTGACGGGCGAAGTGCGGCTCAAGGTCTTCACCGAGGATCTTGGCCGCTACACGACGCTGAGCGCCAAGTCCGGCGTCGCGCTGACGCTCAAGTCGGCGCGGCCCGGCAGCAACGGCACGATCGCGCGCTTCGCCGAAGTGACCGATCGCAATGCCGCCGAGGCGCTTCGCGGCACCGAACTGACGGTGCCGCGATCGGCGCTGCCGCCGCTTGAGGACGGCGAATATTATCATGCCGACCTGATCGGCCTGCCCGCCGTCTCCACGACGGGCGAGGCGCTCGGCCTTGTCGTGACGGTCGAGGATTTCGGCGCGGGCGACGTGATCGAGATCGAGCGACCGGCGGTGGACGGCAAGCCGGGCGCGCGTTTCATGGTGCCGATGAACGCCGATGCTGTTCCCGAATGGGGCGAGGATCGGCTCGTCGTCGACGCTGCGTTCGTCGTGTGAGTTCCTTCGCCGCCACCATCCTCACGCTGTACCCGGATATGTTTCCGGGCCCGCTTGGCCACTCGCTCGCCGGGCGGGCGCTGGCGGAGGGGCGGTGGAGCCTCGACGCGCGCAACATCCGCGACTTCGCGACCGATCGCCACCGCACCGTCGATGACACGCCCGCAGGTGGCGGCGCGGGGATGGTGTTGCGCGCGGACGTGCTGGCTGCTGCGATCGACAGCGTCACAACCGGCGCGCCGCTGCTGGCGATGACGCCGCGCGGGCGGCCGCTCACGCAGGCGCGCGTACGTGATCTTGCGAGCGGTCCCGGCGTCACCATCCTGTGCGGGCGGTTCGAAGGGTTCGACGAGCGCATCTTCGAAGGCCGCAGGATCGAGGAAGTCTCAATCGGCGACTATATCCTGTCGGGCGGGGAAATGGGGGCGCTGGTGCTGCTCGACGCTTGCATTCGGCTGCTTCCCGGCGTAATGGGCGCGCCTTCCAGCGGGGATGACGAGAGCTTCGAAAGCGGCCTTCTCGAATATCCGCATTATACCCGACCTTATGAATGGGAAGGGCGCACGATCCCCGAAGTGCTGCGATCGGGGGATCATGCGAGGATCGCGGCCTGGCGAAAGCACATGGCCGAGACCGAGACACGGCTACGGAGGCCGGACCTTTGGGAACGTCACGAGGGCGTTCGGGTCAAGCCTCCCTCTGGCGCGCGGCGACAGACTAAGGACGCATGAGATGAATCTCATCCAGACGATCGAAGCCGAGAACATCGCAAAGTTTCTCGAATCGAAGAAGATCCCGGAGTTCCGCCCCGGCGACACGCTGAAGGTCGGCGTGAAGGTGGTCGAAGGCGACCGCACCCGCGTCCAGAACTACGAGGGCGTGTGCATCGCGCGCTCGAACAAGGGCATGGGTTCGAACTTCACCGTGCGCAAGATCAGCTTCGGTGAGGGCGTGGAACGCGTGTTCCCGCTGTATTCGCCGAACATCGACAGCATCGAAGTCGTCCGCAAGGGCGCGGTGCGTCGTGCCAAGCTGTACTATCTGCGCGGCCGCACCGGCAAGTCGGCGCGTATCGCCGAGCGCCGGGACAACCGTCCGGCCAAGGGCACCGTCGCCGCCGAATAAGCGGAGACGCCCACTCAGGCATCAGGAAAGGGCGCGGGAGCGATGCTCCGGCGCCCTTTTTTCTTGTTACGGCCCCGATGCGCTGATAACGCGCGCCTTAGTTGGGGAGTAGCATCCGGCCGAGTGCCGGGGGCGTGTCAACACACTTGCGCCTGCGTGGCGCATGGCACGACCAGCGGGCATACCGCCTTGCGAGACCAGCACGCTCCAAACCGCACCGGCCGGCATGGGGTGTGCTGTCGCGCGTCCGGTGGATAGTGTCATGAGCCCCGTTTCCATTGCGATCCTCTCCCTCAGCATGTCCGCGGATGCGTTCGCGGCCGCGATCGGGCGCGGCGCCGCGCGGCGGCCGAGCGTCGGTGGAGCGGTGCGCAACGGGCTCGTCTTCGGCGTGATCGAGGGGGTGACGCCGCTGCTCGGCTGGCTGGTCGGTTTCGCGACCAGCGCCTATGTCGCGGCGATCGACCACTGGATCGCGTTCGTGCTGCTGGGTGTGGTCGGCGGCAAGATGATCTGGGAGGCGATCCGCCGCGACAGCGAGCGCGGCGATCAGGGTGAGGAGGGCAACGGCGTCTGGTCGCTGATCCTCACCGCGATCGGCACCAGCATCGATGCGGCGGCGGTCGGCGTGTCGCTCGCGCTGCTCGACGTGCCGATCGTGGTGGTGGCGGTGTCGATCGGCTTCTCCACCTTCGTGATGGCGACGATCGGTCTGCTGATCGGTCGCGCCGTTGGGGGACGGTTCGGCGCGGCGGCGGAACTGCTGGGCGGCGTGGCGCTGGTGTTGATCGGCACCGGCATCCTGCTCGAACATCTCGGCTATCTGCCGGGCTGAGCGCCGCAGCCGTGTTGTGTTTGCAAGACACGACCGCCGCGCATAGAAGCGCGGCGATGAGGGCAGGGACATGAACGACGTGTCGATGACGACCGCTGCCGAGCCGGACGGCGCGCCCCGTATCGCGGTGCTCGACATCCTGCGCGGGGTGGCGATCCTCGGCATCCTGTTCATGAACATCAACGACATGGGGCAATCTTTGTTCGCCTCGTTCGACGACATCCGCCATCTCGGCTGGAGCCCGAGCGACCGCGTCGCCTGGATCTGCCGCGAGGTGTTGGCCAACGGCACCGCGCGCTGCCTGCTCGAGATGCTGTTCGGGGCAGGTATGGTGATCCTCACCACACGCGCGGCCGAAGCGGCGGGGCAGTTCGAGGTGCTGGGGCACTATTATGCGCGCAACCTGATCCTGCTAGCCTTCGGGCTCGTCCACGTCTTCATCCTGTTGTGGCCGGGCGATATTCTCCACACCTACGGCATCGCCGCGCTCATCGCGTTCCTGTTCGTGCAACTCCCGGGCGAGTGGCTGGTGGTGATCGGGCTCAACCTCGCGGCGATCACCTTGGTGTCGGGAGCGGCCGACCTCGCGACGGTGGCGCAGCGCCGTGCGACTTTGGCCGGCGTTGCGGTGAAACAGCATGCGGGCGAACCGCTCGATGCAGCCGACCGGGCCGCAGTCGTCGCGCAGACCGCGGACGATGCGCGCAAGGCCAGGATGAAGCGCACGCTCGCCGCGCAGGTCGTCGCGGAGGACACCGCGCGGCGTGGCACCGCGTTAAGCTGGGCGCAGGCTCAGTGGCATACGTTCGCGGTGATCGAGGGTTACGGGCTGGAGCTGCTGTTCGTGTGGGAGGCGGCCTCCACCATGCTGATCGGCGCGGGGCTGTTCAAGCTCGGCATCTTGCAGGGCGGGCGGTCGCGGCGGTTCTACGCACGTCTCGCGCTCGCCGGTTATGCGGTCGGCATCACCCTTCGCGGGGTTGCGGCGTGGCAGACGATGCGGTTCGACACCGCGCCCGGCATCGGCGACGCGACCGCCGAGGTGGCGCGGCTGGCGGTGACGCTTGGCCATGTCGGCGCGATCAACTGGCTGGTGACGACGACGCTCGGCGCGCGGCTGCTGCGGCCGTTCATGGCGGCGGGGCGGACCGCGCTGACGCTGTACATCGTGCAGACCCTCATGTGCCTGTGGGTGCTGTTTCCACCGTTTGCGCTGGCACTGTACGGCAAGCTGACCTGGGGACCGTTGATGGTGGTGGCGCTGCTGATCGATGCGGTGCTGCTGTGGGCCGCGAACCTGTACCTGCGGCATCTCGATATCGCGCCGGTGGAATGGGCATGGCGCTCTCTGGTCGAGGGCCGGCGCTTGCCATGGCGGCGGCGTCCGACCGCCTGACCGCCCAAGCGGCAGCCCCTTTACGTGCCGCGCGGCGACCGCGATAAGGCCGCTCCCGCCTGCCGTTCGCGCAGGCGATGTCGACCTGTGAGATGCGGAGATGATGTTTGCGAAAAGGCGCTTTGCTAGCCGGGATGCTGTTGTCGGCCGCATCGGTTCCGCTGATGGCCGCTGAACCCGCGCCGCCCGTGCAGGGCGCCCAAAGCGAGCCGCTGACGCTGTCGCGCGTGTTCGGCAGCCCCGATCTTGCCGGGCCGCAGCCGCGCGCGCTGAAGCTCTCGCCCGACGGCCTGTTGCTCACCTCGCTGCGCCCGCGCGCCGACGAGAAGGAACGGCTCGACCTGTGGGCACGCGACACCCGCACCGGCGCGGAACGCATGCTGGTCGATTCGCGGAAAGTCGGCAGCGGCGCGGAACTGTCCGAGACCGAGAAGATGCAGCGCGAGCGGGCGCGCATCGCCGGCAGCAAGGGCATCGTCGCCTATGATTGGGCGCCCGACGGCAAGTCGATCCTCGTGCCGCTCGACGGCGATCTCTATCTCGCCGGTCTCGATGGGCAGGTGCGGCGGCTGACCGATCAGCCGGGCGGGCAGCTCAATCCCGGCGTCTCGCCCCGCAGCGGCTTCGTCAGCTTCGTGCGCAACCAGAACCTGTACGTCCAGCCGCTCGCCGGCGGCGCGCCGCGCGCGCTGACGCAGGACGGCGGCGGCACCGTGCACTGGGGCGAGGCCGAGTTCGTCGCGCAGGAGGAAATGCACCGCTTCGCCGGCTATTGGTGGTCGCCGGACGAACGCCGCATCGCGGTCGAGCGGTTCGACGAAGCGCCGGTCGGCGTCGTCACCCGCGCGGCGATCGGCGCGAACGGGACCAAGGTGTACGACCAGCGCTATCCGGCGGCGGGTACGCCCAACGCGTTGGTCGACCTCTACGTGGTCGGGCTGGACGGCAAGCAGGTGAAGGTCGATCTCGGCGCCAACCGCGACATCTATCTCGCCCGCGTCGACTGGACGCCCGATGGCTCCGCTTTGCTCGTCCAGCGCCAGAGCCGCGACCAGAAGACGCTCGACATGCTCAGCGTCGATCCCGCGACCGGCGCGTCGAAGGTGTTGTTCACCGAGAAATCCGGCACGCGAAGCTGGCTCAACCTCAGCGATGCGTATCGGATGCTTGATGACGGCGGCCTGATCTGGTCGTCGGAGCGGACCGGCTACCGCCAGCTCTACCGCTACGCCAACGGCAAGTGGACCGCGCTGACGCATGGCGACTGGGTGGTGCAAGCGCTGATCGGTGTCGATCAGGCGGCGGGCAAGCTCTACTTCGTCGCCAACAAGGACGGCCCGCTCGAACAGCATGTCTATGCGCTCGATCTCAAGCATGGCAACGCGATCACCCGCCTGACCGAGGCCGGCTATTGGAACACCGCGACGATGGATGGCGCAGCGAGCCGCATCATCGTCACGCGCTCCAGCCCCGACCAGCCGCCGCAGACCTACCTCGCCGATACGGCGGGCGCACGGCTGGCGTGGATCAACGAGAATGCGGTGGTGCCGGGCCATCCTTACTACCCGTACCGCGCTGCGCACCGCGAAACGCAGTTCGGCACGCTCAAGGCCGAGGACGGCACCACGCTCTATTACGAGATGATCACCCCGCCGCTGGTGCCCGGCAAGAAATACCCGGTGTTCTTCCAGCATTACGGCGGCCCCGGCACCGGCCAGCAGGTCACGCGCGGCTGGGGCGGCCCGCTCGCACAGTATCTGGTGCAGCACGGCTATATCTTCTTCCAGATCGACAATCGCGGCTCGTTCAACCGCGGCAAGGCGTTCGAGGACCAGATCTACCGCGCGATGGGGACGGTCGAAGTAGCGGACCAGTTGGCGGGCGCTAAGTTCATCAAGAGCCAGCCGTTCGTCGATCCGAACAAGGTGGCGATCTACGGCTGGTCCTATGGCGGCTACATGACGCTCAAGATGCTGGAGGCGAACCAGGGCGTCTATGCGGCGGGCGTATCGGGCGCGCCGGTGACGAAGTGGGAACTCTACGACACGCATTACACCGAACGCTATATGGGCAGCCCCACCAAGGATGCCGCCGCCTATGCCAAGTCCGACGCGCTCGGCGATGCGGTGAAGATCGCCGATCCGCTGCTGCTGGTGCATGGCATGGCCGACGACAACGTCGTGTTTGAGAACTCGACCGCCTTCGCCGCCGAGATGCAGAAGAACGATCGCCCGTTCGAGATGATGTTCTACCCCGGCTACACCCACCGCGTCGGCGGGCCGGGGATCAGCGAGCATCTGTGGCACACGATCCTCAATTTCCTCGATCGCAACGTGAAGGACAAGTAATCGCGGCGCGGGCGGCACCCGCGCACGATTAGCAAAGCGGGTGGACGTGAGTGCGCAATCTCGCTACGCGCACGGCCCGCATTGGAGAAGATCATGGGTTATCGCGTAGTCGTCGCAGGCGCCACCGGCAATGTCGGGCGCGAAATGCTCAACATCTTGGCGGAGCGCGAGTTTCCGGCGGACGAGATCGCCGTCGTCGCCTCGTCGCGCAGCCAGGGCGACGAGGTCGATTTCGGCGAGACCGGCAAGAAGCTCAAGATCCAGAACATCGAGCATTTCGACCCGACCGGCTGGGACATGGCGCTGTTCGCGATCGGCTCGGACGCGACCAAGATCCACGCGCCGCGCTTCGCCGCCGCGGGCTGCACGGTGATCGACAATTCGTCGCTCTACCGCATGGACCCGGACGTGCCGCTGATCGTGCCCGAGGTGAACCCGGAGGCGATCGAAGGCTATCGCGCCAAGAACATCATCGCCAACCCGAACTGCTCGACCGCGCAGATGGTCGTCGCGCTGAAGCCGCTCCATGATGCCGCGAAGATCAAGCGTGTCGTCGTCGCGACCTATCAGTCGGTGTCGGGCGCGGGCAAGGCTGGCATGGACGAGCTGTTCGAGCAGAGCCGCAACATCTTTGTCGGCGACAGCGCAGAGCCCAAGAAGTTCACCAAGCAGATCGCCTTCAACGTGATCCCGCACATCGACAGCTTCCTCGACGACGGTTCGACCAAGGAAGAATGGAAGATGGTGGTCGAAACCAAGAAGATCCTCGACACCAGGATCAAGGTCCATGCCACCTGCGTGCGCGTGCCGGTGTTCGTCGGCCATTCGGAAGCGATCAACATCGAGTTCGAGAACGAACTCTCCGCCGAGGACGCGCAGAAAATCCTGCGCGAAGCCCCCGGCGTGATGCTGGTCGATAAGCGCGAGGACGGCGGCTACGTCACGCCGGTCGAGTGCGTCGGCGAATATGCCACCTTCATCAGCCGCGTGCGCGAAGACCCGACCGTCGAGAACGGTCTGTCGTTGTGGTGCGTGAGCGACAATCTGCGCAAGGGCGCCGCGCTCAACGCGGTGCAGATCGCCGAGCTGCTCGGCCGGCGCGCGTTACAGAAGGATTGAGGACGATGGACGCCGCCGGATCTTCGACCAGAATGACCGGCGGCTGCCAGTGCGGACGCATCCGCTACGCGGTCGCGGTCGACAGCGACGATGCGTATCTCTGCCATTGCCGGATGTGCCAGCGCGCCACCGGAGGCGTGTCGATCGCGTTCAAGAGCGTGCGGATCGCCGATCTGGAATGGACGACGCACGAGCCGGAGCGGTTCCGCTCCTCGCTGATTGCGCATCGCGGTTTCTGCCGGGATTGCGGCACGCCGCTCACCTTCGAGTTTATCGCGCCCGACGAGACGATGGATCTCACCGTCGGCAGTTTCGACCAGCCCGGTCGGTTCGTGCCGCGCCACCATTTCGCCGCCGAAAGCCTGCACGAAGCGTGGCTCGACACGCACGCTTTGCCGCGGATAAGGAGCGAGGATAACCCCTCGACCTCGAACCGCTGGATGGACGCCGTTGGCAAGCTCCCCGATTGAACCGCAGTTTTTCCACAGTTTCGATGGCGCGCGCCTCGCGTGGCGCGAAGTTGGCGAGGGGCGGCCGGTCGTCCTGATCCACGGCTATTTCTCCGACGCGTTCACCAACTGGATCCGCTACGGCCATGCCGCGCTGATCGCCGCGCGCGGCTTTCGCGTCGTCATGCCCGATCTGCGCGCGCACGGCAGCAGCGCCAAGCCGCATGACGCCGCCAGCTACCCGCCCGATGTGCTGATGCGCGACGGCTTCGCCCTGGTCGAGCATCTCGGGCTGACCGACTACGATCTCGCCGGCTATTCGCTGGGGGGACGCACGACGATGCGGATGCTCGCTAATGGCGCGCGCCCGCGCCGGGCGGTGCTGTCGGGCATGGGCTATCAGGGCATCATCGACACGCATGGCCGTGGGCGCTACTTCCGCCACGTCCTCACCAACCTCGGCAGCTTCGAGCGCGGCACCAACGAGTGGATGACCGAGGCCTTCCTCAAGACCACCAAGGGCGACCCGGCGGCGCTGCTGCGCATCCTCGACACGTTCGTCGACACGCCGCCGGCGTCGATCGCCGCGATCGCCACCCCCGCGCTGGTGCTGACCGGGGTGGATGACGATGACAACGGCTCTGGCGCGGAACTGGCGATGGCACTGCCCAACGGCGCGTTTCGCGAAATCCCCGGCAACCATATGAGCGCGGTGATGAAGCCCGAACTCGGCCAGGAAATTGCTGACTTCCTCGCGGCTTGACCGGGGCCGAGATGCGCCACAGTCTGTCGCATCGATAGATAAAAGGGACGATCATGAACCGCTTCGGTATCTCCACCGCCGCGCTGGCGCTTGCGCTCGCGGCAAGCCCCGCGCTCGCCCAGACTGCCGCACCCAAGCCGACGCCCGCACAGGCCGACGCCTTCGTCGCGGATGCCGAAAAGGCGCTCGCCGATTTCTCGACGCCGACGCAACAGGCCACCTGGATCAACGAGACCTACATCACCGACGACAGCGATGCGATCGCCGCGCGTTTCGGGGCCGAGAGCACCGAAATGCAGGTGAAATACGCGCTCGGCGCGGCACCCTTCGCGAGCCTGCCCGGCCTGTCGTTCGACACCAAGCGCAAGCTCGACCTGCTACGCGGCGGCCTGACGCTGCCCGCGCCGACCACGCCGGGCGCGGCGACCGAATTGTCGACCATCGTCACGCGTATGTCATCCGAATACGGCAAGGGCAAAGGCACGCTCGACGGCAAGCCGATCAACGGCAGCGATATCGAGGCGGCGATGGGCACCACGCGCGACCCCGCCAAGCTAAAGGAGATGTGGGTCAGCTGGCACGATCAGGTCGGCGCGCCGATGCGCAAGGACTTCGCGCGGCAGGTGGTGATCGCCAACCAGGGCGCAAAGCAGCTCGGCTTCGCCGATACCGGCGCGCTGTGGCGTTCGGGTTACGACATGCCGCCCGACCAGTTCGCCGCGCTTACCGACACGCTGTGGAAGCAAGTCGAGCCGTTATATGTCGCGCTCCACACCTATGTCCGCTGGAAGCTCAACGAGAAGTATGGCGACGCGGTGCAGGCCAAGACCGGGCCGATCCGCGCCGATCTGCTCGGCAACATGTGGGCGCAGGAATGGGGCAATATCTACGACGTGGTGGCGCCTAAGGGTGCGGGCGATCTCGGCTACGACGTCGGCGATCTGCTCAAGGCCAAAGGCTATGACCCGATCAAGATGTTCAGGACCGGCGAGGGTTTCTACACCTCGCTCGGCTTCCGCCCGCTGCCGGAGACGTTCTGGAAACGCTCGCAGATCGTCAAACCCGCCGATCGCGAGGTGCTGTGCCACGCCTCGGCATGGGACGTCGACAACAAGGACGATCTGCGCATCAAGATGTGCACCAAGGTGAATTCGGACGATTTCACCACCATCCACCACGAGATGGGGCACAACTTCTACCAGCGCGCCTATAACACCAAGCCGTTCCTGTACGAGAACGGCGCGAACGACGGCTTCCATGAGGCGATCGGTGACTTCATCGCGCTGTCGATCACACCGGACTATCTGGTGAAGATCGGCCTGCTCGATCCTGCGCACGTGCCGAGCCCGGACAAGGATATCGGCCTGCTGCTACGGCAGGCGATGGACAAGGTCGCGTTCCTGCCGTTCGGGCTGCTGATCGACAAATGGCGGTGGGAGGTCTTCTCCGGCAAGATCCCGGAAAGCCAGTATGAGAAGGCGTGGAACGACCTGCGCCTGCACTATCAGGGCGTCGTCCCGCCGGTGGCGCGCGACGAGAGCAAGTTCGATCCCGCCGCGAAGATGCACGTCGCCGCGAGCGTGCCGTACACGCGCTATTTCCTCGCGCGGTTGCTCCAGTTCCAGTTCTACGAGGCGGCGTGCAAGCAGGCGGGCTGGACCGGGCCGCTGCACCGCTGTTCTTTCTACGGCAACAAGCAGGTCGGCGCGAAGCTGAACACCATGCTGGCGATGGGGCAATCGAAGCCCTGGCCCGATGCGTTGCAGGCGTTCACCGGCAGCCGCGAGATGTCGGGGCAGGCGATGGTCGACTATTTCGCGCCGCTGAAGACCTGGCTCGACCAGCAGAACAAGGGGCATCCGAGCGGCTGGTAACGCCTCACCTGCCGCCCCGCGCGAGGGCGCGGGGCGGCAGCGCGGAGGATCAGGCGGTGGGCTTTGCCGTGTCGGTGTCGGTCTTGGTCTCGGCCGTCGCGTCCTTGCCCATGCCGACCGCATCCTGAACCTTGTCGACCAGACCTTCGACCGCCTTGGGCTTGCGCAGCGCGAACACCGCCGCACCCGCGGCTGCTACAGCCGCGACCGCGCCGCCCGCGATGGCGGGCCAGCGCGTAGCGGTCTTCGGAGTGGACTTGGCCTTCGCGGGCGTCTTGGCGCGCGTAGCGGGCTTTCTGGTGCTGGCGGGTGCGGACTTCTTCGCAGGCGACGCCTTCTTGGCGGGAGCAGGCTTGGCGGCGGCCTTGGCCGTCGCCGCCTTGGGCGCGGCTTTCGGCGCCGTCGACGTGGCGGCGGGCTTGCGTCCGCGCGTTTTGGTCGCGGTCTCGGGCTTCGAAGTTTCGTCGTCGGCCATAGCTCGATCCTATATCGTTGAGCGGCCGTAACGCATGGAACCCGTGACGGTTGCGAAATTTAACGGAACGGCGGCTCGTTGAACGCGCGCAGCTTGCGCGAATGGAGCTTGGCACCTTCACGGCGCAGTTCCTCGCACGCCTCAATGCCGATCTTCAGATGCTCGGCGATGGCACGCTCGTAGAAGCGGTTAGCCTGCCCCGGCAGCTTCAGTTCGCCGTGCAGCGGCTTGTCCGACACGCACAGCAGCGTCCCATAGGGCACGCGGAAGCGATAGCCTTGCGCCGCGATCGTCGCGCTCTCCATGTCGATACCGACCGCCCGGCTCAGCGAGAAGCGCAGCGCCGACTTCGAATAGCGCAATTCCCAGTTGCGATCGTCGGTAGTGACGATCGTGCCAGTCCGCAGCCGCCGCTTGAGTTCCTCGCCCGACTGGCCCGAGATCGTCTCGGCCGCGCGTGCCATCGCGAGCTGGACCTCGGCGATGGCGGGCACCGGGATCTCTGGCGGCAGCACGTCGTCGAGCACATGGTCGTCGCGCAGATAGGCGTGGGCGAGCACATAGTCGCCGATCCGCTGGCTCGGGCGCAGGCCGCCGCAATGCCCGATCATCAGCCACGCTTCGGGGCGCAGCACCGCGAGATGGTCGCAGATCGTCTTGGCATTGGCCGGGCCGACGCCGATGTTGACCAGAGTGATGCCGGTGCCGTCCGCCGCCATCAGGTGATAGGCGGGCATCTGATGGCGCCGCCACGCGCTCGTGTCGGCCATGAACGCCTCGACGTCATCACCGGCCTGCAACATCCGGCCGCCCGCGCCGGACAGACCGATGAAGCGGCTGCCTTCGCCGAGCTGATCGAACGCCCAGCGAATGAATTCATCGACATAGCGGTGGTAGTTGGTGAACAGAACGAAGCGCTGGACATGCTCGGGCGGTGTGCCGGTGTAATGCCGCAGCCGTGCCAGCGAGAAATCGGTGCGCAACCCGTCGAACAGCGCGAGGGGGCGGATCTCGTCGGTGATCGTGTAGAGGCCGTCGGCGATCTCGTCGCCGATATAGGCAAGCTCGGTCGCGGGGAAATGCCGCGACAGCTCGGCAGTCGATACGGTGTCGAGCCGCAGCGCATGGCCGGAATCGATCACATAGGGGAAGGGGATTTCCTGCCGCCCCTCGACCGCCTCGACCGAGACGTCGTAATCCTCGATCAGCAGCGTGAGCTGCTCGACCAGATAGTCGGCGAAGATCGCGGGTTTAGTGACGCTGATGCGATAGTCGCCTGCCGACACGAGCCGGCCAAACGATCGCGGCGGCGCGGTGGTCGCCCCACCGTTATAGCGGACGTGGATTTCCGGGTAGGCGAAGCTGCCGTCGTGCCGGCTGGCGGCATCGGGCACCGCGCCGGAATCGAGGAACGCGGTGAGCGCGGCCTGAAGGCGCTCGACTGAGGCAGTGTAGAGCCGATCGAGTTCGGCAACGATTTCGGCGGCGGATGCGGTTGTCGTCATCCACCGGGGCTAGAACAGCGCCGTTACGCTGGCAAGACAGCGTAACGGCGCGTGCCGGGTTCAGGCTTTCGCCTTGGCCTTGCCGGTGCCGGCGGGCTCGTCTTCCTCAAGCAGCTTCGATACGCCGAGCGCGGCGCCCGCGACCGTCGCGGCGACGCCCGCGCCGATCGCTGCGGCGGCGAGCGGATGCTCCTTCACCGCCTCGATCGTGGTTTCGACCGCCTGGCCGATCGCATCCTTCGCCTGCGTGAACAGCGAAGCGGAGGTGTCGGCGACGGTTTTCGCCGCATCCTGCGCGGCGGTCGTGGCGGTCTTGGCGGCGTCCTGCGCAGTGGTGGTCGCCGATTCGAGGATCGACGTGGTGCCGCCGGTTTCGGTGGTGTTGGTGGCTTCGGTGGTAGCTTCGGTCATGGAACAACCCTCCTTTGCTTCACGCCCTCAACGGACCGTGCGCAAGGGCGTTCCATGACCGCAACGGTTTCTCAGAGCTGGTCGAGCAGATATTCGGCGGTCGAGACCCTGAATTCGCCGGGTGCCTCGACGTTGAGCTGTTCAACGACGCCATCGTTGACCAACATCGAGAAGCGCTGGCCGCGCGTGCCCATGCCGAACTTGGCCGCATCCATCGTCAGGCCAAGCGCGGTGGCGAGATCGGCGCTGCCGTCCGCCAGCATGGTGATGCCGTCCGCGTGCGCATCCTTGCTCCACGCCGCCAGCACGAACGCGTCGTTGACGGCGGTGCAGGCGATCTCGTCCACGCCCTTCGCCTTCAGCGCATCCGCCTTTTCGATGAAGCCGGGCAGGTGGCGCGCCGAGCAGGTCGGCGTATAGGCGCCGGGCACGGAGAACAGAGCGACCTTGCGGCCGGCGAAATACTCCTGCGAGGCGACCTGATCGGGGCCGTCTGCGGTGACTTTGGTGAGGGTGACGTTGGGGATACGGTCGCCGACGCTGATCGTCATGGGAATCTCCGGATGATGGACGTGCCCTGATCGGCGCTTGGGCGTGGCATTTCAAGCGTGACGCGCGCGGATCGCCGGCTATGATCGCGGGCAATGGATTCGACGGTCTTCCTCACCGGGCAGTTGCTGCTCGCGCTTCCCGGCATCGGCGACCCGCGCTTCGAACGCGCGGCGATCGCGATGTGCGCGCATGACGAGCATGGCGCAGTCGGCATCGGCACGGGCGCGGTGATCGCCGATCTCGGCCTGCATGAATTGCTCGCCCAGTTCGAGATCGAGCCCGGCGTCGCACCCGATGCGCCGGTCCATTTCGGCGGGCCGGTCGAGCCGCAGCGCGGCTTCGTGCTGCATACGCCCGACTGGGGTGGGCAGGACACGATCGACGTCGCCGGGCGCTGGTCGCTGTCGGGCACGATCGACGTGCTGCGCGCCATCGCCGAGGCGAAGGGGCCGGCCCGGTGGCTCGTCGCACTCGGCTATGCCGGCTGGGGTGCGGGGCAGCTCGAGAGCGAACTGACCCGCCACGGCTGGTTCAATGCACCCGCCGACGCCGATCTTCTGTTCGGCAACGCCGCCGAGGACCGCTGGGAAAACGGGTTCAAGCGCATCGGCATCGATCCGCGTATGTTGGGGAGCGAAACCGGGCGGGCGTGATGCGCATCGCCTAGCTGTTCAGGTGCGCGAGATGACCCAGCTTGTCCGGATTGCGCATGATGTAGATCGCGCGGACCAGCCCGCCCTCGATCAGCAGCGCGGTGGTCTGAACGATCCCGTCGCGCTCGCGGGTGATGAAGCCGGGCAGGCCGTTGATCGTCGTGTAGCGCAACAGCTCTGCCGTCGCCCCTTGTGCCAGTCGCGCGAGCGCCGCGTGGGTGCGCACGATCTCGTCTGGCCCGCGGATCACGCGCGCCACCGCCGGGCGCTTGCCGCCGCCGTCCGAATACATCGCCGCATCGCCCGCGAGCAGCGTGCCGAGCCGTGCGATCTCACCGCCGCGCGCCGCCGCGAAGAACGCCTGCGCGATCTCCAGCCCGTGGCCGGGCTCGACCGGGAAGCGCGGCCGTTCGTTGCGGACATGCGCGCGCGCCCTCGCGGCGAGTTGGCGGCAGGCGGCGGCGTCCCGATCGAGCGTCCCGGCCACCGATTCGAAACTTTCGCCGAACACGTCGTGGAGCAGGAAGGCCGCGCGCTCCAGCGGCGAGAGCCGTTCGAGCGCGAGCATCAGCGGCAAGGTCACGTCGTCGTCGGGCTCGTCCTCGACTAGCGGCTCGGGCAGCCATTCGCCGACATACGCCTCGCGCCGCACCCGCGCCGACTTGAGGTGATCGAGGCACAGCCGCGTCACCACGCGGCGCAGGAAGGCAGCGGGCACCTGCACCGCCGCGCGCTCTGTCGCGGTCCAGCGCAGCCACGCGTCCTGCACCACATCCTCGGCATCGGCGAGCGAGCCGAGCATGCGGTAGGCGACACGCAGCAGCATCGGCCGCTGCGCATCGAACGTGGCTGCATCGGCGCTCACGCCTTCCAGCCGTAGCTCGGATCGAACATGTCGAAGCCGATCGCAACGCGGTTCCAGCCGTTGATGACGATGATCGCCATAGTCAGCTTCACCTGTTCCTCCTCGCTGAACTGCGCTTCCAGTGCGCTATACACCCGATCGGGTGCGCGGCTGGTCGCAACCTGCGTCAGATGCTCGGTCCAGTCGAGCGCGGCGCGCTCGCGCGGGGTGAACACCGGCGCCTCTTGCCAGGCGGCGAGAAGGGCGATGCGCTGCTCGGTCTCGCCCGCTTGCCGCGCTTCATAGGTGTGCATGTTGAGGCAGTTCGCACAGCCGTTGATCTGCGAGGCGCGGATCTTGACCAGTTCGACCAGCGGCTTTTCGAGGCCACTCGCCGCGACCTGATTGGAAAAGGCGAACCACGCCTTCATCAGTTCGGGAGCGGCGGCCATGTAGTTCAGGCGTGCGGTCATCGTCAGGTTCCTTTGCATCTTGCGGTTGATGCAAGCCTGACGAGACGGCGCGGCCGGATGTGACATGGCGCGACGAATTTTCCGCCGCGCCGACATATAAAGATATCTTTATGTTTGATCCGCCGGGCAAGCCGCGCTACGGGGCCGCCATCAACCGCGTAATCTGGAGATTCCCCACGTGGCCACCGTACTCGACCGCAAGAACGACTATGTCGTCGCCGACATCGCCCTAGCCGATTACGGCCGCGCCGAGATCAACATCGCCGAAACCGAGATGCCGGGCCTGATGGCGCTCCGTTCGGAATTCGGCGTGTCGCAGCCGCTGAAGGGTGCGCGCATCACCGGCTCGCTGCACATGACGATCCAGACCGCCGTGCTGATCGAGACGCTGACCGCGCTCGGCGCCGACGTGCGCTGGGCGACCTGCAACATCTTCTCGACGCAGGACCATGCCGCTGCCGCGATCGCCGCGTCGGGCGTGCCGGTGTTCGCTATCAAGGGCGAGAGCCTCGCGGATTACTGGGACTATGTCGGCTCGATCTTCGATTGGGGCGACGAGACCTGCAACATGATCCTCGACGATGGCGGCGACGCGACGATGTTCGCGCTGTGGGGCGCCAAGCTCGAAGCCGGCCAGACCATGCCCGAGCCCGAGAACGAGGAAGAGGTCGAGATGCAGCGCGCGCTCAAGGCGTTCATCGCCAAGAAGCCGGGCTACCTCACCGAGACGGTCAAGAACATCAAGGGCGTGTCGGAAGAGACCACCACCGGCGTCCATCGCCTGTACGCGATCTCGAAGAAGGGCGAGCTGCCGTTCCCGGCGATCAACGTCAACGACAGCGTCACCAAGTCGAAGTTCGACAACCTCTACGGCTGCAAGGAATCGCTGGTCGACGCGATCCGTCGCGGCACCGACGTGATGCTCGCCGGCAAGGTCGCCACCGTCGCCGGCTTCGGTGACGTGGGCAAGGGCTCGGCCCAGTCGCTCCGCAATGGCGGCGCGCGCGTTCTCGTCACCGAGATCGACCCGATCTGCGCGCTTCAGGCGGCGATGGAGGGCTTCGAGGTCGTGACGATGGAAGAGGCGGTTACCCGTTCGGACATCTTCGTCACCGCCACCGGCAATGCCGACGTCATCACCGCCGATCACATGAAGGCGATGAAGAACATGGCGATCGTCTGCAACATCGGCCACTTCGATAGCGAGATCCAGATTTCGGCGCTGTCGAACTACAAGTGGACCGAGGTGAAGCCGCAGGTCGATCTCGTCGAGTTCCCCGATGGCAAGCAGATCATCGTCCTGTCGAAGGGCCGTCTGGTCAACCTCGGCAACGCGACTGGGCACCCGTCGTTCGTGATGTCGGCGAGCTTCACCAACCAGACGCTGGCACAGATCGAGCTGTTCACCAAGGCCGAGAACTACGGCAACGACGTGTACGTCCTGCCCAAGCACCTCGACGAGAAGGTCGCGGCGCTGCACCTCGAGAAGCTCGGCGTGAAGATGACGACGCTGTCGCAGAAGCAAGCCGATTACATCGGCGTGCCGGTCGAAGGCCCATTCAAGCCGGACCACTACCGCTACTAAGGTTTGCGCTTAGCGTGACCGGAAAGGGGCTGCGGGAAACCGCGGCCCCTTTCTTTATACGGCTTCCGGGCCAGTCCACGGATCGAACGCGCGCGCGCGGATCCAACGGGTCGCGATCCATTTGACGCCTTGCACCACCGGCCGGCCCGCGTGCTGCGATGCCGGGTCGGGCGCGCCGCCGGCGAGCGTGTTGGCGAACAGGATCGCGTCGCCCGCTCTGGGGCGGATCGTCAGCCCGGTTGCGGCGAACACCGTCTCCCCGCCGGTGAAGCCGTCGTTCAGATAGACGATGACGGTCAGCACGCGCTGGTTGTGCGTCTGCGCGATCGTGTCGAGATGCGGGCGGTACTGCTGGCCGGGCCGGTAGCGCAACACGGTGAGCGCCTCGCCCTGATCGGTGTCGGTGCCGCTGATCGCCGCGATGCGGTGGTTGAGCGCGCGGATGACGAGATCCTCGCGCGCCGGCCCGATCACCGCTGCGTCGGAGGTACGGATCGGATGCGGCCGCCCCCGCCCGGTGACGGGATCGACCACCATCGCCGGTTCGAGCAGATCGCCGGACGTACGCGCGATGTGCGCGCACTCCGCCGGGGTGAACAGCCGTTCGAAGCGGAGGACGTGCGGGGCTTCTGACAATATCGCCGGCGACAGCGGGCTGGCCGGCCGACCATCGTCGGTGAGGTCCATCGCCGCGAGCAGATCGCGCTGAGACGCCGCGACCGGATCGCCCAGCGCCGCGCGGTCGAGCAGCGCCCGCGCCGCCGGCCAGGATGCGGGACCGCCGCTGCCGTTGGCGGTCAGCGCGATGTCGAGCAGCGCGGCATCGACATGCCCGATCCGCACCGCCTGCCGCAGCAGATCGCGCGCGCGCAACATATCGCGCGGGATCACCGCACCGATCAACAGCAGCCCGGCGAGGCGGAAGCACGCCGTCGCATCGTCGGCCGCGATATGACGCTCCAGCAGCGCGACTGCCTCGGCGGTGCGTCCCGCCGACAACAATGCGTTCCAGGGCGGACCGGCGTAGGGTGCAACCATCGGTACGGCTTACATAAAAAAGGGGCCGGTGACACCGGCCCCTCGTAGTGGGATGATCGTGGCGATCAGAAGTTCAGCTTCACGCCCGAGTAGAAGTAACGGCCCTTGTTGTCGAAGATGCCGGTGCCCCCACCGATGCCGGTCGAACCCAGCGGCGGCAGCTTGTCGGTGACGTTATCGACGCCGACGTAGAACATCGTGTCCTTCTTGATGTTCACGCCGACGCGAATGTCGTGGTACATGACCGCCTGATAGTAATTGTAGTTTGCGTAATCGAGGTTCTGCGCAGGCCGACCCTCGAAGCTGTTCAGGTTTTCATACGCGTCGACCGTCTGGCGCGACAGATAGCGCCCTTCGTAGTTTACGAAGAACTTGCCCACGAAATAATCGAGGTTGATGTTGAACTGATCCTTGGGCGAGCCGATCTCGCCGACGATCGTGTCGCCGTAGGTCGGATCGGTCGGATCGGTGAACGTGGTGTTCTCGAACTGATGCGTCCAGATCGCACGCGCGTTGACGCGCATGTTGTCGCCGATGCTGTGTGCATAGGTGACGGCGGTGTTCAGGCCGCGCGTATGGTATTGCGCATAGTTGAGCGAGCTGGCGAGCAGGCTGCCCTCGATGATGCGGAACGGCGTGCCGGTGATGCTGCCCTGTGCGTTGTCGCGCTGGAACGATCCGCAGAACGGATTGCTCAGCGACGGCGAATCGTAGCACTGGTTGGCGATGGTTTGCGCGTCGACCGTCGTGATGACGTTGTTCACCTTGATGTTGTAGTAATCGACCGTGATCGACAGGCCGCGCACCCAATGCGGTTGGACTACGACGCCGTAGGTGTACGAGTCCGACGTTTCCGCCTTCAGATCCGGGTTGCCTCCGCTCAGGATCTGCAACGACGACTGATAGATATAGTCGAACGGCGTGGCGCCTCCGGTGTTGATGCCGGCCGCGGCGCAGTTTGCGGCTCGGTACTGGGTGCCCTCGCCGATCTGGCGGGCTGCGCAGGGATCGCTGAAGCCAGGAGCGAAGTTCTGCTGCTGCGGCGCGTACAGTTCCTGCAGGTTCGGCGCACGCACCGACCGTGAGTAGGATGCGCGGAACGATAGGTCCGCAGCCGGCGAATAGGTGACGCCAGCGTTATACGCCCACACCGTACCGGCAGCACCGCGATAATCGGACACGCGGAACGCGCCCGTCGCGGTCAGTTCCTTGATGAGGAAGATATCCTTGAGGAACGGCACGCTGACTTCGCCGAACGCTTCCTTCACCGCGAACGCGGGCGGCGTGTAGTCCTGGATGGCGTTGTAGAACGTGTAGCCTTGCGAGACGAGCGGGTCTTCCTTGAAGAAGTTGGTCTCACGCCGGTATTCGCCACCGAACGAGAAGCCGATCGGGCCGCCTGGCAGATTGAAGAAGCTGCGCGTGCTGCCGGTGATCGAGCCGAGCAGATCGAGCTGGGTGATCTTGCCGCGGGCGATCGTGTCCTGGAGCACGTAGTTCTTCGCCGCCTGCGAGACCGCGCCGTAGCCGAACGGGTTGAACGGCTGACACGCCGCGATATCGGCCGCGAGCGTGGCGGGATGGCCGCCGAAATCGTCATACGCACGGCTTGGATCGATCTGCGAGCCGCAGACGATCTGGCCGGCAGCGTTGCGCTGTGCGTCCATCGCGAGCAGGAAACGCTGCTGGTTCAGGTTGCCCAGCACCTTGGTACGCTCGTCGAACTCGCCGTAGTTGGCGGACACTTCGTACTTCCAGTCGGTGTTGAACGTACCACGCAGGCCGCCGACGATGCGGAACGTCTCGCGCCTGGCAGCTTCCGACCGCGAGCCGAGATCGAGCAGGTTCTCGCGCAGCGGGAAGCGGAACGAGCCGTCTGCGATCGCGGCACGGTCTGCCGCGGTCAAGGCAACCTTGGTGGTGGGGAAGTTGGGATTCAACCCGCTGGCGAGGATCTGCTGCGTGATCAACGTGCGTGCCTGCGTGCTCAGGAACGGGTTGTTGAGTTCCGGATCCTCGTAGAAGCCGTCGATCGTCTGACCCTGGAAGAACGCTGGACCCGAACCGCCCGAGCTATACGATTCAGTGCGGACGTAGCTCGCCTCGATAAACGGCACGAGTGCCGGCGAAATCTCGAAGTGACCGACCAGGTTCGCGGAATAGCGGTCCAGCTTCGGCAGCATCTGGACGAGGTCGCCCTCGCGATTGGTGGTGCCGTTACCGCCGATGAACGACCCGTTGGGGCCAAGGCCGACGCGCGTGCCGGTCTGCGGCACCAGCGTTCCGTCCGGATTGAAGACGTAGCCGCACGAAAAGGCGAGGCCGTTCTTGTCCTTGCCGCAGATGCCGGCGCCCGTGTTCGACTGTGGGAACAGGATGTTGCCGCCGAGCGAGATCGTTGCCGAGCGGATGTCGCGCATGAAGGTGCGATCGGGAATGCCGTCGCTGCCGCCGGTCAGGCCGGCCGGGTCGGTATCGGTCGTCACGAAGCCGTTGGTTTGCGAGAAGGCCGAGGTATCCGATGCGAGATACTGGTTCTGACGCGCATATTCGAGGTCGATCGCGATGTTGCCGCGATCCTGCGCGAAGTTCTTGCCGGCAAGGATGCTGGCGTAATAAGCGCCCGCCGCGCCACGGCTGCTGACGCCGCCCTGTGCGTGGGCCTGCAGCCCGTCGAAATGGTCCTTCAGCACGAAGTTTACGACGCCGGCGATCGCATCCGAACCATAAACGGCCGACTCGCCGCCGGTCAGAATGTCGACGCGCTCGATCAGGTCGGTCGGCAGCGTGTTGATGTCGACCGACACCGCGTTGTTGAGGATGTCCGCGCCGACGTGGCGGCGGCCGTTGACGAGCACGAGCGTGCGCTGCGAACCGAGGCTATAGAGATCGATCAGGTTGAGGCCGCCAGTGCCGAGGAAGCGGGTCGAGTTCGACTGGCTGAAGGTGTTGGCGACCTGCGGCAGGTTGTTCAGCACGTCGCCGATCGAAACGCCGCCGGTCTGCTGGAGCTGTTCGCCCGTCACCGAGGTGATCGGCGAAACCGAGATCAGGTTGGGCGACACGATACGGCTGCCGGTGACGACGACGTCGGTGGCATCCTCGTTCGCTGGCGCCTGCGTGCCTGCGGCGGGCTGCTCGTCCTGCGTGGCGACCGGCGACTGTGTCTGCTGATCCTGCGCGCTCGCCGGCCCTGCGATGACGAGGCCGCCGAGGAAAGCGGCCGACCCAAGCGCGCTCGATGCGAGGAATTTGAGAGAACGCATTGCTTACACCCCTTTTATTTCTGCGATGACACAATCTGCCGCAATTTTGGCAGCGTTCAAGCGATGTTCAGGTTCAGGGTCCGTTCCGCAAATATGTGTTACAAAAAAGCAACATTATTTCTGCGTGATACTCAACTAAGTCACCTCCGCTGCAAGGATGGGTCGGCCCGGCTGGTGTTCGGAAGCGAGCGGGCTTTGCCTTGGCCGGAGCGCACGCTAGGGATCATGTGCGAGGGATACCCGGACATGGCGCCAAACAACGAACATCATCAATGAACGCGACGAGTGTTTCCGGGCTGGTGCTGTCGGGGGCGGTGCTGGCGGCGTTCGTCGTCGCGACCGCGTGGACGCTCTACGTCGGTCTGCGCGCCCGGCGCGAGGCTGCGGAGGCGGTGGCGGACAATGCGCGGCTGGCCGCACTGGTGGCATCCTCGCCCGCGCTCGTCGTGATCGTGCGCGCGGACGGCCGGATCGACGCGCCGGACCGGCTGGGCGAATGGCTCGGGCTGGCCAGTCCGCCGCGCTACCTTGCCGATCTCGGCACGGCTGGCGAGGGCGGGCTCGACCCTGCCGACGCGCGGGGCCTCGCCGAGGATATCGCGGCCGCGCAGAAGGCGGGGCGGCCGTTCTCGCGCTCGGTGCGGGCGCGCGGCGCCGCGCGTGCCTTGCTGGTGCGCGGCGCCAAGGCGGCCACCGATCTGCGCGCGCCGGGCGGAGTGGTGCTGTGGCTGTTCGACGCGACCGACAGCCTCGCCGAGATCGAGCGGTTGCGCGAGGAGGTCGAGGGCGCGCACCGCGCATTCGACGTGCTGACCGGGCTGATCCAGGCCGCACCGATGCCGATGTGGTATCGCGGCCCCGACATGCGCCTTGGCATGGTCAACAGCCACTATGCCGATGCGGTCGACGCCGCCGACCCCGAGGATGCCGTCACGCGTGGGCTCGAACTGGTCGAGGGCGGCGGGTTGGGCGGTCCGCTCGCGGGTGCAGTGGCGGCGCGCGAGAGCGCCCGGCTCCAGGTCAAGGCGATGCCCGCCACGATCAAGGGCGAGCGGCGGATGCTGCGCGTCTATGACGTGCCGATGCCCGACGGCGGCGTCGCCGGCTTCGCGGTCGATGTCGAGGATCTCGAACAGGCGCGCGCGACGATCAAGCGGCTCGGCGAGACGGAGCGCGCCACGCTCGATCGCCTGTCGGCGGGCGTCGCCCAGTTTGGGACCGACCGCGCGCTGACCTTCTTCAACCAGCCGTTCCAGCGTATCTTCGGGATCGAGAGCGAGTGGCTCGCCGATGCGCCCGAGTTCGACCGCGTGCTCGAACGCATGCGCGAGGCGAACCGGCTGCCCGAAGTGCGGGATTTTCCCGGCTGGAAGGCGGAGCGGCGCGCGTGGTTCGTCGCGACGAGCGGCGGGCTTGAGGAGCAATGGCATCTGCCCGGCGGCGTCCATTTGCGCGTGGTCGCACAGCCGCTTCCCGATGGCGGGCTGCTGCTGATCTTCGAGGATCGCACTGAGCAGGTTCAACTGGCCAGCGGCATGGATACGCTGCTGCGCGTGCGCACGGCGACGTTCGACAATCTGTTCGAGGCGCTTGGCGTGTTTGCCGCGAACGGGCGGTTGCAACTGTGGAACAACAAGTTCCGCACCTTGTGGGATTTCGAGGAGGCGTTCCTCGCCACGCATCCGCGTGTCGATGCGCTGGCGGAGGTGGCGGCATCGCGGCTCGCCAACCCGGATCGCGCGGCGCTGATCGGCGAGCTGGTCCGCGCCGCCACGGTCGAGCGGCAGCAGCGCGGCGGGCAGGTGCGCTTCGCGGACGGGCGCTATTTCGAATTCGCGGCGGTGCCGCTGCCCGATGGCAACGGGCTGTTCACGATGCTCGATACCACCGACCGCAGGCGGATCGAGACGGCCTTGCGCGACCGCAACGAGGCGCTGGAGGCGGCCGACCGGGTCAAGACCTCGTTCGTCGCCAATATGTCCTACGAACTGCGCACCCCGCTCACCTCGATCAGCGGGTTCGCGGAGATGCTCAACGCGGGCTATGGCGGTAAGCTCGGCGCCGATGCGGCGAGCTATGTCGAGGCGATCATGGACTCGGTGCAGCGACTGGGTGCGCTGATCGACGATGTGCTCGATCTCACGCAGATCGACAGCGGCGCGCCCGTGGTCGTGCGCGACGAGGTCGATCTGGTGCCGCTCTCGCGCGCGGCGGCGGCGACGATCGGCACGCTGGTGGAGCGGCGCGGGCTCGAGTTCGTGGTCGAGGTGATGCCCTCCGCCGGGATCGTGCGCGGCGATACCAAGCGTATTCGTCAGGTGATCGAGCATCTGCTCCGCCACGCGGTCGCGGGTACGCAGGCGGGCGGGCGCATCCTGCTCCACGTCGACGGCAATTCGAGCGCGGCGCGGATCGTCGTGTCAGATGACGGCGCGGGCATGAGCGCACAGGCCATGGAGCGCGCGTTCGATCGCTTCGCCCAGCCCGAAGTAACGCGCGACGGCGAGCGTGCGCTGGGGCTTGGGCTGCCGCTCGCGAGGCAGTTCGTCGAGGCGCATGGCGGCACGATCGAGCTGATGTCCGAACCCGGCGAGGGCACCGCGATCACCGTGCTGCTGCCGCGCAATCGATGACTGTGCTCGACCTTGCCGATGACGCTGCGAGCGCGGCGTTTGGCGCGCGGTTGGCGGCGGTGGTGCGCGCGGGCGACGTGATCACGCTGACCGGCTCGCTCGGCGCGGGCAAGACCAGCATCGCGCGCGCATTGCTCGCCGCTTTGGGGCTGGAGGGGGAGGCGCCGAGTCCGAGCTTCGCGATCGTCCAGCCGTATGCGCCGCCCGAAACGGCGCTGCCGGTGCTGCATGTCGATCTGTATCGCATCGAACAAGCCGAGGAGATCGAGGAACTCGGGCTCGACGAGGCGCTCGCCGATTCGGTGCTGATCGTCGAATGGCCCGATCGCGCGCCCGGTTGGTGGCCCGACGCACTCGCGTTGACGCTCGATTTCACCACGAGCGGTGGCCGCCGCTTGACAGCGCAGGTGCCGGCGGCATGGAAGGCGCGATGGCCCTTTCCATGATTCCGCCGCCGCAAGCGCGCGATTTTCTCCGCTCGCTCGGCTGGGGCGATGCCGCGATCGAGCCGCTCGCCGGCGATGCGTCGTTCCGGCGCTACTTCCGTGTCGTCGAACCGGCGCGCCGCGCGGTGCTGATGGACGCCCCGCCGCCGCATGAGGATCCGCGGCCGTTCATCGTCATCGCCAACTGGTTGGCGGAGCGTGGTTTCCGTGCGCCCGCGATCCTCGGCAGCGATCTGGAGCACGGCCTCGTCCTGCTCGAGGATTTCGGCGACGTGCGCTTGTGCGAAACCGCCGATGCCGAGCCTGCGCGCGAGAATGGACTGTATGCGGGCGCGATCGACCTGCTGGTCGATCTTCACGAACACGCCGCCGGCGATGTGCCGCCGTATGACCGCGCGGTGTTGCACCGCGAGGCCGACCTGCTGGTCGAATGGTATTGCCCGGCGGTCGGGATCGACCCCGACCTCGCGGGCTACACCGCCGCGTGGGACGCGGTGTTCGATGTCGCGCTTGAAGGCACGCCGGTTACGGTGCTGCGGGATTATCACGCCGAGAATCTGATGCTGCTCGAGGGCGGCGGCTTGGGTCTGCTCGACTTTCAGGACGCGCTCGCCGGGCATCCTGCCTATGATCTCGTCTCGCTGCTCCAGGACGCGCGCCGCGACGTGCCCGAGCGCGTGGAGACGGCGATGCTCGCGCGATACCGCGCCGCAACCGGTGCGGATGCGCGCTTTGATACCGCTTACCGGGTGCTCGGCGCGCAGCGTAACGCCAAGATCGTCGGTATCTTCACCCGGCTGTGGAAGCGTGACGGCAAGCCGCGCTACCCGACGCTGTGCCCGCGCGTATGGGGATATCTCAACCGCGATCTCGCGCATCCCGATCTCGCCCCGGTCAAGGCGTGGTTCGACGCCAACATCCCCGCCGACATGCGCGGCGATCCCATGGTGGTGGCCTCCGCATGACCGCGAAGAAGACGCTCGCGCTGCGTCCGAAGCCACCGGTGGCGGTGCCCGAAACCGCGATGGTGATGGCGGCGGGCCTCGGCAAGCGTATGCGTCCGCTCACCGCGACGCGCCCCAAGCCGTTGGTGGAGGTGGCGGGCAAGCCGCTGATCGACCATGTGCTCGACCGTCTGCGCGCGGCCGGCGTGAAGCGCGCCATCGTCAACGTGCATTATCTCGCCGATGCGCTCGAGGCGCATTTGCGCAACCGCGTGACCGGCATAGAGGTGGTCGTGTCCGACGAGCGTGGCCAGTTGATGGAGACCGGCGGCGGGCTCGTTCACGCACGCGACCTGATCGGTGACCAGCCGTTCGTCGTGGCGAACAGCGACAATCTGTGGATCGACGGGCCGACCGACGCGATCCGCCTGCTCGCCGCACAGTGGGACGATGCGCGGATGGACGCGCTGCTGCTCATGGTGCCGCTGGCGCGCGCGAACAACCACGAGGGGCAGGGCGACTTCCGGCTCGCGCCCGATGGCCGCATCACCGGCTGGCGCACCCCGGGCAAGCCAGCGCCGTTCGTCTATACCGGCGTGCAGATCCTGTCGCCGCGCGTGATCCGCGACTGGCCGGAGGGGCCGTTCTCGACGCGGCTGTTCTGGGACCGTGCGATCACGGCCGGGCGCGCATACGGCATGGTGCATCAGGGGCTGTGGTTCGACGTCGGCTCGCCCGCGTCGATCGGCAAGACCGAGGCGATCCTCGCGGATGGCTGAAGCCGTCGGGCTTCTCGTCCGTTCGTACCGAGCGAAGTCGAGGGACCAGCGCTTGTCCCTCGACTTCGCTCGGGACGAACGGTTGAGGTGGTTCGGGGTATGAGCCGCGTCGACAAACCGCAGCTCTATACCATCCCGGCTCACCGTGCGTTCGCCGATGCGCTGGCGGCGGGGCTGATCCGGCAGTTCGGCGCCGATCCGCTCGGGCTCGCGCGTGGGCTGGTGCTGCTCCCCAACAACCGCGCCAAGCGCGCCGTGACCGACGCGTTCGTGCGCGCGAGCGGGGGCGGACTGCTGCTGCCGCGCCTCGTCGCGATCGGTGATCCTGCGCTGGACGAGGCGGTGGGCGCGGCGCTCGACCCCGCTGATAATCCCGATCCGGCGCCGCCGGCGGTGCCGCCGATGCAGCGCCGGCTCATCCTCGCGCGGCTGGTCGCCGAGGCGCGCGACCGTGCCGGCCATCCGGTCGACGCGGCTGAGGCGGTGCGCCTCGCGGGCGATCTCGCGCGCACGCTCGACCAATTGCTGGTCGAGGAGGTGCCGCCCCGCCGCCTGCGTGAGATCGACCTTGGCGAGGAACTCTCGACCCATTGGCGGCGCGCGCTCGACCTGTTCGAGATCGTGCTCGATCGTTGGCCGGCGGAACTGGCGCGGCTCGGCTGTATCGATCTGGCCGACCGGCGCGCGCGGCTGCTGCGGCGGCTCGCAGGCCGCTGGCGGGATGCGCCGCCCACCGGCTTCGTGTGCGCGGCCGGCGTCACCGACACCGCTCCCGCGGTCGCCGCGCTGCTGCGCCGGGTGGCGACGATGCCGCAGGGCATGGTGGTGCTGGCCGATCTCGCCACCGACATGCCGCCGCCCGAGTGGGATGCGCTCGGCCCACACGAGGCCGACCCCGTCACAGGATTACGCAAGCGCGCGATCGAGACGCATCCGCAATTCCATCTCAAGCTGCTGCTCGACCGGATGGGGTTCAACCGCGCCGAGGTGATGCGCTGGCGCGACGCGAGCGAGTTCGACGCCACGCCCGCGCGCGGAAAGGCGATCGCCAACGCGCTCGCGCCGGCCGACTTCACCGGCAAATGGACCGATCTTCCCGCCGCCGAGCGCCGCCTTGCCGGGATCGAGGCGGCCGAACTCGCCACCCCGGCGGAAGAAGCGCAGGCGATCGCGCTTGCCTTGCGGGAAGCGCTGGAGACGCCCGAACGTACCGCCGCGCTCGTCACGCCCGATCGCGCGCTCGCGCGGCGGGTGGCGGCGCATTGCGGACGGTGGGGCATCGCGATCGACGATACCGCCGGGCGGCCGCTGTCGATCCTGCCGTCGGGCACCTTGCTGCTCGCGCTCGCCGATGCTGCCGCGCAGCGGTTCGCGCCGCTTGCGCTGCTGACCTTGCTCAAGCATCCGTTGGTCCGTTCGGGTGAGACGCGGCTGGCTTGGCTCGACGGCGCGCGTTCGCTCGACCGGGTGCTGCGCGGGCCGCGGCCTGCGGCGGGGCTCGACGGCATCGACGCACATCTCGCCGACGCGCCCAAGCGCGAGGCCGCGCGCCGGGCCGCTGCGGCGGTGTGGTGGCCGGAGGCGCGGGCGCTGCTTGCGCCCATCGAGAGCGTGTTCGCCGCCGGGATGCAGCCGCTCGGCACGCTGGTTGCGGCTTTGCGGGAGACGGCGCAGGCGCTGTGCGGGGACTTCCTGTGGAGCGGCCCGGCCGGGCGCGCAGCATCCGATTTCCTCGCCGACCTTGAGGCACGCGCGGACGAGGGGCCGCGGCTGGTCGAACCCGATACGCTCGCCGCGCTGCTGCGCACGCTGATGGACGAGATCGCGGTGCGTCCGCCGCAGGGCGGGCATCCGCGCCTCGCAATCTACGGGCTGATCGAGGCGCGGCTTCAGACCGCCGACCTGATGATCCTCGGCGGGCTCAACGAAGGCGTGTGGCCGGGGCAGAGCGCGCCCGACCCATGGCTCGCGCCGCGCATCCGCGTCGCGCTGGGTCTGCCGGGGCAGGAGCGCGGCGTCGGCATGGCCGCGCACGATCTGGCGAGCGCGCTCGGTGCGCCGGATGTGCTGCTCACACGCGCGCGGCGCGATGCCACGCAACCGGCGATCGCCTCGCGCTTTTGGCTGCGGCTTCAGGCGCTGGCGGGCGAAACCTGGGCGCGAGGCCGCGCGCTGCCGCTCGAACGCTGGACGCGCGATCTCGACGATCCCGGCGTGCACGACCCCGCCGATCAGCCTGCGCCCGTGCCCGACGCGTCGCTGCGGCCCAGGCAGATCGCCGTCACCGATGTCGACCGCCTCAAGGCCGATCCGTTCGCCTTCTACGCGCGCGCGATCCTGCGGCTCGCCCCGCTCGATCCGGTCGATGCCGATCCGAGTGCGGCATGGCGCGGCACCGCCGTTCACGCGATCCTTGAACAATGGGCGCGTGAAGACGACTGCCATCCCGACAAGCTGCACGACCGCGCGCGGGCGATGCTCGCTGACGAGCGCACGCACCCGATGATGCGCGCGCTGTGGCAGCCCCGCCTGATGCAGGCGATCGACTGGATCGCGCGCACGATCGCACAACAGGGCGAGGACGGCCGCACAGTGCTGGCGGTCGAGCAGCGCGGCAAGATCGACATCGCCGGCGTGACGCTGAACGGCACGTTCGACCGGATCGACCGGCTGGCCGACGGCGGCCTCGCGGTGATCGACTACAAGACCGGCACGCCGCCTTCGCCCGCGGCGGTGCGCGCAGGGTTCAGCCTGCAACTTGGCCTGCTCGGCCTGATCGCGGAGCGCGGCGGGTTCGAGGGCATCGCGGGGCAAGCGCGCGGCTTCGAATATTGGTCACTCGGCAAGCGTAGCGACCAGTTCGGTTACATCACCTCGCCGGTCGATCCGGCGGGCAAGAACGACAAGATCCTGCCCGAACAGTTCACCGCCATCGCCGCCGAGAATTTTGCGGGCGTGGTCGGCCGCTGGCTGACTGGCGTCGAGGCATTCACCGCCAAGCTCCACCCCGAATTCGCGCCCTATAGCGAGTATGACCAGTTGATGCGTCGCGACGAATGGTATGGCCGTGAGCGATAGCGGCACCGCATCCGCGCTCCCGCCGCTCAAGGACGATCAGGCGCGGGCGAGCGCACCCGACGGGCATGTCTGGCTGTCCGCCTCGGCCGGCACCGGCAAGACGCAGGTGCTGACCGCGCGCGTGTACCGGCTGCTGCTGCGCGGGGTCGATCCGTCGGCGATCCTGTGCCTCACCTTCACCAAGGCGGGCGCGGCCGAAATGGCGGGGCGGATCGGTGCACGGCTGGCGGCGTGGGTGCGCATGCCCGACGCGCAGCTCGGCAGCGACCTGATCGCGCTGGGCGAGGAGCCAAGTCCTGAGTTGCGGGCGAGGGCGCGGACGTTGTTCGCCAAGGTGCTGGACGCGCCGGGCGGCGGCATCCGCATCCAGACGATCCACGGCTTCTGCCAGAGCCTGCTCGCCGCCTTTCCGGTCGAGGCGGGGCTCGCCCCCGGCTTCCGCCCGATCGAGGCGCGCGAGGAAGCGGTGCTCGCGCGCGAGGCGCTGGCCGAGTTGCTGGTCGAGGCGGATGCGCAGGGCCGCACCCGTCCGATCGAGGCGGTCGGCGCACTCAGCGTGCGGCTCGGCGAGGGCGAGGCGGAGAAGTTCCTGATCGCCTGCGCGCGTGCGCCCAAAGCGATGGCGGCGCTGCCGGCCTTGTATGACGGTGTGGCCGCGTTCGTGCGCCGCCAGCTCGACCTGCCGGCCGGCGATATCGAGGCGGCGATCGTCGCCGGGTGCGAGGATTTCGACTGCGACGCGGTAGCGGCAATCGCCGCGGCCAACCGCGCGTGGGGCACCGCGACCGGTGGCAACCATGCCGACATTGCCGAATGCTGGGTCGAGGCGAACGCGGAGATGCGCGCGCGCATGCTAATCGATCTCGTCGGCGTGCCGTTCACCGCCAAGGGCGAGCCGCGCAAATATTCCAAGAAGTTGCTCGATGCCGACCCCGACTATGCGGAGCACGCGCAGGCAGTCGGCGAGGCGGCGACCGCGTTGCTGTCGATGCGCCACCGCGCGGGCTATGCCGATCTGCTCGCCGATGCGCTCGATGTCGGGCGCGACTATGCCGCCGCCTATGCGCGCGCCAAGCGGCGGCTTGGGGCAGTCGATTTCGACGATCTCATCGCCGCGACGATCGATCTGCTCGGCCAGCCCGGCATCGGCGAATGGGTGCGCTTCAAGCTCGACCGCGAGACCTCGCACATCCTGATCGACGAGGCGCAGGACACCAATCCGGAGCAATGGGCGATCATCGGTGCGCTCGCCGACGAGTTCTTCGCGGGCGAAGGCGCACATGGCGGCGAAACGCGCACGTTGTTTACGGTCGGCGATTTCAAACAGGCGATCTTCGGCTTTCAGGGCACCGATCCGCTCTATTTCGCGGCGGCCGAGCGTCGCTTCGGCACGCTTGCGCGGGCGGCATGGGACGCGGAGGACGAGGCACGCAAGTTCGGCGCACCAACCCAGGCAGGCGCATGGAACCGGCTGTCGCTGACGCAATCCTTCCGTTCGACCGCGCCGGTGCTGGAGTTCGTCGATGCGGCGATGGCGGCGGTGCCCGAGCCCGGCCTCGGCGCGGTCGCGACCCTCGAACGTCATGCCAGCGAGGTGCCCGGCCCAGGCACCGTCACGCTCTGGCCGCTGATCGTGGCGGGCGGCAGCGAGGAGGACGAGGAGGGCTGGATCGCCGATGCGACCCGCGAACTGGCGCGGCGCATCGCCAGGGCGATCAAGGGCTGGATCGGCACGCTGATGCTCGACAGCAAGGGCCGCACGCTCGAACCGCAGGACGTGATGATCCTCGTCAAGCGGCGCGGCGATCTCGCCTCGCTGATCGTCGCGAGGCTTTATGCGGAAGGGGTGCCGGTCGCGGGCGTCGATCGGTTGCGGCTCAACGCGCCGCTCAGCGTACAGGATCTGCTCGCCGCGATCCGCTTCGTGCTCCAGCCCGAGGACGATCTGTCGCTCGCGTCGCTGCTGGTCTCGCCGCTGATCGGCTGGACGCAGGACATGCTGATGGCGGCGGCGCCGCGCGGATCGGTGAGCCTGTGGCGACATCTCGAACGCACACGGGGGGACGATCTCAGTGCGCTGCGAGCGATGCTCGACCGCGCCGATATCGCCACGCCCTACCAGTTCCTCGAGGAACTGCTGTCGGGGCCGCTCGGCGGCAGGCGCGCGCTGCTGCGGCGGCTGGGGCAAGAGGCGCGCGATCCGATCGAGGAACTGCTCACCGCCGCGCTTCAGTTCGAGACGCAGGGCACGCCGTCGCTGCAACGCTTCCTCGACTGGTTCGATCGCGGCGAGGTCGAGATCAAGCGCGACCCGTCCGCGCCGCTCGACGCGGTGCGGGTGATGACCGCGCATGGCGCCAAGGGTTTGCAGGCGCCGCTGGTGATCCTCGCCGATGCGGCTGTCGATCCGACCAAGTCGCCGCGCAACACATTGCGCTGGCCGGTCGCCGAGATCGACGCGACGCTGCCGATCTTCCGCCCGCGCAAGGAGGAGGCCGGGCCGCTCGCCGAGATCGTTGAGGGCGTCGCCGCGCGCGAACTGGAGGAGCATTGGCGGCTGTTCTACGTCGCGGCGACGCGCGCGGAGGAACGGCTGGTGGTCGCCGGATCGCTCGGGCCCCTCGCCAACGGCGAGCCGCCGCCCGCCAGTTGGTACGCCGCCGCCGATCAGGCGATGACCGACCTCGCCGTCGAGACTGCGGCGGACGGCACGCGCAGCTACACCGGCAGCGCCAACCTCAAGCCGGTCAGGCGGCGCGAGCGCCCGAGCGTCACGACCGAGTCGCATGCGCCGGTGCCCGATTGGGCGCACCGCGCGGCCCCGATCGAGGCGCGCCCGCCGCGCCCGCTCGCGCCCTCGTCGCTAGGCGACGATGCGGTCGCCGACCCGCCGCCGACGCCGCTGATGCGCGAAGCTGCCGAGCGCGGGCGCTTGATCCATGCGCTGTTCGAGCGCTTGCCGCCGATCGCGCCGGAGGCACGCGCCGCCGCCGCCGAGCGCTGGCTTTCCGGACCGGGCGGCGTGGCCGAGGCCGCCACCCGCGACGAGATCGCGGCGACGGTGCTGACGATCCTCGCCGACCCGCGCTTCGCCGCTTTGTTCGGCGCGGGGGCGCTCGCCGAAGCACCGATCGCGGCGGTGGTTGGGGATGGCGTCGTCGTGTCGGGTACGGTCGACCGGCTGCTCGTCACGCCCGATCGCATCACCGTGGTCGATTTCAAGACCGGCCGCCGCGCGCCGCAGTCGCTTGCCGAGGTGCCGCCCTACCACGTCCGCCAGATGGCCGCCTATGTCGAGGCGCTCGGGGTGATCTTCCCCGGCCGCCCGGTCGAGGCGGCGTTGCTCTACACCGCCGCGCCGGTGCTGTTCGCGCTTCCGCCTTCGCTCCTCGCCGAGCACAAGCCCGGCTTTGCCGCCACGCAGCAAAGCTAGGCAAAGGGCGCTTGAGCCCGGCGGGTCGCCGCCCTACTTTATCGCCGACAAGGAGACGCTATCATGGCCACCAAGCAGATCACCGATTCCAGCTTCGACACCGACGTCCTCAAGGCGGACGGCCCCGTTCTCGTCGATTTCTGGGCGGAGTGGTGCGGGCCGTGCAAGATGATCGGGCCGAGCCTCGAGGAGATTTCCGAGGAACTCGGCGAGCAGGTGACGATCACCAAGCTCAACATCGACGAGAACCCCGATGCGCCCGGCAAGTACGGCGTGCGCGGCATCCCGACGATGATCCTGTTCAAGAACGGCGTGCCCGCCGCGACCAAGGTCGGCGCCGAGCCCAAGGGCCGGCTGAAGGCTTGGCTGGAGGGTGAACTCGCCTGATGAGGACTCCCGGTGCGTGACCATCCGTAAAAGCCCTGAGGGGTGTCTTACGGGTGGGCGCGTTAACCGCCCGGGACCTTCGATCCCCTAGAATGAGCCCATGGTTGCCACCCGGCGATCGTGGGCTTTTTCCTGGGGATTTTGATGAACAAGGTCGTGAATGCCGCGGTCGCCGTGGCGATGATGGTTTCGGCTGTGCCGGCGGGCGCACAGATGTCGGTTGCGGCGGTTGCCGCCCCGCTCGCAAGCGCGCCTGTCGCGGCGGCGGTTGCGCCGATGACGCCGCAGGCCGCGCAGTTGCTGCTGAAGTCGGGCACCGCCATCCGTCTGGTCGCCACGTCTGCGGTGACGTCGAAGGACGCCAAGGTCGGCGATACCGTGACCATGAAGGTCGCGCGCGACGTGGTCGTGAAGCACCAGCTCGTCGTTCCGGCGGGCGCGCTCGCCACCGGCGAGGTGACGCGCGTCAAGCACAACGGCCGCCTGGTGAGCGCCGGCCAGCTCGACGTCAAGGTTCAGTCGGTCGAGATCGAGGGCGTGCAGGTGCCGCTCAACATGCTCGTCCACGTCAAGGGTAAGGACACGTTCGGCACGTCCGGGCCGATCGACGGCCTGCTGTCGTTCGGTCCGTTCGCGGCGCTGATCTTCGGGCACAATGCGATCGTGAACCCCGGCACGAAGATGAAGGGCAAGCTCGTCGCGGACGTGCAGATGGCCGCACTTCAGCGCCCGTCGAAGACCGCGACCGCCGCGCTCTGAGCGACACGGCCGGCGCACCACGCGGGTGCGCCGGCACCGCTCGTCAACTGAGCGGGATCATCACCTGCGTCGCATAGCCCGGCCGATCGCGCAGCGCCTCGTACCACGCGCGCACATGCGGCAGATCGGGACGGGCGATGTCGAGCGTGAACCAGGTATGCGCATAGACGCCCATCGGAATGTCGCCGATGCCGAACGCCTCGCCCGACAGCCACGGCGTTTGCGCCAGATACCGGTCGAGGATCGTCATCTGCGCCGCGCAGGCCTCGGCCGAACGGACGATCGCCGCCGCATCGCGCTTTTCCGGTGCGTAGCGAACGAGGTTGAGGAAAGCGTCGCGCTGCGCGTCGGCATAGCCGAACTGCCAATCCATCCAGCGATCCCCCAGCGCGCGCATCGTCGGATCGTCCGGCCATAGCGCCGGCGCGTATCGGGCGGCGAGATAGCGCAGGATCGCGTTCGATTCCCACAGCACCAGCCCCGCGTCCTCGATCGTCGGCACCAGCCGGTTCGGGTTCATGGCCAGATACCCGGCGGTCATCCCGTGGACGCCGCCGACGTCATGGCGGACATAGGCGAGCCCGATCTCCTCGGCGAGCCAAGCGACTTTCTTGACGTTGTGCGAGTTGAGCCGCCCCCAGATCGTCAGCATCGCGCGCGTCAGCTCCGATAGTCGGCGTTGATCGAGATGTAACCGTGGGTCAGATCGCAGGTCCACACCGTCGCCGTGCCGTCGCCAAGCCCCAGATCGACGCCGATCTCGATGTCGCTGCCCTTCAGATGCGCGGCGACGGGCGCCTCGTCATACCCGTCCACCGCGAGCCCGCCGGTCGCCACCTGCGTATCGCCGAAGCGGATCGAGAGGAGGTCGCGCTCGGCCGGTTCGCCCGCCTTGCCGACTGCCATAACGACCCGGCCCCAATTGGCATCCTCGCCCGCGATCGCGGTCTTCACCAGTGGCGAATTGGCGATCGACAGCGCGACGCGGTGGGCGCTGCGGTCGCTCTCCGCCCCGGTCACGGCGATCTCGATGAACTTGGTCGCGCCTTCGCCGTCGCGCACCACCAGATGCGCAAGCTGGAGGCACAGATCGGACAGCGCCGCGCGGAACGCGTCCGCGCCGGCATCGTCCGACGCGGCGAGGGGAGCATTGCCCGCCCGCCCGGTCGCGAACGCCAGCACGGTGTCGCTGGTCGATGTGTCGCTGTCGACGGTGATGCAGGAGAAACTCGCGCGGTTCGCCTCGGCCAGCGCGGCTTGCAGGAAGCCGGGCTCGACCGCCGCATCGGTGAAGATGAAGCCGAGCATCGTCGCCATGTCCGGCGCGATCATGCCCGAGCCCTTGATGATACCGACCAGCGTCACCGTCCGACCGTCGACCACGGCGGTCGTCACCGCGCCCTTGGTGAAGGTGTCGGTCGTGCTGATCGCGGCCGCCGCATCCTCCCACCCGCACAGCGGTGCGGTGAGCGCGGCGTCGATCCCCGCCTCAGCCTTGTCGATCGGCAGCGGCACGCCGATCACCCCGGTGGAGGCGACGAACACGTCCGAAGGCTGGCAGCCGAGCGCACCGGCGGCACGCGCGGCGATCGCCTCGACAGCGGCGCGCCCGCGTGCACCGGTGAAGGCGTTGGCGTTACCGGCGTTCACCACCAGCGCGCGCGCGGCCCCGAGCGTCAGCGCCTTGCGGCACCATTCTACCTCGGGCGAGGGGCATCGGCTCTGCGTCGTCACCCCGGCGACGGTCGTGCCGGGATCCAGCGCGGCGAAGGTCAGGTCGCAGCGGTCCCACGCCTTGTAGCCCGCGCGCGCGACGTGCAGCGCGACGCCGGCGACCGGGGGTAGCGAGGGGAAAGCGGCGGGGGCGAGCGGGGAGCGGGTGTAGGCCATGATGCGCTCCTTAGATCGTGTCCGGCATGAGGCAAGACCCCGCACGCGACGGGTCGGGCCTTAATGACGATCAAGGCGGTTTCCTTGCGTCGACAAGGGAACTACTGCACTGCACAAACGTATCAAAAGCAAACGGGGGTTTGACAGGGCGCTGGCCGCAGACCCGCATCGGATGCAAGCGGAGCAAGCCTGCCAATGTCGATCACGCGCGAGATCCTTGATCCCGGCCTCGTCTTTCTTGCGACGATGAGTCTTACGACGACGATTCTGATGGCGATAACCATCCATCGTCCGTTCGTCGTCAAGATCGACTTGCAGCGCGAGCCGGCGGAACTGGCGCTTTCCATGGTGCTGTGCGGTGTAGTGGCGAGCCTCGCGACCGGTGTCGTGGCGGGATCGGTACTCGTCACCGGCGTCGCCACTTTGGTGACGCTCGGGCTCCGCTTCGCGCTGCCGCGGCTGACGATGGCGGGGGCGCAGCAGCTCGCGATGTTGCCGCTCGGCTGGATCGTCGGCTCGGCCTGGACGCTGCGTTTGTTCAGCGAGGCGAACATGCCCGCGTGGATCCTGGTGCTGACGGTCATAGCCAGCATCTTCTCCGCGCTGTGGCTGGCGGTGTCGTTCGCGGTCGCGCTGTCGCGGCAGGCGCTGATGACGCACCGCGAATGGCAGCGCCCGGTCGAGCCAGCCGATCCGCTCCATCCGCGCAAGGCGCCCAAGGTCTCGATCCACATCCCGTGCTACGCCGAGCCGCCCGAGGTGGTGATCGCCACGATCGATGCGCTCGCCGCGCTCGACTATCCCGATTTCGAAGTGATCGTGATCGACAACAACACCAAGGATCCCGATCTCTGGATGCCGCTTCAGGCGCATTGCGAGATGCTGAACCACGGCCGTACCGACAATCGTTTCCGCTTCTTCCACGTCGCCCCGCTCGACGGCGCGAAGGCGGGCGCGCTCAACTATCTGCTCAAGGGCGGTCATGTCGCCAAGGATGCCGAACTGGTCGCGGTGATCGACGCCGATTACCTGTCGACTCCGGACTTCCTGGCGCGGCTTGCCGGGTTCTTCGAGAACCCGCGTATCGGCTATGTCCAGACCCCGCACGATTACCGCGAGCATGAGGACAGCGCCTATCTGACTGCCTGTTATTGGGAATATATGCCCAACAACAAGATCGAGCTGTCGGGCCTGAACGAATATAACTCTGCGATCACGATCGGCACGATGTGCATCATCCGTAAGGATGCGCTGATCGACGCCGGCATGTGGGCGGAATGGTGCCTTACCGAGGATTCGGAAGTGTCGGTGCGCATCCGTGCGCTCGGCTATGATGGCATCTATCTGCGCGAGACGTTCGGTCGCGGGCTGATCCCCGAGACGTTCGAGGATTACAAGAAGCAGCGGTTCCGCTGGATCGCCGGGCCGGTGCAGCAGTTGCGCCGCCATTGGCGGCTGTACCTGCCGCAATCGATGGGCGGCTCGCCGAGGATTAACTGGTGGTCGAAGCTGCTCGAACTCCAGCGCGGAATCGAGCCGCTGCTCGGCGCGTTTGGTACGATCTTCGCGTTCGGCAGCGCGGTCGTCGGAGTCGCCCTGATCGCGCTCGGCCGTTTGCCGACGATCGATCTGCCCACCCCGTTCTGGGTGGCGGCGTGGATGGCGCTCGCGGGCACGCTGGCGAGCACGTGGTTCCGCTATCGTCTCAGCGACTGTCATAGCATCCGTGAGATGCTGCTCGGCGAAATCGCGCGCATGTCGCTCACCTATATCCAGATGCTCGGCGGCATTGCCGGCATGTCGCCGCGCCCGCTCGGCTGGCGGCGCACCCCGAAGTTCCAGGGGACCGCCGCCGGTATGCGCGCCTTGAAGGAGACGCTGCCGGAGACGCTGATCGGGATCGCGCATATCGTGCTAATCGTCGCGGCGTTGATGTTGCGCCGCGATCAGCATGACGACGTCGGCTTGCTGGTGGCGATGGGGGCGGCCGCATCGGGCATCCGCTTCCTCTGCGCGCCGGTCATGGCGTGGCTGAGCGAGCAGCGGCTGGCGAGCCTCACGGCCGAGCAGGAGCCTGGCGACGACGACGTCATGGTGACGCTTCGCGCGGCCTGACGCGGGTGGGTCGCGGGGCAGCCGGCGAAGCGTTCGTGTTCGCCCGTTCGGCTGGACGGATGCGACGAACCGCATTAGAGCGCACGGCGACTATGGAGTTCCTGCTTTTCCTCTGCGCGGCGCTGTCGGCATTGACCGGTGCGATCACCGGCGGCCGCGCGCCGGGCGTAGAGGTGCAGATCGAGCGTGTTTCGGCGCATGTCCGTGCGGTCCAGCCGATCGCGGCGCGTGCCGTTTCCGCGATCGTGCAGGCGCAGCGGCTGCCCATGCTCGGCGCGCTGCCCACGATAGTCATGCCCCATCCGTTTGCGCTGACCGGCACGATCCCGGCACGCGGCGAACGCCGGCGCGAATAGCGGCGGCGGGCGCGTCCGCTCGTTTTCAAGGCGGCGCACAACCATCTTTCCGTACAGCACCGCTGCCGGGCATCGTCCCGTGCGCGACCACCTTGAACAAACAGGACATCCCATGCTCGGCGGCCTTGCCAAATCCCTGTTCGGCTCCTCGAACGAACGCTACGTCAAATCGCTCGGCGCGATCGTCAACAAGATCAATGGGTTCGAGCCCGCAGTTTCCGCCATGTCGGACGAGCAGCTTTCCGCGCAGACGATCAAGTTCCGCGAGCGGCTGGCGAACGGCGAGAGCCTCGATAGCATCCTCCCCGAAGCGTTCGCGACCGTGCGCGAGGCGGCCAAGCGCACGCTCGGCCAGCGCCATTACGACGTGCAGATGGTCGGCGGCATCGTCCTTCATCGCGGCGAGATCGCCGAGATGCGCACCGGCGAGGGCAAAACGCTGGTGGCGACGCTCGCCACCTACCTCAACGCGCTGCCGGGCACCGGCGTCCACGTCATCACCGTCAACGACTATCTGGCGGCGCGCGACGCGGGCTGGATGTCGCAGGTCTATGCGTTCCTCGGGCTGACCACGGGCGTGATCGTGCCGAACCTCAGCGACCAGCAGCGCCGCGACGCTTATGCCGCCGACATCACCTACGGCACCAACAACGAGTTCGGCTTCGACTATCTGCGCGACAACATGAAGTACGATCGCGCGTCGATGGTGCAGCGCGCGTTCAACATGGCGATCGTCGACGAGGTCGATTCGGTGCTGATCGACGAGGCGCGCACCCCGCTCATCATCTCTGGCCCGACCGACGACAAGACCGACCTGTACCTCAGCGTCGACGCGGTGGTGAAGCAGCTCACCGCAGAGGATTACGAGAAGGACGAGAAGCAGAAGTCGATCATCCTGACCGAAGACGGCACCGAGAAGGTCGAGCGGATGCTCGAGGCGGCCGGGCTGCTCGAGGGCGCGAACCTCTACGATTTCGAGAACACGCAGGTCGTCCACCACGTCAACCAGTCGCTGCGCGCGAACATGATGTTCAAGGCGGACACCGATTACATCGTCAAGGACGGCAAGGTCGTCATCATCGACGAGTTCACCGGCCGCATGATGGACGGCCGCCGCTGGTCCGACGGTCTGCACCAGGCGGTCGAGGCGAAGGAGGGCGTCAACATCGAGCCCGAGAACCAGACGATGGCCTCGATCACCTTCCAGAACTATTTCCGCATGTACCCCAAGCTGGCGGGCATGACCGGTACTGCCGCGACCGAGGCGGCGGAGTTCTACGACATCTACAAGATGAACGTGGTGACGATCCCGACCAACGTGCCGGTCAAGCGCGTCGATGAGGAAGACGAGTTCTACAAGGACACGCAGGACAAGTTCCAGGCGATCGCCAAGAAGATCCGTGTCCATGCCGAGCTGGGCCAGCCGGTGCTGGTCGGCACCGTCTCGATCGAAAAGTCCGAACTGCTCAGCGAGTTCCTCGTACAGGAACAGGTGCCGCACAAGGTGCTCAACGCCCGCTTCCACGAAATGGAGGCGCATATCGTCGCGCAGGCCGGTCGCAAGTCGGCGGTGACCATCGCGACCAACATGGCGGGTCGCGGCACCGACATTCAGCTTGGCGGGAACCTCGAGTTTCGTATGCTCGACGAGCATCCCGATCTCGTCGAGGGCACGCCCGAGTATGAAGCGCGCGCCGCCGAGATCAAGGCGGAGATCGCCGCCGAGAAGCAGGCGGTGCTCGATGCGGGCGGGCTGTTCGTGCTCGGCACCGAGCGGCACGAGAGCCGGCGTATCGACAACCAGCTTCGCGGTCGCTCCGGGCGTCAGGGCGATCCCGGCCTGTCGCGCTTCTACCTCAGCCTTGATGACGATCTGCTGCGCATCTTCGGGCCGGATACGTTGTTCGCCCGCATGATGCGTTCGAACATCGGCGATGGCGAGGCGATCGGATCGAAGTGGCTTTCGAAGGCGATCGAGACCGCGCAAAAGAAGGTCGAGGCGCGCAACTACGACATCCGCAAGCAGGTCGTCGAATATGACGACGTGATGAACGATCAGCGCAAGGTGATCTACGAACAGCGCGCCGACATCATGGATGCCGATACGGTCGGCGACGTGGTCGAGGACATGCGGAGCGAAACAGTCAACGCCATTGTGGGCGAGGCGTGCCCGCCGGGCACCTATCCCGAGCAATGGGATATCGCCGGCATGAAGGAGAAGCTGCAAACGCAGCTCAACATCACCCCGCCGATCGACGACTGGCTCGCGGAGGAGGCGATCGACCCCGAGATCGTCGAGGAGCGCGCCCGCGCCGCCGCCGATGCGCAGGTCGCCGAAAAGGCCGCCGCGCTGGAGCCCGAGACATGGGTGCAGATCGAGAAGTCGATCCTGCTCCAGAACCTCGACCATCACTGGAAGGAGCATCTCGCCACGATCGAGGCGCTGCGGCAGGTCGTCCACCTGCGTGCTTACGCGCAGAAGACACCGATCAACGAATATAAGCAGGAGGCTTTCCAGCTGTTCCAGCGCATGCTCGACATGATCCGTGAGGAAGTGACGCGCACGATCGCTTACGCCGAGTTCCAGCTTCAGCCGCCGCCGGAACTGCCCGAGCTGCCCGACTTCATCACCCAGCATTTCGACCCGTTCACCGGCGAGGACGACAGCTACGATTTCGGCGCCGGGCATGTGACCAGCGCGATGCCGACGCTGTCGATCCCCAAGCCGGACGGGCATGAGATCGGCCAGGATCCGGCCGATTGGGCGGGCAACGTCAGCCGCAACGCGCCTTGCCCGTGCGGATCGGGGTTGAAATACAAGCACTGCCACGGCGCAGTCTGATCGGGGCAGGGGCGGCGCGGTGCCGCCCCGCACGTGACCAATATCGCGCCCGCGCGGATACCTGCGCGCGGCGGTACGTTGAGGCACCATGCCCCACGCCAGCAACATCGTCTATTGCGACGGCCCCGACAGCCCGCATGCGTTCGACATCGTGCCGGTCCTGCCGCGCACCGGCACGCTTGATGCGCAGTGCCCGGTATGCAAGGGGCACGGCCAGTGGAATACCGAGATCGATCTGGTCAGTTTTCGCTGCAAGCGCACCGCCTGCGGGCGCTGCTACGGCGCGGGCTGGGTCGAGACCGGGGATGATCCGATCGGGCTGCCCGATATCGTGATGACGCCGGATGGCCACCCGCGCTGGACGATCCGCTATGTGCCGCACGACGCGGCCGAGACGCCCGATCCAGCCGCACCCGGTCTTGCGCAGACCTGATCGCGACCTACCTTCCGGCCATGGCGACGAGCGTGCCGCCTGCATTCACCGGTGGAGCGAGACGATCATGGCCGACGACACGAACGCGAGCCGCAACCAGCCTGAAGGCTATGTCCCGCCCGAGGTTTGGACGTGGGATAGCGCGAACGGCGGCCAGTTCGCCAACATCAACCGCCCCGTCTCAGGCGCGACGCACGACAGGGAACTGCCGGTCGGCAAGCATCCGCTGCAACTCTATTCGCTCGGGACGCCCAACGGGCAGAAGGTGACGATCCTGCTCGAGGAACTGCTCGCCGCCGGACACGCGGGGGCCGAGTATGATGCGTGGCTGATCGAGATCGGCAAGGGCGACCAGTTCGGCAGCGGCTTTGTCGCGATCAACCCCAATTCGAAGATCCCCGCGCTCGCCGATCACACAACCGATCCGGTGATGCGCGTGTTCGAGAGCGGATCGATCCTGATCTACCTCGCCGAAAAGTTCGGCGCCTTCCTGCCGACGACGGGAGCAACGCGCACCGAGACGCTCAACTGGTTGATGTGGCAGATGGGCTCCGCGCCGTTTGTCGGCGGCGGGTTTGGGCATTTCTACGCTTATGCGCCGTTCAAGATCCAGTACGCGATCGACCGCTATGCGATGGAGACCAAGCGCCAGCTCCACGTCCTCGACACGCACCTTGCGAGCCGCACGTATCTGGCCGGTGACGATTATACGATCGCCGACATGGCGGTGTGGCCGTGGTACGGCGGGGTGCTGAACGGCGCGTACAATGCGCAGACGTTCCTCGACGTCGGCGAATACACCAATCTCGCGCGCTGGTCCGAACGGATCGCCGCGCGCGAGGCGGTGCAGCGCGGGCGCATCGTCAACCGCGTTGCCGGGCCGGGCCGGTTCCTGCGCGAGCGGCACGACGCGGGCGACTTCGCGCACGCCGAGAGCTGAAGCGCGTTCAGGCTTCGGCGAGCAGGTCCGGCGTGGCCTTGTGGTCGAGCCCGCGCGTGCAATCGATGAACGCGAAGATCCCGGCGGCGATCAGCACCATCGCCGCCACGCCCTGTAGCGGCAGATCGTAATTGCCGGTCGCGGCGACGACATAGCCGAACGCGACCGAGCAGACGAAGCCGCCGATGTTGCCGGCGGTGTTCATCACGCCCGAAGCGGTGCCGCCGAACCGCCCGCCGATCGCCATGCACATCGCCCAGGCGGCGGGCAGCATCAGGTCCATCACCATGAACGCCGCTCCGGCCAGCAGGATGATCGCGACCTTGCCGTGCGCGAGGCTCATCGCCACCAGCAGCGCGGCGGTGATCGTCAGGCACACGCAGGCGATCAGGCTGTAGGCGCGGCGGATGCCGATCCGCTCGGCCAGCCGGTCGCACAGCACGCCGCCCGCCAGATTGCCGACGATGCCGAGCAGGAACGGGATTGATCCGTAAACACCCATCTCAGCCACGGTAAAGCCCGCGCCCTTGACCATCCAGGTCGGGAACCAGCCGAAGAAGAACCAGCTTCCGAACGCATAGCAGCCGTACGCGAGCGCGATCAGCCACAGTTGCGGCAACGACAGCAGCTTGCGCCACGGCGTGCCCGAATGGCCTGCACCGGCGTCGCTGCCGATCTCGGCGACTTCCTCGGCTGTGATGCCGGGCTGGTCGGCAGGGCGGTCGTGGAACCAGCGCCACCACGCGATCGCCCATACGAAGCCGAGCGCGCCGAGGATCGCGAACACCGCGCGCCAGCCGAACATCGCGTAGGCGGGCACCAGCAGCAACGGCGCCAGCGCCCCGCCGAAGCGGCTCGCCGCCCAGATCACGCCTTGCCCACGCGCCCGCTCACGCGCCGGCAACCAGCGGTAGAGCACGCCCGACATGTTGGGATACGCCCCCGCCGCGCCGAGCCCGAACAGGAAGCGCGCGGTGGCGAGCTGCCAGAAGGTGCGGCAGATCGCGGTGGCGGCGGTGAACACCGACCACCACAGGGTGATCCGCGACAGCTCCTTGCGATAGCCATGCCGGTCGCCGAGCGCGCCCGAGGGCACCTCGAACACCGCATAGGCGATCACATAGGCGCTCAGCACCCAGCCCCATTCAGACGGAGTGATGCCGAGATCCTTCTGCATCGTCGGCCCGGTCACCGCGATCGCCAGCCGGTCGATGAAGGTGATGACCGACAGTGCGGCCAAGAAGCCGAGGACGATGCGGCGCTTCTTCACTTGGGCAAGCTTGCCAGCACGTCGCGCGCGCGCTCCATGCCGAGTTCCGGGCTGGAGAGGACAGGGGCCGCCACCGCGCCCGCCGGCAGCGCCGCGACGACGCGCGCCATCGAGGCTTGCGCGAGGATGATGACGTCCATGCCCTGCATCGCCTGCGTCAGTGCTTCGCCGACGATACGGTCGTGCGTCGCGCCGTCGCCCGCCATCACCGCCGCGAACGCGCCTTCGCAGACATGCTCGACGATCTCGACCGTCTTGCCCTGCTCCTGCGCGACCAGCCGCACGAGATCGGCGGTGGGGGTGAGCGTGGTCGAAAGCGTCGCGACCACGCCGATACGCGTGCCCATCGCCACCGCCTTCTCCGCCATCGCACGATCGACGCGCAGCACGGGCTGGTCGTACAGTTCCGCCGCCATATCGACCGCCCGCCCGATCGAGGAGCAGGTGACGAGCGCCGCGTCGCAACCGGCGTTGAACGCCGAGCCGACGAGGCCGATCACCTGCCGCATCGTCGCCTTTTGCAGATGCCCGGCGGCGATGGTGTTCTTGATCGTGCTTTCATCGACGAAGTGCAGGATGCGCACATCGGGCATGATCCGCCCGGCGATCTCGTTGAAGATCGGCGCGAGCACGGGCGAATTGTGAATGAGTCCAAGCGTGGGCACGCGGCAATCCTCTCAGGTATCAATCGTGAAGTCGTAAGCGCCCGAGCCGACCTCGAAGCGGGCCAGTTGGCCCACCGTCGTCAGCTTGCGGATATCGGTGTGCGTACCGAGCAACTGCCCACCTTCGCGCCACGCGCCGCCGCGCGCGGGGAGTTCGACCTCGGCGACCGTGTTGGCGGGGACGGTCAGGCGGAAGCGGGTGAGGCCGCTCGCGTCACCCTCGGTTTCGGCGGCGATCTCGCCCATGCACGAGGCGTAACGCGCGGAGACGCGACCGATCCCGGCGTACCAGAGCGGCCGTGCGGCGATGCGCGCGAAGCCCGGCGCGGCTGGCGCGATCCCGGCGAGGCGGCGGTAGAAGAAGCCGACCACCGCGCCGAACGCATAGTGATTGTAGCTGTTCATCGACAGATCGCCGGTGTCGCCGTTCCAGCGTTCCCACATCGTCGTCGCGCCCTTGGCGACCATGTACCCCCAGCTTGGATATGCGTCCTGGAGCAGCAGGCCGGCAACGTCCTCGTGCAGCCCAGCGTCGGCCAGCACGTCGAGAATGTAGGGCGTGCCGAGGAAGCCGGTCGACAGCTTCAGCCCACGCGCGCGGATTTCGTTGGCGAGCACCTGCGCGGCGGCGGCGCGCTGCGCCTCGGGCACGAGATCCATGTAGAGCGCGAGCACCTGTCCGGTCTGGCTGCCGTTGCCGGCGGTGCCGTCGGCGGCGACGAACTCGGCCGCGAAGGCCGCGCCGATCTTCGCGCGCAGGTCGCGGTAGCGGGCGGCATCGTCGGTGCGCCCGCTCGCCTCGGCCATGTCGGCCATCTGCATCGCCGCCCACGCCCAGAAGGCGGTCGCGCAGAGGATGCGCGGCGTGGTCTCGTCATCCGGCTTGATCGCATCGACCGACAGCCAGTCGCCGAGATCGAGCCCGCGCTCATGCCGCCAGATATGATCGGGGTTGCGGGTGAGCAGAAACGCCATCCAGCGCTCCATCGCCTCCCAGTTTTCGTCGATCACGGCAGTGTCGCCATAGCGCTGCCACAGCAGCCACGGCAGCACGATGCCAGCCTCGCTCCACCCCGCCGTCACCACGTCGGGATAGGACTGCGGTTGCGGCACCACGATCGGGTAAGCGCCGTCGTCGCGCTGCGCCGCGCGCGCTTCGAGCAGGAAGCGGCGGATGAACGGATCGACCTCCATGTTGAACGCGGCGGCATCGAGGAAGACGAGGATGTCGCCCATCCAGCCCATCCGTTCGTCGCGCTGCGGGCAATCGGTCGGCACCGCGAAGAAGTTCGAACGCTGGCTCCACAGCGCGTTGTTCCAGAACGCCTGAAGCATCGGCGCGTCGTGGAAGGTCATCGCCCCGGTCTGCTGCGCAGCGGAGTGGACGACGATGCCGAGTACGTCGTCGGCGGTCAGCACGCCGGGATACCCCTCCACCTCGACATAGCGGAAGCCGTGGTAGGTAAAGTGCGGCTCGAAGACTTCCTCACCGGTGCCTGCGAGCGTGAAGCGATCGGTCGCGCGCGCGAGCCGCAGGTTGGAGAGATCGGCGGTGCCATCGGCGTAGAGCAGTTCGGCGAAGCGCGCGGTGATCGTCGTGCCGGCGGCTCCGCGCGCGGCGATGCGGACCCAGCCGGAGAAATTCTGCCCGAAATCGAAAACATAGCGACCGGGCGCCGGCTCGGTAATCGACAACGCGCGGCGCGTGCCCATACGCTCGAGCGCGGGCGAGGTCTGCGCGATCAGCCGGGTGTCCGGGGCCTTGCCGCGTTTTGCGGCGGGCCAGGCCGACGCATCGAACCCGACCGCATCCCAACCCGGCGTCTCCAGCCGCGCGTCATAGGTCTCGCCGTCGTAAATCTCCGAGGTGACGATCGCCGATGCCCCGATCCGCCAATCGGGGCTGCTCGTCACCCACTCGCTTACGCCATCCGCATAATCGATCCGCAATTGCGCGCGGAAGCGGCGCGGGGCGGGGCCGAAGCCGTAGCGCTCGATCCGCCAGCCGAACGCGCTCGCATACCAACCGTCGCCGACCAGAGCCGCCAGCACGTTCTCGCCCGGCGCGATCCGCTCGGTTACGTCGTAAACCTGATACAGCACATGATCCGCCGCGACGCTGATCTCGGGCGCGAGGATCGCGTTCGACACCGGCGCGCCGTTGATCCGCGCATCGTAGGCGCCGAGCGCGGTGGCGTAGAGCCGAGCCGCCACGACGGGGCGATCGACGGTGAAGCTGGTGCGAAGCTGCATCGCCGGCTCGGGCGGGCGTGGGTCGTTGTGGACGTTCGCGCCGCTCGGCTGTGCAGGCACCCAGTGGGATGCGTCGAAGCCGGGTTCGATCCACCCCGCGTCGGGTGCGGGCCGCACCCGCCAGTCCGGCCCGCTGACGATCCGTTCGACGCTACCATCGGCGCGGTGCAGGCGGATCAGCGCGGCGAACGCGCCGCCATCGACCGGGAAGAACCCCTCGGTCTGCGCCTCGACCAGCGCGCAGATGCAGGTCTTGCCGGGCTTCACCTCGCCCGCGTACCGGCCGAGCGTACCCCAGAACGGCAGGTACGTGTCCCACCCGAAATGCCAGTCCAGTGGCGACGCCGCGCCGTTGATCCACACGCCACGCAGATGATCCTTGCCCGCCAGCAGCACCTCCGCGCGGACGAGATCGGCCGGCGCGTCGAAATCGAGCCGGAAGGCGTGGAGCCGCGCGTCGAGCGCGGTTTCGCTCCACACCCATTGCAGCCCGGCCGCGCGATCGGCGGCGGCGAAATCGTCCTCCACCTCGATCCAGTCTGCGCGCCAGTCCTCGGGCGAGAGCAGGCCGGTCTCGAACCATGCCGGCTCGGAGCGGGTGCCGTCGATTTCGACGTCCCACCAGACGCGCTGCATCGACGTGAGCGCGGGGCCGCCCCAGGCGATATCGACGCTGGCGGGGGATACAACGGTTACACTGTCCCACAGCAGATCGTCGCCTGTCAGCGCCGCGACGCTCGCCGCGGCGCGGATGCGGTAGGTGGCTTGGGTGGTGCCGCGCTTATCGCCCTCGACACGCCATGACAGGCGCGGACGCGGCGCCTCGGTGCCGAGCAGATCCTTGGTGTATTCGGTGCGGAGGTCGACGGCGCGCATGGTGATCCTGTAAGTTCCTCGCCCTCACTCTTCCTACCCGGCTGCGCCGGGCGGGCCCCCTCCCTCTCCCGGCGGGAGAGGGAGGGAGGCGCCGTAGGCGCCGGAAGGGTGAGGGTGATCCGGGCGTTTAGTAGGAAGAGAACAGCGCCTCGCGCGCTATGTTGAGCGCGGCGACCGCGTCCTGCCGGTCCTGCGCGGCCTGCAACGCCTCGAAATCGAGCTTGTCGAGCGCGCGTTCGATGCCTTTCAGGAAGCCGATCGCTGACTTCGCCGCCTCGACCGAATCCTCACGGAACGGGAACTGGTCGAGCTGCCACACGCCCTCCCACTTGTTCTTGCGCAGCGTGTAGAAGAATTCGAACAACTCGATCGGGTGAACCGAACCCGCGATCATGTCATCGTCCCAGCCGCGCAGATTGTCGTTCACGTCCATGCCGAACAGCCGCCCGTGGTCGATCGCGAGCTGCGCCGCATCCGCCGGGCTCTCGCCGCCGTACAGCGAATGGCCGAAATCGAGCAGGATGCCGACGTTGGGCACGCCCATCTTCTCGATGCCGAGCAGCGTGCGCGCGACCGAGTCGTAGCTCATGTGGTTGCGCGGCTCGCGTGGCTTGTATTCGATGACGAACTTGAGATCCGGGTTCTGCGTGGCCAGTTCGGCGACGCCCTCGATGCTCATCTGCCACAATTTGCGGTGGTCGGCCTGGAACGGATAGTCCCAGCCGTCCTGGCCCGGCCACAGCTTCACATAGTCCGCGCCGAAGTGGCGGACGATGTTGGCGGCGTCGTTGCACATCTCGTTGGCGAGGCGGCGCACACCCGCATCCGGATTGGTGAAGGCGCCTTTGGCAAACTGGCGCGTGTAGATTTCGGGCGTAATGCCGATCACCGAGAGGTTGTTGCGCTTCAGCGCCTCGCCGATAGCCTCGAGCGAGGTCTCGCCGCCCGGGAACGGATAGTTGATATCGACAACCGACAGATCGCCGACTTGCCCCGCCAGATCGATCATCTCCAGCAGCGAGCGCGGCGGGCCGTAGCCGTCGGTCGCGTAGCGATCCACATAGGTCGCGAAATGCCAGATCCCGGCACCGTAGCGCTGATTGCTCATACCTCGTCCTCTTCCCAATGGTGCCGGACGGGACGCGCGCAGGCGGCCGCTCCCGGCGGTTATGCTATGATGATCTCGACGCCCGCCCGCTCGATCACCGCGCGATCGGCGTCGCGGATGCCCTCGTCGGTGATGAGGATGTCGACCAGATCGATGCCGCCCAGCGCCGAGAAGGAGCGCGCGCCGATCTTGCTCGAATCCGCGACCAATATGGTCTTCTCCGCCGCGTCGATCATCGCGCGCTTCACCGCGATGTCGGACAACGCCGGATAGGTGAGCCCCGCGTCGAGATCGAACCCGGCGGTGGCGAGAAACAATTTCTGCACGAACAGCCCACGAAACGACTCGGCGGCGCGCTCGCCGCTGAGCGACAGCGTCGGTGCCTTGAACTGGCCACCGCTGACATGCACCTCGAACCCCGGCTCCGCGCCGAGCATCAGCGCGATGTTGAGCGCGTTGGTGATGACAGTCATGTCGCGGTGGCCGAGGATGTTCGCGGCAACCTCTGTGGTGGTCGAGCCCGAATCGAGGATGATCGTCTCGCCATCGCCGATCATCGCGGCGGCGCGTTTGCCGATGCGGCGTTTGGCATCCATGTTGTCGAGATGCTGGAGCGCCATCGCGCGGACCTGCTGTCGCACCGACTTCAGATACGCGCCGCCATGCTCGCGCACGATATGCCCGTCGCTTTCGAGTTTCTCCAGATCCTGCCGCACGGTCACTTCGGAAACCGAAAACGCCTGCGCCAGTTCTCGCACGCGCGCGCTGCCCTGTTCGCGCAGCCATTCGAGGATCTTGTTACGGCGGGTCTCACCCAGCGCGCGAGATTGCGAAGTGGCATTGGCCGGGCGAGCGAGGGGAGCTGGACGTTGCATGCCGCGACTATCCGCAGGGACGCGCTCGTATAGCAAGTCCGGACTGCGCAGTTTCGGCATCGTCACTCCCAAACGCCGACGATTTCGGATCGCTGGCACCGTATGCCGCCTGTTAGCTCCAACCTTCGGATTTTGTCAATTTGTCTGAGTGAAGTTTTGAAACGCAAATAATCGAAAGAGAATATGTTGCGTTTTCCCGCCGCTGGCGCTATCTGCCGGTTCAGGAGAGGGGACCAATGGGCAATCCACAACAGCTTCGGCCAGACGCCGGCGTCCGCACGGTTTCGCTGGATGCGCGGGTTGCGCATGTTCGCGAACGCGCGGGCTGGATGCGCCGCCGCCTGCTCGGCATGATCGTCGATGCGGGGCAGGGGCATCCCGGCGGCGATCTTTCGGCGACTGACATCATCGCTTCGCTCTATTTCGATACTCTTCGGATTGACCCCGCCGCGCCTGACGCGCCGAGGCGCGATCGCTTCGTGATGAGCAAGGGTCATTGCACCGGCGCGCTCTATGCGGCGCTGGCTGCGCGCGGGTTCTTCCCCGAGGCGGAACTCGCCACCTATCTGAAGCCGCTGTCGCGCCTCAACGGCCATCCCAACCGCACCTATCTGCCGGGCGTGGAGACCAACACCGGCCCGCTCGGCCACGGCTTCCCGGTCGCGGTCGGCATCGCGGTGGCGGGGCAGATCGACAAGGCGGGTTACCGCGTGTTCGTGCTGACCGGCGACGGCGAGTTGCAGGAAGGCAGCATGTGGGAGGCGGCGATGTTCGCTGGTCATCGCGGCCTCGGCAACCTTACCGTGATCGTCGATCGCAACGGCTTGCAGCAGGGTGCCGGCACGGAGGAGACCAACCAGCTCGAACCGCTTGCCGACAAATGGCGTGCGTTCGGCTGGGACGTGGTGGAGCTGGACGGGCATGATCCCGCCGCGCTGCTCGCCGCGTTCGACGATGCCGCGCGCCCGCGCGCCAAGCCGCGCTGTATCATCGCCAACACGATCAAGGGCAAGGGCGTGAGCTTCATGGAGAATCAGGCCGGCTGGCATCACGGCGTACCCAATGCCGAGCAATATGCGCAGGCGCTGGCGGAGCTGTCGGCGTGAGCGCGGCCACCGCACCCGCCGGCCTGTTCGACTGCCGCGACGCCTATGTCCGCACCGTGCAGGAACTCGCCGAGGCCGATCCGCGCATCGTCGCGGTGGTGAACGATTCGGTCGGCTCGTCCAAGCTGGGCAAGTTCCGCGAGCGTTTCCCCGATCGTCTCGTCAACGTCGGCATCGCCGAGCAGAATATGGTGAGCGTCGGCGCGGGGCTCGCCAATGGCGGCAAGATCCCGTTCGTCAGCGGCGCGGGCTGCTTCCTCACCGCGCGGGCGATGGAGCAGATCAAGGTCGATTGCGCGTACAGCCACGCCAATGTGAAGCTGTGCGGCATCTCCAGCGGTGTCGCTTATGGCGAACTCGGCGCGACGCATCATAGCATCGAGGACGTGGCGTGGCTCCGTGCGATCGACAAATTGACCGTGATCGTGCCGGCCGATCCGTGGCAGACCGCGCAGGCGATCCGCGCCGCCGCTGCGCATGACGGGCCGGTGTTCATCAAGATCAGCCGAATGCCGGTGCCCGAACTGACCCGTACCGACGCCAGCTTCGCGATCGGCACGGCGGAGACGCTGCGCGACGGGGGCGACATCGCCATCATCGCCAACGGCACGCTCGTCCACCACGCGCTCGCCGCTGCCGAGGCGCTGGCGGGCGAGGGCATCGCCGCGTGCGTCGTCAACATGGCGACCGTCTCGCCGATCGACGAAGCCGCGATCGCCGCCGCCGCCGCGACCGGTGCGATCGTCACCGCCGAGGAGGGACTCGCCCATGGCGGGCTGGGCGGTGCGGTCGCCGAATATTGTGCGCAGCATGCCCCGACGCGGATGCGGATGATCGGCTTCCCCGGCTTCGCGCCGACCGGATCGGCGACCTGGCTGATGGAGCATTTCGGCCTGAGCGCGACCGGCATCGCCGATGCCGCGCGCGAACTGCTTGGCACGAAGGCGGCGTGATGACCGCGCGCGCCATCCTCGCGATCGATCAGGGCACGACCAACACCAAGGCACTGCTCGTCGCGCCCGATGGGTCGGTGCTGCTGTCGCGGTCGCGGGCGATGCGCGTCGACTATCCGCGCGCGGGCTGGGCGGAGCAATCCGCGTCGGACATCTGGGAGGCGGTCGCCGCGCTGATCGGCGAGGTGCATGCCTCAGCGCCTGAGGTCGAGGTTGCGGCGCTCGCCATCTCCAACCAGCGCGAAACGGTGGTGGTGTGGGAGGCGGCGACCGGCCGCCCGCTCGCGCCGGCGGTGATCTGGCAATGCCAGCGCTCGGCCGATCGGCTCGAGGCGTTGCGCGGGGCGGGCCACGCCGACAGAATCGCGGCGCTGAGCGGGCTCGGGCTCGATCCGTTGTTCCCGGCGGCAAAGATCGCGTGGCTGCTGGATGCGATCCCCGATGGACGCGCGCGGGCGGCATGCGGCGAGATCCGGTGCGGCACGATCGACGCTTGGCTGTTGTGGAACCTCACCGGCGGCGCGGTTCATGCGACCGATCATAGCAATGCCTCGCGCACGCAGCTTTTCAACCTCGATACGCTCGGCTGGGACGCCGAACTGGCGCGGCTGTTCGATGTGCCGCTGAACATCCTGCCGACGATCCTGCCGTCCGACAGCCGCTTCGGCGAAGTAGCGCTGGGTGCGACCGTGCTGCCCGCCGGCACCCCCGTCCACGCGATGATGGGCGACAGCCACGCCGCATTGTTCGGCCATGGCGTCGATACGCCGGGACGCGGCAAGGCGACGATCGGCACCGGCAGCTCGCTGATGGTCGCGACGGAGCGGCGCGTACATTCGTCGCATGGCCTGTCGAGCACGATCGCCTGGAACCGGGGTGGCGTCGCGCAGCATGCGCTGGAGGGCAACATCTCGGTGTCGGGCCACGCCGCCGCGTTCGCGACCGCGCTGCTCGGAGTCGCCGACGAGATCGCGCTAACCGCGCTTGCCGAGACCGTTTCCGATAGCGACGGCGTGGTGTTTGTCCCCGCACTCGGCGGGCTGGGCGCGCCGCACTGGTGTACCGAGGCGCGGGGCACGATCTCGGGCATGTCGCTGTCGACCCGCCCCGCGCACGTCGCACGCGCCACGCTGGAGGCGATCGCGCTTCAGATCGGCGATGTGCTCGACGCGATCGATGCCGATCTCGGGCGACCGCTGCCCGAACTGCTCGTCGATGGTGGCGCGACGCGCAATCCGCTGCTCGTCCAGTTGATCGCCGATCTGCTCGACCGGCCGATCGTGCGCCCGCATGTCGCCGAGGCGAGCGCGCTCGGCGTGGCGCGGCTGGCGGGCGAGGCGGTCGGGCTGATGCCGCATGCGCCCGCGCCGCGTGATGCCGACACCTTCCACCCGGCGATGCCGCCCCAACGCCGCAATGCGATCCGCCGCCATTGGCGCGCCGCCGTCGCGCGCGCGGTGCGCCCTGCCGACCTTTCCGTAAACCTGACCGGAGCCGCGCTTCGCTCCGACCAGCCCAACCATGCGCCCACCGCGCCAGGAAAGGAAACCGCTGCCGAAGCGCCATAATCAACGACAAAAGGGGATGAGGACATGATTGGGGTTACTAAACTCGCCGGGAAGGGAGCCTTCCTGACCGGCGCAAGCCTTTGCGCGCTCTTTGCAGCCGGCATCGCGCACGCGCAGGACACCGCCGCACCGGCCACCGCGCTGCCCGCGACGCCGCAGGCCACCACGCCTGCCGAGAAAGCCGCCGCCGCAGATGACGCGGCCGAGACGATCGTCGTCACGGGCTCGCGCATCAAGAGCCCGACGCTCACCTCGCCATCGCCGCTGCAAGCGGTGACGGCGGAGGACATCCAGCGTACCGGCAAGCTCGACATTCAGGAGGTGCTGCAACAGAACCCGGCGTTCGGCGTGCCCGGCCAGTCGCGCACCACCTCGAACTACGGCGCGCTCAGCGCGGGCACGTCGACCGTCAACCTGCGCAACCTCGGGCCGAACCGGACGCTCGTGCTGATCGACGGCCGCCGCGTGGTAGCGGGCGTGCCCGGCACCGCGCAGGTGGATCTGTCGATGATCCCGAGTTCGTTCATCGAACGCGTCGACGTGCTGACCGGCGGCGCCTCCGCCGTGTACGGGTCGGACGCGGTCGCGGGCGTGGTCAACTTCATCTACAAAAAGAAGTTCGAAGGCGTGCTGCTCAACGCGCAGACCGGCATCTCCGAAAAGGGCGACGACACCCAATATTCGGCCGACCTGACGATCGGGCATAACTTCGACGACAATCGCGGCAACATCATGCTGTTCGGCGGCTGGCAGAAGCAGGGCGGCGTCGCCTCCGCCGCGCGCTCGCGCAGCTCGACCGACCAGACCAGCGTCGGTGCCGCCTTGCGCAGCAACGCGCTGACCAACAATAATCTGCTCGCCGCACAGCAATTGTTCGTCGCCAAGCCCAACAAATCGACCGTCGTGCCCGACAGCACGTTCAACGCGGGCACCGGCAATTACATCGTCGATGCGACCGGCACGGTGCGCCCGTTCAACTCCGCGACCGACGGGTTCGACCGCACGCCGTTCGACCAGATCGCTGTGCCGATCGAGAAGCGCCAGTTCGCCGGGCGTGGCAATTACCAGATCAGCGACAGCATCAACGTCTATGTCGAGGGCACCTATTCGAACACCAAGTCGCGCGGCCTGCTCGAGCCGTCGCCGCTGGTGCCGACCGGCTCGCTCGGCCTGTTCCGGCAGGGCAACGGGCGCTACGATATCGAACAGCTCGTCGTGAACCCGAACAATCCGGCGCAGTCGCAGATCGTGCGCAACCCGCTGGTGCCCGCCGGCCTCTACAACGTCGCGACCGACACCAACGGTGACGGCTTCCGTGACGTGGCGGTGTCGCGCCGCCTCGCCGAGTTCGGCCAGCGTTTCGCGATCTTCGACCGGACCAACCTGCGCTTCGTCGGCGGCCTCAACGGGCAGCTCGGCAGCGATTGGGATTGGGACGTGTCGTACAACTGGGGGCAGACCCGCGTTTCGAGCCAACTGACCGGGCTCATCAACCAGGATCGGGCGGTTCAGGCGCTCAACGTCATCCAGGACGTGTACGACGTCAACGGCAACGGCAACACCACCGAGGCGATCTGCGCCAGCGCCGAGGCGCGCGCGCAAGGCTGCGTACCGTGGAACGTCTATGGCGCGGGCAAGGCGTCGCCCGCGTCGCTCGCCTACCTGCAAGCCACCTCGACGCATGATGCGGTGCAGACGCTGGAGGTCGCCTCGGCCAACCTCTCCGGTGCGTTGTTCGAGTTGCCGGCGGGCAAGGTGCAGGTCGCGGTCGGGGCCGAATATCGCCGTGAGTCGAGTTCGGAGACGTTCGATCCGCTGTCGATCGCCGCGCGCAACGCGTACGTGCAGCAGACCAACACCTCCGGCAGCTTCGACGTGAAGGAACTGTACGGCGAACTCGTCGTCCCGCTGATCCACAACACGCCGGGCATCGACAATCTCACGCTGCGCGGCGCGGTGCGTATGTCGGATTATTCCACGGTCGGCACCTTCTTCGCCTATAACGGCGGGGTCGAATGGTCGCCGGTGCCCGACATCCGCTTCCGCGGCGTCTATGCCAAGGCGGTGCGCGCGCCGAACATCGGCGAACTCTATGCCGCGCCCTCGGTCACGATCTCCTCGGTCAACGATCCGTGCCAGGGCGTCACGCTCACCAGCACGGGGACGACCAGCACGGTCTGCCGCGCGAACCCGGGCGTGCTCGCCAACATCAATGCCAACGGCAGCTTCGTGCTCAACCAATCGGACCAGCAGGGCGTCGGCGGGTTGGCGGTGAGCAACCCGAACATCAAGGAAGAGAAGGCGACGACCTATACGCTGGGTGCCGTCATCAACCCGATCTCGGTCCACGCGCTGCGCAACGTCACGCTCACGCTCGATTACTACAACATCAAGCTCGACGGGGCGATCGCACGAACCAGCCAGGATTACATCCTGCGGCAATGCTACCAGCAGAACGACCCCAATTTCTGCTCGCTGATCTCGCGCCGGACGATCGGGTCGGGGCCGTATAGCGCAGGCTCGATCCAGCAGGTCAATTCGCAGCTCATCAACAGCGGCGGGTTGGTGACGCAGGGGCTCGATACGACCATGTCGTACCGGCAGAACCTGTCCGACTGGGGCTTGGGCAATGCGGCGGCGACCTTCTCGATCAGCTACACGCATCTGTTCAAGCAGGGCGGCACCCCGCTGACCGGCGCGGCCTATGACAGCACGCTAGGTGAGATCAACACCCCGCAGGATCGCGGCGCCTTCTCGCTCAGCTACGACAGCGATGTGGTGGGCGTGACGCTCAACGGCCAGTATATCGGCGCGTCCTACCTCGACGATCAGTATCGCAATCTGTTCAAGCTTGCCGACGGGTCGCTGCCCGACAAGAAGTATTTCCGGGTCGGCTCGGCCTTCTACATGGACGCGCAGGTGCGTTTCCACGTCAAGAAACAGTATGAGTTCTTCGTCGGCGTGAACAACCTGCTCGACACGCAGCCGCCCCCCGTCATCACCGGCCTGACCGGCGATGTGACCGGTACGGAAACGGCGGCAGGCACCTACGATCCGATCGGTCGGCGCTTCTACAGCGGTATCCGTCTCAAGTTCTGACGCTTCCTAACCGTTCGACCCACTGGGGCGGCGCGAGACGACTCGCGCCGCCCTTCTTTTGCGTCAGGTGCGGACATAGAAAAGGTGCGTGCCGACCCGCGCCACTTTGGTGAGGGAGTCGCGCCAATAGGGCACCATCCAGTCCGCATGGTAATGCGTAGCGCGCCCGATATCGGCGAAGACGTAACCCGCCAGCGCATGCCGCGCCGCCCGCCGCGCCGCATCCCAGCCGAGATGCACCGGCCTGCGCGCGAACGATCCGTCGCAGGTGAAGGAGAACTGGCAGCCGGTGGTACGTGTATAGCCCTGATAGACCACCCCGCAGATCGTGCGCGGGAAGCCCGGCGCGCGAACGCGGTTGAGGATCACCTGCATCACCGCCTGCTGCCCGCGCCGATCGTCGCCCGCTTCGTAAAGCGCGGCGGTGGCGAGGCACTCGGCCGCCTGCGCACGCGCCGCCGGCCCACCGCGGAACCGGTAAGGCGCCGCACGGACGCGCCGGCTCAGCACGATCGGCACCGCCGCGTTGGAGGCGCGGGCCTGCGCCATCGTTAGCGGGCGCGGTGCGTCGGGCGCGGTTTTGGCGAGCCGCCACGGGCCGAACAGGCTCGCGGCGAGGATGAGGATGGTTGCCGCGCCGAACACCAGCAGCCACCGCTCGGCAGCAACGTCGCGGTGTGCGACGCGCTTGGCCTTGCGGCGCTTTGTCGAAGTCCTACGTCGTTGCGCCATCGCCTGCGCCGCCTAGCCGAACCTCATGCGCAGCGCAGCCGCTTTTCTGCCGCTGACTATCGCGTTCGCGGCGAAACGGTTAGACGAGGCATATGCGTATCTTCACGATCGGTTACGAAGGCGCCACGCAGGCAGACGTCGTGCAGGCGCTCACGGACGCCGGGGTCAAGCTGCTCGCCGATGTGCGCGCGGTGCCGCTGTCGCGCCGGCCCGGTTTCTCCAAGAACAAACTGGCGGCGGGGCTGCGCGAGGCGGGGATCGACTATATCGGCCTCAAGGCGCTCGGCACCCCGCCGGAGGGCCGCGAAGCCGCGCGCAAGCACGATCATGCCCGGCTCGGGGCGATTTACGCCGGGCAGCTCGAACTTCCGGAGGCGCTGGCGCAGATGGCGCAACTCCACGCGCTCGCGGCGGAAACCCCGACCGCGCTGCTGTGTTTCGAGCGCGATCCGTCCGGCTGCCACCGCTCGCTGCTCGCCGAGGCGGCGATGCCGGAGGCGGAGGTTGTCAACCTGTTCGCCTGAGATCAGCGCGCGAGCTCGGCCTCGAGTTCGCCGAGCGACTTGCCCTCGTTACGCGGCGCCCAGATCGTGCCGACCAGCCCGCTGATGACGAGGAAGCCGGTCAGGATCCACGCCAAAGTGTGGAAGCCCGTCGCCGTCAGCACCGGCACGAAGAACGACCAGAAGCCGAGCGTCACCCGCACCACCGCGAACATCACCCCCTGCGCGGTGCTGCGCAGCAGCGTGGGGAACAGCTCCGAACTCCAGAGCTGGAAGAAGCATTGTGCGCCGAAACCCTGACCGATCGCCATCATCAGCACATGCACGATCGCCACCGGCAGGGTCAGGGGAAAGACCGCGAGCAGCGCCATGCCGACGACCTGAATGATCGCGGACGCCGCGAACAGTGCGCGCTGGTTCACCTTGTCCGACAGCGGCATGAAGATGAACGCGATCGAGAGCATGCCCGCCCCGAAGCTCAGCATCTGGAGTGTGACCGACATCGCCTGCGTCTGGCTGCCGACGGTGCGCAGGATGTACGGGAAGAAGAAACCGTTGGTGCCCGCCCACAAATTCCAGAACAGATACATGCCGACGAGGAACGCCATGCCGCCGATGTAGCGCGGCTGGAGCAGATCGCGCAGGCCCACGCGCCGGGTGGCGGCGACGGACTTCTCGGCCGCCTGCGCTTCCAGCCAGTGCGCGCTTTCGTGCATGCTCGATCGCAAAAAGGTCAGCACCACCGCGAGTATGGCGAGATGCGCGAACACCAGCCGCGCGCCGAGCAGCCCGAGCGGCGCGACGACGAGGAACAGCAGCAGCACGACGACCGGCCCCAGATACCACAGCACCTGCGCGACGCCGCTATGCTTGCCGCGCTCACGGTCGGGCGCGATCTCGGCGATCAGCGACCAGGAGGCGGGAATGTCCGCACCGACCGCGAGACCGACGAGGAAGAAGCCGAGCACGATCATCCACGGCGTCATCGCGAACACCAGCCAGCACATGCCGAACGCGTAGAACAGCATGTCATACTGGTAGATGCGCTTGCGCCCGAACTTGTCGCACAGCCGCCCGCCGATCATCGCGCCGAGCCCGGCCGAGATCGCATTGGGACCGAGCGCGGCGATCACCCCGACCAATGTCGGGCTCAGCCGATACGCTTCCATCCACAGCGCGAGCGCGACCCCGCCCGCGACGATCGAGCCGGCGTCGATATAATTGGCCAGCCCGGCGAGGATCGTGTTCTTCCAGTCGGTCCGTGTAGAACCGGGCTGGGCTGCGCTATGCGGCAAGGCGTTCTCTCCCGGATGGTCTGGCGCCCGTAAGGCTGGGCTTGTTGTTGCCGCGACCCTATCGCGGCGGAGCCGGTGGAGCAAGAGATGTCGCTTCGATCATTTTCGATTTCGGCAAGACAATTGACGCGAAGACTTTCGGGTGCTTTCGTTTGCGCAAACGAGGGAGGATGGCTTGACCGTATCGCGACGCACGATTTTAAGCGGAACGCTCGCCGCCGGCGCAATCGCCGCAGCACGCCCGGCGCACGCCGCGCCGGCCACGCAGGTGGAGCGCTGGGGCGTGTTCGAGGTGGCGCTGCCCGGACCGGCGCAGGGCAACCCCTTCGATGACGTCCGAGTCGCAGGCGTGTTCGAATGCGACGGCCGGAAGGTGCGCGTTCCTGGCTTCTACGACGGCGACGGCACGTACCGCATCCGCTTCAGCCCCGACACGCTCGGTCAATGGCGCTGGCGATCGGAGAGCAATGTCGAACCGCTCGACGGGCGGAGCGGCACGTTCCGCTGCGGGCTGCCGGGCAAGGGCAATCACGGGCCGGTGCGTGTCTCGCGCGACGGGTTCCACTTCAGCTATGCCGACGGCACGCCGTACCGGCAGATCGGCACCACCAGTTACTCCTGGGCGCTGCAATCCGATGCGAAGTGCGCGGAGACGCTCACCACGCTGCGCAGCGCGCCGTTCAACAAGATGCGGATGCTGGTCTTCCCCAACGTCGCATCGGTCGCGACCGACCCATTCGTGCGCACCGGGCCGGGCCCGCGCGACTGGGATCCGACGCGGTTCGACCCCAGCTATTTCCGCCGCTACGAGGATCGCATCCGCAAGCTAGGCGAACTCGGCATAGAGGCGGATATCATCCTCTATCATCCTTATGACGCCAAGCGCGGCTATTCGGACATGGCCCGCGCCGATGACGAGCGCTACGTCCGCTATGTCGCGGCCCGGTTCGGCGCGTTCCGCAACGTCTGGTGGTCGATGGCCAACGAATATGACGATGTGAAGACCAAGCGCACCGAGGATTGGGACCATCTGTTCCAGGTGCTGCAAGCCGCCGATCCGCACGACCGGCTGCGCTCGATCCACCAGATCAAAGTCTATTACGATCATCGCAAGCCGTGGATCACGCATGCCAGCGTGCAGAACGGCCACGCCGTGCTCGACGACGGGCGCGCCGAACTGCACCGCGCGATGACGGGCAAGCCGGTGATCTTCGACGAGGTGTGCTACGAGGGCGATATCGCCAAGCGCTGGGGTAACCTCTCCGCCGAGGCGCTGGTCGAGCGGTTCTGGTGGGGCACGATCGGCGGCACCTATGTCGGCCATAGCGAGACCTTCGCAAGCGATCGCAACGCCGACCTCTCATGGCTGGGGCAGGGCGGTTCCTTACGGGGGCACAGCGCGCCCCGGCTCGCCTTCCTGCGTCGCGTGCTGGAGGAAGGGCCGGTGCCCGGCATCGAGCCGATCCAGACGTGGTGGGGCTATCGGCTCGGCGGCAAGGAACAGGAATATTACCTCCGCTATTTCGGCGAGGATACGCCGAAGGCGTGGGCGGTGGCGCTGCCCGGTCGCGGTCCCGAGGCCTTGCGCCGCTACCGCGCGGACATCATCGATACGTGGAACATGACCATCACTCCGGCCGGGACTTTCGACATGGCGCAGATGAACGACTATGACGTCCACGATCCCGCCCGCCCGACCCTTGCGCTGCCGGGCAAGCCGTGGATCGCGGTGCGGCTGGTCCGCGCGTGAGCGATGCGCTGATCGCGGCGTTGCGCCGTGCCGTCGGCGTGCAGCACGTGTTGACGGGGGAGGCCGAGACGCACCGCTTCCGCACCGGCTATCGCTTCGGCCTTGGTCCGGCGCTGGCGGTGGTGCGGCCGGGCTCGCTGATCGAGCTGTGGCGGGTGGCGCAGGCGGTGGTCGAGGCGGGCGCGATCCTGATCCCGCAGGCGAGCAACACCGGCCTCACCGGAGGGTCCACCCCGGACGGCGACGACTACGACCGGCCGATCGTCATCGTCTCGACCATGCGCATCGCGGGGGTGCATCTCGTCAGAGACGGTGCGCAGGTGGTGTGCCTGCCCGGCGCCACGCTTGACGTGCTGGAGAGGACGCTCGCGCCGCTCGGGCGCGAGCCACATTCGGTGATCGGATCGTCGTGCATCGGCGCTTCCGTGCTGGGCGGCGTGTGCAACAATTCGGGCGGCGCGCTGGTGCGGCGCGGGCCGGCCTATACCGAACTGGCGCTCTACGCGCGCGTCGATGAAGGCGGCCGGCTGGAACTCGTCAATCACCTCGGTATCGACCTTGGCGACACGCCCGAGGAGATCCTCGGGCGTGTCGAGCGCGGCGGCTTCAGCGAAGCGCAGGTGCGCGATACCGGCGCACGCGCGTCCGATCAGGATTATGCCGCGCACGTCCGCGATGTCGACGCGGCGACGCCGGCGCGGTTCAATGCCGACCCCAAGCGGCTGTTCGAGGCGTCCGGTTCGGCGGGGCATGTCGTGCTGTTCGCGGTGCGGCTCGATACGTTCACAAAGGCCGCGGCCACGACCGTGTTCTACATCGGCTCGAACGATCCCGCCGATCTCGGCCGGTTCCGCCGCGAGATGCTGGCGAGCAACCTGCCGCTGCCGATCGCCGGCGAGTATATCCACCGCGACGCCTTCGTGCTGACCGAACTTTATGGCCGCGACACGTTCCTCGCGATCCGCTGGCTCGGCACCGCACGGCTGCCGGCGTTGTTCCGTTGGAAGGACCGGGTCGACGGCTGGTTCCGCCGCATTGGGCTGCGCGACGTGTCCGACAAGGCGATGCAGGCCGCCACCCGGCTCGGCCCCAGCCATTTGCCCAGGCGCCTGACCGACTTCCGCGACCGGTTCGAGCATCACCTGATGCTGCGCGTGGCCGAGGCGGATGCCGATGCCACCGAAGCGCTGCTCACGCGGGTGCTGGGTGCGGGGCAGGGCGCGTATTTCCGTTGCACCAAGGCGGAGGGCGATGCCGCCTTCACCCATCGCTTCGCCGCCGCCGGGGCGGCTGTGCGTTACCGCAGCGTGCATGCGCGCGAGGTGGCCGACATCGTCGCGCTCGACGTCGCGCTGCGCCGCAACGACGCCGACTGGTTCGAGATGCTGCCGGCCGACCTCGAACAGGGTATCGCGCACAAATTCTATTACGGCCATTTCTTCTGCCACGTCTTCCATCAGGATTACGTGATCCGCAAAGGCCATGATCCGCTCGCGATCGAACACGCGATGTGGGCGCTGCTCGATGCGCGTGGCGCGGAATATCCGGCCGAACATAACGTCGGGCACCTCTACAAGGCCAAGCCCGCGCTTGCCGATCACTATCGCGCGCTCGACCCGACCAACAGCTTCAATCCCGGCATCGGCCAGACTTCGAAGTGCGCGCACTGGCGATAAGCTGCACGCGCCGCCTCACTCAGAACGATTTCGCCGCGAGCGCGCATCCCAAGCCGAGGTGGTTCGTTGAAGGGGCGAAGGAGACGAGATCATGGCAATGCCCCCCGAGACCGAAGAACCCGGCTTCGAGCACGACGTGAACGAACTGCCGAAGGATCAGAACACGTCGGAACAGACACTCGAAGAGGAGCCCGCCATCGAGGAGGCTCAGGAGGAGGCCGCCGAGGAGCGCAAGGAAGGCGGCTACCAATAGGCGGCGCGCGCCGTCGCCGCTGCGAGCGACGGCGCTATGTCTCCGCGTCGGTTCCGCCGAACGCGGCTTCGATCGCGCCCAGCAGCGGCGGCGGATTGCTCAGCAGATGCTCGGCGTGATGCGCGGCGACCCAGCCGATCGCGCGACGGAGCGTAAAGCCAGCAAGCCGTGGACGGCGCACGCCTTCAGCCCGGTAGCAGTCGGGCATGACGGTGATGCCTAGACCGGCTGAGATCATCTGCAACACCCGCTCGTCATTAGTCGAGCGCAGCGCAAAATGCGGACGGATGCCGCGTTCGGTGAAGAAGCGGCTGGTTTCCGCCAGCGCCTCGCAATGACGACGGACGATCATCACCTCGCTGGCGATCTGCTCGGGCGCGAGTTCCGCCTCGTCGGCAAGCGGATGGTCGTGCTGGACGGCGAGACGATAGCCCTCGCTCCACACCGGCCGTTCGATAAAGCGGCCAGCACCGCGATCGACCAGCGTCAGCGCGATGTCGACCCGTCCTTTGGCGAGGTGGCTGACGATTTCGCGCTCGCTACCGTACACCAGCTCGAGCCGGTGTCGCTCGCCCGGCCGGCTGAGCGCTATGCCGCTCGCTAGCACCGCGCCGGGCACGCTAGTGAGCACGCCCAGCCGCAGCGACGCGAGGTTCGCCGATCCGCGCATCGCCTCAGCCGCGGCGTTGAACTCGCGCTCGATCCGGCGCGCATGCACGAGGAAACGCGCGCCTGCATCGGTCAGTTCGACGCGCTGGTTGGACCGGACGAACAGGGTGTGGCCGACTTCGCGCTCCAGCTTGGCGATGCCCACCGACAGCGTCGGCTGCGAGACGTTGCAGGCCGCCGCCGCGCGCGAGAAATTCCCCTGATCGACGACGGCGGTGAAATAGCGCAGCAGATACCGGTCGATCATAGAGCGCATCTATGCGGCCGCCGTTGCGATTTCAAATTCTGGCCAACCGGGCTGCCGCGATTGGCCGCAAGAATTAATGCTTCAACTGCTCGCGGTTCAGGCCCCGCGTGATCCCCGACGCGATCAGGGCAGGCGAGCGCCGCGGCGTGCTGTTCCCGCTCATGACGTGTCGCGCAGCGGCTCCGCATCGCGGCCGGTGCCCGGACCGGCCGCGTCGCTGGCATCAACACCCGTTGCGATAGTTCTGCGCGCGGTCGTGGTTCTGGTCGAGGTTCTTGCCGAGCAATCCGCCGCCGACCGCGCCGAGGATCGTGCCAAGCGTCCCACCGCCCAGAACGCTCCCGAGAACCGCGCCGCCTGCACCGCCGGCGATCAGACCGGTCGTGCCGCTGGAACGACGGCAATCCTGATAATACCGACGCTGGTCGCCACGATAATAGCGCCCGCCGTTATAGGCGCGCTGATCTTGCCCGCGATCGTAATCATACCCGCGTTCATAAGCGGCGCGATCATGATAGTCGTAACGCTGCGCCTGAGCGGGCGCCGCGACGCTCATCGGCAAGATCACGGCGGCGGCGAGGGCAGCGGCGAATTTCTGCTTCATCATCGTAGGTCTCCTTCAGGTGATGAAGACACTTTGCCGATTCGCGTCTGAAACGGTCCTGAACCCGTTGTGCAACAGCGGTTCAGCTTCACGAGACCTCGTCGGCTCGTTCCGATGTGCCTCAGGCTTTTGTCACATACGCGTCGCGAAGCCTGGCGAGATCGGCAATGTCAGGACTATCTCGTCGCAAAGGCATCCGGCACTTTCGAGCGCCGATAATTGTTGGCGTGAACTGGGTGCTTACAAGGCGATAGTGCCGAGGCGACAATCCCGCGTAACCACTGATCGGTGTTTGAAAGGTGGTGGACGCACTTGGGCTCGAACCAAGGACCCGCTGATTAAGAGTCAGCTGCTCTACCAACTGAGCTATGCGTCCGTACCGTTTTGAGTGGGAGGCGTTGGTGCGCGTCCCCGTCGGGAGGCGCGCTGATACCATCCGCTCCGCGCGATGCAACCCCCTTTTTGCTACCAGCGTACGGTTTTTCGGTTCTGCCGGTCGATCGACATCAGCACGCCCAGACACAGCATCACCGTCATCTGCGCGGAGCCGCCGAAACTGATGAGCGGCAGCGGTACGCCGACCACGGGCGCGAGCCCCATCACCATCGCCATGTTGATGGAAACGTAGAAGAACAATGTCGTGGCGAGCCCGGCGGCGGTCAACCGGGCGAAGCGGCCTTCGGCTGCCTGTGCGACGTTCATGCCCCAATAGATGATCGTGAAGAAGGCGAGGATCAGCAGCACGCCGCCGACCAGTCCCCATTCCTCCATCATCGTCGCCAGCGCGAAATCGGTATGTCCCTCGGGCAGGTAATCGAGGTGGCTCTGCGTGCCGTTGAGGAAGCCCTTGCCGAGCACGCCGCCCGACCCGATCGCGATCTTCGACTGGCTGATGTGATAGCCGATGCCGAGCGGGTCGCTCTCGGGATCGAGGAAGACGAGGATGCGGTTGCGCTGATAACCGTGCAACACGAAGTTCACCGCCAGCGGCACCGCCGCGCCGATCGCCAGCGCGCCGCCGATGAACAGCCTTAGCGGCACGCCCGCCAGGAACATCACGGTCACGCCGCTCGCGCTGATCATCAGCGCGGTGCCGAGATCGGGCTGCTTCATCACCAGCGCGGCGGGGACGAGGATCAGCCCCATCGCCGGCCAGACCGCGCTGAACCGCCGCGTCTCGCCCGCCGGCAGGCCATCATAGAATTTCGCAACCGCCAGCACGATCGCGAGCTTCATCAGTTCGGACGGTTGCAGGCGGATGATGCCGAGATCGAGCCAGCGCTGACCGCCACCGCGCACCGCGCCGATTAGTTCGACCAGCACCAGCAGCACCACCAGCCCGCAATAGGCGGGCAGGGCGGCCTTGCTCCAGCCGCGCGCCGGCACCAGCGACAGCCCGACCGCGCCGGCGAGGAACACGAAGAAGCGCACCCCTTGCGACAAGGCCCATGGCCGCACGCTGCCGCCGGCGGCCGAATACAGCACCAGCAGGTCGAAGCATCCGATCGCCAGTGTCAGCAGGATGATGATCCACGGCAATTGCGAGATCGGCTTGGGAACGTAGTCGCGCGCGCTCACTGGTCTGCCTCCGTCGTGCCGTCGGCGGCGATGCTGTTGCCGGCCGCGGTGGTGCGCGCCACCCGTTCGGCTGCGGACACGTCGGCGGCGGTGGCGGCGTTGACGGCGGGCGCCTCGGTCGGCGCGGTCACGTTGAGTTCGGTCTGCACCGCCTGCGCAGGCGGCGGCGCGTTCGCGGCGGCGCGATAGGCGGTCGCCTCCGCCGTCATGCGCGTGCGGATGTCGCCACCCCAGGTCGGCTCGAGTTCGGCGAGCGTCGCCAGCGCTTTGTCGCGATCGAACATATAGGTCATGATGTCGCGACCGATGCCCGGCGTGTCGAGATTGCGCACGGTATGGCCGCCGTGTTCGAGCACGACAGCGGTGGCGTAGCGCGGCTTGTCGGCGGGCGCGAAGCCGATGAACAGCGCGTGGTCGCGCAGCTTGAACGGCAGCGACGCGTTCTTGAGCACGCCGCCGGCGCGCTCCGCCATAGTGATGCGGCGGACCTGCGCGGTGCCGGTCTTGCCGGCAATCGCGACGCCGGGAATCTGCATGCGCGCGGCGGCGCCGGTGCCACCACCGTTGACCACGCCGAACATCGCATCGCGCACTACCGCAAAATGCTGGGGGTCGATCCCAAGATCGGCCGGTGTCGGGGCGGTGCCAGCCAGAATCGTGGGGTGAAGCGCCTTTCCCGAGGCGAGGCGCGACGCCATGACGGCAAGCTGAAGCGGATTGGCGAGCACATAGCCTTGGCCGATCGACGCGTTGAGCGAATCGGCGACCGTCCATTGATCCTTGTATTTCCGCAACTTCCACGCGGGATCTGGCACCGTGCCGTAACGCTGCGAGGCAAACGGCAGGTCGAATTTTTGCCCCAGCCCCATCGACCGCGCGACCGGCGCAATCGCGCCATAGCCGACCCGCCGCGCCATCTCGTAGAAGTAGATGTCGCAGCTCTGCATGATCGCGTTTTTGAGATCGAGCGGCCCATGCCCGCGCTTCTTGTGGCAGTGGAAGATGCCATTGCCGACGCGCAGCGCGCCGGAGCAATTCACCCGGTCGCTCGCGTTCACGCCGGCGGCGAGCAGCGCGAGACCGTTCATCGGCTTGACCGTAGAACCGGGCGGATAAAGCCCTTGTAACACCTTGTTCATCAAAGGAACATGGTCGTTGTCCGACAGCATCTTCCATTCGAGATGGCTGATCCCGTCGGAGAAGCTGTTGGGGTCGTAGGCCGGCATCGAGACCATCGCCAGCATCTCGCCGGTGAGGCAATCGATCACCACCGCCGAACCCGAATTGGTGCCAAGCCGGCGGGCGGTGAACTCCTGTAGCCCGGCGTCGATCGTCAGCCGTGTCGTCTGGCCGGGTGTATCCGGGCGGGTGGCGAGTTCGCGCACCAGCTTGCCGCGCGCGGTGACTTCGACCCGCTTGGCACCCGGTTCGCCACGAAGCTGCTTTTCGAGTGTTTTTTCAAGACCATCCTTGCCGAGTTTGAAACCCGGTACGAGCAGCAAGGGATCCTTGGTCTTGAGATATCGCTCCGCCGAAGCGGCACCGACATAGCCGGTCAGATGCGCCACCGCAGCGCCCGCCGGATAACTGCGCGCGAAGCCCCGTGTCGGGGCGACACCCGTCAGTTCGGGCAGATGAACGCTTACCGCCGCGAACCGCTCCCAATCGAGATTGTCGGCAACCTGCACCGGCTGGAAGCCGGCCGCGTGCTTGAGATCGGCGGCGATGCGCGTCATCTCCTCGGGCGGAAGCTGGAGCAGCCGCTGGAGTTCGGCGAGCACGCGCTCCTTGTCCTCGAGCAGATCGGGGATCAGATCGACGCGGAAATCAGTGCGGTTGTTCGCGATCGGCGCGCCGTGGCGGTCGACGATCCATCCGCGACGTGGCGGCACCAGCGTCATGTTGACGCGGTTGCTTTCGGACAACAGGCTGTAATGCGTATTCTCGGCGACGGCGAGCCACGTCATCCGTCCGGCGAGTACCAGCGCCACGCCGCCCTGCACGGCGCCCAGCATCATCGCACGGCGCGAGAAACTATAGGTTTGCGTGGCTTCGGTGACGATACGCGGTGGTCGGCTCATGCCGGTTCGTAATCCCGATCGAGCCAGGCGCAAAGCAGCGATGCCACCGGAAACAGCATGATCGAGGCGAGCACCTGGAGCAGCAGCACGGTATCGACATGCGCGCCGAACGGCACCGCGATGAAGCGGCCTGCGATCAGGAAGAAGGCGGTGCCGCCGGCCGCGATCAGCCAGTTATGCCAGAAATCGCGGAACACCAGCCGCTCGTCGATCATGTCGATCATGAAGAAGCACAGGGTCCAGACCGTGATGGCGAGGCCGAACGGCTGGCCGCTGAGCAGATCGTCGAACAGGCCGAGCGCGAGTGGCGCCCACACCGGAATCGCGTTCGGTCGAAGCAGGCGCCATGCGAGCAGCATCAGCAGCCCGATCGGCGGCAGGAAGGGAAATGCGGCGATGGTCGGCCACACGCTCACGCACGAGCCGAGCATCACCGTCAGCGCAGGCATGAACTGCCCGAAGCTGGTCTCGGGCGCCTCGTCGAACGGCCCGCGGCGCTGCCTCATGGCTTGGGTACCGCCGTCGGAGTTGGGGTCGGCGCAGGGGCGGGAGGCGGTGGCAGATAGGCGCGCTGGACGATCGCGAAATCGAGCGTGCTGGCGCGCATCACCGATTCCGCCAGCACGATGTCGCGGCCGTGGCGCAGGATCTTCGCGACCGGGACGCCCGGCGGATAGATCCCGCCCGCACCCGAGGTGACGAACACCTCGCCCGGCGCAAAGGTCGCGGCCGCGCTGCTGACCGAGCGGATATCGACCAGCCCGTCGCCACGCCCGACCGCGAGCGCCGGCAGACCGTCGCGCGTGCGCCGTACCGGCACCGAGCTTTCCGGATCGGTCAGCAGCAGCACGCGCGCGGTGTTCGGCCCCGCTTCGAGGATCTGGCCGATCAGCCCGTCTGGCCCGAGCACGGGCTGGCCGCGCTCGACGCCCTGCCAGCTTCCGGCGTTGAGTACGGCAAAACGTCGCGTGCTGGCCGGCGACGAGCTCACCAGCCGCGCCGCGACCACCGGCACACCGATCCGCTCGCGCATCGCGAGCAGCCCCTTCAGGCGGCGGTTCTCATAGGTGATCGCGCGCGCGCGCATCACCAGCTTGCTTTCGTCGGCGATCTGCTTGCGAAGCTGCGCGTTCTGGTCATGCACCATCACATAGCCGCCGATGCCGCCGGGCACCGAGCCGACCGAGCGACCGAACGACGACAGCACCGAGGAGACCGGCGCCGTCACTTCGGTGATCGCGCTGCGCGCCGCCCCGAACGTGTTGGGATCGAAATAGGACAAGGCGAGCAGGATCGCGCCGACCAGCGCCCCCGCCACGGCGAAAACATAGGTCGCGAATACGCCATATTGCGCCCGGCGCGAAAACCCCGGACGCCGATTGTTCGACGGCGCCATCAATCCCTCGTCCGATGCCGCTACCGGCGGTTGGAAGCCTGTCGTCCCTTACACTTGGCCGACGATCTTGCGTAGCCGGTATCGCATTCGCGCGACATCGGCGACGCATATCGCCTACGCGCTGTGCAGAACGCCGCGGAACACCGGGTCCTCGAGCGCGCGGCCGGTGCCGAGTGCGACGCAGGTCAGCGGATCGTCGGCGACGGTGACGGGCAGGCCGGTCTCGTCGCGCAGCACGTCGTCGATGCCTTTGAGCAACGCGCCGCCGCCGGTGAGGACGATGCCCTGATCGACGATATCCGCCGCCAGTTCGGGCGCGGTGTTCTCGAGTGCGATGCGCACGCCTTCGACGATCGTGCCGACCGGTTCGGACAGCGCCTCGGCGATCTGGCCCTGGTTGATCTGGATCTCTTTGGGCACGCCGTTGACGAGATCGCGACCCTTGATGTGGATCGTCAGGCCGATGCCGTCCGCAGGGGGCTTGGCGACGCCGACTTCCTGCTTGATCCGCTCGGCCGTGGCGTCACCGATCAGCAGATTGTGGTTGCGGCGCACGTAGGAGACGATCGCCTCGTCCATCTTGTCGCCGCCGACGCGGACCGACGTGGTGTAGGCGAGGCCACGGAGCGACAGCACCGCGACTTCGGTGGTGCCGCCGCCGATATCGACCACCATCGAGCCGATCGGCTCGGTGACGGGCATGTCCGCGCCGATCGCCGCCGCCATCGGCTCCTCGATCAGCCACACTTGGCTGGCGCCCGCGTTCGAGGCGGCATCGCGGATCGCGCGACGTTCGACCGAGGTCGAGCCCGACGGCACGCAGATCACGATCTGCGGCCAGCGCATGAAGCGCCGCTGCCCGCCGTGGACCTTGTGGATGAAGTGCTTGATCATCTGCTCGGCGACGTCGATGTCGGCGATCACACCGTCGCGAAGCGGGCGGATCGCCTGGATGCTGTCCGGCGTCTTGCCCATCATCAGCTTTGCGTCGTCGCCGACCGCCTTCACGCGCTTGACGCCGTTGAGCGTCTCGACCGCCACCACCGACGGCTCGTTGAGCACGATGCCGCGCCCGCGCAGATAAACGACGGTATTCGCGGTCCCGAGATCGATCGCCATGTCATGCGACATGAATTTGAAGAAACGCGAGAAGAAGGCCATGAATCGTTCCGTTCTGGGCCGCGGCGGCTACGACGCGGCAATTCGCACTGCTCCGCGCTTCGTTTTCATAGCCAGTGCGTCCAGAGCTGTTGCCCAGATCGCGTAAGGTGAATGCGGGTCGCGGGATGGCTGCGCTTGGGCTACAGCATGACTCATGTCAATACGGCGCCTTCCCGAACATCTGGTCAATCGAATCGCAGCCGGCGAGGTGGTCGAACGCCCTGCCAGCGCGCTGAAGGAACTGGTCGAAAACGCGATCGATGCGGGTGCAACGCGCATTTCCATTCGGCTCGCCGCAGGCGGGACAGAACTCATCGAAGTGACCGACGACGGCTGCGGCATGACGCCGCCCGACATGACGCTCGCGCTCGAACGGCACGCGACCTCTAAGCTGCCCGACGAAGCGATCGAAGCCGTTGCGACGTTGGGTTTTCGCGGCGAGGCGTTGCCCTCGATCGCGAGCGTCGCGCGGCTTTCGCTGGAGTCGCGGCTGCGTGGGCAAGAAGGCTGGTCGCGAATCGTCGACAATGGCGCGGTGACGGGCGAGGGGCCAGCAGCGATTCCCCCCGGTACGCGCGTTCGTGTCGAGGCTTTGTTCGAGCGCGTGCCCGCGCGGCGCAAGTTCCTGCGTTCGGCGCGGTCGGAATATGCCGCCAGCCTCGATGTGGTGAAGCGGCTGGCGATGGCGCGGCCGGACATCGGCTTCACGCTCGACCATGACGGCAGGCGGGTGCTGACCGTCGCGGCGGGCGAGAGCCTGCCGGACCGGGTCGCCGCGCTCACCGATCGCGGGCTGATCGAGAACGGTATCGGCATCGATCTGGAGCGCGAGGGCGTGACGCTCGGTGGCATCGCCGGGCTGCCGACGTTCAACCGCGGCATCGCCGATCATCAATATCTGTTCGTCAACGGCCGGCCGGTGAAGGACCGGCTGCTCGCCGGCGCGGTGCGCGGCGCCTATGCCGAACTGCTCGCGCGTGACCGGCATGCGGTGGTGGCGCTGTTCCTCGACTTGGCCGGCGATCTGGTCGACGTGAACGTACACCCCGCCAAGACCGAGGTGCGCTTCCGCGAGCCGGCGCTGGTGCGCGGGATGATCGTGAGCGGGTTGAAGCGCGCGCTCGACGCGGCCGGGCACCGCAGCGTGCAGCGCCCGGATGCGGGCGCGCTGGAGATGTGGCGCAGCGAGCCGGTAGCGCCATCCCACGAGCCCGATCTGTGGGGCGCGCCGGCTCCGGCGTTTGCGGGTGTGGCCGACTGGGTGCGAGAGGAGACACCGTCTCTTAGCGCGCACGCGGTGTTCGATCGCCGCCCGTCCTTCTCCGCGCCACCCCCGCAAGCGCGCGCAGAGCCTGCCTACACCCCGCCGCCGGAAACGGAGCGCTACCCGCTCGGCGTGGCGCGCGGGCAGGTGGCGCGCACCTATATCGTCGCCGAGGCGGAGGACGGGCTGGTGCTGGTCGATCAGCATGCCGCGCATGAGCGGCTGGTGCTCGAACGGATGCGCAAGGCGATGGCACATGGCGGCGTGGCGTCACAGGCGCTGCTGCTTGCCGAAGTGGTCGAGCTGGACGAACCTGCCTGCGACCGGCTTGAAGCGCGCGCTGCCGAACTGGCCGAGTTCGGGCTCGATCTCGATCGCTTCGGTCCGCGCGCGATGCTGGTGCGCGGCGTGCCGGCGCTGCTCGGGCAGGGCGACGTCGTCGGCCTCGTCACCGACATCGCCGACGAACTCGCCGCCTTCGACGAGGCGCTGAGCCTCAAGGAACGGCTCGATCACGTCGCCGCGACGATGGCGTGCCACGGCTCGGTGCGTGCCGGTCGGGTGCTGTCGGTCGCCGAGATGAACGCGCTGCTGCGCGAGATGGAGGTGACCCCGCATTCGGGCCAGTGCAACCACGGCCGCCCGACGTGGGTGAAACTCGCACACGGCGATATCGAGAAGCTGTTCGGAAGGCGGTGAGCCGCCCACAACGACCGATCCGCCACAAGGTTTCCCGACCGGTAATGTTAAGAGAAAATTCGCCCATTCCGGGCTAGCACGCCGCCATCACCCGACTGAAGGTGGCGATGCACTTCGACCTTTTCACACTCTATGTCCTCGCGATCGGAACGCTGCTCGTCAGCGCGGCGATGACCGTGTGGGAGTGTCAGGCGCTGCCGGATCGGCGTCGCGAACTCGTCACGCTCGGTAGCGGCTATGCGATGCTTGCGGTGGGCTGTGCGGTGGCGACCGTGCGGAGCCACCTCGGCGTTGCCGGCTCGGCGCTCGGCAGCCTCACCATCGCGGCGGGATATCTGCTGATCCTCGACGGCGTGGCGATGCTCGGCGGCCGACACTATCGCGTGGCAAGTGCCGCGTTGATGACCGTCCTGATGCTGGCCTGGCTGGCGATCGGCCCGGTGGCCGAGGCGGCGATGTGGAGCTATGGCGGCGCCGTGCCCGTCGCGCTGGTCTCCACGGTGACGGCGTACGAGGCATTGCGGGGCGACCGCTCACGACCGTTACGCGCGCGCTGGATCGTCGCGGCGGTGACAGGCGTGCATGCGCTGCTCTATATCGGCCGCACGGTCGCGCTGCCCGTGCTGGCCGCGCGCTACGGTGCCGATCTCGTCGCGGCGGCGGGGAAGATCACGATGTATGACGGCGTGCTCTACTCGGTCTGCCTGCCGATGGCGGCGCTCGCATTGCTGCGGGAAGAGGCGCATCGCAACATCCTCGATGTTTCGCACACCGATTACCTCACCGGCCTCGCCACGCGGCGCTGGTTCTTCGAGGAGGCTGCGCGCTTGCTGCATCGCGCCGACCCGCGCCGACCGATGACGCTGCTGGTGTTCGATCTCGACCATTTCAAAAGCGTCAACGACCGCTACGGCCACGCGACCGGTGACGAAGTGCTGCGCGTGTTCGCCCGGCTCGTCCGCGATGCGATCGGCGTCGACGCGATCGCGGCGCGCATGGGCGGCGAGGAGTTCGCCGCGCTGCTGCCGGGCGTCGATGGGGCGTGCGGCCGGCTGGTCGGTCAAAGCATAGCCCGGCATCTGGCGGAGACGATCATCCACGGCGAACGTGGCGTGCGCTTCACCGCCACCGTCAGCATCGGCCTGTCCGAATATGGCGTTGATGCGCATGACATCGCCGAGTTGCTCTCCGCCGCCGACCGCGCGCTGTACCTGGCGAAGACGCTGGGCCGCAACCGTGTCGAAACCGCGCGTCCGTGCGAGATCCACGCGGCGGCCTGAGGCTCATCGCGTGGGTGCAGCGTCGGTTCGCAGCCTTTCGAGATAGGTCACGAACATATCGGCGAGCGCATCGGAATAGGTGTCGATCTCACCGGCCAGCGCCCGATCCTCCGACAGTCGCTTGCCCGCATCGGCAAGCGTCATCATTACCAGATTGCCGGCTATGTCGCGTGTCGTCGCGTCGCACGCGGGTAACGCCTCGGCCATGAACGCCTGCATGATCGGGCTGCCGCGCAGGCGCGGCACCTGCGCTTCGGGCGCGTCGCGGTAATAGGGCGCGGCATCGTCGAGCGCGATGCGCATCTCCGCCTCCTCGCATTCCGAACGCACAAAGGCATGGACGAGCCGTCGTAGCCGATCGAAGGGCGCGATCGCCGGATCGGAAAGGATGGCGCGCATCAACGCGCCGGTCTCGCGCCACTCGTCGCTTTGCAGACGGAACAGGATCGCCGCCTTGTTCGGAAAATACTGGTAGAGCGAGCCGACGCTCACCCCGGCCCGTTCCGCGACTCGCGCGGTGGTGAAACGGTGCGCGCCGTCCTCCGCCAGAACGCGAGCGGCGGCTTCGAGAATGTCCGCCACGAGCTGAGCCGAACGTGCCTGCCGTGGCGATTTGCGCGCGGAAATCCTTGGGTTCTCGTGATCGGCCAACGCGCGCTCCGGGATGCGACTAGGGAATGCGATGGATTATTCGTATTTTTGCGAGGTGCGCAACACCGCGCGCTTTTCGGAGACAGATATGTCCAGCCTTACCACCGCCCCGATCGCGCCGCTGCTCGCAGCGTTGTTCGCCGATGCCGATCGCAGCGACACCGGATTGCCGCCCGCGCTTGCCGACCTCTCGACGGCGGAGCGCGCCGCGATGCTCCGCAGCAAGACGGACTATCGCGACCTCTACGGCCGCATGAAGGATTCGCCGCTCGCCGTCTCGCGCGAGACTGGCGTCCTGCTCTACATGCTGGCGCGCGCGACCGGCGCGACCTCGATCATCGAGTTCGGCACGTCGTTCGGCATTTCGACGCTCCACCTCGCCGCTGCGCTGCGCGACGGGCAAGGCGGCCGCATCATCACCACCGAGTTCGAACCGTCGAAGGTCGCGCGCGCGACCGGGCATTTGGCGGCGGGTGGCGTGCTCGACCTCATCGATCTCCGCGAAGGCGATGCGCTCGAAACCCTCGCCCGCGATCTGCCGGAGACGATCGACCTCGTGCTGCTGGATGGCGCCAAGGCGTTGTACGGCGATATCCTCGATCTGCTCGAAAGCCGGTTGCGGCCGGGCGCGCTGCTGATCGCCGACAATGCCGACATGTGCCCGGACTATGTCGCGCGCGTGCGGGCGGCGGACGGTGCGTATCTGTCGATCCCGTTCGGCCTCGATGTCGAGCTGTCGATGCGGCTTGCCTGAAGCGGCCGAGGCAAGCAGGGGGTAGGGCGAGGGCTCAGCCCTCGCTCACCCGCACCCGCTTGAGGCGCGGCAGCCGTTCGAGATCGGCCGCCTGCTTGATGCCGTTGCGCAGTTCGTCGCGCTTTTCGTGGATCGAGGCGATCACCGGCCCGACCGCGACGCCGAGATCGGTCAGCACCGCCTCGGACAATTGCAGCGAGCTTTCCAGCGTCTCGGGCACCGCATCCGAAACGCCGGCGCGATACAGCTCGGCGGCATGATCGACGTCGCGCGCGCGTGCGATGATCGTCAGGTCGGGCACCCAGCCGCGCACGCGCCGCGTGAGCTGCACGGTCAGCACCGGATCGTCCATCGTCAGGATCAGCGCTCTGGCCCGCCCGAGATTGAGCCGGTCGACCAGTTCGGGTCGCGACACATCGCCGAAGATCAGCGGATAGCCGTCCCGCCGCGCCGCCTTCACCGTGTCGATATCCGCCTCGACCGCGACATAGGGCTGGCCATGCGTGGCGAGCATGTCCGCCACCATCCGCCCGACCCGGCCGAACCCGATGACGACGGTGCCCGGCCCCTCGCGCGGGATCATCAGTTCGGGCGCATCGCCGCCACCGCTGCAATCCTCGATCCGCAGCGCCATCCGCCGCCCCGCCCAGGCAAGCAACGGGGTGATGGTGAGGCCGATCGCGGTGACGGTCTGCCAGAAGGCGGCGGTCGACGGCGCGATCAGCGCGGCCTGCGCGGCGGTGCCGAGCACGATCAGGGTGGTTTCGGACGGGCTCGACATCAGCAGCCCGGTCTCCGCCGCCACGCCCGACTTGACCCTGCCGAGCTTGAGCAACGCGAACGTCACCAGCGACTTGACCGCGATCACGCCGAGGATGCCGAGCAGCAGCGACGCCCAATTCTCCACGACCGTTCGCAGATCGAGGCTCATACCCACGGTGATGAGGAACACGCCGAGCGCGAGCCCCTTGAACGGCGCGGTCATCACCTCGACCTCGCTATGGTAATCCGTCTCCGCGATCAGCAGCCCGGCGAGCAGCGCGCCGACGATCGGCGACAACCCCGCCGCCGCCGTGGCGAGGCTGGCGGCGATCACGATCAGCAGCGATGCGGCGAGGAACAGCTCCGGGCTCTTGGTGCGCGCGGCCTGCGCGAACAGCCGCGGCAGGATGAAGCGCCCGCCGATGAACATCACCGCCACCGTCACCAGCCCGCGTGCGAGCACGCCGACGAAGGCCCAGTCGCCACCGCTCGCATTCGGCGAGAACGCGGCGAGCACGAAGATGATCGGCACCAGCGCGAGATCCTCGAACAGCAGCATCGCGAACGCGGACCGCCCGACCGCGCTGGTCGTCCCCGCGATCGGCAGCACCAGCGCGGTGGAGGAGAGCGTCAGCGCGAAGCCGAGCCCGATCGCGCCCGGCCATTCCTGCCCGAGCAGGTGGAGCGCGACGCCGATGATGAGCCCGGACCCGATCAGTTCGGCCGCGCCATTGCCGAACACCTGCGCGCGCATCGCCCATAGTCGACGGAACGACAGTTCGAGTCCGATCGAGAACAGCAGCAGGATGATGCCGAATTCGGCGAACGGCTCAATCGCGTGCGTGTCGGAAATGGTGATGTAGTAGAGCCAGGGGTAGCTCCCCACCAGTGACCCGAGCCCGGCCGGGCCGACCAGCACGCCGACGAGGATGAAGCCGATCACCGGGCTGATCCGGAATCGCGCGAATGTCGGGATCACGAGCCCCGCCGCGCCAAGGATGACGAGCGTGTCGCTCAGGCCGTTATTGTCGAGCGCCAGTGCCATACGGCCATCTAAGCGGATCGTGCCGGGCTTGTCAGCCGGTGAGTGACGGTTCTGTCACTTTAATCGGTATCGGATGGCCGCCCGCCCGCAGGCGAGCGGCCATTGGCATCAGGCGGCTAGGATTTCGCCCATCTTGGCTTCGAGGTTGACGCGAACCGCCTCGAAGAACTGCTCGGTCGTCATCCATGCCTGGTTCGGGCCGATCAACAGCGCCAGATCCTTGGTCATCTTGCCGCTCTCGACGGTCTCGATGCAGACCTTCTCCAGCGTCTCGGCGAACTTGGTCACCTCGGGCGTGCCGTCGAACTTGCCGCGGTAGATCAGGCCGCGCGTCCACGCGAAGATCGACGCGATCGGGTTGGTCGAGGTCGCCTTGCCCTGCTCGTGCATACGGAAGTGGCGCGTGACGGTGCCGTGCGCGGCCTCGGCCTCGACCGTCTTGCCGTCCGGCGTCAGCAGCACCGAGGTCATCAGGCCCAGCGAGCCGAACCCTTGCGCGACCTGATCCGACTGGACGTCACCGTCGTAGTTCTTGCAGGCCCAGACGAACTCGCCGTTCCACTTGAGCGCCGATGCGACCATGTCGTCGATCAGGCGGTGCTCGTAAACGATGCCGGCTTCCTTGAACTTGTCCTTGAACTCGGTCTCGAACACTTCCTGGAACAGATCCTTGAAGCGACCGTCATACGCCTTGAGGATGGTGTTCTTGGTCGAGAGGTACACCGGCCACTTCAGGTTGAGGCCGTAGTGCATCGAGGCGCGCGCGAAATCGCGGATCGAATCGTCGAGGTTGTACATCGCCATCGCGACGCCGGGCGACGGGAAGTCGAACACTTCCTTGTCGATCTTGGTGCCGTCCGCGCCGTCGAACACCAGGCGCAGCTTGCCGGGGCCGGGGACGAGGAAATCGGTCGCGCGATACTGGTCTCCGAACGCATGACGGCCGACCACGATCGGCTTGGTCCAGCCCGGGATCAGGCGCGGCACGTTGGAGATCACGATCGGCTCGCGGAAGATCGTACCGCCGAGGATGTTGCGGATCGTGCCGTTGGGCGACTTCCACATCTGCTTGAGGCCGAATTCCTGAACGCGCGCCTCGTCCGGGGTGATCGTCGCGCACTTCACGCCGACGCCGTACTTCTGGATCGCCTTGGCCGAATCGATGGTGATCTGGTCGTTGGTCTCGTCGCGCTTCTGCACGCCGAGATCGTAATATTCGAGATCGATGTCGAGATAGGGGAGGATGAGCCGCTCACGGATCCACTGCCAGATGATCCGCGTCATCTCGTCGCCGTCGATCTCCACGACGGGCGTCTTCACCTTGATCTTCGCCATATGTCTCTCTTGTTCAGGAGGAGGTTTGGCAAGCGTCTAGGAGCAAGGTGCGTGCGGATCAACCGCTCGCGGAGCATGCGACGGCAATTGTGTTGGGGTGCGCCAGCGCGTAGGTCGAAGCGATGCCTTCGCTCGAAAAACCCGAAATCACCACCTCCACGGTCAAATGGCGTTTCGCCGACATGCACCCCGAAGGGCGCAAATACGTTGCGATCGCCGCCGTCATCACCTTCGTGGTCTGGCTGTTCGTTCCGATCCTGACCTGGCCGATGATCGCCGTCACCGCGTGGGTGGCGCTGTTCTTCCGCGATCCGGTCCGCGTCACGCCGCAAGGCGAGGGGCTGGTGATCGCTCCGGCCGACGGGCTCATCACCATGATCGAGCGGGTGCCGGTGCCGCGCGAGATCGCCGGGCCGGGTGGCCTCGGCGAGCTGCCGCTGGTGCGGGTGTCGATCTTCATGTCGGTGTTCGACGTCCATATCAACCGCACGCCGATCGCGGGGACGATCCGGCAGGTCGTCTATATCTCCGGCAAGTTCCTCAACGCCGATCTCGACAAGGCGAGCGAGGAGAACGAGCGCCAGCATATCGTCGTCGAGGATCGCGACGGGCGGCGGATCGGCTTCACGCAGATCGCCGGCCTGCTCGCACGGCGGATCGTGCCGTTCGTCAAGGCGGGGGACATGGTCGCGCGCGGGCAGCGCGTCGGGCTGATCCGCTTCGGCAGCCGCGTCGATGTGTTCCTGCCCGAGGATTGCGCCTGCCAGGTCGCGCTCGGCCAGCGCAGCATCGCCGGCGAGACGGTGCTGGGCCGCGTCGGCGGCATCGTGACGGTCGGAATTTCGCAATGACGAAGGCACGCCGCTAGGATGCGCCGCCCGCTTCGCCGCACGCAGCGCGGGCTGCCGCTTCGCGCGGTCGCCCCCAACGCCGTCACCGCATTGGCCCTGTGTTTCGGGCTGACCGGTATCCGCTATGCGATCTCGGCCGACTGGGAGGCGGCGGTGGCGATGATTATGATCGCTGCCGTACTCGACGGGCTCGACGGCACCGTGGCGCGACTGGTGCGTGGGGAAAGCCGGTTCGGCGCGGAACTCGATTCGCTGTCGGATGCGATTTCGTTCGGCGTGTCGCCGGCAGTGATCCTGTATCTGTGGTCGCTCAAGGATGTGCCGCGCGTCGGCTGGTTGTGCGCGATGGTGTTCGCGGTGTTCTGTGCGCTGCGACTGGCGCGGTTCAACGCCAACATCGACGTGCGCGAACAACCACACAAGTCCGCCGGCTTTCTGACCGGGGTGCCGGCGCCGGGCGGTGCCGCGCTGGCGATGCTGCCGCTGTATCTATGGTTCTGGACCGGCCAGCCGTGGCTCCGCTCGCCCGCGATCGTGTTGCCGTGGGTAGCGGCGATCGCGGCGCTTATGGTGTCCAGCGTCGCCACGTTCAGTTGGGGGTCGCTCAAGCTACGCGACCATATCCGCTTCGAGGCGATCGCTTTCGTCGTGCTGCTCGGCGCCGCGCTGATAACGGCACCGTGGCATACGCTGACCGCACTGTGCATCGGCTATCTGGCGACGCTGCCGTTCAGCATCGCCAGCTATCGCCGGGTCAGGCGGCTTCGCGAATCGCTGCCGGGCGGACCCGCGGCGCCGGCCGTGCCCGCGTCCGGACCCGACGTTCGCTAACCACGACGAACGCGTTGGCGGCGAACGCACCGTCCGCCTCGCCGCGCAGCAGCGCCACGATCCGCGGCATAGCCGGCAGGAGCGTGAACGCGAAAACCCATACCGAGGCCGCGAAGGCCGCGGCGAACATCATGCTATCGAGAACTGCGACCATTCGCTCAAATCCCTGAATACGCGGGTGAACTTCCCGGTTAAAAGAAACTTACCCACAGCTTTGTTCCATGTACCGCTGTTGACCATGGTATGTTCCGCATTTGTACCTAGTGTCAAGCTTGATTTTCGCGAAAGGCCGCGCTAACGGGCGCGTCTTCACACCCCACATGGGAAGCATATAGGCCGGTGTCCGGAGGGTAGCCCTCAAGGATCACTCGCTTCCCAGAGGCTTAACCGGAAAGGAATGATCCTATGGCGGCACCTGTCGTCACCATGCAGCAATTGCTCGAAACGGGCGCGCACTTCGGCCACCAGACCCACCGCTGGAACCCGAAGATGAAGCCTTACATCTTCGGCGACCGCAACGGCGTCCACATCCTCGATCTCTCGCAGACCGTGCCGCTGCTCGCGCGCGCGCTCGAGTTCATCAGCGCGTCGACCGCCGCCGGCGGCAAGGTGCTGTTCGTCGGCACCAAGCGTCAGGCGCAGGAGCCGGTCGCTGACGCCGCGCGTCGTGCGGGCCAGCATTTCGTCAACCATCGCTGGCTGGGCGGCATGCTCACCAACTGGAAGACGATCTCCAACTCGATCAAGCGCATGAAGGCGCTCGAGGAGCAGCTTTCGGGCGACACGCACGGCCTCACCAAGAAGGAAGTGCTCCAGCTCACCCGTGAGAAGGACAAACTCGAACTGTCGCTCGGCGGCATCCGCGACATGGGCGGCATTCCGGACGTGATGTTCGTGATCGACGCCAACAAGGAAGAGCTGGCGATCAAGGAAGCCAACACGCTCGGCATCCCGGTCGTCGCGATCCTCGATTCGAACGTCTCGCCCGATGGCATTGCCTTCCCGGTTCCGGCGAACGACGACGCGAGCCGCGCGATCCGCCTGTACTGCGAAGCCGTCGCGATCGCGGCGACGCGCGGTGGCCACGAGCAGGCGACCCGTCGCGGCCATGACTTCGGTGCGATGGAGCAGCCCCCGGTAGAGGAAGCACTGACCGTCGAGACGCCGGCCGCCGAGCCAGGCGATGTGCCGCCGGTCGCGCCCGAGGTCGAGATGGCCGCCGAGAGCGAACGCCAGCTCGACGCCTGAGCGTCGCTGAACTGACATATGGACGGGGTAGGGCGCGGCCTTACCCCGTCCGTACCCATATCTGCAAAACCTGATGAGGAATTTGACATGGCCGATATCACAGCCGCTGCGGTGAAGGACCTGCGCGAGAAGAGCGGCGCGGGCATGATGGATTGCAAGAAGGCACTGACCGAGGCCGCCGGCGACATGGATGCCGCGATGGACTGGCTGCGCGCCAAGGGCCTCGCCGCCGCCGCCAAGAAGTCGAGCCGCACCGCCGCCGAAGGTCTGGTCGGCGTCGAAGTGTCGGGCACCAAGGGTGCTGCGGTCGAGGTGAACTCGGAAACCGATTTCGTCGCGAAGAACGTGCAGTTCCAGACGTTCGTGCGCGACGTCGTGTCTGTCGCGCTCGAAATGGGCGACGATGTCGAGACGATCAAGGCGACCTCGCTCGGCGAGAAGACCGTCGAGGAGACGCTCGTCACCAACATCGCCACCATCGGCGAGAACCAGGCGATCCGTCGCGCCAAGCGCCTCGAAGTGACCGCCGGCGCAGTCGTGCCGTACATCCACAACGCCCAGGCCCCCGGTCTCGGCAAGATCGGCGTGCTGGTCGCGCTGGAGAGCGAAGCGGGCGCGGACGTGCTCGAGCCGCTCGGCAAGCAGATCGCGATGCACATCGCGGCGGCTTTCCCGCTCGCGCTGACCACCGACGGCATCGACCCCGCCATTGTCGAGCGTGAAGCCGCGATCGCCAAGGAAAAGGCCGCCGACAAGATCGCCGGCAAGCCGCCCGAGGTTGTCGAGAAGATCATCCGTGGTCCGGTCGACAAGTTCCTCAAGGAAAACGCGCTGCTCACGCAGGCGTTCGTGATGGACGGCAAGACCCCTGTGCAGGACGTCATCGCCGCTGCGGCGAAGACCGCCGGCACCGCAATCACGCTCAAGGACTATGTCCGCTTCCAGCTCGGCGAAGGCATCGAGAAGGAAGTCAGCGACTTCGCGGCCGAAGTCGCCGCCGCCTCGGGCGTTCCCGCCAAGGCGTAAAATCCCGTGCCGCCCGCTGCCGGATGTCGGCGGCGGGCGGACGGTTTCGTCTGCACGATATGACGAAAACTTCAGCACGGTTTCCGCGCTTCCAATCGCGAAGGGCCGCGACTAAGGTCCGCCCCGCACCCGCCCTCAACATGATGGAATCCCGTGAGCGATCCTAGATTCAAGCGCATCCTGTTGAAATTGTCGGGCGAAGTCCTGATGGGCGAGGGCGGTCTGTCGATCGACCCCGCCGTCACCGCGCGCGTCGCCGGTGAGATCGCCGATGCCCGCGCCGCCGGCTACGAGCTGTGTGTGGTCGTCGGCGGCGGCAACATCTTCCGTGGCCTCTCTGCCGCCGCCAAGGGCATCGAGCGCGCGACCGCCGATTACATGGGCATGCTCGCCACCGTCATGAACGCGCTGGCGGTGCAGAATGCGCTCGAACAGATCGGCGTCGATACGCGCGTCCAGTCGGCGATCCCGATGCAATCGGTGTGCGAGCCGTTCATCCGCCGCCGCGCCGAGCGCCATCTCGAAAAAGGCCGCGTGGTGATCTTCGCCGCCGGCGTCGGCAGCCCGTTCTTCACCACCGATAGCGGCGCTGCTTTGCGCGCGGCCGAAATGAAGTGCGACGCCTTGTTCAAGGGCACCTCGGTCGATGGCGTCTATGATGCCGACCCGAAGAAGGTGCCGACCGCAAAGCGTTTCGAAACCGTGGGTTACAGCACGGTGCTGGCGCAGGATCTCAAGGTGATGGACGCCAGCGCCATCGCCTTGTGCCGCGACAACAACATCCCGATCGTCGTGTTCAACATCCGCGAGCATGGCAATCTTGCCGCCGTGCTGCGTGGTGAGGGCGTCTCGACGGTCGTTCAGGCTCAAGGAGAATAACATGGCCGCCTACGACAAGGCTGATCTCGAACGTCGCATGAGCGGCAGCGTCGAAGCGCTCAAGAGCGATCTCGGCGGCCTGCGCACTGGCCGCGCGTCGATTTCGCTGCTCGATCCGGTCACGGTCGAGGTGTATGGCGCGCACATGCCGCTCAACACGATCGCCACCGTATCGGTGCCCGAGCCGCGCATGATCTCGGTGCAGGTGTGGGACAAGTCGAACGTCGGCCCGGCCGACAAGGCGATCCGCTCGGCCGGGCTCGGGCTTAATCCGATCGTCGACGGCCAGACGCTGCGCCTGCCGATCCCGGACCTGACCGAGGAGCGCCGCAAGGAACTCGCCAAGCTCGCCGGCAAATATGCCGAGGGCGCGCGCATCGCCGCGCGTAACGTGCGCCGCGACGGCATGGACAGCCTCAAGACCGACGAGAAGAAGGGCGTCATCTCGGAGGACGAGCGCAAGCGGCTCGAGACCGAGGTGCAGAAGCTGACCGATGCGACCATCGCCGATATCGACGCGGCGGCGACCGCGAAGGAAAAGGAAATCCTGGGCAAGTGAGCACCAGGCCCGCCCCGGCTGCGCGGATGGCCGACGGCGTGGCGATACCCCGCCATGTCGCGATCATCATGGACGGCAACGGCCGTTGGGCGAAGAAGCGATTCCTGCCGCGTGTCGCCGGTCACAAGGCGGGCATCGACGCGGTGCGCCGCGTCACCCGCGCCGCGCGGGCGATGGGGATCGACGCGCTGACGCTCTACGCCTTCTCCTCCGAGAACTGGCGGCGCCCCGAGGATGAGATCAGCGACCTGATGGCGCTGATGCGGGTGTTCATTCGCTCCGATCTCGACGAGCTGGTGCGCGAGAACGTGCGGCTGCGCGTGATCGGCGATTACCGACGTTTCTCGCCGGATCTGGTCGTGCTCGTCGACGATGCGATCGCGCGCACCGCCGGCAACACCGGGCCGATCCTCGCGGTCGCGCTCAACTACGGCTCGCAGGCGGAACTCGCCAACGTCGCGCGGCGGTTGGCCGAGCAGGCGGTGCAGGGCGAACTCGATCCGGCCACGATCGACACCGACCTGATCGAATCGCAGCTCGACACCTACGATCTCCCGCCGCTCGACCTGCTGATCCGCACGTCGGGCGAGGTGCGGCTGTCCAACTTCCTGCTGTGGCAGGCGGCCTATGCCGAACTGCTGTTCACCGAGACCTTGTGGCCGGATTTCGACGGCGACGCGCTGGCCGACGCGGTGGCGACCTTCGCCCAGCGGCAACGCCGGTTTGGGGGCCTGTGAACGACGGTCCCGTGCGGAACGGCGCGCCGCGCAAGCGGCCTTCCGAACTTGCGCTTCGCATTATCGTGGGCATTGCGCTGATCGCGGTGGCGCTGGTCGCGATCGTCGCGGGCGACATCGTGTTCTGGGTGGTCTGCGTCGCGCTCGGGCTGCTGATGATGGCGGAATGGTCCGATCTGATGAAGACGCCCCCGTCACTGAAGCGGCTCGCGCAGTTCGCCCTGTTCGTGCCGCTCTCGGTCATGGCGCCGATCATGGCGGGACCGGGGTTCTTCACGCTCGGATTGCTGGCCGGCGCGGCGTTCTTCATCGTCATCGTCACGCAGCGGCCGACGCTGGCGGCGGGCGCGTTGTACGTCGGCCTGCCGACGCTCGCGCTGCTGGCGATCCGCGAACAAAAAGAGGGCATCGTCTTCACATTGTGGGTGCTCGCCTCGGTGTGGGCGTGCGACATCGGCGCCTATACCGCTGGCCGTGCGATCGGCGGGCCGAAGATCGCGCCTGCGATCAGCCCGAACAAGACATGGGCCGGGCTGATCGGCGGCATGGTCTTCGCGGGTCTGTTCGGGCTGGCGATGCATTACGGCTATGGCTTGCCGCTGCGGCTGACGCTGGCCACGCCGTTCCTCGCGGTAATCGCGCAGGCCGGCGATTTTTACGAGAGCTGGCTCAAGCGCCGTGCAGGCGTCAAGGACAGCGGCAACATCTTCCCCGGCCACGGTGGCGTGCTTGACAGGCTCGACGGGCTCGTGCCCGTAGCGCCGGTGGCCGCGTTTCTGGTCATCTTGCCGAGATTCTATTTCTGATGAAGACGGTTACGATTCTGGGCGCGACGGGCTCCGTCGGCTCCTCGACGCTCGACCTGATCGAGCGCGAGCCGGGTGCCTTTCAGGTGCTCGCGCTCACCGCGCACCGCGATGTCGCAAAGCTCGCGGAGGCGGCGATCCGCACGCGCGCGAAGCGTGCCGTGGTGGCCGACGAGGGATGCCTCGGCGCCTTGCGCGAGGCGCTGGCGGGTAGCGGCATCGAAGCGGCGGGCGGCGCGCAGGCGGTCAGCGACACCGCCCATCTCGGCGCGGACGTGACCATGGGCGCGATCGTTGGGTGCGCCGGTCTGGAGCCGACGCTGGCGGCCATCGAGCAGGGCCGCACCGTCATCATCGCCAACAAGGAGCCGCTGGTTTCGGCAGGCGACGTCGTGCTGGCGGCGGCGGCACGGAGCGGCGCGACGTTGCTGCCGGCCGATTCCGAGCATAACGCGATCTTCCAGTGTTTCGACGTCGCGCGGCCCAACCGCGTGCGCCGGATCATCCTCACCGCCAGTGGTGGCCCGTTCCGCGATTGGTCGCTCGACCGGATGCGCGGCGTCAGCGTCGAGCAGGCGGTGGCGCACCCGAACTGGTCGATGGGCGCGAAGATCTCGGTCGATTCGGCGACGATGATGAACAAGGGCCTCGAACTGATCGAGGCGGCGCGGCTGTTCCCGGTGCCGCATGACGCGATCGAGATCATCCTCCATCGCCAGTCGGTGATCCACTCGATGGTCGAATATGTCGACGGCTCGACGCTCGCGCAGCTCGGCCCGCCCGACATGCGTGTGCCGATCGCGAGCTGCCTCGCTTGGCCGGACCGTATGGCGACACCGATGGCGCCGCTCGATCTGGTCGGCATCGGCCGGCTCGACTTCGAGGCGCCGGATGCGGTGCGCTTCCCCGCGCTCAGACTGGCGCGCGAGGCGCTCGATGCGGGTGGCGCGCGCCCGGCGATCCTCAATGCCGCCAACGAAGTCGCGGTGGCGGCTTTCCTCGATCGCAAGATCGGCTTCCTCGAAATTGCCGCAATCGTCGAAGATACCTTGGCTCGCTACGATCCGCCCGCGCCTGGGGCACTCGCCGACGTGCTTGCCGTCGACGCGGAGGCGCGGGTGATCGCGGTCGAGCGAGTAGAGGATTGCGCCCAGTGACCCATAGCCCCGGCTTCCTGCTGACCGTGCTGGCGTTCGCGCTGGTGATCGGCCCGCTGATCTTCCTGCACGAGATGGGACATTATCTCGCCGGGCGGATGTTCGGCGTTAAGATCGACGCGTTCTCGATCGGCTTCGGGCAGGAGGTGTTCGGTTTTACCGACCGGCGCGGCACACGCTGGAAGTTCTCGTGGCTCCCGCTCGGTGGCTATGTGAAGTTCGCCGGCGACATGAACGCAGCCAGCCAGCCCGACGCCGCGTGGCTGATGCTGCCGCCGGAGGAGCGCGCGCGCACGTTGCAGGCGCGGCCGGTGTGGCAGCGCGCGATCGTCGTCGCGGCGGGGCCGATCACCAATTTCATCGTCGCGATCGCGATCCTCGCGGGTTTTGCGCTTGCCTACGGTGTCAACGCGACGCCGTCCGTAGCCGGTGCCATCCAGCCCGGAAGCGCGGCGGCGCGCGCGGGTCTCCAGCCGGGCGACAGGATCACCAGCATCGGCGGGCGCGGCGTGGCGACCTTCGCCGATCTCGCCCAGTTCACCGTCCTGCGTCCCGATGAGCGTGTGACGGTCGCATTCGAACGGAATGGTCAGCCGCTGACGCGCGATGTGACGATCGGCGCGCTGGTGCAGCGCGACGCGTTCGGCAACGAGTTCCGTAAGGGGCTGCTTGGGATCGCGCCGACAAAGCCCGTGCTGCGCCCGGTCGGCGTGCTGGAGGCGCCGGTTCAGGGCGTGAAGATGACCGGTGAGATCCTGCGCGGGACGCTCGACGGGTTGGGGCAGATCCTCACCGGACGGCGCTCGGTCGATGAACTGGGCGGGCCGCTGCGCATCGCCAAGGTTTCGGGCGAGCAGCTTTCGCTTGGGTTGCCCGCATTGATCTGGATGATCGGGGTGATCTCGATTAATCTGGGATTCATCAACCTGTTGCCAGTTCCGATCCTCGACGGTGGCCATTTGTTCTTCTACGCGATCGAGGCCGCGCGGCGGCGGCCGGTGCCGGTGCAGGTGCAGGAGTGGGCGTTTCGCGGCGGCCTCGCCGCGATTCTCGCGCTGATGCTGATGGTGACGTTCAACGATCTGGGATCGTTTGGGCTCTGGAAGAACCTCACCGGCTTGATCGGTTGACGAAGGTGAGGCAGGGCGGGTCCGCGGTGTTGCGGCCCGTGCGTGATATTTTCTCCGATTTGGGGTGGGAAGTGACAGCGATCAAGGTTTCGACGTTCGGAAAGTATGTGCTCGTCACGCTTATGGCGGGTACGGTGCTTTCCACGATGCCGAGCGCGGCCAACGCCCAGGACGGGATGGGCCAGGGTGGCATGGGCGGCATGGGCCAGGGCGGCGGCATGGGTGGCCACCGCGGTGGCGGGCACCGCGGCGGTGGCGGCGGTGAGCGCGGCGGGCGTGGTGCCGCGCAGCCGATCACGATGCCGCCCCCGCCTTCGAACAGCCCGGCGGTGGTCGTCACCGATCCCAACGCCAAGAAGATCGTGTCGCTCCGCGTCGAAGGGTCGCAGCGGATCGAGCCCGAGACGGTGCTGTCCTATACCAAGCTGCGCGTCGGCATGGCGTACAACAACGAACTGCTCGATCAGGCGATCAAGGATCTGCTCGCCAGCGATCTCTTCGCCAATATCGAGATCAGCGGTGCGGTGTCGGGTGATATCGTGCTGCGCGTGCGCGAGAACCCGATCATCAACCGGGTAATTCTGGAGGGCAACAAGCGCCTGAAGGAAGACAAGATCACCAAGGAGATCAAGCTCAAGCCGCGCCAGATCTTCACGCGCACCGCCGTCCGTCAGGACGTGGCGCGCATCGTCGAACTGTATCGCCGGCAGGGCCGTTTCGCCGCCGCGATCGAGCCGAAGATGGTCACGCTCGACCAGAACCGCGTCGACGTCATCTTCGAGATCAACGAGGGGCCAAAGTCCAAGGTCCGCCAGATCAACATCCTCGGCAACGAGGTGTTCTCCGACAAGACGCTGCGTGGCCAGATGGCGACCAAGGAAGCGCGGCTTACGACACTGCTCAGCTCGAACACGAGCTACGATCAGGATCGTATGGCGTACGATCAGCAAAAGATGCGTCAGTTCTACCTGACCAACGGCTATGCCGACTTCCGCGTGACCTCCGCCGTCGCCGAGCTGACGCCGGACAAGAAGGACTTCATCATCACCTACGTGGTGGAGGAAGGGAAGCGCTACAAGTTCGGTGACGTGACGGTCGACAGCGACATTCGCGATTTCGACAACAAGAAGGTCGCCGCTGGCCTCACGATCAAGAAGGGCGACTGGTACGACGCCAAGAAGGTCGAGGACACGGTCGATAGCCTCAACCAGTCGGCGGGTCTGGTCGGCTATGCGTTCGCGGATACGAACCCCGAGTTCAACCGCGACAAAGAAAACCTCACGATGGGGATCAACTTCCACATCGCCGAGGCCAAGCGCACCTATGTCGAGCGGATCAACGTCACCGGCAACACGCAGACGCAGGACAAGGTGATCCGGCGCGAGATCCGTCTTGCCGAGGGGGACGCGTTCAACAGCTTCCAGGTCAAGCGTTCGCAGGACCGCATCAACTCGCTCGGCTTCTTCCAGGACAAGTTCGAGATCAAGCAGAGCCAGGGGTCTTCGCCCGATCGCGTCGTGCTCGATGCCAATGTCGAGGAGAAATCGACCGGCGAGCTGTCGCTGTCGGCAGGCTATTCGAGCCTTGAGAGCTTCATCATCCAGGCGTCAATCACCCAGCGCAACTTCCGCGGCAAGGGGCAGGAGCTGCGCGCCAGCGTCAACTACTCCTATTACTCCAAGTCGGTCGATCTCGGCTTCACCGAACCATATCTGTTCAACAAGAACATCGCGATCGGTGGCGACATTTTCCGGCGCGACTACAACGCGTTCAACTACGTCGGCGACAGCCGCCAGACGACCTATACGCAGGTGTCGACCGGCTTCCAGCTTCGTGCCGGTATTCCGCTCACCGAATATTGGTCGCTGGCGGCGCGGTACGGGCTCACCTACGATCAGGTCGGATTGGATTCGACCTACTTCAAGTCGGACGGTTCGTGTAATGTGCTCACCGCCGGTCGCTATCTCTGCGAGGCGATCGGCAACCGGTGGACGTCGTCGGTCGGCTATTCGTTGATCTTCGATTCTACCAACAGCCGCCTGCGCCCGACCGCGGGGCAGAAGTTCAGCGTGAGCCAGGACTTTGCAGGTCTTGGCGGCGATGTGCGTTACATCCGCACCCGCTTCGATGCGACCAAGTTCAAGAACATCGGCGCCGGCTTCATCGGCTCACTGCATGTCGAAGGCGGCTACATCCACTCGCTCGAAGGCAGCAAGGCGGCGGGGGTCGATCCGGTCCGCATCACCGATCGCTTCTATCTCGGCGAACCCGACTTCCCCGGCTTCGACATTCGCGGCATTGGCCCGCGCGTGACGCGTACGCCGTACACGACCGATTCGACCGGCAAGCAGATCCTCGTCACCGATAAGGACAGCATCACCGACGACGCGCTCGGTGGTAACAAATATTATGTCGGTCGCCTCGAAATGCAGATTCCGCTCGGCTCCGGCGCGCGCGAACTTGGGCTGCGCCCGTCGATCTACGTTCAGGCTGGCGCGTTGTGGGGCATCCGGCGCCCGCAGGCGACCGTTCCGGTCTGTTCGGATGGTTCGACAACCGATTGTTTGTTGACGACGGTCGACCCAGTGACCGGTCGCCAGACAGTGCAAGCGATCAACAGCAACGTACTGGCCAGCAACGGCCAGCAACTATACGTCGTGCCATCCACCGATGCGACCGCGCCGAGCCAGACCACGACCTGTCAGGTCGGCTATTCCTCGACCGTAGGCGGCGCCTGCTCGGGCACGTCGATCAACACCAAGTACACGACCAGCACCGCGCCGTTCCTCGAACAGTTCCTTGGCGATTCGGCGCAGCCGCGCGTGTCGGTCGGCGCGGGCGTGAACTGGAACTCGCCGTTCGGGCCGCTGCGCATCGACGTCGCTTATGCTCTTCTCAAGGTGAAGGGCGATGATACCAAGCTCGTGACATTCAACGTAGGGACACAATTCTGATGAACACGTTCAAGACGGTTTTGCTCGGTTGCGCCATTGTCGCTCCGGCAGCGTTCCTCGCCGGTCAGGCGAACGCGCAGGTTTCGGGCATCGGTTTCGCCGATCCCGAGTCGGTGATCCTCGGCGCCAAGGCGCTGGACGCCGCCAACCAGTCGATCGCGACGACCTACAAGGCGCAGCTCGATCAGGCGCGTACCCGCCAGCAGGCGCTCGATACCGAATTGCAGACGCTGATCGCGCCGATCGATACCAACAAGGACAAGCAGCTCTCCGACGCCGAGGTTCAGGCCGCGCAGGCCGCCAAGAGTCCGGCGCTCGCCAAGCTCGAAGCCGCGCAGAAGGCTGGTCAGCAGGAAGTCAGCCGGCTGCGTCAGCCTGCCACGCTCGCCCAGGCCTATGCGATCGAGCAGATCGCGATCAAGTACGACGCCGCGATGAAGGCGGTGGTCGCTGCCAAGAAGGTCAACCTGCTGCTGTCGGCCGGCGCGGTTCAGTACAACAGCCCCGACGCAGACCTGACCGATGAGATCAAGGCCGAGCTCGATCGCCAGACCCCGACCGTTTCGGTCACGCCGCCCGCCAACTGGCAGCCGAGCCAGCAGACCGGCCAGCTTTTCCAGCGCTATCAGCAGCTGGTCTACTACAGCGCGATGCAGCGTCAGCAGCAGGGTGCGGCAGCGCCGGCGGGCGCTGCGCCTAAGAACGCGCCGCAGGGCCGCTGATCCTGACGATGAGCGACGACGAAGCACCGCGCACCACCGGCCCGCTCGATATCGCGCGGGTCATGGCGGCGCTGCCGCATCGTTATCCGATGCTGCTGGTCGACCGTGTCGAGGAGATCATCCTCGACCGGTCGATCACGGCGATCAAGGCGGTGACGATCAACGAGGGCTTCTTCCAGGGGCATTTCCCCGGACGGCCGATCATGCCCGGCGTGCTGATCGTCGAGGCGCTGGCGCAGGCGGCGGGCGTGCTCGCGGTCGAAAGCCTCGGCCTCGCTGGCTCTGGCAAGCTCGTCTATTTCATGGCGATCGACGGGGCGAAGTTCCGCAAGCCGGTCGAGCCGGGCGTGCTGATGAAGCTGGAGGTCGAGTTCGTTCAGAAGCGCGCGAGCGTCTGCAAGTTCGCCGGCCGCGCGACGATCGACGGCCAACTGGCCGCCGAGGCGAACTTCACCGCGATGATCGCCGACCCGCCCAAGGCGGCGTGAGGCCGTGGACGGGCTGACGTGGTTCGGCCTGATCGCGCTGTCGTTTACGTTGCTGTGCTACGCGCTGGAGAGCCGTTCGACGTGGTGGATCCTCGGCTTTGCCGTCGGGTGTGTGCTGGGGTCGATCTACGGGTTCCTGCAAGGCGCGTGGCCGTTCGGCGTAGTCGAGGCGATCTGGTCGGTCACCGCCTTGGTGCGGTGGTTGTCCGCGCGGCGCACGCCCGAGTTGCACTGAGCGCGCAGCTCTGTTAGGGGCCGCGCCTTCGTGGCTGGTCGGAAACCAGCGACATTTTCCGGAGATTCGACATGAAGAGCAACATCCATCCCGACTACCACACGATCAAGATCCAGATGACCGACGGCACCACGTTCGAGACGCGCTCGACCTGGGGCAAGGAAGGCGATCTGATGCAGCTCGAGATTGATCCGCTCGCGCATCCGGCATGGACCGGCGGCAAGGGCCAGATGCTCGACGCCGGTGGTCAGGTGGCGCGCTTCAACAAGCGCTTCGGCGGCATTTCGCTCAGCGGCAAGAAGTAAGCACGCCGAGGTCGTTAGCGGCGCGTTAACCGCTGCGGACTAGCTTCTCCTCTCGCGCCGCCGGGCGTAGAGAGGGGAAGCCATGATCGCCGCCGAATACGAACCCGCGCTCAGCAATGGCCGTCGCCGCAGCCCGCGCGCGCCGGTGTCGCTCGACGCGAAGATCGGGCGGGGTGGTCTTGACCGGACCCTGTGCAAGATCACCGATCTGTCCCTGCACGGCGCGCGATTGCACACCTATTCCCCCCTCAAAAGCGGCTCGATGATCTGGCTGACGTTGCCCAAGCTCGGGCAGATCAGCGCGACCATCATGTGGGCCGACGAGTTCGTCGCGGGGTGCCAGTTCCATCACCCGCTGGATGACGAAGCGTTCGAGAGCCTTGCGGGCGCACACGGCGCGGCCTGAGATCAGGCCAATGTCAGCACATCCGCATGCAACGCGGCGAGCACACCTCCTCGCGGGTGTTTCTGTAAGGCGCCCGGTTGCTCCGGATGGATCGACAGCCGATCGCCGCGACTGAGCGCGGCAGCATCCGCGTAGCGCACATCATTCGCGGCGAGCAGGCCGCTATGCTTCACCCGGCCCGACTGCCCTGCCGGAATATCCTCCCACGCGACACCCGCCCGCAGCGACGGGTGATCGTTCGCCGTCATCAGCCGCACCGTTCCGGGCATATCCGCGACCGCAACGACGCTTCCCATCGGGATGCCGGTGTTCGAAGCGTTGAGCAGCATCGCTTCCTGGTCGGCGAAGCTCGGGCGATAGCGTGCGCCGGGCGCATAGGTGCCCACGGTCGCGCGTTGGCCGAGTGCCCGCGCGATCACGCCGATGATCGCTTCGTTCGACATGCCCGAATAATCCTGCGCGAACCGCACCGTGACAGGCGCGCCCCCGTCGATCGCGACCTGGAGCGTGCGCGGCCGCGCGGTGCAATTGCCGAGCCGGTGCGCGAGGCTGGTGATCGTCACGTCCTGCTTCAGACCGACCGGCTTGCCTGAGATGTCGCCCCAGCCATAGACGAACCCCGCCATGCCCGGCGTGCCCGGCACCGTGGTCAGCTTCGGGTTCGTGCCATCGCCGAACATCAGCGGCACCGCATCGCCCGACACGCGGACCGAGGAACCCGGCCCCTTGGTTGCGCTGGCGATCATCAGCGCCAGACCGAAATCCGTGTTGACGAACACGACTTGCCCATTGCCGTGGCCGCTCACCTTGATCTCGGCATGGTCGGCGGGTTGCTCGGCGAGCGTCGTGGGGAGCCAAGGCGAGGGGCCGTAGTGGATCGCGCCGTGCAGCCGATTGCCGATCAGCACGCACTGATCGCGCTGGCCGGAGCCGAGCGGCAGGATGATGAGCGCCGCACCGCCCGCTTCCTTCACGCTGAAGTCGCAATCGGTGATCTCGACCATCGTCGGCGCACGGAAGTCGACGTTGGTATGGTAGCTGAACGCGCCCCGCCGTGCCGAGAAGCTCGATTTCTGGAGGCGGACATGCACGCCGCTCGATAGCCCCGCGCCGACCGCATAGTCGCTTTTCCAGGTGTTGGCCGGTGCGGTGTTGCCGAGATGCGAGACGGTGCAGTTGATGATCTCGTGAACCGCGCCGGGAACATGCCCGTTGGTCTCGAGGTGAATGGCATAGCGCAGGTTGCGCGCGGTGATGGTGAGGTTCTCGAGCCGAGCGGTCTGGTCGAGCCACAAGGTCGAAGTGGCCTCGATCGCCTTGGCCGGGGCGCTGTCGGGCAGTTCGCCGCGCAGGATGGTCGTCGCGCGGTCGGCGCCGACGATATCGACGAACTTGCGCGTGTGCCATTCCACGTCGGTGTAGATGCCGGGCGCGACGTCGAGCGTGTAGCGCCGCGCCGCACCGGCATCGCCGATCGCGGCAAGCGCGGCGGGGATGCCGGCCGCGTCGCCGCCCGTCTTCGCCACGCGCCGCACGATCGCACCGCTGGCGAGTGCTGCCGCGCGCCACGCAACGAACGGCGCGAGCAGCGCGCCTGCGATCAAGGTCCGGCGGGCAATCCGCATCATGTCACCTCATTGTTGTCGAGCGCCGTCACCACCGCGATAGGCTTGCCGCGCCGGTACGGCTATGCTTATCACCGCGCGCGGATCGCACTGGGGAACGGGCAATGCAGAATCGATCGGCCACGGTTGCCCCGGGGGATCTGACGCCGCTGATCCCGGGCAGCGAAGCGAAGACGCGCAAGTCTTCCGGCTATTTCGAAGGGGTGCAATGCCTCCGCTTCGCCGCCGCGCTGATGGTGGTGTGCGCGCATGCGACCTTCTACGCCAAGGAACGGCTGGCGCCGGGCACGATCGTCTGGGACGCGGGCACGGCGGGGGTGAACATCTTCTTCGTCATCAGCGGTTTCGTGATGATGACGACCGCGCCCAGGTTCCAGACGCTGCCGAACGGCTGGATCGGCTTCGGGCTTCGGCGTCTCGCACGCATCGTTCCGCTTTACTGGCTGATGACGAGCTTCAAACTGCTTGCCCTGTTGATGGTTCCGGCGGCGGTGCTGCACGCGAAGATCGACTGGGGGTTCATCGCGAAATCGTACTTCTTCGTGCCTGCGTACAATTCCGATGGTCAGGTCGAACCGCTGCTCGGCGTCGGCTGGACGTTGCTGTACGAGATGATGTTCTACCTGATCGTCACCATTGCGATCGCGGTGCGCGCCAACATCCTGCTGTTCTGCACGGTTGTGCTGGGGCTGTGCGCGGCCGGCTCGCTGTTGCGGCCCGAGCATTTTGCACCCGGTCTGCTGTATTTCAGCCCGATCATGCTCGAATTCCTGATTGGCATGGCAATCGCGAAGTGGCCGGGCGCGCAACGCCTGCCGCTGGCGGCATGCGGGGCGCTGATCGTGGTCGGCTTCCTGATCCTGTTCTTCCGGCCGTTCATGAGCCTCGGGATCATCCTGCTGTCACGCTCGATCCCTGCGGGGATGATCGTGCTTGGCGTCGTCGGGCTCGAGCGCTTCGTGCCGCGCTTCCCGCGGGCGATGGTGTTCTTCGGCGCGGCGTCCTATTCGCTCTATCTGGTCCATCCGCTGGTGGCGCCGGGTGCTCCGGCGATCCTTGCGAGGCTCCACCTTCACAGCGTCGCGCTGTCGGTGGTCGGCAGCCTCGCCATCGCCGTTACCGCCGCGACCGTCGCCTTCTACCTGTTCGAGAAGCCCATCGGCGATGCGCTGAGCGCCCGCATCGCCAAGCTGCGCCTGCGCTGACCGCCTCAGACGCTACTGGCGCGCACCGCGCAGCAGCGGGGGAGCGGGGCGGGGCGCGACTGTGAAGGTCGCGACGATCCGGTCGAGTTCGGCGGCGCGGGTGCCGGTTTCGGTGCTGGTCCTGTTGAGCCGGTCGACCAGATGGCCGTTGTCGGCGGCGATGCCGTCGATCTGCTCGACCATTGCGCTGATCTGTTCGATCGCCTGCGCCTGCACCTGGTTCGCCATCGCGATCTCGCGCAGCGTCGTCGCGCTCTCCTGCCCGGCTTCGAGCATCGTGGAGAGCGTGTCGGTCACCTCGGCCATCAGGCGCGAGCCGCTGTCGAGATCGGACCGGGTCTGATCGACGAGATGCTTGGCCCGGTCGGACGCTTGCGACGCGCGATGCGCGAGCGACTGGATCTCGCTCGCCACCACCGAGAAGCCGCGCCCCGCGTCGCCGGCACGCGCCGCCTCGATCGACGCGTTGAGCGCGAGCAGTCCGGTCTGCGATACCACCTCGTCGATGATCCGCATCACGTCGAAGATCGTCGCGGAGGAGGCGTTCATGCGCGACATGGCGGCGCGCGCACCGTCCAGAACCGCGCTGCCGGCCTGCGCCGAACGCGCGGTCTCGCGCGCACGGGCGCTTGCCGCCTCGGTTAGCCCGGCGTTCTGCGTCACGGTTCGCGACAGGCCGGCGATCTCCGTCGATGCGCTGCGGATCGTGCTGGACTGGCGATCGCTGCGGCCAGCCAGATCCCCGGTTTCGAGCTTCAGGGTGGCGGTGGCGGCGTCGAGCCGTTGCGAGGTGTCGTGCAGTTCGGCGATGATGACGGAGAAGCGTTCCGCCACCGCATTGGCATCGCCTTGCAGCTTGGCGAAGGCACCCTTGAAGTTCCCGCAAGCGCGGATTGTCAGGTCGGTCCGCGCCAGCGCCGACAGGACGCGCCCGGTTTCGCCGAGCCCTTCGTCCATCGTCTCGACCAGTGCGTTGACGGAGTGCGCGAGCGCGTTGATCTCGCGGTCCTCGAACCGCTCGGTTACGCGCTGCGAGAAATCCCCTGCGATCGCGGTATCGACCACCCGGCCGAACAGGGTCTGGAGCATCGCCATGCGCCGGGAGCGCTCGTCCGCTTCACGCGCGAGCCGATCGACCTCGGCGTGGGTCAGTTCGATCACCCGTGCGCGATCGGCTTCGAACACGCTGACCGCGCGGGCCATGCCGCCGATCTCGTCGCGTCGCGCCGTGATCGCTTCGGGCAGCGCCGTGTCGCGCCCGGCGACGATTGCGTCCAGGCTATCGGTCACGCGCTTGAGCGGGCGCAGGATAAGCCGGTTGAGCACCGCCCAGATCGTCAGCAGCATCGCCATCAAGGTCACCGCAGTAAGCGCGATGCCGGTCCAGGCCGAAGCGCTGAGTTCACGGAGCGCCGCCGAACGGTCGGCCACGACGCCGACGTACCAGTCTGCGGCAGGCAGACCGGGGATGTGCGCGAAGGTCACGATCATCGGCCTGCCCGCGCTGGTGACGTGGTTCCAGGTGCCGCCGATCGTGGATGCTTGCCCGTCGAACAGCCGCGCGATCGGCTGGCCGACGAACTGCCGGTCCGGGTGAACCAGCACCTTGCCCTGCCGGTCCACGATCAGGACGTAGGCGTGCGCGGGTTTGTCGGTGTCGAGCATGCGCACCAGGCTGTCGATCGAGAAGTCGGCGGCGGTGACACCGACCAACCGGCCGTCACGCCGGTGTGGCGTGGCGATCGTCACGACATCCTGCGCGAGCGACGCGTCGCGGTACGGGGTGGTGAGGATGGTGCGCCCGTGCCCCACGGCCTGGCGGAACCACGGCCGCTTGCGCGGATCGTAGCCCGCAGGCAGCGACCGGATGCGCGGGTAGTTGTAGAAGGCACCCGTCTCCGCCGAACCGTAATAGGTGCCGAGAAAACTGTTGAGCAGCACCTGATGCACGAAGGCTTTGTCGGGCGTTTCGCCGGGCGGCAGCATCGCGACGTCTTCGTCGGCGGTTTCGACCAGCATGCGCCGCCCGTCGAACCACAGCCCCGCCGCGCGCGCCTGCGCCTGCGCGATCGCGCTGAGGGTATGACTGACATCGCGCTCGATGCGTCGGCTGCTCGCTTGGTACGACAATGCCGCCGCCACGGAGAAGATGACGAATGACGACAGCGCAGTTGCTAGCAGCATCTGCGTCGTCAAGCTGCCTCTCGCCCGCTCAAGTAAAGACTGCCTCGTTATCGAGGTCGTGCGCCATGTCATACCAACCGGCTAACAGCAGATGATGAAGGCGGCGTTAAGCGCCCGTCGGCGGGTTCGTCTTGCGGCGATTACGTAGGTCGCAGCCAGGACTTGCCCGGCGAACCGCTGGATATGGCTAGGCCTTGCGGTTGTGCAGCTTCGCCCGCATCACCCGGCAATTCCGGGTGATGCGGGTCACCATCAAGCCTGTTCGGTAGCCTTGCGCCGCGTGCGCTTTGCGGGAGCGGCGTTCTCGTCGCTGGCGGCAGGCGCCTGGTCCTGCGTTGCTCCACCGCCGCGGCCTTTCCGGCCAAGACCGATCTTCTGCGCCATCTCGCGACGCGCCAGTGAGTAGTTTTCCGAAACCATCGGGTAATCGGAGCGCAGGTTGTAGCGCTCGCGGTACTGAACGTCGGTCAGACCGTGCGTCGAGAGATGACGGCGCAGCGTCTTGTAAGGCTTGCCGTCGATCATCGAAATGATGTGATCCTTCGAGGCCAGCGATTTACGCACTGAAACCGCGGGCGTGTATTCTTCCGCAGGGGCCGATACCTCCTCCGAAGCACCCGTCGCCGACGAACCCGAACCGAGTTCGATGATGGTCGTGTGCATCGTGCGCAGAAAGGCGGGCACATCGTCTGCTGACACGCGGTTGTTCTGGTTGCCGAGCCACGCGATCGTCAGTTCGGTCGCGAGTTCGACCGGGTTCAGGGTCTCTTCTGCCATATCAATTCTACCCTATATGTTGCCGCGATGTTTCGCTGCGCCGAAGGAAGTATCCACTGTCGGACAATGCTTCAGTGACAAAGTTTCGTCATGGAAGCAAATCGTTGTTGCCGCAAACATCGGCTGGAACCGTCTGCGATGGTCTGATCGCAACATGAAAACGCCATGAGCAGTATCTAGCGTACCCGAAATGGGTTACGCGCCGCCATCACGATGCTGCCGCTGAACTCCGTTAACGCGACCGATTACATCAGGTGGCCGGCAGATCGTCGCGCGTGGAGAGATAATCCAGCACCGCGTCCGCCGCGCGCTCTGCGGCCGGGCGTTCCGATCGCGAAAACGTCTCGGCATCTGCGATCCGCTGAACATCGCGGTACGCGTGCGGTGCCGCGCGTGCATGCGCGATCGCGTCCGGCAGTTGATCCATGGTTTCGATCACCTCGCCCAGCCGCCAGTGCGCATAGTCCGCCGACGTGCGCCAGTCCGGCCGGTGCGTGTTGAAGAAGATCGCCGGGCGCGGACGCTGGATCCACTCGTAGATCTGGCTCGACACGTCGCCCAGATAGATATCGGCAGCGCGGACATAGCTCATGTCGATCGAACGCCGGCTGCCGGTGTCGATCAGGATGTGCGGATGGCCTATGAAGCGCGCTGGCACATCGGGGCGGTAGCGCACTTTCCGGTGGATGAGCGACGTATGCACCCGGCGTTTGAACAGCATCACATGCGGCGCGAAGATCAGGTTCAGCGAGTCCTGCGCGGCGAACCAGTCGAGGATCTGCTCGCCGTGCGTGTACCATGACGACAGCAACGGGTTGAAATGCGGGTTGTAGAGAATAGTTGGCCGGTCGTTGTCGAAGAACCGCGGGCGGGCGGTGAGGTTGACCGCGTCGAACTTGGGATAACCGACGACGGCGTGGCCGCGCTCGGTGATGAGCCCCAGTGAGAGCATGCGGTTGCGGACCTTCTCGCCCGACAGCAGCACCAGATCGAAGTGGCGGGTGGCGGGCTGGAACCCGGCCGCGCCGTCGCCGGCGCCATGCGGCAGGTAGATCAGCTTCAGCGCGTCCAGCCCGAAACGGGTCTTGAGCAGCGTCGAGGTGGTCTCGGGCACGACCAGCGCGTCGAGCTTCGCGAACACCGCCAGATTCTCGCGCAGGATGGCGATGCGGCGAAAGGGCGCGACGTGACGCAGCAGCCGATCGGCCACCCGGCTTGGCCAGCCGACGTCGAGCATCGTGTAGCGCACGGCGTCCGACGGCGGCAGGATGGCGCTGGCGACGTTGCGCTGTTCAGCGCTCGACGTCAGGATTTCGACCGCGATGCCGCGCGACGCGAGCGCCGCTGCGATGGGGATCGTGTGCGGGATCTGATGCGTCGCATCGTGGTTGAAGAGGAAGCCGATCCTCATCGCCGGAGGAACGCGGCGATGGCCTCGGCGGCACGCGCGGCGGCGCCGGGGCTGCGGTCGCCCAGCGAGGCGGCGGCGCGGGCTTCCTGACGATCACGGTACAGGTGGTGGCGCGCAGGTGCGGCGTTGATCGCCGGCATCAGTTCCTCGGGCCGCGAGATCACGTCGCCGAGGTGCCAGTGCGCGAAATTGGGATTGTCCTTCCAGTCGATGCCGTGCGGGTTGAGGAACACGCAAGGGCGGGGCTCCGCGAGGAACTCGTACACCTGACTGCTGATATCGCCGACGTAGATATCGGCGGCGCGGGTATAGCTCATGTCCACCGACCGGTCCGAGCCGACGTCGATCAGCACACGGTCGGTCGAGCGCGACCGCCAATAGGCTTTCGTCCGCGCGCTACGACGGCGGAACAGTTTGACGTGCGGCGCGACGATCAGATTGTACGTGTCCGTCGCTGCGAAGTCCGCGAGCATCGGTTCGATGAACGCACTCCATGACTGAAGCCCGCGTGTCTTGTGCGCGTTGTAGAGGACAGTCGGCCGTCTGGTCTCGAACAGCGGGTCGGAGGCACGAAGCAGGCGCTCCGCCGTCTCCAGCTTCACCAGCCCGACCTCGCGGTAATTGTCCGCGCGGATATGGCCGAGCGCCAGCATCCGCTCGGTCGATTTCGGCCCGGCCACCAGCACATAATCGAACATCCTCAGCCGCGCCGAGAAACCGACTCTGCCATCGCCGGCGCCATGCGGCAGGTAGATCTTCTTCGGCCGGGCACTTTCCGAACGCCTCTCGAACAGCCGGAAGGCGGTGTCCTCGACGGTGAAGATCGCGTCATAGCCGAGCAGGTCCGGTTCGTTCGAGCGGTAGATCGAGCTTTTGTAGAAGCCGAAGATCCTGATCCGCTCGACCACGCGGGCGGGCAGGCTGCGCTTCATCCGGATATAGTCGAACGGCGCCTCGCCATAGGCCAGCCGGATGCGTTCGAGATGGTGGACCGACTCCGGGTCGTTGTAATAGATCGTCACGCGCACACCCGGCATCCGGCGTAGTTCGAAAGCGACCGCAAGCCCGTGGTAGCATTGATATGGTTCGGCAATGAAAAGAAAGGCGATATCCATTTTCGAACGCCGTAAGAGTGCGCCTAGGCTTACGTCAACGGACATGAAGCCGTAATGGCCCGATCGATCTCGCGGGTTCTGGACAGACTGAGCGGGGAAACGCCGCTTCTGCGTACCTTCCGCAACGCCGGCTGGCTTCTGATCTCCAAAATCCTCGGCGCGGTGCTGAGCCTCATCTACCTCGCGATGGCGGCGCGCGGGCTGCATGCCGCCGGCTTTGGCGAGTTCGCGCTGATCCTCGGACTGGCGCAGGGCATGGCTGCGCTGGTCGGCTTTCAGAGCTGGCGGATCGTGCTGCGCTGGGGCACCGAGCCGATGCTGGCGGGCAGGGCCACGCAGGTCTCCGCGTTGATCTGGTTTTGCGGCATCCTCGACGTCGTGGCCGCAATGGCGGGATGCGCCATCACCGTGGCGCTGGTCCGCGTGCTGGCGCCGCACTTCGGCTGGTCGCGCGGGACGGCGGACCACGCGATCCTGTTCGCGTTTGTGCTGTTGCTCACCGTGCGGTCGACCGCCGTCGGGGCGCTGCGGCTGCACGACCGTTTTCGCGACGGCGCGCTCGCCGATACCGCGACCCCGGTGTTCCGGATGATCGGCGCGGTAGTGGCGGTAGCGGTCGGTGCCAGCGTCGACGGGTTCCTGTGCGCGTGGGCGGTGGCCGAGATCGCCACCGCCTGCGCGTATTGGGGGTTGGTCTGGTACAGGGTGAGGCCGGCGGCGGCCGGATTACGACTGGCCGATGTCGCCGGGGTGCCCCGCGCGCACGGTGCATTCTGGCGGTTCGCGCTGTTCACCAACCTCAACTCGACCTTCTCCTCGGCGAGCCAGCAGGTCGCGCTGCTGGCGGTCGGGTCCGCCGCCGGGGCGGTGTCGGCCGGCTACTTCCGGCTGGCGCACCAGCTCGGTCAGGCGCTGCTCATCCTCGCCGAGATGTTGAGCCGCTCGCTCTATGCAGAGATGGCGCGGGTGAGTGCGAGCCGGAGCAAGGGCGCGATGACGACGTTGCTCGAACGCACCAATCGCGCGGCGCTGTTCGGGGGGCTGGCGGTGTTTTGCGTGGTCGCTATCCTCGGCAAGCCCGCCTTGTATCTGATCGGCGGCGCGGCGTACCTGCCCGCCTATCCTGCTCTCGTCATCCTCGGCGCGGCCGCTGCGGTGCAACTGGTCGGCGTCAGTTTCGAGCCGGCATTGATGGCGCTGGGGCGTACCGGCACGCTGCTGATGGTGCGGGTCGTGGCGCTCGCATGTCTCGGTGGGCTGCTCGCGCTGCTGCTGCCGCGCATCGGCATCATCGGCGCGGCCGTCGCGATGCTGGTCGACGCTTTCGTCGCCGTGGCATTGCTGTGGATCTTCACACGGCGGAGCGCCGCTACGGCAGAACGCCTGTCTCCCTGAGTGTGCGGCGGGCGATGCCGCGGATGCGGACTGCGTTGGCATGCGGCGTGTTGGTGGTGCGTTTGACGTCGATCAGCGTGACCGGCCCTGCCGGCGCGAGCGTGTGCAAGCCTTGCGTGAAGGGCGCCATCCAGTCGGGTGCGGAGGGGCCGGCGGCATCGCTCGCCTCGAATGCCGTTTCGCTCAGGGTGGTGATGGTCAGCAGCCGGATCGCTCCGCCGTAGGTCTGCCGGCAATCCTGCACCGGCAGCGTGATGACTCCGTCGCGCACGATCGGCACGCCTCCCGGCCGCGCGCTTGCCAGATCGACGCGGACCGGGTTGCGCGGGTGAAGATGCCAAGGGCCGGTCAGCGTCTCGGCCCAGGCGACGTGGAGGTGGCTGCGCCGCGCCGCCTTGTCGGCTGAGGGCGAATAGAACAGCCACCACTTGCCGGCATGATATAGCGGCGTCGCATCGATCGCCGCGCCGTCGAGCGGGATGTCGCACACCGGCTCCCAGTCGAACGGGAATTGCCGCGCGCGATAGAGCGTCATCGTGCCCGACCGATAGGCTTCGGGCAGCATCCAGGTCTCGCCATCGGCTTCGAACACGAACGGGTAGGAGAGGTGCCACGGCGTCTTCAGGACGGTGCGGCAGTCGAGCAGTTTCAGATGCTCGTCGTAGCGCAGCACGTCGATATGGCCGATCCGCGTCCGGTAATCGAACGCCTCCGCAAAAACGTGGAGCGTGCCATCGCGCCATAACCCGAACGGGTCCGCCCGGAACGCCATGTGCCGCATCTCGGGCAACCAGACGATCGCTGCGGGGTCGATACCGTCGCGAAGCATCGCGTTTACGTCCTGCCGCACGATCGCACAGCGCCATATGTCCATCGGGCGCAGCATGTCGTCTCCCTTGCTGGCGATGCCCTAAGCGACGGCCGCGGGTTTATCCAGCCCGACGTTCCTCTTGGCGCGAAGGGCCGTCGAGTTGAAACACGGCACCGTCAGCCATATCTCGCTTCCGATGTTATCCCTCCGGACTGCCCTCGCTGCGCTCTGCGTTCTATCCGCTGGGGTCGTCACGCCTGCGGTGGCGCAGGCGATGGACCCCGATGCAGCAGCGTGCAGCGATCCCACCGCAGTCGCCGTGCGCGTCCACATCACCGGCTTCAAGAATGGCGACGGCACCGTCCGGGTACAGGCCTATGGCGACAGGCCCGACGATTTCCTCGCGACGGGGAAGTGGTTGCGCCGGGTCGAGGTGCCGCTGAACGGACGGCGCGCGCTCGATGTGTGTCTGCGGCTGCCCCGCTTCGGCGTCTATGCGCTGGCGGTGCGCCACGATGCCAATGCGAACGGCAAGTCCGACTGGAACGACGGTGGCGGCTTCTCGCGCAATCCTCGCCTCTCGCTGTTTCACCTCAAGCCTGCCTTTGCGGATGTGGCGGTGACGGTGCGCCGCGACATGGCCGCTGTCCCGATCGTGATGAACTATCGTCAGGGGCTGTCGATCAGGCCGATGCAGGACGCGTCGACGCGTTAGTCGGTCGGCGCGCGATCGCTGTTCCAGTCGACGATCCGCCAGCCGCGTTGCTCGGCGTGCCGGCGCAACGGGGCGTGGGGATTGGTCGCGATCGCCTCGTCCGCCCATTCGAATGTCGCCACGTCGGAGACATGATCCGAATAGAAGCGGATGTGGGCGTCGGCGCGGGCGATCCCCGCGTCCGCCAGCCACGCCTCCAGCATCGCCCGCTTCGCCGCGCCGTAGCAGTTCGGACCCGCCAGCGACGGCGTGATCTCACCCGCGGCGTTGCGCCGCGCCTGTGTGGCGACGAGATCGGCCACACCGAGCTGGTCGGCAATCGCGCGGGCGTAAAAGGCATGCGCGGCGGTGGCGATGACGATGCGCCGCCCCGCCGCACGATCCGCCGCGATCTGCGCGCGTGCGCCCGGTCGGATGTGGTGCGTCATGCGTCGGGCGAAACGCTCCGCCGCGAGCGTCGCCGTCTCAGCGCTGATAGCGGGGCCGAGCATGACGCGGTGCATCGCCTCCTTGAGTCGGTCGCGGTCACGATGCGTGAGCGCGACGATGCCGGCGAGCGGCGCCGCCGCCAGCCGCCACGGCGCGACTGTCCGCGCCGCGTGCAGCAGGAACGGCGTCCAGGTCGGCAGGCTGGTGATGGTCCGGTCGAGATCATAGACCGAGATCGCGACGGCACGCGCGGTCATTCCACCAGGCCGCGCACCAGATCGAGATCGCCGGGCTTGTCGACATCGACCGCCGCCAGGCCGAACGGAGTCTCGACCATGCGCGCGCGAACCCCTGCACGGCTGCCGATCTCAGCCAGTGCGGCGGCAAGCGTCAGCCGCCCGAACGCGTACCGGAGCAGCGGCCCCAGCCCCAGCCGCCGAACGATCCGCCACGGCCGCTTGCGATCACGCTCGACCTCCTGCCAGAGGTCGAGCGCCGCCTTGGCGGCGGGCGTGGCGAGCCAGAACAGGTTGCAGCCCGACCAGTCGCCATCGGCGAAATGCAGGTAGGTCCGCCGCGTGGTCGGGGCATCGCGAACGATCGTTTCGCGTCGCGCAAGCAGCACCGCGATGTCGGCGTCGACCGGCACCCCGCCGAGGAACGTCGTGATCCACTCGGCGCGCAGCAACGCGTGGTCGGCGGTCGTCAGCAACAGCGGCGCTCCGCCGAGTGCAAACCCGCTCGCGGCACTTGCGCTCGGGCCTGCCTCTGCGGCGATCGGCTCGGTGCCGAGCCGCAGCGCCTCGCGGCGCACCTGATCGTTGTCGGTGCTGACCAGGATACGCCCGGCGCCCGCTGCACGCAGCGCGTCGGCCACCCGGGCGAGCATGGTCCGCCCGCCGATGTCGATCAGCGCCTTGTGGTCGCAGCCGGCATAGGCGGCAACCGGATCGACACCGCCCCGCGAGCCTGCGAGGATCAGGGCGTTGAAGGTCATTTGCCGCTGACGTGAAGCACGCGCCAGAGCACGCCCGGCGCCGCGAGCACGGGATGCCGTTCGCGCCATGGCGTGAGCGCGATGTGCACCCCGGTATGCCGCTCGATCTTCCACAGCCCGTAGCGCGCCGCGCCGTCGAACGTGAACGCGGCTTTGACCAGCCGCGCGACGTTGAGCAGCTTGCCCGCCGCAGCCCGCGTCAGCCACGCCTGCGCGAGACGGCGGCATTCGTCGAAGCTGAGCGACGGAAACAGGCTGGCGCCCGATCTGTCGAAGCGGATGCCGCTCGCCTGCCATGCGAGCGGAAGCAGACGATCGTAGCGCTCGGGCGCGTGGCCGAGGATCTGCGCCTCACGACCGGGCGGCTCGACCCGGAACTCGACGCGGTACGTTTCTCGCAGCAACGCGCGCCAGAAATCGCTCGGCGCACCCCGGCGCGGCCCGAGAGCGGCGGCGAAGCGGCCGGCGGTCTTGACCGCCTCGGCGACTGCGGCGAGCGTGCGCTGGCGGTTCGTCTCGCCAAGGCTCCACACCAGCGCGCTCGGCTGGGCGAACCGGATCCACACCGTCGTGTCGAGCAGCGCGCCGCTCGCCGCGCGTTCGAACGTCGCCAGCGGCATGGTCGCCACCTTGGCGCGAATGGTCCGCGCGCCAACCGCGATCTCGTGGTAGCTCACATCCGGCCAGAGCGTGCCGAGCGCGATCCGCCGCACCAGCGACCCGCGCGTGCGCGTCGTCAGCACGTAGAAATCGAGGATATCGTCGAGCGCGCCGGTCCGCAGCACCGATCCGTAGAACAGCACCGCCACTCCGCCCAGCCGCGTCGCAAGCGTCTGCGCCACCGACCGGATCTCCGGCGACACCTCGGTCGACAGTTCGCGCGTCAACACCGCCTGCAACGTGTCGGTCATGGCACCACGAACGCGAGCGGCTCGCCGCGATCGAGGATCAGGTCGCCGCCGGGAAAGGTCTCGCCATCGAGCACGAAGGCGGAGTCGAATTTCAGCCGGACGCGGTCGGGCGTGCGGCGATGATAGCCGAACCGTTCGAGCCATGCCGCTTCCGACCCCGCGAGCAGCGCCGGCAGCGTCGCCAGCAGATGACGCGGCGGCGCATCGACGCCGAGGATCTTCAATCCCGCCCGCTCGCGCCCGAATGGACGCAGGCCGAGCGGCAGCCGCTCCAGCGTCGACCCGAGGATCAGGTAGAATGCCTGCTCGATCCGCGCGCTATCGTCCAGCGTCACCGCCACGTCGAGCCCGCGCCGCCAACGATTGCGCGGTCCGCCGAACGCCGTCTGCGCGATCGCCGCCGCCAGCGAGAGGCCGACCGCCAGCCCGCGATAGCCGCCGAGGCCGTGGACGTCCTGCGCGATCGCGGTCGCATCGACGAACGCGCCCGCGCCGAACAGGAACCCGCGCAGATGCGGTGCCGCCGCCGCGGCATGCCGCACCTCGATCGGAGACCGCAGCCTGACCTGACCCGCCGTGATCGCCGTCAGCACATCATCGAGCGACCAGTTGGTCGGAATGCCGAGGTCGACCGCCAGCGCGTTGGTCTTCCCCGACGGGATGATCGCGATTTTGGGCAGGCCGTCGCGGAAATAGGCGGCGGCGATGCTGAGTATGTCGCGGATCGTTCCGTCGCCACCATCCACCACCAGCACGTCGATCTTGCGCTTGGCGAAGCGCGCCAACGCATCGCGCAGGTCCTGCTCGTCCTGCGGGAAGGACCAGTCCAGCGCCTGCGTCATCTCGCGCGCGGCGAGGGCCTGCCCGAGATTGCGGTGGGCACGGCGGTTGAAGATGATGCCGACGTTGGTCGGAAACGGTTCGACGGTGCGGTATGTCGCCCGCCGCGATATCGCTCCCATGCCGCTATGCGGAACGAGATGAGCCAATGGCCCTGTGCCGCTTCGCAGTTTGAAATGACTCATACGTCACGCAATTGTCACAAAGTGTTTCTGTTTGAAACAATTAAGTTCGCGCACGCTGGAGCGGCGTTCGAAACCCGGTCGCAGCCCGTTTGCGGGGCGATGAGGAAGCGGCGTGGTCGGCCGCTATGTCGAGGCCGGATTCTGTGCCGCGTCGGCATGACAGGCGGTTGGCCTGGTTTGCTGCGAGAACCGAGATGAGGCTGCTACTCGACCACCGAATAAGCAAAAAGGATTGTCTTATCCGTGGCGGGCGTATTATGCGCGGCCGGCATTTTCGCCAGCGTCAAAGGGAAGAGTAATGAACCGGATCGCTGGGGTGGAACTGGGCGGCACCAAATGCATCGTCGTGATCGCGGATACCGAGGGGCATATCGCGCACCAGCATCTGATCCCGACGACCGACCCCGCGACGACTCTGTCGGCGATCGTCGAAACGCTCGACCAATGGTGGGAGATGGCGCGGTTCGACGCACTCGGCATCGCCTCGTTCGGGCCGCTTGATCTCGATGTGGGATCGCCGACCTACGGCAGCATCACCTCGACCGCGAAACCCGGCTGGCGCGCGACGCCGATCGTCGGGCCGCTCGCTGCGCGATATGCCGTGCCGATCGCCTTCGATACGGACGTCAACGGTGCGGCGTTCGCCGAGCGACGCTGGGGCGCCGGGCAGGGCCTAGACGATCTGGCCTATGTGACCGTCGGCACGGGCGTCGGGGTGGGTTTGATCGTCAACGGGCGTGCGACACGCGGGCTGGGGCATTGCGAGGCGGGGCACATGCGCGTCGCGCGCTTGCCGGGCGATCATTGGCCGGGCGCCTGCCCTTATCACGGCGACTGCGTGGAAGGGCTGGCGGCGGGTCCGTCGATCGCGGCGCGCCTGGGGCGTGCGGGCGAGTCGGTGCCGGCCGACGATCCGGTGTGGGATACGGTGGTCGAAGCGGTGGCGCAGATGCTTCAGGCGCTGGTGTCGAGCACCGGACCGCGGCGCATTCTGATCGGCGGCGGGGTAATCGCGCGCCGGCCGGCGCTGATCGGCCGGATCGAAACGCGGCTGCGCGATCTGGTCGGGCGATATCTCGTGCTGCCGACCGAGCGGTTCGTCATTGCGCCCGGTCTTGGGGCGGAAGCAGGGCCGCTGGGCCCCATCGCGCTGGCGCTATGTGGTGCCGAACGACCGCAAACCGCAGCGGTGTGACACGTCCGCCACAGTGACGACACTTTCATTAAAAGAAATTGTAAAACTTATCTTGTGGAGGAAATCGGTTTCAGGATAAGCATGCGTCATCGGTGATCGGGTGCTCTGCGGAGCCGCGACACGGTATCTGAAGGGGGAGAGTTCGATGCGGCAGGCGACGACGAAAACGATCATGCGGGTCGCCCTGGCGGCATCGACGATGCTGGCGACGCCCGTCTTCGCGCAGGCAGGCGCAGCGCCCGACCCGTCTCCCGCCGATGCCGCGGCCCAGCCCGCGCCGGCAACGCTGAGCCCCAGCGCACCCGCCGAAGCACCGGCGGCCCAGGCCGATGTCGTCGTCACGGGATCGCGCATCACCTCCAGCGGGTTCACCGCGCCGACCCCGACGCAGGTGCTGAACGCCGATGCGATCGCCAAGAACGCGCAGCCCAACATCTTCACCACCGTCGCGCAGTTGCCGTCGCTCCAGGGGAGCACCGGCACCACCGTCGGCGCAAACGGCACGTCGACGGGCGTGCAGGGGTTGAGCACGCTCAGCCTGCGCGGCCTGCAACCGATCCGCACGCTAACGCTTATCGACGGCCAGCGCATCGTCGGTGCGAACGTCACCGGCGTGGCCGATGTGAGCCTGTTCCCGCAATTGCTGATCGACCGGGTCGACGTAGTGACCGGTGGCGCCTCCGCATCCTACGGATCGGACGCGGTGGGCGGCGTGGTCAACTTCGTGACCAACACGCGCTTCCAGGGGTTCCGCGCCAACATGCAGGGCGGCGTCAGCACCTATGGCGATGACGGCAACTATACGTTTCAGGCCGCGGCCGGAAAGGCGCTGCTCAACGACCGGCTCCACCTGATCGGCAGTGCCGAGTACAGCCATGAAGATGGTATCGGCAGCGCCGGCTTCGGCGTCGGCTCCGACCCGAACGGCAGCGGCCCGAACGGCCGCAACTGGCTGGTCGCGCGCAACCTCATCAATCGCGGCATCACCAACGACGGGCGTCCGCAATATCTCGACCGCAACTTCACCCAATCCTACCAGACCGCGCTGTACGGGCTGATTACCTCCGGGCCGTTGCAGGGCACCGCCTTCGATGCCGCCGGTAATCCGTATCAGTTCCAATACGGGTCTAACGGCGTGCCGCTCAAGAACGCGGCGGGTACGGTGCAGGGCTGCTACAACGGGCTGTGCGAAGGCGGCGACCGCTCCGGCAACGTGACCAACGGCAACGCGCTGCAATCGGCGCTCACCCGGATCGACGGCTATGGCCGCGTCGGCTTCGACATCGACCCGGACAACGAGATCTACGCGACCGTGAACATCGCGCAGGTCGGCACGAGCAACGTCCCGAACCCCGGTTCCGCGCAGTTCGGCAATCTGACGATGCAATGTTCCAACCCGTTCGTGCCGGCGTCGATCCAGACGGCGTGCGCGGCGAACGGCATCACCAGCTTCGGCTACGGCGTCGACAATGCGATCTTCCCGGACTTCGTGACGGTACACACCAACCGCGACCAATATCGCTTCGTCGGCGGCGCGAAGGGCAAGTTCCAGGCATTCGGCACGAGCTGGCGCTATGACGCGTATGGCGAGCACGGCACCGAAATCACCGACATCCACGTCTATAACATCCCGCTGATGCCGCGCTATAATGCGGCGATTCAGGCGGTGCGTGGCGCGAACGGCGTCATCACCTGCGCGAACCCGGTGGCGGTGGCGAGCGGCTGCGTGCCGATCAACATCTTCGGCGGCCAGACGCCGAGCGCCGCTGCGCTCGGATACGTCGAGCCATCAGCCGGCCCGTCGCAGCATACCCGCCAGACGCAGGACGTGGCGAGCTTCGCGATCAACGGCGATCCGCTGCGCCTGCCGGCCGGACCGCTGTCGGTCGCGTTCGGCGGCGAATATCGCCACGAGTTCTACGAGGTGAAGGGCGATCCGTACGGCAACGGCGTCACCGCCGCCAACCAGAACACCAGCGCTTACCCGGCCGATCCGCTGCTCAACCCGCTCGGCAACAATTGGTACGCGGGCAATTATCACGACGGACGCGGCGCCTACAGCGTGTACGAAGGGTTCCTCGAACTCAACGCGCCGTTGTTCGACAGCGCGGCGATCGGCAAGGCGAACCTCGATATCGCCGGGCGCGGCACGCATTACAGCACGTCGGGTACGGTCTATACGTGGAAGGTCGGCGGCACCTGGACGACGCCGCTCGACGGCATCCGCCTGCGCGCCGTCACCTCGCGCGATATCCGCGCGCCCAACCTGAGCGAGCTGTATGCGGCGCCCGTCACCAGCAACCGCACCGGCACGGTCGATCCGTTCAACAACCGCACCATCACTGTGTTGCAGACGACTGCGGGCAATCCGAACCTGAAGCCGGAAATCGCGCGCAACACCGAAGTCGGCATCGTGCTGTCGCGCCCGTCCTGGGCACGCAACCTGAACCTGTCGTTCGATTACTACCGGATCAGCCTGAAGGGCGCGATCGCCGCACTCGATGCGCAGACGCAGATCAACCTGTGCTATTCGGGCGTGACCTTCACCTGCGGCACCTTCAACCTCAGCGATCCGAACAACGCATCGGTGACGGTGCAGTCGTTCAACCTCGCGTCGATCTTCACCGACGGCTTCGATATCGAAGGCAGCTACCAGATCCCGCTCGATAGCGTCGGCCTGCCGGGCAAGATCTCGCTGCGGGCGCTCGCCACGCACGTGAAGAACTTCGTTACCGACCGCGGCCTGCCGGGCACGATCCCGATCCAGGGCGCGGGCGTCAACCTCGGCGCGGGTGCGACGCCGCATTGGAAGGTGCTGGCGAACCAGGACTGGAGCACCGACAAGGTCAGCCTGACGGTGCAGGAACGCTGGTTCAGCGCGGGCGTGCTTGCGAACGAATATGTCGTCTGCTCGACCGATTGCCCGGTCTCGACCGTCAACAACCCGACCATCGACCGCAACCGCCTGGCGGGCGCGCTGTATATCGACCTCAGTGCGTCCTATACGTTCACCAAGGGTCTTCAGGCCTATGTGAAGGTCGACAATCTGTTCAACAAGGACGCGGCGACCGTGCCGAGCGACATCACCAACCCCGGTCTCTACGACGTAATCGGCCGCATGTACCGCTTCGGCATCCGCGCCAACTTCTGATCCAGTCCCCCCCGAACTGGCCCGGTGCGACCTCCCCGTCGCACCGGGCTGTCTTTTCTTCAGCGCCGACGATGAGGATAGCCGATGGTCCCGCTCCTGCTGATCGCCGCCGACGCACCGACCGCCGCCGGCCCCGCGATCGAGCGGATCATCCGGACGATGACCATCGAGGAGAAAGCCAGGCAGCTCGGCAGCGGGGCGCCTGCTTTGCCCAAGGCCGGACTGCCGGCCTATGATTACTGGAGCGAGGGGCTGCACGGTCTGGCGCGCAACGGCATCGCCACCGTATTCCCGCAAGCGATCGGGCTGGCGGCGAGCTGGGACCCGGCGCTGCTGCACCGCGTCGGCGAAGTCATCTCGACCGAGGCACGCGCCAAATACAACGCCCTGCCACGCGAGGCCGACCGGCGGCGTTTCGCCGGGCTGCATCTATGGTCGCCCAACGTGAACATCTTCCGCGATCCGCGCTGGGGGCGGGGGCAGGAGACCTATGGCGAAGATCCCTATCTCACCGGCTCGCTTGGCGTCGGGTTCGTGACCGGCATCCAGGGACCGGACGTCGACCATCCCAGAGCGATCGCCACGCCGAAGCATTTCGCGGTCCACTCCGGACCGGAGGCGGGGCGCGACAGCTTCGATGTCGATGTATCGCCGCGCGACATGGCGGAGACCTACTCACCAGCGTTCCGCAGGACGCTGACGGAAGGGCGCGCCTTGTCGACGATGTGCGCGTACAATTCGCTGCACGGCACGCCCGCCTGCGCGTCGAGCGCGTTGCTGACGGGTCGTGCGCGGGGGGACTGGAAATTCGGCGGGCTGATCGTGTCGGATTGCGACGCGGTCGGGTATATCACCACCTATCACAATTATCGGCCCGATCTGCCATCGGCAGCGGCGGCGGCGCTTTCGGCGGGCACCGATCTGGACTGCGGGCCGAGTTACGATGCCTTGCCCGCGGCCGTGCGGCAGGGGCTCATCCCGGAAACGATGCTCGACACGTCGCTGCGGCGCGTGTTCGCCTCGCGCGCGGCGCTCGGCATCGCCTTTGGGCAGCGCAGCCCGTGGGATCGGATCAGGCCGAGCGAGAACGATACGCCTGCCCATCGCGCGCTCGCGCTGAAGGCGGCGGAGGAGTCGTTGGTGCTGCTCACCAACAAGGATCGTCTGCCGCTGAAGGCCGGCACCCGCATCGCAGTGATCGGGCCGAATGCGGACTCGCTCGATGTGCTGGAGGCGAACTACCACGGCACCGCCTCCGCGCCGGTCACGCCGCTCGAGGGTATCCGGGCGCGGTTCGGTGCGGCGCGGGTCCGCTATGCGCAGGGCAGCGTTCTGGCCGAAGACGTGCCTGTGCCCGTGCCCGAAACCGCATTGTCGGCCGATGGTGCGCCGGGTCTGCGCGGTGAGTATTTCAGCGGCACCGACACGGCGGCCGCACCCATATTGCGTCGGCAGGATCGCAAGATCGACTTCGACTGGGACCGCGCACCGCCGGTGCGTGGCCTCACGCAGCCGCGCTACAGCGTGCGCTGGACCGGCCGACTGACACCGCCGGCGGCGGGCCGATACCGCCTGCGTCTCGACGTGCCGCGCTGCTTCGATTGCGACGGTCACGATCCCGTGCGGCTGTGGCTCGACGGGAAGCCGATCATCACCGATGACGGCAGCGACGCGCATGTCGAGGCGGAGATCGATCTGACGGACGCGCGTCCGCGCGACATTCGCATCGAATACGATCACAGAAGCGAGGACGGCGGCATCGGCCTCCGCTGGGTCGCGCCCGCCGCCGCGCAGCAGGCGGAGGCGATCGCGGCGGCGCGCGATGCCGATGTCGTGGTGGCGTTCGTCGGCCTCTCGCCAACGCTGGAGGGCGAGGCGCTGCGGCTCGAAGTGCCCGGCTTCAACGGCGGCGATCGCACTGCGATCGAACTGCCCGAACCGCAGCGACATATGCTTGGCGCGCTCGCCACGGCGGGCAAGCCGCTGGTGGTGGTTTACATGACAGGCTCGGCACTCGCCGACCCGTGGAGCAAGCAGAATGCCGATGCGGTGGTGAACGCATGGTATCCGGGTCAGTCGGGCGGGACCGCGATCGCGCGGATGCTGGCGGGCGACGCCAATCCCGCCGGGCGCCTGCCGGTGACATTCTATGCCGCGACCCGCGATCTGCCGGCGTTCATCGATTACAGCATGAAGAACCGGACGTACCGCTTCTTCACCGGCACGCCGCTCTATCCGTTCGGGCACGGCCTCAGCTACACGCGCTTCGCCTACACGGCCGCGTCGCCTGCGGCGGTGAGCATCACGGCGGGCGCGCCAGTGATCGCCAGCGTCACCGTCGCCAATGTCAGCAAGGTGGCGGGCGACGAGGTCGTGCAGGCGTATCTCGCGCCAACCGCGCCGCAGGAGCAGGGACGGACGGTGCCGGTGTTGCAGCGGCAGCTCGTCGGCTTCTCGCGCATCGCGCTGAAGCCCGGGGAACACCGCACTGTGAGCCTCACGATCGACCCGCGCGATCTCAGCCTGGTCGAGCACGACGGCACTCGTGCGATCGCGCCGGGCAAATACCGGCTGTTCGTCGGCGGCGGGCAGCCCGGCGATGCGGGCGGCGTGTGGAGCGACATCACCATCACCGGCGCACGCACCGTCCTGCCGAACTGATCGGGTCGTTATCGCGCGGCGATGACGATTTCCTTCGGACGACGCGGGTCGGCGATCTCGAAGCGTAGCGTCTCGGCGGCGGGATCGGTCGTCGCCGCGATGGCCCGGCCGGCGCCGGAAACGCCCGCCTGTCCCGCCCAGCCATGTACGATGATCGCGATCTGCTTCCACCAGGGCGCGTAGCGGCCTTCGCGCGCGTCGAAGTTCAGGCGCAGTCCACTCGCATCCTCGGTGCAGCGCAGATGCTGGCGAAGGAAGCCGCCGCGCGTGAACGCCATCGAATGCCCGTCATCGGCATACAGGTCGCCGGTGCAGTCCGGCCCCGGATAGATGTGGAGTTCGAGCGGTCCGGTCGGCGTCTCCGACAGGCTCTGCACAAGCGGCTGGCGCGGCAGGATGGTGCCGGCGCGTACGAATACCGGCAGCGTGTCGAGGCGCGGCGTCTGCGTCACCAGCGCCGCACCACCGTCGCGCGCGTCGGTGGATGGGTGGCCAACCACGCGCCGCCCGCTCCACAGATCGAACCAGCCGCCCGCCGGCAGGCACACGTCATAGGCTTGCGGCGACTCCATCTTCGGCGGCGGCGCCACCAGCAGCGCGCGGCCGACCGTGAAGGTCATCGCCTGATCGCAGCTTCGCGCATTCAGCAGCGCCGGATAGTCGTAGAACACCGGCCGCATAATCGGGTCGCCCGCGCGCGCATTCACGTCCGCGAGCGCGTAGAGATACGGTGCGAGCCGGTAGCGTTCCTCGATGAAGCGGCGGCGGATGGCGAGATGCTCGGGGCCGTCCACCCACGGCTCGGTACGCGGTTTGCCCTTGTCGCTGTGGTCGCGGAAGATCGGGGTGAACGCGCCGATTTCGAACCAGCGCGTCAGCAACTCGGCGCTCGGCCCACCGGTGAAGCCGCCGACATCCGCACCCGCATAAGCGAACCCAGACAGGCCGAGGTTGATGAGCTGATGCACCGACAGCCGCAGATGATCCCAGGTCGAGCTGTTGTCGCCGGTCCATGTCACCGCATAGCGCTGGCCTCCGGCAAAGCTTGCGCGCGTCATCACGAACGCGCGCTCGTCGGGACGGAGCGCGCGCAACCCCTCGAACGTGGCGCGCGTGTTCTGCATGCCGAACACGTTGTGGACCTCGGCATGGGTCGCGTCGCGCGGGGTGAAATCGTCGCTGGCGATGTGGTGGACGGTATCGAGCGGCATCGTCTTGGTCGGCGTGTCGAATACCGCCGGCTCGTTCATGTCGTTCCAGAAGCCGGCGATGCCGTCTGTCACGAACGGCTTGTAGAGCGTGCCCCACCAGTCGCGCGCGCTCTGGTCGGTGAAGTCGGGGAACACCGCCGGGCCGGGCCAGACGGGGCCGACGAAAATCGATCCGTCGGGATTGCGGACGAAATGCTTGGCGGCAGCCCCGCTGTCATAGGGCGCATAGCCTTCGCCTGGCGCGGCGGCGATGTGGAGATCGGTGATCGCCACCAGCTTGATGCCATTCCGGTCGAGATCGTGCGCCAGCCCGGCGAGATCGGGAAAGGTCTGGCGGTTGACGGTGAAGGGGCGGTTGCGATCCTGAAAGTCGATGTCGAGCCACATCGCGTCGGTCGGCACATGCTCCGCCCGCAGCCGTGCCGCGACCTGGCCGACCTCGCCCGCCGTCATGTAGCCGAAGCGCGACTGCTGATAGCCGAACGACCAGCGCGGCGGCAGCGGTGCCCGTCCGGTCAGATCGGTGTAGCAGCGCACGACCTCGGCCATCGAGGGGCCGGCGATCAGATAATAATCTACCGGGCCGTCGGGCGCGCCCATCGTGATCCGGTCGGGATCGACATGGCCGAAATCGAAGGATGCGCGAAACGTGTTGTCGAGCAACAGGCCATAGCTGCCGCCCGGGCCGCCAGCGCCGATGAAGAACGGGATCGACTTGTAGATCGGGTCGCGCGTGCTCGAGAAGGCGACGTCGGTGTTCCAGTCGACATAGGTCTGGCCGCGCCGGTTGAGATCGGCGCCGGTCTTGTCGCCGAGCGCGAAGATATGCTCGCTTTGCGGCAGGTCCTTTCGCAGCACGAAGCCGGTGCCGGTCACGGCGATGGGATCGGTGGCGGAGATGACGTTCCCGGCCAGATCGGTGACGGTCACGCGCCCTCCGGCGATCCGCACGCGTAGCTGGCGGGTTGCGAAACCGTCAGCGGTGGAGGCTACGGTCACGCTGCGGGCGCGAGCTGCCGCCGGCACAGCCCAGCTCGCATCTTCAGGCAGGTGGCCGTTGGCGGCGATGCGAATGCGCAGGACCTGATCGGTCAGCGCGGTGATACGCGTCAGCGTCGTACCACTGCGCACCTCGATGCCGTCGCGCAACGCAGCGGTCGATGAGGTGACGACGGGCTGCGGCGCGGCGGCAAGCGCGGGGGCGGCCGAGAGCAGGGCGAGCACCGCCACCCCGACACGCAAGCGATCACGACGCATTCAGCCTCTCCCACCCGATTAAGTAAAATCATCTAATCAAGTCTTGCGGTCGTCTGTCAACTCGGGGCAGACAGGTGCGGTCGGCGGATGGCCGGCGGGCGAGGGGGTTCATGAACACGTCGAGAGTCAAAGCCTGTGCCGCCTGCCTGATCGCGAGCGTGGCGAGCGTCCCGCTTCTGGCGCAGCAGATCGAATGGCCGTCCTCGCGGATCGCGCACCCCAAGCGCGCGGTGATCGGCCCGTATGACGCGGTGTTCCTGGCAGGCTCGGACGCGCTGCGCCATGTCGCGCAGGGGTATGCGGCGGGCGAGCCGCTGCCCGCCACAGCGACATGGACGCTGCGCGCGTGGATCAAACCGTCTGCGCTCGCCAAGGGGCATGTCGTCGTCGCGGCGATCGGCGCGGCCGAGAGCGCGACCGCGCGCCGCTTCGCGCTGGACGATGCGCGCCCTGCGTTCGAACTGGGCGAGACCCGCCTGCGCGCCGCCAAGCCGATCACCGCGGATCGCTGGCACCTGCTCGTCGCGGCGGCGGAGGGCGGCGTGGTTCGCTTCTCCGTCGACGGCAAGCGCGCCGGCACCGCCCGGATTGATCCCCCTGCGGCCGAAGCGCTTGTGGTGATGGGGCCGCGTCTCGCCGGTGAAGCGGGCTTCGCCGGCCACATCGCCGGGCTGACGCTCGAGCCGACGGCGCGTACCGATGCCGAGGTCGTGGCGCTCGGCCGCACCCCGCCCGACGATGCGCTGACCCGGTTCGAGGATGCCAGCCCGTCATGGCCGCTTCAGGTGAAGACGAATTACGGCCTCGCCGCGCCGCAACCCGCGTGGGAATTGCCGGTTGCCAAGGCGCCGCCCGCGCGCGGCGTGGCGAAGCCGTTGCCGAACGCGCCGACACTCGAAGCGGTCGGCGAGCGGCGGTACGCGATCAACGGCTGGCGGCTGATCGACGCGCCGCACGCGGCGGGCGACGGCGTGGCGATCTCGCGCGCCGGCTATGACGCGCGGCACTGGTATGCGGCGACGGTGCCGGGCACGGTGCTGACGACCCTGGTCGATCGCGGGGTCTATCCCGATCCCACGATCGGCCTCAACAACATGGCGATCCCCGAAAGTCTGGCGCGGCAGGACTATTGGTATCGCACCGAGTTCCTGCTGCCCGCCGCGCCGGGCAAACGGCTGACGCTGACGCTCAACGGCGCGAACTACGCCGCGCAGGTCTGGGTGAACGGCGCATCTGTCGGCGATATGAAGGGCGCCTTCATCCGTGGCCGGTTCGACGTTACCGATCGGCTGCTGCCTGGCCAGCGCAACAGCATCGCGGTGCGCGTGTCGCCGCCGCCGCACCCCGGTATCGCGCACGAACAGTCGCTCGCGGGCGGGCGCGGCGACAATGGCGGCGCGCTGATGAGCGACGGACCAACCTTCGGCGCAAGCGAGGGGTGGGACTGGATCCCGGGCGTGCGCGACCGCAACACCGGCCTGTGGCAAGGCGTGGAGCTTGCCGCGACCGGCACGGTGACGATCGGCGACCTCGATGTCGTCACGCATCTGCCGCGCGCGGACAACAGTGTCGCGCAAGTCTCGATCACCGTGCCCGTCACCAACCATGGCACCGCGCCCGCCGACACCACCGTGCGCGCGGCGTTCGACGATGTTTCGGTCGAGCGCGTCGTCTCCGTGGCGGCGGGCGCGAGCGTGACGATGCGGTTCACACCCGCCGATTTCCCGCAGCTCACGGTCGCGCACCCGAAGCTGTGGTGGCCCAACGGCTATGGCGATCCCGCGCTCCACCGGCTTCGCCTGAGCGCCGCGATAGGTCACGAAATGTCCGACAGCCGCAGCCTCGATTTCGGCATGCGCAGCGTGACGTACGAACTCGCCTCGCTCGACCACGCGGGCACGCTGCGCCGCGTGCTGGTCGATTCCGCACGCGCGCGCGACCTTGGCACGCCGGTGATCGACGAGCGGCACGCGGCACTTCGCAAGGTGCGCGGCGGCTGGGCGGATTCGCTGATGCCGGGCGCGGAGACCTCGCCCGCCGTCACGACGCTGCCCGACGATCCGCTCGGCACGCAGTTGGTGCTGCGCGTCAACGGCGTCCGTATCGCTGCGCGCGGCGGCAACTGGGGCATGGACGACATGCTCAAACGCGTCGCCCCCAACCGGCTCGACCCGTATTTCCGCCTCCACCGCGAGGCTGGCATGAACATCATCCGCAACTGGATGGGGCAGAGCACCGAGGAAGCGTTCTACGCGCTTGCCGATCGCTATGGGCTGATGGTGCTCAACGATTTCTGGGAATCCACTCAGGACGGCGATGCGGAGGCGCAGGACGTGCCGCTGTTCGTCGCCAACGCGCGCGATGTCGTGCGGCGATTCCGCAACCACCCCTCGATCGTCTTGTGGTTCGGCCGCAACGAAGGCGTGCCGCAGCCCGCGCTTCAATCCGCGTTGCAGGACATGGTGTGGCAGGAGGACGGCACGCGGCTTTACAAGGGCAATTCGCGGATCATCAATCTCGCCGGCTCGGGGCCGTACGAATGGCATCCGCCGGAGGATTACTTCACCAGCTATCCGCGCGGTTTCGCGGTCGAGGTCGGCACCGCGAGCTTCCCGACGCTGGAATCGTGGCAGCGCACCGTGCCGGAGGCGGACCGTTGGCCGATCGGCGACACCTGGGTCTATCACGACTGGCATCAGGAGCGCGGCGTGTCGATGGCGAGCTTCATGCAGGCGCTGGAGACCGAGTTCGGGCGCCCGCGCGACCTAGCCGACTTCGAGCGCAAGGCGCAGATGCTCAATTACGAGTCGTACCGCGCGATCTTCGAGGGGTTTGCCGCCGGGCTGTGGACGACCAACAGCGCGCGGATGCTGTGGATGACCCATCCGGCATGGCCGTCGGCGGATTTCCAGATCTATTCGTCGGATTACGACACGCACGCCGCCTTCTACGGCACGAAGAAGGGCGCCGAGCCGGTGCATGTCCAGATGAACCAGCCCGGCCGGCAGGTGACGATGGTCAACACCACGCTGTCCGCGCTGAGCGGGGTGAGGGTGGTCGCGCACGTTACCGATCTTGCCGGCGCGCCGGTGCTGTCTCGCGACGCTGTGGTCGATCTGCCCGCCAACCGCACGGTCGCGGCATTCGCGTTGCCGATCGACGCGGCGCTGGGGAAGGGGCCGGTGCTGATCCGGCTTGAGGCGTTTGCGCGCGACGGGACGCGGTTGTCCTCCAACTTCTACTGGCAGGCCGCGAAACCGGCGGACCTCAAGGCGCTCGCCGCGATGCCGCAGGCGGTGCTGCGCGCGCAAAGCCATGACGAGGCGGGTGCGGACGGCGAGCGGGCGGTGCGTATCGATCTCGCCAACACCGGCGCCACGCCGGCGTTGCAGGCCAAGCTGACGCTGTTCGATGCGAAGGGCGTACAGATCCTGCCCGCCTATTTCAGCGATAATTACGTCTCGCTGCTCCCCGGCGAGACGCAGCGCGTAACCGTGCGCTACCCGCAGGCACGCGGGGAGTCGACGGTGCGGCTGCGCGGCTGGAACATGGCGGAGACGGTGGTGGCGCGCGGCGAGTGAGCCGCGCTACACCAGCACCGACACGGCGAGGGTCAGCACCAGCGCGACGATCGAGATCAGCGTTTCACACACGGTCCAGCTTCGGATCGTATCGGCGACGCTCAATCCGAAATACTCCTTCACCAGCCAGAAGCCGCCGTCGTTGACATGGCTGAGGATGACCGATCCCGCGCCTGTCGCCAGCACCAGCAATTCAGGGCGGATGCCCGGATTGGCCGCAGCGAGCGGCGCGACGATCCCGGCCGACGTCGCCATCGAGACGGTCGCGGAGCCGGTCGCCACCCGCATCAGCGCGGCGATCAGCCATGCCAGCACCACGATCGGCAGATGTGCGGCCGACGCCGCCTGCACGATCGCGGCCGATACGCCGCTTTCGGTGAGGATGCGTCCGAACCCCGCACCGACGCCGACGACGAGCGTGATCATCGCGGTCGGCGCGAGGCAGTCGTGGGTGAAGTGTTGGATGGCCTCGACGTTCATCCCGCGCGCCAGGCCGAGCGTCCAGTAGCTCACCAGCACCGCGACGAGCAGCGCCGCCACCGGCGTGCCGACGAAACGAAGCGCGCCGTCGAGCGCCGAACCCGGCGTCGCGACGGCGGCGGCGAGGCTCCCGGCCAGCATCAGCACCACCGGCAGCAGCAAGGTGAGCAGCGTCGTCGCGAACCCCGGCAGCACGCGCGGTTCGGCCGTTTCGACCACCTCCGCGACCGGCGCGGTGGATGGCGCGAGCCGTGGCACCACCAGCCGCGCGTAAAGCGGTCCGGCGATGGCGGCGGTCGGCACGCCGACGATCAGCGCGAACAGCACGGTCAGGCCGACGTCGGCGTGATACGCCTGCGTCGCCAGCATCGCCGCCGGGTGCGGCGGCATCATCGCATGCGCCACCGACAGCCCCGCCGCCATCGGCAGGCCGACCCGCATCGCATGCTGCCCCAGCCGGCGCGCGACCGTGAAGACGATCGGCACCAGCAGCACGAAGCCGACTTCGAAGAACACCGGCAGGCCGATGATGAGCGCGACCGTCATCATCGCCCAATCGGCGCGGCGCGGCCCGAAGAAGCCGATCACCGTATCGGCGATCCGCTCCGCCCCACCTGATTCGACCATCATCTTGCCGAGGATGGTGCCGAGCCCGACGACCAGCGCGATATGGCCGATTGCGCCGCCGACCCCGGCCTCGAACGTCTTGACGATCGTGTCCGGCGGAAGGCCCACCGCGAGCGCGAGGCCGAGCGATACCAGGATCAGCGCGATGAACGGGCTGAGCCGCGCGCGGACGATCAGCCCGATCAGTGTGGCGACCGCGACGGCCGCCGCGACCAGCAGCGGCGCGCCCGCCGTCATGTCAGGGCTGCTTCCAGGCGATGCAGTCGACCTCGACCTTGCAGTCGACCACCATCTGCGACACGACGCAGGCGCGTGCGGGCGGGTTCTCGCCGAAATATTCGCGGAAAACGCGGTTGAACGACTGGAAATCGCGCGCATCGTCGAGCCACACGCCACACCGCACGACATGTTCGGGGCCGTAGCCCGCTTCGGCGAGGATCGCGAGCACGTTGCGGATCGCCTGATGCGTCTGGGTGAGGATGCCGCCTTCGACCAGCTCGCCATCGACCATCGGCACCTGTCCCGAGACGTAGAGCCAGCCGTCCGCCGCCACCGCGCGCGCGAACGGGAGATGCTGGCCACCAGTGCCGGTGCCGCCTTCGACGCCGTAGCGTTTGATACCTTCGGTCATGTCAGTGTCCTTCTTCTTCATTGAGCTTGCGCGCGTCGCAACATCCTGCCGCCGCGCTCGCCCGTCGCGCCATCGCGAGCGAGCGTGCGAACGCCGTTCACCCACACGCCGTGGATGCCGGCGGCGGGCCGTGCGGGATCGTCGTAAGTGGCGCGATCGGCGATGCGGGCCGGGTCGAACAGCACGAGATCGGCGGCGTAGCCTTCACGCACGTAACCGCGACCGGTCAGGCCGAACCGATCCGCGGGCAGGCCGGTCATCTTGCGGATCGCCTCCGCTACCGGGAACAGCCCGCGATCGCGCGCATAATGCCCGATCACGCGCGGGAAGCTGCCCCACAGCCGCGGGTGGGGACGCGGATCGCACGGCAGCCCGTCCGATCCGATCATGGTGAGCGGGTGCGCGAGGATATTGTCGACATCCGCCTCCGCCATGCAGTGATAGACCGCGCCGGCGGGTTGCAGGCGGCGCGCGGCGGCACGCAGATCCATGTCCCAGTCGGCGGCGATATCGGCGAGCATGCGCCCCGACACGTCCGGCTCGCTTTGCGACCATGTGATCTTGATCGGCGTTTCGGGCACGACCTGTTTCAGGTCGAGTGTCGAGGAACTGGCGGTATAGGGATAGCAGTCGCAGCCGACCGGGTGATCCGCCGCCTCGAGCTTCGCCAGGATCTCGCCGCTACGCCCGTACTGGCTGGCCCCCGCGCATTTGAGATGCGACACGACGACCGGCGCGGCTGCGTGGCGGCCGATCGCAAACGCTTCGTCGAGCGCGGGAACGATATCCTCCGCTTCGCTGCGCAGGTGCGTGCAATAGACTGCGCCACGCCCGCGCAACGCCTCGGCCAATACCATCACCTCGGCGGTAGGCGCGGCATGCGCGTTGGCGTAGGCGAGACCGGTGGACAGCCCGAACGCGCCGGCATCGAGCGCGGCATCCAGATCCGCCCGCATCGCGGCGATCTCGGCTTGTGTCGCGGCGCGATCAAGCCGGTTCATGTGGCGGGCACGCAAGGCGGTGTGGCCGACCAGGGCGACCACGTTCGTCGCCGGACGAGCCCGATCGACCGCTGCCGCATACTCGGCGAACCCGGCATAGCGGAACTGCGCCGCCGGGCCGAGCAGCACGAGCGGGTCCGCCAGCTCCTCCACCGCATGGAACGGCGTGCTGGCGCTGATCCCGCAATTACCGACCACGACGGTCGTCACGCCCTGGCTTGTCTTCGCCGCCATATCGGGCGTGGCGATGACGACGAGATCGTCGTGCGTGTGCGCGTCGATGAAGCCGGGAGCCAGCGTAAGGCCGCGTGCATCGACGGCATCGGCCGGCACGCGTGCCGTACATGGTGTAATCTCGACGATGATGCCATCGCGGATCGCGACGTCGGCGCGGAACGGCGGTGCGCCGCTGCCATCAAGGATGTCGGCGCCGGCGATGATCGTGCATGTCATTCCCGGCCCCCGTATCCAGAACGGCATTGTCACCGCATCGACAATTAATGTAAACAAATTTCGTTATCAGGAGACGAGGCGTGGCGGATCAGCACTTCGAACTGAACAAGGGCGTGGGCCATGTCGACGCGGTGGCGTGGAACCTCCTGGCGGGTGACGTTCCGTTTCCGGCAGCGGTGCTGGACGAGCGGCGGATGCGGCACAATCTCGATTGGATGCGCGGTTTCATAGAGGCTTACGGCGTATCGCTTGCACCGCATGGCAAGACGACGATGGCGCCCAGGCTGTTCCAGCGCCAACTGGACGCGGGCGCCTGGGGGATCACGGTCGCGAACAGCCAGCAGGCGCAGGTGGCCGCCGCGCACGGCGTGCGGCGGATCCTGATCGCCAATCAGATCGTCGGCACCGCCAACCTCGCCGCGATCGCCGATCTGGCCGGAACGCCCGGTATGGCGCTGTTCTGCATCGCCGATTCCGCGGCAGGCGTCGCGCTGCTGGGCGCGGCTTGCCGGGCGCGGGGTGCGACGTTGGACATTCTGGTCGAACTCGCGCCCGAGCCGGACCAGCCCGGTTTTCGCACCGGCGTGCGCGACGCGGCCGGGCTCGACGCGGTGCTGGCCGAATTGGAGCGCTGGCACGGGCATCTGCGACTGGCCGGCATCGAGTTCTACGAAGGCGTGCTGCCTGACGAGGGCGAGGTGCGCCGCTTCGTGCGGCGCGCGGCGGAGACGACCGCGCGTTTGGTGGCGGAAGGGCGGTTCGCCCGCACACCCGCGATCCTCTCCGGCGCCGGTTCCGTCTGGTACGACGTGGTTGCGGAAGAAACCGCGCCTCTGGCCCGAGCCGGCACGGTCGAGGTGGTGCTGCGGCCGGGCTGCTACATCAGCCACGACGACGGCGTATATCGGATCGCGCAGGAGCAGATCCTGAAACGCAACGCCGTCGCGCCGAGCTTTGGCGAGGCGCTGCTGCCGGCGCTGCGCATCTGGGCGGTGGTGCAGTCGCTGCCCGATCCGTCCCGCGCGATCGTCGCGATGGGCAAGCGCGACGTGGCGTTCGACGCCGGGCTGCCGCGCCCTGCGACGGTGTTCCGCACAGGTCGCGAGGATCGTCCCATCGGCGCGCCGGCGCACTGGGAGGTGACCGGCCTGATGGATCAGCACGCCTATCTCGCGATCACGCCGGGCGACGACATCGCGGTCGGCGACGTGATCGCGTTCGACATCTCGCACCCATGCCTCACCTTCGACAAATGGCGGCGGCTGCTGGTGGTGGATGACGATTACCGCTGCACCGAAGTGGTCGAGACGTTCTTCTGACACGGCGGCGGACGGCGCGACGCCGCCCGCCGGCCTGTCACGCGCGGGTGCCGGAAGGTGGCCGGTCCGCCTTTGCCGTGCCGAAACGCGACGGCTTCGCGCCCATCGTGAATTCCAGCGTGCCGCCTTCGATCAAATCGCGGTGCGCGATCCAGTTGCGCGTCCACGGCCGCCCGTTCCACCGCACCGATTGCACGTAGGGACGGTCGGGCGCGTTGCCGATCGCCTGCACGCGCAGCAGCTTGCCCGCGCCGACGCGCACCTCCGCCGTGTCGAACAAAGGCGAGCCGAACACGTAGATGCCGGTGGTCGGATCCACAGGATAGAAGCCGAGCGCCGACAGAATGAACCACGCGCTCATCTGCCCGCAATCGTCGTTGCCGATCACGCCATCGGGATCGTCCTTGTACATCTCGGCGCACAGCCGGCGCACCATCGCCTGGGTCTTCCACGGCGCGCCGACATATGCGTAGAGGTAGGCGGCATGCTGGTCGGGTTCGTTGCCGTGCGCATATTGGCCGACCAGCCCGGCAATGTCGGGCGGCGCGTTGGCGGGTAAGGTCGAGGGCGCGTTGAAGAACGAATCGAGCTTGGCCTCATACGCCGCCTCGCCGCCGAAATGTGCGATGACGCCGTAGGGATCGTGCTGGTTGAGGAACGTCGCCTGCCAGCCGTTCGCCTCGGTATAATCGCGCCAGTGCGGCTCGGGCATGTGGCCGAGCTGGACCGGATCGTATGGCGTCCACCAGCTTCCATCGGCGAAGCGCGGGCGGGCGAAGCCGATCTTCGCGTCGCTCACGTTGCGCCAGTTGCCGCTGCGTTTGCGCAGGGCCGCCGCATCCGCCGTGGCCCCGGCCGCGTCGGCAAGGATCGCCATCGCATGATCGTCATAGGCATATTCCTGCGTGCGGCTGACCGCTTCCTTCACCGTGTCGGCGGGCACGTAGCCGAGCCGGAAATACGGCTCGCGGCCGAGCGTCGCGCGCGTGTCCTTGAACGCGGGGTCGAACGCATGCTTGCGAATGTTGGGCCATGCGGCGGCATAATCGGCGGCGATGCCCTTCACACAGGCCTCGGCGAGGACGACCACCGAATGCGTGCCGTTCATGCAACCGGTCTCGACGCCCTGGAGCGGCCAGGTCGGCGGACCGAACGGGCTTTCCTGCGTCTGGCGGATCAGGTCGTGGACGAAGCGCTGCGCCATGTCGGGGCGCACCAGCGTCATCAGCGGGTGGAGCGCACGGTACGTATCCCACAGGGAATAGGCGCTGTAGGCGCGCTCGCCCGCAGGCAGGGTGCGGACCTGCTGGTCGAGCCCGACGTACCGGCCGTCGCGGTCGCTGAACAGGGTCGGCCCCATGAAGGCGTGGTAAAGCGCGCTCGCCATGATCGTGCGCTGCGCCGGCGTGCCGCCCGAGACGCGTACCGCGCCAAGCGTCTCCGCCCACGCCCGGCGCGCAGCCGTGCAGGCCGGATCGAACGCCCAGCCGGGCGCCTCCGCCAGCGCATCGCGCGCGCCCGCGACGTCGACCGCCGAGATGCCGGTCTTCAAGAGGATCGGCGCGCCGCCGGCCTCGTCGAAGAACAAGGCGACCTTGAGCTTGTGACCGGACACGCTGCGCGTGCCGCTCGGCGCTGGGGAGTCGCCGTCGCCGAAGAACTGCACCCGGTCGGGCTTGCGCGACATTTGCATCGCGAAGTGGATGCGCCGCCCTTCGGCCCAGCGGAACACCTGCCGGCTGCCGGTCAGCATGCCGGCCGCGTCGATCGCGAGCGAGGCGTCCTCGATCCGGATCGGCTCGTCCGCGCTCTCCTGCTTGCAATGCGCGAAGTCGATCAGGATGTGCCCCGCGCCGGCCGGGAAGCTATAGCGATGCAGCCCGGTCCGCTCGGTGACGGTGAGTTCGGCCAGCACGCCCGATTCCAGTTTGACGCGGTAGTAGCCCGGCTCGGCATGTTCGTCCGAATAGCGCTGGCGATAGCCGGCAGACGGGTTCTGCGGCGTGCCCGCGACGAGCTTGAGCGCGCCCCGCGTCGGCACCACCAGCACGTCGAGCATGTCGCCGATGCCGGTGCCCGACAGATGCGTGTGCGAGAACCCCATGATCGAGCGATCCGACTGATGGTAGCCGGAGCAGGCGTCCCAACCGGCATTGTTGGTGTCGGGCGACAGTTGCACCATGCCGAACGGCATCGTCGCGCCGGGAAAGGTGTGGCCGTGCCCGCCCGAGCCCACGAACAGGTCGGGCGGCGTCACGTCCGGCCGCTGGGCGAGGCTGGCTCCCGGAACGGCGGCGGCGAAGGCGGCGATCGCCGAGCCTCCGAGAAGCTCGCGACGGTTGGCACGGATCAAACGAATGTCTCCTTGGGAACGGGGCGGACGCATCAGAAGGTCTGCGCGAGCAGCGCGGGGCGGCGGCGTTCGAGATCGAGGATCAGCTCGCCGAACAGACCGTTGGCCCAGGCGAACCACGGGCGTGAATATTGCGAGGGGGCGTCCTGGTTGAACGACTCGTGCATGAAGCCGGTGCCGGCATGCGTGGTCTTCAGCCACGTCAGGCACTGGCGGATCTCGCGATCGTCGTCGCTGGTCATCGCGCGGGCGATGATCGACATCGGCCAGATCATGCCGAGCCCCTTGTGCGGGCCGCCGATCCCCTCGGCCGCCTTGCCGGCGAAGAAATACGGATTGCGCGCGCTCCACGCCAGCGCGCGGGTGCGGCGGTACAGCGGATCGCCCCGCGCCACCGCGCCGAGCAGCGGCAGCGCCGACAGGCTCGGCACATTGGCGTCGTCCATGAACAGCGCATTGCCGAACCCGTCGACCTCATAGGCCCAGACCTCACCGCCCGCGCCGTCCGGCATCCGGCCATGCGCCTGCAACGCGGCCTCGACCTGATCGGCGAGCGCCCGGCACTCGGCGGCGGCCGCGCTATCGTGCCGCGCTTCGGCATGGACCTGCGCGAGCATTCGCAACGCCGCGACCGCAAACAGATTAGACGGGATCAGGAACGGCAGCGTGCAGGCGTCGTCGGAGGGGCGGAACATCGAATGGATCAGCCCGACCTTGCGGGTCGGCGCGCCGACGCCTTTCAGCATCAACGTCTCGGTGGCGCGGCGGCTGGCGCGTTCGAACCGGTAAGGACCATCGTCGTGAAACCGCTGCTGCTCGCGCATCGTCGCCACCGCACGCGCCATCGCCTGCGACCACAAGGTGTCGAACGGTGCGACGTCACGCGTTGCGGTCCAATATGCATGCGCGAGGCGCAGCGGGTAACACAGCGAGTCGAGTTCCCACTTCCGCTCCGCGACCCCCGATTTCATCTCGGTAAAGTCGTCGATTGCGCCGAGATTCGATTTGGCTTGCGGATCGGCCATGAACGCATTGGCGTAGGGGTCGATCAGGATGCAACGCGCCTGCCGCTGGATGACGCCGCGGAACAGCCGGCGCAGATCGGCATCGTGCGGCGTCAGATGCACATAGCTCTGCAATTGCGCAGAACTGTCGCGCAGCCACATCGCCTCGATATCGCCGGTGATGACGAACGTGTCCGGCTTGCCGTCGATGATGCCCGGGCGGACGGTGGTGTCGAGCGTGTTCGGGTAGCAATTCTCGAACAGCCACGCGATCTCCGGATCGGCGATGCGCGCGCGGACGCGTGCGATCTCGCGTTCGACCGCACGGCTCGTGAAGCGCCGTTCGCCGAGCGGCGGGCGTCGGCTCGGTCGGAACGGTTCCGCCGCGCGCGCCGGCAATACCGCCGTGAGCGGCACAAGCGCACCAGCGACCAGAAGATCGCGACGGCTGATCTGCGCCGCTGCGGCGGATGCTGGAGTCACGATATCCCTCTCTCAACGACGCGATGGCTCGCTGCCGACCAGCGGCTTCACGTACAGGCTAGGATCACAGCAGAGGCCGATCAAGCAGATTTAAGAAATTTGTTTTTGTTTTTTGGCAAGAGGCGGTGAGGCTGGGAAGTCGATCGCGAACGTGAAATGGCGCGTGGGGCGATCCGGTGCGGCAGCGGGGTTGCGCGGTGAGCGTCGAAAGGGCAGCGTGAAGGCGATGGACATGCAACGGGACGCTCAACGGGACGTACGCGGCGCGCGGCTTGCCGTGTCGCTCTCCGGAACCAACCTCGCGCGCGCCAGCGACTACAACCAGCGCGTCGTGCTTCAGGCAATCCGATCGAGCAGCGAGACCACCCGCGTCGAACTGAGCCGGATGACCGGGCTGACCGCGCCGACCATCGCCAACATCACGCGGCGGCTGATGGATGCGGGCCTCGTCAAGGAGATCGGGCGTTTGCAAGGGCCACGCGGGCAACCCGCCATCCGGCTCACCATCGACGCGCTTGGCTGCATCGCCATCGGCCTCAACATCGATCGCGATCATCTGACGCTGGTTGCGCTGGATCTCGCCGGGCAGGTTCGCGGCAGGATCTCGCGCGATATCGCCTTCGCGCTACCCGAGAATGTGGCAGACTTCGTGACGGCCGGTCTCGAGCCGCTTCTGGCTCAGGCGGGCGTCGACCGCGACCGGGTGCTCGGCGTCGGCGTCACGTTGCCGGACGATCTCGGCAGCATCGCCTTGCCCGGCCGCCCGGAAACCTACGAACGGTGGGCGGAGCTTTCGATCGCCGATCTGCTCGCGCCGCTTTTGCCCTGGCCGGTGCTCGTCGACAACGACGCCGCTGCGGCCGCAATCGGGGAGGCGCAATCGGGCGCCGGCCTGGGGCTGGCGAGTTTCTTCTACATCTTCATCAGCTCCGGGCTCGGCGGCGGATTGATGATCGACCGGCATTACGTCGAGGGCGCGAACCGACGCAGCGGCGAACTCGGCCTGCTACCCGACGTGACGAGCGACAGGCTGGGCGCGCTGGTGCAGGATGTGGTCTCGCTCTCGGCGCTGATGCAATATCTCGCGCAGGCGGGCTGCGGCGTCGACAGTCCGTCGCGTATCGACCCGACCGATCCCGCGATGAAACCGGTTCTCGATCGCTGGATCGAGGATGCCACGCGCGCGCTGGTCGCACCGCTCGTCAACATCAACTGCCTGATCGATCCGCACGCGATCATCATCGGTGGGCGGCTGCCCGATGTGATGATCGACGATCTGATCGCGCGGCTGACCGCCCGGTTGGCGGAGTACCGCCTGCCGGTGCATGCACCGCTCTCCCGCGCGACGATGGCAGGAGATGCGCCCGCGATCGGCGCGGCGATCCTGCCCTATCTCGATCGATTGTTGCCGTCCGACATGATCCTGATGCAGGCGGGCAGGCTGGATTAACCTCCGCGCCGACCGACGTGTCGGCCGTGCCCCTCGCGGCCCACCGAGGCGGCTGCGAGATGCCAGCCTGCGTGATCCGGACGGCGGCGGATCACGTTCCCGGCTGGATATACGGCACGCGCGCGAACAGCTCGCGCTGCCAGCGGCGTGGGTCGTTTTCGATGCGGCTGGTCACGTCGAAGATCATCGTCGCGCGTTTCGACAGATCGTATTTCGGCCATGCCGCGAGCCCCGCATGGTTGGGATCGCCGGTCTTGGCAAAGGCGACGAAGCTGTCCTGCATCGCGATAGAGGCGGCGCGCGCATCCGCGCCCGTGCCGGTCTGCGAGCCGCTCGCCCCCAGAGTGCCGAACACCAGAGGGATATCCATCGTGTGGAAGGCGCCGCGCCGTGGGTCGGTGCGTGAGGTGAAATCGACCTGATAGACCCAGGCCGGCGCACCGGCGCGGGCGCGCTCCTCCGCCTCGATCACCTGTCCGCGCCAGCTTCGCCCGGCGGTGCTCGCGGCGTAGAACACGTCGGTCGGCGACCAGTTGGGGAACTGCTTGCGATATTCGCCGACCACCCATTCGGGCAGGATGTCGATGCGCAGATCGGGCGCCAGCCGATCGGGTAATGTTTCCCAGGTGAGGTCGCGCACCGTGTCGGGCGAGACGAAGGCGCGCGTCTCGTCATGCACGTTGCCGAGGATCATCGGGATCTTCAGCCCGATCGGGTTGGCATCGGGCCAGAACGGGTGACGCACCAGCCACTTCATGTCGAGCGTCGGCGCGAATGACAGGCCACCGCCGAGGATCGGATCGGTCGCGTGCAGCCCCTCGACCAGCTTCTCGGTCGGCATGTCGAGCAGCGGCTGGAGGGTGTCGGGCCTGACGCCCAGCTTGGCGAGATAGGCGCGGGTGCGATCGGTGGCGTGGAGCGGGCCTTGCGCGGTCACCTGCTGCCCGCTCATCGTCGCGGCGCGGTGGAACAGGCCTTGCGCGGCGGGCATTCCGGTCAACGTCGCGATCTTGGCGCCGCCGCCCGACTGGCCGAACAGCATCACACGGGCCGGATCGCCCCCGAAAGCGGCGATATTGTCGCGCACCCATTGCAACGCGCAGATCAGGTCGAGCTGGCCGGCATTGCCGCTGTCGGCAAAGCGCGGGTCGAGCCGCGCGAGGTAGAGATACCCGAACGCGTTTAGCCGGTGGTTCACCGTCACCACCACCGCATCGCCGCGCGCCGCCAGCGCCGCGCCGTCGTTGAGCGGATCGGTGACGCTGCCGTTCGCGTAGGCGCCGCCGTGGATGTAGAGCATCACCGGTAGTTTCGTGCGCCCGTCCGGATTGGCGGTCCACACGTTGAGGTACAGGCAATCCTCCGACTGCGGCTGGTAACCGCCGGTCTGCGGGCAAACCGGGCCGAAGCCGGTCGCGGCGCGCGGCTGTCCCGGCGTGGCGTACGGGCGGGGCGCCCGGAACCGCTCGGCGGTGGCGTAGCGGATTCCGCGGAAGCTCCACACCGGATGCGCACCTGCGCCGGCATGACCTTCGCCGGCGAAGATGCCGGACGGCGCGACGACCCGCGCCGCCTGCGTCACCGCGCGCGCCGCGTGCGGCAACAGCGCCAGCGCGGCGGCACCAGCACCGCTGCTCAGGATCATACGACGATCGAGGACAATCGGATGCTCTTCCAGCCTGTGCGCCATACCTGTCGATCCTCTCCGCCCCGTATCGGACTTGCCCCAAGGTAAACCGGTGTCAGCGCGTAAGGCAAGTGCCGGCTTTGGCTGTGTCATGCGCGCGGTGCGTGCACGAGGTAAGGGCTGCCCATCTACGTCCGAACGACGTCGATCCTCGGCCTGTTTTTCGCACGGCAGCCGCACCTGCATAACAACAGCCATTGACTGATATTCCAATCGCGGCAATTGGTATAGCCAATGTCATCAAGAGCGGAGCACGAGCTCGCCTGTCTGGAGAGGGTCATCATGCCGAACACGTCGCTTCTTCTCGCTTCGGTCGCCGTCGTGGCGTCGAGTCTGCCTGCCACCGCGCACGCGCAAATGGCGGCATCCGCCCAACCCGCACCGGAGGAGGCCGCCACGCAGGATATCGTCGTCACCGGGCTGCGCGCATCGCTCAGCAATGCCGCCAATCTCAAGCGCGGGTCGGATCAGATCCAGGATTCGATCGTCGCCGAGGATATCGGCAAGCTGCCCGACACCAACATCGCCGAGACGCTCCAGCGTATTCCCGGCGTGCAGATCTCCCGCAACACGCGCGGCGAGGGCAATACCTACGTCGTACACGGGCTCAAGCAGGTGATGACGACTGTCGACGGCCGCGCCCTGTTCGGCACCACGGATCGTACCGCGCATCTGCTCGATTTCTCCTCCGATATCCTCGCCGGCGTGACAGTGTACAAGACACCGACCGCCGACCAGATCGAGGGGGGCTTGGGCGGCCTCATCAACGTCGACACCGCGCGGCCGTTCGATTTCAAGGGCTTCCACCTTGCGATGACGGGGGCGGCGACCTATTCCGAGTTTCAGGACAAGGCCGGCCCGCGCCTGTCGGGCATCGTCTCGAACCGGTGGGACACCAACATCGGCGAGATCGGCGTGCTCGCGGGCGGGCAGTTCGAACGCTTCTATTCGGCCGGCTATCAGTCCGCGACCAACACCTATGCCACCAACACCGCGCTGTTCGGCACGCCGACGCGCATCCCCAGCCAGGTCACGCCCGGCTACGAGACCGGCGACCGGGTACGCACCTCCGCTTACGGTTCGGTGCAGTGGCGGCCGAGCGACGCGCTCGAGTTCCACCTCGACACGATCTACAGCCATTCGGGCGGGCACAGCTATACACAGCAGTTGAGCGTACAGGCCGACGCGCAGAGCCGCGGCATCGGCACCCCGGTGTACAAGTCGGGCTCGACCACGCCGGCGAGCTATTCGGTCGCCAATGCGCTGCTCAAGTCCAGCGTCAACGCCTATGACAATCCCTACGACACGCTGAACATCGCGTTCGGCGGCAAATACACCTCCGGCGCGTTCAAGCTGACCGCCGAAGGCTCCTATGTGCGCAGCAATGGCCCGTTCTACGCGCGCAATGCCGTCGTCACCACGCGTGCGCCGCGCGCCGACATCACGCTGACCGGCGACACGCCCAACGTCGCCATCTCGGGCGTCGATCCGACCAACGCCGCCGCGTTCGGATCGCCGAGTTTCTTCGAATATGGCACCAGCCAGGACGGCCGCGAACCGTCGTTCCGCACCGACGCGACCTACGATATCGACGCCGGTCCGTTCAAGGCGCTGATGGCGGGCTTCCGCTGGGCGCACCACCGCGCGATCTACGATTTCTTCAGCCAGGGCGGCAGCACGCTGACGCAACCGCTGTCGGGCATCCTCGCGCAGACGCCGGACGACGTGTTCCAGGGGCAGGACGTCTCGACCAACCAGTGGACGGTGGTGGGCAGCAGCTTCGTCAAGAACGCGACGGCCTATCGCGCGCTGTTCGGCGCGGGGCCGAACAATCCGGCGAACAGCCCGGGCAGCCATTACGATTATCGCGAGACGACGCTGGCGGGCTATGTCTCGACCAAGTTCGGCTTCGATCTCAGCGTGCCGGTCGATGGCAATGTTGGCGTGCGCTACGTCCGGACCGACCCGAAGCAGACCGTGCTGGTGCTGAACAGCAGCGGTGCCTATGCGCCGCTGTCGGGTGGCACGCCCTATGACAACTGGTTGCCGAGCGCGAACGTCCGTTTCAAATTCACGCCCAATCTGTTCCTGCGGCTCGGCTATTCGAAGGCGGTGACGCGGCCGGACTTCGGCAATCTCTCGCCGGCAGTGCTCGCCAACCCGACCAGTTTGACCGCGAGCGGCGGCAACCCCGATCTCAAGCCGACCAAGGCCGATCAATATGACGTGTCGCTGGAATATTATTTCGGAAAGTCGAACTACGCCTCGGTCGCGCTGTTCCAGAAGGACGTGAACGGCTTCGTGCAGAAGTTCGCTGCGAACGAGCAGGTGGGTGGCCAGACCTATCTCGTCACGCGCCCGCGCAACAGCAGCAACGGCACGATACGGGGCTTCGAACTGACCTATCAGCAGTTCTTCGATTTTCTGCCCGGCCTGCTCAGCGGGTTCGGCATCCAGGGCAATTACACTTATGTCGACAGCAAGCTGACCGTGCCCGGCATCGCGCGCAGCGTACCGGCCGATCTGCTGTCGAAGAACGCGTACAATGTCACCGGCATCTACGAAAAGGGCCCGGTATCGCTCCACGCGTCGTACAACTGGCGTTCCAAGAGCCTCCAGACCAACGCGGCCGACCCGTTGCAGACCCTGTGGAACGCGCCGCAGCGGTCGCTCGATTTCTCGGCGACGTTCCAGGTCAATAGCTGGCTGTCGCTGAAGGCGGACATGGTCAACGCGACGGTGGCCTATCAGAACCAGTTCTACGGCACGCCCGACCAGCCCGCTCTGGCCGATCAGCTCGATCGTTCGTACCAGCTCGGTTTCCATGTCAACTTCTGAGCGGATCGCGTGAAGCGGCTTTGGTGGCTGGCGGCGGCGGCGGTTCTCGCGACACCGGCCGCCGCACAACTCGACGGCAATGCCGATGAGGCCAAGGTGCGCTCCTATGTGCTGCCCGATCCGCTGCGCATGGCGGACGGGACACCCGTCACCACCGCGCAGCAATGGCGGGCGAAGCGTCGCCCCGAGTTGCTCGCTTTGTTCACGCGGACGATCTTCGGCGCGGCACCGCCACGTCCGAAGGCCGAGCGCTTCGTCCTCACCGACAGCGACGCGCAGGCACTCGGCGGCGCCGCGATCCGCAAGCAGGTGACGATCCTGCTCGACGGCACGCCGCATGGGCCGCAGATGTCGGTGCTGCTCTATCTGCCCGCGCACGCACGCGGCCCGGTGCCGGTGTTCGTAGGGCTGAATTTCCACGGCAATCAGGCGGTCGCGGCCGATCCGGCGATCGCGATCACGCCCAATTGGGTGGCCGCGCCCGGCACCGGCATCGTCAAGCACGGCGCGACCGCCGCCTCGCGCGGGATCGAGGCGGACGAATGGCCGATCGCGCGGATCATCGCCGCCGGCTACGGTGTCGCCACCTATTTCCCCGGCGATCTTTATCCCGACGGCGACACCATGGTCGCCGAGAGCATCCAGCCGTTCTACCGCACCAATCCGTCCGACCCGGCGCATTGGGGGGCGATCGCGACCTGGGCATGGGGGCTGAGCCGGGTGTATGATTATCTCGCCACCGACCGCGCGGTCGACGCGCGACGCGCCATCGTCATCGGCCATTCGCGCTACGGCAAGGCGGCGTTGTGGGCGGGCGCAACCGACCCGCGTTTCGCCGCCGTCGTCTCCAACGATTCGGGTGAGGGTGGCGCGGCGCTGTACCGACGCAACTTCGGCGAGACGATCCGGGTGATGAACCGCTACTGGTTCGCGCCGACCTTCAAGACCTATGCCGAGCGTGAGACGGACCTGCCGATCGACGCGCACGAGCTGATCGCGCTGATCGCCCCGCGCCCGGTGTACGTCGCCAGTGCGAGCGAGGACTGGTGGTCCGACCCGCATGGTGAGTTCCTCGCCGCCAAGGGCGCCGACCCGGTGTATCGATTGCTGACCAACGATGGATTGGCGGCTGAGACGATGCCGGCGGCGGGGCAGGGCGTGCTGTCGCGCATCTCCTACCATCTGCGCGTCGGCCCGCATGAGATCACCGCGTGGGACTGGGATCGCTACATCCGCTTCGCCAATCGTTACCTTCCAGCCACGCGTTGACGTTCGGCGCGCTTCGGTCGATTAAACTGAAATATCAGTTTAACCGGACGGAGGCGCATAGTGATCGACCCACTTCCCTTTTTAAAAGCGCTCGGCCCGGTCGGGTTTGGCGGCGGGTCGGTCGGCAATCTGTTCCAGGCGATCTCCGACGACACGGCCGAGGCGGCGGTCGTCACGGCGCTGTCCGCCGGGATCGGCTATATCGACACTGCGCCGCATTATGGTTTCGGCCTGTCCGAGCGGCGGATCGGGCGCGTGCTGGCGCGCGCCGATGCCGGGGAACGCGTGATCGTCTCCACCAAGGTCGGGCGGTCGCTGGTGCCGGTGACGGGCGTGGACCTGACGCAGCCGCGTCAGGCGTTCATCTCGCCCGAACCGTTCGAGAGCGTGTTCGACTATAGCTACGACGCGGTGATGCGATCGTGGGAGGGCAGCCGCCGGCGGCTCGGCCGCGAGCGGATCGACATTCTGCTCGCGCATGATCTCGGCCGCATGGCCCACGGCGACGATCATCCCGCGCTGTTCCGCACGTTTCTGGAGGGCGGCTACCGGGCGATGCGCGAACTGCGCGACGCCGGCATGGTGCGCGCGATCGGGATCGGCGTGAACGAAGTGGCGGTGTGCATCGAGGCGCTTGAAGCGGCCGATTTCGACGTGCTGTTGCTGGCCGGCCGCTATACGGTGCTCGAACAGACTCCGCTCGACCGGCTGTTCCCGCTCTGCGCTGAGCGCGGCGTCGCGGTGATCGTGGGCGGCCCATACAACAGCGGCATCCTCGCGGTGGGGTCGCGCGGCGGCGGCCATTACGACTACGGCCGCGTGCCTCCGGGAATTCTCGCACGCGTTGCCGCGATCGAGGCGGTCTGCGCACGCCATGACGTTCCGCTTGCCGCCGCCGCGCTGCGCTTTCCGTTGGCGCACTCACAGGTGGTAACCGTGATTCCGGGCATGGATGGCGCGGAGCAGGTGCGACGCACGGCGAGCCTCGCCGCGCTGCCGATCCCGCCGCAGCTCTGGACCGATCTGAAGGCGGAGGGTCTGCTCCGCGACGATGCGCCGGTGCCGACAGCAAGTGGACCCGCTTGACCACGTTTATCAAGACGTATATCTGAAATCTCAGAATGCGCGGTTAAAAACGAATGCGCATCGAGAGGGGATCGGACATGCGCATCAAACAGAGATTGTCGTTCGGCGCCAGCCTTGCCGCTGTGCTTGCCACACCAGCGTTTGCGCAGGACGCGCTTCCGCCCGCGTCGGCACAGACCACCCCGACCGCCGACCTGAGCGACCAGCAGGCGCAGGATATCATCGTCACCGGGCTGCGCGGCAGCCAGCAGCAGGCGATCGAACTCAAGCGCGATGCCGTCAACGTGGTGGATTCGATCACCACGCAGGATATCGGCAAGCTGCCCGAACAGAACGTCGCGGAATCGCTCCAGCGCATTCCGGGCGTGACGATCTCGCGCAACGGCGGCGACGGGCAGTTCGTGTCGGTGCGCGGTCTCGGCCCGCAGTTCAACGTGGTGACGCTCAACGGCCGCACGCTCGCCACCGACAATATCGGCCGCGAGTTCAGCTTCGATATCCTCCCCTCCGAACTGATCGGCGGCGCGGACGTGTACAAGAGCCCGACCGCGAAACTGAATGGCGCCAGCATCGGCGCGACCGTCGACGTGCGCACGATCCGCCCGCTCGAACAGAAGCCGTTCGTGCTGGCTGGCTCGTTCGACATGCAAAACGATTCGCTGCCCGGCACCTGGAACCCGCGCGCCTCGGGCGTGCTGAGCTGGCACAATGCCGACGACACGTTTGGCGTGTCGCTGGTCGGATCGTACCAGAAGCGCGACATCCGCATCGACGAGTTCGACATCGGCGCAGGGTGGCTCCAGCACAGCAGCACCGACAGCTATTACCGGGGCCGCGTCGCGCCGAGCGTCGGGGCGTTCACTAACGTCACCATGCCGTCCAACGTCTCCCCATTCTTCAACACCTCGAAGCGTGAGCGGATCGGCGGCAGCGGTACCGTCCAGTACAAGCCGACCGAGACGATCACCATGACGCTCGACGGTTTCTATTCGAGGCTGAACCAACTCGATCATCAGGCCGGCATCGCCTATGATTTCGCGGCGGGCACGCTCGTCAATCAGGTGGTCGAGAACGGCGCGGCCCAATCGCAGACCTTCACCGGCGGCACGGTGGACGAGATCGTCTCGCGCACGCCGCGTATAGCGACCACCTATCTGGTCGGCTACAATCTCGACTGGAAGAAGGATGATTTCCACCTGTCCGGCGACGTGTCCAAATCGCGAGCGACGCGGACCGGCAACGAGGATTCCTATTTCTCGACGATCCGTCGCACCAACTCGACGCTGACATGGGACCGGCGCACCGGCAGCCCGATCTTCGACATCGCCTTCTCCAATCCGAACTACAGCAACGCGCCGACCGACCTCTCGCATATCGGTGCGCATTACGAGGCCGATGGCGGCACCAACACGCGCGACGACACGCTCGAATTCCACCTCGACGGCGACTGGCAGGCGAGCGAGGCGATCAAGGTCTATCTCGGCTTCGAACATACCGATCGCGCCAAGACGGCGGATTCGATCTCGATGTCGCCCGCCTCGCAATGCGCCTTCTGCGGGGGCGGGGTGTACGTGCCGATGCCGGCGTCGCTGTTCACCACCACACCCGGCAACTGGTTCCCCGGCTATGGCGGCAACACCGTGCGCCAGTGGGTCGATTACGATCCGCGCGCCTTCACCGAGGCGCTGGCCGCGTACCGGAGCAGCACGCCCGGCTTCGTCGGCTATACCCGCCCCGTGTTCAACCCGGCGCAAAGCTCGGTGGTGAAGGAGCATGTCACGATCGGATATCTGATGTTCGACGTGAAAACGGACCTCGGCTCTATGCCGATCGCGATCAACGCTGGCGTGCGCTTCGAGGATACCGCCTTCAGCTCGAACGGCGCAGCGCAGACGATCATCTCCGCGCGGCCGAATGGCGGCGGTCAGAACATCATCGCGCTGTCACCGGTGGTGCCGATCGGCTTCAACGGGCATTATACCGATCTGCTGCCGTCGATGAACGTCAAGCTCGACCTCACGTCCAAGCTGGTGTTCCGCTTCGCCACCTCGCGCGTGATGAGCCGCCCGACGCTGACCGATCTTTCGCCTGCGCAGAGCATCCTGTCCAATCCCGGCAACGAGCAGATCACGCGTGGCAACCCGGACCTGCTGCCGTTCCGCGCCTCGCAGATCGAGACGGGTCTCGAATGGTATCTCAACCGGTTCTCGCTGCTGTCGGGGGCGCTGTTCTACAAGAGCATCGACAGCTTCGTCGCCAAGACGACAACGCCGCAACTGGTCGATCAGGTGACGTTCCAGGTGACGACGCCGACCAACGGCAAGGGCGCGACGGTGAAGGGCTTCGAGCTGAGCTATCGGCAGGCGTTCGCCGGTCTGCCCGCACCGTTCGACGGGCTCGGCGCGCAGGCGAGCTACACCTTTGTCAGCAGCGACGCCAAATACGCCAATCAGGTGAGCGGATCGAGCTACGGCCTCGAAGGATTGTCGCGCAATTCGTACAGCCTCGTCGGTTTCTATGAGAAATATGGCATCCAGGCGCGCGCCGCCTATACGTGGCGCGACACGTATCTGGTGGTGGCGAACGGCCGCAACGGGTTGCCGACCTATTTCGCGCCGTACGGGCAGCTCGATGCGAGCCTGAGCTACAACATCAACGACCATTTCTCGATCAGCGTCAACGCGCTCAACCTGAACAATGCCAAGGAGTTCACCTATCAGGTGATCCCGTCGCAGACCTTCAGCTACGCGCTGACCGGGCGGCGGTTCCTGCTGGGTGCGCGGGCGCGGTTCTGAACGAGGGGGCACCGCGTTTCTGCCCCCGCCCGACGCCAGGTTCAGCGCGCGTCGGGCGGGGTCAAGCGATCACGGCTGATCGGACAGACGATAGACGCAGGCCATTTCCGCCCAGCTCGGTTGGCCGGTCGCGGCGATCGGGCGTTGCAGCGCCGCCATCTCGTTGGCCCAGGCGCGGATCACGGGATCGCTCGCGTCCGCCTCGGCCAGCGCTTCGGGATCGAAATCCTCGCCGACCTCCATGATCATGAACAATCGGTCGGCGACGCGGTAGATCTCCATCTCCACCACGCCGCCCGCCCGGATGTTCGCGTTCACCTCCGCCGGCGGCCCGTCGGTACGGTGGCGGCGTTCATACTGCGCGAACACCGCCGGATCGTCCTGGAGGTCGAGCGCGAGGCAGAGCCGGCGCGTCACGTGTTGCTCCAGCCGCCGTCGATGACGTGGATCGCGCCGGTGGTGTAGCTCGACAGATCGCTGGCGAGGTACAGCGAGAGCTCGGCGATCTCCTCCGCCCGGCCAATCCGACCCATCGGCTGGCGCGCGACGAACTGCGCGCGTGCGGCCTCGGCATCGCCGGTCGCCGCGAGCCGCTCGTCGAGCGAGGGTGACTGCACCGTGCCCGGGCAGATCGCGTTGCAGCGCACCCCTTGCGCGACGAAATCCGCCGCGACCGATTTGGTGAGGCCGATCACCGCCGCTTTCGACGCGCCATACGCGAAGCGGTTGGTGACCCCGATCACCGATCCCGCCACCGACGCCATGTTGACGATCGCCCCGTTGCCGCCGGCGATCATCGCCGGCAGTAGCGCCTGGATCATCAGCGTCGGCGCGCGCACGTTGAGATCGAACGACAGGTCGTAACCGCGTGTGGTGGTGGAGAGGATGTCGCCCGCGTCGACATAGCCGGCGCAGTTGAACAGCACGTCGACCTTACCCGCAGCGGCGCCGAACGCCGCGATCGCCTCGGCATCGAGCAGATCAACGACATGCGTCTCACAGCCCGCCAGCGACGCCAGCGTCTCCGCATTAACGTCGAGCGCGAGCACGGTCGCGCCCTCACGCGCGAACAGCTCGGCGGAGGACCGCCCGATCCCCTGACCCGCGCCGGTGACGACCGCGCGCTTGCCTGCCAGCCGACCGCTCATGCCTGCGCCCCCGACTGCACGAGCGTCTGGCGCTGCGTGCCGAGCCCGTCGATGCCGAGTTCGACCACGTCGCCCGCCTTCAGGTACGTCGGCGGTTTCTGCCCGAGCCCAACCCCGGCGGGCGTTCCGGTCGAGATCACGTCGCCGGGCATCAGCGTCATGTAGCGGCTGATGTGGCTGACCAAGGTCGCCACGCCGAAAACCATGTCGGCACTGGTGCCGTCCTGATAGCGGTGGCCGTTGACCTCAAGCCACATGCCGAGCGCTTGCGGATCGGCGACCGCATCGGCGGTGAGCAGCCATGGTCCGATCGGGCCGAACGTGTCGCAGCTCTTGCCCTTCACCCATTGCCCGCCATGATCGAGCTGGAAGGCGCGTTCCGACACGTCGTGGACCAGCACATAGCCGGCGACATGGTTCATCGCCTCGGCCTCGCTCACGTCGCGCGCGACGTCGCCGATGACGACGCCGAGTTCGACCTCCCAATCGGTCTTTTCCGAGCCCCGCGGGATGCGCACATCGTCATTGGGCCCGCAGATCGCGGTGGTCGCCTTCATGAAGATCACCGGCTGTTCGGGCACCGGCAGGTTCGACTCGGCAGCATGATCGCGGAAGTTCAGTCCGACGCAGATCATCTTGCCGACCCCACCGACCGATGCGCCGATGCGCGTGCCTTCGGGGATCGCCGGGAGCGCGGCGAGGTCGAGCCCACGCAACCGGTCGAGCCCGGCGCGGGTCAGCGTCTCGCCAGCGATATCGGCGACGATGCCGGTCAGGTCACGCGGCACGCCGGCATCGTCGAGGATCGCAGGGCGTTCGGCGCCGGGCGCGCCATAGCGGGCTAGTCTCATGATGGTCCTTTCAGAGGGAAAGTGCGTAGAAGTCTGTCGCGCAGGTCACGAACAGGCGTTCGGCGTCGGCGGAGGCGGCAAGATCGCGCGACAGGTCGAGCCAGTCGCGCCAGCTTTCGCCGACGAGGCCGATCACCGGCCAGTCGCTGCCCCACATCAGCCGATCGCGAAAGCGGGCGACGAGGTGGTCGACATAGGGGATCAGCGCATCCGCCGGATCGCCCGCCGCCTGTTCGGTGCGCAGCCCCGACAGCTTGCAGGCACAGCCGAGATCGGCGAGCGCGGCGATATCGTCACGCCAAGGATCGAGCCCGCCGCGCGCGGCCGAGGGTTTGGCGGCATGGTCGATGACGACCGGCAGCGTTGGCCACGCCTGCATGAACCGCGCGAGCATGGGCAGATGGCGAGGCTCGATCAGCGCGTCGAGCCGCAGGCCGTGTTCGGCCATCGCGGCGAGCGCGGGCGCGACCTCGGTGCGGAGCAGCCAGTCGGTGTCGGCCATGCCTTGCAGCATCGGGCGCAGCCCCTTGAGGCGCGGGTTCGCCGCCAGCGTGGCGATCCGCGCGGGCGCGTCCGCAGCGGCGAGATCGACCCAGCCGACCACGCCCTTCACCAGCGGCTCATCGGCGGCAAGCGCGAGCAGCCAGTCCGTATCGTGATCGGTCGGCTGCGACTGCACCAGCACCGTGCCGATCAGATCGACCCCGGCCGCCGCCGCCTTCAGTTCGGCGGCGCCGAAATCGCGGTGGATGCTCGCTTCGGCGGGCGTCGGCCATTCATGGCCGGGTTCGCCGAGGGACCAGAAATGCTGATGTGCGTCGATTACCCGCACGATGTCATACCATGCCCAGGATCCGTTGCAGCGCCGCCTGGAAGTGGTGCGACAGCGCCGCCTCCGCCGCATCGCCGTCGCGCGCCTGGCAGGCGGTGAGGATATCGAGATGCTCGCGCAAGGTGCGCAACACCAGCGGCTTGGTGACGAGCCGCTCCATCCGCACCAAGGTAACGTAGTTTTTGAGCCGCCGCGCGGTCGTTTCGACGAGCGGGTTGCGCAGGCTGGCGATCATGTTGCCGTGCAGCCGCTGTTCGACCGCATCGAGCGTCGCGATCGCATCGGCGTCGAGTTCGCCCGTTTCGAGCCGCTCCATCAGCGCGTGATGCTCGTCGATCAGCGCCTGAATGTCCGCCGCGTCGCCGGTTTCCGCGAACGCCCGCGCCGCTGGCCGCTCGATGATCGAGCGGAACTGATAGGTCGAGCGCGCCAACTCCAGATCGGCCTTGGTGAACTGGATGCCCGAGCGGGGATGGATCGTCACCAACCCCTCGGATTCGAGTGCGCGTAAAGCGTCGCGCAGCGGCTGCACCGGCAGATCGAGCCGCTTCATCAGCTCGGCCTGTGACAGGAACGCACCCGCCGGTACGGTACGATCGAACAGCCCCTGAAGGATCGTGCGATAGGCTTTCTCGCCGAGCCGCAGCACGGCATCCGATTCCGCCGTGTCGGTGATCCGCGCGCGCGAGGTCTTCTTGGGCTTTGTTACGGTCATGCACAGGCTGATACCGCTTCGCGCCCGGCGGAATCAATCGCGATCGGCGGCGCGCGCAGCGTGCGGTCGGCCGCGAGCGGGACAGTGAGGTCGGCACGGCCCGGTATTTCGGCAAGGATATGGCGCGTCAGCCGCTCGTAATGCGCGACGAAGCGGGCGATTGCGGCATCGTTCATCACACCCGCGCCCGATGCGGCGGCGCGCAAGGCGCTCTCCTGCTGGCGGCGCCAGTCGATCACGGTGGCGATGTCGGGCGCGGCGAGCAGCACCAGCGCGTCGAGCCGCGCGAACAACGCCTGATACGCACCTGCGAGCGCGGCGTTGCTTGCGCGCCGCCAGACGCCATCGCCGTCCTCGTCGCGTTCGAGCGGGTTGACCGGCGTGTCGAGCGCCGCTTCCGTTTCGGGCACCGCGCCGACGCACCAGCCTTCGAACACCAGCAGCCGGCACGGCGCGGGGGCGGCGGGCCAGCGGTCGCGCGGCGCGGGATCGTCCTGCGCCTTGTCGAAGCGCGGCAGCGTCACCGGCTCGCCGCGATCGAGCGCCGCGAAGACCTCAAGCCCGAGCGCGACGTCGTGCGTGCCGGGCACGCCGCGCGTGGCGAACAGCGGGTGAACCTCGCGCGCCATCGCGGCACGGGCATCATGCGACAGATAAAGATCATCGAGCGACAGCATCGCCGCGTCCGGGAACTGCCGCACCAGCGCCGCCGCGATTGTCGACTTGCCGCTGCCCTGCGCGCCGCACAGCCCGATCACGAGTGGCCGGTCGCGCGGGCGCGCCAGCCGTTCGGCGACGAACGCCACCACGATCGCCTCCGGCGTCACCGCACCGACCGGATCGGCAGCACGAGGAACGAGCCGGCCAGCACGAACGCCCCGGCGACGATGAACAGCAACGGATAATCGTTATGCGTCATCGTCAGCAGCGCGGCGGCAAGCACCGGGCTGAGGATCTGCGGCACGTTCACCGCTGTCGTCAGGATGCCGAGATCCTTGCCGGTGGCATCCTCGCCCGGCTCCGCCTTGGGAAGCACTTCCGTCATCAGCGCGAGATCGACCGACATGAACGCGCCATAGCCGAGCCCGATCAGCACCGCATAGGCATACATTCCGCCCATCGACGGGAACAGCAAAGGCATCGCCACCGCCGCCGCCATCACCACGCTGGCCGCGAACACCAGCGGCTTGCGCCGCCCAAGCCGATCCGAGATCAGCCCGGAGCCGAGCCCCGACGCGACCAGCGCGACGAACGTCACCGACGACAGCGCGGCGATCGCGGCGTTAGCGCGCATCTGCGAAAGGCCGATATGGTCCTGCAAGATGTAGAGCAGATAGGTGACGATCGCCTGATAGCCCATATAGATGGTGAACCGGCCGAGGAACGCCCAGGCGAAATCGGGATGTTCGCGCGGCGACACCCAGAAGCCCTTGAGGAACCCGCCTAGCCGGAACGGCGCGGCCGGTGGCAGAACGACGCGCGGCTCGGGGTTGACGATCACGAACGCCAGACATGCGACGATGATGCCGCCACCGAGCAGCGAATAGGCCAGCACCAGCCGATCCGCGAACAGTCCGCCATAGATCGTGCCTGCCGACACTCCCGCCGTCATCGCCGCGCCGACCACCCCCGAGGCGAGCCCGCGCTCCGCCGCCGCGAAGCGATCCGCCACGATCGTGGTGATGGCGGGCTGCATCGCGTTGAGCGTGATGGTCGCAATCACCCAGAACAGCGTGATGCCGGCGATGTCGCGCATATGCGGCACCACCATCAGCGCCGCACCGCCGAGAATCGCGCCGAGCACGATCCACGGCGTCCGCCTGCCGAACCGGCTGCGCGTCCGATCCGACAAGGCGCCCGCAATCGGCGTGGCGAGCGTGCTGAACACCGACGTGATCGCGAATACGATGCCGAGCGAGCGCGTCTTGGCGGCGGGATCGATATTCTGGATCTGGTTGGGCAGCAGCACGCCGAGGACCGCAGCATAGAGCGTGAGCAGCACGAAGAATACGAGTCCCAGCGACACCAGAAGCGTCCACTTCGCCGCCCCGACGACATGTGGCGCATTCAGCACCTCCGGCAGCGGCGCGGCCGCCGCCAGCACGCTGTCGTCGGCGGTGAGCGTCACGCCGCCTGCGCCTGCGCCACGCGCGGCGCGTCGCCGAGATCGGCGTCGGCGAGCAGATCCGGGCGGCGATGCTCGCGCCGCGCCGTCTCGCTCAGCACGAGGCCGTGGCCGGGTTCGGGATTGCCGCGGATCAGGCCGTCGCGAATCTCGAATGGCCGCTCGACGAGATGGTCGAAATTCTGGAAGCTGTATTCCAGCCAGCGCACGCCCGGCAACGCCAGCGCCATGTTGACGCCGATCTCCAGGAAAGTGTTGCCGAACGTCACTTCCACATTGGCTTCCTCGGCGAGCCAGCCGGCACGCATCACGTCGCTGACCTGCCCGTGGACGTTGAGCATGTCGCACGCACGCGCTTCGAGCAACCGCCGCTTGCCGCCGAGATCGAGATACTCGCCCGCGTTTATCCGCGTCAGCCGCATATTGCGCAGCAGCCGCAGCCCGTCGAAATCGTCGCGCGGGATCGGGTCTTCGGCCCAGTGGATGGTGTGGCCGGCCTTGGCGAAGGTCTCCAGCGCGACGATCGTCTCGCGCGCGGTCCATGCTTCGTTGGCGTCGATCATCACCGGCAACCTGTCGCCGACGACGCGGCGCAGCAGGTCGAGCCGGTGGACATCGCGGTCGAGATCAGCATGGCCGACCTTGATCTTGAAGCCGCGATAGCCCTCGGCGGCGGCGCGTCCGAACAGCTCGCTGAACGCCGTGTCGGACAGATGGAAGTCGAGCCCGCTTGCATAGACCGGCACGCTATCGCGCTTGGCATGGAGCATCTCCCACAAGGGCAGCTCGTTCTGCTTGGCGAACAGATCCCACACCGCATGCTGAAGCGACTCCTCGAACGGCAGCGACAGCCGCCGCACGTTGCCGCCGCGCGCCCGCCCGAAGCCGAGCGCTAGCGCCGCAGTCTCGCGGCCCTCCAGCGCCGGCCATGCCTCGGCGGCGAAGATGCGCACGATCTCGGCTTCGTCGGGGAAGGGCTGGAACAGGGTCTGCGCGAAGCCGAGCCCGACGCGGCCGGCACCGTCGACCAGCTCGATCGCGGCGACGTTGGCGCTGTCGGCACGCACCTGCGAATCCCCGATCACGCGGTCGCGGCGGAACTGGAAGCGGGTGATCCGGAATTCGACGATCTGGGTTGAGTGCATCGCCGTTGATCTCGCAATTGACATATCAGATTCGCTAGATGATTATATAAACATCGGCAAGGCGCAAACATATTTTGGCGTGTCGGCCAGTTCAGAGGTGAGGATGGCGCAACTTTTCGGGCAGGCGATGACCCGGCGGGGAATCGCGGAACATGCCGGCATGCTGTCGCAATTCGCCGGCGTGCGGCTGATGACGCTGGGCGACGGGGTGGAGCGCGGCATCCGCCTGCTCGAATTCCGCACCGGCAGCGGCTTGCGCTTCACCGTGCTGGTCGATCGCGCGCTCGACATCGCCGATTGCGAGCATAACGGCCGCGCGATCGGCTGGCACTCGCCGGCCGGCTTCCGCCATCCGGGGCTGCACGAATATGAAGGCGAGGGCGGGCTGTCGTGGCTGCGCTCGCTGTCCGGGCTGATCGTCACCTGCGGGCTCGACCACATCCTGTTCATGGATGAGGCGGATGCATCGCAGTATGTTTACGGCCCGCGCAAGACGGTGGCGTCGTCGCTGCACGGGCGGGTCGGCACGATCCCGGCGCGGCTGACCGGCTACGGTGAGCGCTGGGAAGGCGACCGCTGCATCCTGTGGTGCGAGGGCGTGGTCCAGCAATCAACCGTGTTCGGGGAAGACCTCCACCTGATCCGCCGGATCGAGGCGGATGTCGGCGGCGATACGATCCGGCTGGTCGATCGCGTCGTGAACCACGGTTTCTACCGGACGCCGCATATGTTCTGCTACCATATCAACGTCGGCCATCCGGTGCTGGCGGAGGGCTCGCGCTATCTCGCGCCGGTTCGCGACGTGGTGTGGGCGGCGCATGCCGGCGAGGGGTATCGCGCGCAGGATCAGGGCTATCGCACCATGCCCGCCCCGCGCCGCGACTTCCACGAACAGGTCTGGCAGCACGAGCTTGCCGCTGATGCGGACGGGCGCGTGCCGGTGGCGCTGGTCAACGATGCGATCGGGCTCGGCTTTCAGGTCGAGACGCGCAAGGACCAGTTCCCCTGCCAATATGAGTGGCAGAACCTTCAGGCCGGGCAATATGCGGTCGGCCTCGAACCATCGACCAACCATGTGTTCGGCAAGCCCTTCGCCAAGGAGCGCGGCGAGCTGGTCTGGCTCGAACATGGCGAGGAGCGGCTCTACGAGACCGAGTTGAGCGTGCTCGACGGCGCGGAGGCGATCGCGGCTGCCGAGGCGCGCATCGCCGGGCTGGCCGTTCAGCCGGGCGAGGATTTTCCAGAACCGTCAGGTAACTTTGCGCTCATCACCGGACGGAGCGCGGCATGAGCATCGCCGGGCGACGCATCCTCTACACCGGCGCGGCGGGCGGGCTTGGGCTGCCGACTACGCTCGCGTTCCTCGAACGCGGCGCGCAGGTCATCGCGGTCGATCACGATCCGGCCAAGCTGGCGGCGCTGTCCGAGGCGGCTGCGGGGAACGAGCGGCTGACCGTCCTGGCGACCGACCTCGCCGATCTTGACGACTGGCGCGCCGCGCTGGCGGGCGTGGGCGAGATCGACGTCGTCATCAACAACGCGGCGATCTACCCGTCCAAACCGTTCGAGGACTATACGATCGCCGAGCATCAGGCGGTGCAGCGCGTCAACGTCGATGCCGGCATCGTCGCGGTGCAGGCGGCGCTGCCCGGCATGAAGGCGCGGGGCTGGGGGCGGATCGTCAACATCGCCAGCGTGACGATGTATGGTGGCTGGGCGCTGCTGTCGCCCTATGTCGCCTCCAAGGGCGCGCTGCTGGGCCTCACGCGGGCGTGGGCGCGCGAGTTCGGCGCGCACGGCATCACCGTCAACGCGGTCGCGCCGGGTGCCTTCCCGACCGATGCCGAGGCGATCCACCCCGATCCGGAGGGCTATACGCGCTTCGTGCTCGATCATCAGGCGGTGAAGCGGCGCGGCACGCCCGCCGACATCGCCGCCGCGCTCGCCTTTCTCGTTTCGGACGAGGCGGGCTTCATCACCGGCCAGACGCTCAACGTCGATGGCGGCTGGGTCATGCAATGAGGAACGACATGGGAATCTTGGGCGGCTACCGCGTGCTCGACTGTTCGATCGCGATGGCCGGGCCGTTCGCGGCGCAGCGGCTGGGCGATCTCGGCGCGGACGTGGTGAAGATTGAGCCGGTGACGGGCGAGTGGCAGCGCCACGCGGCGGCAGGCGGCGCGCGCGGCAACCGCATCAACGTGTCGTTCCTCTCGCTCAACCGCAACAAGCGCTCGCTCGCGGTCGATCTCAAGTCGGCGGAGGGCAAGGCGGTGCTGCTGCGGCTCGTCGCCGAGGCCGACGTGTTCATCCAGAACTACCGGCCCGGCGTGGCGAAGCGGCTTGGCGTGGATTACGCGGCGCTGTCGGCGATCAATCCCCGGATCGTCTATGTCTCGATGTCGGGCTATGGCGAGAGCGGGCCGTATGTCGACCGGCCGGGGCAGGATCTGCTGTTGCAGGCGCTGTCGGGCGCGATGCTGTCATCGGGGCGCGAGGGCGATCCGCCGCAGCCTGCGGGTCAGTTCCTCGCCGATGCAGTGACGGCCTATAGCGCGTTCGAAGGCGTGCTGGCGGCCTTGCTCCACCGCGAGCGGACCGGCGAGGGGCAGTTGGTCGAGGTCAACATGCTCGACGCGGTGACGACCTTCCAGATGCAGGAACTGTCGGTCCACACCGTCGGGGGCAAGCCACAGACGCGCTCGGCCGAGCCGCACGCGCACAGCTATATCCGCGCGCCCTATGGCGTGTTCGAAACGCGCGACAGTCACATCGTCATCGCCTTTGCGAGCCTGTCACGCTTTGGCGCGCTGATCGGCGAGCCGAGCTTCGCGGGCATGGATGACGAGGCGGATAGCTGGACGCACCGCGACGCGATCTTCGCCGCCACGCGCGAGCGGCTGAAGGCGCGCACGACCGCCGAATGGCTCGACCTGCTGCTGCCCGCCGGCATCTGGGCGGGGCCGGTGCATGGCTATGCCGACCTCGTCGCCGATCCGCAGATCGCGCACAACGGCACCTTCGTCGAATATGACCATTCGAGCGAGGGGCGGGTGAAGGCGCCGGGCTTCCCAATCCGTTTCTCCAAGACGCCGTCATCGGTGGTGCGCGGCGCGCCGCAGGTCGGCGAACATAGCCGCGAGGTGCTGGCCGAGGCCGGCTTCGACGCGGCGGCCATCGACGCCTTGCTGGCGAGCGGCGCGGTGAAGCAGGACTGATGACGTACCGTGGACTGACCTGGGACCATCCGCGCGGCTATCAGGCGCTGGAGGCGGCGTCGGCGCGCGCGGGCGGGCTGATCGCTTGGGATCGCCAGCCGCTCGAAGGGTTCGAGGCGCATCCGATCGCCGACCTGTGCGCGCGCTACGATCTGGTCGTGATCGATCACCCGCATGTCGGCGAGGCGGTCGCGGCCGGGTGCCTGCGCCCGCTCGAGACGCTGTTCGCGGCGGCTGAGATTACGGCGTTCCGGCGCGAGGCGATCGGGCCGTCGCTCGACAGCTATCGCTATGGCGGGCAGCATTGGGCGTTGCCGCTCGATGCCGCGTCGCAGGTGATGGCGTACCGTGCCGACCTGCTCGACGACGATCCGCCCGAGACATGGGCGGAGGTGGTCGCGCTGCGCAAGCCGGTCGCGCTGTCGCTGGCGGGACCGCATGCCGCGCTGACCCTGTGGTCGATCGCCACCGCGTTCGGCGATCCCCCCGCCGTGGCGGACCCGGAGCGGCTGTTCACCGGCGACGCGGTGCTCGCCGCGCTCGATGTGATGGCGGACCTTGCCGCGCGCATGCCGGCGATGGCGCGCGCGCTCAACCCGATCGGTCTGCTCGGCGCGATGGCGGCGGGCGAGGACGTGGCACTGTGCCCGCTCGTCTATGGCTATGTGAATTATGCCGCGCCGGTCGATCCCGCCGCGCGGCCGCTACGCTTCGCCAATGCGCCGCGCGGCTCACGAGGCGGCCGCCCCGGCTCGACATTGGGCGGGACCGGCATCGCCGTCTCGACGCGGGCTGATGTGTCGCCCGAGTTGCTCGATCATCTGCGCTGGCTGATGGGTGCGGAGGCGCAGACGCGCTTCATTCCCGACCATGCCGGCCAGCCGAGCCGGCGCGCGGCGTGGCGCGACGCGCGGGTCAACCGCGACTGGAACCACTTCTACGCCGCAACCGAGGCGACGCTCGAACTCGCTTATGTCCGCCCGCGCCACGATGGCGCGATCGCCTTCCAGACCGAGGCCGCCGAACTGATCCGCACCGGCCTCGACACGCGCCGCGGGCATGCCGCGATCCGCGACGATCTTGAGGCGGTGTATGCCGCCAGCCGCCAACCGGGTGCCGAACGATGACCGACCTTATCCGCTTCACGATCGACGGCCATGTCGCGACGATCACGCTCAACCGGCCCGAAAAGTTCAACGCCGCCACCCCCGAGATGTCCAAGGCGATCATCGCCGCGACCGAGACGTGCGACCGCGACCCGCAGGTGCGCTGCGTGATCGTGACGGGTGCGGGGCCCAAGGCGTTCTGCGCCGGTTCGGACATCACGACGCTCGACGATTATGCGACGCCGTGGGACTTCCGCAACCGTGCCGATTATTGCGATGCGATCCACGCTTTACGCAAACCCAGCATCGCCGCGGTCAACGGCCACGCGCTCGGCGGCGGGCTGGAGACGATGCTGTCGTGCGACATTCGCATCGCGTCGACCAATGCGAAGTTTGCCGCGCCGGAGGTGAAGCTCGGCTGGATCGGCGGCGGGGGCATGGCGGCGCTGCTCAGCCACGCGATCGGCCAGTCGAATGCGGCGATGATGCTGATGACCGGCGATCCGATCGACGCCCAGCGCGCGCTCGCCTGGGGGCTGGTGAGCGAGGTGCTCGACCCCGACGACCTGCTGCCCCGCGCCCGCGCGCTGGCCGAGACGATCGCCGCCCGCGCGCCGATCGCCGAGGAAACCGCCAAGGCCAACCTCCAGGCGGCGGTTTCGATGCCGCTCGACAAGGCGATGGCCTATGAGCGCGATTTGCAGGCGATCTGCTTCGCCACCGCCGATGCGGCGGAGGGGCGCGCCGCCTTCGCCGAGAAGCGCGCACCGGTTTTCCAGCGGAAGTGAGGATGCCACGATGACGACCCGTTCTGCCTTTCGCCGCATCGTGGCGCTGGCGCTTGCCGGATGCGCGCTGGCCGGTGCCGCCGCGCAGGATCGCCAGCCGTGGAGCGATCGCGTGAAGGCACCCCAGATCGCGATCTTCGTGTCGCCGCAGGGCGACGATGCGGGCCCTGGCACGGCGGCGCGGCCCTACCGCACGCTCGAACGCGCACAGCGTGCGGTGCGGCTCGGCAATGCCGACGCCGACGTGACGGTGACGATCGCGGACGGCGAGTACCGGCTGGACAAGCCGCTCACCTTCGGCGTCGAGGATGGCGGCCAGAACGGCCGGCTGGTGACGTGGCAGGCGGCGGAAGGCGCGGCGCCGGTGCTGAGCGGTGGCACGCCGGTCAGCGGCTGGAAGGTCTTCGATGCCGCGCGCCAGATCTACGTCGCCAGTGTGCCAAAAGGCTTCGACGCGCGCCAGCTCTGGGTGGACGACCAGCTCGCCCCGCGTGCGCGCATCGAGATTTCACGCAGCGCGGTGACGTTCGCCCGCGCGGGCCTCACCATCACCGATCCGGCGGCGGGCGATCTCGCCAAGCTGCCGCAGCCGAACCGGCTCGAGGTGATCGGCACCGGCTTCTTCACCAACCGCTACGCGCCGGTGGCGAGTGTGCGCGGCAACATGCTGGTGATGCAGCAGCCGGCGTGGGACAACAATCTGTGGGGCTATGACACGCTTGCGCGGCCGGTCAGCGCGAAGCTCGCGCATCTGTATCTCGCCAATTCGCTCGCCTTCCTGCGCCAGCCCGGCCAGTGGTTCCTCGATCCGGTCGCGGGGCGGCTCTACCTGCGCCCGCCCGCCGGCAAGGCGATCGACAGCCTCCGGGTCGAGCTGCCGCGGCTGCCGTATCTCGTCGCGGTCAGCGGTACGGCGGCGCAGCCGGTGCGCGACCTGACGTTCCGGGGCCTGCGCGTGTCGTACAGTAGTTGGACCGGGCCGAGTTCGCCCGAGGGCTATGCCAACCAGCAGAGCGGCGCGTTCCTGACCGGGCGCACGCCGAACTACCCCGACGATCCGATCGGCACGTGCAGTTGGGGTTGCCGCGCGTTCGAGACGCGCCGCAACGACTGGTCGCAGATACCGGCCGCCGTGCAGGTCTCCGCCGCCGAACGGATCACCTTCGATCGCATGGTGTTCGCGCACCTCGGCCAAATCGGCATCGGCATCGGCAACGACGACGCCACGGTGGCGAGCGGCGTGGGGCTCGGCACGCGATCGGTTTCGGTGACGCGCAGCGTGTTCGTCGATCTCGCCGCCGGCGCGATCGGGGCAGGCGGAGTGAGCCGCGCGGCGCATCATCCCGATCATCCGTGGCAAGCGAACCGCAACCTGCTGGTACGCAACAACCGCATCCGCTGGGTGAGCCAAGAGTATAAGGACAATGGCGCGATCCTCAGCACCTATGTCGACAGCGCGCTGATCCTCAACAACGACATTTCCGACGTGCCGTATGATGCGATCTCGATCGGCTGGGGCTGGGGGCTGAACGATGTCGGCGGCAACGTGATCTACCGCATGGCGGAGCGCGGCTATTACGACCATTCTGCCAATCTGATCTACGACACGCCAACGCTGCACCGTAACGTGATCGTCGCGTTCAACCGCATCCGGCGCGCCAAGACGCTGTTCGCGGATGGTGGCGCGATCTACAATCTTTCGGCTTCACCGGGCACGGTGATCGCGGAGAATTACGTGTCGGACATTCCCGGCAAGATCGCGCTGTATCTGGACGAGGGGTCGAAGGACATCACCGTGCGCGACAATGTCGTGACCGGCGCGGGGCGGTGGCTCAACGACAATACCGTGCGCGCGAGCTATCCGCTGCGCGTCACCTACGGCAACCGCGCGACCGGCAACTGGCACGACGGCACGGCGATCGGCGGCGAATGGACTGCCTATGGCGACAATCTGATCCTCGACGATCATCTCGTGCAGGGCGGCGCATGGCCCGCCGGCGCGCGCCGCGTGATGGCGGAGGCCGGCATCGAGGCCAAGGCCGGCCCGGTCGCTTACGGCGCGGCCCAGCCCGAGGCGAACTAACGCGGGCGCTACTGCGCGATCGGCTCGACGTCGATCGCGGAGACCAGGGCATCGCCCGCCGCGCCGTGGAAGCGGAGGTGCAGCGTGCCGTCGTGCACCTCCGCCGGCAGCGTCACCGCCGCCGCGCGTAGCGCGCCGCCGCCGAGCGCGAACCAGTCGACCCGGCGCGGCGCACCATCGCCGACGGCTAGCGAGAAGATGCGCTTGCCCGCCGCCTGCGCCTCCGGCTCGAAGCCGCGCACCGTCACGCGGTAGCGGCCGTTTTCGAGCGGTACGGCATAGTCGAATGCGCCGCCGCTGCGATAGCTTTCAAACAGATCGGGCGTGTCGGTGTCACGCACCACCTTCCGCGCGCTGGCGGTCGCGCCGGTGGCGTAGAGTTCGCGCTTGAACACGTTGAGCGTCTCGCCGGTGCCGCCGGTGAAATACATGTCCGAGCCATAGCGCGTCCCATTCGCCAGCCGCACGCCGGTCAGCGTCCCGGCACGGATATGCACCGCGCGTTCGGGGCCAGCGTAGCGCCAGGCGATCGCGCTCTCGATCGGCGTGGACACCCCGGCGGCGGTCGCCACCAGCCGGTTCTCGCCCATCGCCAGCCGCACGCCCGGCCACACGCAGACTGCATCGGCGCACGCCACCGTGCCGACCTTCGCGCCGTTCAGCGACAGCGTTGCGCTGCCCGCGTTGCTATAGGCGCGTACGTCGTTCACGCGGTACGCGCGGTCCGCATAATGCGCGCCGGCGAGCTGGATCATCGGGCGGTCGCTCCACGCCGCCTGATAGAAATAAAAGGCGTCCTTGCGCGTCTTGCGGTCGAAGCTCACCAGCCCCTTGGTGTTGAGGTCGCTGCTGTCGCCCTCCTGCCGCAGATCGCTGGTCGCATCGAACATCTGCCAGGCGAACGAGCCCCACATGAAATCGAGCGGCTTGATCGACTTCCACAAGGCCTCGTGCAGCACCGCCTGATATTCCTCGGGCTGCGGGCGCGAGATGTTCTCGACCCGGCCGCCCCACGGATTGTCGGTATGCTGGCTGGTCGCCCCGCCGCCGCCATATTCGCCGATCCCGACGGGCAGGGCGGGGCGCAGCGCGTGGAGTTGCGTGAGCAGCGGGCCGAGGTCCGCGCCTTCGCCGACCCGGCCCTTGCCGTACCAGCCGAGATAGAGGTTGTAGCCGACCGTGTCGGCGGTGCCGGAGGAACGATCGCGGAAATCGTCCGCCTCGCCCGGCAGCGGCTCGCAACACACTGCGATGGTGGTGGGACGGTCGGGGTCTTCCTGCTTGGCGACGCGGTCAACCGCCTCCATCAGCGGGCGCGCGTTGGAGGGCGTGAGCTTCTTCGAGCTGAGGTTGGTGACTTCGTTGCCGATCCCCCACACCGCCACCGAAGGATGGTTGTAGTTCTGGCGGATCATCTCCACCATCTGCTGGCGCGCGCTTGCCAGCATCTCCGGTGGCGTATCGCGCTCACCAAGCGGCGCGGTCAGGTTGACGAGGCCGATCTCGCTCCACAGGATCAGCCCGTCGCGATCGGCAAGATCATAGACGGTGCCTGCCTGTTCGTAATGCGAGAGGCGCACCGCGTTCGCGCCCATCTCGCGGATCAGCCCGAGATCCTCGGCATGATCGGCGTCGCTCAGCGCCCAGCCCTTGTCCTGCCGGTCCTGATGCTTGGTGACGCCGTGCAGCGCCAGCTTGCGGCCGTTGAGGAAGAAGCCGTGCGCGGGATCGATCCGCACGTCGCGCAGGCCGAGTGGCTGGCGCACACTGTCGAGCAGCCGCCCGCGCGCGTCGCGCACTTCGACCGTGGTCTGGTAGAGATACGGGTCGGCGGTGCCGTTCCAGCGATGCGGACGGGCGATGTCGAGCGGGGCGATCACCTCCTGCATCGTGCCGGCCGCGACCGATACGCCGCGACGATCGCGCGCGACTTCGCTGCCGGCCGCATCGCGGACGACGGTCGCCACGTCGAGCCGCGCCGCGCGACTGGCGGTGTTGCGGACACGCGTGCGCACCGCGACCCTGGCGGCCTGATCGGTCAGCGCGGTCACGCGCGCATAGCTGCCCGGGCCGCCGTGATCGAGCAGATCGACCTGCGCGCTGCCGGTCACGATCAGCGAGACCGGGCGGTACAGCCCGCCGTACATAAAGAAATCGCCCGAGATCGGCACGATGTTGCGCGTCGTGCTGCCCGGCGCGGGCGCGGAATTGTCGACCTTCACCGCAAGCACGTTGTCGCCGCTCGCATGCAGCGCATCGGTCGCATCGAAGCGGAAGCGGCTGAACGCGCCAGCGTGGCTGCCGAGCTTCACGCCGTTCACCCATACATCGGCGATGATGCTGGCGGCGTCGAATTCGAGATACACGCGCCCGTCCGCTGCCTTGGCCGGTGTCGCGAAGTGCACGCGATACCAGCCGATGCCGCGATCGGTATTGGCGTCGGCACGGCGCGTGGTGTCGTAATTGCCGACCCGGTTCCAGGTGTGCGGCACCTGCACGGCGTCCCACGCCACATCGTCATAGTCGATGCGGCTCGGATCGCCGGGCGCGGCGTAGCGGAACCTCCACCCGTCGGCGAGGCGCGCGGTCGTGCGCCCGGTTTGCGCGGACGCGGCGGCCTCGCCCGGTTGCGCGGCAGCGGGAGCGAGCGGCACGAGCGTCGTCGCCAGCGCAGAAGCCGCGAGGAGAAAACACGTGTTGCGCATGGGCAGCATCCTCATGATCCGGTTCAGGTCAGCGCCGACAGATCGACCATGTGCGGTTGACCGGCGCGCAACCGAACCTCGGCAGTCCGGCCGCCGAAGCGGAGCGTGCGCTTGCCGCTGCGCTCCGGGTGGAGCATCACACGGAAAGGCGCGCCCCCCTGCCAGTCGAGATCGACCGTGCAGCCGCCCCGCACCCGCACGCCTTTGAGCGAGCCCTCGGGCCAGGCCGTGGGCAAGGCCGGCAGCAGGTCGATCAGCGTGCCCCGGCTCTGCACCAGCATTTCGAGGATACCGGCGGTGCCGCCAAAGAACGAATCAATCTGGAACGGCGCGTGGAAGCCGAGCATCCCGTTGGCGTTCGGCTCGCTCTGCAACAAGCGGCGGACCAGCAGGTGCGCGTTCTCGGCATCGCGGAACCGGGCGGACAGCGCGATCCGCCATGCCAGCGCCCAGCCGGTCGCCTCCGTGCCGCGCAACGCCAGCGAGCGGCGCGCGGCGGCAGCGAGCGCGGGGGTCTCGTCGAGGTTGATCTGGCCGCTGGGATAGACCGCGTAGAGGTGTGAGGTGTGGCGGTGGGTCTGTTCGCGCGCATCGGCGTCCCAGTCGAGCAGCCACTCCTGCAACTGCCCCGCCTTGCCGATGCGATCGGGCGCGAGCCGGGCGCGCATCGCCGCGCAGCTCTGACGGAACGCGGCGTCGGTGCGCAAGGTGCGCGCTGCATCGATCGTGCGATCGAACAGGTCGCGCAGCAACTGCCGGTCCATCGCCGGACCGGCGCAGAGCGTGCTGCCATGGCCGTGATCGTTCTCGGGCGACAGCGACGGGTTGGTGAGCATCGTGCCGCTCGCCGAATCCTCGACCAACGTATCGAGGAAGAACAGCGCCGCGCCGCGCAGCAGCGGGTAGATGCGGCGCAGATACGCAGGGTCGCGGTGATAGTCCCAATGGTCCCACAGCTGGCAGCTCAGCCACGCGCCGCCCATCGGCCACAGTCCGGTGCGGCTATGATCGACCGGCCCCGAGGCGCGCCACAGATCGGTATTGTGATGCGCGACCCAGCCGCGCGCACCGTACATCGCCGCTGCGGTGTGCGCGCCCGAGATCGCCAGTTCCTCGACCATACGCGTCAGCGGTTCGACGCATTCGCCGAGGTTGCCGGTGTCCGCCGGCCAGTAGTTCATCTCGGTATTGATGTTGATCGTATATTTGGAACCCCACGGCGGGCGGTTGCTGTCGTTCCACTTGCCCTGAAGGTTGGCGGGCTCACCACCGCGCGACGATGCGATCAGCAGATAACGGCCGAATTGCACGAACAGCGCCGCCAGCGCCGGATCGGGACGGCCGAGCGCACGGCTGGCGCGCTGGTCGGTCGGGCGGGTGGCGGCTTCGCTGGTGCCGAGGTCGATCGACAGGCGGCGGAACAGGCGGCGATGATCGGCGCAATGCGCGTCGCGAAGTCGATCCCAGCTTTTCACACGCGCCGCCGCGATCCGGCGCTGGACGAGCGCGACGGGATCGCCGCCGACGTCGACCGGCGAGCGAAAGCTCGTCGCCGCCGCCACCAGAACCGTGACGGCGCGCGCGTCGCGGATGCGCACGACCGGGCCGGCGCGCTCGATCGTGCCGCCCTCAAGCACCACCTCGGCCGCCGCGGCGAAGTGCAGCGCGCCGGTGATGCCGTAATCGGTGTTGTTGATGCCCGCGATCAGCAGCGACGCGGGGCTAGGCGCGCTGGCGGTGTTGCGCTGGCCGCTGGTAAGCTGGCATTCCAGCGCGAACGGCTGGTCGGCGGTGATGCGGATCGCGATGACATCGTCCACCGCCGAAGCGAACGCCTCGCGCCGGTAGCGTACCCCGTCCGACACGAAGCTGGTGGTGGCGATCGCCGCATCGAGGTCCAGTTCGCGGCGATAGTCGCTGATGGAGGTTTCGTTAACCCCGGCCAGATCGAGCATCAGATCGCCCACCGACTGATACGACATCTCTCGCGGCGGGGTCGCCTGGACCTGCGCCTCGGCCAGCGCCTCCGCCTCGGCATAGCGGCCCGCGAAGATCAGCGCGCGGACCTGCGGCAAGGCGGCGCGCGCATTCGGATTGACGTTGTCGTACGGCCCACCCGAGAACAGCGTGCCCTCGTTCAGTTGCACACGCTCGCGCTTGATCTGCCCCATCAGCATCGCGGCCAGCCGGCCGTTGCCGATCGGATATCCGTCTTCCCACGCGGCGGCGGGCTTGGCGTGCCACAGCAGCGTCGCGTTGCGGTCGGCCGCGGGCACGCCAGGATCGGCCGCCGCCGACGCAGGCAGAGCCGCAACGAACGTGCCGGCGGCAGCGGCGCCGATCACGGTCCGCCGCGTCGGCGATGGCGAAAGCGGGTGCAAGGTCATGGTCAAAGCGATATCGATTATGCAATATCAAACGCAACAGAAGAAATTTCAGATCAGCGCGTTTGCGCGGGCAAGAGGGTTATGAGGCAGCGACTCGATCGTCACACAGTACGCGTGCTCGCGGCCCTGATCGGCATGTTGGCCGCATCGCTCCTGTCGCCCGGCGCGCAGGCGGCGGCACGACAGGACATGATCGTCGCACAGACGTGGCGGTCGATCCTGTTCGAAGCCGATGCGGCCGGCAAGGCTGCGGCCGCCGATGCTCCGTTCCAGCGGATCGACGCCGACGACAGCCGCTGGCAGAGCGTCACCGTCCCGCACAACTGGCAGGGCTACGCCTATGACCGGCAGGTGGTGCGCGGCGCGCGGCATGGCGTCGCCTGGTATCGCACGCACCTCGCGCTCACGCCGGCAAAACCCGACGAGCGCATCCAGCTCCGGTTCGAAGGCGTCAACAGCTATGCCAGCGTGTGGCTCAACGGCCGCCCGGTCGGGCGGCATGGCGGCGGGCTGACCAGCTTCACGCTCGACGTGACCGGAGCGGCGCGCGGCGGCGACAATGTGCTGGCGGTGCGTGTCGACAATCCCGCCGGCATTCAGGATCTGCCCTGGGTGTCGGGCGACGATCAGGCGGACGGCGGCTGTTGCGAGGGGTCCCAGCCGTTCGGCATCTTCCGCCCGGTGCATGTCGAGCGCACGTCGGCGCTGCGCGTTCAGCCGTTCGGCCTGTACGCCTGGGGCGCACTCGCCGATATCGACGCGCAGCACGCGCGGCTGACCATGCGCACCGAGATCGAGAACCGATCGACCCGCGCACGGCGGTTCACGTTGATCGGGCAAATGCTCGACCCGAGCGGGCGCGTGGTGGCCGAGCAGCGCGCCGAGCAGACGCTCGCACCGGGCGCGACGCAGCAGATCGATCGGCCGTTGCCGGCGATCCTGCGCCCACATCTGTGGTCGCCGTCCGCGCCGACGCTCTACACGCTGCGCGCGCGGCTGGTCGAGGCGGGACGAACCGTCGACGAGACGAGCACGCCCTACGGCATCCGCACCGTCGAGATCCGCGCCGATGCGACCGGTGCGCGCCGGCTGTACCTCAATGGTGCGCCGTTCATCGTGCGCGGCATCGGTGAATACGAACATCTGCTCGGCGGATCGCACAGTTTCTCGCCCGCGCAGATTGCCGCGCGCGTCGAACAGGTGCGGGCGGCGGGCTTCAACGCCTTTCGCGACGCGCATTACCCGCACAACCTCGCGTATGGCGACACGATCGCGCGCGACGGGCTGCTGTGGTGGCCGCAGTTCAGCGCGCATCTCTGGTTCGACACGACTGGCTACCGCGCCAACTTCAAGGCGCTGATGGCCGATTGGGTGCGCGAACGACGCAACAATCCGGCGGTGTTCCTGTGGGGACTCCAAAATGAGAGCCGCTTGCCGAAGGATTTCGCGCAAGAGATGGTGGCGGTGATCCGCGCTCTCGATCCGACAGCATCGGTGCAGCGGCTGGTGACGACCTGCAACGGCGGCGACGGTGCGGACTGGAACGTGCCGCAGAACTGGTCGGGCACTTATGGCGGCAACCCCGATCGTTATGCGGACGAAGTTACGAAGCAGGGTATGGTCGGCGAATATGGCGCCTGGCGCAGCCTCGAACTCCACGCCGAGCCGCCGTATGACGCACACGCTTTCTCCGAGGAGCAGATGGCCGCGCTGATGCAGAAGAAGGCGCGGCTTGCCGACAGCGTGGCGGATCGCAGCGTCGGGCAGTTCCACTGGCTGCTCGCCACGCACGAGAACCCCGGCCGACCGATGCGGCAGGACGGCACGCAGATTTGGGACGGCGTGCGCGAACTCGACCATGTCGGCCCGGCCAATAACAAGGGGCTGATGACGCTGTGGGGCGAACCGCTCGACGTCTATTACATGTTCCGCGCGCGGCAGGTGCCGATGCGGGGGGCGCCGATGGTGTATATCGTCTCGCATACCTGGCCGGACCGCTGGTCGGAGCCGGGCGTGCGATCGGGCATCGAGGTCTATTCCAACTGCGATGCGGTGGAGCTGTTCAACGATGCCGCGAGGCACATCTCGCTCGGCCGCAAGACGCGCGATGCCGAGCAGCGCTTCCGCTGGGATGGCGTGCCGGTGCGCTACGGTGTGCTGAGCGCGACGTGCCTCGACGGCGCGGGCGCGGTGAAGGCGAGCGATCTGGTGCGGCTGCCGCTGCTACCGCCCGCGCCCGGCGCGCAGGCCGATGGCGCCGGCCAACCCGCCGTGACGCGCGGTATGCCGGGGCTGACCTATCTCTACCGGGTCAACGCCGGCGGCACCGCGCTGGTCGATGCGGCGGGTCAGCGCTGGGCGGGCGACCGGCACTGGATGAAGGGGGGCGCGTGGGGCTGGACGAGTTGGGCGGACGCTTACCCCGAACTCGATCCGGCGCTCGGCAGTCGGCGCAAGACCTTCGACGCGATCGCCGGCACCGACACGCCCGCTCTGTTCCAGACCTTTCGCTACGGGCGCGAGGCGCTCCGCTACCGGTTCGCGGTGCCGCCCGGGCGCTACCGTGTCGAACTCTATTTCGTCGAGCCGTGGTACGGCCGGGCCGGCATCGACGCGCCCGGCTGGCGCCGCTTCGACGTCGCAGTCGATGGGCGCACGGTGATCCGCGACCTGGATATCTTCAAGGAGGCCGGCTTCGACACCGCGCTGAAGAAGGTCGTCACCGTCGAGGCGCGGGGCGGGCAGATGGAAATCGGCTTCCCGCACACCGACGCGGGGCAGGCGATCGTCACCGCGATCGCGATCGCCGCCGAGCGACCCGTCGCCGCCGCGCCGCCGGAGCCGGCGAATGAAACCGACGTGGTCGTCGTGAAAGGCGCAGGCGTGCGGCAGTATGTCGATAATGGCGACGAGGCGTTCGCCAGCGCGGGATCACGCTGGACGCATCTGCCGCACGAGCTGCTCGACAGCGATGCGGTGCTGCCGGCGGATGGCGCGCCGACCGTTCGCGCCAAACGTCCCGCCGTCGCCTATCTGGCGCTTGCGCCGGGGCGGACGGCACCGGACGGTTGGAGCGATACCAGGCTCTCGGCCGCTCTGGTCGGTGCGGACGGCCTTCGCGAGGTCCATTTCGCCTCGCGCAAGATCGGGGCGGGCGCGGATATCGACCTGCCGGCGGGGGTGCCGGCGCTGATCCGCCGCGCCTTGCTGTCGCCTTATGCGCCCGGCCAGTTCAGCTTCGCGCGCGACAAGGGGCTCAAGGAAGCCGAGGCGGGCAAGCCGACCGGCGGCACGGTGGCGACGCGGCTGAAGGGCTATGGTGGGCAGGGCTATGTCCAGTTCGGTAGCGGCGCGGCGGGGCTCGACTGGCCCTTGCAGACCGATGTGGCCGGGCAACACCGTTTCCGGCTGCGCTATTGGGCGAACGACGCGGCCAGTGGTGAGTTGCGGATCACCGACGCGAGCGGGCTGGTGGCAGCGCGCATGCCGGTCGCATTCGCGCCCGGTGAGGGTTGGCAGGAGGTCGCCGTAGAAACGTCGGGGATGATCAACGCCGGCGCATACACGCTGCACCTCGACGTGGCCGCTGCGAACGATCTCGCCATCGACTCGGCTCGCGTCGACTGATGCGAGCGGTCGCTAGGGTAGCGCGCGCAACCGCTCGAACAGCCGCCGGTCGATCGGCAACACCGTGCCATGCCGTGCCCCCGGCGGCATGCGCAGGCCCGCGACCGGCGTCCAGTGGACGAGATCGCTCGACTCGACCGCGTTGAACTGCCTGGTGCGATAGGCATCGTAATAGAGGCGGTAGCGGTCGCCGATCCGGGTCGCGGTCGGGCCTTCGGTCCACGGCTCCGTCACCGGAGCAGATAGCGGGCCGAACGGGCCGAGCGGCGAGGCCGCGCGTGCGATGCGGATGGTCTTGCGCAACGGATCGAGCCGCTCGTCCTTGACGATCAGGTAGAGCGCGCCGTCCGCCGCGCGCAGGAAGGTCGCGTCGATCACCGTGAAGCCGGGATCGAACAGCACCCGCGTCGGCGAGAACGCGACGAAATCGCGCGTGGTGGTACAGAAGATGCGGTTGTCCATCCCGCGCACCGAGCTGGCTTTCGCTTGCGGGAACATGCCGGGCACCGTGCTCGACCAGAACAGGACGAAGCTGCGCGTCGCCGCATCCCAGATGCCCTCCGGCGCCCAGACGTTCCGTGCAGCCGGAAACGCCGCCATCACCGGAACGGCTTGCTGCGGCGACCAGTGGACCAGATCGTGCGAGGTGGCATGGCCGAGCGTGGTGTCCTGCCAGCCGGTCGTCCAAACGAGGTGGAACGGGTCGTGTCGGCTAGGCCCTCGGAACAGGCAGGGGTCGCGCAACAGGCGCTCGGTGCCCGCTTCGGGGCGCAACACGCTGCGGCCGCCTGCGACGACATCGAACTGTGTTCCGTCGATGCTGGTGGCAAGGTGCAGCCCCGCCGCGTCGCTCGCCTGCGCATCGGCCCGAAAATAGGCGAACAGCCACGGCCCGCGCGGTTCAGCCACGCGCGGGGGCGGCGCATTGGCAACCGCCCCAAGACCCAGCGCGCAAAGCACTTCGCGCCGGTTGAGATGTTGCCCCGTAACGCCACCGCCGCGATGCAGGCGCGGTTGCCGCCCGCCCGGCAACCGCGGGATCATGCTCCCCGCTCCCGTCAGAAGTTCATCCGCACGCCGGCGTAGAAGCGGCGCCCGATCTGGTCATAGACATAGCCGGTGCCGGGCAGGCCGCTCCACAGCGCGGGCGGGCGCGTGTCGGTCAGGTTCTTCACGCCGACGAACATCTGGTACACGCTGTTCACTTTGAAGCGGACCTGCGCGTTGGTGTAGATATAGGGCGGGATGCGGAAGTAATCCTTGTCGACCGGCGTGCCGTCGGCGAGCAGATATTGCGCGCGGAACGGCTGGTCGAAGAAGTACGGCGACTGATACTGACCGGTCAGCGTCAGGCCGAAATGGTTGTCGTCGTAGCTGACGCTCACCGTGGCGGGATCGGATGCGGTGCCGAGTTCGCCCTTCAAATTCCGCCGCGTCGCGGTCGCGGTCGCCCGGCTGTAGCTGCGCAGCAAGTGGCTGTAGCTGACCGAGAAGCTGAGGCTGCCCGGAAGACCAAGCGCACGCAGGCTCGTCAGGTACGACAGCGTGAAGTCGAGGCCCTCCACCAGCCGCTCGCTATCGTTGTTGGTGAGCTGGCTCGAATAGAATTCGATCGATCCGGTGCTGTACACGCCGGTATCGGAGGTGCGGCGCTGGATCAGCCCGCAAAAATATTGCTGGTCCTGATTGTAACAGAGATCGGCGGCAGTGGAGATGTTCTGACCGCCGATGCCGTTGTCGATCAGCAGCTTGTAGTAATCGCCCGCGATGGTGAGATTGCGCAGCGCATGGATAGAGACGGGGTTGATGACCGCGCCTAACGTATAGGTGCTGGCGCTTTGCTCGCGCAGGTTGGGATTTGGCGCGGTGAACGTCGTGACGCCCGCCTGATCCTGGTTGTTGAGCGTGAACACGCCGTTATGCGCGTTGATGTTGGCGACGATGGTCGGGTCGCGGCGGCAGATCTCACTCGCGCGACCGCTGCTGGTGAGGGTGATGCCCTTGCAGGGATCGGTCACGCTGTCGATCGTGGTCGTGGCAGGGCGGTACAGTTCGCTGATGTTGGGCGCGCGCGTGGCATGCGCATAGGTGCCGCGGAAGCGAATGTCGCGGATCGGCGCCCATTCGACCGCGCCGTTGTAGGCGAAGAACGTCCTGCTGAGCGACGAGTAATCCGACGCACGCACTGCGCCGCGCACCGTCAGGTTGTCGAAGAAGCGGACCTTCGAAAGGATCGGCAACTGCAACTCGGCATAGGCTTCCTTGACGGTGAAGCTGCCCCCGGTATCGACCTGCTGCGCGTATCCGTTGCGCCCGGCATTGGCGAGCGGATCGAACGACTCCCGGCTTGCTTCGCGCCGATATTCCGCACCCACCGCGAGCTGGACCGAGCCGCCCGGCAAAGGAAACAGCGGCCCCGACAGGTTGACGCCGGCATTCTCAAGCGTCTGTCGCGCGCTGCGCACCACATTCGCGCTGGTATAGGCGGTCGCCGCCGGGCTAAGAGTGTTGGCGCCGTAGATGTTGGCGGGAACGCAGCCGGCAGCGCGCGCCTGCACATTGGCGCAGATCGCCTCGGTGCGATTGCCGTTGTTGTTCACGTCGAACAGGTCGGGCACCACGTCGAGCGCGAAGGCCATGTTGTATTCGTTGACCACCCCGTGCGTGATCTGCGACGCGGTCGTCACGCCATACGAATAGAAGCCGTCATACTTCCACGGGCTGTCGCCGATCGTGCCTTCGGCGCCGATGGTGAACTGGAACTGGTCGCGGTCCGCTTCGGAGCGGACCGGGCCGTATTCGTTCATGCGCCGGCTGACGCTGATGTCCTTCAGCCCGTCGCCGGTAGTGTCGGTGGCGGCGTTGAAGATCACGTCGGGGACGAGCGGATTGCGTACCTTGGTCGTCACCCCGGCGGGCGAGGTGACGAACGATTCGATGTTGTAGAAGCCCTTGGTGCCCGGGAACGTGCCGAGCCCGCCCGACGTCGTCAGTCCAAGCGGGTTGAGGTAGGCGGTCGTCTTGGTGCGGCCGTAGGTGCCCTGCACGAACACGTTCATATGGTCGAGCACCTGATAGTTCAGGCGCGACGCGAACGTATAGCGATCGAGCGGGGAGGCGAGGGCGCCGAACGGCGCGCCGTTGTAGATGTCGGTCGCGGTGTTGAGCAGGCGGCCGGTGCCGTCCGCGTTGACCGTATAATTCTTGCCGCCCGCCGTGAACAGGCCGGAAGGCGTCACGTTGCCATAGATGCCGACGCCCACGAACAGGTTCTGCGCAGCGGCGACGTTGGCGTCGCTGCGCGTCGCGGTGCGCTGCACGGTGCCGAGGCTGGTGTAGCCCGCCGCCGTATAGTCGCGGTTCGCCGCCGATACGGCCTCCTGCTTCGACCATCCCGCATAGACGAGGATGTTGCCCTTGTTGTCGGCGAAGTTGCGGCCGAAGGTGATGTCGGCCTGATATTCGGCATCGTCGCCGCGTTCGGACAGGCCGGCCTGCGCGTTCGCCTGAATACCGTCGTAATGTTTCTTGTAGATGAAGTTGACGACGCCGGCGATCGCGTCCGAACCATAGACCGCCGACGCGCCGCCGGTCAGCACCTCGACCCGGTCGACGAACCCGGTCGGGATGAAGCCGACGTCGACCGCGCTCGATCCCGGCGCGCCCGGCACCGCGCGCCGCCCGTCGATCAGCACCAGCGTCAGATTGGGCCCCGCGTTGCGCAGGCCGATCGTGGAGAGGCCGGTGCCGGTGCGGCTGCCGTTCGAAGTGGTGCGGCTGTTGCCGGGGTTGCCGAACGCCGGGTTGAGCTGGATCGCATCCTGGATGTTGATGAACGCCTCGCGCTTGATCGCCTGCTGGTCGATCACCTGAAGCGGGCTGGGCGAGACGAGGCTGGGGTTCGCGAGGCGGCTGCCGGTGACGATCACGTCCTGCGCGGCGGCGGTGCCGGCCGGGCTGCTGACCGGCGGCGACTGTCGATCGAGCGTGGCCGGCGGCGTCGCGTCGCTTTGTTGTGGCGCGGGGGCTGGCGCGCCCTGCGCGTGAGCGGCCGCAGCCTGGCTCATCGCGATCGCGAGGCCGGCCGTGGTCATCAGATATGTGGGGCACTTTCGCATGCTCTCTCCTCCCGGTACTGACGCTGGAACGCCTTGTGCCTCACCGGTAAACTTGTAATAGAATGTTGTCAAACGGCAGTCGCTGCATGCGGGAGAGTTGCTGCACCGATCGCTGTTTCGCAAGAGCAATATCCTGCGTATTTCAGTGCTTTAAGGTATGGTTGAGTTCGCGGTGTCTTAGCGGCGGCGTTCTTCTCATGATGGCTGCACCGTCTCTCTTGCGCAGATTGCGAGTCATCCGCTGAGTGAACAATCTGGAATATTTGTAAGGTCTTGCTTGACTAAGATGCGATGGTGGGCGACCGTTCGGAGCGGGAGGACAGGGACATGGCGCACAGCATTTCGTCGGCGACTCGCGTCTGGCTGATCGCGCTTGTCATGCTGGCCTTCGCAGCGCTCGCGCGCCCAGCATCCGCAGGGCCGCTACGCGTGTCTCCGCATGCGCCGGGCGCGTATCGCACCGTGCAGGCCGCGGTGGACGCGCTGCCCGCGCGCGGCGGCACGATCCTGATCGCGCCCGGCCGCTATCGTGGGCAGGTGCGGATCGGCAAGCCGCACGTTCGGCTGATCGGTCAGGGCGCGCGGCCCGAGGATGTCACCGTCGTCGCGGGGGAAAGCGCCGCCACCAGCGGATCGATCTACGCCTCCGCGACGCTTCACGCGGCGGGCGACGATTTTCAGGCGCAAAACCTCACCATCGCGAACGATTGGGGCAGCATCGCCAAACAGGGCGCGTCGCAGGCGGTCGCGCTGGCAATCTCGGGCGACCGCGCGGTGGCAGAACGGGTGCGCATCCTCGGCCGGCAGGATACGCTCTACCTCGCCCACCCGCCCGGACAGGTCACGCGGCAGATGTTTCGCGACTGCTATGTCGAGGGCCATGTCGATTTCATCTTCGGCAACGGTCAGAGCTATTTCGATGGCTGCACGATCCACGGCGTCGACCACAGCACCGTGATGTTCACCGCGCAGAGCCGCAACGTCCCCGCCGAGCGCGACGGCTTCGTGTTCACGCATTGCACCTTCACAGCGGGGACGGCGCCGGGCGGCGTGTATCTCGGCCGGCCGTGGCGGCCTTATGCGCGCGTCGTGCTGATCGACAGCCGCGTCGACACGCCGCTCGCGGCCGGCGGGTGGCGCGAGTGGAAGCCCGGGCTGACGCATGATGGCACCACCGCCACCTATGCCGAGTATCGCACGCAGTTCACGCACGGCGCGCCGACGGCCTCGCGCTTGCGGACACTGAGTGAAGCGGAGGCGGGCAAATACACGCTCGACAGCTTCTTCGCCGGGGATACCGGCTGGACACGATTGGGAGATGCCTCGTGATGACGATCGACCGCCGCGCGCTGCTGCTGGGCGCGGCCGCCGGAACCGCGCTGACCGCGGCTCGCGCTGCGCCTCCGGCCGACGACTGGGCACCTGCCGAGCGCATCCTCGCGCGCATCCGGCCGCCACGTTTTCCGGCGCGCGTGTTCGACATCCGGCGCTACGGCGCGGATGCGGCGAGTCAGTCGCGCACCACCGCTGCGATCCGTGCTGCGATCGCGGCGTGCATCGCGGCCGGCGGCGGGCGTGTGCTGGTGCCGACGGGGGTCTGGCCGACCGCCGCGATCCGGCTCGGCAGTCGGGTCGAACTGCATCTCGAAGCGGGTGCGACCCTGCGCTTTTCCACCGACCCTTCGGACTATCTGCCGATGGTGCTGACCCGCTTCGAGGGCGTCGAGTGCATGAACTACGCGCCACTGATCTACGCGCTCGACGCGGAGGATGTCGCGATCACCGGCGCGGGCACGCTCGACGGGCAGGCGAGCCAGGCGAACTGGTGGGGCTGGGCGAAGAACGCGACGCCCGAGGTCGCCGCCGGCCACCGCGCCGCGCAACAGCGGCTGACCGCCCTCGCCACCGCCGGTGCGCCCGTTGCGGAGCGGTGGATGGGGCCGGGCGCGTATCTGCGGCCGAGCTTCGTCCAACCTTATCGCTGCCGCAACGTGCTGATCGAGGGCGTGACGGTGGTCAACTCGCCGATGTGGCTGCTGCATCCGGTGCTGTGCCGGAACGTCACCGTGCGCGGGGTGACGCTCAACTCGCTCGGCCCCAACAGCGACGGTTGCGATCCCGAGTCGTGCCGCGACGTGCTGATCGAACGCTGCGACTTCACCACCGGCGACGATTGCATCGCGATCAAGAGCGGGCGGGATTACGACGGCCGCCGCATCAACGTGCCGAGCGAGGACATCATCGTGCGCAACTGCCGGATGCGCGACGGGCATGGCGGCGTGTCGCTGGGCAGCGAAGCCTCGGGCGGCATCCGCAACATCTATGTGCGCGATTGCCGGATGGGCGGATCGAACCTGCTGCGCGCGCTGCGGCTCAAGAGCAATGCGCAACGCGGCGGCTATATCGAGAACGTGCTGTTCCGCGACGTCGATGTCGACAGCGTGGGCGAAGGCGTGCTGGAGATCAGCCTGCGCTACGGTAACGACGAGGGCGGCGCGTTCCCGCCGCGCCGGATGGGCGGGGTGACGATGCGTAACGTGCGCAGCGCGGGCAGCCTCTACGCGCTTGACGTGCAGGGGACGAGTGCGCTGCGGGTCGATGCGATCCGCATCGTCGACTGCCGCTTCGACGGCGTGCGCCATGGCAATCGCCTCGCCGATGCCGACGTGACGGCCGAGCGCGTGACAATCAACGGCCGGCCGTGGCAGCCGGGGGATGCGGCGTGATCCGGCTGATCGGCGCTTTGTGCCTGCTGTTGTGCTGGCCGGCGCTGGCCGAGGCGAAAACCGTGACCGTCTCGCCGCACGGGAGCCTGCGCACAATCGGCGCGGCGATCGAGGCGCTGCCCGCGTTCGGCGGAGAGATCCGCATCGCGCCGGGCACCTACCGCGAGAAACTCTGGATCACCAAGCCCAACGTCCGGCTGGTCGGCACCGGCAAGCGGCCCGACGATGTGGTGCTGGTCTATGGTGACAGTTCGATCAACGTCGGCAACACCTACCAGACGCCGAGCACCTATGTCGCCGCCGACGGCTTCCGCGCCGAGAACGTCACCTTCGCGAACGACTGGGCGCGCGACCCCGCGCACAAGAGCGCGCAGGCGGTGGCGCTCGCGGTGTCGGGGGATCGCGCGGTGTTCCGCCGCGTGCGCGTGCTCGGCACGCAGGATACGCTCTACCTCGTCCACCCGCAGAACCAGCAGACGCGCGTCGTGTTCGAAGATTGCTATGTCGAGGGACATGTGGATTTCGTGTTCGGCAACGCCAAAGCGTATTTCCAAGGCTGCGAGTTGCATGGCCTCGCCCGCAACAACGTCTTCTACACAGCGCAGAGCCGCGCCCGCCCCGACGACGACAGCGCCTTCGTGTTCGACCATTGCCGGTTGACGGCGGACCCGGCCGCGCGCGGCATCTATTTTGGCCGGGCATGGCGGCCCTATGCGCAAGTGGTGTGGCTCGACACGCAGATCGACGCCCCGCTTGACCCCGCCGGCTGGCGCGAATGGTATCCCGATCGCTCGAAGACGTTGCTTACCGCCGCCTTCACCGAATATCGCTCGCGCGGACCCGGCGCGTCGGACGCGACGCGCGAACCGCACGCGCGCATCCTGAGCGATGCCGAGGCGGCGCAGTGGTCTCTCGCCGCCTTCTTCAAGGGCGACACGGGCTGGATCGACTAAGCATATCGACATTCAAGACTGCGGGTTCGACCTCCGTCCACCCGACCGTCACCCCGGACTTGTTCCGGGGTCCACCTCTCGGCATCCGACAAGGATAGAGGCTCAACCACTGCGCGTGCGGCTGAGTGGCCCCCTGAACAAGTCCGGGGTGACGTGGGAAGCCGCATTGTCGATCCCTTTTAAACCCGCACCAGCCGGATCGCCATCCACGGCCGGCCCGGCATGGCGATGGTCGGGCGGTCGGGAGCGTGGTGGGTATATTTGTCGCGCTGCGCCATCTTGAACAGGCCGTCCACCGGCGTGATCGTCATGTTCCAGGTGTCGATCAGCTCGGCGCGGTAGCTGTTGTGCGGATCGTCGTCGCGGCCGGGCAGCACCACCGGCCATTCGGACGGCGCGGCCTCGCCGAAATAGCGGAGGTAATATTCGAACGGCTTGCCGCCGAGGTGATATTCGTACCACGTCTCGATCGGCTCGATGCCCGGCGCGGGCGCGCTGTCGAGGATCGTGCGCAGGAAGGCGAGGCGCGGCCAGCTCGTGCCGACCAGCTTGCCGCCTTGCCCGAGCCACGATCCGTCTGTCTTGCCGGGCGATGAATAGGTCTCGCTATGCCCGACATAGGTGCCCGCGATCGTGCCCCACCAGAACCGCTCGACCAGTTCCTCGCCCTTCAACTGACCCCAGCGGCGTTCCGAATTGCCCTCGTACAGCACCTCGTCGAAGATCACCGCCTTCTGCGCGAAGTTGCGGTGCGGCTGGGCGCGCGCATCGTCGAGCACCGCGCTGCCGTTCTGGATGCTGGCGTGGGTGATCCACGGTTTGCGATGATCGTAATAGATGTTGATCTGGTGGATCGAGCGCAGCCGGTCGTGCGGATCGGCGGCTTGCAACACCTGGAAATTGTGGTCCCAGTCGGCCATCGTCTTGGTCTTCACGCCATCATATTCGTTGGCCATCGACCACCAGACGTTCCGATACGCGCCAAACCGCGCGGCGACGTAGCGGATGTAGCGCTCGTCGTCGGCGCGCTTCATGTCGGAGAAGCCGCGCACCTTGGCATAGGGGTGGAACAGGATCACGTCCGCCTGGATGCCGAGGTCGAGCAGCCGTTTGATCCAGCCTTCGTAGCGGCGGAAGTACGCCGGGTCGGGGCGGGTCGGATCCCAGTCCGTCGGGCCAGTGCCGGTGGCGACGAACGGATCGCCCGCCGCAGAGGGCACGTTGGGGAAGATGAGCATGCGGATCTTGTTGAACGGTGCGGCCTTGAGCGTCGCCAGCGTCTGCTCGCAGCGCTCAGGCGTTTGCAGCGCCCAGGAATAGGCGGTGGTGCCGACCTGCCGATAGGGCGTCCCGTCCGCATAGGTGAAGTGATAGCCGTCGGCGCTGACGCGCACCGGGCCGTGGTTGCCGAGGGAGGGCAGGGTGCAGCGGCACGAGCCGCGCTTGCCGTCTAGCGGTTCGACATTGCTCGCCGTCTCCCACCGCCAGATGCCGAGCACGGCGGGACTGAAGCGGATGCGGTAGGTGCCGTCGCCGTCGTAGAAGCCGGGCACGGTCACGCTGGCGTCGTCATTGGTGAAAGTCGCGGCGAGGCGGATATCGTCGATCGGGTTGCCCTGATCGGGACCGGCGAAGCTCAGTTCGAGCACGCCCCAGCGCTCGACCGGGGTGATACCGCCGTCCCGTGCCCGGGCGGCGGTCGCGCCCGCTGCCGCACCGGCTGCTACGACACCTTGCAGAATGTGACGACGCGAAGGGATCATAAGGGGTCTCCTAAGTAGCTGCCCGGGCGCTGCGGCAGCGCGCCCTATCACCGATTATCAACCTAACAGAAGTTGACAGACTTGTAATGGTGTCGTACCACCTTGTCACGCGGTCATCATGCGATTGGCGTGATCGGTAGCGGCAGCACGTCGCGCTCCGGCAGCGTCCGGCGTGCTGAGTACCCTCCTCCCCCTCCGGCGCGGGCACGTGGCCCGCGCCATTTTTTTATCGGTGGGGACGGCGCCTCGCCCAGCTTTCCTCGATGTGCGCGCGCATCGCCTGCGCCGCCGCATCGCCGTCGCCCGCAACGATCGCCGCGCAGACGGCGCGGTGCGCGGCATGCGTTTCCCGGACATGCGCCACGTCGGGCGTGCCGCTATAGCCGTGCGAGCGCAGCGCCTCGTTCTGGAGTCCGTCGATCACCGCCTTGCTCAGCCGGTCGCCCGACATGCGCATGATGAGATCGTGCAGCACGACGTCCTCACGCCCGTATTCCGCCGGCGTTCCGGCAAGCGCATCGAGCTTGGCGAGCTGTGCGGCAAGCGCGGCGAGCGCCTCCGGCGTACGACGCGCGGCGGCCTTGGCGGCCATGGCGCTTTCCAGCAGCGCGCGGATTTCACAGAGATTGTCGAGGAAGGCGAGGCCATCGGCGCGCTCGAACAGGTTGGCGAGCACCAAAGGATCGAGCATGTCCCACGCATCCGCCTCGCGCACGATCGTGCCGCGCCCCTGTTGGGAGACGACCAGCCCCTTCTGCGCAACCGCGACGGTCGCTTCACGGATGACGGTGCGGCTGACCTGATAGGTCCGGCCAAGCGCCGCCTCCGGCGGGAGCGCGCTGCCGGCCGGATAGGCTTCGGTCACGATCGCGCGCACCAGATCCTCCACCACCGCCTCGGCGAAACGCGGGCGGCGGCCGATGCGCGGGAAGTCTTCGAGCAGGGGCGGCGTCATGGCGTCGCCCGGCGTAGCCGTGTTCTCGGGAAGCTGCAAAGCGCGCGTCCTATCGGGCCAGCGTGGTGGTCGTGCCGAGCGCGATGCCGCTGCAATCCTTCGCCCGCACCGTCTCCGCACGCGACGCGGGCGAGGCGATGCCGTCGAGGATCGCGCCGGCCACGTTGGTCAGCGAAATGGCGGGTCGCGCGTCGGGCGTGTCGGTGCGGAACGCCACGTCGCGCAAGGTCACGCGGCGGGCGTTGCGCGCGTAAAAGCCGAAGGCGGGCAGGGTGCCCAGATACTTGACCTCGAGGCTGGTCTCGCGGCGATATTCGGGCACGCGCGCGGCATCTTCGGCAGTGCCGCCACCGCGCGAGGTGATCTCGATGCCGGAGAAGCTGATGTCCTCGCTCGGCGCCTCCGCCAGCCCCTCGATCCCGCACGGGTAGCGCGGGTCGACGCCCGAGGCGACGATATTGTCAAACCGCACCCGCCGCACCGCGCCCACGCCGGTGCCGGCGGGCGCGCGCAACCGCGCGCCGTGGTGGACGAACAGCGGATGGTTGACCGGATCGCGCAAGATGATGCCGGAGATCGATACATCCTCCAGCGTGCCGCCATCGACGATGCCGACGAGGATGCCACGGCTGGTCGTACAGATACAGTCGGCGATGCGGATGTTGCGGTAGCCGCCGTTGGTTTCGGTGCCGAGCTTGATGCGGCCGAACGGGCCGGAGCCGTAATCGGTCGGGCGATAGGTGCCGTCGAGCACCGATCCGGTCAGGAAGCCGCTCGTGCGGCAGTTGGCGACCTCGATGTCCTCGCACAGCACCGCGCGGCCGAGCGCATAGCTGCTCTTGAGCACGATCGCATCGTCCTTGGGCGAATTGACCGTGCAGTTGAGCACGCGCACGTCGCGGCAGCAGTCGATGTCGATGCCGTCGCGATCGGTGTCGATCATCAGGCCGTCGATCCGCATTGAGCTGCACCCATGCGCCATCAGCGCGAAATGGCCGCCGAGCAGGATCGTCACGTCCGCGACATGCACGTTGCGGCACCGCACCAGCCCGATCGCCTTGTTGGCGCGCCCGACCTCGCGCGCCTCCTCGGGATCGCGCAACGCAAGCTCGCGCGGGGTGATGCCGAGCGCGGCGGCGGACTGGAAGTTGGGCCGTGCGTGCCAGCGCTCGCCGGTGCCGGCGCGATCGAGCCCGAGGCCGTGGATCATGCCCGGCCCGACGATACCGATGTTGCTCGCGCCATCGGCGTAGATCAGGCTGTTGTGGACGTGGGTGATGCCGAAATCCTGGAACTGCTCCTCCAGATAGTTTTCGGGCGCGTCGTAGTGCGCGCCGTCCGCATCCGGGTTGGCGGCGATCAAGGTTGCGCCGGCGGTGAGCATCAACGTGATATTGTCGACCAGCCGGATCGAGAAGCACAGATATTTGCCCGGTGGCACGACCACGGTGCCGCCGCCCCGCTTCGCCGCCGCGGCGATCGCGCGATTGATCGCGCCGCTGTCGATCGTCTTGCCGTCGCCTTTCGCGCCATAGTGGCGCACGTCCTCGAACACGCCGGCAAGGACGGCGGCATCGGCGGCATGCGGCAGGGCCAGCGTGGCCATCGCGGCGGTGGCGCCGAGCAGTTGCCGTCGGTCGATCGGCGTGGCGGTGTCCATCAGGTGTCGGCTCCTTGAGGTTCGGCGGCACTCGTCCAGCGGATAGCGGTGATGCCGCCGCCGACGCCGTGGCGCCCCGGCTTGCGGCTGTCGACGAGCAGGCGGAAGCGGTCGGTGTCGACCGGATGGAAACGGATGCGGTTGAGCCCGGCGGCGGGGACGGCGGGTGTCGCCTCCGCCTCGGCGACCGGCTGCCAGCCATGGCCGTCCCAATACACCACCGCCGCGCGCAGCGGCGGCTTGTGGCGCACCTCGTCCTCGTAGCAATCCCAGGCGATCGCGCCGATCCGCACCGGTGCGGGCAGCGTCACCTGCAACCAGTCGGTGGCGAGGCCCGAGCCGTAATAGTCCCACAAGGCATCGGCATCGCTGTCGCTACCGATCACCGCGACGGGCGATTGGGCTTTCCAGAACGAGGCCGTCACGGTGGGCTTGGTCACGCGACCGGGGCCGATCGCGTCCTCGATCGCGGGCGCGACCCCATGCGCTGCCGCTTCGGTCAGCGGCGCGGTCAGCCGCCCCAGCGTCGCCCGCCGCGCGGCAACGCGTCCATCGACCAGCACCGTCAGCCCCGCGCCATGCCCGTGGCGTGCGCCGGTGCGATCCCACACGATCGCCACGTCGTGCCCGCGATACCGCACGCCGCGCAGTGCGAAATGGTCCCACGCGCCCGCCGGCAGCATAGGGTCGATCTCGATCGTCGCATCGTCGCGCGGGCGCAGCCCGCACAGCCCGGTGATGATCAGGTCGGCGTAGGTCGAGTGGTTGTAGCCACGCGTCTCGCTCGTCCAGCGACCGGTGAGCGGTTGCAGGCTCTCGCCGATCCACGGCTCGCGGTGGCCGCCCACCATGCGATATTGGCTGCGCGTATAGGTGCCGAGCAGATCGAGCCAGGTCGTGCGGTCGACTGGCGCGGGGTCGCCGCGCGCGATCAGGTTGGCGAGCGCGACGAGCGTCTGGCTGGTCGCATAGGGCCAGGACGATCCGTTCCAGCGCGAATCATCGTCGGTCAGTTCGAAGCCTGCGTTGCGCCGCTCCAGCGTGGTCGGCCCGAACGGCGCGCGAAACCCCTGCGGATCGGCGAGCTGGCCCCACGCGGAGGCGAAGCGCGCGTCGGGCAGATCGAAGTACCAGGGCAGATAGCCGACCAGCTCGCGCGTCCTCGACAGCGCGCCGGTATCGTGGCGGATCGTGTCGAAGAAACCGGTCGCCGGGTTCCACAGCCGCGTCTCGACCAGTGTCTTCAGCGCGGCCGCGCGCGCATCATAGGCATCGGCGAGCGTCGTCATGCCGAACCCGCGCGCGAACGCGGCGATGGCGCGGGCGTCGCCATATTGATAGCTGTTGAGCGTCGGACGCAGGCCCTGTGGCCCGCTCGCCGCCTCCTCCATGCCGTCGTTGACCGCCATTTGCGTGTAGAGGCCCGATGGCGTGCGGAACACATCCTCCCACGCGTGGTAATTGTGGACGAGCGGTTGGAGCATCGCCGCCGCGAACGCCCCGTCCGGGTGGACGCGGTGCAGCCCGAGCGCGGCGGTGGCGATCCAGCAACTGAAGCCGCGTAGCGGCGCATTCGGGTTGGTCAGCCAGAAGCGGAGGTAATCGCGCATCGGCTGCGGGTCGCGCAGCCAGCGCCCTTCAAGGATGTGGTGCGCGGCGGCATCGACGATCGTGTTGTGCCGCCCCGCCCAGGGCACATGATACGGGAACTCCCACACCACCCAGCCATCTTGCGACCGTTTCAGGCTACGGCGGAAGCTGCGCCAGCGAAAGTAATAGATCTCGCGAATGCCTCCGTCGGGGCAGTCGAAGAACGGCACGTTCGCCCTGATCCACGCGCTCTCGTCGGCATCGCCGAGCAGGTGCGCGAGTCCATCCCAGTCGCTGCGCGCTGTCGCCGCCACGGCCGGGAGGATCGCGCTCGCACCCAGCGCCTTCAGCACAGCGCGGCGGGCATAGCCGGTGTCGCTCATGCCGCCTTCGCGATCGCGCCGGCCAGATTGGCGAGGATCGCGTACAGCGACCACAAGCCGATCGCGGCGATGACGAGCAGGATCGCGGTCTGCCACCAGCGATTGACGTGCCCGTCGAGCATGAAGCGCCGGCTCGACGTCAGCACCAGGATGCCGAGCAGGATCGGCGGCAGCGTGATCGCGGTGATGACGCTGGTGCCGAACACGCTGATCCGTACCAGATCGGGCGCACCGGGCAAGGTGATGACCAGCGGCACGACGATGAAGCAGGCGATCATGACGCGGTTGAACCACGGATCGTCGGCGAGTTTGGCGTAACCCGCGCCGCGCCGCGTGCCGAGGTGCAGCCCGTCGAACATCATCCGCGCGAAGCCGTGCGCCTGCGCGGGGAAGCTGGTGAACGCCTTCAGCCCGAAGGCGAGCCACAGCAATGTCGGCCCGACCGGCCCGACCGCCATGCGCATCATCCGCGCCAGCCCCGCTTCGTTCGACACGGTCACGCCGGTGCCGCGGATCGTCTCGGCCGCGACGATCCAGATCAGCAGGTTGATGAGGAGCAGCGGCACCATGCCCGATGCGAGATCGAACTTTTGCACCGCGCGGTGCTGCGGCCCGTCCCAGCCGCGCTCCGCCATGAAATACGGGTAGAGCAGGTTGGCGGCCGATCCGCCGATCGTGCCGATCGTCGCGACCGCGATGAACAGCGCGTCGAACGGCCCGTTGTTGTGCGGCACCGCGAAGGTGAGGCCCTTCACCAGCGCCGGCCAGTCGACATGGCCGATCCGCACCAGGGCATAGACGAACGAACCGAGGATCACGACCGAGGCGACGCGCGCGCTCCATTCGAGGAAGCGGAAGGCGTTGCCGCGTGTCAGCGCGAGCGCGGTGGCGATCACCACCGGCACGCCCCAGAAGAAATGCCCCCATTCGCCGCCGCGCCGCCCGGCGAGTTCAAACAGCCCGACCGTGCCCGCGCGCAGGAAGGCGGACTGGACGATTATGCCATACACCAGCATCGTCACCGCGAAGAACAGCGGAAAGCCGCGCCACACGCGTGCATAGCCGGCCATCAGCGAACGGTCGCCGAATCGGTTCTGGAGCTTGTACTTGGCAATGGCGGAGATCATGCAATAGCGCGCGCCGAGCGCCACGATCAGCGTCCACATCAGCGCATAGCCGTAGTTCGCGCCGGAAATGCTCGAACTGATGAGATCGCCCGTGCCGAGGAAGGTCATGGCGAGGACGAGGCCGGGGCCGAGCCCGGCGACGCGTCCGCGCAGCGCGATCGGCAGGCCCTGCGGCAGATCGGCGGCTACGGGTTCCTGCGCGGCATCGGTGAGCCCGCTCATGCCGCGACCTGCCGCGCGGCGGCGTGTGCTTCGCGCACGATTGCGGCAAGCGTGTCGGGCGCGCCGAAGCCGCCTGACTTGGTCGCGAGCGTGAGGCCCGCCCGCCCCGCGATCGCTGCTACCGGCACGCCGGGCGCGCACTCGTGCGAGGGCAGCAGCACGTCGGCGTCGAGCGCGCGCAGAACCGCGGCGGCGGTATCGCCGCCCACCGCCAGGATCGTGCGCGCACCGACCGCTTTCACCTGCGCGGCCACGCGGGCGGCGAGCCGCGCCGCGACAGAGGCGGGCGGCTCGCCGGTGTCATCCGCCTCGGCGCGGACCAGCACGACCGGCCCGGTGAGCAATCCCCCGGCGCTTAGCGCATCGATCTGTACGGCGGTAATCGGATCGCGCGATCCGATCGCCAACACGATCGGCAGCGCGAGGGATGGGGCCTGTTGCGCCCGTTCGGCGCCGAACTGCGCGGCAATGGCGGCGGCGAGCCCGCGTGCGCCCACCATCAGCACGTCGGCGCCTTGCGCGATCAGTCCGCGCGCGACCGTCTCCAGTTCGTCGGCGGTGGCGACGTCGTGGATTTCGACAGGCGCAAGGCCTGCGAACCGCGCGGCGATATCGATGGGGCTATCGACCCCGCGACCCTGTACGTGCCCGGCTCGAACGATCCGTGCCTGATCGGGGATGGCCGGACACAGCGCCGCCCGCGTGCGACCGGACGCCGCCATCAGCGCGGCGGTCTCGACGGCGACGTGCCCTTTCAGGCGGCTGTCGACCTTCTTCATGACGATGTGCGGGGTATGCTCCGCCAGCGCCGCCCAGCTTTCGACGACGCGCGCGGCTGCGTCGGCAGCAGGGAGGTCGCGGCTCTGCGTGTCCACCACCAGCACGTCGGGATCGTCCGTTGCGGCGGCAGCCACTCCGGCGCTGCCGATCGCAACGCGCACGCTCAGCCCCCGCGCGACGAAGGGCGTGGCGCTGTCGAGCGCGCCCGTCAGATCGTCGGCGAGCAGCACGATCCTTGTCGCCAAACCCCGTTCCTCTCCTGAATGCGGCGCTTGCCGGCGTTGCACGCTTCACAACATGTAAGTCATAATATGTCAAATTAAACGTGATTGCGTCGATCTTCCCCGACCGGCGCGGCGCGAAAGCCGGATGATTGGGAGTTTTGGCGTGACAACTCAATTTACAGGATGACAGATTTGCCTGCGCCCGGTAAGTGTCGTGCCAACGCCATCGGCGAAGGAGGGGGCATGAAAGCCGACGACACAGCAGCGCCGATCGTCATCACCGCCGGGGATCCGGCGGGGATCGGGCCGGAGATCGTCTGTCGCGCGCTTGCCGACCTCGACGCGGCGACGCTGGCGCGAACCCGCGTGGTCGGCCCGCGTGCCGTGCTCGAACAGGCAGCGCGTCTCGTCGGTACGGATGTGCGCTTCGGCGACGGCGCGGGTGCGGTCCGGCTCGACGATATCGCGCTCTCTGCCCCCGTCGCGTTCGGCAAGCTCGATCCGATCGCGGGCGACGCCGCCTATCGCACGATCGTCCGCGCGGTCGAGATCGTGCGGGCTGAGGGCGGTTGCATCTGCACCGCGCCGATCAACAAGGAAGCGATGAACGCCGCCGGCCACCGCTTCGATGGCCATACCGGGCTGCTCGCGCATCTCACCGGCGCGCGTGCCTCGTTCATGCTGCTCGCGTCCGAACGGCTGTCGACGATCCACGTCTCTACGCACGTCTCCCTCGCCGAGGCGATCCGCCGGGTCGAGCCGAAGCGCGTCCTCGCGACGATCCTCGCCGGCGCGGCGCAGCTCCGCCGCATCGGCACGCCCAAGCCCCGTATCGCGGTCGCCGGGCTCAACCCGCATTGCGGCGAGCACGGCCTGTTCGGTGACGAAGACGATCGCGGCATCGCGCCCGCCGTCGCGCAGGCGCGCACGCACGGCGTGGATGTGAGCGGGCCGATCTCGCCCGACACGGTATTCCACCGCGCCTATCAGGGCGAGTTCGATCTGGTCGTCGCGCAATACCACGATCAGGGCCACATCCCGACCAAGCTGGTCGCGTTCGACACGACCGTGAACGTGTCGCTGGGGTTGCCGATCGACCGGACCTCGGTCGACCACGGCACCGCCTTCGATATCGCCGGCACCGGCCGCGCCAGCCACGTCAACATGATGGCTGCACTCGCCTATGCCCGTCGCCTGGCCGATGCGCCGCGCGTCGCGAAGACCGCGGAGCTGGCGGCATGAGCGCGCCGCTGCCGATCCGCGGCATCTTCGCCGCGTCGTTCACCGCCTTCGGCTCCGACGGCACGGTCGATCCCGCACGCACCGCCGAACATGCGCGCCACCTGCTCGACAGCGGCTGCGACGGGATCGCCCTGCTCGGCACCACTGGGGAGGCGAATAGCCTGTCGACCGCCGAACGGCGCGACGTGCTGGAAGCGGTGGTCGCCGCCGGGATCGATCCGACGCGGCTGGTGCCCGGCACCGGCCTCTGCGCCGCCCCCGAGACGATTGACCTCACCCGCCACGCCCGCGCGCTCGGCGTGCGGACGGTGCTGCTGCTGCCGCCCTTCTATTACCCCGATCCGAGCGAGGACGGCTTGTTCGCGCATTACGCGCGCGTGATCGAGGGCACGCGCGACCCCGGCCTGACTGCGATGCTCTACCACATTCCGCAGATGAGCGGCGTTCGGATCACGCCCGGTCTGCTGCGGCGGCTGATCGCGGCCTATCCGGGCGTGATCGTCGGGGTGAAGGATTCGAGCGGCGACCTCGACCATATGCGCGGCCTCGTCGCGGCCTTCCCCGGCTTGTCGGTGTTCGCCGGGGCGGATCACCTCGTCGGGCCGCTGCTGCGCGCCGGCGGGGCAGGGGGTATCACCGCGACCTCCAATCTGATCGCGCCGTGGCTCGCCGATCTCGCGCGGTGTATCGCGGCCGGCGAACCGCCCGAGCGCACTCGCGCGATCGAAACGCGCATCACCACGGCGCGCACGCTGTTCCAGCGCTGGCCGCAGATCCCGGCGCTCAAGGCCGCGCACGCACTCCGCACAGGTACGCCTGATTGGGCGACGGTGAGGCCGCCGTGGCTGCCGCTCGATGCTGCCCCGCAGGCGGACCTGGCCGAGGCGATGGCGCGCCTGTTCGAAGACGGTGCGGAGGAGGTGTCGTGAAGCGGATCTGGCTGGCCGGGACGGCGCCGGTGATGATCGCGGCGGCGGCGGCGATCGCGCAACCGCAAAACGAACCAGCCCCCGCGATGGTCGACATCCCCGCCGGCCGTTTCGTGATGGGCGCCGAGGATGGCTTGTCGCGCGACTATTACAACGAGCGCCCCGCGCACCCGGTGACGATCAGCAAGCCGTTCCGCATCGCCGCGCACGAAGTCACGATCGCGGAGTGGCGGCGCTTCCGCCTCAACGCGCCGATCTCCACCGAAACGACGCCCTATGTCGCGGGCATAAGCTGGGACGATGCGGTCGCCTATGCGGCGTGGCTGTCGCAGCGCACCGGCCGCCACTATCGCCTGCCGACCGAGGCCGAGTGGGAATATACCGCTCGCCTCGCGCTGCGCGACCCTAAGCGCTACGGTGCGGTCGTCGGGCTGGAGGGTGGACCGCAGGAATGGACCGCCGATCGCTTCGGCACGTATCCGCTCGAGGCGCAGACCGATCCGACCGGCGCGGCATCGGGCGCGCTGCGGGTGGTGCGCGGCGGGCGGATCGGCTTCAACCCCAAACGCGCAAAGACCGATCCCGAAGTCGAGATCGACTATACCAGGCCCGAGGCTCGGCTCGCCTTCCCGCCGGGCTTCGCACCCAAGGCCGGGGCGGAACAGGGCGGCGGCTTTCACACGATCGGCCTGCGATTGGTCGAGGCGCCCGATCCCGCGCCGCACGACCTGCCGGTCACGCCGCCGCTCAACACGGTCGGCGTGCGCACCGATCTCGCCACCGCGAGCATGGGGCCGGACCCGAGCAAGCCCTATTTCCGCCGCCGCGTCTATCTGCCCGCGCCGCCCAACAACACCGGCGGCGCGACGATCGACGCCTCGGGCTGGGACGCGCTGTTCCGCAATCACCATCACAGCCCCGGCATCACGGTGATGCCCAACGGCGACGTGCTGATCGCGATCTACACCAGCTACCGCGAGTATGAGGCGGGCACGATGATCGTCGCGACCCGGCTGCGTCACGGCGCGGATCAATGGGATCCGCCGTCGCCGTTCGCGGATATCGTCGGCGTCAACGATCATGCGCCGCTGCTGCTGCGCGACGGCAAGACGGTGCGCTTCTTCTGGGGATCGCCGTATTCGGGTGGCAGCGAATGGGGGAAGAAGGACTTCCCGTTCCACTGGATGACGAGCGAAGACAGCGGCGCGAGCTGGTCCGCCATCCAATACCCGCGCTTCGCCGGCCCGGTGGGGCCGCACAATCGCCAGCCGGTCAACACCGCGTTCCGCGATTCGAAGGGCCGGCTGCTGCTGTCGAGCGACGGCGCGGCGGCGGACGGCGTGCCTGGCTCGACCGACGCGGTCGGGCTGCTCTGGGCGAGCGATGACGACGGGCGGACGTGGCGCGACACCGGCGGGCGCACCTTCGGCCGCCACACCACCTTCGTGGAGGCAAAGGACGGTCGCATCCTCGGCTTCGGCGGCAAGAGCACCGATATCGACGGCTTCATGCCGCTCGCCACCTCGCACGATGGCGGCAAGAGCTACGTGAAATCGCAGACGCCGTTCCCCGCGCTCGGCTCGGCGCAGCGCCCGCAGATCCTGCGGCTGAAAAGCGGGCGGCTGATGATGCTGGGCGACTACGTGCGCACCAAGCCGCTGCTCAGGCGCGTGCCGCAGCGCGGTTCCTATGTCGCGATCTCCGCCGACGACGGGAAGACGTGGCGGTTCAAGTCGCTGCCCGGCGCGGAACGCTCGGAAAAGCCCGATCGCGCGCGAGACATGGAGGGTTCGACGCTCGGCTATGTCGCCGCCGCGCAGGGCGACGACGGGGTGATCCACGTCGTCACCTCGGTCACGGTGCCGGCGGTCGCGCTCGCCTTCAACGAAGCGTGGCTCGATGCACCCGACGCACCGGCCCCCGCCGCCGCCGCGCTCGACGGCAACGACGTGACCGGCGTCACCGGACGCACCAGCCATGAGGAGCATTACCCTGACGGCGGCGTGCGCGGGCGCTGGTCGGGCGGGCGGGGCAGCAACGGCGCGTTCGTACTCGATGGCCCGCAGCGCTGGTTCTACCCGAACGGCAAACCCGAGTGGGAGGTCGAATACCGGCTCGGTCGCAAGGTCGGTGTCGAGCGCAATTACGATGTGACCGGCACGCTCGTTTCCGAACGCCGCTTCACCGGCGGCGATCGGTTCACCTGGACGCGCTGGTGGGCGCCCGGCAAGATGCGCAGCATTTCCGAATGGAACGGGCAGGCCGCCGATGGCCGCGCGCGCGTCTGGACGGCGGCGGGCAAGCTTGTCAGCGACGTGGTGTTCAAGGACGGGCTGCTTCCCGGCCACGTTTTCACGCCGGGCGGCACCCCGCCGGAGAACGTCCAGTGACAGCGCCCGATCCGTTTCGCCCGGTCGTGATCGAGCGACCCGCGCGCCTCTATTTCGGGGTCGGCTGCATCGGCGAGGTCGGCGCGTTCGCGGCGCGGCGCGGGGTGCGCCGCACATTGCTCATCACCGCGCCGTTCTTCCGCGACCGCATCGGCGATCTCGGATTGGACGGCGAGGTCAGCGTGTTCGACGGCGTCGATCGCGAGCCCGATACGGCGATGGTCGCGGCGGCGCGCGGGCTTGCCGATACGGTGCGCCCCGATCTGATCGTCGGGGCGGGCGGCGGCAGCGTGATGGATCTGGCCAAGCTGATCGCCGTCCTCGCCGGATCGGAAGTGGCGCTGGCGGACGTGGTCGGCGTCGACCGGGTGCCGTCGCGCACGATCGCACTCGCGCAGGTGCCCTCCACCGCCGGCACGGGCAGCGAGGCGGGTCCGCGCGCTTTGGTGAGCGATCCCGCGAGCGGCACCAAACTCGCGATCGAAGCGCAACAGATGGTGGCCGATCTCGTCGTGATCGATCCCGCGCTGGCGCGCACCGTCCCCGCGACCATCACCGCCGAAACCGGGCTCGACGCGCTGGCCCATTGTGTCGAGGCGTTCACCAACGTCCGCGCGCATGCCGCGACTGACCTCTATGCGCGCGAGGGCATCCGCCTGATCGGCCGCTACCTGCGCCGCGCGGTGGAGAACGGCGACGATCTCGACGCACGCGCCGGGCTTGCGCTCGCCGCGCTCTATGGAGGCTACTGCCTGGGGCCGGTCAACACCGCTGCCGGGCACGCCGTCGCCTACCCGCTCAGCACGCGGCATGGCATCTCGCACGGGCGCGCCAATGCGATCATCTTTCCGCACATCCTTGCGCACAATGCGCCGGCCGTGCCCGAGCGCACGCGCGAAATCACCGAACTGCTCGGGCTCGGCACCGTAGGCCATAATGCGGTGTTCGCCGCCGCGAGCGCGTTCTGTCGCGATCTCGGCATCGACATGCGGCTGTCCGCGCACGGCATCGGCGCGGGCGATCTGGACGCGATGGCGGCTGAGGCGGCGGCGATCCGGCGGCTGCTCGACAACAACCCGCGCGCGATCGATCAGGCCGAGATCGCCGGCATCTACCGCGCCGCGCTGTAACGCGTCAGAGGCTGAGGTCGATCAGCCCGCCGCCGAACAGCCGGTCGCGCGAGTGGCGGATGTGCGCGCGCATCGCATCGCCCGCCGTCTGCGCGTCGCCGGCGGCGATCGCCTCGACGATGCGGCTATGCTCGTCGGTGGATTCGCCGAGCCGGCCCGACGGCTTGAGCAACGCCATACCGTGCAGCTTCATGCCGATCGCGATCTGATCGCGCAACGCAGCCAGCACCGAGGAGAAATACTGGTTGTTCGACGCCTTGGCGATGGTGAGGTGAAATTCGAAATCGACATCCTCGCGGTGGACGTGATCGGCGGTGGCGCGCTCCAGCCGGCGCAGGATCTCGCCGAGCTGTGCGATCACCGCGTCGCTGCGGCGCCCTGCGGCGAGTTCGGCGCATTTGCCCTCAATCGTCTCGCGAAACTCGAAGCAGCGCTGGATATCGGCGATCGTCTCCGCCGGCCCAAACAACTGCGGCACGTCCGCCATGTCGTCCGCCGCTTCGCCCTGCTGGCCGAGCACGAAGCTGCCCGCGCCCTGTCGTGAGTAGATCACTCCGTCGTCGCGCAACCGCTTGAGCGCATCGCGGATGACAGGCCGCGACACCTCGAACGAGCGGGCGAGCTCGTGCTCGCTCGGCAACTTCGTCTCGCGCGAATAGCGACCGCTGGAGATCAGCCCGAACAGATGCTCGTACACCTTGTCCGCGAGCGTGCCGCCACGCTGGCTGTCCGCACTTGCATCGCCGCTTGTAAGGACGGGGATCGGATCGGGCGTCGCGTTCTGCTGCATCCCGTGAGGGATACCCCGCTCCGTGTCACTTGGGAAGCAGCGTTCTGCGCTTGTTTTACAAGTGGCGGCATCGTCAGGTCGGGCGTTCCCAAGTGCTCGAATGGAAGATTGGCGACCACGCGTCTGCGATGACGTTCCTTTTGAAGGCGGATTCTAGGGGGTCGGGGAGAACGTGCGTCCGCGACAGGCTGGCGGAAGAGGTGGGATTCGAACCCACGGAGAGCTTGCACCCTCGCCGGTTTTCAAGACCGGTTCCTTAAACCACTCGGACACTCTTCCTTACCCGCTACGGCTCGCAACGCGGTGGATCCGATCCCGAATCGCGTTGCCTCCGGCCGGTTGTATCGCTTCTCCATTCTCGCGCCCGCTTCCGCAAGCGCTGGATGCTTGAAGGACGCGGCCGCCGCTCACCCCGTAGCACGCCGAGACCGGCACCGCTTACGGCGGGAACGGCGTTTTGTGCAAGGGGGCAGCCTTTGGGGGTTCATGTCGGCGCGGGCTTGTGCCAGAGTCATGTTCATGCGGGGCTTTACCAGATCTTTGACGGCGATCGGCGCGGCGCTCTCCGCCTTACTCGCGGTGCCGGCCGGCGCGCAGGATGATGCGGGCTTTCAGGCGTTCCTCGGCCAGTTGCGGGTGCAGGCGCGCGCGCAGGGCGTGTCGAACGCGACGCTCGATGCGGTGCTGCCGACGCTGACGCTCAACCAGCGCGTGATCGACCTCGATCGCCAGCAGCCGGGCAATCCCGCCAGCACCGCAACGCCGCCTTATGCGCCGTACCGGATCGCGCACGTCGATGCACAGCGGATCAGCCGGGGTCGCGCCGCGTATCAGGCACAGCGTTGGCGGCTCAAGAAGATCGAGGACGAAACCGGCGTTCCCGAATCGATCATGGTGGCGATCTGGGGCAACGAGACCAATTACGGCGTGGTGATGGGCGGGTTCGACCTGCCGCGCGCGCTCGCCTCGCTTGCCTATGAGGGGCGGCGGCGCGACCTGTTCACCGACGAGTTCATCGGCGCGCTCAAGATGCTCGATCGCGGCGTGCCGCGTTCGAAGCTGGTGGGGAGCTGGGCCGGCGCGACGGGCGGGCCGCAGTTCCTGCCCTCGGTCTATAACCGGCTCGCACGTGACGGCGATGGCGATGGCCGCGCCGACATATGGACGAGCGACGCGGATACGCTCGCGTCGATCGGCAATTACTTCGCCAACGCCGGCTGGCGGCCCGGCCAGCCTTGGGGCGTCGCGGTCGACGTGCCGGCCGGGTTCGACCGCTCGCAGATCGTCAACCGCCTCGTCAGCCCGCGCTGCCCGCGCGTGTTCCAGCGGCACAGCGGCTGGAAGACGATGGCGGAATGGCGCGCGCTCGGCATCGTGCCGCAGAGCCGCGCCTGGCCTGCCGACAGCGTGCTGGCGACGCTGATCGAGCCCGATGGTCCGGGCAACACCGCCTATCTGCTGACGGGAAACTACCGCGTGATCCTCGATTACAATTGCTCGAACTTCTATGCCCTGTCGGTCGGACTGCTGTCCGACGCGGTCTCGCGATAGATGTTGCTGCTCGTTCTTGCCGCTGCGCTCGGCGGTGCCGATCGCCGTCCCGCACCGAAAGCGGATGCGGCTGCCGATCAGCCGCGCGCCGGGTGGTCGCAGCCGATGCAACCCGCGTCCGGCCCGCAGGATGCTCCGCCCGATATGCCGCAGGGCACCGGCCCGCGTGCAACGTCGGGCGCGGCGCTGTTCGATATGGTCGCAGTCGCGCAACCCGGTGATGACGCTCGCGGTGTCTCGGTTTCGGCGGCAGGCGCTGCGCCCGGGAGTTTCGTCGAAGTGACCGAGCTGGGGCAGGGCCATACGATCCTCGCGCTGGTCGCCTCGAACGAAGCGCCCGGCGGGGCGGTGATGCTGTCCGCAGGTGCGTTCCAGGCGCTCGGCATCTCACCTGGCGCCGGCGTACGCGTGCGTGCCGCGCTGCCGAGCCCGCAGGATCAGACGGCGCTGCGCTCGGGCGCGGCGGCTTCTGCGCGGATCGACGCGCCCGAGGTGCTGCTCAAGGCGCTGCGCCGGCGCGTACCTGCGTCGGTCGCGGCGGTGACAGCCCCGACGCGCCCGGTACGCCAGCGCTCCGGGGATCCTGCGCCAAGCCGCGTCCGTGCACCCGCACTCGCACCGGACGACGATGCATCGCCCGGCGCGCCTTATGCGACGCCCGCGCCGGTTGCGCGCAACCAGCCGCACGCGGCCTCTCATGCTCCGGCCCCGCACGCCCCGGCACCCGCGCCCGCGCTTCGCTCGGGCTATGTCGTGCAGGTCGCAGCCCTGTCATCAGGCCCGCGTGCCAACGACCTCGCGCGCACGCTTGGTGGGCGCGTGATCGGCGGGGGTGGGCTGTACCGCGTCCAGCTCGGCCCGTATGGCGATGCTGCCACGGCCAATCGCGCGCGTGACGCGGCGGCGCGGCGCGGCTATCGCGACGCGCGTGTCGCCCGCACACAGTAGAATTCCAGCGTAACAGGACCGCTCCCACATGAAGAAACTGATCGCCGCTTCCGTCCTCGCGCTCGTCGCGGTGCAGCCCGTGCTGGCGGCCGCGCCGCAGTTCGATACGCCTGCGCCGGTGGCGTATATGGAGGATCTGTCCTCGGGCTCGATCCTGTACCAGAAGGATGCCGACCGCCGCATGCCGCCCGCGTCGCTGGCGAAGATGATGACGGTCTATGTCGCGTTCAGCCTCGTCAAGAGCGGCGACCTCAAGCTCGACCAGCAGTTCGAGATGCAGCCCGAGACGTGGAAGAAGTGGCATTCGCAGGGCTCGACCATGTTCCTGTCGGCGGGCGAGAAGGTCAGCGTCGCCGACCTGCTCTACGGCATCGTCACCTTGTCGGGGAACGACGCGTGCGTGGTGCTGGCCGAGGGGATCGCCGGGACCGAACCGTCGTTCGTCGAGCGGATGAACCGTGAGGCGGCGAAGATCGGCCTCAAGAACAGCCACTTCGGCACGTCGAACGGCTGGCCCGATGGCGGTGCGACCTATGTGACCGCGCGCGATCTCGCCACGCTCGCCAAGGCGACGATCACCAACTTCCCGGACCTGTACAAGCGCTTCTATTCGCGGCCCGATTTCACCTGGGGCAAGACGCTGGGTGCGGGCGCGGCGATCAAGCAGGAGAACCGCGACCCGCTGCTCGGTCGCGTGGCCGGCGCCGACGGGTTGAAGACCGGCCATACCGAGGAGGCTGGCTACGGCTTCACCGGCTCGGCGATCCAGAACGGGCGTCGCCTCGTGATGGTGCTGGCGGGTCTCGGCACCTATGGCCAGCGCGCCGAGGAATCGGTCAAGTTCATGAACTGGGGCTTCCGCTCGTGGCAGGCCAAGCCGATCGTGTCGAAGGGCAAGAAGGTCGAGACCGCCGAAGTGCAGGGCGGCAGCACCAATCATGTCGATCTCGTCGCCGGCTCGAACCTGACCGCGACGCTGCCCGCCGGGGTCGGTTCGGAAATGTCGCTCAAGGTGGCATATGACGGCCCGATCAAGGCACCGATCAAGGCTGGCCAGCACATCGCGGATCTGCTCGTCACCGCGCCCGACATGCCGGTGCAGCGGCTGCCGCTCGTCGCCGCGACTGATGTTGCGGAGGCGGGCTTCTTCGGCCGGGTGTGGGCCGGGCTGATGAGCCTGTTCGGCGCGTAAGATGACGGACGATCGCGGGCGCTTCATCTCGCTGGAAGGCGGGGAGGGTGCCGGCAAATCGACTCAGGCGCGGCGGCTCGCCGAGGTCTTGCGCGAACGCGGAATCGAGGCGGTCGTCACCCGCGAACCCGGCGGCAGCGAGGGCGCTGAAGCCGTGCGCGCGCTGCTGTTACAGGGTGCGCAGGGCCGCTGGAGCGCGCGTAGCGAGGCTTTGCTGTTCGCCGCCGCGCGTACGGATCATGTCGAGAAGACCATCGAGCCCGCGCTCGATGCCGGGGCCTGGGTGATCTGCGACCGCTTCCTCGACAGCAGCCGTGCCTACCAAGGGCTCGCGGGCGGGATCGCCGACACCGACATCCTGGCGCTGCACAGCTTCGGTTCGGGAGGGTTGCTGCCGGACCGCACCTTCGTGCTGGAAGTGTCCGTGGAGCAGGGCCGCGCGCGTGCGGAAAGCCGTGACGGCGCGGCGGCGGATCGTTTTGCGGCACGCGGAGACGCGTATCACGCCGATGTCGCGGCCGCCTTCCGCCGCTTTGCCGACACCGAGCCCGCGCGCTTCCGGCTGATCGACGCATCGGGCGACGCCGACACCGTAACGCAGGCGCTGCTCGCCGGGCTCGCCGATCTGCTGCCATGACGCTGCCGGTCGGCAACGATGCGGCGCACGCGGCGTTCGCGGCGGCGATAGCGGGCGGCTCGCTCCACCACGCCTGGCTGTTCGCCGGGCCGGAGGGGATCGGCAAGGCAAGCTTCGCACGCGCCGCCGCGCTGCGGCTGCTCGCCGACGCAGGTGCGCCGGGCACGCTGCCGCCCGGCTTCGAGGTGCCCGAGGATCATCAGACGCGCAGGTTGATCGAGGCAGGTTCGCACCCCGATTACCGTGAACTCAAACGTTTGCCCAAGGAATCTGACAAGACGGGTCAGGAACTGGCGCGCAGCATCACCATCGCACAGGTGCGTGCGCTGCTGCCGATGTTCGGGATGAAGCCGTCGCTGTCGCCGCGCCGTGTCGTGCTGATCGACGCGATCGACGATGTCGAGCGGCCGGGGGCCTCCAACGCGTTGCTCAAGAGCCTCGAGGAGCCGCCGGCGGGGACGATCTTCATCCTCATCAGCCACGCGCCCGGCCGGCTGCTGCCGACGATCCGCTCGCGCTGTCGGCTGCTCCGCTTCGATCCGCTCGGCGAAGCGGACATGCGGCGGATCGTCCAGGCGCAGTCGCCGCAGGCCGATGATGCCGAAATCGACGCGCTGGTGCGAGCCGGCGCGGGCTCGCCGGGGCGGGCACTGGGCTTCGCAGGGCTCGATCTCGCCGCGCTCGACGGTGCGCTGGCGGCGATCGCGCGCGACGGAGATCGCAGCAACGCGCGGCGTGTGAAGCTCGCCAAGCTGCTCGCGCCCAAGGCCGCGCAGCCGCGCTACGAAGCCTTTCTCGACCGCGTACCCGCCTTCATCGCCGAACGCGCGCGCACCCGGCATGGCGAACCGCTGCGCGTGGCGCTCGACAGCTACGACGCCGCCCGCGCGTTGTCGGCGAGCGCGCGCGCCCTGTCGCTCGATACCCAAGGAACGGTGTATGAAATGGCCGGCCTCGTTGCGAAGCTCGCCGCCCCGGCTTAGGGAGGGGCATGGCCGAACCCTATTATATCACCACCGCAATCAGCTACCCCAACGGCAAGCCGCACATCGGCCACGCCTATGAAGCAATCGCCGCCGATGCGATCGCCCGCTTCCAGCGGCAGGCCGGGCGCGAGGTGCGCTTCCAGACCGGCACTGACGAGCATGGCCTCAAGATGGTGCAGACCGCACGCGACAAGGGGCTTGAGGTACGCGCGCTCGCCGACGAAATGTCCGGGCTTTTTCGCACGATGTGCGACAGCCTTGATATCTCATATGATCGTTTCATCCGCACTACCGAGCCCGATCATCACCGCGCCAGCCAGGCGATCTGGCAGGCGATGGCGGATGCCGGCGACCTGTATCTAAGCCGCTACGAAGGCTGGTATTCGGTGCGCGACGAAGCCTTTTACGACGAGAAGGAACTCGTCGACGGGGAAGGGGGCGCCAAGCTCTCACCGCAGGGCACGCCCGTCACCTGGACCGCCGAGGAAAGCTGGTTCTTCCGTCTCTCCAAATACCAGCAGCCGCTGCTCGATCATTACGCAGCCAATCCCGACTTTATTCGCCCCGAAAGCCGCCGCAACGAGGTGCTGCGCTTCGTCGAGGGCGGACTCGCCGATCTTTCGGTGTCGCGCACCAGCTTCGACTGGGGCGTAAAGGTGCCGGGCAGCGACGGTCACGTCATGTACGTGTGGGTCGATGCGCTGACCAACTATCTGACCGGCGCGGGCTATCCCGACGATGCGGCAACGCTGGCGAAGTTCTGGCCGGCCGATCTCCACCTGATCGGCAAGGATATCGTGCGTTTTCATGCGGTTTACTGGCCGGCGTTCCTGATGAGTGCGAAGCTGGCGCTGCCGAAGACGGTGTTCGGCCACGGCTTCCTGCTCAACCGGGGCGAGAAGATGTCGAAGTCGCTCGGCAACGTCACCGATCCCGCCGACCTGATCGCGCGTTTCGGCGTCGATGCGGTGCGTTATTTCCTGCTGCGCGAGGTGTCGTTCGGGCAGGACGGCAGCTATTCGGCCGAGGCGATCGTCACGCGGATCAACGCCGATCTTGCCAATGGTTTCGGCAATCTGGCGCAGCGCACGCTGTCGCAGATCTTCAAGAATTGCGACGCCGCGCTGCCCGCGATCCACGGCCATGATACGGCCGACAACGCTCTGTTCGAAATTGTCGGCAAGGCGGTGCACGAGGCGATGCCGGCGGCGTTCGGCGACCTCGCGCTGTCGCACGCGACCGAGCATTGGATGCAGGCGGTCTATGCGTGCAACGCCTATATCGACGAACAGGCGCCGTGGAAGCTGCGCAAGACCGATCCGGCACGCATGGAGACGGTGTTGGCGACGCTCTACATCTGCATCGCGCAGCTCGCGGTGGCGATCCAGCCGATCATCCCGCGCAGCGCCGCGACCCTGCTCGACCGGATGGGCGTTGCCGCCGACCTACGCGATTTCACCGCGATCGGCTCGCATTGGTATTCGCCACTGGCCGAGAGCGGCTTCCGGCTCGATCAGCCGGTCGGGTTGTTTCCCCGGCTCGAACTGCCCGCCGAGGACGCTGCCTGATGTTCGCCGACAGCCATTGCCACCTCGATTACAAAGGGCTTGGCGACCGGCAGGCGGAGGTGCTCGCCAACGCCCGCGCGCGCGGTGTGGAGGTGATGCTCAACATCGCCACGCGCGAGAGCGAGTGGGACATGGTGCTCGGCACCGCCGAGCGCGAGGCCGATGTCTGGGCAACGGTCGGCATCCACCCGCATGAGGCGGACCAGCACCCGGACGTCGACACTGCCCGACTGATCGAACGCGCGCAGCATCCGCGCGTGGTCGGCATCGGGGAGACAGGGCTCGATTACTATTACGACAAGAGCGATCGCGAGCGTCAGCAGGCGAGTTTCCGCGCCCATATCGCTGCCGCGCGGGCGACGCAGTTGCCGATCGTGGTGCATACCCGCGATGCGGAAGAGGATACCGCCGCGATCCTGCGCGAGGAGATGGAGCAGGGGGCTTTCCCCGGCGTGATTCACTGCTTTACCGCGAGCGATGCTTTTGCAGATGTGGCACTTGCGTTGGGTTTCTACATCTCGATCTCAGGAATTGTGACGTTCAAGAACGCGCAGGATCTGCAAGCCACCGCCAAGCGCCTGCCGATCGACCGGCTGCTGATCGAGACCGACGCGCCGTTCCTCGCGCCGGTCCCGCATCGCGGCAAGACCGGCGAGCCGGCCTTCGTAGCGGACACCGCTGCTTTCCTCGCGGGCCTGCGCGGCGAAGCGATCGAAACGCTGGCGGCGGCGACCGCACGCAACTTCTATACTTTGTTCAGCAAGGTTCGCGCATGAAGGTGCGGGTGCTCGGCTCGGGCACGTCGTCGGGCGTGCCGCGGATCGGGAACGACTGGGGCGCGTGCGACCCCGCCGATCCGCGCAATGCGCGCACGCGCGCGTCGATCCTGGTCGAGACAACGACCACACGCATCCTCGTCGATACCGGGCCGGACATGCGCGCGCAGTTGCTCGCCGCACGCGTCGGCAGCGTGGATGCGGTGATCTGGACGCACGACCATGCCGATCACACCCATGGCATCGACGATCTGCGGCAGGTGTATCACGAGATGGGGCGGCCGGTACGCGGGCTGGCGCGACCGTGGACCGCGCGCACGCTGACGACGCGATTCCCCTATGTGTTCGCCGGCGCGGGTGGCTATCCGCCGACCGCGACGATCGAAGACTTGGGCGACGTATTCACCATCGGCGATATCGCGATCCGGGTCGCGGATCAACCGCACGGCACGATCACGTCGGCTGGCTTGCGCTTCGAGGCTGATGGCAAGAGTTTAGGATATGCGACCGATATCAAGGAGATGACGCCGGCTGCTGAGGCGATCTACCAGCATCTCGATGTGTGGATCGTTGACGCCCTGCGGGAGCGAGTTCATCCGAGCCATGCCGATCTCGCCACCACATTGGGCTGGATCGAGGCGCTCACGCCGGGTCGGGCGGTGCTGACGCATATGGATCACTCGATGGATTATGCCACGCTTGCGGCGCATCTGCCGGCCGGCGTCGAGCCGGGGTACGACGGACTGGAGATCGTGCTGTGACGGGCGACGTGCTGCTCTACGCCGCGATGTTGCTGCTGCCCGTGTCGGCGTTGATCGCGCGACGGTTGCCTCTGGGCGAAACGCTCAAGATGGCGTTGGCGTGGGCGGCGATCTTCGGTTTCCTGTATCTCGTGGTGGTGATGTGGCAAGCGGCGATGGGAGTCGGTGCAAACGCGCGAGGACTGCTCGGCTTCTGAGTGCGAGTTTAACATAATATATATTATCGAACTGACGGGGGAAGGCGAACTGGAATGGTTGATCGGCTGGTAAGCATCATGGCGCGCCTCCGTGATCCGGTGAACGGCTGCGAATGGGATCGTGCGCAGACTTTCGCGTCGATTGCGCCGTACACGATCGAGGAAGCCTATGAGGTCGCCGATGCGTGCGAGCGCGGCGACATGGCGGATCTGCGCGACGAACTCGGCGACCTGCTGCTCCAGGTCGTGTTCCATAGCCGCATGGCCGAGGAAGGCGGCCACTTCACGTTTGCTGACGTCGTGACGTCGATCAGCGACAAGATGGAGCGCCGCCACCCGCATATCTTCGGCGACGCAGCCGAAGGCGGTAACCATATCTGGGAGCAGATCAAGGCTGACGAGCGCGCCGCCAAGGCCGCAAGCACGACCGCGCCGGGTGCGCTCGATGGCGTGGCGCTCGGCCTGCCCGCGCTGCTGCGTGCGGAGAAGTTGCAGAAGCGCGCCGCGCGCGTCGGCTTCGACTGGCCCGATACCGATGGTCCACGCGCAAAGATCGACGAGGAACTCGCCGAGGTGGCCGGCGCAAGCACGCAGGCTGAACGCGAGGAGGAAGTCGGCGATCTGCTGTTCGCGGTGGCGAACCTGGCGCGCAAGCTCGGCGTCGACCCGGAGGCGGCGCTGCGCGCAGGCAATGCGAAGTTCGAACGGCGCTTCCGCGCGATGGAAGCGGCCGACCCGGCATTCGCCACGCGCGATCTCGCAACACAGGAAGCGCAATGGGTAGCCGTGAAAAAAGCTATGGCAGAGAAACCCGTGGCGTAACTATCGCGCCAGTACGAAACACGTCGCGATCACCAGGCACAAGACGCCGACACCAAGCCCGATGATGACCCGCTGTTGCACCTGAACCCGCTCGAGCAACGACTGGTTGCTCGCGGCGAGCGCCCCGATCAGCGTGGTTGCCTCGGTTAATTGCTTGTTGAGGGTCAGGATCGCATCCTCCGCCGCATCGAGACGCGCGAGGAGCGCGGGCGGCGTACCCTCGACCACGACGCCATTCTCCTGCCGTACGAACTCGTCGCGCGTGCGCGGCAGGTTCGCGAACAGCTTCGATGCGCCGGATATGATGTCGGGCGCGTTCTCGAGCACCTTGTTCCAAGGCACTTGCGCAATCACGCCGAGCAAGCTGGCCGTCATCATTCCCCCCACCCAGTCCGATCCGCGTCAGCGCGTCAGGAAGCGCTCGTAATCGCTCGGCGCCATGCGCACGTCGTACACCGCATGTTCGCCGTCCGCCTCCTGCCCAAGCACCTCGCCATGGGCGTGCAGCCAGGCGGCGGCCGCACCATCGCCGGGATCAAGCGTGATCGAGTAGCGACGGTGGCCTTGCGTCAGGAGCCCGCCGATCGCCTCAACCAGCGTATCGACCCCTTCCCCGCTCAGCGCCGACAGCGCGACCACGTCATCGCGTCGTGTGGCCTCGGCGAGCATATCCTCGCGCGCTTCGCCTTCGAGCAGGTCGAGCTTGTTCCACGCCTCGATGCGCGGCGTGGTGTCGGCAACGCCGAGATCGCGCAATACCCCCTCGACATCGGCGCGCTGCGCCTGCGTGTCGGGATGCGCGATGTCGCGGACGTGGACGAGCAGATCGGCGGAGACCACTTCTTCAAGCGTCGCCTTGAACGCGGCGACAAGCTGCGTCGGCAGTTCCGAGACGAAGCCGACGGTGTCGGACAGGATCGCCTTGTCGATGCCGGGCAGCGAAATCTGCCGGAGCGTCGGGTCGAGCGTCGCGAACAGCAGATCCTCCGCCATAACGTGCGCGCCGGTGAGGCGGTTGAACAGCGTCGACTTGCCGGCGTTGGTATAGCCGACCAGCGCGATCACCGGCCAAGGCGCGCGCTGGCGCCGCTCGCGGTGGAGCCCGCGCGTGCGGCTGACCGAATCGAGTTCCTTGCGCAGCCGCGCCATGCGGTCGCGGATCAAGCGGCGGTCGGCCTCGATCTGCGTTTCACCCGGGCCGCCGAGGAAGCCGAAGCCGCCGCGCTGGCGTTCGAGGTGGGTCCAGCTTCGTACCAGCCGGCCGGCCTGATAATCCAAATGCGCGAGTTCGACCTGCAACCGCCCTTCGGCGGTGGCGGCACGCTCACCGAAAATTTCGAGGATCAGCCCGGTGCGGTCGATCACCTTGGCCTCGAGCGCGGTTTCGAGGTTGCGCTGCTGCACGGGGGTGAGCGCGGCGTCGAACACGACGAGCCCCGCCTCCTCCATCCGCACCGTCGCGGCGAGCTGCTCGACCTGACCGCTGCCGATCAGCGTTGCCGGCTTGGGCGCACGCACCCTGAGCGGCACCTTCTCGACCACCGTCACGCCGATTGCGGCGGCGAGGCCGGAGGTCTCCTCCAGCCGCGCCTCGGCGTCCCGCGATGAGACGCCGTGATCGGGATACACGACGATGGCGCGCGCACCGCGCGCGAACTCGTCGCGATCCCGTTCGAACCCTGTACTCAAATCGTCACTCTCAATCTTCGTCGTCCGTATCCGCCTGCTCGTCGGCGAGGTTCAGCGGGTGCGCCGGCTGGATGGTCGAAACCGCATGCTTATAGACGAGCTGCGACATGCCATCGCGCTGGAGCAACATGCAGAACAGATCGAACGCCGCAATGTGTCCCTGCAACATCACGCCGTTCACAAGGAACATCGTCACATTGTCGTTCGACTTGCGCACCGCGTTGAGGAAAATCTCCTGCAACAACGGTGCCTTGCGCTGCGCCTCGCCGACCGCGTTGACGATCGCGGCGATATCAACCGCGCTCGACGGCATGATGGTGGAGATGGCGTGCTTGTAGATGAGCTGCGATTGACCATCGCGGCGGAGCAGCACGGAGAAATTGTCGAACCACGTCACGATGCCTTGCAGCTTCACGCCCTTGACGAGGAACATCGTCACCGGGGTTTTCGAGCGGCGCAGCGCGTTGAGGAAGAGGTCCTGAAGGGAGGCTTGTTTGTCGGCCATCGGTCGATCCTTTGTTCTTGGCGGGTTTTTTCCCGCAGCGCGCCATTTCCGGCGTCGGTTGTGCGATTGTCGCCCACGCGATTTAGGGTGCGCCGCGGCATCCGTCCACCGATAACGGGATTAATCGTCCAGCCCGTCACTCCAGCGCATGCTGGAGTCTCCCGCGGCTCTTGTGGTGCCCTCCCCCGGAAGACGCCAGCTTTTGCTGGAGTGACGATTTGGGCTTACGGGTAGCCCCTCACTCGTCGCGACCTTCGGTGATGCCTAGCAACTTCAGCTTACGGTGCAGTGCGGAACGCTCCATGCCGATGAAGTTCGCGGTGCGCGAGATATTGCCCGAGAACCGCTTGATCTGGACGCGGAGATACTCGCGCTCGAACGTCTCGCGCGCCTCGCGTAGCGGCGAGCCCATGATCGCGGTTGCGCCGCCGCCAAGCTCGCCGGGATCGCCCAGCACCTCGCTTGGCAGCATGTCGAGGTCGATCCGGCCGATCCGATCGCCCGGCGCCATGATGATGACGCGCTCGACGATGTTGCGAAGCTGGCGGACGTTGCCCGGCCACTCGTAGCTTTGCAGCGCGACCATCGCGTCGGGCGCGATCTCGGGCGTCGGCACGCGGCGATCGGCGGCGTAATGCGCGACGAAGTGCTGGATCAAGGCGGGGATGTCCTCGCGCCGCTCGGCGAGCGGTGGGATCTGCACCGGCACGACGTTCAGCCGGTAATAGAGATCCTCGCGGAACCGACCCTCGGCGATTTCGAACGCGAGGTCGCGCGCGGTGGCGGAGACGACGCGCACATCGACCTTGACCACGCGCGTGCCACCGACGCGGGTGAAGCTCTGGTCGGTCAGCACGCGCAGGATGCGGGCCTGCGTGGTGATCGGCATGTCGGCGATCTCGTCGAGGAACAAGGTGCCGCCATGCGCCTGTTCGAGCAGACCCGAGCGGACGAGATCGCCCCCCTCCTCCACGCCGAACAGTTCCTCGTCGACGCGTTCAGGCGTCATGCGCGCGGCATTGACGATCACGAACGGTGCATCGGCGCGCTGGCTCCAGCCGTGGAGCAGGCGCGCGGCGATCTCCTTGCCGACCCCGGCCGCGCCCATCACCAGCACGCGGCTGCCGGTGGCGGCGACCCGCTTCAGCGTGGCGCGCACCGCGTTGATGCCGGCCGAGTTGCCGGTCAGGTCAGCATCGCGCGCCGCCACCGCGCGCAGGCTTGCGACCTCGCGGCGCAGCCGCTCGGTCTCGGTCGCGCGGGCTACCATCAGCAGCAGCCGCTCGGCCTCGAACGGCTTTTCGATGAAATCGGCCGCGCCGCGGCGGATCGCGGCGACGGCGGTGTCGAGGTTGCCGTGGCCCGAGATCATCAGCACCGGGATGGTCGGATCGCGCCGCTTGATCTCGTCAAGCAGATCGAGCCCGTCGAGCCGCGAGCCGTGCAGCCACACATCGAGCAGCACCAGCGACGGCCGCCGGGTCGAGATCGCCTCGAGCGCGGCATCGCTGTTGGCGGCGGTGCGGGTGCCGTAGCCTTCGTCCTCGAGCACGCCCGCCACGAGGTCGCGGATGTCATGCTCGTCGTCGACGATGAGGATATCGAGTGCCATAAACTATGTCCGGTTCTGGAAAGGTTCGCGCGCCTGGGCTTCGGGCGGGGGCGCGTCCCCGCTGTCGAGCGCCGCCAGCGCGTGGGTGTCGAAGCGTATCGACACGCAGGTGCCGCCGCCTTCGTTGTCGGAGAAGACGATCGTGCCGAAATGCTCCTCGACGATCTTCTTGACGATCGCCAGGCCGAGCCCGGTGCCGCGCGCGCGCGTCGTCACGTACGGCTCGACGATGCGGTCGCGGTTCGCCGGCAGGCCGATGCCGCTGTCTCGCACGATGAGCGAGGCCGAGGCGGCATCCTGCGAAAGCGTCATCGAGACAGCGCCATCGCTGCCCTCCCCCTTCGCCTCGATCGCCTCGACCGCATTCTTGATGATGTTGGTGAGCGCCTGACCGATCTGGCGACGGTCGCACACCAGCATCGGGCCGGGCTCGTCATATTGCAGCACGAAGCGGATCTGCGGATGCGCGACCTCGTGGAGGAACAACGTCTGCCGCGCGAGATCGAGCAGCGATTCGCTGCGAAACACCGGCTTGGGCATCCGCGCGAACGAGGAAAACTCATCGACCATACGCCGTAGATCGCCGACCTGCCGCACGATCGTGTCGGTCAGCCGCGCGAAGGTGCCGTCGTCGGCGGCGATCTGCTTGCCGTAGCGTCGCTGGAGCCGCTCCGCCGCAAGCTGAATCGGAGTGAGCGGGTTCTTGATCTCGTGGGCGATGCGGCGCGCCACGTCGGACCACGCCGCGCGGCGCTGATCGAGCAACTGGCCGGTGATATCGTCGAAGGTCAGGATCGGCCCCTCGACCGCGCGCGTGATCTTCACCGCCAGCGTCTTGGCCTCCCCGCCGGCATCGACCTCGACGATCGCCTCGCGATCCTCGCTGGCGATGAGCGCGTCGAGTTCGGGCGAGATCATCGACAGCGGGCGGCCGACCGGCGTCTCGTCGCCGGTGTTGAGCAGCACGGCGGCGGAACGGTTGATGAGCCGGATCTCACCCGTCGTGTTGATCGCGACGACACCGGCGGTGACGCCCGACATCACCGCCTCGATCAGCGCGCGGCGGCTTTCCAGCGCGCTGGTCTGCGCCTGGAGCCGCGCCGTCATCGTGTTGAAGGCGGTGGCGAGCGTGCCGATCTCATCGTTGGAGGCAGCGCCGGGCACGCGCACCGACAGGTCGCCGGTCGCGACCTGATCCGCCGCGCCGACTAGCTCGCCGATCGGCCGCACGAGGCGGTCCGCCACCTCCAGCGCGATCCACACCGCCAACGCGACGATCAGCAGCGAGATGGCGAGCAACGCGGCGTTGAACTTCAACTGCAAGGACCGCGAGCGGCTGATGAGATCGCGGTAGCTCGCCAGTACGGCGGCGCTGCGCTTCGATTGCGCCTCCATCACGCGCACGTCGGAGATCGCGACTGTCAGCAGGAACACGTTGGTCGTGCCGGGGATAGCCGCGATCGTCTGGATGCGGTCGCCCTTGACGGTGGTGATGCTCGGCACCTTGTCGCGGACCGCGACCAGATCACCGCGCCCGACCTCGCGTTCGAGCACGATCTTGTCCGGGTTGAGGCTGACGATCTGTTGGAACTTGCCATCGGGGGTGGCGATGAACAGGAACCCGTCCGAGAAACTGCGGTAGAAAATTTGGAACTTGCCGAAATAGTTCGGGAAATCGGGTCGACGGATCTTCTCGGCGAAGTTCTCGGAAATATCCTGCGCAGCGGTGACGGTGTTGACCTGCCAGCGTTGCAACATCTGTTCGTACGACGTCTTGGCGACCCCGGTCGCGTTCTCGATCATGCTGCGCGCCTGATCGGAATACCAGAATTGCACGCCGTATTGGAACAGCAACGAGGCGAACACGACGACGAACAGCGTCGGCACCGCCGCGATCACCGAGAACAACGCGACGAGGCGGACATGCAAGGTGCCGCGCCCGCCGACCGGAGATCGCGCGGCACGGCGCATCGCGATCCGCCGTCCGAGCAGCATCAGCAGCGCGATCGCGGGCACCAGATTGGCGACGAGCAGCAGCGCCACAAGCGGCGGCGTCAGCAGCGCTGGCGACGAACCGCTGCGAATCACGAAGTAGCTCGCGATAGCGACCGCGAATGCGATCGCCAGCACCGACACCTCCAGCGCCGGCGTGACCTGGAAGGTCCATCGCCGTACCGTGGCCGGTGTGGGAGACGCGACAGTCATCGTGCTTTATCTACAACGCCGCCGTTGCAAAGAAAACACACTAATCGTTCATGTCGCCCGGTTGCCGGCTCCGCCTGCCGTCGGTCAGGCGCCGATGCCGAGCGTGTCGAGCCGCTTGCGCAAGGTGTTGCGGTTGATCCCCAGCGCCCGCGCCGCGCGAAGCTGGTTGTTGCCGTGGCGTTCGAGCAAGGCCTCGATCAGCGGACGCTCGACCTCACCGATGATGCGATCGTAAAGCGAGCCATCGTCGAGCGCAGCCGGCTCCTCGATCGCGAGCCGTTCCAGTCGCGCGCGGATCGCGGCGGCAATGCCGGGATCTACCTCCGCCGGCGGGTTTGCCGAATAGGAGCCGCCGAGCAGCACGCGCACCTCGCCCGCACCGATCGTGTCGTCGCGGCTCAGCACCGCCATGCGGCGCATCATGTTCTCCAACTCGCGGACGTTGCCGGGCCAGTCGTGGCTCTCCAGCACCGCCACCGCCTGCGGATCGAGCTGCTTGCGCGGCAACCCGCTCTCGGCCGCGCGGTCGAGGAAATGGCGCGCGAGCAGGGCGATGTCCTGCCGCCGCGCGCGTAACGCCGGCAGCGTGACGGGCACGACGTTGAGCCGATAGAACAGATCCTCGCGGAACTGCCCGTTGGCGACGAGCTGCGACAGATCGCGGTTGGTCGCGGCGACGATACGCACGTCGGCGCGGATCGTGCGCGCGCCGCCGACGGTGGTGAACTCGCCCGATTGCAGCACGCGCAGCAGCCGGGTCTGCGCCTCCATCGGCATGTCGCCGATCTCGTCGAGGAACAGGGTGCCGCCCGACGCCTGTTCGAACCGCCCGGCCGAGCGGGTCTGTGCACCGGTAAAGGCGCCGCGCTCATGCCCGAACAGCTCCGCCTCGATCAGCTCTCGCGGGATCGCCGCCATGTTGATCGCGATGAACGGCGCGCGGCGGCGCGGGCCCAGATCGTGGATGGCGCGCGCCACCAGCTCCTTGCCGGTGCCCGATTCGCCCGACACCAGCACGGTGAGATCGTTGGACACGACGCGCGCGATCACACGGTACACGTCCTGCATCGCCGGCGAGCGGCCGATCAGCGGCAACGCGCGGTCCTCCTCGCCGATCGGCTCGATCGCGCCGCCCGATCCGCGGGCGAGCGCGCTCTGCACTGCGGCGGCGAGCGTATCGATGTCAAACGGCTTGGGGAGGTAATCGAACGCGCCGACTTCGGTCGACCGCACCGCGGTCGTCAGCGTGTTCTGCGCCGATAGCACGATGACGGGGAGGCGTGGGTGGTCGCGCATGACCTGCTCGACCATGTCGAGCCCGTTGCCATCGGGCAGCACCACATCGGTGATGAGCACGTCGGGCAGACCTGCCGCCATGCGCATCTCCAGTTCGGCGAGCGTGGCGGCGGTGGTGACGCGGTGGCCGTCGCGTTGCAGCGCATGGACGACGACGGTGCGGATCGCGCCGTCATCGTCGACGACCAGGATGTTGCCGGCTCTGGTCACGCGGAACCTCTGGGAAGCAGGATACGGAAAACGGTGGAAAGCGGCGAGCCCTCGCGCGCATATTGGACGATGCCGCCCATGTCGCGCACCAGCTTGTCGACCAGCGACAGCCCGAGCCCCTGCCCCTCGGGCTTCCCCGAGATGAACGGATCGAACAGATGGTCGGCGATCTCCTCGGGCGCGCCGGGGCCGTTGTCGATCACGCAAACCTCGATCGGCAGCGGGCGGCGCGGGCGGCCCGGCGCGGGGCTCACCGCCATGCCGTGGCGATAGGCGGTGGAGAGCAGGATGCGCGGCTCGGCGACCGTCGTCAGCGCCTCGCAGCCGTTCTTGAGCAGGTTGAGCACGACTTGCAGCAGCGCATCGGGATCGACCAGCACCGGCGGCAGCGAGGGGTCGAATTGCTCCTCGATCTTCACGCGCCGGCCGAACCCTGCCAGCGCCACTTGCCGCGCATGATCGAGCAAAGGATAGATGTTCGATGGCTTGAGGTTGAGCGGTCGGGTGTCGGTGAAATCCTGCATCCGGTCGATCAGCGCGGCAATGCGATCGACTTCGGTGGTGATGAGCGTGGTGAGCTGGTTGTCGGCCTTCGGCCCCGCCAGCAGTTGCGCCGCACCACGGATCCCGGAGAGCGGGTTCTTGATCTCATGCGCGAGCATCGCCGCCGCGCCGACCGCCGCACGCGCGGCAGATGCACGATCGGCGGAATGGCCGAGCCGCCGCGAGCCCGCGACATGATGCAGCGTGATCGTGCGCCAACCCGGCCGATCGGTCACGGCGGCTTCGAGGTAATCGACGCGGATGCGCCCGCCGCGCCGCATCTCTATCTCCGTATCGAAGGCCGCGAACAGTCGCCCGTCGCGGTCGCCGGGCGCGCGCGGCGCGTCGATGACGCTATGGAGCGTCTGCCCCTGCATCAACCGCTCCGAAAGGTTGAGCAACGTTTCGCATTCGGCGTTGGCGTAGGTGATCCGCGCGTCCGGGTCGATCACCAGCACCGCCACGGGCAACGTCGCGAACAGCTCGGCGAAGCCCGGCCCCGCCCCCTCACTTGCGATCATACCGTCATGGCGTCACGCCGCCACGCGGCTGCGATACGGCGCATAGAATTCGGCGAGCATCGCCTTGACCTGATTGGGGTCGGCGATCTGGTTGGTCTTGTTGCGGAACTCGGCCGAACCGTGGAGGCCGCGCGTGTACCAGCCGATATGCTTGCGCATCATGTTGACGCCGGTCTCATTGCCGTAATGCTCGAGCATCGACTCATAATGCTCTGCGATCAGGACATATTGTTCCTCAAGCGTAGGATCGGCAACGCGTCGCCCGCTGCGGAACCACTCCATCACCTGCCCGAGCAGCCACGGCCGGCCGTAGGAACCACGCCCGATCATGATGCCGTCCGCGCCCGATTGCTCCAGCGCCGCCTCGGCATCCTCGAGTCCGCAGATGTCGCCATTGGCGATCACCGGCACCGACACCGCCTGCTTCACACTACGGATGAAGCCCCAATCGGCATTGCCCTTGTACATCTGGTTGCGGGTGCGGCCGTGGACGGTGATCATCTTGACGCCGAGATCCTCGGCGATGCGGGCGAGTTCGGGCGCGTTGAGGCTGGAATGATCCCAGCCCATCCGCATCTTCAGCGTGACCGGCACCTTCACCGCATCGACGACGCCCTTGATGATCGCCGCCGCCAGCGTCGGGTCGCGCATCAGCGCCGAGCCGGCATCGCCGTTTGTCACCTTCCGCACCGGGCAACCCATGTTGATGTCGATGATCGCGGCGCCGCGATCCTCCGACAGCTTTGCCGCCTCGCCCATCTCATAGGGCGTGCAGCCGACGAGCTGCATCGACACGGGATCCTCGATCGGGTGCCACGCCGCCTTCTGGAGCGACTGGCGCGTCTCGCGGATCGCCGCCTGGCTCGCCACCATCTCGGTGACGTTGAGGCCCGAGCCGTAGCGGCGCACGATCGTGCGGAACGGCATGTCGGACACGCCGGTCATCGGCGCGAGGATCACCGGCTGGTCGATCGTCACCGGACCGATCTGGATGGGAGCGAGGGTGCGCGGGGTCACGTCTGGTCTGCCTGAAAAACGGGCAGCCTATAGGCCAAGCGCCGCCGCGCGGCAAGGTTGGCAGTCGTCACCGCTTGGAGTAGGCGCTGCGGCCATGTCACCTCCCAGAACATTCGCGATCATCGTTGCCGCCGGACAAGGGCTGCGCAGCGGCAGCACGCTTCCCAAGCAGTTCGCGCCGCTCGCCGGCAAGCCGATGCTCGCGCACAGCTATGCCGCATTGGCCGCGCACCCGGGAATCGAACGCGTGCTGGTGGTGATCGGTGCCGGGCAGGAAGCGCTGCTTGGCCAGGCGGTGGGCGACGTACCGTTCGTGATCGGCGGCGCAACCCGACGCGAGTCGGTGTCGAACGGGCTCGAAGCGGTCGCTCGGCAAGCACCCGATCGCGTGCTGATCCACGACGCGGCGCGGCCGTTCCTGTCGGCGGCGGTGATCGACCGGCTGATCGCCGCACTTGACGCCGATGTGGGGGCGTTCCCCGCGCTGCCGGTCGCCGATACACTGGTGCGTCATGACGGCGCGCTGGGCGAGACGGTCTCGCGCGATCACCTTTACCGCGTGCAAACTCCGCAAGCGTTCCGCTACTCCGAAGCGCTTGCTGCGCATCGCGACTGGCCTACACACGAAGATGCGACCGACGACGCGCAGATGGTCGCGCGATCCGGCCATACCGTCTCCATCGTCCAAGGCGACCCGATGCTCGAGAAGATCACCCACCCGTCCGACTTCGCCGCCGCCGAGGCGCGCCATGCGGCGACTTTGCGCGTGCGCACCGCGACCGGCTATGACGTCCACCGGCTGGTCGAAGGCGAGGAGCTGTGGCTGGGCGGGCTGCTGATCCCGCACGACAAAGGGCTCTCCGGGCATAGCGACGCCGACGTGGCGCTCCATGCGATCACCGACGCGCTGCTAGGCACCATCGCCGATGGCGATATCGGCATGCACTTCCCGCCGAGCGATCCGCAGTGGCGTGGGGCCAATTCGGCGCAGTTCCTCCAGCATGCCGCCTCCCTAATCGCGGCCAAGGGCGGCATCATCGACTTCATCGACCTGACGATCATCTGCGAGGCGCCCAAAATTGGTCCACACCGCGAGGGGATGCGCGCGCGCATCGCCGAACTGTTGCAGATGGAGCCGGGCCAGATCAGCGTGAAGGCGACCACCACCGAGCGGCTCGGCTTCACGGGGCGTGGTGAGGGCATCGCTGCGCAGGCGATCGTGACGATCCGGGTCGGCGCGCAATGAGCGCGCGGCGTCTGCTCGCCTTCGCAGCGGCGGCCTGCGCGCTGTCGACGCAGGCGGTGGCCGAGCCGCTGCGCGCCCGCGCCTGCCTGACCGCGCCGGAAGCCGAGTCGCTGCTCATCACCGTCATCCCCGATGCGCTGGAGGAAGTCGGCCGCACCTGCGCGAACCAGCTTCCGGCGAATGCGCTGCTGCGCTCGCCCGGCCGTGCGTTCGGCGATACCTATCGCACGCTTGCCGATGCCAATTGGCCCAACACGCGCCGCGCGCTCGCCAAGATCCTGCCGCCCGACGTCGCGCCGATGCTCGACAACGATCTCGCGCGGCTGATGCTGATCTCGCTCGCCGGCCCGATCGTCGCGCAACAGGTGACGCCGGCCGATTGTGGCCCGGCCAACCGCTTCCTCACGATGATCGCGCCGTTGCCGCCGAAGAACGCGGTCGGTGCAATTGTCGCGGCGATGCAGATCGCCGCCACCGACCGCAAGAACGGCATGAAACCTGCCGCCATTCCCATCTGTCCGTTCGGAGCCCAGTGATGACCGAGACGATGCTCACCATCCTCCCCGCCCAACTGATCGAAGCCGCGCAAAAGGTGGTCGACGCCGCGCTCGCCGCCGGGCGCACCGTCTGCGTTGCCGAAAGCTGCACCGGCGGCCTCGTGTCGGCGGCGCTGACCGAAATCCCCGGCTCCTCGACCGTGTTCGAGCGCGGCTACGTCACCTATTCGAACGACGCCAAGATCGACACGCTCGACGTCAGCCCCGACGTGATCGACACGTTCGGCGCGGTCTCGATCGCAACCGCGTGGAGCATGGCGCAGGGCGCACTCGCGGCGAGCGGCGCGGATATCGCGGTTGCCATCACCGGCGTCGCCGGCCCGGGTGGCGGCACCGAGAAGAAGCCGGTCGGCACCGTCGTGTTCGCACGCGCCGAGCGGGGTGCCGATCCGCAGCATGTCGTCGCAGATCGCAAGCAGTTCGGTGAGATCGGCCGCGGCGGCATCCGCCTTCAGGCGGCGTTGTGCGCGCTCGAACTGTTGCTGCCGTCGGCGGGCGCGCCCGACGAGGCTGAGGCCGAACCCGCGCCATAAAGCGCCGCCGCACGATCCTCGAACGCGCCGATCATCTTGCGCAGCGCGACGCCGAACACCTGCCCCGCGAGCATTTCGAACACGCGGTTCTTGAAGGCGAAATCGACCGTGAAATCGACCGCGCACCCGGTGCCGTCCGGGCGGAACACCCAGTCGTTGCGTAGATATTTGAGCGGCCCGTCGATATAGTCGACATGCACGCGGTTCGGCCGTTCCTTGTCGACCTTCGACGTGAACGTCTCGCGCAGGCCCTTGAAGCCGACGATCATGTCGGCGACCATCTGCGTCTCGCTGTTTGACCGCACCCGCATCGCCGACACCCAGGGCAGGAACTCAGGGTATCGCGCGACATCGGCGACGAGATCGAACATCTGTTCCGGCGTATAGGGCAGCCGGCGGGTCTCGTGATGTTTGGGCATCAGGTTCGTACCGTCGCGACGATCACGCCCGCACCGTCGCCAGCTTCGCCTCCCGCGCCGCGCGCAGGCGGGCGAAGTCGTCGCCGGCGTGGTAGCTCGACCGCGTCAGCGGCGACGACGCCACCAGCAGGAACCCCTTGGCGCGCGCGATCGCGGCATAAGCATCGAACGCCTTGGGCGTGACAAAATCGATCACCTTGGCATGGCGCGGCGTCGGCTGGAGATATTGCCCCATCGTCAGGAAGTCGATGTCGGCGGAGCGCATGTCGTCCATCACCTGATGCACCTCCAGCCGTTCCTCGCCCAGGCCGAGCATCACGCCCGATTTGGTGAAGATCGACGGATCGTGCCGCTTCACGCTCTCCAGCAGCCGCAGCGAGGCATAATAGCGCGCACCCGGGCGGATCGTCGGGTACAGGCGCGGCACGGTTTCGAGGTTGTGGTTGTACACGTCCGGTCGCGCAGTCACGATCGACTCGACGGCGGCCTGCGCCTTGTTGCGGAAATCGGGCGTCAGGATCTCGATCGTGGTGTTGGGCGTCGTGCGGCGCAGCGCTTCGATCACCTTCACGAACTGCGACGCGCCGCCATCGGGCAGATCGTCACGATCGACCGAGGTGATGACGATATGTTCAAGGCCGAGCTCGGCAGCGGCGTCGGCGGTGTGCTGCGGCTCCAGCTTGTCGACCGCGCGCGGCATGCCGGTCTTGACGTTGCAGAACGCACAGGCGCGCGTGCAGGTGTCGCCGAGGATCATCACCGTGGCGTGCTTCTTGGTCCAGCACTCGCCGATGTTCGGGCAGGCCGCTTCCTCGCACACGGTCGCGAGATTGAGGCGGCGCATCAGCCCCTTGGTCTCGTTGAAGGCTGCGCCCATCGGCGCCTTCACGCGGATCCAGTCCGGTTTGCGCTGACGCGGCTCGACAGGCGTGACGGCGGGGTGGGCGATCGGCGTGATGTCGTTCATAAGGTGGCAGATAGCGATCCGCGCGGCTCGCCACAACTGCCCGCCGCTGCATGCGCGCTTGCGCTTGTCGGAAGCTGCGCTTTGGCTCTAGGAACCGCGCACCATACCACAGCGGAGAGCAGGCATGAGCGGTTTCGACGATCTGATCGAGGGCTATCAGCGGTTTCGCGTGGTCGACTGGACTCGCCAGCGCGCGCGCTGGGCGGAATTGCGCGAGGGCCAGGCCCCCCGCGTGCTCGTGATCGCCTGCTCCGACAGTCGTGTCGATCCCTCGCAGATTTTCGATACTTCACCCGGCGAGATCTTCGTGGTGCGCAACGTCGCCAATCTCGTGCCGCCGTTCGAACATGACGGATCGCGCCACGGCGTCTCTGCGGCGCTCGAATTCGCGGTGACGCAATTGAACGTCACCGACGTGGTGGTGATGGGGCATGGCTCGTGCGGCGGCGTGAAGGCGTCGCTCACGCACGCGTTCGACGGCAAAGCGCCGGGCGAAGGCGGCTTCATCGCGCACTGGGTCGACATGCTCGACGCGGCGCGCGACCGGATCGTGGCAGAACACGGCACCGGCCCGGAGGCGATCCGCGCGCTCGAACTCGAGACGGTGCGGGTCAGCATCGCCAATCTGCGTACCTTCCCGTTCATCCCCGAACGCGAGGCGGCGGGTACGCTCAAGCTGCGCGGTGCCTATTTCGCGATCGCCGACGGCGTGCTGCATGTGATGGGCGAAGACGGCGCGTTCGCGCCCGCCTGAGCGGTTACGCCGGGTCGGCTTGCCCCGACGCCGCCTGCGAGACGGTGATGTGGCGCGGCTTGCCCTCGTCCTGCGCAAGCGCCGGTGTCGTGGCGGGCGCGACATCGCCGCCACCCCGGTGAATACGGACGCCGGCCGCACCGCTGTCCTCGGCGGGCGGGGCCGCTGCCATCGCCGACGCGGGCAGGTCTTCGCCCATGCTACGATGGATCGTGACCGAGCCGACCACCTGGATGCCGCCGTTGACCGCGCTCGACGGGGCGAAGCCGCTTTCGTCCATCGCCGCGATGAGCGGCGCGGCTCGCGTCGGCAGGCTTTCGCTGCCCGAATAGCTCTGGCGGAAGGCGAGCGCGTTCTCCATCGCGCCGCGCCAGCGGTAGAAGATATGCGCGCCGATCGAGGCGACCTGTTTCATGCTTCCCGCCCACCACGGCGATACGTAATTGGCGTGGTAGAAGGTCGATGCGCCGACCGGAGCATAGACCAGCCCTGCCAGCGCCCCCGTCGCGACTGCACGCGCGCGCGCCCAGGCGGTCGGCTCGATCGGGCGGTTCATCGATCCGTCGCAGGTGAAGCTGAACTGGCACCCCGTCGTGCGGTGCGAGCCTTGATAGACCACCCCGCACACGCTGTTCGGAAACGCACGGTCGCGCACGCGGTTGAGGACGACCTGTGCAACTGCCCGCTCGCCCTCGGTCGTTTCCGAACGCGCCTCGTAATAGACCGCAGCGGTCAGGCAATCGACCGCGCGCGTGGCATCCTCGACGGTCTGCGTCTGCGCGAGGAAGGCGGGCGCGGCCTGTTCCTCCGCCTGCGCTGCGTCTTCCTTCAGCGAGGCGTGGATCACGTCCTTGGGGATATTGAGGTCGAGACCCCTCAGCAGTTCCGGCGCGCGCACAACCGGCGGGATGTCCATCACCACCTGCATACGCGGCGCGCGCGTGCACGACGGCGCGAGCAGGACCGCCGGCAGCGCGAGCAGCAGGCACAGGATCACGGAGAGGCGACGCCAGTTCATCCGGCGCAGCCCTAGCGGGAAAGGTTTAGGCTCCGGTTAAGGACGCGTCAGCCCTTTAGCGCCGCGCGCGCCACTTTCTCCACTTCGGGGTCCAGCGCCGGCGGAGTCATGTCGACAGCCGCTTCGAGCGCGTCCGCGATCAGCGTGAGCGCGGCGATGCGCGCTGGCTTCTTGCTGTTGCCGTCGACGACATGCCACGGCGCCCAACGTGTATCGGTCCGGCGGAACATGTCGTGCATCGCGTCGAGATATTCGTCACGCTTGGCGCGGTTGCGGTAATCGTCGAGCCCGGTCTTCCAGCGTTTCCACGGATGATCGAGCCGCGCCTCGAGTCGCTTGTCCTGCGTCTTCTGGCTGGTGTGGACGAACAGCTTGACGATCGTCGTACCCGAATCGACCTGTTGCGCCTCAAACTCGTTGATCTCGTCGTAGCCGCGCTTCCACTCCTTCTCGGTGGCATAGCCTTCGACACGCTCGACCAGCACGCGCCCGTACCAACTCCGATCGAACACCGCGATGTCGCCATTCGCGGGCAGCCGCTGCCAGAACCGCCACAGGAAATGCCGGTCGCGCTCCTCCTCGGTCGGCGCCTTGATCGGCCAGACCTCGAAGTTGCGTGGGTCCCATTCGCCGGTCAGCCGCTGGATGATGCCGCCCTTCCCCGCCGCGTCCCAGCCCTCGAACAGCACGATCGCGCGCTTGCCGTGGACGATATGCGCGACCTGGATGTGCGCGAGCCGCTTTTGCAGCTTGGTGATGGCGTGTTCGTAATCGCCGTCGAAATCGGCGCCGGATTCGTAGTCGCTGAGGTCTATCGTCATGATCGCTCAATCCCGTCGCGCCGGAAGGGTTCCGGTGCGACGGGACTGACCGCTTACTTGTTGCCCGGCCCGTCGAGCTTGATGTGCAGTTCTTTCAACTGCTTCGGCGTCGCGAAGTTCGGCGCGCCCATCATCAGATCCTCGGCCTTCTGCGTCATCGGGAAGGTGATGACCTCGCGGATGTTGGGCTCGTCGGCGAGCAGCATTACGATGCGATCGACGCCCGGCGCGGAGCCGCCGTGCGGCGGAGCGCCGCACTTGAACGCGTTGATCATTCCCGCAAAGTTGGTGTCGACCTCTTCCTGCGTATAGCCGGCGATCTCGAACGCCTTGTACATGATCTCGGGCTTGTGGTTCCGGATCGCGCCCGACGACAATTCCACGCCGTTGCAGACGATGTCGTACTGGTAGGCAAGGATATCGAGCGGGTCCTTGGTTTCCAGCGCGTCCATCTCGCCCTGCGGCATCGAGAACGGGTTGTGGCTGAAGTCGACCTTCTTCAGGTCTTCGTCATACTCGAACATCGGGAAATCGACGATCCAGCAGAACTCGAACCGCTTGTCGTCGATCAGGCCCAGCGTCTCGGCGACGCGCGTGCGGGCGAGGCCGGCGAGCTTGGCGGCCTGAGCCTCCTTGCCGGCGGCGAAGAACATGCCGTCGTCCGGGCCGAGGCCGAGCGCGTCGGCCATTTCGGTCATCTTCGCCTCGCCGTGGTTCTTGGCGATCGGGCCACCCCATTCGCCACCCTTGCGCGTGGCGTAGCCGAGGCCGGCGAAACCTTCACCCTGCGCCCAGGAGTTCATGTCATCGAAGAACTTGCGGCTCTTGTCGGCGGTGCCCGGCGCGGGGATCGCGCGCACCACGTCGCCCGCTTCCACGATCGAGGCGAAGCGACCGAAGCCCGAACCGACGAACTGCGCCGACACGTCCGAGATCAGGATCGGATTGCGCAGATCGGGCTTGTCGTTGCCGTACTTGAGCATCGATTCGCGGTAGGGAATACGCTTGAACGGCAGCGGGCTGACGGTGCGGCCCTTGCCCTGCCAGTCGGCGAACTGCTCGAACACGCCGTGCAGCACCGGCTCGATCGCGGCGAATACGTCGTCCTGCGTCACGAAGCTCATCTCGAAATCGAGCTGGTAGAATTCACCCGGCGAACGGTCGGCGCGCGCATCCTCGTCGCGGAAGCACGGCGCGATCTGGAAATACCGGTCGAAGCCTGCGACCATCAGCAACTGCTTGAACATCTGCGGCGCCTGCGGCAGCGCGTAGAACTTGCCCGGATGCACCCGGCTCGGCACCAGATAATCGCGCGCGCCCTCAGGCGAAGATGCGGTCAGGATCGGCGTCTGAAACTCGGTGAAGCCCTGTCCGATCATGCGCTGGCGCAGCGACGAGATCACCTGCGAGCGCAACAGGATGTTGGCGTGCAGCCGCTCGCGGCGCAGATCGAGGAAGCGATAGCGCAGGCGGATATCCTCGGGATATTCGTTCTCGCTCGCCACCGGCATCGGCAGATCGTGCGCGGCGGACTGCACCACCGCGGAGGTCGCCCGCACCTCGATCGCGCCGGTCGGCAGGTTCGGGTTCACCGCCTCGCCCGCACGCGCCACGACGGTGCCGGTGATCGTCACCACGCTCTCGCTACGCAGGCCCTCGATCACATCGAACACCGGGCCGCTCACGTCCGTCACGATCTGGGTAATACCGTAATGGTCACGCAGGTCGACGAAGACGAGATCGCCGTGGTCGCGCTTCTTGTGGACCCAGCCCGACAGGCGGACTTCCTGGCCGACCTGTTCGGCGCGAAGCTCTGCGCAAGTGTGCGTGCGATAGGCGTGCATGTTTCTCTACTCTCGTCGCCCCGGCGGAGGCCGGGGCCGCTTTATTGGGTACGCTGCGCTCCGTTACGCAGCGGCCCCGGCCTGCGCCGGGGCGACGTGAATGTGTCCGCGCACCTCCCTTTCCGACACGCCTTTGTCAAGGCGCGCATCCCTCGCTAAAGGGTCAAGATGCATATCCATCCGCTCATTACCGACAGCGCCACGCTCGCCAACCTGTGTACGCGTCTCGCCGAAGCCGATTTCGTCTGCGTCGATACCGAGTTCATGCGCGAGAACACGTTCTGGCCCGAACTCTGCCTGATCCAGATCGCCGACGAGAACGAGGCGGCGGCGATCGACCCGATGGCGCCGGGGCTCGACATGACGCCGCTGCTCGACCTGATGGTCAACAACGAGGACGTGCTGAAGGTCTTTCACGCCGGCGGGCAGGATCTCGAGATCGTCTATAACCTCACCGGCAAGACGCCCTACCCGCTGTTCGACACGCAGGTGGCGGCGATGGCGCTCGGGCAAGGCGAGCAGATCGGCTATTCGAATCTGGTCGACGCCTATCTCGGCATCAGCGTCGACAAGGGGGCGCGCTTTACCGACTGGAGCCGCCGGCCGCTCGATGCGCGGCAGATCGAATATGCGATCGGCGACGTGACGCACCTCGCCAAGATCTTCCCCAAGATGCTCCAGCGGTTGCGCAAGACCGGGCGCGGCGCGTGGCTCGACATCGAAATGGAGCGAATCGGCGATCCCGCCAATTACGCGAACGATCCCGACACGGCGTGGCGGCGCATCCGCGTGCCGAGTCGCAAGCCCGATATCCTTGGCCGGCTCAAGGCGCTCGCGCGGTGGCGCGAGCTGGAGGCGCAAGGCAAGAACCTGCCGCGTGGCCGCATCGTCAAGGATGAGACGATCGCCGATATCGCCGGCCATCCGCCGCGCAAACAGGCCGATCTCGCCAAGGTGCGCGGCCTCTCCCCTACCTGGGCGACCAACGATATCGGCGGCCGGCTGATGGCGGCGCTCGACGCGGCCGAGCCGATGTCCGCCGACGAAATGCCCGCGCGCGACGATCGCAAGCCGGGGCTTGGCAAGGACGGCGCGTTGGTGGCGGACCTGCTCAAGCTGCTGCTCAAGATCCGATCGCGCGATATCGACGTGGCGGCACGGCTGCTCGCGCGCGGCGACGATCTCGATGCACTCGCCGCCGGTCAGCGCGAGGGGCTCTCGATCCTCGAAGGCTGGCGGTTCGAGCAGTTCGGGCGCGATGCGCTCGACCTCGTCGAAGGACGGCTCGCGTTCGCGGTGGTGAATGGCAAGCTCAAGATGACCCGTACGGAGGATGTGGCGGAGGCCTGAGCCGCCGCCTCGCCGCCTCAGGTCGCGAAGATCGCGGTCTTGCCCAGCGCCACCGCCAGCGCGCTGTGCCGCCGCTCGACCGCCTCGCTGTAGAGCGCGCGGTCCGCGACCGGCACGTTCAGCACGACCGTGCCGCCGGCCTCGCTCAGCCGGGTGCGGCGCAGCGGCCCTTCCAGCCCGCCGCTCAACCGCTGGCCGAGTCGCATCGCCAACCCCCAGCCGATCGCACGCTTGAGTTCGGCAGGCGGCGCGAGCGCAGCCACCGGCGCCGGCGCTTCGATGCCGCCGCCGAGGCTGGTGAACAATGCCTGCGCCATCAGCGCTCGCCCACGGGCGTCGATACCCACCCAATTGCCATGCAGCGCGATCTCGACGCCGCGCTCGGCACGGAAATCGGGGTTGGCGCGCCAGCCGACATCGGCGAGCAGACATGCCGCCAGCCGCAGCCGCTTCATCGCCGCGCTGTCGCCCTCGAACAGCGGCGCGATCCAGCCATCGAGCAGATCGCCATGCTCGGCGAAGCGGCCGAGCCGCTGCCCCTCATCGCGCGCCGCGACGATCAGCGGATCGAGCGCGCGCGTCTCCGGATCGAGCGCCTGATACAGCAGCCCCTCACGCAGGCCGTAGGCCGAGACGATCGTGCGCTCGCATTTCAACTGCTTGAGCAGCACCGCGAGCAGCGCGGTGGCATCGCCGAGCGTGCCCGCGCGCGCCGATTGCAGCCCCGGCACCGCGCGGAGCCAACCCTTGTTGACCTGCGCGATGGTGCGCCCCATCCGCGTGATCGCACCGCGCGGCATCGCATATTGGTGGATCACCGGCAGCGGATAATCGCCGAGGTACATGTCAAGCCGCGCCAGCGAGCGCCACGACCCGCCGACGAGATACAGCGGCAGCCCCTCGCCCCGCCCCGCCCAGCCCGCGTCCGCGATCAGCCGCGAGACCTGCCGCTGGAGCGCCCCCGCCCCCTTGCGGATCGCCGCGACGCGCAGCACGCCGAGCGGAAACGACACCCTGTCGCGCACCGCGCCGCCGCCGACGCGGATCAGTTCGAGACTGCCGCCGCCAAGATCGCCGACGATCCCGTCGGCGTCGGGAATCGCCGACAGCACGCCATAGCCGGCGCCGATCGCCTCCTCCTCGCCCGACAGCGTCTCGACCGCCAGCCCGGCGGCTTCCGCGATCTTGAGCAGCGCCTTGCCGTTGCTCGCATCGCGTACCGCCGCCGTGGCGACGGTGCGGAGCTGATCCACTTCCATCTCGCGCGCGACGGCGGCGAAGCGGTGCAGCGCATCCTCCGCCATGCGCAGCGACTCGCGCGAGATCGCTCCGGTGTCTGCCAGCCCGCGACCGAGCCCGGCCATCACTTTCTCGTTGAACAGGATCGCCGGGAGCCGCGCCGGCCCTTGATAGACGACGAGGCGAATCGAGTTGGATCCGATATCGACGATCCCCGTGCGCGGCTCGGCGACGGGTTCGCTGCTGCGCTTGCCGAACAATGCCACGCTCAGCGATGACGCCGCAGCGACAATTTGGGCACCGCATCGCTGGCGGTGAGCGCCGCACCGCGCCCGGACAGCGACGGATTGGTCATGAAGTAGCGGTGGAGGTTGAACGGCCGGTCGCCCGGCTGGTCTCGCACATAGCTGCCATCGCTCTGCAATTCCCAGCTCTGTTCGTTGTCGATGAGGTTGGCGACCATCACCTGATCGAGCACCTGGCGGTGGACGGTCGTATTCTCGATCGGCAGCATATATTCGACGCGGCGATCGAAATTGCGCTGCATCCAGTCGGCCGAGGAGATGAAGACCTTGGCGGCATCGTTAGGCAGTTCCGCGCCGTTGCCGAAGCACCAGATGCGGCTGTGTTCGAGAAACCGGCCGACCACCGATTTTACCCGGATATTCTCCGACATGCCCGGCACGCCGGGGCGCAGGCAGCAGATGCCGCGCACGATCAGATCGACCTCGACGCCGGCGTTGCTCGCCTCGTACAATTTCTCGATCACCTGCGGATCGACCACCGAGTTCATCTTCGCCCAGATCGCGGCGGGCTTGCCGCCGAGCGCGTTGGCGATCTCCGAATCGATCAGCCCGATCAGGCGCGGGCGCAGGTCACGGGGGGACAGGCTCATCTTGGCCATGCCCATCGGCTCGACATAGCCGGTGACGTAGTTGAACATCTGCGCGGCATCATGCCCGATTGCGGGATCGGCGGTGAAGAAGCTGAGATCGGTATAGATGCGCGCGGTGATCGGGTGGTAATTGCCGGTGCCGAAGTGGCAATAGGTGCGGTATTGCCCCGCCTCGCGGCGCACCACCATCGACACCTTGGCGTGCGTCTTCCAGTCGATGAAGCCATAGACGACCTGCACGCCGGCACGCTCCAGCGCGGAGGCCCACAGCAGGTTCTGCTCCTCGTCGAACCGCGCCTTCAGTTCCACCACAGCCGTCACCGACTTGCCGGCCTCGGCCGCGGTAATCAGCGCATTGATGACGGCGGGCTGCTTGCCGGCGCGGTACAAAGTCTGCTTGATCGCGACCACATCGGGGTCGTTCGCCGCCTGTTTGAGGAAGGCGAGCACCACGTCGAACGTCTCATACGGGTGGTGGACGATGATGTCCTTGGCGCTGATCGCCGCGAAACAATCGCCGCCGAATTCGCGGATGCGTTCGGGGAAGCGCGGCGAGAACGGCGGGAACTTAAGGTCGGGCCGATCCTCGTCGACGATCGCGTCGAGATCGCCGACGCCGAGGAAGGCGCCGCTTTCGGTCACGAACGCATCCGCTTTGCCCAGCTCCTCGCGCAACACCGCGCCAAGCTCCTCGGGCATGCCGCTTTCCAGCTCGAGCCGGATCACGCGCCCGCGCCTGCGCCGCTTGATCGCATTGGCGAAGTAGCGGACGAGGTCTTCAGCCTCCTCCTCGATCTCGATATCGCTGTCGCGCAGCACGCGGAACTCCGCGCCGCCGAGCACGCGGTAGCCGGGGAAGATCAGCGGCGCGAACCGCTTCACCAGCGATTCGACCGCAACGTAGCGTACGGTCTCTCCCGGCACGCGCAGGAAGCGCGGCATCGGCGCGGGCAGCATCACCAGTTCGCGGATCGGCTGGTCGTCCGACACGCGCAACAGATCGAACATCACCGCCAGCCCCTTGTTGGAGATGAACGGGAACGGATGCGCCGGGTCGAGCGCCTGCGGGGTCAGGATCGGGAAGATCTGCTCGCGGAATTGCGTCTCCAGCCACCGCAACTCGTCGGCGGTGAGCGATTCGTCGATGGTCCGCGAACTCAGCACGACGATGCCGGTCTCCGCCAGCAGCCCACGCAGTTCGCGCCAGACGGTGCGCTGGCGCTCGATCAGATCGTCCGCCTCGCCCACGATCGCGGCGAGCTGCTGGCTGCTGTTGAGGCCGTCGGCGGAAAGCCGGTCGACGTCCTGCAACTGCTGCCCCTTGAGGCCGGCAACGCGCACCATGAAGAATTCATCGAGGTTGCTGCCCGAAATCGACAGGAAGCGCAGCCGTTCGAGCAGCGGATGCGCGGCGTTGCACGCTTCCTCCAGCACGCGGCGGTTGAACGCCATCCACGACAGTTCGCGGTTGAAATAGCGATCGGTGCCCTCACCAACGGCGAACGGATCCTCGTCATTGTCGAGCCGTGCGAGATGGGCCGGTCTGTTCATAAGAGTCCTGCCAATTCTGGTTGTGAGCCGCCGATCAGCCCTGCCTCGGCCAGGGTCGTGCGCGCAAGCGGGATCGACAGGCGCTTACGGCTCTCCAGCACCGCCTCGTCGAGGACGTCGACCGCGCGCAGCACGTCGACATGGGTGCGCTCGATCCGTTTGGCGAGCCAGTCGATCAGGTCCGGACGGGCATCGAGCCCGCGCCTGTAGAACTGCCGTTCGAACAGCGCGCGCATCAGCGCCTCGTCGGGATCGGCGAGCTTCACGGTCGGGCTCGCCACCAGCCGCGAGCGCAGATCGGGCAGCTTGATCGCCCATTCGGGCGGCGCGGCATAGGCGACGATCACCACCGGCTTGCGGGTTTCCTGCGCGCGGTTCCACGCGTGGAAGATGTCGGCTTCCTTCTGCTGCTCGGCATCGTCGATCAACTGCCCGCCGGTCTTCGCCGCGAAGATCCGGGCGAGCAGGCTGCGTCCGGACTTGCGCGGACCGGCGATCACCACCGCCGCCACCGCCCAGGTGCTCCAGTGTTCGAGCTGCCGGATCGCGCGCTCGTTCGACTCGGTTACCAGAAACTCGTCGTCATGCGGGTCCGCCGGCCATTCGAACGGCAAAGCGAGTTGCGCGCTCACCCCGGATTACCGTCCGCCGCGCGCCGGATGCGGACGGTCGTGCCGCTGCCGCTCACCGTCCAGCCCTTCGCCTCCAGTTCGGCGCGGAACAGCGCGGGATCGGCGTCGAACGCCACGCGCATCACCGATACGCCGCCGAGCGCGAGGCTCGTCGTGACCGCGCTGCGCACCCCGACGAGGCTGCGCAACGCGGCTTCGGTGGCGGTGACGGCGGCGGCGCCGGGCGTGTCGACCTGCACCGTGATCGTCACCGTCGCGGTGTCGCCGGGCGCAAGCGTGATCGGGGCGGCGCCCGGCAGCACAGGCGTGTCGGTCGCCACTTCGGTCGGCGTCGGGGTCGGCGTGGGCGTCGCGCTGACCGGGGGCACGTAGGCGAGGCTCGAATCGGGTTGCAGCCCACCGCTGCGCAGCTCCGCCTGATACGCCGCGTCGATCCGCTTCACGCCCTCGTCGAGCAGCAGCGGCAAGGCATCGCCGTTGCCGACGCGCAAGGTGAAGCGTGTGACGAGATGATTGTCCGGCCCGTGCCGCGCCTCAAACGCGCCGATGATCGGTCCGCCCGGCCATTGCCGTGACAGCCGCACGATCGGCACGAGAATGTCGTTCGAGCCATATTGATCGAGCACGGTGCGCCACCACGCGCGCCCCGGCCGCGTCGTCTGGCCGAGGTTGAGCAGCAGCGAATCGTTGCCGGTGCCGCTTGGCCGCACATAATCGACCGCGCTGCTGTTGGCGCGGAAGCGTCCCCACGCCTGCACCCACGGATTGTCCTGTTCGAACGCGATCGCAGCACCGCCCGAATAGGCGACCGGGATCGTCAGCATCGAGGTCGAGCGTTGCTCCTGATCGGCCACGCCGAGCAGCGACCCTGCGCGCGCACGGCTGAACAGCACGCCGAGCCGGGCGATATAGCGGTTCGGCCCGATCTGTTCGTTCTCGATGATGATGCCCGACACCATCGAATCGAGCGTTCCGTCCGAAACCCCGCCCGCACTCGCGCCGAGCCGGGCGGCGAGCATCTGCCACCCCTTGCGTTGCGCCAGCCGCCAGCCGGCGTAGCGCGCGGCATCGGCGTTGGGCGCGGTCACGTCGACGCGCACGCCGTCCACCTCGTAACTGCCTGATCCGTCACCGATAGCAGTCGACGGGGACGCTGGCGCCGGCGGGGCGGCGTCCTGGGCAAGCAGCAGTCCGCCGCTGGCGACACAGGCCGACGCGAGGAGAAACTGGATCGGGCGGGAAAGGCGCGGGGGCATGTCGCGGCCCTTTTGGCGAAGCAGGCGTGGAAATCCAAGCGCCATGTGGCTAGGGCACAGCGGATGAGCGACAAACCTTACACCTATGCGCAGGCCGGCGTCTCGATCGAAGCCGGAAATGCCCTCGTTCGCGCGATCGCGCCGCTGGCGAAATCGACCCGTCGGCCGGGCGCCGATGCCGATCTCGGCGGCTTTGGCGGCTTCTTCGATCTGAAGGCGGCGGGCTTCGTCGATCCGCTGCTGGTGGCGGCGAACGACGGGGTCGGCACCAAGCTGAAACTGGCGATCGAGCATGACCGGCATGACGGGGTGGGCATCGATCTGGTCGCAATGTGCGCGAACGACCTGATCGTGCAGGGCGCCGAGCCGTTGTTCTTCCTCGACTATTACGCGACCGGCAAGCTCGAGGCCGGCGTCGCCGAGCGCGTCGTCGCCTCGATCGCGGACGGGTGCCTGCAAGCGGGTTGCGCTCTGATCGGCGGCGAGACCGCCGAGATGCCGGGCATGTATGCGCCGGGCGATTACGATCTCGCCGGCTTCTGCGTCGGCGCGGTGGAGCGCGACCGGGTGCTGACCGGCAAGGACATCGCAGCCGGCGACGTGGTGCTCGGGCTCGCCTCGTCGGGGGTGCATTCGAACGGCTTCTCGCTGGTGCGCCGGCTCGCTGCGGACAAGGGCTGGAAGCTCGACCGGCCGGCGTTGTTCGATATAGACACTTTGCTGATCGACGTGCTGATGGCGCCGACGCGTATCTATGTGAAAAGCCTGCTGCCTGCGTTGCGAGTCGGCCGGATCAAGGGTCTGGCGCACATCACCGGCGGCGGTTTGCTGGAGAACATTCCGCGTGTGCTGCCCGAGGGTGCGCACGCGATGATCCACGCCGATGCGTGGGAGCAATCGCGGCTGATGGCGTTCCTGCAAGCGCAGGGCGGGATCGAGCCGGGCGAGATGGCGCGCACCTTCAACTGCGGCATCGGCATGGCGGTGGTGGTCGCCGCCGATGCGGCGGACGACGTGGCGGCGATGCTGGCGGGTGCGGGGGAGACCGTGCTGCGCATCGGCGAGATCGTCGCGGGGACGCGCGGCTGCACCGTCAGCGGCCGGATCGAGACGTGGAGCGCCAAGGCGGCGTGGTCGGCGACGCATCATGCCTGATCGCGCACGCGTCGGCATCCTGCTGTCCGGGCGCGGCTCGAACATGATGTCGCTGGTCGAGGCGGCGGGTGACGCCTACGAGGTCGCGCTGATCGCCTCCGACAAGCCCGACGCCGCCGGCATCGCCTGGGCCGAGGCGCAGGGGCTGCCAACGTGGACGCTGTCGCCCAAGGGCATCGGCAAGCCGGCCTACGAGGCGGCGCTTGATGCCGCGCTGCTCGCGGCGGGCGTCGAGACGATCGCGCTGGCCGGCTATATGCGGCTGCTGTCGGACGATTTCGTCGCCAAGTGGCGCGGGCGTATCCTCAACATCCACCCCTCACTGCTGCCCAGATACAAGGGCCTCGACACCCACGCCCGCGCGATCGCGGCCGGCGATTCGCACGGCGGCTGCTCCGTGCATATCGTCACCGAGGAACTCGACGGCGGCGCTGTACTCGGTCAGGCCGAGGTGCCGATCCTGCCCGGGGACACGCCCGAGGCACTTGCCGCGCGGGTGCTCGTGGAGGAACATCGTCTTTATCCCCGCACTCTGGCAGAGTTCGTGAACCGATGACCCAAGACGCCGAAACCGCCCTCGTCCGCCTGCGTGCCCTGTGCCTCGCCATGCCCGAATCGACCGAGAAGCTGGCGCACCGCGCGCCGACCTTCGTCGTCGGGGAGGACAAGGTGTTCGCCTATTTCTGGCACGATCACCACGGCGACGGCGAGACGGTCGCGGTGGTGCGCACCACCGGCGAAGGCGAGCAGCGCATGTTGATCGACAGCGATCCGGCCTTCTACCTGCTGCCCGCCGAACTCGGCGCGTTCGGCTGGGTGGCGATGCGGCTGACCCGCGACGGGCTCGACTGGGACAGGGTCGGCGACCGGATCGCGGTGAGCTGGGAACTGGCCGCGCCGCGCGGACTGCTGGAGGCGGGCGGGCGATGAGCGGCACGGGGACGGAGCCCAACGCCACCGAACGCGCCGAGGCGCGCGCGATCCGCAAGCGCTGGGTAACGCTCGCGGAGATCGTCGCGGTGGCGGGTTTGCTGATCTCCGCGACTGGCCTGTACCTCACCTGGTCCGAGCGGCGCAGCGACGATCGCGAGAAGCAGGTCGAGAAGGTGACGGAGGCGCGCACCCGCTCGCTCGTCCGCCTGACCGCGACACCGGAAAAAGGCGGCGAGAGCCTCGTGCTCAAGGATGCCGAGCATGACGTGCAAAGCGTCGATATCCGCTTTCCCAAGGCGCTCGGCGTGGCGGCGCAGAACAGCATCCTCACCCCGCATGTCGAGGCGGCGTGGATCAAGGATGCGTTGCTCGACGCGGCGAAAGACGGCCCCGACAAGGTCGACGGCCGCCTGCCGGTGCTGGTGAGCGCAAGCTATTGGGACGGCGACCAGCAGCGCACCGATACCGCGATCTACGATCTGGTGTGGCAGATCCGTGGCGGCACATTGTGGGGCCACACGCTGAAAATGAAGGGCATGCTGCTGCGCGAGCGGACCGCTTCGGCGACGCGGCTCGATGCGGTTTGGGCAGCGGAAAAGCCCAAGTCGAGCGGCTCGTAAAGCGCGCCTAGCCGCAAACATGTGCTCCCGCGAAGGCGGCAGCCCAGTCTGGGTCCCCGCCTCCCGCGGGGACACATGGTTGCTGGGGACAGTCTTTGCCCCCAGCGCAACACTCAGCCGACGATTTCTTCCGGCTTGAAGAAGAACGCGATCTCGGTCGCGGCGTTCTCGTCGCTGTCCGAACCGTGAACCGAGTTCGCCTCGATCGATTCGGCGAGTTCCTTGCGGATCGTGCCGGCATCGGCGTTGGCGGGGTTGGTCGCGCCCATGATGTCGCGGTTGCGCTGCACGGCGTTCTCGCCTTCGAGCACCTGCACGACGACCGGGCCGGAGATCATGAACGTCACCAGATCGTTGAAGAACGGACGCTCGCGGTGGACGCCGTAGAACTCTTCGGCCTGCTCGCGGCTCATGTGGATGCGCTTGGAGGCGACGACGCGCAGGCCGGCTTCCTCCAGCATCTTGGTGACGGCACCGGTCAGGTTGCGGCGGGTGGCGTCGGGCTTGATGATCGAGAAAGTGCGGTTCGCGGCCATGACCGTGAAGCTCCTGTGTTGGAAAGGCTGGAAGTCGCGGCTCCCTAGTCGGGCGGTGGGGGCGATGCAAGCGGCGGTGTCGCCGATTTGGTCGGCGCGCGTGCGCTTGGCGGGCTCGTCCTACGCCGCCTGCTCCCAACGGCCGTTGTCGTTCTGCTTCCAGTAACGCCGCTCGATCCCGTCACGGTCGCCAAGCGCGCGCCATGCCGCGCGCGCCTCGACGATGCGGTCCTCGTCGAAGAAATGAAACGCGCGGTCGAAGTCGAGCGCGGCATCCCGCCACACGCCATCGACCAGAGCGACATTGCGCGCCGCGTTGACAGCATCGGGCGCGGCCGCGATCAGCACCGGCTGGTCCGCCTCACCCTCGGCGCCGGCCTGCGCATGCGGGAGGAAACTCTCCGCGCTGTACGTCCAGAGCACGCGGTCGAGCGCGCCACGCTGTGCCTCGCTCTCGGCGACGATCAGCAAGCGGCCGCCGCTGGCCAGCACCTTCTCCGCAATCTGCGGCAAAGCGCGGTCGAGCGGGGTGACGGTAAGGTGGTAGAAATCGACCTTCATCGCACCCTCCGTCGCCCCGGCGTAGGCCGGAGCCGCTGCGTAATCTGGCGAGCCGTGTGGACCCAACATAGCGGCCCCGGCCTGCGCCGGGGCGACGAATTCAACCTTCGAAATGGTCCGCCACGAACCGGTCGAGCAAGCGCACGCCGAACCCGGTCGCGCCCTTGTCGTAGGTCGCACCGGCCTTGTCGGACCAGACCATGCCCGCGATATCGAGGTGCGACCAGCGCACGCCCGTATCAATGAAGCGCTGGATGAACTGCGCCGCCGTGATCGACCCCGCGCCGCGCGGGCCGACGTTCTTCATGTCCGCGATCGGCGAGTCGATCAGCTTGTTGTACGCATCCGCCAGCGGGAACCGCCACAGCAGATCGCCCGTCGCCTTGCCGGCGGCGAGCAATTGATCGGCGAGCGCATCGTCGTTGGCGAAGCAGCCGCCATGTTCGTGCCCGAGGCTGACGATCATCGCACCGGTCAGCGTGGCAAGATCGACGATCGTCTTGGGGCGATGCGTGCGCTGCACCCAGGTCAGCACGTCGCACAGCACCAGCCGGCCCTCGGCGTCGGTGTTGATGACCTCGATCGTCTGGCCGGACATCGACGTCACGACGTCACCCGGGCGCTGCGCGTACCCATCGGGCATGTTCTCGACGAGACCGCACACGCCGATCACGTTCGCCTTGGCCTTGCGCGCGGCGAGCGCCTTCATCGTGCCTACCACGGCACCGGCGCCGCCCATGTCCCACTTCATGTCTTCCATGCCGGCGGCGGGCTTGATCGAGATGCCGCCGGTGTCGAACGTCACGCCCTTGCCGACAAACGCGAGCGCAGGATCGCCGGCCCCCGCCCCGTTCCACTTGAGCGCGAGGATCTTCGCTTCGCGCGGCGAACCCTGGCTGACGCCGAGCAGCGAGCCCATGCCGAGCTCACGCATCTCCGCCTCGCCGAGCACCGTCGCTTCGAGACCGAGTCCTTCGACCGAGGCGAGCACGCGGTCGACGAAGCTCTCGGGATAGAGGATATTGGCAGGCTCGGCGACGAGCGTGCGGGTGAGGTCGAGGCCCTGCGTCACCGCATCGTGGCGCGCCCACGCCGCCTGCGCACCGTCGGGGGCGCGGTGCAGCGTGATCGTCGCGAGCGTGGGCTTGCTCTTTTCCGCCTGCTTGGTGCGATACGTGTCGAACCGCCACGCCCGCTGCGCGGCGGCGGCGGCGAAGCGCGCGGCGGCGGCAGGCGTCGGCGCGGAATTGCCGAGATCGACCGAGACCTGCGCCACCCCCGAGGTGAGCAGCTTGGCGGTCAGCGCACCACCGGCCCGTTCGTACTCGACCTCGCTCCCGCCGCCGACGCCGAGCAGCAGCACGCGCCGCGCTTCGCCGCCTGCCGCCACGAACAGCTCGACCATGCCGCCCGCTTCACCTTCGAACCGGCTCGCCCGCGCCGCCGATTGCGCCAGTACGATCGTCGCGACGTCGAGCCCCGGCGAAGCGAGGCGCGAGACGCCGTCCTTCTCGACCGTGAGGGCAAGCGGCGCGCCGGCATCGGGCGCGGCGGTGGAAAACGCGATATTCATGGGGATAGGCCCTCGGGGTTCGTCGTGTCGTTGAGTCGAAGGTATCTAGGGTGTGTGTTCCCCCCCGGCAACGCCCGCACCGAAACCGCACAGCAGCGCCGTTGCAGCATCGCCTCGCCAATGCGATAGGGCGGCATCAAGATGCCGCCTTTCGCGCGGACACCGGGGTTCAGGGCCGACGTGAAGCGTTTTCTTTTTCTTGCCAGTTGTGCGCTGCCGTTCGCCTGCTCGATCGGCCTGTATCCCGTTACGGGCGCGCAGGCGCAGGATCTCCAGACTCCGGCGGTGCCGCTGCCGCCGCCCTCCGCCGCGCCCAGCGCGAGCGACGATCAGGTGCAGTTCAGCGCCGACGCGCTCGATTACGAGGGCAGCGACGACACCGTCACCGCGACCGGCGACGTGCGCATGTACCGCTCGGGCCAGCGACTGCGCGCGGACAAGGTGGTCTGGAACCGCACCACCGGCAAAGTGGTGGCGACCGGCAGCGTCGTCAGCACCACTCCGGGCGGCGACACCGCCTATGGCGATTCGATCGAGCTGACCGATTCGCTGAAGGACGGCGTGGTCGACAACATGCTGATCGTGCTGGAACACGGCGGCCGGCTGGCGGCGCGGAAAGGCACGCGCGCGCTCGACGAATCCGTGACGCTGGAGGACGCGGCCTACACGCCTTGCGCGGTCAACAGCATGAGCGGCTGCCCGAAGGAACCGTCGTGGAAGATCACCGCGGTCCGCGTCACCTACCGCCCCGACAAGCAGCGCATCTATTACAAAGGCGCGCGTATCGACCTGTTCGGGCTGCCGACGCTGCCGCTGCCGGCTTTCTCGAACCCGGTCGGCCCCGGTAATTCGAGCGGTCTGCTCAGCCCCGATATTCGCTACGACCGGGTGAACGGCGCCGAGTTCGCCCAGCCCTACAACGTCGCGCTTGGGCCGAACCGCAGCCTGATCGTCACGCCGATGCTGTTCAGCGCCACCGCGCCGATGCTGCATACCGATTTCAGCGCGCTGACCGATCTCGGCGCATATCGGATCGGCGGCTATGTCACGGTTAGTCGTCGCAGTGACGACCTTCAGTCCACCGCGCCCGTTTCGACCGAAAACGCGTTGCGGGGCTATGTCGATGGCGTTGCCCATTTTCAGCTCGATCCGAACTGGAGCGTGAGCGGGTCGCTGCGCTACGCCAGCGACAAGACTTTCCTGCGGCGCTACGATATCTCGCGCGACGACCGGCTGCGTTCGACCGCGAGCCTGGAGCGGATCAGCCCCAACGCCTATTTCTCGATCAGCGGCTGGTACGTGCAGACACTGCGCGCCAACGACAGCCAGGGCCAGCAGCCGATCGCTCTGCCCGAGATCGACTGGCGTTACCGGTTCAACGACGGCATCCTCGGCGGCAAGGTATCGTTGCAGGCGAACAGCCTCGCGATCAGCCGCACCGAGGGGCAGGACACGCAACGCGCCTTCGCCAGCTTTCAGTGGGATCTGCGCAAGCTGACGCCGTGGGGCCAGGAGGTGACGTTCACCGCTTATGGTCGCGGTGACGTCTATCACGCGTCCGACGTCGGATCGACCAGCATCGCCAGTTATCGAGGGCTGGACGGCTGGCAGACGCGCGCGATCGGTGCGCTCGCGGTCGACGTGAAATGGCCGTTTATCGGCAACTTTCTGAGCGGTACGCAGCGGCTCACCCCGCGCGTGCAGATCGTCGCCTCGCCGCACATCGCCAACATCAACATCCCCAACGAGGATGCGCGCGCGATCGACCTCGAGGATTCGAACCTGTTCGCGCTCAACCGCTTCCCGGGCTACGACCGCTTCGAGGATTCGAGCCGCGTCACCTATGGCGTCGACTGGGCGGTCGATCTTGCCGGCTTCTCGCTGAAGGCGAACATCGGGCAGAGCTACCGGCTCGATGCCCGGCCGAGCCTGTTCCTCGACGGCACCGGCCTCACCGACCGTTTCTCCGACATCGTCGGGCGCACCGAATTGCGCTTCCACGATTTCATCTCGGTCATCCACCGTTACCGGCTCGACAAGGACGGGCTCGCCGTGCGCCGCAACGAGATCGACGCGACGATCGGCTCGCGCAGCACCTATCTGCTGCTCGGCTACCTGCGCCTCAACCGCAACATCTTCCCGATCATCGAGGATTTGCAGGACCGCGAGGAAGCGCGTGTCGGCGGGCGTGTGCAGGTGACGCGCTTCTGGTCGGTGTTCGGCTCGACCGTGATCGACCTGACCGATCGCGACGAGGATCCGCTGTCCACCGCAGACGGGTTCAGCCCGGTCCGCCACCGGCTGGGCGTGCAATATGAGGACGATTGCCTCCGGCTGGGCATGACGTGGAAGCGCGATTATCAGAACACCGGCGATGCGCAGGCGGGCAACAGCTTCCTGTTGACGCTGGCATTCAAGAATCTTGGCCGCTAAGCGGTGGTTCAGGTGCGACCGGCATATTGGCATGCCGGCCTGTGGGGCCGTGGGCGCGAACACGCGCGGGATGGGAAGTTTGACCAGGTGAACAATTCGTCGATCAAGGCGGCCCGTCTCGGCCGCATCATGGGATATGCCGGTCTCGCGCTCGCAGCGGTGTCGATGACGGCCTCGTCGGGTGCACAGACGGTGGCCGACGACAGCACGCCGCAGACCTCGCTCGACATCCCGAGCAACCTCCAGATCTTCGGCAAGGTCGATCCCAACGTCCGCAAGGCGACCGCGATCGTCAACGACAGCGTCATCACCGGCACCGATGTCGATCAGCGCGTCGCGCTCATCATGGCGGCGAACCAGCTCAAGCTGAGCGACGAGGACAAGGAGCGGCTGAAGCTCCAGGTGCTGCGCTCACTGATCGACGAGACGCTCCAGATTCAGGATGCAAAGGCCAACGAGGTCACGATCTCCAAGGAGCAGATCGACCAGGCGTTCAACCGCGTCGCCGCCAATTTCGGCAAGACCACCGCAGAGTTCCGCGCCTATCTGCGCGATGCCGGATCGTCGGACCGCTCGCTGCGCCGCCAGATCGAGGCGGAACTGGCGTGGAGCGGCTATCTGCGCCGCAAGGTCGAGCCGATGGTCAACGTCGGCGACGAGGAGATCAAGATCATCCTCGATCGCATGAAGGCGTCGAAGGGCAGCGACGAATACCACCTCAAGGAGATCTATCTCTCCGCCGGGCCGGACCGCCAGCAGCAGGTGTTCGAGCAGGAAAAGCAGATGATCGCCGATATTCAGAAGGGCACCAAGCCGTTCGAATATTATGCGCAATATTCCGAAGCGACGACGCGCAGCACCGGCGGCGATCTCGACTGGATTTCCGCCAGCCAGCTCGGCGCCTTGCCGCAGCCGCTCGCCGAAGCGGCGCGCACGATGGGGTCCGGCCAGATCGCCGGGCCGATCGAGGTGCCGGGCGGCTTCTCGATTCTGTACCTGGTCGATAAGCGCAAGGTGCTGGAAGCCGATCCGCGCGACGCCAAGCTGTCGCTAAAGCAGGTCAGCGTGAAGTTCGCCGCCGGGCTGACCCAGGCCGACGCGAACGCACGCGTCGCGCAGTTCGCCAAGGATCTGCAAGGCATCCACGGCTGCGGCGGCGTCGCCAAGGTGGCGAGCGCGATGGGCGCCGATGTGGTCGACAACGACGCGGTCAAGATCCGCGATCTGCCGCCGCAGTTGCAGGAAATTCTGCTCAAGCTCCAGGTCGGCGAGGCGACTCCGCCGTTCGGCTCGCAGAAGGATGGCGTGCGTGCGCTGGTGCTGTGCGGCCGTGACGATCCCAAGTCGGCCGAGGCGACGATGCCGGGCATGGATCAGATCCGCGATCAGATGGAGCAGCAGCGCGTCAACCGCCGCGCACAGCAGATGCTGCGCGATCTGCGCCGCGACGCCGTGATCGAATATCGCTGAACCGGGAGATGCGTCGATGATCCAGCCGCTCGCCGTCGCCATGGGCGATCCGGCCGGTATCGGCCCGGAGATCATCGCCAAAGCCTGGGCGCTACGGGTGGCGCGCGCGCTGCCGCCGTTCTTCGCGGTCGGCGATGCGCGCGCGGTTCAGCAGGTCTGGACCGGCCCAATCCGCGAGATCCGCGATCCAGCCGAGGCGGTGGCAGCCTTCGATGAAGGGCTCCCCGTGCTTGGCGTCGCCGACGGTGGAGAGATCGTGCCGGGCAGCCCCGACGTGGATGGTGCGCGCTGTGCGCTCCACGCTCTCGAGCTTGCGCAGGGGCTGGTGCGATCGGGCGCGGCGGGGGCGCTCGTCACCGGGCCGGTATCGAAGACGCAACTCTATCAGATCGGCTTCAACTATCCCGGCCAGACCGAGTTCGTCGCCGAACGCTGCGGCATCGCCGGCGAGAATGCGGTGATGATGCTCGCCGGGCCGGACCTGCGCGTCGTGCCGATCACCACGCACGTCCCGCTCGCCGACGTGGCAGGGCTGCTCACGATCGAGCTGGTCGCCGCCAAGGGCCGCGCAACCGCACGCGGGCTGATGCGCAACTTCGGCATCCTCAATCCGCGTATCGCCTTTGCGGGGTTCAACCCGCACGCCGGCGAAAGCGGCAAAATCGGCCGCGAGGAGATCGACATCCTGATCCCCGCGATCGAGCAGCTTCGCGCCGAGGGGATCGATGCAACCGGGCCGTTCGCCGCCGACACCATGTTCCACGGCCGCGCCCGCGCCGGCTATGATGCGGCGCTGTGCTGCTATCACGATCAGGCGCTGATCCCGATCAAGACGCTGCATTTCGACGATGGCGTCAATATCACCCTCGGCCTGCCGATCGTGCGCACCTCGCCCGACCACGGCACCGCCTTCGGCATCGCCGGCAAGAACGTCGCCGAGCCCGGTGCGATGATCGCCGCGATCGCGATGGCGGCAGAGGCTGCGACGCGCCGCGCGAGCGTGGCGGTGTGACGCCCGACCTGCCGCCGCTGCGCGACGTCATCGCGCGCCATGGCCTCGCCGCGAGCAAGGCGCTCGGCCAGAACTTCCTGCTCGACGCGCAACTGCTCGCCCGCATCGCGCGCGTGCCCGGCGACCTCACCGGTGCCGAAGTGCTCGAAATCGGACCCGGACCCGGCGGGCTGACCCGCGCGCTGCTCGCGGCGGGTGCGCGCGTCACCGCAATCGAGCGGGATCATCGCTGCATTCCCGCGCTGGCGGAACTCGGTGAGGCGTACCCAGGCAAGCTGCGCGTGATCGAAGGCGATGCGCTCGAGATCGACGGGCCGGCGTTGTTCGAGGGCAAGCCGCACATCGCCTCGAACCTGCCCTACAACATCGGTACCGCGCTGCTGGTGCGGTGGCTGAGCGCGGGCTGGGCGCCGTGGTGGCAAAGCCTGACGCTGATGTTCCAGCGCGAGGTCGCCGACCGGATCGTCGCTGGCGTGGGTGACGACGCCTACGGACGGCTCGCGATCCTGTCGCAATGGCGCAGCACCGCGAAGCTGGCGATGCCGGTCCACCGCTCCGCCTTCACGCCCCCGCCCAAGGTGATGTCGGCGGTGGTTCATATCGTGCCCGTTGAGGAGCCCGCCGAGGTCGATCTCAGCGTGCTCGAACGGCTGACCGCCGCCGCGTTCGGCCAGCGGCGCAAGATGCTGCGGCAGAGCCTCAAACCGGTGCCCGGCGCATTGGCTGCATTGGAGAGCGTCGGGATCGATCCGGCGCGGCGCGCGGAAACGGTATCGGTGGCGGAGTTCGTCGCGCTGGCGCGGACGGTCTCAGCATAATCGTCGCCCCGGCGTAGGCTGGGGCCGGCCCGTAGTTTGGCAAAACGCCCGAGCAAAACAGATCGGCCCCGGCCTGCGCCAGGGCGACGATCAGTTCTTGGTTTCGCTCGCCGTAGTCTTGGCCGAAGCGGTCACAACCGGCGGCCCCTTGGCGATCGCCGCGCCGAGCTGCGCGATCTCCGGGCAGCTCTTCTTGGCGCAGATCGCGCGCAACTTGGTGAGATTGCCCTTCGCACGTTCAACCGCACCCTGCTGGACGAGCGCCTCGCCCTGTTCCTTCAGCGCGGCGACATCGTCGGGATGCAGTTCCAGGGCCTCACGATAGAAACGGATCGCCTTGCCGGGCAGGTCGCGCGTGCGTGAGATTTCGCCGAGCCCGATGAACGCCTCGCGATTGCGCGGATCGACCGCCAGCGCACTCTCGTAATTGTCGGTCGCGCCATCGAGATTGCCGCCCGCCTGCGCCGCCCTGCCCTTCGCCACCAGCGCCTGCGAACGCGCGTCGATCGCGCTATCCGGCCGCTGGCCGTGGACCGCGGTCGACACGGTAAGCAGCGTCATCGCAGCGGCAGCGGCGACGGACAAATAACGCATGATCCACTCCAGCTTGGGCACAATGGGTCAAACTAGCATGCGCGTTGCAGTCTTGCGACATAAAAGCCGTCGGTATCGTCGTGCGCGGGCGTCAGCCGCACGCCAGCGCCACGCGCCCGCCCGGCAGGCAGCGCGAGCGTTTCGGCGCGCCACTCCGGCCGGCCATCAAGGAAGCGCGCGACCTGCCCCGCACCCTCGTCGTCGAGCAGCGAACAGACGATATAAACGAGCGCCCCGCCCGGCTTGACCAGCGCCGCGCCGACGCCGAGCAATCGCGCCTGCGTCTCGACCAGCCGCGCCAGCCGCTCGGGCGTGAGCCGCCATCGCGCTTCGGGGTTGCGTCGCCACGTTCCAGTGCCCGAACACGGTGCGTCGATCAGCACGCAGTCGGCCTGCGCATCCCAATCGGTCAGCGCCTCGGCCTCGCGGCCGGGGTTGAGCAGCCTCGTCTCCACGATCGACACACCCGCGCGTTCGGCACGCGGGGCAAGCCGCGACAGCCGGGCGCGATCGCTGTCGCTGGCGAGGATCGCGCCCTCGTTCGCCATCGCTGCGGCGAGCGCGAGCGTCTTGCCACCCGCGCCCGCGCAGAGATCGACGATGCGGTGCCCCGGCTGCGCGCGTGCCGCCATCGTCACGATCTGACTGCCGGCGTCCTGCACCTCGATCGCGCCCGCTTGCCATGCGTCGAGCGTCTCGATGTTGGTGCCGCTCGGCAGCCGCAATGCATCGGGCAGGCCGGTGATCGGCTCAGCCCCGTCGATCGCGTCAGGCTCGCCACGCAGGCGGTTGATGCGAATGTCGAGCGGCGCGCGCGACACCAGCGCCGCGCGTTCGGCCGGGTCCACGCCCGACGCCTCCAGCGCCGCGCCCAGCCATGCCGGTACGACTCCGGTCGTCGCCACGACCTCGCCCGGTCCGACCGGCGCGGGACCGTGGCCCTCACCCGAAAATTGCGCGGCGAGCGCGAAATCGGTATTGGCCAGCGCGAGCATCGCCGCGCGCCCGCTCGCCGGGATTTCGCCACACAGCCGGATCGCCGCATAGACCAGCTCCCGCACCGCACGCCGATCTCTCGATCCCGCGTAGCGCCGCGCGGCGAAATAGCGCGCGATCAGCGTATCGGCGGCGGCACCACCGGCGCGGGCGGCGGCAATGATCTGATCGAGCAGCTCGATCGCCGCCTGAACACGTGCTGCCGGGGTCACCGCGTCGGGTAGTTCGGGGCTTCGCGCGTGATCGTCACGTCATGGACATGGCTCTCGCGCAGGCCCGCGCCGGTGATCTGCACGAAGCGCGCGCGGCTTTGCAAATCGGCGATCGTCGCCGACCCTGTATAGCCCATCGCCGCACGGATGCCGCCGACGAGCTGGTGGATCACATCGCGCGCCGGCCCCTTGAAGGCGACCTGACCCTCGATGCCCTCGGGCACCAGCTTCAACTGATCCTTGATGTCGCCCTGGAAATAGCGGTCGGCCGAGCCGCGCCCCATCGCGCCGACCGAACCCATGCCGCGATAGCTCTTGTACGCGCGCCCTTGGTACAGGAACGTCTCGCCCGGCGCTTCTTCGGTGCCCGCCAGCAGCGAGCCGATCATCACGCACGACGCGCCCGCCGCCAGCGCCTTGGCGATGTCGCCCGAGGTGCGGATACCGCCGTCGGCGATCACCGGCACGCCCGCCTTCATGCCCGCTTCGGCGCAGTCCATCACCGCCGTCAACTGCGGTACGCCGACGCCGGCGACGACGCGCGTCGTGCAGATCGAGCCGGGCCCGATGCCGACCTTAATCCCATCCGCGCCCGCGTCGATCAGCGCGCGCGTCGCTTCGCCGGTGGCGACGTTGCCGGCGATTACCTGCACCGAATTGCTGAGCTTCTTCACCCGCTCGACCGCACGCGCGACGTCGCGGTTGTGGCCGTGCGCGGTGTCGATCACCACCAGATCCAGCTCCGCGTCGATCAGCGCCTCGGTACGCGCGAACCCCTTGTCGCCGACCGTCGTCGCAGCGGCGACGCGCAAGCGGCCGGTCGCGTCCTTGGTGGCGTTGGGATAGGTGACGGCCTTCTCGATATCCTTGACGGTGATGAGGCCGATGCAGCGATACGCCTCGTCCACCACCAGCAGCTTCTCGATGCGGCGCTGGTGAAGCAGCCGCCGCGCCTCCTCCGAGGTCACGCCGGGCGAGACGGTCGCGAGATTGTCGTGCGTCATCAGCTCGGACACCGGCTGCGCGGGGTTCTCGGCGAAGCGCACGTCACGGTTGGTGACGATGCCGACCAGCCGACCATCGGCCTCGACCACCGGAATACCGCTGATCTTGTGGCGCGTCATCAGCATCTGCGCATCGGCGAGCGTCGCGGACGGGCTGATCGTAATTGGGTTGACCACCATGCCGCTTTCGAACCGCTTGACCGCACGGACGGCAGCGACCTGCTCCTCGACCGTGAGGTTGCGGTGAAGCACACCGATGCCGCCCAATTGCGCCATTACGATCGCCATGTCGGCCTCGGTGACGGTGTCCATCGCCGAGGAGAGGATCGGGATGTCGAGCGCGATGCCGCGCGTCAGCTGCGTCGCGGTGTTGGTCTGGCTAGGGACGATATCGCTTTCGGCGGGGTACAGCAGGACATCGTCGAAAGTGAGGCCGAGGCGAATGTCCATGGAGTGCCGTGTCCTGCTTGGGGGGAAAGCGAGTCGTGGCGGTCCATGTAAACAACCGCCCCCGCTGGCGCTAGGGGGCGGGTGCGCGGCAGCGGTGCGAAACGGATTACACGCGCGCAACGATCTGCTAATTGAGAGCGGATAAAACGATTGGGGATATCGGGGATGGCACTGACGCTCGCCGGGCTGCTTCTGCTGCTGGTCTTCTTCTACCTCATGATGGGGATGAAAGTCGTCCGTCAGGGTTACCAATATACGATCGAGCGTTTCGGCAAGTTCACCTTCGTGGCGCAGCCGGGATTGACCTTCATCGTGCCGGTGTTCGACCGGATTGGCCGCAAGGTCAATATGATGGAGCAGGTTCTGGATATTCCGGGGCAGGAGATCATCACCAAAGACAATGCGATGGTCGCGGTCGACGGGGTGGTGTTCTTCCAGGTGCTTAATGCGTCCAAGGCCGCCTATGAGGTGAGCGACCTCTACGTCGCGATCATGCAGCTTGCCACGACCAACCTGCGCACGGTGATGGGCTCGATGGACCTCGACGAATTGCTGTCGAAGCGCGACGAGATCAACGCGCGGTTGCTTGCGGTGGTCGATCAGGCGACCGAATCGTGGGGCGTGAAGATCACCCGCGTCGAGTTGAAGGACATCCGCCCGCCCGCTGATATCGTCAACGCGATGACCCGCCAGATGAAGGCCGAGCGCGAAAAACGCGCGACCATCCTCGAATCCGAAGCCGCGCGGCAGAACGGCATCAACCGCGCAGAGGGCCTGAAGCAGGCGCAAATCCTCGAAGCGGAGGGCCGACGCGAGGCGGCGTTCCGCGACGCGGAGGCGCGCGAACGCTCGGCGCAAGCCGAGGCGACCGCGACTAAGCTCGTCTCCGACGCGATCGAGGGCGGCAGCACGCAGGCGATCAACTATTTCATCGCGCAGAAATATGTCGAGGCGATCGGCAAGTTCGCGACCTCGCCCAACGCCAAAACGATCCTGTTCCCGGTCGAGGCGACGCAGTTGATGGGGACGCTCGGCGGGATCGGCGAACTCGCCAAGCAGGTGTTGAACGATACGCCCGCCGCTCCCTCGCCGCCGCCGGCGAACCTGCGCCCGCGCGGGCCGTTCGAGCCGGCCCAGCCATGACCTTCGCCGCGATCGGATGGAGCGATGCGACCTTGTGGTTTGCCGCCGCCATCCTGCTCATCATCACCGAGATCGTCGCGCCCGGCTTTTTCCTGATCTTCCTTGGGGTTGGCGCAGGACTTTCCGGGCTGGTGGCAATGGTACCCGGCGTGTCGATCCTCGTCCAGACGCTTGCCTGCGCGGTGTTCACCGCGGCATCGGTGGCGGTCGGCTGGCGTTGGTATCGCGGCGCGCGCATGGGCGTGGCAACCGATCCTTTGCTCAACGATCGGGCGGCGCGGCTGATCGGCGAGCGGGTGCGCGTGTGCGAAGCGATCGTCGGTGGTGCGGGCCGCGTCGCGGTCGCTGACGGGAGTTGGCCGGCGCGCGGACCGGATGCGGCGGCGGGGCTGTTCGTGCGTGTGGTGGCGGTGCGCGACGGGGCTCTGCTGGTCGAGCCGATCGCGAGCTGACACGACGGGCGACACTTGCGGAAGCGATGCGCAGCCGAGCCGGCCTGCCCAGTGCCACCTGCTCCCGGTCGCAGCGTCGCGGCGAAGCTCAGGATATTCCGCCCTCGACAGAAGCGTACGCCCGCCGCGAACCGGAGCGGCGCCGGACCTCACCGACGGCGCCGGACGATCACTTCCGCCCAAACAACCCGCCGGCAAGACCGCCCAACTGCCCGAGCACGCTTTGCCCCGCCTCACTCTGCAAGGCGCTTGCGAGGTGGCCGAGCGAACCCTCGCCGCCGAGGTGGTCGATGATCTGCTGGAGCGTGTCGGTCGGGAGCCCGGTATGGTCGGCTGCGGTCGCGACCGTATCGCTCGGCGCGGTGTGGGCATGCGCGAGCGCGGCGATCGCGGCTTCCGCCTGTTCGGGCGAGATACCGACCTTCTCCGCGAGGTTCGCGACATCGACATTCTGAGCGACCTGCGCGAGCAATCCGTCGAGCAATCCCATGACCATATCCTTGTAGCTGGCGTCCCGGACAGTTCGCCTACCATGCCACAGGATCAGGTGCGAGATCGTTCCGCCCGTCGCGATGCGCAGCCGCCTAGCGGGGGCACCGGCCGCCTAGGCGACTGTTGCCCCCGAGGTCATCACACGTTTTCGGCCGCCTTGGGCGCGGCCTGAAGCACGCCCGCATCGACGTGATCGGCGAAGTCGGCGAAGTTCTCGACGAACTGGTCGACCAGCTTCGCCGCCGTCGCGTCATACGCGTCCTTGTCCGCCCAGGTGTCGCGCGGATCGAGGATCGCGGTGTCGACGCCGGTGACCGCCACCGGCACCTTGAAGCCGAAGTTCGGGTCGGTACGGAATTCCGCGCCGTTGAGGCTGCCGTCCAGCGCCGCGTTGAGCAGCGCGCGCGTCGCACGGATCGGCATGCGGCGGCCGACGCCGTACTTGCCGCCGGTCCAGCCGGTGTTGACCAGCCAGCAATCGACCCCGCCCTTGGCGATCCGCTCCTTGAGGAGATTGCCGTACACCGACGGGTGACGCGGCATGAACGGCGCGCCGAAGCAGGTCGAGAAGGTCGCCGACGGTTCGGTGACGCCGATCTCGGTGCCCGCCACGCGCGCGGTATAGCCCGAGAGGAAATGGTACATCGCCTGTTCGGGCGTCAACTTCGCGATCGGCGGCAGCACGCCGTAAGCGTCCGCGGTCAGGAAGATGACGTTCTTCGGCACCGGCCCCATATTCTCTGCCGATGTATTGGGGATGAAGTCGATCGGGTACGATCCCCGGCTGTTCTCGGCGAGGCTGTTGTCGTTGAAGTCGAGTTCGCGCGTGTCGGCGTTCATCACGACGTTTTCGAGGATCGTGCCGAAACGCTTTGTCGTTGCGTAGATTTCCGGCTCCGCCTCGGGCGAGAGGTTGATCATCTTGGCGTAGCAGCCGCCCTCGAAATTGAAGACGGCCGTGTCCGACCAGCCATGCTCGTCATCGCCGATCAACGTGCGGCTGGCGTCGGCCGACAGCGTCGTCTTGCCGGTTCCCGACAGGCCGAAGAACACTGCCGTATCGCCATTCGGACCGATGTTGGCGGAGCAATGCATCGGCATCACCCCCATCGGCGGCAGCTTGTAGTTAAGCAGGCCGAACACCGACTTCTTCATCTCGCCGGCATAGCGCGTGCCGCCGATCAGGATCAGCCGTTCGGTGAAGTTGACCGCGATCACCGTCTCGGTGCGCGAACCGTGGCGGGCGGGATCGGCGCGGAAGCTCGGCAGGTCGATAATGGTGTATTCGGGTGCGAACCCTTTGAGGTCACCCTCCTCCGGCCGCACCAGCAACGTGCGGATGAAGCTGTTGTGCCACGCCAGTTCGTTGATGACGCGCACGTGTACGCGATATTCGGGCTGCGACCCGCCGAACAGATCCTGCACGAACAGCTCGTCCTTGTCGGCGAGCGCCGCGAGGAAATCGGCCTTCAGCGCGGCGAAATGCTCAGGCGTCATGCCCTTGTTGGTCTTGCCCCACCAGACGGTATTCTCGGTTTCGGCATCGCGGACGATGAACTTGTCCTGCGCGGATCGGCCGGTGTGTGCGCCGGTCTCCACCACCAGCGCACCGTCGACCGAGAGCTTTCCCTCGCCGCGTGCGACTGCTTCCTCGACCAACCGTGCGGTCGGCAGGTTCCAGTTCACTTTCGCTTTCGTCTCAATACCTTGTGCGGCCAGGCCGGCATCAGGAATCCGCTCGCTCATATGTCATTCTCCCCAGGTCGCCGATCGTACCGATCGTGCGCGTGTCTTTGCACGCGCCAAGGCATATCGCCCGCTTCCGGCCCGGTCAAACTGGTGAGGATTGAGCGCTGGTCCGCTTTGGACTAACGCAGGCACCCAGCAACGAAGGTTCCCGCGCCGATGACGGCTACGATCGCGCTTGTCGATGATGATCGCAACATCCTCACCTCGGTCTCGATCGCGCTTCAGGCCGAAGGGTTCCTGACGCGGGTCTATTCGGATGGCGAGACCGCGCTGAAGGCGCTGATCGAGAACCCGCCCGATCTCGCCATCTTCGATATCAAGATGCCGCGCATGGACGGGCTGGAGCTGCTGCGGCGCATGCGCGAAAAGAGCATGGTGCCGGTGATCTTCCTGACCTCCAAGGACGACGAACTGGACGAGGCGCTCGGCCTGGCGATGGGGGCGGACGACTATATCGCCAAACCGTTCTCGCAGCGGCTGCTCATCGCACGCATCCGCGCGATCCTGCGCCGTACCGAAGTGTCGCAGGCCGGCACGCCCGACCATGACGATCCCGCCGACGTCGTGCTGGTACGCGGGCGGCTGACGATGGACACCTCGCGCCACAAGGTGACGTGGAACGGCGCGGACGTGACGCTGACCGTCACCGAATTCCTGATCCTCGAGGCACTGGCGCAACGGCCCGGCGTGGTGAAGACGCGCAACCAGTTGATGGATGCCGCCTATCAGGACGACATCTACGTCGACGATCGCACGATCGACAGCCACATCAAGCGCGTGCGGCGCAAGTTCCGCCAGAGCGACCCCGAGTTCGACGCGATTGAGACGCTTTATGGTGCCGGTTATCGCTTCTCCGAGGAGTGACGACCGCGAACTGACGTTACGCTGGTCCGCGCGCGTCTCGCTCACGCCGCGCATCCTGTTCGTCAACGTGTTCGCGCTCGCGCTGCTGGCAGGCGGCTTCTTCTACCTCGATTCCTACCGCAGCCGCATCGTCGACAGCCGCGTCGCGCAGGCACAGCGCGAGGCGCGGCTGATCGCGGAAGCGCTCGGCGCCGTCGATCCGGGCGAGCGCGCGGGCGTGGCGTTGCGGCTGGCGCGCGATACCGGTGCGCGCATCCGCCTGTACGACGGCGCGGCACGCAGCGTGCTCGACACGCGCGCGCTGGGCTTACGCAACTTCGTGCTCGCCGACCCGGACAAACAAGGCTGGGGCCTGTCCGCCGCGCGGTTCCTCGATGCGATGATCGATACGGTCGTGGGCGCGCCGCGGGTGCCACTGTACCGCGAACGCCGTACCGGGCTCGACTGGCCGGTGGTCCGCGCCGCGCGCACGACCGGGATCGCTCCCGCCAACGTATGGCGCGCGCCCGATCGCACCCCCGTCATCACCGCCGCCGCGCCGGTGCCAGGCGGCGGCGTGGTGATGACGACGGTCAACGCGCGTGACATCACGCAGACAGTGCGGCTCGAACGCTTCCGGCTGAGCGTGGTGCTGCTGATCGTGTCGATCGTGTCGGTGCTGCTGTCGCTGTTCCTCGCGCGCACGATCGTGCGGCCGCTGCGACGGCTCGCGCGCTCGGCGGTGCGGGTGCGGATGGGGCGTGCGCGCGAGGTGGTGGTGCCGCGCCTGCCCTCACGCCGCGACGAGATCGGCATGCTGGCGCGGGCTCTCTCGGACATGAGCCTTGCGCTCCGCGCGCGGATCGACGCGATCGAGGCGTTCGCCGCCGACGTGACGCACGAGATGAAGAACCCCCTTGCCTCGTTGCGCTCGGCGGTCGAGGGGCTGGCGAGCGTGCGCGATCCCGAGCTTCAGCAGCGGCTGCTCGCGATCGTGCGCGACGACGTGCACCGGCTCGACCGGCTCATCACCGACATAGCGGAGGCGTCGCGGCTCGATGCGCAGCTCAGCCGCGCCAAGTTCGAGAGCGTCGATCTCGGCGCGCTGCTCGCCGGCCTGATTGCGCAGCGTGAGGCGCGCGGAGTGGAGCATGACGTGGTGCTCCGCTTCGATCGCCCCCCGGCGGTTCCGCTCACCGTGCAGGGCGAGGGCGCACGGCTGGAGCGGGTGTTCGAGAATCTGATCGACAACGCCATCTCCTTCTCGCCCGAACACGGCGTCGTCGCGATCTCGGCGATGACGGACGGCGACGATCTGGTGGTGCGCGTCGAGGACGAAGGCCCCGGTGTGCCCGAGGAATCGCGCGAGACGGTGTTCGACCGCTTCCACTCCTTCCGGCCCGAGGGCGAAACGTTCGGCAAGCATTCCGGGCTCGGCCTCGCCATCGCACGCACCATCGTCGAGGCGCACCACGGCACGATCCACGTCGAATCGCGCGAGGACCGCTTGCACGGTGCGCGCTTCGTGGTGCGGCTTCCGCTTGGGTCACGCGGATGATGCGCGTCCATGCCACCTGCGTCGCGATCGAGGGGAGAGCATTGCTGCTGCTCGGACCATCGGGTAGCGGCAAGTCCGACCTCGCGCTGCGGCTGATCGATCGCGGCGCGGTGCTGGTGAGTGACGACCAGACCAAACTCACCGTGGCGGATGGCGTGTTGATCGCCGCCGCGCCCGCAACGATCGCCGGGCTGATGGAGGTGCGCGGCATCGGCATCGTACCCATGCCGCACCTTGCCACGGCACCGGTCGTGCTGGCGGTGCGTTTGGCCGAGGTGGTCGACAGAATGCCCGAGACGGGGCTGACTGAGGCATTTACCGGAGTTGCCATTCCGCTGCTGCGGGTCGATCCTCATGAGGCTTCGGCGGCGATCAAGGTGGAACTGGCGCTGAAGCGCGCGATGGACGAGGCGATATGACGGGTACGGCTACGGGCGAGCGCAAGGACATCCTTCTCGTCACCGGCATGTCCGGCGCGGGTAAGTCGACCGTGCTGCGGACGCTGGAGGATCTCGGCTGGGAGATCGTCGACAATCTGCCGCTGGTGTTGCTCGACCGGCTGCTCAGCGCGCCTCTGCCCGAGGGTGCGGAGGGTTCGTCGCAGCCGCTCGCGATCGGTATCGATGCACGTACGCGCGACTTCGATCCGGGCAAGATCGTCGCCCGCATCGAGTCGCTGCGCGCGGGGCATAAGCTCGATATCGGCACGCTCTTTCTCGATTGCGCGGGCGGCGAGCTTGCGCGGCGCTATTCGGAGACGCGGCGGCGGCACCCGCTCGCGCTCGACCGCCCGGCGGCGGACGGCATCGCGCGCGAACGCGAGCTGCTCGCACCGCTCAGAACCTGGGCAAACCGGCTGATCGATACCACCGATCTCACCGCCAACGAACTGGCGCAGCAGGTCCGCTCGACCTTCTCGGGCGAAGGACTCGGCGAGCCGACGCTTCAGGTGATGTCGTTCGGTTTCGCACGCGGCATTCCGCGCGGGGCTGATCTGGTGTTCGACATGCGCTTCCTGCGCAACCCGCATTGGGTGCCGGAACTGCGCCCGGGCACCGGGCTCGACGCCGATGTCAGCGCCTATGTCGCGGGCGATCCGGCGTATGACGCCGCGCTCGGCCAGATCGAATCGCTGCTGCTGCTGCTGCTGCCCCGATACAGGGCGGAGGGGAAATCCTACGTCACGATCGCGTTCGGCTGTACCGGCGGGAGACACCGCTCGGTCCACGTCACCGAACGGGTGGCGTCAAGGTTGCGTGACGCCGGTTTTTCGCCCACGGTCACGCATCGCGATCTTGCTGCGGCGCCGCAAGACTCGCTGGAGGGCGCCCATGCGGCAGCCGACGGGGACGGGAAACAGAAGTGATGATCGGGTTTGCGCGATGATCGGGCTCGTATTGGTGACACACGGCCGGCTCGCCGACGAATTCGTGACCGCGATGGAGCATGTCGTCGGCAAGCAGGCGCAGGTCGCGACCGTCGCGATCGGGCCTGAGGACGACATGGAGGCGCGCCGCAACGATATCGACACCGCCATCAAGGCGGTCGACGGCGGGCGCGGCGTGATCGTGCTGACCGATCTGTTCGGCGGCACCCCTTCCAATCTCGCGATCTCGCTGATGGAGCGCGGGCGGGTCGAGGTAATCGCTGGCATCAACCTGCCGATGCTGATCCGGCTCGAATCGGCACGCAAGTCGATGAAAGTGGTGGACGCGGTCGCTGCGGCGCGCGAAGCTGGCCGCAAATACATATCGGTCGCATCCGAAGTATTGGGAGAGGCGGCGGCGTGAGCCAGGTTACACGGACGGTTCTCATCACGAACAAGCGCGGCCTGCACGCGCGGGCGAGCGCGAAGTTCGTGACGCTCGCCTCGACGCAACCTTGCGAGGTCGCGGTCGAAAAGGACGGGGCCGGCTCGGTGACAGGCACCTCGATCATGGGGCTGATGATGCTCGGCGCGGCGATGGGTGATTCGATCATCATCCGGGCCGAGGGCGACGGCGCCGAAGAGGCGGTCGGCGCGCTCGTCGAACTGGTCGAGGCGCGCTTCGGCGAGGACTGAGGTCGGCGCGGAATTCCTCGACAATCCGTGGCTTAACGTATGCTAAGCCGTTGATATCATATTTGTCATGCGACATCGGCGCGCGCGTCTTTATGCTCGTTCGGACGTTTCTCATCCGACGCGCCACCGGCTCCGTTCGCCGCGGGCGTCTGCATCTGGAGGCCCGAATGTTTCCGACCCGAACGCTGCCCCCCGTCCTGAAACGCGCCATGACCGGCGCCCTGCTCGCCACCACCCTGCTCGCGGCGGGCTGCGCGACCCAGACCACCTATCGTCCCGCCGCCGGCTCCGGGTACGACCGTACCGGCTATAGCGATCGTCAGATCGAGGCGAACCGCTTCATGGTCAGCTTCGCCGGCAACGGCTACACCCCGCGTGAGACGGTGGAGCGCTATCTGTTGTACCGCGCGGCCGAACTCACCGTGCAACAGGGCTTCGACTATTTCGTCCTCGCCGATCGCCAGACCGACAAGAGCACCCGCACCTTCGCAACGCCGGCGTTCGGGGGCTATGGCGGGTTCGGCGGTCTGTACGGCGGTTGGGGTCCGAGCTGGCGCTATTACGGGCGCGGCTTCGGCTGGCGTTCGTGGGAGCCGTTCGGCGGCGATCCGTTCTGGGATCGCAGCATCGACGTCCAGACGATCGACAAGTTCGAAGCGCATGCGGAGATCGTGATGGGTCACGGCCCCAAACCCGACCGCAACGTGCGTGCTTTCGACGCGCGCGACGTCATCCAGCACCTCGGCCCCTCAATCGTGATGCCGCAACCGAACAAGCGGTAACGCTCGCGTCCGGCGTTCGGGACTTCCCAACCCGAACGCCGGCGCGAACGCAGCGATCAGCGCCGTTGCGTCAGGATCGCACGGACGCGGGTGGCGAGCGCCTCCATCGCGAACGGCTTGGTGATCATCTCCATACCGGGTTCGAGGAAGCCTGACGCCAATGCGGCATTCTCCGCATAGCCGGTCATGAACAGCACCGGCAGATCCGCCCGCAACGCGCGCGCCGCATCGGCAAGCTGTCGCCCGTTGATCCCGGGCAACCCCATGTCGGTGATGAGCAGGTCGATACGGTGTTTCGAGCGGAGCAGTTCGAGGCCGCTCGGCCCGTCGAACGCCTCCAGCGCGGCGTAACCGAGTTCCTCCAGCTCCTCGAGGATCAACCCGCGCACCACCGGCTCGTCTTCGACGACGAGGACGACCTCACCCTCCTGCGCCTTTTGCGCGGGCGCCGGGCGGGATGGCGCATCCTCGCGCTCCACATCGCCGTGGTGGCGCGGCAGGTACAGCTTGAACGTGGTTCCCGCGCCGATCTCGCTGTAGATCTTGGCATGGCCTTCGGACTGCTGGGCGAAGCCGTAGATCATCGACAGGCCAAGCCCGGTCCCCTGCCCGATCGGCTTGGTGGTGAAGAACGGCTCGAACGCCTTGGCGATCGTGTCGGCATCCATGCCGGTGCCGGTGTCGCTCACGCAGATGCAGACGTACTGGCCGGGCCGCACACCCTTCTGTTTGCTGACATAGACACGATCGAGATGTGCGTTGCAGGTCTCTATGGTGAGCTTGCCGCCATCGGGCATGGCGTCGCGCGCGTTGATCGCGAGGTTCAGGATCGCGCTTTCGAGCTGGTTGGGGTCGCACTTGGTGATCCACAAGCCTCCCGCCAGCACCATTTCGAGATCGACCCGCTCGCCGATCGTGCGGCGCAGCAGATCCTCCATCGAGGCGACCAGAGCGTTGGCCCGCACCGGCTTGGGATCGAGCGGCTGGCGGCGCGAGAAGGCGAGTAGCCGGTGGGTCAGCGCCGCCGCGCGGTTGGCCGCCGTGGTCGCACCACCGATGAACCGATTGAGGTCGTCGATCTTGCCCTGCGCGACGCGGCGCTGGACGATCTCCAGGCTGCCGGTGATGCCTTGCAGGAGGTTGTTGAAATCATGCGCGATACCGCCGGTGAGCTGCCCGACCGCTTCCATCTTCTGCGCCTGGCGCAGCGCCGCCTCGGTCTCGGCGAGGGCCGCGGCCGCTTCGACTTCCGCGGTCACGTCATGGCCGAAGCCATAGAAGGTGCCGTTTTCGGGTACGGTGGTCCATTTGATGACGCGCCGCTCGTCCGCCTTGGTCCACAGGATCGTCTGATATTCGAACAACGACTGGCCGGACTTCAGCGCAGCGACGCGCGCGTGCCAGTTCGCCTCGTCATCCACCATGAAATCGGTCGAGCGTTTCCCGAGCGTCTCCTCCCGGCTCCAGCCGAGCAGGCGCGTCCACGACGGGTTGATGTCGGCGATCACGCCTTCACCATCCGTGACGACCTTCAGGATCGGCGACAGCGTCCAGATCCGCTCCCGATCACGCTCCAGCCGGCGTTCGTCGGTGATGTCGCGGCCGACCGCGTGGATGCGTCCGGCATCGGGCACCGCAGTCCACGCGAGCAGCCGGTATCCGCCCTCGCGCGTACGATAGCGGTTCTCGAACGCGAGCGTCGTCATGCCGTCGCTGAGCTTGCCGACTTCTGCGGCGGTGCTGGCGAGGTCCTCGGGATGGAGGAACTCGTCGAGCCGGTGGCCGACCATCTCGTCCTCGCTCCAGCCCAGCATGCGCGTGGCGGATGGGTTGACGGCGGTGATGACGCCCTCGAACGTGCAGACCAGCAGCAGATCCTGCGAGATCCCCCACAGCCGGTTGCGGTCGTCCTGCAACCTCTGGTTGGCGAGCACCTTCTCGGTCGTCTCGATCACGACCGCGATTACACCGATCGGCGTACCGCTCGCGTCGAACGCGGGCGAATACTCGAGATCGGTCCACAGCCGCCGCGCGGTGCCGTCACGGATCAGCGTAAGCTCCTGATCCTGATAGGACAGGGTGCCGCCCTCGCGATACACTTTTTGCATCACGTTAGCGTTGAAATCGGCGACTTCGTGCCAGCCTTCCAGCACGTTGGTGCCGAGGATGGCGGGGTGACGCCCGCCCGCGAACGCGCGATAGGCGTCGTTGTAGATCATCACCCCCTGTTCGCCCCACAACGTCACGATCGGCACCGGAGAGCGCAGGACGAAGGCGAGCATCGTCTTCATTTCGGTCGGCCAGTCCCCGATCGGGCCGATGCTGGTCCGCTCCCACGCGAACCGCGCGATCAGGTGGCCGAGTTCGCCACCGCCGGCGAGGAAGGTTTCGTCCGAAGCCGTTTCACTATTCACCACCGTCGCAGGCCCATCCGGAATGTCTCGCATGATCGTCGTTCGAGCATCGACCGAACATATCGGCGACAGGACGGTTCCGATATGGCCGCATACGGCCCAAATCGGGTCAGGGAAGCGCTCAGCTCGCGCCGCAGCAGCGTTTGAACTTCTTGCCCGAACCGCACGAGCACGGGTCGTTGCGACCTGGCTTCGCGACGCGGCTGGCGATGGCCGGTGTCGGCTCGGCTGGCCCGTTCCGCCGCGCGTACACCGCCAGCACATCGCGCGGAATGCGCGTGGGTGCTTCGTCGCAGATCGCGTTGATCTCGGCGCTGGTCAGCTCGGTCTCGTCGCGCGCGACCGCGATCAACGTCAGCATGTCGGCGAGCGCCTCCGCCGCGTCGCCACCCTCGAGAGCGGACCAGCTTTCCGGCCGCAGCGCCATCGCCATCGCAAATCCGTCGATCCATTCCTCCCACAACGGTTCGCCGCTGCGAGGATCGACATCGAAGATCGGCTGGGGCTTGCCGCGCGCGAGATCGCGCAGGATCTCCGCGAGCCGCGCGGTCACCATCTCCGCGAACAGCCGCACGTCGATCGGGTCTTCGAACGGCGCTTCCTCGCCAAACGCCCCGTCCCAGATCGGCGGCAGCCACTCGCTTTGCGTCATCGGCTCGGGGGATAGCGCGACGCCGGTAAGATACCCGTCGAGTTCGGTCAGCAACATCGGATCGTCCATCGGCAGATCGGCGAGGATCTCATCAAGGCGGCGGAAGCGGGATGGGAAACGGAGCCGGGGACTTGCCATGACACGCCCTTACCCGTGCTCCGCCGCTGTGTCGCCCCTCTCGTTCCAGCGCGTAGAGGCTGGGCGCGCCGCGCCGCAGGCGGTAGGGCAGCGGCATGACATGGCGTCTCCTTCTCCCGCTTCTGCTCGGCCTCTCGGCGATCACGCCCGTAGCTGCGCAGGATATCGACCCGATCATCGCCGCGACCCGCGCGCTCGATCACGACGGCAGCGAGTTCGATGCGATCGACGCGGCGTTCAACGGCCATACCGATCCCAACGAGGCGCAGTCGCTTCAGGATCGCGCCGATGCGGTGCAGCAGGACAGTAATGCTCAAGTCGCCGCGCTGACTGCGCAGCTTCAGTTGATCGATGCCCGCATCGCGCAGCTCGGCCCGGTGACGCCCGGGGTGGTCGAGACGCCCGACATTCAGGCGCAGCGCAAATTGCTCGCGCGGCAGCGCTCGGTGGTCGACTCCGCCATCAAGCGCGGCAAACTGCTCGGCACCGAGGCTGACCAGCTTTCCACCGAAATCGGGCGGAGCCGTGCCGAGGCGTTCTCCGAACGCATGTCGGTACAGACCGCCTCTCCGCTCACCCCCGGTTTCTGGGGGCCGCTGTTCCGCTCGCTGCCGCGCGACGGCCGGCGGCTGTCCGCCTTCGTGGCTGCGGAGACCGACGCGATCGGCACGGGCGCGCTGCACGGCGGACTGCCGGCCGCGCTGCTCGGGCTGGCGCTCGCGATCGTGCTGATCTGGCCGGTGCGCGTCGCGCTGCGGATGGCGGGGCGCCGCTACGTGATCGAGCGTGTGCCGGGCAACCGCATCCGCCGTTCGGGGCTGGCGCTGTGGCTGACGCTGGTCGGCACGCTGGTGCCGTGGCTCGCTGCGGTCGCCCTGGTGAGCGGCTTACGCGGTGCGGGCATGATCGCGCCGGCGTGGGACAAGGTCGCCGGTAATTTCGAGCAAAGCTGCTTCATCGCCGCGCTGATCGCCGCGCTGGGCGGGGCGCTGCTCCAGCGGCGGCAATCCTCCTGGCGGCTGATCGCGATCACCGACGATACTGCCAACCGCTTGCGCCCATGGACCTTTGCGGCCGCCGCCGTGACGATGCTGAGCGTGCTGCTGATCGCGGTGCGCGGTGGCGTCGGCGCGAGCGGGCCGGTGCAGGCGCTGACCGAGGTGACAGCGGCCATCCTCTACATCGTGCTCATGTTCGGTATCCTGCTGACCGGTGCGCGGCTGCGCGCGGGCGCGGTGCAGGAGGCGGAGGAGGAGCGCGGCGACCAATCGGTGATCGCGTTCCTGTCGCTCGCCACCTGGGGCGTGCTGGCGGTATCGGTCGTATCGCTCGCCACCGGCTACGTCGCGTTCGGCTATTTCCTCGCGCGCTTCACCGTATGGATCGCGGTGGTCGCCGCGGCGCTCTACCTCGTCCTCGTCAGCATCGACGATATCTGCTGCACGGTGTTCCGCCGCGACGGCAAGGTCGCCGACGTCTTCCACCAGGGCTTCGGCGTGCGCCGCAGCCTGATCGACCAGTTCGGCGTGGCACTCTCCGCGCTGCTGCGGCTGCTGATGATCCTTATCGCCGCGGGACTGGTGCTGTTCCCGTTCGGATCGGACATCCCCTCGCTGTTCGGGCAAATCGGCCAGGTCGCCGAAGGCATCACGATCGGCCAGGTGACGATCTCTCCGGGAGCGATCCTGCGCGCGTTGGCGGTGCTGGTGGCGGGGCTGTTCGCGACGCGCGGCATCCAGACGTGGCTCACCACCCGCTATCTGCCCGCCACCGAACTGGACGCCGGCGCGCGCAATTCAATCGCGATGGTGGCGCGCTACACCGGGCTGATCCTCGCGGTGCTGTGGTCGCTCGCGTCGCTCGGCATCGGCATCGAGCGGATCGCGCTGCTGCTCTCCGCTTTGTCGGTCGGTATCGGCTTCGGCTTGCAGGCGATCACGCAGAACTTCGTGTCGGGGCTGATCCTGCTCGCCGAGCGACCGGTCAAGATCGGTGACTGGGTGCGGATCGGCGATCAGGAAGGTGACGTGAAGCGGATCAGCGTGCGCGCCACCGAAATCCAGATCGGCGACCGGTCGACGCTGATCGTTCCCAATTCCGAACTCATCACCAAATCGATTGTCAACAAGACGCTGGCCGATCCGCTCGGCCGCATCCAGCTGCAATTCTCCGTGCCGATCGGCAGCGACATCGCGCAGGTGCGCGAGATGCTGATGGCGATCTACACCGCGCAGGCGGCGGTGCTCGACGATCCCGTGCCGGTGCTGTTCATCGACTCCGTGCTCGACGGGCGGATCAACTTCAACAGCTTCGCATATGTGAATTCGCCCCGCTCGGTCTATCCGACGCGGAGCGACATCTGGTTCGAGCTTCTGTCCAAACTGCCCGCGGCGGGCATCGAACTCGGCACGACGCCGCAGCAAGTGCAGTGGATCGGCGCGCAGCCGGCGGGCGCGCAAGGCATCATCGGCGACGAGGATGCGGGTGCGAAGGTGACGAAAAGCTGAGGGGAACGAAGCGCTTAGCCGCGTCGTTGGAACAGCCCTGCCCCCACGATCGGACCCGTGAATGCGATTCCTCGTTGCCGAAAGCGAACCACCCGAGGCACGCGAGAAGCGGCGCGACAGCGTCGGCAGAAGTTCGGGCGAGACCTATGTCGACATGCTCGCCGAACTTGCGCCGGGGGCAAGTTGCGAGCGCATCACGCCGGCCGACGACGACGGCCCCCCGCCGTCCGCCGACGCGCTCGCCCGGTATGACGCGGTGTTCCTCACCGGCTCGCCGCTCCACGTCTATGATCCCACGCCCGAGGTCGCGCGCGAGCTGGCCTTCATGCGTGCGGTGTTCGCATCGGGCACGCCGTCGTTCGGCTCCTGCGCGGGGTTGCAGATCGCCGTCATGGCGGCAGGCGGTAAGGTTCGTGCGATGGGAGAGCGGCGCGAGGCGGGCTTCGCGCGGCGGATCGTGCCGACCGACGCCGGGCGCGCGCATCCGTTGCTCCGCGGCCGCCCGCTCGCGTTCGATGCGCCGGCGGTGCATACCGACGAGGTCGCCAGCCTGCCCGACTGCGCGACTTTGCTCGCGACCAATGCCGTCACCCAGGTGCAGGCGGTCGAGATCCGTTTCGACCGGGGGGTGTTCTGGGGCGTGCAATATCATCCCGAACTGTCACTCGGCGAAGTCGCCGCCGCGCTGCGCCGCCAGTCGTCGGACCTGATCGAGCATGCGCTGGCCACCAGCGAGGCGGACGTGGAGCGGATCGCCGGGCTGGTCGACGGCCTCGCCGATGCGCCGGAGCGGCCCGATCTGGCGTGGCAGCTCGGGCTCGATCGCGAGATCACCGACACCGCGCTTCGCCGCACCGAGTTGCGCAACTTCATCGATCTGCTCGTCACGCCCACCATGGCCGAGCGGGACCGCGTGTTCCGGAGCGAGGACAGCCCTGCGCTGGTCGCCTAATAGGCGATGTACGGCCCCGGCGTGCTGCCCGCCGTGCGGCCCTCGATCGCGGTGTAGATCGTCCGGCCGAAGAAGAACGGCATGCCGAAATCGAAGCTGTTCGACAAAGGCAGCGGCGGTTTGACGAGCGTCGGGTTGATGCCCAGCCCCGGCGCGACGTGCGCAGAATTGGCGACATTGCGCGGGCTGTAGAGCGTGAACGCCGCAGTTCCGGTCGCGCCGTTGGTGGCCGTCAACATCGGCGACAGGCTGACCGGTGACGCCGGACAATAGAAGGCGATCAGTCCACTCTCGCTACAGGCGGCGAGCGATGCGTCGATGAAGAAATATTCGTTGCTGCCGCTGTCGACGAAGCTCTGCGTCAGCGCCTTGCCATTGTAGGTGGCGGTCAGCAGCCCCGGCCCGAGACGACTGGCCGATGTCGTCAGCGGAAGCACTGTGGCGGCGGTGAGCGTGTTGTTCGCCTGCGTGCCGATCCCGAAGGTCACCTTGCCGGTGAGCGAGGCGACGCCGCTGCTCGGCACGGCGGGCAGAGTGATGATCGTGCCGTTGTTGTCCCTGGCGAACGCCGCGACCGGGTTGGGCAGTTGTTCGAACGGTGCGACCGCGTTGGAGGCGCGGGTGATCGTCGCGGCGCATCCGCTTGCCGGGCAGGCGTAGTAGATCGCCGCCGCCGATCCTCCCGCCGTGGTGCAATAGCTGCCGCAATCGGTGGTGGTGGTGCCGACGCCGATGATGCCGTTCGCGCCGAAATCCTGCACAGACGTCACCGGATCGCCGCCGCCTGCCGAGCAACTCGCCGGCACGGTCGCGAACCGTCCGGTGTCAGCGATCACCTGGAACGGCATCGACGCGACCTGTTCGCCCGCGATTGCGAAATCGCCGGTCCTGACCGAACCGAAAGCGTAGGAGTTCACGTATTGATAGCATTCCCCCACCGCATTGCCGCTGGCATCGTTTTGCTGCGGCAGCGCGGCGAGCAGCGCGGGGTTGAGCACCGGCTGAAGGATACGCAGGCCGACCGAACCCGTATCGAGGATCACATGATCGATCGTCTGGCAGTTGGTGGTCGATCCCGGCGCGCAGATCGTCACGCTGACATAGGGTTCGTTGAACGCGTCATAGCCGTCCGTGCCGGTCTGAAGCGCGGCCGGCCCGGCATCGAGCGTGACGGTCGCGGTGTTGAGCACAAACGCGGGCGTAGGGGTCGAGGTCGGCGTGGGCGTGGGCACAGGCACGGCGGCGAGCTGCGACTGACCGCCGCCGGAATCGCCCCCGCAGCCGGTGAGGCACAGCGCGGCGAACACCGCGATCAGCGGGCGCAGGCGCTTCATGGCTGCACCGGCAGCGTCTCGGCCGAAAAGCCTTCGGGCGCGAGCGAGGGGACGAGCGCGACGCCGTGGAACCAGCCCATATGCCCGCTCGCCTGCATCTGGAGATCGCTCTGGGCAATCTGCGGCGGGCGCCGGAAGCCGTGCATCGCCCGCCCGATCGAATGGCGCTGAACCGTCGGGAAATAGCGGCCGAGCAGGACGCGCAGATCGGGCTTGCCCGGCCCCGACCAGCTCACCGCGAACACCTCGCCCTTGGCATTGGTATATTCGCGAATCAGCCCGCCATTATCGCGCGTCAGGTCGTGCCGCGCATAATTGCCGAGCGTGCGCGAAGCCATGTGCGTCTTCATGCGCGCGTTGTCGGCCTCCACCCCGGAGATCGGGCCGCCGAGTTCGGCGTGAGCCACACCGACAGTCGAAGACAGGACGAGGGCAACGGCACCCGCGAGGTGCTGTCTGGAAGGCACGGGCAACACGATGGGCGAGCTTTCACCGGAGGACTGCGGCCCGCAGAGTGTTTCCCCTCCTCAGCCCGAACGTCGATCCTATCGGCGGAACGAGGCCGGTCAACTACGCCGAATCCCGGAGGACGGCGCGTCGTGCCGTTCGGAGCGATGGCGCAAAATCGCGGTGCGGTGCGTTGAGGCTTGCCGGCGCGCATACCCGCGCTTCGCACCCGTGAAAGGACGCACCCTGATCTACCACGCCGACCCGATCGCCTCGCCAGCGAAGCGCCCGATCACCGCCGTCTCCGTGCGGGTGCCAGCATGAACCTCGCTCATGTCGCGCTGCACGTCGCGCGTGACCTTGCCGAACAGGATGTCGTCGTGCTTGCCGATGACGAGCAGCAAGCCGAAGCGCTTGCCGCCGCGCTGGACGCGCTGCTGCCGGCCGGCCGCGTCATTTTCCTGCCCTCGAGCGACGCGTTGCCCGGTGACGTCGCGCCGCCCTCGCCCGCCAACACCGGGCGGCGTGTCGCCGCGTTGCGTGGCCTGCGCGCCGCACAGCAGAACGCCAAGCGGAACCATCTTGCGCTGGTGCTGAGCGGCGAAGCGGCGGCGCGGCGCTATCCGACGCCCGAGGCGTTCGACGGCGCCCCGCCCAGCCTGCATCCCGGCGATCCGATCGACATTGGCGCTTTCGCGCAGCAGCTCGAGGCGCTCGGCTATGTTGCCGACGATCGCGCCAACGAGCCCGGAGAAATCGCGATTCGCGGCGAGGTGATCGACATCTACCCTGCCGACGCCGGCCGACCTGCGCGCATCGAGATCGCCGAGGGCGCGATTGTCGCGATCCGCTCGTTCGACACCGCTACGCAGCGCAGCGTCGATGATCTCGATCATCTCGAAATCGGCCGCGCCGCCGAGCCGGCGATCGGTACGGCGGTGCCGATCCTCGCGCATCTTGCGCCCGGCATTCTCCTGCTGTCCGGACAGGCCGATCCGCGCCGACGCCGCTTTCTCCAACTCGCCGCCGACGGCGCGGGCCGCACCGGCGGCGTGCTCGACGCGACCGACGACGAAAGCTGGAGCGCCGCCACCGAGGAGTGGCGGGTGGAGCCGATCGCCGACACGTTCGAACCGGTGCCGCGTTTCGCCGAACACCGCGCGCCGCTCGCTGCGCTGGCCCGTTTCGTCAAGCCGTTGCTTGACGACGGACGCACGCTGATCCTCGCCGGCAGCCGCCGCGATCTGCGCTTTCTGCGCGCGAAGGTGGCACGGCGCCTCAAGATCGAGATTGGCGAGGCGGACGGTTACGCTGAGCTGGAAACGCTTAACGGCACGGCGGCGGCGATCGAGATGCCGGTCGATACCGGCTTCGTGGAGGACGCGCGCGTGCTCATCGCGGCTGGGGATCTGCTCGGCAGCCGCGCGGCGATCGGTGACGCACCCGCCGCCGCCGCGCCGGCATGGGCGGGTGGTGGTGCCGACGTCCGCGTCGGCGATGTGGTCGTGCATGAGGATCACGGCATGGCGCGCGTCGCAGGGCTCGAACCCGTACCGGAGGCGGAGGGCGCCGACGGCGAACGAATCGCGCTCGAATATGCCGGCGGCGCGCGGCGGCTGGTCGCGACCGACGATGCCGACCGGATCTGGCGCTACGGCGCGGATGCCGATGCGGTTACGCTCGACAAACTGGACGGCACGTCCTGGACCAAGCGCCGCGCTGCGATCGATGCCGCCATCGCGGAGAGCGCACGCGGGCTGACCGCGCTGGCGGAAGCGCGCGCCAAGCTCTCCGCCCCCGTCATCGAACCCGATGCCGCTGCCTACGAACGCTTCGTCAGCGGCTTCCCGTTCAACGAGACCGCCGATCAGGCGCGGGCGATCGGCGCGGTGCGAAGCGACCTTGCCAGCGGCAAACCGATGGACCGGCTCGTCGTCGGCGACGTCGGTTACGGCAAGACCGAGGTCGCGCTCCGCGCCGCCGCGCTTGCCGCGCTTGCTGGCTATCAGGTGGTCGTGGCCGCGCCGACTACGGTCCTGGTGCGCCAGCATCTCGAGAGCTTCCGCCGCCGCTTCGAGGCATCGGGCATTACGGTGGAAGGCCTGTCGCGCCTGTCGAGCGCGGCGGAGAAGAAGGCGGTAAAAGCGGGGCTCGCCGACGGATCGGTGGACATCGTGATCGGCACCGGCGCGGTGATGGCGAAGGGCGTCAAGTACGCGAAGCTCGGCCTTGTCGTGATCGACGAGGAACAGCGGTTCGGTGCCGCCGACAAGGCGCGGCTGCGCGGGTCGGGCGAAACGCACCTGCTCACGCTGAGCGCGACGCCGATCCCGCGCACCTTGCAGGCGGCACTGGTCGGGCTACAGCAGATGTCCACGATCACGACGCCGCCCGCACGCCGCCAGCCGATCCGCACCAGCCTTGACCAGTATGACGACGGCCGCATCCGCACCGCCTTGCTGCGCGAGAAGGGGCGTGGCGGGCAGAGCTTCGTGGTCGTGCCGCGCATCGAGGACATGGCGGAGGTGGCGGAGAAGCTGCGCCGCATCGCTCCCGACTTGGCGCTGGTCGAAGCGCACGGCAAGATGCCTGCGGCCGAGATCGACGAGGTGATGGTCGGCTTCGCGGAAGGGCGGGGCGACATCCTGCTCGCCACCAACATCATCGAGGCCGGGCTCGACGTGCCGCGCGCCAATACGATGATCGTGTGGCGCGCCGATCGGTTCGGGCTGGCGCAGCTTCACCAGTTGCGCGGCCGCGTCGGGCGCGGCAACCGGCGCGGACAGGTGATCCTGCTCACCAGCGCGGAGGAGGAGATCGGCGCGCGCACGCTGAAGCGGCTGCGCACGCTCGCCACGTTCGACCGGCTCGGCGCGGGATTCGAGATCAGCGCGCAGGATCTCGACATGCGCGGCGCGGGCGATCTGCTCGGCGACGATCAGGCGGGGCACATGAAGCTGATCGGCACCGATCTGTATCAGTATCTCGTCGGTGCCGCGCTGCGCGCTGCGCGGGGTGAGACGGTAGAGCGCTGGTCGCCCGAGTTGCATCTCGGGTCTGGCGGCGCGCTGCCGGAAGACTGGATCCCGGAAGCGGACGTGCGGCTGTCGCTCTATATGCGGCTGGCGCGGATCGAGGACGAGACTGCGCTGGACGCATTCGAGGAGGAGTTGCTCGATCGCTTCGGCCCGCTGCCCGACCCTGCCGAGCGGCTGATCGAACATGCCCGCATCCGCATGGCCGCGCACCGGCTGAACATCGCGCGGATCGACGCGGGTGCGGCCGCGATCGCGCTGACGCCGCGTCGCGACTTCACCGCCGATGCCGCCGCGCGGGGGCTGGAGGAAAAGAACGGCCGGTTGCTGCTGCACGAAGCAACCGACGAGGCCACACGCAGTCAGGTCGTGCAGGCGCTGCTCGACGATCTCGCCGGCTGATGTGTTGGCGGCTGGCGATGCCCGTGTGGGATCGCCAGCCGGATCTCACTTGGCCTTGGCGTGCATGCCGCGCTTCTTCTCGCGCCTCGGCTTGGCGGGTGCGGGACTGCGGCGTGCGAACAGCAGGGCGGCGAACGTCGCGCCGATGCCAAGCGCCACCGCAGCGCCGAGGCGGAGGATCGTGGCACCGCCCGTTGCTGCCGGCGCAGTCTGCTTGGCGATGGCGGGCAGTTGCGGCTTGGCGACGTGCGGCGGTTCCACGATCGGATAAGGCGAACGATTGGCGGCGGGAACAGGCGGCTCGTGTGACATCGTAACTCCTTGGGTTTGCGAAAGCCGATAACGCTGGCCGGGCGGGATCGCTCCTCAGGCAGATCGGCCGACCGCGCTTGTAAACGCGGGAGCGGCATCCATATACCATCCATGTGGATGGTAAGGAAGTTGTGGTGACGGAAGATCGGGACCTGAAACCGAAGGGCGATAGCGAGAAAATCACGATCAACCTCGGCTATGTCGATCTCGGCCATGTCGATCTGCTCGTGCGCGACGGCTTCTATTCGAACCGCACCGACTTCATCCGCACCGCGATCCGCAACCAGCTCGAGCGACATCGTGATGCGACCGCCAAATCGGTCGTGCGCAAACAGCTCGATCTCGGCATCAGCCATTTCTCGCGCCAGCAGCTCGAAGCGGTGCGCGACGCGGACGAAGCGCTCGACATTCGCGTTCTCGGGCTGGCGACGATCGCGCCAGACGTCACGCCAGACCTCGCCCGCGCCGCGATCGCCTCGCTCACCGTGCTCGGCACGCTCCACGCCGGCGCGGCGGTGAAGGCCGCGCTCGCCGATCGTATTCGATGATGAAGGATAGCAAGATGACACCACAGGCGACGATGGCGGAGGCGCTGCGACTCACCCGCTCAGGCAAGGTGCTTGAGGCGACGGCGATGCTGCGCGGCGGGTTCGGCGCGGGCGCCACAATGCCCGATGCGGCGGCGCGGCCGGTAATCGATCTCAGCCCGCAAAGCGTCTCGTTCGGCGCTGGTCAGCCGGCCCCATCCGCCCCCTCACCCCGGTTCCAGGAGCACAGCTACCGCGGCGGCACGGGCACGATGCGCTACCGGCTGTATCGCCCGGAGCAGGCACGCGCGGGCATGCCGCTGGTGGTAATGCTGCACGGCTGCACGCAGTCGCCCGAGGATTTCGCGCGCGGCACCGGTATGAACCGGCTCGCCGACGAACTTGGCTTCCTCGTCGTTTATCCGCAGCAGAGCCAGCAGGCCAACCCGCAGAAATGCTGGAACTGGTTCAACCCCGGCGACCAGCGTCGCGACGCAGGCGAGCCCGCGATGATCGCCGGAATCACCCGTCACGTCATCGCCGAACATGCGATCGACCCGGCGCGCGTGTTCGTCGCCGGGCTTTCCGCCGGGGGAGCGGCGGCGGCGATCATGGCGGCGGCTTACCCTGAGCTGTATGCGGCAGTCGGCATCCACTCGGGGCTGGCGTGCGGGGCCGCGCGCGACCTGCCGAGCGCGCTCGCGGCGATGAAGCGCGGTGGCGGCGCTGGGAATGGGACGGCCACGTTCGTGCCGGTCATCACCTTCCACGGCGATCGCGACGCCACCGTCAACGCGGTCAACAGCCGCGACATCGTCGCATCCGCGTCCAGGGCGGCGGGCGTGCCGCTGGAGGTGCGGGCCGAAACCGGGCGGAGCAGGTCGGGACGCGCCTTCACTCGCCAGCTCAGCGTCGCGCCGAACGGTGCGGTGCTGATCGAACAATGGACGATCCAGGGCTTCGGCCACGCCTGGTCGGGCGGCGACCCGGCCGGTTCCTATGCCGATCCGAGCGGTCCCGAAGCGTCACGCGAGATGATGCGGTTCTTCCTCGCCGAACGCGCGGTCTAGCCGCGATCGGTGGAACGCGGGCGGCGTGTGCCGGGTTGTCGATGGATGACCGATCATAGGCAGGCCACGCGCAGATGACCGCATCGCATCCCCTCGCCGCGACGCGGCCGATGGAGGCGAAGCTGGTCGCATCTCTGCCGGACGAACCCGGCTGGCAGTTCGAGCCCAAGTGGGACGGCTTTCGCGCGATCGCATCTCGCCATGGCGACGCGATCGACATCCTGTCGAAGTCGGGCAAGTCGCTCGCCCGCTATTTCCCTGAGATCGTGGCGTTGCTCGCCGGCATCGCCGCGGAGCGCTTCGTGCTCGACGGCGAACTGATCCTGCCGGTGGAGGACACGCTCTCTTTCGATGCGTTGCAGGCGCGGCTGCATCCGGCGGAGAGCCGCATCCGTAAACTCTCTACCGAGACGCCCGCGCAACTCATGCTGTTCGACTGCCTCGCCCTCGATGGCGATGCGCTGATCGACCGGCCCCTCGCCGAACGCCGCCGCGCGCTGGCGCAATTTCATGCCGAGCACGGCTCCCCGGCGTTGTTGCTCAGCCCCGTGACCACCTCGCGCATGGCTGCGCAAGCGTGGCTGGAACAGACCGGCGGCGCGCTTGACGGTGTGATCGCCAAGCGGCTGGACGAGCCGTACCGCCCGGACGAGCGCGCCATGCTCAAGGTCAAGCAGCACCGCACGGCGGATTGCGTGGTCGGTGGCTTCCGTCGCGATAGCACGGGCGAACGGGTCGCGTCGCTGCTGCTCGGCCTGTATGACGATGCCGGCAAGCTCAACCACGTCGGCTTCACCTCCGCGCTCGCCGACGAAGACCGGCTCGCGCTCACCGAACGGCTCGAGGCGCTGATCGCCCCGCCCGGCTTCACCGGCAAGGCACCGGGCGGGCCGAGCCGCTGGACGCGCGGCAAGGAAAGCCCATGGTTTCCGCTTCGCCCCCAACTGGTGGTCGAAGTCCGCTTCGATCAGGTCAGCGGCGCACGCTTCCGCCACGGCACCGCGCTGCTGCGCTGGCGGCCCGACAAGGCTCCCGAGCAATGCCGGATGGAGCAACTCGACTTCGCGCTGCGCCCGTCGGAGCTCGCCGATCTTGCCCCGAGCGGACGGTAGGATTCCCGCGCGGCGCGTCGTCAAACGCGCGCGGCGCGGGAACCGCAGCCGCGCTCAACCGCTGAGGCCGTGTCTCATCAAGGAGTTACCATGAGCGACCGTCTGACCATGCAGGACCCCCGCCAGCAATATCCGCAGCCGCCCTTCCCGCGCCAGCCGCAGCCGGTGCCCGGCCTCGCCAGCAAGATGGAGCCGACGCCCGACCATGGCGAGACGAGCTACACCGGCTCGGGCAGGCTGAAAGGGCGCAAGGCGCTCGTCACCGGCGGCGACAGCGGCATCGGCCGCGCGGTCGCGATCGCCTATGCGCGCGAGGGCGCAGACGTGGCGATCGCCTATCTGCCCTCCGAACAGCCCGATGCGGACGAGGTCGTCAAGCTGATCGAGGCGGAGGGCCGCACCGCCGTCGCTCTGCCCGGCGACGTCACCGACGAGGCGTGGTGCCGCGATCTCGTCGCGCAGGCGGTCGACAAGCTCGGCGGGCTCGACATTCTCGTCATCAACGCCGGCCACCAGCAGAACCGGGAGGATATCTCCAAGGTCACGTCGAAGGACTTCGACACGACCATGAAGACCAACCTCTATGCGATGCACTGGATCGCGCAAGCCGCGGTGCCGCATCTGCCGGCGGGCGCGGCGGTCGTCACCACCGCGTCGATCCAGGCGTATGAGCCCTCGGCGATCCTCCTCGACTATGCCACCACCAAGGCCGGCATCGTCGCCTACACCAAGGCGCTCGCCAAGCAGTTGCTGGAAAAGGGCATCCGCGCCAACGTCGTCGCGCCGGGGCCGTTCTGGACCGCGCTGCAATCGTCGGGCGGGCAGCCGCCTGAGGCGGTCGAGAAGTTCGGTTCCGAAAGCCAGTATGGCCGCCCCGGCCAGCCGGTCGAGATCGCGCCGGTGTATGTGCTGCTCGCCAGCCAGGAAGGCAGCTTCATCAACGGCGAGGTCTATGGCGTGACCGGCGGCGCCGGCATCGCCTGATTCCCTTGCGACGGCGCGCACCCCGCGCGCCGTCGTCCCCTCTCCCGCCCGCTGACAGGACGATTTTTGACTTCATCTCCGCGGCAGCGATGCAGCGCCTTGCGTGATACCGACGGTTATCTCCCGCTCGAAGAATATGGCGCGCTCGGCGATGGGCGCGCGGTCGCGCTGAGCGGCGCGGATGGTTCGATCGACTGGTGGTGCGTGCCGAACATGGATACGGCGCCGTTGTTCGATCGCATCCTCTCCGCCGAGGATGGCGGCCGCTTCATCGTCGCGCCAGTCCTTCCCTTCACGGTCGAGCGGCAATACCGGCAGGACAGCAACGTGCTGGAGACGGTGTTCACGGTCGCCGGCGGCCGCGCGCGGCTGACCGAATCACTCAACAGCAGCGCCGCCGGTCGGTTGCCCTGGGCGGAACTGGCGCGGCGGATCGAGGGGCTGGAGGGTGAGGTCGCGTTCCGCATCGAGCTTCGGCTCGGCCGGCGCGCGGATACGGCGAGCCCCTATCTGATGCAGCTTGGGCCGCATGACGTGTTTCGCGTCGGCGGCGTGATGGGGTTGCTGCTGCATTCCGACACCGTGAAGATCGAGCAGGCCGGTGACGAGGCGATCCTCGCCACCGTGACGCTGCGCGCGGGCGAGCGCGCCACGGTTGCGATCGTCGCGGGCGAGGACGAGCCGCTGGTGGTTCCGGCAATCGCCGATATCGACCGGCGGATCGACACCTCCGACGCGGCGTGGCGCGACTGGGCGTCGCTGCTCACGCTCGACGACGCTGGCCGCGACACCGTGGTGCGCAGCGCGCTCGCGCTCAAGCTGCTGCTCTATTCGCCGACCGGCGCGATCGCGGCGGCGGCCACCAGCAGCCTGCCCGAACGGATCGGCGGCATCAAGAACTGGGATTATCGCTACGCCTGGATCCGCGATGCAGGGTATTCGATCAAGGCGTTCCTGCGCATCGGCGCGTTTCCTGAGGCAAAGGCCGGGTTGACGTGGCTGCTCCACCGGCTCGGCAGCGGCGTGCCGCGCGTGTGCTACACGCTGGACGGTGAGCCGGTGCCCGCGCCCGAGCGGGTCGACCTGCCCGGTTATCGCGGCTCGGCCCCGGTGGTGATCGGCAATCTGGCGGGCGCGCAACACCAGCACGGCATTTATGGCGACATTTTCGAGACGGCGGGCTGCTTCGTCGCTGCGGGCCATCTGCTCGATCCGGTCAGCGCGGAAACGCTGTCGCACCTTGCCGACGAATGCGCCGATCGCTGGCGGTTGCGCGACGCCGGCATCTGGGAACTGCCCGATCCGCAGCATTATACCATGTCCAAGATCAGTTGCTGGCAGGCGTTGCAGCGCGCGGTGGAACTGGTCGATGCGGGGCAATTACCCACCACCTGCCGCGAACGCTGGCTGCGCGAGCGCGACCGGATCGCCGCATGGATCGGCGAACATGGCTGGTGCGAGGCACGCGGCGCGTACCTGCTCCACCCGGGCAGCGATCGGCTCGACGCGAGCATCGCGCTCGCCGCACGCTTCCGCTTCGACGGCGCCGACCGGCTGCTGCGGACGCTCGACGCGATCGACGCGGAGCTTGGCCATGGCGCATTCCACTACCGTTTTTCGGGCGCAGCCGAACAGGAGGGCTGTTTCCTCGCCTGCACCTTCTGGATGGCGGAGGCGCGCGCGACGCTGGGCCAGCACGACCGGGCAGCGGAAATGCTCGCACGCGCGCTGACCGCGCTCGACGCCAACGGCTGCGGCACCTATCCCGAGATGATCGACGCGGACAGCGGCGCGTACCTCGGCAACCTGCCGCAAGGGCTGACCCACCTCGCGATCATCGACGCGATCGCAACGCTCAACGACGAGACCGCGCGTGCTGCTGAGCTTTAGAAGGCCATCGCCAGCCGTTCGAGCATCGACCGCGCCGGGCTTTGCGCCACCGGTCCGCCTGCTTGCGCCTCGTCGAGCAAACCGACGCGGCGGTACAGTTCGGCGCTCGACGCGATCAGCGTCTGTGCGCGCAGCGGCAGATCGGCCACGGCCGTGGCCTCGCTGATCGGTGCTGGCCCGAGCCGTCGTGAGGGATCGAGCGCATCGCGCGGCGCCATCTCGCCCGCCCCGACCGCACGCTGGGTGAGCAGCCAAGCGATGACATGCATGAGCCGCGTCGTCACTTTCAGCGATTCGCAACTGAACGCCACCCGCGCGAGCGGCGGCAGCGACTCGCGGTCGGCGCGGCCGCCTTCGTCGAAATAGCTGCGCGCCTCGTCCGCCAACACCATCGCATCGACGTACAGAACGTCGATCAGGCGGCGGTGAATCCGCGATTCGGTCGGCATTCCCCTCATGGCAATATCATGACACACGCCGCCGCCAGCGAGAATCGGATTCGCCCCGCCCGCCCGCGCGCAACCGTCCCAAAGCGGATCGCTTTGCCGCTCATGCGATGATATCGGGGATCAGTTGATCCTCGAGCATCGCGATCTCGTCACGCAGCCGCAGTTTGCGTTTCTTGAGGCGCGCGAGCTGCATCTGATCGGGCGTGCCCGCACTGACGAGCGCGAAGATCGCGGCGTCGAGATCGCGATGCTCGATCTTCAGCATTTCCAGCCGCTTGGCGATCTGCGCTCCGTCCATCCGTCCCCCGCTAATCCGCTTGGTCTAGCAAATTGCGGGGACGACGCGAGCGGCAAAACACCGGTCGTCGCGAATTATCGCTCAACGCGTCGAATCAGGTACGGCTGGGTGCAGACTTTTTCATGGCGTCGTGCTTTGTTGGCTTCCCCGCCACAAATGGGAAAGGAAACATTCTCAATGCAGCACGCGCACTACACGGCCCTTGAGGCCAAGCACGCCGTCCTCGAAGAGAAGATCAACGCCGAGTCGCATCGGCCCGCGCCTGATAGCGCATTGTTGGCCGCGCTCAAGAAGCAAAAGCTTCGCGTTAAGGAAGAGATGACGATTCTTTAGCGTTTGGCGCGCCCGGGCAGCATCCGCTGTCCGGGCGATTGTCCTTGGGCTAACCGCGCGGCGTGTATTTGGCCGGCGTCACGACTTTCGGTTTCGCACCGGTTCCGACCGGCTTGCGCGCGAGCAGCGGATCGATCTGGCGGTCGAAGGCGATGCCGACCCGCCCCGCCGCCGACCAGGCGACGCGACCCTGCACGATCCCGACACCCCGCAGATCGCATTCGACCGCGGTATCTTCCTCCAGTCCCTGCCGATACTCCGCCATCATGCCACCCGCCGACAGATTGCGCACGCGCACCGTCGTCACGGTCGTACCGACGCGCAGTTCGGACATGAGGAAAAGGCTGTCGCGCGCAGTCTCGCGATCGGACGCATCGCTGTCGTCCGCTGCGCTGCGTAGGGGATCGTTGGAGAACTGGTCCATCGCTGTCGCCGAAAAGGAATGCCCGGCGCTCGCGATAGCGGCGTAATGGTATCGAACTGCTTAATTGCTTAAGCCGATCTTCAATCCTCGCGCGACACTTTCTCGTGGCGCTCGTGGCGTTCCTGCGCCTCGACCGTCATGGTCGCGATCGGCCGAGCCTCGAGCCGGCCGAGCGAGATCGGTTCGCCCGACACTTCGCAATAGCCATATTCGCCTTCCTCGATCCGGCGCAGGGCCGCATCGATCTTGGAGATCAGCTTGCGCTGCCGGTCGCGCGTGCGCAGCTCGATCGACCAGTCGGTCTCGCTCGATGCACGGTCGGTCAGATCCGCCTCGCGCAGCGAATCGATCTGAAGCTGCGAGAGCGTGCCCGCCGATTCGCGCAGGATCGCCTCCTTCCACGCCAGCAGCTTGTCCCGGAAATAGGCCTGCTGGCGAGGGTTCATGAAGGGCTCGTCGGCGCTCGGCCGATAGCCGTCACCGTCACCAACGCTCGCTGGAGGAGCTTCGAACTTCGCGGTTTCATCTACTCGATTCAAGACCAGTCGCCATCCAATCGCTGCCAGTCGTGCGGCGCGTCTAGCGCTCTCGTTTACGCCCGGCCTATCCCGTGATGGCGGGCCTATAGCCATGCCTTCCGCACACCACAAGCAACCCCAGGCGTGCCGTGCATGCGACGGTGCGAGAAATACACCGGCCTCCGCCGTTAACTCAACCGGCGCGCAACCGGTCAATTTACCATCAAGCTGTACCGTCCCGATACGTTAACCATATTTCGCGGCCCCGAACGCTGTGGAATCTGCCGTTATGCCGCAGTAACTGGGTTAACGCGCTTGAACTTAACTGTTTGTTCGGCACTTTGAGCAAAGAGCGGCTGACCCGCGGTATTGTACAGATCCGGCAGCTGAACCTGTCGGCAACGAAAGAGCTAGATCATGTCGGTGCGGATGGCCTTGGCTAAACTGTGTGCCTGCGCATGTGGCGGCGCGATCGTCGGCGGAGGTGCCGTTCACGTCGCCGAAGCATCGAAGACGCGGCACGCTTATGTTCAGAAGACGAAGCGCGTCGTCCGTCGGACAGTGACTCATCCCGCCGGCCGGGTTCGCCGCATCGTGACGCAGACCCGTGCCGTCTGCCCGCCGGCCGTCGTCACCATGACGAGCCAGGGCGCACCGATCCCGCTGCCTCCGGCCGACGTGCCGGCGATGGGCGGCGGCGGTGGCAGCGGCGGACTGGCCGTGATCGGCGGCGGCTTCGGCGGCTTTGGCGGCGGCTTTTCGGGCGGCGGTTTCTTCGGCGGCGGTGGCGGCAGCTCGGGCGGCGCGATCGTGATCTCCTCGACGTCGAGCGGCGGGTCGACCTCGACCAGTGGCGGCTCGACCTCCACGGGCGGATCTTCGACCGGCGGCTCGTCCACGGGCGGCTCGTCGACCTCGACCGGCGGATCTTCGACGGGTGGATCTTCCACATCGACCGGCGGTTCCTCGACGTCGACCGGTGGTTCCTCCACCTCGACGGGCGGTTCGTCCACGTCGACCGGCGGCTCGTCCACATCGACCAGCACGGGCGGCTCCTCGACCTCGACCAGCACCGGCGGATCGTCGTCGTCGACCTCGGGCTCCACGTCGACCTCGACCTCGGGTTCCACCTCGACATCCGGGTCGACCTCGACATCGAGTGCTTCGAGCGGGTCGAGCAGCTATGCGTCCAGCAGCCACGGCTTCCCATCGAGCAACGGCGGGCATGGCGGCTGGGGCGGTCACGGTGGTGGCGGCTGGCACGGCGGTGGCGGCGATCACGGCGGTCACCCTGCCCCGGTGCCCGCCCCGCCGATGGTGCTGCTGTTCGGCGCGGCGGCGGCGGCGCTGGTCGCGCGCAAGCGCTTCGCCAAGAAGCCTGCCACCGAAGCCTGATCCGGTACAAACAATCGAAAAAGCCCGCCGCGATCGGCATCGCGGCGGGCGTTTCCGTCGTCGTAGGTTCAGGCGGCCTTGATCGCCGCCTCGATGTCCGGGATCGGGTGGCCGGTCAGATCCTTGCCGATCTCACCCTTCAGCCGCGACGTCACTTCCGCATGATAGTGCGGCCGCAACGCGCCGAGCGTGCGCGGCGGCGCGACGATGATGAGCGATTCGAAGTCGTTGGAGAGCGCCTTGTCACGCAGCATCAACGCAGCGTCGGCGGCGAAGCGTTCCTCCGCCTGCTTGTGAAAATCGGGCTCGTCCATTGTGGCCTGCCCGGCCATCGGGCCGCTCGGCGCCTTGCCGGCGGGGCCGGTCTTCTGATCCTGATCGCTTGCATCCGCCTGTTCGCGCGCCTGTTCCACGACGAGATTGGGGTACGCGTCGTCGCCCTCGTTGCGCAGCCACAGCAGCTTGCGCCCGTCGAGCACGAGTACCGCGGCATCATGGGGGATATGCATGGTCGCTCTCCGTCTGGTTAGGGATGGTCAACGCATGCGGCGCGCGGTGGGTTGCGCGCGGATCAGCGGCTCGCCATAGCCTGCCGCTTATGCACGACATTCGCCTGATCCGCGACGATCCCGCCGCCTTCGACGCCGCCCTCGCCCGCCGCGGCCTGCCGCCGGCATCGGCCGACCTGCTCGCGCTCGACGAGAAGCGCCGCGCGCTCATCACCGAAGCGCAAACGGTGCAGGCGCGCCGCAACGAAGCGTCCAAGGCGATCGGCGCGGCGAAAGCGCGGCGCGACGACCCGACTGATCTGCTCGCCGAGGTTGCCGCGCTGAAGGAGCGGATGCCGGCGATCGCGGCTGAGGAGAAAACCGCGAACGAAGTGCTCACCGCCACACTTGCCGCAATTCCCAACCTGCCGCTCGCCGACGTGCCGTTCGGCCGCGACGAGGACGACAATGCGCTGGTCGCGACGCACGGCGTCCAGCCGGAGTTCGCGTTCACGCCCAAGGAGCATGACGCGATCGGCCCCGCGCTGGGGCTGGATTTCGAAACCGGCGCGGCGATGTCCGGCGCACGCTTCACGCTGGTGCGCGGCGCGGCGGCGCGGCTACATCGCGCGCTCGGCCAGTTCATGCTCGACACGCTGGCGGGCGAGCATGGCTATGAGGAAGTCGCGCCACCGCTGATGGTGCGCGACGAAGCGCTGTTCGGCACGGGCCAGTTGCCGAAGTTCGCCGAGGATCTGTTCAGGACCACCGACGGCCGCTGGCTGATCCCGACCGCCGAGGTGAGCCTCACCAACATCGTCGCCAATAAGATCCTCGCCGAAGCCGAGTTGCCGTTGCGCTTCACCGCGCTGACCGCGTGCTTCCGCTCCGAGGCGGGTGCGGCCGGTCGCGACACGCGTGGTTTCATCCGCCAGCACCAGTTCGAGAAGGTCGAGATGGTCTCGATCGTCGCGCCGGAGAAATCCGAAGACGAGCATGAGCGGATGACCGCCTGCGCCGAGGGCATTCTCACCGCGCTCGGTCTGTCGTTCCGCCGCATGAAATTGTGCACCGGCGACATGGGCTTCACCGCCGCGCGGACGTTCGACCTTGAAGTGTGGTTGCCGGGGCAATCGCGCTACCGCGAGATCTCAAGCTGCTCGACCTGCGCCGATTTCCAGGCACGTCGCATGAACGCGCGCTATCGGCCCGCCGACGAGAAGGGCACGCGTTTCGTGCACACGCTCAACGGCTCCGGGCTGGCGGTCGGCCGCACGCTGGTCGCGGTGCTGGAGAATTATCAGCAGGAGGACGGTTCGGTCGCGGTGCCGGAGGTTCTGAAGCCGTATCTCAAGGGCCTCGACCGGCTGGAGCCGAAGTGACCTCGCCCGGTACGGCGAGGGCCTGATGCGCATTCTCCTTTCCAACGATGACGGCATTCACGCGCCCGGCCTCGCAGTGCTCGAGACACTCGCGCGAACGCTGTCCGACGATGTCACGGTCGTCGCGCCGATCACCGAGCAATCGGGCAAGGGCCGCTCGCTCACGCTGACCGAGCCGGTGCGGCTCCGCCAGTTTGGGGAGAAGCGCTGGGCCGTCACCGGCACGCCGACCGACGCGGTGATGATCGCACTCGCCGAGGTGATGAAGGACGCAAAGCCCGACCTCATCCTCTCCGGCGTCAATCGCGGCGCGAACCTCGGCGAGGACGTCAGCTATTCGGGCACGGTCGCCGCCGCGATGGAAGGTGCGCACGCCGGCATCCGCTCGATCGCGCTCAGCCAGCGCTATGCCGGGCGCGGCATGGGTGACGCGGTGACGTTCGAGGCGGCCGAGGCGTGGGGCGAGCGCGTGCTGCGCACGTTGATCGACACGCCTGCGGTGCCGGGCATGCTCATCAACGTCAATTTTCCGCCGGTTGCCGCCGACGCGGTGCAGGGCGTGCGCGTCGTCTCGCAGGGTTTGCGCGATTATGGGCGGCTGCAACTCGACCGGCGCACCGATCCGCGCGGCTACGACTATTATTGGCTGCTGCTCGGACAGGTGCCGCACACCCCGGCGGCGGCGACCGATCTCGAGGCGATCGAGCAGGGCTACATCACCGTCACGCCGCTGCATCTCGACCTGACACATCGCCCGTCGCTCGTTATGCTTAGCGAAAAGTTCCTATAAGGGTGGGTAATGGGGGTTTTTCGAGGTCTTGCCGCGCGCAACATGGTGCCACTGGTCGTTCTGGTGCCGGCGCTGGCCGCATGCATTCCGCAAGTCGGCGGGCCTGATCCCGACACCTCACGCTACCGCCCCCGCCAGCAGGCACCGAGCCGCCGCGACGCACCGCCGCCGCCCTATCCCGCGCGCGACGAACCACGCTACGAGCCGCACCGCATCGACGAGGGCGTCGCCGCCCTCCCCGCGCCGCCGCCGGCGTGGCAGGCGCGCCCTGTCGCCGCCGATGGGCGGCGGATCGACGCGACCAGCTACGTCGTGCGGCCGGGAGATACGCTGCGCGCGGTAGGTGATAAGACCGGCGCGGGTTCGGAGGCGATCGCACGCGCCAACGGGCTGACCGCGCCGTTCGTGATCCGCGCCGGGCAGCGGCTGAGCATCCCCGCCGGCCGCTATCATCTGGTCCGCTCGGGCGAGACGGGCATCGCCATCGCGCGCGCCTACGGCGTCGACTGGTCGCGCATCGTCACCGCCAACGGTTTGAGCGAACCCTATACGCTGCGCGTCGGCATGCGTGTGCTGATCCCGGATGCAGCGCCGGGCGTGAGCAGCGCGGCCGAACGTGCCGCCGCCTTCCGCCTCGACGTCGACGATATCGTCACCGGCAGCGAGCCGGCGCTCGCGAGCAACCAGCGCCCCGCGCGCCCGTCCAGCTCGCCGCGCCGTGTGCTCGGTTCGACCGAGGCGGTCGCCTCCCCCGGACGGTTGCGCGGTGCGTTCGGCTGGCCCGTGCAGATGCACGGCCGCATCGTCGCCCGCTTCGGCCCGAGCGGCGCCAGCGGCGAGCGGTTCAACGGCATCAAGATCGCGGTGCCGACCGGCACGCCCGTCCTCGCCGCTGCGGACGGTGTGGTCGCTTATGCGGGCAGCGAGGTGCCGACGCTGGGCGGGCTCGTCATCATCAAGCATGGCGACGGCTGGACGACGGTCTATGGTCATGCCAGCCAGTTGCTCGTCCAGCGTGGCCAGTCCGTCAAACGCGGGCAGACGATCGCGCTCTCGGGCGACTCGGGCCTTGCCGATCGGCCCGAGCTGCACTTCGAGATGCGCAAGGGCCGCGCGCCGGTCGATCCGATGGCGCAACTCCCGCCATTATAATCGAAGGGTCAGCCCAGCAGCGAGAACGCGCCGTAATTGCCCTGGAAGAACAGGAGCGGCGCGCCGGGCTCCTCCACCTCCAGCGCCACGACGCGGCCAAGCACGATGAAGTGATCGCCCGCCTCGTGCACGGCGTCGAGGTTGCAGTCGATCCACGCGACCACGCCGTCGAGGATCGGCGAGCCGTTTGCCGAATGGCGGTGCGACACGCCGGCGAATTTGTCGGCGCCGCGTTTGGCGAACTGGCGGCACAGCGCCTCCTGATCGGCCGCCAGCACGTTGACGCAGAATTTCCCGACGGCGGCGATGCGCGGCCAGCTCGACGAGCCGCGATCGGGAAAGAACGCGACCAAAGGCGGTTCGAGCGACACCGACGTGAACGAGCCTACCACCATCCCGGTCGGCGCCCCGTCCGCCTCGACTGCGGTCACGACGCAGACGCCGGTCGGATAGTGACCGAGCACCCGGCGGAAGGTGGCGTTATCGAAACTCGTGCTCACCGCGTCGACTCCCTGGCTGCGTGCGGTCCCGCATGCGCATGCTGCTTGCGCCGATCAATCCCTTTCGCAGAGCCGGGGCGGATATCGTTGCGATCACGGCACCAATTCGCATCGCGGAGCGTTGGCGCCAGCGAACATGATTAAAGTCGCCAGCTACAACATGCACAAGGGCGTCGGGCTCGACCGGCAGCGCGACCCGCGCCGTATCCTCGACGTGCTGTGTGAGATCGATGCGGACATCATCGCGCTTCAGGAGTGCGATCGCCGCTACGGCACGAAGACGCGCGTCATCCCGCAACATCTGCTCGAGGAGCATGGCGGCTGGCAGGCGGTGCCGTTCGGTCGCAACACCGCGAGCATGGGCTGGCATGGCAATGCGATCCTCGTCCGCAAGACCGCGCAGGTGCTGGATCACGAAACGATCCACCTCCCCGCGCTGGAACCGCGCGGCGCGGTCTCGGCCGATCTGCGCGTCGGCGATCAGGCGATCCGCGTGGTGGGCATGCATCTGGACCTGTCGGGGCTGTGGCGCAGGCGGCAGGCGCACACCATCATCGCGCACGTCGAATCGAGCACGCGCAAGATGCCGGCAGTGCTGATGGGCGATCTCAACGAATGGACGCCGAACGGCGGTTGCCTGCGCGATTTCTGCGCGCGCTATCCCAGTGCGCCGACCGGCCCCAGCTTCCACGCGCGCCGCCCGATCGGGCGGCTGGACCGGATCATGGCATCGCGCGATCTGCATGTGGTGGAATGCGGCGTGCATTGCAGCGCGACCGCGCGGCGCGCCTCGGACCATCTGCCGATCTGGGCGGTGCTGGAGCCGGCCTGACCGCACGCCACTGGCAATGGCCGGCAAAGCGGTCTAATCGTTACGGCCATGCAGTTCCTCAAGACCTTGTTCTGGTGCCTCCTCGCGTTCGTCGCGGCGATGTTCACGCGCAACAACTGGACGACGGTGCCGGTCAACCTGTGGGGGGGGCTGATCGCGGAGATCAACCTGCCGCTGCTGCTGCTCATCACCTTCCTGTGCGGGCTGCTGCCGATGTTCGCCTTCCACCATGCCGCGCGCTGGCGGCTACGCAGCCGGCTCGCCACGTCCGAGCGCACGATCGCGACGCTGCGCGAGGTGATCGCCCCTGCGCCGGTGATCGCGACGCCGGTGCTTACCGAGAGCGTGCCGGTCGCGATCCACGCCGAAGCGCCGGAGACGCGCCCGTGACCAACCGCATTTTCGTCGCGCTCGACACCCCCGACATGGCGCGCGCCAAGGGCATCGCGCAGCGCGTGCGCCACCATGTCGGCGGCATCAAGCTCGGGCTTGAGTTCTTCATGGCGAACGGCCGCCACGGCGTGATGGAGATGCACGATCTCGGCCTGCCGATCTTCCTCGATCTCAAGCTGCACGACATTCCCAACACTGTCGCCAAGGCGATCCAGGCGCTGCGCGGGCTCGATCCGGCGATCCTGACCGTGCATGCGGCGGGCGGTCGCGCGATGCTGGAGGATGCCAAGGCGGCCGCCCCGCTCGGCACCAAGGTCGTCGCGGTGACGACGCTGACCAGCCTCGACGCGGGCGATCTGCGCTCGATCGGCTGCCCGGATGCCCCCGCCAAGCAGGTGCTGCGGCTGACCGAACTGGCGTGCGAGGCAGGCGTGGACGGCGTGGTCTGCTCGGGCGAGGAGGTCGCGGCGGCGCACAAGCTGTGGCCGAAGGGTTTCTTCGTCGTTCCCGGCGTGCGCCCAGCCAACGGCGAGGTCGGCGACCAGAAGCGCGTCGTCACCCCGCGCGCCGCGCTCGATGCGGGCGCGTCGATCCTGGTGATCGGCCGACCGATCACCGCGGCGAGCGACCCCGATGCGGCGGCCCGGGCGATCGGCGCAACACTCTGACGCGCCGGCCAAGATGCAGCAAAGCTGCATCGCGGCTCAAGGCGCGTCCGGCCGGCGCCGCCACAGCGGCGACCGACGGCGCGGGCTTTGCCCGCGACGCGCGCCGGCACACAGATCACCCGGGCGCTCCCGGTCGAACACCCACACGTTCAATAAACCAACAACAGGCCGCACCGCATGATCCGCCCCGCCACCTCCGCCGATCTGCCCGGCCTGCATCCGGTGATCGAACGCGCCTATCGCGGCAATGAAGCGCGCGCCGGCTGGACGCATGAGGCCGACCTGCTCGACGGGACGCGGACCGATCTCGACGCGCTCGCCGCGATCCTCGCCGATCCGACGACGCGACTGCTCGTCGCGCTGGATGGCGATGTGCCGATCGGCTGCGTTCAGGTCAGCGATCACGGCGGCGGCACTGCTTATCTCGGCCTGTTGTGCATCGAGCCGCGCTTGCAGGCGGCCGGGCTTGGCCGGCGCCTGATCGCCGCTGCGGAGGACTATGCGCGCGACACATATGCCGCGCACACGATCGAGATGACGGTGATCGAGAAGCGCGCCGAACTGATCGCCTATTACGAGCGGCGCGGCTATGTCCGCACCGGCGAACGGCGCGACTTCCCGATTGCGGTCGAGCCGCCGCTGTTCATGACGGTGCTGGCGAAGGCGCTCTGAACGCGCGCGCCGGGATGGACAGCGCCGCCCAACTCGGCGAAGGGCAGGCGATGCGCACCACCGCCAAGATCTGCGGCCTCTCCACGCCCGACACGCTCGACGCCGCGATCAAAGGTGGTGCGAGCCATGTCGGTTTCGTGTTCTTCGCGCCCTCGCCCCGCAACCTGACGCGCGATCTCGCCGCTCAGCTCGCCGCGCGCGTGCCGGCGCAGGTGTCGCGCGTCGGTGTGTTCGTCGATCCAGACGACGCGCTGCTCGATGCGGTGATCGACGCGGGGCGGCTCGACGTGCTGCAACTCCACAAAACCGCGCCCGCGCGCGCCGCCGCGATCCGCGCGCGGACCGGTCGCGAGATCTGGGCCGCCGTCGCGGTGCGCACCCGCGCCGATCTCGCCGCCGCCGCCGGCTATGCGGGCGCGGCCGATCGCATCCTGTATGACGCCAAGACGCCGCCGGGTGCGGCGCTGCCGGGGGGCATGGGGCTGCGCTTCGACTGGGGGCTGCTCGACGGCTTTGCGCATCCCTTGCCGTGGGCGCTGTCGGGCGGGCTCGATCCCGCCAACGTGCGCGAGGCGATCACGCGGACGGGCGCGCCGTTGGTCGACGTGTCGTCAGGCGTGGAGAGCGCACCGGGCGTGAAGGACGCGGGCAAGATCGCCGCGTTTCTCGAAGCTGTCCGAGCCGCATGACCGTCGCCCCGGCGCAGGCCGGGGCCGCCGCGTTTTCGGGCAACCGGCTGGCCAAGACGTGCAGCGGCCCCGGCCTGCGCCGGGGTGACGGGGGCGTGACAGCGCGCACCGGCCGCTTTAAGGCCGTTCGCATGAACGCGCCCAACTCCTTCCGCACCCAGCCCGACGACCACGGCCACTTCGGTGCTTTCGGCGGCCGCTACGTCGCCGAGACGCTGATGCCGCTGATCCTCGAACTCGACACCGCCTATCGCGCCGCGAAGGCCGATCCGGCGTTTCAGGCGCAGTTCGACGATCTGCTCGAACATTATGTCGGCCGCCCCTCACCACTCTATTTCGCCGAGCGGCTGACCGAGGCGCTGCGTGAAAGCGCGCCCGAGGGGAACGGCGCGCAAGTCTGGTTCAAGCGCGACGAACTCAACCACACCGGCGCGCACAAGATCAACAATTGCATCGGCCAGATCCTGCTGGCGATGCGAATGGGCAAGACGCGCATCATCGCCGAGACGGGCGCGGGCCAGCACGGCGTCGCCACCGCGACGGTGTGCGCGCGCTTCGGGCTGCCGTGCGTGATCTACATGGGCGCGAAGGATATCGAGCGGCAGGCGCCCAACGTGTTCCGCATGAAACTGCTCGGCGCGGAGGTGCGTGCGGTGACGAGCGGCTCGGCCTCGCTGAAGGATGCGATGAACGAGGGGCTGCGCGACTGGGTCGCGAATGTCCACGACACCTTCTATATCATCGGCACTGCCGCCGGCCCGCATCCCTATCCCGAACTGGTCCGCGATTTTCAAAGCGTGATCGGCAAGGAAGCGCGCGCGCAGATGCTGTCGCGTATCGACCGCCTGCCCGACCTGCTGGTGGCGGCGATCGGCGGCGGATCGAACGCGATCGGGCTGTTCCACCCGTTCCTCGACGATGGCGATGTGATGATGCTCGGCGTGGAAGCGGCCGGGCGCGGGCTGGACAAGGAACACGCGGCCTCGCTGGCCGGCGGTGCGCCCGGCATCCTCCACGGCAACAAGACCTATCTGTTGCAGGACGAGGACGGCCAGATCACCGAGGCGCATTCGATCTCGGCCGGGCTGGACTATCCCGGCATCGGGCCGGAACATAGCTGGCTCCATTCGATCGGCCGCGTCGAATATACCGCGATCACCGATACCGAGGCGCTCGACGCGTTCCAGCTTCTGTGCCGGACCGAGGGCATCATCCCCGCGCTCGAACCGAGCCACGCGATCGCGGCGGTGGCGAAGCGCGCGCGCGAGATGCCGCGCGACAGCATCATCCTCGCCAATCTGTGCGGGCGCGGCGACAAGGACATCTTCACCGTGGCCGACGCGCTCGGCGTGGCGATCTGAGCCGAACGCGCGCCGAACCGTGCCGAAAGGTTAACCCGGTCGCAGGATAACCAGCTATAATGCATGACGAAGCCGTTGGTTCCCGTGCGGGACCGATAGGCGACATCAGCAGGATCGAGCGTGGGTGGCGGCATGAAATATCTGGGTTGGGTGGTGGTCGCGTGCTTCGCGCTGACGGCGGCTGCGGCGGTGACGCTGGTGGCGCGCAGGTTCGGCGCGCCCGATCAGCTGTGTTCGTTCCTCGTCGCGCTGATCGGTGCGGTTGCGACCTGCTACGGCCCGCGCCTGCTCGAAACGCTGACGACGCAGGCCGAGGCGCGCTAACCTCTCCACCCGTCACCCAGCGCAAGCTGGGGTCTCTATGGGGCGGGTGTCACGCTTGCAAACAGCGAGACTCCAGCTTGCGCTGGGGTGACGGTGAAGCAGCGGATCAACGCGCGCCATCAAACTGCGCGTCGCCAGCTTGCACTCGCGCAAGGTTCGTGGTGAAGCGCGCGGCATGATTCCGCGTATCACTCCGCTTGCCGGTGCCTTTGCGAAGGGCCGCCCCGCGCTTGTCGCGTTCGTCACCGCCGGCGATCCGTCGCCCGCCGCCACGCCTGCTATTCTCGACGCGATTGTCGCAGGCGGCGCGGACGTGATCGAACTTGGCATGCCGTTCACCGATCCGATGGCGGATGGCCCTGCGATCCAGGCCGCCAATCTCCGCAGCTTCGCCGCTGGCACGAAAACGGCGGACGTGCTCGCTATCGCCCGCAGCTTCCGCGCGCGCCATCCGGACGTGCCGCTGGTGCTGATGGGCTATGCCAATCCGATGACGGTGCGTGGGCCCGACTGGTTCGCGCAAGCCGCCGCCGATGCAGGCGTGAGCGGCGTGATCTGCGTCGACATCCCGCCCGAGGAAGATGCCGAACTCGGCCCCGCCCTGCGCGCGGCGGGTATCGACCTGATCCGCCTCGCCACTCCCACCACCGATGCCGCACGGCTGCCGCAGGTGCTCGATGGCGCGAGCGGGTTCCTCTACTACGTCTCGGTCGCCGGCATCACCGGCAAGCAGCAGGCCGCGCAGGGCTCGATCGAAGACGCCGTCGCGCGGTTGAAGGCGTCGACCGATCTGCCGGTCGCGGTCGGTTTCGGCATCCGCACCCCCGAACAGGCCGCCGCCGTGGCGCGCGTCGCCGATGGCGTGGTGGTCGGCTCGGCGATCGTCGAACTGGTCGGGCAGTATGGCGCCGATGCACCTGGGCCGGTCCGCACCTATATCGCCTCCCTCGCCGCCGCCGTCGCGTCGGCCCGTCAGGAAATCGCCGCATGAGCTGGCTCAGCAACGTCCGTAACGCCCTCTCGCTCGTCGTTCCGAAGAAGGAGGACACGAGCACCGACAACCTGTGGCACAAGTGCAAGGGCTGCGGGCAGATGGTGTTCGTCAAGGAGCTGGAGGAGAACCTCCACGTCTGCCCGCATTGCGATTTCCACGAGCGGATCGGGCCGGCGCTGCGCTTCGAATATACGCTCGATCCGGGCTATACGATGCTGCCGATGCCCAAGGTGCCGGAAGACCCGCTCAAGTTCCGCGACACCAAACGCTATAGCGATCGCATCAAGGCGGCGCGCGCCGCGACCGAGGAAACCGATGCGCTCGCCACCGCCAAGGGCAAGATCGAGGGGCTGAAGGTCGTGGTCGGCGTGCAGGATTTCGCCTTCATGGGCGGGTCGATGGGGCTCGCGGTTGGCGAGGCGTTCATCCGCGGCGTCGAGGCGGCGATCGCGGAGAAGTGCCCGTACATCATCTTCACCGCGGCCGGCGGCGCGCGCATGCAGGAGGGCATTCTCAGCCTGATGCAGATGCCGCGTTCGACCGTGGCGATCCAGATGCTGCATGACGCCGGCCTGCCCTATATCGCGGTGCTGACGGATCCGACCACCGGCGGCGTGACGGCGAGCTATGCGATGCTGGGCGACGTGCAGATCGCCGAGCCGGGTGCGCTGATCGGCTTCGCGGGCCAGCGCGTGATCGAACAGACCATCCGCGAGAAGCTGCCCGAGGGGTTCCAGCGCGCGGAATATCTGCTCGAACACGGCATGCTCGACATGGTCAAACATCGCAAGGACATGCGCGCCGCGCTGGCGAGCGTGGTCGATTTCCTCGGTGCCAGGGCTGCGGCGTAACCCGGACGAGGTCATGTCGGATAGCGCCACCTCCTCCGCACCCGCCGTGCAGGCGCAGCTCGACCGGCTCTGGGCGTTGTCACCGGGTGCGGATATCCTCGGGCTGGAGAGGATCACGACGCTGCTCGCGCGGCTCGGCGATCCGCACCTGCGCCTGCCGCCGGTCTTCCACGTCGCCGGCACCAACGGCAAGGGTTCGACCTGCGCCTTCCTACGTGCGGCGATCGAGGCGGCTGGCTTTACCGCGCACGTCTATACCAGCCCGCATCTGGTGCGCTTCAACGAACGGATTCGCGTCGCCGGCACGCTGATCGCGGACGAGGCGCTTGCTGGGTTGCTGGAGGAAGTGCTCGATCAGGCCGAGGGCATCGGCGCGAGCTTTTTCGAAATCACCACCGCCGCCGCCTTCCTCGCCTTTTCGCGCACGCCTGCCGATGCCTGCATCATTGAGGTGGGTCTGGGCGGTCGTCTCGACGCGACCAACGTAATCCCTGCGCCCGCCGTCACCGGCATCGCCCAACTCGGCATCGATCATCAGGCGTTCCTCGGTGATACGGCCGAGGACATTGCGGCCGAAAAGGCCGGGATCGCCAAGCCCGAGGTGCCGCTGGTGACGATGGCCTACACGCCGGACGTGAGCGACCGGGTCGGAGCGGTCGCGACGCGCGCCGGTGCGTCGATCTTCGCGCTAGGCCGCGACTGGCGCTTCAGCGTCGGCGAGCAGCTGAGCTATCAGGATTCCGATGGCGTGCTGACCCTCCCGCTGCCACGCATGGCGGGACCGCACCAGCCCGGCAACCTCGCGCTCGCCACCGCGATGCTGCGGCACCAGAACGTGCTGCCGGTGCCGGTCGAAGCGCTCCATGCCGCCGCCGAGCGCACCGTCTGGCCGGCGCGGATGCAGCGACTCGCGGGCGGCCCACTGGTCGAGCTGCTGCCGCCGGGGAGCCAGCTTTGGCTCGACGGCGGGCACAACCCCGCTGCCGCCGGCGCGATCGCAGCGACTCTCGAACACATCGCGCATCCCGGCACAGGGCGGGCGGAAGTGCATCTGATCCTGGGCATGCTGTCGAACAAAGACCCGGCCGGTCTGCTCGCGCCCTTCGCGGGGCTCGCCAATACCATGTACGCTGTGCCGGTGCCCGACCACGAGCATCACGCGCCGGCCACACTCGCCAGTGTCGCGCGTACGCTCGGCATCGCCGCACACCGCGCGGATGACGTCGCCGAAGCGCTCGCCGATATCGCCCAGATCGCCGATCCGGCCGAGCCACCGATCGTGCTGGTGCTCGGCTCGCTGTATCTCGCCGGAGAGGTGCTGCGCGCCAACGATCAGCCGCCCGACTAATTGCGATTGACTTGCAATAGCGGAATTGTCAGTCTGCTCCTTGTTGCAGGAGAGCAGTTGATGACGATCGCCCCGACCACCAGCACATTGACGCACGAAATGCCCACGTGCGACCATGCGCGCCTGTTCCTGTTCGCCTTCCGGCGCATGGGCGCGCACGGCCTGAACGACGCCGCCACCGCCCACGCGATGCTGCGCGCGTTCGGCAAGGGCTACCGCCGGCCCCTGGTGCTGATGCGTGCGCTGATGGCCGACGTCGCGACGCAGACGAGCGTCAGCATCGCCATCGCGCCGTGCTGCTTCACGCGCATCACGCATGCGGAAGTCGCGATGCTGACGATCCTCACTCGCGCCGAGCGAGAACCCGCGATGGCGGGGCTGCTGCTCGCGGATTTGCTTGGCGTGCGGCAGGTCGACGGCGTGCTGGCCAGCGCGACGGCGGTGGCGGCGGCGTTCGCCGATGCGGGTCGGCCGATCGGGCGGGGATGATCCGCCGTTATTCGCCGCGATAATCGCCCAGCGGCGGCCTTGGCGGCAGGTCGTCTGCTCGCGAGCGATCACGCACTACAGGCAATTGCGATTGCTGCGGCTTGAGCCAACGGCCAAGCACCGTGAACAGCAGCCGCAGTCCAATTCCCGCGCTTGCTAGATACAGGAACGGAGTCCAGCCGCTCAAGCCGTCTCCCCCGTCCCGCCCGGCTCCGCCACACGGGCAACGCGCGTGGCACGCCACCATTCGAGCAACACGAACACGATCGCCAGCAGCCCGACTGCCGCGACGTAGCGGAACACCGTCGCATAGCCGAGCGTGTCAAACAGTTCGCCCGCCACACCGCGCCCGAGCGACCCGATCAGGAAGGTGAGCGACGACAACACCGCATATTGCACGGCGGCGAACTGCTTGCTGACGATGCTGGACAGGTAAGCGACGAACGCCGCCAGCGCGAGACCGGTCGAGATGTTCTCGTAGCAGATCGTCAGCAGCAGCCGCGCCATGCGTTCATCGCTGCCAAGCACGAGGGCGAGCTGGTCGAGGCGGAGCGTGCCGAGCACCAGATCGATATACGGCGCGCCATCGGCGAGATCGGCGTAGAGGAAGTTGCCGAAGATGGGCAAAATCGCGCCGATCAGCACGGTCGGGAAGCGCCCGATCTTGACGAACAGATAGCCGCCGAGGCTGACGCCGATGATCGACATCACGATGCCGAACACCTTGGACGCGAACGCCACCTCGTCCTTGGTGTAGTGCAGGAAGTCCAGGTAGAACGGGTACGCGAACGACGCCCAAACGTTGTAGCACAAGGCGTAGGTAAGGATCAGCCCGATCACGATCAGCACGCCCCAGCCGAGCCGCTGCGCGAGATCGGCGAGCGGCGCGATCAACGCGCCGTACAGGTGGTTCGCCGCCGTCCGCGCTGACGAAACGGTCGCGTCCGCGACCGCCTGCACACCGCGTCCACGCGCCTTCAGCCAGTTCACCCAGCCCGCGACGGCAAGCGGCACCAGCACGGTCGCGACGACGATCAGCGGCCCGTACAGTTTGAGGAAATCGCCCGGCGAAGGTTTGGGCGCACCCGGCGGCGTCTCGGCCAGCATCGAGATCATGAACGAAACCAGTGTCACGATCGCCCACGCCCAGCTTCCGCCGACGATCAGCAGCGCGATCGCGCGCAGGCCCGGCCGCACCTCGCCCGGCGCGGCGAGCGCGCTTACCGCGGCATCACGCGGGCGCTGCGTGTCGGGCGCGGTAAGCGCGAGCACCAGCATCAGCGCCATGATACCGGCCATGACGAGATAGACGGTCGGCCACGACATGCGCGAGGCCATGTAGAGCGCGACAGCCCCGCCGATGATGCTCGCGACGCGATAACCGAGCTGGTTGATCGCGGAGAGCAGCTCGACCGGCGTGTCCGCATCGGCGACGTCGATCCGCCACCCGTCGATCGCGATGTCCTGCGTCGCGAAGCTGACCGCCCCCAGGAACGCGAAGGCGGCGAAGCGGGCGATGTGAACGGTCGGGTCGGTCGCCACCAGACCGAGCAGCGCGACGATAATGAACGCCTGGCACAACACGATCCAGCCCTTGCGCCGCCCGAGCCTGCCGAGCAGCGGCAGTCGCACCCGATCGACCAGCGGCGACCAGAGGAACTTGAACGCGGTGGCGAGCCCGATCCACGACAGCACGCCGATCGTCGCAAGCTTGATACCGACTTCGCCCAGCCACGCGTTGAGCGTCCCGATCAGCAGCGCGAACGGCAGCCCCGACGAGAAGCCCAGCGCCAGCATCGACGCCGATTTCCGTGTCCTGAGCGCCGCGACGAACAGCCGCCAGCCCTTTGGTCGTTCAACCGCCAACCTTTACCCCCGCACACCTGCGCACCCTGCGTCGTTCGGGTCTAAGCGGCGTAGGCGATCAGGGCAACGGGGCGTGAACGATCATCCGATCGTCGCGAACAGCGTAAAACCCGGCGGCAACCGCTTGGGCTGCTTGCCTTCGATCACCGCCTCGATCGCGCCGATCGCGAGCAGCAGGTCGCGCTGCGCATATGGCTTGGCGAGGCAGCCGGCCGCGACCTCACGCCCGCCGTTGGGGCATTCGCCCGTCACGAACATGGCCGGCACGCCCGCGGCATGCGCCGCGCGTGCCACGTCGATGCCGTTGCCGTCGGACAGGCGCACATCGACCAGTACGAGATCGACATCCTCCGGCCGGCGCAGCACCGTCAGCGCATCCGCGACGCGATCGACCGTGCCGACGATCTCGAACTCGGCCTCGCGCAGGAAATGTTCGGTGTCGAACGCGACCAGCGGCTCATCCTCGACGATGAGCAACCGACTGATCCGCCGCTTCTTTCGTCCGAACAGCATCGTCGGTCATCCACCTTCCTGGCCGCATCGCCGCCGCCGACGCGCGTCCTCGTTACGCATCCGTGTCTTAACGCGCGTAGCTCGAAACCGTCGCAACAATTTTTGCGCGCGCACAAGCGGAAATTCGCTATAGGATCGCGGTGCAACGTCCTACCCCATCTTCCGCCGCCGCCGCGCCGCAGCGTATCGCCAAGCTGCTCGCCCGTGCCGGCATCGCCTCGCGCCGTGAAATCGAACGCATGATCGCAGATGGGCGCGTCGCGCTCGACGGCACGATCATCGATACACCCGCAACCGTGCTCGCCTCGCTCGACGGCGTGACCGTAGATGGCGCTCCGGTCGAGGCGGCGGCACCCGCGCGGCTGTTCCTGTATCACAAGCCGCCCGGCCTGCTTGTGACGGAGCGTGATCCCGCCGGCCGCCTGACGATCTACGACCGGCTGCCCAAGGGTCTGCCGCGCGTGATGCCGGTCGGGCGGCTCGATCTCGCCACCGAAGGGCTGTTGCTTCTCACCACCGACGGCGAATTGAAGCGCCAGCTCGAACTGCCCGCGACCGGGGTACAACGCGCCTATCGTGCGCGTGCCTATGGCCCGATCACGCAGGAGCAACTCGAAGAGCTGATCCACGGCGTCGAGATCGAAGGGGTGCGCTACGGCTCGATCGACGCCAATCTCGAACGCCGCACGGGCGCGAACGTGTGGATCGAGATGATCCTCACCGAGGGCAAGAACCGCGAAGTGCGCCGCGTGCTCGATTATCTCGGGCTTCGCGTCTCGCGGCTGATCCGCACGCGCTATGGCCCGTTCCTGCTCGGCGATCTCAAGCCGGGTGAGGTCGGCGAGGTGCGCGGGCACGACGTCGCCTCCTTCCGCAAGAACCCGACCCGGCTCGATCTGCCGCAGCCGGCGCGGGTGCGCTCGCCCGAGCCGATGCGATTGGAGAGCGAGGACGGCCGCCGCACCCGCGACGAAGCACGTCCGGCCCCGGCTCGCGACCGCGCACCCGCGCGCCCGCGCATCACCCGCGAGACCGCCGCCAAGGCCGATCGCGCCGCCTTCGCCGACGTGCGCCCTTCGCGCAAACCCGCTGCCCCGCGAGAGGCGATTGGCGAGCAACGCAAGCCTACGGTGCGCCGGACCGGCGCGAACGGACCGGCGCGTGAATCGACATGGTCGCCACGCGACAGCCGTCCTGCCGAGGATCGCGCCGCAGCGCCCGCGCCGGTCAAGCCCAAGCGCTTCTACGACGCCAAACCCAAGGCCGGCGCGACCACCCCGGCGCGAGGCGAAGGCACGTCTCGCGCACGCCGCACCGCGACCGACCCGCGCCCGAAGCGCGATGGCACACCCACCGATCGCACCGCGCCCCCACGCGGCGCACGCCCCACCAAACCCCGCCCGCCACGGACCCGTAAATAATGCGCATCATCGCTGGAGACTGGCGCGGCCGCGCGCTCATCGCGCCGAAGGGCGAAGCCACCCGCCCCACCGCCGACCGGGTGCGCGAGGCGTTGTTCTCGATGTTGACGAGCCGGCTCGGCAGTTTCGAAAGGCTCGCCGTCGCCGATCTGTTCGCCGGATCGGGCGCACTCGGGCTGGAAGCGCTGTCGCGTGGTGCTGCCTCATGCCTGTTCGTCGAGCAGGACAAACCAGCGCTCGATGCGCTGCGTACCAACATCGCCAAGCTCGGTGCGAAAGCCGACGTGCGCGCGCAATCGGTGATGGCGCTCGGGCCGGCCCCTGCCCCGCTCGACGTGATCCTGATGGACCCGCCCTATGACAGCGGCGCCGGCGCGGTCGCGCTCGACAAGCTCGCCCGGCTTGGCTGGGTGAGCGACGCGACGTTGGTGAGCATCGAAACCGCCAAGCGCGAGCCGCTGGCGGTTGACGGGTTCGCGGTGGATGCCGAGCGGGTCTATGGCAAGGGCCGGATCACGCTGCTGCGGCGCGGTTAGGCTCAGTCTTCGGCCGATGTCATCTGGCACGCTCGATCTGAGTGGCGCGTGGAAGGGTATCTTCCACTATCCGCGTCTGATGCCGCCCGGCCATTTCGACGCCGAACTGCGCGATCATCTTGGCACGATCGTCGGGGAGACGTCCGAACTTGGCGACACGCGCCATGACAGAGGCACCCCGCTTCACGCCTTCATCGAAGGCCAGCGGCACGGGCACGCGGTAAGCTTCGTCAAACGCTATGACGCGATCAGGCGCGTCGATACGCCGGTGTTCTACTCCGGAACCGTCGACAGCGACGGCAGCGAAATTTCCGGCACCTGGGATCTCCCCGGTCACTGGTCGGGCACGTTCCTGATGATCCGCGCCCGGGCGGCAGCGGTAGAGATCGAGCGGAAGATCGCCGAGCCGGTGCGCTAGGCTGGACGCCGCGCCATCGCCAGCCCCGCGAGGCTCAACGCGCCCGCGACCACCAGCAGCATCCCGACCGCCCACAGCCCATCCGCCTTGGCGAGCGCCGCCGCGCCCATCGGCGTCAGCGCGCCGCCGATGATGCCACCCGCGCTGAACGCGAGGCTCACTGCGGTGTAGCGCACCCCGGCCGGGAACAGGGTCGGCAGGAAACCGCCGAGCGGCCCGTAGGTGAAGCCCATCGCGAACAAGGAACCGGCCAGCCACAGCCACACCACGAACAGCGAGTGTGCGCCGAGCAGCGGCGCCATCGCCAGTCCCGACACGACGCAGCCGGCAAAGCCGATCGCCATCACCCGCCGCACGCCGTGGAGATCGGCCAGCACGGTCGAGACGATCACCCCCAGCGCGAGGAACAGCACCGCCGCCATCTCGATCGCGAGATACGCCTGGCGGCCATAGCCCTGCACGGTGGTGCCGTAGCCGAGCGCGAAAGCGGTCGCGAGGTAGAACATCGCGAAACACGCGGTCGCGCAGAAGGTCGCGGCGAACACGCCGCGCAAATGATCGCGCAGCAGTTCCGCAAACGGCACCGACAGGATTGCGTGTCTGGCCTCCGCCTCCAGGAAGGCGGGCGTTTCGGTCAGCTTGAGCCGCACCCAGAGGCCGAGCAGCACCAGCACCGCGCTCGTCAGGAACGGCAGCCGCCAGCCCCAGTCGAGAAACTGCTGGTCGGTGAGCGTCGCGCCCATGATCAGGAAAAAGCCGTTCGCCGCGACGAACCCGACCGGCGCGCCGAGCGGCGGGAACATGCCGTAGCGCATCTCCCACCCCTTTGGCGCGTTCTCGACCGCGAGCAGGGACGCCCCGCCCCATTCACCGCCGAGCCCGAGCCCCTGCCCGAAGCGCAGCACGCACAGGATCGCAGGCGCGACCCAGCCGATCTGCGCATAGGTCGGCAGGAAGGCGATCGCGACGGTCGATCCACCCATCAGCATCAGGCTTGCCACGAGCGTCGATTTGCGCCCGATCCGGTCGCCGAAATGCCCGAACAGCGCCGCGCCGACCGGCCGCGCGATGAACGCCACGCCGAACACCGCATAGGAGGAGAGCAGTTGCACCGCCTTGTCGGCGCTGGGGAAGAACAGCGGCCCGAAGACCAGCGAGGCGGCGGTCGCGTAGATGTAGAAATCGTAGAACTCGACCGTGGTGCCGGTCAGGCTGGCGAGCAGCACGCGCGTGTGCTTGGTCATCGAGTGGCGAGGCATGCGCGTTTGCATCGCGCGCCGCGCCGAGCGGAGTCAAGCCGTTGCGCTCGACCATCCTTCTCCACGACGACCCCCGAACCAGCTTGACTCGCCCGTCTGTTCCGGTATTTCTGCTTTTACAGAAATAAAGAGCGAGCCATGATAACCGATCATCCTGATGCCAAGGCGTTCATCCTCCATTGGGGCGAGATGGGGACGCAATGGGGCGTCAGCCGCTCGGTCGCGCAGGTGCATGCGCTGCTGTATCTTTCCGACCGACCGCTCGATGCCGAGACGATTGTCGACGCGCTTGGCCTCGCTCGCTCCAACGTGTCGACTGCGCTTAAGGAATTGCAGGGTTATGCGATCGTCCGTCGCGTCCATGTCGAGGGCGACCGGCGCGACCATTTCCTCGCCGAGACCGACCTGTGGGAGATGCTGATGCGCATCGTGCAGGAGCGCAAGAAACGCGAGATCGACCCGACCATCGCGCTGCTCGGCGAATTGGCCGAGCGGCTGAAGAACGACACTGGCGCGCCCAAGCAGGTCCGCGAGCGCGTGGTGCGGATGCACGAGTTCATCGGCACGCTCGGCACGTGGTACGAACAGGTGCGCGTGCTGCCCAAGCCGACGCTCGTCACGCTGATGAAGCTGGGCGGCAAGGTCGCCCGGTTCATTCCGAAGGCGAGGAGCGACTGAGACGCCGCGCGCGACGGCGTCCGCACGACCATAGCTTTCTGATTTTCCTGAAACTACTGCAATTGGAAGGGGCAGACAATGGATCAGATGTCCGGCAGAGCAGTCCGAGCGTGCGTGCCTTGGCGCGACCTTTCACCGATGCGGCGGCGGGACGGCCTGATCGAATGTACGCATCCGCTGCCATGGCTGGCGGGAAGCTGGGCTGCGGCGGCGGCCGGGCTGTGGCCGGGGGCAGTCCTGTGCTCCTTCATGCTGTTCCTCACCGCGCTTCGGCTCAACCATGAGGCGATCCACGGCAATCTCGGGTTTCGCACGCGCGGCAATCGCCTGGTTCTGCATGCGCTGAGCGCGATGATGCTCGGCTCCAACAGCGCGGTCGCCTTCAACCATCTGCGCCACCACCGCCACCTGGGCACCCCGCAGGATATCGAAGGCGCCTGCGGGCAGATGACGATGCTCGGCGTGATCCTCCACGGACCGATGTTCCCGATCCGCATGCATCACGCTGCCTGGCGTGACGGCGGTCCGGGCTTGCGGCGACGCATGACGGTCGACCTGACGCTCAATGGCGGGGTGATCGCCGCCGCCGTGCTGAGTGCGGCACCCGTCCTGCTGTACCACATCGCGGCGATGGGTGCCGCGCAATGCCTCACCGCCTTCTTCGCGGTGTGGGTCACGCACCATGATTGTCCTGCCGATGAGGCACGCACGCAGCGTTCGATCCTGCTCAACCGGATCAGCTACAATATGTTCTTGCACCGCGAGCATCACCTGTTTCCCGGCGTCCCGGTGCGGCGGCTCGGTATCCTCGCGCAGCGCATCGCTACGAACGCACCCGACTTCGCCGAGCGCGCGGTGCTGGTGATCCCCGAACGAGCGCGGATCGCGGTCTCCGCGAGGCCACTATGAGCAGGCTCGTCGCCGAGCGGAGGGCGACGCCGAAGTGCCCGGATTCTTCGCCGCGTATCCGGGGGATACCGTTGCAGATCGGGCTCGCCGCCGCGATTGCTTCCGCCGCCGCGGGACACGTCTTCATGATCTGCTTCTCGGCGGGCCGGATCGCGGCCACCCTTCTGTCCGGGCAACTGCCAAATGTTCTCGACGTGGGAGGGCTGCTCGGCGCACTGATCCTCGGCTGGATCACCATTCCCGTCGGCTTCTGCTTCGCGTTCATCCCCAATCTGGTCGGGACGATCGCGATGACCTTGCTGAGCCACTATGTCCCGCTAGCGCGGAGGGCGATCGTCTGGGGCGTCGTCGGCGGCTTGATGATCCTGATCCCGGGCGGCAGCGAGCTTGCCGATCCGAAGAACGGCCCGATGGTGGCCGAACTCGCCGGCGCCGGGGTGATGTGTGCGCTGATCTCACATGCGGTGATGCGACGCCACATCGCGGTCTTTGCCCTTCGCGCCGCCGCCCGCTATCAGGCCGGCCTATGACACACGACATCCACATCATCGGCGGCGGGCTGGCCGGATCCGAGGCCGCGTGGCAGCTCGCCGAAGCGGGCTTCCGCGTGAAGCTTTCCGAAATGCGCGGTTCGGGCGAGGCAACGCCCGCGCACCATACCGACGGGCTCGCCGAGCTGGTGTGCTCGAACAGCTTCCGCTCGGACGATGCGACGAGTAACGCGGTCGGGCTGATCCATCAGGAGATGCGCACGCTCGGCTCGCTGATCCTGCGTGAGGCGGACATCCATAAGGTGCCGGCCGGTTCGGCGCTCGCGGTCGATCGCGACGGCTTTTCCGGTGGCGTGACGGCGGCGATCGCGGCGCATCCCAATGTGACGATCGTGCGCGAACGCGTCGACGCGCTGCCCGACGGGCCGACGATCGTCGCGACCGGCCCGCTCACCGCGAGCGGTCTTGCCGCGAGCATCGCCGGCGCGACCGGGGCCGATGCGCTCGCCTTTTTCGATGCGATCGCGCCGATCGTGCATTTCGACAGCATCGACATGGAGACCGCCTGGTTCCAGTCGCGCTGGAACAAGGGCGAGGGCAAGGATTACATCAACTGCGCAATGAACCGCGAGCAATACGAGGCATTTCACGCCGGGCTGATCGGCGGCGAGAAGACCGAGTTCAAGGAGTGGGAGCGCGACACCCCCTATTTCGAAGGCTGCATGCCGATTGAGGTGATGGCGGAGCGCGGTCTCGACACGCTGCGGTTCGGGCCGATGAAGCCGGTCGGGCTCGACGATCCGCGCACCGGGCGCTGGCCGCATGCGGTCGTGCAGCTTCGGCAGGATAATGCGCAGGGCACGCTCTGGAACATCGTCGGCTTTCAGACCAAGCTGAAGCATGCCGAGCAGGTTCGGCTGTTCCGCACCATCCCGGGCCTCGAAAAGGCCGAGTTCGCGCGGCTGGGCGGGCTGCATCGCAACACGTTCCTGCGCTCGCCCGAGCTGCTCGACCCGACGCTGCGGCTGAAGAACCGGCCCAACATCCGCTTCGCCGGGCAGATCACCGGCTGCGAGGGCTATGTCGAAAGCGCCGCGATCGGGCTGATGGCCGGACGGTTCGCGATCGCGGAACTGCGCGGCGAGACGCTGACGCCGCCGCCGGTCGAGACCGCGCTTGGTGCGTTGCTCCACCACATCACCGGCGCGGCGGTGGCGGAGACCTACCAGCCGATGAACGTCAATTTCGGGCTGATGCCGCCGATCCCCGGCCGCACCAAGAAGGCCGACCGCAAGAAGATGTACACCGATCGCGCGCGGACGGCGATGCAGGGCTGGCTCGCGCAGGGCTGACCGGTTCAGCCACGTGCCAAGGCCAGCATGATCCGCGTCGAGCAGATCGCGCAGTCGAGCACGGAGGCGGCCTGCGCATCGCACTCAACACAGGCGCGCGGCGTGCGGCTGCCGTCGAGCATCGCCAGCACGAGTTGCTCGTCGGTCGAAGGCGCGCTCGCGGTGCCGGTCTCGATCCGCCGGCCGAGCGCCGCCTCGCACGCCACCAGCAGCGCGTCGAACACCGGCGCGAGCACGCCAGACTCGACCTGCGCAAGCACGGCGTAAAGCCGCCGCTGCACCGGCGCACCCGCATCGCGCGCGCCGCGCCAGCATCGCATCGCCAGCCGGATCAGATCGGCACGCGACAGCGGAGGCGAGGCCATCATGGGCTGGGCAACCGCGCCGACCATCACCGTCTCCTCTCGTTGTCCGTCGCGCCGCTTCTATAGTAGTTGCGAACGATTCTCAACAACAAAGGTCAGCTATCATCGTCCTTCGCGGGCGCGGTCTGCTGGTTCTCGGGGCAGCGCGCGCGCACCTTCGCCTTGCGCTTGGGCGCGGTGGTGGCGAACTCGGCGGCGTTCATCGCGCCGGATTTGTCGGCGTCGGCGGTGGCGAACTTCGCTTCGGTCTTCGCCGCCCATTCGTCGAACGAAAGCTGGCCGTCGTGGTTGAGGTCGAGCTTGGCGAACGCCTTGCGGCGCGGCGCGAGATATTCCTCGCGGGTCACGCTGCCGTCATGATCCTTGTCGTAGCGGGCAAGCCGCTTCTGCTCGCGCGTCTTCTCGCTAGCCTCGGGAACGCTGTCGGGCAGCGGCGCATCGGTTTGCGCTGCGGGCGGAGCCGCCTGCGCCGCGGTGAGTGGCAGTACCGGAACCGCGCCGCCCCGCCCCGTCACATAGATGAACCCCGCCGCCAGCAGCAGCAATGCCGCCAGCCCCCCTGCCAGATACCGCCACATGTTCGAATCCCCCTCGCCGCCTACGCTACCGGGTGAGGCGGCCGGGCGAAAGTCTCAGCGGCCGGTCATACGGTGGAAAAGCATGCGCGCGACACGACGCGGCGCGCCCGCCGGGATCGGCGCATCGGTGGGGATCGCCAGGTTCATCCGCGCGCGGTGCGCCAGCGCGCCGAGCGGACGCAGCGCCACCGGCCAGCGCCCCGCCAGTCCCTCGTCCAGCGCGGTCGCAGCAAGTCCGTTCGCCACCCGCGCCGCATCTGCCGACCGCAGGTGTCGCGACAGATCCGCGAGCGCCCAGCCACGCCCCGCCGCCGCCACGCGCGGATCGGCGCCGCCGAGCAGCACGGCTGCGGCGGTGAACAGCCCCGCACCGCGCGCATCGGCGTGCGCCGCCATCGTCGCGGCATCGACCGTCTCCGCCTCGATCAGCGCCTCCCAACCGACGACGAGTTCGGCGAGCGTCCGGCCCGATACGCCGCGCGGCAGCACTGCGTCGGCGAGTGCCTGCAACACCGGTTGTGCAGGCGGGGCAGCCGTATCGAGCCGCTGCAAGGCATCATGCCACCATGCCAGCCGCATCTGGCCGATGATCGGCTCCGTAGTGGTGCGCGGCACCTGCGCGAGCGTATCGTCGAGCGCGAACAGCGCGTGCAGCGCCGCACGGGCGCCGGCGGGGGCATAATCGAGCGCGAGCGCGCGCTCCGGATCGGCTTGCATGGCAACGTCCTACCCCCGCCCGGTCCGCGCAGTCCAGAGGTTAACGCGGCATTCACCATATCGCTTGAGCCGGGCTTATCGGGTCTGCCGCTACACGCCGCGATCGGGATTGTATCGGGGCGTGAAGCGTGGGTCGAATCATGGTGAAGTCGTGCGACAATCGGGGCGTGCAACGCGGGGGTTTCCTCACCCGCCTCGCACACGACACGCGTGGCAACACGATCGCGATGATGGCGGCGTTCCTGGTGCCGCTCTGCGCGCTCGCCGGCTCCGCGATCGACGTCGGGCGGCTGTATATCGTCAAGGTACGGCTGCAACAGGCGTGCGACGCAGGCGCGCTCGCCGGGCGCAAGTTCATGACGGATACTGACGCCAGCACGCCGCTGGACGACAATGCGATCGCGCAGGCCAAGGCGTTCTTCGCCAACAATTTCAAGAGCGGCTGGATGGGCACGCCCGCCTTCACCGCGACGACGACGCCCTACCCCTTCACGCCGACGAAAACGAGCGACAGTCAGGTCGCCGGCACCGCCTCGATAAGCGTGCCGATGACGATCATGAAGATGTTCGGCTTCACCAGCAGCACCATCGCCGTCACATGTCAGGCGCGCTACGATGTCGCCGATACCGACGTGATGTTCGTGCTCGATACGACCGGTTCGATGGCGTGCCTGCCCTCCGACAGCGACTCCGCCTGTTCGAGCTACGTCAACGCTGCGGGCAACAGCAGCTATACGCGCCCGAGCGGCAGTGGCGGCGTGTCGGGGTATGCTGGCGGGACGGCCTATTCCGTACCGGAGCGATCGGGGTCGCGGATCGAGGCTTTGCGGCAGGGTGTGCTGAGCTTCTTCGATACCTTCGCGGCGAATGCTGATCCGTCGACGCACGTGCGTTACGGCTTCGTGACGTACACCTCGTCGGTCAACGCAGGACAGGCGATCCTCGACAAATCGTCGAGCTATCTGGTCGGCTCGAACGGATCGTCGGACTACGCCACATATCAGAGCCGCCACGTCATTGACGATTATGTGGCGTCCACGTCTGACAGCACGCCCAACAACCGATCCCAAACGGCGTGCACAGGCACGGCGGTGCGGAGTCCGTCCACGCCGTTGACCTACACGTCCTCAGGTACTGCCACGAATACGTATTATTATTGGAAGACGGTGAACGGCTCCAGCTATTGCGTTTTGAGAGTGGATACACTCGGGCCGAAGTGGGAGTATCCAAAAACCGGCTGGACTTTCGATGTCAGCCAACTCATCGCCGGAAATACGGTAACTGATCCGAGCAAGGTCAACGGCTCGACGATGAAGTGGCTCGGCTGCGTGGAGACGACGGTCGACAACCCCGGCCAGACCAGCTTCACGACTTCCAATCTGCCATCCGAACTCGACCCCGATCTGAAGCCTACCGGCGACAAACGCTGGCGGCCGCAGATGGCCGAACTCGAATACATGCGGAACAACAACAGCACGTCGAACGATGCGACCGATACCAGCAAAGGTGACGACGGCACCAACATCAACTACGCCGATCCAAGCCGGATGAAGTCGGGCTATATCGCTTGCGGCAAGCCGGTGAAGCGGCTCGGCACGATGGCGCGAAGCGACGTGTACAATTATCTGTACGCGACCGACTTCGTGCCGATCGGCGGCACCTATCACGATACCGGCATGATCTGGGGCAGCCGCCTGATCTCGCCGAGCGGCGCCTGGGCGGACGATACCGCGACCTGGCCCGGGCGCAATGCGCCCAACCGCGTGATCGTGTTCATGACCGACGGTGACATGGCGCCGAACGCCGGTTCGTACAGCATGTACGGCGTGGAGGCATACGATCACCGCGTCCTCGGCACCGCCGGTCAGTCCAACCTGACCAACTATCACAACTACCGGTTCCTCGCCGCATGTGCCGCCGCCAAGGCGCGGAACATCGACATCTGGACGGTGTCGATCGACTCGAGCGCATCCACGCCGATGCAGACCTGCGCGACGACGAGCAATCAGGCGCTCTATACGACGAGCGGTAGCGGCCTGTCCGCGGCGTTCACCTCGATCGCACAGCACCTCGCGATGCTGCGGATCACCAAGTGATGCGGCGGCTGATCACCCGCCTGGCGAGCGATCGACGTGGTGCGGCACTGCTCGAGTTCGCCTTGGTCGCCCCGGTCATGCTGCTGCTGATGATGGGGCTCGGCGACCTGTTGTACCAGGGGTACACCCAGTTGATGCTGAGCGGTGCGGTGCAGAAGGCCGCGCGCGATTCAGGCATTGAGGGCGGCGCCGCGACGACAGACACTATCGACGGCAAGGTCGTGACGCTGATGGTGCCACTCATCAAGAACCTCGCCAACAACTGCGCTCCAACCGGAGTCGCGGCGACGTGGTGTTCGACCCGCAAGAGCTACGATACGTTCAGCGAAGTCGGAACGCCCGAGCCGTTCACCGATAGCAACAAGAACGGCGTGCGCGATCCGGGTGAGTGCTTCACCGACGAGAACGGCAACGGCACCTGGGATACCGACCCCGCCACGGTCGGCCAAGGCGGCGCGAGTGCGGTGACGCTCTATACGATGAGCATCACCTATCCCCGCATCTTCCCGGTCGCGGGGCTGTTCAACTGGCCGAAGACCCAGACGATCACCGCAACCACCTTGCTCAAGAACCAGCCTTACGCCGCGCAGACGACCACCAATACAACGGTATGCACATGATCAACGTCGCTCGCCTCCTGCCCCTTCGCACTTTCGCGCGCCGGCTGCGGAACGATCGTCGCGGTTTGGCCATGCTTGAATTCGCGTTCACCGCGCCGATCGTGATCGGCATCGGCTGCTACGGCATCGAACTGGCCAACCTTGCGCTCGTCAACATGAAGGTCAGCCAGATCGCGCTCAACCTCGCCGACAATGCGTCGCGCGTGGGCACCTACAGCAGCTTGTCGACGCAGCAGATGCGTGAAGTCGATGTGAACGATATTCTTCAGGCGGCACGATATCAGGGTCAGGGCATCAACCTGACGACCAACGGGCGCATCATCCTGTCGAGCCTGGAGAACGTCGCGCAAAGCTACGATACCGCCAACAACGGCGCCCCGGTACAGCGCATCCACTGGCAGCGTTGTATCGGCGCGAAAGGTGGCACCGGTTACGATTCGAGCTACGGGACAACGACGACGACGGCTGGCACCACCACCGACTCGGCCAACGCGGGCACCACCGTCGCCAGTGGCATGGGCGACGCCGGTGCCCAGGTGAATGCGCCAAGCGGCGCAGGCGTCATGTTCGTCGAGATAAACTATCTCACCACGCCGCTATTCGGCACGTGGCTGACGCAACCGCAGCGTATCCACTTCACCGCGTCATACGTGGTGCGCGATCGCCGCGATTATACGCAGATCTATCCTGGTACAACGCGCTCGACCTGCAACCTCTATACGAGCTGATCGGCGGCAGGCGTGACGGGTGGCCCTCACCGGACCACCCGCCGCATCCTCAGCGGTACGTCACTTTCTTCACCGCCGCGACGATCTTCGCGGCGTCGACCAGCGCAAGCTTTTCGAGGTTGGCCGCGTAGGGCAGCGGCACGTCCTCGTTGGCGACGCGCAGCACCGGCGCGTCGAGATCGTCGAAGCCTTCCTCCATCGCGATCGCGGCGATTTCCGACGCGATCGAACAGGTCGCCCAGCCTTCTTCGACCACGACCATGCGGTTGGTCTTCTTGAGACTCTTGAGCACGGTCGCCTTGTCGAGCGGGCGCAACGTGCGCAGATCGACCACTTCCGCGTCGATGCCTTCCTTCGCCAGCGTCTCGGCGGCTTCGAGCGCGAGACCGACGCCGATCGAATAGCTGACGATGGTGACGTCCTTGCCCGGCCGCATGATCCGCGCCTTGCCGATCGGCAGCACGTAATCGTCGAGCTTGGGCACTTCGAACGTGCGACCGTAGAGCAGCTCGTTCTCGAGGAACACGACCGGATCCTCGCTGCGGATCGCCGCCTTGAGCAGACCCTTGGCGTCGGCCGCATCGTAGGGCGCGATCACGATCAGGCCCGGCACGCTCGCATACCACGGCCCGTAGTTCTGCGAATGCTGCGCACCGACGCGGCTGGCGGCGCCATTGGGACCACGGAACACGATCGGACAGCGCATCTGGCCGCCCGACATGTAGTTGGTCTTGGCGGCCGAGTTGATGATGTGGTCGATCGCCTGCATCGCGAAGTTGAACGTCATGAACTCGACGATCGGCTTCAACCCGCCCATCGCCGCGCCCGTGCCGATGCCGGCAAAGCCGTATTCGGTAATCGGCGTGTCGATCACGCGGCGCTCGCCGAACTCGTCGAGCAACCCTTGCGTCACCTTGTACGCGCCCTGATACTGCGCGACTTCCTCGCCCATCACGAAGACACGGTCGTCGGAGCGCATTTCCTCGGCCATCGCGTCGCGCAGCGCTTCGCGCAGCGTGATGCGGACCATCTCGGTGCCCTCGGGCAGCGCGGGGTCGGCGACCTGCGAATCGTTCTTCGCAGCCTCGAACAACTGGCGCGCGCCGGTCTCGACCTTGTCTTGCGCCGGGCTCGGGCCGGTTTCGGTCTCGCCCTTCGGCGCGGCCGGCGGTGCGCTCTCGGCAGCCTGCTCGTTCGCGGCGGCGGGCGCGGGTTCCGCACCGGCCTCCTCGCCCTCGCCCAGCAACTGCGCGATAACGGTGCCGACCTTCACGCCCTCGGTGCCTTCGGCGACGAGGATGCGGCCCACGGTGCCTTCATCGACCGCTTCGAACTCCATGGTCGCCTTGTCGGTCTCGATTTCGGCCATGATGTCGCCGGACTTGACGGTGTCGCCTTCCTTGATGAGCCACTTGGCGAGCGTGCCTTCCTCCATCGTCGGGGAAAGCGCGGGCATCTTGATCTCGATCGGCATCTCAGTAGCGCTCCACCAGCACGTCGGTGTACAATTCGGCCGGATCCGGCTCGGGCGTCTGCTCGGCGAAGTCGGCGGCTTCGTTCACCGTCTTGCGGATCGCCTGCTCGATCGTCTTCAGCTCGTCCTCGACCACGCCCTGCTCCTCGAGCAGCTTCTTCACGTGCTCGATCGGGTCGGAATTGTCGCGCACTGCCTGCACTTCGTCGCGGCTGCGGTATTTGGCCGGATCGGACATCGAGTGGCCACGGTAACGATAGGTCTTCATCTCAAGGATGATCGGCCCCTTGCCGCTGCGCACCCATGCCAGCGCTTCCTCGGCGGCGCCACGGCACGCCAGCACGTCCATACCGTCGACCTGGATGCCGGGGATGCGGAAACTTTCACCACGCTTGTAGAACTGGTCCTCCGACGACGCGCGATTGACGCTGGTGCCCATCGCATACTGGTTGTTCTCGATCACGAAGATGATCGGGAGCTTCCACAGCTCGGCCATGTTGAACGACTCATAGACCTGGCCCTGGTTGGCCGCGCCGTCGCCGAAATAGGCCATCGCGACGCCACCGTCGCCGCTATACTTGTGCTTGAACGCGAGGCCGGCGCCGAGCGACACCTGCGCGCCGACGATGCCGTGGCCGCCGTAGAACTTCTTCTCGGTCGAGAACATGTGCATCGACCCGCCCTTGCCCTTCGAGATGCCGGCGGCGCGGCCGGTCAACTCGGCCATGATGACCTTGGGATCGATGCCGTAGGCGAGCATGTGGCCATGATCGCGATACCCGGTGATGACCGAGTCCTTCTCGCCGTCGAGCGCCGACTGAAGGCCGACCGCGACCGCTTCCTGGCCGATATACAGGTGGCAGAAGCCGCCGATGAAGCCGAGCCCGTAGAGCTGTCCGGCCTTTTCTTCGAAGCGGCGGATCAGGAGCATCTGCTTGTAGAAGTCGAGCAGCTCGTCCTTCGAGGCCGCATAGGGCGTCGGCTCGTTGGGACGCTCGCGATTGGTCGCGGGCGGCTCGGCTGTTCTGGTCGCTGGGGCTTTTGCCACGTGATCGAAACCTCATCTGTCCTTGGGGGAGGAGGAGGTCGCTATAGGCGGGTTGCGGTGAAAACATCAATCGCCCGAAACCGCTACCGTGCGACAATCGCCACCTCGTAACATCTGCGACCGGATCGGCGGCGGCCGAATGCCGAGCGGTTTGGAGGAATATTTCTTGGGCGACGGCAATCGTCGATTGCCCGGAACGGGTCGCTCGGCCTATTGCCGCAGACAATGGCCCCCTCGCCCGACCCGCTTCGCCCCGTTCACCCGCTGCGCATCGCCAATTTCCGCGCTTACTGGGCGGCGCGCTTCTGCATGACGCTGGCGCAGAACGGGATGATCGTGGTGATCGGCTGGCAGACCTACACGATCGCGAGGGCGACAATGACGCCGAGCGCGTCGGCCGCGCAGCTCGGGCTGATCGGCCTTTTGCAGTTCCTGCCGCTGTTCATCTCGACCCCGATCACCGGCCTCGTCGCCGACCGGTTCGACCGACGGATGATCACGCGCGTCACGCTGACGCTCCAGGTGCTGTGCGCGGCGATCCTCGCGGTCTCGACGATCGAGGGCTGGATCTCGCTGCCGGTGATCTTCGCGGTGGCGGTTTTGCTCGGCATCGGCCGCGCGTTCGCCGGGCCGGCGTTCGGCGCGCTCGCCCCCAATCTGGTTCCGCACGAGTCGCTGCCCACCGCGATCGCGCTCAGCTCGACCTCGTGGCAGGTCGGCGCGATCATCGGCCCGGCGATCGGCGGCTTCGCCTATTCGGTCGCCCCTTACGGCGCCTATGTGCTGTCGACCGCGCTGTTCGGTCTTGCGCTGGTCTGCATGCTGCTGATCGGCAAGGTGCCGCGTACGGTCGCGATCAGCAAGGATCACCCGATCAAGCAGATCATCGAGGGGCTCGCCTATGTCGGGCAGAACAAGCTGGTGCTCGGCGCGATCACGCTCGATCTGTTCGCGGTGTTCCTCGCCGGGACCAGCGCGGTGATGCCGATCTACGCGCACGATATCCTGAAGATCGGGCCGCAGGGGCTGAGCATGCTGGTCGGCGCGCCCGCGATCGGGGCGATGATCGTTGCGGTTTTCTTCTCGTTCCGTCCGATCAAAACCAATGTCGGCGTCAAGATGCTGGGCGCAGTACTGGTCTATGGCACGGCGACGGTGATCTTCGGCGTATCGACATGGATACCGCTCAGCGTTGGCGCGCTTGCGCTGGCGGGCGCGGCCGACATGTTCTCGGTCTATATCCGCTCCTCGCTGATCCAGCTCTACACGCCCGACGACAAGCGCGGGCGCGTCGGCGCGGTGTCGCAGCTTACCATCTCCGCCTCGAACGAGTTGGGCGAGGCCGAATCGGGGTTCCTTGCCGCGATGCTCGGGCCGGTAGGCGCGGTGCTGATCGGCGGCGGCGGTGCGATTGTGGTGACGATCCTGTGGTCCTATCTGTTCCCGAGCATCAGGAACGCGAAGACGTTCGAACCGCCCAAGTCGCTCCGCGACGCCGCAGACCTTGAGATGGAGGCCAAGTCATGAAAGCCAGCACGATCCTCGAGACGATCGGCAACACGCCGCACATCCGCCTGCAACGGCTGTTCCCGGATCAGGAGGTGTGGATCAAGTCCGAACGGTCGAACCCGGGCGGATCGATCAAGGACCGCATCGCGCTCGCCATGGTCGAGGCGGCCGAGCGTGATGGTCTGCTTGCCCCAGGCGGCACGATCGTCGAACCGACCAGCGGCAACACCGGCGTCGGCCTCGCGATGGTGGCGGCGGTGAAGGGCTATAAGCTGATCCTCGTCATGCCCGAGAGCATGTCGATCGAGCGGCGCCGGCTGATGCTGGCTTACGGCGCAAGCTTCGATCTGACCCCGCGCGAGAAGGGCATGAAGGGCGCGATCGAACGCGCGCTCCAGATCGTGTCGGAAACGCCCGGCGCATGGATGCCGCAGCAGTTCGAGAACCCCGCCAACATCGACGTCCACGTCCGCACCACCGCGCAGGAGATCCTCAACGATTTCGCCGATTCGCCGATCGACGTCATCATCACCGGCGTCGGCACCGGCGGGCACATCACCGGCGTGGCCGAGACGCTCAAGAAAAGCTGGCCCAACCTCAAAGTGTTCGCGGTCGAGCCCGATGCGTCGCCGGTCATATCGGGCGGCCAGCCGGGCCCGCACCCGATCCAGGGCATCGGCGCAGGTTTCGTGCCGGCGAACCTCCACACCCAGGCGATCGACGGCGCGATCAAGGTCGATGCCGCCGTCGCCAAGGACATGGCACGCCGCTCGGCAACCGAGGAGGGCATCCTGGTCGGCATCTCGTCTGGCGCCACGCTCGCGGCGATCCTCCAGAAGCTGCCCGATCTGCCCGATGGCGTGCGCGTGCTCGGCTTCAACTACGACACTGGCGAGCGCTATCTGTCGGTGCCCGAGTTCCTGCCCGAATCCTGATCGGGCCGGTTCGCTCCCGCTTCGGGACAGCCGACAAAGGTTGACCGGGCGGGGCGGTTCGGCGCATCGGGCGCCATGCGTTTCCCCGACCGTGTGATGATCGTCCGTGCCCTCTAGTCGACTCGTGCGCCGGACACGGCGGTTTCTGCGCAAGACGATCTCGAACGTGCGCCGCCCGGACGATCTCGCGTTACGGCTGATCCTGCTTGCGATCGCGCTCGTCGCGATCGTGACGCCTGCGCTGATCGTCCATTATGGTCCGCGCGTGGTGTTCGTGCGCGGCCACGCCATCAAGGTGCCGCACCGCCACGTCATCCCCAAGGCCGAGTTGCCGCCGGTCGAGCCGGTCGCCTTCCAGGATCTCGCCCCCGCCGACGCGCGCGCGTTCAACGCAACCGTGCCCTTCTCGACCGATCCGAACCCGGCGGCCCGCCCGTTCCACCTCGCCGGCACGCCCGACCAGCAGGCGCGCGCGACCGATTGCATGGCCGCCGCGATGCTCTACGAGGCGGGTGACGACAACGAGGGCCAGCGCGCCGTCGGGCAGGTCATCATCAACCGCGTGCGTCACCCCGCCTTCCCCAAGACGATCTGCGGCGTGGTGTTCCAGGGTTCGGAGCGCACCACCGGCTGCCAGTTCACGTTCACCTGCGACGGCGCGCTGATCCGCCACGGCTGGCGACCCGAGCAATGGGCGCGCGCCCGCACGCAGGCTGCCGCGTCGCTCGGCGGACAGGTGTTCGCCGCGGTCGGCTATTCGACGCATTACCACACCGACTGGGTGGTGCCCTACTGGCAGTCGAGCCTCGACAAGGTCGCGGCGGTGCATACCCATTTGTTCTTCCGCTGGAGCGGCTGGTGGGGCACCCCCCCCGCGTTCAACCGCACCGTCTCTTCGGACGAGCCGTTCATCAGGGCGCTGGCGCTCTATTCGGACGCGCACAAGAGCGGTGTGGCGCTGGTCGAGGCGCAGGCGACAGTCGCCGAAATGGCGGTGGCGGCGCTCACGCCCGAGGCGATGCCGACGCCGCTACCCAACGACTCGGAGACGTTCCTCATCACCATCGACCCGCACCTGCCGCCCGAGTCGTTTGCGCTGCTCGCCACGCGGGTTTGCGGCGAACGACCGCGCTGCAAGCTGATGGCATGGACGGACAAGGCACGCACCCCGACCGCAATGCCGCTCGACGCCGGGCAGATCGACACGATGGCGTTCAGCTACATGCGCGACCGGACCTATCATTACGACAAGGCGCTGTGGAACTGCGCGACCTTCAAACAGGCCGATCCCGCCCAGTGCATGAAAACGCAGGTGCTGTTGCCGAAGGATACCACCAAGGTTCCGTCCACAAGCGCGGCGCCGACGGCGGACGGCTTGGTCGGCGTGCGCCGCAAGCCGGGTTCGGGAGCGACCCCAAGCGCACCGGCGACACCGGCAAAGCCCGATTCGCCGCTTACCGCGCAGAGCCTCTAAGCGGCGCGGATCACCCGCTCGGGCACAGCAGCCGCCCGCCCGCATCGCGCAGGGTCGCGGCTTCGGAGGCGGAGTTGCTTAGCTGATCGACGATCAACCCGGCGATCGAGGCGCGCTGCGAACATAGTTTGCGGCACGCGTCGGGCACGGTGCCGGGGAACACGATCCGGTCGCCTTCGAAGCGCGCCTCGAACGCGCATCCTTGCGCATCGCTGAAGTCGAGGTGCAACGTCTCGCCGACGCGGGTGACGGTGCCGAGCCCGCTGCAATGCTGCTGGTCGCCGTAATCGACGTACACGCCGAGCTGATAGGCCGTCGCGCTCGGCACGATGCACACGCGATCGGTCTCGCGAGTGTAGAGCCCGGTGATGTCGGCGTTCTTGGGGTCGGGGATCACCCCAGCCTCGATCGCCGCCGCTTCCAGCCCGGTCGGTGCGGCGACGTTGCTCGCGGCGGGCGGCGCGGCGCGCGAGCAGCCCGTCACCAGCAGCACGGCCGCCAGCGCGAACCTCATTCGGCGGGGATCAGCCGGTCGCCGTCGATGCGGCGGTAGAAACAGCTCGGCGCGCCGGTGTGGCAGGCAGGCCCTGCGGGATCGACGATCAGCCATACCGCATCCTGATCGCAGTCGATGCGGATATCGTGGACGGTGAGGACGTGGCCGGAGGTCTCGCCCTTCTTCCACAGCTTCGCGCGGCTGCGCGACCAGAAATGCGCCTCTCCGCTCGCGATCGTGGCGGCGAGCGCCTCGGCATTCATATGCGCGACCATCAGCAGCGTGCCCGATGCGCGATCGGTGGCGACTGCGGTGACGAGGCCGTTGGCGTCGTATTTGGGATCGAGGACGAGCGTGGTGTCGCGGGGGTCGGCCATGCGGCTCCATAGCCGTCTGCCGGGCCGAGCGGAAGCGCTGGCGAATCACTGTGGCGCGAGGAACACAATCCGGGGACGCCCGCTCGGTTTTGGCGAACGGATCAGCGTGAAAAACGCACGCGGAAACGCTGGTTTTCCGCCGATGCGACCAACGTCCACGGTTTCGATGTGACAAAAGCGCGACAAAGCTTTGACCTGTCCCTATATGGGCGGCGTTACGCACACCCCCTTGCGAAGGGCGCCATGCTCACAACCAATCCGTTCGATGTCGCCGATGGCGACAAGCTCCGCGAGGAGTGTGGAATCTTCGGCGTTGCCGGGGCGCCCGATGGGGCGCGGCTCGTCGCGCTCGGCCTGCATGCGCTACAGCATCGCGGGCAGGAGGCGGCCGGCATCACCAGCTTCGACGGCGTAGATTTCCACACGCATCGCGCCATGGGCCACGTCGCCGGCAATTTCGACCGCGAGGACGTGATGGTCCCGCTGCGCGGTCACGTCGCGTGCGGGCACGTCCGCTACTCGACTACCGGCGAAACCGCGCTGCGCAACGTCCAGCCGCTCTATGCCGATCTCGCTTCGGGCGGGTTCGCGATCGCGCATAATGGCAATATCTCGAACGCGATGCGGCTGCGGCGCGATCTCGTCCGCAACGGTTCGATCTTCCAGTCGACCTCGGACACCGAGACAATCATCCACCTCGTCGCCATGTCCAAGTACCGGACATTCCTCGACAAGTTCATCGACGCGCTCAAGCAGGTCGAGGGTGCCTATTCGCTGATCGTGATGACGCCCGAAGGCATGATCGCGTGCCGCGATCCGCTCGGCATTCGCCCGCTGGTGATGGGCAAGGTCGGTGAGGCGATCATCTTCGCCTCCGAAACCGTGGCGCTCGACGTGGTCGGCGCGACCTATGTGCGCGACATCGAGCCCGGCGAGCTGGTGATCGTGAAGGGCGGAGAGATCAGCTCGCATCGTCCGTTCGCGCCCGTGTCGCCGCGCCCGTGCATCTTCGAGCACGTCTATTTCTCGCGCCCCGACTCGATCTCGGCCGGCCAGAGCATCTATTCGGTGCGCAAGGCGATCGGCGCGCAATTGGCGATCGAGAGCCCGGTCGACGCCGATCTCGTCATCCCGGTTCCCGATTCGGGCGTACCCGCCGCGATCGGCTATGCCCAGCAATCGGGCCTGCCGTTCGAACTCGGCATCATCCGCTCGCATTATGTCGGCCGTACCTTCATCCAGCCGACCAACGAAGTCCGTCACCTCGGCGTCAAGCTCAAGCACAACGCCAACCGCGCGCTGATCGAGGGCAAGCGCATCATCCTGATCGACGATTCAATCGTGCGCGGCACCACTTCGCTGAAGATCGTGCAGATGATGCGCGATGCCGGCGCGGCCGAGGTGCACATGCGCATCGCCAGCCCGCCGACGCGGCATAGCTGCTATTACGGCGTCGACACGCCCGAGCGCGCCAAGCTGCTCGCGCACAGCAAGAACGTGGCGGAAATGAACGCGTACATCCACGCCGACAGCCTCGCGTTCGTCTCGATCGACGGGCTCTACAAGGCGCTTGGCGAGCCGTGCCGCGCCGATATCCGGCCGAGCCACTGCGACGCGTGCTTTACCGGCGATTACCCGACCACGCTGACCGATCAGGACGAGGTCGCCTCGGTCGATCAGTTCGCGCTGCTGGCGGAACGCGTGGTCTGAGGCTTGTCCCGGCTGGGCCGGTGGTGCATTCGCTGCGGCAACGATCCGGAGGGAATGCATGACCGACAAGCCGCTCGCCAACCAGCTCGCCCTCGTCACCGGCGCGAGCCGCGGCATCGGCGCGGCGACCGCCCGCGCGCTGGCGGCGGCGGGTGCGCATGTCGTGCTGACCGCGCGCACCGGCACGGCACTGGAAAAGGTCGAGGACGAGATTTTTGCGGCGGGCGGATCGGCGACGATCGCACCGCTCGACCTGACCGAGACCGACAGCGTTGCCCGCCTCGGGGCGGCGATTGGCGAGCGGTGGCAGGCGCTCGACGTGCTGGTGCTCAATGCAGCGATGCTCGGCACGCTCGGTGCGGTGCCGGCGATCGACCCGCGCGAGCTTGCCAAGGTGCTCACGCTCAACGTCAGCGCGCAGGCCGCGCTGATCGGCGCGTTCGACCCGATGCTGCGCCGCTCGAAGCGCGCGCGCGTGATCGCCGTGACTTCAAGCGTCGCACGCAATCCGCGGGCCTATTGGGGCGTGTACGGCGCGTCGAAGGCGGCTTTCGAAACCTTGGTTGCGTCTTATGGCGACGAGATGGAGCAGATCAGCTCCGTTCGCACCGCGATCCTCGATCCCGGCGCGACCCGCACCGCGATGCGCGCGCGTGCCTATCCCGGTGAGGCCCCTGAGTCGGTCAAGGCACCCGAGGTGGTCGGCGCACGCATCGCCGCACTGGTGACGGAGGACTTCGCGACCGGGCATTTCGAGCGCTTCGAAGCCTAGGGCGAAGGTCGCAGACAATCTACGAAGCGGCGGCCGGTTGGCGCCGCGCGCGGACAATCGCGTTTGCGACTGCCTTCGCCCGTCGCCTCGAACCACCGCACGTTCAAGCCGTCTTGACCAACGTCACATGCGCGACGTCAATGCCGCCGCCCCGAAACCCGCCTTCGCAATACATCAGATAATAGCGCCACAAGCCGATGAAATCGCGATCAAATCGCGCGGGCAAAAGCCCTTCTGCCACCACCGCATCGAACGCCACGCGCCACCGCCGCAGCGTTTCGGCATAGTGCAGCCCGAACCCGCGCCGCTCCTGCCACGCCAACCCGTGTTCGGCAGCGATCGCGCGGAACCGGCTTTCGGACAGAAGCATACCGCCCGGAAACACATAGCGCTGGATGAAGTCGACGTTGCGCGCATACGCTTCGAAGATCGCGTCATCGATCGCGATATATTGCAGCGCGGCCCGCCCGCCCGGCTTCAGCGCGCGCGTGATCGCGGCGAGATAATCGGGCCAATATTCTTCGCCGACCGCCTCGACCATCTCGATACTGGCGACCGCATCATAGGTGCCGGTCACATCGCGATAGTCGGTCAGCGACGTGGTGACATGGTCGAGCCCGAGCCGTGCGGCACGTGTTTCCACCGCACGCTTCTGCTCGGGCGAAAGCGTGATGCCATGCACCTTGCGCCCGGCGCGCGCCGCCACCTCCACGAACGAGCCCCAGCCGCAGCCGATCTCCAGGATGGTATCGCCCGGCACCGTCGCGGTACGCTCGAGGATCGCGGCGAGCTTGCGGTGTTGCGCCTCGGCAAGCGGCTCGGCGGAAGATGGTGGCTCCGCGAACAGAGCGCTTGAATAGCTCATGCTAGGATCGAGCCATAAGCCGTAGAAATCATTGCCAAGATCGTAGTGAAATTCGATGTTCCGCCGCGCTCGCCTGCGGCTGTTGGCGTGCAGCCGATGCCAGACCCGCTGCACGCGCTTGGTCAGCCCCGATGCGCGGCCGGCATTCCCGAGCGTGGTACGATTGAGCACGAACAGCTCAAACAACAGCACCGGATCGGGGCTCGACCATTCGCCAAGCGACCACGCCACATACCAGCCAACCGACCCGCGCGTCGCCAGTCGCAGCAACGACCGCCAGCTCGCCAGCGTGACGATCGCCTGCGGCCCCGCCGCGCGACCGCCGAGCAGCCGCACACGCCCGTCGGGCAAAGTGGTTTCGATCGATCCCGCTGCCAGACCGGCATCGATCCGATCGAGGATCTTGTGAAAAAGCGCGCCAAACTGGCCGAGCAGCGGATCAAGACGTGCGCTGCGACGAGGATCGGGAGCGCCGTGCTGGCGCCCGCGGGGCGGCGGCGCGGATGCATTCATGGCGTCAGCTCATGCACCGCACGACAGAGCCGCGACAAGCCCTCATTTCGTCTGCCGATACGCCGCCAGCGCACGCTCGCGCGCTTCGCGATGGCCGATGAGCTTCGCCGAATAAGCCGCTGGACGACAACCGGATTCTTCCGGATCATGGATCGCTGCATCGCCGATCCCGGCAAGTTCCGGCACCCAACGGCGGATATAGTCGCCCGCCGCGAATTTCTTCGATTGGGTCAGCGGCGCCATGATGCGCGGGAACATGTTCGAATCCACCCCGCTGCCTGCGGTCCACTGCCAGTTGACCGAGTTGTTGCCGTAGTCGGCATCGACCAGACAGTCCCAGAACCAGCGCTCACCCTCGCGCCAGTCGATCAGCAGGTGCTTGATGAGGAAAGAGGCGGTGATCATCCGCACGCGATTGTGCATCCAGCCCATAGTCCAGAGCTGACGCATGCCCGCATCGACAATCGGATAGCCGGTGCGGCCCTGCTGCCACGCGCGCAGGTCCGCGCGAGCCGCTTTGCCGTCGCGCCACGGCAGTGTGTCGAAGGCGCTGCGGGCATTCTTCGTGGCATAGTCGGGGAATTGCAGGATCACCGTCTGTGCGAAATCACGCCAGCCGATCTCGCTGAGGTACACATCGGCCGAGCCGCCCGCATCGGCAACCGCATGCCAGATCTGCGCGGGCGAGATCTCGCCGAAATGGAGATAGGGGGAGAGTTGCGACGTGCCGTCGTCCGAGGGCAGGTTGCGCGTCTCGCCATAGTCCGCGACATCGTCCACGAACGCCTTGAGCCGCCGGTGCCCGGCCGCCTCGCCCGGCGTCCAGACGTCGAAGCCGGTCGACCAGTCGGGTTTGGTCGGCAGCAATCGCCAGTCGCCGAGCGCGTCGCTGCCCGGCCAGCGCGTCGGCACGGGGATATGGTGCGGCGCAGGGTGCGGCGCGGGCGGCGGCATCTGCTGCTGGAGCGCGCGCCAGAACGGCGTATAGATCTTGTACAACGCACCGCCGCCGGTGGTGACCGAGCCCGGCGGCGCGAGATAGTTGCCGTCGTGGCAGACGAGGTCGAGCCGCTTCGCCACCGCCGCCTCGGCGGCGCGCCACCACGGCTCGTAGTGATGCAGGCAATGCACGCGCGTCGCCCCGGTCTCCTCCGCGAGGTCCGCCAGCACCGCATCGGAGCGGCCGCGCCGCAGGATCAGCCGCGAGCCCGCTTTGCGAAGCGCCTCGTCCAACGCGGCGAGGCTATGGTGCAGCCACCAGCGTGAAGCGCCGCCCATCGCGTCGCGCTTCGGGGTTTCATCGTCGAGGATATAGACCGGGATCACCGGCCCTTCGTGCGCGGCGGCGGCAAGCGCGGCCTGATCGGAGAGGCGTAGGTCGCGCCGCAGCCAGAGGATCGTGGGTGTGGTCATGCGGGTGCTAACGCCGGCGGACCGCTCTGGGCTTCGTCGCGGCAAGATATTTGTCGAGGATCGCGAGCCGATCGGCGATTGCGGGGCGATAGGGCGCGCCCTTCGGCGTCAAAGCCAGCGCGCGTGCCCAATATGGCCGCGCCGCAGCGAAGTCACCGCTCTGGATCAGCGCGACGCCGAGGAAGAACGGCGGTCCGGGGTAGCGCGGGGCAAGCCGCATCGCCTGGTCGAACGCAAGCCGCGCAGCGGGCGACACTGCCCCGCCATCATGCTGCGCATAGGCCATGCCGAGCCACGTCCAAAGCACGTAGCTTTTGGGCGCGTAAGCAACCCCGCCGAGCAGGACCCGTACCGCCGCCTGCGGATCGCCCGCGCGGGTCAGCCCGTCGGCAAGCGTCAGATACGCGGCCTCGCCGGTGAAGCGGCCAAGCATGTCGCCGCGCAGTTCGATCAATCCTTGGTCCAGCGCGATCGGTCGGGCGAACGCGCGGACCGAATGCCCCGGCAGGTCCGGCCGCCCCTGCACCGCATAACCGGTCGCGCCGAGCATCAGACCGGCACCGATGAAGCTCCACAGCCGCGGCGCGACGCCGAGCAGCCACAGCGCCGCCACCACGAGCAGGCCGATAAGCGCAAGCGCGATCCACCCCATCAGCCGCGCCGCCTGCGGAAGCTGACGCGCGCGATCCACACGCCGATCGCGATGAGCAGCAACGGCGCGGCCCACAACGGCGCGGTCAGCAGGCTGAACGGCGGATCATAGGTCACGTAATCGCCGTATCGCGCGATCAGCCAGTCGCGGATCTGCGCGGGTTGCTCGCCCGCGGCGATGCGCTGCCGCACCATCGCGCGCATGTCGCCCGCCATCTCAGCGTCGCTGTCAGCGATCGACTGGCCCTGACAGACGAGGCAGCGGATCGTCGCCATCAGCGCACGCGCTTTCGTCTCGAGCGCCGGATCGCGCAGTTGCGTGTTGGCAAGCGGCGCTGGCGGAAGATTGCTGTCGGCGAAAGCGGGCGCGGCGATCAGCAGCGCGAGGACCGCGAGCCGCCTCATTTCGCCGCCTCCAGCTTGGCGAGGATCGCGGGCACCTCGTCGGCGCGAATGTCGCCGACGTGCTGGAGCAGGATCGTGCCGTGGCCATCGATCAGGAAGCTCTCGGGCACCCCCGACGAGCCGAGCGCCAACTGCACCGCGCTCGTCTTGTCGTCGCCGATTGCCGCATAGGGATCGCCGCCGCGCGCGAGGAAGTCGCGCATCGCGGCAGCCGTGTCGCGGATTGCGACGCCCTCCACCGTCACGCCCGCCGCCTTCAACGCCATCAATTGCGGCGCTTCGGCCGCGCACGGCACGCACCAGCTTGCGAAAAAATTGAGCAGCTTGGGCTTGCCGTCGGCGAAGACCGCGCTGGCAAGGCCTGGCTTTCCCGCCAACAAGGGCGGGGTATCGAACGCAGGCAGCGGCTTGCCCACCATCGCCGAATAGACCGTGCGATCGGCCGGCCGATACAACGCAGTCGCGACGACCGCGAGGACCGCGACGAACAGGACGAGCGGCAGCCACAGCTTCATGCCCATGCCGCCTCGTCGCCGCGCCGCCGCGCGCGGCTTTCCCGCCGCCACCGCCCGGCGAGCGACAGCGCGCCGCCGATCGCGACCAGCGCACCGCCCAGCCAGATCAGCGTGACGAAAGGTTTCCACCACAGGCGCAACTGCACGCGCCCCTGACCATCGGTCTGCCCGAGCACGGTGTAGAGCTGCCCGTCGAGCACCGTCGCGATCGCCGATTCGCTCGTCACGGTGACGGGATTGGTGAAGAAGCGCGATTGCGGCCGCAGCCGGATCGGCGCCCCGCTGCCACGCCGCGCCGACAGTTGCGCTTCGAGCGCCGACCAGTTCGGGCCGATCACCGGCGCGATCCCGTCAAGCGTCACCGTATAGGGCCCCACCCGCTGCGGCTCGCCGACGCGCGCCGCGACGAGCGTCGCCTGCGTGAAGGCGCTGTCCGAAGCCATGCCGGCGAGGCTCACCGCGATGCCGAGATGGGCGATCACCATGCCCCAGGTGAACAGCGGCGTCCGGCGGAGGTTACGGCCCCACAGCGGCGCGACACTCGCCACCGCCAGCCCTGCCGCCAGCGCGAGACCCAGCAGCGGCAGCACCGCGACCCCGCCGCCGAACAGCAGCACCGCCACCAGCGCCAGCGCGAACGCAGCGCCCGGCACGGCCAGCCGCATCGCCACCGCGCGCGCGCCGTCACGCCGCCAGCGCAGCAGCGGCCCCGCCGCCATCACCACCACCAGCAACAGCGCGACCGGCCCCGCCGCCTTGTCGAAGAACGGCGGCCCGACCGAAAGTTGCACCCCGAAACCCGCCGCGACGATCGGATACAATGTCCCGATCAGCACCACGCCAAGGATCACCGACAGCAACAGGTTGTTGGCGACCAGCGCGCCCTCGCGGCTGACCGGATCGAAGGTGGTGCCCGCGCGCACCGTCCCGATCCGCGCGGCGAACAACGCCAGCGCGCCACCGATATACAGCACCAGCAGCGCCAGAATGAAGGTGCCGCGCGACGGATCGACCGCAAAGGCATGCACGCTGGTGAGGATGCCCGAGCGCACCAGAAACGTGCCGATCATCGACATCGAGAAGGCGACGACCGCCAGCATCACCGTCCAGGCGCGCAAGCCATCGCGGGTCGCCAGCACCGTCACCGAGTGGAGCAAAGCGGTCGCCGCCAGCCACGGCATCAGCGAGGCGTTCTCGACCGGATCCCAGAACCACCAGCCGCCCCAGCCGAGTTCATAATAGGCCCAGTAGCTGCCGGCGGTGATACCGAGCGTGAGAAAGATCCACGCTGCCAGCACCCACGGTCGCATCGCCCGCGCGAACGCCGGGCCGACGTCGCGCGTCACCAGCGCGCCGACCGCGAAGGAGAAGGCGATCGAAATGCCGACATAGCCGACGTAGAGCGTCGGCGGGTGGAAGGCGAGCCCGGGGTCCTGCAACAACGGGTTGAGCCCCTGCCCGTCCGCCGGCGCCGGATCGATCCGTGCGAACGGGTTGGAGGCGAACAGCAGGAAGGCATAGAAACCGAGCGCGATCATCGCCTGCGCGCCGAGAGTCGCGATCAGCGTCGCGCGCGGCAGCGTCCGCTCGAAGATCGCCACCGCCCCGCCGGCGAGGCCAAGGATCGTCACCCACAGCAGCATCGAGCCTTCATGGTTCCCCCATGCGCCCGCGAATTTGTAGAGCAGCGGCTTTTCGGAATGGCTGTTCTCCGCGACGAGCAGCACCGACATGTCGCTGCGGACGAACACCGCGATTAGCAGCGCCATCGCCAGCGCGGCCAGCGCGCCCTGCACGATCGCGACCGGCCGCACCGCACCGAGGATCTCGGTCGTCAGCCCGGTCTCGACGCCGAGCGCGGCAAGAACGCGGCGCACGCCGATGGCGGCGAGCGCAAGCTGCATCGCCGCCAGCGCGGCGGCCAGCCACAGTGCGGCGAGACCCGCCTCGGCGATCACGCGCGCACCGCCCGCAGGCGCGCGAAAGGAGGACGCGGCGACATCATTCCTTCAGCGTCTGCGTTTCGTGCATCTTGCCCGCCATCTGCGGTGGCATATACTTCTCGTCATGCTTGGCGAGCAGATTGCTGGCGGTGAAGCTGCCGTCGGGGTTGAACTGGCCTTCCGCGACCACGCCAGAGCGCTCGCGGAACAGGTCGGGCGGGAGCCCACGAAAGCTGACCGGCACGCTCGCCACGCCATCGCCGACGACGAAGCGGATCGTCACGCCATCCGCCTGCCGCCGGATTGAACCGCCCTCGACCATTCCGCCAAGCCGCACCGCGCGGCCGAGCGGCAGCCCTGTGCGCTTCACGTCGCCCGGCGCATAGAAGAACGATGCCTGATCCTTCAGCGCGGACAAGGCGAGCAGCGCCGCCGCGACCACCGCGCCAGCCCCGAGCACCGCCAGCATCAAACGCTGCTGCTTCGCCTTCATCGCCGCTCGCTACGCCGCATTGCATGGTAACTCCACGCCGCAAGCGCAGCCGCGCCCGCGCCGGTGATCGCATAAGCGGCGATGACGAACGGCCACGGATTCACGCCGTCTGCCTCATCGCGCCATCCGCCGCATCCGCGCCTCCGCCTTGGTGACGGCGAGGATCGTGCGCATCCGCATCAGCACCACGCCCGCGAAGAATAGCGAGAAGCCGCCAAGCGTGAACCACAAAGGCCACAGCATCGATGCGTCGATGCTCGACCGGGTGAGGCCGATGCTCTCGCCCTGATGCAGCGTGTTCCACCACACCACCGAATAGCGGATGATCGGCAGCAGCACCGATCCGGCCACGCCGTACAACGCCGGGATGCGGCCATCGCCGCCGCGATCGGCATCGGCGCGCAGCAGCGCCATGAAGCCGAGATAGACGAAGAACAACAGCAGCATCGAGGTCAGCCGCCCGTCCCACTCCCACCACGTTCCCCAGGTCGGCCGCCCCCAGATCGACCCGGTGACGAGGCACATAGCAGCGAACACCGCGCCCGGCACCGCGATCGCGCGCGCGGCGATCATCGCCAGCGGGTGCCGCCAGACGAGATAAGTGATCGAACACAGCGCGATCCCGCTCCACCCACCCATGCCGAGCCAGGCGGCGGGCACGTGGATGTAGAGAATCCGCACCGTCTCGCCCTGGAGATAATCGGCGGGCGTCTGCGTCAGCCCCGCCCACGCGCCGATCGCAATCAGCGCCACGCCGAGCCAGAACAGCACCGGCGTGAGCGGCCGGGCCAGCTTGAGGAAGCGCGCAGGGTTGGCGAGGGCATGAAGGGAAGCCACGATGTCCGGCGTCTAGGCGGTTGCGCGGCGACACTCAACCGCCCGCATCACGCCGATGCATGACCGGCGGTCTGCGTCACCGCGAGTTCGTGCCCGTCGGGATCGCGGAAGTGGAACCGCTGCCCGCCGGGGAAACCGAAGATCGGCGCGGTGATCTCGCCACCCGCGGCCTTCACCGCGGCGAGCGCGAGCGCGATATTCTCCACGTCGATCACCGGCAGCGCGGCCTTGGTCTGCTCCGCCGGATCGGCCTGGAAACCGATATCGGTGTCGCCGGAGGTCGTCGCGGCATAGCTCGGCCCGAAGTCACTGAAGTTCCAGCCGAAGGCCGATCCGTAGAACGCCTTCGCGCGTCCGGCATCCGCCACTGGCAGTTCGAGGTAGTTGATTCGCGCCATACGATCCTCCTTGTTCTTGCTATGTTCTACATGCCCGCATAGGATCGCGCAATGGCAACGAATCGCCCCGCGCGCGGCGCCACCGTCAACCGGGAGAGCGGCCGTTTCAACCTGCCCGCGCGGGAGGCGGATGGCGATTGGCTCGATGATCGCGAGACGGTCGACGATGCGCCGCCGCCGCTGCGCACCACCGTCACCGTGGAGCGACCACGCACGATCATCACGCGCAACAGCTCGCCCGACGTGGCGTTCGACCGTTCGGTCAACCCCTATCGCGGCTGTGAACATGGCTGCATCTACTGCTTCGCGCGCCCCACGCATGCTTTCCACGATCTCTCGCCCGGGCTCGATTTCGAGAGCCGGCTGTTCGCCAAGCCGGATGCGCCCGCGCTGCTCCGCGTCGAACTCGGCAAGCGCGGCTATGTGGTGCAGCCGATCGCGTTCGGCACCAACACCGATCCCTATCAGCCGATCGAGACCGAATGGCGGATCATGCGCGGCTGTCTGGAAGTGCTCGCCGAAACCGGGCATCCGCTGTCGATCACCACCAAGTCCGACCGGGTGCTGCGCGACCTCGACCTGATCGCGCCGATGGCGAAGCGCGGGCTGGTCGCGGTGATGATCTCGGTCACGTCGCTCGACCGCCGGATCGCGATGACGGTCGAGCCGCGTGCGCCCGCCCCAGAACGCAGGCTCGCGGCGGTGAAGACGCTGAGCGAGGCGGGCGTCCCGACCTATGTGTCGATCTCACCCGTCATCCCGGCGATTACGGATCACGAGATCGAGCATCTGGTCGAACGCGCCGCGCAGGCGGGCGCGCGCAACGTGAACTTCATACCCGTCCGACTGCCGCACGAGGTCGCACCGCTGTTCCGCGCGTGGCTCGACGCGCATTTCCCCGAGCGTGCGGGCAAGGTGATGGCGACGATCCAATCGCTGCGCGGCGGGCGCGACAACGATCCCGCGTTCGGCACGCGGATGCGCGGGCAAGGACCGTGGGCGGACCTGTTGCGCACTCGTGTGCAGATCGCCTGTCGCAAGCACGGGTTGATGCGCGAGCGCCTGGTGCTGCGGACCGATCTGTTCCGCGCGCCGGCCGGTCCGCAGGGCGAGCTGTTCTAGGCCGGGCCGTCGAATTACCCGCGCAGCCTCTCAGCGCAGCGCGGCTATCACCCGACCAGCGCGAGCCGCGTCTCGGACGATTTCAGCGCGACGCCGCTGATCCCCGCCACTCCCTCGATCCGCGTGGCAAGTTCCTGATCGAGCAGGAAATCACGCCCCAGCAGCACGCGCGCATAAACACCTTCGGGCATCGCCGCTTTCGCCCAGATCTCACCGCGCGCACCGCGATAGTCGTTCAGCATCGCGGCAAGCGCCGCCATCGCCGCAGGCGTCTCGACCGTCAGTTCCAGCACGAAGCGTGCGGCGGTGGCGAGCGAATCGAACCGCTGCACCCGCTTGATCGAGACGCGCGGCGTCTCCTCGCCCGGCCGGCGATCGAGCTCCACCGTCAGCAGCGCACACGCCCCGTCGCGCGCCGCGCCCTCCAGATCGGCGGCGACCGCATCGTCGAAACAGGTGGCGATGAACTGGCCCGACGGATCGGACAAGGTGGCCATCAAATAGCGCCGCCCGCGCGCGGAGATGCGCCAGCGCGCGTCCTCAATCAACGCCGCCATCATCGCCCCCGCGCGCGACTTGCCATCGTCCGGCACGTCGAGTTCGCCCAAGCGCGCATAGGTGCGCGCGCCGTGCATCTTGACGAGATGATCGTGCCGGTCGACCGGGTGCGAGGAGAAATAGAAGCCGAACGCTTCCTTCTCGACCTCCATGCCCTCCGCGCGCGTCCAGTGCGCGTTGGGCAGGCGGATCGGCGGTTCGGCGGCATCCTCGCCCCCGAACAGCCCGCCCTGCCCGCTCGCCCGCATCGACTGCACGCGCGATGCGGTGGCGAGGATCACGTCCGCGGCACCATGTACGGCGGCGCGATTGGGGGTGAACGCATCAAACGCGCCCGCCCCCGCCAGCGTTTCGAGCTGCCGCTTGTTAAGCAGGCGCGGATCGACGCGCTGAGCGAGATCGTCGATCGAGGTGAAGCGGCCGTTCGCCTCGCGTTCGAGCACGAGCTTCTCCATCGCCGCCTCGCCCACGCTTTTCAAAGCACCGAGCGCGTAGCGCACCGCCAGCCCATGGCTTTCCTCGACGCCGGTATCCTCGACGGAGAACTCCGCCTCGCTGCGGTTGATGTCGGGCGGCAGGATCGCGACGCCCAAGCGACGCATATCATCCACGAACACGCCGAGCTTGTCGGTCAGCGCCATGTCGTAGCACATCGATGCGGCGAAGAACTCGTGCGGATGATGCGCCTTCAGCCACGCAGTCTGATAGGCGAGCAAGGCGTAAGCGGCGGCGTGCGACTTGTTGAAGCCGTAGCCGGCGAACTTGTCGATCAAGTCGAACAGCTCGTTGGCCTTTGCCTTGGGGATCTGGTTGTGCGTGGCGCAGCCCTCGACGAAGATGGCGCGCTGGGCGTCCATCTCCGCCTTGATCTTCTTGCCCATCGCGCGGCGCAGCAGATCGGCCCCGCCCAGCGAATAGCCGGCGAGGATCTGCGTCGCCTGCATCACCTGTTCCTGATAGACGAAGATGCCGTAGGTCTCCGCCAAGATCGGCTCGAGCAGGGCGTGCGGATATTCGATCGGCTCCTGCCCGTTCTTGCGGCGGCCGAAGCTCGGGATATTGTCCATCGGACCCGGCCGGTACAGCGACACGAGCGCGATGATGTCGCCGAAATTGGACGGCTTCACCGCCGCGAGCGTACGCCGCATGCCCTCCGATTCGAGCTGGAACACGCCGACCGTGTCGCCCTTCTGGAGCAACTTATAAACGCCCTCGTCATCCCATTCGAGCACCGACAGGTCGATCGATACGCCACGGGCAGCCAGCATCTGCACCGCCTTTTGCAGCACCGACAAAGTCTTGAGGCCGAGAAAGTCGAACTTCACCAGCCCCGCCCCTTCGACATATTTCATGTCGAACTGGGTGACGGGCATGTCCGAACGCGGATCGCGGTACAGCGGCACCAGCTCGGCGAGCGGGCGGTCGCCGATCACCACGCCGGCGGCGTGGGTGGAGGAGTGGCGCGGCAGGCCCTCCAGCTTCATCGCGAGATCGAGCAGATGCTTGACCCCGGCATCGCCCTTATATTCGGCGACCAGTTCGGACACGCCGTTCATCGCGCGATCGAGCGTCCAGGGGTCGGCGGGGAAGTTGGGCACCAGCTTGGCGAGCCGGTCGACCTGACCGTAGCTCATCTGGAGCACGCGGCCGGTATCCTTGAGCACCGCGCGCGCCTTCAGCTTTCCGAAGGTGATGATCTGCGCGACCTGATCGCGGCCGTATTTCTCCTGCACGTAGCGGATCACTTCGCCGCGCCGGGTTTCGCAGAAGTCGATGTCGAAGTCGGGCATCGACACGCGTTCGGGGTTAAGGAAGCGTTCGAACAGCAGCCCGAGCTTGATCGGATCGAGATCGGTGATGGTAAGCGCCCACGCCACCACCGAGCCTGCGCCCGAACCACGACCCGGACCGACCGGAATGTCGTGATCCTTGGCCCATTTGATGAAATCGCCGACAATCAGGAAGTAGCCGGGAAAGCCCATCGAGATGATGACGTCGAGTTCGAACTCGAGCCGCTTGGCGTAGGCGTCGCGCAACGCGGGGTCGGTGATCGCCGCCTTGGCGAGCCGCGCTTCCAGCCCCTGCCGCGAGGTGACGCGCAGCGCCTCCGCCTCGCCCTCGCGATCGCCGGCGAGGCTGGGAAGGATCGGCTTGCGATACGGCGCGGCGACCGCGCAGCGTTGTGCGACGACCAGCGTGTTGGCGATCGCCTCGGGCAGATCGGCGAACAGGCGGCGCATCTCGTCGGCAGGCTTCAGCCACGCATCGGGCGAGCTGCGCGGGCGATCCTCGCTGGCGATGTACGACGAATTGGCGATGCACAGCATCGCGTCGTGCGCTTCGAGGAAGTCGGCCTCGGCGAAGCAGCACGGATTGGTCGCGACCAGCGGCAGATCGTTGGCATAGGCGAGATCGAGCAAGGCGGCCTCCGCCCTGGTCTCGATCGGGTCGTCGCGGCGGGTCAGCTCGATATACAGCCGGTCGGGGAACAGATGCTGGAGCCGGTCGGCATAAGCGAGCGCACGCGCCGGCTGATCCTCGGCGAACAGCCGCGCGAGCCCGCCCTCGCGCCCGGCGGTGAGCGCGAGCAGCCCGTCGGTGTGTTTGGCGAGCGTTTCGAACGGGACATGCGCCATATGTTCGAGCGGCCGGTCGAGATGCGCCTGCGACACCAGCTCGCACAGGTTGCGATAGCCGGTCTCGTCCTGCGCATAGAGCGCGAGCCAGTCGAACACCGGCTCGACCCCGTCGGGCATGTCCGGCCGCGCAACCCCGAGCATCGTGCCGATCACCGGCTGCACGCCCGCCTTCTTGGCGGCATCCGAATAGGCCATTGCTGCGTAGAGGCCGTTGCGGTCGGTCAGCGCGGCGGCGGGGAAGCCACGTTCCTGCGCGTGCTTGGCAATCGCCTTGGGCTCGATCGCGCCGTCGAGCATGGTGAAGCAGGAGAAGATACGCAGCGGAACGAACGCGGAATGGGGCATGCCGACGCTATGCGCCTACCGCGTGATTCGTGAAACCGTCATGTTTGGAGGGGTCACCGGATTTGCCCCCCCCCCGATCGTCATGCCAGCGCAAGCTGGCATCTCGTTCTGAAGCACGAGACATCGACCACTCGGGCAGGACGCGCCGCAAAAGCCGGGAGAGACCCCAGCTTGCGCTGGGGTGACGCGCGGTTGCGGGCGCCCGGTGCCCGCGTGGTTATAACAGCCGCTCGATATCCGCCGCCAGCGCCTCGGGCACGGTACGCGGGCCGTAGCGTTTGACCGGCTTGCCGGTGCGATCGACGAGGAATTTGGTGAAGTTCCACTTGATGCCGCGCGTGCCGAGCAGCCCCGGCGCCGCCGCCTTGAGCGCGACGAACAACGGGTCGGCCGCCGCGCCGTTGACGTCGACCTTGCCGAGTACCGGGAACGTCACGTCATAGGTCAGCGAGCAGAAATTGGCGATCTCGGCGGCGTCGCCGGGTTCCTGCGCGCCGAACTGGTTGCACGGAAAAGCGAGCACTTCGAAGCCGCGATCGGCATAGCTTCGGTGCAGCGCCTCCAGCCCCTCATATTGCGGGGTGAAGCCGCATTTGGAGGCGGTGTTGACGATCAGCAGCACCTGGCCCGCATAGACCGACAGATCCGCGCGCGCGCCGTTCGATGCGGCGACGACGAAATCGGTGATCGGTTTCACGCAGCGCCTCCCTCGCGTCTGGCGAGCAGATAGGTGAGGTTCTGCCGCACGCCCGGCCATTCGCGATCGACGATCGAATAGACCACCGAATCGCGCAGCCGCCCGCCCGCCACCATCTGATGCCCGCGCAACACGCCGTCGCGTGTCGCGCCGAGCCGCTCGATCGCCACCTGGCTGCGCTTGTTGAGCGAATCGGTGCGGATCTGTACGCATTGGCAGCCGAGCACGTCGAAGGCATGCCCGAGCAGCAGCAGCTTCGCCTCGGTGTTGACGCCGGTGCGCTGTACCGCCGTCGCGTAGAAAGTGCCGCCGATCTCGAGCCGGCGGTGCTTCTCCGCCATGCGCATGTAGCGCGTCGTGCCGACCACCTGCCCCGCCGTGTTAAGTACCGCGAACGGCAGCGCGCGGCCATAATCCTGCTCGGCAAAGGTCTCGTCCATGAAGGCCTCGACGTTCTTCAGCTTGGCGACGCTGGCGTAGAACAGATCCCACAGATTGTCGGTGCGGGCGATCTCGACCAGCGCGGGGCCATCGTCGCGCGTCAGCGGGCGCAGCGTGACATGGCGACCTTTCAGCGTCGGCACCGAGCGCCACAGGCTCATCCCAGCGTTCCGTCGTGGAGGCGCACGACCCGGTCCATCTTCATCGCCAACCGTTCGTTGTGCGTCGCGACCAGCGCAGCAGAGCCTTCGCCGCGCACCAGCCGCAGGAACTCGGCGAGCACCACATCGGCGGTCGCCTCGTCGAGATTGCCGGTGGGCTCGTCCGCCAGCACCAAGGTCGGCCGATTGGCGAGCGCGCGCGCTACCGCGACGCGCTGCTGCTCGCCGCCGGAAAGCTGGCTCGGCCGATGCGTGAGGCGCTGGCCCAGTCCGAGCGCGACCAGCAGCGCCTCGGCCCGCGCATCGGCGACGTTGCGCATCTCGCCACGGATTATCTGCGGCAGCACCACATTCTCGGCCGCGCTGAAATCGGGCAGCAGATGGTGGAACTGATAGACGAAGCCGAGCGAATCGCGCCGCACCCGCGTGCGCCCGTCTGCATCGAGATCGGCCGCTTCCGCGCCGGCGATGCGGATCGAACCGTCGAAACCGCCCTCGAGCAGCCCGACCGCCTGAAGCAAGGTCGACTTGCCCGATCCCGACGGCCCGAGCAGCGCAACGATCTCGCCCTGCCCGACCGTCAGGTCGACGCCGCGCAACACGTCGATGCGCACCCCGCCCTGTTCGAAACTGCGCGCGAGGCCGCTTACGGCCAGAACCGGCTCATTCATAGCGCAACACCTGCACGGGGTCGGTACTCGCCGCCTTGAACGCGGGGTACAAGGTGGCGAGGAAGCTGAACACCAGCGCCATCACCGCGATCACCGTCACCTCGACCGGATCGGTCTTCGAGGGCAATTGGGTTAGGAAACGCACCGATGGATCCCACAGGTTCTGCCCCGTCACGAGTTGGATGAAATCCACGACATTCTGGCGGAAGATCAGGAACACGAAGCCGAGCACCATCCCAGCCACCACGCCGAGCCCGCCAATCGTCGTCCCCACCACCATGAAGATCTTCATCAGCCCGATCCGGGTCGCCCCCATCGTGCGCAGGATGGCGATGTCGCGTGTCTTGGCACGCACCAGCATGATGAGCGAGGACAGGATGTTGAACACCGCGACAAGGATGATGATCGACAGCACGGTGAACATCGCCACCCGCTCGACCGCGAGCGCCTGGAACAGTTGCGCGTTCATCTGCTGCCAGTTGGTGACGACCGCGCGGCCGGCGACCTGATCCTCCACCGGCTTGAGGATCGCATCGACCCGATCGGCATTGACCGTGTTCACCTCAATCATGCCGATCGAATCACCGGTCAGCAGCAGGGTCTGCGCATCCTCGATCGGCATGATGATGTACTGCTTGTCGTAGTCATACACGCCGACTTCGAAGATCGCGCCGACTGTGTAGCTGATGACGCGCGGCACCGTACCGAACGGAGTCGATTGCCCCTGCGGGTTGAATAGCGAGATCTGGCTACCGACCTGCGCGCCGAGCGCCTCGGCCAGCCGCGAGCCGATCGCGACGCGGCCGCTGCCCGCGTTGATGCTGTCGAGCGAGCCCATCACCACCTTGCTGCCGATCGTCGCGTTCGAGCGGATGTCCGCCACGCGCATGCCGCGCACCAGCACGCCTTCCGCGCGACCGCCATAGGTGACGGCGAGCGGCTGTTCAATCAGCGGGATCGCGCTGGTCACGCCCGGCGTCGCACGGGTGATGCGGACGATGTTGCGCCAGTCCGGCAAGTCCCCGCCCGCGCCCTGGATGACGGCATGGCCGTTCAGCCCGACGATCTTGTCGAACAGTTCGGCGCGAAAGCCGTTCATCACGCTCATCACGATGATGAGCGCGGCGACGCCGAGCATCACCGCGACCAGGCTGATGCCGGCGACGAGGAAGATGAACGCCTCGCCCCGCCCCGGCAGCAAGTAGCGCTTGGCGATCATGCGTTCGTAACGAGAAAGGATCATAACACGGTGTCTGCCCGGCCCCCGGGGTGAAGTAACGGATGCTCTAGGTGGAGCATGCGTCGCTGGCAACCGCATACCCCTGTTGCGCATACGCCACAGCATCGCCGCAATCGCCGCACCGAAGTCACATTCCCGGTGACAAAACACCGGCTTGGACTTAGCAACACAATCACTGAGACACAGGCAACGGCCGTGGTTCGGGGAGCGTTTCCAGTCCCGTCAAAAGGCGTGCGGACGGAAACACATTTGGGGGCTGACGAGCGATCGTCACGCAGGCGCCCGGGTCGGTAACGGCCCGGGCGTTTGCGTTGTGGCGAAGGCGCAGGTCTGCGCCGATGCAAGCGCAGCAAGCATCACCCCAACCGGCCGGCGGGTCGCGCCAGCGAACCCGTCCGGCGGCGGCTTTGCCGCCGGCGTTCCGAGCCACTTAGGCCGACGGCGTTGCCGCCGCCGGCCGTGGCGACCCTGCCACCACCCCCTAAGAAGCAGGCGGATGTTTCCGCGAAATTTCCAGCGGCGGAGCATCACCCCGCCGCCCGCGTCCTCAGAACGACTTGGAGATGGTCGCGCCGATCGTGCGCGGATCGCCCGGCTGGCCGACGATCAGCCCGGTCGAACCCGATTGCGCCGAGAGCAGCTCGTAATAGTTCTGGTTGAAGGCGTTGCGCACCCAGCCGAACACGTTGAAGCTATCCTGCCGATAGCCGAGCCGGAAGTTCGACAGCGAATAGCCTTCGATGAACATGTAGGCCGACACCGATGGGTTGGACGAGAATCGTGTGCGGTAGCTGCCGTCATAGCCGGCATAGACTTGTCCCTTGCCGACCGGCACGTTCACCTCGGTGCCGAACGAGAACGACCATTTGGAGATACCCGGCAGCACCGTGCCCGAGATGTCGCAAGTCAGCGGGCTGAGCGCGCCCGCCACGCCGGCCGCCCCCGGCGTCGCGCCGTTCAAGGCCGGATTGCCGCCGGCCAGTTCGGGGGCGCACGGCGCGTTGGTGAAGCGCAGGTACTTCGCATCGGTATAGGCGCCATTGGCGTAGAAGTTGACGCGCTCGCTCGGCCGGTACGAGCTGTCGAACTCGGCGCCGCGCACCCGCACCAGCCCGGCATTGGCGAGGTAGCCGCGGATCACGGTGGTCTGGCCGTTGTTCACCGTCGCCTGATAATCATGCACGTCGGTCCAGAAGCCGGCGAGGTTCAGCGTCAGCTTGCGTTCGAGGAACTGGGTCTTCAGGCCGACCTCGAAATGGTCCTCGCTCTCGGGCTTCACCGTCTGCTTGGTGAGATCGACCACGGTGTTGGTGGAGTCCAGCGGAAGCCCCGACAGGTTGATGCCGCCCGATTTGAAGCTGCGCGCATAGGTCGCGTAAGCATGGACGTCGGGCGAGATGTCGTAGGACGCGGTGAAGTCGCCCGACACGTTCCACTGGCTGAAGCGCGGGCTGTAGCGCTGCGGCGCGAGCGTGTTGATCTGGTTGGCGAAGGTGGTGCGCGCCGCGCCGGTCTTGGAGGCGAGCAGCGCCGCGACATTGTCGGCGGTGGCGACGAAATCATACTGGCTGTTGTGGATGCTCACCACCGAATCATAGAAGCCGGTCTTCTTGTCATAGTTGACGCGAAGACCGGGTGCGAAGTGCAGCCCGGCAACCGGCTGCCAGTTCAGTTTGCCGAACACCGCGAAACTGTCGTTGTTGAAGTGGATGTCGTTGGTGCTGGTCAACCCGTTCAGCACGTTGGGGTTGTTGGCATCGGTGCCCGACAGCAGCCAGCGGCTCGCGGCGGCACCCTGTACCTGCGACCCTTGCGTGTCGATCTTCTGGTGGAAGTAGAACACGCCGGCGGTGTAATCGAGCGTGTTCTTGCCGTTGGAGGCGATGCGCAGTTCCTGCGACCATTGCTTCTGCTGCGACGGGTTCTGCGAAACGGTGGTGATCGGCAGGCCGACGTAATCGCGGTCGTTGGCAGGCTGCCAGTCCCAATAGCGCCACGCGGAGACCGAGGTGATCGTCGCCGGGCCGATATCCCAATTGCCGACCAGCGACGCGCCGCCCATCTCCTGCCGCGAGTTGATGTCGGCATCGAGATCGGTGACGCGATCGAACGCGTTGGTGCTCGGCGGCGTGTAGCCGAGCGCAGCGGCCAGCGCGGTGTACTGGCGGTTGGCGGCACGCTGGGTGGGGGCGAGACGCGCGTAATATTGCACGCAGCACAACGGGTTCTGGACGTTGAAATCGCCGGTCAGGCGGAAATCGAGATCGGCGCGCGGCTTCCACAGCAACTGGCCACGGATGCTGAAATTGTCGAGCTTCTGGAGATACCGGTCGCTGGTCACGTCCTCGATCGTGCCGCCACGCCGCGTGAACGAGGCCGACAGCCGCGCCGCCAGCGTATCGCTGACGATCGGGCCGGACACGGACCCCTTCAACTGAACATAGCCATAGTCGCCGCCGCTCGCCTCGAACTTGGCCTCGGGATGGAAGCTCGGCGCGCGGGTGGTGATGTTGACCGCGCCCGCCGTGGTGTTCTTGCCGTAGAGCGTACCCTGCGGCCCGCGCAGCACCTCGACCCGGTCGACATCGACGAAATCGAACGTCGATGCACCGACCCGGCCGACATAGACACCGTCGAGGTAGAAGCCGACACCCTGCTCGATGCCATCGTTGGTGAGGCCGAAGGGCGTGCCGAGCCCACGGATGTTGATGGAGGAGTTGCGTGGGTTGCTCGAATAGAATTGCAACGCGGGCTGCTGCTGCTGGAGCCGGTTGACGTTGAACGCACCGGTCTTGTCGATCTGCTCGCTGCCGATCACCGACATCGCGATCGGCACGTCCTGCGCACGCTCCTCGCGGCGGCGCGCCGTCACCACCACGTCCCCGGTAGCGGCTGGTTCGGCGGCGGCAGGCTGCGCATCCGGCGCTTGCACGGGATCGGCGGCGGCGACCGGAACGGCCGCGGCAGAAGCGAGCAGAAGCGACGTCAGATGAACGAGCATGATTTCCCCCGGGAAGCGTTCTTATGCGATTCGCTTCGTAATACCTACTCGGTTGCTGGGGTTTGAGCCGTTCCTTCTTCGCACGCCTAAAGTTTGGCTACGCGGGCGCGAAAAAATCCGGTCGCCACACCTCTTGAAGCCGCCCGAGAACGCACCAGATTTGCGGGGCGCGGCGCCGTCAGGGTCGCGCGGAACCGGGCGTCGCGCCGCTGTGCGGACGCCGATTTGACACTTTGATTCGCTCATCTGGAGGATTTAAAAATGCGTCAGTTCGATCTCACCCCCTTCCGCCGTTCCGCAATCGGTTTCGACCGGCTGTTCGACATGCTCGAAGCCAGCGCGCGCCAGCAGGCGGCGGACAATTACCCCCCCTTCAACCTCGAGCGCGTCGCCGAGGATCGCTACCGCATCACCCTCGCGATCGCCGGGTTCAGCCGTGACGAGATCGAGATCGTCGCGCAGCAGAACCTGTTGCAGGTGAAGGGCAAGAAGGACGAGAAGGAAGGTCAGAACACCTTCCTGCACCTCGGCATCGCCAACCGCAGCTTCGAGCGTCGCTTCGAACTGGCAGACTTCGTGCGCGTCGATGATGCGCGGCTGAACGACGGTCTGCTGGTGGTCGACCTCGTGCGCGAGGTGCCCGAGGCGATGAAGCCGAAGACCATCGCGATCAAGACGGGCGCGCCGCTCGCCGCGATCGACGGTGGCGTCGGCAATGACGAGGCACAGGCCGCGTAAGCGCGGCCGGGCGCTCTTTCCCCCTCACCCCGAAAAAGAGCGCCGCAGGAGGGCGCCCGGAGCGATCCGGGCGCCCTTTCTGCATCCGGTGCGCTTTGCCAATCATCGTCGGCGGGTGTAGCGCGGATGGCGATGAAGACGCTTGTCGACCCGTCGCACGCGCTGGCCCAGGGGCTTGCCGCCATTCGCCAGCAATATCAGGTGCCGCAGGACTTCCCGCCTGCCGTCATCGCCGCTGCCGAGGTGGCGGCGGGGCGGGCCCCTGACGCGCATGTCGATCGCACCGCCGTACCGTTCGTCACGCTCGATCCCGCCGCTTCGACAGACCTCGATCAAGCGTTCGCGATCGAAAGCGCGGGCGGTGATCTGCTGTTGCACTATGCGATCGCCGACGTGGCGTGGTTCGTTGCGGACGGCGATCCGCTCGACATGGAAGCGTGGCGCCGCGGCGAGACGCTGTATCTACCCGATGGCAAGGCGCCGCTCTACCCGCCGGTGCTGAGCCAGGGCGCGGCGAGCCTGCTGCCCGATGGTACGCGGCCCGCAGTGGTGTTCACGGTGCGCGTCGCGGGCGACGGCGCGGTCAAGCTCGACGGCGCCGAACGCGCGCTGATCCGCAGCCGCGCCAAGCTCGCCTACGAAACCGTCACGGACGCCGATCTCCCCACTGGTTTCGGCGAACTCGCGCGCCGGATCACCGCAGCCGAGGATGCGCGCGGCGCGGCGCGCGTCGACCCGCCCGAGCAGGAGGTGAGCGCGCTCTCGCCGAACGCGTATCAACTGGCCTTCCGCCCGCGTGTCGCGGCCGAAAGCCAGAATGCCGCGCTGTCGCTCGCGACCAACATGGCGGTCGCCGATGCCCTCGTGGCGCACCACACCGGGCTGTTCCGGGTGATGGCCGCGCCCGACGACGGCGCGATCGCTCGGCTACGCAACACCGCGCGTGCATATCGGCTCGACTGGCCGGACGACATGACGCTCGATCACTATGCGCGCACACTCGACGCCGGCGATCCGCATCAGGCCGCCTTCATGCTCGCGATCCGCCGCGCAGACCGGGGCGCGAGCTATGCGCCGTACCGCGCCGGGGTGAGGCCGTGGCACGCGGCGATGGCGGCGACCTATGTCCATGCCACGGCGCCGTTGCGCCGCCTTGCCGATCGTTACGTCGTTCAGGCCGCGCTCGCCGTCGCCAACGCCGCCCCGGTGCCTCAACCGGTGTCGGCGGCGTTCGAGACGCTCCCGAAAGTGATGGCGAAGGCCGATGCGCTCGCCGGGCAGATCGACCGCGCGGTGATCGATCTGGCCGAGGCGGTGATGCTTGCGCATGACGTCGGCCAGACCTTCGACGCGGTCGTCACCGACGCGGACGATCGCGGCGCGCGCATCCAGCTTGTCGAGGCGCCAGTGGTCGCCCGCGTCGCCGCGCCCGATCTCACGCCGGGCGATACCGTGCGGGTACGGCTCACCGCCGTCGACGTGGCGGCACGCAGCGTGACGTTCGATCCGGTCGCATAGCCGTTAGGCGCGTTCGGCGCGATTCTTCAGCGCGACGTTCATGTGACGTAGCCCGGCCCTGATACGCGCGCCGGACCACATCGCGACGAGCGGTCCGAGCAGTCCGCCCAGCACCTCGCCGTTGATGAAGGTGCAGCGATCCGGCCCGGCGGTTTCGATGATGAAATAGCGGCGCGAAACGACGAGCCCGCGCAGCGACGCCACCCGGTAGCGCAGCTCACGGCCGGGCGCGACAGCGGTGACGTGCGGGCGCAAAGTCCGCAGCCGCCTGCCCCGTGACGCGACCGTCACTTCAATCGGCCGGCCGACGATCCACCGCCCCGAAGCCTCGGGGTGGAGTGGGTTCCAGTCGCGCCAGTCCTCCAGCGTCGCGAACATCCGCCAGACGCGATTGCCCGAGGCTGCGATCTGTATGCGCTCCTCCAGCCGAACGCCGCGTGGCGGCTCCTCTGCAATGCCCTGCATCATCCCCCTCCCTATGGCTCATGATGTTTCGCCGCTTGCCGGTGCGCAACAACCGATCGCGATGCTCGTTATCGGACGATGACCTCTCGCGACACGACAATTCCGACCGACAGCATCATCTTCGGGTTCGGCCCGATGCTCCCGCTGGCCGCCGCCGCGCTTGGCGCCTGGGTGCTGCCTGCGCCGTGGCCGGGCATCGCCACCGAACTTGCGATCGTGTGGGGCGCGCTGATCCTGTCGTTCGTAGCGGGAGTGCGACGTGGCTTCGGCTTCGGCGTGCCGTCCGCTTCGACCGCGAGCGAACTGGTCTCCGCGCTGGCCTATTTCGTGCCGGCCGGGCTTGCGCTGGTGTCGTCGTGGGCGGAGCGGCCGACGATCGCGCTGGCGCTGCTCGCGCTCGGCTATGCACTGGTGATCCTGCTCGATGTTCGTGGTGCACGCGCCGGGAACGCGCCGGCGCATTTCGCCCGGTTGCGCCCGCCGCAAATGGCGATCGCGGTGCTGGCGCTGATCGCCCTGCTCGCGCGGCTGTTGGCTGCCGGCTGACGCTGGATGCGCACGTTCTTCACCGCCGACACGCATTTCGGCGACCATCGCACGCTCAACATCCACAAACGGCCGTTCGCGTCGGTTTCCGAGATGGACGACCTGCTGATCGCGCGTTGGAACGAGACCGTCGGTGCTGAGGATATCGTGTGGCATCTTGGCGATGTCGCGCGTTCGGCGGCGCAGCTTGCGATCGTGGCGCGGCTGAACGGAACCAAGCATCTCATACGCGGCAACAACGATCCCGACGCCGTGGTCGCATCGCCGTTGTGGGCGAGCGTGCGAGATTATGCTGAGATCGAGATCGACGAGCGGCGCCTGATCTTGTGCCACTATCCGTTCCGATCGTGGAACGGACAACATCGGGGCGCGGTGAACCTACACGGCCACAGCCACGGCCGGCTCAAGCCGATGCCGCGCCAGTTCGACGTCGGCGTCGATGCGCGCGATTACGCGCCCGTCACGCTGGCCGCGTTGCTGGGAACGTAGCCCACGCGATCAGTCGTCACGCGCGCCGGCATTCGGTTGATCGCCAACCTTCTGGTCGCCAAGTTGCCCACTGCCGTGATAGGCCTGCTTGCTCTGCCCGCCGTGGCCCATCAGATCGCCCGGCGCATTGTCGCTGTCGGCCTTTCCGGTGTTGGGGTTCGGGTAAGCGCCGCCACCGGACTCGCCCGCACCTTCCGCCTTGCTTTCCGGGATCAGGTCACCGGCTTGCGTATGACCATGCGGGGCGCGGCCATGGCCGCTCGCCTGAACCGGCTGCTTGCCGAGCGTCTCGCTATCGTCCGATGTGTTCGCCATGATCTGCTCTCCGGTTGCTCGCGGAACAATGGCCGGCACCCGTTCGGATACCGGCCATCGCGGCCTTACGCTTTGAGGCTTTTGGCCATGTTGAGATGCGCGGTCACGGTCGGCACCATGTCCGACGCGAAGGTCTTTAGCGCGGGGACGTCGCCGCTCGCCGCATAGACCTTGAGCGCGTCGAGCGTCTGCTGATGGCCGGCGGTCTGCGCGTCGATATACGCCTTGTCGAAGTCCGGGCCGGTCAGCTTCTTCATCGCGTCGAGCTTCTGCTGCTGCTCGGTGGTGAGCGTGGGATCAGGCGTGATCGCCGGGCTCAGCCCCGATGCGATACCCTTCAGCTTGGCAGTGGACTGAGTGTGCGCGTCGATCATCTTGGTCGCGAACTTCTTGACCGAAGCCGATTTCGACATGTCGAGCGCCGCCTTGGAGGTCGCGATCTCGAAAGCATCGCTCGCGGCTGCCGTGTTGGCGAACGCCTGCCCACCGCTGACCGGCGCGGCCGCGGTGTCGTTGCCCATGGCCATGTCGTTGCCGGTTTCGCTCTGCGTCACCGTGGTCGTGTTGGTCGAAACGTCGGTCGTGTCGGTCTTGTGTCCGCATGCCGCCAGCGCCAGCGTGGCCGCCGAAAGCAGCGCGATGTTCTTGATTTGCATGAACTTCCCTCCTGTTGGGTATCGTATTCGTGCCCCAACAACGATCCGCCGCGCGTGGCGTTCCGCAGGTCGCCCCGTGTCCCTTCCACGCGGACCTTTGCGCGCGACCTTTCGTTGAGAGCCCCGCGCGCCGCAATGGCGTCGGGTTTTCCAAAGGAGCGATACGCGATGAGCATTTTCGGCAACATCATGGGCAAGATCTTCGGCCACAAGAGCGCTACTCCGGCCGCCACCAACGCCGCACCCGCCCCTGCCCCCACCCCCGCCGCAGCGCCTGCGGCAACGCCCACCCCCGCCGCAGCGGCACCGGCCGCACCCTCGCAGCCCGTGGATGTCGGCGCCGTGCTGTCGGAGATGGCGTCGATGAAGGACGGCGGCGGCGGCAACTATCAGACGTCGATCGTCGATCTGCTCAAGCTGCTCGACCTCGATTCGAGCCTTAGCGCCCGCAAGGAGCTGGCCGACGAACTCAACGTCCATGTCGGTGCGGACGGCAGCGCCGAGGAAAATATCGCGCTCCACAAGGCGGTGATGGCCAAGCTTGCCGAAAACGGCGGCGTCGTGCCCGACAGCCTGCGCGGCTGAACCCGCTTGCGGCGTCGCTCCACCCGAGCGGCGCCGCCTGCGCGCGAAACATCTGCCGTTTCGTGGTCCTTCGCGATAAAGAGTGGCGTCGGACAATCGCAGGAAGGGCAGCGCGCGTCATCATATGGTCAGCCAGCCGAGCCACTTGCTGAGGGCGGACGAACCCGCCCCCGTTCGCGTCACCAATCCAGGCGGTGCGTCATCCTTCCTGCTGATCGGCGATCATGCCGGTCGCCGCGTGCCCGCCGCGCTCGCCCCATTCGGGGTCGCCGAGGAGGACATGGCGCGCCACATCGCCTGGGACATCGGCATCGCCGCACTCGGCGATCGGCTTGCGGAGGAGATCGACGCGACCTTCATCAGCCAGCGCTATTCACGGCTGGTGATCGACTGCAATCGTGATCCCGTCGCACCCGATGCGATGCCCGAGGTGAGCGACGGCACGTCTCTGCCCGCCAACGTCGCGCTCGCGGCCGAGGCGCGCGCGGCGCGGGTCGCGGCGATCCATAAGCCCTATCACGCTGCGATTGCCGAGGAACTTGCGCGGCGCGATGCGATTGGCGTGGAAACAGTGCTGGTCGCGCTGCACAGCTTCACCCCGCGCATGCGCGGCTTCGACCGGCCTTGGCAGATCGGCATCCTTCACGGCGGCGGCAACGACGTGTTCGCCCCGGCCGTCCTGCGCGCTCTGGAGGCGCGGGGCGATCTCGTCGTAGGGGACAACGAGCCGTATGCGATGGACAAGATCGACTATACGATCCCGCGCCACGCCTTTGCGGCCGGACGGCGTTACGTCGAAACCGAAATCCGGCAGGATCTGCTGGTCACCGACGAACAGATCGCCGGCTGGGCCGACATCCTCCAAGACGTGCTGACCACCGCGCGCGACGCCTAGCCGGCTTACTCCGCAGCGATCGCCAGCCCTTCGTCCACGTCGGGCTGCTCCTCGGCGTCGACGCCCTGGTCGAGCCGCGCCTCGTCGGCGGCGAGCGTGGCGGCATCGGCCTCGGTGATGCCGAAGCGCGCCGCCACGTCGGGTGCGTAGCGCAGCAGATCGGGGCGCAGCCGCATCAGGCTCAAATCCTTCGATTTGCCTTCGAGCATCACGTCGAACACCAGCCCCTCGGCCATGCGCATGAAGGTGGCGAACTCGAACGGGTTGGTGAAGTCGGCATGTCCGGTCCACACCGGCGGACGCAGCACCGTCTTGATGCGTGCCTTGGGCTTGATCGGTGCCTTCAGCACCTCGCCCTTCTTCGCCTTCGCCGCGCCGGGCTTGATCTTCTGCTTGATCTCGCGAAGCTCGGTACGCGGCGAGGAGAAGTGGATTTTCGGCCGCACGCCCTCCGGCCAGGTCGCGAGGAACCGTTCGAGCGTATCGCGCATGTCGAGCCGCTCCGGGTTGAGACACCAGAAATGCTGATAGTCGAAGATCAACCGTACCCCGGTACGCTCGTGGATCCACAAGGCGTCGGCGGCGGAGAAGCGGATGTCGTCATTCTCCAGTACCAGCCGGCGGCGGACGTGTTCGGGGCATTGCTCCCATCCCGCGATCCAGCGCGCCCGGCTCGCCTCGTGGTCGCCATAGACGCCGCCGACATGGGTTATCATCACCGCTTCGTCGTCCAGCTCCATCCGGTCGAGCATCTCGGCCTGGCTCGACAGATCCCAGATGCTTTTGCGGGTCAGCTCCGGGTCGGGCGCGTTGAGCAGGACATATTGCGACGGGTGGAACGACAGGCGAATGTCATAGGCGCGCGCCTTCGCACCGAACGCGCGCAGTTCCGCGTCGCTTTCCGCGACCATGTTGTGGAACTGCGGCATGTCCGGGTGCGTCGCGTAAGGCGCGATGTCGGAAGACAGCCGGTACATGTCGAGCTTCTTCGACTTCAGATAGTCGAGCACCGGGTCGAGCAGCTCCAGCGAGCATTTCAGATGCGGATTATTCTGCCAGCGCCGCGTGTCCTGCGACTTGAGCCCGGGCTGGCCCATCACCTTGACCGGGAAGCCCAGCCGCAGCGGGCGTGTCGGTGCCGTCATGCCGTCGCGCTCCCTTCCGCCGCACCGGCGGCGACCGGAGCCGCTCCCCCCCGCGAATAGGTGCCGATCAGCAGACCCGTCGCCAGCACGCGCCCGGCGATCGCCTCGACGAACGCGCTGCGGCCGGGGCTCGCACCAAGGTCCGGCGTGGCGGCGAGTGCGAACAACTGGAACACATAATCATGGTCGCCATGCCCGGTCGGTGGATCGGGCGGCAGCCAGCCGTTTTGCAAAAAGCTGTTGCGACCAGTCTCGCCCCCGCCTTCCGCGCCGATCGCGCCCTCGGCGAGGCGGCCGGTCTCGGGCGGCAGGTTCCAGATCAGCGCGTGAACGAGCGGCGCGGTGGCGGGCGCGTCGGGATCCTCCACGATCAGCGCGAGGCTCGCGGCGCCCTCCGGCACGCCCGACCATACGAGCGGCGGCGACACACCCTCGCCATCTGCGGTGAAGCGCACCGGCAGGCGCGCGCCGTTCGCGAAGGCCGGGCTCATCAAGTCGATGGCAGGCGCGCCGATGCCGAGCGCGGGATCGGCCGCGACCAGCTTTTCATGACCGGCGCGGCGACCGCGCAACAGGGTGCCGAGCCAGGCGGGAACATGTTCGAGCATCGCATTCTCCTGCCTATCCAAGCGCACGAGCCGCCGGATCGTTCAATCCGCCTCGACACCGTTGCCAGCAACGCCCATGAAAGCGCGATGGCAGCCAAAACCCCGCAGGGTCGGCCGGCGAGCGCCGGCGACGTGTTCCGCATCGCCAGCGGCAACTTCCTCGAAATGTACGATTTCATGGTGTTCGGCTATTTCGCCGCCGCCATCGGACAGGCGTATTTCCCGGCGGGTGATGCGGCCAGCGGGTTGCTCAAATCGCTCGCCACATTCGGCGCGGGCTTCCTGATGCGACCGCTCGGCGCGCTGGTGCTGGGCGCGTTCACCGATCGGCACGGGCGGCGGGCCGGGCTGCTGCTGACGCTCGCGCTGATGAGCGTCGGCATCGTCACGCTCACCGTCACGCCCGGCTATGCGACGATCGGTGTGCTCGCGCCGATCCTGGTGCTGGCCGGCCGACTGATTCAGGGTTTCTCGGCCGGTGCGGAGCTTGGCAACGTGTCGGTCTATCTCGCGGAGATCGCACCGCCGGGACGCACCGGCTTCTACGTATCGTGGCAGTCCGCCTCGCAGCAGGTCGCGGTCGTGGTGGCGGCGCTGGTCGGCGTGGCGCTGTCGTTCGTGCTGGGGCCGGACCAGCTAAGCGCGTGGGGCTGGCGGCTGCCGCTCGCGCTCGGCTGTCTGCTCGTGCCGCTGCTGTTCGTACTGCGGCGTCACCTGCGCGAGAGTGACGCGTTCGAACGCCGCGCTGCCCCCGAGAACCTCGGCACGATCGCGCGGCATCTGTGGGCCGCGCGCGGGATCGTGCTGGCCGGGCTTGGGCTGGTGCTGATGACGACGGTCAGCTTCTACATGATCACCGCCTACACGCCGACCTTCGGGAAGCTGCTCCACCTGCCCGAACAGGCCAATCTGCTCGTCACCGCCGGCGTGGGCGCGTCGAACCTGTTGTGGCTGCCGATCATGGGCGCGCTGTCCGACCGGGTCGGGCGCAAGCCGATCCTGATCGCCTGCACGGTGCTGATGCTGCTCACCGCTTATCCGGCGATGGCGTGGCTGACCGGAAGCCCGAGCGTGCCGCGCCTGATCGTGGTCGAGCTGTGGCTGTCCGCGCTCTACGCCAGCTACAATTCGGCGATGGTGGTCTATCTGACCGAGATCGTGCCGGCGGAGGTGCGCGCATCGGGGTTCAGCCTCGCCTACAGCCTCGCGACGGCGGTCGGCGGGTTCACGCCGTTCCTCGTCACCTGGCTGATTGGCGAGACGGGCAATCGCGCGGTGCCGGGTCTGTGGCTGGCGGCTGCGGCGGCGATCAGCCTGGTGTCGGTTCTCGCCACGGGACGGTCGCGCCCGCACGCCGGCTGACGCCGCCCGCGAACGGGCTTATGCGGTGAGCCGAGGAACGCCCCCCGCGCCGTCACGTTCGGCCAGGCGAAGAGTTGATAGGGAAAGACGTGTTTTCAGTGCCTGTGTTCCGGTGGATGTTCGCCACCGCCGTGTCGTGTTGCCTCGTGCCGACCACCGCTGTTGCGGGTCCGGTCTGCCCGGCGGCCTCCGCCTTCGACTATATGGGCACGCCGGTCTCCGTCACCGCCGATCGCAGCGCCTATTATTTCGCCAGCGACGACAAACTGATCGACGCCGATGGTGCGCCCAACGCCTACCACCCCGACGATGCGCCTGACAGTTGCCCGGATCAGGGCCGCGGCATCGACTGCCTTGCGGCGGCAGGGTATCCCAACGGGTCATGGTGGCAGACCGTGCTGGCCGCAAACCCCGCCGACCCGGCCCAGCCCGCGATCCAGCAGGATGGGCCGTACAAAGGCTATTTCGTCTCGATGACATCGCTGCGCAACACCGCGCACGCCGGGCCAGCCGATCCCACCAGCTATGTCGATGCCGCGCGCATTCCCTACGTCGTGCTGCCCGCCCCGATCTACCGTACCGACGGCATGGGCGAGATGGGCGATATCGGCTGGGCGATGAATCTCGACACCGGCCGCGCGACCCCGTTCGTGATCGCCGACGAGGGCCCGGTCGAACCGTTCGGCGAGGCGTCGGTCGCGTTCTGGCGTGCACTCGGCGCGGACGATCCCAATCCGCGCAATGGCGACGGGCTGCCCGACGGGCGCATCGCCTATGTGGTGTTTCCGGGCAGCGCGCACAGCGCCGCGATCGGCTGGCCGATCGACGGCGCGGCGCTCACCCGCGCGGCGCAGGCGCGGCTCGCGGCGATCGGCGGGGCGGCGATGCTACGCGCCTGCGCCGGCGCGCCATCCACCGGCGGCACGCTGCCGCCGACCGCACAGTGAAACGGATCGCGGTCCTGCTCGCGATCGTGCCGCCGGTGGCCGCGCCCGCTGCCGCACGCGACTGGACGCCGCACAGCGCCGCTGCCCTGCTCGATGCGAGTTTCCCGACCGCCACCGCATGCCAGAGCGCGCTCGACGATGCCCGCCGCCGCGAAAGCCATGCGCGACCGGTGAGGGGGCTCAGCTATACGCGGCTGTTCGAACAGGCGATGTGCCGCAGCTTCCGGCATGACGGCGTGATCGCCTGGCGCATCCGCATGGAGTGGAAACAGCACGGCACCACACCTCCCAAAGTTACCGACGGCGTAAGCAAGCCCGCCGCATAGCCGCTTGCACGGGTAATTCCGAACGCTTACTCTACCCGAATTGGTTTGGCCGGTCATGGCATTGGACGCACGGGGTGATTGGATTGGCGCGATGACCGTCATGGGCAAGACGAAGGCCAAGGCATCGGCCGCCAGTTCCGCCGAGGATCGGCTCTATCAACAGCTCGCGCGCAAGCTGTTCGATCAGATCGCGAGCGGCCGCTTCGCGATCGGCGATCGGTTACCCGCCGAACGCGAACTCGCGATCGAACACAACGTCAGTCGCCCAACCGTGCGTGAGGCAATGATCGCGCTCGAGGTGCAGGGGCTGGTCGAGGTCAAGATCGGCTCGGGCGCCTATGTCCGCAGCATTCCGGGGCAGAGCGACGCGCTCGGCTTCAACGTCACCGCGTTCGAGTTGATCGAGGCACGCGCCGCGATCGAGGGCGAAGTGGCGGCGCTGGCGGCGGTGCATATCAGCGATGCCGAACTCGACGCGCTCGATGTTCTGGTCCAGCGCATCGCCGAGGAGGCCGAGCCCGAGGAGTGGCTGGAGGATGCCGACCGCGAGTTCCACTTCCTGATCGCGCGCGCCACCCGCAATGCGGCGCTGGTGCACACCGTCGAACATTTCTGGCAGTTGCGCGCGAGCGAGCCCGATACGGCGCTGCTGCTCGCCAAGGCGCGCATCGCCAAAATCAAGCCGGTGGTGGAGGAGCATCGCGCGGTCGCCGAGGCGCTGCGCCTGCGCGACCCGGCACGCGCGCGCAGCGCGATGCGCGCGCACATGGCCGCGGTGCTCGAACACCTGCTGTTCGCGACCGAGGAAGCTGCGGTCGAGCAGGCGCGCAGCGCGGTGCGCAATACCCGTCAGCGCTTCAGCGCCACGCAATCGGTCTGACCAATCACTTCAGGCGCAGCGGCAATCCGGCCGTTACCAGCACCACCTCGTCGGCCGCTGCCGCGATCTGCTGGTTGAGCCGCCCCGCCGCATCGCGGAAGCACCGTGCGAGGGCGTTGTCGGGTACGATCCCAAGGCCGACCTCATTGGCGACGAGGATCACCGGCCCCGATGCGCTCCGGATCGCGTGGAGCAGGCCATCGTTCGCCGCGTCCATATCGTGTTCGCCGAGCAGCAGGTTGGACGTCCACAAGGTGAGGCAATCGACCAGCACCGTACACCCTGCACGGCTCTGTTTCGCGACCGCTTCGGCCAGCGCGAGCGGCGCTTCGACCGTCGACCAGCGTGCACCGCGATCGGCGCGGTGGCGGGCGATGCGTTCGGTCATCTCCGCGTCATAGGCTTGCGCGGTCGCGACGAAGACGAGGTCGCCGCCGGTCGCCTCCGCACGCGCCTGCGCGAAGCGGCTTTTGCCCGAGCGTGCGCCGCCCAGCACGAACAGGCACGTCATCGGCCGCGTGCGCCTTGCGCGATGGCGAGGATCGCGTCGAGGTCGAGATGCCGCTCCAGCTTGGCCGCGATCGCGTCGAGTGCATCGTCAACCGCCGCGTCATAGTCTCGCCCGCCCGCCACCGCGCCAAGCCGGGCGAGCAACGCGGCGCGCTGCGCGGGGTCGGCGAGCAGGCCGTGGACATAGCTGCCCATGACCCGTCCGTCCGCGCTGATCGCACCGTCCGCCGCACCATCCTCGAACCGCGCGAACGGGCGCGCCGCGTCCGGCCCGCGTGTCTCGCCCATATGCATCTCATACCCCTCGAACGGCGCATCGAGCGCACGGCCGCGCACCGGGCGCAGCGCCTTCACCGGGGTCAGCATCGTCTCGACGTCGAGCAGCCCGAGACCCGCCGCCTCGCCGGGCGGCCCTTCGATACCGCCCATGTCGATCACGCGCCGACCGAGCATCTGATAGCCGCCGCACAGCCCGAGGATCGCGCCGCCGCGCCGGTGATGGGCAAGCACGTCGATGTCCCAGCCCTCACGCCGCATCGCGGTCAGATCGGCGATCGTCGCCTTCGATCCCGGCAGCACGATCAGCGCCGCCTCCGCCGGGATTACGCGGCCCGGCGGCACCATCACGAGATCGATCGCCGGTTCGAGTCTCAGCGGATCGAGATCGTCGAAGTTCGAGATGCGCGGCAGGATCGGGCATGCGACCAGCAGCCGCCCGTCACCGCCCGCCTGCGCGCGCTCCAATACCACGGCATCCTCGCTCGGCAGATGCGCCGCAGCGGCGAGCCACGGCACCACGCCGAAACCGCGCCACCCCGACAGCTCCGCGATCTGGCGGTAGCCGTCCTCGAACAGCGCCGGATCGCCGCGAAACTTGTTGATGACGAAGCCCTGGATCATCGCCGCGTCGGCGGGGTCGATCACCGCGCGCGTGCCGACGATCGCCGCGATCACGCCGCCGCGATCGATATCGCCGATCAGTACCACCGGCACGTCGGCGGCGCGTGCGAACCCCATGTTGGCGATGTCGCCGCTGCGCAGGTTGATCTCGGCGGGCGAGCCTGCACCTTCGACCACCACGACATCGCAGGCGGTCTCGAGCCGGTGGAAACTCGCCATCACCTCGCCGAGCAGCGCGACCCGTGCGGTGCGGAAATTGCCCGCACTCAGCGTGCCGCGCACCCGGCCGTTGACGATCAGTTGCGAAGTGCGATCGGCCTGCGGCTTGAGCAGCACCGGGTTCATGTCCGTGTGCGGTGCCACGCGGCAGGCGAGTGCCTGCAACGCCTGCGCGCGGCCGATCTCGCCGCCGTCGCTGGTGACGGCGGCGTTGTTCGACATGTTCTGCGGCTTGAACGGTCTGACCGAGAGCCCGCGATTGGCGAGCGCCCGGCAGACGCCCGCGACCAGCACCGACTTGCCGACGTCCGACCCCGTGCCCTGAAACATCACCGCAGCCACGCGATACCTCCCGCGATCAGCCATAATGCGAGACACGCGCGTGCATAAAGCGCGAGCGCCCGCGCGATATCGTGTGCGCCGGCCTCTCGCCGACCCGCACCGATCCACGGCTTGTCCGCGATCATGCCGTCGTAGCGGATCGGTCCGGCAAGGCCGAGCCCAAGCGCACCCGCCATCGCCGCCTCGGTCCACCCGGCGTTGGGCGAGGCGTGCTTGCCCGCATCGCGCCACATCGTTCGCCAGCCGCCGCCTCCCGCCGCACACAGCAGCACCCCGCCCAGCCGTGCAGGCAGCAGGTTAAGCACATCGTCGGTACGCGCCGCCGCCCAGCCGAATGCGCGCCAGCGCGGTTCGCGGTGGCCGATCAGGCTGTCGGCGGTGTTGATCGCCTTGTAGATCCACAAGCCCGGCAAGCCGCCCAGCAGCAGCCAGAACAGCGGCGCGGCGACGCCATCGCAGAAGCTTTCCGCCAGGCTCTCGATCGCGGCGCGCGCCACGCCCGCCGCGTCGAGCGCGGCGACGTCGCGCCCAACGATCCGCGCGACCGCCACCCGCGCACCGGGCAAGTCGCCCGCGTCCAGTGCCACCCGCACAGCGCGGACATGATCGTACAGGCTGCGCTGCGCCAGCCCCGGCGCGGCGAGCAACGCGCACGCGATCCAGCCCGCATGGCCGGGCAATACGGTTGCAAGCCGTTGCAAGCCAAGCGTGATGCCGCCAACCACCACGACCAGCACCGCTACGACGGCAATGCCCGCAAGGCGGCGGCGCGCGAACGAACGCTGGGGCTGGTTCCACCGCGTTTCGCATGCGGTGACGACCGCGGCGAACAGCCCGACCGGATGTCCGATCCGGCGGTACAGCGCATCGGGCCAGCCGACCGCCGCCTCCACCACCAGCGCCGCCAACGCGACCGGCTCAGCCATGCGCCAGCGCCCGCTCGAGCCTCGCCAGCGCCGCGGCATCGCCGGGCAGGCCAAGCCGAAGCCGGTGCGGATCGTCGTCGAACGGCCGGGTGAGGATGGCCTGCCGGGCGAGGTGGGCGAAGGTCGCGGCGGCATCCGGCACATCGACCATGCGGAACAGCGGACATGCTCCGACCGGCTTCAGCCCGCAGCGGATCAGCGCCGCGTCCAGGTCCGCCGCATCGGCGGCAAGAAGCGCCCGCATCGCGACGATCCACGCAGCATCGCGGTAGGCGGCGGTGCCGATCGCGATCGCCGCCGCCGAAACCGGCCAACTGCCGAGCAGCGCCCGCACCCGCGCGACGATTTGCCGGGGCGCAACGACGAAGCCGAGCCGCACCCCAGCCAGCCCGAAGAACTTGCCGAACGATCGCAGGATGACGAGCCGCGCCTCGTCATGCATCTGCGCGACGATGCTGGTCACGGGATCGGCATCGGCAAAGGCTTCGTCGACGACCAGCCAGCCGTCGCCCTCACGCAGCCGCTCATGCAGCGCGAGCAGATCGTGCGCCGCGATCACCCGCCCGTCGGGGTTGTTGGGATTGGCGAGGATCACGACACCACGTGCCGCACTCGTGGCCGCGTCGGCGCGCAAGGCGATGCTCTCGGCGAACATCTCAGCATGCGTGCGGTAGGTCGGACGGATGTAGCGCGCCGGCCCCGGCAGCAGCGTGCCGAGCAGGCGCAGTCCGATCTCCGAGCCCGGCACCGCCGCGACATGAGCGCGATCGACCCCGAAGTAATCGGCGGCGGCGATTTCCAGCGCGTCGAGGTCGCGTTCACCCGGCAGGCGGTGCCAGTCGATCGTGATGTCGCCCGCCGGCCAGCCATGCGGATTGATCCCGGTCGACAGGTCGAGCCACGGCGCGGCACCGTCGCCGAACGCGGCCCGTGCCTCCGCGAGGCGTCCGCCGTGATGCGTCCAGCTCACGCGACTGCCGCGACGAGCAGCAACGTCTCGACCAGTTCGATGCCAGCGCCATGCCCGTCGCCCGAAATCCCGCCGATCGTGCGACCGACATAAACCGCCCAGACGGCGAGCAGCACCGGCGTGACGAGGATCGCCGGCCAGAGGAACGCGGCGGCAACCAGCGCGAGCGTCCACCCGGCGAGATCGACCACACGCACCGCATCACGGAACCGCGCCGCAAGACCGGCATGGAGCGGCGGCAGCCAGCGGGTCCACACCAGCGGCCCCATCCGCGCCGCAAACGGGGTGAGGATCAGCGGCAGCCACGCGCCTGCCACCACCAGCGCGTGCAGCAACACCAGCTTGGCGATCAGTTGCAGCGCGATCGCCACCACGCCGAAGCTGCCGACATGCGGGTCGGCCAGCACCGCGAGCAGCCGGTCGCGATCCTTGTGCGCCGCGCCCGATGCGTCCGCGAGATCGCCGAGACCGTCGAGGTGCAGCGCGCCCGTCACGCCCACCCACACCACCAGCGCCGCCAGTGCGCCGAGCCACGCGTCACCCCGCGCAAGCCACCCCGCGCCCGCCACCAGCGCGCCGATCAGCAGACCGACCAGCGGGAACCAGCGCATCGACGCCGCGAAATCCGCGTCCGTCGCGGTAACGCGCGGGGCCGGCAAGCGGGTGAGGAACTGTACCGCGAGGATAAGGCCGGTCATGGCCACAGCGCCACGATCTGCGCCGAACGCGGCTCGCCAGGCCAGACCTTAAGGCTCAGCAGCCCGGCATAGGGCAGCTCAAACGCCCAGATCTGACGCTGGCCCAAGCCGCACAGATGCGCGAGCGCAGCGCGCATCGCACCGCCGTGCGTCACCACCAGCGTCGGACGCGGCGCAAGATCCGCAACCGCCGCCGCCACGCGCGCGACCAGCGTCGACCAGGTCTCGCCCTCAGGCGGCGCATGCGCGTCGGGATCGTCCCAGAACGCGCCGAGCGCGGCCGCGTCGATCTCGCTCGCGGGCAGCCCGTCCCACACGCCGAAATCGAGTTCGCGCCACCGCGCATCGATCGCGACCGGCAGCGAGAGATCGCCGCCGATCGCCTCCGCCGCAAGGCGTGCGCGGGCGAGATCGGAGCCGATCACCACCTCCACGCCGATCGCGCGCGCCTGTTCGACGCAGGCGGCGATCCCGGCGGCCGTCGGCGCATCATCGGTGCGGCCGATCATGCGTCCGGGCGTCTCCGGCGCGCCGTGGCGCAGCAGGTGGAGCAGGAACGGCGCCATCTACCCGCCCGACACGCCCGCTTCGGCAAAGGTCGCCATGCCGTCGTGCGCCGCCAGCGCCGAGCGCAGGATGTTGGCCGCGACTGCCGCGCCGCTCCCCTCGCCCAGCCGCATGTCGAGCCGCAGCAGCGGATCGAGCCCGAGCGCGGCCAGCAGGCGGGCGTGGCCGGGCTCGGCCGAGCAATGGCCGGCAATACAGTGGGCGAGCACGCCCGGCACCGCCGCTGCGAGCGGCGCGACCGCCGCGCAGGTAATGAACCCGTCGAGCAGCACCGGCACGCGCAGGTCGCGCGCGCGCAGCACCGCGCCGGCAATGGCGGCGATCTCGCGCCCGCCGACGCGCCGCAGCGTCTCGAACGCGGAGGCAGGAGCATCGGCATGACGGGCGAGCGCACGGTCGACCACCGCGATCTTGCGCGCGACCCCGCCGCTGTCCACGCCGGTTCCCGGCCCGACCCAATCCGCACCCGTGCCACCGAAGCTGCGCGCCGCGAGCGCAGCGGCGGCCGTGGTGTTGCCGATCCCCATCTCACCGACGACGAGCAGGTCGAGCCCTGCCGCCACGCTCGCCGCCCCCGCCGACAGCGCGGCGAGGCACTCCGTCTCGGTCAGCGCGGGCGCGAGGGTGAAGTCGGCAGTCGGCCGGTCGAGTTCGAGCGGAACCACCTTCAATTCCAGCCCGGCCGCCGCCGCGAGCGCGTTGATCGCCGCGCCGCCGTTCGAAAAATTTGCGACCATCTGCGCGGTGACGGCCGCCGGGAACGCGCTGACGCCCTGCGCGACGATGCCGTGGTTGCCTGCGAACACCACCACCCGCCCGCGCTCGATCTTCGGCCGTACCCGCCCCTGCCAGCCCGCGAAGAACGCCGCGATCTCCTCAAGCCGGCCGATCGATCCTGCGGGCTTGGTCAGTTGCGCTTGCCGCGCCCGCGCCGCTGCGATAGCCGCTTCGTCAGGCGCGGTGAGCGTCGCCAGCGCAGCATCGAAGTCGGCGACGGTCGCGAAGCTCATTCCGCGATGAACCCGGGCGGCGGCGTGCGCGTGATGAAATGCCCCTTTACCCCCTGCGGCCATTCCTTGAACGGCACGCGGCCATGCTCGCTCGCGGCATAGTGCACCGCATAATCGAGGATCGCGCGCGCCGCCTCGGCATCGGGGGTGAAGCGGCCGAGCACGTAGCCCACCTTGTCGGGCGCGCGCAGGTAGACGGTGCAATGCTCCGCGCAGGCGAACAGGCACGGCATCTCCTGCACCGCGACCTCGACATAGCGCGGATCGGATGCCTGCACATCGCGCAACGCCGCGACCAGCGTCGCCCCGCCGCGCACTCCCTCGACCTCGCGCTCCTCCGCCGAATGGCGGCAGGTGTTGCAGGCGACCACCGCCGGCCCATCCTCTACACGGCGCAGCATCAGACCGCCGCCGTAATATGCGCACAAGGCTTCACCACGAGCACCCCGACAAGGGCCACGCACGAACGGCATGCCTCCAGGCATGCCGCGCCCACGCAGTCCGACCTGTCGCCACTCGGGTTCACACCCCGCCCGCCCGGAACACCCTGTCCGCACGATGGACGACCGCGACGGGCAGGTCTCCTGGCTTGCGGGTCGACACCGGCCGGGCCGCCTTCTCAGGACCGTGAAGATCCCAATGGCATTTGGCCCGGTGGCTCGCCGCTCACAGTTGCAGGGGCAGCCGGGGTTTCGAACCCCGTTCCCTTTTCATCCCCACCGGGGAACCTGTCGCAACCGGCGCGATACTGCCGACCTCGCGATGCGTCAATTCGCGACGCGCGCGGTCGGCACGATGGTGAGCGTGTCCCCGTCGCGCGCGACGGTGGCGGCAATGCCGTACACCGCGCGCAGCCGCGCCGGGGTCAGCACCGCGAGCGGCGTGTCGTCGGCGACAAGGCCGCCATCGTCGATCAGCAGCAACCGATCGCAATAGCGCGCCGCCATCGTCAGATCGTGCAGCACGGTGACGACGAGCGCGCCGCCCCGCGCTTCGGCGCGCAGCAGTTCCATGACGTCGATCTGGTGGCCGGGATCGAGCGCGGCGAGCGGCTCGTCCACCAGCAGCGCGGGCGCGCCGACCGCGAGCGCCCGCGCGAGCAACACGCGCGCCCGCTCACCACCGGAGAGTTCGGTGGCGATGCGGTCGCGCAGACCGGCGACATCGGCGCGCGCCATCGCGGTCTCGACCGCCTGCATATCCGCGCCGCTCAGCCGCTGCATGGGCGCGAGATGCGGCAATCGGCCCAACGCGACGAGACGCTCGACCGTCAGCGGCCAGTGCAATGTCTGCCCCTGCGGCAGGTAGGCGAGTTTCTGCGCCACCCGGCCCCGCGCCATCGTGGCGAGGGGTTCTCCGTCGATGCCGATACTGCCGGTGAAAGGCACCAGCCCGAGCATCGCGCGCAGCAGCGTGGACTTTCCCGCCCCGTTCGGGCCAATGATACCGATCAGCCGCCCCGGCTCCAGCACCGCACCGACCCCGCGCACCGCCGGCTTGCCGCCGAGCATGACGCCCACGTCTTCGAGTGTGATCGTCACCATATCCGCCGCTCGCGCAGCAGATAGGCTAGGAACAGCGGCACGCCGAGGAACGCCGTCACCACGCCGAGCTTCAGCTCGCTGGTGGAGGGGATCAGCCGCACGCCGATATCGGCGAGCGTCAGCAGCACCGCGCCGGCGAGCGCGGAGGGGACGAGGATCGCCGACGGGCTGCGGTCGGTGAGCGGGCGGACCAGATGCGGCACGATCAGCCCGACGAAACCGATCGCCCCCGACACCGCCACCGCGCCGCCCACCCCGATCGCGACACCGAGCAGCAACCGCAACCGGACGCCCCGCAACTCGACGCCGAGCGCCCGCGCCCCGTCCTCGCCGAGCGTCAAGGCATCGAGCGCGCGGCCGTCGTACAGCAGCAGCGCCGTGCCGACCGCAATGCACGGCAGCGCGATCCAGACGTGGGCGAACGCGCGGTTCTCGATCGAGCCGAGCAGCCACGTCATGATCTCCATCGCCGCGAACGGATTGGGCGACAGGTTGAGCGCAAGGCTGATCGCCGCCCCCGCCAGCGTCGAGACGGCAATGCCGGCGAGGATGAGCGTGAGCGGGCTTTCCGATCGCCCCGCCAGCGCGAACAGCAACCCCAAAGCGACGAGCGCACCAAGGATGGCGAGCGCGGGCAGCACCACCGGATGCAACTCTCCCAGCCCAAAATAGATCGCACACACCGCGCCGAGCGCGGCAGCGTTGGACGCGCCCAGCACCGACGGTTCGGCAAGCGGATTGCGCAGGTAACCCTGCAACGCCGCCCCCGCGAGCCCGAGCATCGCCCCCACCGCCAGCCCGAGGATGGTGCGGGGCAAGCGCAGTTCGAGCACGATCGACGCGGCGACCGCATCGCCATGCCCGGCGAGCGCCGCGACCACCCGCGCCGGCGCAAGCGACACCGCGCCCAGCGCCAGCGACGCGAGCGCTGAGAGCAGGATGAGCGCCGCCAGCCCGGCGATCAGCACGGTGCGCGGCAGCGTCATGCCCTGCCCACGCCCGCGCGCTTGTGTCCCCGCGCCGCTCGGCTATGGACCCGGCCATGTCGCGCCGTCGCTTCCTTCCGCTCTTGCTGGCGCTCGCCCTCGGTACGACCGCCGCCGCGCCGGTCGACGTGCCGCAGCGCATCGTGTCGCTCAACCTGTGTGCGGACCAGCTCGTGGTCGATCTCGCCGATCGGTCGCAGATCGCCGGGCTGACGCGCTTCGCCACCGATCGCGAGATGTCGGCAATCGCGCCGCGCACGCCCGGCCTCCACATCCTCGGCCAGTCCGCCGAGGAGATCCTCGCGATCGACCCGGATCTGATCGTCGGCACCCCGCCGCGTACCGGCGGCATGCTCGCCGCACTCGCGCCGCATCACTACCGTGTGATCGATCTCGCGCCGGCCGATCGCTATGCCGACATCGTGGCGCAAATCCGCCAGGTCGCCGCCGCGGTCGGCCACCCGGAGCGCGGCGCGGCGCTGATCGCGCGGATGGATCGTGCGCTGGCCGCCTTGCCGCGCGTGCCCGGCCACCGCGTCGCCGCCTATTACCAGCGGCGCGGCTATCTGACCGGCACCGGCACGCTGGTGGATGAGCTGATGACGCGCGTCGGCCTCGTCAACCTCGCCGCCAAGCTCGGAAAGCCGGCGCTGTCGCAAGTCTCGCTCGAGGAGATGATCGCCGCCCGCCCCGACTATCTGATCGTCGAGAGCGCGACCGACCGCGTGGTCGATCAGGGCACCGAGATGCTCCACCACCCCGCGCTCGACCGCATCCCGCGCCTGCGCCTGCCCGAGGCGTGGACGGTGTGCGGCAGCCCGACCTATGTGCAGGCGGCGCAAAGCCTCGCGCGTCAGGCCAGGGCGATCGGGACACGGTAACGCCGATCCCGGCAGACGCGCGTGCGCTGCCACTAGAACTCCACCCCTGCCTGCGCCTTCACGCCCTGTTCGCGGTACGGATGCTTCACGAGCGTCATCTCCGTCACCAGATCGGCCGCTTCGATCAGCGCCGCCGGGGCGTTGCGCCCGGTGACGACGACATGCGTCATCGCCGGCTTGTCCGCCAGCGCCGCCAGCACCTCGTCGAGCGGCAGATAGTCGTAGCGCAGCACGATGTTGAGTTCATCGGCGATCACCATGCCATAGGACGGATCGGCGATCATCCGCTTGACCTCATCCCACGCCCCGCGCGCGACCGCGATATCGCGCGCGCGGTCCTGCGTATCCCAGGTGAAGCCCTCGCCCATCGGCCTGAACGCCACCAGATCACCGAGCCGGTCGAACACCGCCTTCTCGCCCGTCGTCATCGCACCCTTGACGAACTGGACGACGCCGACCGTCATGCCGTGGCCGATCGCGCGCACCGCCATTCCGAGCGCGGCGGTGGTCTTGCCCTTGCCTGCGCCGGTGTGGACGATCACCAGCCCCTTTTCGATCGTCTTGCTGGCGACGGTGCGTTCCTGCACGGCCTGACGCTTGCGCATCTTCTCGGCATGCTCGGCCTCGGTGCGGGTGCCGCTGACCATCAGATCCGCGCCTTGATGCCGCCGTAGCCCGCGCGGCCCGGAGTGCGGAAGCCGACGTTCTCGCGGTAGTCGGTGTCGAGCAGATTCTCGACCCGCCCGAACACAGAGATGCCGCGCGCCACCGCGACATCCGCGCCGAAGTTCACCAGCGTATAGGCCTTCAGCGTCTCGGTCGCGAAGGTCGCGAAATTGGTGTCGAGTGCGTCGCCGTTGTAGCGCACCGTCACGTTCGCGCCGAAGCGATCGTCCTTCGATCGCCACGCGAGGTTGGCGCTGCCGATATGCTTGGGCCGGCGGATCAGCGTCACGTCGGCTTCGTCGTGCGCGTCGAGAAAGGTGTAGCTGCCGTCGAAGCGGAAGCCGGCGGGCAGATCCGTGTTCAGCGCCACCTCCACGCCCTGATGCGGCGACGATCCGGTCGCGTTGACGACGGTATAGACCGGATCCAACGTGCTGACGATCTTGTGGCGCAGCACCGCGTTGAAATAGGTCACGTCGATGCGGGCGTGCCCGGCGAGGAAGCTCTGCTCCACGCCCGCCTGCCAGCCGGTCGACTCCTCGGGCTTGAGATTGGGATTGCCGACGAAGCCGCTGTCGGGCGCATAGCCGAACAGTTCGGAGAAGATCGGCGCCTTCACGCCCGTTCCGCCCGCCGCGTGGATGCGCGTGCCGGTTTCGAAGCGGTAGCTCGCCTGGAGGTGCCACGTCGTCGTATCGCGGAACCGTTCGTTGATGTCGTGCCGCACCGCCGCGCCGAGGCCGAGCCGGTCGTTGACGGTGAGCTGATACTGGCCGACCAGCCCCCAATTGTCGGTATCGTGGAACGGGTTGCTGCCGGTGATGAACGCCGAGGCGCCCTGATACGATTCGTGCTCGTAATCGACCGCGCCGGTGATGAGATGGCTGACCCGATCATTGCCAAGCTTGAGCGCCGACACGAACGACACCTTCTTGCGGCGGCCGGTGTCGCCGATCGTCTCCGCGCCGGTGTCGTCGTGATACTGGCGTTGTGAATCCTGCAACTGCGCGCTGAGATCGTTGCTCCAGCGGCCCTCCAGCGCGTCGTAATGCGCGCCGACCAAAGCATAGACCGCATCGTTCAGATAGCTGCCGCCACTGTCGATCGCGTTGCCCGTGGCGACATAATCCTGATCGTTGAGATCGGCGTCGATGTGCGTGTAGCGCACCACCCCCCGCAGCGCGAAGTCGCCCGATTGATAACCGAACTTACCGTTGACCGTGCCGATCTTCGAACCGATCCGCCGGTCGCCCGCCGGTGCGACGACATAGCCGCCGATCCCGGAGTACGACCCGCCGACCGCATAGTCGAAATCGCCGACCGTGCCCGCGCCGCGCACCGCGCCGTCGATCGTGTTGAACGATCCCGCCTCGATCCGCCCGGCGAACCCCGGCATCTCGCGCCCGGTCGGCGTGATGTAGTTGATGACGCCGCCGATCGCGTCCGATCCGTACAGCGCGCTCTGCTCGCCGCGCAGCACCTCGACGCGCGCGCCGGGGTCCGCGGTCAGCGAAGCGAAGTCGTATTCGCCGTAATAGGGATCGGCCGCCTCGATGCCGTCGATCAGGACGAGCGTATGGTTGCTCTCCGCGCCGCGGATGCGCACCTGCGTCATCCCGCCGACCGCGCCGGTGCGGTTGACCGAGACGCCCGGAACGTCGCGCAGCACGTCCGAGACGATCACGGTCTGGCGATCGGCGAGATCCTGCGCGGTCAGCACCGTCGCCGACGAGCCGAGCGTCGCGGTCGAGATGCCGCCCGGCGCGCGCGCGGCGGTGACGACGACGGTGTCGGTCACGGTGGCATCGTCCGTAGCGGCGCTCTGCGCCAGCGCCGGTGTGGCCGCGGTCAGCGCGATCAGTGAAATCATGGTCTTCAAATGTCTTCCCCCCGGCGTCTTGCGACACATCGGCAGGGGCAAGCCATCTTTCGCAGACGACCGATCGCGCACGTCGGGCGGACGCCAATCGGCCCCGGCCTGCACGACCCTTGCGGCCCCCACCGCTCAGTCTGTCGCTCAGACGGAGAACCGTGCCTTGGCCTGTTCCTGGACCACGGCAAGAGCGACGATACGCCGGCAGGTCTCCTGGCTCACGGGTCAGCGCCTGATGCACGCCTTCCCGAACCCCAAGGGCTTCAGTGGCCGCCCTTACGGGCCGGTGCATCACGCTCGCCGCTTACAGTTGCAGGGACAGCTGCGGATTTGGGCATGAGACCCGCACCGCATTCCCGTTTAAGCCCCTCGCGGGGCACCGACGCGATCGTGGACGAAGCGGTTGCCCGCTCAAGCGTCCGGCGCGGCCCTTACGCCACAACGCGGCAGCGGCCAACCGCTATTCGCGTGCTATCGCCTGAGCGGCGCATAGGTGATCGTCGCCTGCCCCACCGCGCGCACCGGCAGGAACAGACCCTTGCCCGTCACCGCCAGCCTGCCGTTCTCCACCCGCGTCACATCGGCGGAGAGCAGGAAGTCACCCTCACGCCGCTGGCCGATCGCTTTCCGCGCGGAGCGCAGCACCTTTGCGTAATCGGGCGCGAAGTCGTGGGCCAGCCCTTGCGCGATCGTGTCGCGGATCGACGTGTCCTTGAACAGCGAAACGAGCAGGTTGACCGTCTCGCTGTCCGTATCGGTGCTGATCGCGACGTCGCGCGCGCGGATCAGCTGCGAATTGGAGACATTATAGGGCACCGCCGTCAGCCACACCTCGCCCTTGGTGGCGAGCAGCGAACTGCTGCGTGCCTTCGCCTTCGCCTTTACCCCAATCGCGAGCCGCCCGCCGGTGGTGGCATAAACCGTCACCTTGCCAAACTCGACGTCGACAGGACCGATCCCGGCGAGCGAGATGCCCTTGTTGGCGCGCTTCACCAGCACACGCTGCACAACGGGTTCGAGCTGCGCATAATCCGCCAGCACCGGAATGAAGAAGTTGAGCCCCTGCTTGCCGACCGATGGTGCGGGCGGCGGCAGCGGCGTGGTCACGGGATCGGCGGGACGCGCGCCGACGAACGTCTCGGTCAGGGCGTCCGCCGCCAGCGTCAGCACGAGCGTTCGCCCGGTGATCGCATAGCCGCCGAAGCCGAGCCGCTTCGGGGTGATCCGCATCCATGCCGGCGGTTTGTCGCGGTTGAGCATGATCGAGGTGAAGCCCTGCGCCCAGGCGGAGGCGAGTTTGGCGCGTAGATCGAGCTTGTTCAGTTCGCGCGGCAGGCTGCGTTCCAGCCCCGCCAGCACCGGCTTCAATCGCGCGTCGGCCTTGCTGGCGAACTCGATGCGGCGACCGAGGAAGTCGATGCCGGGCGGGGTCGTCCAGTCATAAGCGATCCGCACCTTCGCGGTCGGCGACCAGTCACCCGCGATCGACAGTTGCGCGACGGCATGCACCACCGCATCGCCCGTCGCGGTCTTGGAGACCACGCCGCCGACCTTCTGCGCGGCGATGGCGGCGTGGACGGGGATGTCGATCGTCAGCCGGTTGCCGTGACCGCCGAGCTTCAGCCGCCCGCGTGTCACCTCGCCCGTCACCCGACAACCGAGGTTGGGCAGCACGCGGACATGCGCGATGCCGATGTTGACGCGCTTGGCCGGGACACAGGCGTCGAGCTGCTTGTCGATTCCCCACAGCCGCCTCGGCACCTGCGCCTCAAGCGCGCGGGCGAGATCATCGAGCGATCCCGAGATCGGCACCACGATCGAGGAGGTTTCGATCGGGAAATCGGGCGCGTCTGCGATTCGCGGCGGGGCGGGCGAATGGACCTTGTGACTGCACCCGCCGACCAGCAGCGCGGCCGCGACGACCGGGCCGACGATCTCATTAGGCGGCCGTCGGCGGCGACCGGGCTGTGCGTAGACGGCGATCTTCATCATATGACAACGCGGGCGGGCCGATGTGGAGCCATGACGAGCCGAATTCCTTCGCGAGCTGTCTTCACGATGTGATAATGCGATTGACTCGCAAAAGACCTGTTCGTAGTTGTTCGTCATGAACCGGCATTTCAGCCCCGCATTCGCAGGCAACGCCATCATCCCGCGCCGCAGCGCCGCCCCCGCTGTCGAGCGCCGCAGCGCCGCCGCCGACCTGCGCCCGCGCGCAAGGCTGGTTGCGCCGATGGTGCGGGACCGGCGATGCGCACGGTATCGCGTCAACGTCGCCGCGCGCACGTTTGCGGGGACCGTCGGCGCTTATGCGGTGGTCGCGACGCTCGGCGCTTTCCTCGCCCGCGCACTGCCGATGGCACGGCCGGAGGCGGTGATGACTGCGGTGCTGGTCGCGCTGCTGCTGTTCCCCCTCGTGACGATCTGGGCCTTCCTCACGCGCAGCCCCGGCCGGGCGTGCTGCGGCGTGATCGCGCTTGCGACGGCGTTCGGCACGCTCGCGCTGATGCTGCCACTCCCCCCGGCATGAACCGCCTCCACGACGGAGCGCGCCAGACGATGGCGTGGCTCCACGGCTGGACCGGGCTGCTGCTCGGCCATGTCCTGTACCTGATGGCATTCGCGGGCACGCTCAGCATGTTCAGGCCCGAGATCAGCCGCTGGATGCGCCCGGAAACGCGTGCCGCAGCCGATCCGGTGCAGGCGATCACGGCGGCGACGCGGTGGTTGGCGCGGGACGCCGCCGACGCGCCCACCTGGTATCTCACCGCGCCCGACGCGCGCGCCGGCACCACAGACGCCTATTTCACGCACGGCGGCAAGCTGCTGTTCCGCGCGCTCGATCCGCTGAGCGGTGCGCCGGTGGCGCGCGAAACGATGGGCGGCGAGTTCTTCTACCGGCTGCATTTCGAGCTGGAGTTGCCCTATCCGTGGGGGCGGCTACTCGCCGCGTTGGCCGCCGCGACCATGCTGATCGCGTTGATCTCGGGCGTGGTCGCGCACCGCCGTTTCTTCCGCGATTTCTTCACGTTCCGCGCGGGCAAGGGCCAGCGCTCGTGGCTTGACGCACACAATGCGCTCGGCGTGCTGTCGCTGCCGTTCCACATCATGATTACAGCGACCGGGCTGCTGACCTTGATGTCGCTCAGCATGCCCTGGCCGGGTATCGCCGGATACGGCGCGGACACGGCGGCGATGTACCGCGAGCTTGCGCCCGGCGGTGTCGATCGACCGGCGGCGAAGCACCCGGCCCCGCTCGGCACCATCGCCGCGATGATGCGCGATGCACAACGCCGCTGCGGCGGCGCGGTAGGGCGTGTGACGATCGTCAACCCCGGCGATGCGGCGGCGGTGGCGAGCTTCACCTGCGCCGACAGCGCGCAGATCGCCACCAATCGCGGCGTGGCGAGCTATGATGCGGTGAACGGCCGCCTGCTGGGCGGCTGGATCGAACATCGCCCGGCGATCACCGCCTATAGCTGGCTGTACGGGCTGCACATCGCCCGCTTCGCGCCGCTCCCCTTGCGGTGGCTGTATTTCCTCGGCGGGGCGATGCTGACGATGGCAATCGCGACCGGGCTGATCCTGTGGACGGTCAAGCGCTGCGAACGCGTCGCCGATCGCGCCAATCGCCTGCTCGCGCGCGTCAATGCCGGCGTGATCCTCGGTGTGCCGGCGGGGGCGATCGCCTTCCTCTGGGCCAATCGCCTGCTGCCGCTTGGCGCGGAGAGTCGCGCGGGCGCGGAGGTCACGGTCGCGCTGCTGACGGCTGGCTTCGCCGCGGTGATCGTCGCGGCGCTGCCACGACGGCTGCGCTGGCCGCTGCCCTTCGCCGGGCTTGCGCTGGGGCTATTCGTCGCGCCGTGGCTGGGCGGCTGGATCGCCGCGCCCGACGCGGTGCTGGTCGGGGGCAATCTCGCGCTCTGCGGCTTCGGGCTGTTGTGCGGGTGGCTCGCGTGGCGGAGCGCGCGGTGCTGATCGCCTCGGTCGCGTTGCTGTACCTCGCGCTGTTCGCGCTCGCGGTCGCGCAGCCGCAGCACGGCGACGCGCTTACCGGCCGACGGCTTGCGGTCGCGCGGCGTCAGCAGGCGCGCTTCTTCGGCTGGCTTTTACTCGCCGCATCGCTGGCGTTCGCGCTCGCGGCCCGGCTGCCGGTGGTCGGCGCGATGGTGTGGATCGGCGCGGCGCCGGCGGTCGGGCTGCCGCTCGTTCTGGCGCGGACCTATCGCCCTGCGCTGGCGCGCGTCGGCGTCGTGCTGGCGCTGGCGGCGGCCGGCGGAGGATTGCTCGCGGCAATGGTCTAGCACGGAGGTGTTCTCCCGGGCGAAAAGGCGTATGCACGCGCTCCACCCGAAAGGCCGTCCGTGCTCGACAAGAATGCAGCCCCGTTAAGCGTCGTCGATCTCTTCACGATCGGCATCGGCCCGTCGAGTTCGCACACCGTCGGCCCGATGCGCGCGGCGCACGCCTTCGCACGCATGCTGGTCGAGGAACGGGCGAACCCGGTACGGGTGACGTGCGACCTTTACGGCTCGCTCGCGCTGACCGGACGCGGGCACGGCACCGACGGCGCGGTGCTGCTCGGCCTTGCCGGCTACACGCCCGAAGGGGTGGACCCCGATCGTGTCGCTGCGATCCTCGCCGAGATCCGCGCGAACGCCAGTCTGCCGCTCGGCGGGGCGGAGCCGATCGCGTTCGACGAGCCCGCCGACCTGATCTTCCACGCGAGCTTCCTGCCCGGCCACCCCAACGGCATGGCCTTCACCGCCACCCTGCCCGACGGCAGCGCGATCGTTCGGCGCTATTATTCGATCGGCGGCGGCGCGATCCGGATGGAGGGCGAGGTGCCCCCGCGCGTCAACGCCCTGCCGCCGCACCCCTTCTCCTCCGCCGACGAACTGCTCGCGATCGGCGAGGCTACCGGCATGAGCATCGCCGATATCGTGCGCATCAACGAGGCGGCATGGCGCGACGCGAGCGAGACCGACGCCTTCCTAGCCTCGGTGCGCGCGGCGATGTTCGCCTCGATCGAACGCGGCTGTCGCGGCGAAGGCGTGCTGCCCGGTGGCCTCAAGGTCTCGCGCCGTGCGCGGGCGATGCGCGAAAAGCTGATCGAGCGTGGGCCCCGCGCCGACCCGAGCCTCGTGTTCGAATGGGTCAGCCTGTGGGCGCTCGCGGTGAACGAGGAGAATGCGGCGGGCGGCCGCGTCGTCACCGCGCCGACCAATGGCGCTGCCGGGGTGATCCCGGCGGTGCTCAAATATTACGAGACGTTCGTCCACGGCTCGACGGCCGAAGGCTCGCGGCGATTGCTCTACACCGCATCGGCGATCGGTTTCCTGTACAAGCAGCGCGCGTCGATCTCGGCGGCGGAGATGGGCTGTCAGGGCGAGGTCGGCGTGGCGTGTTCGATGGCGGCGGGCGGCCTCGCGGCGGCGCTGGGCGCGAGCAACGCGCAGATCGAGAACGCCGCCGAGATCGGTATGGAGCACAACCTCGGCCTCACCTGCGATCCGATCGGCGGGCTGGTGCAGATCCCCTGTATCGAGCGCAACACGATGGGCGCGATCAAGGCCGTCAACGCCGCCTATCTCGCGCTGCACGGCGACGGGCGGCACATCGTCAGCCTCGATCAGGTGATCGAGACGATGCGTCAGACCGGCGAGGACATGAAGTCGAAGTATAAGGAGACGAGCCTTGGGGGGCTGGCGGTGAACGTGGTGGAGTGTTGAGCGGCGAGGCGTTTCGGCCTCCGCACGTTAGCCGTGCTCCCGCGAAGGCGGAAGCCCAGTGCCACGAGCGCCGCGCCTGCGGCTCTGGGCTCCCGCCTGCGCGGGAGCACGAGGAGGGCGCGGTACGGCACGGAGTAGCACACCGTTCGTCCCGAGTAGCTGCCGAGTAGCCCGCAGGGCGTAACGAGGCGGCGTATGGATGGACAAGGCCCCACGCGACACATGCCTCGATACGCGCTCTCGCTACGGCTTCGCCTAGTCGATCGCTACTCGGCACGAACGGCGGGGATAATCAACACCCCATCACTTCACCGCCCCATCCCCGTTCGCCCTGAGCGAAGTCGAAGGTCGTGGGATGGCCGGTCGTCGACTACTTTGCCGCCGCCAGAATATCCGCCTCGACGATGCTCAGCTTCCACCCCGGCGTTACCGTGTCCGCGCCCGTTCCCGCCGCAGCCTTGGTGTCCTTCACCTCGACGATATTGCCGAACGCGTCGCGGTCGCTGGTCGCACCCGTCAGCGTGATGCGCAGCTTGCTGCCCGTCGCAGGTGTCAGCGGAAGGTCGACATAGCCGAGCGACTTGGGCGTCGGCCCCTCCCACACCGTCTTGCCGTCGAGCGTCACGCGGATCGGGTAGCTGCGCAACCGCCAGCCGGTGAGCCGCAGCGACAGCCGCGCAGGGCTCTCGGCCTTTGCGAAACGATATTCGATCCAAGCATTGCCGGGCGTGCCGTCGCTCGTCCATGTCGACGCCTCGTTATCGTCGTGGCTATTCGCGGCATCGGGTTGCGCGGAGCCGGCGGTGATGCCCGCGACCGCGATCGTGCGCCAGCGCGGCACCACCGACGAGCCCGCCGGGGTCGGCCCGCGCGACAAATCGGAGCGTTGCGCGTCTTCGGCAAAGTCGGTCGAGAGACCGTCCGTTACGGACGCGGTAATCGTCCGCGTGTCGAGCGTGGCGGATTTGAGTCCCGGCGCGGTCGCAACGAGGTGGACCGCCCCCGCCGTCGTGCCCGAACGGATCAGCACGCGGTTGACGCCGAGTTCGACCGGTAGCCGCTTTGACAGGATGTAATTGTCCTCATCCCGCGCGACGCCCTTAAAGCTGGTCGTACCAGGCGTGTTGGCCGACATTGTGGCCACGGTCGCGCGCGGCTTGCCCGAGGAATCGCCCTGCGCGATGCCGCCGCGCCATTCGGCCGCGCCGGTCAGCGCGAAATCGACCTTGTTGAACGCGGTCGGCACGCGCTGGCCCTTCGCATCGACCACCTCGACGTCGACCAGCATCAGGTCCGCTCCGTCGGCAACGAAGCCGCGCGGGCCGGTGTGCGGGGTCAGCCGGATCGCGGCCGGCGCGCCGGCGGTGGTGAGCACCTGCTCGGCCGTCTTGCCGTCCGCGAAATGCGCGACCGCCCGCAATTCGCCCGGCTGGAACGCCACATCCTTGAAGGTGAACAGGAAATTGCTCTCGCGCACGCCCTGTCCGAGCGACTTGCCGTTGCGGAACAGCTCGACCGAAGTGCCGTTCGACACGACGTAGATCGGCTTCACCGTGCCGGCCGGATAGGTCCAATGGCCGATGACGTGGACGTGATGCCCGCCGCTCTCGACCCAGCCGTCCCACATCGCCTGATGCACAAACCATGGGTCTTTCGGCAGCCGCACGGCATCGAGCACGCCCGAGGCACGGTAATTGTTGTCGCCACGGAAGTGCGAGTTGGCATCGGTGAAGCCGATCTTCACTCCGCCCGCGCTCACCCGCTCGCCGCCGCCGGGGCGCTGCTGGTAGTAATCGTTCCAGCGGCGCACGTCCTCGACCGCCATACTCTCGACATTGCGGTTGTAGTCGGGCGAGTCCTTGTGGAACGGCGGGGTGAACTCGTCCTGATTGGCGCGCGCCGCTTCATCGCGCGAATATTCCATCGCCCACAGTGGCTTGCCCGCGCTCTTGTTGATGTAGAGCATCTCGCCGCCGTATTGCGCCGTGCTGCTCCCCAGCATCTCGCGCGAGCCGATCGCGCGGCCGCCGTTCGGATCGAACTGCGTCTTCACCGCGAGCATCTCCGCCATATGCGCCTCGCTGATGCCGTGGTTGCCGCTCTCGTAGAACAGGATCGACGGATCGTTGCGGTTGTAGATGATCGCGTCGCGCATCACCTTCACGCGCTGGCCCCAGCGGGTCGCGTCGCTCGGATCGCCTTCGCTGTCGCCGGCCGGCATCGCCTCGATCAGCCCGAGCCGGTCGGCGGACTCGATCTCGCGCTTGCCCGGCGTGACGTGCATCCAGCGCACGAGGTTTCCGTTGCTGCCGGTGACGAGCCGGTTGGAGAAGTCGTTCACCCAAGGCGGCACCGACAGGCCGACGCCCGGCCACTCGTCGGTCGAGCGTTGCGCATAGCCTTTGAGTTGCAGCACGCGCCCGTTGAGCGTGAGCACGCCGTGATCGAAGCTGGTCTGGCGAAAGCCGGTGCGCGTATCGACCGCGTCGATCACCCGGCCGCTCGCATCCTTGAGCGTGCCGGTGACGGTGTAGAGATAGCCGTAGCCCCAGCTCCAGAAATGCAGCCCGGTCAGGCGCTTGGCGGCCTTGAGCGTCGCGCTTGCGCCCGGCGCGATGGTCTGGCGGCCGCCCGCGAACGTCGCCACGGTCTTGCCATCGAGATCGCGCACCGTGACGTCGTAGCCGACCGTCATGGCGGAGGCGCCGTCGTTGCGTACCTCGCTTTCGGCGTGAACCGTTGCCGCCGCGCCGGGCATGTCGAACGCGTCCGCCCAGATGTACGGCCCCTCGGTGCCGAGGCTGCTGTAAAGCGGCAAGGTCTGATAGACCGGGCCGGTCAGGTGCAGCCGCACCGGCTTGTTGATGCCGCCGAAGTTCGAATAGAAGTTCTTGTCTTCCCACTGGAACTTGGTGCCGGTGGCACGTTCCTTGTAATCCCAGTGATTGTCAACGCGCACCGCCACGATGTTGTCGCCGGGCTTGAGCGCGCGCGTGATGTCGAAGCCGAACGCCATGACGCCGTTCTCGCTCGATCCGACCTTCTGGCCATTCACCCACACGTCGGCCGCCTGGCGAACGCCCTCAAACTCGAGGAACGCGCGACCTTGCGGCGCGTCCTTGGGCAGCCGGAAATGCTTACGATACCAGACGATCGCTTCGGGCTGATCGTGGATGTCGATCTTGAACGCCAGCGTCTCGTCAAAGGCGTGCGGCAGCGTCACCGCATCCCATCCGGCCTCGCTGGCGGCCGTGTCGGAGAAGGCGCCGTCGCCGACATGCACCAGCCACCCGCGATCGAAATCGTAGCTTTGGCGTGGAGACGGCGTCACCGCCGAGGCGCGCTGCGCCTCGGCGGTGACGGGATAGAGCATGGTCGCGGCAAGGAGCAGGGTCGCGAGTGTCGTCTTCATTGCTGCTCCTTGATCGCTGTAACAGATCAGAACTTCGCTTGAATACCCGTGAAGAAACGACGGCCCGGATAGTAAAGATCGACCGGTCCGAGGTTCTTAATGTAGGTCTGCGAATATTCTTTGTTGATGTTCTGCATCTCGACGAACACGCTGAAATAATATTTCGGCACGCGGATGGTGATCTTGCCGTCGAGATACCCTTCCGCCTTGCGGTAGATCGGGTTGTTGCCGTTGGCCGAGTCAGCCGAGGTCTGCATCCAGTCGGACCGGTAGTTATAACTCAGGCGCGCGTTCAGGAAGCCTTTGTCGTAGAACACGCTCGCATTCCAGGTGTATTTGGACAGGCCCGGGTAGTCATTTAGCGGTTGGTTCGTCGCCAGGTTGGTCAGGTTCGTCCGCAGCGCGCGCGCATAGGTGAAGTTGCCACTTGCGCCCAGACCATCGAACGGACGCGGCAGGAAGGTGAACGCTGTCTGCGCGCTCGCCTCGAAACCGTCGAGCAACGCGCCGAAGCCGTTGATCGGCTGCTTCACCGTATAGAGGATACCATCGTTGAACAGATCGACGTCGTTGCGCGTCACGCCGCCGATGATGAAGCTCGATTCGTACTTCTTGTAATAGCCGAGGCTCACCAGCGTATCGCGATTGGGATACCAGGCGAGGTTGCCCTCCCACTGAACCGCGCGGTACGGCTTGAGGTTCGGGTTGCCGGCCGTGCAGGCATCCTGCCCGAGTACGCCGGTGGTTTGATCATCGAGGCAGTTGATGTTCGGGACCAGATCGAGCGGCTTGGGTCGGGCAAGGTTCTTCGCCCAGTTGCCGCGCAGCACCAGATCCGGCGTGATCTCGAGCGCGAGGTTGAAGGCAGGCAGAACGTCCGTGTAGTTGTTCCTGATGCTGATCTGCTGCGCTGCGGTAACGGTCGTGACTGCCGTACCGGCCGCGTTCAGCGCGGTAACACGGGCGATGTTGGTGCCCGTACCCGAATCGCGCGTGTTGATGATGCGCACGCCGCCGTTCCCGGTGAGGTGCATGCCGAACACGCGCGTATCGAGATTGCCCTTGAGGTAGCCGGCGATGACGGTCTCGTCGATCTGCGCACTCGGAATCTGCGGAAGGCCATCGGCCGACCGCTCCTGACTCTGATTGAACTTCGACAGATCGTAATACTGACTCAGCACGCTGGTATCAAAGATCGGTACTGCGAATTGGCTCGGGATGTTGCCCGGCGCATTCTGAAGACCGGAGAACAGCCCTGCGCCACCCGGGACCAGACCGTTGGCAGCCTGGAGAATGCCGATGTATTCGGCCGGTGTGAGCTGATACGTGGTGGTATTGTTGCCGTTGCCGATCCCGGTCACGGTCGAGCGTGCCGTCACCGTCTTCACGATGTTGGTCGTGTAGCTGTAATAGGACGCGGTCTGATACTGGCCGGTCGCGGCATTCAGCAGTTGCGAGCCGCCGCCGAGATACTGATAGTAGCTCTGCCAGCGCGCCTGCGAGCCGAACTGGATGCTCTTGAGCAGCGGCAGATCGGTATCGTAGGTCGCGTCGATCTTGCCCTGATTTTCGGTGTTGCCGTAATCGTTAGGACGCCACTGGATCGTCGGCCCGGCCTGATATGGGTCGGTCGCGGCATTGGCGGTGTAGATCGTGTAATCGGCCGGATTGACCGTGCTCGGGAAGATGAAGGCAGGAATGCCGAGCGAGTTGCGCCGGTCGACCGTCACGCCCGGAACCGAAGTGCTGATCGAGATCAGCGCATTGTTGCCGATATCGCGCGCCAGCGAGTGCGAGCCGAGGCCCTTGACGTGCAACCGGCCCACATCCCAGGTGAAGCCGCCCTGATAGTAATAGGAATATTGCTCGTCGGTGTAATCGCGGCGTTGTATGCCGAGGATGTTGGCATCGCCGCTAGTCACGGTGCTGCTCACCACGCTTGGGTTGAGCGCGGTGGTGTAGCTGGTGACGACGTGATTGGCGTCGACCGTAGCGCTGCCGGCTTTGATTTGTGGCTGCGAGGTGCCGCCGTTCAGCCCGACCGGCAGCGTGGGATCGAGCTGATATCGCTGATAACGGCCCATATCGAGCGAGTAGTTCGCGTCCTGAAGGGTCTGGTCGCGGTGGTTGATCGTCGCCTCGACATAGGCGCGGAAGTTGGGCGCGACCTGATATTGCAGTTGCGCGTCACCCGAGATCCGCTTGTCGTGACGGACCCAGTTGCGATAGCGCGGCACGGTCGGCGCCCAATCGAAGAACTGCGTCTCACACGCCTTGCGCCGCGTGGTTGCGTTGGCCGCGTTGGCGCCGCCGACGTTCGCGCAGCTCGCATAGGTTGTGTAAGCCGCGTAGTTCGGATCGGCGACGGTCTTCTGGTCCGAATGATCGAAATCGGCGAGACGCGACCAGTTGGTGTTACTGATGTAATCCTGCCGGGTCGTCACGTTGTCGTAGGTCACGTTGAACAGCGCGCCGAGACCATCGAGGAACAGCTTGGGCGTGCCGGCCAGCACGGTGATACGCGGCTTCCAGTCCTGCGTGGTGTCGAGCTGCTGCTCGGAGAAGACGACGGTGCCGAGCGCCTTCTTGAGCTCGAGCGGGCGGCGCGTCTCGATGCTGACCGTGCCGCCGAGGCCGCCTTCGGTCAGATCGACCGAATAGCCCTTGTACACGTCGATCGACTTGACGAGTTCGGTGGCGAGTTCGCGGAAATCGCCCGAGCGCGTGCCCTGCGTGGATGCCTGGCTGACGCCGTTGATCTCGACACGGTTGAGGTCCGGCTCCACGCCGCGGATCGACACAGCCACACCCTCGCCAAAATCGCGGCTGAGCTGCACGCCTGTGATGCGCGCGAGCGAGTCGCCGACGTTCTTGTCGGGGAAGCTGGCGATATCATCGGCGACGATTGAGTCGACGATGGTGCCGGCGTTGCGCTTGCGGGCGATGCTCGATTGCAGCGATGCGCGCGTACCGACGACGATCACGTCCTGCGCGGCGGCGTCCGCCTTGCTTGGGACGTCGTTTGTACCAGCGGTGTCATTTTGCGGCTGAGCTGGCGCATCGGGCGTGGGATTAGCGCTCGCGCTGCTCGTGCTCTGCGCGAGAACCGGCGACGCGGACAGCAGGAGCCCGGTCGCGAGCGCGAGCGAAGACACCGCAACCATGGCGGACGGGTGACGACGTACCTTCAACATTCCCCTCTCCCTGTTCGACCCCTTTTTGCGGTCGGGTCCGACGTCGATCGCCTGTGCCGGGAGGATGCACCCCCTGCCAGCCGACGGATCGCGTCGTCACGCATCACATCGCATAAGCCCTGCTGGTTTGACAATATGCGCATCTTAAAAACATTATGTGGGACGATAAACGTAATCTTGTTCGCAACAGTTGAAGTAGCGCTGGCACGTCGCTGAACTGCGCTCCGCAAGCTCTCGCGGGCAAGACACGGTTATCGTTTTGAAATAGCCCGAGCCGAGCCGAACGGGCCGCGACGCGTCGCCGGCGGCGGCCGCGAATCGTTTCGGAACCGTTGGTGCCGGACGGCGGTTGTGTGTCCGTGCGAGAGAGCCGGGGCGATAATCGTCTCCGGAAAATCGCTGGAGACAATCCATGAGCGAACTGACCGACAAGCTGGACGCCGCCGGCAACAAGATCGCGGGCAAGGTCAAGGAAGTGATCGGCTCCGCCACCGGTAACGAAAGGCTCGAAGCCGAAGGCGATGCGCAGCAACTGAAGGGCTCGGCGCAGGACGTTAAGGGCAGCGTCAAGGGTGCGCTCGGCGACAAGCTGTAAGAGTGTCGTAGCGGCGGGGCCGGCGGTGATCGTCGGCCCGGCCGCAACACGAGAGAGTAGCTAACAGGCGGCGTAATGGCCGCCTTATGTTTAGGGGCGAGCCGAGATCAGGCGCCCAGTGGCGACGCCGAATAGTGCGCGAGCAGATCCGCCGCATCGTCGTACAGCGCCACCGCCCCGGCCTTCAGCAGCACCGCATCATCGAACCCGCCCGAGCGCAGCGCAACCGTACGGATGCCGCAGCGGGCCGCTGCCTCCACGTCATACGGCGTGTCACCCACCACGATAACCTCCTCCGGCGTGAGCGGCTTCACCTTCTTCAACGCGGAGGCGAAGATGTCTCCGGCCGGCTTTGATGTCCGCACATCGTCGATGCTGGTCGTCTCGTCGACGGCATGGCGCACCCCGAGCAGACCGATATAGTGCTTCACCTCCCTGGCATCCGCCGAGGACGCCAGCACGACGCGCTGACCGCAGCCATGAACGTGCTTGAGGAGCGCGGTCGCGCCGTCGAACGGCTCGACGCGATCGAGGTAGCGCTGCTTGAAGATTGCGCCGTGCCGATCGCTGAGCGTCTCGTGCATGTCGTCCGAAACGCCCGGCAACAGCGCCGGCACCAGCAGATCGCCGCCCTTGCCGATCTGCCCGCGAATGGCGTCACGCTCGACGGTGAAGCCATGTTCGCGGAAGGCTTCGTCCCAGGCGGTGACGTGCAGGTCGTTGCTGTCGACCAGCGTGCCGTCGACATCGAAGAACACCGCCTTCACCGTGCGATCCGCCGCGCGATCGCGTGCGAGCCACATCGCCGCCGCCGTCCCGCCGAGCACCGCCGCACCCTGTACCCCGCGCCCGCGCCGCATCAGCGCAAGGCCGAGCGTCGCCGCCGCAGACGGCCCCCAGCCGATCCGCGGCAGCCCAGCGACGCCGCCGACACGGCTCGCGATTCGACTGGTCGCAAAATCCGCCGCCACGCCGGTTGTACGGCTGGCAGCGGGCTTGGCAGATGCACTCGATGGCGGCGTAACCGTTTCGGGGGCACCAACGGGCTCCGCATCGGCACCGTCGCCGGCGACATGATCCGCCACCCACGCGCCGCGCTTGCCGAGCGGCTTGCCCGCCGTGGTCGTGTCCTTCTCGGTCTGGTGTTCCAGCTCCGCGTTCAACTCCGCGCCGAACAACAGGATGTAGCTCGACAGGTACAGCCACGTCAGCGTCACCACCACCGCGCCGAGCGAGCCATAGGTTGCATTGTAATTGCCGAAATTGGCGACATAGATGCCGAAGCCCGAGGTCAGCGCCAGCCACATCAGCGCCGAGAACAGAGATCCCGGCGTCAGCCAGACCCATTTCGCCTGTCGGCGCGATGGACCGTAGCGGTAGAGCGTCGCCGCCGCAGCAGCGCCGACCAGCGTGAACAGCACATATGTGACGATCTTACCCAGCACGACGACAGCGCCGGGCGCATAGGGGATCAGGCTTTCAAGATGGCCGAGCGCCGCAACCGCCACCAGCGCGACCATCGCCACCACGACGCCCGCGGCAGTGATGGCGAGCGCGAGCAGGTTGACGCGGATGAAGCTGCGCGTCTCCGATTCCTCATAGGCGATGTTGAGCGCGGTGACGATCGCACCCGCGCCGCTGCGCGCGCCGAACAGCGCGAGGCCGAGCGCCAGCAGGAGGCCGAGCCCCTTCTTGCCGTCCGACGTCTTGACGACGTTCATCAACTGCTCACCGATCAGCTTGGCGATATCCTTGGGCATGATCGCGGCGAGCTGCGTCATGTCCTGAATCACCGTCTTAGGGCTGGCAGCGATACCGTACACCAGCACCACCGCGCCGAGCAGCGGGACGAGCGCAAGGAAGCCGTAGAACGCCACGCCGGCGGCGATCAGGCCGATGTTGTCGTCGGTCGTCTCCGCATACGTGCGCTTGAGGATTGAAATCCACGCGGCGCGCGGCATTTGCCACGGCGTCGCGGCGTTGCGTCCCTGTTCGTCCAAGATCATCCCCGTCCCTGCGCCGCGTCGTGCGGTGGTTCGTGCAGCGTTCGTTCAGGTCCAACCGCCGAGCGCGCCTCCGCGTTCCGCCGCCGATTTGTCACAGCGTCCGCCTTGGGATAGGAACCGTGTGCGGTGCAGCATGAACGCGGGGGATCGGGTTGCGAATCGTCATCGTTGATGACAGTGGATTGCGCGCCACCGTGCTTGAGGATGGCCTGCGCGAGGCCGGCTACGACGATATCCACCTCGTCCCCCCGCGCGGCGCGTTCGTCGCGCGGATCGAGCGGATGGCGCCCGACGTGGTGCTGATGGACCTCGGCAACCCGAGCCGCGACACGCTGGAGGAGATGCTGATGGTCAGCCGCGCGCTCGCCAAGCCGATCGCGATGTTCGTCGATCAGTCGGACGAGAGCATGATCGGCGCGGCGATCGACGCGGGCGTATCCGCCTATGTCGTCGATGGATTGCGCAAGGAGCGGGTGAAGCCGATCATCGACCTTGCCGTGCGCCGCTTCAACGCCTTCGCGCGGATGCAGAGCGAGTTGAACGAGGCGCGCACCGAGCTCGCCGATCGCAAGACGATCGACCGCGCCAAGGCGATCCTGATGGCGAGCCGCGCCCTGTCCGAGCCCGAAGCCTATACCTTGTTGAGAAGCACCGCGATGAATCAGGGCAAGAAGATTGTCGATGTCGCCGCCGCGCTCATCACCGCGAGCGACCTGCTTGGAGGTGCGTTGTGATCCCGTTGTCGATCGCATTTCTCGCGCTCACCGACGCTGCGCCGCTGATCGTCGCGCGCGAGCTGGGCTTTGCCGAGGCGGAGGGGATCGCGCTCGATCTGCTGCCGACGACGAGCTGGGCGACGCTGCGCGACCGGCTCGTCTATGGGCAGGTTCAGGCGGCGCACATGCTCGCCCCGCTCGCCATCGCGGTGACGCTCGGGCTGAGCCAGCAGCCGGCCGCGCTCGCCGCGCCGTTCAAGCTCAGCGCCAACGGCAACATGGTGGTGGTGTCACCCGACTTCGCCGCCGCGCTCGAACCCGATATCGTCGCGCGTCTCGACGATCCGCTCGGCACGGCGCACGATTTCGCGGCCGCGATCGGGCTGCACCGCCGCAAGCCGATCATCGGCGTGGTGCATCGTTTTTCCAGCCACGCGCTGATGTTGCGCTACTGGCTGGCGAGCGCGGGCGTCGACCCCGACCGCGATCTGGTGCTGCGCGTGTTGCCGCCCTCGCTGATGGCGGAGGCGATGCGCGCGGGCGAGATCGACGGCTTCATCGCGGGCGAACCGTGGGGCAGCGTAGCGGTAGTGGCCGGTCTGGCCGAGATCGCGGCGATCGGCGAGCGCATCTGGCAGCGCGGTGTTGAGAAGGTGCTCGCCTTCCGTGCCGACTGGCTGGACGGCAATCCCGATACGGTCGACCGGCTGCTGCGCGCCACCAAGCGCGCGGCGGCATGGTGCGACCTGCCCGCCAACCGCCCGGCCTTGGTCGATCTGCTCGCGCGCACCGGCTTGCCCGATCTGCCGCCCGAGGCGATCGAACCCGCGCTTGCCGGCGCGATTCTGCCGGCGAGCGGCGCGGCGCCGATTGCGGTGCCCGACTTCATCCTGTTCGATCGCGAGGCGACGAGCTTCCCCTGGGTGAGCCAGGCGTTGTGGATCTATTCGCAGTTCGTGCGCTGGCGGATGGTCGAGCCGACGCCCGAAACGCAAGCCGCGGCGGCGGCGGTGTTCCGGCCCGACATCTACCGCCGCGCGCTGGCCGGCGAGCCGATGCCGGGCGCGAGCATGAAGGTGGAGGGCGCGGTTTCCGGACCCTTGCCGGTCGGCGCGCACCGCGGCGTGCTGACGCTCGGGCCGGACCGGTTCTTCGACGCGCGCACCTTCGATCCCGACCGGATCGCCGATTACCTCGCGGGGTTCGCCGCCTCGCGCTGAGGCGCCCAAATTTTCGTCTTGCACGCGAAAGCGATTCGCGAGATGATTGCTGCACCGCGCAACGAAGCGCGCCACCGGATGTGCGCCCCAGGGCCGGGGCAGCCATCCTCCCAGATCTAAAGCAGCAAAGCCGCTGACCGGACTCGCGCCACGCGATCGTCCGGCGAGCGGCTTTTTTCGTGTCCATTTTCTTCGGCATGGGGAACGTCATCATGGCAACGGCATATCTGGACGGCGCGGGTGAAAGCGCGGCCCGATCCGACAAGAGCGGCTTCTGGCAGTCAGGGCATACGCCCACGCTGATCGCCGCCTTTCTGTATTTCGATCTCGCCTTCATGGTGTGGGTGCTGCTCGGCCCGCTCGCGCCCGAGATCGCGCGCACGCTCGCGCTGACCCCTGCCGAAAAGGGGCTGATGGTGGCGACGCCGACGCTCGCTGGCGCGGTGCTGCGCGTCGTCAACGGGCTGCTGGTCGACCGGATCGGGCCGAAACGCTCGGGTGCGATCAGCCAGATGATCGTGATCGGCGGGCTGCTGTCGGCGTGGCTGCTCGGCGTGAACAGCTTTGCCGGCACACTCGCGCTCGGCGTGATCCTCGGCTTTGCGGGCGCGAGCTTCGCGATCGCGCTGCCGCTCGCCAGCCGCTGGTATCCGGCGGAGCATCAGGGCAAGGCGATGGGGGTCGCCGGCATGGGCAATTCGGGCACGGTGTTCGCCGCGCTGTTCGCGCCGATGCTCGCCAAGGCGTTCGGCTGGAACGCGGTGCTCGGCCTCGCCTGCCTGCCGCTCGCGCTGGTGTTCGTGGCCTATATGGCGCTCGCCAAGGATGCTCCCAACCCGCCCGCGCCGAAGCGGCTTGTCGATTATTTCGAGCCGCTCAAGCAGGGCGACGCCTGGTGGCTGATGGCGTTCTACGCGGTGACGTTCGGCGGGTTCGTCGGGCTAGCGGCATCGCTGCCGATCTACTTCACCGACGCATTCGGGCTGAGCCCGATCGTCGCGGGCTATTGCACTGCGGCGTGCGTGTTCGCCGGATCGCTGGTGCGGCCGATGGGCGGCGCGCTCGCCGATGCGATCGGCGGGATCAAGGCGCTGACGATCGTCTATATCGTCGCCGCGATCGCGCTGGCGCTGGTCGGCTATGCCGGCACGCTTCCCGCGGCGCTCGCCTGCTTCGTCACCGCCATGCTCGCACTCGGCGTCGGCAACGGCGCGGTGTTTCAGCTCGTGCCCCAGCGCTTCAAGGCGGAGATCGGCGTGATGACCGGGCTGGTCGGCATGGCGGGCGGCATTGGCGGCTTCTACCTCGCCTCCTCGCTCGGCATCGCGCGGCAGATGACCGGCAGTTTCGCGCCCGGCTTCCTGATCTTCGCCGGGCTTGCGGTGCTGGCGCTCTGCGGACTGCTGATGGTGCAGGGCAACTGGCGCAGGACGTGGACCAGCGGCGCGCGGATCTGACGCCGCGCGATCGTTAAGGGGGACATCATGAAGACGATCATCGCCACGGCGGCCGCACTGGCCGCCGCCGGCCCGGCCTGCGCGCAGGACATCGCAGTCAAGCCCGTCGCCGAGGCGCGGTTGCGGTACGAGCATGTCGATCAGGCCGACCTGCCCGACACCACGGCCGACGCCGTCACGATCCGCGCCCGCGCCGGCGTGCAGGCGAGCGACGGCCCGCTCTCCGCGCTGGTCGAGGCGCAGGGCACGCTTGCGGTGGATGGCGACTATTACGACGGGCTGCGTGGCGCGGCGACGCGCCCGCTGGTCGCCGATCCGCAGAACGTCGCGCTCTATCTTGCGCGGCTTCAGTATCGCACGCAGCCGTTCACGCTCACCGCCGGCCGTCAGAAGATCACGCTCGATGACGAGCGATTCGTCGGCAACGCCAACTTTCGCGACAATGCCCAGACCTTCGACGCGGTGCGCGCCGAGATCGTGCCGGTGAAGGGGCTCAAGGCCGACATCACCTATGCGTGGAGCGTGCGGACGATCTGGGGGATCGACGGCACCGGCGCGCGCCAGCCGGCGATCGACGGCGACAACCTATTCGCCAACCTCGCCTATGCGACCCCGATCGGCACGCTGGCCGGCTTCGCGTATCTGGTCGATCAAGACGAGGCGGCGGTGCAAGGCTATCGTTTGTCGAGCCAGAGCTATGGCGGCCGTCTGGCGGGCGCACGAGCGCTGGCGAAGGCGGTGAAGCTCTCCTACCAGTTCAGCTACGCGCGCCAGTCCGACTATCACCGCAACCCGAACCGTTATGCCGCCAGCTATTATCTGGTGGACGCGACACTCGATCTGGCGGCGTGGAAACTCGGTGGCGGGTATGAGGTGCTCGGCGCGAGCAACGGTGTCGCGCTCACCAGTTTCCAGACGCCGCTCGCCACCGGCTTCAAGTTCCAGGGGTGGGACGACAAGTTCCTCACCACCCCGCCCAACGGCGTGCGCGACCTGTACGCAAGCGCGGGCTACGGGTGGAAGACGGTCGGCCGGATCGACGCGCTCACGGTGCAGGCGGCCTTTCACCGCTTCAACAGCGACCGGCTGGGCCAGCATTACGGCGACGAGATCGACCTGCTCGCCACCGCCAAGCTGCGCAGATACCTGCTCTCCGCCCGCTTTGCGCATTATCGCGCGGACGCGTTCGCCACCGATACCGACAAGCTGTGGCTCCAGCTCGACTGGACGTATTGAGCGTGATGAAGTGCTTGAACGCTCGGGCACTTCGCGCTAAAAGCTTTCCTGAGGGGCAACGCTGTCCCGATTACATTGTCGCGACGCTCCACGGACGGATCGTCGCGACGCTACCGATGGCAAAGCCGCCATCCAGATCCCGGTCTCGCGACCGGGCTCCGGATGGCGGCTTTTTTCGTTTTGGAGCTTGAAACATGCACTTGGACGAGCATCACGACCCGGCCGCGTTCGAGGCGGATGAGACGTTCGCACCCCCTGCCCCGCCGCACCTCGTCGTGATCGGCAATGGCATGGCGGGGTGCCGCGCGGTCGAGGAACTGATCGCGCGCGATGCGGGACGTTACCGCGTGACGATCTTCGGCGCGGAACGGCATGTGAACTACAATCGCATCATGCTCTCTCCGGTGCTGGCGGGGGAAAAGACCTTCGATGAGATCGTCATCAACGGCCATGACTGGTATGCCGACAACGCGATCGAGCTGATCGCGGGCGATCCGGTCGAGACGATTGACCGTGCGGCGAAGACGGTGACGGCACGCTCTGGCCGCACCGTGTCGTACGACAAGCTTCTGATCGCGACCGGTTCCGATCCGTTCATCATCCCGGTGCCGGGCAAGGATTTGCCCGGGGTGATCGGCTTTCGCGACATGAAGGATGTCGATCACATGCTCGCGGCGGCCTCGGGCGGCGGCGATGCGGTGGTGATCGGCGGTGGTCTGCTCGGGCTCGAGGCGGCGCATGGACTGACGCTGCGCGGCATGAAGGTGACGGTGATCCACCTGATGCCGACGCTGATGGAGCGCCAGTTGGACGAGGCGGCCGGCTGGCTGCTCAAGAGCGAACTCGAACGGCGCGGCCAGACCGTGCTGACCGGCGCCGACACCGCCGAGATCTTCGGTGACGGCAAGGTGGAGGGCGTGCGGCTGAAGGACGGTCGCGAGATCGCCGCCAGCCTCGTCGTGATGGCGGTCGGTATCCGCCCCTCGGTCGCCCTGGCGCGGGCGGCCGGGCTTGAGGTCGGGCGCGGCATCAAGGTCGACGATCATATGGTCACGAGCGACGCGGACGTGCTCGCGGTCGGCGAATGCGTCGAGCATGACGGCAATGTCTATGGCCTCGTCGCGCCGCTGTGGGAGATGTGCCGCAGCCTCGCCGACGCGCTGGTCGAACGGCACAGCGGCTATCGCGGTTCGGTCACCTCGACCAAGCTCAAGGTATCCGGCATCGACGTGTTTTCGGCGGGCGACTTTTCGGGCGGCGCGGGCTGCGAGGATATCGTGCTGCGCGACGCATCGCGCGGCATCTACAAGCGCGTGGTGGTGAAGGACGACCGCATCGTCGGCGCGGTGCTGTACGGCGACACTGCCGATGGCGGCTGGTATTTCGACCTGCTGAAGAAAGGCGAGGACGTCGCACCGATCCGCGACCTGCTGATCTTCGGCCAGGCGTTCGCCTCGGGAGGGGGGCAGACGGACCCTAAGGCGGCCGTTGCGGCGCTCTCGGACGATGCCGAGATCTGCGGCTGCAACGGCGTCTCCAAGGGTCAGGTGGTGGCGTGCATCGCCGGCGGCGCGAACAGCCTCGACGCGGTGCGCGCCGGCTGCAAGGCGTCGGCAAGCTGCGGATCGTGCACTGGGCTGGTCGAGACTTTGCTGGCGGTGACGCTCGGCGAAGATGCGGTGGCGAGCGGGCCGAAGACACTGTGCAAATGCACCAGCTTCGGCCATGACGACGTACGCCGCGAAATCGTCGCGCAAGCGATGCGCTCGATCCCGGAGGTGATGCAGCGGCTGCACTGGTCGACGCCCGACGGCTGCGCATCGTGCCGCCCCGCGCTCAACTACTATCTGCTGTGCGCGCTGCCGGGCGAGTATCAGGACGATCAGCAAAGCCGCTTCGTCAACGAACGGATGCACGCCAACATCCAGAAGGACGGCACCTATTCGGTGGTGCCGCGCATGTGGGGTGGCCTCACCTCCCCGCGCGAGCTGCGCGCGATTGCCGACGTGGTCGAGAAGTTCAACGCGCCGATGGTCAAGGTGACGGGCGGGCAGCGGCTCGATATCTTCGGTATCAAGAAGGATGATCTGCCCGCGGTGTGGGCGGATCTCAACGCGGCCGGCATGGTCTCGGGCCATGCCTACGGCAAGTCGCTCCGCACGGTGAAGACGTGCGTCGGCTCCGAATGGTGCCGGTTCGGCACGCAGGATTCGACCGGGCTGGGCGTGAAGATCGAGCGGATGACGTGGGGTAGTTGGATGCCGCACAAGTTCAAGATCGCCGTGTCGGGCTGCCCGCGCAACTGCGCCGAGGCGACGATCAAGGACTTCGGCATCGTCTGCGTCGATTCGGGGTACGAGCTTCACGTCGGCGGCAACGGCGGCATCAAGGTCCGCGCGACCGACCTGCTGTGCAAGGTGGAAACCGAGGCGGAGGCGATGGACTATTGCGCCGCCTTCATCCAGCTCTACCGCGAGGAGGCACGTTACCTCGAACGTACCGCGCCGTGGATCGAGCGGATCGGTCTGGAGCCGATCAAGGCGCGCATCGTCGACGACGATGCCGGTCGCGCGGCGCTGTGTGCGCGCTTCCACCTGTCGCAAAGCTTCAGCCAGGACGATCCGTGGGCGACACGCGTGGCCGGGGCGGAGCGCGAGCAGCACGCGCATCTCGGCGAGTTCCGCCCGCTTGCGCTGGAGATGGCACGATGATCGGCGACTGGCTCGATATCGGCACGCTTGACGCGATCCCGCCGCGCGGCGCGCGCACCGTCGCCGTCACCGGTGGCGAGGAGATCGCGGTGTTCCGCACCGGCGACGACCGGGTCTATGCGCTGGTCAACCGCTGCCCGCACAAGCACGGCCCGCTCAGCCAGGGGATCGTCCACGGCGACGCGGTGACGTGCCCGCTGCACAATTGGCGCATCTCGCTCGCCACCGGTGAGGCGCTCGGCGAGGATCGCGGCTGCGTGCCGACCATCCCGGTGAAGGTCGATGCCGGCCGTATCCTGATCTCGCGGATCGCACTGGTCGGCGCGGCGCTCGCGGCGTGAGCGGCGTCCGCACCACCTGCGCCTATTGCGGTGTCGGCTGCGGCATCGTCGCCACGCCCGACGGCGCGGGCGGCGCGACCATCGCGGGCGACCGCGACCACCCCGCCAACGCGGGCCGGCTGTGTTCGAAAGGCACCCACCTCGGCGAGACGCTGGGGCTCGACGGGCGACTGCTCCACCCGATGATCGGCCAGCGTCGGGCAAGCTGGGACAAGGCGCTCGATCTCGTCGCGCGCCGCTTCCGCGACACGATCGCGCAGCACGGGCCGGACAGCGTCGCCTTCTACGTCTCCGGCCAGTTGCTGACCGAAGACTATTACGTTGCCAACAAGCTGATGAAGGGCTTCATCGGCTCGGCCAACATCGACACCAATTCGCGGCTGTGCATGTCGAGCGCGGTGGCCGGGCACAGCCGTGCGTTCGGCGAGGATGTCGTGCCGGCGAGCTATTCAGATCTCGACGCCGCCGATCTCGTCGTGCTGGTCGGATCGAACACCGCATGGTGCCACCCGGTCGTCTATCAGCGCATCATGGCGGCGCGCGCGACCCGCGGCACCAAGGTGGTCGTGATCGACCCGCGCCGCACCGAGACGTGCGAGGATGCCGACCTCCACCTCGCGATCCGCCCCGGCAGTGACGTGGCACTGATGAACGGCCTGCTTGCGCATTGCCGTGACGCCGGGCTGATCGACGCGGAGTATCTCGCCGCCCATGTCGCGACGCCCGACGGGTTCTGGGACGCACTCGGCGAGGGATGCGACCTGTGGTCGACGGCCCGCATCTGCGAGGTCGCACCCGCCGACCTCAAGCGCTTTTACGATCTGTTCGCTGCGCACCCGCGCACCGTCACGTTGTTCAGCCAGGGCATCAACCAGTCGGTGCGCGGCACCGATCAGGTCAACGCGATCGTCAACCTTCACCTCGCCACCGGCCGCATCGGCAAGCCCGGCGCGGCGCCCTTCTCGATCACCGGCCAGCCCAATGCGATGGGCGGGCGCGAGGTCGGCGGGCTCGCCTCCACGCTCGCCGCGCATATGGATTTCGCGCCTGAGAACGTCGCGCGCGTCGGCCGCTTCTGGGCGGCGGCGCGGATGGCGACGAAGCCGGGGCTGAAGGCGGTCGACCTGTTCCGCGCGGTCGGCGACGGGCGGATCAAAGCTGTGTGGGTGATGGCGACCAACCCCGCCGTGTCGATGCCCGATGCCGCACGTGTGCGCGAGGCGCTCGCCGCCTGCCCGTTCGTCGTCGTCTCCGACGTGATTGCGACCACCGACACCAGCGTTCACGCCCACGTCCGCCTGCCCGCCGCCGCATGGGGCGAGAAGGACGGAACCGTCACCAACTCGGACCGCACGATCAGCCGTCAGCGCGCCTTCCTGCCGCTGCCGGGCGAGGCGAAGCCCGATTGGTGGATCGTCTCGCAGGTCGCGCGGCGGATGGGCTGGCGCACCGCGTTCGGCTATGATCGCCCGGCGGATATCTGGCGCGAACATGCCCGCCTTACCGCCTATCAGAATGACGGCGCGCGCGTGCTCAACCTGCGCGCGCACGCGGCGATCGGCAATGCCGCCTATGATGCGATGGCGCCATTCGCCTGGGGCGACACTCCGTTCGCTGACGGTCGCTTCTCCACGCCCGACGGCAAGGCGCGGCTCGTCGCGGTCGCGCAGCAGACGCTCCAGCCGCCGATCGCGGCATGGCCGATGACGCTCAACACCGGCCGCTACCGCGACCAGTGGCATACGATGACGCGGACCGGCCGTTCGCCACGCCTGTCGCGCCACCGCGAGGAGCCGCTGGTCGAGGTGCATCCCGCCGACGCCGAGGCGCTCGGGCTTGCCGATGGCGGGCTCGCGCGCGTCGCGACGCCGCAGGGCGACAGCCTGTTCCGGGTGAGCGTGAGCGAAGGCCAGCGGCGCGGCGAGCTGTTCACCCCGATCCACTGGACCGACCAGCAATCGACCGGGGGCCGCAGCGGCACGCTGACGCGCGACAAGGTCGACACCGTGTCGGGCCAGCCGGGCTTCAAGCTCGCACCTGCGCGGATCACGCCCCAGCCGGTCGCGTGGCGCGGTTTCCTCCTTACGCAGGGCGAAACGCCCGAGCCGCCGTGCTGCCTGTGGGCGACACGCGTGACGGTGCCGGGGGGCGCGCTGTGGGAGGTTGCGGGCAACGGCGATCCGCTGCGGCTCGACCGCGCGCTCCCGGCGGGCGAGCGGATCGAGGCGAGCGATCCCGCCCGGGGCAGCCGCCGCATCGCGGTGCTGCAAGGCGGGCGGCTCGTCGGGGCACTGTTCATCACCCGCGACGGTGAACTTCCCTCGCGCGACTGGCTGATCGCGCAACTGGGCGCGGAACACGGCCCGGCCGTACTCGCCGGGCGCGCGCCGGGCGCGCAGGTCGATCGTGGCGCGATCGTCTGCGTGTGCTTCGACATCGGCATCAGGACGATCGTCGCCGCGATCGCCGAGCAGCGGCTGGTCGATGTCGCGGCGATCGGCGCGGCGATCGGCGCGGGCACCGGCTGCGGATCGTGCCGCCCAGCGCTCGCCCGCATCCTCTCCACCGAAACACAGGCGTTGGGAGTCGCACAGTGACGCAGACCTTGGATTTCGCACCCGGCAGCGTGTGGCTGGTCGGCGCAGGGCCGGGTGATCCCGACCTGCTCACCCGCAAGGCCGAGCGGCTGATCGCGCGCGCCGAGGTGATCTTCTTCGATGCGCTGGTCGGCCCCGACATTCGCGCGCTTGGGCCGCGGGCGGAGTGGATCGGCGTCGGCAAGCGTTCGGGCCGCCACTCCAAGGATCAGCGCACGATCAACGATCTTCTGGTCGAGGCAGCGCTTGCCGGGCGGCGGGTGGTGCGGCTGAAGGGCGGCGATCCCGCGATGTTCGCGCGCGCGGCCGAGGAGCTGGAGGCGCTGCGTGCCGCCGGCATCACGGTGCGGATCTGCCCCGGCGTCACCGCCGCCAGCGCCGCCGCGGCCTCCGCCGGAGTGTCGCTGTCGCTGCGCGGATTTGCACGCGGCGTGCAGTTCGTCACCGCGCATACCCGCGCCGGTGAGCCGCTCGATCTCGACTGGCAGTCGCTCGCGAGCGGCGGCGCGACGCTCGCTTTCTACATGGGGCGCGGTGCCGCCGCCGAGATCAGCCAGCGCCTCATCGCAGCAGGCTTGCCGCGCACGACGCCGGTGTTGATCGCCTGCAACGTCAGTCTGCCCGAGGAACGGCTGCTGCACACGCGGCTCGATCTGCTGCCGCTCGCCACCGCCGCCTTCGCCGAGGATGCACCGACGCTGATCCTCGTCGGCGCGGCGGTGGCCGACACCGGCGCTACGCTGCGCGCCGCCTGCCATACCGGCGCGGCGATGGCCTGACGCTCAGCCCCGCAACTCGGCGAGCAGATCGTCCAGCGCGACATCGGCGAAGGCGGTGAAACTGTCGGCCACGCCGTACGGCAGCAGCAAACGGCGATCATGGACGATTCCGCCGCAACTATAGACGACGTTGGGGACATAGCCGTCACGCTCCTTGGGGCTGGGATGGACCAGCGGCAGCTTCATCCGGCCGAGCACCTTCGCGGGATTGTCGCGGTCGAGCAGCGCCGCGCCGATGCAGTAATTGCGCACCGATCCGACGCCGTGGGTCAGAACCAGCCACCCTTCGTCGATCTCGATCGGCGAGCCGCAGTTGCCGATCTGCACATATTCCCAGAAATATTCCGGCGTCAGAATGCGCTCCCCGCCCTCCCAATGTGTGAGATCGTCAGAGCGCAGCAACCACAGGTTTTCGTTATCCTGCCGCCCCAGCATCGCATATTGTCCGTCGATGCGGCGCGGAAACAGCGCCATACCCTTGCGCGAGGCCGCCTCGCCGGTCATCGCCTGCATCGTGCAGTTGCGCCAGTCGAACGCCTCCATCAGTTCGCAGCGCGCCTCCGATCCGCTGAACGCGGTGTAGGTGCCGAGATGCCGGATGCTGCCGTCGTCCTCGACGAACTGGACGAGCCGCATGTCCTCGATGCCGCGCTGCTGCGCCTTTGTAACGGGAAACAGCACCGTCTCGGACGGGTTCTGGCTGTCCTCGCACAGGATGCGCACCATGCCGTCGCTGTCGTCGTCGCCTTCCTCGATCTGCGGCGTCACGCCGAACTCGCTCGGCGGGTCGACGTGAAAGCCGCGCTTCGGGCACCAGTCACCGACGCGGAAGGTGACGGAGGACAGATGCCCCTCGCCGATACCGCGCAGCGACATGACGAAGCGGACACCGCCCTCGGGCGCTTCGCTCTGGTCCTCTGCCTTGATCATGCTCGGGTTGAACAGTGCCGCCGCCTCGAATGCATATTCCTCCAGGAAATATGCGCCGATCAGCCGTGCGCGGTCGGGGTCGACGCCCGCGCATCCTGCGGCAGCCTTGACGTCCTCGAACCGGCGGAGGACCGTTTTCTCGGGATCGCGGTGGCGCTCGGCGAGGCTGACCATCACACGCTCCAGCTCGGACTGAAGCCGCTCCGCATCCATGCCCAGCACACGCGCGGCGATCCGCTCCGGCCGGGTCCGGGTCTGATGGTCGAAGCCGGCGGGATCGCCCACGTCGAACGGCCGCAGCACCGTGCGCGCCGGGTCCGGCCGCAGGATCAGGTCGGAGTGATTCATGATGTCGGTGCCGTGCTTCAAGGCCGTTCTCCGTGATGGCAGAACCCGCGTAACGCGCGACCACGACGAAAGCGCCGCGGCTTTGTTGGCACGGACGACGGAACCGAATGCCGCCCCGCCGGGTCTTATCCCGCGACGACGGCAGGAGACGGACGATGGCGATTCATCTGAAGAAGGGCGACAAGGTTTCGTGGAAGAGCCACGGCGGCACCGCGCACGGGACAGTGGTGAAGAAGCAGACCTCCGAGACGCACATCAAGGGCCACAAGGTCGCCGCGAGCAAGGATGATCCGCAGTATATCGTCAAGACCGATGCGGGCAAAGAGGCCGCGCACAAGGAAGGCGCGCTGAAACGCGACTAGGCGGCGCGCTCGTACAGCGCCGTGGCGACCGCCTGTTCGACGATCCGGGCGGCGGTGCGGACCGCATTGGCGGCGAGCAACGGCCGCGCGGCCCGGGCATTCGCCGTCACTGTGGCAGGATCGAGGTCGCGAAAGCCCGCGCTGGTGAGACCGGGCTGGCGCGCGATCTCGGCGCACATGCTGCGGAAGCGCTGCATCACCATGCGGTTGGCGCGTTGCCGGTCGCGCGAGAGCATCTCGAAGCTGTGCGTGACGATCACGAACGGGTCCACGCCTCCCGCCGCATGGCGGAGCGCGGCGCGCATCTCCCACGCCGACAGCGCACAGATCTGCGCGGGGCGGAAGTGGCCCGGACGGTCGAACAGACCGGAGACCGGCACCTCCACCACATCGCCGAACGCGACCGGCATGTGCGTCTTGCGCGTGACCCGGCAGCTATCGTCGGGACAGCCGATGTTGACGCTGCTGTCCCAAGCAATCCCGACTCCCGCGAGCGCGACGATGGTGCGATCGTCCGCACCGTAATTGCCGGCGCGGAACGCGGTCGGGCGCGGCGCACCGGCGGCGACGAGCAGATCGCTGGCGAGCGACAGCAGTACCGCCTGATCCTCGGCTGCGAAATCGCCGATGTTGCGCCCGGTACGCCCGCCGACCGGCGAGTGCGTTACCCATTCGAGCCACTCGGTGTGGATGTGCAACTGCACCTCATGCCCGCGTGCGAGCAGCGGTGCGACCATAGGCTCCAGGAAATCCGGTCCGTGGACGAGCGCCGGCATCGGATCGACGAAGAACACGCCCTTCAGCCCGCAGCGTTCGAGTTCGTCCATCTGCCAGTCGACGCCGAATGCGCCATCCGCCGTCCGCCCCTCGATCGAGCAGCGCAGATTGTCGGCGAGGCTCATGCCCTGCCGGTGCCGCCCTGACGACAATTCGGTATCGACCGTGACGAGAACCTGAGCCATCCGCCTGCGCCTTTCGCGTTCGTGGCCGGCGTGCCAGCGGCGGGTTAACATCCGGTATGGTATCGCGTCCTTAACCCCTCGCCTGTACCGCTCGTCAGACCATGCAGATGATCGACCACCGCTACGGCACCTTCCGCGGCCTCGTCCGACTCGCGCTGACCCATGCAGAACTGGCGGCGAGCGATGGCGGCGTGCTGCTGCCCGACCCAAGCGCGATCCGGCGGCTGGTGTTCGTCTGCCACGGCAACATCTGCCGCAGCGCCTTCGCCGACGTGCTGGCGCGCAAGCATGGCCTCAACAGCGCCTCGTTCGGTCTGTCGACCGCCAACGGCAAGCCCGCGCATGGCCCGGTCGCGGATGCGGCGGCGGCGATGGGACATGACCTCGCCGATCATCGCTCGCTGCGGGTGCAGGATTACAAGCCCATCACCGGCGATCTGCTGCTGGCGATGGAGACACGCCACCTGCGCAAGCTCGCCGCCGATCCGATGCTGGCAGCGATACCGCGCACATTGCTCGGGCTCTACACACAGCCGAAGACGCCGCATCTGCACGACCCCTATCAGCTCAGCGCCGCCTATACCGAAGTCTGCCTCGCGCGGATCGCCACCGCGATCCCCGCGCTCGCCGCCGCTTTCTCTAACGCTTCAGCTTGCTGAAGATGCCCGCCACGTCGCGCAGCAGCGGCTTGGGATCGGACCACGACCACACATAATAGCCGGTGCGCGGATCGAGGAACTCGCCGACGTAAGCGGCAGCCTCCCGCGCGCGGCTGAACGGCGGTCTGCCTGCGCCGGCAATATCGGGATCGCGCAGGATCTGGACGAGCCGCTTGCTGTCCGGGATGGCATAGCGTGCCCGGCGCGCGCGGTAGCGCGGGTTCGGGTCGGCCGGCTCGCGCAACACGGCGTGGCGATACTGCTCCCAGGCGAAACACGCTCCTGCCTGGCTGGCGAGCGGCAGGCTGCCCCAGAAACGGCCGTTGATCTCCATCAGCCAGTAGCGCCCGGTCGCCGGATCGTGGCGATATTCGACCATCGCCAGTCCTTCCCAGCCGATCGCGGCGAGCAGCGCCTCGGATTTCGCCATCTGCTCGCGATGCAGATCGGCAGGCACGGTCGCGCAGAGTGTCGAGACGCCGCCGCTCGCCGGGAACTCGCGGACGCGGCGGTGCTGGAAACGCAGCCGCGCCTTGCCGTCCGCCATCATCAGCATCTGGCCGAAGCCGTAGCCGCTCACCCAAGTCTGCACGATCGGATAATCGCCGAGCGCTTGGTAGCGCGCCAGCCGCCGCAGCAACTCCTCCGGCCCCTGTGCATATTCCGCCTTTTCGAACGCGATCCCCGACGCATCGAGCCGCGCGAACATCGCGGGCGGATCGCTCCATTTCAGCACCACCGGATAGGCGAGTGTCGCCGCCCGCTCGGCGAGCGGTTCGCCGACGCGCGGCTGCCAGCTTTCAGGCGTGAGGATGCCGACCGCGCGCGCCGCCGCCAGCGTCTTGAGCTTGTCGAGCACCACGTCGAGCTTCTCGCGGCGCGGTGTAAGCAGGCGGCACGCACCGATCGTGTCGGGCAGCGCCGAGAGTTCGAGCAGATCGCCCTCGCTGATCGAGAACAGCGCGGCCGCCCCGGTCTCGGCGATCAGATCGGGCAGCCAGTCGGCGAGCGGCCGGTCCTTCGGCCGCAGCACGAAGCGCGTGCAGTAGCGCGACGCACCCCCGACCGAATAGGCCGAGCGCCCGATCGCGATCACCGGGACACCGTGGCGACCAAGCTCGCGCACGACGGTAAGCCCGATCGCGGTATCCACCCCCAGAACGATCGCGGGCGGGAGGGGATGCGGGCGGCTCATGTCCCCGAGCCTTGCCGCCGCCGCCCGCGCTTGGCAAGCGCGGGCGGCGGCGTAAACCACGTCTTCGCTTACCAGCTCACGCCGACGCGGCCATAGACGTAGCGGCCGTTGAACCCGAACGGCGAATAATACGGGAAGCCGACCAGCCCGGTGCTGTTGAGCACGGTGCCGCGCGACGAGGCGAGCTTCACGTAATCGGGATATTCGTCGAGCAAGTTGTTCGCGCCCACCGCTAGATTGACCTGCTTGAGAAGCTGGTAACGGAACTCGAGATCTAGCAACGTGTGGCGACCGGTGTGGATATCGTCTTCCGCGAAGCCGGTGCTGCTCGGCTGCGTGACGTCGCCATAATAGGATGCGCGCGCCGTCACCCCAAGCTTGTCGAGCGACCAGTCGATCGTGCCGATCACCTTTTGGCGCGGCGTGCCTTCCTCGAACGAGACGATGCGCTGGCGACTGAACACCGCAAGCGTCGTGCTGCCCGTCGACGAGGTGATCGTAACCGGCGACGGTGCCCTCGTCACGTCGACCTTGTTGAAGTTGGCGGCGGCAGTCAGGTCGAACGTGCCGAGATTGTCGGTCGGTGCGCGGTAATGCGCGACGATATCGACGCCCTTGGCGGTCGAGCGGATGCCGTTGAGGAAATAGCGTGCGGCAGTGACGCTGGTGATCCCCTCGTCGCGCAGCCGCTGGATCACGACCGCGCCGCTCAGGTTCTCGGACAGCGCGATCTGGTCGCGGATCTTGATGTAATAGCCATCGACCGACAGGTCGAACCCGCCCTTGCGGATGACGACGCCCGCCGAATAGTTGATCGCCTTTTCAGGCTCCAGCGCCTTGCCGCCAAGCGCCCGGCCGACCGCGCTGGTCGAGGGGAACAGCCCGGTCTCGACGATCGTGCCGACACCGTTGACCGTCGTCAGCACCGATGCGGTCGAGGTGTAATATTGCTGCTGGAGCGATGGCGCGCGGAACCCCGTCGAGACCGTGCCGCGCAGGGCGAACCACGGCGCGAAATCATAGCGGGCGGAGAGCTTGCCGTTCACCGTCGTCCCGAAATCCGAATAATGTTCGAGGCGGCCCGCCGCGCCGAGCGTCAACCCCTCGACCGGCTTGGCTTCGAGATCGAGATAGCCCGACACGTTGTCGCGGTGCTTGTTGACTTCGTTCGACGGCAGGAACCCGGGGAAGCCCTGCGCGCCCGACCCGAGGTTCGATGCCGCGCCGGGTGCGCGATCGTAGGAATCGTGGTCGCCCGCCTGAATCTGGAAGCCCTCGCGCCGGTATTCGCCACCGAACGCGACGTTGATCGTGCCGCTACCGAGCGGCAGCTCGCGCGCCACATCGAGACCGCTGACGAGCTGGTCGTAGGTGATCTCGCCATCGAAGAAGCTGGTGCGCGAGTTCGCGCCGTAGGTGGCGTTGCCCGAATCGCGCGTTTCGAAATTCAGCTTGTTCTGCCCGTAGGAGACGCTGAGATCGACCTTCCAGTCGGAGATGTCGCCGCGCAGACCGGCGGTGGCGGTGAGATCCTCCGAGCCGACCGCGATCAGCGGGGTGAAGCCGTCCGGGTACAAGCTGGCGAGCGCATCGGCGCTGGCATTGGCGTTCGCGCCGGTGCCGCCGACGATCCGGGGCGTCGCGGCGCTGATGCTGTCGCGGTGCTGGTAGCCGCCGAAGCCGTACAGGGTGAAGCCGCTGTCGCCGAGCGGTTTGCCGGCGTTGGCGTAGAAGCTGTACTGCTGCACGTCCGGATCGCCGAAGCGCGAGCGCACGCGGATCGGCGTCTTGCGCGGATCGTAATCACCGCGGCTGGTCGGGTTGCGATCGAGATATTCGCCCGACAGCGTCAGGAACCCGTCCGAACCCAGCCCGAAGCCCTGCCAGCCAGCAACAGTGACGGTCTCGCCATCATTCTCGTGGCGGTCGCCGCGCGCGGTCTTCACGTCGGTGATGTACTGGCCGTAGGTCGCGGTCGCGCCGCCGCCGCTGCGCGCCTCGCGCAGCCGCAGATTGACGACGCCCGCGATCGCGTCCGAGCCGTACTGCGCCGCCGCGCCGTCGCGCAGCACCTCCACCCGATCGAGCGCGACGCTCGGGATCGTGTTGAGATCGACCGCCGCCGAGCCGCGCCCGACCGAGCCGTTGGTGTTGAGCAGCGCGGAGGTATGCGCGCGCACGCCGTTGATGAGGACGAGGGTCTGGTCAGGCGAAAGGCCGCGCAGCGTGGCCGGGCGGATCGAGTCGGTGCCGTCCACCGCCGCCGAGCGCGGGAAGTCGATCGAGGGCACCACCGCCGACAGCGACGCGCCCAGTTCGGTCGTGCCCTGCCGTTGCAACGCTGCCGCGCTCAGCACGTCGACCGGCGAGACACTATCGAGCCGCGAGCGTCCCGTGGTGCGGCTGCCGGTGACGACGATATCGGTCTGTTCGGGCGCTGCCGCATCGGGTGCGGCCGGTTCGTTGGCGGGGGTGGTCTGCGCGCCCGCGCTGGCGGCATGGGCCAACGCCAGAGTCGACGCCGCAACGGCGAGCAACGGCCGGAAAGTCTTCATTAGAGGTCCCTTTTTGTGTCGTTAGTCTTATTTTGTTCTGTCGTATTACACCAAGCGCGGGCGCGTCGCAGCCAAGAAAAATTACCCGGCGGCAAAGCCACCGGGTTCGAGGTTACGCTTGGGAGCTTATACCAGGCGTGGCGTGACGGCACCATATCCCATCGCTTGAATAGGATATAATAGAATTGCTTCGCACCCGCCAAGAGCGTCTTGCGTGGCGCCGCTTCCCGGTCGGCGATCGCCCCCTTGAAGCGTGGCTGAGCGGCACCCACATCCCTGCTATCGTCAACAACGGAAAGGAGGTGGTCCAATGTCTCATTGTCATATGCCGGCCACGGCAGAATTCATGAGCTCGACCTCCGCCATGGGGGTCCGGCTCGTCTGAGCTGACCGTGTTCGGTGGACAATGGAAAGGCCGTTCCGAAAGGGGCGGCCTTTCGCTTTTCCATCCCGTTCCGCCGCGCGGCGGGATGGACCCGTTTTTCGAAGGACTCGCGCATGAAGTACCGCACATTGGGCCACGGCCTCAAAGTTTCGGCGATCGGCGTCGGCTGCATGCCGATGATCCGCGACGGCAATATCACCTACGGCAAGGCCGACGACGCGGTATCGACCCGCACCATCCATGAGGCGATCGACCTCGGCATCACCTTCTTCGACACCGCCGAAATGTACGGCCCGTTCCGCAACGAGGAACTGGTCGGCGCGGCGATCAAGGGCAAGCGCGACGGTCTCGTCATCGCCACCAAGTTCGCGATGCGCTGGGATGACGACACGCCGACCGGCGTGGACGGCAGCCCGGCAAATGCCCGGCGTGCGTGCGAAGGATCGCTGAAGCGGCTGGGCGTGGACACGATCGACCTGTTCTACCAGCACCGCGTCGACCCCAACGTACCGATTGAGGAAACGATCGGCGGCATGGCCGAACTGGTGACGGAGGGGAAGGTCCGCTTCCTGGGCCTGTCCGAAGCGGCCGCCGCAACCGTTCGCCGCGCAGCAAAGGTCCACCCGATCGCGGCGCTGCAAAGCGAATATTCGGTATGGGAGCGCGACGTCGAGGGCGACATCCTCGCCGCCTGCCGCGAAAACGGCATCGGCTTCGTGCCGTACAGCCCGCTGGGTCGCGGCTTCCTTGCCGGCGGCATCCGCAGCATCGACGATCTTCCCGCAGACGACTGGCGCCGCAACGACCCCCGCTATTCGCCGCAGAACATGCCTGCCAATCTCGCGATCGTCGATGCGATCGCGGCGGTTGCCGCGCGCCACGGTGCATCGAGCGCGCAGATCGCGCTCGCCTGGCTGCTCGCACAGGGTGAGGACATCGTGCCGATCCCGGGCTTCAAACGCAGCGAGACGCTGCGCGACAGCGCGGGCGCACCCGACGTGACGCTGACCACGGACGATCTCGCCGAGATCGACGCCGCCGCGCCCAACGGTGGCACCGCCGGGCCGCGCTATGCCGAGGCGGGCATGGCGCGCGTGAAGCTGTAACCGTTCGAGGTCGGCCTGGGTCCGGCGCCGCGTGACGACGAACCGGCACAGGTTTTTCTGGTTTACACGCCATAAACCTCGTCTGGATACCCATTCCGGGCGTGGCGTCGTTACGGTCCCGGCAGCGCTGATGCGGAGGGCATCGGCGCAAGAATGGGGCACCGATGTTCGATCTTCGCAACGACAAGGCGCTGACCGTCATTTCACTGTCGGAGGACATGCCGCAGGCGCCCGAGCGCCGTGAGCACGCGCGCAACCTCTCGATCCTGAAAAGCGCGATCCTGCGCACCGCGTTCGGCGAGGAGCTTTGCCTCGTCCGCAACATCTCGCGTTCGGGCCTGATGGCGCATGTCTTCTCCGATCTCGAGGTGGGGCACGCGGTGAAGATCGCCTTCCGCTCCTCGACGGTCGTGCGCGGCCGCGTCGTCTGGCGGCAGCCGGAGCTGATGGGCGTCAAGTTCAGCCGCCTGATCGACGTCGGCGATGTGCTGGCGGAGCCGGTGGCACAGGCGGATCATGTCGTCCGCCCCATTCGCATCAACGTCAGCGCACCCGCGCAGGTGCGCTCGGGCGCGCGCACGCAGACCGCCGCCTTGTGCAACATCTCGCAAGGTGGCGCCCGCATCCGCCTCCACGAACCCGACCGGCTCGGCGAGGAGGCAATCCTTTCGATCAACGGCCTGCCCAAGCTGGCCGGCACGGTGCGCTGGCGCGTCGACGATTTCGCCGGCATCGCCTTTCACGATCTGGTCGGTTTCGAGGACGTCGGCCGCTGGGTGGCCGGCCACACGGCCGGTGCCCGTCTCGGCATCAGGTGACGGCCTGCTCCCGATAGCGGGTTAAGAAGGTGAAGCGCATCTTCACGACGCGCCGCCACTATATCTTGATGGCCGAAGCATAGGCCGATGTTGATGCCATGCGTTGGAGGGTCCGCTGCTACAACTGCAAAACATCATCCTCGAGATGATCGCCAAAGGTGAGACGCTGAGCCGTACGGCGGAGCGGCTCTGCCGCGAGGTGGAGCGGCTGATGCCGGAGGTGATCTGCTCGGTCCTGACCGTCGATGCCGCCGGGGAGATCCACCCGCTGGCAGGACCCCGGCTGCCCGACGCCTATTCGCATGCGCTGGAAGGCATGGCGATCGGCCCCAGGGCAGGATCGTGCGGCACCGCCGCCTATCTTCGCGAGCCGGTGGCCGCGACTGACATCGCGAGCGATCCGCGCTGGGCCGAATACAGGCATCTTGCCCTGCCGCTTGGCTTGCGGGCGTGCTGGTCGACGCCGGTGTTCGCCGCGAATGGCAGCCTCGTCGGCACCTTCGCGCTGTACTACAAGCAGCCGCGCGGCCCCTCCCCGTCCGAGCGCGAGATGGTGGGGCATTGCGTCAACCTCTGCGCCATCGCGCTCGACCGGCATCACCGGATGATCGAGCAGGAACGGCGCGCCTTCTCGGACGAGTTGACCGGGCTGCCCAACCGCGCCGCGTTCAACGCCGCGCTCGCCAAGCTCGACTGCGCGACGCCGGGCGCGTGGGCGCTGTTCGTGGTCGATCTCGACAACCTGAAGGTCACCAACGACACGTTCGGCCACCATGCCGGCGATTGCCTGCTTCAGATCGCCAGCCGCCGCATCGCCGCCGAGGCAGCACCGGAGCGCGTGTTCCGCGTCGGCGGCGACGAGTTCGCGATCCTCCTCCAGTCCGCCGGGTCGCTGCACGACCTGGAGGGCGCGGCGGAACGGATGCTGAGCGCGCTGGATGAGCCGGTCGATTGCGGCGGCCATATCGTCGCCCCGCGTGCGACGATCGGCGGCGCGATCGTCGCGGCGGGCGACACGAACGCCGAGCGCGTCCGCCAGAATGCCGATTTCGCGCTGTACCACGCCAAGGAGACCGGGCGCGGCGGCTTCGTCCGCTACTGGCCGGGCATCGGCACCAACATCACCCGCCGACTCGGCGTGATCCGCGACGTCGACGCCGCACTTCGCGAGGACCGGATCGACGCCTTCTACCAGCCGGTGGTGGACCTCGACACGCGCGCGATCGTCGGGTTCGAGGCGTTGTGCCGGATGCGGGTCGGCAATGCCTATGTCTCGGCCGGGCAGTTCCACGAGGCGACCAAGGACGTGCATGTCGCCACAGCGCTCACCGCGCGGATGGTGTCGCTGGTCGCCGCCGACGTGCGCGCGTGGCTCGATCGCGGCATCGCCTTCCAGCACGTCGGCATCAACGTCTCCTCCGCCGACATCCACAGCGGCACCGTCGACCGGGTGCTGACCACCGCGTTCGAGCAGCAGGACGTTCCGCTCACCCATGTCATCCTCGAAGTGACCGAGGCGGTGTATATGGGCGATGGCGACCGCGCGGTGCAGAAAGCGGTCGAGGCGCTGCGCACCAAGGGGATGCGCGTCGCGCTCGACGATTTCGGCACGGGCTTCGCCTCGCTCACCCATCTGCTCACCGTACCGGTCGATATCATCAAGATCGACAAGAGCTTCATTGACCGGCTCGCGCCCGGCGACGCCGGGCTGGTGATCGTCGAAGGGCTGCTCCAGATCGCCCGCAAGCTCGACATCCGCGTGATCGCGGAGGGGATCGAGACGGAGGAACAGGCGCAACAGCTCCGCGCGATCGGCTGCACGTTCGCGCAGGGCTATCTGTTCTCGCCGGCGGTTCATCGTGACGCGGCGACCGCGCTGCTGATGAAGACCGCGCCATCCTCAACCTCCAGCGGCGTGGCCGCCTGAACCCCGCACGGCGCGGTTGTGATCCTGGCCCGAACCCGCCATCACCGCGCACTGAGGGAGTTTGGCAAACGTGGTGGCAGAAACATCGGGCGACTGGAACGGCGCGAGCGTCCGCACATGGCTGGAACGCCGCATCGCAGCCGCGCGCGCCGATCAGGTGGTCGCCGAGCAGGGCGGTTACCAGTTGCAGGACGATTGCGACAAGGCGGCGGCGGAGGAGATGGTCTGCGCGCTGCTGAAGGGCAAGAAAGCGATCGACGATCAGGCCGGCTTCGCGGGCGAAATCCGCGCGCTGCTCGACCGCGACGAGTATATCTGGCGCGGCGTGTATAACGACACCAAATTCGACCGGCATGCCCGAACCTATCTGCGCAAGCTGGCCAAGATGACCAAGCTCAACAGCGGGTTCGGCAACACCACGCACTATCAGTAAGTCGGGCTACCCGCCCAGCCGGACCGTCTCGAAGAACCCCTCGCCACCCATCTGCCCGCCCTTGAGCACCAGTTCGAGTCCGTCGATCGCAGGATCGGCGGCGTGCGCCCGGACCAAAGGCGCGCCGCGCTCGATCGGTGCGGCCCAGGTCAGCGCGTCGATGCCGAGTTGCGCGACACCGTGGCTGGATGTGTCTCCGCCCGCGAACAGCACGCGGCGCAAGCCCGTGCGCAGCACCGCCGCGCGCGTGACCCGGCCGAGCGCGGCGCCGAGCCGGTCGCCCGCAGCCGGCGCGGTCTCGCCGAGCGGGCCCTCGGCGGAGTGAATGACGCTTCGGCCACCCGCCCCTAGCGTCGCGACCGCGGCCGCGACGAGGCGCTCCTCCTCCGCGCTCTCACCCCGCAGCAGCGCGCCCACGTCCGCGCGCACGGGCGCATAGCCGTCCGCCACGCCGCGCGCGATCTGGCGCGCGGTGACCGGCGAGCAACTACCGCTGACGACGAGCAAACGGTCGTGCGCTGCGGCGCGGATCGCTGGCGGGGCTGCGTCGATCAACCCGGCGGCCGTCCATGCCAGCACCAGCGCGCGCGTCACGCCCGAACTCCCAACGGCGAAGCGCACCTCGCGCGTGAGCAGCACGTCGCCGGTCGCGGCGAGATCGCGCATCGACACGCCGTCGAACAGCACCGCCGGCGCATCGGCAGCGTCAAAGGCCCTGCCCGCCTCACCCGCCTCGATCCGGTCGAGCGGCACCAGCGCCACGGCCGCGTCGGTCTGCGCGGCGAGGTGGCGGATCAGATCGGCCTCGTGCATCGGCGTGACCGGGTGGCGCGCCATCGTCGGGTGACGGTCGATCCGGTACACCTCGGCCCCGGCGGCGGCGAACAGATTGCCGAACGCGACGTAGCGGCGAAGGTGCGGCGCGCCGACGACGATCGCCGCTGGGCCACCGAACGCGGCCAGCCCGATCTCCAGCGCGCGGCCGATCGAGCCGGTATGCGGGCTGCTGTCGAAGGTCGAGCAGGTTTTATAATGCACGACCGGTGCGTCGCGGAGCGCACCGTAGATGCCGGGCAGATGCTCCGCCATCCATTCGGGCGAGCGGCTGCGGCTGTCTCCGGCGATGCCGATCGCCTGCACCCCGGCGAAACGCCTGCGCAGGGCCGCGTCGGGTGCGCGCAGGAACAGCACGGCGGGTACGCCACCTTCGGCGAGCTGTTCGAGCACGTCGGTCGATCCGGTGAAATCGTCACCGTAGAAGGCGTAGCGCAGCGTCATCGTCTTACAAGCCGTTCCCCGGCGCAGGCTTGGGTCCAGTTACGGAACGACCGTGAACTGGCGGCGCGCTCCGTAACAGCAACCTTCCCAGCTGGACCCCGGCCTTCGCCGGGGAACGGGATTCCGCCCAACGCAAGCTCACCCGCCGAACGCCCCCAGCGCCGCTGCGAGTTCGGGCGCGTTTTTCGCCGCCTGCTCCACCGGCACGCCCGCCACCGCCGCCTCCCAAGCGAGCATTAGCGCGCGCACGCCCGCCGCCGGGCCGCCCGGATGCGCCATGATGCCACCGCCCGCCGCGAACATGCAGTCGACCGAGCCGAGCGCGGCGAACGTCGGCGCCGCCTGCCGCGCGGACTGGCCCGAGGAGAACACCGGCATGATCTCGCACCCCGGAGCGGGCGCATCGAACATCGGCGTCAGGCACTCGCGCGCCGAGGCGATGACGCTGTCGTTGGTCTCGCAAAACTTGTTGTCGATGCCGTTGACGTGGGTGTGGTCGATCCCCGCCAGCCGCCACAGCTTCTGGTACGCGATGAAGCTCATGCCGATCGCGGGCGAGCGGCCGAGCATTCCCCAGCCGTTGCGGTGGCCGTGGATCGGCAGTTGCGAGTGCGCGCGCAGCACCTTCATCGCGGGCAGGCCGATCGAGTTCATGCTCGCCATGATGCAGGTGCCACCCTGCGCCAAAACATGATCGTGCCGGGCGAGCATCTCGTCGATCTCGCCGGTCAGGTTGGCGGCGAACATCACCTTCTTGCCGGTCTTGTCGGCATGGTCGTTGATGACGCGCATCACCGCCGAGATGCGCGCGTCGAACGGGCAATGCGGCCCGTCCGACTGCAACTCGTCGTCCTTGATGAAGTCCACTCCGGCCTCGACCAGCACGCGGACCTGCTCCGCCGTCGCTTGCGGAGAGAGGCCGACGCTCGGCTTGATGATCGTGCCGATGATCGGGCGATCGTACACGCCGGCCAGCCGCCGCGTGCCGGCGACGCCGAACTGCGGGCCCTGATAGCGCTCCAGGAACACCGGGGGCAGCTTGAGGTCGGTCAGCTTGAGGCCCGAAAACGCCTTCAGCTCGGACAGGTTGCCCGCCACCGCCGCGAGCAGATTGGGCAGCGACGGCCCGAAGTTCGCGATCGGCCACGACAGCACCACCCGCGCTGCGCGCCGCGTCGCGTCGCCCGACTTCGGCAGCCCCGAGCCCGGGAGCGACGGCGCCGCGACCTCGCCGAGATCGGTCAGTTCCTCCACTCGCGCGGCGTGCGCCTCGCGCAGTTCGTCGGTTTCGCCGGGCACGCGCACGAAGGTGCCGGTCGATTGCTCGCCCGCCATCGTGGCGGCGGCCTGTTCGAGCGGGAATGCGGTTTCGATCCAATAGGTGGCGTAGATGCGTTGGTCGGTCATCATGCGATCTTGAAATAGGTGGTCGAGGTCTCGGTATCGACGGTGTAATAGGGCACGAACACGAGGTTCCGCCCGCCGACGTCGGTGCGATATGCCTGATTGGCATCGGGCACCGGCTCCAGCGCCTGCGGCAGCGCGATCGGCTGCGTCTCGATGCCCGCCCACGGATTGATGCCGACGTACATCACCGGCCCGCGCATCACGGCGGCGAGGTTCGGGTGCTTGTCGTCGATCGGCAGCGTGCGCAGCGGCTGCGGTATGGTGAGATCGACCGTGTCGCCCGCCTTCCACGCCCGCGTCACCGCCGCCAGCGTACCCGGCGTCACCGCCTGCGCCTTGCCGTTGACCTTGAGCGTCGCACCTTCCGTCCATGCCGGGATGCGCAGCTTCATGCCGAACCGGCCGTCGCCGGCCTTGCGCACGGTCAGCCGCACCGTGTCGGCGGAAGGGTATGCGGTCTCCTGCACCAGCTCGACCGTGCCGCCGGGCCGTTCCCAGCGCAGTTCGGACGGCGTGTAGAGGTTGACCAGCACGTTGGCGTCGTCATGGAAATAGGCGTTGAGCACATAGTCCGAAACGCCCTGCACCAGCGTGCCCGAGCAGCACGGCCATTTCTGCTGGTAATAGCGCTTCTGCCCGGCCGGCCCGTGATCCGAATAATACGGATAGCCGCCGTCGCTGTCGGGCATCCGCGCCGCCAGCATCGTGTTGTAGAGCGTCCGCTCCAGCCCATCGCCGTAGCGCGCCTCGCCGGTGAAGCGGATCAGGTAGCGCGCGAGTTTCAGGTCGGCGAAGCTGCCGCATGGCGTCTCGAAATGCGCCTTGGAGCTGGTCAGGCTGGCGGCGAGCTTGCCCTGATGGAGCGGGACGAACTGCTCCTCGGGCCCCCAACCGCCGCTGGCGAAGCGCTGCGGCTCCATGAAGGCATAAGCGTTGACGAGCGCCTTGCGATATTTGTCGTCGCCGAGGTGGAGATACGCCTGCGCGCCCGAGGCGAGCGCGATCGTGTGGCTATAGGCGTGTTTGCCCGGCAGCACGTCCTGCCCCGCCGCGAGCGGATCGAACCACTCCTTGTCGAGCATGTAATGCCTGGCGAGCTGGCGGTATGTGTCGTCGCCGGTGATGTCGGCGACGAGGAACAGGTTTTCCGACAGGACGTAGGTTTCGTCATAGGGCGGATCGAGCTTGCCGATGCGGTCGCGCGAGACCGGCGAGATATACGGCAAGCACTTCTTGATGACGATCGGCAGCAGCGTCTTGGCCTGCTCGACGCCGCTGAGCCGGTAAGCGTCGATCAGGCCGACCACATATTTGTCCATCACATAAGCGGCCCACTGTGCCTGCGCCTTGGGGCCGACATAGGGGTTCCTGGCGGTGACGAACGCCTTGCCGAAGCCGTCGACCAGCGCCGCCACCTTGGCATGGCACGCCTTGTCGCCGGTCGCCGCGCCGATCCGCGCGAGGCCGGAGATATATTGGCCCAGCGTCAGCCCCGGCACGAAGCCGTCGCGATCGTACCAGCCGCCCATGTCGGGGCCGGGCGCGGGCATGCCGGCATTCTCGCGAAACGCCTTGAGCAGCCGGTCGTTGTCGAGCGCGAGGTAATGCGCGTGGATGCGGTCGTATTGCGCCTTGAGCGGCCCGCCGGTCAGCGTCACCGCGCCATAGGGAAACTCGTGCATCGCCTCCTTGCCCACCGCCGGCGCGGGCACCGCCGCCCAGGCCGCAGGGGTCGCGGCGAGCGCGGTGCCTGCGGTCGCACAGATGCTGCACTCCATCATCGCGCGGCGCGACAGCGCCAGATCGAGCATTCCCCTCACCATGTCATCCTCTTTGCGTACCCGCTTGTGTCGGCTTCGCATGGGAATAGCGATCCGACGATATGAAAGCAATCGAAAGCCAATCGAAATCAAAGCCAAATCGCAAGGCGGACCGGCAAAGGCGATCATATCGTCCCACCCTGCTCTGGATCATCGTGATTTCGGGTGACGTGGGCGGGCCACGGCCGTACCGCTAGGCCATGACCGGCCTGCGCCTCGCCTTGCACGACCGCCGCACGTTCGCCCTGGCGATCGTGCTGCTGGCGCTGCTCGCGCGCATGCTGATCCCGACCGGCTATATGCCCGTCGTGCAAGGTGGCGGGCTGGTGATGGCGCTCTGCCCGGATCAGGGACCGATGCCAACGGGAATGGATCACGGGATGTTCGGGATGGATCACGCGCATGCCGCGCCGACCCACGGCGACCACGATCCGTCCGGCCACATGAAAGACGGGCCGTGCGCCTTCGCCGGCGTCGCGCTCGCCGCGACCGCGACGGCCGATCCGGCGCTGCTCGCGCTCGCCATCCTGTTCATCGTCACCACGACGTTCCGCCGCCCGCAGCGCGCCCGCGCCGCCGAGCCGCGCTTCCGCTGGCCGCCGCGAACCGGTCCGCCCCTGCACGCCTGACACCGCGACGGCCGACGCAGCGCCGCCGGTCGACTTTTGGCGTCCGTCGGCGAAAGCGCCGGCGCTTACGAACAGGGTTTCCATGTCCAGATATCTGCTTGCCGCGAGCGCCTCGCTCGCGGTCCTTGCCACGCCGTCTTTCGCGGCCGATGCTCCACCCGTACCCCGTGACATCGTCGTCACGGGCAAGCTCGACACGCCCGATCTCGACCAGCCGACCGATACCGCCAGTCGGCTCGGCCTGACCATGCGTGAGACCTCCGCTTCAATCGAGGTGCTCACCCAGCAGGATCTGCAAATCCGCGGCCTGCGCACCTCGAAGGAGGCGTTCAACGATGTGGTCGGCGCGATCGCGGGCAACGTGCCGGGCAATCCGGCGGTGGTCAGCCTGCGCGGCTTTTCGGGGGCGGCGGTGTCGATCCTCCAGGACGGCGTGCGCATCTCCACCTCGACCGTGGTCACTCGTGATATCAACACGTGGCATTACGACCGGATCGAGGTGCTGAAAGGCCCCGCCTCGGTGCTGTACGGCGAGGGAGCGCTCGCCGGCGTCATCAACAAGGTGACGCGCAAGCCGGTGTTCGACGGCAACCACATGGACGGCCTGCTCAGCTTTGGCAGCTTCAACACGCTGGAGGCGGCGGCCGGCGTGAACTACAAACTCTTCGAAACGCTCGCGGTGCGCGCCGATGCAAGCTACCAGCGCAGCGACAGCCTGTATGACGTAAAGGACAATGACACCCGCTCCTCGGGCCTGACCGCCTCGGCGCTGTGGAAGCCGAGCTCCGATCTGTCGGTGCTGGTCGGCGTCGACCACTTCGAGGATCGCTACGATTCGAGCTATCAGGGTGCGCCGCTGGTCGCGCTGGCGACGGCGCGCGACCCGAGCGACGCGGTCCGCACCGCCAACGGCCTCGTGCTCGACCGGACGATGCGGCGCGAGAATTACAACCCGCTCGGCGCTTATTCGGGCGCGAACGAGACGACATTGCGCGCACGGATCGACTGGAAGCTGGGCGGCGGCTGGTCACTCGCCAACGATGCGCAATATTACTGGGCGAAGCGCGATTTCGTGCTGAGCGGCGACCAGAACTACACCGCCCCCACCGCCGCGTTTCCGAACGGCAGCCTCGCGAGATCGGTGCAGCGCATCTTCCACGACCAGCGGTTCTGGACCGACCGGCTCGCGCTCGCCAACGACAGCGTGATCGGAGCCTTACGCAATCGTTTCACTCTGGGCGGCGAGTATGACCACACCTGGTTCGTCAACCCCCGCCAGCAGAGCCCGGTCGGCGCGAGCGCCCCGGTCGATCCCTATGCGCCGGTGGTCGGCAGCTTTCCGATGTCCGCCGTCTATACCACCACCAACGTCGTCTATCGCTCGCGGCTCGATCAGGCATCGGTGTTCGCGGAGGATGCGCTCAACCTCACCCCGCGCTGGCTGATCGTCGGCGGGGCGCGTTACGATCATATCGATCTCGATCGCACCATCACCGATCTCAACGCAGGCGGCAGGCTGACGCAGGCGCATCCGTCATACGATCCGTTCTCGTGGCGGGTCGGCACGACATGGGATGCGACCAAGGCCATTACGTTCTACGGGGAATATACCACGGCGGTAGTGCCGGTCTCGTCGATCCTGCTCCAGTCGATCGTCAACACCAGCTACAAGCTCACCACCGGGCGCAGCGCCGAGGGCGGCGTCAAGGCGTCGCTGTGGGGCGACCGGGTGACGGTGACTGGGGCGGGCTATTGGATCGAGCAGACCAACATCCTCACCCGTGACCCCAACAACTCAGCGCAGACCGTGCAAGGCGGCAAGCAGTCCTCGCGCGGCGGCGAAGTGACCGTCAACGCCAACCTCACCCCGCAATTCCAGCTCTCGGGCGGCGCGTCCTACGTGAAGGCGAAGTACGACGAACTGATCGAACTGGTCGGCACCACCCGCTTCGATCGCGCGGGCAAACGGCCGATCAACATTCCGTCGACCACGTTCAACGCTACAACGCTCTACACGCCCAAGGGCACGCCGGTCACGCTCGGCGCGTTCGTTCGGCATGCGTCGGGCTTCTACACCGACACTGCCAACACGATCCTCGTGCGCGGGCACACCACGTTCGACGCGTCGATCGCCTATCGGCTCGCACAGGAAATATCGCTGACGGTGCGGGGCCGAAACCTGACGAACGCGTTCTACGGGGAATATTCGGGCTATCCCGCCACCAACATCTATGTCGCCGCACCGCGCAGCGTCGACGTGACGCTCTCGACGCACTTCTGAGGAGGACGACGGACATGACCACGCCCCCCTCACCACTCTATCGGGCGATCTGGCGCTGGCATTTCTACGCCGGGCTGATCGTCGCGCCGTTTCTACTGATCCTCGCGGTTACCGGTTCGATCTACCTGTTCAACGACGAGATCAACGACGCGCTCTACCCGACGCAGCGTTTCGTCGCGCCGCATGCGACCAGCGTGCCGGTGTCGACGATGCTCCACGCCGCGCTGGCCGCACATCCGGGCGGCGCATCGCGGATCGACATGCCGACCGCGCCCAACCGGCCGGCGGTGGTGTTCGTCACCCCAACGCACGGCGCGCCGCTGCGGGTGTCGGTCGATCCGGGCAGCGGGCGCGTGCTCGGCAGCCTCGTGTACGAACGCACGCTCGTCGGCTTCGCGGACACGATGCACGGGTCGCTCACCATCGGCACGCTCGGCGACCGGATCGTCGAGCTGGCGGCGTGCTGGGCGCTGCTGCTGATCGCCTCGGGCGCCTATCTGTGGTGGCCGCGTGGGCGCACTGCGGGCGTGTTCAAACCGCGTTTGCAGGCGCGGGGACGCATGTTCTGGCGCGATCTCCACGCCGTGACGGGCGCGTGGACGGTGGCGTTCATCGCCTTCATGGTGCTGACCGGACTGCCCTGGGCGGGAATCGAGGGCGACCTGATCCAGCGCGTCAGCGCGGCGGCGGGCGTCGGTTATCCGCCCACGCACTTCACGCACAATCCGCCGCAAAGCCAGCCGATGAAGCAGGCGCTCGGCGCCGCACCATGGACGCTCGAAGCCATGCCAATGCCGATGTCGAGCACCGAACATGCCGGCCATGCCGGACACGACATGGGCATGGCCGCCTCGGACGCGACCACGATCGATGGTGCGGACCGCGCCGCCGCCGTGCTGCGCGCGCGCGGGCTGTCGGGCTACCGGCTGTTCCTGCCGTCCGGCCCGACCGGGGTCTATACGGCCTACACCTATCCCGATCAGCCGCAGGGCCAGCGCACGCTCTATGTCGATCGCTGGAGCGGCAAACTGATCCGCGAGGTCGATTTCGCGGACTATGGCATCGTCGGCAAGGCAGTGGAGATGGGCGTGCAGCTTCACATGGGCAATTACTTCGGGCTCGCCAACCAGATCGCGATGCTGATCCCTTGCCTCGCGATCATCACGCTCGTCGTCAGCGGCCTCGCGATGTGGTGGAAGCGGCGTCCGGCCGGCCGCCTCGCCGCGCCGCCGCGTGTCGAAGGTGCGCCGATCGGCGGGCTGATCGCGATCGTCGTGGCGGCGGGGGTGGTGATGCCGCTGCTGGGTGCGTCGCTGATCGCGGTGGTGCTGATCGACCGCGCGGTCGTCTGGACTGCCGGGCGCCGCGCGTTGACCGGCGGCGCGGTTCGGCTAGGTAGGTGACGATGCCGCCGCTCCTGCGTGTCAGCCATGTCGCCAAGTCCGTGCCGGGTGGCCGACGCCTGTTCGCCGAGCTCGATCTGGAAGTCGGGCGTGGCGAACTGGTTGCGATCCTCGGCGATTCGGGGGTGGGCAAGTCGACGTTGCTCAACATGCTCGCCGGGCTCGACAGCGTCGATAGTGGCGAGATCGCGGTCGAGGGCACAGTGCTCGGCGGGCTCGACGAGGCGGCGCTGACCCGGCTGCGGCGCGAGCGGATCGGCTTCGTGTTCCAAGCCTTCCACATCCTGCCCTATCTCAGCCTGCGCCAGAACGTCGCGCTGCCGCTGGCCCTCGTCTCGGCCGATCGTGCGGCGGTGACGGAGCGCGCGCAGGCGATGCTCGAACGCGTGGGGCTGGGTGCGCGCGGCGACGGCTATGCGCGCGATCTGTCGGGCGGCGAGTTGCAGCGCGTGGCGATCGCGCGCGCGCTCGTCCACCGCCCGGCGATGATCCTCGCCGACGAGCCGACCGGCAACCTCGATCCCGAGACGGCCGAGCGCATCCTCGCGCTGTTCGCGGATGCGGTGCGCGAAGGCGGCGCGGCCGCGATCCTCGTCACCCATTCGCACGCCGCCGCCGCGATCGCCGACCGAACGCTGACCCTCACCGCCGGCGGACTGATCGCGCGCGATGCCGGCTGACACCGGCTTTCTGCGCGCCCGGCTCGCGCTCGGCTGGTTGATCCTTGGCGAGTGGCGCACGCATCCGGCGCGCTGGGCGCTGACGGCGGTGGCGATCGCGATCGGGGTGGCGCTGGGCTTCGCGGTGCATCTCGTCAACGGCTCCGCGCTCGCCTCGTTCCAGGGCGCGCTCAACAGCGTCAACGGCGCTGCGGATCTGTCGGTGAACGCGCGCACGCCGCTCGGTTTCGACGAAACGCTGTACCCGCGCCTGCTTGGGACGGCCGGGGTGGCGGATGCAAGCCCGGTCGTGAAGCTCGACGCGCATGTCGGCGCGGTGCGGCTGACGTTGCTCGGGCTCGACGCAATCCGCGCGGCGCAGGTGACGCCATCGCTGATCGGCATCGGCGCGGAGCCCGGCGCTGCGTTCGCGGAGGATGCGCTGTTCCTCTCCGATGCGGCACGGCGCGCGCTGAAGGTGCGGACCGGCGACCGCATTTCGGTTGCCGCCAATGGTCGCTCGGTGCCGCTGCGTGTCGCCGGTACGCTGCCGGGCGTGGCGGACGGACAGGCGATCGGCGTGATCGATATCGCCGCCGCGCAGTGGCGGTTCGGGCGGTTGGGGCGGCTCGACCGCATCGATCTCAAGCGTGCCAGCGGTGCCGAACTCGCGCCCGCTTTGCCCGCCGACGCGGTGCTCGGCAGCGCCAACAGCGACGCCAGCCGCACTGATGCCTTGTCGCGCGCCTATCGCGTAAACCTCGATATGCTGGCGCTGGTCGCGCTGCTGACGGGCGGGTTCCTGGTGTTCTCCGCGCAGTCGCTGTCGGTGGCGCGGCGGCTGCGCGCGTTTGCCTTGGTGCGCACGCTCGGACTGCCGGGCGGCGGGATCGTCGCCACGGTCGCGGCCGAGGGTCTGGCGATCGGGCTGGTCGGCGCGGGTGCGGGGCTGGCGATCGGCTATGCACTGGCTTGGGGCGCGCTGTCGCTGCTCGGCGGGGATCTCGGCGCGGGCTATTTCAGCGGCGGTGGGGCGCATCTCGTGTTCGCGCCGTGGGCGGCGGCGGGGTTCTTCGCGCTCGGACTGGTCGCGGCGGTCGGCGGCAGCGTGATGCCCGCGCGCCTTGCTGCGCGCGCCGCCCCTGCCGCTGCGTTGCGCAACACCGGCGACATGATCGACCCCCGTGCGGGCGTCCCTTGGGTGCCGGCCCTGGTGCTGATCGTCGTCGGCGGCGGCGCGGCGTTGCTGCCGGCGGTGGGCGGGTTGCCGCTGTTCGGCTTCGTGGCGATGGCGCTGATCCTCGCCGGCGGCATCGCGGGCATGCCGTGGCTCGCCCGCGCGCTGCTGACGCCGCTTGCGCGTGGTAGCGGGCGCAACGTGCCGCTCGGCCTTGCGCTACGCCATCTCCACGGCGCACCGGGCCAGGCGGCGACCGCGCTGTGCGGCATCGTCGCCAGTACCGCGCTGATGATCGCGATGGCGATGATGGTGTTCAGCTTTCGCGGCGCGGTCGACACCTGGCTCGGGCAAGTGCTGTCGGCCGATCTGTATCTGCGCACCGAGGGCGGCACGCCGCTCGACCCGGCGGCGCAGGCGCGGCTGGCGCATATTCCGGGCATCGCCCGCGTCGCGTTCAGCCGGCAGATCCCGCTCTCGCTCGCCGCCGATCGCCCGCCGGTGGTGCTGATCGCACGGCCGGTGGCGGCCGGGGCCGCCGACCCGAGCCTCGTACTGATCGCCGGCACGACCGATGCCACGCCCGGCGCGGTGTCGGTGTGGGTGTCGGAACCGGCGGCGCGGCTGTACCGCTGGCACGTCGGCGACATGGTGGCGTTGCCGTTCCGCGCCCGCTTCCGCATCGCGGGCGTGTGGCGCGACTATGCACGGCAGCAGGGTGCGATCGTGATGCGCGATGGCGACTATGCGCGGCTGACCGGCGACACCGTGCGCGACGAGGCCGCGATCATGCTGCGCCCCGGCGCGCGCGCGGATGGCGTCAGCGCCGCCTTGCGCGCCGCCGCGCCGGGCGTGTCGATTACCCAGCCCGCCGTGCTGCGCCGCTTCGCGTTGCAACTGTTCGATCGCAGCTTCGCCGTCACCTATCTGCTCGAGGCGATCGCGATCCTCGTCGGGCTCGCGGGGGTCGCCGCCACCATGTCGGCACAGACGATCGCGCGCACCCGCGAATTCGGGATGCTGCGCCATATCGGCGTCTCGCGCGCGCAGATCACCGCAATGCTGGCGAGCGAGGGTGCGTTGCTTGGGCTTATCGGCGGCATCGCCGGCATCGGGCTCGGCGCGGTGCTCGCGCAGGTGCTCATTCAGGTCATCAACCCGCAGTCGTTCAACTGGACGATGGCGACATTGGTGCCGTGGGGCACGATTTTGTCGGTCGCGCTGGCGCTGGTCGTGGCGGCATCGGTGACGGCGATCCTCGCCGGGCGGCGCGCCACCGCGATCGACGCGGTGCGCGCGGTGCGGGAGGATTGGTGATGCGCCTCGCCGCCCTCGCACTCGCCGCCGCCGCGACCGTGGCGACACCGGCCGCCGCACCCTATCCAGTCGTGCGGCCCGGACGCACGTTCGCCTTCCCCGCCGACCACGGCGCGCACCCGCAGTTCCGCACCGAATGGTGGTACGTCACCGGCTGGCTGCACACAAAGGCAGGCAAGGATCTCGGCTTTCAGGTCACGTTCTTCCGCACCCGCCCCGGCGTGGGCGAGAGCAACCCGAGCCGGTTCGCGCCGCGCCAGATCCTGTTCGCGCACGCCGCCTTGTCCGATCCGGCGACTGGCCATCTGCTCCACGGCGAACGCGCCGCGCGTGCCGGCTTCGGCGTGGCGCAGGCGCGTATCGGCGATACCGACGTGGCCTTGCGCGACTGGCTGATCGTGCGGCGACCCAACGGCCATTTCGCCACCACCGTCACGACGCCCGACTTTACCCTGACGCTCGATCTCGCACCGCGCGAGCCGGTGATGCTGCAAGGCGACCGGGGCTATAGCCAGAAGGGGCCTAAGCCCGGGCAGGCGAGCTATTACTACTCGCTCCCCCACCTCGCCGCCTCCGGGCAGCTCACCAGCGGCGGCGCGGCCGAGGCGGTGACTGGCGAAGCGTGGCTCGATCGTGAATGGTCGTCGGACTATCTCGGCGGCAGCGCGACCGGCTGGGACTGGACCGGGCTCAACCTCGACGACGGCGCTGCGCTGATGGCGTTCCGCATCCGCCGTGCCGATGGCGGAACATTGTGGGCGGGCGGTTCGCTGCGGCGGCGCGACGGCACCCTTACCCGCTTCGCGCCCGGCGACGTGCGGCTCACGCCCGTCGCCCGCTGGCGCTCGCCACGGACGGGCGCGGTCTATCCGGTCGCGCAGCGACTGACCGTGCGGCTGCCCGAAGGCGCGCGCAGCTTCACGCTGCGGCCGCTGTTCGCCGATCAGGAACTCGACGCGCGGCGCAGCGGCATGCCGGTCTATTGGGAGGGCGCGGTCCGCACGGACGGCGGGCGAGGATATCTCGAACTGACCGGCTATGCGGATCGGTTACGAATGTGAGCGATCAGCGCGTCATCAGATCGGCGAAGGTCAGCACGTAGAGGAAACTTGCCCACGTCAGCCCGCAGATCGCCGCGATCCGCACGATCCCGCTCGCCCCCTTCAACTGCATGAACAGCAGCGCGATCAACAGCGCCTTGGCGAGTGCGATACCGAGCCCCGCCTCGGTCTTGAACGGCAAGCCGGGCACGAACGCATACAGGATCGTCAGCACCAGCAGCGCCATCAGCGCCGCCCAGATGCACAGCGGCTTGACGAGGACGTGGTGGCGCTCTTGCCCTGTCATCGCCCGGCCAGGTACAGGAGCGGATAGAGGAACACCCACACCACGTCGACGAGGTGCCAGTACAGTGCCGTCCCCTCCGCCGTCGTCCAGCGCGCGGCGAGCGTCGCGCGCGGGATGAGCAGCATGCGCGTGATAAGGCCGAGGCCGATCGTGAGGTGGATCGCATGGACGACCGTGACCGTCCAGTAGAACGCCCAGAACGCGCTCGCCCCGGTCTGCGCGACCGGGAAGTCGCGGCCGGGGAGCAGATGCTCGCTCACGTCCTTCCAGTATTCGAACCCTTTCACCACGACGAAGCACAGCCCCAGCGCGATCGTAGCGAGGTACATCGCACGCGCCAGCGGCACCGCGCCGACCCGCACCGCACGCTCGGCGATCGCCATTGTCAGGCTGCTGGTGAGCAATACGACCGTATTGATGCTGCCGAACCATACGTCGGTGTGCCGCGCCCCGGCAAGGAAGCCGGCGGGATGCTCCCACCGCGACACGGTGTAGAACAGGAAGATCGCGCCGAAGAACAACGTCTCGGTGGCGAGGAACGCCCACACGCCGAACTGCGTCGCGACACGCTGGCGCTCGGCGTCCTTCCACGGCTGGCGAAGCGCGGTGTCGGTCACGGCGTCTGCGCCTGTTCGGTCGGCGCGGTCGAATGCGGCGCGAAGCCCGGCGCGTGATAGCCGTAGGGGGCCTCGGTCACGACCGGCGAGACGGCGAAGTTTTCGGTCGGCGGCGGCGATGCGGTCTGCCATTCGAGACCGGTCGCGTCATAGGGATTGTCGCTCGCGCGCGGGCCTTTGAACAGGCTCCACGTCAGATAGAACAGCGGCCAGACATAGGCGAAGGCGAGCACCACAGCGCCGGTCGAGCTCATCACCTGCCACGGCTGAAACTCGGGCGGATATTCGTGGTAGCGGCGCGGCATGCCCATGTAGCCGAGGATGAACTGCGGGAAGAAGGTGAAGTTGAACCCGAAGAACATGCTCACCGCCGCGAACCGCCCCAGCGTTTCGGAATACATCCGCCCGGTGATCTTCGGCCACCAGAAGTGCAGCCCGGCGAAGAACGCCGACACCGACCCGCCGACCATGATGTAGTGAAAGTGCGCGGTGACGAAGTACGTGTCGGTCAGCTCGACGTCGACCGGCAGGCTGGCGAGGAACAGACCTGTAAGCCCGCCAAGCGTGAACAATCCGACGAAGCCCAGCGCATACAGCATCGGCGTAGAGAAGCGGATCTGCCCGCGGTACAGAGTGCCGGTCCAGTTGAACACCTTGATCGCGCTCGGCACCGCGACGACGAACGACAGCGCGGAGAAGACGAGGCTCGCGAACGGCGATTGCCCGCTGACGAACATGTGATGGCCCCACACCATGAAGCCGATTAGCGCGATCATCAGCATCGCATAGACCATGAACTCATAGCCGAACACGCGCCGCCGCGCCTCGCAGGCGATCACCTCGCTCACCACGCCCATCGCCGGCAGGACCATGATATAAACCGCCGGGTGGCTGTAGAACCAGAACAGATGCTGGAACAGGATCGGGTCGCCGCCGGAGCGCGGATCGAAGATCGGCATGCCGAACGCGCGTTCGGCAAAGACGAGCAGCAACGCCATCGCCAGTACCGGCGTCGCCAGCACCATGACGATGCTGGTGGTGTACATCGACCAGGCGAACAGCGGCAGCCGCATCCACGTCATGCCCTTGGCGCGGAGCAGGTGGATGGTGGCGAGGAAGTTGATGCCGGTTACGATCGACGAGAAGCCCGCGACGAACACCCCCGCCGCCGCCAGCAGTACATGGCTGTTCGAATAGAGCGTCGAGAATGGCGTGTAGAAGGTCCAGCCGGTATCGACCCCGCCGGCGAGCAAGGCGAACAGCGTCAGCAGCCCGCCGGCCAGCCACAGATACCAGCTGAACAGGTTGAGCTTCGGATACGCGACCTCGTCCGCGCCGATCATCAGCGGCAGCAGGAAGTTGCCGAGCGTAGTGGGGATCGACGGCACCAGGAAGAACCACACCATGATGACGCCGTGGAGCGTGAAGGTGCGGTTATACATGTCCGCGCTAAGCAGATCGCCCTTGGGCGTGACGAGTTCCGCGCGGATCAACGTCGCCGCCGCCCCGCCGAGGAAGAAGAAGAAGGTGATGCCCGCCGCATAGAGCAAGGCGATGCGCTTGTGATCGGTGGTGAGCAGCCACGAGCGCACGGTGGTGCCGTTGGTCAGGTAATTGCGCTCGCCCGGTTCGCGCGCGAGCAGGCCAGCTTCGGGAATGTCGGTCATGCGGGCACCCGGACGCACCGCTCGTCCCGCGCGAAGTCGAGCGATCGGCCGGAAGCGCGGGCGTCTCGACTGCGCGCGATGTGAAGGGTTCCGGTCATCACTTCATTTTCCCGGATTTGAGGTACGCCACCAGCTTCACCACATCGTCCTCGCTTGCCGTACCCTCGTACGCCGGCATCACTGGCGCATACCCCGCCACCACCTGTTTCTGCGGCAACAGGATGGAATCGCGCAGATACCCCTCGTCCGCAATCACGAAACCGCCGCCTTCGATCGGGACCGGCCGTCCGTACAGCCCGACAAGCGAGGGCGCCCGCACCACCGCCGATCCGCCGTGGCAGCCGGAGCAGCCCATCTGCACGAACAGCTTGGCACCCTGATCGGCAAGGCTGTCGCCTTGTGGCTGCGCGCTCGACCAGCGCGCGTAATCCGCCCGCGACTGCACGATGATGCCGCCGATCATGCGGCTGTGATCGGTCCCGCAATATTCGGTGCAGAACAGATGATAGGTGCCGACCTTCGACGCTTCGAACCACGCTTCGACATAGCGGCCGGGCAGCACGTCCTGCTTGATGCGGAAGGCGGGTACGAAGAAGCTGTGGATCACGTCCTGGCTCGTCATCACCAGCCGCACCGGCACGCCGACCGGTACGTGCAACGCGTTGATCTCGCGTGCGCCGTTGGGATGTTCCAGCTTCCACATCCACTGCTTGGCGACGACGTGGATCTCCATCGCGTTCTTGGGAATGTGGAACTGGCGGGTGTCGAGCGCGGCTGTGAACCAGAACAGGAAGACGAACACGAACAACGTCGCCGCCGTCCAGCCGATCTCGATCTCGCCCGACAGTTTCTCGGGCACCGGGCCGCGGGGCACGTTGGTGCCGCGCCGGTAGCGGAAGCTGAACAGCAGCACCAGCGCGCCGACCAGCGCCATGATCGCGACCGAGATGCCGGTCAGCATCCAGAAGATGCGATCGACCTGCGGCGCGAGCGTGGAGGCCTGTTCCATCATGCCCGCGCCCTCCGCCGGAACAGGAACACGCCGAGCGCGGCGAGCAGCAGCACCGACAGCGCCTGCATCGTCACGACGATGGCACGCGCATACGGGCCATGCGCGGCGGCGAGGCCGTAGCAGAGATGTGCGACCCGTTCGGCGAAGCTCGGCGCGCCCGTGCCCTGCAAGGCGGCTCGCATCGCGTCGGGGGTGAGCGCCATCTCGGGCAACAGTGCGCGCAACCGGCCATCCGCGCCGAACACATAGACGGAGGCATCGTGCGCGAACTGATCGCCGTCGGCATCATAGACATAGCCGTAGCCGAGCGCGCGTGCGGCGGCGGGTGTCGCACGCGCATCGCCGAGCAGCAACGTGGTCGCGCGGGTGACGCGCGGATCGATCGCCATCTTCTCGCCCATCGCGCGCGCTTGCGGAGCGCCGTCCTTCGGATCGAGCCCGACCACCGCGACGCGGTAGTCGCTGCCCGCCTCCAGACCGGTCTGCGCCAACGCATTCTGGGTGAGCCGCAGCCCCGGCGCGCAGATGTGCGTGCAGGTATAATCCGCGAAGATCAGCACGAGCGGCCGTCCGCCCGCGACTGTACCGAGCGTCACGCGCCGGCCGTCCGGATCGGCGAAGCGTAGCGCAGCAGGCAGCGCCACGCCCGCCGCAGGCTTCGCCACCGCGCGGGCAAGCTGATCGGGCGTCAACGCTGCCGATGCCGGAGCGGCGGCGAGCAGCAGCAGCCAGAGCCAGCGCACGATCATCGCGGCCACCCCTGCGCGACGACCGCGCGCTTTGCCGCCTCGATCGACGCGTCACGCTGCGGCTTGGGCGCGGGCCGCACCGGATCGTGCCCGCCGTCATGCACATAGCTCTCGACCCCCGGTGCGGGCAGCGGCACGATCGGGCGCCGATCGGGCGCAAGATCGCGCTGGTAGAACCAGCCTGCGCTGGCCACCACGAGCAGCAACGTCAGCGGCGCGGCAGCTGCGAAGATCATCGCCGGGCGCTGCGGCACGCGCCAGCCTTCGGGCGTATCGTCAGCCATGCGCGCGGCTCCGCCAGCCCACCACCGCGACGATCCCGGCGAGCCCGGCCGCCGCCGCGAGCCAAGCTGCCACGCCGCCACCGACCCACCAGCCGTTCGCCACGAACAGCGCGAGCAAGGCCGAGGCGCCAGCGACCCGCTCGCCGCCGCGTCCCGGTCGCAGCGTCAGCGCCGCGATCGGTGCCGCCAGCCCCGCCACCAGCGCGCTCCACACCGCCACCGCGCCCGCAGGCGTGCTGCGCGCCACATAGAAGCCGACGCGAGACGGCAGATTGCCGAACCAGAGGATCACGTAATCCATGAACATCAGATAGCCTAAGGCCAACGCGGCGGCGACCATCAGCTTCGCCATGTCCGCGCGGAACCGCGCGTCACCGCGCCCGAGCAGCAGCACGATCGCGCAGGCGCCGGCGATCTCCTCGACGAACAGCATCATCCCCGCCGACGATACGCTGTGCCCCGGCACCTGTCCGAGCAGCCAGTCCATCGCTACCGGCGTGACCAGCGCCGCATACAGCGCGAGCGCGATGCCCGCGAAGGTCAGCGACGCGCCCGCCACCAGCCGAGCACCGACAAAGGCGAGCAGCCCGACCGCAAGCACCGCACGCACGCCGACCAGCAGCGGGCTCATCCACACCGCCAAATGCGGCGGGGCTGGCGTCGCCAGTTGCGCCACGCCGATCAGCGCCGCCGCCGAAATCGCCAGCCGCATCGCCAGCGGCGGCAGCAGCGCCGCCTCCCAGCGCGCGCCCGTCACTCGCCCGATCGCGGCGAGCAGCACCCCGCCGATCACCGGCGCGCTCGCGGTGAGGAACAGCAGCCGCCATGCATCGGCGAGGATCGCCGCCACGTTCATCGCGCGTCCACGCGTTGCAGCGCCTTCACATAGGCCGCGATGGCCCAGCGGTCGCGGGGCTCCACCCGGTCGGCGTAGGAGTACATGACGCCGTGGCCCTTGGTGATGACGCCGACGATATAGGCAGGCGGTGCCGCCACCAGCCGCGCAGCGTGGAAGTCGGGCGGCTGCGGGAAGCCGCGCTTCACCACCATACCGTCGCCGCGCCCACGCGCGCCGTGGCACACCGCACAGAAGATACCGTAGCGCTCCTGCCCGCGATCGAGCAGCGCGGGCGTCAGCGGTGGCGGGGTCGCCAGTGCGGCGTCGCGCGCGGCCTGATCGGTCGCGATCGTCCCCTCGGGCGCCGCGCCGCGCGAGGGACCGCCCGGCCAGAGCGTATCGCTGGATTGCGCCTTGCCCTTCGCCTGATGCTGCATCGACAGATCGCAGCCGCCGACCAGCAGCGGGAGGAGGAACAGCGCCGCCTTCATGACGTCATCAGCCGACTGTGGGTCGCGCCCGCACGCGCCATCACGCCCAGCACCGCATTGGCGTCCGCCGCGTCGCAGGCGATCGCGAGAACGAACGCGCCCTGGCTCGCGCGCAGCATCTCGTCCATGTCGAAGGCATGATGGTGCAGGTGGGTCAGCCGGGCGTTGCGGAACAGCATCACCATGCCGCCGACGGCGCCCGCCAGCGCCCCGAACTCGACAGGCGCGAGGATGAACGCCGGCCAACTGAACAGCGGCCGCCCGCCCGCGTTGAACGGATAGGCCCACACCGCGCTCCACACCGTCAGCGCGAACAAGGCGAACGCGCCGAGCAGCCCGACCACGATCACCGCCCCCCGCACGCCGCGCCGCCCGGGCCCGTCGCCGAGCGACTCGATCGCGTAGGGCAACCACTCGCCGACGATCCGCCGCCCGTCCGCGACCAGCCGCACGCGCGCGCGCAGATACGGCCCCTCATCCTCGAAACAGGCAAGCGCGAGCGCAGTCATCGCCGCTCTTCCGCCACCAGCTTGCGCATCTCGTGCATGGAAACGACCGGCAACACCCGCGCGAACACCAGCAGCAGCATCACGAACGCCGCGATCGTCCCGCCGAGGATCAGGAAGTCGACCAGCGTCGGCGCATAGGTCCGCCAGAAGCTCGGCTCATATCCGATCGACAGCGTGCTGAGGATGATGAGAATGCGTTCCAACCACATCCCCACCAGCACCGCCACCGCGACGCCGACCAGCACCGGCACCGACGTGCGCCAGCGCTTTACCCAAAAAGCTTGCGGCGCGATCACGTTGCCCGCCAGCATGGCCGCATATAGCGGCCAATAATCGCCGGTGAACTCGTAGCGCACCACCCGCAGATCCGCCGCCTCGCCGCCCCACCACGCGCCGAACCACTCGGCGGCATAGCTCGCCCCCATCACGATCCCGGCGGCGAGGATGATGCGCGCCATCGCGTCGAAATGCGCCGGGAGGATCACCGCCTCCAGCCCCATCGCGTGACGGATCACCAATGCGATCAGCACCACCATCGCGAACCCCGAGAACAATGCGCCGACGACGAAGTAAGGCGGGAACACGCTCTCGGTCCAACCGGGCATCAGACTGGCCGCGAAATCGAGCCCGACGATGGAATGAACCGAACACACCAACGGCACTGCCACCGCCGCAAGCGTGCGATGCAGCCGCTCCTGCGCGCGCCACTGGATCGGCGTGCCCTGCCAGCCCATCGCGAGGAACCCGTAGAACCGCTGCCAGCCGCGCCGCCCCGGTCGATCGCGCAGCGTGGCGAGATCGGGCACCAGCCCGACGTAGAAGAACAGCACCGAGAACAGCAGATAACTGACGATCGCCCAGAAATCCCACACCAAGGCTGATCGCCACTGCGGCCAGAGCGCCATCGTGTTGGGGTATGGCGCGAGCCAGTAGAAGTACATCGGCCGGCCGAGGTGGAGGATCGGGAACAGCCCCGCCATCGACACGGCGAACAGCGTCATCGCCTCGGCGAATCGGTTGATCGATCCGCGCCATTTCTGCCGCGTCAGCAGCAGCAGCGACGAGATCAAGGTGCCGGCGTTACCGATGCCGATCCACCACACGTAATTGGCGATCGGAAAGCCCCACACGACCGCCGAATTGTTACCCCACAGCCCTGGCCCGTAGGCGAAGCTGAACCCGACCGCGAGCGCGCCGATACCAGTGCCGATCACGCAGACCAGCATCGCGATCCACCACGCGCGACCCGGCGCGCGGTCCATCAACGGTGCGGCGACAACCTCGGTGACATCCTCCAGCGTGTGGAGCGAGGGCAAGGTCCAGCGACGGCCGCTGGGGAGCGTGTGCGCTTCCATCAGCCGTTCTTCCGCTTGGCAAGATAGGTGGTGCGCGGGCGGGTGCCGAGTTCCTCCAGCAGCGCATAGTGGCGCGGGTCGGCGCGCGCGGTGCGGATGCTGGCGTCGCCAAGCGTGCCGAAGGTGATCGCCTGTGTCGGGCACGCCGCCTGACACGCCGTCACCACCGTGGCCGGCGCGCCGCCGGCATCGGCCTCGTGCGTGGTCACCGCGATGCGCTGCACGCAATACGTGCATTTCTCCATCACCCCACGCGCGCGGACGGTCACGTCGGGGTTGCGCTGCGCCGTCACCGACGCATCCTCGGCATCGCCCCACAAAGACGCACCGGCATAGTCGAGGAAGTTGAAGCGCCGCACCTTGTAGGGGCAATTCGCCTGACAGGTCCGCGTGCCGACGCAACGGTTATACACCTGCACGTTGAGCCCCTGCGCATCATGGACCGACGCTTCGACCGGGCAGACCGGCTCGCAGGGAGCCGCCTCGCACTGCATGCACGGCACCGGCTGGAACCCGCCGCCGTTCGCGGTTTCGTAATGGTCGACGCGCAGCCAGTGCATGTCGCGCCCCACCGCCATCTCGGCCGGGCCGATCGCGGGCACGTTGTTTTCGGCCTGACACGCGACCACGCAGGCGTTGCAGCCGATGCAGGTGTCGGTATCGATCGCCATCGCATATTGCGGCGGCGCATTGTCCTTCGCAGGCGAATTCGGCAGCAGCGAGGCGTGTGGTTGGGGCGCCGGCATCGCCGCGCCGGGGGCGAGCACGGGGAACAGCTTTTCCAACTCGCCCGCCAGTGCGAACTGGTGCTGCGTCGTCACCACCGGCGCGCGGCCTTCGGCCTTGCTGATCCTGAGCGGCGCATCCGCATCGAGCACGAAGGCGTTCGCGCCCATTCCGTCCGCCACCGCGCCGGTGCCGTCGCGGCCATAGCCCGTGAGCAAGGTGGTCACGCCGCGCGCCTGCCCGGGCACCCCGCGCACGGGCAGCGTCACCGTACCTCCCTGCGCGATCCGGACCATGTCGCCATCGGCGAGGCCGAGTGCTGCCATATCGTGCGGGTGCATCCGCGCGCTCGATCCCCACACCTCCTTGGTAAGCGGCTCGGGACATTCCTGCGCCCATGCATTGGCGGAGAGGCGACCGTCGAACAGCGTCGGCGATCGCGCGATGGCAAGGCTCGGCCCGGCCGCCGGTAGTGCTGGCAGCACCAGTCTCGCCGTGCCGACCGCCACCGGCGTGGCGCGCGTATCGGCGACCACGCCCGCTGCCACCGCCTTGCGCCAGCCGTCAGCGCCGAGGCTCGTCCATGTCTCGCCCACCCGTTTGTAGCTTTGCGGGGCGGCGGCGGGATCGAGGATCAGATCGACGATGTCACTCGGCATCCGCGTATCCCACAGCGGGCGGACCAGCGGCTGCGCGATGCTGATGGTGCCATCGGCAGCCCGCGCGTCGTCCCACCCCTCCAGCGGATGCGACAGCGGCAATTGCCACGTCGCACGCGCGCTCGTCTCGTCGGGGATGCGTACCGCCGCGACCGTGAGCGGCACCCTCGCCATCGCCTCGGCAAAACGCAAGGCAGGCGGCGCGGCGTAGCAGGGGTTGGCGTCGATAGTAACGAGCGTGTCGATCCGCCCCGCATGCATGTCGCGCGCGAGCGCGGCCAACCCGGCGCGGTGCGGGGTCAGGTCGGGATCGACCGGGGCGATATAGTCGACCGGCGCGCCGATGCGGGCGTTGAGCCATGCGGCGAAGGCGTGGACCTCGCCCGGCTGACGCGCGCCCGCCAGCACCAGCGGCTTGCCGCCCGCGCGCAGCATCGCGACAGCGGCGATCAGCGTGCGCGCGAGGTCTGCCGGCACTTCGGGACGCGGTGAATCGGTGAGCGCGGCATGAAGATACTGGCACGCCAGCGCGATCTCACGTGGGCCGGCGGCAAAGCGCAGGTCCGCCATGGCCCCGCTCGCGCTCGGCGAGGCTTCGAGCGCGATCATGCGCGGCATCGGCATCCGCCGCCGCCGCTCCGCCCAGCCCCGCGCGAGCGCGATCTGCTCCGGCCCGGGCCCGAGCGGATCGGCGTCGAGCAACAGGATCGCATCCGCCTCGTCCAGCCGCGGACGCGCAGTCAGCCGCCGCCCGAACGCGGCTTGCGTACCGGCCAGCGCCGCATCGTCGTCGAACGGTTCCCACCGGACATGCCGCGTTCCCGGCAGCGCCGCTTTGAGCGCAGCGATCCGCGCGAGCATCGTCGGCGAGGTGACGCGCCCGGTCAGCAGCGCCAGCCCTTCGCCACGCCGATGCGCCATGCGCGCGTAGATCGCCCGCGCCGCCGCCGGCCAGCTCGACGGACCCGGCGGGCCAGTCACCGCCTTCAGCCGCTGCGGATCGTAGAGATCGAGGATCGCGCATTCGGTGAACACGTCGGTCGCGCCAAGGCTGGCGGGGTGCGCCGCCAGCCCCTCGAGCTTGATCGGCCGCTCGTTGACGACCAGCCCGGTCACCCCGCGCGCATAGCCGGCCAGCGTCAGCGCGGTGGCGTAGCGGCGCACCTGCCCCGGCAGTGTGCCGTCCGGCTGATCGACCAGCGGGTGGATCGTCTCGTCGGGCTTGCTGCACGCCGCCACGCTCGCCGCCGCGCCCGCTGCGAGCAGCTTGAGCAGCGCACGCCGCCCGATCGGATCGCGACCTAGCGGTGACATGTCGAGCAATCCGTCAGGTTGCGCCCCGAATGGACGATCCGCAGCATCGTCCGGCGCGCCGCGCTGCGATCGGCGCCGGTGCGCTGGTCATAGGGTGCGGACTGGAAGCGGCGATCCTTGGCGACGATCCGGTCCTCAGGAGCGCGATGGCAGTCCAGGCACCATTCCATCGTCATCGGCGCGGCCTTGCGCGTCAGCGGCATGCGGCGCACGTCGCCGTGACAGGCGGCGCAGGGCACCCCGTTGTTCACATGCGCGTGATGATCGAAATAGACGTAATCGGGCACTTTATTGACACGCTGCCACGCCAGCGGCTTCCCGCTCGCGAGGCTCTCGCGCACGGGGGCAAGCATCTCGGCGTTGGTCCAGAGCTGCGAATGGCAGGTCATGCAGGTGTGCGTCGGCGGCACGCCCGCAACCGCGCCTTTCTCCACGCCGGTATGGCAATAGCGGCAGTCGATGCCGAGTTCGCCGGCGTGATGCTGGTGGCTGAACGGCACAGGCTGTTCGATGAACGCGCCCTCGCTCGTGCCCGCGTCCGTGCGCGCCACTACCGCGCCGATCAGCAGCAACAGCGCCGGCACGACCATGATCGCGGCAAGCGCGATCCGTGCCAGCGTGTTGGCGCCGGGTCGGAACAATTGCGGCATCGGCCCCCTTCTGCATGCCAGCGCATCATGGCGGGACGCGCCAGCGCGAAAGTTGTTCCGCCTCTGGTACTTACTGCGGATGAATGATGCGGAAATGATACGGTGCGGTGGCGAACAGCGTCGCAGCCGTCACCGGCTGATCGAACTGGACCGTGGTATCACCCCACCAGTCTTGCGCGGGCACGGCGTCGCCGCGCTCGATCAGCGCCGCCGCCGCCTTGACCAGCACCGCGCACTCGATCCGCACCTCGCCGGCCACGCGGGTGAAAGCGATGACGTGCCCATTCCTCGCGCCGCTGACGGCAGCCGGGCGATAGTCGCCATCGGCGAACAGCGACGGATTTTCCCGACGTGCGTGGAGCAGCCGCGCGATCAGCGGCAGCTTCGCCAGCGCATCGTCGCTGTCCAGCGCGGCGTCGCATGCGGCGTAATCCACCGGGCGGCGATTGTCGGGATCGACGAGACTGAAGTCCGCCAGCTCGCTGCCCTGGTAGCAATCGGGCACGCCTGGCACCGTGTTGCGCAGCATTGCAAGCGCCAACCGGTTCGCGGTCGTAGCGGGTGCGGTGCGGGCGACGAAGGCGTCCAAATCAGCGCCGAACTCCGCGCTCTCGATCAACGCTTCGGCCAGCGCGTTGCAACGCTCCTCGTAAGATTCGTCAGGCGTTTCCCACGACGATCGCAGTTTCGCCTCGCGCAATGCCTTGGTCTGCCACGCCTTGGCGCGCTCGGCGTCGATCGGCCACGCGCCGTACAGCGTCTGGAACAGCACATAGCGGTCGCCCGGATCGATGCCGGCGCCGAGCATATCGGCAAGCGTGCTCCATACCGTCACCCGCTCGTGCCACAGTTCGGGCACCGCGCTCAGTACCGCGAGGCGGGCGCGGACATCCTCGCCACGCTTGTGATCGTGGGTGGCGGTGGCGAGCATCGCATGCGGGAAGTCGCGCGCACGCGCGGCCATTGCGGCATGGAACGACGCCACGTCGAGCGCGAACTGCTCGGGCGCGAAGCCGACGTCGTTGGTGGAGATCAGCACGCCGTGACGATAGAAAGCGGTATCCTCCACCGCCTTGGCGGCGATCGGCGCGGATAGCTGCTGGAAGCGACGCACCGCCTCGGCCGCGAGCGCGGTATCGCCAGGGCCGCGCCCGGCGAGCCATTCGACGATGTACCGCGCGATCTCGCCCTCGCCCGGCGGACAGAAGGCTGCGCTGTCTTCCAGCACCCGATCGAGCACGACGGCATCGCTGGCCGGCCCATGATTGCCGAGGCCATAGCTGCGATAGACCGGAAGCACCCACAACAGCCGCTCGATCGCGCGGCGCAGCATCGCAGGCGTGACTGCTTCGAACGCCGGATGGCTCACGCTCGCCGATCGCGCGAGCGCCGCAAAGGCCGCGACGCAGGCGTCGGTCTGGCCGGCAAACTGCCACGTGAGCATCTGCTGGCGCGCGAGCAGCGCCTCCTCGTCGAAATCGGCGGGGCGGCCGCTGATCTCCTCCCACAGCGTGCCGAGCGGCTGCGCGCCCTCCGGCGCGTGCAGAACGCCGGTGACTTCGCGCATGAAATCGTAACCGCTGGTGCCGTCGGTCTGCCAGTCGCGTGCGAGCGGCTCATCGGCGGCGAGGATCTTCTCGATCACGATATACGCGCGGCGATCCCCGCCGATCGCATCGAAACGCTCACGCAGCCGGCGGCAATAGCCGGCGGGATCGGCAAGGCCGTCGACATGGTCGACGCGCACGCCGTCGATAAGCCCCTGCTCGAACAGCACGAAATACAGCGCGTGCGTGGCTTCGAACACATCGGGGTCTTCGATCCGCACGCCGGCGAGATCGTTGACGGTGAAGAAGCGCCGCCAGTTGAGTTCGTCGTTCGCCACCCGCCACGACGCAAGTCGGTAGTGCTGCGCCTCGACCAGCGTGCGCAGATCGCCCTCGGCAGGCACGTCGGGGCGCAGCGGCGGGCCATCGGCGCCGTAGAGTTGCAGCTTGCCATCGACCAGCTTGAGATCGCCCGATGCGATCACCTCGCCGAGCGGTGCGCCGAGGATCGGCAGCAGCAGCGGCGCGCGCCAGTCGATGTCGAACCAAGGCGCGTACCGGCTGGTTGCGCCATTCCGCAGCACATCGTTCCAATAGGCGTTCTCACCGCCCGCGACGCCCATGTGATTGGGCACGATGTCGATGATGACGCCCATGCCGCGCGCGTGCAGCGCCGCGACGAGGCTGCGGAACCCATCCTCGCCGCCCAGTTCGGGATTGATCCGCGTCGGATCGGTGACGTCATAGCCATGCGGCGAACCCGACACCGCCGTCGTGATCGGCGAAGCATAGACGTGGCTGATGCCGAGCCGTTCGAGATACGGCACGATCGCCTCGCCCGCAGCAAAGGGGAAATCCCGGTTGAATTGCAGCCGGTAGGTCGCGCGCGGTGGAAAATCGGTCATGCGGCGTCCTCAATCCAGACGGCGACGCTTGCCGGCGCGCCAGGGGTGCCGATCGCGTAGAGCGGTGCATCCCCGCGCACCGCCACCGCCGCATCGCCGAGATTGATCGCGATCGTCAGCGTGCTGCCGTCGCCAAGCGTCCACGCCGCCTCGACCGCACCGTCGCCGAGCACGCACGCGCCGCGCGTCTCGCTGCCGCGCAGCCGCGGCACGATCGCCGATGCGCGCAACGCCAGCAGTTCGCGGTAAAGCGCGCGCCATTGTTCGGCATCCTCACCCGGCTGCGCGCGAGACGCCTCGAAGGTTTGCAGCGCGTTCGGATCGGGGATCTGCTCGCGCGCGCCTTCCGAGGAAAAAGCGGCGAAATGCGCGAACTCCTTGCGACGACCCTCACGCACCACGTCGGCGAGTTCGTCGTGGAAATCGGTGAAGAAGTAGAATGGCGTGGTCGAGCCGACCTCATCACCCATGAACAACAGCGGGATCTGCGGGCACAGCAGCAGCAGCCCGGTCGCCGCCATCAGCCGATTGCGCGCGACCAGCGTCGTCAGCCGCTCGCCGAGCGCACGGTTGCCGATCTGGTCGTGGTTCTGGAGGAACGAGACGAACGCGGTCGGCGACAGATGGCCGCTCGGCTTACCGCGCGGCTTGCCATCGTGGGTGGGCATCGCCTCGCCCTGATAGATGAACCCCTCGCCCAGACAGCGCGCGAGCTTCTCCGTCGGGGCATCGGCAAAGGCCGCGTAATAGCCTTCGGTCTCTCCGGTCAGCAGGACGTGGAGGACGTTGTGGAAATCGTCGTTCCACTGAGCATCGAACTTCTCGTCGCCTTCGAGGCGCGGCGCATCGTTCTCCTCGTTTTCGAGGACGAGGTGAACCGGCCGGTCCGTCACTGCCGCGCGAATGTCCGCCGCGAGTCCGTCGAGGAACTCGGGGTTTCCGATCGCATGCACGGCATCGAAGCGCAGCCCGTCGAAGCCGTAATCGGCGATCCACATCAGCGCATTCTCGCGGTAATATGCCGCGACCTCGTCCCGGTCGACCGCCACCGCGCCGCCCCACGGCGTATCCCGCTCGTGGAAGAAGTCACCCGCGAACGCGCCAAGATAATTCCCGTCCGGCCCGAAGTGGTTGTACACTACGTCGAGCAGGATCATCATGCCGAAATCATGCGCCCGATCGACCAGTGCGCGCAGCTCGTGCGGCGAGCCATAGGCCTCGGCGGGCGCGAACGGCAGCACGCCGTCATAGCCCCAGTTGCGGGTGCCCGCGAACGCCCCGATCGGCATCAGTTCGATCGCGGTGATGCCGAGGTCCGCGAGCGCCGGCAGCGCGTCCGCCACGCCGGCGAACCCGCCGAGCGCACCGACATGCACCTCCTGGATGATCGCCTCTTCCCACGGTCGCCCGCGCCAGCCGGTGCGCGGCTCGGTGGCGGGCGCCACCACCACGCTCCAGCCATGCACTCCGCCCGACTGAAGCCGCGAGGCGGGATCGGGAACCGCGAGGTCGTCGTCGAGCCGGAAGCGATAGCGGGTGCCGGCCGAAGCCTCCGCCCGCACCTCGAACCAGTCGCCGTCGCGCGCCATCGCGACCGGCTCCCGATCGGCGATCTCCAGCGTCACCGCGTCGCGGTCAGGTGCCCATAACCGGAAGCGCGTTTGCCCGTCCGCCTCGACCTGCGGGCCCCACAACGTCATTCGCCGTCCTTCTGCGCATGCCAGCGGATCAGCACGGCGGCATGCGGCTGCACCTCGTAGGTGTCGCCGATCGCGACCGGTTCGAGATCGGGCTGAGCGCTGTCGATCAGCACCTCGCGTTCCGCCGAAGGTGCGGGCAACGTGAAGGTGATCGCGTCGTCGCTGGCGTTCATCAACATGGTGATCGCCTCGATCTCGCCGTTCTCCAGCGCGATCGCCCGCCGCATCGCGAGCGCGCGGCCATCGGGGTTGTTCCAATCCTCCGACGAGATCTCCTCGCCGCGCTCGTCGCGCCATTCGATGTCGTTGACGCCGTTGCCGGGCGAGTTCTCCCCGTAGAGGAAGTTTGCCGAGCGCAACACCTCATGCTGCTTGCGCAGCGCGATCAGCCGCGAGGTGAAGCTGTAGAGCGACTGGCCCTCCGGGCTCTCGGCTTGCGCCCAGTCGATCCAGCTGATCTCGTTGTCCTGGCAATAGGCGTTGTTGTTGCCGCCCTGCGTGCGCCCGAACTCGTCACCCGCGACGATCATCGGCGTGCCGAGTGCTGCGAACAACGTCACCAGCATCGAACGCGCGACGGTCGCACGCGTGTTGCGAATGCCCTCGTCGTCGGTCGGCCCCTCCACGCCCCAATTGCGCGAGATGTTGTTGTCGTGGCCGTCGTTGTTGTTCTCGCCATTGGCCTCGTTGTGGCGCTCCTCATAGGCAACCAGATCGGCGAGCGTGAAGCCGTCGTGGCTGGTGAGGAAGTTGACGCTCGCCCACGGCCGCCGCGCGCGGCGATCGAACAGGTCGCCCGACCCTGAGAGACGCGCCGCAAGGTCGGCACGCTTGCTGGGGTCGCCGCGCCAGTATCCGCGCACGGTATCGCGATACTTGTCGTTCCATTCGGCAAAACCCGGCGGGAAGTTGCCGAGCTGATAGCCGCCCATGCCGACGTCCCACGGCTCGGTGATGAGCTTCAATCGGCCGAGGATCGGGTCCTGCCGCAGCACGTCGAAGAAGCCGGCATCGGGGTTGAAGCCCGTATCGGTCCGCCCCAACGTCAGCCCGAGATCGAAACGGAAGCCGTCAATCCCGAACGAGGTCGCCCAGTAGCGGAGCGAATCCGCGACCATCTGGATGACGCGGGCGTGCGTCAGCTTGAAGGTGTTGCCGGTGCCGGTATCGTTGACGCAGTAACGCGGCTGATCGGGCACGAGCCGGTAGTAGGTCGCATTGTCGAGGCCCCGCCACGACAGCGTCGGCCCAAGCTCGCTGCCCTCGCAACTGTGGTTATAGACCACGTCGAGGATCACTTCGATCCCGGCATTGTGCAAGCGCCGCACCGCCACGCGCAGTTCATCATGCGTGTCGCTGGAGAAATAGCTCTGCTCGGGCGCGAAGAAGCCGAGCGTGTTGTAGCCCCAATAGTTGCGCAAGCCACGCTCTTGCAGGAAGCGATCCTGCGTGAAGGCATGGATCGGCAACAGTTCGAGCGCGGTGACGCCGAGCCGCTTGAGATGGTCGATCACGCGCGGATGCGCGAGTGCCGCGAACGTGCCGCGTTCGCGCGGAGGCACGAGTTCCAGCAGCTTGGTGAGGCCCTTCGCATGCGCCTCGTAGATCACGGTCTCGGACCATGGCGTGTTGGGTCGCCGGTCCTGCGACCAGTCGAAGACGTCGTGCGTCACGACCGCCTTGGGCATCGCCGGCGCGCTGTCGCGCTTGTCGAAGGCCAGATCGGCACGTCGCCCACGTACCGGATAACCGTGCAGCACATCGCTCCACTTGATGTTGCCCGACAGCCGCCGTGCGTAAGGGTCGAGCAACAGCTTGTTGGGGTTGAAGCGATGCCCCTCCTCCGGCGCATAGCGGCCGTACGCGCGGTAGCCGTAGAGAAGGCCCGGGCGCGCGTCCGGCAGATAGCCGTGCCACACCTCGTCGGTCCATTCGGGCAAAGTGTACCGCGCGATCTCGCGCTTGCCGGTAGGTTCAAACACGCAAAGCTCGATCTTCTCCGCATGAGCCGAGAAGATCGCGAAATTGACGCCAAGCCCGTCGAAGCTGGCGCCAAGCGGATAGGGCGAACCGCCTTCGAGGCGGTCGGGGTATGGGCGCAAAGGAGGCTCCCTCATTCAGTGGGATAGGCAGGCGATCAGAGCCCCCGCCAGCGCAGGGGCGACGCTTGGGTAAGGCGTTAGGGCTTTGTCTTGCGCCGCGCCGGCTTGCGGGCAGCCGGCGCCTTCACCGGTTCCACAATCGCCGCGACGACGGGCGGCTCAGGCGCGGGATCCGCATTTTCGAATTCCGGAGCCGCATTGAACGCTGGCGTCGTTTCGGGCGCGCCGGCGGCGTGATCGCTTGTGGACGCGGCATCGCCGCCAGTCGCCGAGGGGCTCGGCGCGGAAGCCCCGTCTTCGGGGAACTCGGTCTCGGCGCGGCTCCAGTGCTGTTCGGCCTGCCCTTCGGGCATGCCTTCTTCCAACCAGATCGCATGCGCGCGCTGGCGGACCTGCGATTCGCGATCCTGTGCCATGTGCCTTCCCCCTTCTTCAGCCAATACGGTTCGACGGTAGCAATGCGCAAAGCATCAGAAGGATGCGTGTCTTAACCTGTGCAATGCTGATTTTTCTGCTGTTGCCATCGCCGGGGCAGGTATCGATAGACGCGGTGACGATGAAGGACGGGTGCGGCGATGGAGTATGACGTAGCGATCGTCGGTGCCGGTGCGGCGGCGATCGCGGCGGCCCGCACCCTCGTCGCGCACCATCGCTCGGTGATCCTGCTCGAAGCCAGCACGCGGGTCGGCGGGCGCGGCTGGACGGTCGGGCTTGCGGGCATGCCGCTCGATTTCGGCTGTGGCTGGCTGCACTCGGCGGGGCGCAATCCGCTCGTTGCGGTCGGCGAGGCGGCAGGTTTCACCATCGTGCGCGGCGCGTCCGCCTGGACGCAGCAATGGCGTGGGCTCGGCTTCAGCGACAGCGAGAAAGCCGCGGCGGGAGCGGCGTGGGAGGCGCTGGAGGAGCGTCTCCACCGCGATCCGCCGGCGAGCGACCGTGCCTCCGACGCGCTTGAACCGGGCGGCGAGTGGAACGCCTACGCGCGCGCGCTCAGCGGTTACATGAACGGCGCGGATCTCGACCGGCTCTCGGTCGCGGATTTCCTCGCCTATGACGATGCCGCGACCGAGGATAACTGGCGCGTGCGCGAAGGGTATGGAACATTGCTTGCCGCGAGCCTGCCCCGCGTCGACCTGCGGCTGGCGACCCCGGTGCACGGCATCGCGCTGGACGGGAGCGGTGTGCGGCTCGACACCGCGCGCGGTACGGTTACCGCCGGCGCGGCGATCGTCACCGCCTCGACCAACCTGCTGGCGAGTGGCGCGATCGCGTTCGGTGCGGAGGCGGCCGATCACCTCCACGCCGCCGCGCACCTGCCGCTCGGGCTGGCCGACAAGCTGTTCCTCGAGCTGGTCGGCGAGCACGACTTCGAGCCCGAAACGCACCTGATCGGCAACCCGCGCGACGTCAACACCGGCAGCTACTACATTCGCCCGTTCGGCCGGCCGATCATCGAAGCGTTCTTCGGCGGCACTGGCGCGGACCTGCTCGAACAGGCCGGGCTCGCCGAGGCCGCGCGGTTCGCGATCGACGAACTGGCGGCGCTGGTCGGCGGCGAAGTTCGCGGCAAGCTGCGGCCGCTGGCGGGATCGGAATGGTGCCGCACCGACTGGGTGCTGGGGTCATACAGCCACGCTTTGCCGGGCCATGCCGGCGCGCGCGCTGTCCTCGCTCGCCCGGTCGGCGAACGACTGTTCTTCGCTGGCGAAGCAACGCACGCGACCGATTTCTCGACCGCGCATGGCGCGTGGGAGAGCGGCATCCGTGCGGCGGAGGCGGTGCTGGCGCTCAGGGGCTAGGCCGCGCCTCGTCCCGCCGCGTAGATCGCGTCGAGCACACGGGCACTCGCCGCGAACGACTCTGCCGCCGGGTCGAACGCCTTCGAGAAGGCAAGCGCCTCGACCCATGCGGTCGCTGCGCGCCCGCCCCATGCATCACCGGGCGCGGAGAGCGGCGTGCGCGCGGTGCCGTCGAACCGCTCGGCGGTGAAGTCGTAGAACGATCCCCCGACGTTGCGCAACGCCGCGCCGCCGCCGGTGCCGTAGAACGCAGCTTCGATCACCGCGTCGCGCCCGACATGGAGCCGCCACGAACAGGCGAGCCGCACCGAAACGCCGCCGGCGGTGAACGCCGCGACCGCATAATCCTCGACCAGCCCCGCCCTGAGCGGCGCCGCCGCCGACAGCAGGCTTGCGCTCACGTCGGCGACTTCGGGGAAGCCGAGCGTTGACAAGGCGAGATCGACCAGATGCACGCCGAGATCGACGACGCATCCGCCGCCCGACTGCGCCGGATCGTAGAACCACGGCTTGTCAGGCCCGTAGGCGTTGTGGAAGGTCAGGTCGATCGCGAACACCCGGCCGAGCGCTCCGCCCTGCACGAGCGGCGCGATCGCACGCATCGCGTCGGTGTGGCGATACGACAGATCGACGCCGAGCAGCCGGTCGGCGGCGCGCGCTGCGTCGATCACACCTTGCGTCTCGGCGAGATCGCGGCCGAGCGGCTTCTGGCAGAACACCGCCACACCCGCCTCCAGCGCCTGGATCGCCTGCGCCGCGTGCAGCGCGCTCGGCGTGGCGATCACCACCCCGTCGAGGCCGAGCGCAAGCATCTCGTCCAGCGACTCCACCCGCGCCGCGTCGGGCGCGAGTTTGGCGGCTTCGGCGAGCCCCTCCGGCGTGGGATCGCAGATCGCCGCCGCCGTCACCAGCCCGGTGTCGAGCATCGCCGCCATGCGGTGCCGGCCGATCCAGCCGGTGCCGAGAAAGCCGACGCGCTTCATAGCAGCACCAGCGCCTTGACGAACCCTTCGGGCTTGTCGCGCGTGGCGTCGAGCGCTTCGCCGAGCCGTTCGAGCGGATAGCGGTGCGAATAGAGGCGGGTCGGGTCGAGCCGGCCGCTCGCGATCGCGTCGACCGCTTCCTCCACGCCGCGCCGCTGCACCGCCGGATCGCGCTCGTGCGCGTTGACCACATCGATGCCCTTCCAGTTCCACATCTGCATGCTGACCTGACGCGGGCCGTCCTGATGATAGCCCGCGATCACCAGCCGACCGCCGAAACCGACCAGCTCGCCGGAGAGGTCGAGCGGCCATTGCTTGCCGACGCACTCGATCACCCGCTCGCAGCCCTTGCCGTCGGTGAGCGCCTGCACCTGTTCGATGATGCGATAGTGATCGTCCATCGCGATCGTCTCGGCCGCGCCGTAATGCCGCGCGAGATCAAGCGACTCCGCCCGCCGCGAGATGGCGATGACGCGCGCGCCGGCTTCGCTGGCCAACCGCGTCAGCACCGCACCGAGGAAGCCGATGCCGACGATCGCCACCGTGTCGCCCGCGCGGATGTCGCTGCGGCGGAAGATGTTGAATGCGCAGCCGAGCGGCTCACCGGGGAACGGCTGGTCGGCGAGCGCGTCGGGCAGCTTGACCACCATTTCGGCCTTGGCCACGTCGCTTTCCGCGAAGCTGCGGCAGGACAGCGCCGCTACCCGATCGCCAGCGACTAGACCGTCGACACCCTCGCCGACCGCCTCGATCACGCCCCAGCCCTCATGACCGAGCCCGCCCGGCGCGCCGGGATATTCGGTCCAAGGATTGCCGGCCCACGGCTCGAGGTTGGACGCACAGACGCCGCAGCCTTCGATCCGTACCCTTACCTCGCCCGCGCCGGGCTCGGGCACTACCACATGTTCGACCCGGATCTCGCCCGGAGCCGCCAACACCGCTGCGCGCATCAGTTCGTCGTCTCGTCTTGGAATCGCGTCACGCGTCGTGGCCCTTCGCTCGGGGGTGCAGATAAGGAAGATGCTCCGCCCACACGCGGGCGAGCGGCAGCAGGGCGTACAGCGTCGTCATGGTCGATCCTCTCGTCAGGCAGGATCGGCGAGGAACGCCTCAAGCGCCGCATGGGCTGCATCGTCGGGCATCTGTTCGGGTGGATGCTTGCAGAAATACGCCGCGGCGGGCAGCACCGGCCCCGCGATCCCGCGATCACGCGCGAGCTTGGCGCAGCGGATCATGTCGATCGCGACGCCTGCCGAGTTCGGGCTGTCCTCCACCGACAGGCGCAGTTCGAGGTTCATCGGCACGCCGCCGAACAACTGCCCCTCCATGCGCAGGAAACACACCTTGTTGTCGTTCTGCCACGCGACATAATCGCTCGGGCCGACATGGATGTTCTCATCCTCTAACCGCGCGGCGGCGACCGACTGAACGGCTTCCGTCTTCGATTCCTTCTTCGACTTCAGGCGCGAGCGTTCGAGCATGTTGAGGAAGTCGGTGTTGCCGCCCGTGTTGAGCTGGTAGGTGCGATCGAGCTGCACGCCGCGCTTCTTGAACAGATCGGTCAGCACGCGGTGGACGATCGTCGCGCCGAGCTGCGCCTTGATGTCGTCACCGATGATCGGCACGCCGGCGATGCGGAAACGCTCGGCCCAGACGGGGTTCGAGGCGATGAAGACCGGGATGTTGTTGACGAAGGCCACGCCCGCCTCGAGCGCGCATTCCGCGTAGAACTCGCTCGCCGCCTGCGAGCCGACCGGCAGATAGTTCATCAGCACGTCGGCCTTGGATGCCCGCAGCGCCTCGACCACCGCAGCCTGATCGGCCTGGGTCGCCTCGGCGACACGGAACGAGCGCTCCTCCGGGTAATCGCCCATGTGGTCGGCGACACCGTCCAGTACGCGGCCCATCTGCACGATCGTACCGGTCGGCGCGACCTCGGGCGCGAACACCGCCGTGCAATTTGGCTTGGCGAAGATCGCCTCGGCGACGTCCTTGCCGACCTTGCGTGTGTCGACGTCCCACGCCGCGACGACGCGGATGTCGCTCGGTTCGTAGCCGCCCAGCTCGCGGTGCATCAGCCCGATCGTGTCGTTCGAACCGGCGCGGTAATGTTCGAGCCCCTGGACGAGCGAACTCGCGCAATTGCCGATGCCGACGATCGCGACGTTGATGCCGCGCTGGTGGGGAGAAAGCATCACGCGGCGCTCCGTTCGGCGGCGAGGCGTTCGTCGCGGTTGAAGTTCAGGGGGCAGAGTTCAGGCAGGTCGATCGCCTGTTCGGCCACCGGTTGCGGCGCGGCTACGGGTGTCGAGGTGGCGACGCCGGGCGCATAGCGGTCGATCATCCACGCGCAGAAATCGGCGAACGCCTGCGGATCCTGCGCGGGGCTGGTGTGGTGCGGCGCGAGGCCGAGGTGCTGGGGCGTGAAGCAGAAGGTGACGGTCACGTCGAAGTCGGCGAGCGCCTCCATCTGCCGGTCGAACCAGCCGATCGCATCGGGGCGGAAGCTGTCCGCCCACGACAGGCCGGTGCGGATGCGCCTAGTGCCGAGCCGCTTCATCCACGCAACCGCCTCGTCGAGCCGGGGGTCATTGTAATGGAACCACTGCATCAGCCCGATTTCGGCGGCGTGCTTGGCATAGACGTCGAGCGCGGGCTTGGGCGTGCCGTCCTCGCGGATCAGCCCGAGATAGAAATGCCGGTAGTAGGACGAACCCTCCGCCTCGCGGTGGCGGGTCTCCGCGCCCCAGCTGCGCGGCAGGTCGAACAGCGAATACCAGAACACGCGCGGCGCACGGCCCTCCAGCAACTGTACAGTGCGCTCCAGGCCGAACGCCTGCACCTCCTCCGCACCGAACGAGCTGACGCCGACCTCCGTCACCCAGACGGGCTTGTCGGTCACGGCTTTGATCTCGTCGATTTTCTCGGGCCAGGCGCTGAGCGGCCACAGGTTCCAGTCGAGCGGAAAGCCATGCACCGCCACCGCATCGACGGCATCAAGCGCGCCATAGCCCGCCATCCGCCCGAGCCAGTGCGGGTCGATCGGCGACATGCCGCCGAGCACGCGGGTCACGTCCGGATTGATGGCGTGGATCGCATTGCCGGCGCGCACGACATGCTCGGCAAAGCGCGACCAATCCGGGTCGAGCGTCGGGTCCCAGTGCGATTTGTTGTTGGGCTCGTTCCAGAGCATCGCGGCTTCGATCATGCGGGGTTCCTCGACGGATAGGCCGCCATCGGACCGTCCTGCCATTCCCCGAACGGCACGGGCGCGACGCGGCAGATATAGACTTCGGCTTCGGGCTGCGCCTCGATCGTGAAGCCGGCGGCGCGCAGCATCGCCTGGCTGCACGCGGCGTTCGGCGCCCACCAGTTGGTCCAGTCACCGGCGTACTGACGCTCGATGAAGTGCATCTTGGGATAGCCGGGATCGGTAAAATAGGCGGGCGCATCGAACGTGCCGGGAACGTGGAAGGGATGATCCTCCGGCACATCGTACACCGCATCGCCGCCCTGCTGCATCGTCTGAAACAGCAGCAGATCGCCCGCGACATGTTCGCGGATCAGGTCGAGCGCGAGCAGCGGGTGCCGCAGATGGTACAGCACGCCCATGAAGATTACGAGATCGAAGCGCTCGCCCAGTTCCGCGACACGGTACACGTCGAGCTGGCGGAACTCGACACCGGACGCGCCCAGCGCCTCCGCCGCGAGCCGCGCCTGTGCGAGATAGCGCGCATCGCTGTCGATGCCGACCACCCGCGCAGCCCCGCGCCGCGCCATCTCGATCGCGTAGAACCCGGCGTTGCAGCCGATGTCGAGCACGGTCTTGCCGGTGAGATCAGCGGGCAGCGCGGGCGCGAACCGTTCGAACTTGAACCGAGGATAATCGCCGAGGAAATGATCGGGCGCGGTCCATACGCCCTCACCCAGATCCATGTTGTGGAACCACGGCGCGAGCGCGTCGACGCGCTCCTGCAAGCTCGGATCCTCGCGCGCGCTCATGCCAGCGCCTCGTTGATCGACAGCACGCGCGCTCCCCAATCGCCGATCGCGACGCGGCTGACCGAGGCGGGATCGACATCGAAGTTGAGCGCGTTGCCGAGCGGCAGGCCAAGCCAGCCGGCCAGCGCAGCGCGGATCACGTCGCAGTGGCTGACAAGCGCGATCGCCTCACCGGCGTGCGCCAGTGCGCATGTTTGCGCAAAGCCGGTGACGCGTGCCTGCACCTCCACCATGCTTTCCCCCGCGGGCGGCCGCGCCTCGCCACGCGCGTCGTTCCAGCGACTCCATTCGGCGTCGCCGGCGAGCGCCTCGAACGCCTTGCCGGTCCACGCGCCGAAGTCGATCTCGTCGAGCGCATTGTCGACCCGTATGTCGAGCGCACGGCCGGCGGCGATCTCCTCCGCCGTCTCGCGCGCACGCTGCACCGGGCTTGACCATATTGCCGCGAACCGCCGCGCGGAAAGCGCAGACGCCAGCCGTCGCGCCTGTCCGCGCCCGTCATCACTCAAGGGTATGCCCGGGGTGCGTCCCGAGAGGATCCGGCCAAGATGATCGTGCGGCGCATGCCGGATGAGATAAAGGGTCGCAGTCACGCAGGCTCCCGCAGGCACCCGCAAACGCGGGCAGGATCGTTACGAGGGCGGAACCCATCGCCAGCTTCTAAGTTCCTCCTCCATGTCATTTTTATGTCCGGCATCGGGAACTTAGAAGAAGAAGAAGCATTATCGTTGCCGTACCGAAACACCTGCTTCGATCGGGGGACTGCGCATGACCGGCAATTTGCTTCGAGACAATAAACCAATATCATTGATCTCGATCAATTTTGCTGAAGCTGATCTTGACTGTTCCTTTGCTAACGAGGCCGTAGCATGAGCGAGACCGTTCTCGTAACCGGCGGCGCCGGTTTCATCGGGCGCTTCGTCTGCGATGAACTCCTCCGGCGCGGCAATAGCGTCCGTGTCCTCGACGCGCTGATCCCGCAGGTCCACGGCGACGGAGCGCGGCCGGAGCAGCTTTCGGCCGATGTGGAGCTTATCCATGCCGACGTGCGCAACGGCGACGCGGTGGCGCGTGCGCTCGACGGGGTGGACAGCGTGATCCACCTCGCTGCCGAAGTCGGTGTGGGCCAGTCGATGTATGAGGTCGAGCGCTACACCAGCGTCAACGACGTCGGTACGGCGGTGCTGTTCGAGCGGTTGATCGACAAGCCGGTGCGCCGCGTCGTCACTGCCTCCTCGATGTCGATCTACGGCGAAGGCCTGTACCGCGACGCCGACGGCAACACCGTCGAGAATGCCGAACGCGGCATGGTCCGCGACGGGCAGGCGAACTGGGAGCCGGTCGACGCGCGGGGTCGCCCGCTCACACCGATGGCCACCCCTGAGTGGAAGCGTCCAAGCCTCGCCTCGATCTACGCGCTCAACAAATATGTGCAGGAGCGCACCACCCATATCATGGGCGCGCCTTATGGCATCGAGAGCGTGTGCCTGCGGCTGTTCAACGTCTATGGCCCCGGCCAGGCGTTGTCGAACCCCTATACCGGCGTGCTGGCGATCTTCGCGGCGCGGCTGCTCAACGGCCAGCGCCCGATGATCTTCGAGGATGGCGAGCAGCGCCGCGATTTCGTGCATGTCACAGATGTGGCGCGGGCGTTCTGCGACTCGCTCACCGATGCGAAGGCGGTGGGCAAGACCTTCAACATCGGGTCCGGCAACGATCGTTCGGTGACTCAGGTGGCCGAGGCGCTGGCGCGGGCGATGGGCAAGAACGACACCGCGCCCGAGATCGTCGGCAAGGCGCGGATCGGCGATATCCGCCACTGTTTCTGCGACACCACGCTCGCGGCACAGGAACTCGGTTTCACCGCCCGCCAGGATTTCGAGGCCGGGCTTGCGGAACTCGCCGAGTGGGTCGGGCAGCAGACCGCACAGGATAACGTCGCGCATGCCCGCGCCGAGCTCGAAAAGCGTGGGCTGGTGGCATGAGCGGCGCGCCGATCCTCGTCACGGGCGGGGCCGGCTTCATCGGCTCGAACCTCGCCGACGCGCTCGCGCGCGATGGTCATGACGTGCTGCTCTACGATGCGCTCAGCCGCCCCGGCGTCGAGCGCAATGCGGCGTGGTTGCAGGAAAATCACGGCAGCCGCGTAACGCTCGTCAAGGCCGACATTCGCGACGATGCCGAGCTGCGGCGCGCGGTGGCGGAAGCGCAGGCGGTGTTCCACTTCGCCGCGCAGGTCGCCGTCACCACCAGCCTCGACGATCCGCGCGACGATTTCGAGATCAACCTGCTCGGCACGTTCAACCTGCTCGAAGCGGTCCGCGCCAAACGTGACACGACGCCGGTAATCTTCGCTTCGACCAACAAGGTCTATGGCGACCTGCTCGATCTCGACTTCGCGCTCGGCGACAACGGCTATGCGCCGACCGAGCCGCGCATCCGTGACCACGGCATCGGCGAGGACCGGCCGCTCGATTTTCATACGCCCTATGGCGTGTCGAAGGGCGCGGCGGACCAGTATATGCTCGACTATGCGCGCAGTTACGGTGTGCCTGCGGCCGTGCTGCGGATGAGTTGCATCTACGGCCAGCGCCAGATGGGCACAGAGGATCAGGGCTGGGTCGCGCACTTCCTGATCCGCGCGCTGAACGGCGAGCCGATCACGCTGTACGGAGACGGCCACCAGGTGCGTGACATCTGCGACGTGTCGGATGCGGTGGCCGCCTATCTCGCGGTGTGGCGCGCGATCAGCCGCGTGCAGGGCCGTGCGTTCAACCTCGGCGGCGGACCCGCCAATGCGGTGAGCCTGCGCGTGCTGCTCGACCATATCGGGACATTGATCGGCCGCGATCCGCAGGTCGGCTTCTCCGACTGGCGCGCGGGCGACCAACGCTATTTCGTCGCGGACACGCGGTTGCTCGACGAGGCGCTCGGCCTGCCCGAGCGCGTGGCGTGGCGCGACGGCGTCGCGCGACTGGCCGAGTGGCTGGTCGCCGAACGCGCGCCGGCGCTTGCGCTCGAACGCGCTTCATGAGGCCGATGCGCCTTCTGATGACCGCCGATGCAGTGGGCGGTGTGTGGCAATATGCGACCGATCTCGCCGGCACGCTCGCGCCGTTGGGAGTGGAAACTACGCTCGCCCTGCTCGGTCCTGCGCCGAGTGCGGAGCAACGCCGGTTCGCGCGAACGATTTCGGGCGTGACGCTGGTCGAGACCGGCCTTCCGCTCGACTGGCTGTGCGACGAAGCCGCGCCCGTGCGAGCGGCAGGTGCGGCGATCGCCGATCTGGCGCGCACGAACGGGGCGGACGTGGTGCAATACAACATGCCGACGCTCGCCGCGGTTCCGGCCGGGCTGCCGAGCGTCGCGGTCACGCACGGCTGCGTGTCGACATGGTGGGCGGCGGCGAAGCGCACGCCGCTCGACCGACCATATCACTGGCACCGCGCGCTGATGCTCGAAGGCTTGCGCGCTGCCGACCGCGTGGTCGCGCCGACGCAGGCCTACGCCGAGGGTGTCGCGGCGCATTACCGGCTGCCCCGCGCGCCGGTCGCGGTGCATAACGGACGCGTCGCGCCGGCATCCGCCGCGCCGCTTGCGCTCAGCGATCAGGTGCTCACCGTCGGGCGGATGTGGGACAGCGTGAAGAACGCCGCGCTTCTCGACCGGGTCGCCGCCCGGCTGGCGGTGCCGTTCTATGCGGCCGGCGCTCTCGTCGGCCCGCATAACGAGCGGATCGCGCTGGAGCATCTTTACGCGCTGGGCGAGCTCGATGCGGACGTGCTGCGCCGGCGCTTCGCCGAGCGGCCGGTGTTCGTCTCGGCAGCGCGTTTCGAGCCGTTCGGGCTTGCCGTGCTGGAGGCCGCGCAGGCGGGATGCGCGCTGGTGCTCTCCGACATCGCCACCTTCCGGGAACTGTGGGACGGCGCGGCGCTGTTCGTCGCGGGTGAGGACGAGCGCGACTGGGCGAAGGCGGTCGAGGCGCTGATCGCCGATCCCGTCCGCCGCCACGCGCTCGGCGAGGCCGCGCGCACGCGAGCGGCGCGCTACACTCCGGACGCGACTGCGTCCGCGATGGCGGGGCTCTACCGCGCGTTGCTCAGCGAACATACCACGAGGGTCGCGGCATGAAGATCATCTACTTCACCCACAGCCTCACCTCCTGCTGGAACCACGGCAACGCGCATTTCCTGCGCGGCGTGCTGAGCGATCTCATCGCGCGCGGCCACGACGTCACCGTCTGGGAACCCGAAGGCGCGTGGAGCCTCGCCAACCTGCTCGACGATCATGGCGAGGCGGGACTCGACGCCTATCGCACCGCCTATCCCGAACTCGCCTCGCGCACCTACGGCGCCGAACCGGACGCGGCGGCGATGACCGACGGTGCGGCCCTGGTGCTGGTGCATGAGTGGAACGACCCCGCGCTCGTCAAGGCGGTCGGCGATCTGCGCAAGAGCGGCGCGCGCTTCACGCTCCTGTTCCACGACACGCACCACCGCGCGGTCAGCGCGCCAGAGGAGATGCGCGCCTACGACCTGTCCGGCTACGACGGCGTGCTGGCATTCGGCGAGACGCTGTCCGAAGTGTATCGCGGCTGGGGCTGGCAAGGCCGTGTGTGGACTTGGCACGAGGCCGCCGACACCCGCCGCTTCCACCCGCCCGTCAGCGAAGGCGAGCGCGAAGGCCTCGTCTGGATTGGCAACTGGGGCGATGGCGAGCGGACCGAGGAACTCGAACGCTTCCTGTTCGCGCCCGCCGCCGCCGCGGACCTGCCGCTCGACATCTACGGCGTGCGCTACCCGGTGGAAGCGCGCGAGATGCTGGCGCGGCATGGTGCTGCCTATCACGGCTGGGCGCCCAATGCCGGGGCTCCGGCGATCTTCGCCCGGCACCTCGCCACCGTGCATGTCCCGCGCCGCTATTACGCGACGATCCTGCCCGGCATTCCGACGATCCGCGTGTTCGAGGCGCTGGCGTGCGGCATCCCGCTCGTGTCCGCGCCGTGGCAGGATGCCGAGCATCTGTTCCGGCCCGGCACCGACTATCTCGTCGCCAAGGATGGCGCGGAGATGACCCGTCACCTGACGGCGCTGCGCGACGATCCGGCCTTGCGCGAAAGTCTCGTCGCGCATGGGCTGGAGACGATCCTTGCCCGCCACACCTGCGCGCACCGCGTCGACGAACTGCTCGCGATCGCCGCTTCGCTCGGCGTTACCCAGAAAGAATTCGCATGAAGATCGCCTTTTACGGATCGAGCCTGCTGTCCTCCTACTGGAACGGTGCGGCGACCTATTATCGCGGCGTGCTCAAAGCGCTGGCGAGCCACGGCTACGACATCACCTTCTACGAACCCGACGCGTTCGAGCGCCAGCAGCACCGCGATATCGACCCGCCCGAATGGGTACGCTCGGTCGTCTATCCCGCCACCGACGACGGCCTGCGCAGCGTGCTCGCCGAGGCAGGCGATGCGGACATCGTCGTCAAGGCAAACGGCGTCGGCGTATATGATGCCGAACTGCTCGACGGCATCGTCACGCGTGCGCGGCCGGGTGCGCTGAAGATCTTCTGGGATGTCGATGCCGCCGCCACGCTTGACGAGATGCGCGCCGATTCGTCGCATCCGGTCCGGCGTGCGCTGCCCGATCTCGACATCGTGCTGACCTACGGCGGCGGCCCGCCGGTGATCGACGCCTATCGCGGCTTCGGCGCGGCAGCGTGCGAGCCGATCTACAACGCGCTCGATCCCGAGACGCACTTCCCCGTTGAGCCCGATCCGCGTTTCGCGAGCGATCTCGCCTTCCTCGGCAACCGCCTGCCCGATCGGGAAGCGCGCGTGGAGGAGTTCTTCCTCAAGGCCGCCGCCGCCCTGCCCGACCGCGACTTCCTGATCGGCGGCAACGGCTGGGACAGCAAGGCGATGCCGGGCAACGTCCGTCACCTCGGCCACGTCTATACGCACCAGCACAACGCCTTCAATTGCACGCCGCGCGCCGTCCTCAACGTCGCGCGCGACAGCATGGCGCAGGTCGGTTTCTCACCCGCGACGCGCGTGTTCGAAGCGGCCGGCGCTGCCGCCTGCCTCATCACCGATGCTTGGGAGGGTATCGAACAGTTCCTCATCCCCGACAAGGAGGTGCTGGTCGCCCGCGACGGGCAGGATGTCGCCGATCACCTCGCCACACTGACGCCCGAGCGCGCACGCGAGATCGGTCAGGCCGCGCTTGCCCGCGTGCTGGCCGAACACACCTACGAACTGCGCGGCGCTCAGGTCGATGCGCTGTTCCGCACGCAGCGCGCGAACGCGATGGAGGCCGCATGAAGCTCGTCGTTCTCGGCCTGAGCCTCGGGTCGTCCTGGGGCAACGGCCACGCCACCACGTTCCGGGCATTGCTCAAGGCGTTCGCCGCGCGCGGGCACGACGTGCTGTTCCTCGAACGCGAGGTGCCGTGGTACGCGGGCGCGCACCGCGACCTGCCCGATCCCGATTTCTGCCGGCTCGAATATTATGCCGACCTCGCCGCACTGGAAGACTGGCGCGGGGAGATCGCCACCGCGGATGCGGTGCTGGTCGGTTCCTATGTGCCCGACGGCGTCTCGGTCGCGCGGTTCGTGCAGGAACATGCCCGCAAATCGGCGTTCTACGACATCGACACGCCGGTCACGCTGGCGAAGCTGGTGCGCGGCGATTACGAATATCTCTCGCCCGAGGTGATCCCCGGCTACGGCGTGTACCTGTCGTTCACCGGCGGCCCGACGCTCGACCGACTGGAAAACGCATATCATGCACAGGCCGCGCGGGCGCTGTACTGCTCGGTCGATCCCGACAAATACCACCATGTCGATGTGCCCAAACGCTGGGATCTGTCGTACCTCGGCACCTACAGCCCAGATCGTCAGCCCACGCTGGAGAAGCTGCTGATCCAGGTTGCGCGCGCCTGCCCGGACCGGCGTTTCGCGGTGGCCGGGCCGCAATATCCCGCCGATATCGACTGGCCCGCCAACGTCGAGCGGGTCGAGCATCTGCCGCCGGCCGAACATGCCGAATTCTACTCCGCCTCGCGTTTCACGCTCAACGTGACGCGCGCGGACATGATCGCGGCGGGCTGGTCGCCCTCGGTGCGACTGTTCGAGGCGGGAGCGTGCGGCACGCCGATCATCTCGGACAAGTGGGAGGGAATCGAGGCGCTGTTCGCGCCCGGCAACGAAATCCTGCTCGCCGACAGCACCGAGGACGTGATCGCCGCGATCGCCCGCGATGGCGACGCGATCGGCGCGGCCGCGCGCGGTCGCGTGCTTGCGCGCCACACAGCGGCGCACCGTGCCGCCGAACTCGAAACCTATCTGAGCGCGGTCGCACCACGACGACCGATCCCCAACAGGAGACAGGCCATGCCGACACCGATCACCCTCGTCGCCGGCGGTGCGGGCTTTATCGGATCGCATCTGTGCGCGGCGCTGCTCGCGCGCGGCGAGACGGTCGTCTGCATCGACAATCTGCAAACCTCGCGCGCGTCGAATCTGCGCGCGCTACTCGATCATCCGCATTTCGACTTCGTCGAAGGCGATGTGGTCAACCCGCTGCCCGCCAGCATCACTGCGCGCGCCGGGCGGATCAAGCGTATCTACAATCTCGCCTGCGCGGCGTCGCCGCCGCAATATCAGCTCGATCCCGAACATACGATGCTGACCAATGTGATGGGCACCAACCACCTGCTCCGCCTTGCTGAGATGAGCGGCGCACGGTTCCTGCTCACCTCCACGAGCGAGGTGTACGGCGATCCCGAGATGCATCCGCAGCGCGAGGATTACCGCGGCTTCGTAAGCTGCACCGGCCCGCGCGCCTGCTACGACGAGGGCAAGCGCGCCGCCGAGGCGATGACGTTCGACTTCCACCGCATGCAGCGCGCGGAGGTGCGCGTCGCGCGGATTTTCAATACCTACGGCCCGCACATGCACCCGGATGACGGCCGCGTGGTGTCGAACCTGATCTGCCAGGCGCTGTCGGGCAACGACATCACCGTGTACGGCGACGGTTCACAGACGCGCAGCTTCTGCTTCGTGTCCGATCTGGTCGACGGGCTGATCCGGCTGATGGAGAGCGATGTCGACGGCCTCGAGCCGATCAACCTCGGCAATCCCAACGAGCTGACCATCAACGATCTGCTCGACAAGGTGGTGACGATGACCGGCACCGATGCTCATGTCACCCGCCTGCCCTTGCCCGTCGACGACCCGCGCCGCCGCAAGCCGGATATCGAGCGCGCCAAGACGCTGCTCGGCTGGGAGCCGCGCGTCGATCTCGCGACCGGGCTCGCGCGGACCTGCGCGTGGTTCGCCGAGGAGATCGGCAACGCGGGCGCGCAGCAGCGGCCGATCCTCGCCGCTGCGGAGTGAACCGGTTCCTCCCCCGCGAGGGGGAGGACAGCCGCTCGATCAGTCGGCGGCGTTCAGCCACTCTTCGAGCGTCAGCGCGTCTGTTCCGCGCGTCTCGGCACGCATGCTCGTGCGCATGATGTCGAGCGCCCAGCGCGTGCGCTTGTCATTTTCTCCGGCGACGAGGTTCTCCGGCACCCAGAGTTCATACTCGCGCATATGAGCATCGGCGGCGGTGAACAGCACGCAGATATCGGCGGCGAACCCGGCCAGGATCAGCCGCGTCACGCCCAGCCGCGGCAGCAGCACCGGCAGGTTGGTCGCATAAAAACCGGAGAACTGCGGCTTGATAACGAAATAGTCGCTCTCGCGCGGGCGGAGCGCCTCGGCGAGCGGCCGCCCCGGCCTGTCCTCCTCGATCATCATGTCGATCAAGCGAGACGCCTGCGAGTGCCACTGGTCCTGATTGTCGTTGACGTAGATGACCGGCACCCCCGCCTCATCGGCTGCGGCGCGCAACCACGCGGTCGGCTCGGCCAGCGACAAAGCGGCGCCGAGCAAATCCTCGGCGCCGTCGAAGTCGAGCGGGTTGATGACGTCGATCAGCAGCAGCGCCGTTCCGCCGGCGGCTTGTGGCAACCCGCTCATGCCACCTTACTCCTCGTCTTCGACGCTCAGCTCTTCCTCCTCATCGGCGTTGAGCTGTGTGTCGATCTCCTCGGCGATCAGGTCGAGCTGATCGTAGGTCAGCAGGAACTCGGTCTCGTCGCCATCGTCGCTGTTCAGCGTCAGCAGGTAGTGACCCTCGCTCTGTGCGAGGGTGAAGCTCTTGAGCGTGTCGGCCACGGAAATTCTCCTGGTGGGGCTGGTAAGCCCGGCACCATCGCTTCAGCCGCCGCTCGGTTCCGCCAGGATCCTTGGACTGTCGATCAATTGTACTGATCGACGTTAACGTACCCGCCTAACGCACCTGCCGCGCCGCGAACCACGGCGTGATCCGCCGCAGAGCCTCGGTAATCCGATCGGTCGAGACCGCGAAGCTGAAGCGCATGAAGCGGTGCCCGTCGACCGGATCGAAGTCGATACCCGGCGCCGTGGCGACGCCCGTTTCGAGCAGCAGGTCCATGCAGAACGCCATGCTGTCGTCGGTCAGATGGCCGATATCGGCGTAGATGTAGAAGGCCCCGTCCGGCGGCGCGATCCGACGCAGGCCGAGCGCGGGCAACGCTTCCAGCAGCAGCGCGCGGTTGGCGGCATAGGTGGCGATATGCCCCTCAAGCTCGTCGCGGCAGTCGAACGCGATCAGCCCGGCGTGCTGCGCGAGCGAGGGCGGCGTAAGGAACAGGTTACCCATCCGCGCGCGGGCGGCGTCGATCAGATCGGGCGGCACCACCAGCCAGCCGAGCCGCCACCCCGCCATGCTGAAATATTTCGAGAAGCTGTTGACGATCAGCGCCTGCGGCTCGTCCTGCAACACCGACCGCGCCGGGCCGGCGTACGTGAGGCCGTGGTAGATCTCGTCCGAGATGATGCGGATGCCCTGCCGCCGGCACGCCGCCACGATCGCGGCCAGTTCGTCGTCCGCGATGATCGTGCCGGTCGGGTTGGCGGGGCTGGCGAGGATCAGCCCCTGCGGCGCGGGTTCGATCGCCTCGATCGCGGCGGCGGTGATCTGGAAGCGTTCCGCTTCCCCGCAGCCGATCTCGACCGGCTCGAGAAACAGCGCTTTCACCGTGTTGCGATAGGCGACGTAACCCGGACGGGCGAAGGCGATCCGGTCGCCCGGTGCGAACAGGCACGATAGCGCAAGGACGAAGGCAGGCGACGCACCACAGGTGAGGATGACCTGCTCGGGATCGACGCGCACGCCATGGCGCTCGTCATAGTGCCGCGCGATCCGGCTTTTGAGCGGCATGCTCTCCCAATAGCCCATGCCGTCGGTGTCGAGCACGCGGTGCGCCGCTGCGATGGCGGCAGCGGGCGCGCCGGTCGAAGGCTGGCCGAACTCCATGTGGATGACGGAGCCGCCATCCGCCGCCATGCGATGCGCGGCGCGGCTGATGGCGATGGCGTGGAACGGGTCGATCTGGGCGGTCATACGCCCGCTTAGCGCAACTGCCGGCCGACACAAACGCGTGTCTGCCTGCTCTGCGGACCGGCCGCTACGCCGATCCGCCAGCAGGCGAAGGTCAGTCCTTGCCGCTGCCCGGCTCGGCGACCTTGCGGTGCGTTTCGGCGATGATCGACTGCGGCACCACGCCCGCCGCCGCGACCTGAAGCTTGTTGCTGAGGCCGGAGACGATGTGCCCCTTGCCCGCCATCAGCGCACCCCAGCCGTCGCGCGCGACCTTGGCGGGATCGGCCTTGGCGTCGGTCTGCCCCATCTCGGTATCGAGCATGTCGGCGCGCGCGAAGAACTCGGTTTCGGTCGGCCCGGGCATCAGCGTGGTGAGCGTGACGCCCTTCGCATCCTTGATCTCGTTACGCAGCGCTTCGGTGAAATTGTCGATGAACGCCTTGGTCGCGTTATACACCGCGTTGAACGGGCCGGGCATGTACCCGGCGATCGAGCCCGTCACCAGCACCTTGCCCTCGCCGCGCGCAATCATCTGCTTCAGCGTCTTCTGGAGCAGGTAGATCGTGCCGGTGATGTTGGTGTCGACCGAATGCCGCCACGTCGCGACGTCGAGATCGAGGAACGCGCCGCCCTTGCTGATGCCGGCGTTGGCGAACAGCAGATCGATCGGCCGCCCGCCTGCCGCGTCGAGCAGCCGGTCGACACCCTCGATGGTGGAAAGATCCGCCTCGAGCGGCTGGACCGACACGCCGTGCCGTTTGAAATCCGCAGCCGATGCGTCGATCAGCGGTTCGTCGGCGACGACCAGCAGATCATAGCCGTTCTCGGCGGCGAGGTGGGCGAGTTCGAAGCCGATGCCGGTCGAAGCGCCGGTGATGATCGCGAAACCCTTGCTCATGTCGATATCTCCTTACGCCGCGAAGGTCTGGCCGGGCTTCAGCACGACCTTGGTGACTTCGTTCTGGTGGTCCTTGAACATCTTGTACCCCTTGGGCGCGTCTTCGAGGCCCATGCGGTGCGAGATGAGGAAGGTAGTGTCGATCTTGTCTTCCATGATCGCGTTGAGCAGCCCCGGCAGATAGCGCTGGACGTGGGTCTGCCCGGTCTTGAGCGTCAGCCCCTTTTCCATGAACGCGCCGAGCGGGAACTTGTCGACGAAGCCGCCATAGACCGCCGGCATCGACACGCGCCCACCCTTCCGGCACGCGATGATCGCCTGACGGATCGAGTGGGTGCGATCGGTGCCGGTGAAGGTGGAGACCTTGAGCTGATCGACGATGTTGTCGAAGAACATACCATGCGCCTCGAGCCCGACCGAGTCGATGCACGCATCGGGGCCGATGCCGCCGGTCATCTCCATCAGCGCTTCGTAGGTTTGCGACTCCTCGAAGTTGATCGTCTCCGCGCCGAACTTCCTGGCAAGCTCGAGCCGGTGCGGAAAATGGTCGATCGCGATGACGCGCTCGGCACCCATCAGGAACGCAGACTGCACCGCGAACAGCCCGACCGGGCCGCAGCCCCACACCGCGACGGTATCGCCCGGCTCGATCTGCGCGAACTCGGCCGCCTGCCAGCCGGTCGGCAGGATGTCGGAGAGGAACAGCACCTTGTCGTCGTCGATCCCGTCGGGGATCACGATCGGCCCCACATCGGAGAACGGCACGCGGACATATTCCGCCTGCCCGCCCGCATAGCCACCGGTCATGTGGCTGTAGCCGAACAGGCCCGACATCGGGTGGCCGTACACCTCCTGCGCGATATCCTGGTTGTCGGCGGGGTTGCCGTTGTCGCACGCCGAGAACTGCTGCTTGCCGCAATGGTAGCAGCTTCCGCAGGCGATGGTGAACGGCACGACCACGCGCTGGCCTTTCTTGAGCGTCGAGCCCGAGCCGATCTCGACCACCTCGCCCATGAATTCATGGCCGAGGATATCGCCTGCCTTCATGGTGGGGATGTATCCGTCGTAAAGGTGCAGGTCCGAGCCGCAGATCGCGGTCGAGGTGATCTTGATGATCGCATCGCGCGGATTGAGGATCTCGGGATCATCCACCGTGTCGACGCGCACGTCATGCTTTCCGTGCCAGGTGAGTGCGCGCATCAGTTCTGCTCCTCGTGGTGGGTTTCGGCGGCGTGCTGCTCCCGGGTCCACGACGAGGTCGCGATCTCGCCGGTTTCCATCAGTTGCTTGAAACGCCGCAGGTCGCGGCGCGCCTGAATGGCGGGCTCGCGCTGGAACAGCTTGGCGACGAACTTGCCGATCGCGCCGCCGGGCGGATCGTACAGGATCGTCGCGGTAACGACCGTGCCGCGCGAGCCTGCATCGCGAAAGTCGATCCGGCCGCTGTTGGACACCTCGGCACCCTCGGCCGATGCCCAGACGATCATCTCGCCCGGCGTTTCGTCGGTGACAATCGCGTCCCATTCCACCATGCGGCCGGCAGGCGCCTTGACGACCCAGTGGCTGCGCCGATCATCGATCACGTCGATCCGTTCGACATTGTCCATGAAGGTCGGCAGCTTCGCAAAGTCGCGCCAATAGGCGAACAGTTCGTCGCGTGGCCGGTTGATCGTCACCGATCGGGCGATCAGCGTGTCGCCTTTAGGCTCGATCAGCGCAGCACCCGCCGCTTCGGCGGGATCGCCCTTCTTCATCGTGCTGAGCGGGGCGTCGTCCTGTGTCATCGTCATCGCCACCTCCTGGTTGTGATGCGACTACAACAGATTCACGCAAGCCGGTGTTCCTGCGCTATTTTTCGACTTATCGCACAATCCCCCCGCTTGGCGGTTACGGTCGAGAATGTGAGTTGATGTAGGTTATTGCAACCATGCTGATCGACTATCTTGGATCAATCTGGCAGATCCTCAAGCATCTTGATCGAATGCATTGGACATTGGTTCGCGCTCGCCCGGAAGCCCGCCGAATAGTCGTACGTTTCGCGTCGAGCACGGTTGATCGCGCCGAGCGGCTGATGCGCGGCAAGCCCGTGCCAGGGGCTGAACGACAGCAGATCCTCCTGCGACTGGCTGACGCCGTTGCGCCATGACGTTTGCGGCGCGACGCTGAAGGTCGCGACGGTCACGAACGGGCTCTCTTTCTCGTCCCACAGCACGGTCGGGTCTTCGATCGGCATCGTTTCGCTGTTGACGCAGAGCTGGACACGGAACTCCCAGGTGCCGCCCTGCTCGATCATCACGTCCGCCACATCCTCGCGCAGCGCGTTCGGGCGATTGTGGACGTTGATCCGGTCGCCGGTCCGCTCGGTCAGGCCCGGTGATACCGGCGCGAGCGAGAATTTCGCGATGTGATCGCCGTAGCGGTACGCGGTCTGCGAATAATAGGTCTCGCCGAGCGGATGCACCTCGGGCGCGCCGCCAAGTTGAGTGATGAGCGCGGACTTGCCGCCCACCGCTTCCAGCGCGCTCTCCACCACGCGCAAGGTCGCCGACAGCGCCGCCTTGGCGCCCTCGGCCTTGTCGGTGGTGGCGGCGAACAGCTTCAGGTTCTTGGCGAAGACGGCGGGCGTCGGCGCGCCGAACACCGGGCCGTTCACCATCAGAAAATCCTGTTCGCCGCTATGCTCGCCCGGCAAGCGCGCGCCCTCCACGCCGAGCACCTTGAGGCCGATCCCGCGCGGTGCGCTGACCGCATCGTCCAGTATGTCGCCCGGCGAGGTCGAGATGCGCAGCACCGCCTCATAGTCCCCCGGTGAAGCGAACAGCCCCTGCGCCAGTTCAGGCGGCAGGCCGGCCCGCACCGAGAAGACGCCTTTGACGATACCGTGGCTCTTGGCATGAACCCCGCGCACCGCATGGCCGTAATCCTTCGACGTCGTCTCGAGAATGTGCCGGAAGCTCTCCTTGAGCGAGGCGACCGCATCGGCCTCGTCGTCGGACGGATGCTCGACCGAGGGCGAGAAGGCGATGGCGGTCTTGTTCACGGGCATTCTCCAAAGGCGTCCTCCTCAACCGACGCACAGGGAGGCGGTTCCGGCGTATGACGCTTATGTTGATGCAGATCAGCACAGTAACGCGCCCAAAACTTCTTGCCGGAGTATAGGGTCTGGACGGCAACCTTATCGCGTCTTGCGCGTCGCCCCATCGGGCGTGACTCCCTTTGGGTCGGCGCCGCGCGGTATGGGTTCGCGCACAAGGAGACGGCGAGTGACGGCTGAGAAGGACACGGTCCATTACGAGGGCAGCGAGGGCGGCTGGGGCTCGGTCCGCGGCATCGTCGAGACGGCTTTGCGCGAACGCACCTCTCCGGGCGCGCTCGATACGTTGCGGCGGCAGAACAAGGTCGGCGGCTTTATGTGCGTCTCGTGCGCATGGGGCAAACCCGCCAAGCCGCATGCCTTCGAATTCTGCGAGAACGGCGCGAAGGCGACCCTTTGGGAACTGACCACACGGCGCTGCACGCCCAAATTCTTCGCCGATCACACCGTGACCGAACTGCGCGGCTGGAAGGATTACGATCTCGAACAGGAGGGCCGCCTGACCCACCCGATGCGGTACGACCGCGCGAGCGACACCTACGTGCCGTGCGGATGGGACGAGGCATTCGCCGCGATCGGTGCGGAGCTGAAGGCGCTCGATCCGGGATCGGCGATCTTCTACTCGTCAGGCCGCGCCAGCCTGGAAACGAGCTATCTCTACGCGCTGTTCGCGCGGCTCTATGGGCACAACAACCTGCCCGACAGCTCGAACATGTGCCACGAAACCACGTCGGTCGCGTTGAAGAAGGTGATCGGCTCGCCGGTCGGCACTTGTGTGCTCGACGATTTCGAGACGTGCGACGCGATCTTCTTCTTCGGGCAGAACCCGGGCACGAACTCGCCGCGGCTGCTGCACCCTTTGCAGGAAGCGGTGAAGCGCGGGTGCAAGATCGTCACCTTCAATCCGGTGAGGGAAAAGGGGCTCGAATCGTTCAAGAACCCGCAGAGCCCGGTCGAGATGCTCACCCCCAAGGCGACGCAGATTTCGACCCTGTACCTTCAGGTGAAGACCGGCGGCGATATCGCTGCGATCATGGGCCTCATCAAATATGTCCTCGCGGCCGAGGAGAAGAAGTGGGCGGAGGAGAAGCTCCACGTCCTCGACGTCGACTTCATCAAGCAGCACACCGCCGGCTTCGACGAGATGAAGGCGCAGGCCGATGCGACCAGTTGGGACGAGATCGAGCGCGAGAGCGGTCTGGCCCGCGCCGACATCGAGGAAGCTGCCGAGATCTACGTTCAGGCAAAGCGCGCGATCTGCATGTACGGCATGGGGCTGACCCAGCATTTCCATGGCTTTCACAATCTCACCACGCTGACCAACCTGTGGCTGCTCAAAGGCAATATCGGGCGCGAGGGCGCGGGCATCTCGCCCGTGCGCGGCCATTCCAACGTGCAGGGCCAGCGCACGGTCGGCATCTCGGAAAAGCCGGAGTTGGTGCCGCTCGACAAGATCGCTGAACAGTTCGGGTTCGAGCCGCCGCGCGAGGAGGGGATGAACACCGTCAAGGCGTGCGAGAACATCATCTCTGGCGAGGTGCGCGCGTTCATCGGGCTCGGCGGCAACTTCATCCGCGCGATCCCCGAGCAGGAGAAGATGGAGGCGGCATGGTCGCGGCTGCGGCTGACCGTGCAGATCGCCACCAAGCTCAACCGCAGCCACCTCGTCCACGGCGAGGTCGCCTATCTGCTGCCGTGCCTCGGCCGTTCAGAGGAGGACATGCAGGCGAGCGGCGCGCAGAAGGTGACGATGGAGGATTCGCTGTCCTGCATCCACGGCTCGTTCGGCAAGAACACCCCCGCCAGCAAGGATCTGCTGTCCGAACCCGCGATCGTCGCCGGCATCGCCAAGGCGACGCTGCCGGCCAATCCCAAGGTGCATTGGGACGAATGGGTCGGCAATTACGACCTGATCCGCGATCTGATCGAGGAGACCTATCCCGAGCAGTTCTACGACTTCAACCAGCGCGTGTTCACGCCGGGTGGCTTCTATCGCGGCAATTCGGCGCGTGAACGGGTGTGGAAGACGGAGAGCGGCAAGGCCAACTTCACCGTGGCCACGAAGCTGTCCGCGATGGGCGTCGGCGATGCGCCGGGCCGCTTCCGGCTGATGACGATGCGCTCGAACGACCAGTTCAACACCACGATCTACGGCTATTCGGACCGGCTGCGCGGGATCGAGGGTACCCGCGACGTGCTGCTGATGAACCCGGAGGATATCGAGGCGGCCGGGTTGAAGGTCGGCCAGGTGGTCGGCCTGGCTTCGGACGCGGACGACAATGTCGATCGCAAGGTCGGCGGGCTGACGGTGACGCCGTTCCTGCTCCCGCGCGGCTGCATCGGCGGTTATTATCCGGAAATGAACCCGCTGGTGCCGCTGTGGTATCATGACGAGGAGTCGAAGACGCCGGCGGCAAAGGGCGTACCGGTGCGGATCGTCGCCTGACGTTCAAGGGGCTGTGGCTCTTACAGCCCCTTGAACATGATCCACACCTTGGGGCGTCCGGTCGGCTTGGCGGTGCCGTCGAGCCGCACCGCGCGGACGATGGCGATCGGGTGGACGAGCATCTGCCCCTTCATCTCCTCGTCACCGCCCGGCGCGGTCGGCAGGGCGAGCATGCGCTTCACCACGTCCATCCCGCCGGCGACATGGCCGAACACCGCGTAACCGGGCGAACCCGGCTTCGCATCGAGATTGGGGCTCGGCCCGACCAGCAGCGAGAAATTGGCCGAGCCGGAATTGGGATTGGCGTAGCGCGCCATCGAGATCGCGCCGTTGACGTGGCGCAGCCCGGTCTTGCTGGTCGGCTCCAGCGGCAGCATGTCGAGCTTGCGGCGCGCATCGGTGCCGATGCCGCCCTGAACGAAACCGAGGTCGGGATGCCCTGCCTTGCGCGAGGCGCGGTAGAAATCGGTCCCGTCGAGCCGGCCGTCATCGACATATTGCAGGAAGTTGGCGACCGTCTTCGGTGCGTGGCGATAGTCGAGCGCGAGCGTGATCGGCCCCGCCGACGTATCGAGCCGGACGCGCACGATCGGCGGTTCGGCGGGTGCGGCCGCGATCAGAAGGATGGCGGCAAGGCTAACGGCAAGACGTCGCACGCAAATCTCCACTCAGGCATCGTCGCCCCGGTTACGGGCGGACACCTGCTTTACGCAACCGCAGCATGGAGGTTGCAGCGGAAATAGCGCGGATCAGCCCGCCGACAGTTTCACCACGCCGAGCAGCAGCCAGTACAGACCGCCCGAGAGCAGCATCGCCGCCGGCAGCGTCATCACCCAGGCCAGCACCATGTTGACGATGGTGCGCGTCTGCAACCCGTTGCCGCTCGCCACGGAGGCGCCGGCGACACCGCTCGACAGGATGTGCGTGGTCGAAACCGGCGCTGCGAACAAATCGGCGGTCATGATCGTAAAGGCGGCGACGATCTCCGCCGAAGCGCCCATTCCGTAAGTGAGGTGCGACTTGCCGATCTTCTCGCCGACGGTGACGACGATCCGCTTCCACCCCACCATCGTGCCGAGCCCGAGCGCGACCGCCACGATGATCTTCACCCATAGCGGGATGAAGCGCGTGCCCTGCTCGAGATTCTTCTGGTACGCGCCGATCGCCTTCAACTGCTCGGGCGAGAAGGTCTTCTTGGAGGCGTCATCCTTGGTGACGGCCTGTGCGACACCTTGCAGCAGGTACATGTCGTTGCGCAGATTGGGCGTCGCCGCCGCCGGCACCCGGTCGAGCGAGCCATAACTGGCGATCCGCGTACTCACATCGTGCGACAGCGTGTCGATCGCACCATAAACCGATGGGTTGATCGGCTGCTTGGTCTCCAGCGCGCGCGTCAGCGCCTTGCGCGCCGCGCCGACATCCGGCCCCGCCACGCCGCCGTGCGCGCGGAACGCATTCGCTGCCGCATCGGCGGTGGCGATGAAGGCAGGCGTCGCGCTCGCCGGCATGGTGCGGTTGAGCGCATAGGCGGTCGGCGCGCAGCCGATCAGGATCAACATGATGAGCCCCATGCCCTTCTGCCCGTCATTGCTGCCATGGAAGAAGGAGACGGCGGTGCAGGTCGCGATCAGCGTCGCGCGGATGCCCTTGGGCGGCGGCGCATCGGTCGCCGGGGCGTCGTACAGTTTTGGGTTCCGCAGCACGCGCTTCATCACGAGCAGGAGCACCAGCGATCCGACGAAGCCGACCGCCGGGCTGAACAGCAGCGCGGATAACACCTTCTGCGCCTGACCCCAGTCCACGCCCGACGCGCCATTGCCGCCGTGGAGCAACTGGTTGGCAAGCCCGACGCCGAGCACCGAGCCGATCAGCGCATGGCTCGACGAATTGGGCAGGCCGACGAACCACGTCGCCAGGTTCCAGATCACCGCCGCGAGCAGCAGCGCGAAGATCATCGCGAACCCCGCGCTCGATCCGACGTGCAGGATGAGATCGACCGGCAGCAGCGTGACGATCGCATAGGCGACCGCGCCACTCGAACACATCACGCCGAGGAAGTTGAAGAACCCCGACCACATCACCGCCACCGGGGCGGGCAGCGAGTGGGTGTAGATCACCGTCGCGACCGCGTTGGCGGTATCGTGGAAGCCGTTGACGAATTCGAACCCCAGCGCGATCAGCAGCGCCAGCCCGAGGAAGGCGAAGGTGGCGATCGCCAGCCCCTCGCCCGCCTGTGCGGTATCGAACAGGATGCTCGCGCCGGCATAGCCGAGCGCGCCCACCAGAGTCGCAACAAAGATCCAGCGCGCCGCCGGATGCAAGGGTCGGTCGAGATGCGGCGCGCCGCCTGAGCGCTCACCCACGGATGGGGGCGCGGTGGTGGACATATCCATAAAATCGGCGTGGCCTGCTTCTGTTACCATGTGATGACACAACGTACTGCGACGCAGCATCGAACGGTGCGTCACCCACACCGAATATTGCGGCGGCCCTTAATCTGCATTTGTCGCATCGGCAACCATCGACCGGCCCGCAGCGAGGCTCGCGCCGTCACCTCGCCGCGTTCGAGCAGACACGTGCGGACGCCGCTGCGCATCAAACATTGCCCTCGGCGCTCGCGTTCCCTACCTGTTCGCCGATGAGTCTCCCCGCATCCACCGCCGACCCCGCCTATATCAAGGGCCTGAACGCGCCGCAGCGCGACGCCGTGCTCACCACCGAAGGCCCCGTGCTGGTGCTCGCCGGCGCGGGCACCGGCAAGACCGCGGCGCTGACCGCGCGGCTCGGCCATCTGCTCGCGACGCGGCGCGCGTATCCGAGCGAGATCCTGTCCGTCACCTTCACCAACAAGGCCGCGCGCGAGATGCGCGAGCGCGTCGGCCGGCTGGTCGGCGACGTGGTGGAGGGGATGCCGTGGCTCGGCACGTTCCACGCGATCGGCGCGAAGATGCTCAGGCGGCATGCCGAACTGGTCGGGCTGCACTCGAACTTCACCATCCTCGACACCGACGATCAGTTGCGGCTCTTGAAGCAACTCATCCTCGCCGCCGACATCGACGAGAAGCGCTTCCCGGCGCGCAGCCTCGCCGGGCTGATCGACGAGTGGAAGAACAAGGGCCTCGTCCCGCGCGAGATCGATGCGGGCGAGAGCGAGCGTTACGCCAACGGACGCGGCGGCGAATTGTACCAACGCTATCAGGAGCGACTCGCCGCGCTCAACGCCTGCGACTTCGGCGACCTGCTGCTCCACATGCTGACCATCCTGAAACGCGAGCGCGAGGTGCTGGCCGACTATCAGCGCCGCTTCAAATATATCATGGTCGACGAATATCAGGACACCAACAGCGTCCAGTATCTCTGGCTCCGCCTGCTCGCACAGGAGCGCAAAAACATCTGCTGCGTCGGTGACGACGATCAGTCGATCTATTCGTGGCGCGGCGCGCAGGTCGAGAACATCCTCAAGTTTGAAAAGGATTTTCCCGGCGCCAAGGTGATCCGGCTCGAACAGAATTACCGCTCGACCCCGCACATCCTCGCCGCCGCATCGGGCGTGATCGCCAACAACAGCGGGCGGCTCGGCAAGACCTTGTGGACCGAGGAGCCCGACGGCGAGAAGGTCAAGGTGCTCGGCGTGTGGGACGGCCCAGAGGAGGCGCGCCGCGTCGGCGATGAGATCGAGGCGGCGCAGCGGAACGGCCAGTCGCTCGACCGGATCGCCATCCTCGTGCGCGCGCAGCACCAGACGCGCGAGTTCGAAGACCGCTTCATCGCGATCGGGATGAATTATCGCATCATCGGCGGTTTCCGCTTCTACGAGCGCGCGGAGATTCGCGACGCCCTCGCCTATTTGCGCGTGGTGCATCAGTCGGCCGACGATCTCGCGTTTGAACGCATCGTCAACGTGCCCAAGCGGGGCTTGGGCGACAAGGCAGTGCAGAAGCTCCACATGCTCGCGCGCGCCGAGCATATCCCGCTGAGCGTGGCGGCGGCGCGCATCCTCGACACCGACGAGCTGACCGGCGCGGCGCGCAAATCGCTGAGCAATTTCGTGATCGACCTCGCCCGCTGGCGCAAGATGGCGGGCGAGCTGCCGCATGCCGAACTGGCACGGCAGATCCTCGACGAGAGCGGCTATACCGGCGCGCTTCAGGCGGAGAAATCGGTCGAGGCGTCGGGGCGGCTGGAGAACCTCAGCGAACTCGTCCGCGCGATGGAGGAGTATGAGAGCCTCGGCGCATTCCTCGAACACGTCAGCCTCGTCATGGACAATGAGGCACAGGCGGACGAGGCCAAGGTGACGATCATGACGATCCACGCCGCCAAGGGACTCGAATACGAGACGGTGTTCCTGGTCGGTTGGGAGGAAGGGCTATTCCCCTCGCAACGGGCGATCGACGAGGGCGGCAACGCCAGCCTCGAGGAAGAACGCCGGCTCGCCTATGTCGCAATCACGCGCGCGCGGCGGAAGGCGGTGATCCTCCACGCCGCCAACCGCCGTATCTACGGCCAGTGGACGTCGAGCATCCCGAGCCGCTTCGTCGCCGAACTGCCGCACGCGCATATCGAAAGCGAAAACAGCATGTCGGGCGGCGAGAGCCTGTGGCGCGCCAACTGGTCCGAACGCGCCGACCCGTTCGCCGACGTCGCGCGCGGCACCGGGCGCGGCCCCGGCTGGCAGCGCGCGGCCAGCGTCAAGGAAGGTGGCGCCTTCACCAGCCGCACCTTCTCGCGCGAGCCGACCCGCATCGTGGAGGCCAAGGCGAGCGCGGTGAGCCTCGGCAACAAGGGGCGCTCCGATCTGAGCGTCGGCATGCGCGTGTTCCACCAGAAGTTCGGCTACGGTACGATCGCTATCATCGAGGGCAACAAGCTAGAGATCGACTTCGAGGACGCCGGCCGCAAACGGGTGATGGATACGTTCGTCAGCCTCGGATGACCGGCGCCCGCCGCCTGCGCAGCCACCGGTTCACCCAGAACACCGCCAGCGCCCAAACCGTGCCGAAGCACCAGCCGCCGAGCACATCGCTCGGCCAGTGGACGCCCAGGTACACACGGCTGCACCCGATCAGGATCACGATCGCGCTGAAGAAGCACACGATCGCCGCGCGCGCCGCGCGGCGCGGTTCGATGCCCGCAAGCATCAGCGCGATCGTCAGATAGGTGGCGGCGGAGATCAGCGCATGGCCGCTCGGGAAGCTGGCGTTATCCACCCAGACGAGGTGGGGGACCAGTGCCGGGCGGGGTCGGTGGATCACGTCCTTCAACCCGGTGGAGAGCAACGAGCCGCCGATCAGCGAGGTCGCGATCCATGCCGCTTCGGCTCGGCGTGCCAGCACGATCAGCGCGAGGATGCCCGATCCGCCGAACAGCCACATGAGGGTGAACCCGCCCAGCGCGGACAGGTCGATCATCGACTGGCGCAACCACATCGGCCCGACCGGCACGTCGAGATGCCCCGGCACGCGCAAGGCGAGCAGGATCGGCGCATCGAAACCGAAGCTGCGCCCCCCGGTCAGCACGACCGCGATGTGCGCGCCGAGCAGCAATGCCGAGGCCGCCAGCAGCGAGGGCAGCGGCCACAGCCAAACGAGCGCGCGCGGCGCGTCTTCTTCTGCTATATCGTCAACCATATCCGGCGGACGTGCCACCGGCCAAGCCGGGCGGCCAGCGATTTCCGTAGTGCTACGGGCCTTCGGCGTAACCTTTCGCTCACCTACCGACCGCTAGAAGCGGATGGCGTAAGCCCGCCACCGGAGATGTCGACCTTGGCCCCGCCTACCCAGCTTGCCGAACTGCTGGCCGAGCATCGCCGCCTGATCGAGGCGATCGATGGCCATGAACGGCAATTGCTTCAGCCGCGTCCCGACACGTTCGCGGCGCTGGCGTCGCGGCGCTGGGCGTTCGCGCGCGACTTGATGCAGCATTGCGCGCATGAGGAAGTGACGGTGCTGCGCCCGCTCGCGGCGGACCCTCGCCCGCAGGTCGCTGCCGAGGCGGCGCGTCTGCTCGACGAACAGGAACGGCTGATCGCCGACTTCAAGGAGCATGTCCGCCGTTGGGGCACGTTCGCCAGCGCGGCGGAATGGACCGACTATCTCCGCTCCGCGCGCGGGCTGCTGCACCGGCTGAAGCGTTGTATCCAGGCGGAGGAAACCAGCCTCTACCCGCATCTGCCCGCGCAACGCGGCGCCGGCACGGCCGCGCAACACAGCTACGCCGGCGCGCCGAGCGCACGCCAGCTTGGCGACCTGATCTTCAAGGGCAAGCCGCTCGACTGACGCTCAGGTCAGCTCGACCGTCATCAGCGCCGAGTCGGTATATTTCGGGTCGCTGGGCGAGAACAGCGGGTTCGCCTTGAACGCGCGCGGGGTGAGGCGAAGCCCGGTAAGCCCGGCCAGCTTGAAGGTGCCGAGCTTCAGTTCCTTGGGCGGGCGACCGTCGCGCTCCAGCACGACACCGTCGATGAACAGGTCGCCGTGGCGCGTGTAGATCACATGCGGCGCGAGCGTCACCTCGGTCCGGTTATAGGTCGCGGCGAGGCAACGCTGGCGCACGATGCCTTCGAAAACGGTGGGTACGTCGCCTGCGGGTGAGTCTTTCAAAGGTCTGTCTTCGGGCAATAAGGAAGTGGCGGCGCCCATAGCGCGAACCACCGCAGCGCAGCAAGTGTGCAAGGCGCACGATGGCATGCACAGGATGCGTGTCACGCAATCGCCGGTTGGACATTCGCGCGCGCGCGCCATATCGCGAAGCGATCATGCCGCACCCGCTCGTCGCCAAGCTCGCTCTCGCGCCGCACCCCGAAGGCGGCTGGTATCGCGAGACACTGCGCCAGCCGGCGCCGGACGGCGGGCGTGCGCTCGCCACCGCGATCCTGTTCCTGCTCGACGCGGGCGAACGCTCGCACTGGCACCGCGTCGATGCCGCCGAACTGTGGCTGTGGCACGCGGGCGCACCGCTCGCGCTGTTGATCGATAGCGAGGAACGGCTGCTGAGCGGCGACGATCCGCAGGCGCTGGTGCCCGCGAACGCCTGGCAATCGGCCGAGGCGCGACACGGCTGGGCGCTGGTGAGTTGCGTGGTGACGCCGGGGTTCGATTTCGCGGGCTTCGAACTCGCCCCGCCCGGCTGGGCGCCACTACCCACGCCCGGCTGGGCGCCGCCAAGATGAGCGGCGACGCGACCGGCGGCCTGCCCATGCCGCGCCGCCTGCTCGCGATCGGCGCGGTATCGTGCGGGTCGGCGCTCATCATGATCGACGGCAGTATCGCTAACGTCGCGCTGCCGACGATCGCGCGCGATCTGCGCGTCGACAGCAGTTCGGTCGTCTCGATCGTGACGATCTACCAGTTGATCCTCGTCATGCTGCTGCTGCCGTTCGCGGCGCTTGGCAATCGGCTGGGACTGAAGCGCATGTACCAGATCGGGCAGATGGTGTTCACCGTTGCGACGATCCTGTGCTTCTTCGCCAAGAGCCTGCCGTTCCTGCTGATCGTGCGCGCGGCGCAAGCGATCGGCGCGGCGGCGGCGCTCAGCGTATCGTCGGCGCTGATCCGCTCGATCTATCCCAAAAGCCAGCTCGGCCGCGGGCTTGGGCTCAACACCGTCGTCGTCACCAGCGCCAACGCGCTCGCGCCGACGCTTGGCGGGTTGGTGCTGGCGGTGGCGCCGTGGCCCTGGGTGTTCGCCAGTGCGGTGCCGTTCGCGATCGCCTCCTTGCTGCTCGGCCGCGCGCTGCCGGCTGCCGAGCCGCGTGCGGAGCCGTTCGATCCGCTCGGCGCGGTGATGTGCGCGGCGATGTTCGGTCTGGTGATCGGCGGGGTGGAAACCGGCATCCACGGCGACAGCCCGGTGGTGTCCGCGGCGATCGTCGCGGTGGGCGTCGCGGTCGGTGTTTTCTTCGTCCGGCGTCAGCGGGACGAGGCGAACCCGATCCTGCCGATCGACCTGCTCGCGCGCCCGATCATCGCGTTATCGGTGCTGAGTTCGTACACCGCGTTCGTCGCATCAATGACGTTGCTGATCTCGTTCCCGTTCCGCATGCAGCACGAGTTTCACATGACGCCTGCCGAGGTCGGCGCGGTGCTGGCGCCGTGGCCGCTCACCAACATCTTCATCGCACCAACCGCGGGCTTCCTGTCCGACCGGATACCCGCCGGCGTGCTGGGCGGGATCGGCATGACGATCACCGTCACCGCCTTGTGCCTGATCGCCTTTCTTCCGCCCGATGCGGGCTATGTCGATATCGTGTGGCGGATGATGCTGTGCGGCGCAGGGTTCGGGCTGTTCCTGCCACCCAATGCGCGGCTGATCGTCGGTTCGGCGCCGACGCACCGCGCGGCGGCGGCGGGCAGCCTCGTCTCGACAGTGCGGCAGGTCGGGCAAACCACCGGCGCGACCTTGGTGGCGCTGCTGCTCGCGCTGGGCGTGGGCGGTGGACGGACGCCGCCGCTGGTCGCCGCCGGGCTCGGCGTGATTGCGGGGCTGTGCAGCGTCGCGCGGCTGCGGCCGTCTGTTCGTAATCCCAAGATGGTCGAAACGTCGGACGTCCAGCCGGCGGAACAAGTGCGGTGAGGACACGCATGGCCTTCGCGGTACTGGCGCTGGTGTCCGGCTGCACGTCCGCACCGCCGCGCGATCCCCGGCTTGCCGCCGCGCCGCTGGCGGAGCGGCTGGCGGCAGCGGATGCGCGTTCGGGCGCGGCGATCTTCACACAATGCGCCGCGTGCCACAGCATTGCGCGAGGCACAGGCGACCGCGCGGGGCCGAACCTGTACGGCATCGTCGGCCGCCCGCTCGCGCAGAGCAGCGATCGGTTCAACTACAGCGCCGCGCTGCAAGCGGTCGGCGGCGACTGGACGTTCGAGCGGCTCGACGCGTGGCTGACCGATCCGGCGCGATTCGCGCCCGGCACCAACATGCACTTCGCCGGGCTTCGCGACGGCATGGACCGCGCCGACGTGATCCGCTTCCTCAACGACAACGGATCGAACCGGCCGCTACCCGCCGCCGCTACCCCGCGCAGCCGATCAGCCCGGTAACCGGGACGACGACGCCGTCCTTGCCGTCGCGGTCGAGCCGGAGCGAGCCTTCGGGTATGACGCCGCCCTTCACCACGTCGCCGCGCGTCTCGATCTTCAGGTCGAGCGTGGCGCGAACGCCGGGGGCAGCATAATCGGTCGTCTCCGCGAGACCGAAGCTCGCCGCGCCGCGCGTGTTCACGCTGGGGAGATCGACCACGGCGCCGTCGAGCGCCAGCCGCAGATGCGCCGGCTCGGCGGCGGCCATGGCGACCAGCGTACGCGTCTGCGTCGCAGTCCACAGGAAAGCGGCGCAGCCGGTGGCGGGCAGCGCCTGTTTGGGCAGCACGTCGATCGGCAGCCCTTCGATCTGTGTCGGCGGCGGCGGCGCGGCAAGCTTGGGCACCTCGCGCGGCATGGCGGCGGCCAGCAGAAGCAGCAACATCATGCCGCCGATCCTAACAGGAACAGCCACGCCGGGTAAGCCGCCACCGCGAGCAGCGCGCCGAACGGAGCGCGATCGTCAAGCCGCGCCGCCCGCCCGCGCAGCATCCCCGCCAGCACGACCGCAAGCCCGGTCAGTGCGGCGAGGAACAGCACCACGGGCAGCATCCGCCAGCCGAGCCACAGCCCGATCGCGCCGAACAGCTTGGGGTCGCCGCCGCCCAGCCCCTCGCGCCCGCGCATGTGCCGGTAGCCGAACGCGACCAGCCACAGCGCCGCGAACCCGCCTGCCCCGCCGATCAGCCGGTCGGCAAGCGGCGGCTCAACCCCCAGCGCGCCGCTCGCTACACCGGCAAGCGCGAGCGTCAGCGTCACGGCATCGGGGAGCCAGTATTCGGTCACGTCGAGCGCCGCGAGGGCGAGCAGCAGCCAGCCGAACACCGCGCCCGCCAGCCCGTCCGGCCCCGGCACCGCCAGCCCCGCCGCCACGCCGATCGCAAGCGCGAGCGCCTCGACCCGCCAGTGCAGCGGGTCGATCGCCGTGCCGCACGTTCGGCAGCGCCCACGCGCCAGCGCCGCGCTGAGCAACGGCACGAGATCACGCGGTGCGAGCGTCCGCCCGCAGCCGTCGCACTGCGAGCGCCCGCGCAGCACCGATCGCCCTTGTGGCCAGCGCAGCACCAGAGTCGCCACGAAACTGCCGATCACCGCGCCGAGCAAGCCGAGCAGCACGGGCCACAGCAGCGTCTCAGCCATTCGGCTTCTTGCGGATCAGGTAACGATAGGCGCCAAACAGATCGATCACCAGCAGCACGATGTTCTGCGTGCCGAGCGCGAAGTCGCGGGTGAGGATGGCGCCGCCGATCCAGCACAAAGCCGACACGGCAAACAGCACCTGCCCCCAGCCGGTCGCGCGCCGACCCAGATCGAGCGCGACCATCGCCGCCGCGATCATCCCGCCGCCCGAAGCGGTCCATTTGAGCACGGTGGTGAGTGTATCCATATCTCCGCCGTAGAGCCCCGCGCACCCACGCGCCAGCTTGATACGGCGCAAGGTCAGGCGTCGAGATGCAGCTCGAAATAGCGGCTGAACGCGGTGTCGCGATAGTCGGCAAACGGCGCGCACGGCGTGAAGCCTGCGCGCGCATACATGGCGCGGGCGGGCGCGAACGGCGCGTTGGCGCCGGTTTCGAGACTGAGGCGCGTCAGCCCCGCCGAACGCGCTGTGCCGATCAGGTGAGCGAGCATCGCCGCGCCGATGCCGCGACGCACGTGATCGGGCGCGGTGCGCATCGACTTGATCTCGCCGTGGCGCGGATCGAGCCGCTTCAGCGCGCCCATGCCGAGCAGCACATCCCCCTCCCACGCAGTCCACAGCGTCACCGCCGGATCACGCAGGCCGGTCAGATCGAGCGCGAACACCGCGCCCGGCGGCGAGTTCGCGAAGGCCGCGCGCAGATGCAGTTCGACCAGATCGACCACCGCCGCGCGCGACAGATCATCGCGCTCGAACCGCATCGCAGGCGGCGTCAGGGGAATACCTCATCGGGTTCGACACCCCACAGGTGGATCGCCTCGACATAGCCGCCCTGCCCGTGGACGTCGAAATAGCACCAGCCGCGCGCACATTTGCTCAGCCGCCCGACCACGCCCGCCGCCGCGCGCCAGCGTACGCGCGTGCCGGGCTCGGGCTGGTCGAGCATGTCGACCGGGGTGCCCATCACGAAACCGGTGCGCGTATCGCGGATCAGCGCGCCCATGATCCAGCCTTGCGTGCCGCCCGGGTCTTCGACCTTGAGCCAGGTGCCGTGATCGTAGGTATCGAGCACCTTCACCGGCAGATCGGCGCGCTGGTACAGCCAGATGGCCGGATAGGTGCGGCCCGGGCCGGTGCGCATCCGCGCCTTCGCCGCCGAGATCGAGGCGTAATACGGCGTGTGCTTCTGCACCAGCGCACCCACTGCGGGCACCGACACGGCAAGTGCCGCAAACACCAAAATCATACGATCACGCAAACGCATACACATTCCTTGCTGGGCCGGGCCTGCTTAGCGCGTGCGGCAAGCGCGCTTCAACAGCGTTGACGTGGGCGCATCGCTTCGCCAAGCGCGGTATATGCCCGAAACGAGACGCGTCGCTCACCCGAAGGTCATCGTCACGCGCGAACTCACCGATGCGGTGATGGCGCGGATGGAGCAGTTGTTCGACACCACGATCAACCGCGAGGACCGCACGCTGACCCGCGACGAACTCGCCGCCGCGATGGCGACGTGCGACGTGCTGGTCCCCTCCGTCACCGACGCGGTCGACGCCGAACTGATCGCGCAAGCCGGGCCGAACCTCAAGCTGATCGCCAATTTCGGCGCCGGCGTGAACCATATCGACCTCAAGGCGGCGCGCGCGTGCGGCATCATCGTCACCAACACGCCCGGCGTGCTGACCGAGGATACTGCCGACCTGACGATGGCGCTGATCGTGTCCGTGCCGCGCCGGCTGGCGGAGGGCGAAAAGCTCGTGCGCTCGGGCCAGTGGACCGGCTGGAGCCCCGGCGGGATGCTCGGGCACCGCATCGGCGGCAAGGCGCTCGGCATCATCGGCATGGGGCGGATCGGCCAGGCGGTGGCGCGGCGCGCCCGCGCTTTCGGGCTGACGATCCACTATCACAACCGCTCACGCCTGCCGAAGGTGCTGGAGGGTGAACTCGGCGCCCAGTGGCACGCCAGTGTGGACGCGATGCTCGGCGCGATCGACATCCTCACCATCCACACGCCGCTCAATGCCGAGAGCAAGGGCATGCTCGACGCGCATCGCCTCGCACTGCTGCGCCCTCACGTCTATCTCATCAACGCCTCGCGTGGCGGCATCGTCGATGAAGAGGCGCTGGTCGACGCGCTCGAGGCAGGGCGGCTTGCCGGTGCGGGGCTCGACGTATGGCAGCACGAACCCGAGATCGACCCGCGCCTGCTCGCGCTGCCCAATGTGGTGATGACCCCGCACATGGGCTCCGCCACGTTCGAGGGGCGAATGGCGACCGGCGAGAAGGTGATCCGCAACATCCGCGCCTGGGCGGACGGGCACCGCCCGCCCGATCAGGTGCTGGAAGGCTGGGCCTGACGGTTGCGGGCGCGCCCGGCATCATGCCGGCGCACGCCCGCCAGCCCGGTTACATCGGATTGCTGCCAGCCGCGCCGGTCATGCCCTTCAGCATCGAGATATGCTGCTCGATGATCGGAACCGCCGTCGATGCGACCTGCTTCAGCGCCGGATCCTGACCGTCGGTCGCGTAACCATCCTGAAGCGACCAGGCGGTCTGGTGCGCCTGAAGCTGCTGCTGGAGATACAGCTGGTCGAACGTGCCCTTGGGCGCCTTGCGCAGCAGGTCGATCTTCGACTTGTTGGCGCTCGACAACATCGTCGAAGGCGGCGTGATCTTGCGATCCGGGTTCGACAGCGCTGCCTTGAGCGATTGCGTGGTCTGGGTGTGATCGGCGATCATCTGGCGTGCGAAGCCCTTCACGTCCTCGCGCTTGCTCTTGGTCAGCGCAAGCTTGCTCGACTGGATTTCGTACTGGTCGCCATCGGCGGCGAGCTTGACGTAATCGGTCGCGGAGGTGCCGGTCATCGGCGACACGCCCACGTCGCTGGGGCTGAGCCGCGCCTGCGCGAACAGCGGAGTGGAGCAGGCGAGCGCGAGGCCCGTCATCATGGCGGTCGAGAGTTTCATGGCAGATCTCCTGTTTGGATGCGGCTCAAACAGCCCGCCTCCTCAAGAGTTCCTGCCTGGCGGACACTTCGTCCGCTTCAGTCGATCAACGCGACCAGCGCGGCTGTCGTCACCGCTTCGGAACACAGGAAGCCTTGATATAACTGGCACCCTTCGGTCGCGAGCAGTTCGAGCTGCTCGACCGTCTCGACCCCCTCGGCAATGACAGTCAGGCCAAGCGAGCGCGCCATGTCGATCACCCCGCGCACCACCACCCGGTCGCGCGGGGTGCCGGTGATGTCCTGCGCGAGCTTCTTGTCGATCTTGAGGTAATCGAGCGGCAGCGCCTTGAGATAGGCGAGGCTCGAATAGCCGGTGCCGAAATCGTCGATCGCGATCCGGCACCCGGCGGTACGCAGCGCGGAAAGCAGCCCGCCCGCGATGCCGAGATCCTCGATCAGCCCGCCTTCGGTGATCTCCAGCGTCAGCCGCGTGCGCGGGAAACCGCTGGTGTCGACACGGTCCAGGAACAGGTCGGCGAAGCCCGGGCGCGCGATGTCGGCGGCGGTGAGGTTGAGTGACAGCCGCAGCCGCCTGAGCGCGGCGGGCCAGGCGGCGGCACGTTCCAGCGTGATGCGCTGGATATGGTCGGAGAGTGCAATCTCCAGATCGGCGCGCGCGGCGGCGGCGAACAGCGTCTCCGCGCCGATCGTGCCGAGCGTGCCGTGTTCCCAGCGTGCCAGCGCCTCGACACCGACGATCGCGCCCGTCGAGACCGAAACCTGCGGCTGGAACAGGATCTCGATCTCGCCGCGTTCGATCGCGTGGTGGAGCGCGATCGCAAGCGATTCGATCGGCGCCTCACCATCGCTCGGCTCGGCGACGCGCAGGGTGGCACTGTCCGATTCGCGTGCCTCCGCCAGCGCCTCGCTCGCGCGGCGCAGCAGCGCAGCCGCCTCGTCGCCGCTCACGCCTTGCGCGACTCCGATCCGGCAGCCCAGCACCGCGATCGTCTCGCCCGCGACGAACGGCCGCGCAAGTTCGCCAGCGATGCGTTCGGCCGCCAGCTCGATGCGCGCGCGTGGGGCACGTGCCGCGACGAGGAAGGAGGAGCCGCTCAACCGTGAGATCAACGCCTCGCGGCCGAGCACGTCGCGCACCGCATCCTCGATCCGCTTGAGCGCGCCGCGCAACAGCGCATCGCCCGCGCTGCGGCCGTAGGCGGTGTTGATCATGTCGAAGCGGTTGAGCGCGACCAGCATCGCATAGAGCGGCTCGGCCGCGTCCTCGCGAAGCCGCCGCCCGATCCAGCGCCGTGCCGAGCCCGCGTCTCGCGCGCCTGCGAGCGCTTCGCGCAGTTCGGCGGTCGGCTCGGGCGCGCTGCCGAGCGGCTCGACGATCGCATCGACGCGGCGTGCGGTGGCGTCATGGTGGAGATGCTGCACGATCCGGCCGATCCCCGCGACATCGTGTGCGAACGCCGTGGTGGGACGCGCGGGTGACAACCGCCGCAACGCAGCGAGCGCGGCCGAGCGATCCGCGGAATCGAGCCGGCGCAGCAGCGTGCGCATGGAGGGCTGTTCGTCCGTACCCAGCAGCCGTGCGAAACCGGTCGTCAGCAGCAGCGTGCGTTCGGCAGTATCGAACCGCCAGCCGAGCGGCTCGGGCACTCCGGCCGCGCGCCACTCGCCCGCCATGCGCCCGGCGTGGCGGGCGGCGTAGCGCAGCGCCTGCACGAACTCGGTCTCGCCGAACGGGCTGGACAGGAAATGCGTCGCGCCGACATCGTAGAGCGCACCGATTGCCTCATGATCGCCGCGCGAGACCAGTACCAGCATCGCGCCGCCATTGGCTTCGATCGCACCGCCGAGCACGCGCGCGCCGGCGATCCCGTCGGCGAGCGCACCGCGCGCGTCGATCACCGCGACCGCCGCACCGCTGGCGAGGAAGCGCCGCTCGACACCGGCCGCGCGCCGCGCCGCCACCACCTGCCAGCCGGCGCCGCCGGCAAGCGCCGCAAGTTCGTCGCGCTGGCGGAACGACAGGATGAACAGCGGCGTGGCTCCGGTGCCGGTGCGCAACCCTTCTTCCACGCTCAATCCCCGCCCCTCGGGCCGCCCCCAGCGGCCGCACCGCGCCCTTCTGCCCCGGCAATGCTTAAAGAAGAAGCCGAAAACACGCGTGGGCGGCTAACCCCTTGTTCGCACGCCCGCGAAGGCTTAGCTCATATGCGATGCATTCCGCGCCCACCCTGATCGATCGCCACGGCCGGACGATCAGCTATCTGCGCATATCGGTGACGGACCGGTGCGACCTGCGCTGCCGCTATTGCATGGCCGAAACGATGACCTTCCTTCCCAAGGCGGCGCTGCTCAGCCTCGAGGAAATCGCGGTGATCGCCGAACATTGCATCGCGCGCGGCATCCGCAAGATCCGGTTGTCGGGCGGCGAACCGCTGGTGCGCCGCGACGTCGGCGAACTGGTGCGGCGACTCGGGCGGCATGTCGGTGGCGGGCTGGACGAGTTGACGATGACCACCAACGGCACCCGTCTCGCCGAACATGCCGAAGCGATGGTCGCGGCGGGCATGCGACGCATCAACGTCAGCCTCGACAGCCGCGACCCTGCGGTGTTCCGCCACATCACCCGCCACGGCGACGTGTCGCAGGTGATCGGCGGCATCCTTGCAGCGCGGGACGCGGGGCTTGCGGTCAAGATCAACATGGTCGCGCTGAAAGGGCTGAACGAGGCGGAGATAGCGCCGATGCTCGACTGGTGCATCGCCGAGCGGCTCGACCTCACGCTGATCGAGACGATGCCGCTCGGCGCGATCGACGAGGATCGCATCGATCGTTTCCTGCCGCTTACCGCCGTGTTCGACGATCTTGCCGCGCACTTCCCGCTCGCCCGCGATTCGCACCGCAGCGGCGGGCCCGCGCGTTATTGGCGGGTCGAGGGCACCACGACACGGCTGGGGCTGATCTCGCCGCTCACCGGCAATTTTTGCGACACCTGCAACCGCGTGCGGCTCACCACCGAGGGGCTGCTCTACACCTGCCTCGGGCATGACGATTGCGTCGATCTCAAAAGCGTTCTGCGCAGCGAGGGGGTAAGCGGGCTCGACGCCGCGCTCGACGCGGCGATGGCGAGCAAGCCCGCGCGCCACGATTTCGACATTGCTGCGGCGAGCCCCGCCGTCGCGCGCCACATGAGCGTGACCGGCGGCTGAGATGGACCACGGCGCGGCACCCCAGAAGCGAGCGCTCGTCGCCTCGCCAACCCCGCCTGCGCAGGCCGCCGCCGCCGAACTGGCCGACGCCTACGATTGGGTCGCCCCGGAGGAGGCCGATCTGATCGTCGCGCTCGGCGGCGACGGCTTCATGCTCCAGACGCTGCATTCGATCCTTGAGCGCCGCAAACCGCCGATCCCGGTGTTCGGCATGAACCTCGGCACCGTCGGCTTCCTGATGAACGAGTGGCGGCACTTCGATCTCGACGGGCGGCTGGCGCGCGCGCGCCCGTTCAAGGTGACGGCGCTGGCGATGACCGCGACGACGATCGACGGCGCGGTCCACAGCCTGCCCGCGATCAACGAAGTGTCGATGCTGCGTGAGACGCGGCAGACCGCCAACCTCGAGGTGACGGTGAACGACCGGATCGTGCTGCCCGAACTCGCATGCGACGGTATCCTCGTCGCCACGCCGGCCGGCTCGACCGCCTACAACCTCTCCGCGCAAGGACCGATCCTGCCGCTCGGCTCCGCGCTGCTGGCGCTCACCCCGATCAGCGCGTTCCGCCCGCGTCGCTGGCGCGGCGCGATCCTGCCCGACAAGGCGCGCATCATGGTGCGCGTGCTCGATCCCGGCAAACGCCCGGTCAGCGCGGTCGCGGACCAGCGCGAAGTGCGCGACGTCGCGAGCGTGGAGATCGCGGTCGACCGTTCGCGCGAGCTGACCTTGCTGTTCGACCCCGAGCATGCACTCGACGATCGCATCACGATGGAGCAATTCATCGCATGACGTGCGCAAAGGGGCTTGCATCGCCGTTTCAGCCGGTTATAGAGCCGCCTCCACGCTGTTCCCTGATAGCTCAGCGGTAGAGCTCTCGACTGTTAATCGAGCGGCCGTAGGTTCGAATCCTACTCAGGGAGCCAGCGTGGAATGGTAGATTGCCATTCCACGCGTCGTGCGCGAGCCGAACCGCCAAGCCACATTATAACTTCTGATCATTGCTTTAGCGGCTGTGTCCCGGACGACGGCGATCGGATCTGTCCGATTCGCCGCCGCGCACCCTAGTAATCCTTACCGCACCCGCTCGCCGCCCTTGATCACCGCAGCGGGGTGTTCCAGCACCCGCACATCGGCGAGCGGATCGCCATCCACCGCCACGATATCCCCGTAGCGGCCGACTGCGATCTCCCCGACGTCCTCGCGCTTGTCGAGTGCCTCGGCCGCGCTCAGCGTCGCCGCGCGGATCGCCTGGAGCGGCGTCATCCCCCATTTCACCATCGTCGCGAACTGGCGCGCGTTGTCGCCGTGCGGATAGACGCCTGCGTCGGTGCCGAACAGCATCGGCACGCCCGCCTTTACCGCGCGCTGGAAAGTCTGCCGCTGCTTGAGGCCGATCATCCGCTCCTTGTCGAGGCTCTGCTGTTCGGTGCCGTTCTTGGTGCCGGTGGCGAGGATGTAGTCGTCGTTGTAAATGTCCATGTCGAACCAGGTGTGATGCTGGATCGCCAGACGAATCGCCTCGTCCGAGGCGAGGCTGCAATGCTCGATCGTGTCGATGCCCGCCAGGATCGCCGCCTTGATGCCCTCGTCGCCATGCGCGTGCGCCGCCACGCGCAGATGGAGCATGTGCGCCTCGTCGGCGATCGCCTTCATTTCCTCGAAGCTCAGTTGCTGCCCGCCGACGCTGTCGCCAAGCGAGAACACCCCGCCGGTCGCGCAGATCTTGATGACCGTGGCACCGTATTTGTGCAGCCAACGCACCTTCGCGCGCGCGTCCTCTGGGCTGTTGATGACCGAGGGTTGCTGCTTGTCGAGGCTGGGCGGCAATGCGTTATCATCGCAATGCCCGCCGGTCGCGCCGATCGCATAGGTCGCCGTCGTCATGCGCGGGCCTTCGATCCAGCCGCCGTCGATCGCCTGTCGCAGCCCCACGTCGTCGAAATCAGCCGAGCCGACGTTGCGCACCGAGGTGAACCCCGCCTCCAGCGTCTTGCGCGCGTTGGCGGTGCCGACCGCCTGCCAGAAGCTGTCGGTATATTTCAGCCCGGTATAGCCGCCGATCTCCGCCAGCGCCGTGAGATGGACGTGCATGTCGATCAGACCGGGCAGGATGGTCTTGCCGGGCAGGTCGATCCGCGTCGCGCCTTCGGGGATGATCGGCCGCGCGGTCTGCCCCGTCACCACCGAAGCGATGCGGCCATCGGTGATGACCACCACCGGATCGTCGAGCGTCTTGCCGGATGCGACGTCGAGCAGATGGCCTGCGGTGACGACGACGCTGTTCGCCATTGCCGGCACAGCGACCGACGCCAACAGCGCCGCCGCAAACAGTTTCCGAACCATGATACCCCCGTTTAGTGTGTCTTCCGCGGCGGTTGTCGCGCGGCCTGCGCCGCCTGTCCAGCGCCGCCATCCCAATCGAGCATCGCCGCATAACCCGGCGCGGGCGACGGCAGCGTCAGCCGCGCGATCAGCCCGGTCGCGATCACCACCCCCAGCGCCATGCTGCACGCGCGCGAGAGGCGGCGCGGCACGCCCTCGCTCGCCATCAGGATCGCGGCGAGCGCGCTCGCGAGCATCGGCCACAGGTGGTAGCGCAAGTCGGAGGCGATGCTCACCACCGCGAAACTCGCCTCCAGCGCGAGTGCGGACACGGCGAGCGCCAGCGCGAGATCGCGGATCGCGGTGCGTGGGCACGCCAGCGCGACCGCCAGCACCGCGGCAGCGACGACGATCCACGCGACCGGCCAGCCGAGCGGCGATACCGCCAACCAGCCCGCCAGCGCGACCACCGGCCGCACCGCCCTGCCCGGTGTGTCCAAGCCGATCGTATTCGCTTCCGATCCGGCCGGCGGCGCGGCGCTCGTCCATATCGCAGGCACCAGCCAGCGTGTCGTCGCGTTGAGATGGGCCAAACGGTGACGGGCATAACCGAGCGGGTGCCGCAGGATCGCGCTTGCCCAGCCGTGGATCAGCACTGGCGTGGGCACATCCTCGAAGCGCACCGAGATCGCACCGCAGCGCGACGGGCTGCCGAGCGGATCCCAGAAGAACGGCTGGTAGCAGTGGCGCGAGGCGATCATCGCGCGCTCGTCGGGGCTCAGCACGCCCCCCTCATCATGGGCGTCGCCGGCGAAATGCGCGATCCCGGCGAGATCGAACAACGGCAGCGTGTTGCCCACGCTGGTCGGCTCCGCGTCGAGCAGGCGGTGGTTGATGACCGGCGACACCGCCAGAACCCCCAGCGTCAGCACGGCGATCGCACCGAGCCGCACCGCCCAGCGCCGTCGCCCCGGCGCCAGCATCACGCCGAGCGGCACCACCGCGAACACCGCGTTGGTGCGCACCAGCGTCGCATAGGCGAGCAGCACGCCCACCGCGATGAACCCCGGCAGCGACAGCGGACGCCCGCCGAACCGCGCACGCGCGATCAAGCCGATCGCGAGCAGCAGCGCGCCGAGCATCTGCGAATCCTTGAGCACCACCGACTGCCAGGCGACGAACGGCGGCAACGCGCCCAGCGCGATCACCCACCAGCCCGCGCGCCGGCTACCCGCCTGCGCCAGCGCCGCTGCGGTCAGCCCGAGTCCCAGCCAATAGCCTGCCGCCTGCACGACGAACATCGGCGTAGCGCCCGGCCCGAGCGGGTGGAGCACCGCCCACAGCCGTGCCATGATCGGCGGGTGCCAGTCGTCATAGGCGCCCGCCAGCACCTGCGTGAACTGTCCGACCGTGTCGAACATCGCCACGCCCGGCCACCACAAAGCCAGTTGCAGCACGCACAGCACCGCCGCCGCGATGCCGATGCGTCTGGACGAGCCGGCGCGGCGAGCATGCGATGCCGCCGCGCCGGTGCGCATCAGATGTGGAGTGCGCGGCCGTAGGCGCCGAGCACGCTCTCGTGCATCATTTCGCTCAGCGTCGGGTGCGCGAACACCGTCTCCATCAGCTCGGCCTCGGTGGTTTCGAGCTGGCGGGCGATGACATAGCCCTGGATCAGCTCGGTCACTTCCGCGCCGACCATGTGCGCGCCGAGCAGCTCGCCGGTCTTGGCGTCGAACACCGTCTTGATGAAGCCTTCCGCCTCGCCCAGCGCGATCGCCTTGCCGTTGCCGATGAAGGGGAATTTGCCGACCTTGACTTCATGGCCGGCTTCCTTGGCCTTGGCCTCGGTCAGGCCGACGCTCGCCACCTGCGGGCGCGAATAGGTGCAGCCCGGGATGTTCCACGTCTCGAACGGATGCGGGTTCAGCCCCGCGATCGCCTCGACGCAGACGATGCCCTCATGGCTCGCCTTGTGCGCCAGCCACGGCGCACCGGTCACGTCGCCGATCGCATAGACGCCGGGCACGTTGGTGCGGGCATAGCCGTCGACCTTGATGTGGCCACGCTGGTCCTGCTCGATCCCGACCGTGTCCAGCCCGATGTTCTCGACGTTGGGCACGATGCCGATCGCGACGATGACGTGGCTGAACGTCTCGACGGTATCCTTGCCGTCCCTGCTGATCGTGGCCTTCACCTCGCTGTCGCTCGCCTCGATATTGGCGACCTTGGTGTCCTTCAGCAGCTTGATGCCCTGCTTGGTCAGCGCCTTGTCCATGAACGCGGAGACTTCCTCGTCCTCGACCGGGAGGATGCGGGGCAGCATCTCCACGATCGTCACGTCGGCACCCATGTCGTTGTAGAAGCTCGCGAACTCCACGCCGATCGCGCCCGATCCCAATACCAGCAGCTTGGTCGGCATCACCTCGGGCGTCATCGCGTGGCGGTAGGTCCAGACGCGGCCGCCGTCGGCCTTGACGTACGGCAGCTCGCGCGCGCGCGCGCCGGTCGCGACGATGATGTGCTTGGCTTCGAGCTCGGCGGTCTTGTCGCCCATGACTACGCTCAGCTTGCCCGGCGCGGTGAGGGCGCCGGTGCCGGCATAGACCGTCACCTTGTTCTTCTTCATCAGCCCGGTAACGCCCGAGTTGAGCTGACCCGCAACCTTGCGGCTGCGCGCGACGATCTTGGCGAGATCGAAACTCGGATTCTCGACGCTGAGGCCGTAGGCATCGGCATGCGTCATATAGTGGTAGATTTCGGAGGTGCGCAGCAGCGCCTTGGTGGGGATGCACCCCCAGTTGAGGCAGATGCCCCCCAACCGCTCGCGCTCGACGATGGCGGTCTTGAGGCCGAGCTGCGCGGCGCGGATCGCCGCGACATAGCCGCCGGGGCCGGAGCCCAGGATAACGAGATCGAATGTGTCAGCCACTGGGGAGGTGTCCTTCAGCAAGTAATTTCGGAATATGGGTATCCACCGGCCGGGGCCGGCCATCGTCATCCATCGCCACCAGCACGAAGCTGCCGTGCGCTGCGCGCTCGACCCGCTCGCCATGGCGGTCGCGCCGCCAGACCTCGACCGCGACCGTCATCGAGGTGCGGCCGGTCGCGACGATCGCGGCGTAGAACGACACTTCGTCCCCCGCCATCACCGGCGCGGTGAAGGCGAAGCCGTCGGCAGCGACCACCGGCGCACGCGCGCCGCTGTGACGCGAGGCGATCGACCCGGCGGCGAGCGCCATCTGCCCCATCAGCCAGCCGACGAAGATCGTGCCATAGGGGTTATTGTCCGCCGCCATCGCCGTGGCGCGCAGCACCGGATCGCCCGAGGGCAGCGCGCGCTCAGCCATCGCCGTGCGCCACCGGCTGCGTGTTCGCATGATCCAGCCGCCAGGCGCGGCGAAGTGGCCCGACCCGCAACAGCACGTCGAGCGCCATCGCCACCCAGGCGACCGTCCAGACCGCACGGCCGGTGCCCGGCACGGCCCAGGTCGCGAGCGATGCGATTCCCACCGCCACGCCCAGACCGAGCCCCAGGAACACCAGCTCTACGATCGTCCGGCGCATCGCGTGGCTACGCGAGCATCGCCAGCGGCGATTCGACCAAAGTCTTGAACGCCGCCATCAGTTGCGCGCCATCGGCACCGTCGATCGCGCGGTGATCGAAGCTCCCGGTCGCCGACATCACCGTGGCGATGCCGAGTTCGCCGTCGATCACATAGGGGCGCTGCTCGCCCGCGCCGATCGCCATGATCATGCCCTGCGGCGGGTTGATGACCGCCTCGAAGTGCTTGATCCCCATCATGCCCATGTTCGACAGGCTGGCGGTGCCGCCCTGGAATTCCTCGGGCTTGAGCTTGCCGTCCTTGGCGCGCGCGGCGAGATCCTTCATCTCGGTCGAGATCGCGGCCACGCCCTTGGTGTCGGCGCCCTTGATGATCGGCGTGATGAGCCCGGCGGGCACGCTCACCGCCACCGACACGTCGGCGCGGGTGAAGCTGATGAGCTGGTCGGGCGTGTACATCACGTTGCACTTGGGCACCTGCATCAGGCTGACGCCCAGCGCCTTGATGAGCAGATCGTTGACCGACAGCTTCACGCCGCGCGACGCGAGCCCCGCGTTCAGCTCGCCGCGCAGCTTGAGCAGCGCGTCGAGCCGGACATCGACGGTGAGGTAGATGTGCGGAACCTGCTGCTTCGATTCGGTCAGGCGGCGCGCGATGACCTTACGCACGTTCGACAGCTTGTCGGCAGTGTGCGGAATGTCGGGAACGCCGTGGACGACCGGCGCCGGAGCGCTTGCGGTCGCGGCAGCGGCGGGCGCGGACGCTTCGGCCGCCTTGGCAGGAGCTGCGGCAGGCTTGGCGTTGTCCAGATCGGCCTTGACGATGCGCCCGTGGGGACCGCTGCCGCTCAGCGAAGCGAGGTCGATGTTCTTCTCGGCGGCGAGGCGGCGTGCGAGCGGGCTCGCGCGCAGACGATCGCCTTCGTGTTTGGCAGCCGGCGCCGGCGCCGGTGCGGCCTCTGCCTTGGGCGCTTCGGACTTCGGAGCCTCGGTCTTGGGAGCGGCGGCAGGTGCGTCGACCTTGGCAGCGGGCGCGGCGGATGCGGCGCTGGCATCCTCGCCCTCGCCGACCAGGACCGCGATCACGGTGCCGACCTTCACGCCTTCGGTGCCCTCGGCCACCGTCAGCTTGCCGATCGTGCCTTCATCGACCGCCTCAAACTCCATGGTCGCCTTGTCGGTCTCGATCTCGGCGAGCAGATCGCCCGAGCGCACGGTGTCGCCCTCCTTCACGAGCCACTTTGCAAGCGTGCCCTCCTCCATCGTCGGGGAAAGCGCGGGCATCTTGATCTCGATCGGCATGAATGGTCCTTGAAATCGAATCCTGGGGCGATCGTGTCTCTCGCGCCCCAATCTCGCCCGGTCAAGACCATGTTCCGCGCACGCAGACTTGCGCCGCGCGCGCGCCCGGCGCAACTAGTTGGCTAAACAGGGTCCGAACCGCATGCGCATCTACCTCGTCGTGATCGACAACAGCCCCGAAAGCGCGATCGCGTTGCGCTTCGCCGCCAGGCGCGCGGTGAAGACCGGCGGCGGCGTCGAGATCCTCGCGCTGATCGAGCCGCAGGAGTTCATTCCGTTCGGCGGCGTGCAGGCGACGATCGAGGAGGAAGCGCGGCTCCACGCCGAGGGTCTGGTCGCGGGCGCCGCCGGCACGCTGATCGAGGAGTCGGGCCTGCGCCCGTCGATCACGGTGCGGCAAGGCGAAGGGCCAAAGATCATCCGCGAGATGATCGCCGACAATCCCGACATCGCCGCGCTGGTGCTGGGCGCGGCGGCGAGCGGTGCGCCCGGCCCGCTGATCGCGCATTTTGCCAGCGATTCGGGCGCGTTGCCGGTGCCGCTGATGATCGTGCCAGGCTCGCTCGACCGCGAGGCGATCGACCGACTGAGCTGAGGCCGCGCGGCCCCGCGCTCTTGAAGGCTGGGTGCCTTCGCGTCACCATGCGATGATGCGCACCCTCCCTCTCGCCGCCGCCCTCCTCCTCGCCACGCCCGCCACAGCCAGCGAAGCCCCCGATCCCGCGCGCCTGAAGGCGACGGTCGAGAAACTGGTGAGCTTCGGCACGCGCCATACGCTCTCCGCGCCCGACGATCCGGTGCGCGGCATCGGCGCGGCGCGGCGCTGGGCGGGCGCGGAAATGACCCACCTTGCCGATGCCTGCGGCGGGTGCATCACCGTCGCCAATATCGCGCGCACCTTCACCGGCCCGCGTGCGCCGGGCGGCGTGGAGATTGTCGACGTGCTCGGCTTTCAGCAGGGCATCGACCCGAAGCGCGTCATCATCGTCGGCGCGCATATCGACAGCCGGGTCACCGACGTGATGAACGCCACCGCCGACGCGCCGGGCGCCAACGACGACGGATCGGGCGTCGCGCTGGTGCTGGAGGCGGCGCGCATCCTTTCCAAGGAGAAGTTCCGCGCGACGATCGTCTATGCGCTGTTCTCAGGCGAGGAGCAGGGCCTATGGGGCGGGCAGTTGCTCGCCGAAACCGCGAAGGCGAAGGATTGGACCGTCACCGCGATGTTCAACAACGACATCGTCGGCAACACGCTGGCGCAGAACGGCGCGCGTGTGGCGGACCGGGTGCGCGTGTTCTCGGAAGGCATTCGCGTCGCCGATGATCTGCCCGCGCAACTCGCCCGGCGCAGCAACGGCGGCGAGGACGATTCGCCGTCCCGCGCGCTCGCCAAGACAGTGCGCGCGGTCGCCGCTACCGTACCGGGCGGGCTCGAGGTGTTCGTCGATCGCCGACCCGACCGGTTCGGGCGCGGTGGCGATCACGAGCCGTTCCTCAAGCTCGGCTACCCGGCGGTACGCTTCTCGGTCGGGGCGGAGAATTACGACGGCCAGCATCAGGACGTGCGCGTCGAGAACGGCAAGGCGTATGGCGACACCGTCGACAAGATGGACTTCGGCTATCTCGCCAAAGTGACAGCGATCAACGTCGCCGCGATCCGCCGCCTCGCCGCCGCTCCGGCCGCGCCCACCGGCGTAACGATCGCGGGCGCGCTCGGCAGCGATACGCGGGTCGCGTGGGCTCCGGTCGTGGGGGCCACAGGCTATCGTATCCACTGGCGGCGGAGCGACGCGCAGGACTGGCAGCAGGCACGCGACGTGCCGGCGGGCGCGACCGCGCAGGTTCTGAAGGACGTGGTGATCGACGATACGTTCGTCGGCGTCGGCGCGCTCGGCGCAGATGGCGCAGAAAGCCTGGTGACGTTCGCGGGGCCGGCACCGCGATAAGTCGCGCTTGGCTTTCGCGCGCGCACGGCTAAGCTGGTGGCGATCCGTCAGGAGAGCAATATGACCGTGACCGGCATCGGCGGCATCTTCTTCCGCGCGCAAGACCCGGACGCCCTGCGCGACTGGTATCGCCAGAATCTCGGCGTCGGCGGCGAGGGCTATACGCCGTGGCAGCAGGCGGCCGGCCCGACGATGTTTATGCCGTTCGCGGCCGCGACTGACTATTGGCCGGCTGAACGCCCATGGATGCTCAACCTGCGCGTCGCCGATCTGGACGCGCTGCTGGCCAAGCTGCGTCAGGCGGATATCGCAGTCACAACAGACCCAGCGTGGGATTCGCCCGAAGCGGGCCGCTTCGCGCGGCTGCACGATCCCGAAGGCAATCCGATCGAGCTGTGGGAACCGCCGCTCGACTAGCTGCTATTCGCGCACCCTGCCCCGCCCCGCCTTCACCGCCGACCGTTTGGCCTTGCCCTCCACGCGCCGCGTCTGCGAAGCCTTGGTCGGCTTGGTCGGGCGGCGCTTCTTGGGGATGATCGTCGCCTCTTGGATCAGCGCGATCAGCCGCTCGCGGACTTCCTGCCGGTTGAGCAGTTGCGAGCGCGTGCCTTCGCTGCGCAGCACCAGCACGCCGTCGCGCGTCAGCCGCGATCCCGCCAGCACCGCGATCCGGTTCTTGACCGCAAGCGGCAGGCCCGGCGAGTTCCCCACGTCGAAGCGCAGGATCACCGCGCTGTCGGTCGTGTTGACATGCTGGCCGCCCGGCCCGCCCGATCGGGTGGTTGATTCCTCAAGCTCGCTGTCGTCGATCGAAATCGAGCGGGTAATCGGGATGGCGACCATGCCGCGACGATAGCCGAAATCGCGGGACGCTCGCAAAGGAAACACGTGCTACCCCAACGCGAGCAGCGCCGACATTTTCCAGCGCGTCTCGTCCGACAGCGTGACGAAGCGGCGACGCCCGTCGAGCGGGTCAGGGTCGATCGCCACGACGCCACGTTGCTGGAGCGCGGAAATCGCCCGCAGCGCCGTGGTCGAGGGAACCGCCGCGGCAGCGCACGCCCGCGTCATCGACACCGCTTCGCCGCGCTCGGCCGCCGTGTAGAGGTCGAGCAGCAGATCCCAGGTCGGGTCGCGGAACAGGTCGGCGATCTCCGGTAGGGTCTCATCACGCTTGCGGCGGAACTGGAAGATCTTCTGCGCGCGCAGCACCGCGGCGCTGTCGGTCGAAGGTTCCGCCTTCTCGTGCAGCCGTTCGAGCACGCGCTGAAGCTCGTCGATGACGGACCCGAGCAGGTCGGGCGCGGGGACCATGTTGCTCATCGCGACCACGCTGCATCGACCCCGAACCGATCGAGCCGCAACCGGTGCCGCAGCACGGCCGCCGCGAGGAGGATGACGATCGGGTAGCCCCAGATCTTCAGCAGGAACGCATAGGCCCAAGGCGACATGCCCAGATCGACAACCCGCGCGAGGTGAACCAATAGGGACGAGAGTTGCAACGCAGCCATAACCATCGGCCAAATCCTGTTCGAGCGGAGCGCCAGCCAGAACAACCCAGCGAACAGCGCCAGGTCGATTGCGAACACGCCACTCTCCAATTGATAGAAACGCGACACCGGGAATGTGTAGTTCGACATGGTGGCAAGCGCGGCGACGATCTGCATCGCTGCCGCCCATCGCTCGGGGCTGCCGCCACGCCAAGTCGCGTACACCGCAGTCACGATCAGCAGGGCGTTGAACAGCAAGGGGCCGAACATAGATCGCCGCCGCTGCGTCTTACGCGACCACGCGAAGCGGTTCACGCTCCGCGCCGGCGGGTTTGGAGGCTTCATCGCCAAAGGCATGAACAGGCACGTTGAGATCGTCGCGGGTCCGTTCCAGCGCCTGATGGCAGGCGACGATGCGGTCGCGCCCGGCGAACAGCGCATTCACGCTCTCGCCGAGTGCGGCAAACGCATCTTGGCCGGTCGCGGCCGCAACACGCGCCCGCTTGCGGCCGCTCGCCATCGCGATCATCACGTAGCCGGCTTTTTCGATCGCGCTGTCGATCTGGGCCTCCAGCTCGCGCAGCGGTGTGGCGATGCTCTGGCCCACCGCGATGCGTTCGTTCTGCAACTTGCCGTTGTGCAATTTTGACATGAGAGTCCTCCGCCCGGCAACGGGCGTCGCCGGGTCATTGTCGGTTGATGGGGTGCCTGGCGTAGTAATCGCGCTCGAGCCGGGTAATGCCTTCGGCACCGGCGACGATCACGAGGACCGAGAGGATCATGGCGAAGGTAAGCAGCGGTATGATCGCCGCGCGCTTCCACCATGCGAGTGTAATCTGTCTCCCTTGCGGAACCGCCACCGTGGCGATCGGTCCCGGATCGACTACCGGGGGATCGGCCCGAACCTCAACGCGGGGAATTTCCTCAAGGGGTTTTCCCGGTGCCTCCCGGATGTACTCGTCATAGAGCCGCGCGGCATGCAGCGCGGAGCTTGCCCCGAGCTTGGCCTTGGCAGCGGCAAGATAGCCCTCCACCGTCTTCACCGACAGCGTGAGTTCGGCCGCGATCTCCTTCGGGCGCATGGGTGTCGCCAGCAGGCTCAGGCACTGGCGCTCGCGCGGCGAGAGATCGTCGATAGCCCCCATCCGGACATATCTATAATCAAGCTAACCCTCTGGAAAGCCTCTTGGCAGGCGCGCGTTCAGAAAGACGTAGCCGCTGGAGCGGACGTAATCCCGCTCCGCCCCTTCAGGGTTCAGCCGCCGAATCCAGCTTTCGCAAAGCGTTCGGGCAGCGGCGCCTGCGCAACGATCGGCTCCTTGCCCGCGCGCGGCACGGTCAGCGCGGCGGCGTGGAGCAAAGTCTCGCCGCCGCCGCGCCCGTAGATCGGATCGCCCACCACCGGCGCGCCAAGCGCTTCGGCGGCATGGACGCGGATCTGGTGCGTGCGCCCTGTCTCGGGCGTGAACTCCACGAACGCGCGGCCGTCCTTTACCGCCAGCACGCGCCAGCCGGTGCGCGACGGCTTGCCGCCGGGATCGCCGCGCATCCGCCAGCCGGTCTCGGCCGTGCTGACCTTGACGAGCGGCAGGTCGATCAACCCCGCCTCGCCCTCCGGCACGCCGTCGAGCACGGCGAGATAGCGTTTCTGCACCAGCCCTTGTTCGAACGCCTGTTGCAGCCGCGCGTGCGCCTTGGGGTTGCGCGACAGCAGCAGGCAGCCCGAGGTATCACGGTCGAGCCGGTGGACCGGGTGCGGCCAGCGTTTGAAGCCGAACGTCAGCCCGTCCATGTGGTTTTCAAGGCTGATCGAGCCGTCGCGCGGACGATCGACGGGGAGCCCGGCGGGCTTGTCGATGACGAGAGCCTCGCCGTCGAGGAAGAGAACATTGTTTGCAAGCATGAACCCGTCTTGCCACCGCAAGCGCCCGCATGCCAGAGCAACCGCGATGCGGTGGCGGATGACGAGCGTGACGAAGGTGCTGGCGTGGGCGACGCTCGCCGCACCGGCACTGGCGATGGCCGCGACGCCCGAGCAGCTTTGCCCCGGCCAATGGGTGACGCCCGGCGCGGATGGCCGTGTACTCGGCCACATCCCGTATCGCGAGGCGCCGAACACCGATCTCGTCTCGGCGCCCGCTGGCTTCGCGCTGGGCCAGCCGTGCTACGTACAGCGCGACGCCGCGCCCGATCTTACACGGCTGCTCAACGCCGCAGCCGTCGCGCCCGGCGTCGGTAAAGTGCTGCGCGGCGTCTCCTGCTATCGCACCATCGAGCGCCAGCGCGCGGTGTTTTGCAGCCAGATCGGCCCGCACAAGCAATGCAAGGACGCCGCCGAGCGCGCCCGCTCGGTCGGGCCACCGGGACACAGCGAGCATTCAACCGGCTATGCGATCGACTTCGGCCTGCGCCCCAGCGGCGGGTGCCGCGACGTCAACCCGTGCCTCGCGCGTACGCCGGCCGGGCTGTGGCTGCTCACGCATGCGGGCGAATACGGGTTCGAGCTGAGCTTCCCCGCCGGCAATGCGCAGGGCGTGACGTGGGAGCCGTGGCACTGGCGCTGGGTGGGCGCGACGCTCAACACGCCCGGCGCGGCGCGGGCGCGGCTGTTGTTCGCGCGCGCACGCGGCGAGTTCCCGGCCAGCCCGCAGATCCGCGACGTTTCGGACGGGTGGATCGGCGTGATCCGCCCGGCGCCCGCGCCGGTGTTGCCCGCGCAGGGCTCGCCCTATCTGCACGGGCTGCCGCAGAGCTACTTCGTCCAGCCGCTGCCGACGCCCACGCCGACCCCGCCGTCGCGACGCCGGCGGCGATAGGGGTATCTCCCGAACTTTCGTCGGGAAGCAAAGAAAGGGCGTGGCACTTTCGCGCCACGCCCCTGCCGTTACCAGCGGGTCAACGAGATCAGCCGGCCAGCTTCGCCGCTGCTTCCGCCACGCGCTTGCCCTGATGGCGCGCGCCACCGAGATCGACGTCGTTCGGCTGACGGCTACCGTCGCCATCGGCGAGCGTGCTCGCGCCGTAAGGCGTGCCGCCATGGACTTCCTTGACGCCCATCTGGCCCTGATAGCCATAATCCAGCCCGACGATCGTCATGCCGAAGTGCAGCAGGTTGGTGAGGATCGAGAACAGGGTCGTCTCCTGCCCACCATGCTGGCTCGCGGTCGAGGTGAACGCAGCACCGACCTTGCCGATCAGCGCGCCGCTGAACCACAGCCCGCCGGCCTGATCGAGGAACGCCGCCATCTGGCTCGGCATGCGGCCGAAGCGGGTCGGCGCGCCGATCACGATCGCGTCGTAGTTCTTCAGCGCGTCGACGCTCTCGATCAGCGGGTGCGCGGTGTCGGTCTTGAAGTGCGCCGCCTCGACCACCGCCTGCGGCGCGGTTTCGGGCACGCGGCGGATGTCGACCTCGGCACCGGCCGAACGCGCACCCTCGGCGACCGCATCCGCCATCTGCTCGATATGGCCATAGGAGGAGTAATAGAGGACGAGGACTTTGGTCATGGCAGGTCTCCTTTAGAAAGAAATCGTCGCCCCGGCGCAGGCCGGGGCCGCTGTGTTGGGGGCACTCGGTACGCGTAACACGCAGCGGCCCCGGCCTGCGCCGGGGCGACGCCAAGATTATTCCGAATCCACCAGCACCAGCTCGGCGTCTTCGATCGCGGTGATCGCAAGGCTTTCGCCGCCGCCGATCGCAATGCCGTCGCGTGCTTCGTAGCGCACGCCGGCGATCTCGATCGCGCCGGTCGCGGGCACCAGATAGGCGTGGCGGCCCGCGCCAACCGTGTGGGTGATCGTCTCGCCCGCCTTCACCGTCGCGGCAAGCAGGCGTGCGTCGGCGCGGATCGGCAGCGCGCCCGCATCCTCGGCGAAGCCGCTGGCGAGCGTGACGAAGCGGCCGTCGCGCGCATCCTTGGGGAACGGCTTGGCGCCCCAGCTCGGCGAGCCGCCCTTGCGCTTGGGCTCGATCCAGATCTGGAACAATGTCGCCGTTTCGGTCTCCAAGTTGTATTCGGCGTGGCGAACGCCGGTGCCCGCGCTCATCACCTGCACATCGCCGGCGACGGTGCGGCCCTGATTGCCCATCGAGTCCTGATGCGTGATCGCGCCCGAGCGGACGTAGGTGATGATCTCCATGTCGCGGTGCGGGTGCGGCGGGAAGCCGCTGTTGGCGGCGATCGCGTCGTCGTTCCAAACGCGGATCGCGCCCCAGCCCATCCGGGCGGGATCGTAATAGTCGGCGAAGGAGAAGTGGTGGCGCGCGTCGAGCCAGCCGTGATCGGCATGGCCCAGGCTGTCGAACGATCGTTTCTCGATCATGGCGGGGTCGCTCTCGAAGGAGGAAGGTGTTGGCGGTAAGATAGGCGCTGGAATCGCGCCGTAAATCGAAACGTTGGAAACCGATTGTTTCCGGCGATAAGCAGAGCGGCGAAGGGAGTGACCATCATGCGCCTGCCCGATCTCGAAGCCTGGGCGATCTTCGCGAGCGTGGTCGAACACCGCTCGTTCAGCGCGGCGGCGGACGCGATCGGCACCTCCAAGGCGACCGTGTCCAAGGCGATCAGCCGGCTGGAGGCACGGCTCGGCCAGTCGCTGTTCCACCGCACCTCGCGCAAGCTGACGCTCACCGAAAGCGGCACCGGGCTCGCCGAACATGCGCGCCGCATCCTTGCCGATGCGGAGGCCGCCGAGGAAGCCGCGCGCGATGCCGCCACCGCGCCGGCCGGGCTGATCCGCATGACCGCACCGATGACGCTCGGCATGGTCCAGCTTTCGCCGATGCTTGCCGACTTCCTCGCCGATCATCCCGGCATCGAAATCGACCTCAACCTGTCGGACGCGCGGGTGGATATCGTTGCGGAGGGGATCGACGTCGCCTTGCGCATCGCCAATCTGCCCGACAGTTCGCTGCGCGCGCGCCGGCTCGGGCCGATCCGCACCTTCGTGGTCGCCTCGCCCGCCTATCTGGAGCGTCACGGTCGCCCCACCCATCCTGCGCAGCTCGGCGAACACGCCTGTTTCGGCTATACCAACGTCTCCGGCCCATGGCGCTTCACCGGTCCCAATGGCGAGGAGGCGGCGGTGCGGCCGAGCGGGCCGCTGCGCTCGAACAGCGGCGACGCGCTGTTGCCGGCCCTGCGCGCAGGCGTCGGCATCGCGCTGCTGCCCGATTTCATCGTCGGCGGCGATCTCGCGGCGGGTACGGTCGAGGCGATCCTGACCGACTGGTCGCTGCCGCCGGTCGCGCTGCACCTGATGACGCCGCCCAGCAACCTGCGCCCGGCGCGGGTCGAGACGCTGATCGCCTTCCTGACGGAGCGCTTCCGAAATCTCTGCGTTACCTGACGCATGAACCGCCTTCGCCCCGACGCAGACGATAGCCGGTTCATCCGACGCGTCGTCATCCTGATCCTCATCGCCGCCGTGGTCGGCGCACTGTGGAAAGCGGGCGATCTGCTGATCCTGGCGTTCGGCTCGATCCTCGGCGCGATCGTCATCCACGCCTTCGCCGATCTGTACGCCGCGCGGCTGCGGATGTCGTCACGCGCCGCGCTCGGGCTGGCGTTCGCGACCGTGCTGGCGGCGGCGGCGTTTCTGGTGTGGCTGTTCGGCATCCAGTTCGGCCAGCAGATCAACGCGCTGGTGCTGCGGTTGCCGTCGCTGCTCCAGCAACTCGGCACCTATTTGTCGCAGACCCCGGTGGGTGCGAAAATCGTCGATGCGGTGCAGGCCGCCTTTGCCGGATCGCGCGTCGCGCGCGATATCGGCGGGCTGGTGACGGGCGGGGGCGAGCTGGTGCTCAACTGCCTGCTGCTGCTGGTAGGCGCCTTGTTCTTCGCGGCGGAGCCCAAGGTGTACGTGCGCGGCGCGCTGCTGATGGTGCCGCGTTCGATCCGCCCGGCGGTTTCCGACGCGCTCGGCGATGTCGAGCATAATCTGCGGCTGTGGCTGCGGGCGCAACTGATCGGAATGACGACGATGGGGCTGCTGGTCGGCTTCGGGCTGTGGGTGTCGGGCGTGCCGTCGTGGGCGGCGCTCGGGCTGCTGGCGGCGCTCAGCGAGTTCGTGCCCTATATCGGGCCGACCGCGGCGATGCTGCCCGCGCTCGGCCTCGGCGCGACCGTCGGCACCGGTCCGCTGATCGGCGCGCTCGTCACCTATGCGGTGGTGCGTCTGGTGCAATCGAACTTCATCACGCCCTACGTTCAGAACCGCGTCATCGCGATCCCGCCCGCGATCACTTTGTTCGCGATCATCGGCATCGGCATGGTGTTCGGGCTGTTCGGGCTGTTCTTCTCCGCCGCGCTTTTGGTGGTGATCTTTACCCTGATCCGCAGCCTGTACCTGCGCGACGTGCTCGGTGAGACCGTAGAATCCCCTAAGGAGTGACCGCGACTCGTGGATTAAGGCCAGTTAGCGAGAAATTAACCTTTGGCGTTCACCTATAAGGAGGTTAATAAGTATGTATTGAGTGCGCCGAGCCGAGGGGGGCGTCCGGGGCCGCGAACCGACGGGGAAACTGCCAGATGCGCGTGCTACTGATCGAAGACGAGCCGACCACCGCCAAGGCGATCGAGCTCATGCTCTCCGCCGAGGGCTTCAATGTCTATACCACGGATCTGGGCGAAGAGGGCCTCGATCTGGCGAAGCTGTATGATTACGACATCATCCTGCTCGACCTCAACCTGCCCGACATGCACGGCTACGACGTGCTGAAGAAGGTTCGTGTCGCCCGCGTGCAGACGCCGGTGCTGATCCTGTCGGGCATCAACGAGATGGATTCGAAGGTGCGCAGCTTCGGCTTCGGCGCCGACGATTACGTCACCAAGCCATTCCACCGCGAGGAACTGACCGCGCGCATCCACGCCGTCGTCCGCCGCTCGAAGGGCCACAGCCAGTCGGTCATCCGTACCGGCAAGCTCGCGGTCAACCTCGATGCCAAGACGGTCGAAGTCGATGGCAGCCGCGTCCACCTGACCGGCAAGGAATATGCGATGCTCGAGCTGCTTTCGCTGCGCAAGGGCACCACGCTCACCAAGGAAATGTTCCTCAACCACCTGTACGGCGGCATGGACGAGCCTGAGCTGAAGATCATCGACGTGTTCATCTGCAAGCTCCGCAAGAAGCTCAGCCTCGCCTGCGACGGCGACAATTACATCGAAACGGTGTGGGGGCGCGGATATGTTCTGCGTGAATCCGACGAGGTGGAAGCGACCGCCGTCGCCTGACGGCGAGGTCCGCTTCCCCTATCGGCTACCGGGAGGCGGCCGCGACGCCGGGGGGCGTCGCGGCCGCTTCGTGTTTTCGCGCAGGTGCCTCCCTACGCACCATCAGCCATGTCGCGCGACGTCGCCCGGAACGAACGAGGCGGCGCGAAACCCTCTTCGCCGTCGCCACAGGCCGCGCCAGGCCAGCACGAGCGTCTGCTACTTCCGTACCCAGACTTTCTCGCCGCCGACCCAGGTCTGCAACACCTTGGTCTCGCGCAGGTCCGTCGGCGAGGCCAGCAGCGGATCGCGATCGACGATGATGAAGTCGGCCCGCTGCCCGGGCGCAAGCCGGCCGAACTTGGCCTCGGCGAACCCTGCGTAAGCGGCATCCATCGTATAGGCGCGCCACGCCTGCTCGCGGGTGATCGCCTCCTGCGGTTGCCAGCCGCCATAGGGCTGGCCGGCCTTGTCCTGCCGCGTGAACGCCGCCGCCCAGCCGGCGAACGGATCAGGGCTTTCCACCGGATAGTCGGTGCCGAACGCCAGCGTTGCGCCGTTCGCCAGCATCGACTTCCACGCATAGGCCCCTGCCAGCCGCTGCGCCCCGAGCCGCGCCTCCGCCATCGTCTTGTCGGAGGTCGCATGGACCGGCTGCATCGACGCGATCGTACCGTTCTTGCCAAAGCGCGGCAGATCGGCGGGATCGACCACCTGCGCATGTTCGACGCGCCAGCGGCGATCGCCCTTGTAGGTCTGCGCCATCTCGTCGATCGCATCGAGCACCTGCGCATTGGCCTTGTCGCCGATCGCATGCACGGCGACTTGATAGCCGTCCATCGCCGCGCGGCTCATCAGGTTGCGGATCACGTCGTCGCTCATGAAGCCCGCGCCGGACTGCCCGGGCGCATCGCCATACGGCGCCTTCAGCCACGCCCCGCGCGAGCCGAGCGCGCCATCGGCATACAGCTTGACGCCGCCCATGTGCAGCTTGTCGGCATAGAGCCACGGCGTCGGACCGCCTCCGCCGATCCGCACAGCCGTCTCCACGCCGAGCGCATAGCTCATGATCCGCACGCGCAACCCACCGACATCGGCCATGCGGCGGAACGACAGCCAGTCGTCCAGGCTGCTGCCCATATCCGCCGTGGCGGTGATGCCGTAGCTCAGCAACATATCCTGTGCACGCAGGAAGGCGGCGTCGCGCTCCTTGGGCAGCGGCTGCGGCACGACCTTGGCGACGAGGTCCTGCGCGGCATCGACGAACACGCCGCTCGGGGCATTGCCTGCCTTCTCGATCCGGCCACCGGGCGGCGAGACGCTCTTGGGCGTAACGCCCGCCGCCTTCAGCGCTGCGCTATTCCCCCAACTGGCATGCCCGTCGACGCGCGACAGCCACACCGGACGGTCGGACACCACCGAGTCGAGATCCGCCGCAGTCGGGAACCGGCCGAGCCCCCACGCCTCCTGATTCCAGCCACCGCCGACGATCCACTTCCGCTCCGGGTTGGCGGCGGCATAGGCGGCGATCTTCGCCTTCGCCTCGTCGAGCGAGCGCGTGCCCGACAGGTCCAGCTCCATCGCGCGAAAGCCGAGTTCCATGACATGCCCATGCGCATCGACGAAGCCGGGGAGCAGCACCTTGCCCTTCTCATCGGCACGCCAGTCTAGCCGTTCGGGGCGTTTGTCGTTCGTTTGCAGCAGCTTCACCACCTTGCCCTCGGGGCTGACGAGCAAGGCGGTGAAGCGGAACACCCGCCCGTCCTTGTCGAGCGTCATGCCGTTAACATTGTCGATCAACGCATCGGCGAACGCGGGGGTGGCGATGGCAAGTGCGCCGAGCGCAACAAGGGGGAGAGGCATACGCATGCCGCACGCGATAAGGCGTGTTCCTTCGTCGCGCCAGATGGTCTAGGGCGCGCGCCTGTCCCGGAGCCGGGGCGACATGGAAACCGAAACGATGGCAAGCCAAGCGAAACCCGCCCCCGAAATCCTGCCCGTGACGATCGACGACGTTCGCATGGCGCATGCGCGGATCGCCGACGCCATCGTCCGCACGCCGACCTTCATCAGCCGCACGCTCTCGAAACTGACCGGCGCGACCGTGTATCTGAAGTTCGAGAACCTCCAGTTCACCGCCGCCTACAAGGAACGCGGCGCGCTCAACACGCTGTTGCAGCTTGAGGCGAACGATCTCGGCGTCATCGCCGCATCGGCCGGCAACCATGCGCAAGGCCTCGCCTATCACGCCAACCGGCTCGGTATTCCCGCCACGATCGTGATGCCGACCACCACCCCGACCGTGAAGGTGATGCAGACCGAGAGCCACGGCGCCAACGTCGTTCTGTTCGGCCAGACCTTCGACGCGGCCTATGCGCATGCGCGCGAGCTGGAAGCGGAGCGCGGCTACACTTTCGTCCACCCGTTCGACGATCCGCGCGTGATCGCAGGGCAAGGCACCGTCGCGATCGAGATGCTGGCGGACGCCCCCTCGATCGACACGCTGATCGTGCCGATCGGCGGCGGCGGGCTCATCTCGGGCATGTCGACCACCGCGCGCGCGATCAGCGCCGAACGCGGCGGCGCGCCGATCGAGGTGATCGGCGTGCAGGCCGAACTGTTCCCCTCGATGTACAACCGTATCAACGGCACCGACATGGCATGCGCAGGTGATACGCTGGCCGAAGGCATTGCGGTCAAGGAACCGGGCGCGATCACCTCGAATATCGTCCGCGCCCTGGTCGACGATATCGTGCTGGTGAGCGAGCGGAGTCTCGAGGAAGCGGTCAGCCTGCTGCTCCAGATCGAGAAGACCGTCGTCGAGGGCGCGGGTGCGGCGGGCCTCGCTGCCTTGCTCCAGCATCCCGAGCGCTTTCGCGACAAGACCGTCGGCATCATCCTGTGCGGCGGCAATATCGACACGCGGCTGCTCGCCAACGTACTGCTGCGCGATCTCGCCCGGTCGGGACGGCTGGCACGGCTGCGCATCGTGCTGCGCGACCAGCCCGGCGCGCTCTACGGCGTGGCGCGGATCTTCGAGCAGGAGCGCGTCAACATCCTCGAACTGGCGCACCAGCGTATCTTCACGAACCTGCCGGCAAAGGGCCTCAGCCTCGACGTCGAGTGCGAGACGCGCGACCTCGCCCATCTCGAACGGCTGAAGGCCGCGCTCCACGCCGAGGGGTATGAGGTGAGCCCGGTCGAACTCGGCTGACGAGCGGAATCACGCGCGCGACGGACCGAGGCGCGCGCGTCTTTTCGCTGCACGCTGCGGGGCGTATGCTGCGGGTGTCTCACGCGGTGCGACGATCCCGACCCGTTTCGGGCTCCGCAAGGCCGATCGGCACGCGACATGAAACTTTGCAGCCGTTAACCTTCATTGATGGTAAAGCGGCTTTTCATCACCGGCGCGGCGATTCATAAGAGGATCAGGCCCTGCATCGGCAGCGGCCATGAAAGGACCAGCCGGCGGTGAGTGCGCCATTTCGTTTCCCCCGCTTCTTCGTCACCAGCCCCTCGCCGTGCCCGTATCTGCCCGGCCGCCAGGAACGGAAGGTCTTCACCGAACTGCGCGGGCCGCACGCCGGCGACCTGAACGACGCGCTCGGCCGAATCGGCTTTCGCCGCAGCCAGTCGGTCGCCTACCGGCCGAGCTGCGCGGGCTGTTCGGCCTGCGTCTCGGTACGCGTCGTCGCCTCGGAGTTCGTCGCCAACGCCACGCAGCGCAAGCAGATCCGCCGCAACGCCGATCTCGACGTCTCCGCCTGCCGGCCGTGGGCGACCGACGAGCAGTTCCAGCTGCTGCGCCGCTATCTGGGCGCGCGCCACCCCGGCGGCGGCATGGCCGAGATGGACGAGCAGGACTATGCCGACATGGTCGAGCATTCGCCGGTCAATAGCTTCGTCATCGAATATCGCGAGCCGGCGGTGAACGGCGCGCGCGGCAAGCTGATCGGCGCCTGCCTGACCGACCAGCAGGCCGACGGCCTGTCGATGATCTACAGCTTCTTCGACGCCGACGAGGGCGCGCGCCCCGGCTTCGGCAACATGATCATCATGGACCACATCATGCGGGCGCGGTCGATTGGGCTGCCCTATGTGTACCTCGGCTATTGGGTGAAGGGCTCGGCGCGCATGGCGTACAAGACGCGCTACCGCCCGATTGAGGTGCTCGGGCCCAAGGGCTGGACGCTGCTGACCGACGAGGATGCGACGTACCGGCCGCCGGCGCAGCATTATTCGATACTGGCGGATGAGATCGCCTGAGAGCGTGCTGCGGCAGAGCGTCAGGGTTTGGGGACGGCGGGCGGGGAGCCATCGATGTGGCCCAGCCAGAAGATACCGTCATAATCCGTATCCGCTTCGACCCCGGGGACCGGTTCCAAAGAGATGAAGGCCGGACGCTGTAGCGCGACCGTGCTGGGGCGGGGGTGGGTTCCGCACGTTACGGCGTCCGTGCTTATCGGCTTACCCTTCTCAGGCGTGAAACCCGGTTTGAGAATACAGTTCCAGGCGCTTCCATCGCCGGCGCGCATCAACAGCGAGACGATCTCGGACGACGAGGCAAGCTGCATCGCCATCGGTTTGAACACCACGCCCCCACGCTCCACCACGTTTTTACGCGCATGAAGGCTCCCGGTCAGCACGAGGACATTATCGTACCGATGCGCCGCCGCGGCATCGCGGATATTCTCCGCCTGCGCGGCCTCGTGCGGGCCCTGCCCCGGTAGCGCCTTGAAGCGATCGCGTTGCGCATCATCCCGCGCGCCATTGAAGGCGACGATGTTTATGACGCGCCCAGCCTCCTTCAACGCGTGAAGCTCGATCAGCAACCGCAGCATGGCTTCGCTGGCCACACCGTCCTCGCGGCCCGCCCAGCCCACTTTCACCAACGCGCCTTCGAACTGCGGTTGCTTCAGCAACCAGGCAGACTGGAACGCGGCATCGTTTACGGACGAATGCTCCACCGCGACGAGGATGCGCTGCCCCTTTGCAGCAAGCGCGCACGCTACCCTTCCCACGAACTCGGGGGCCTGCTTCGTTCCATGTTCCTCGCCGAAGATGACGAAGCGCGGTCGCCGTTCGACGACCTGCGACCAACCGTCCGGTAGCGAGCAAGCGCCCGGACGTCCCTCGTCCGACGCCACGCTTGAGCCAGTCGAGCCGGCTTTGCCTTGCGCTTGCACCGGTGAAGCGAACGTGACGACCAGCAGCGCCAGACAATGCGCGACGGACAGCATCTTGTTGCAGTGTGCCACGATCTTCCCTCCCCGGATAGATTGCATTGAACGGCAAACGGCAGAGCGCAGATGCCCCTCACCCGAACTTGAACTGTCCCGCGATCGCGAAGTGCAGTTCATCGTTCTCCGCCAGAAACCGTTCGAGATACTGGTGCAGCCCGCTGGCGATCACGTCCTTCGATCGCGTTTTGAGCATGTGGGCGTGCCGGTCGCGCGCCATCTGGTCGGCTTCGCCATGCATGCCGGTGCGTTTGGCCAGCAAAGTCAGGATCTCGACCGCTTCCTCCACCGACGCGGCGAGGCTGCGCGGCAGTTCGGCGCGTGAGATCAACAGGTCTATTACGTTCGCCGGCAACAGCCCGTCCGAGTAGAGCCAGCGATACGCCGTCACCGCCGACACGGTTTGCAGGATCGTCGTCCACTGGTCGCGGTCGACCACGCCGCCGACCGGCTCGCCTGCGGGCAGCAGGATGTGGTATTTCACGTCGAGCAGCCGCGCGGTGTTGTCGGCCCGCTCGACCGCCTGCCCGAGCCGGATGAACCAGGTCGTCTGGTTGCGCAGCATGCGGTGGATCGCGCCCTCGAACCCGCGCGTCGCCGCCTTGACCGATTCCGCCAGCGCCAGAGTCGCGGCGGCACCGCCGGGCGCGGCGCGGTTCTGGAACAGCAGCCACGCCTGGTTGATCCCGGTCCACGCCTCACGCGTGAGCGCGGTGCGCACCGCCCGCGCGTTGTTGCGCGCGAGATCGAGCGAGCGCACCAGCGATCCCGGATGGGTGGCGTCGAGCGTCAGGAAGCGCGCGACCGAGTCCTGCCCGATCTCCTCGCCGGTCCTGGAGAACGCGTCGACCGTGTCGGTGACGGCGAGCGCAGTCTCCCACGCGACCCGGCCCGCCGGGCGTGGCGACAGCGCGTCGAGCCGGATCGTCGCCTCGACCAGACGCGCGATGAAATCGGCACGCTCGACGTAGCGGCCGAGCCAGTAGAGCGACGAAGCGGTGCGCGACAGCATCAGTTGCCGCCCATCGTCTGCGACATCCTGCCCATCGACTGGCTCATCGCACCCGGTCCCTGCGCCTGTACCATCGCGCCGTCGTCCATCAGCACGAAACTGTCCTTGGTGCCCCCGCCCTGCGACGAGTTTACGACCAGCGACCCTTCCTTGAGCGCGACACGGGTAAGCCCCCCGGGCACGACCTGAACCCCGCACGATCCGGTCAGCACGAAGGGGCGGAAATCCACATGGCGTGGGGCGAGCCCGGCCTCGCTCAGGGTCGGCACCGTCGACAACGCGAGCGTCGGCTGCGCGATGTAGCGGTGCGGCTCTGCGATCAGCGCGGCGCGGAACGTCTCGATCTCCGCCTTGGACGCGGTTGGCCCGACCAGCATGCCGTAGCCGCCGGATCCGTCGACCAGCTTGACTACGACGTGTTCGAGATTGTCGAGCACGTAACGCAAGGCATCGGGCTCGCGGCAGCGCCACGTCTCGACATTGGGCAGCCGCGCCTCGCCGCCCGAATAATATTTCACGATCTCGGGCATGTAGCTGTAGATCGCCTTGTCATCGGCGATGCCGTTACCGGGTGCATTAATGAGCGCGACGTTGCCGGCCGCATAGGCACGGATCAGCCCCGGCACGCCGAGCATCGAATCGGGGCGGAACACTTCGGGGTCGAGGAAATCGTCGTCGATGCGGCGGTAGATCACGTCGATCTTTACCAGCCCGCCGATCGTGCGCATCCAGACGATATCGTCCTGCACGCACAGGTCAGCCGCCTCGACCAGTTCGATCCCCATCGAATCGGCGAGGAAACTGTGTTCGTAATAGGCCGAGTTATAATGGCCGGGTGTCAGCACCACGCACACCGGCGCGGCAACCGCGTGCGGCGCGACCGAGCGCATCGTTTCGAGCAGCCGATCGGGATAGCTGTCCACCGCCGCGACACGGAAATGGCCGAACAGTTCGGGGCACAGCCGCAGCATCGCCTCGCGGTTCTCGAGCATGTAACTGACGCCCGAGGGTGTGCGGGCATTGTCCTCCAGCACATAAAACTTATCCGGCCCGGTGCGGACGAGGTCGATCCCGCAGATATGCGCCCAAATGCCGTGCGGCGGACGCATGCCCGCGATCTCTCGGCGGAACTGCGGATTGCCGAGCACGAGATCGGCGGGCAGCACCCCGTCTTTCAGGATCTTCTGCGCGCCGTAAATGTCGTCGAGGAAGGCGTTGATCGCCTCGACCCGCTGCACCAGCCCTTCGGACAGCCGTGCCCATTCGCTGGCGAGAAAGATGCGCGGCACGATGTCGAACGGAATGATGCGCTCGCTCGCGTCGCTGTCGCCATAGACCGCGAAGGTGATGCCGAGCTGGCGGAAGGTAGCCTCGGCCGATTGCTGGCGACGGCGCAGTTCAGCGGCGGGCGTGCCGTCGATCCATGTCCCGAGCGCGGCGAGTTCGGTGCGGGGTGTCGTCGACCCGGCCTGACCCATGATCTCGTCGAACGCCTGTGGTATTCCCATCGAACCGGTAACGTCCCTCTTGATCCAGAGGTGCATGCTGCGACGGATTGTTGCGCCGCACAAGGCGGTTTCTTGAAGGGAAAATCGGCGTCGGGCTATTTGCCGAAGTCGCCCCGCGCCGCGCTGACGATCCGAGGAAGCTGCGTGCGGTCGATGAAGGCATTGGCATCACCCGCCTGCGCGCGTGCCTCGCGGCCGAGCACGTCGGCGAGTTCGGGGTGCATCGGCAGCACGATATCGGCGGGCATCGCCCCCATCCGCGCGAAGCTCCTCCGGTAATCGGCGACGATGCCGGGATATGCGCGATTGCCCTTCAGCACGTTGCCCGCGACCGTCAGGCTGCACGGGAACACCACGCGCAACATCCGCCCGCGCTCGGTGATTGGCATCGACCAGGTGGTGCAGCCCGGCGTATGCCCCGGCGTGAGCGTCGCGGTGATGACGATGCCGCCGAGACGCACCGCCTCGCCGTCACGCACGACGCGATCGACCGGTACGGCGGGGAAGCGGGTGTGGCCGTTTTCGTTATCCGCCTCGTGCCGCCCCGCGCGCAGCGCGGGCGCGTCGGCGGCGGAGGAGACGAGCTTCGCGCCCGTGTCGCGGCGGAGCTGTGCGAAGGCGGCGGCATGGTCGAAATGCGCGTGCGAGTTGAGCATCCACTTGAGCTGCCCCGGCCCCACGCCGATCGTGCGCAGGTTGCGTTCGATCTGCGACGCATCGGCGGCAAGCCCGCTGCTGACGAGGATCGTGCCCGCCTCGCCCTTGATCGCATAGACGCCGAGCCCCTTTGTCCCGACGTACCAGATCGGCCCGGCGATGTGGAACGGCCGCTGCGGTTGCGACCAGCTTGCCGGGCCGTCGGCGGCGGCTGGTGCGGCGATCAGCGCGGCGAGCGCAAGGAGCAGGCGTTTCATCATAGCGCGGCGAGTATCCCCGGAGTCAGCACCTGCGGCAAGACCTGCGGCTCGGCCGCGCCGGGTGCGTAATAGAGGTACAGCGGAACGCCAGCGCGATTATGCGCCTCGATGAAGCGGCCGAGCGCGGCATCGCCGTTGGTCCAGTCGCCGACCAGCACGGCGACGTTCTTCTTCGCGAAGGCGGCACGCGTTGCGTCGGTCTCGATCGCAGCCTTTTCGTTGACCTTGCAGGTTAGGCACCAATCTGCCGTGAAATAGGCGAACACCGGGCGGTTGGCGGCGCGCAACTGCGCGAGCTTGTCTTCGCTGAACGGCTCTTCGTCGGCCGAGGAGGCTACGGCGGCGGTCGGCTTGGGCAGGCGCGCGATCGAGCCACCCGCGAACGCCGCCACCGCAACGATGCCGACCAGCGCGACCACACCGAACGGCTTGCCGCGATGCTGGCGAAGGCCGCCCCACCACAGCAGCAGCGCGACCGCCAAAGCGGCCACCAGCGCGCCCGCGAGGCCATCAGTGCCGACCTGCCGCCCCAACACCCACGCCAAGGCGATCGCGGTCAACCACATCGGGATCGACAGGATGCGGCGGAACGTCTCCATCCAGCCTCCGGGTTTGGGGAGCAGTTTCCGCAAGGCGGGTACGAAGCCGAGCGCGAGGAACGGCAGCGCCAGCCCCAGCCCCAGCCCGGCGAACACCGCCAGCGCCGCATACCACGGCAACACCAGCGCCGCGCCGAGCGCCGCCCCCATGAACGGTCCGGTGCACGGCGTCGCGATGAACGCGGCGAGCGCACCGGTCGCGAACGCGCCGCCCGCGCCACCTGCACGGTTGACGAACTGTGGGGTCGGGATCTCGAACAGACCGCCGAGGTTGAGCGACAGCGCCACCGTCAACAGCAGCAACACGACGATCGCGCGTGGATCCTGCAACTGGAACGCCCAGCCGACCGCGCTGCCGCCCGCGCGTAAGCCGAGGATGATCGCGCCCAGCGCCACGCACACCGCGACCACGCCTGCGGTATAGGCGAGCGCCTCGTGACGCGCCGACCGCTCGTCGAGGTGCCCGCGCGCGAGGCTCAGCGCCTTGAGGCTGAGGATCGGGAACACGCACGGCATCACGTTGAGGATCAGCCCGCCCAGCATCGCCCCTGCGAGCGCGATCAGCGTCGCGGTGAGCGCGCCGTTCGCGGGTGCGCCGTTCGCCGCATCGTCGGGCGCGTCACCCGCCGCCGCGACCGCGCCCGGCTTCGCCTGCACGATGAGCCCCTTGCCGCCGCCGATCGCCAGCACGCCGCTGAGCGCGCCCGTGCCGCCCGCGCCTGGCTTGGTGGCGATCACCACGCGGTCGCCGTCGCGCGTGATGGTCTGCTTGGCGGCATAATCGACGATGCCGGTCGAAATCGGATAGAAATAGGCGTCAGTCAGCGGCGCGCTCGCTGGATAGGGTACGCCGATCCGCAACGCGCCGTTCGCCACCTCGAACGCTGCCGGACTGCCGAGCGGCTTGGGAATGGCCTGCCGCCACGCGTCGAAGCGAGCGCGATTCCCCGCCGTCACCGCGCCGTCGCCGATGGTCAGGTCGATGGTGAGATCGGCCGATTCGGGCACGCACACGCTCGTCGTGCAGACCAGATAGTCGGCGTGAAGCTTGACTGGCAGTTTGGTGCCCGTCGCAAGTCCCACCGGCACATGTAACGTCACCAGCGGCGCATAGGGCTTTTCGAACACATAGTTCATCAGCCCGGCAACCAGCAGCCGCTCGGGCACCGGATAGACCGGCGCATCGGCGCTCGCACCCTTGGGCAAGGTCCAGTCGAGTTTCTCGGGGAAGCCGGCGTCGCCCGGGTTCTGCCAGTAGCCGTGCCAGCCGGGTTCGGGCCGCGTATCGAGCGCGAGCGTGACCGTGCCGCCCGCCTGCGGCGTCATGCTCTCCGCCGCCAGCCGGATCGCGAGATGCGGGCCGTCGCCGAGCGCGCCGGGCGCATCCGCCCACGCAGCGCCGGCGGCAAACATCGCGAGGATCGTCACGAACAGGTAATGAAGCGCACGCATCGGCAATCCTTGTCGGCAAACCACGTCTCGGCCATAGCCGCGCGCGGGAGTGCTTCGTAACGCCGCGAAAGGAAAGTCATGAATCGTTTAACCTCCCTGCTCGCCCTTTCGCTGGCGCTGGTCGCCGCGCCGATCGGCGCGCAGACCGCGGCTCCCGCGCCGGCAGCGGCGTCGCCCGAGACACCGCCCAAGCTGCTCGTCGCGATCTCGGTCGATCAGTTCTCGGCCGATCTGTTCGCGGAATATCGCAACCACTTCACCGGGGGCTTCAAGCGGCTGCTGACCGGCGACGTCTTCCCCTCCGGCTACCAGAGCCACGCCGCGACCGAGACGTGCCCGGGCCACTCCACCATTCTCACCGGGTTCCGCCCGGCGAAGACCGGGATCATCGCCAACACCTGGTACAACCTCAAGTCGCCGCTCGCCGACAAGCAGATCTACTGCGCGGAGGACGAGAGCGTCGCCGGCAGCACGCACGAGGCGTACACCGTCACCGACACGCACCTGCTCGTCCCCACGCTGGGGGAGCGGATGAAGCGGGCGAACCCGCAAGTCCGCAACGTGTCGGTGTCGGGCAAGGATCGCTCGGCGGTGATGATGGGCGGCCACAAGGCCACGCTGGACGAGATCTGGTGGTGGGACGGCAAGGCGTTCGTCAGCCACGCCGGTCGCAAGACGCCCGAGATCGTCACGCGCGCCAACGCCGCGGTCGCCACGCGCATCGCCGAGGCGCAGCCGGGGTTCGAGGTGCCGGACTTCTGCCAGAGCCGCGATCGCGCCATCCCGCTCGGCGGGGGCAAGACGGTCGGCGCCGGCCATTTCGAGCGTGACGCGGGCAACCGCACCAAGTTCCGCGCCTCGCCCGAGTTCGACAACGCGATCCTCGCGCTCGCCGCCGGCATGGTACGCGACATGAAGCTCGGTCAGGGCAGCACCACCGACATCATCGACATCGGCGCGTCCGCCACCGATTACGTCGGCCACGCTTATGGCACCGAGGGTGCCGAGATGTGCATCAACCTCGCCAATCTCGACCACTCGCTCGGCGAGCTGTTCGACCAGCTCGACGCGACAGGCGTCGACTATCTCGTCGTCCTCACCGCCGACCATGGCGGGCACGACATCCCCGAACGCAACCGCGAACACGCCGCACCCATGGCGGTGCGCACCGACGCCACTTTCTCGACCAAGGCGATCAGCGACGCCGTGGCGGCGCGGCTCAGCCTCTCCGGCCAACTGCTGTTCGGGGATTCGACATCCGGCGATATCTGGATCGATCCGAAGCTCACGCCCGGACAGCATGCTGCCGTGCTGGCGGAGGCGCTCAAGGCCTATCGCGCCAACCCGTTCGTCGCCGCCGCCTTTTCCGGCGCGGAGATCGCCGCATCGCCGGCCCCGAGCGGTCCGCCCGAGACATGGCCGCTCATCATGCGCGCCAAGGCGTCGTACAATCCCAAGGTTTCGGGCGATATCGTCGTCGCGCTGAAACCGCGCGTCATGCCGATCCCCGATCCGACCAAGGGCTATGTCGCGACGCACGGCAGCTTCTGGGACTATGATCGCCGCGTGCCGATCCTGTTCTGGCGCAAGGGCATGACCGGGTTCGAACAGCCGCTGTCGGTCGAGACGGTCGATATCATGCCGACGCTCGCCGCCGCGATCCATCTGCCGATGACGGCGCCGCTGCCCGACGGCCGTTGCCTCGACCTCGACGCGGGCGCGGGCTCGACCTGCCCGTAAGGCATGCAGGGCGGGAGGCCGGACGCCACCCGCCCGCAGCCCGACTATGTACGCGACGGCGGTATAAACTCGTACAAAACCGCGGCAAACGGCCTTATTGCGCGCCACTATTGCTATTGCATCGCAAGAAGCGATAATGCGGCATTTCGCGATATCGCAACCCTTTGCGCATCGCGCGTACGGTTGCTAAGGCCACCCCCGACTCACGCTTTCGCCCTAGCCGGGGCGCGCTCGTGCGGCGCTTCGTCCGCCGCTTCCCGCCGCGCTTTTCGTCATGGGGCTTCATTTGGGAAGGACCCGCATGACCGCCATCGGCCAGGATACGCTCGGCACCCGCGCCACGCTCGACGTGAACGGCGTCGCTTACGACTATTACTCGCTGGCGGCAGCGGCGGAAAAGCTCGGCGATATCAGCCGCCTGCCCTTCTCGATGAAGGTGCTGCTCGAGAATCTGCTCCGCTTCGAGGACGGGGTGACCGTTACCGAAACCGATATCCAGGCGATCATCGACTGGCAGCAGAACCCCAACGCACCCGACCGCGAGATCCAGTATCGCCCCGCGCGCGTGCTGATGCAGGATTTCACCGGCGTGCCCTGCGTGGTCGATCTCGCCGCGATGCGCGACGCGATCACCAAGCTTGGCGGCGATGCGGCCAAGATCAACCCGCTCGTCCCCGTCCACCTCGTCATCGATCACTCGGTGATGGTCGACGAATTCGGCACGCCCAAGGCGTTCGAGGATAACGTCGAGCTGGAATACCAGCGCAACAACGAGCGTTACGAGTTCCTGAAGTGGGGTTCGAAGGCGCTCGACAACTTCAAGGTCGTGCCCCCCGGCACCGGCATCTGCCACCAGGTCAATCTCGAGAACATCGCGCAGGCGGTGTGGTCCTCGGTCGCGCCCGACGGCAAGAAGATCGCCTATCCCGACACCTGCGTCGGCACCGACAGCCACACCACGATGGTCAACGGCCTGTCCGTGCTCGGCTGGGGCGTGGGCGGCATCGAGGCGGAAGCGGCGATGCTCGGCCAGCCGGTGTCGATGCTGATCCCTGAAGTGGTCGGCTTCAAGCTGACCGGCACGCTGGCCGAGGGCATCACCGCCACCGACCTCGTGCTCACCGTCACGCAGATGCTGCGCGCCAAGGGCGTGGTCGGCCGCTTCGTGGAGTTCTACGGTCCCGGCCTCGACGTGCTGACCCTCGCCGACCGCGCCACCATCGCCAACATGGCGCCGGAATATGGCGCGACTTGCGGCTTCTTCCCGGTCGACGATGCTACGCTCGACTATATGCGCCTGACCGGCCGCGACGAGGACCAGATCGCGCTGACCGAAGCCTATGCCAAGGCGCAAGGGTTCTGGCGCGTGGCGGACGCAGCCGATCCGGTGTTCACCGACACGCTGTCGCTTGACATGTCGACCGTGGTGCCGTCGCTCGCCGGCCCCAAGCGCCCGCAGGACAAGGTGATCCTCACCGAGGTCGACGATATCTTCAACGCCGATCTCGCCAAGATCTATCACCACGGCAGCGCCAAGCGCGTGGCCGTCGATGATCGCGACCATGATATCGGCGACGGCGACGTTGTGATCGCCGCGATCACGAGTTGCACCAACACCTCGAACCCGTCGGTGCTGGTCGCCGCCGGTCTCGTCGCGCGCAAGGCGAACGCGCTCGGCCTGAAGCCCAAGCCCTGGGTCAAGACCTCGCTCGCACCAGGCTCGCAGGTGGTCACCGATTACCTCAACAAGTCGGGCCTGTCGGCGGACCTCGACGCGGTCGGCTTCAACCTGGTCGGCTATGGCTGCACCACCTGCATCGGCAACTCGGGTCCGCTCGCCGAGCCGATCTCCAAGGCGATCAACGGTAACGACATCGTCGCCGCCTCGGTGCTTTCGGGCAACCGCAACTTCGAGGGCCGAGTTTCGCCGGACGTGCGCGCCAACTTCCTCGCCTCGCCGCCGCTGGTCGTCGCCTATGCGCTGAAGGGCACCGTGGTGGAGGATTTCACCACGACGCCGATCGGCCAGTCGACCGATGGCACCGACGTATACCTCAAGGATATCTGGCCCTCGAACGCCGAAGTCCGCGAGCTGATGGACGCCAACATCGACCGCGCGATGTTCCAGTCGCGCTATGCGAGCGTGTTCTCGGGCGACGCGCGCTGGCAGGCGATCGACGTTACGGGCTCGGACACCTACACGTGGCGCGCCGGCTCGACCTACGTCGCCAACCCGCCCTATTTCGACGGCATGACGATGACGCCGGTGCCGACCGAGGACATCGTCGAGGCGCGCCCGCTCGCGATCTTCGCCGACTCGATCACTACCGACCACATCTCGCCGGCCGGTTCGATCAAGGCGGACAGCCCGGCGGGCAAGTTCCTGCTCGACCATCAGGTGACCAAGGCGGACTTCAACAGCTACGGCGCGCGTCGCGGCAACCATGAAGTGATGATGCGCGGCACCTTCGCCAACATCCGCATCAAGAACGAAATGACGCCCGGCATCGAAGGCGGCGTGACCAAGTACGTGCCGACCGGCGAAGTGATGCCGATCTACGACGCGGCGATGCGCTACAAGGCGGATCACACCCCGCTCGTGGTCATCGCGGGCAAGGAATATGGCACCGGCTCGTCGCGCGACTGGGCGGCGAAGGGCACCAACCTGCTCGGCGTGCGCGCGGTCATCACCGAGAGCTTCGAGCGTATCCATCGCTCGAACCTGGTCGGCATGGGCGTTCTGCCGCTCCAGTTCGCGGACGGCGTGACCCGCCAGACGCTCAAGCTCGACGGCACCGAGACCTTCACGATCCTGAAGGTCGCCGAAATCCGCCCGCGTCAGGACGTCGACGTGACGCTCACCCGCGCCGACGGCACGGTCGAGACGTTCAAGACGCGCTGCCGGATCGATACCGTCAACGAGCTGGAATATTTCCTCAACGGCGGCATCCTCCAGTACGTGCTGCGCAAGCTGGCGGCCTGATCCACATAGCCCGCGCTCCCGACGGGGGCGCGGGTCCGGTGATCGCGTGCAAGACCCGTTCGCGGCAAGCGAGCGGGTTTTGTGCGCCTGGGTACGATGGCGCCACGTTCGATGCGCCACTACCACGATGACGAAAGGATTGCCCGATGGAAGCCGAACGCCCACCGCTCCCGCCCTTCACCACGCCCGATAACGCCGCGCGGAAAGTGCGCATGGCCGAGGATGCATGGAACACGCGCGATCCCGAACGTGTCGCGCTCGCCTACACGCCCGACAGCCACTGGCGGAACCGCACCGAGTTCCTGCAAGGCCGCGAGGCGATCGTCGGCTTCCTCACGCGCAAATGGTCGCGCGAGCTGGATTATCGGCTCATCAAGGAGCTTTGGGACTTTCGCGACGACCGCATCGCGGTGCGCTTCGCCTACGAATGGCACGACACCGGCGGGAACTGGTTCCGCTCCTATGGCAACGAGCTATGGGAATTCGACGCGCGCGGGCTGATGCGCCGCCGCGTCGCCAGTATCAACGACGCGCCGATCGCGGAGCGCGAGCGGCTCTACCATTGGCCGCTCGGCCGCCGGCCAGACGATCACCCCGGTCTCAGCGCGCTCGGGCTCTAGCCCAGACCGGCGCGACGACGCGCCCGTTGCGGATCGCCACAGCGATCAGCGCCACGCCGAAGCCGGTACACACCACCACCGCCGGCACCGACGCTTCCGCCCCGAACGCGCCGCCAGTCAGCCAGTCCGGCCCTGAGATCCGCGCGCGCAGCAGCCCGGATTGCGCGAAGCCGGACACGCTGAAGCCATAGATGCCGCCTTGCGTGAAGTTCCACGCCGCGTGCAACCCGATCGCCGCCCACAGCCGCCGCGTCACCATGTACAAAGCGGCGAGCATCACCCCCGCCTCCAGCATGATCGCGGTGGCGGCGCGCAGAGACGCAGCGGGATTGCCGAGATGCAGCGCCCCGAACAGTGCCGCCGACAGCACCAGCGCGGTCCAGCTACCCAGCCAGCGCTCCACAATGCGGAAGAACAGCCCGCGCAGCGCGATCTCCTCGCTTACCGCCGCGACGATCGACAGCGCCGCCGCCGGATACAGCACGGCCGCGTCGTTGACGCCGACCACACGGTAGCCGCCGGCGAGCGCGATCACGCCGAGCACGATCGAGAACAGCAAGACGCCGCCGAGCAGCCCCACGCCCAATTCGCGCAACGCGCCGCGCCTTCCGAGTTCTGCGAGCGGCCGCCGCTCGATCCATCGGACGAACGCGGCATAGCCCGCCACGAACATCGCCACTACGATCAACGCCAGAGCCAGTTCGGCGGGTATCGAACGTACCTTGGGGAACGTCAGGCTCACCCACGTCGCGGCAGCGCCGGCGGCAAGATAGAAGACGATGCCGATCGCCAGCGTTACCGGCGGGAAGTGGATGATGCGCCAAGCGCGACTGTCTGGCGGCGTGTCGGGCTCGATCGGCGGCACGAAGATTCCTTGCATCTGGACGTGTCGCCGTATCCGCAAATCCCGGCGCGGTCGATCGTGGCGACCCGCCGCACGAAGTGCCATTGCGCTTGAGCGCCGTCCTCCCTTCCGCCGCGGCGCCGTTCCCGCTACCGACCCGCCATGCTCCCGCCCCCGCCCCCACCAGCGCCGATTGCGGCTGCCGCCCCTTGGCCCGACACACCCACAGCCCGGCTCGAGGCACTCGCGATGCTGCAATCGCTCCAGCTCGCGCTGGTGACGCAGGACAGCGCGACATTGGTACTCGAGGCGTGGTGCGCACGCCATCACCTCGCTCCGCCGGGCACGCAGATCGTCGCCGATCGCCAGCCCGGCGCCGATCACCCCGCCCCGGCCGAGGTGCGCGCGGGTCTGCGCGTCGCCGCCGACACGCCGCTGCGCTACCGGCTCGTCCACCTGCGCTGTGGCGATCGCGTGCTGTCGGTGGCGGAGAACTGGTACGTACCCGCGCGCCTCACGCCTGAAATGAATCAGGCGCTCGACACCACCGACGGATCGTTCGGGCGAATCGTCAAGCCGCTCGGTTTCCACCGCACCACGCTCTCCGCGCACATCCTGTGGTCGCCGCTGCCCGCCGATTGGGACACTATAAATGATGGGACCGCTAACAGAACCGCACGGCCGCAAAACCTCGCGATCCCGGCGCGGGTGATCGAGAACCGTGCGGTGCTGGTCCTGCCCGACGGCACGCCGTTCGCGTATGTAATCGAGAACTACACCGCCGCGGTGCTCGCCGCGCCTCCACCCACGCACGCGCGCTGAATTCATGGTCGGCGCCGCGCAGAAGCCTCGGCGACGTCCCCGTAACTATCGAGGACTTGACCGCCCCACGTGGCTTGCGCATTGCGGAACCCGATGCTAACCGCCCGCCATCCCATCGGAAGGCGCGCCCAAGCAGCCGTGTTTTGCATGGGGCCATCTTCTGTTCGCCCTTACCTGAGGAACCTGATCGCGTGGAGACATCCGGCGGTATTCAAGCCAGCTTAAGCGGACGTTATGCCACCGCTTTGTTCGAGCTGGCGCGTGAGACCAAGTCGATCGACGCCGTCGAGGCGAGCCTCGCCACCGTGCGCGCCACGCTCGACCAGTCCGACGATTTCCGCCGCCTGACGCAGAGCCCGCTGGTGTCGCGCAAGGATGCCGCCGGGGCCGTTGCCGCCGCTGCCGACGCGATGGGCCTCGATGCGACGACCCGCAATTTCCTCGGCGTACTCGCCGACAATCGCCGCCTCTCGCAATTGCCCGCGACGATCCGCGCGTTCCGCGCGCTCGCGGCCGATTTCCGCGGCGAGACCACGGCCGAAGTCACCTCGGCGCACCCGCTCTCGGCCGATCAGGTCGATGCGCTCAAGCAGCAGTTGCGCACCCGCATCGGCCGCGAGGTCGCCGTCGACCTCACGGTCGATCCCTCGCTCCTCGGCGGGCTGGTCGTTAGGATCGGCAGCCAGATGATCGATTCGTCGATCAAGACCCGACTGAACTCCCTCGCGCACGCGATGAAAGGCTGAACATGGATATCCGCGCCGCAGAAATCTCGAAGGTCATTAAAGACCAGATCGCCAGCTTCGGCACCGAGGCGGAAGTCTCGGAAACCGGCCAGGTGCTGTCGGTCGGCGACGGCATCGCGCGCATCTTCGGGCTCGACAACGTCCAGGCGGGCGAGATGGTCGAATTCGCCAACGGCGTGCAGGGCATGGCGCTCAACCTCGAGGCCGATAACGTCGGCGTCGTGATCTTCGGCTCGGACGCCGAGATCAAGGAAGGCGACGTCGTCAAGCGGACCGGCACGATCGTCGACGTCCCCGTCGGCAAGGGGCTGCTCGGCCGCGTGGTCGATGGTCTCGGCAATCCGATCGACGGCAAGGGCCCGATCGTGTCCGACCAGCGCAGCCGCGTCGAGGTCAAGGCGCCCGGCATCATCCCGCGCACGTCGGTCCACGAACCGGTGCAGACCGGCCTCAAGGCGATCGACGCGCTCGTGCCGGTCGGCCGTGGCCAGCGCGAACTCATCATCGGCGATCGCCAGACCGGCAAGTCCGCCGTTGCGATCGACACGTTCATCAACCAGAAGACCGCCAACGCTGGCGATGACGAGAGCAAGAAGCTCTACTGCATCTACGTCGCGATCGGCCAGAAGCGTTCGACCGTCGCGCAGCTCGTCCGCACGCTGACCGAAAACGGCGCGATGGATTACTCTATCGTCATCGCCGCGACCGCGTCGGACCCCGCCCCGCTCCAGTTCCTCGCGCCCTACACCGGCACCGCGATGGGCGAGTATTTCCGCGACAACGGCATGCACGCGCTGATCGTGTTCGACGATCTGTCCAAGCAGGCGGTCGCCTATCGCCAGATGTCGCTGCTGCTGCGCCGCCCGCCGGGCCGCGAAGCGTACCCCGGCGACGTGTTCTATCTCCACTCGCGCCTGCTCGAGCGCGCCGCGAAGATGAACAAGGACAACGGCTCGGGCTCGCTCACCGCGCTGCCGATCATCGAGACGCAGGCGGGCGACGTGTCGGCCTACATCCCGACCAACGTGATCTCGATCACCGACGGCCAGATCTTCCTCGAAACCGACCTGTTCTTCGCCGGCATCCGCCCGGCGATCAACGTCGGCCTGTCGGTCAGCCGCGTCGGCTCGGCCGCGCAGACCAAGGCGATGAAGAAGGTGTCGGGCTCGATCAAGCTCGAGCTGGCGCAGTACCGCGAGATGGCGGCGTTCGCGCAGTTCGGCTCGGACCTCGACGCCTCGACGCAGAAGCTGCTCAACCGCGGCGCACGCCTGACCGAGCTGCTCAAGCAGCCGCAGTTCTCGCCGCTGCCGTTCGAGGAGCAGACCGCGTCGATCTTCGCCGGTACGCAGGGCTATCTCGACACGGTGCCGGTCGGCGACGTGGTGCGCTACGAAGCGGCAATGCTCGCCGATCTTCGTGCGAACCACGCCGGCGTGCTCGGCAAGATCCGCGACACCAAGGATCTCGGCGACGAAGCCAAGGCCGGCCTCAAGACCGCGCTCGACGCGTTCGCGAAGACCTTTGCGTAATTGATATGTGCCCCCGCCTGCGCGGGGGTACAAAGGGAACCAGATGGCGAGCTTAAAGGCCCTCAAGATCCGCATCGGCTCGGTGAAGTCGACGCAGAAGATCACCAAGGCGATGAAGATGGTCGCCGCTGCCAAGCTGCGCCGTGCGCAGGAAGCGGCGGTCGCCGCGCGTCCATACGCCAGCCGCTTGGAGCGCGTGATGGCGAGCCTCGCCTCGAAGGTGACGGTGAGCGAGAGTTCACCCAAGCTGCTCGCCGGCACCGGTCGCGATCAGGTCCATCTGCTGATCGTCGCGACCTCCGAGCGTGGTTTGGCGGGCGCGTTCAATTCGAACATCGTCCGCGCCGCGCGCCGCAAGGCCGAGGAGCTGGAAAAGGCCGGCAAGACGGTCAAGATCTATGTCGCAGGCAAGAAGGGCCGCGTCATCAAGCGGTTCTACCCGACGCAGGTCGTGGTCGATCACGAGATGGGTCACATCAAGACCGTCGCCTTCGCCGATGCCAAGGCGATCACCGACGACGTGATCGCGCGCTACGAAGCGGGCGAGTTCGACGTCGCGCACCTGTTCTACGCCCGCTTTCAGTCGGCGCTGGTGCAGGAGCCGATCGGCCGCCAGATCATCCCCGTCGCGCTGCCCGCGAACGACGACGCACCGGTCAACGACGGCGGCGCGGCGGTCGAGTATGAGCCCGACGAGGAGTCGATCCTCGCCGATCTGCTGCCGCGCAACATCGCGATCCAGATCTTCGGCGCGCTGCTGGAGAATGCCGCGTCCGAACAGGGCAGCCGCATGACCGCAATGGACAATGCGACGCGCAACGCCGGCGACATGATCAAGCGTCTCAGCATCCAGTACAACCGAGCCCGCCAGGCCGCGATCACGACCGAACTGGTGGAAATCATCTCCGGCGCCGAAGCGCTGTAAGAATCGCAAGAAGGTAGGACGAGCAATGGCAACCGCCCCCGACACGATCGCTCCCGCAGCGACCACCAACAACGTAGGCCGCATCAGCCAGGTGATCGGCGCGGTCGTCGACGTCGCGTTCGATGAGGGCAATCTGCCCGCGATCCTGAGCGCGCTCGAAACGAGCAACAATGGCAGCCGGCTGGTTCTGGAGGTCGCGCAGCATCTCGGCGAGAACACCGTCCGCACGATCGCGATGGACTCGACCGAGGGTCTCACGCGCGGCCAGACCGTCACCGATACGGGCAACCAGATCCAGGTGCCGGTCGGCCCTGCCACGCTTGGCCGCATCCTCAACGTCGTCGGCGAGCCGATCGACGAGCGCGGCCCGGTGCAGACCGAACTGCGCTCGCCGATCCACGCCAAGGCCCCTGAGTTCGTCGATCAGTCGACCGAGAACGCGATCCTCGTCACCGGCATCAAGGTGATCGATCTGCTCGCCCCTTACGCGAAGGGCGGCAAGATCGGCCTGTTTGGCGGCGCGGGTGTCGGCAAGACCGTGCTCATCCAGGAACTCATCAACAACATCGCCAAGGGCCACGGCGGCACCTCGGTGTTCGCCGGCGTCGGCGAGCGTACGCGTGAGGGCAACGATCTCTATCACGAGTTCCTCGACGCCAACGTCATCGCCAAGGATGCCGACGGCAACGCGATCTCGGAAGGCTCGAAGGTCGCGCTGGTATATGGCCAGATGAACGAGCCGCCCGGCGCGCGTGCGCGCGTCGCGCTCTCGGGTCTGACGATCGCCGAATATTTCCGCGACGTCGAAGGCCAGGACGTGCTGTTCTTCGTCGACAACATCTTCCGCTTCACGCAGGCGGGCGCTGAGGTGTCGGCGCTGCTCGGCCGCATCCCGTCGGCGGTGGGCTATCAGCCGACGCTATCGACCGACATGGGTGCGCTTCAGGAGCGGATCACCTCGACCAACAAGGGCTCGATAACCTCGGTTCAGGCCGTGTACGTTCCCGCCGACGATCTCACCGATCCGGCGCCGGCGACGTCGTTCGCCCACTTGGACGCGACGACCGTGCTCAACCGCGCGATTTCGGAGCTGGGCATCTATCCGGCGGTCGACCCACTCGACTCGACCAGCCGCGTGCTCGAACCGCGCGTCGTCGGCCAGGAGCATTACGAGACCGCGCGTGCGGTACAGTCGACGCTCCAGAAGTACAAATCGCTTCAGGACATCATCGCCATCCTTGGTATGGACGAGCTGTCGGAAGAGGATAAGCTGACGGTCAGCCGTGCGCGGAAGATCCAGCGTTTCCTGTCGCAGCCGTTCCACGTCGCCGAAGTCTTCACCGGCATCTCGGGCAAGTTCGTCCAGATCGAAGACACGGTGAAGTCGTTCAAGGCGGTGGTCGAAGGCGAATACGATCACCTGCCCGAAGCGGCGTTCTACATGGTCGGCGGCATCGACGACGTGATCGCCAAGGCCGAGAAGATGGCGCAGGACGCGTAAAGCGATCCGGGGAGAGGGCCCCACCCTCTCCCACCCCGCTCGTTTCCCACCCTCGCCTGACAGGAGAGGGAGAAGGACTTTGAAATGCTGCACTTCGAACTCGTCACGCCTGAGAAACTTGTCCGCTCGGAGGAGGTCCATATGGTCGTCGTCCCCGGCGCCGAGGGCGATTTCGGCGTGCTCGAAGGACATGCTCCGGTGATGTCGACGATCCGCGACGGCGCGCTCCAGATCTATCGCACCGACAAGGGCGAGCCCGAGCTGCTCCCGATCCTCGGCGGTTTCGCCGAGGTCAATGCGAGCGGGCTGATCGTGCTGGCCGAACAGGTCGGCTGAACTGCCGGATGGAGCACGGACGTACAGGCCTGCCCCACTGCGAATCATCGGCGACACGCCATGATGACGATCACATCGCCGCCGAATGTTCGGCATGAATAACCTGGCGTGGCGCGCGGCGTTCGATCACGCGTCGGGATCCCATCGGTAATCCACAGCACCGCCGCTTCAGGCATGCGCTGCTCCGCCATCGCGATCGTTCCGGCAGGATTGTCGCGCGAGCCTGCTCGCACCACGGTCACAGCGGCCGGCTGCCCCAAACGCCGCAGGAAAAAGCCGCCCACTTCGCCGAGCCGGTCCGCGCGGGTGGCGGCGGCGATCGCGCCGTCCCAAAACAGGATCAGTCTGGTTGGATGCCTCTCCACAAGCCAGGCCGAAGCGGTTTCGATGTTCGCAGCATGGCGTGGATCGGTGTCGGGCCCGGTGAGCGTGGAATGCAGCAGGGCGGCCGCCGCCGTCATGGTTACGGCAATCACGACTGCCACTGGCTTCCAGTCGCGAGCGCTCTGCCAATGTGCCCAGCAGGCAACGCCGAACAGGATCGCAGGCATGGTCGACATCAGGTAGCGCGGCGCGAAGTTAGGACGCACGAACCCGAGCGCAAAGATCACCGCGAACGCGATTGCCCCGCTGAGGAACACCACGCCATCGACGTTCACGCAACGCATGCGACTGCCTCTAAGCGCCAGCGTCGTCGCGATCGCGCTTATCGTTACCAATCCGACCAGCGGCGTACCGAACAGTAGCGCGGGCACAGTGACGATGCTCGACAGCGGCAGCGTCGCATACGCCGCATCATGCTTGGCGGCATAGGCGAGCACGAACGGGAGATGTACCGCCATCCAGCCCGCCGCCGCCGTGAATGGCAGCAGCGCGGGCCACAGCGTCGCCAGCGCTGCGCGGCGGTGATGCGCGAGATAAAGCACGCTCTGCACGCCCCCGATCACCAATGCGCTGTAATGAGTCAACACCGCCGCCGCCGTAAGCGTGCCCCATGTGAGCGTGATACGCCGGCCAGGCGCCGCGATCATCCGGCGAAAGAGGATGGTCTGCGCGGTGGCCAAAAGAAACAGCTGCGGATAGGGCCGCGCCTCCGACGCGACGAGCACCGCCGGCCCCCATAGCAGCACGGTCACCGCCCAGAACAAACGCACGTCGCGATTGGGATGGCCACGCCACCAGATCAACGCTGGCGCGCCGAACGAGAGGGCGAGGCTCGGCAGGCGCAGCGCAGTGTCGCCATCTCCGGCAATACGTGCCCACAGCCATAGCGGCATGTAGAACAGCGGGCCGCTCAGTTCGGTGAGGCACCAGCCGAGCAGGCGGCTGAAATCGGGTTGGGACGCGATCACCCCGCTGAATGTTTCATCAAGCCACAGCGGTGTTCCCCAGCCATAGCTCAGCCGCAGCGCCAGTCCGAGCGTAAGCGCGAGCGCAAGCATCGCCACGCGGCCGATACGTCCGGCAGCCGGACGGGAAATCGCGATCTTGGCCGTGCCGCTGGGAGATGCCGGGTCCATCTTGGCGACATCTAGTCGCAGGCCATCATCAAATCGTTACGCTGGAAGCGTTTCCCGATCATTAGGCAAATCTAAAAACTTCCCGGCTACGCAGTCTCGTCGCCATGAAGGACTGCGAAGAATGAGTGCATTTGGCCGTCGCCCCGGTGCCCCCGGGCCAGGCAATCGCCCCGCTTTCGGTGTCGCGCGCCCGATGCAGGGCGGTGCGCGTCCGGCGTCGGAAGCCGATGTCGCCGCCGAGCAGTTCCCGCCGCTGATCGATCTGCCGATGCCCGGCGAGATCGAGGGCGCAATGGGCACCATGCCCGGCACGCAGCAGGATGCGATGGCCCGCCTCGCCGAGCGGCAGGCCGCATCGGGTGAGGCCGGCAACAGCCGCGTCGAGGGCTTCGAGGCGTCGATCCACAAGATCAAGGAACAGGTGCTGCCGCGCCTGCTCGAACGCGTCGATCCCGAAGCCGCCGCGACGCTCAACAAAGATGAGCTGGCCGAGGAGTTCCGCCCGATCATCGGCGAGGTGCTCGCCGAGCTGAAGCTGACGCTCAACCGCCGCGAACAGTTCGCGCTCGAAAAGGTGCTGGTCGACGAGTTGCTCGGGCTCGGGCCGCTCGAAGAACTGCTGTCCGACCCCAACGTGTCGGACATCATGGTCAACGGCCCCAACCAGACCTTCGTCGAGCGTAAGGGCCGGCTCGAACTCGCGCAGATCCAGTTCCGCGACGAGGAGCATCTGTTTCAGATCGCGCAGCGTATCTGCAACTCGGTCGGCCGCCGCGTCGACCAGACCACGCCGCTCGCCGACGCGCGCCTGAAGGACGGTTCCCGCGTCAACGTGATCGTGCCGCCGCTGTCGCTGCGCGGCACCGCCATCTCGATTCGTAAGTTCTCCGACAAGCCGATCACGCTCGACATGATGGCGGGCTTCGGCTCGATGAGCGTGAAGATGGCGACCGCGCTCAAGATCGCGGGCGCATGCCGGTTCAACATCGTCATCTCGGGCGGTACGGGCTCGGGCAAGACGACGATGCTCAACGCCCTCTCCAAGATGATCGACCCCGGCGAGCGCGTGCTGACGATCGAGGACGCGGCCGAACTTCGCCTGCAACAGCCGCACTGGCTGCCGCTCGAAACGCGGCCCGCGAACCTCGAGGGTCAGGGTGAAATCTCGATCCGCGATCTCGTCAAGAACTCGCTGCGTATGCGCCCAGATCGCATCATCCTCGGCGAAATTCGCGGGTCCGAGTGTTTCGATCTGCTCGCCGCGATGAACACCGGCCACGACGGTTCGATGTGTACCCTCCACTCCAACTCCCCGCGCGAGTGTCTCGGGCGTATGGAGAACATGGTGATGATGGGCGACATCAAGATGCCCAAGGAAGCGATCAGCCGCCAGATCGCCGATTCGGTCGACATGATCGTACAGGTGAAGCGTCTGCGCGACGGCTCGCGCCGTGTCACCAACATCACCGAGGTGATCGGCATGGAAGGCCCGGTGATCGTCACGCAGGAACTGTTCAAGTTCGAATATCTCGACGAGAGCGCCGAGGGCAAAATCATCGGCGAATATCGCTCGATGGGTCTGCGGCCGTACACGCTGGAAAAGGCGCGGCAGTTCGGATTCGATCAGGCGTATCTGGAGGCGTGCCTGTAAGGACAGGCTCCAGACTCTTCACCACTCTTCCCGCCCCCTGCTCCGGTCATCCCGAGCGAAGTCGAGGGAGGGTAACGGCGCGCAGGTGGCTCGACTTCGGCCCGCAGGGCCAAAGTTTACCCTGAGCGGCTGGCTTGCCAGCCAGCCGAGGGGCTCGACATGAACGGTTGGGGATCGCGATCCCGCTATCGCGCAATCGACCGTTCGTGCTGAGCTTGTCGAAGCACATGCCCAACAGCGCGACGTCTGCGGCACGTGCTTCGACTTCGCTCAGCACGAACGGGTTAGGGGATGCGTATCACCCGCCGGATGTCAGCTCGCGAACTGCGGCAGCGGCACCTTGCCCTGGCGGTTCTGGCGATCGAACAACTGCGGCATGAGCTGCAACGAGAACAGGTGTGCATGGAGCAGCGGCAGCATGCCGTTCTTCTGGATTTTGCGAAGCTGATCGCCGCGCAGTTCGTTCAGCTTTTCCTCGCTCACCATCTGGAAGCCGCGGTAGATGAACGGCTGCGGCGCGCCTTCGGGCTGGATCGAGATTTCACCCTCCATCAGCAGCCCCATTTCGCGCAGCTCACGCATGAAGTTCTGGGTGCGTGCGCCGGCTTCCTCGAACATCTCGTTGAACTGCAGGATGTTCTGGACGATCGGCGTCGGCGTGCCGTCCTCGAACAGCGCCTCGCCCTCGTCGAAAGCGCCGATCACCTCGGCGGTGGGATCGAAGCACAGCGACAGTTCCTGCGCATCCGGCGTCAGCTTGGCGAGCATGAACGGATAGCGGCGGACATAGGCGGGCACGTACACCGCCGGATCGTCCAGCTTGCCCTCGCCGTCGATGAAGACGTTGACGCCCTCGTTCAGCCCCATCAGCGCGATCGGCACCGCATCGTCGCCCGCGGTGAAGACGATCGGCATGCTGCGCTGGACGTGGATGAATTCGTCCACCGTGACGGGGATCGCATGCTGATTGACAAGGAACGGCGCGCGATCCGCCTGGCGCAGCTTGAAGGCGGCGTGCGCTCCGCTCGAAAGCGGCTCCAGCGCGTTGTAGAACAGGGGAAGCGAGGCTTGTTGCGGCGCGCTGGCCATAGATCATCTCCAAAAGGGTACGAGCGGGCCTGTACGGACGCGCCGATTGGCGCACGGCTCTATGGTGCGCGTCCGTCCGGCGCAAGCGGGACGAGCTTGCCGGGGTTCATAATCCCGGACGGATCGAGCGCCACCTTGATCGCGCGCTGTGCCGCGAGCCGCGCCGGTGGCGACAGTCGTTCGAGTTCGCGCAGCTTCATCTGGCCGATGCCATGCTCCGCCGAGATCGAACCACCCGCCGCGACGACGAGATCGTGCACGAAGCGCGTCACCACCGGCGCATCCTCGGCATACCAGCGCGCAGGATCGACGCCGCCGGGCGCGCGGACGTGGAAATGGACGTTGCCGTCGCCGAGATGCCCGAACGCGGTGGCGTGGCTGCCGGGAAAGCGCGCCTCGGCAGCGGCGGCGGCGTCGATCATGAAGCGCGGCATGCCCGCGACTGGCACCGAAATGTCGTGCTGCACGGCGGGGCCGCCCGCCCGCTCGGCCTCCGACAGCGAATCGCGGATCCGCCAGAAGGCGTCGGCCTGCGCCTCGCTCGCGGCGATCACCGCGTCGGCGACCTGCCCCTCCGCCAATGGCGCGGCGAGCAGGCGCTCAAGCAGCGCGGCGGGCGCCTCCTCGCCGGCGTCCGCGGCGGTCGCCTCGATCAGCACATGCCATGGATGGGTGCCAGCGAGCGGCGCGCGCGTGTTCGGAATATGCTCGATCACCCGCGCGAGCGAATCGCCCGAGATGATCTCGAACCCCTCGATCGCGTGGGTCTGCGCCTCGAGGCGGCGCAGCACGGCAAGCGCGGTCTCCGGATCGGCCACCGCGATCCACGCCACCGCGCGGTCCGCCGCCGCCGGCACCAGCCGCAGCGTGACGGCGGTGATCACGCCGAGCGTACCCTCCGCTCCGATCAGCAACTGGTCGAGATCGTAGCCGCGATTGTCCTTCTTCAGCGCCGCCAGCCCTTCGTGCAGCGTGCCGTCGGGCAGCACCGCCTCGACACCCGCGATCAGCCCGCGCATCGTGCCAAAGCGCAGCACCTGCGTGCCGCCCGCGTTGGTGGAGGCCAGCCCGCCGATCGTGGCGCTGCCACGCGCGCCGAGCGTCAGCGGGAAGCGCCGCCCTGCCCGCGCCGCCGCATCGTGCAGATCGGCGAGGATCACGCCGGCTTCCGCGATCGCCAGATTGTCCTCGGCCGAGATCGTGCGAATCCGGTTCATCCGCCGCAGCGACAGGATCAGCGCCGATCCATCGGCAGGCGGGGTCGCGCCGCCGACCATCGAAGTGTTGCCGCCTTGCGGCACCAGCGGCACGCCGTGTGCGCTCGCCACGCGCATCACCAGCGCGACGCCCGCCGTGTCGTCCGGCGCGAGGATCGCCGGCGCGTGGCCATGCCAGCGGCCGCGCCAGTCGGTCTCCCACGGGGCAATGTCGTGGCGATCGGTGATGACGGCCTTGTCGCCGAGGGCGGCGCGAACCGCCTCGACCAGCGCGGATTGTGCTGTATTCATGGGAGCATACCTATCACGCGCGCGTTCTGCCCGGCAAATGCCGATCCGTTCGCGAGTTCATCATCCATTCAAGCGCGGCGATTAACCCAAGCCCGATCCATGTCGTATCCGCTGCTGTCCCTGCTCGCCTTGCTCGCGCTCGCACCCGTCGCGGCGGCCGACCAACCGCGTGCCGAGCCTGGGATCGAGCGGGTCGAGATGGCGCAGCTCACCTTCCATTCGCGCATCGTCATCCGCATCCCGCGCATGATGCCGCACCGCGAACGCGACGATCGGCCGGTGCGGCTGGAGGAGAAGAAGGGGCCGAAATGCGTGCCCCTGACCACGCTCGATCGCGCGATCATCACCGGGCGCAACAGCATCGACCTGCTGCTGGAGACGGGCGAGCGCATCCGCGCGCGGTTCGACGACGATTGCCCGGCGCTCGACTTCTACCCGGACCTGTATCTGCGCCTGCCCGACGATGGCATGATGTGCGCCGGTCGCGACGCGATTCGCTCGCGTTCCGGCGGTGTCTGCCCGGTCGAGACGTTCCGGCGCATCGTCGAGAAGCGCTAGCCGCTCCCTTTTCCTTGACATTCGCGTACTGATCGGCAAGCGCTAGGGTTGCGCGTGAGCGCCCCTGTGGGCGCTCTTTCCGTATGGCGCGCAGGAATCCGGAACCTTCATGACCTTTGCCGATCTCGGCCTTTCCGACGACCTTCTCAAAGCCGTGACCGAGTCCGGCTATACCGAGCCGACTCCGATCCAGGCGAGCGCGATCCCGAGCGTGTTGATGGGCAAGGATCTCGTCGCGATCGCGCAGACCGGCACCGGCAAGACCGCCGCGTTCGTGCTGCCGATGATCGACATTCTCGGCGAAGGCCGCAGCCGTGCGCGCATGCCGCGCTCGCTGATCCTCGAGCCGACGCGTGAACTCGCCGCGCAGGTGGCGGAGAATTTCGAGAAGTACGGCAAGTATCACAAGCTCTCGATGGCGCTGCTGATCGGCGGCGTGTCGATGGGCGACCAGCTCGCCGCGCTCGAAAAGGGCGTGGACGTGCTGATCGCAACGCCGGGCCGGCTGATGGACCTGTTCGGGCGCGGCAAGATCCTGCTCACCGGCTGTTCGCTGCTGGTGATCGACGAGGCCGACCGGATGCTCGACATGGGGTTCATCCCCGATATCGAGGAAATTTGCACCAAGCTGCCACCCGCGCGCCAGACCTTGCTGTTCTCCGCGACGATGCCGCCGATCATCAAGAAGCTGGCGGACAAGTTCCTCAGCAGCCCCAAGACGATCGAAGTCGCGCGTCCCGCCACCGCCAACGTCAACATCCAGCAATGGCTGGTGCCGGTGAGCGGTTCGAAGAAGCGCGAGAAGCTGGTGGAGCTGCTCGAATCGCAGGATGTCGGCACCGCGATCGTGTTCTCGAACCGCAAGACGACGGTGCGCGAACTCAACAAGGCGTTGCAGCGCGCGGGCTTCCGCTCCTCCGAAATCCACGGCGACATGGAACAGCCGCAGCGGCTCGCCGAGCTGGAGCGGTTTAAGAAGGGCGAGGTCAACATCCTCGTCGCCTCCGACGTCGCCGCGCGCGGGCTCGACATCAAGGGCGTCAGCCACGTCTTCAACTTCGACGCGCCGTGGCACCCGGACGATTACGTCCACCGCATCGGCCGCACCGGGCGCGGCGGCGCGACCGGTGTCGCCTTCACCTTCGCAACCGCCGAGGATGCGGAGAATATCGAGAATATCGAGAAGCTCACCGGCCTGAAGATCGAGCGGTTCGAAGGCGCGGCGGACGAGGCGCGTGCCGAGGGCGACGCCCCGCGCAAGCGCACGCGCGGCAAGCCTGCCAAGAAGACCGAGACCAAGGCACCAAAGGCCGAGGCCGAAGTGGCTCCGCAAGAAGCGCGCGAGGAACGTCAGCCGCGCGAGGCTCGTCCGCCGCGTGGCGAACGCCCGGCGCGCGAGGAGCGCCCGGCTCGTGAGGAACGCGCGCCCCGCGATACGCGCCCGCCGCGCGACGACCGCGCGCCACGCCGCGAGCGCCGCGAGCAGGACGACGGCCCGGACGATGGCTGGAACGGACCTTTCCCCGACTTCCTCAACGCGCGCATCGCCCTGTCGGCCGAGGGCTGATCCGCCGGCGGCAAGGCTGACGTATGGCTGATCTCGCCGGAATCGTCGCCGACATCGCCGCCGAAATGGCCGACGCGCCCGATCGCGGCGTGGTGGCCGACTATATCGCTCCGCTCGGATCGGTCGACCCGGCGCGGTTCGGCATCGCCGTCACCACCGCCGACGGCATCTGCCACCTCGCGGGCGACGCCGAGAACGCTTTTTCGGTGCAGAGCGTCGCCAAGGTGTTCGGCCTGACGCTCGCGCTCGGCGCGGCGGGGGATGCGGTGTGGCGGCGGGTCGGGCGCGAACCGTCCGGATCGGCGTTCAACTCGATCGTCCAGCTCGAAACGGAGCATGGCATCCCACGCAACCCGTTCATCAACGCGGGCGCGATCGTCGTTTCCGACATCCTGCTCGCGCGCCACCACCCGGCCGAGGCGATTGCAGAGATTCTGCGCTTCGTGCGCGCGCTCGCCGGTGAGGACGGCATCTTCATCGACGAAGCCGTCGCCGCCGCGGAGAACGCCACCGGCTACCGCAACAAGGCGCTCGCCAATTACATGCGCGCGTTCGGCAATATGCACCACGATGTCGATCGGGTGCTCGGCGTCTATTTCCACCAGTGCGCGCTGGCGATGAGCTGCCGCCAACTCGCGCTCGCCGGACGCTATCTGATGAACGGCGGGCGCAATCCTTCGACCGGCCATTCGATCGTCTCGCCCAACCGCGCGCGTCGCATAAACGCGCTGATGATGACGTGCGGCCATTATGACGGATCGGGCGAGTTCGCCTTCCGCGTCGGCTTGCCGGCGAAGTCCGGGGTCGGCGGCGGCATCCTCGCGATCGCGCCGGGCAGAGCGAGCATCGCGGTATGGTCGCCCGGGCTCAACGCGCGCGGCAATTCGCAGCTCGGCACGCTCGCGCTGGAGCGGCTGGTGCAGCGCACCGGCTGGTCGGTGTTCGACGCTGGCTGATCGCGAGAAGACGAACGCCGCAACAGCATAGGGCCTTGCTTCGCAAGACCCGGCGGTGCCAAGTCGCGCGGCAGGCGAGACGTCGTAAAACGGCGCTCGGGTCGTCGCCTTTACGGTCATTTCGGGAGAGGAATGCATGTCCTATTATCTGGTGGTTCGACGGTATGCTCCGTTCGCGACGTTCGGCGGCGGATTCGAGGGGGATGTTCGGACCAAGGGCTCGGTCGATCCCAACGCGACCGCGCGGACGATCAGCGTCGTCGTGTTCGATGCACTCAGCGTACAGGCGTTCAGCGGCTTCTCCTCCGGCTCGACGTTCGAAGGTGCCGGGCAATGGGTGTCGAAGGTTATCGGCCGCCACTTCTCGCAGGTCCGCACCAAGGTGACGAACGAACAGCAGAAGCCCGGCCAGATCAGCTTCACCGTGGAGACGGCGGGCGCGAACCCGCTCGTGCCCGTGGTCGCGCCCGATATCGACACGTTCGTCGATATCGAGGTGACCTTCGGCCCCGGCCGTCTCGCCGTGTCGGGCAAGGTGCGCGGCGACGGCTTCCCCAATGCCGAGGTGGTGCTGCTCGACGACAAGCTCCAGGGCGACCTGTTGTTCGATTTCCACACCGACGGCGGGCGCACGACCGGCCCGGCCTCCCTGTTCGGTGCCAATGCCGACAAGGTGCTCGGCTATTTCCGCAGCGATATCGCGCTGAACGGCAGCCTGTTCGCCGCGCCAAATCCCTCCTGCCCCGCCACCCGGCCCGGCGGCGGGTTCGGCGGGTTCGGTGGCGGAAGCTCCGGTGGCGGCGGCGCGGGCGGCAGTTGGTGACGGCTGATCGCCGCAAGCGATCACCTTGACTGATCGATGTTGATGGTGTGCATCGGCGCGGCTCGTTAGAGCGGGCCGATGCGTCTCGATCTGCCCAGCACCGCCACCGCGCCCTTCTGCCCGTCCGAGGTGCGCGGTTCGGTCGCGATCGCCGACGGGTTGCCGTTCTGGCGCAGGCTGTTGCGCGCGACCGGGCCGGGGCTGCTGGTCGCGGTCGGCTATATGGACCCGGGCAACTGGGCGACCGACATCGCGGCGGGGTCACGCTTCGGCTACGATCTGCTGTTCGTCATCCTGCTGTCCAGCGTCGCCGCGATCCTGCTGCAATCGCTGGCGATGCGGCTCGGGCTCGTCGCCGGGCGCGATCTCGCGCAGATCGCGCGGGACAGGTATAGCCGCAGCGCCACCATCGGATTGTGGCTGCTCGCCGAACTGGCGATCATCGCCACCGATATCGCCGAAGTGCTCGGCAGCGCGCTCGCCTTCAACCTGCTGCTCGGGGTGCCGCTGTGGGCGGGCGTGCTGTTGACGGGGCTTGATACGGTGATCGTGCTGGGGCTGAAAGGCGGCGGCTTCCGCCAGATCGAGGCGATCGTGCTCGGCCTGGTGCTGACGATCGCGGGCTGCTTCGTGGCACAGCTCGTGATCGCGGGGCCGAGCCTCAGCGGCATCCTGCACGGCGCGATCCCCAAATTGTCGATCTTCGCCGACGGCCAGGCGATCTATCTTGCGGTCGGCATCCTCGGCGCGACGGTGATGCCGCACAATCTCTATCTCCACTCCTCGATCGTGCAGACCCGCGTCACGCGCGACGACAAGGCTACCGGCGGCGGCGTGGCGCTCAGGGAATCGCTGCGTTTCGCCACCATCGACATCGTGGTGGCGCTGCTGCTCGCCACGCTGGTCAACGGCGCGATCCTGACGCTGGCGGCAGCGACCTTCCACGCCGGTGGCCATGCCGACGTCGCCGAGATCGAGGATGCGTACCGCCTGCTCGCGCCGATCACCGGCGCGGCGGCGGCGGCGGTGCTGTTCGGCATCGCGCTGTTCGCATCCGGGCAGAGCGCGACCTTTACTGGTACGATCGCGGGGCAGGTCATCCTGGAGGGGTTCCTCGATCTCAAGATTCCGTGCTGGCAACGGCGCATCATCACGCGCGGTCTGGCGCTGGCCCCGGCGCTGATCGGTGTGCTGTGGCTCGGCGATCATGCGGTCGGCAAGCTGCTGGTGATGACGCAGGTGGTGCTGTCGCTACAATTGCCGTTTGCGGTCTATCCGCTGATCCGTTTCACCGCTGATCGGCGGGTGATGGGGGATCATGCCAGCGGCATCGTCGTGCGACTGTTCGCGTGGGCGGTGTTCGCCGGCATCGTCTCCGCCAATCTCTGGCTGATCGCACAGATGCTGGCCCGCTGAGCGACGGCGGAACTTCGCCGGGGTGCGGCGCATTTCTCCGGTATCACATGCCGGGAGCGACTTCGTGCCAGATCAGACCAAACCAAATCAGACCGGCAAGATCGCCATCGTTATCGCCGTGATCGTGCTGGCGATCGCCGCGATCACCTTCATCGGTATGAACCTGTCGCACCATCAGGCGGCGCAGCGTGAGGAACAGGGCCAGCGTTCGCAGGATGCCAACATGACCGACGCCAAACCACAGGGCCCGCACGACCTCGGGCCGGAGCCCCAGCCCCAGACCCAACCGAAAAAATAATCGCTCCGTTCAGCGCGCCCGCACGGTCACCGCTTCGTGGAAGTCGATGCGCGAGACGACCGTGCCGGCGTCGTCCGCAATGTCGAGGTGCCCGCGCAGATCGAGGTGCCCTTCCATCAACTCGGCGCTCAGGAACGAGCGGATGCCTTGGATCGCCATGATGCGCGCGGCGGCAAGATCGGTGAAGTCCGCGCCTTCTTCGTCCAGAACCTGACCGAGCCGGTTGTGCACATGGAGATGGTAGTGGGGCATCCCGTCAAAATGCGCAGCCGTCGGTGCAGTTTCCCGGCCTTGATGCGGATCAGGACGATTTCACCGCTCGTCGCGATCGAGTTGAAGGTAGGCCGGATCGAACTCGCCGACGCGCTCGAGCCGTTGCCGATCGAGGATGCGAACCGCAGCCGGATCCTTGATCGCTATGCCGTCGTCTGCCAGCCGTTTCAGCACACGATTGAGGTGGACGGGGGTAAGCCCGACCGCGTCGGCAAGGTCGACCTGGGTGATCGGGAAAGGAAAGCCGGCCTCCGTCCCGCGCCCGATCGCGCGGTAGCGCGTCCCCATTTCCGCGAGCAAGTGGGCGACGCAACCAAGCGCATCCTTGCGGCCGACGTTGACGGTCCATTGCGCAAGGATGTTGGCGTCCACCACGCAATCGCGCCAGAACGCCTGCGCGAGCCTGGGGAACCGGTCCGCCACGTCGCGAAAGGCTTCGTGGGGAATGCGCAGGATGCGCGTGGGGGTAAGCGCATGCAGCGCCCAGGTGACGTGCGGTGCGACCACCGATTGCAGATCGGCCATGTCGCCCGGAATATGGAGCGCGACGAAGCTGCGATTGCCGTTGCGGATTTGTGCGAAGCGCGCGACCAGCCCGTCGATGACGAGACAGGCGTGATGCACATGATCGCCGATCTGGAGGAAATCGCGCTCCACTTCCGCCACCGTGCTTCTGGTTTGCAGATTGAGCAGTGCCGCGCGTTCGTCCACATCGAGCGGCGAACGAACCGAGAGGCGCGCAAGGTACAGCGCCATCGCTGCTTCGGTGTCGGGTTGCGTCACGGGACCTGCCTTGCTCTGCGGAACGGATGCGTTCCGATCTCCAATGCCCGCTGATCGACATGGTTCCTGCGCGTGCGCATCCTGCCGCGATATGCGTGATGCCGGTGCCGATTTCAGCGTGAGCCAGCACCGGCGTGCCTTGACCGGCACGGGCCGCTGTTCGATGGCGTTCGATGCTTTTTTCGACTCACGAGCCAAGGGACGTACACATGGCAGCAGACAAGATGGACATCGACATGGCGAGCGCTCTCGACAACGTCGACGAGCGGCTGGTCGAGTTCACCGCCGAGGTGGACGGCGACGAATATCAGTTCGCCGTCCAATACAGCGTACTGGAAGCACTGAGCGGCGACGTTCCCGACGATGATGCGGTGGAGATGTTCACCCGGTTCAGCGACACGATCGCCGAAGCCGGCCTGGTCGCACTGCGCCGTAACGACGAGCCCGATCTGATTGTCATCAGCGAGAACGATCTGGAATAGTCGCAGCACACCGTCGGCTTGCTTTCGATCAGTATGAAAATGCGGAACATCGGTACGGACCGGGCGTAGTCCGCGTCATGAACAGTGCCACTTCGCCGATGTTCCCGTGGCGACACCACGCTCAGGCCGAACTCGAAACCCTCCTCCAGGATCACGTGCGCGCAGCGGACTTCCCCTGCGTTGGCGCCAAATCGGCGCTGGCGCACGGCACGCTGGAGGTTCTGGCGTGCAACGCGATCGATAGCGCGTGGGACGACCTCCGTATCCACGACGGGCTCCTCACCTGGGCGGGCCGGTATCGTGAGGATCCGGGGCTGTTCCGCAGCTTCGCGGTGATCTTCGAAGGGCCGACCGACCTCACCGAAACCGAGTTCGAGGCTGCGCTCTGGGCGCGGATCCAGTCGCTGTCGGACAAGGATTTGTGGCGCGGCCAGAAGTATGACGTTCGCGTCAGTGCCGACCCGGGCGATCCGCACTTCTCGCTCAGTTATGGTGGCGAGGGCTATTTCGTCGTCGGCCTACACCCGGAGGCGAGCCGCCCGGCGCGCCGTTTCTCGCGCCCGGCGATGATCTTCAACCTACACGACCAGTTCGAGGCGCTCCGCGCGATGGGCAAGTACGAGGGGATGCGCGAGAAGATCATGGCGCGCGACGAGGCGCTCGCGGGATCGCGCAACCCGATGCTCGCGCGCCACGGCGATGCGAGCGAGGCGCGGCAATATTCGGGTCGTGTGGTCGATTCGGAGTGGCGCTGCCCGTTCCAGTACAAGGGCGCACAGTGAGCGTATCCGTCGTCACCATCGCCGAGCGTAGCGGCACCGCCTTCCCACTCGCGCGCGGCGCGACGCTGACCGTGATCGACCCGCGCGGCGAACAGGTCGCCGATCTGCTTGCCTTCAACGCGGACGATCTCGACGAGGTGATCTCCTCGGGCCGGACGCTCGATTATGCCGAGACGATCCGGCTGACGACCGGCGACAAGCTCTATTCGAACCGTAGCCGCGTGATGCTGGAGATCATCGCCGATACCGTCGGCGTCCACGATTTCCTGCTGACGCCATGTTCGATCGACACGTTTCTGCACTTCTACCCGACGCTGCCGCCGCATCGTGGCTGCTTCGGAAATCTCGCCGCCGCTCTGGAGCCCTATGGCATCCCGCCCGACCGTATCCCGATCGCGTTCAACTGCTTCATGAACGTGCCGATCGACAGCGCCACCGGCAAGCTCAAGGTGTTGCCGCCGCTGAGCAAGGCAGGCGACCACATCAGCTTTCGCGCCGAGATGGATCTGGTGATCGGCCTCACCGCGTGCTCGGCGCCGGATTCGAACGGCGGCACGTTCAAACCGATCCACTACCGCTTCGACTGATGCCGGCCCGCCGCTCGGGCGGGCCGGCGACCGGTCATTTCGCGTCGGTGCCCATGTAGCGGCCGAACTCTTCCTTGTAGCGCTCGGCGATCAGCGCCTGCTCCTTGGGCGAGGCTTCGTCCTTCAGCTTGAGGAACCAGGTGCCCTCTTCCGAATACATATGATGCTCGACCGCGCCACGGATATGGCCGAGCTTGTCGTTGTAATCCTCGCTGGTCGGATCGAGCCGTTCGAGCAGCCCCATCTCCATCTTAGCGGCGGACTGTTCCTGATAGGCGAGTTCGGCATGGCCGACCTGATGGTCCGCAGCGAGCGCCGGGTATAGTGCAGCCTCCTCGGCAATCGAGTGGCCTGTGAGGATGACGCCGAGCGCCTTTTGCGCGGCGACGCGTTCGGCAGGGTTGGCGGCGGTCTCTACCACGTCGAACGCCGCCTCGATCTGGCGATGATGGTCGAGGATCTGCGACAGCCAGTCGCCCGGCGTGGCGGCCGCCTGCGCCTTGGCGCGCGCCTCCGCGCGTGCCTCCTCGCTCTCGGGCGGGGTGATGGCGGCAATGGCTTTATCGATAACGGACATGATGCTGCTCCACTGTACCCGACCCGCAAAAGGGTCGCGTGGAGAATGCGCGGGATGCTGGCGACGTTCCCTTGTCGCGCCGCCAAATGGCCGAAAATGGCCTAGATGCGCGTCGGGCTTGATCGAGGATAAGCGGCAGCGGTTTCAGACACATCGAGTTGGAAGCCCGCCTTATCGGCAGCGCGCCGCGCGGCGACGTAGCTGCTCGCGGACACCACCGCCGAAAGCGCGCCGACCAGCAGCGAATCCACGATCAGCGCCGGCCACAGCAACGGCTTCGGTCCCAGGATGGCGAGCGCGCCGAGCGCATAGTGCGGGATCATCAGCGGCAGCATCGCCGCGAAGGAGAACACGAACGTCCACGGCACCTGCCGCGCCATGATCGCGATCGATCGACGCGGCCCGATCGCGCCATTGCCGATCGCAGCCGCGACGCCCCAGGCGCTCAGCAGGATGCCGGCCACGGTCCCGATCACGAACGCGGCGATCTGCACGCCCGCGCTTGGCGGCAAGGCGAACAACTGCACCGCTGCGAGCAGGATCTGGACCGCAGCGAAGCCGGCGAACAGACGCACCGCCCGCGGTTCGAACCGCCCGCCCCACGCTGGCCCACGCGACGCGAGGAAGCGCGCGACCCAATAGCCCGGCAGGATCAGCGCCACGACCTTGACCATCCCAAAGCCCATTCGCATCGGGTCATGTTCGAGCGCCTTGGCCGCCGCCACGCTGGCGTACATACCGATGCGCACCTCCACGACATGCTGGATCACCTCGAACACCACCGGGAACACCGCGAGCAGCGGGCATGCCAGCAGGAAAGCGCCGCTCCCGCGATACGTCGCCTTGAGGGCTTGCCATAAGGTCATGCGTCATCCTCCCTTGTGGCGACGAGCAGGTCGCCGGGTTGACAGTCGAGCGCGCGGCAGATCGCCTCCAGCGTCGAGAAACGGATCGCCTTCGCCTTGCCGGTCTTGAGGATCGAGAGATTGGCGAGCGTGATATCGACCGCCTCGGAAAGCTCGGTCAGCGACATGCGGCGATCGTGCAGCAGATCGTCGAGCCGGACACGGATCGCCACGTCAGACCGTGCCCGCGAGATCGTCGCGCATCGCCGCACCATGCGCGAACACCCGTGCGAGCACGAACGCGACCAGAACGGAGAGCCAGCCGCCGATCGAAGGCGACCACATCGCCACATCGACATGGAGGGCCGACAGCCAGAAGAAGATGCCGCCGAGCCCGAGATCGAGCAGTTGCAGCGCCAGCAGCGCCCAGGCGATCGTACGGACACGCGCGGCATTATCGGGCAGGAACGGATCGCCCGCGCGCAGCGTGACCACGATTGCGGTAAGCGCCTCGAACAGCCGATAGACCGGCGCGGCTGCGACGAGCCCCAGCGCCATCAGCAGCCGGATACCGAACAGCGCCCCGCCCGCGACCGACGGATCATGATATTTCGAGATCAGCCGCGCGATGAGGATCGCGCCGGCCGGCCAGCTCGCCGCCAATGTGATCGCGAAGCCCACCGCCGCAACCATGTTGAGGACCGACAGCACCCGCAACACCGCCAGCGTTCCCGACATGATCGAATCGCGCATCGCCGCTCGCCCTCCACGTTGGTGAAGGCATGCATCCAACATCGATAAACGGCAACAAATTTATCGTAATTCGATATCAGATCGTTCGGCTGACGGTGAACGGCAGCCGGCGCACGCGATCGTGCATGCGCGGTGGCCCATCGAGGCGGAATGGGCCGAGCTTGGTGTCAGGACCGCGATCGAGACCGACGACGAACGATGCCGCGGTCTGCCCGGTGCCGGTGGCCCAGCCGTAGCAAAGGTTGACCGTCATCACCGGCACGAACAGCGCTCTGCCCTCACCCGCATCGCGCAGCGCCAGCGGCGGCATCGCGCTGCGCGGCAGCATCGCGGTGCCTTCGAGTGCGGCGGTAGCCCCGGCGCCAAGATCGAACCGCGCGACCACCGATTGGCCGGGCAACGCGGCGAACAGCGCTTCGAGAGCAGGCTCCAGCCCGGCCTCGACCCCGAACAGCCGCAGGTCGAGCGCGATGCCGTGCGCATCCGCCTCCCCCGCGTTGCGCAGGATGATGCGGTATTCGACCGCGGCGCTCAGCAGGTTGGTGCCCGCGCGCTTGACCTCCAGGTCAATCTCGACCCGCGCGCGCGGCATGGACGCCGGTTCGGGCGCGATCGGCGCAACGCGTCGCGGCTCCGGTTCAACTGGCGGGACAGGAGGCGCGACGTCCGCAACCGCCTCCACGTCCGTCTCCGCATCCGGGCGGCGACGCTGGCGGCGGTAGAACACTACCCCTGCCAGCAGCGCCAAGACGCCAACCCCCGCCGCAAGATACGCTAACGGCTTGGACTCCGCGGCGGCCGGTATTGGCGCCGGTGCGGCTTCCGTCGTCGGGGTCGGCTGAGACGTAGGTGCCGGCGCCGGCGCGGGTAAGGGTACGGGCGCAACTGCCGGGGTTGAGGCACTTGGCGTAGCGACAGGCGTCGGCCGCGCGAGCGGCGTGACCGTTGGTGTCGGTGCAGGCGTCGGTCGGGCCGTTGGGCGTACCGGCGGCGGCGTAACCGGCCTTGGTGTCGGCAGCGACGCGGGCGTAGCTGCGGGCGTCGGCGTAGCACTCGGCGTGGGGCGCGGTAGCGGCGCGATCTTCGGTTCAGGCGTTTTGAGAGGTGTCGGGCGTTCCGGCTGGGCTGGCAGACTATAGGTGTCGAGCCCCGGCACGGTCGCGGGCGCCTGCCCGTTCTGCGCGCGGACACCCTGCACGCCCAGCAACACGGTCGGCGCGAGCATCGCAACACACAGGCGGCGGGCCACGGATGGAGAAACAGTCACGAAAATCGCCCCTGTGCGTCGTTCGACCCTACGCAATACGGCCGCATCCGCATAAGACAAGCGCCAGCCCGATCTCGACCGCCGATATCGCGAAGCGGTTTGACACGATCCAACAGCACTCCTATATGCCGATCTCCACCACAGCTTTCGGGAAATGACGTGCCGTCGCGCAGCATGTCGATCGGATAGATGGCTGATGGTTCACGATGACGCCGAGAAGCTGCTGTTTTCCGTAACGAACCGGAGGGCAAGCGGCTTTTTGCGTCTTTCGGCGTGCCCGCCCGGGCGATCCGGGCACGAAATTTTGACGTGAGGGCTACAGACACATGGCAACCAGAGCGATCGAAGGCGGCACCGCGAAGCGCCGCATCCGCAAGGTGTTCGGCAACATCCACGAAGTGGTGCAGATGCCGAACCTGATCGAGGTGCAGCGCGAGAGCTACGAACAGTTCCTCCGCAGCGATCCCTCGATCGGTTATGTGTCGGGCCTCGAAAAGACGCTGCGGTCGGTGTTCCCGATCCGCGATTTCGCCGGCACCGCCGAGCTCGACTTCGTCAACTACGAGCTCGAACCGCCGAAGTTCGACACCGACGAATGCCGCCAGCGCGGCATCACCTATGCGGCGCCGATGCGCGTCACGCTGCGCCTGATCGTGTTCGAGGTGGACGCCGATACCGAAGCCCGCTCGGTGCTCGATATCAAGGAGCAGGACGTGTACATGGGCGACATGCCGCTCATGACGCAGAACGGCACGTTCATCATCAACGGCACCGAGCGCGTGATCGTCTCGCAGATGCACCGCTCGCCGGGCGTACTGTTCGATCATGATCGCGGCAAGACCCACGCCTCGGGCAAGTATCTCTTCGCCGCGCGCGTGATCCCGTATCGCGGTTCGTGGCTCGATTTCGAGTTCGACGCCAAGGACATCGTCAACGTCCGTATCGACCGCAAGCGCAAGCTGCCGGTCACGGCGCTGCTGTATGCGCTCGGCCTCAACTCCGAGGAAATCCTCAACTATTTCTACAACCGCGTGACGTTCGTGCGCGGTCAGGGCGGCTGGATCGTCCCCTATCAGGCCGAGAACTGGCGCGGCCAGAAGCCGATGTTCGACATCGTCGACGCGAAGACCGGCGAAGTCGTGTTCGCGAGCGGCCAGAAGATCAGCCCCCGCGCCGCCAACAAGGCCGGCAAGGATGGCCTGACCGACCTGCTGATCCCGACCGAGGAAATTTTCGGCCGCTATTCCGCCTATGATCTCATCAACGAGACCACCGGCCAGATCTATATCGAGGCGGGCGACGAAGTGTCGGCCGAGAATCTCGAACTGCTCGACAAGGCCGGCATCGACCGGATCGAGTTGCTCGATATCGACCACGTCACCACCGGTCCGTGGATCCGCAACACGCTCAAGGCCGACAAGGCCGAGGAGCGCGAGCAGGCGCTGAGCGACATCTACCGCGTCATGCGCCCCGGCGAGCCGCCCACGCTCGAGACGGCGGAGTCGCTGTTCTCCGGCCTGTTCTTCGATCCGGATCGTTACGATCTGTCGGCGGTCGGTCGCGTCAAGCTCAACATGCGCCTCGACCTCGACGTCGAGGATACCGTCACCACGCTGCGCACCGAGGACATCCTCGAGGTCGTCAAGACTTTGGTCGGTCTGAAGGACGGCAAGGGCGAGATCGACGATATCGACAACCTCGGCAACCGCCGCGTGCGTTCAGTGGGCGAGCTGCTCGAGAACCAGTATCGCGTCGGCCTGCTCCGCATGGAGCGCGCCGTGAAGGAGCGTATGTCGTCGGTCGACGTGTCGACCGTCATGCCGAACGACCTCATCAACGCCAAGCCCGCCGTGGCGGCGGTGCGTGAGTTCTTCGGCTCGTCGCAGCTGTCGCAGTTCATGGATCAGACCAACCCGCTTTCCGAAGTGACGCACAAGCGTCGCGTCTCGGCGCTCGGGCCGGGCGGTCTGACGCGTGAGCGCGCTGGCTTCGAAGTCCGCGACGTTCACCCGACCCACTATGGCCGCATCTGCCCGATCGAAACGCCGGAAGGCCCGAACATCGGTCTGATCAACAGCCTCGCGTCGTTCAGCCGCGTCAACAAATACGGCTTCATCGAGACGCCGTACCGCAAGGTGATCGACAACCGTGTCACCGATGAGGTCGTGTACCTGTCGGCGATGGAGGAGGCCAAGCACACGATCGCGCAGGCCAACGCCGAGCTCGACAGCGATGGCCGCTTCACCGAGGAACTGGTCTCGTCGCGTCAGGCGGGTGAGTTCCTGATGGCGATCCCGACCAACATCACCTTGATGGACGTCAGCCCCAAGCAGCTCGTCTCGGTCGCCGCATCGCTCATTCCGTTCCTGGAAAACGATGACGCCAACCGCGCGCTGATGGGTTCGAACATGCAGCGTCAGGCCGTGCCGCTGGTGAAGGCGGAAGCGCCGTTCGTCGGCACCGGCATGGAAGAGACCGTCGCGCGCGATTCGGGTGCGGCGATCGCCGCCAAGCGTTCGGGCATCGTCGATCAGGTCGATGCGACGCGTATCGTCATCCGCGCGACCGGCGAGGTCGAGGCCGGCCAGTCGGGCGTCGACATCTACACGCTGATGAAGTTCCAGCGTTCGAACCAGAACACCTGCATCAACCAGCGTCCGCTGGTGAAGGTGGGCGACGTGGTCAACATCGGCGACGTGATCGCCGACGGCCCGTCGACCGAGTTCGGCGAGCTGGCGCTGGGTCGCAACGCGCTCGTCGCGTTCATGCCCTGGAATGGCTACAATTATGAGGATTCGATCCTCATCTCCGAGCGTATCGTGAAGGATGACGTCTTCACCTCGATCCACATCGAGGAGTTCGAGGTCATGGCGCGCGACACCAAGCTCGGGCCGGAAGACATCACGCGCGACATCCCCAACGTCGGCGAGGAAGCGCTCCGCAACCTCGACGAGGCTGGCATCGTGTACATCGGCGCCGAGGTCGAGCCGGGCGATATTCTCGCCGGCAAGATCACGCCGAAGGGCGAAAGCCCGATGACGCCGGAAGAGAAGCTGCTCCGCGCGATCTTCGGTGAGAAGGCGTCGGACGTGCGCGACACGTCGCTGCGTCTGCCGCCGGGCGTTGCCGGTACGGTCGTCGAGGTGCGCGTGTTCAACCGCCACGGCATCGACAAGGACGAGCGCGCGATGGCGATCGAGCGCGAGGAAATCGAGCGCCTGAAGAAGGACTCGGACGACGAGCGCAGCATCCTCAACCGCGCGACATGGTCGCGGCTGCGCGAGATGCTGATCGGTCAGACCGCCACGGCGGTCCCGAAGGGGCTGAAGAAGGGCGCCGAGATCGATCAGGACCTGCTCGATTCGGTCGATCGTCACGAATGGTGGAAGTTTGCGGTTGCGGACGACGCGGTTCAGGCGAACCTCGAAGCGGTGAAGGGCCAGTATGACGAGGCCGCCAAGCTGATCCGCGAGAAGTTCGAGGATCGCCGCGAGAAGCTGGAGCGTGGCGACGAGCTGCCGCCGGGCGTGCTCAAGATGGTCAAGGTGTTCGTCGCGGTGAAGCGCAAGCTGCAACCGGGCGACAAGATGGCCGGCCGTCACGGCAACAAGGGCGTCATCTCGCGCATCCTGCCGGCGGAGGACATGCCGTTCCTTGCCGACGGCACGCCGGTCGATCTCGTGCTCAACCCGCTGGGCGTGCCGAGCCGCATGAACGTCGGGCAGATCTTCGAGACGCATCTTGGCTGGGCGGCGCGCAATCTGGGCCAGCAGGTCCACCGCGCACTGGAGGATTGGCGTGAGGCCAATCCGGACGAGACCGGCGGCGAAATGCCCGATGCGGTGAAGACCCGTCTGCTCGAAGTGTATGGCGAACATTATGTCGCCGACATCCAGGGCCGCACGCCCGACCAGATCATCGAGCTGGCCGAGAACCTGAAGACCGGCGTGCCGATGGGCACCCCCGTGTTCGACGGTGCGCGCGAGAAGGACGTGTCCGAAATGCTGACGCTGGCGGGTCTCGACACGTCGGGCCAGTCGGACCTGTTCGACGGTCGCACGGGTGACAAGTTCGATCGCAAGGTGACGGTGGGCATCATCTACATGCTCAAGCTGCATCACCTTGTGGACGACAAGATCCACGCCCGGTCGATCGGGCCGTACAGCCTCGTCACCCAGCAGCCGCTGGGCGGTAAGGCGCAGTTCGGCGGCCAGCGCTTCGGCGAAATGGAGGTCTGGGCGCTCCAGGCTTACGGCGCGGCGTACACCTTGCAGGAAATGCTGACGGTGAAGTCGGACGATGTGGTCGGCCGCACCAAGGTCTATGAGGCGATCGTCAAGGGTGACGACACGTTCGAGGCCGGCATCCCGGAGAGCTTCAACGTGCTCGTCAAGGAAATGCGCTCGCTGGGTCTGAACGTCGAGCTGAAATCGATCGAGGAATTCGACACCGACGGCGTCGCGATCGCGGCAGAGTAAGGGATAGAGCGCTGCCATCCGAAGGCAGCGCTCGCCCTCTCGCCCACGAATTTTCCCTCCAAGTGAGGACTTGAGAATGAACGAACTGACCAACTTCGCCAATCCGGTTGCCAAGCCGGAGACCTTCGACCAGATCCAGATCGGCATCGCCTCGCCGGATCGCATTCGCTCGTGGTCGTTCGGCGAGATCAAGAAGCCCGAGACGATCAACTATCGCACGTTCAAGCCCGAGCGTGACGGCCTGTTCTGCGCGCGCATCTTCGGTCCGATCAAGGATTACGAGTGCCTGTGCGGCAAGTACAAGCGCATGAAGTACAAGGGCATCGTCTGCGAGAAGTGCGGCGTCGAGGTTACCGTCTCGAAGGTCCGCCGCGAGCGCATGGGCCATATCGAGCTGGCCGCGCCGGTCGCGCACATCTGGTTCCTGAAGTCGCTGCCGTCGCGCATCGGCCTGCTGCTCGACATGCAGCTCAAGCAACTCGAGCGCGTGCTGTATTTCGAAGCGTATATCGTGATCGAGCCGGGCCTGACTCCGCTCGAAAAGTATCAGCTCCTCACCGAGGACGAGCTGCTCGACGCGCAGGATGAATATGGCGAGGACGCTTTCTCGGCCGGCATCGGCGCGGAAGCGGTGCGCATCATGCTCGAAAGCCTCGATCTCGAGGGCGAGCGCAAGGATCTGCTCGAAGAGCTCGCGGTCACCAAGTCCGAGCTGAAGCCCAAGAAGATCATCAAGCGCTTGAAGGTCGTCGAGAGCTTCATCGATTCGGGCAATCGCCCTGAGTGGATGATTCTCGAAGTCGTGCCGGTGATCCCGCCCGAGTTGCGTCCGCTGGTGCCGCTCGACGGTGGCCGTTTCGCGACGTCGGATCTGAACGATCTGTATCGCCGCGTCATCAACCGCAACAACCGCCTCAAGCGGCTGATGGAACTGCGCGCGCCGGACATCATCGTCCGCAACGAAAAGCGCATGTTGCAGGAAGCGGTCGACGCGCTGTTCGACAACGGCCGTCGCGGCCGCACTATCACCGGTGCCAACAAGCGTCCGCTCAAGTCGCTGTCCGACATGCTCAAGGGCAAGCAGGGCCGCTTCCGCCAGAACCTGCTCGGCAAGCGCGTCGACTATTCGGGTCGTTCGGTGATCGTGACCGGTCCGGAACTCAAGCTGCACCAGTGCGGCCTGCCCAAGAAGATGGCGCTCGAACTGTTCAAGCCGTTCATCTACGCACGCCTCGACGCCAAGGGCCTGAGCATGACGCTCAAGCAGGCGAAGAAGTGGGTCGAGAAGGAGCGCAAGGAAGTCTGGGACATCCTGGACGAGGTGATCCGGGAGCATCCCGTGATGCTGAACCGCGCACCGACGCTCCACCGTCTCGGCATCCAGGCGTTCGAGCCGGTGCTGATCGAGGGCAAGGCAATCCAGCTTCACCCGCTGGTCTGCTCCGCGTTCAACGCCGACTTCGACGGCGACCAGATGGCTGTGCACGTCCCGCTGTCGCTTGAGGCGCAGTTGGAAGCGCGCGTGCTGATGATGTCGACCAACAACATCCTCAGCCCCGCCAACGGCAAGCCGATCATCGTGCCGTCGCAGGACATGGTGCTGGGCCTGTACTATCTATCGATGATGAAGGAAGGCGAGCCCGGCGAGGGCATGCTGATCTCCGACATGCAGGAGGTCCATCAGGCGATCGAGGCCGGGGCGGTGACGCTCCACACCAAGATCATCAGCCGCGTGCCCCAGACCGACGAGAATGGCGAGCCCTACCTCAAGCGCTATGAGACCACGCCCGGTCGCATGCTGCTCGGCGAGTGCCTGCCCAAGTCGTCCAAGGTGCCGTTCGACACCGTCAACCGCCTCCTCACCAAGAAGGACGTGGGCGACGTGATCGACGAGGTGTATCGTCACACCGGCCAGAAGGAGACCGTGCTGTTCGCTGACGCGATCATGAGCCTCGGCTTCCGTCACGCGTTCAAGGCGGGCATTTCGTTCGGCAAGGACGACATGATCATCGCGCCGGACAAGGACAAGCTGGTCGACGAGACGCGCGAGCAGGTGAAGGACTTCGAGCAGCAGTATCAGGACGGCCTGATCACGCAGCAGGAGAAGTACAACAAGGTGATCGACGCGTGGTCGCGCTGCGGTGACCAGGTCGCCAACTCGATGATGAACGAGATCAAGGCAGTCAAGAAGTACGAGGACGGCCCGAACAAGGGTCGCGAGAAGCCGATCAACTCGATCTACATGATGGCGCACTCCGGTGCCCGTGGCTCGCAGGCGCAGATCAAGCAGCTTGCCGGTATGCGCGGGCTGATGGCCAAGCCGTCGGGCGAGATCATCGAGACGCCGATCATCTCGAACTTCAAGGAGGGCCTGACCGTCCTCGAATACTTCAACTCCACCCACGGCGCCCGTAAGGGTCTCGCGGATACGGCGTTGAAGACCGCGAACTCGGGCTACCTCACCCGCCGCCTCGTCGACGTGTCGCAGGATTGCGTCATCATCGAAGAGGATTGCGGCACCGAGCGGGCGCTGGAAATGCGCGCGATCGTGCAGGGCGGTTCGACCATCGCGTCGCTCGGAGAGCGTATCCTGGGCCGCACCACGGCCGAGGACATCATCGACAGCAAGACGGGCGAGGTGGTGATCCCGCTCGGCACGCTGCTCGACGAGCCGATGGTGGCGCGGATCGAGGCGATCGGCACGCAATCGTGCAAGATCCGTTCGCCGCTGGTCTGCGAGACTAAGATCGGCGTGTGCGGCAAGTGCTACGGGCGCGATCTCGCCCGCGGTACGCCGGTGAACATCGGCGAGGCGGTCGGCGTGATCGCGGCGCAGTCGATCGGTGAGCCGGGCACGCAGCTGACGATGCGGACCTTCCACATCGGCGGCGCGGCGCAGCTCAACGAGCAGTCGAACCTCGAAGCCGTCACCGACGGTACGCTCGAATATCGCGACCTGCGCATCATCACCGACCAGCGCGGCCGTCGCGTCGTGCTGTCGCGTTCGGGTGAAGTCGCGATCGTCGACATGGATGGTCGTGAGCGTTCGGTCGATCGCATCCCGTACGGCGCCTATGTGCTGCACGAGGACGGCGCGATCGTATCGAAGGGCGATCGTCTGGCCGAGTGGGATCCGTTCACCATGCCGGTGATCACGGAAAACCCGGGTGTCGTGAAGTATGTCGACCTGATCGAGGGCAAGACGCTCACCGAGCAGGCCGACGAAGCGACCGGCATCTCGCAGCGCGTCGTCATCGAATATCGCGCGACCAGCAAGGCGAAGGAGGATCTCCGCCCTCGCCTCACCCTCACCGGCGAAAGCGCGGAAGAAGCTGGCCGTTACATGCTGGTGCCGGGCGCGACGCTCTCGGTCGAGGATGGTGCGACGGTTTCGGGTGGTGACGTTCTGGCGCGTGTGTCGCGTGAGAGTGCCAAGACCCGCGACATCACGGGCGGTCTGCCGCGCGTGGCCGAGCTATTCGAGGCGCGCAAGCCGAAGGAAAATGCCATCATCGCCAAGGTCTCCGGCCGCGTGGTGTTCGGTAAGGACTATAAGGCGAAGCGCAAGATCGGCATTCAGCCCGAGGATGGCGGCGAGGTCGTCGAGTATCTGGTGCCCAAGTCGAAGGTGATTGACGTTCAGGAAGGCGACTACGTCAAGCGTGGCGACAACCTGATCGGGGGCAGCCCCGACCCGCACGACATTCTCGAAGTGCTCGGCATCGAGCCGCTGGCGGAATATCTCGTCTCGGAAATCCAGGAGGTCTATCGTCTTCAGGGCGTGAAGATCAACGACAAGCATATCGAGACGATCGTCCGCCAGATGCTTCAGAAGGTCGAGATCACCGACGGCGGCGACACCACGCTGCTCGCTGGCGAGCAGGTCGATCGCGACGAGATGGACGCGATCAACGGCAAGCTCGAGACGAACCAGACGCGTGCGCAGGGCAAACCTGTCCTGCTCGGCATCACCAAGGCGTCGCTGCAAACCCGCAGCTTCATCTCGGCGGCGTCGTTCCAGGAGACCACCCGCGTCCTCACCGAGGCGGCGGTCCAGGGCAAGCAGGACACGCTGATCGGCCTCAAGGAGAACGTCATCGTCGGCCGGCTCATCCCGGCAGGCACGGGTGCCGGCATGAACCGCTTGCGGGTCGCGGCTTCGTCGCGCGATGCGGCGCAGCGGGTGTCGATGCGGCGCATGGCGGAAGTCGCCATCGTCGCGCCGAACTCGGCCGCCGAGGAGCATGCCGCCGAACTGGCACGCAGCCCGCGTGACGCCGGCGGCACGCGCGATGCGCTCGCCGACGTCGAGATCTCGGGCACCGGCACGGACGCTGATGCGGGTGATTACCTGCAGAGCTGATCGGCTCGTCCGACTGAAACGCGAGAGCCGCCGTCCGGGGATCCCCGGGCGGCGGTTTTCGTTTTTGGATTGTAATGCGGGTTGTGTTCCGGAGAGCGGTGCCGATGGCCCCGAAGCGGCGCGCCACCACCCTGCCCGTTCCGATGTCCCGGCGACGATGCGCTACGCGTTCAGCTTCGTGTTTCCATTGGTTCGCTGCTGGCGATGACGCTTGCGGGTGTCCCGCTGGCGGAGGCGTTCCCGTTGCACCTCATTCAGGGCGCTGTTGCGGGTCTATACGGCTCACACCTCAGTCTTGGCGGCCCGTCGCAGGTCCGAGCGGCACAGACCGCAATCCGCCGACTGAGGCTTACTCGTCCACCAGTTTCATCAGCCGGCGCTCGACCGGGGCCAGCACTGGCCCAAGCTCGTGACCGCGCTTCAACACGGCCCCCTGTTCGCCGATGAGTGCCCACATGCCCTGCCGGTTGCGCAGTGCGGGGCGCTTCTCGATACGGAACTCGGGCCGTTCGGCAGTACGGCGGAAGCAGGAGAACACCGCGGCTTCGTTGCCAAGATCAATCGCGTAATCGCGCCAGTGGCCAGCCGCCACCATTCGTCCATACAGATCGAGAATGCGGGTGAGTTCGAGCCGATCGAACCCGATCTGCGTCGGTGCGCTGCGACCGCCGCCCGGCGGCAGCGGAAAAGGCGTGACGGTGCCCATCAGGCGCGGTTGCGCACGTCCTCATGCTCGGCGAGGAGCGTATCAAGCCGCTTGCGCATCGTCTCGATCTCGCACCGCAGCAGTTCAACCTTCTGCGTCTGCGGATCGAACACGTCGCTGCACGGCGTGCCATAAGCGAGGAAAGCAGGCTTGGCCTGCCCACCTTCGATCATCGTCGGGCGCGCCGGAATGCCGACCATCACCGCCCCCTCAGGCACGTCGCGCGTCACCACCGCATTGGCGCCGATCCGCGCACCCTTGCCGACCGTGATCGGTCCAAGCACCTGCGCACCCGATCCGATGATCGCATTGTCGCACAAGGTCGGGTGGCGCTTGCCCGCCACGCCGTTATCGGGCGCGGTGCCGCCAAGCGTAACGCATTGATAGATGGTCACGTTGTCGCCGATCTCGGCGGTTTCACCAATTACGGTGAAGCCGTGATCGATGAAGAAGTGCCTGCCGATCTTGGCACCGGGGTGAATGTCGATCGCCGTCGTCATCCGCGACAGGTGGTTCACCAAACGCGCGAGGAAAAACAGCCGGGCGGTGAACAACCGATGCGCGACGCGGTGCCACGCCAGCGCCCATACTCCCGGATAGGTCAAGATCTCCAGCCGCGAGCGTGGCGCCGGATCGCGCGCTTTGATCGAATCGAGATAGGCGACCAAGCGCTGCAACATCACTCGCGTTCCCGTATCATTCGGCCTCATCTAGGCGCTCGAGGCGGCGAATAAAAGAACCTGTTGCGGCGCGAAGTGCCTGAACTTAAAACCCATCTTCATCATAGGAATTGGAAAGCAAGCCATTTCGGTGCGTTCTCCGCTCGCAAGGGAGCACCGATGCTGGATCACGTCGCGATTGATCTTACCCAGATCCTGCCGTTCATCGCGATCGGCTTCGCCGCGCAGGTGATCGACGGCGCGCTCGGCATGGCGTTCGGCCTCATCAATTCGACGTTGCTGGTCAGCGTGCTCGGCATGCCGCCCGCACTCGCCTCGGCCAGCGTGCATGCGGTCGAGACCTTCACCACCGCCGCCTCGGGGGCGAGCCATATCTACAACCGCAACGTCGACCGGCGGCTGTTCCGGCGGCTGGTGATCCCCGGCGTGTTGGGCGGAGTCCTCGGCGCATATGTGTTGAGCAACGTGGACGCTGGCCTCGCCAAGCCGTTCGTGATGGCGTATCTCGCCGCGATCGGCCCCTATCTGCTGTATCGCGCATGGCGCGGGCCGCTCGCGCTCAAGTCACTCCGGATCGTCGCGCCGCTCGGGCTCGCCGGCGGGTTTCTCGATGCGGCGGGCGGTGGAGGCTGGGGGCCGGTCGTCACGTCGAACCTGCTGGTTCAGGGTGCCGCGCCGCGCACGACGATCGGCACGGTCAACACGTCCGAGTTCTTCCTGACCGCCACCGTCTCCGCGACGTTCATCACGCAGATGGGGCTCGCGGCGTTCACGCTGGCGACGCTCGGGCTGCTGATCGGCGGATTGGTCGCAGCCCCGCTCGGCGGCGTACTGGCGAAACGCGTGCCGGCGCACCCGCTCATGGTGATGGTCGGCACGCTGCTGACGCTCACCAGCGCCGGGTCGATCTGGCAGGCGCTCGCAACGTAGCGTCGCCCCCGGTTTGTTCCGGCGCGCTCTAGGCGGAGCGCTCCGGGTGCGCTATCTCGTGCAGCATGTCCGATGAAGATCTTTTCGCCGCCGCGCCCAAGGCCGGCGGTCACGAATATAACGCTTCCTCGATCGAGGTGCTCGAAGGACTGGAGCCGGTGCGCCGTCGCCCCGGCATGTACATCGGCGGCACCGATGAACGTGCGTTGCATCACCTCGCCGCCGAGGTGCTCGACAATGCGATGGACGAGGCGGTCGCGGGCTACGCGACGCGGATCGAGGTCGTGCTCGAACCCGGCAACCGGCTGACCATCGTCGACAACGGGCGCGGCATCCCGGTCGATCCGCACCCCAAGTTCCCCGGCAAATCGGCGCTGGAGGTGATCCTGTCCACCCTGCATTCGGGCGGCAAGTTCGAGGGCAAGGCGTATCAGACCGCGGGTGGGCTGCACGGCGTCGGCATCAGCGTGGTCAATGCGCTGTCGTCGGACACCGTGATCGAGGTGGCGCTCAACAAGACGCTGTACCGCCAGAAGTTCTCGCGCGGGATCACGCTCGGGCCGATCGAGGCGCTGGGGCCGGTGCAGAACCGGCGCGGCACCTCGGTCGCGTTCACGCCCGACACCGACATCTTCGGGCCGGAGATGCTGTTCAAGCCCGCACGGCTCTACAAGCTGATCCGCTCCAAGGCGTATCTGTTCGCCGGGGTCGAGGTGCGCTGGCATTGCGCGCCGGAGTTGCTGACCGATGACACGCCGGCAGAGGCGGTGTTCCAGTTCCCCGGCGGCCTCGCCGATCATTTGCGCGAACAGATCGGCGGGCGCGAGTGCGCGACGGCGGATTTCTTCGTCGGACGGCAGGATTTCCCCAGCGAGCAGGGCCGCGTCGAATGGGCGGTGGCTTGGCCGCTGTGGAGCGACGGCAGCTATAGCTGGTATTGCAACACCATCCCCACCCCCGATGGTGGCACGCATGAACAGGGTCTGCGCGCGGCGCTGGTGAAGGGCGTGCGCGCGTTCGGCGAACTGGTCGGGCAGAAGAAGGCCAAGGACATCGCGCCAGAGGACGTGATGGTCGGCAGCGAGCTGATGCTGTCGGTGTTCATCCGCGATCCGCAGTTCCAGAGCCAGACCAAGGACCGGCTCACCAGCCCCGAGGCGGCGACCTTGGTCGAGCGGGCGGTGCGCGACCATGTCGACCATTTCCTCAGCGACAATATGGAACGCGGCAAGGCGCTGCTCGGCTACATCCTCGAACGGATGGACGACCGGTTGCGGCGCAAGGCCGAACGGGAGGTCAAGCGCAAGACCGCGACCAGCGCGCGCAAGCTGCGCCTGCCGGGCAAGCTGACCGACTGCGCCGCCGACAGCCCCGAGGGCACCGAATTGTTCATCGTCGAGGGCGATTCGGCAGGCGGTTCGGCCAAGCAGGCGCGCGATCGCAAGACGCAGGCGATCCTGCCGATCCGCGGCAAGATCCTCAATGTCGCCTCGGCCACATCGGCCAAGATCCTCGCCAATCAGGAGATCGCCGATCTCATCCAGGCGCTCGGCTGTGGTACGCGCAAGGACTGCAACCCGGAGAATTTGCGCTACGAACGCATCGTCATCATGACCGACGCGGACGTGGACGGCGCGCATATCGCAACGCTGCTGATGACCTTCTTCTTTCAGGAGATGCCCGATCTGGTGCGGCGCGGACATCTGTTCCTAGCGCAGCCGCCGCTGTACCGGATCACGGCGGGCACCAAGAGCCTGTATGCGATGGACGACGCGGACCGCGCGCGCATCGAAAAGGGCCCGTTCAGGAACAAGAAGGTCGAAGTCGCGCGCTTCAAGGGATTGGGCGAGATGAACCCGATGCAACTGCGCGAGACGACGATGGACCCGGCCACGCGCCAGATGCTCCGCATCACGCTGCCGCAGGAATATGAGGAGCGCGCGGGCGTCAAGGATCTAGTCGACCGGTTGATGGGCACCAATCCGGCGCACCGCTTCGCCTTCATCCAGGAGAACGCCGCGCGCATGGACGTGGCCGAACTGGATGCTTGAAGGATCATCCTATTAGACGAAAGTCTAATAAGTGTAACGCGTTAAGCGGCATACCCGGTCAGGGAATACCCTTACAGGCTATGGCCCTAGGGTATTCCTACAATCTTTATACGACTCGTTAACTACGTCTAAACCTCGGTCAACAGCCGGGGGAATGAACATGGGTCGACTGTTCGTAGGGAGTGCGATCTGCGAGATCGGAAGCGGCGGCATCGTCACGCTGCCCGAGCCGTTCTTCGGCACCGTCGCGGCGCGCGGTGCCCGCGAGGATCTGCACGTCGGTCTTCACGACCATCTGAATTGCCTGATCGTCTTCGACTCGGTCGTGCTCAACGAGCGGATCGAACGGTTCGCCTGCGATCAGGTCGTCGGCAGCTTGCCCGACGCGCCCGATCCGCTCGATCGCCTGCGCCGCCATTTCGGTTTCTCGGCGCCGGCCCGTCTCGACGGCAAGGCCCGCCTCACCATCGCGCCGTGGCTCGATGAGCGGCGCGGCGAGGCGCATCACCTTCTCCTCGTCGGCATGGGCCACAGCTTCGAGGTCTGGGATCTCGATTACGTTCTCAACCACGGCCAACGCGATCTCCAGCAGCTCGCCAACCTTCATCTCGATCTTCTCAACGCACAACATACACAGGGAGCCAGCCATGAAGTTTCTTTGCAATTTGTCGGGTCACGTCGCGGCGCCCGTGTCGGTCAGCAATCAGGGCTTCCAGTTCAGCCGTTGCGCGCGTTGCAACCACGACATGATCCGATCGACCGCGTCGACGAACGCTAAGTGGAAGCCGGTGCCCGAAGGGTTCCGGGTCGATTGGGGCGCGACCGACATGGCTGCGTTCAAGAAGAAGACATGGGTGGTGGCGAAGGCGCTCGCGGTGGGCAACGCGGTGGCGATGGTCGCGAGCGCGATCCGCATCGGCGTCTCGGTGCTGCTGTGGCGCATGGTCGACGCACTGAGCGGCGCGGACCGGCACGCCCGCAACGCGCGCGATGCGGCCGGCCGCGTGATCCGCGTGTCGCAGCCCAAGCCGAACTGGAACGTCAGCGTGCAGATCAACGTCGGTCGCGGCCGCAAGACTGACGCGGCGTACCGCCCCGAAGCGCTCGCGGCGTAGTCTTCAGGCGGAGACGCCGAGCCGTGCGAGCCAAGCCTGCGCCTGCTTGGGTTCGCCGACCGCGTTCGACGCGACCCGCCCGCGCGAGGCGAGGAATTCGTGATGCAGCGCGAACGGTTCGATGCCGAGCTGCTCGCGCTTGGCGTCGATCTCTTCGCCGGTCTCAGTGAGCGCATCGACGGTAGGCGCCAGCTTGGCGCGGGCGCGGCGATCCTGCTGATGGTCGAACAGGCCCCACGTGCCGTTTGCGGTGGTGCGCAGCGCCGCGATCAGCATGTCGCGATACTCGGTTTCCAGCTCGGCCCGCCGCAGATCGAGCCGTTCGAGACGATCGGCCTTAGCCATCGCCCTTCATCCGCCGCTGGTGGTATTTTCCGCGCACCGCGATCGCGGCGAGCATATGCAGCGCACCGAGCGCGACGAGCACCAGCGGCAGGACGGTGGGGATCGCGGGCCAGCGCGTGCGCTGAAGTGCGGCCAGCAACGCGCCGATCACCAGCAACGCCACGCCCATGATCCGCACCGGCGCGGCGACCGCGCGCACCTCGCGGCGATATGCGGCAAGCTGCGCCGGGTCACGAAGGTCGGGCGGGGTCATCGCTTCGTCCATTCCTCGGCGAGCAGCCCCCACAGGTTGGAGTCGCGCACGCCGATATGCGTCTCCCACTCGGCACGCAGCACGCCTTCCAGCGTGAAGCCCAGCGCCTCGAGCAGCCGGTTGGAGCCGTGGTTTTCAGGATCGGTGTCCGCGAACACGCGCCGTGCGCCTTCCTCACGGAACAGCAGGTCGAGCAGCCGCGACACCGCCTCACGCGCAAAGCCCTGCCCCCAGGATGCGCGCACCAACAGATAGCCGATCTCAACCACCCCCGGCCGCCGCGTGCCCGCCGCTAACGTGCCGATCGCCGTATCGTCGCCCTTAAGCGTCACCGCCCAGCCGCGCCATGACCCCGTATCGGCGCGCGCGGTGAGGTAATCGTGCGTTTCGGTGACGTTGGCGTGGGGCCCGCTCGACCAGTATCGCATCAGGTCCGCATCGCGGTACGCGGCGTGGAGCGCGGGCGCATCGCTCGCGCGCTGCGGGCGCATCGCCAGACGCGTGCTGGCGAACAGATCGCTCACGCGATCAGCGCCTCGACCAGCGCGCGCACCTTCTTCTGCCGCCACTGAGGTAGCGGTGCGATCAGCCAATAGCCCTTGGCGAACGGCTTCGGCCCGCTCGTCACGACGACGCGCCCGGCGGCGATGTCCGCACCGGCGAGCAGTTCGGGCACGGTCGCGCGCCCCAGCCCCGCCGCCGCCGCGTCGATCGCCAGCCCGGCATCGCCGACGCGCACCAGCGAGACGGCATCGTCGTTGACGCAACCCGGCCATGAGATGCGTGTGTCGGCACCACCGCCCGGCCGCTCGACCGTGACCATGCCCTCCGATTCGAGCGCCTCGCCCTCGTGCTCGCCCGGGCCATCGCCCCATCGGATCGCGAGATCGAGATTGGCTTCGGTGAAGTCGATCGTCTCATCGGCGGAAACGAGGGCGAAGCGCAGCTCGCCGTCGGCGCGCGCGATCCCGGCGAGGCGCGGCATCAGCCACTTCTCGGTCAGGTCGCGTGGTGCCGCGATGGTGAGCGACTTACTGGTCTGCCCCGCCTGCATCGCCCGCACCGCTTCCTCGAACTGGAGAAAGCCGGTGCGCAGCGCCTCGAGCCCGGCCTCACCCTCGGGCGTCAGTTCCAGCCCGCGCGTGGTGCGACGGAACAGCACCACGCCGAGCGTATCCTCTAGCGCGCGGATCTGCTGGCCGACCGCCGCCGGCGTCACCGCCAGTTCGTCGGCGGCGCGGGTGAACGACAGGTGCCGCGCGGCGGCATCGAGCACGCGCAGGCCGTTGAGCGGAAGATGCGTGCGCTTCATACCAGCCGGATCACGCACCCACCGCCGGGGCAAGCAACGCGAACTTGGGAATCTCCACGTCGAACGCGGTCCCGTCCGCGCCGACCATGTGGTACGTGCCCTGCATCGATCCAGTCGGTGTCGAGAGCGGACAACCGGACACATAGTCGAAGCTGCCGCCCGGTGCGATCAGCGGCTGCTCGCCGATCACGCCTTCACCCTCGACCGAGTGGCGCGCGCCACGCCCGTCGGTGATGACCCAGTGGCGAGTCAGCAACTGGATCTCCTGCGCACCCTCGTTCTCGATGCGGATGTGATAGGCCCAGAACCAGCGCCCGCGCGCCGGTTCGGACTGTTCGGGCAGATAGCTGACCGAGACGCGCACCACGACACCGCGCGTCTCCGCGACGTGTGGGAACAGCGACTTCATCGCATCGCCGATCACAGCCCGACCTTTGTCAGCGCCTGGTCGAGATCGTCGATCACGTCCTGCGGATCTTCCAGGCCGACGTTGAGGCGCAGCAGATTGTCGGTCACGCCCATCTCGATGCGCTTGTCCTCCGCGACGCCGTAATGCGTGGTCGAGGCGGGGTGCGTCATCAGCGAACGCGAATCGCCGATGTTGTTCGAGATATCTACGAGTTCGAGCGCATCGAGCAGGCCATGCGCCTGTTTGCGACCGCCATCGACCTCGAACGCGAAGATCGGCCCGCACGCCTCCATTTGCGCCATCGCGAGATTGTGCTGCGGATGGCTGGCAAGGCCGGGGTGGAGGATGCGCGGCACGCGGTTTTCCAGGAACGCGCCGACCTTGAGGCTGTTCTCGCTCTGTCGGCGGATGCGCAGGTCGAGCGTCTCGAGACCTTTCAGCACCACCCACGCGTTGAACGCGCTAAGCGTCGGCCCGGTATTGCGCGTGAAAGGCAGCAGAACGTCGTTGATGAACGCCGAGGTGCCGCACACTGCGCCAGCAAGCACGCGCCCCTGCCCGTCCATCATCTTGGTGGCGGAATAAGCGGTCACGTCCGCGCCCCATTCCATCGGCCGCTGCAACGCGGGCGTGGCGAAGGCATTGTCGACCACCGTGGTGATGCCGCGCGCGCGTGCGATGTCGCACACCGCTTTCAGATCGACCACGTCCATCGTCGGATTGGCGGGCGTTTCGAAGAAGAACACCTTGGTATTGGGGCGGATCGCATCGGCCCAGGCCTGCGGATCGCGCGCATCGACCACGGTCGTCTCGATACCGAATTTCGGGAGCAACGTGTCGGTCAGCCAGCGGCACGATCCGAACGCGGCGCGCCCGCCGACCATATGGTCGCCCATCTGCAACTGGCACAGCAGCACCGCGGTCATCGCCGCCATGCCCGTCGTCATCGTGCGGCACGCCTCCGCACCCTCCAGCAACGCGATGCGGTTCTCCAGCATCTCCACCGTTGGGTTCTGGAGCCGCGAGTAGGTCATGCCGACCTGCTCGCCCGCGAAGCGCGCGGCGGCGTCGCCCGCGCAATCATAGCTGTAGCCCGAAGTGAGGAAGATCGCCTCCGAGGTCTCGCCGAACTCGCTGCGCGCGGTGCCGCCCCGCACGGCCTGGGTTGCGGGCCGCCATTGGCGGGTGATGCTCTGGTCTTGTCCGGTGCGCCGTTTCATGCGGCCTGCTTTGCCGCTCGCGGTCCCTCCCCGTCAATGCCTCGCTTGAAAGGCCGCGTGGAAGCGGGGATAGCGGCACCATGCCGGTAGCTTTGCAACGCCCAATCCGTTCCCCCGCGAAGGTGGGGGTCCAGCAGGTATGAAAACGCGCACCGTCTTCGGCCACCCCGGCCGAGTCGCCGCGTTGATCGGCGTGGGCGCGCAGGCGCTGTTCAGCTATCGGCTCACCACCCCGCACAAGGTGATGTTCGATGAGGTGCATTACGTGCCCGCCGCGCGCAAGCTGCTCGCGCTGGCAATGCCGGCCAATACCGAGCATCCGCTGGTCGGCAAGGAGATCATCGCCGCGGGCATCGCGCTGTTCGGCGACGACCCGCTCGGGTGGCGCGCCTTTTCGACGATTGCCGGCACCGCCACCGTGCTGGGCGTGTTCTGGATCCTGTGGCTCGCGTTCGGCCGCACGCGCACCGCGGCGCTGGGCGCGGGCTTCGCGCTGCTGAACTTCACGGTTTTCATCCAGGCGCGGATCGCGATGCTCGACGGGTTCATGGCCGCGTTCGTCGTGCTGGCGACCGCCGTGCTGCTATGGGCGATGCGCGCGAAGACCGGGCGTGGGGCGTGGCCGCGCTGGCTGCTCGGCGCGGTGCTGCTCGGGCTTGCGGTCGGCGCGAAATGGACGGCGGTGCCGTTCGTCGCCTACGCCGCGATCGCCTTCGTCGCGGTGCGGCTTGCCGAAGCACGCCGGGCCGGACGTTCGGTGTGGTGGGCGCTCAACGCGGGCGGGCACGCATACTGGCCGGGTCTCGCGGCGGTGCCGGCGTTGTTGCTGCTCGGCATCGTCTCGATCGGCGCGTATTTCGCGACGTTCGCGCCCGCGCTCTATTACCATGACATGCCGCTGCGTTTCGATGAGCTGCTGTGGTTCCAGCGCGCCATGTACGCGCAGCAGACGCAGGTGCTGCCGAGCCATCCGTATCAGTCGCAGTGGTGGAGTTGGCCGCTGATGATCCGCCCGATCTGGTATCTGTACGAGGAGGTCGACGGCGCGACGCGCGGCGTGCTGATGGTCGGCAATCCGGCCGTGCTGTGGGGCGGGCTCGTCGCGATCGGCGCGTGTCTCCATGCGGGCTGGCGCGACCGTTCGATCAAGCTGCCCGCCATCGCCGCGCTTTGGGCTGGCGCTTACCTGCCGTGGATCGTCATCCCCAAATCGCTCGGCTTCTTTTATTATTATTATCTGCCGAGCATCTTGCTGCCGGTCGCGATCGCGGCAGCGCTTCAGCGCTTCTGCAAAGGGCGGTTCGCGCGTTGGGACGAATATGCGCTGCTCGTGGCGCTGGGGCTGTTCGCATTCTTCTACCCGATCCTTTCGGCCGCACCGTTGGCGGGGCCGCAAAGCTTCCACCGCTGGATGTGGTTGCCGACCTGGCCGTAACACTCTCGTGATGGCGTCCTGAACCGTAATCTCGAATCGCGAGCGAAACGAGGGAGCCTTGCGCGCAGATGTGCGTTCAACGGGCGTGCAGCAGAAACAGCTGCCCGTTTTTTTGCCCGTTTTTTGCAGGAGTGAATCGATGAAGCTGATGATGCTCGCCGCGCTGGCGATTGCCGCCCCCGTCGCCGCTTTCGCCCAGACGACGCCGGCCCCCGATCCCGCGATGTCGCAGCCCGCTCCAGGTGCCGATGCCGCCACCGCAGCACCCGCAACTGCGGCTCCGGCAGCCGATCCCGCCGCGACCGCAGCCCCTGCGCCGCAGATGGGCACCCCCGCCGCCAATCCGGCACCGGCCGCGCAGGACAGCTATCCGGTCTGTTCGGCGACCGTGAAGGACCAGTGCCGCGAGGGTGCCGGCGGCGGCAAGCACACGATGACGCACCGCAAGCACAAGAAGTAAGCATCTGGGGGCGGGCGCATGCGCTCGCCCCTTCCACCGTCAGACCGGGACGATACGCGTGCCGATGCGTTCGGCTTCGCCTGCGTCGTGAGTCACCATCAGGATCGGCAGCCGCGTGACATCGCGGATATGCTCGATCGCGACGAGGATCTCCTCGCGGCGACCCCGATCGAGCGACGACAGCGGCTCGTCCAGCAGCAGAAACGCCGGATCGCTCAGCAACGCTCGGCCGATCGCGACACGCCGCGCTTCTCCGCCCGACAAGGTACGCGGCCAGCGATCGAGCAGATCGTCGAGGCCGAGAAAGCCGATCGCATCGAGAGCAAGTCCGCCGCCAGACGCGCCGTACCGCAGATTATCGCGCACACGCAGATGCGGAAACAGGCGCGGCTCTTGGAACACATAGCCGACCCGCCGCCGTTCGGGCGGAACATCGACCCCCGTCGCGGAATCGAACAGCGCTGCGCCGCAGACCCGGACATGCCCCGCATCGGGCCGCAACAGCCCTGCGATCATGTTGAGCACGCTCGTCTTGCCCGCGCCCGAAGGCCCGAACAGCACGGTCGCGCCCGTTTCTGCGGCGAGCGTGAAGTCGATCCGCGTCTCGCCGAGGCGCTTCACGACATGAACGTCAAACGCCACCCTGCCCCCTTCCCGTACGGCGCACGAGCAGTTCGGACGCCACCAGCGCCGCCAGCGACAGCGCTACCGACATCGCCGACAGCCGCCAAACCAGAGCATCGCCGTCCGGCTGCTGGAGCGCGCTGTAGATGGCAAGCGGCAGGGTCTGCGTCTCGCCCGGCACGTTCGACACGAACGTAATCGTCGCGCCGAACTCGCCGAGCCCGCGCGCGAAACCAAGCACCAGCGCAGCGAGCACGCCAGGCAGGCTGAGCGGCAGGGTTATGGTCCGGAACACCCGCCAGCGCCCTGCGCCGAGCGTACGCGCGGCATTTTCGAGCCTGTTGTCGATCGCCTCGATCGACAGCCGCATCGCGCGCACCATCAGCGGCAGCGCCATCACGCCTGCCGCAATCGCCGCGCCGGTCCAGCGGAACAGCACGGTCACGCCGAACCAGCGCATCAGCGACACGCCGAGCGGTCCGGCGGGCGCGAACAGGATCAGCAGCACCCAGCCCGTCACCACCGGCGGCACCACCAACGGCAGGTGGATGATGGCATCGACCAGCACCTTGCCCGGAAACGTCACGCGCGCGAGCAGCCATGCGAGCGCGAAGGCGAGCGGCAACGTCACCGCAATGGCGACAAGACCGACGCGAAGCGAAAGCGCGACGATCTGCCATTCGGTCACGGTCAGCATTCTGCGGCCGCCCTATTCCGGCGGTTCGTGCTGAGCGAAGTCGAAGTGCATGCCGACAGCACCGAAGCCGCCGCATGTCGTTCGACTCCGCCCAGGACGAACCGATGAGGGCGCGCTCGCCCCGGCGCGCTCACTTGGCCGAAAAGCCGTAACGCACGAAGATCGCCTTGCCCACGCCGCTCAGCAGGAAGCGGCGGAAACCCTCACCCTCGGCGTTGCCCGACGCAGCCAATCGCGCGAGCGGATAGGTGATCGGCGGGTGCGTGTTCTCCGGGAACACGCCGGCGACGCGCACCTTCGCCGAAGCCCGCGCGTCGGTCGCATAGACGATGCCGAACGGTGCGGCGCCACGTTCGACCAGCGCGAGCGTCGCACGCACGTTCTCGGCCGAAACGATATGCGGCCGCACCACCGCCAGCACGCCAAGCCTCGTCAGAGCCTCGCGCCCGTACTTGCCCGCCGGCACCGACGGATCGGCCATCGCCAGCGGCCCGGCGGAGAGGAACCGCGCCAGCCGCACGCCGCCCGCTGGCGCGCGCACCGTGCTGCCGGCGGCGGCGACGATCACCAGCCGGTTGCCGAGAAAGGTCGAGCGCGTTGCGGGCGCGATAAGGTGTTTCGCGGCAACCTCATCCATCCAGTCCTCGTCCGCCGACACGAACAGGTCGGCACGCGCGCCCGCTTCGATCTGCCGGGCCAGTGCGGAGGAGCCCGCGAAGGAAATCACCGGTCGGGGATGCCCCTTTGCCGCCCAGGCATCGGCGGCGGCGTTCATCGATTCCTGCAAGCTCGCCGCCGCAAGCACCAGCGGCGGCGCGGGCGGCGCAGCGATGGCGGCGCTCGCGGTGAGCAGCAGCAGGGCGGCGAGGAGACGGTTCAGCATATCCGCCGATATACAGCCTCAGTACCGCAAGGCTACATATTGACGCGCCCCGTCCGCGCCAGCTTGCCCCAGCCGACCTTCGGCCCGCGCAACGCCTGGGTGATCGCCTTCAACACGACGTAATACATCACCTGTCGGTAGCCGATCCGCTGCGGGATCAGCAGCCACAGCAACTTCCAGTTCTCGCGCCGCTCGAGCGCGAAGGCGATCGTCGCGGCCAGCACGTCGATCGCGGTGAACACCAGCCAGTAGATCAGCATCGTATAAACGTCGTGCTGGGTCTGCGCCCAGCCGTGCGCGCGCACCGCGATATAGGTCATCACGAAGCTGACGATCAGCGCGAGATCGATGATCGGCGAGATCGCCGCCAGCACGATCTGGAACAGGATCGCCTGCGGCAACCCCACGCGCGCGAGGCCCGCCGGCTTGCCGCGCGCGATGATGATGCCATGCTTCCACAGGCATTGCAGCGTGCCGTACGCCCAGCGGAAGCGCTGCTTGGCGAGGCCCTTGAAGCTTTCGGGGCTCTCGGTCCAGGCGACGGCGTACTGGTCATAATGCACTTTCCAGCCGGCGCGCTGGATCGCGATGGTGAGATCCTGATCCTCGGCAAGCGTGTCGTCCGGATAGCCGCCGACGCTGCGGATCGCCTCCAGCCGCCACGCACCGACCGCGCCGGGCACCACCGTCATCGCCTCAAGCCGCGCGAGCGCGCGCCGTTCGAGATTCTGCGCAGTGATATATTCGAGCGCCTGCCAGCGCGTGATGAGGTTCACCCGGTTGCCGACCTTGGCGTTGCCTGCCACCGCGCCAAGTGCGGGATCGACGAACCAGCGCGCCAGCCGCGCGATCGTGGTCGGCTCGAACTGGGTATCGGCGTCGAGCGCGATGACGATCTCGCCGGTCGCGAGCGCGAGGCCCTGGTTGAGCGCGCGCGCCTTGCCGCCGTTCTCCAGCGTGAGCAGCCGGACGCGCGGTTCGTCGGCGAAGACAGTGCGGACGATCTCGCTGGTGCGGTCGCTCGATCCGTCGTCGATGACGATCACCTCGAGCCGCACGTCGATGCTGGCGAGCACGGTGCGCACGGAGCGCTCGATCACTGCCTCCTCGTTGAAGGCCGGGATCATCACCGTCACGAACCGCGCGGGGTCGATCGCGGGGAACACCGTCCGCCCCTCGCGTCGCGCCTGGATCAGCGCGAGTGCGGAGAGCGTCAGCGCGCGCGCGATGCCGATCGTGATCGCGAAGAAGAACAGCCAGCCGAGCGCGACGACGATCGAGCCGAGCGCGGTGAACACGAACAGATCGGCCGACGACGCGAGCCGGTCGCTCGCCGAGATCGGAGGCATTGCGACGTTGCGCGGGATACCCGCGAGCGTCGACACCGGCACGAAGCGGATGCCCTTGGCGCGGAGCTGCTGGATGATGATCGGCAGCGCCTCCACTGTCTGTTGGCGATTGCCGCCGCCGTCGTGGAGCAAAATGACGTTGTGGCTGCACGACGCATCCGATTGCGCGTTACAGGCGGGCGGCGGGTACACCTCGCTCACCACCTTGTCGATGATCGGCTGCACGCCCGGCCGCTTCCAGTCGTCGGGATCGACATGCAGTCCAACCGAGATATAGCCGCGGTTCTGCGCCTGGAGCGCCGGCTCGATTTCGTCGGCGGTGGTCGGCTCGGCGTCCCCGAAATAGGGCGCGCGGAACAACCGCAGCGATCGCCCGGTGAACGCCTGGAACAGCCGCTGCGTGGTGTTGAGCTGGAACGCCGTCTCAGTGTCGGTCGACCCCGCCATATTGGGATGCGTGTAGCTGTGGCTGCCGACCTCATGGCCTTCGCGCACCATCCGTTCGAGGAGGCTACGCTGGGTCAGCGCATTCTCGCCGATCACGAAGAACGTGGCAGGGACGTGATTGGCCTTGAGGATGTCGAGGATCTTGGGCGTCCACGTCGGATCGGGCCCGTCGTCGAAGGTCAGCGCGACCTCGCCCGGTTTGTAGCCGGTGCGCTGCACCACATAAGGCGACGGCAGTCGTGTGAAATCGACTCGATCGATCAGCCCGTTGGCGGGGTTGAGCGTCGCATTGCGTTGCCCGGTGACAGGCACGCCGGCGATCTTGAGGATTTCGCCGTTGCCGTCGATATCGACATCGGTGCCGACCGGAATGGCGTTCATCGCCTGTGGCCCGGGCAGCACACGATGCGACCGCCCGAAGACCGACCACAGCCCCGGGTCTTCCGAACCCAGCCGCCACAGTGCGACCGCGCCGAGCTTCGCGCGATTGAGGAAGCGGATCTGGTTATAGGCCGAGGGCGCGTCGAGCAGCCACAGGACGTGGCGGACATTGCCTTCCTGATAGGCGAAACCGGTATTGCCGCTCGCCTTGTCGAACACGGGCGTCGCGCCCGATTCACGCGCAGCCTCCCACGCTTCGTCGATCGCCACCGGATCGCCACCGGCCGCGCTGTCGCTGTGCCAGTCGTAGCCGTAATTGCCGATCGCAACGACGATCTTGCCGCGCGGCACGCCGTTCGCGGCCTGCGCGACCGCACGCTCGAACCAGCTTTGCGAGGCGATCGGACCGGGCGGGCTGCTCAGTTCGTGTTCGTCATACGCCATCAGGAAGACGCGATCGACGACGCTCGCGAACGCCTTCACGTCCCAACTGTCCTCGCCGACCGGCACCGCGATCGCCACCACCCAGCCGCGCTTGGCGAAGCGCGCCTTGGCTTCGCGCAGGAACGCACGGTAATCGGGCAATGCCTTGCGCGGGAGTTCCTCGAAATCGAAGAACGCGCCGCCGGCCTGGTTCGCCACGAGCCACGGCTCCAGTTTGTCGAGCAGAGCGCGCCGCTGCACGGGATCGTGCAGCAGCGCGGCCATGCCCGTGCCATCCCATTCGCCCTGCTGCGCGTTCTGGATCATCGGCAGCAGCAGCGGGCGACGCTGCGCGCGATTGAGGATTTCCTTGCCGGCGGTGTCGCGAAACACGGTGATATGGTGGTTGGCGCCCGTGACGCTTACCCAGCCGGGGATCAGCCAGTCGAGATCGTTGATATGCCGACGCAGCGACGAGGCGCTCGACGGATCCCACGGCACATGGAAGGCGATCGCGAGCGGCGCGTCATCGCCCGGCTGCACGCCGCGCGCGGGCGCACCAGTCAACAGGCGCGCATAATCGAGCAATTGGCGGCGGGTGCGTTTGAGCAACGGCTCATGCGGCGGCGGCAGGCGCACCAGCGCGGGGTGCTCGGCATCGACCGGCAGCAGCGGCGCAGGCGGCACCACGCCGATCGACAGACCGAGCGCGACCAGCGAGAGGATGACGAGCACGATGAAGGCACCGATCGCAAAGGCGAACCGCCGCCGCCGGCGCCCCGACGCATCGAAGAAGATCGGCGCGTTGGACATAGACCCTGAAATTCTCCCGTTACGGTCCCACCCTTATCAGCGCGATTGCCGCCCCGGAAGCCGCCACCGCGATGACAAAGCGTTCATCCGGGATCGTGCGTAGCCGCCGCCCCCGGGCGCCTTGTGCCGTGAACCGGCTCCTCGATTTTCCGCGATTTAGCGCTTGATCGAGTCAGGTCATCCCGCTAGAGGCGCCCTCCTGCAATGTGTCGGGGCGTGGCGCAGTCTGGTAGCGCACTGGTCTCGGGGTCCAGGGGTCGTAGGTTCGAATCCTATCGCCCCGACCATTGCAGCATCTTTCCCCGAAACGCCTCGAACATCTTCGGACGCTATCGCGCTGGCCGTGCCGCTTCGGCATGAGTGTGTCGCGCGGACAAGGCACGGCGTCGACGCCCGCCGGACCGGCGAGCGCGAGACGGATGCCCGGACCGGTCAGCCCTTCTTGGCGGCGAGCGCCTTCACCGCCGCCATCGTGCCGGAAACATGACCCTCGGGGCTCGGCTCCGACAAGACGTAGGCGATGGTGCCGTCCTTCGCGATCACGAACGAGGTGCGGTTCGACCAGCCGGTCTTCTGCGGCAGCGTCACGTCATAACCGGCGATCGTGGCAGGCGTCGCCACGCCGACCGGGAACTTGTTGCGGCACTCCTGTACCGAAAATTCCTTGATGCGATCGACGTTGCCCGCGGTCAGCCCGATCAGCGTCGCGCCCTGCTTCTTATATTCGTCAGCAGCCTCGGCGAACTCATGCGCCTCGATCGTGCAGCCCGAAGTGAAGGCGGCGGGGAAGAAGTACAGCACGACCGGCCCCTTCTTCAGCGCGCTTTGCAACGTGAAGGTGAAGTTCTTGCCGCCGACCGCGGCCTGCGTGGTGAACAGCGGCGCCTTGGCGCCGACCGCGAGTGCGGCATGTGCGGGCGCCGCGAGCGCGAGCGAACCGGCGGCGAAGGCAGCGAGGAACTTCAGCATGGATCGTCTCCTAATCGAACATGCGGTCTCTACGCCTTCGGTCGTTCCGCCGCCAGCACGATCGGGGCCGGCGGCGGTGACACATGCTTACTGCGTCGGACCGAGCTTGGTGTTGAGTACCCAGCCGACATTGTCGTTCTCGTCGGCGACTTCCCACCACAGCCCGTTCTTGTTGCCGGTCGGATAGACGATCGAGCCGGGCGGGAGCGTGCGGATCGTCTTGCCGCTAGCCGCGGCGGTGGCGTGCATCGCGACCGGCGCGAGCGCACTAAACGTCTTGGCCGGAGTCGCCTGCGCGGTGCCTGCGTCGCCGGGATTGACGAGGCCGAGGCCATTCACCAGCTTCGCATACGCCTGGATGAACGCCAGCGTGACGATGCGGCCGATATCGGTGTTGTCATAGCCGCCGCCGACCGCGCCGACGCCGCCGCCGAAGAAGCCGACCCCGCCGCCCGCGCCAAAGCTCAGGCTGTTCTTTGCGGCATAGCCGTCCTCGGTGGCGATCGTCTCGGTCGTGCGCACGTTGGTGATGGAGAGAACGGTGTTCGCCTCCATCTTCTTGCTGCCGATGCCGCCGACCAGCGCGCCGAAGCGACCGCCAACCAGACCGCCGAGGCCGGCACCGATGCCGCTGCCGCCCGAATTGCTGTTCGCCGCCTGCACTTCGGCCTGAAGCACATAGTCAGCCGCCTTGATCTGGCCGACGCCGACGTTGGCGCCGCGCTGATGGCCGAGATCGCCACCGATGTCGCGCTCGCGCTGCGCGGCCTGGAGCCCGCTGCCACGATCGACCAGGTTGAAACAGCCCGAACGCTGCACCAGCACCTTGAGCAGCTTCTGCGGCGGCGCCAGACTATATTGCGTCCAGCCGCGCGGATCATCGCCATCGACGATCGAAATGGTGCCGAGCTTCTTATAGCAGTGCGGCACGTCGTTCATCGTCGCGTCCTGCGTCTTCTGGGTGCCCGAAGGCCGAGCCAGACGCTGCGCGGATGCGGTGGCAGGCGCCAGCGCCAACCCGACCATCATCGCCGCCGAAATCACATTCCGCATGAAAACCCCCGTCTTGTGCGATCCACGCCGATGCTTCGGCTGCGGATGCCGTAAAGATAACTGCGACCCCGACGATGACGCGCGTATCATTTTGCACTCACGCTTGCGAGTCTGTTGATCGCCACGCTTTGGCTTATCGGCCAAGCAATGCTATCGGCGCTCCCTAAACCCGCTTCACAGAATGGCCGACGTGACCACTCCACTCGAAAAGATCCGCAATTTCAGCATCATAGCCCATATCGATCATGGGAAGTCGACGCTTGCCGACCGGTTGATCCAACAGACCGGGGGCCTCAGCGATCGCGAGATGTCCGAGCAGGTGCTCGACAATATGGATATCGAGAAGGAGCGCGGCATCACCATCAAGGCGCAGACGGTGCGCCTCGCCTACAAGGCGCAGGACGGCGAGACCTATACGCTCAACCTGATGGACACGCCGGGCCATGTCGACTTCGCCTATGAGGTGAGCCGCAGCCTCGCCGCGTGCGAGGGCGCGCTGCTGGTGGTGGATGCGGCGCAGGGGGTGGAGGCGCAGACGCTCGCCAACGTGTACCAGTCGATCGAGCATGACCATGAGATCGTGCCCGTCATCAACAAGATCGACCTGCCCGCCGCCGATGCCGAGAAGGTGAAGGCCGAGATCGAGGAGGTGATCGGCCTCGACGCCTCCCAAGCGGTGCTCACCTCGGCCAAATCGGGCATCGGCATTGCAGACGTGCTGGAAGCGGTGGTCACGCGCATTCCGCCGCCAAAGGGGGACGCCTCCGCGCCCTTGAAGGCGATGCTGGTCGATAGCTGGTACGACCCGTATCTCGGCGTCGTCATCCTGATCCGCGTGATCGACGGGGTTCTGAAAAAAGGCCAGAACGTCAAGTTCATGCAGGCCGGCACCGAGCATCTCGTCGACCGGGTCGGCTGCTTCCGCCCCAAGATCGAGCAATTGCAGGACCTCGGGCCGGGCGAGATCGGCTTCATCACCGCGCAGATCAAGGACGTTGCGCAGGCGCGCGTCGGCGATACGCTGACCGATGTGAAGCGCCCTGCCCTCGAACCGCTGGCGGGCTTCAAGGAAGTGCAGCCGGTGGTGTTCTGCGGACTGTTCCCGGTCGATGCCGCCGATTTCGAGAAACTGCGCGAATCGATCTCCAAGCTGCGGCTGAACGATGCGAGCTTCTCGTTCGAGATGGAAACCTCGGCAGCGCTGGGCTTCGGCTTCCGCTGCGGGTTCCTTGGGCTGCTGCACCTGGAAATTATCCAGGAGCGGCTGACGCGCGAATACGACCTCGACCTCATCACCACCGCGCCTTCCGTGGTGTACGAGATCGAGCTGACCCATGGTGGCGGGCAGATCGAACTGCACAACCCCGCCGACATGCCCGACCCCAACAAGATCGAGAGCATTTCCGAGCCGTGGATCCTCGCGACGATCTACGTGCCCGACGAATATCTCGGCTCGATCCTGAAACTGTGTCAGGACCGGCGCGGCATTCAGAAGGACCTCACCTATGTCGGCGGGCGCGCGCAGGCGACGTATGAACTGCCACTCAACGAAGTGGTGTTCGATTTCTACGATCGGCTGAAATCGCTGTCGAAGGGCTATGCCAGCTTCGACTACAGCCAGATCGGCTACCGCGACGGCGATCTCGTCAAGATGGGCATCCTCGTCAACGAGGAGCCGGTCGACGCGCTGAGCATGATCGTCCACCGCTCGACCGCCGAGGTGCGCGGGCGCGGCATGGTCGAGCGGCTGAAGGAATTGATCCCGCGCCACATGTTCAAGATCCCGATTCAGGCGGCGATCGGCGGCAAGGTGATCGCGCGCGAGACGATCAGCGCGATGCGCAAGGACGTGACCGCGAAATGCTATGGCGGCGACGCGACGCGCAAGCGCAAGCTGCTCGACAAGCAGAAGAAGGGCAAGGCGCGGATGCGGGAGTACGGCTCGGTTTCGATCCCGCAGGAAGCCTTCATCGCCGCCCTGAGAATGGGCGACGAGAATTAGGAAGCGCGTCAGGCTAAGCGCAGCTTAGCCTTGGATCGAAACCGAGCCCGGCCGGCGGCGCGAAAGCGCCGTCCGACGACGCGGCTTTGCCGCGGCGGCACCATTTTCCCGCGCATAACTTACCGGCGCGTTATTGAAGCTTTGAGCTAGGAAGCGACCTTGTTATGGCTGGGGCATGACAACACTTCATCCAGTTCTGCCTGATCGCTATGAGACCCTAAAGCGCAAAGCATCCGATGAACTAGAAACTATTGTCGTTCCTGTCGCCAGCGCGCTCAACATGATTGACGACATCTATGCGCGTATGCGCTCCGCCGGGCGCGGCGGTTTCTTAGTTCTTCGCGGACAATCCGGCGCAGGCAAATCGACATTCCTACACACGCTCCCGTTTTTTCGAGATGATGTGCAGGTACGCTCTGTCGCTGGTGCGCAGGATATAAAAACGTACTTTTCGGACGCGCAACTAGTGGGTGCTGGATTAAGTATATATGTACTTGAAGAACGAGAAGCTTTACGCTCTTATACTGATCGAGAGTTAGAAGATTGGCTTCATACAATTAATGGTTTCATTCGCTCAGAGAATGGCGAAGGATCTTTAGTAGTTTGGCCGTGCAACACAGATGAACTGCGCGATCGCGTTGTTGCACTTGCAGCAAGGATTGGTGGCGAATCGCTTCTTGGTATTACAGGCCAAACGCCTGAGTTCTTAGGCCCAGAAAAAAGTCAATACATCGAGATCGCAGAGCGAACTCTTTCGACGTTGAACCAAGGTTCCGGTCTAGCGGATTTAGGTCTGACAAGTGATGACGTGTCGGAGTTCGCGTCTTTGTCGTCGACAATAGGCGGATTTATGACCCGTCTTAGCTCTACGATCACTGAGCGCAGCAAAAATGTCCAAAAACTGGTAGGAAAGGAACAGTGCAGGCTTTGGATTGTAGTCGCTGCTGGCAATGATCCCGAAGGCGAGGTCAGCGGTCTAACAAGAGGAAAATCTGCGTCGATTGACACGGAGCGCCTTATGACTTCAACGGGCGCCAACATCGTAGCTGAGTTAAAAAAATATCCGGACAAAATTGGCTGCTTGGCAGTGTTCTTGATGCACGTATTCTACATCTTCCGGTCTTGGCTGCTTCCGAGATTATGCGCTCGTTTGGTAGCGCTCATTTGAAAGCTCGGATGAGAAATCTAGGTCTTGTAACAAATGGCGATGAAGCGAAAGCTATCAATCGTTTGAAGGGGACCGAGCTGGGCTCTATTTTTCAGGACAAATCGCAAGGAACATTAACGCGAGGCAAAAAATTAGGCTCCTCCAGTGTTGAGACATTTAAGAAAATCGCAGAAATTGCTTCTGTTAACGATGTTCTACTTAATGAAGCAGTTGCTAAAGCGATGTTGGCTGCAGGCTTAATCGATTCTTTCGAGCTTGAGAAAGATTTTGGCATCGGCCTTACTCGCAGAACGGATATCCTGGCAACAAAGGGTAGTAACTTAATACGTATTGAGGTGATGTGGCGGGCTAAGACTGGCCGCGCCGATATCGCTAATTATACCCTCACTAAGCTTTCAAATTACGGAAAGGCCATCGGCTATCTTTCGTGAGTGCGAGACACATCTGAATGGCTTAAAGTTACCCACACCACCCCCGCCACCCCTCCTCCGTCGCCGCCGCCTCCCACATCGCCTGCGCCTCCGCCATCTTACGGCGTGCTTCATCCTGCGCCGCGTAGCGCTCGCGCATCGTCGGCCCGCCCGGCACCGCCACACCTCGCGCACCCAGCGCATCGACCGACGGCCGCAGCAACGCCCCCTCCCGCGCCCACGCCGCGTCGCGCGCCTCGGCGATCAGGCGGGCGAGTTCACCAACGTGCGGCTCTGCGGTCTCGACCGGCTCGAACGCCTGATCCCACAGCGCCAGCACCCGCTCGCCGGCACCGCCAGCGCAAAGCATAAGTTCGATGCAGGTCATCTGGCGCAGCGTGAAGTCGGCGGCGATCACTTCTCCCGCAAGCCGCGCGCGGCGTTCGGCGGCGGCCTTGTTCCGGTAGGTGTCGAGCAGCAGGGCGAGCGCGGTAAGCCGCGCGGTCTTGTCGGCTTCCGCGATCGCCTCGGCATCCTCGGCAGCCTCGCGCGCGGCCTTGCAGACCGGGCAGTTCTCCGCCGCCTCGCGCTCGATCGTCTCGCGGCTGCGCGTGCCGTGGGCGAGGCCGGGGCCGCCGTAGCGATCGGCGAGGTGGTGGCGCAGGATGAACATCAGCAGCCGGTCGTTGTATTTGCGCTTCTCGCCGACCTGCTCGCCGCGCCAGAACACGGGATCGGCGACGCCTTCGGTCGCGCGGTCGATGGCGATATCGGTGAGGCGCTGCACGCCGTGGTCGAGCGCGGCGTTCCAGGCGGCGCGGAAGCTGTCCGCGCCGGGCTGGCGGCGCAGGTAATAGGCGCCCTCCTGGCTCATGTTGACGCGCTTGCAGGCAGCTTTCACCGATCCGAGTTCGGCGAGCGCTTCGATGAAGGCGCGCTGGCGCTCGGGCGTCCAGCCGTCATAGCGGGGTTTGCGGGGGACAGGCTCGAAGTCGAGCACGGGGCGCTGCGTGGGGACGAGGTTCTGCATGGGCGCGCCACGTAACCTATATGGTTCGTGTAGGACAGCCCGATAGTCGACCGCCAAGGTGCGCGGGCGCGGCATGGTCGAGCGGCTGGAGGAACCGATCCCGCGCCACTCGGGCTGAGCGCCCAACGCAGCTTAGCCGAGGACCAGCGCCGGCCCGCGCGGCGACGCACCAGCACTGTCCGAAGACGCGGCGTGGCCGCGGCGTGGATGCCTCAGCCGATCATCCCGTCGTTCGCGCCCTTGGCGAGCATCCGCCCGATCGCATCGAACAGCGAATCCATCGCGACCGGCTTGAACAGCACCTCGTCCGCACCCGCCGCGAGGCAGCGCTCCCGCAGGTCGATCGCGGTATCGGCGGTGAGCACGATCACCGGCAGGTCGGCCTTGGCATCCTTGCGCGCGCGGATATGTTCGAGCGCGGTCAGCCCGTCCATTCCGGGCATGCGCAGATCGAGCAGGACGATGTTGAAGTCATGTTCGTCGATCAGGGCGAGGCCGATCTCGCCGCTTTCCGCCCCGGTCATCGTCGCACCCGCCACGTCGAGCATATCGTTGACGACCCGCCGGTTCATCGGATCGTCTTCGATAAACAGGATCTTCATGGCCGGGTGCCGGCTTGAAGGTTCGAGTGGGGTCGATCAGCCGTCATGCTACTCACTATCGGATCATGCCGCCTGCGTTACAAGCGCGGGTTCGTGCCCGTTACGCCGGATTTCACCGTACATCAAATCGGCCAGCCGCGCACCGGCAATCGGCTTTGCGACGACCCGGTCAAGCCCGGCTTCCTCCGCCTGCCTATAGACACCCGCGTCGGGGGCAGACCATAACAAAGTGCTCGCCGCGCCCGCCGTCGACGCCGCACGGCCGATCTCGACGAGCGCCGCTGCCGGATCTTCAGCGGCCTTGATCGTGGCATCGTCGATCAGCACATGCGCCACCCCGCCCTCGGCGAGCCGCAGGGCGGCTTCGGCCGCAGTGGCCGCGAAGCCGACCTCGCCCGCGCGCGGGGCGAGTACGGTGCGCAGCATCGCCCGCGTGATCGGGTTGCGGTCGACGATCAGCAGCCCACTGGCGAGCGGGCGCGCCGCCTCCTCCGCCGGTGCCTCGGCACGGATCAGCGGCAGCTCGATCGTGAAGGTCGAGCCCGCGCCGGCAACGCTCGACACGACGACATCGCCGCCCATCGCGCGGGCGAGGTTGCGGCAGATCGACAGCCCCAGTCCGGTGCCCCCAAAGCGCCGCGTCGTGCCGGCATCGACCTGACGGAACGATTCGAAGATCAGCTCGAACTTGTCGGCGGGAATACCGATGCCGCTGTCGCGGATTGCGATCCGTACGCGCTCGCTACCGCCGTCGCGCACGGTCGCCACCGCGAGCCCGATCGTGCCGCGTTCGGTGAACTTGATCGCGTTCGACAGCAGGTTGAACACGATCTGGCGCAGCCGCGTCGCATCGCCCTCGATGCCGCGCGGCGCGTCGGCCAGATCGAGCGCGAACGTCAGGCCCTTGGCCCGCGCCTGCTCCTGCCACATACGGCACACATCGCGCAGCATCTCGGTGAGGTCGAACGGCGCCTGTTCGATCGAGAGGTTGCCCGTCTCCATCTTCGCGACATCGAGGATGTCGTCGACCAGCGCCCGCATCGTCACGCCCGCGCTGTGGACGATGCCGATCCGGTCGCGCAGCGTCTCGCCCAGCTTCGCGTCCGCCAGCATCACCTGCGTCATGCCGAGGATGCCGTTGAGCGGGGTGCGGATCTCGTGGCTGGTGGTGGCGAGGAACTCGGTCTTGGCGGCGAGCGCCTTGGCGAGCGCGTCGTTGGTCGCGGCGAGATCGACGTTGGCGGCGCGCACGTCGTTGCGGCTGCGGCGGATCACGATCAGGCTGGTGGCGAGCAAGGCGACGATGACGAGCGTGACGATCGCCACGCCTGCGAAGATCAGCCGCTGCGTCGCCGCGCGTGCGTGCTCGAAGGCGTTGGTGCGTGCCAGTTCCTCGTTGCGCAGCTTGGCGATACGCAGTTCCTGATTGGCAAAGTCGAACCGCGCCGCGGCGAGCGCGGTGTTGGTCGATGCGGCCAGCGTCGAAGCCTTGTCGTCCAGGCGCTTGAGCGCTTCGAGGTGGGCGAGCGCATTCTTCTCGTCGCCGACGCGCTTGAAGGCGAGGTAGGCGGTCTCGTGCGCCTCGCGATCCGAGAGGGTCGGGTGCGAAGGGTCGACTTCGGCGAACGCGCGCGTGATGAGCGACGCGGCACGCGGCGCATCGCCGTGCTGAAGCGCGGCCTGTGCGGCGAGCGCCCAGAACTGGCCCACCGCCGCGGCGGCTGCGGGCTGGCTGCGATAGCCGAAGCCCTGCGCGATCGAGCGATCGGCGGCGTCCAGCTTGCCGGCGCGTAGCTGACTGCGCGCGATGTTGCTGAGCACGCGCGCCTCGAGTTCGGGGCTATGCAGCGTCTTGGCAAGCGTCAACGCTTCCCGGAATTGCTGCTCGGCCTCACGAAACCGGCCGAGTTCCTTCAAGGCGTTACCGCGATTGTCGAAAATCGTCAGCAGCAACTGCGGATCGGCACGGTACACATCGCGCGCCTGATCGTTATAGCGCAGCGCGTTCCGGTAATCTCCTGCCTCCAGATACAGCAACGCGATGCTGAGCAAGGCGATCGCACGGCTGCGCGTCTCGCCGATATCGCGGAACAGATTGTGCGCCTGCTGATAATCGGCGAGCGCTGCGGCCACCTGCGCAGTCGCGGCATGCAGCCCGCCGCGCGACAGCAGGATATCGCCGGTCAGCTTGGTAGCAGGCCCGGCCGCACGCGCGGACGCGAACGCCTCGTCGATCAGCGGCCTGGCTTTCTGGACGTTCCCCAGCCGAAGATAGGCTTCACCTTGCAGCCATTGCGCGGTCGCCGTGCCGATCGCGCGGCGATTGCCGGACAAACTGCCGGCGGCTCGCTCCGCGATCTGCGCCTTTTCGATTGCCTGCACCGCGTTGACCAGCATCGCCGCCTTGGCGTCCGCCACGCGCGCATCGAACTGATCGGCCGCGTCGGTGGCGTGCGCCGCCGCGCCGAGCAGCAGCCCGAACGTCAGCAACAGCCCGCACAGAAGCCGCCGACCGGTAGCGTGGAGAGTGACGATGCTCATCGTCCGCGATGTGCCACACGCATCGTTAACGCGCGGCTAAACCGATCACGTCAGCCGCCGCGCCAGAAGCTCGCCGGGCGCTTGAACATGGATTCGCGCCCGTCACCACCAAGCTTGAGGTTGTCGTCGGTCAGGAACTGGCGGAACGCGTCGATCGAGATCGGGCGGCTGAGCAGATAGCCCTGCACCATGTCGCACCCCATCACCGTCAGCAAAGCAAGCGCGGCCTGCGTCTCGACGCCCTCGGCGGTGACTTCCATGTCCAGCGCATGCGCCAGGTCGATCGTCGAGCGCACGATCAGCGGATCGCGGTTGCTGCTGGTGAGCTGGAGGATGAACATCTTGTCGATCTTCAACTCACGCGCGGGCAATTGCTTGAGATAGGCGAGCGAGGACAGGCCAGCGCCGTAATCGTCGATCGCGATCGTGATGCCGACCTCGTCGAACTTGCGCAGATTGGCGATCGCGCTCTGCGGATCGCGGATCACCGCCGTTTCGGTGATCTCGAAGCCGATCTGGCTGCCGCCCTCGCGCACCTTGCGGCAGGCGGTGGCGACGAAATCCGCATCGCCGAGCAATTGCCCGGAGATGTTGATGAAGATCGTCAGATCGCGCCCCTCGTCGCGCAGCGTGTGTTGATCGGCGATGACCTGATCGAGCGTCCACAAGGTCAGCGCGCCGATCTGGCGCGCTTCCTCGGCGACGGTGATGAAGTCGCCGGGCAGGATCAGGCCGCGTCGCGGATGCTGCCAGCGCACCAGCGCCTCGGCGCTCGAAATCTCCTGGCGGCGGACATGGACCTTGGGCTGATATTGCAGGAACATCTCGCCATTGGCGATCGCTGCGGGCAATTCACGGATCAGCGAGAGCCGGTCGAATGCCGGGGTGCCGGCGGAGAGATCGCGCAGCACTAGCCGGAACTCGGCACGGGCCTGTTCGAGCGCACCCTCCGCTTCCTCAACCAGTCGCACGTCTTCGGTGCTGCCGACCGGCGCGGCGGCGGCCGCGAGCGTGATCTCCATGCGGTGCCGTTCGCCATCGAGATCGAACGGCGCTTCGAACGCTGAACGGAGCGTCTCGATCGCCGCAGCCGCGCTGGCGAGATCAGCCGCGCCAAGCTCCAGCTCGGCGATCGAGCGGCCTGCCGGTGAGCCGCTCAGGCCCGGTACGCAGCCGACCGCGCGATCGATCATGTCGATCACGAGGCGATCCGCGCACAGCCGCCCAAGATGGCGGCGAAGCCCGGCGAAGTTCGCGATCTCGGCGAACGCAACCACGCGCCAGCCATTTACGACATGGCGCAGATCACGATCATCTTTACCGCTGCGTTGATGCTCCTGTCCCAAAACGGAACGGGCGGGAAGCCCCAGGAACGGCACCTCCGCACGCACGCGGGCGAACGAGTCTCGCCGCCCGCCTGAGAAATCCTGGGTTTGGAGAGCGCGAGCCATGCTTGCCGGCATAGGCGCGAGCTTTGAACGAAGCGTTAAACCAAGCCTCCGAATCCGCGCAAAACCCTGAAATCCGATTGCAAAATGGTTAAACCTGCATTAAGAAACTCGTGCACACACAGAGGTGCATAGGGAGAAAGCAATGCTTCGTTTCATTCTTTCGCTGATCTACAGCGACAACATCCGTCCTTGGTAACAGCTTAGCCCAGTCCGGTGCGACGTCGCATAAAAGCGCCTCTTTCGAGGCACTTGGCGAAGCACCGGGCTGGATCTTGACGTCACGGCGCAGCGCGCGAGACCAGATGTCCGCCCCGCCGGTCTTCTTGCCGATCCTGAAGACTGAAGCTGCGAGCGCCTGAACAGTCGGCAGCGCGCTGCATCGGCAAATCCGCAAATTACGTAATCGTACGGAGTTCGTCCGACACGCCGCATCCGTCTGGCCCGCCCCGCATCGCCGGCCACACTATCCTTATATCACCGCAACGCGTCGGCGAGCCGCGCCATGAATGCGGCACCACGTTCGAACTGCGCGACCTCGAGATATTCGTTGGGCTGGTGCGCCTGTTCGATCGAACCCGGTCCGCAGATGATCGTCGAGAACCCCGCCTCCTGGAACTGCCCCGCCTCCGCTGCGTAGGAAACCACGCGCGGTGCGCCGTTGTCGCCCGCCAGCCGCCGCGCCAGCGCCTCGGCCGGGCTGTCGGGCTGGAGCGCAAACGACGGCGTCAGCGAGCGCCGCACGATCTCCACCCCCGCATCGGCGAAGCCGGCGCGGATCGCCGCGTCCTCCGCCGCGCACAACGCCTCGAACGGCGCGATGATCGCCTGCGGGTCGAGCCCGGCCGGGGTGCGCAGATCGAACACGAACACACATTCGCGCGCGAGGATATTGACGGCGGTGCCGCCGTTGATGAGCCCGATCGTCAACGTCGCATGCGGCGGATGATAGGGGGAATGCGGATCGGCGCTGCACTCCAGTTGCGCGGCGATCTCGGCGAGCGCGCTCATCAATTTCACCGCGACCATGTTGGCCGAGACGCCAAGGTGCGTCAGGCTCGAATGCGCCTCATGCCCGCGCACGGTGACGACCCAGCTGGCGATGCCCTTGTGGCCACCCACCACCTCCATGTTGGTCGGTTCACCGACGATCACCGCGAGCGGCGACGGGAGGTCGCGCACCAGTTCGCGGATCATCGACGGCGCGCCGAGGCAGCCGACCTCCTCGTCGTAGGAGAAGGCGAGATGCAGCGGCAGCGCCGAATTGCCACGCGCCACCTCGGGCACGATCGCCAGCGCGAGCGCGAGGAAGCCCTTCATGTCGCAGGTGCCGCGCCCGAACATACGGTCGCCGCGCCGGGTGAGCGCGAACGGATCGGTCGCCCAGGCCTGCCCGTCGACCGGCACGACATCGGTATGCCCCGACAGCACGACGCCCCCGGCCACCGCCGGGCCGATCGTCGCATAGAGGTTGGCCTTGCTGCCATCGTCGTTGGCGACGCGGTGCGAGGCGATGCCGTGGCCCCCGAGGAAATCCTCGACATAGCCGATCAGCGCAAGGTTCGAATCGCGCGACGTGGTGTCGAACGCGATCAGCCGTTCGAGATGCGCGAGCGCGGCGGCGGCGATGTGCGAGGAGTCCATGGCCAAGCACCTTACCGGCTGTTCGAGGCAGGTCAAAACCCCCCGCTCGCCCCCCCTTCCCGTCACGTCATGCCAGCGCAAGCCGGTATCTCCCGGTGGCGGCCACAGCGCCTCAACCGGAGAGACCCCAGCGTGCGCTGGGGTGACGGAGCGGTTTACGGCATCGCTGGCGACGTCTCGTCCCAGCCGCCGCCGATCGCCTTGAACAGCGATGCGGTATCCACCCGCAACTGCATGTCGCTGGCGGCGACCTGCTCGCGCGCCGACTGGACGTTGACCTGTGCGCCCAGCAACTCGTCCTGCGCGACGAAACCAGTGCGATACCGCGCCTCGATCGAGCGCGCGGTGCTCTCCTGATCCTTCACCGCGCGTTTCAGCGCCGCGTTGCGTCGATGCTCGGCGTCGAGCCGGGCGAGCGGATCCTCGACGTCACGCAAGGCGCCGAGCACGGTCGCCTTGTACTGCGAATAGGCTTCCTCGGCCTGTTCCTTGCGGATCGCCACGGTCGCCTTGCGGCGGCCCCAGTCGAGCAGCGGGAAGTTGACCGAGCCGCTCGCCGTCGCCTGCAAACTATCCTTGCTGAACAGATTGCCGAGCCCGGTAGACAGCAGTTCGCCCAGCCCGGTAAGCTGGATTTTCGGATACAGATCGGCGACCGCGACGCCGATATCCGCGGTCGCGGCGGCGAGGTTGCGTTCAGCCGCACGGATATCGGGTCGGCGCCGCAGCAGGTCGGCGGGCAGCCCGGCGGGCACGCCCGGCAGGCCGAGCGGTGCCGCGGGCGCGGCGGTCAGCTCCGCGTCGAGCGTCTCGGGCGCCTCGCCGACGAGGATGCCGAGCGCATGAACCCGCACCCGCACGTCCGCCTTGAGCGGTTCGAGCCGCGCCTGAAGCGCGGTCAGCGTGCCGCGCTGGCGCGTCACGTCGCTCTGCGGCACCAGCCCGGCCTTGGCGATGTGGCCCGAGATCGCCAGCGCACGTTGCTCGCGCGCGATCTCGTCGGTGATGATGGCGATCTGGTTCTGATCGAGCCGCAGCGAGAAATACGCCTGCGCGACTTCGGCGGCGAGCGTCACCGCCGCGTCACGCTGGTTCCACACCGCCGCGCTGGTGCGCGCGACCGCGCCCTCGACCTGCCGACGACCACCGCCGAAGATGTCGATTTCCCAGCTCGCGTCGAAGCCGAGCGCATAGGTGGTGATGCCGCTGCCCGGCAGCGCGATCCCCCCGCTCGACCCGCTGCTACCGCCCGACGATCCGCCCGAGAACAATTGCGTGATCTGCGAGATGCCGCTGTTCTTGCTGAGTTCGATATGGGTGGCATTGCCCATCGCGTCGACAGTCGGCTTGCCCACGCCGCGTGCCGCCACTTCGGACAGCCGCGCCTGTCGCACGCGCGAAGCGGCGATCGCCATGTCCGGGCTGCCCTTCAGCGCGCGCTCGACCAGCCCGTCGAGCTGCGGATCGCCGAACGCGGTCCACCATTTCGCCGGGTCGATGTTGGCGCCGGGCATCTGCGCCTGCGGTTCGCCGAAGGTGGCGGGCACCGGCAAATCGCGCGCGTGATAATTGGGGCCGACCGTGCAGGCGCTCGCCAGCAGCATTGCCGCCAGCGCGCCGAAAATCCGAGTCCGGGTCAATGCGCCATCCCTCCGCCGCCGCCGCCCGACTTGCTGGGCTTCATCAGAAACACCGCCGGCGAGACGATCAGCACGATCACCATCAGCGCGCGGAACACGTCGAGGAACGCCAGCATCGACGCCTGCCGCTGCACCTGACTGTAGAGCAAGGCGAGCGGCGTGGTCGTATCGCCGACGCTGCCGACCGCGCCCTGCGCCTTGGCGAGCCATTCCGAATAGTTGAAGTTCAACGGGTTGAGCCCCTGCACCAGTTCCGTCTGATGACGCTGCATCGCGTTCGAAAGCATCGACTGCGAACTCGAGATGCCGATCGTGCCGCCAAGATTGCGCGCGACGTTGAGCAGGCTCGACGCCTGCGCGGTCTTGTTCTGCGGCAGGCCCGCATAGGCGACCGCGCTCAGCGGCACGAACAGGAACGGCAGGAACATCGACTGATACAGCCGCGCCAGCGCCGCATCGAAGAAGCTGATGTCGGCGTTGAGATGCGACATGTTCCACAGCGCGAAGGCCTGCCCGAGAATGGCGGGGAACAGCAGCATCCGCACATCCACGACACCGCTCAGCCGCCCCGCGATCGGCACCATCACCAGCGTCATGAAGCCGCCCGCGGTCAGCGCCAGCCCGGCATCGAACGAGGTATAGCCGATCACCTGCTGCAGCATCTGCGGGATGAGCTGCGTGGTGCTGAACAGGATCATGCCGGTCAGCCCCATCACCAGCAAAGTCGCCGCGAAGTTGCGGTTCTTGAGCAGCTTGAGGTCGACCACCGGCTCGTCGGTGTGGGTTTCCCACAGCACCAGCCCGATCAGCGATACGCCCGCCAAGACGGCCGTGGTGACGATGAAGCTACTCGAGAACCAGTCCTCACGCTCACCGCGATCGAGCGTTACCTCCAGGAAGCCGAGCCCGAGCGCGACCAGCAGCACGCCGATATAGTCGATGCGGATACCGCGCTTGATGAGCTTCTCGCGGTCCTGCTTGATCGTGTCCGGCTCATCGACGAACAGGTTGACGAGGAACAGGGAGGCGATGCCGATCGGCACGTTGATGAGGAACACCCAGTGCCACGACCACGTCTCGGTGATGTAGCCGCCGATCGTCGGCCCGAGCACCGGCCCCACCACCACCACGATCGCGAAAGCGGCGAACGCCATGCCGCGCTGCGCGGGCGGAAACGTATCGGCGAGCATCGACTGTTCGACCGGAGCGAGCCCGCCGCCGCCGATGCCCTGAAACACGCGCGCGATCACCAGTGTCGAGAGGTTCGGCGACAGCCCGCACATCAGCGAGGAAATGGTGAACAGCGCGATCGAGATGAGGAAATAGCGCTTGCGGCCGATCACGTCGGACAGCCAGCCGCTGATCGGGATGACGATCGCGTTGGCGACGAGGTAGCTGGTCAGCACCCAGGTCGCCTGATCGCTCGAGATCGACAGGCCGCCGGCGATGTGATCGAGCGACACGTTGGCGATCGACGTATCGAGCACCTCCATGAAGGTCGGGATGCTGATGAGCGCCACGATCATCCACGGGTTGTACGATCCCGCCGCCGATCGGGTGGGATCCCACCCGTCGGCGCGTTTCGCGGGGGCGTCGGCCACGTTCAGCGCACCTTGACGGTGGGGACGACCGACATGCCGGGACCGATCGGATATTTGCGCGGGTTGGGCGCATCCTTGCCGTTCTGGTCGAACTCGATGCGGACCGGCACGCGCTGCACCACCTTGACGTAATTGCCGGTCGCATTCTGCGGCGGCAACAGCGCGAACGCCTGCCCCGCCCCGCGCTGGACCGAGTCGACATGGCCGTGGAACTTGATGTCGGGATAGGCATCGACCTTGATCTCGACCGGCTGGCCGATCTTCATGTCGCGAAGCTGCGTTTCCTTGAAGTTCGCCGTGATCCAAACGTGATCGGGCACGATCGCCATCAACTGCGTACCCGGCCCCACGTAGGAGCCGAGGTTGACCTGACGGTTGACCACCTGCCCCGCCACCGGCGCGGTAAGGCGCAGATAACCGATCGTGACGTTCGCCTGTTTCACCTGCGCCTGCCGCGCGGCGATCACCGCTTGCGAAGCGGCGACCTGACGCCGCGCAACCTCGACCTGCGCCTGCGCGCTGGTGATCTCGCGGCGCGCGGCGGCGGCGTTGGCGGCGGCGGAACGCGCGGTCGCACGCGCCTGATCGAGCTGCTGCCCAGCGACCGCCTGCGGGTCGATACGCTGGAGCTGTTCGTAACGGGCGAGATCCTGCGCCGCCTTCTGCGCATCGGCGAGCGGCCCGCGCGCCTGTTCCTCGGCCTTCGCGGCAGCAGCCTGTGCGGCGACGACCTGCGCGCGCGATTGCTCCGCCTGCGCCTGCGCCTGGCTGACGTTCGCCTGTGCTTCCGCGAGCGACGCCTCGGGGCCGTTGGGCTGGATCACCGCGAGCAGGCGACCGGGCTCGACATGGCGATTGTCGAGATCGGCGACCTGGATCAGCGTGCCCGCGACGTTGGGGGCGATGCGGACGATATGCGCATCGACGAACGCGTCGTCGGTCGATTCATACTGCCGCGCATCGAGGAAGTAGAACACGCCGACGATCGCGATGACGGCGACGACTGCGATGACGATGAACCAGAACAGCGGCCGCTGAACGAGCGAGGGCTTCTTCGGCGCGTCATCGCCGTCGTCCTGCGCATCCTTGTCGTCGCGCTTGCCTGAGGATTTCGCGTCGCCCCCCTGCTGGTCGCGACGATCGTCCTTGCGGTCCTCGTGGTCGTCCGATCCGCCGGTGTCCGGGGCCTGATCTTCGGTCATGCGGTCTCCTGGCGGTCGGCACTCAGCCGGTCGAGCAAAGCGTCCGTGCTGAGGGAAATGAGATGCGTCAGCTCCTCGGCGAAGGAGCCGTCGATGGTGGGCTCGCCCGCGATCCGCAGCAACGTGCCGCGGGAGGAGCGGAGCGAGAAAACCTGCGCGGCCATCAGGAAGGTCGCGATCCGCGCGCGTTCGCCGACAGGTACGCCGGTCGCGACGGACACCAGCGCGGCGAGATCTTCGAGCACCTGTCCCATCACCGTATCGTACAATCGGTCGAACGCCGCGCCGGGCCGGAGATGTTCGCGCATGATGAACATGGAGACGGCGGCCGATTTCTCGCCCATCATCCGCCCGGCGATCGCGGCAAGGATGCGATGGATCTTCGCACGCGCCGCCACCGGATCGCCGAGCGCGGCGGTGTCGTCACGGTCTAGCAGGGGCAGCATCTCGCGCGCCATCTGGTCGGCGACGTGATCGGCAACCGCGAGGTACAGCCCCTCCTTGCTGCCGTAATGATAGGTGATCGACGACATCGCCGTGCCTGCCGCACTGGCGATGCCGCGCGTGCTCGCGCCGTCGAGACCCTTCTCGCCGAATTCGCGAATCGCACTGTCGAGGAGACGTTCCTGAACCACCGCGCCGGCTCTAGTTCGTTCGAACGAACCGAGCAACGTCTTTGTGCAGTGCGGGAGCGTTTTGCTAAACGAGACCCGAACCAAACGGTTCCTTATCTCGTAAACTAATCTTCACGCGGCTCCGGGTTGGAAAACAGCATGTCCGTGGCGACCCGCCCGAACCGGAGCGCAACCATGTCGGCAAGGTAGTTCTGCCGCACGCGCCATGGCCGACGATTGCCCTGCTTCGGGAATTTGGCCGCCGCACGTGTGACGTAACCGGAGGTGAAATCCACGAACGGCAGCGGCGTGAGCGGCGTTTCACCCGGCTGCGGCGTGACCTGACGCATGCCGCGCCGCCGCATGGCGTTGAGTAGGCGGCAGACATAGCCGCTGACGAGATCGGCCTTCAGCGTCCAGGAGGCGTTGGTATAGCCGAACACCAGCGCGAGGTTCGGCACGCCGCTGAACATGAGCCCCCTGTAGCTGTAGCGCGTCGCCAGATCGACCGCCGCGCCATCCACGCTGAGCTCCATGCCGCCGAGCAGCAGGATTTCCAGCCCGGTTGCGGTGACGATGATGTCCGCGGGCAGTTCGGCACCGGACGCGAGCGCCACCCCGTGCGGCGTGAAGGCGGCGACCTCGTCGGTAACGACATCGGCCTTGCCCGCGCGGATCGCCGCGAACAGATCGCCGTCGGGGACGAGACACATGCGCTGGTCCCACGGGGCGTAGCGCGGCGTGAAATGCGTCGCGACGTCATAATCCGCACCCAGTCGGTGCTGCGCCATTGCAGCGATCCGCTCGCGCGTCTTGACGGGCTGCCACCGCGCCAGATTGTAGAACGCCATCTGCACCAGAATGCTGCGCGCGCGGATGATCCCGTGCGCGAGCCTGCCCGGCAGCAGCGCGCGCACCCGCCGCGCGAACGTGTCCTCTGCGGGCAGCGACACGACATAGCTCGGCGAACGCTGGAGCATGGTGACGTGCGCGCCTCTTTCTGCAAGCGCGGGCACCAATGTCACCGCGGTCGCGCCGCTGCCGATCACGATCACGCGTTTGCCGGCGACGTCGAGATTCTCGGGCCAGAATTGCGGGTGGACGACGCGTCCGGCGAATGCCTCCGCATTCGCGAACGCGGGGGCGTGACCGCGTGCATAGTTATAATAGCCGCTGCACAGGAACAGGAAGCCGCAGGTGAACCGCACCGGCCCCTCCGGTCCGTCGACCGAAACCGTCCAGCACGCCTCGGCGCTCGACCAGGCGGCGCTGCGCACGCGGTGGCCGAAGCGGATGTGCCGGTCGATCCCGAACGCCTGCGCGGTATCGCGGATATAGTCGCGGATCGATGCGCCATCGGCGATCGCTTTCGCTCCGGGCCAGGGCCGGAAGCCGTAGCCGAGCGTGAACATATCCGAATCGGATCGCACGCCGGGATAGCGGAACAGATCCCAGGTGCCGCCGATCGTGTTGCGGCCTTCGAGGATCAGGTAGCTGCGGTCGGGGCAGCGGGTCTGGAGATGATAGCCGGCGCCGATGCCCGACAGCCCGGCGCCCACCACCACTACATCGAAATGCTCTACGGTCACGCCGCCCCCATAGGGGCATGCGGCGCGATCAGTAATCCTTCTTGTAACGCACGCTGAGGTTCGATCCGCCGAACGTGCCCGCCTGCGACAGGGCGCTCAGCCCCTTCGCCAGCGCTACCTCGAGCTGGGTCGCGGTGTAGCCCTTCGCGTCGGTGATGATCTCCACATAGATGTTCTTGGTGATGTACTTGCCCGCCGCGAGGCTGGTGCCCTGCCCGGTGGTCTTGTCGCCGCCGACGATGCGCAGCCGGTCGAACCCGGTCGCCGAGCGCAGCTTGCCGAGCGGGTTGAGACCGCCGCCACCGCTGCCGCGCAGCGAGTTGAGCGCCGCCGCAAGCTGGATCGCCTCGGTCGCCGACAAATCGGTGACGGACGTGCCGAACAGCAGCCGGCTGAGCACCTCGTCCTGCGGTAACGTCGGCGTCGAGGTGAAGGTGATCTGCGGATGCTGGCCCGTGCCGCCGATCGCGATGATCGCCGAGACCGAGTCCACCGTCGTGGTCGCGCTGATGTCGAGCGTCGGGTCCGCGAGCGGGCCACCGTTGAAGGTGACGATGCCGTGGTCGATATCGAAGCGCTTGCCCGAGAAGGTGTAGGTGCCGCGCACGATCTGGAGCTTGCCGGCGATCTTGGGATCGGCCGAGCTGCCGCTCACCCGCATATCCGCCGACCATTCGGACTCCAGCCCCATGCCGCTCACGTACAGCTGCTCGGGCGCGCGGATGTGGATGTCGAGCGCGAACAGCCCCGGTGGCCCTGCGGCAGGCTTGGTCGCGCCCGCGGCGGCGGCCTTCACCAGATCGCTCTTGCGGCGCACGCCGGTCAGTTCGAGCACGTCGGCCTGACCTTGCGTCACGATCTCGTAGCGGGCGTTGGGGATGCGCAGGTCGCCCTTGATCTGGCCGCCGGCCGCCTTGCTGTTGGTGATGGCGAGCGTGCCGCTCACCGTTGCGCCGAGCGCGTCGCTCTTGGCAAGCTGCGCATTGTTGAGCGTCGCCTGGATATTGATCGGGAAGCCCGAATCCGCCGCGAACCCGACCGACCCCTGCGCCTGCACCGTGCCGTTGCCCGCCTTGGCGTTGACCTGCGTGATCTCGAGCCGGTCGTTGGTGAACCGCCCCGCGATCCGGATGTTGGTCAGCCGCGTCCCATAGACGTCATTGTCGTAGGTGAGGTTGTCCGCGCGGATCAGGCCATTCAGTTGCGGCGCCGAGACGCGGCCGGAGAAATCGGCCGCGATCGCGATCGGGCCGCTCAGTTGCTGCTGCGCCATGCCCGCGAGCGAGAACAGCACCGCCGAAGGGCCGTTGTAGCGGATGCCGCCAGCGAGCGGCGCGGCCATCAACCGGCTCGACCAGCTCCCCGAACTCGACGGCAGCGGCCTGAGCGTCGCCACCATGCGACCGACGGTGGTGCCGGCGCGCGTGACGAGCGCGCGCGCATCGCCGCCATCCTGCAACAGCTTGCCCGAGAAGACTATATCGACCGGCTCGGACACCGAAGCGAGGCTGGCACGCGTGAAGTTCGCGATCCGCAGCTGCGCATTGGCGGTCGGGAAGCTTGCGCCCGACGGCTGCCTGAAGTCGACGCCGCCGCTCGCGGTGCCGCCAAGGCCGAGGTTCGGCACCAGCGCATTGACCATCGACAGGTCCATCCGGTCGAGCCGCGCCTGCACGTTCATGCCCTTGCCGTAGCTGCCGGCGAGCCGCGCCGATCCGCCCGAGCCGGCGCTGCCGAAATCGAGCCGGGTCGGCTGGAGCGTGTAGGTGCTGCCGGCGATCGCGATGCGCGCGGGGCTTGCCGTCTTGAAGTCGATGCCGTTGGCCTGCCCCTGCAACGCCGCCAGCCACAAGGTCGGGCTGAGCCTGGCGTTGGCGGCAAGCCGGAACGGCACCCCGCTCGACCCGTTGGCGAGCAGTTGCGCGGTGCCCGAGCCGCCCGCGTAGTTCACCTTCGCACGCGCCGCGGTGATGACCGCCGCGCCGTAGCGGAAGTTGCCGATCTGCGCGTCCGCGATGATTTGCGGCGCCTTGGGATAGAGGATCGCCTGCGCCTTGATGATCGCGCGGCCGATCGTGAACTCGGTCGCGCCGGGGATCTTGGCGTTGGACGCGGTCGCGGCGACGTCGGCGCGCTGCACCGAACCCTGCCCGCCCAGCACCGCCGCACCGTTGATGCCGGAGCCGGCGAACTGGACGCGGCCGGCGAACGGCCCCGCCTTCAGTTGCTGGACCTTGCCGCTGGCGACGACACCGGCGAACTGGACGCGGTGGATATCCACCGTCAGCGTCGGCGCGGTCGCGGCGAGCACATCGGCGGTGAACGGCCCGTAATTCGTTCCGCCTTTCGCGACGATCGCATAGGCCGAGCCGGTGCCGCGCACCTGCGCTTCGAGGTTGACGAGCCCGACGCCGACGCCCGGACGGGGTGCGCGCAACAGCACGACCGGCTTCGCCACGGTGCCGGTCACGCGCGCGGTAAGCGGGCCATATTGTTTGGAGAACGCGTCGGCATTGACCAGCAACGGTCCCGCCGGATCGTAGCGCCCCTCGCCGCGCGTCACCTGGAAATCGGGCGCCGCGAGCTTCAGGTTGCGGAAGGTGATGATCCCGTCGGGCGCATAGCCGACGTCCGCCTTCACGATGGCATTGCCGCCAAGGAAGTTGCGTGCGCCTTCGTTGAAGATCTGCGACGTGCTCGCGACGACATGCCCGGTGATGCCGAAGCCGCCCTTGGGCGCGGTCACCAGTTTGGCGTTGGTCGCGACGCTGACGATACCGAACCCTTCGACCCGGTAGTTGTTGACCTTGCCGTTGAGCGCGCCGCGATACATGCCGGTCGCGAGATCGGCGACGACCAGCGCGGCCGCGTCGATCTTGGACGAGCGGATCCGCAGATTGTCGGACAGCACCTTGCCGCCGGATATGGCGAAGTTGCCGTTGATCGCGACGTTCTGGAGCAGCCCGCCCGCCATCGCGTTCAGCCCGACCACGCGTGCGGCACGCGCGTTGACCGGGATCAGGATGTGGTTGGCATCGACCGTCGCCAGCCCCGAGGCATAGACATTGTCGACCCGGATCGCGCCGAAGCCGATCTGCGCGCCCTGCACCACATAATTGACGGTCGGGGTGGCAAACGGCCCGTCGAGCACGACGTTCGCCGCCACATCGCGGCCGTTGAGGTTGGGCGCGATCACGCCGGGCCGCAGCAGCTTGGCGGACACCTTCATCTGCCCGAACTTGCTGGCGGCAAGGTCGATCCGCCCCTGCCCCGCCACCGCGAGCGCATCAGATTTGAGCGTCAGCATCGTATCGACGACGCGCTTGTTCATCGTCGCATCGAGTGCGATGTCGAGCTGCGGCGCGGTCAGCGCGGCGACCGGGTTGACGGGCGTCGCCTTGTCCTTCGGGGCACCGCCCGGGTACAGGCCGGGATGCGCGTTGCCGCGCAGCTTGAACGTGCCGTTGTTGGCGGTCAGCGTCAGATCGGCGAGCGAGGAGCCGCCGAGCGTGCCGGACACCTTGCCGCTCCACGCCTTCCAACTGCCCTTGCCGCCGATCGTCATGTCGAGCGGCGCGCCCAGCTTGGCGAGCGTCGCAACCACGCCGCCGGCGGGCGCGTTCAGCTTCGCGTCGATGTCGAGCTTGTCGTCGTCGGGCACCGCATCGAGCTTGAGCGCGAGCCGGTCGCCACCGGCGACGCCCTGCGCCGCCACCGCCGCGACGTTCGCCGTCACCTGCGCGCGCCGGTCGGCGATGTGCGCCACGCCGTCGATGCCGATGATGTGGGTCTGGCCCGTCACCGGTTTTTGCACGACGAACCGGTCGATCTTCAGCCGGCCGACGTCAATGTCCATGCTCGGCAGCGTGGGCGCATTGGGATCGCTCGGCGTCGCCTTCAGCACGGGCGCGCGCGCAAGCGTGATGAGCGCGGCCGAGGCGCTGCGCACGTCGGCATGGTTGTTGACGAACGCGAACGGGCGCCAGTCGACCGCGATCGCCGGCGACGTCAGGAACACGCCCTTGGTGTCGCTCACCCGCACGTCGCGCAGCACCATTGCGCCGTAGATCGAGCCGTCGATGCGCCCGACCTTCACGTTGAGCCCCGACGCGAGCGTGTAGCCGTTCAGGTAATTGGTGATGAACCGCCGGCCCGGCTGCGTGTTGATGCCGAACACCAGCGCCACCGCCGCCAGTACCAGCACCGCCAGCGCGATGCCGACCCACTTCACGATACGCTGCCAGAGCGGCGGCTTGACCACGATCACCTGCTCGGAGGGGGCTTCGCTCGCCATCAGAACGCCTGCCCGATCGAGATGTAGAGTGCGATCAAACCGTCGCCCTTGCGTTTGTTGAGCGGCGTCGCGACGTCGAAGCGCAGCGGGCCGAAATTGGTGTAGAACCGGCCGCCGATGCCGGCGCCGTAGCGCAGGTCGTTCCCCTTGGGGATGCTGCCTTCATAGCTGTTGCCGCCATCGAAGAACGGTACGATGCCGAAATTGCCGAAGCGATACCGCGCCTCCAGCGAGAACTCGTTGAGCGAGCGCCCCCCGACCGGGTTGCCGTTCGGGTCGAACGGCCCGAGCCGCTGATAGCCGTAGCCGCGCACCGACCCGCCGCCGCCGCCGTAATAGCGCCGCGATGGCGCGAGATCGTCGCGCGAGATGCCGTCGATCGACGCGGCGCGCACGCGACCCGCGAGCACGATGCTGTCGGTGATCGGGTAATAGCCGCTCACCTCGGTCAGCGCGCGGATGTACGGGCTCGCCTTGCCCTGGATCGAGGTCTCCGGGCTGAGGCTCAGCTTTACGCGGTAGCCCCTGGTCGGGTTGAGCAGGCTGTCGGTGGTGTCCCACTGCGCCTGCCCCGGCAACGCCGCGATGAAATAGGTGCGCCGCACGTTGCCGGGCTTGCTGAAGTCGTACACGCTTTCGTTGGTGCCGGTCAGTTCGACGCCAAGTGCCCAGGTGAACTTCTTCTGCCAGATCGGCGTGGAATCGTACGAGATGCGCGCGAACACGGTGCCGGTGAAGGCGTTGTACGCATCGTAGTTGGAATGGTCCGCCGTCACGCCGAAGCTGAACGTGCGATCGCGCTTGCCGGCGTTCGAGCGCTTGAAGGTCGCGCCCGCGCCCTGCTCCTGCGAACCACCCGTCAGGTCGAGGATCAGCGCGCCTTCAGGCGGGAACAGATTGCGGTGTGTCCAGCTTCCGACCAGCTTGAAGCCTTCGCCCGTGCTGTACCCGCCGCTTACGGCGAGCGAACGCGGCGGGCCGGCCTGTTGGCGCACCAGCAGATCGACCACCTGAGTGCCCTCGGGTCCGGGCTTGTCGGTCTTGACCGGCTCGACCGAGGCGGTCGAGAACAGCCCGGTCGCGATCAGCGCCTGACGCAGATCGTCCACCTTGCGGCTGTCGTAGATTTCGCCGGGCTTGAAGCGCGCGAGCACACCGACATGGTGCGCGTCGAACGCGAGCTTGCCGGTGGTGGTGTAGCCGCCGAACGACGAGCGGGCGCCGGTATCGACCGGCAGCGTATAGGCGCCGGTGGTGGTCAGCTCATCGAGCAAGATATCGCGCTGCCCGACCTTGGCGAAGGGATAGCCGTTCTGCGGCAGCACCAGCGCGACGTTGGCTTCGGAGCCCTGCACGCGGCCCGCTTCGATCGGATCGCCCGGCTTGAGCGCGAGCGCCTTCTCGATCAGATCGGGCGGGACCGTGGGATCGGACACGACCTTCACCGAATCGAGATGATATTGCTTGCCCGGCGTCGCGTTGATGATCGCGCGGACGCGACCCTTGTCGTTCGGGATCGTCTCGATCGTCGAGACGGCCGTTCCATCATAATAGCCCATCGAGCGCATCACGCGCCCGGCCAGTTCCTCATCCTCGTGCGCGCGCGCCGAAACGACAGCGGCATTGGCGGCCTTGCTGCTTTTCTTGAGCGCCGAATGCGCCTTGAAGTCGTCGGCAAGCCCGACCTTGTCGAGCCCGTTGACCACGGTGTCGTAGCGGATTTCGGGGTTCTTCTCCTCCTTGTCCGCCACGGTGACGAACGGCGTTGAATCGAACGTGGCGAGCGGCGGAAGCGGCTGCGCGAGTTCCGTCGACGTCGCCTGAGCCGTAGCGGGCGCGGCAGTCGTCGTGGCAATCCCGGCCGGGGCAACCTGCGCGGCGACAGGCGGAGTGGTGGCCGGCGGCGTCGCAGCCGGTGCGGGCGGCTGGCTGCCGACCGGCTCCAGCGACATCGGCTCAAGCGGCGCGTTGATGTCGCTGCTGAGCGGCGGCAGCGCCTTGTTGAAATCGCTGTCCGGGACGATCGGCTGCTCGGCAGCGGGATCGACCGGTTGCTGGACCGCCGGCGTCTGTGCGGGCTGTACCTGTTGCGGCGCGACGCCCATCACGGCAATCGCTAACCAACTCGTCGAGAAACCCGGCGAAATCAAACGGCTCTACCCCCTTGCGAAAGCGAACCGTTACAGTTTCGCCCTTCATCCACTCGCAAACGCGCCGTGCGCGATTTGGTTTCACGATCAAGTGGGCAATCCGTTGCGGTGCGGCGAAGTGGCCGCACCGCGCGGCAGATCAGTTCTTTCCGGTCGCGCCTTTCGCCGCGGCGACGCCGGCGGTGGTGATGGCCTTGATCAGCCCCTCGATCAGCTTGCCGGCGGTTTCGCGGGCTGCGTTCGGGCTGAGCCCGAGACCATCGAGTTCGGCGAGCCCCGCCACCTTGGCGGCATCGGTCGCCCCGCGTGCGGCATCGGTCAGGCGGCGACCGACCGGCTTGAGCAGCCGCGTCTCGCTCTCGCCGCGCGGGATGAGCGCGCCCGCCAGCACGCCGAGCGCGACGCCGCCGACGAGCACCGACAGCGGATTCGCCTCGATCCCCTCGGCGGTCTTGCGCGCGGTTTCCTGTGCGGTGTCGCCCGCCGTCGCCAACGCCTTGCTCGCCGAATCCTTTACCGTCTCCAGCGTGGTCTCGATGGTATCGCGCACGCCGTGCTTGCCGGCGTCCGTGCGCGCGGCGTCATGGGTGTGATCGGTCATTGCGGGTTTCCTTTCGCTCCCTTGCGGGTGGTATGAGTATCCGATTTCGTCTTGCCGCGACGGAACAGCGCCATCACCGGCCGGCGGATCAGCAGCAGCCCGGCCGCGGCCGCAGCACCTGCAGCGATGCCGGGATTGCGCCGCGCCACTGCGACCGCCGCCTCGCCCTGTTCGCGCAGACCGTCGGTGGCATGCCGCGCCAGCGTGCGCGGATCGACCCGCTCGCGCAGCTCGGCGATCGAATGGTCGAGTTGCGCCTTCGCCGCATCCGCCCGCGCGCGCGCCAGCGCGACATTGTCCTCCGCGCCGCTCATCGCACCTTGCCCTTCGCGCCTGCCGCGCGGATCATCGACAACGCGACCCACACGAGCAATCCGGCGATGGCGAACGTGCCGCCGATCGTGATGACGGTCGCCCAGATCGGCCCGAGCGTCTGCGCGATGCTCATGATGATGCCGACCAGCAGCGCGATGATCGCCGCATGTGCGAGGATCACCGCGACCACGCACAGGATCACCGCCGTCTGGTAGTCCGCGACGATCTTCAGCGCCTGCGCGCGGTACAGGTCGACCTGAGCGCGCGCGAACGTCTTGGCGTCCTCTACGAGCCTCGAGACCAGAGTCCCGATGCTCTCCTCATCGCCGATATTGTCAGGCATGGATCCCCCCGGCCGCCGAACGATCAGACCTGCTCGACCGGCGACGTCGCCGCGTCCGGCTCAAGTCCGGACTTGACGAGGCGGGCGAGCACGAACCCGATCGCCGCAGCCGCGCCGATCGCGATCGCGGGGCTTTTTGCGACGAAGCCGCGCGCGTCCTCGATCAGTTCGTCGATCTCCTTGGCCTTGATCTGGTCCGAGATGTTGGTGATCGCGTCCGCGGCGGTGCGGGCGTACTGGCCGTATTGCGGGCCGACCTTCTCATCGACCTGCCCGGCCGCGTCCGACACCATCCGCGCCAGCTCGTCGAGTGCGCCACCGGCGCGGGCCTTGCCGTCCTCGGCATAGGCGCGCGCCTTGTCGGTCGCGTCCTTGGCGAGCTTGGCCGCGCCGTCCTTGAGCGTCTGCGTGGCGTTGGGCTGGGCGGTGTCGCCCGTCGCGCCCGTGCTTCCCGCGGACTTGGCCCCGAGCGGCTCGGCGTCGATCGGCTGATCGTTCAGAACCTCGGGTGTCGGCTGGTTCACATTGTCTTCGGCCATGGAATGCCCTTTCTTGAACTGTCTTTCGCTCAACCTGCGTGCGCAGGCGCGGTTCCATTGCGGGTGCGAATTGCAGCAGGCCGATATTGCCGATAGAGCCCGCGCGACAGCCGCCTGACGCCAACGATAGAAGGATCGTTTCGTGACCGCAATCATCGACATCCATGCCCGCCAGATCGTCGACAGCCGGGGCAACCCGACCGTCGAAGTCGATGTCATGCTGGAGGACGGCAGCTTCGGCCGTGCCGCCGTGCCCTCGGGCGCATCGACCGGCGCGCACGAGGCGGTCGAACGCCGCGACGGCGACAAGAGCCGCTGGGGCGGCAAGGGCGTGCAAGGCGCGATCGACGCGGTGAACGACGAGATCACCGAGGAAGTGATCGGCATGGATGCCGAGGATCAGGCCGATGTCGATGCCGCGATGATCGCGCTCGACGGGACCGAGAACAAGGGCCGGCTCGGCGCGAACTCCATCCTCGGCGTCAGCCTTGCGGTCGCCAAGGCGGCGGCGGATGCGCGTGGCATGCCGCTCTACAAGTACGTCGGCGGCGTCTCGGCGCACGTGCTGCCGGTGCCGATGATGAATATCATCAACGGCGGCGAACATGCTGACAATCCGATCGATTTCCAGGAATTCATGATCGTGCCGGTCGGCGCTTCGTCGATCCTCGAGGCGGTGCGCTGCGGCTCGGAGATCTTCCACACGCTCAAGAAGGGCCTGCACGACAAGGGCCTCGCCACCTCGGTCGGCGACGAAGGCGGCTTCGCGCCCAACATCGCCAGCACCACCGACGCGCTCGACTTCATCATGTCGTCGATCGAAAAGGCCGGCTACACCCCCGGCGATGACGTGATGATCGCGCTCGATTGCGCCGCGACCGAATTCTACAAGAACGGCAAGTACGACATTTCGGGCGAGGGCAAGATCCTCGACAGCCACGAGATGGCCGCATACCTCGGCGATCTGGTCGCGCGCTACCCGATCTTCTCGATCGAGGACGGCATGAGCGAGGACGATTGGGAGGGCTGGAAGGCGCTCACCGATCTGATCGGCGACAAATGCCAGTTGGTCGGTGACGATCTGTTCGTCACCAATCCCAAGCGCCTCAAGCGCGGTATCGAAGGCGGCTATGCCAACTCGCTGCTGGTCAAGGTCAACCAGATCGGCACGCTGACCGAAACGCTCGAAGCAGTGTCGATGGCGCAGCGCGCGCGCTACACCGCCGTCATGTCGCACCGTTCGGGCGAGACCGAGGACGCGACCATCGCCGATCTCGCCGTCGCCACCAATTGCGGGCAGATCAAGACCGGCAGCCTCGCGCGTTCGGACCGGCTCGCCAAGTACAACCAGCTTATCCGCATCGAGGAAGAACTGGGCGACGCGGCGTTCTACGCGGGGCGTTCGGTGCTGCGTAAGTAGTTTCCCGTTCCGTAAAGAATATCGTTAAGGCGGGCTTGATACACGAGTCGCGATGCGCGATTATGCCGCGCATGGTAAAGCGTGCATCTCCGAAACGGACGTCGTTCCGGGTGGTCCTCCGCAAGGCGGGACCGCCCGCAGCGCTGCTGACGGTGGGGGCCTTTTTTGGCGCCTATGCGATCATCGGTCCGAACGGCGCGCTCGCTTACGGCGATATCGAGAAGCATCTCGCCCGCAAGAAGACGGAGCTCGCGCTGCTTACCAAACAGCGCGAGACGCTCAAGAACCGCGTCGCGCTGCTCGACCCGAAGAACGCCGATCCCGATATGGTCGACGAACTGGTGCGCAAGGACCTGAACGTCGCGCACCCGGACGAGGTGATCGTCCCGCTCAAGTAAACCTGAGGGGCGCTGGTGAGGCGGCGTGGCCGCCCCACCCTTCACCTTACGGCACGATGGGCGCAAGTTGCGGGTGCAGGAACTGCTCGCGCTGCACCTCCTCCTCGACCGTACCGGGCACATCGACCGCCGGGCGGTGGCCGAGGAACGTCAGCAGGTCGCGCGTAAAACGATCGCTTTCGGTGATGGTGAGGCCGTGCGGCGCACCGTCATATTCCACCAGTTGCGACTGGTCGATCGCCGCTGCCGCCGCGCGGCCGGTCGCGTCGATCGGCACGGTCTTGTCGGCGGTGCCGTGGACGACCAGCGTCGGCACGCGGAACGCCGACAGGTCGGGCCGGAAATCGGTGAAGCTGAACGATTCCGCGCAGGCCAGGATTGGCTTTAGCCCCGCCATGTTCGCGGTCTGGCACGCCCATTCGATCACCTCCTCACTCACCGGCGAGGAGATGAAGCCGACCCCGAAGAACTGTTTGAAGAAGGTCGCGAAGAAGCCGTAGCGATCCTGCTTGATACCGTCCGCGATGGCGTTGAGCTGGTCGACCGGCGCACCGTGCGGATTGTCGTCCGTCTTGGGCATGAACGGCACCACCGAGGAGATCAGCCCAGCGCCGATCACGCCCTTGCCGCCGTGCCGGCTCATATAGCGCGCCACCTCGCCGCCACCCATCGAGAAGCCGACGATCGTCGCATCCTCGGCGCCGGTCGCCGCCAGCACGTCGGCGAGATCGTCGCTCAGCGTGTCGTAATCATAGCCGGTGAACGGCTGGCCCGAGCGGCCGAACCCGCGCCGGTCGTAGGAGATCGCGCGGAAACCGGCCTCGGCAAGCGCGAGCGACTGGGCGTCCCAACTGTCGGCGGAGAGCGGCCAGCCGTGGATCAGCACGACCGGGCGGCCGCTGCCCCAATCCTTCACGTAAAGATCGGTGCCGTCGCGCGTCTTGATATAAGGCATTGATCGTCTCCTGTTCGGACCGACGGGCAGAACGTACCGCAGGGCGCACCCGTTCCGCCGGGGTGGCGCACGGGGCCGCAAGCTGCCAGCATCCACGCGGACCGAATCAGGAGCGTGCATGCGTAAACTCTGGCTGGCGAGCGCCGCCGCGACCGCCCTCGCGTTGATGGGCTGCACCGCCAAGGCCCCCGCCCCCTCGGCCACCGCGACGCTCGCACCCTTGCCGGTGACGAACTGGCCGGGGTTTCGGGATGCCTTCATCGAAGGGTGGTTCAAGGTCTCGCCATCGGACGCGGTCTATCAGGGCCGGCACGATTTCGACGGCGGCCTGTCCGACTGGAGCGCCGCGGGGCTCAAGCGGCAAGGCGATTTCCTGCGCGACGCGATCGCCAAGGCCAAGGCGTTCGACCCTGCCAAGCTCGACACACAGGCCGCGTTCGAACGCGACTATCTGGTCAATGTCGCGCAAGGGAAGTTGTTCTGGCTCGAGGATGCCGACCAGCCGCACACCAACCCCGCATGGTACGTGGGCAATGGGCTCGATCCGAACGTCTATATCGCGCGCAACTACGCCGATCCCGCGACGCGGATGCGCGCGACGGTCGCGTTCCTCCACAAGATCCCGCAGGCTGCGGCGAACATCCGCGCCAACTTGAAGACGCCGCTGCCGACGAGCTATATCGATTACGGCGTGGCCGCGTTCAAAGGTTTCGCCAATTATTACAGCGGTGACGCGCGCAAGGCGTTCGCGGGCGTGAAGAGCCCCGCGCTTCAGGACGAGTTCGCCAAGACCTCCGCCGCCGCGACCAAAGCGATGGCCGACCTCGCGACCTGGCTGCAAAGCCAGCGCGCGACGCAGACGCAGGGCTTCGCGCTCGGCGCGGATCGCTTCTCGCGCATGCTGAGCATGACCGAGGGCGTCGACGTGCCGCTCGACACGCTGGAGGCGGCGGGCAAGGCCGATCTGGCGCGCAACCGCACCGCGCTGACGGCGGCATGTGCGCACTATGCGCCCGGTGCGACGGTGCCGGCCTGCGTCGCCAGGATGAACGCCGACAAGCCCGCCAACAACGATCCCGTCGCCGAAGCGCGCAAGCAGATCCCCGAACTGCGCGCCTTCGTGCTCGCCAACGATATCGTCTCGATCCCCGATGCCGAGCAGGCGCTGGTCGAGGAGAGCCCGCCCTATAACCGGCAGAACTCCGCGTATATCGACCCGCCGGGGCCGTTCGAGAAGGGCGTGCCGTCGGTCTATTACATCTCCCCGCCCGACCCGACGTGGAGCAAGCAGATGCAGGCGGACTTCATCCCCGGCAAGGCCGACCTGCTGTTCACCACCGTACACGAGGTGATGCCCGGCCACTTCCTCCAGTTCCGCCACGCCAACCATTCGCCGTCATTGTTCGGGCGGCTGTTCGTCGGCTACGCGTTCGCCGAAGGCTGGGCGCATTATGCCGAGGAGATGATGTGGGATGCCGGCCTCCACAAAGGCGATGCCGAGACGCATATCGGCCAGCTTTCCAATGCCTTGCTGCGGGATTGTCGCTTCCTGTCTGCGATCGGACTGCACGCGCGCGGCATGACTCAGGAACAGTCCCGGAAAATGTTCGTGGAGCAATGCTATCAGGACGAAGGCAATGCCCGTCAGCAATCGGCGCGCGGCACCTATGATCCGGCGTACCTCAACTACACGATGGGCAAGCTGATGATCCGCCGCCTGCGCGACGACTGGACCGCAAAGCATGGCGGCCGCGCCGGGTGGAAGGCGTTCCACGACACCTTCCTCAGCTTCGGCGGCCCACCGATCCCGCTGGTGCGCAAGGCGATGCTGGGCGGCGACGGCAAGGCGGTGTTCTGATCCCGCCTGCTGGGCGTGCATCTGAGACCGCAAGGGCGGCGACGATCACTCGCACGCACCGTGCCGGACGCGCATGACGTGCTGCGACGCAGCAGGTTGGATTCCTGCGCGTGCGCTTCTAAGAAGGGTTATCGTCTCCCCACGAAAGATTGGTCATGAGCAAACTCCACCTCGTCTTCGGCGGCCGCGTCAGCGATCCGCAGACGCTCGATTTCAACGACACCGCTTCGCTCGACATCGTCGGCATCTACCCTGATTATGCCAGTGCCGAGAAGGCCTGGCGCGCCGCAGCGCAGCGCACCGTCGACGATGCCGAGATGAAGTATGTGATCGTCCACATGCATCGGCTGCTCGAGCCCGATCTGCTCGCACCGGGCGCGTAAAGCCGAGGCGCAGACGTCGCCACGCCGACGCCGGTGCGCGGCTGAAGCCGCGTAGCGCCTCGGCCGGACGGCGGGTCGCGCCAGCGAGCCCTACCGACGGCGGCTTTGCCAAGGCGCAGGCGTCGCCACGCCGACGCCGGTACGCGGCTCAAGCCGCGTAGCGCCTCGGCCGGACGGCGGGTCGCGCCAGCGAGCCCTACCGACGGCGGCTTTGCCGCCGGCGCGCTTGACGCGAGATCGTCGCCCCGGCGCAGGCCGGGGCCGCTGTGTGATATACGGGCCGGGTGCCCGAAACGCAGCGGCCCCGGCCTGCGTCGGGGCGACGTACTTTGCGCGGACGTATTTCACCCAACAGCCCGACGCGGGAGTAAATCCCGCGTCGTCGGACGGCGCTGGAGCGCCGCCGGCCGGGCGCGGCTAATGCGCTCGGGATCAGCTTCGCTGATCCCGTCGCCGCCGCTTAGATAAACTCAATCTTCTCCACGACGTAATACCGGTCGCCAGACGGCACCGTCACCTCGACCTCGTCCTCGACCTTGCGGCCGATCAGCGCACGGCCGAGCGGCGAGTTGTACGAGATACGGCCACCCTTGGCATCCGCCTCGGTCTGGCCGACGATCTGGTACTTCACCGGCTTGTCGTCCTCGTCCATCAGCGTGACGGTCGCGCCGAACACGACCTTGTCACCCGACAGATCGCGCGGATCGATCACCTGCGCACGGCTCAGCTTGTCCTCGATGTCGGAGATCGACGCTTCGATCTGGCCCTGGCGTTCCTTGGCGGCGTGATATTCCGCGTTTTCCGAAAGATCGCCGTGCGCGCGCGCTTCCTCGATGGCGTCGACGATGAGCGGGCGCTCCGCCTTCAGCTGTTTCAAATGCGCGGTGAGGGTGTCGTACCCCTCCTGCAACATCGGCATCTTGTCGACGGTCGCCATCCCTTAGTCCTTCGTCCCGAAATCTGTCCCCAAGCCGACCCTTTCGGGCCGACCCGCACCGTCATTCAACTGTCGGGGAGTAATCGTGCGATCAGGAATAATAGGATTGCAAGGGCCGCACTTCAAGGTTTTGCGTCGCCAGCGCCACGATCGCCCGTGCCGCCTCCACTCCGGCAGAGGCCGTGGTGAAATAGGGAATGCGCTGCGACAGCGCCGCCGCCCGGATCGGTTGCGAGTCCTTCAGGCTCTGCCAGCCTTCGGTGGTGTTGAAGATCAGATCGATCCCGCCGTCCTTGATGCGATCCACGATGTGCGGACGCCCCTGTGCGACCTTGTTGACCCGCTCTACGCGCACGCCGTTGCGATCGAGGAAATCGGCCGTTCCGCCGGTCGCGACGATCGTGAAATCCCGTTCGGCGAGCAACCGCATCGCCGGCAGGATCACCGCCTTGTCGCTGTCCTTGACGCTCACGAACAAGGTGCCCGACTTGGGTAGCACGGTCCCCGCCCCAAGCTGCGCCTTGGCGAAGGCAATCGCGAAATCGGGGTCGATCCCCATTACCTCTCCGGTCGACTTCATCTCGGGCGACAGCACCGGATCGACACCGGGGAAGCGCGCGAACGGGAACACCGCCTCCTTGACCGCATAATAGGGAATGTCGCGGTCGATCGCGGGAAGATCGGCAAGCTTCTCGCCCGCCATCACACGCGCGGCGATCTTGGCGATCGGCGAGCCGATCGCCTTGGCGACGAATGGCACGGTGCGGCTGGCGCGCGGGTTGACCTCGATGAGATACACCAGCCCGTCCTTCACCGCGAACTGGATGTTCATCAGCCCGACCACCGACAGCGCGTGCGCAAGCTCGCGCGTCTGGCGCTCGATCTCGGCGATGATCTCGCCCGACAAGCTGTACGGCGGGATCGAACAGGCGCTGTCGCCCGAGTGGACGCCCGCCTCCTCGATATGCTGGAGCACGCCCGCGACCACCACATCGGTGCCGTCCGAGATCGCATCGACATCGACCTCGATCGCGTCGCGCAGATACTGGTCGATCAGCACCGGCGACGTGCCTGACACCTGCACCGCCGTCTGGATATAGTCGTCGAGCTGCACCAGCGAATCGACGATCTCCATCGCGCGGCCACCCAGCACATAGCTCGGGCGCATCAGCACCGGATAGCCGATCCGCTCCGCCACCGCGACCGCCTCGTCGCGGCTGCGCGCGATGCCGTTGGCGGGCTGGCGTAAGCCCAGCTTGTTGACCATCGCCGCGAACCGCTCGCGGTCCTCCGCCAGGTCGATCGCGTCGGGCGAGGTGCCGAGGATCGGGATGCCGGCATCCTGTAACGCCTGCGCGAGGTTGAGCGGGGTCTGCCCGCCGAACTGCACGATCACGCCGGCGAGCGTGCCGTTCTGCTGCTCGACATGGAGGATCTCCAGCACGTCCTCGGCCGTGAGCGGCTCGAAGTAGAGCCGGTCCGACGTGTCATAGTCGGTCGACACCGTCTCCGGGTTGCAGTTGACCATGATCGTCTCATAGCCCGCATCCGCCAGCGCGAAGCAGGCGTGGCAGCAGCAATAATCGAACTCGATCCCCTGCCCGATCCGGTTCGGTCCGCCGCCGAGGATGACCACCTTCTTGCGGTCGGACGGATAGGCCTCGTTCTCGGGCTCGCCGAAGCTGGGCGCCTCGTAGGTCGAATACATGTACGGCGTCTTGGCGTCGAACTCGGCCGCGCAGGTGTCGATGCGCTTGAACACCGGGCGGACGCCGAGCTTGTGGCGCGCCGCGCGCACTTCCGCCTCGGTGACGCCGCCGGTCATCGCCTTGACCGCCTCGTGGATCAGCCCAGAGCCGTGCGCGATGCCGCGCTCGTTACCGCGCAGGTTCGCCGACTTGAGCGCCAGATAGGCGAGCCGCTTGTCGGAGAAGCCCATCGCCTTCAGCTTGCGCATCCCCACCGCATCGCGCGGCAGGCCGTTGTGGCAGACTTCTTCTTCGGCGCGGACGATCTCAGCGATCCGCTCCAGGAACCACGGATCGTACTTGGCGATCGCATGGACCTCGGCGACGGTGAAGCCCTCGCGCAGCGCCTGTGCTGCGACCAGCAGCCGGTCCGGCGTGGCGGTGGCGAGCGCCGCCTCGATTTCGGCACGCGGCGCTCCCGAAAGGCGCTCGACCATGTTGAAGCCGCTGAGGCCGGTCTCCAGCCCGCGCAGCGCCTTCTGCATTGATTCGTGGATGTTGCGACCGATCGCCATCACCTCGCCGACCGACTTCATCGCGGTCGACAGCACGGCTTCCGCGCCCTTGAACTTCTCGAACGCGAAGCGCGGTATCTTGGTGACGACATAGTCGATCGTCGGCTCGAACGATGCGGGCGTCGCGCCGGTGATGTCGTTGGTGATCTCGTCAAGCGTGTAGCCGACCGCGAGCTTGGCCGCGACCTTGGCGATCGGGAAGCCGGTCGCCTTCGATGCCAGCGCCGACGAACGCGACACGCGCGGGTTCATCTCGATGACGACGAGGCGGCCATCCTTCGGATTGACTGCGAACTGGACGTTGGAACCGCCTGTTTCCACACCGATTTCCCGCAACACCGCGATCGATGCGTTGCGCATGATCTGGTATTCCTTGTCGGTCAGCGTCAGCGCGGGCGCGACGGTGATCGAATCGCCGGTATGCACGCCCATCGGATCGACGTTCTCGATCGAGCAGATGATGATGCAGTTATCGTGGCGGTCGCGCACGACCTCCATCTCATATTCTTTCCAACCGAGCAGCGATTCCTCGATCAGCACCTCGGTGGTCGGCGAGGCGTCGAGCCCCGAACGCACGATTGCGATGAACTCCTCGCGGTTGTACGCGACACCGCCGCCGGTGCCGCCCAGCGTGAAGCTTGGCCGGATAATCGACGGCAAGCCGGTCTTCTCGAGCCCGGCGAGCGCCTCCTCGACGGTATGCGCGATCGCCGAGCGGGCGGATTCGAGCCCGATCTTGTCCATCGCGTCGCGGAACTTGAGGCGGTCCTCGGCCTTGTCGATCGCGGCGGCATCGGCGCCGATCATCTGCACGCCGAACTTCTCGAGCGTGCCGTCATTGTAGAGCGTGAGCGCGGTGTTGAGCGCGGTCTGCCCGCCCATCGTCGGCAGGACGGCGTCGGGCCGCTCCTTCTCGATGATCTTGGCGACGATCGCGGGGGTGATCGGCTCGACATAGGTCGCGTCGGCCAGTTCGGGATCGGTCATGATCGTCGCCGGGTTCGAATTGACCAGCACGATGCGGTAGCCTTCCTCGCGCAGCGCCTTGATCGCCTGCACGCCCGAATAATCGAACTCGCAGGCCTGGCCGATCACGATCGGCCCCGCGCCGATGACGAGGATGGAGGAGATGTCGGTGCGTTTTGGCATGTCAGTTCTTCGTTCCGGTCTCGGCGGTGCAACCCCAGCCGTCATATTCAACGTCGTAGGCGAGCTCGATCTGGAGGCATTTCACCGTCAGCGCGCGGATCGCGTCCGCTTCGGCGGTCTGCTCGCTGCCGAGGAAGGTGGCGAGTTCGCCGTCCTCGGTCTCCTCACGCTCGATGAAGGTGAAGCCGAGGCTCTCAGCATCGTCCTCGAGCCGGTCGAGCGCGGCTTCGTCGCCGCGAAAGCTCACGTCGACGAGGCGGACGATCTCGGCACAATCGCCGTTTTCGGCGAGGCTGGCGAGCACTTCCTTGTCAGCGGCCCATTCGGCCTCGACGCGGGCGGGATCGACGTCGGGGAGCGTCACTTGAGCATCTCCACGAACTTCTCGAACAGATACAGGCTGTCCTGCGGCCCCGGGCTCGCCTCGGGGTGATATTGCACCGAGAAGGCGGGACGGTCGGTCAGTTCCAGCCCGGCGTTCGAGCCGTCGAACAGCGAGACGTGTGTCGCCTGTGCGTTGGCTGGCAGCGTCTCGCTCAGCACCGCGAAGCCGTGGTTCATCGAGGTGATCTCGACCACGCCGTCGCTCAGCCGCTGGACCGGGTGGTTGGCGCCGCGGTGCCCCTGGAACATCTTGCTCGTCTCCGCCCCAACCGCGAGCGCGAGGAGCTGGTGGCCGAGGCAGATGCCGAACAGCGGCTTGCCGGTGTCGAGCAACTGACGGATCACCGGCACGGCATAGACCCCGGTCGCAGCGGGATCGCCGGGGCCGTTCGACAGGAAGATGCCGTCGGGGGCGAGCGCCATCACATCCTCGAAGGTGGCGGTGGCGGGCACGACCGACACTTTCGCGCCGGCGGCGACGAGGTTGCGGAAGATGTTGCGCTTCGAACCGTAGTCGATCGCGACGACGTGCGGGCGCGTGCCCTCACCGGCATTATCGTCATAGCCGAAGCCGAGCCGCCACAGCCCGCCTTCCCAGCCGCCATGCGTCTCGCGCGTCACGTCGATGGCGAGGTCCATGCCCTCCAGCCCCGGCCAGCCCTGCGCCTGCGCGAGCAAGGCAGGGATATCGAACGCGCCTGACGCATTGTGCGCGATCACGCCGTTGGGCGCGCCTCCGCTGCGGATACGCTTGGTCAGCGCGCGCGTGTCGATGCCCGACAGGCCGATACGGTTGTGGCGGCGCATCCAGTCGTCGAGCCGCTCGACGCTGCGGAAGTTGGAGGGTTCGGTCACGTCCTCGCGCACGATCATGCCGAGCGCGTGGGGATCGTCCGCCTCGATATCCTCGGGGTTCGCGCCGACGTTGCCGATGTGCGGGAAGGTGAAAGTAATGATCTGCCCGGCGAAGGACGGATCGGTCATGATCTCCTGATAGCCGGTCATCGCGGTGTGGAAACACACCTCGCCGACCGCCGCGCCCTCGACCCCGAACCCCCGTCCCCACAACACATCACCGGATGCGAGAACCAAGACGCCGGTGGCGCCTTCGGGCGCAGAAATGGGATTGGCGTCGGCCATGATCGGCGGGCACTCCTTCGTTGGGCTGGCGATGTCGCTAAGTCGCGGCAGCTAGGCCCGCCGAGCGGAAGCGTCAATCTGTTATCGGCGCGCGGTTCCGGCTAAGCGGCGCGATTACGAAGAGGACCACGACATGATTCGCGACGACATCAAGGCCGCGCTCGTCACCGCCATGAAGGCTGGCGAGAAGGCCGACACCGCAACGCTCCGCCTCGTGCAGTCGGCGATCAAGAACCGCGATATCGAGGCGCGCACCGGCAAGGCCCCCGAGGACGACGACACGCTGGTGGTCGAGGTGTTGCAGAAGATGGTCAAGCAGCGCCGCGAATCGATCGAGATGTACGTGAAGGGCGGCCGCCAGGAACTCGCCGACGCCGAGGCGGCCGAGATCGCCGTGATCGAACGCTTCCTGCCGCAGCAGATGAGCGAGGCCGAGACGACGGCCGCTATCGAGGCGATCAAGGCCGAATTGGGCGCGTCGGGCATGAAGGACATGGGCCGCGTGATGGCGGAACTGAAGGCGCGTCATGCGCAGACGCTCGACATGAGCAAGGCAAGCGGGCTGGTGAAGGCGGCGCTGAGCTGAGCGCGGTTCGCCGAAGCGATAGCGCGTCGGACACGGGCTTCGACAGGCTCAGCCCGAACGGCGGCGGGAAATGCCGACAAGCCCTCTCCGTTCGTCCTGAGCTTGTCGAAGGACGTGTCACAAATGACGCCCTCTCGACTGTGTCACCGCAGTCAGGCACCATCCTCGAATGGTGTTCTGGACCTACCTCCTCCGCTGCGGCGACGGCAGCTTCTACGCGGGCCACACGGATGATCTTGAGCAACGCGTCGGCGCGCACCACGCCGGGCGCGGTAGCGACTACACCGCCCGTCGCCAGCCGGTGACGCTCGCGTGGAGCCAAGACTTTCCGAACCGCTTGGAAGCCTTGGAAGCGGAACGCCAGATCAAGGGCTGGTCGCGCGCCAAGAAGGAAGCGCTCATCGTAGGCGATTGGGCGCGCATCTCGCAGCTGGCGGCAGTGCATGGGGCAGGTGCTTCGACAAGCTCAGCACGAACGGTGGAGGAGGAAGGCCTTGCTCACCCACCCCGTTCGTCCTGAGCTTGTCGAAGGACCTGCCCACGGCGCACCGCCACCCCACGCGCAAACCCTTGCAAAACCACCGCACCTTGGGGCATTAGAATCGCGCGGTGAGTCTTTCCCCCGCCTTCCTCGAGGAACTGCGCGCGCGCACGACGCTGTCGACGCTGATCGGGCGGACGACCAAGCTCCAGAAGGCCGGTCGCGAGTATCGCGCGTGCTGCCCGTTCCATAACGAGAAGAGCCCCAGCTTCTACGTCAACGACGAGAAGGGCTTCTACCATTGCTTCGGCTGCTCGGCGCATGGCGATGCGATCCGCTGGCTGACCGATCAGCGCGGGCTGCCGTTCATGGATGCGGTGAAGGAACTCGCGCAGGGCGCCGGCATGGAGCTGCCTGCGATGGATGCGCGCGCCGCCGAGCGTGCGGAGGTCGCAAAGGGCCTGCACGAAGCGTGCGCGGATGCGGCGACGTGGTTTACCGAGCAGCTCCACGGGCTCGGCGGGGCGGAGGCGCGTGGCGTCCTGGAGAAGCGCGGCATCCGCGCGGAGACGGCGCGCGACTTCGGCCTCGGCTTCGCGCCCGATTCGCGGGGGAAGCTCAAGACCGCGCTGAAGGACTATGGCGACCCGATGCTGGTCGAGGCCGGGCTGCTCATCTCTGTCGAGAACAAGGAACCCTACGACCGGTTCCGTGGCCGGCTGATGATCCCGATCCGCGATCAGCGCGGGCGCACGATCGCGTTCGGCGGCCGCATCATCGGTGATGGCGAGCCCAAGTATCTCAATTCGCCCGAGACGCCTTTGTTCGACAAGGGCCGCACGCTCTACAATCTCGACAAGGCGGCCCCCGCCGCGCGCAAGGCCAATCGCGTGCTGGTGGTCGAGGGCTATATGGACGTGATCGCGCTCGCGCAGGCGGGGTTCGGCGAGGCGGTCGCGCCGCTCGGCACCGCGCTGACCGAGGCGCAACTGGAACGGCTGTGGCGGATGAGCGACGTGCCGATCCTGTGTTTCGACGGCGATTTGGCCGGGCAGAAGGCCGCGATCCGCGCCGCCCACCGCGCGCTGCCGATGCTGACCCCCGGTCGCAGCCTCGCTTTCGTGACGCTGCCGCAGGGACAGGATCCGGACGATCTGGTGCGTGCCAAGGGACCGGGCGCGTTCGAGGCGCTGCTGCGCGACACGCAGCCGCTGGTCGATCGGCTCTGGGCGCACGAAGTCGCCGCCGAGCCGACCGCCACGCCCGAGCAGAAGGCGGGCCTCAAGGCGCGCTTCACCGAACTTGCCAACAGCATTGCGGATAACGACGTAAAGCACGAATATCTCGCCGATTTCCGCCGCCGGTTCGATGAGATGTTCCGCCCGCAGCGTAGCGCCTTCGTGCCGCGCGCGCCGGGCGGGGGTGGCGGCGGTCGCCGCGCGGGCCAGCCGTGGAAGCCGCCGATCGCGCCGGTGCGCGCGGAAACCAAGGCCGCGCACTCGCTCGGAGTTGATTCCAGTCACATCCGGTTGATCCTGATCGGGCTGATCCGGCATCCGGTCGAAATCGCCCGGCATATGGACGTTCTAGGAATGCTCCGGCCTGCCGACGGGCCGTTGCGGCGATTATTCGACACGGTGGTCGATCTGGCGATCGGCGACCGTACGCTTGATAGCGAGCGCCTGCTCACCATATTAGCGTCGTCTGGCTTCGATCAAACCGTCAGCGAATTGTTTAGGGCAGACCAGTTGCGTTGCTCGTTCACCGAGAAAGATGCTGACCCGGTTCGGGCGCGCGCCGATCTCGACGAGACGATCGCCATCCTGGTCGCGCGTCCCGAGGTCGTATCGGCTTTGAACGAGGCGACCGCGGCGATGATGACCCACTTTTCCGACGAAGCGTTCGAACGGCAGAGATCGCTGGTTACTGAAAGTCTTGTTTTGGAGTCGCGGCTTGCAAATCTCGTGCAGGCGACCGAAGACGCCAGAGCGTTAAAATCCGAGGGCAATTGATGGCGAAGACCGATATGGCGGACGTTTCGGACACCAACGAGGGTGGCGACGCTCCGCTGATTGACCTCAACGATGCGAACATCAAGAAGGTGATCGCCCGTGCGCGCAAGCGTGGTTACATTACCTACGATCAGCTCAACGAGGCGTTGCCGCAAGGCGAGATGTCGTCGGACACGATCGAGGACATCACCTCGGCGTTGAGCGAGATGGGCATCAACATCGTCGAGAACGACGAGCAGGGCGAGGACAGCGAGCCCGACGAGCAGCCCGAGGACGAGGCCGAACCCGCCGATTCGTCGGAGGAAAGCGCGCCCAATATCGACGTCAAGAAGAAGGAAGTCGTCGACCGCACCGACGATCCGGTGCGCATGTACCTGCGCGAAATGGGTGCGGTCGAACTGCTCAGCCGCGAGGGCGAGATCGCCATCGCCAAGCGGATCGAGGCGGGTCGCGACACGATGATCCTTGGGCTGTGCGAAAGCCCGATCACCTTCAACGCGATCATCGACTGGTCGACCGCGCTCAATGAGGGCACGATGCAGTTGCGCGAGATCCTCGATCTCGACGCGATGCTGTCGAAGGATCCCGCGCCCGAAAGCCTGTCGGATGACGATGAGGGCGGCGACGGTGAGATCAGCGAGAAGACCGCCGGTCCGTCGTTCAAGGAAGAAGACGAGCCCGAGGAGGCGTCGGCCGACGAGGACGAGGATTCGATGACCGAGCGGCGCGCCCCGCGCCCGTCGGACGACGAGGAGGAGGACAACACCCTCAGCCTCGCGCAGATGGAGGAGCAGCTCAAGCCGATAGCGCTAGAGCGGTTCGCCAACATCACGGCGATCTACAAGAAATTTTCCAAGATGCAGCAGCAGCGTCTCGACCAGATGAGCGCTGGCGGCGAGCTGTCGGCGGCGGACGAGCGCAAGTATCAGAAGCTGCGCGAAGACCTCACCGCCGAGGTGGAGAGCGTTCAGTTCCACAACGCCAAGATCGAGTATCTCGTCGATCAGCTCTACGCGTTCAACCGGCGCCTGACCGCGCTGGGCGGGCAGATGCTGCGTCTGGCCGAGCGTCACAAGGTCAGCCGCAAGGACTTCCTCGACCGCTACATCGGCCATGAGCTGGATGAGGCGTTCCCGTCGAGCGCTGCCAAGGTCGACAAGAAGTGGGCGGCGTTCGTCGCCAACGAAAGCGACGCGGCCGACCGCATCCGCACCGAGATCGCCGAGATTTCGCAGCAGACCGGCATGGCGCTCGGCGAGTTCCGCCGTATCGTCAACATGGTCCAGAAGGGTGAGCGCGAGGCGCGCATCGCCAAGAAGGAGATGGTCGAGGCCAATCTCCGCCTCGTGATCTCGATCGCCAAGAAATACACCAACCGCGGGCTTCAGTTCCTGGATCTGATCCAGGAGGGCAACATCGGGCTGATGAAGGCGGTCGACAAGTTCGAGTACCGGCGCGGCTACAAGTTCTCGACCTATGCGACCTGGTGGATCCGGCAGGCGATCACCCGCTCGATCGCGGATCAGGCGCGCACGATCCGTATCCCGGTCCACATGATCGAGACGATCAACAAGCTGGTCCGCACCAGCCGCCAGTTCCTCCACGAGCAGGGTCGCGAGCCCACGCCTGAGGAAATGGCCGAGCGCCTCTCCATGCCCTTGGAGAAGGTCCGCAAGGTGATGAAGATCGCCAAGGAGCCGATCTCCCTCGAAACGCCGATCGGCGACGAGGAGGATTCGCATCTGGGCGACTTCATCGAGGACAAGAACGCGATCATCCCAGTCGATGCCGCAATTCAGGCGAACCTCAAGGAGACCGTCACGCGCGTTCTCGCCAGCCTGACCCCGCGTGAGGAGCGTGTGCTGCGCATGCGCTTCGGCATCGGCATGAACACCGATCACACGCTGGAAGAAGTCGGCCAGCAATTCTCGGTGACGCGCGAGCGTATCCGCCAGATCGAGGCGAAGGCGCTGAGGAAGCTCAAGCACCCGAGCCGCAGCCGCAAGATGCGGTCGTTCCTCGACCAGTAAGGCACGACGACCACCGGTCGTGAAATTGCGGAGGCGTGTGGCGGGTACGTACCCGGCACACGCCTCTCGTGCTTTCAAAGAGCATTGCGGCGCAACTTCCTCCGTTCCGGCGCTGAGATGTCGTAAATCGCAGGCGAGCGACTAAACCGGGGCAATGCTCGACCCGGCCGCACCTTCGCGTCAAATCGTGACCTCGTCCGATCTCGTCCGCCATTTCGGCTATTGGCAGGATCGCGCCGCCCGCAACCCCGTGTACATCCTTCATCGCGGACGGCCCCGGCTCGTCCTTACCTCGGTCGAGATCATGGATGCGCTCTGCGCGCCGCATTTCGCCGGGCCCGGCTGCGGCCCCGATCTCGCTGCGGTGCTGGAGCGGATCGAGGATCGCGTGCTGATCGCCGACGAGCGGCAGCGGATCGTCGCCGCCAGCGCCAGCGCGCGCCATCAGTTCGGGACGGCGGCGGAAGTCGGGCGCGCGCTCGGACGCATCGTCTCCGAGGATGCGCAGGTGCCGCTCGCCGCCGCGGCCGAGCGGGTGACGCGGACGGGTATCGCGGTGACGCTCGATGTACCCGCGCACGGTCTGGCCGGCCGCGCGCTGACCTTGCGGGTCGATCGTTGGTCGGGCGGACTGGTACTGGTCGTGCGCGATCCCGCCGCTGAACGCGACATCGCCGAGCGGACCGCTCTCGACGAGGCGATCGCCGCGACCGCAGTGTTTGCTCCGGCGCGGATCGATCTCCACGGCCGGCTGGAAACCGCACCGCCCGCGCTTGCCGCGCTGTGCGGTCGGCGCGTCGAGACGCTGCCCGGAACGCCCTTCGCCGGCCTGTTCGACACCGACTCGCAAGGCGCGGTGGACGATGCCGCCGAACGCGTGGTGCGGCGTGGACACGCCTTGCAGATCAACGCCTTGCTCCCGGTCACACGGGGCAAGCGGCGCGCGGTGCAGGTCGGTCTGGCGCCGCGCCGCAGCGGCACCGGGATCGCCGGCGTTGCCGCCGTGCTGGTCGCCCGCGCTGGTTGAAACACGCTTAAAGCCATCTAAACCAGGTCTTTACGCGCTTCGTATAAACCCGGCCGGCAAACCACTCGGCAGGGCAGCCTTCGTGGCTGATGAGGGGCAAGGATTTTCATGGCGTTCGAGGCACTTTCGACACAACGGCCCGAGGGCGTCTGGCAGGTGCTCGCCGCACTTGCCGCCGCCGACGGCAGCGCGGCGCATCCGATGGTGACGGCGCTGACCGCACCGGCTGCGGCCAAGCGCGATATCGCCGACGCGGTACATGCCGTCTGCGCGATCCACGGCCGCTATCTGTTCGAAGACATCGCGCTGCCCGACGGCGACGCGACCGCCGCATGGTTCGCCGACGTCACGCAGGCGTTCACGGCCGAGCGCACCTATCTCACCCATCTCACCGCCGCCGCCGGCCCCCTGCCCTCCACGCCCGGTCAGGCCGAGGCGGACGCCGCCTTCGCCAACCAGCGCCACGCCTTCGACATGCTCGCCCGCTCCGACCGCAAGGGCTGCGCGATCGGCGCGGCGCTCGCGCTCGTGATCGACTGGCATGCGATCCGCAGCGTGCTCGATGCCGCCGGCGAACGCTTCGGGTTGGCCGTGCCGGTCTCCACTTTGCCCGACCGGGTCGATATCGCGCGGTTCGCCGCGACGATCGGCGATACGCCCGCCACGCAGCGCGCCATCGCCTTCGGGGCGCAACAGGTGTTCGCGCAGCATCGCGGGCTCTGGAGCCTGCTCGAAGCGCGGGCGAGCGCGCGCAACCACCACGGCTGATCCGCTTGCGCGGTGGCGCGCCCTGCCCCTATCCCGAACGCGAACGCGAGAAGGATGGCGGCGATGAAGCGATTCGAAGGCACGCAAAGCTATGTCGCGACCGACGATCTCAAGGTCGCGGTCAATGCGGCCGTCACGCTACGGCGCCCGTTGCTCATCAAGGGCGAGCCCGGCACCGGCAAGACCGTGCTCGCCTATGAAATCGCGGAGGCGATGGACGCCGAGCTGATCGACTGGAACGTCAAGTCCACCACCAAGGCGCAGCACGGCCTGTACGAATATGACGCGGTGGCGCGTCTGCGCGACGGCCAGCTTGGCGACCCGCGCGTCCATGACATCGCCAACTATATCCGCAAGGGCAAGATGTGGGAGGCGTTCACCCGCCCCAAGCCGCCGGTGCTGCTGATCGACGAGATCGACAAGGCCGATATCGAATTCCCCAACGATCTGTTGCAGGAACTCGACCGGATGGAGTTCCACGTCCACGAGACCGGCGAGACGGTGCGCGCGGTCGAGCGGCCGATCGTCATCATCACCTCGAACAACGAGAAGGAACTGCCCGACGCGTTTCTGCGCCGGTGCTTCTTCCACTATATCCGCTTCCCCGATCGCGAGACGATGCAGCGGATCGTCGATGTGCACTTCCCCGGCATCCAGAAACTGCTGGTCGGCCGCGCGATGGAGATCTTCTATGCGCTGCGCGAGGTGCCCGGCCTCAAGAAGAAGCCGAGCACGAGCGAGTTGATCGACTGGCTCAAGCTGCTGCTGCATGAGGACATGCCGCTCGACGTGCTCCAGAACCGCGATCCGACCAAGGCGATACCGCCGCTGCACGGCGCGCTGCTGAAGAACGAGCAGGACGTGATGATGTTCGAGCGGCTGGCCTTCCTTGCCCGCCGCACCGCAGGGGCTCAGTAATGGCGGGCGCGACCGGCGGCTGCCTGTGCCGTGCGGTGCGCTATGCGATTTCCAGCGAACCGATCGCGGCGCGCGCGTGCTGGTGCCGGCTATGCCAGTATCTCGGCGCGGGCAGCGGCACCGTGAATGTCGCCTTCGCGAGCGCTGGCGCGACCATCACCGGGGCGCCGCGCTGGCGCAGCGATACCGCCGACAGCGGCAACGTCCTGCAACGTGGTTTCTGCGCGGAATGCGGCACCCCGCTGTTCAGCAAGACCGACGCGCGTCCGCACCTGATCTTCGTGCGCGCAGGTTCGCTGGACGATCCCGACCGAATCGCACCCGCCGCGACGATCTGGACCAGCGAAGCACCCGCATGGGCGCATTTCGATCCGGCGTTGCCGCGATTCGAGCGGCAATCGCCGCCGGTCGCATGAAGGTGCGAGCGCTGGCCTAATCGGTGCTGCACCGCGCAAGAAAGAGATGGTAACCTCGTCTTAAACCAGTCTCGCTTACCTCGCGGTCGGGGGGCGCCTTGTATGGTGCCTGTATGCGATGTGTATTTCGCCTGTTGGCTTTTCCCGCCGCCTTGCTCGCGGCAGCTCCGTCTTATGCGGGGTCGCTTCTCAACTATGTTGGGGAGTGCGTGCCGTTCGCGCGTGCGGCGTCCGGCATCCAGATCTATGGCGACGCCTGGACCTGGTGGTCGAAGGCGGCCGGCCATTACCAGCGTGGCGACAGCCCGCGCGTGGGCGCGGTGATCGTCTTCGCCAAGACCTCGCGATTGCCGCTCGGCCATGTCGCCGTCATCAGCCGGATCGTTGATCCGCGCGTAGTGATGGTCACGCACGCCAACTGGTCGCGCCAGAACGGCGCACGCGGCCATGCCGAGCAGGACGTGACGCTGACCGACGTGTCGCCCAACAACGACTGGCGTGAAGTGAAGGTGTGGTATCGCGACATGGAGGGGCTTGGCGGCACCACCTACCCGGTGTCAGGCTTCATCTACGGCAGCGCGATCGACGGCGCGCCGCGCCCGCATGCCGCCCCCGAACTGACCGGACGCAATCCGGACTATGTCGGCGCGCTGATCGACGCCTATCGTTAACGCGCGGGCGGCTGCGTTAACCACCGCTCAAGACCGCCACGCTACAGCCGCGGGAATGGTTGACCGGCGTTATCCGTGGCTGCTCGGCGGCATAATCCTACTCGGCCTCGCGCTGCGCATCGCATCCGCGCAGGGCGGCTTGTGGCTCGACGAGGCGTGGTCGGCCGAACTGGCACGGCAGGCGGGCACGCCGCTCGGCGTGTTCCTCAACATCAACCACGACAACAACCACCATCTCAATTCGCTGTGGATGCAGTTGGTCGGCTTCGATGCGCCGCCGATGCTGCAACGCGCGCTGTCGATCGTGGCGGGGACGCTTACCATCCCGGTGGTAGCAGCGATCTTCCGCGATCGGGGACGCGTCGTCGGAATCGTCGCGGCGCTGCTGTTCGCGGTGTCGCCGATGGTGGTGACGATGGGATCGGAAGCACGCGGCTACGCATCGATGTCGCTGGCGTTCCTGTGCGCGGTCCTTCTGGTCACGCGCTGGCTGGCGGACGAGGCTGCGGACGGCGTTCGGCGCCGGCTCGTCTGGTGCTTCGCGCTCGGCGCGCTGTCGCAGATGACGATGGTATTCGGTGTTGTCGCGCTGGTCGGCTGGGTGTTCTTCGCCTTGTGCACGCGGATGGCGCCGCTCGCGGCGGCGCGGCGTACGCTCTGGCTGTTCGCCCCTGCCCTCGTCGCGCTGGCACTGGTGCTCGGCGGGATCGCGGCGGCGGCGCTTGCCAGCCCAACCGGGTTCCAGTTCGGTGATTACAAGCCGTTCGAGATCCTGCTGTTCCTCCACGCCATTGTCGAGATGCTCGGCTATACGATCGGCTGGCCGGTCGTATCGCTGTGGCTGATGCCGGGCGCGCTGATCCTCGTCGTGCTGGCGCGGCATGCCGGCGTGACGAAGCGTGCGCTGTACAGCCTGGCGATCGTCGCGTTTCCGGTCACGTTGGCGGTGCTGCACGCGGGCAATCCGGGGCATCCGCGCTATTACCTCATCGCCGCGCTCGCGCTGCTGCTGATGCTGGCCGAGATGATCGGCACGATGCTCTTGCGTGGCGGATGGCAGCGCCTGGTCGCCGGGTTGGGGCTTGCCGCGCTGCTCGGCGGCGGGGCGTGGCAGGATGCCGATCTGATCCACAACCAGCGCGGCGACCCCGATCCCGCGATCGCGGCCATGATCGCACGCGCGCCGCATGGCGCGGCCGCGTTGCTGGACCGGCCGACCGGCATGGCGATGCTGGCCTCGGCGGCGGCGCACCGTCACTACCCGCTGACGATCGCGCGGACCCGCTGCGCGCCGGCGCGCTTCCTGTTCATGGACCGTTTCAAGGGCGAGCATTTCCCCGCCGCAGTCCAGCGCTGCGGCGCAACGTGGCGGCCGATCGCCGCCGCGCGCGCGCATGGGTTGTCGGGAACGCACTGGACATTGTACGAGCGCCAGCCCTAGCGTCGGGCATGTTCCTCGCCTTCCTCGACGCGCTTCGCGCTGCCGGCATCAAGGCGAGCCTCACGGAGCATCTGCTGCTGCTAGAGGCGCTCGACGCCGAGGTGATCGAGCGCACGCCCGAGGCGTTCTATCACCTCAGCCGCGCGGTGTTCGTGAAGGACGAGGGGCTGCTCGACCGTTTCGATCAGGTGTTCGCCAGGGTGTTCCACGGCGTCACCGCCAGCGTCGGCCCATCGCCGGCCGAGCTACCCGAGGCGTGGCTGCGCGCGGTCGCCGAGAAATACCTCTCGCCCGAGGAGATGGCGAAGGTCGCCGCGCTCGGTTCGTGGGACGAAATCATGGCGACGCTCCGCCAGCGGCTGGAGGAGCAGACCGAACGCCACGCCGGCGGCAGCAAGTGGATCGGCACCGGCGGCACCTCGCCGTTCGGCAACGGTGGCTACAACCCGGAAGGGGTCCGCATCGGCGGCGAGTCGCAGCACAGCCGCGCGATGAAGGTGTGGGAGCAGCGCGAGTTCCGCAATCTCGACACCAGCCGCGAACTCGGCACGCGCAACATCAAGATCGCGCTGCGCCGGCTGCGCATGTTCGCGCGCGACGGCGCCGCCGAGGAGCTTGACCTGGATGCAACGATCGACGGCACCGCCCGGCAGGGCTGGCTCGACGTGCGGATGCGCGCGGAGCGACGTAATGCCGCCAAGCTGCTGCTGTTCCTCGACGTCGGCGGATCGATGGACCCGTTCGTGCGGGTTTGCGAGGAGCTGTTCTCCGCTGCCGCCGCCGAGTTCAAGATGCTGGAATTCTTCTACTTCCACAATTGCCCATACGAAGGCGTATGGAAGGACAATCGCCGCCGCTTCGCCGAGCGGACGCCGATGTGGGACGTGCTCCACACCTATGGCCACGATTACAAGCTGGTCTTCGTCGGCGATGCGGCGATGAGCCCGTACGAGATCACCCACCCGGGCGGTTCGGTCGAGCATATGAACCCCGAGCCAGGCGCGGTCTGGCTTCAACGGCTGACCACGACCTACCCGGCGGCGGTGTGGCTCAACCCGTCACCCGCCAAACACTGGCACCATGTGCAATCGACCCGCATCATCCGCGATCTGATGCGAGACCGCATGTACCCGCTGACGCTCGACGGGCTCGACGCGGCGATGCGCGAGCTGACGCGGAAGCGATGATCCGCCCGCGCCCGCTCGCGGAATAACGCTTAGCCCTGGCTCGCCACCAGCTTCGCCTCGAACATCTGCGCGAGTTCGAGTCGGCGCTTGCGCGCTTCCTCGGTCACCGCCGTGCGCGCGGCGACATGTTCCTGCATGGCGCGCCGTGCATAATAATGTACGTTCGACTCCATAAATGCTGACCCGCCCTCGCGACCGTTTTGTGGATGCCCCCGGTACTGCGCCCATTATGGCTGTGATCATAAGCTTTTGTGACAAAATGGCGCTGCGCTGCGGCAGGCGGCGAAATTAACCTGGATAAAGGTAAAAAGCGCGGCTTTCCGCGGCCCACGCGGCCTCATCCGGGCGGGTAAGCGCATCGAGATCGCCCGGCGTCGCACCCGAGTCGTCGACCCATTCGCGTAACTCCGGACCACCGTTGATGACGTCGATGGCGAGCTTGCCGAATTCATATTCGTACGGGAAGTCGCGCCACAGCGGGTAATCCGGCATCAGCCACCGGATCGCCTTGAACGCGAGCGCCTGAAGCCGCCAGGGCTGGAACGCGGCATGGTCGTAGAACCCGCCCTCGGCATGGATGTGCACGCCGTTGCAAAGCTGCCCGACATGCTTGTGGAAGGTCGGCTGGAACCAGATGTCACGCAAGGCGCAGCCCGTCAGCCACTCGGGCGCGAGCCGGTGCATCTCGGCGATCACCGCCTTGGCGTCGAGATCGGGCGCGCCGAACAGTTCGAGCGGGCGCGTCGTACCGCGTCCCTCCGACAGGGTGGTGCCCTCCAGCATCACCGTGCCGGGATAGACCCGCGCCATGTTGAGGTTCGGGGCATTGGGGCTCGGGTTGATCCACAGCCGATCCTCCGGCCAGCCGAAGCCGGGCGCGGCATCGGGTGCCCAGCCGGTCATCTCGATCACGCGATACTCGACGTCCAGACCAAGCGTGCGAACGAACCAATGGCCAAGCTCGCCCATCGTCAGCCCGTGCCGCATCGCCATTGCCCCCGCGCCGACGAAGCTCTCCCAGCCGGGACGCAGCGTCAGCCCCTCGACCGGTCGGCCGGCGGGGTTGGGCCGGTCGAGCACCCACACCGCCTTGCCATGCTCAGCCGCCGCCTCCAGCACGTAGCGCAACGTGGTGATGAACGTGTAGATGCGCGTACCGAGATCCTGAAGATCGACCAGCATCACGTCGAACGTCTGCATCGATTCAGGCGTCGGCCGCCGCACCTCACCGTACAGGCTGAACACCGGCATGCCGTAGGTCGGATCGGTGAAGTCGGGCGACTCCATCATATTGTCCTGGAGGTCGCCGCGCACGCCGTGTTGCGGCCCGAACACCGCCGACACGTTCACCCCGGCGGCGACGAGCGCGTCGAGGCTGTGGGTCAGCTCCGCCGTGACCGAGGCGGGGTGCGCGAGCAGCGCGACGCGTCTGCCTTCGAGCGGTTTGCGTAAGCCGGGGTCGGCGAGGAGGCGGTCGATTCCGAAGTTCATGGTGTCGAGGTGCCGTCAGAAGCGCGCCCGCGCAACCCCGCTTCGTGACCGGCGGAGCGAAACGCGCGCTGGCGGGTTCAGCCGAGGACATCTGCAAAAGGACGAAACCATGCTGCGATCCATTCTGATGGGGCTGGTGGCCGGATCGCGATCGATGACGCCGCTCGCGGCGGTGGCGAACGCGGCGCGCACCGGCAAACTGCCCAAGGGCAGCGGCGCGCCCGATTCCCTCTCCAGCCCGCTCGTTTCGGCGGGCACGACTGCGCTCGCTGTGTACGAACTGGTCGGCGACAAGCAACCGAGCGCGCCCGACCGGATCATCACCCCCGCCGTGATCGTCCGCACCCTCAACGCCGCCTTTGCAGGCGCGGCGGTGGCGCCGCGTGGCCGGCGTCTGCTCGGTGCGGCACTGGCGGGCGGCACGGCGGCAGCCGCCGCTTACGGCAGTTGGTGGATGCGGACGCGTGCGATGCGGGGCAGCGGCCAGGCGATCACCGGCTTCGTCGAGGATGCGATCGTCGTTCCGCTCGCGATCGCCGCCGCCACGCGCTAGAGCGGCGCGGCAAGCGTGGCGACGAAGCTCTCGGGATCGTGGAAATCCGGCGGACCGTCGCCGTGCGCCAGCGCCCAGAAGGATTTTGTGCCGTCGGTCTCCTCGATCACCGCGCTCAGCCCGGCGAGCGTCTCGTGCGGCAACGGGGCGGGGATACGGGCGATGACGATCAACGCGTCGCCCTCGTCGCTCGTCATGATGCGCGGCGAAGGGTCGAGGGGCGCTTCGGCCATGCCGGTGCGATATTCGGAAAAGCGGTAGGCCGCCCACGCGTTCGACGGCGAGAAATTGAACTCCAGATAGCCGAGCGCGCCAGTACGAACGAACAGTTCGAGGCAGGTGGTGCGCCACAGCCCGTCGCGCCGTGCGGGCGTACTCGCGGCGGGGATGACGAGGCGGTCGGTCGGGCAACCGATGACGTAGGCGAGGTCGACGCCATATTCGCTCTGCCGCAGCGAGACGTTGACGTACCTGACGGCCCGACCCGGCGTATCGGGATGCGCGCGCAGCGTATATTCAGCCACGCGCGCAGATCGCCCCGCTGATCCCGTGTGATGTCATGTCGCTCCCCCGGCGTTTACCGCCCGGAGCTACAGGCAAAGCGAGCGCGTTCCAACCGCCACTGGCAAAAACCCCGCCGATCGCCTACATGGCGCGCTTCTCATGGCAACGATCCTCCCCTCCCCGCCGCGTGTCGGCATGGTTTCGCTTGGCTGTCCCAAGAATCTGGTCGACAGCGAGCGTATCCTCACCAAGCTGCGCAGCGACGGCTACCAGATGTCGCCCGACTATGCCGGGGCGGACGTGGTGCTGGTCAACACCTGCGGCTTTCTCGATTCCGCCAAGGAGGAATCGCTTGAGGCGATCGGCGAGGCGATCGCTGAGAACGGCCGCGTCATCGTCACCGGCTGCATGGGCAAGGAAGCCGAGGTCATCCGCGAGCGTTTCCCCAACGTCCTCGCCGTCACCGGCGCGCACCAATATGAGGAAGTGGTCGGCGCGGTCCACGATGCGGCGCCGATGCCGCCGAGCGCCTTCCTCAATCTCGTGCCCGACAGCGGGCTGAAGCTCACCCCGCGCCACTACAGCTATCTCAAGATCAGCGAGGGCTGCAACCACCGCTGCTCGTTCTGCATCATCCCGAGCCTGCGTGGCGATCTCGTCAGCCGCCGCCCCGATGCGATCCTGCGCGAGGCGGAGAAGCTGATCGCGGCGGGCACGCGCGAGCTGCTCGTCATCAGCCAGGACACCTCAGCGTATGGCGTCGATATCCGCCACCAGCCGCGCGACTGGAAGGGCCAGGAAGTCCGCGCGCACATGACCGATCTGTCGCGCGAACTCGGTAAACTCGGCGCGTGGGTGCGGCTGCACTATGTCTATCCCTACCCGCACGTCGATCAGGTCATCCCGCTGATGGCCGAAGGGCTGGTGCTGCCCTATCTCGATATTCCGTTTCAGCATGCCAGCCGCAATGTGCTCAAGCTGATGAAGCGTCCGGCCAACGAAACCAAGGTGCTCGAGCGCATCAAGCACTGGCGCACGATCGCGCCCGATATCGCGATCCGCTCGACCTTCGTGGTCGGCTTCCCCGGCGAGACCGAGGACGATTTCGCCTATCTGATGGACTGGCTGGAAGAGGCGCGACTCGACCGGGTCGGGGCGTTCCGTTTCGAGCCCGTCGAGGGTGCCGCCGCCAACGCGCTTCCCGACGCCGTGCCGGAAGAGGTCAAGGAGGAGCGCTACGCCCGCCTAATGGAGCTGACCGCACGCATCTCGGCGGAAAAGTTGCAGGCCAAGATCGGCCGCACGCTCGACGTCATCATCGACGAGGTGGGCGAGGAAGGCGCGACCGGCCGCTCGCAGGCCGACGCGCCCGAGATCGACGGCGAGGTCTTCCTCCGCGACGCCGCGCACCTCGCCCCCGGCGATATCGTCCGCGTCGAGATCGAGGATGCCGACGAGCACGATCTGTACGGGGTTCCTCTCCCCGCGTGACAACGCCCGGCGAGGCTCTGCGCGACTGGACGCCCGAGCGTTACGAGGCGGTGCGTGCGGCCGTCCGCACCGGCGATCTTGCGCTGTGTTCGGGCGATCAGGCGTTCTCGCGCGTCATCCAATGGGCGACCAGGAGCCAGTGGAGCCACCTCGCCATCATCGTCCGGCTCGACGAGATCGACCGGGTGATGGTGATGGAGGCGGTGCAGAAGATCGGCGTGCGCATCACGCCGCTCAGCCGCTGGATCACCGATTTCGAGCCGCACGACAAACCGTTCAACGGCAAGGTGGTGATCGCCCGCCACGCCGATGTCGCGCGCGCCGCGCCCGCACAGTTCCGCGAGATGAGCGCGTTCGCGACCGACCAGCTCGGGCTGCCGTTCAACTCCGCGCAGATCGCCCGGATCGGCATGCGGATCGCGCTCGCGCGGCTCGGCGTGCGGTTGCCGCGCATGATCCAGCCCAAGGGCGAATATTTCTGCGCCGAATATATCGACCAGTGCATGCAGCGGCTCGGCGTCCACATCCCTTGGGACGGTCGCGGCTTCATCGCGCCCGACGACTTCGCGGAGGCGCCGGGCGTGGAGGCGGTGGTGCGGGTTTCGCGCTTTCCCTTCCGCACCGGGCCGTTACAAGACGACGAATGAAAGCCCTGCTCGCCGCGTCGTTGCTTATCGCCACCCCTGCTGTCGCGCAGGATCTCAGCCCGGCCGAAACCGCAAGGGTCGACGCGATCGTCACGCAGAGCCTCGCGCGCACCGGCGTCCCCTCCGCCTCGATCGCGATCGTGCGCGGCGGACGGACGGTGTTCGCCAAGGCGTACGGCAAACAGTCGGAAACGATCCCGCAGGCGCGTGTCGACGCCAAGTATCAGATCGCCTCGATCTCCAAGCAGTTCACCGCCGCCGCGCTGCTGATGCTGCAACGCGAGGGCAAGCTCAGCCTCGACGATCATGTCTCGAAATACGTACCCGGCATCAGCGGCGGCGACATCATCACCATCCGCCAGTTGCTCAGCCACACCTCCGGGCTTCAGGATTACTGGCCGCAGGATTACAGCTTCGCGGCGATGCGCACCCCCGTCACGCCGCAGCAGATCCTCGATCGCTGGGCGAAGAAGCCGCTCGATTTCGCGCCGGGCACCAAGTGGCAATATTCGAACACCGGCTATGTCGTCGCAGGACTCATCGTCGAGAAGGTGGCGGGCATGCCGCTGCTCGATTTCCTAAGGCAGCGCGTGTTCGTGCCGCTCGGCATGACCCCGGTCGATCAGGACAAGGCGATCGGCGCTGGCTACCCGCAAGGCTATCAGCGGTTCGCGCTCGGCCCGGTTCGTGTCGAGCCGCCCGCCGCGTCCGGCTGGCTGTTCGCGGCCGGAGAGCTGGCGATGTCGGCGAGCGATCTCGCCAAATGGGACATCGCGCGAATGAACCGCACGGTGATGCCTGCCGCCGACTGGGTCGCGCAGGAAACGCCGGTCAAGCTCGCCGACGGCACGACCAACGGCTACGGCCTGGGTGTGTTCGCCCGCGAACAGGCCGGGCACGCGTATGTCGAACATAGCGGCGAGGCGGTCGGCTTCCTGTCCGAAAACACCGTCTTTCCCGATGACAAGGCGGCGGTGGTCGTGCTGGTCAACGCCGATTTCAGCGGCGCCTTCACCGATATCGCCGGGCAGATCGCCTCGCTGATCCTGCCGCCCTCGCAGACGCAACGCGCCGAGGTCGCCACCACCGCAAAGGCGCGTGGCGTGTACGAGATGCTGCGCACCGGCAATCTCGATCGCGGAGCGATGACGGCGGATTCGAACTATTACTTCACCCCCACCGCGCTCGCCGATTACAAGGCTACGCTCGGCCCTCTGGGTGAGCCCAAGAGCTTCGAACTGGTGCAGCCGCCGAAGTTGCGCGGCGGGTTCGTCAACCGCAACTACCGCGCGGTGTTCGCGGATCGCACGCTCAACATCGTGACTTATGCCGAGCCCGGTGATGCGGGCAAATACGAACAGTTCCTGGTGATGCCGAGCCAATGACCTACGATCCCACGCCCCTGCTCCAGCCCGATCGCGGCCAGAGCGCGCGCACCATCCACGTCGTCGCCAAGGACGCGTTCGCGGACTGGCATGCCGCGCAGCCAGCGCGGGTGCGTGCCGCGCTCGATGCGGTCCGCTGCGACGGCAAGGCGGGCGCGAGCGCGATCTTGCCGGGCGAACAGGGCGACGACTGGTCCGTGCTGCTGTGCGTCGCCAAGACGCCGCTCGGCGTATGGGATCTGGCGAAACTGGCCGAGACGTTGCCCGACGGGCTGTACCGGCTCGACGGCGCGAGCGCGGGGGCGGCGTTGCTGGGCTGGGCGCTCGGCCAGCATGCTTTCACACGCTACAAGACGGCGGATCGCGCCCCCGGCCGCGTGCTGCTCACCGCCGAGCCTGCGCGCATCGCCGAGGCGGTCGCGCTCGCCCGCGCCACCGCAAGCGTGCGCGATCTCGTCAACACCGCCGCCGCCGACCTCGGCCCGGCGGAGCTGGAGGCCGAGGCAAAGGCGCTCGCCGAGGCGCATGGCGCCACGCTGGCGGTGACGAAGGGCACGGCGCTCGCCAGCGGCTATCCGATGATCCACGCGGTCGGTCAGGCCGCCGCCGTGGGCCGCGAGCCCCGGCTGATCGAGGTCGAATGGGGCAATCCCGCGCACCCGCGCCTCGCCATCATCGGCAAGGGCGTGTGCTTCGACTCGGGGGGACTCGATATCAAGCCGTCATCGGGCATGCGGCTGATGAAGAAGGACATGGGCGGCGCGGCACATGCGCTCGCGCTCGCGCGGCTCGTCATGGACGCGCATCTGCCGGTGCGGCTGCACCTGCTGATCCCGGCGGTGGAGAACAGCATCGCCGGCAACGCCTTCCGCCCCGGCGACGTTCTCGCCACCCGCAAGGGCGTGACGGTCGAGAACACCAACACGGATGCGGAAGGCCGATTGATCCTCGGCGATGCGCTCACCCGCGCGGGCGAGAATGCGCCCGAGTTGATCCTCGATTTCGCCACGCTCACCGGCGCGGCGCGGGTCGCGCTCGGCCCGGACCTGCCCGCCACCTTCGTCAATGACGATGCGCTCGCCGAGGCGCTGCTCGCTGCGGGCGCGGCATGCGAAGACCCGCTGTGGCGCATGCCGTTGTGGGACGGCTATGACGAGATGCTCAAGTCCGACATCGCCGATCTCGTCAACGCGCCCGATGGCGGTTTCGCGGGCGCGGTGACGGCGGCCCTGTTCCTGCGCCGCTTCGTGCCGGAGGGTGCGCAATGGGCGCATCTCGACACGTTCGCCTGGCGGCCCTCCGCGAAGCCCGGACGGCCCAAGGGCGGCGAAGCGCTTGGGCTGCGGGCGGCTTGGGCCTTGCTAAAGGCGCGCTACGCCGCCACCTGACGCACGCTAGGCGAGCGCCGCACCTGCTTCGATAATCGGCACGAACTTTTCCGCGCTGAGGCTCGCACCACCGACCAGCGCGCCGTCCACATTGGCGGTGCCGAGCAGGCAGGCGGCATTGTCCGCCGTCACCGAGCCGCCGTACAGGACGCGCATCGCGCCCGCGTCGTCGCCGAGCAGCTCCGCCAACGTCGCGCGGATCGCGCCGTGCATCGTCGCGATGTCCTCGGGGGTCGGGGTGCGGCCGCTGCCGATCGCCCAGATCGGTTCGTAAGCGATCGACAGCCAGCCCGACGCCGCGCCGGAGGGCATCGACCCGCGCACCTGCCCGGTCACCACCGCCACCGCATCGCCGGCATCGCGTTGCTCCAGCGTCTCGCCGACGCACAGGATCGCGGCGAGGCCGTGGCGCAGCAGCGCCTCGGCCTTGGCCTTCACGTCCGCGCTGGTCTCGGCGCAGCCGGTACGGCGCTCGCTATGGCCGACGATCGAGAAGGTCGCGCCGGCATCACGCACCATCGGCACCGAAATGCAGCCGGTGAAGGCGCCGCAGTCGGCCGGGTGGACGTCCTCCGCGCCGATCGCGAAGCCGGGTACGCGGGCGTGCGCGGCGGCGATCAGCGTCGCGGGTACGCCGATCGCGACGTCGACCTCCGGGTGCGCAGCGGCGGCGGCGGCGATCGCCTCGATCTCGCCAAGCGCAGCGACGTTGCCGTTCATCTTCCAATTGCCCGCGATCAGCTTGCGTCGTCCCATCCCGTGTCCCCCGCTGTGTTTGTTGCACCGCGATAACGCGCTTACGCCACCACACAAGCTTGAAGCCGCCCCCTGTGCCCCCTAAAGCGACCGGTAAATCCGCCTTCAACAGATCGGCCCGCCCGCCTTATGCTCAGTTTCTTTCGCCGCCTGACCAATTCGAAAGTCGGCGTCGTCGTCACCCTCGCCGGGCTGATCGTCATCGCGATCATGTTCGGATTGACCGACATCACCGGTCTTGCGGGCGGTAGCGGCGCGGGCGGTTCGGGCGAGTCGCTGGCGACCGTCGGCGGCACCAAGATCGGCTCGAACGACATCCGCGAGCGGGTGCAGCGCGAACTGGAGGCGGTTCGCCAGCAGAACCCCGGTGTCGACATGGCGCAATATGTCGCGGGCGGCGGCGTCGATGGCGTGTTCAACCGCATGGTCGACACGGTCACGCTGGAGGTGTTCGGGCACAAGCAGGGCATGATCGTCAGCAAGCGGCTGGTCGACGGGCGGATCGCCAGCATCCCGCAGTTGCAGGGGCCGGACGGCAAGTTCAGCCAGGATGCCTATGATCGTGCGCTGAAGCAGTCGCACCAGACTGACGCCGCTTTGCGCGCCGACATGCAGCAGGGCATGCTCGCGCAGTTGATCGTCACGCCGCTGCAAGGCACCACCGCGCAGGTGCCCAAGGGCCTCGCCCAGCGTTATGCCAGCCTGCTGCTCGAGAAGCGCCATGCGCAGATCGCGGTGATCCCGAGCCAGGCACTCGCGACCGGCCCGGCGCCGACCGATGCCGAGCTTGCCGCCTTCTACAAGGCGAACGCCAGCCGCTACGTCGTGCCGGAGCGTCGCCAGATCCGCTATGCGACGGTTTCGGGCAAGGCGCTCACCGATACCGCGCCGGTCAGCGATACCGAGATCGCCGCCGCCTACAAGGCGCAGATCGCCAATTTCCGCGCGGTGCAGCGCCGCACGGTGGTGCGCGTCATCGTCGGCGATGCCGCGGCGGGCAACGCGCTTGCCGCCAAGATCAAGGCGGGCACCCCGATCGAGGAGGCCGCGCGCGCGGCCGGGCTTGAACCCGCGACGATCAAGACGGCCGAGAAAAGCGCCATCGCCGCGCAGACTTCCAATGCGTTTGCCGATGCGGTGTTCGCCGCCGCCAAGGGCGCGGTGGTCGGCCCGGTCAAGGGCACGCTCGGCTACGTCGTCGGGCGGGTCGAGAGCTTTGACGATCGCGGTGAGGTTTCGCTGGCGGCGGCCAGGCCGCAGCTCCTCGAACAGCTCACCACGCAGAAGAAGAACGACCAGCTTCGCAAGATCCACGACGCGCTCGACGATGCGATCTCCAACCGCGCGACCTTCGACCAGCTCGTCACCCGCCAGAAGCTGAGTCCGCAGATGTCGCCGCCGGTGCTGGCGAGCGGGGTCGATCCTGCGCACCCCGACGCGAAGGTGCCGCCGGCCGCCAAGGCGGTGGTCGATGCAGGGTTCGCCAACCAGCCAGGCGACGCACCGACGCTGGTGCCGATCGACGCCGACAGCTTCGCGGTCGTGTCCACCGCCAAGGTGTTCCCGGCCGCGCCGCCGCCGCTCGCCACGATCCACGATCAGCTTGCCAAGGACTTCGCGTTCCAGCGCGGCGCCAAGGCGGCGGGCGACGTCGCGCGCAAGGTGATGGCGGAGGCCAATAAGGGCACGCCGCTCGCCAAGGCGATCGCCGCGACGGGGCTGAAGCTGCCCCCGGTCCAGCCGCTCGACAAGTCGCGCGCCGAAGTGTCCGCCAACCCGCAGGGCGTGCCGCCGCCGCTTGCGCTGCTGTTCGGGATGAGCCCGCATACCGCGAAGATCATCGCTGCGCCGGGCAACAACGGCTGGTTCGTGATCTGGCTCGACAGGATCGACCGCGGCGATGCCACCAACCGGCCCGACATGGTAAGCGCCACTCAGTCGGACGTCGGCAAGGCGATCGGCGGCGAATATGTCCAGCAGTTCGTCAAGGCGGCGCGCGGCACGGCCGGCACGAAGATCAACGCGGCCGCGCTCGCCAAGTTCAAGGCGGCGCTGCTCGGCCAGGAGACGACCGATCAACCCTGATCGCGATGGCATGGCGGCAGCGCTGGCGGCGCTCGATGCCGGCCGCCCCGCGCTGCTGTGGCGCCGCCAGATTGCCGACACCGAGACACCGGTCGCCGCCGCGCTCAAGCTGATCGAGCCGGGGCGGGGCGACTTCCTGCTCGAATCGGTCGAGGGCGGCGAGACGCGCGGGCGGCACAGCCTGATCGGTCTCGCACCCGATCTCGTGTTTCGCGCGCAGGGCCAAGCGGCGGAGATTAATCCGAACTGGCTCCGCAATCGCGATGCCTTCGCGCCGACGCCCAAGCCGACGCTCGCCGCACTGCGCGATCTCGTCGCGTCCTGCCGCATGGAGGTGCCCGCCGAACTGCCGCGCGCGCTTGCCTGTCTGGTCGGCTATTTCGGCTATGAGACGGTCGGGCTGGTCGAGACCCTGCCCCGCCCCGATGTGGACCCGCTCGGCGTGCCAGACATGATCTTCGTGCGGCCGACCGTGATCCTGATCTTCGACCGGCTCGCCGACGCGTTGTTCCTCGTCGCGCCGGTCTGGCCCGACACGGCGCGCGACCCGCAAGCCATCGCCGCGGAAGCCGCAGAGCGGATCGACGCGGTCGCCGCGCGGCTCGCCACCACCGCGCTGCCAGCACCGGTGCGCGCGACCGATCTGCCGGAGATCGCGCTCACGCCGACGCTGCCCGCCGGGCGCTACGCCGCGATGGTGGAGAAAGCGCGCGACTATATCGTCGCAGGCGACATCTTTCAGGTCGTGCTGGCGCAGCGCTTCACCGCGCCCTTCCCGCTGCCGCCGTTCGAGCTGTACCGCTCGCTCCGGCGGATCAATCCGTCGCCGTTCCTCTACCATCTCGATCTGCCCGGGTTCGCGCTCAGCGGCTCGTCGCCCGAAATCCTTGTGCGGGTGCGCGACGATCAGGTGACGATCCGCCCGATCGCCGGCACCCGCCCGCGTGGGCGCACGGCAGCGGAGGACGAAGCCAACCGCACCAGCCTGCTCGCCGATCCGAAGGAACGCGCCGAGCATCTCATGCTGCTCGATCTCGGTCGCAACGACGTCGGCCGGGTAGCGACGGCGGGCAGCGTCGAGGTGACGGCGAGCTACACGACCGAGATGTACAGCCACGTCATGCACATCGTCTCCAACGTGGTCGGCACGCTCGCGCCGGACGCGGATGCGCTCGACGCGCTGTTCGCGGGCTTCCCCGCCGGCACCGTCAGCGGCGCGCCCAAGGTGCGTGCGTGCGAGATCATCGCCGAGCTGGAGGGCGTGGTACGCGGGCCCTATGCGGGTGGCGTCGGCTATTTCTCGCCCGACGGTTCGATGGATTCGTGCATCGTCCTGCGCACCGCGATCGTCAAGGATGGGGTGATGCACGTTCAGTCAGGCGCCGGCATCGTCGCGGACTCGACGCCCGAGTACGAACAACGCGAGTGCGAGGCCAAGGCCGGCGCGCTGCTCGCCGCCGCGCGCGAGGCGATCGCACGCGCGGGCGAGGCCGGGTTCGGGCAGTAACGCGCAGCATCACCGACAATGATGAAAACACATAGTTGCGGCTAAGCATAATCCGGCTATTCCTCTGCCTCCCAAAAGCGAGGACCAAGCACCGTGACTGCGCAACCCCTCTCGAGCGCAGCGGCCTTCCCGCACGGCGACAGCGAGTGTGCGCGCCTGCTGCGAGATCGTGACTGGAGCGCAACGAAACTTGGCGCGATCGAACACTGGTCGTCGATCCTGCGCAGCGTGACTGGCATGGTGCTCGCTTCCTCTACGCCGATGGCAGTGATGTGGGGGAGCCAAGGCGTCCTGTTCTATAATGATGCTTACGCCGGTATCGCCGGCAAGCGCCATCCGGGCGTGTTCGGCGAGCCGGTGCGTGAGGGCTGGCCGGAACTGGCGGACTTCAACGATCATGTGCTGACCACCGTGCTGGGAGGCGCGACGCTCGCCTACCGCGAGCAGGAGCTGGAGCTGGATCGCAACGGCACGCCCGAGCGGATGTGGGTCGATCTCGATTATTCACCGCTGATCGACGAAACCGGCGCGCCCGCCGGCGTGCTTGCGATCGTCACCGAACGTACCGGCCGCGTGCTCGCCCAGCGCCAGCTTGCCGCACAGCACGAACGGTTCCGCACGATGTTCGATCAGGCGCCCGGTTTCATCGCGATGATGGAGGGGCCGGAGCACCGCTTCTCCCTCGTCAACCAGGCGTACACCCGCATGATGCGCGGTCGCGCCGTCGTCGGCCGTACCGTCGCCGAGGCGGTGCCCGAAGCGATCGAACATGGCCTGCTGCGTGCCCTCGATGCGGCCTATGCGACGGGCAAGCCGTTCGTCGCGAACAAGTTCAAGTTCGCCATCCCCGATCGCCGCGGCCGGCTGGAGGATCACTACCTCGACTTCGTCTATCAGCCGATTCGCGACGCGGATGGCTCGATCTGCGGCATCTTCGCGCAAGGCGCGGACGTGACCGAACATGTCCTCGCCGAGGCCGCGCTCCAGCGCAGCCGGCAGGAGTACCAGCGGCTCAACGAGGCGCTCATCATGGCGAACGACATCCTGTCGGCCGTGTCCCGCCCGCAACACGACTGAGCGGGCGTGACAAGACCGGTTGCCCGGGTCAGGGCGCGGTCGGGTCGATCGACTGGCCGTTGCGCTTGGCGACGCGCTCGGCGGTCCATTGCTGCAACATCTGCGCGGTGCAGCCGGTCTGTCCGCCCGAACCGACCGGCGAACACGTATCGGGCAGCCCGGCCGCCTCGCGTCCGACCTGATCCATCATCGCGGTGCGGTTGACCCAGCTCTGGTTCTGCGCCGGGATCGGCTTGCGGTCGCGCAGCGGCTTGGGGATGCGATACGGCTCGTCGATGCGCGAGCAGACCACCACCTCGTCGGGCGTGCTCGCCTTCGGGCACGGCCCGGTGCCGGTCAGCGCGACGTTGCGGATGCGCTTCACCGGCTGCCCGGTCTCGGCCTGTTCGGCGACGCCGGCGTGGTCACGCGCCATCACGTCTTCGGCGGTGATCGTGTCGGCGGATTTGGCGGCGGGCGCCTGCGGGGCTTGCGCGACAGCGACCATCGGAATGCCGAGCGCGGCGGCGAGAATCAGGGCGCGAACCATCGTATAATCTCCTTGTGGAGCCGAACGCTCGGCCCCGACGAATTGCTCCACCGTGAATGCAGCGGCACGCCGCCGAAAACGCGGCGAAATCGGGGCGCTGTTGCGCTGCCGTTCACAATGGCTATGGCGAATGTCATGATCCTCGTCATCGACAATTACGACAGCTTCACCTGGAACCTCGTCCATTATCTGATGGAGCTGGGCGCCGAGGTGAAGGTGGTCCGCAACGATGCGCTCACCGCTGCCGAAGCGGTGGCGAGCAATGCGCAAGGGTTCCTGATCTCACCCGGCCCCAAGACGCCGAACGAAGCGGGCATCAGTCTCAATCTCGTCGCCGCCTGCGCGGATGCGGGCAAGCCGCTGATGGGCGTGTGCCTCGGCCATCAGGCGATCGGCCAGCATTTCGGCGGCAGCGTGGTGCGCGGCGGGCTGATGCACGGCAAGACCTCGCCGGTCACGCACGACGGCACCGGACTGTTCGAGGGCCTGCCCTCGCCCTTCACCGCGACGCGCTACCATTCGCTGATCGTCGAGGATCTGCCCGCCGGCCTCGTCGTAAACGCGCGCGCCGATGACGGATCGGTGATGGGCGTGCGCCATGAGACGCTGCCGATCCACGGCGTGCAGTTCCACCCGGAGAGCATCGCCACCGAACACGGCCACGCGCTGCTCGCCAATTTCGTGCGGCTCGCCGGCGTCGACGTGCGGACGCTCGCGTGACGACGATCGCGCTGCTGCCCGACCCCGCAACGCCGCTGTCGCGCGAGAGTGCGGGCGAGGCCTTCGCCGCGATCCTCGACGGCACCGCGCCCGATGCGCTCATCGCCGAGTTCCTCACGCGTCTGGCTGAGCGCGGCGAGACCAGCATCGAGATCGCCGCTGCCGCGCGGGCGATGCGCGAGCGGATGATCGCAATTCCCGCGCCGGCTGGTGCGATCGACGTCTGCGGCACCGGCGGCGATGGGCACCACACGCTCAACGTGTCGACCGCCGTCTCGATCGTCGTCGCGGCGTGCGGCGTGCCGGTAGCCAAGCACGGCAACCGCGCCGCCTCATCCAAGGCGGGCGCGGCCGACACGCTGGAGGTGCTCGGCCTCGATCTCGACCGTGCCGCGCGTGATGCGGAAGCGACGCTCGCGGAGATCGGCATCGCCTTCCTGTTCGCCGCCAACCATCATCCCGCGATGAAGCGGATCACCCCGATCCGCCGCGCGATCGGGCGGCGGACGGTGTTCAACCTGATGGGGCCGCTCGCCAATCCGGCGCGGGTGACGCGCCAGTTGATCGGCATCGCCCGGCCCGATTACGTCGGCACCTATGCCGAGGCGCTGCGCGAACTCGGCACCGAACGGGCGTTGGTGGTGGCGGGCGAGGAGTCGCTCGACGAACTGTCCTGCGCGGGGGCGAGCGTGGCGGTGGCGATCGGCATCAGCGGCATCGGCGACCATATCGCGCCGCAGGACGCCGGCCTGCCCTGCCATCCGCTCAGCGCCATTCGCGGCGGAGACGCCGCGCACAACGCCCGCGCGCTGCGGGCGCTGCTGGGTGGCGAGCGTGGGCCATATCGTGACGCCGTACTTCTCAACGCCGCCGCCGCGCTGATCGTCGCAGGCACGGCCGACACCCTGAGCGAAGGCGCGGAAATTGCTTCCGCCGCGCTCGACGATGGCAGCGCGGGCGCGCTGCTCGACAAATGGATCGCTTACCGATGACCGACGTGCTCGACCGTATCCTTGAAACCAAGCGCGCCGATGTCGCCGCGCGCAAGGCGACCACGCCGATGGCGGAGATCGACGCCCGCATCGCGGGGCGCAGCAAGCCGCGCGGCTTCCGGGCCGCGCTCGATGCGAAGGCGCTGACCGGCCATGCGCTGATCGCCGAGATCAAGAAGGCAAGCCCGTCGAAGGGGCTGATCCGCGCCGATTTCGATCCGCCGGCGCATGCACGCGCCTATCAGGCGGGTGGTGCCGCCTGTCTTTCGGTGCTGACCGACGAGCCGTGGTTCCAGGGCTGCGACGACTATCTCACCGCCGCGCGGGACGTCGTGGAGATCCCGGTGCTGCGCAAGGACTTCATGGTCGATCCGTGGCAGGCGCCCGAATCGCGCGGGCTGGGTGCGGACTGCATCCTGCTGATCGTCGCCGCGCTCGACGATGGGCTGCTCGCCGAGATCGAGGCGAGCGCGCTGGAATGCGGCATGGACGTGCTGGTCGAGGTGCACGACGCCAAGGAGATGGACCGCGCGCTGAAGCTCAAGTCGCGGCTGATCGGCGTCAACAACCGCAATCTGCGCGACTTCACCGTGGATTTCGCGCGCACCTACGAACTGGTGTCGAAAGCCCCCAAAGGCTGCACCTTTGTCGCCGAAAGCGGGCTGACCACGCGCGCCGACCTAGACGCGATGGCCGAGCATGACATCAAATGCTTTTTGATCGGCGAAGCGCTGATGCGGCAGGACGATGTGGAGGCGGCGACGCGGGCGCTGGTCGGGTGAGCGCGCTCACCCATCTCGATGCGTCCGGCGCGGCGCACATGGTCGATGTCGGCGGCAAGGCCGTCACCGCGCGGCAGGCGATCGCCACCGGGCGCATCGCCATGTCGGCACAGGCTGCGGAGGCGATCCGCAGCGGCACCGCGCTCAAAGGCGACGTGCTCGCGGTCGCGCGCATCGCCGGCATCATGGCGGCCAAGCGCACCAGCGACCTCATCCCCTTGTGCCACCCGCTGCCGCTGACCCGCGTCGCGGTCGATCTCGCGCCCGACCAGGATGGCGTCACCGTGACCGCCACCGCCGCGACCGAGGGCAAGACCGGTGTCGAGATGGAAGCGCTCACCGCTGCCAGCGTCGCGCTGCTGACGATCTACGACATGGCCAAGGCGATCGACAAGGCGATGGTGATCTCAGGGCTTCGGCTGCTGGAGAAGCGCGGCGGCAAATCGGGCGACTGGCATGCGCCGGAGGACACCGCCTAGATGCCCGCCCTGCTGCCGGTGGAAGACGCACTCGCGCGCCTGCTCGCGCTCGCCGCGCCGGTCGCACGCGAGGACGCGCCGATCCGTGCCGCCACCGGGCGCTGGGCGGCGGACGACGTGTGCGCGCTGCGGACGCAGCCTTACGCCGATCTGTCGGCGATGGACGGCTATGCGCTGCGCTTCGGCGATCTGCCCGGCCCGTTCGCCGTAATCGGCGAGAGCGCGGCGGGTTCGCCGTTCCCGCGCGCGGTCGGCGCGGGTGAGGCGGTGCGCATCTTCACCGGCGCGACGATGCCCGACGGCACCGACACGGTGCTGGTCCAGGAGGAGGCCGCGCGCGACGGCGAGCACCTGCGCCTCGTCGGCGACGGCCCCGCCCACGTCGGCCGCAACGTCCGCCGCAAAGGCCTCGATTTCAGCACCGGCGAGGTGCTGGTCGCGCGCGGCGAGCGGCTGACCGCCGCCCGCATCGCGGTCGCCGCGACCGGCGGACACGGCACGCTACCGGTGCGCCGCGTGATCCGCGTGGCCACGGTTGCGACCGGCGACGAACTGGTCGCACCCGGCGCGCCGCTGCCGCCGGGGGCGCTGCCCGAATCGAACGGCGCGATGCTCGCGGCGATGCTCGCGGACCTCCCGGTCGAGGTGGTCGATCTCGGCATCCTGCCCGACCGGCTCGATACGATCACCACGGCCTTCGCTGCCGTGGATGCCGACATTCTCGTCACCACCGGCGGCGCGTCGGTCGGCGATCACGATCTGGTGCGCCCTGCGCTTGAGGCGGCCGGCGGCAATCTCGACTTCTGGAAGATCGCGCTGCGCCCGGGCAAGCCGATGCTGGCCGGGCGGCTGAACGGCGCGGTGGTGCTGGGCCTGCCCGGCAATCCGGTATCCGCGTTCGTCACCGCGACACTGTTCCTGCGCCCGCTGATCGCGTTCATGAGCGGTGCCGCCGATCCTGCACCGCGTCGTACCGGCGCGGTTCTCGGTGAGGATCTGCCTGCCAACGATCACCGCACCGACTATCTGCGTGCGGAGACGCGTGGCGGCCGTGTCTTCGTCGCGGCCATTCAGGACAGCTCGATGCTGCGCACGTTGGCACGCGCCGACTGCCTCGTCGTCCGCGCGCCGCACGCAGCCCCGGCCAAGGCCGGCGACTCGGTGGAAATCCTGCCACTTTGGTGATGGATCGTCCTTGACGGGCCTATCATTGTTCCATATTGGTTCCGCATCTGTTCGGACGGAGGAACGCGATGCTCACCCGCAAGCAGCACGAGCTGATCTGCTTCATCAATGACCGCCTTGAGGAAACTGGGGTGTCGCCCTCGTTCGAGGAGATGAAGGAGGCGCTCGATCTGAAATCCAAGTCGGGCGTGCATCGTCTCATCAGCGCACTCGAGGAGCGGCAGTTCATCCGCCGCCTGCCCAATCGCGCGCGTGCGCTCGAAGTGCTGCGCATGCCCGAACGGACCGCGCCGCCGAAGAAAGCCGCCGCGACGGCTGAGGCGCCCGCCCCCTCCAACGTGCGCACGCTGCCGCAGCCTGCGAACGATGTTGTCGAGATCCCGCTGCACGGCCGCATCGCCGCCGGCGTGCCGATCGAGGCGTTCGAGGGTCAGTCGATGCTCGCCGTGCCCGCCGCGCTGCTTGGCGGCGGCGAACATTATGCGCTGGAGGTAGCCGGGGACTCGATGGTCGATGCTGGCATTCTCGACGGCGATTACGCGCTGATCCGCCGCACCGAAATCGCCCGCGACGGCGAGATCGTCGTCGCGCTGATCGAGGAGGCTGAGGCGACGCTCAAGTATTTCCGCCGCGAGGGCGCGATGGTTCGGCTCGATCCCGCCAACCGCGCCTATGATCCGCAGCGCTACGCCCCCGCGCAGGTGCGGATCCAGGGTAAGCTCGCCGGGTTGCTGCGTCGCTACGATTGATCCGCCACGGGTGACGGTCACCCGGTTGGTCGACGGTGGCGATGTTCGCGGTGGATAACGTGATCGCGACCCCACCGGTCTTCGCGAGCGTCGTCTGGTCGAGCTTGAGCCAGCGTGGGCTACAGGCGCGCGGCAGACGGCGCTCGCTGATGACGATGTCGACTGTCTTGCAGAGCGGCGCGAGTTGCTCGGTGGGTACGAAATAGCCGCTGCGCGTTGCCAGGATGCGCCAGCGCCGTCCGCCGCTGGTGCGCTGGACGACGCAGAGGTCGCGGCTGCACCGCGCATCGGGTTGTTCGGACAGGAGCAGCGGCACGCCGACGATGCCGCCGTTCTCCGCAAAGGTGTTGGCGGTGTAATCGCCGGTGCGGTCGCGCAGCACCGCAAGATTGCCGCCGGGCGTGCGGATCGCGGCATGGCGGCCATCGCCGGTGACGAGCAGATCGGGCACGGGCGTCAGCAGCGCCCAGACCGCGCCCGCCGCCAGCGGCACCGCGCCGAGCCGCCGCCATCGTGTCCGCCATAGCGCAATCCACAGACCGCCCGCCACCATCAGCGCGTATGCGCCAGATGGCATGGCCGGCAGCGGAGCCACTGCACCGGGCAGCGCGGCCACCGCATGCGCGATCCACAGCAGCAGGTCGAGCGAGCGCGCGGTCACCCACCAGAACGGCCAGCCCGCGCCGATCGCGTCGAACAGCAGCGCAAGCGCCTCGAACGGCATCGTCACGAAGGTGGTCAGCGGGATCGCGACGATGTTCGCGACCGATCCGTACACGCCCGCACGGTGAAAGTGGAACACCGAGATCGGGATGAGCGCCAGTTCGACGACGACGCCGGTGACCAGCAGCGATACCAGCTCGCGCAGCATCGCGCGCCAGCGTCGCTCCTCGTGCGGGCCGAACCAGCGCTTCATCGCCGGGTGCTCGTGCAGCGACACGATCGCCGCCACCGCCGCGAACGAAAGCTGGAAGCTTGGACCCGCGAGCGCCTCCGGGTACAGCAGCAACACCACGAACGCGCCCGCCGCAACCAGCCGCAAGGTGATCGCCTCGCGCCCCATCGCCAGCGCGACCAACACCAGCAGCGCGGCGACGCACGATCGCACCGTCGGCACCTCCGCACCGGTCAGCAGCGTATAGCCGATCGCGGCGAGCGCCCCCGCCCCGGCCGCGATCATCGGCACGCGCAGCCGCAGCGCGATCCACGGGCTGAGCGCGAGCAATCGCCCGACGATCAGCATCACCGCGCCCACGGCGGCGGTGATGTGCAGCCCGCTCACCGACAGCAGATGCGCGAGACCGGAGCGGCGCATCGCATCCGCGTCGCTTTCGGAGATGGCATATTGGTCGCCGGTCGCCAGCGCGGCGGCGATCGCCCCCGCCCCGCCCGGCGCGCTGTGCTGGATGTGCAGCGACAGCGCCGCCCGCCATGCGCCCAGCCCCCCGGCCGCCGCGCCCGGCGTCAGCACCGTCACCGGTGCCAGCCCGCGCCCGGTCGCGCCGATGCCGTCGAACCAGGCGACGCGCGCGAAGTCGTACGCGCCGGGCACCGCCGGGCCGGGCGGCGGCATCAACCGCGCGCCGAGCCGGATCGTCGCGCCCTCACCCAGCCCGGCCGGCACGTCCTTGGTCGCAAGGTTGACGCGCACATGCGCGGGCAGCACCGCCGCCGGATGCTTACCGTCCGGCATCACGTGCAGCGGCGCCAACCGCAGCCGGACGAGATCGCGCGCGGCGAGCGGATCGAGCCGCTCGACCCGCGCCTCGAACGTCGCCATCACCTGCCCGGCGACGGGCTTCACCCCGACGGCTTCGGCGCGCACCCACACGAGCAATATGCCGCCCGCGACCAGCAGCGCCGCCACGGCCACCGCCCGCCCGGCCCGATCGCCGCGCGCCACCGCGAGCGCTGCCAGCGAAACGCCCGTCGCCGCCAGCGCCGCCAGCCGCCAGCCCCAAGGATCGGGCAGCATCAGCCACACGGTGATGCCCGCGCCGAGCATCACCGGCAGCCACAGCACGAGCTGATCGCGCTCGGCCTCCAGCCAGCGCTCGACCCCGCCCGCAAACGCCAAAAGCCAGCCGATTTGAAGCGGCCGGGGTCGCGTGCTAGGGGCGGCATCGGCTGAACTGGCCATCGAATTTCATGTCTGGGAGACCGCGCGGTTGAGCGCAACATCTGATAGCGCGGCAGCCGCACCGGCCACGCCCGCGACCACACCCGTCGTTACCCGGTTCGCGCCCTCGCCGACCGGTTATCTGCACATCGGCGGCGCGCGCACCGCCTTGTTCAACTGGCTCTATGCCAAGCGGATGGGCGGCACGTTCCTGCTGCGAATCGAGGATACCGACCGCGCGCGCTCGACCCAGCCGGCGATCGACGCGATCCTCACCTCGATGCGCTGGCTCGGGCTCGATTGGGACGGCGACGCGGTGTTCCAGTTCGAGCGCGCCGCGCGCCATGCCGAGGTCGCACACCAGATGGTCGCGAACGGCCACGCCTATCGCTGCTACATGACGCAGGAAGAACTCGCCGCGATGCGCGCCGAGGCCGAGGCCGCCAAGCGCCCCTTGCGGGTGCGCAGCCCGTGGCGCGAACGCGACCCGGCCGAGGCCGGCGACAAGCCCTATGTCGTGCGCCTGAAGGCGCCCACGGAGGGTGCGACGACGATCGTCGACCGCGTGCAGGGCAGCATCACCGTCCAGAATTCCGAGCTGGACGACCTCATCCTGCTGCGCTCTGACGGCACGCCGACCTATATGCTCGCGGTGGTGGTGGACGATCACGACATGGGCGTGACGCATGTCATCCGCGGCGACGACCATCTCAACAACGCCTTCCGCCAGTTGCCGATCATCAAGGCGATGAAGTGGCCGGAGCCGGTCTATGCGCATGTACCGATGATCCACGGGCCGGACGGCGGCAAGCTTTCCAAGCGGCACGGCGCGGTCGGGGTCGAATATTATCGCGACGAACTCGGCATGCTGCCCGAGGCGGTCGACAATTACCTGCTCCGGCTCGGCTGGGGGCATGGCGACGACGAGATCATCAGCCGCGACCAGGCGATCGAGTGGTTCGATCTCGATGGTATCGGCAAGTCGCCGTCGCGCTTCGATCTCAAGAAGCTCGAGAATCTCAACGGCCACTACATCCGCGAGGCGGACGATGCGCGGCTGGCGGATCTCGTCGCCGCGCGTTTCGACCCGCCGCTCGCCGACGCGCAGCGGGCGCTGCTCGAACAGGCGATGCCGTCGCTCAAGCCGCGCGCGGCCAGCCTGATCGAACTGGCGGACGGTGCGCAGTTCCTGTTCCGCACCCGGCCGCTTGCGATTTCGAGCGAGGCGGCACCACTGCTCGCTGGAAACGCAGCGTTGCTCCTCGCTGCACTGCACACAGCGCTTGACGCGCTCGCAAGCTGGGATACGGAGACTCTGGAGTCTGCGGTTCGGCAGGTTGCCGAGGATGCGGGGGTCAAGCTCGGCCAGGTCGCGCAACCGCTGCGCGCCGCATTGACCGGACGCAAGACATCGCCCGGCATTTTCGACGTGCTTGTGCTGCTCGGGCGCGAGGAAAGCCTCGGCCGGATCGCCGATCAGATACAGAACTGAATAGAGGAACAGACACCGATGACCAGCACCGCCAAACTGAGTGTAGCCGGCAAGGACGTTGAGAACGCGGTGCTTTCGGGTACGGTCGGCCCGGACGTGATCGACATCCGCAAGCTGTATGCGCAGACGGGCATGTTCACCTATGATCCCGGCTTCACCTCGACCGCGAGCTGTGATTCGGCAATCACCTATATCGACGGCGACGAGGGCGTGCTGCTCCACCGCGGCTATCCGATCGGTCAGCTTGCCGAGCAATCGACCTTTATGGAGACGTGCTACCTGCTGCTGAACGGCGAACTGCCGTCGGCGGGCGAACTCGATACGTTTTCGAACACGATCACGCGCCATACCATGCTGCACGAACAGCTCGCGACCTTCTACAAGGGCTTCCGCCGCGACGCGCACCCGATGGCGGTGATGTGCGGTGTGGTCGGCGCGCTGTCGGCCTTCTATCAGGATTCGGCGGACGTGACCGATCCGATGCAGCGCATGATCGCCAGCCACCGCCTGATCGCCAAGATGCCGACGATCGCGGCGATGGCGTACAAATACTCGGTCGGCCAGCCGTTCATGCACCCGCGCAACGACCTCAGCTACACCGGCAATTTCCTCCAGATGACGTTCGGCGTCCCCGCCGAGCCGTATGAGGTCAATCCGGTTGTCGAAAAGGCGATGGACCGCATCTTCATCCTCCACGCCGATCACGAGCAGAACGCATCGACCTCGACGGTGCGTCTCGCCGGCTCGTCGGGCGCGAACCCGTTCGCGTGCATCGCGGCTGGCATCGCCTGCCTGTGGGGGCCGGCGCATGGCGGTGCGAACGAGGCGGCGCTCAACATGCTCCGCGAGATCGGCACGCCCGACAAGATCCCGGAGTATATCGCGCGCGCCAAGGACAAGAACGATCCGTTCCGCCTGATGGGCTTCGGCCACCGCGTGTACAAGAACTACGATCCGCGCGCGACGGTGATGCAGAAGACCGTGCGTGAGGTGTTCGCCTCGCTCAACGTGACCGACCCGGTGTTCGAGACGGCGCTGCGGCTGGAGGAAATCGCCCTCAGCGATCCTTACTTCATCGAGAAGAAGCTGTTCCCGAACGTCGATTTCTACTCGGGCATCATCCTGTCGGCGATCGGCTTCCCGACCACGATGTTCACCGCGCTGTTCGCGCTCGCCCGCACGGTCGGCTGGGTCGCGCAGTGGAACGAGATGATCTCGGACCCGGCACAGAAGATCGGCCGTCCGCGCCAGCTCTACACCGGCGCGACGCAGCGCGATTACGTTGCGGTCGGTGCCCGCTAAGGCGCTTCTGCGGATCGTGCTCCTCATCGCCGGCGTGGCAGCGCTGGCGATGGGGCTGCTGTGGATCGGCCAGGGGCTGGGCGTGATCCGCTGGCCCGCGTCGAGCTTCATGGTCGATGAGCGGCGCTGGGCCGGCTACGGCGCGGTGCTGGTGATCGCGGGGGCGCTGCTGATCGCGCGCAATCGTCGCGTACGATAAGATCAACGGCCGGTCGGACACCGGGCTTTCAGGTGTGCCGTACCACGGCGTGATGCTCGCTGCCCGCGTTCTAGCGGGCCGAGTTTAAGCCACCTAAAGCCACTTCAGCCGCTTGAACCGCCAGTACAGCACCCCGCACACCACGACGATGATCGCCAGCGTCAGCGGATAGCCATACTCCCACTTCAGTTCGGGCATATGCTCGAAATTCATCCCGTAGATGCCCGCGATCGCGGTCGGCACGGCGAGAATCGCGGCCCAGGCGGCAAGCTGGCGGGTGATATCGCCGGTGCGCTGCCCCTCCAGCAGGTTGCTGATCTCGAACACGGAGGTGAGCACGTCGCGCAAGCCATCGACCATCGACTGCACGCGGCGGATATGGTCGAGCACGTCGCTGAAATACGGCCGCGCCTCCACGTCGATACACGGCAGGTCGAGCCGCACGAACTTTCCCGCGACCTCCCCCATCGGCACCAGCACGCGCTGGAACCGCATCAGTTCGCGCCTGAGCGCGAAGATGCGCGCCACTTCGCCGCGGTTGAGGAACGTGTCGAGCGCGCGCCGCTCCATCGCGATCACGTCCTCCTCGATCGTCTCGACGATCGGCAGATACCCGTCGGCGATGAAGTCGAGGATCGCGTGCAGCACGTAGTCGACACCCTGGGCGAGCAGGGTCGGCGCCTTTTCGAGATTGTCGCGCAGGCTGACGTGCTTGCGCGGTGAGCCATGCCGCACGCTGATGATGTGGCTGTGCCCGACGAAGATCGAGGTTTCGCCGTAGATGATCTTGTCCCCCTCGAGATGCGCGGTGCGCGCTACGACGAACACCTGGTCGCCGTACACATCGACCTTGGGGAGCTGATCCGCCTTCAGCGCATCCTCGATCGCGAGCGGGTGGAGGTTGTACGTCTGCTGCAACCGGTGCAGTTCGGCATCGTCGGGGTCGGCGATGCCGATCCACACGAACTCCGACTTGTCGTCCGCGCAGTCGACCTTCTCCTCGATGTCGATTTCGCGCACCCGCTGGCCGTTGCGATAGAGATATGCGGCAATCACGCTCATCGGTCGGCCTTTGGCAGTCGGTCTTGCTGCCCGGTAGCAGAGCGAAAGCGCGACGTCAGCGCTTTCGCGCACATCATCGACGCGGGCGCTTCGTTGCGGCATAGGCGGGCCATGCCGCGCGAGATCACCGCTTATTCAAACCCGCTCATCAAGCGCGTCCGCGCGCTGCGCGAGAAACGCCACCGTCGCGAGGAAGGGCTGTTCCTGGCCGAGGGTCTGCGCATCCTCACCGAAGCGCGCGAGAGCGGGCGCCTCCCCACCTACCTGTTCTTCGCGCGCGACAGTGCCGCGCATCCGCTGGTCCGCGCGCTGGTCCGCGATGTTGAGGCGGCCGGCGGCGAGGCGATCGAGACGGTGCCCGACATCCTCTCCAAACTGTCGGGCAAGGACAATCCGCAGGCGGTGGTCGGCGTGTTTGAGGAGTTCGCGCAGTCGCTCGACACGCTCGACCGCGACAGCGCGCGGATTTGGCTGGTGGCGGAGCGATTGCGCGATCCGGGCAATCTCGGCACGATCCTGCGCACCGGCGATGCGGTCGGCGCGGGCGGGCTGATCCTGATCGGCGAGTGCGTCGATCCCTTCTCGGTCGAGGCGGTGCGTGCGAGCATGGGGGCGCTGTTCACCGTGCCGATCGTGCAGACCGGCTGGGACGATTTCCTCCGCTGGCTGCGCGCCGGGCCGGGGCAACTCGTCGGCCTCAGCCTCGATACCGATCAGGCGTACCGCGCCGCTACCTATACCGCGCCGACCTTCCTGCTCACCGGCAACGAAGCGCAGGGCATGCCGGAGGATTATGCGCGGGCGTGCGATCTGCTCGTCAAGATCCCGATGCTCGGCAAGGCAGACAGCCTCAACGCCGCCGTCGCCACGGCGGTGATGGCTTATGAGGTGCTTGCGCGCGGCTGACGTCGAGAACCAACCTGTACGCAAGACTACAGACGCATTCAGCAAAAGTACGAATCACCGCGCCTAGAACCATGATACCCGATTACGATGGGAAAGGATGGTTCGATGAAAGGCTTGAAAATCGCAGCGGCACTTGGCCTGATGATTGCCGGTGTCGGCGTTTCGACCGAAGCGAATGCGCAGCGTTACGATCGCGATCACCACGGCTACGATCGCCACGACGATCGCGGCCGCCACGGTGACTGGCGCGACGGCAGGCGCGGCTATTACGGGCACGATCGTGGCTATGGTTATGGTCGCGGTTACGGCGGCGGTTATGGCTATCATCGTGGCGGCTGGCGCGGCGGGCGCGACTGCCGGACGACCTGGCGCTATCATCGCCGCGTAACGGTGTGCTACCGCTAAACACAGTGCGGGGCGGCGGAGCGATCCGCCGCCCTTCGCATGTCAGTCGCCGGTGAGGATTCGGTCGACCAGTTCCTTTACGCTCGGCACGAAGCCGTTCGAATAGAACGGATCGCGCTTGAACTGATAGGCGCCGTGGCCGGCGAACATCAGGTTCTGCTCGACATCGCCGCCGTGCGCGATGTCCTGCAAGGTCTTCTGGATGCAGAAGCTGCGCGGATCGGCAAGGCGGCCGGTCGAGTTGGTCTCGCTATCCGCCCAGGACGAGAACGAGCACTGGCTGAGGCATCCCATGCAATCCGCCTGATCCTTGCGGATCACACCCTTCTCCTCAGGCGTGACGAACACCAGAGTATTGTCCGGCGTCTTCAGCGCATCGGTGAAGCCGGCGCCGAACCACTGACGCGCGCGCAGCAGATCATTGCGCGTCACCCAGAAATTCTTGCCCTTCACACCCACGTCGAGCTGGAAGACGTGGTCGCCCGCCTCCTGCGTCGAGAAGGCGATCTGCCGTTCGGAGCGCGCCTCGAGATGCTGGAGGAACGGGTTGCGCACCGCGCTCGAATAGAAACCGGTCGGCGAGAAGCGGTGGAGCAGCACCTCGCCTTCCTCGATATTGGTGAGCCGCGCTTTCCATGCCTCGGGGATCGGGCTTTCCCTGGTGAGCAGCGGGCGCGTGCCGAACTGGAACGCGATCGTGCCGAGTTCGGGATTGTCGATCCAGTCGCTCCAGTCGCGCAAGTACCAGACGCCGCCCGCCATCACGATCGGCACATCGTCGGAAATGCCGCCCTCGCGCATCGTCTCGCGCAGCGCCTTGACGCGCGGGAACGGGTCTTCGGGCTTGCGCGGATCTTCGGCGTTGGACAGGCCATTGTGCCCGCCGGCCAGCCATGGATCCTCATACACCACCGCCGACAGCCATTCGGATGCCTTCGAATACGCACGCTTCCACAGCGCCCGGAACGCGCGGCCCGAACTGACGATCGGCAGATAGCTGACGTCGTAGGACGAGGCGATTTCCGACAGCTTGTACGGCATGCCCGCACCGCAGGTCACGCCCGCGACGAGGCCGCGCGTGCGCTCCAGCACGCCGTGCAGGATGCGTTGGGCGCCGCCCATTTCCCACAGCACGTTGATGTTGATCGCGCCCTTGCCGCCGGCGATATCGAACGCGCGGCGCACCTGTTCGACCGCGCCCTCGATCGCGTATTCGATCAGCTCCTCGTGGCGCTCGCGCCGGGTGAGCGACTTATAGACCTGCGGAATGATCTTGCCGTCGGGATCGTAGCTGTCGGCATTCACCGCCGAAACGGTGCCGATGCCACCCGCCGCCGCCCAGGCGCCCGCGCTCGCGTGATTGGTCGCGGCGACGCCTTTTCCGCCCTCCACCAACGGCCAGACTTCGCGGCCGTTATAGTTGATGGGCTTCAAACCTTTGAACACCGATACCTCCCGGATACACTTTGATCGATCATATAGCGGATCAGCAACGCTTGACGAGAGATTTGCGCCTCAGCCGAGAGCGCCGGGGCGGCCGAGTGCCCCGGAATACAGCGCGGCATAGCGCGCGATCATCACCGCCTCGTCATATTCGGCGGTCGCTTTGGCGCGGTTCTGCTCGCCCAACCATTGTCGCGCAGGCGCATCGGCGCCGGCAAGAGCCTGCAACGCGTCGCGGATTCGCACCTCGTCGGTCGCATGCTCGATATATGGGACATTCGCCGGCGCGACCATATTGAGGATGTCGCCGACCGGCGGCGCGACGATCGGCAAGCCCGCCGCCATGCCTTCGAGGATCGAGATCGGGAACTGCTCGCTGCGTGAGGACAGCGCCATGATGTCGAACAAGCCGACATATTTATGCGGGTCGGGCAGGAAGCCGGGCATGACGAGCTGATCCTCCAGCCCCATCGCCTCGGCCGCATCGAGGATCGCCTGCCGCTCCGGCCCCTCGCCCACCACGACCAGCCGCGCGCGCGAGGCCATACCGCCGACCGCGCGCACCAACAGCGGAATGTTCTTGACCGCACGCAACCCCGCGAGCGTGCCGATCACGATCTCGCCCGGCTTGCGGCGGAAGCCGGGGATCGCGTCGGGCGCGGGCTTGACCGCATAGCGCGCGGTGGCGATGCCGTTGGCGATACGGTGGACGCGCGCGGGCGGCTGCTTCCACGTCTTCAGCGCGATCGTCTCCAGCGTGACCGAGGGCACCGCCAGCGCATGCGCGGCGGTGAGCGCGATGCGGCGGTAGATGTTGCGCTGCGGCTTGAGGCCGGTCGCCTCATCCTCGTTGAAGCCATCCTCATGGTGGACGACCGGGGGCCCCTTCATGCCGGCGACGCGGCGCGCCATCACGCCGTCGATCCCGCCCCAATTATAGGTCAGCACCAGATCGAACCGTCGCATGAAGCGCGCGATCTCCTCGTAACGCTTCACCGACGGGCTGCCGGTCAGTGGCGGCGGGTTCTGCGCGATCTCATAGGAAATGCCCGGCGCGATCGCCGCACGCGCGCCGTACTGGTCCGGCATCGCCGAGACGATCGTGTGCCGCGCCCGGTCGCCGAACGCGTTCATCAGCCGGACCGCGCGCGCTTCCTTGCCGCCAAGACTGAAGCTGGAGTGCAGGTGGAGGATGTGGAGCGGAGGCATCGCCAATCCCCTGCCCGCTTTCACACCGGCCTTTCAAGACTCAGGCGGAAAATACCACCCCTCGCCTCAAGCCTTGAACACGGATTTCTCGATGTGGGTGATGCGGCAGGCGAGATCGGCCTCGCCGCTCGCCACGACATAATGGTCGTCCGCATCGGCGATGCCGGTGGTGAACACCACATTGTCGAGGTACATCAGCTCGCGCATCGGCTCGGTGAGGTCGGCCGAGGGTTCGAGCAGCGCATCGTGGCTGGTGGCGACCACCTTCGACGGATCGTCGCGGTCGAGGATCGACCAATAGGTGCGATAGATGCCGACCACGCCCGAAGGTTCGACCCCGTGCCACAGCGTCAGCCAGCCGCGTGTCGTCAGCACCGGCGGCGCGCCGCCGCCCATCCGCGCGGTGGCGAGCGTGGCGGCATGCGGGCGGATGCCCGGCTTGTCGTAGGGCTTCCAGTGCAACGCATCGGGCGAGGACGCGAGATTGATCGACGGGCCCGCGCGCCACTCGCTGCCGGGTGGATAGGCGAAATAGAGATCGCCGAGCGGCCGCGTCTGCGCGAAATATTTGTCGCCGATCTGGCCTTCGAAGATCAGCATGTCCTTGTTCTGGTGATCGAGCACGATGCCTTCGAGCTGCCAGTCGAGCGCATCGTTCGACGTATAGAGCGTGGTCGAATGCCGCTCCGGGCTGACCGAGCATGTCGTCATCAGATAGCGATCGCCGACCTTGCTGATCCGCGCATCCTCGACGCCGTAGCACTGGTAGGGCGCGCGCGGCTCGATCGCACGGTCGTAATGCACCTCCACCACCTTGGTCCCGTCCGCCGACAGTTCGACCGGCAGCAGCCACGACAGCGAGGTGAGCGCCATTACCTTCCAGCCGCCGCCACGCATCATGAATTTCCGCGGATCGGCGGTGTCGACATGCTCGATCGGCCACGGATCGAGCGTGTAGCCACCCTCTTCCCAGCGGATCGCATGGATATGTTGATCGACGATCGGATGGCGCAGCGCCTCGGCGACGCGCACTATCAGCAGCAAATTGCCATTGGGCAGCCGCGTCATGCCCGGGTTGAACGCACCGAGCACATAGGTCTCGACGCCGAGCTTGCCCGCCAGCGGCGAGCGCGCGAGGTCGATGTCGCGGGGATCAAACACGATTGCGTCGAAGGCCATCTCTCTTACTCCTCGCTGATGCGCGGTGCGACCACGACCGTCTGAACCACCGCGCGGCGCGGCTGGGTGAGCGCATAGTGCACCGCTACCGCGATATCCTCTGACCGGAGCATCTTGTCTTCGCGGACCATCTGCTTCTGCGCCTCGGCATCCTTGTCGGGATAGTGCATGTCGGACTGGGTCAGCGCCGGCTCTACCAAGGTGACGCGGATGTTCTTCGGCCCCAACTCCCTGCGCAGCGCCTCGGCAAAGCCGGCGATGCCTGCCTTGATGCCGGCATAGACGGTCGATCCCGGCCCGAGCACGTGCGCCGACACCGAGCCGATCAGCACGATATCGCCGCCTGCGTCGCCGAACGCCTCCACCGCCGCATGCGCGCTGGTGAGATAGGCGGTAAAGTTGGTCGCGATCGCGTAGCGCAAGTCGCTGTCGCTCATGTCCGACAGCCCCTCCGCCGGGATCGCCGCGTTGATGACGGCCACGTCGAGCCCGCCGAGCCACTCGCTCGCGGTCTTGACGTAACGCTCGGGCGCGTCCTGTTCGGCGAGGTCGATCGTGGTGCCCGCGCCCGCGCCGACCTCGTTGATGCGCCCGACCGCATCCGCGAGATGTTCGGGCGTGCGGCCGCAGATGTGCAGCTTCGCCCCCTCGCTCGCCAGCAGCACCGCGATCGCGCGGCCGATGCCGGTGGTGCCGCCGGTGACGAGAATGCGCCTGCCCGAAAGGCTGGAAACGGCGGTGTGCGCGTCGGCGAGGTTCAGCATGTGCGGGCTCCCGTTAAGTCACGGGAAAGACGGTTCAGCCCGCCGCCGGTTCCCCGATCCGGGCCAGCAATCGGTCGATCGCCGCCGCCGCCTCGGGTTCGCCGAGCGTCGGGGCGTGGCCGACGCCCGGCACCGTCACCAGTTCCGCCTGATCGAGCGTTTCGACCATCCGCGCGGCGGTCTTGGCGGACAGCAGGTCGGAGAGCGCACCGTGGACGATCAGCGTCGGCACGCCCTGCAACCGCGCGAGCGCCGCCCACATATCCGGTCCGGCCTCGTTGCCGGGCACGCGGAACGGCTCGGCGATCTTCATGTCGTAATCGAGCACGATGCGGCCGGCACTGTTCACGCGGTACAGCCGCTTGGCCATCGCCAGCCAGTCTTCGATCTGGAAAGCGGGAAAGGCGTCCGCGTTGCTTTCGGCCAGGGCGCGGGCGGCGTGCATCCAGGTCGGCCAGGAGTTCGATTTGCCGACATAGCCGCGGATGCGCAGGATGCCCGCCGGCTCGATCTCGGGACCGACATCATTGATGAGCGCCCCCGCCAGCCGCTCGCGCGCCGCGCCCGCCAGCAACATCGTCAGGATACCGCCGAGCGAGGTGCCGAACGCGACAAAGCTCGTGACACCCAGTTCGGCGAGCAGAGCCTCAATGTCCTGCACATACGTCATCGGCACGTAGCTCATCGGATCCTTGGCGTAAGCGCTCTCGCCGCGCCCGCGCAGGTCCAGCGCGATGACGCGCCATTCGCCCGACAGGCGCGCGGCGAGATCCTCGAAATCGCGCGCGTTGCGGGTCAGGCCCGGGATGCAGACGATCGGCGGGCGATCCTCGCGGCCGGGATAGTCACGATAATGCAGCCGCAGCCCATCGTTGGACCACCAGTAACGGTTTTCATAGGCAGGCATGGTTGCATCCTCGGCTACGGCGCGCCCATATCGCGGCATGGCCGACTTCCCGCAAGCATATCGCCCCGATCCGCGCATCCTCGATCTGGGCGACGCCTTCTACGATCCTGTCGTGGCGGCGAACTTCCCCGAAACGCGGCTGCGCTTCCGCAACGACCGCGCCGCCGCCGAAGTAGGGCTCGACGGGTTGAGCGATGCCGAATGGGTTCGTCATTTCGGGCGTTTCGCTCCGCTGCCCGCCAATCTCAGCCAGCCGCTCGCGCTGCGCTATCACGGCCACCAGTTCCGCCAGTACAACCCGGATATCGGCGACGGGCGCGGCTTCCTGTTCGCGCAGATGCGTGACGCGCGCGGGCGGCTGATGGACCTCGGCACCAAGGGCAGCGGGCAGACGCCGTGGAGCCGCTTCGGCGACGGTCGCCTCACCCTCAAGGGCGGCGTGCGCGAGATCCTCGCGACCGAGATGCTCGAGGCGCTGGCTGTCGAGACCTCGCGCACCTTCTCGCTGATCGAGACCGGCGAGGCGCTGGAGCGCAATGACGAACCCTCGCCAACGCGCGGTGCGGTGATGGTGCGGTTGAGCCACGGCCATATCCGCATCGGCACCTTCCAGCGGCTCGCCTACCACCGCGACGAGGACAACATGCGCCGGCTGGTCGCGTATGTGCTGCGCAATCTCTACGGCGAGGACCCCGGCGCGGAGCCGGCCACGCGGCTGCTCGATCTCGTCGTTCAGCGCACCGCCCGGCTGGCGGCGAGTTACATGGCGGCGGGGTTCGTCCACGGCGTGCTCAATTCGGACAATATCAACGTCACGGGCGAGAGCTTCGACTACGGCCCGTGGCGCTTCCTGCCGACGTGGGACGCGAGCTTCACCGCCGCCTATTTCGATCACGCCGGGCTCTATGCCTTCGGTCGCCAGCCCGAGGCGATCCACTGGGACGCGATGCAACTGGCGGTGTCGCTGCGCGCGATCAGCCCCGCCGAGCCGCTGATCGCGGTGCTCGACACGTTCGGCGATCGCTATCAGGCGGCGGTGGGCGAGGCGATCCTGTGGCGGCTCGGCCTCGTGCCGCGCGGGCCGGAGGAGGACGGCGCCCTCGTCAACGCGGTCGAGCGCGGCTTGCGCGCCGATGCGCTGGCGGTCGACCGCTTCTTCTTCGACGCGTTCGGCGGCACGCTGCCCGACAGTGACGCCTTTGCCGAGGCACGCGCGCTCGCCGCGCCCTATGCCGCGCGCAAGGACCGTGCCCACGCCTATTGGCGCGACGACACGCCCTGTTCGATGCTGATCGGCGAGGTCGAGGCGATCTGGTCGGCCATCGCCGAGCGCGACGACTGGTCGCTGCTCGACGCCAAGGTCGCGGCGATCCGCGAAATGGGCGCGGCGCTCGCGTGAGGCGGTGGATTTGGCCGCGAAACTCGGGCAAGACCGCGCCATAATGGTCGCAACAGAACTCACTTCGATCGAACCCGCCACGGGCAAACTGCTGTGGCGCGGCCAGAGCGGCGACGTCGATGCCGAAGTCGCGATGGCGCGCGAAAGCTGGGCCAGTTGGGCGTCGCGTCCGCTCGCCTATCGCACCGAGGCGCTGCGCCGCTTCGCCAATGTCGTGCGCCGCCGCGCCGACGCCTTCGCCGATCTGATCGCGCGCGAGACCGGCAAGCCCTTGTGGGAGGCGCATACCGAAGTCGAAACGGTGATCGCCAAGGTCGATATCTCGGTCAAGGCCTATGCCGAACGCACCGCGCAACGCCGGCTCGACGCGCCGATGGGCAGCCGCATCGCGCTGCGCCACAAGCCGCACGGCGTGCTCGCCGTGCTGGGGCCGTACAATTTCCCCGCACATCTCCCGAACGGCCACATCGTTCCCGCGCTGCTCGCCGGCAATGCGGTGGTGTTCAAACCGTCCGAGAAGACACCGGCGGTCGGCGAGTTCCTCGTCTCCTGCTATCACGAGAGCGGCGTGCCCGAGGGCTGCGTGCGGCTGCTGCTCGGCGGACCGGACGAGGGCAAGGCGCTCGCCGCGCATGACGGGATCGACGGGCTGCTGTTCACCGGTTCGGCGCGCACCGGCATCGCGCTCAACCGCGCGTTCGCCAACCGGCCCGAGAAGATCCTCGCGCTTGAAATGGGCGGCAACAACCCGATCGTGGTGTGGGAATCGCCCGACATTCATTCGGCCGCGGTCATCATCGCGCAATCCGCCTTCATGAGCGCTGGCCAGCGTTGCACCGCCGGGCGCCGGCTGATCGTCGACGAGCGCGTCCACGACGCGCTGATCGACACGCTCAACAAACTCATCGGCCGCATGATCGTGGATGAGCCGCACGCCAAGCCGCAGCCGTTCATGGGCCCGGTCATCGACAACGAATCGGCCGATCTGCTGACCGAGAGTTTCCTCGAACTGATGATCCGCGGCGGCCGCCCGATCCGCCACCTCGAACGCCCGCAGGAGGGCCTGCCCTTCCTCCTCCCCGCGCTGATCGATGTGACCGACATGGCGGACCGGCCCGATATCGAGCTGTTCGGCCCGATCCTCCAGGTGATCCGCGCGAAGACGTTCGAGGATGCGATCGCCGAGGCGAACAACACGCGCTACGGCCTGTCGGCGACGCTGCTCAGCCAGAACCCGGCGCTGTACAACCAGTTCTGGGCGAATGCGCGCGCCGGCATCGTCAACTGGAACAAGCCGACCAACGGCGCCTCCTCCGGCGCGCCGTTCGGCGGTATCGGCTGGTCGGGCAATCACCGGCCGAGCGCTTATTATGCGGCGGATTATTGTGCCTATCCAGTGGTTTCCAGCGAATCGGAACAGGCGCGCGCAAGCATCGGCGTGGGCTTGCGCGACGGCTGACGAACCGTTCGTCGTAACGTAACATTGCCGTGCGACGAACCGTGGAACCTCCCGCCGGATCAGAGATTACACCGATCGTGACGACGCAAGATTCTGCCCCAATCCGCTCTCCCCGCTCCGCCAAACTGCGCCAGCAGGCGAACAACTGCCTGTCGATCGCCGTGCGCGAGAAAACGCCCGACTTCGCCGCCGATCTGATCGACGAAGCGATCCGCCTCGTCCGCCGTGCGCACGAACTGGACATGCCGAAACGGTAACGCGGCACGCGTGCGGGGGCAGCCCAAGTTCTGCTACCGCGCACGAAAGCAGGCTTCGGTTGAATCGGGGCGGCGTTTCGCGCATTCGCCGGTGCCATGGCTACTCTGCTCGATCCCACCGCGCGCGGGCGCGTCATTCTGGTCGGTGCCGGGCCGGGCGACCCCGGCCTGCTCACCGTCCGTGCCGTCGAAGCGCTCAAATCCGCCGACATCGTCGTCCATGACGGGCTGATCGATCCGCGCGTGCTCGATCTCGCGCCCGCCGCCGCGCAGCGCATCTCGGTTGCCAAACGGCGCGCGCGCCACACGCTGCCGCAGGAATCGATCAACGCGCTGATCGTCGCGCATGTGAAGACCGGCGCGATCGTGGTGCGGCTGAAGGGCGGCGATCCCTTCATCTTCGGGCGCGGTGGCGAGGAGGTCGAGGCGGTGCGCGCCGCCGGGCTGCCGGTCGAGGTGATTCCGGGCGTGTCGGCCGCACTCGGCTGCGCGGCGGAGGCGATGCTGCCGCTCACCCACCGCGAATATTCGAGCGCGGTCAGCTTCGTCGCCGGCCAGTGCAAGGGCCTTGCCGATCAGGACTGGTCGGGGCTCGCCGGCAGGGGCCGCACGCTCGTCATCTACATGGGCGTCGCCACCGCCACCGATATTTCCGACAAGCTGATGCGCGACGGGGTCGCTCCCGACATGCCCGTCGCGGTGCTGGAACGCGGTACGCTGAAAGGCGCGCGGGCGCTGCGCACCCTTCTCGCCGATCTCGGCGCGATGATGGCGCGCGAAAAGGTGGCGAGCCCGGCCATCATCGTTGTAGGCGAAGTCGTCGAGTTGTCCGATGCCGAGGATCGGCTGGGCCGCTGGGCGACTGCTGCTGAAGGGACTTTTGCGTGAAGCTGTTGACGGGGAACGATCTGGCGACGGGCGATGTGATCTGGTGGACCGGCTCGGGCTGGTCGCGCCACGTCGCGGAGTCGGCTGACGTCGGCAGCGGGGGCGAGGCGCTCGGCCGCGTCGAGGAGGCCGCGCGCCGCGTCAACGGCCCGGTCGTGATCGAGGCGACGCAGACGCCGGAAGGCCCCCGCCCCGCGCACATCAAGGACCGGATTCGCGCGCTCGGCCCGACGGTGCGAATGGACCTGACGCTCGCGCCCGAAGTTTCGCCCGAGGTGGTGCTGTGAGCCACGATCGTCGCCCCGGCGCAAGCCGGGGCCGTTGCGTGATCGCGCGCGGCGGCTGCCCCGAAAACAACCCAGCGACCCCGGCGTTCGCCTGGGCGACGAGGTAAGTCATGTACCAGTACGACCAATACGACCAGTCGATCGTTGACACCCGCGTCGAGGAGTTTCGCGATCAGGTGAAGCGCCGCCTCGCCGGCGAAATTACCGAGGATCAGTTCAAGCCGCTCAGGCTGATGAACGGCCTCTACCTTCAGCTTCATGCCTATATGCTGCGCGTCGCGGTGCCCTACGGCACGCTGTCGGGCAAGCAGATGCACATGCTCGCGCACATCGCGCGCAAGTACGATCGCGGCTACGGGCATTTCACGACGCGGCAGAACATCCAGTACAATTGGATCAAACTCGACCAAGCACCTGACATTCTTGCCGAACTGGCGGGTGTGGAGATGCACGCGATCCAGACCAGCGGCAATTGCATCCGCAACATCTCGTCGGATCAGTTCGCCGGCGCCGCCGCCGACGAAGTGACCGATCCGCGCCCCTGGGCCGAACTGCTGCGCCAGTGGAGCACCTTCCACCCCGAGTTCAGCTACCTGCCGCGCAAGTTCAAGATCGCGGTGATCGCCGCAGACGAGGACCGTGCGGCGATGCGGCTGCACGACATCGGCATTCAGTTGGTGAAGCGTGACGGCGTGCTCGGCGCGAAGATCTTCGTCGGTGGCGGCATGGGCCGCACGCCGATGATCGGCCCGGAGATCAAGAACTTCATCACCGCCGAAGACCTGATGAGCTATATGGAAGCGTGCCTGCGCGTGTACAATCGCTACGGCCGGCGCGACAATATCTACAAGGCGCGCATCAAGATCCTCATCCACGAGATCGGCGCGGCGGAGTACGCTCGCCAAGTTGAGGAGGAGTTCGCCCACGTTAAGACGCTCGGGATCGACCCGCCGCTTGCCGAGCTGGAGCGGATCAGCGCCTTCTTCGCCCCGCCCGCGTTCGACACCGCCGCGCCCGACACGCTCGACCGCAGTGATCCCGACTTCGCGGTCTGGCTCGACCAGAACGTCAAGCCGCATCGCCAGCCCGGCTATGCGATCGTCAACATCAGCCTCAAGCCGACCGAGGGCATCCCCGGCGACGCCTCGGCCGACCAGATCGACGTGATGGCCGATCTCGGCACGCGCTATTCGTTTGACGAACTGCGCGTCACCCATGCGCAGAACATCGTGCTGCCGCACGTCCGCAAGGCCGATCTTTACGCGGTGTGGCAGGCGCTCGACGCGGCGGGGCTGGCCACCGCCAATCTCGACCTGATCGGCGATATCATCGCCTGCCCCGGCCTCGATTATTGCGCGCTTGCGAATGCACGCTCGATCCCCGTCGCGCAGAAGATCGCCAATCGTTTCGCCGATCTCCAGCGCCAGCGCGACCTCGGCGAATTGAAGCTCAAGATCAGCGGCTGCATCAACGCCTGCGGGCACCACCATGCCGGCCACATCGGCATCCTCGGCGTCGACAAGAAGGGCGTCGAGAATTACCAGCTCTCGCTCGGCGGATCGGGTGCGGAGGACGCGAGCCTCGGCAAGATCACCGGCCCCGGCTTCGACGAGGACGGCATCGTCGATGCGGTCGAGACGGTGACTAACGTGTACCTGGCGCAGCGCGCGGACGGCGAGCGGTTCCTCGATACCTACCGGCGCGTCGGCATGGAGCCGTTCAAGGTCGCGCTCTATGGGTGATCCCGCCGTCGCCGCCCCTCTCCTAACGACTCTGGCGGATTGCTGAAATGACCGACTCCCCCATACGCTTCCGCGACGATGCTCCGCACGAGGAGCCCGCCGTCACGCTCGACGCTTTCCTCGGCCAGACCAACGCAACCGCCGTCCGCATCGAGCCGGGCGACGACGTGCGCGCGCTGTTGCCGCATCTCGGCCAGCTTGCGCTGATCGAGGTGGCGTTTCCCGCGTTCCGCGACGGGCGCGGCTATTCGGCGGCGCGGATTTTGCGCGAGGCAGGCTATACCGGCGAATTGCGTGCGGAGGGCGATGTGCTGGTCGATCAGCTTCCGCTGATGCGGCGCTGCGGGTTCGATAGTTTTGCTCCCCGTGCTGAAATCGATTCTGCCACGCTGCAAGCCTCGTTGTCGCGCTACGAGCACGTATATCAGGGGGCGGCCGATGGAGCCGTGCCTGTTTGGAAACTGCGTCATGGCCAGCCCCGCCCGTAAACTCGACATTATCGACACGCGCCCCGCCTTCACCCAGGCGGATGCCGATGCGCTCAACGCGCGCTTCGCCGGCGTCGATGCGCTGACGATGCTGACCGCGCTGTTCGCGGAAGGCGCGCTCGGCCACACCGCCGTGGTCTCGTCGTTCGGCACCGAAAGCGCGGTGCTGCTCGATCTCGTCGCCAAGGCCGACCCCAGCGTACCGGTGGTGTTCGTCGACACGCTCAAGATGTTTCCCGAGACGCTCGCCTACCGCGAGGCGCTGGTCGCGCGGCTCGGCCTCAGGAACAGTTGGGCGGTGGAGCCGGATGCGGGGGTACTCGCCGCCAAGGACGACACCGGCCTACGCTGGTCGTACGATCCCGACGGCTGCTGCGAGATCCGCAAGGTCGAGCCGCTCAAGCGCGCCAAACAAGGTCTCGACAGCTGGATTTCAGGGCGCAAGGCGTTCCAGTCGAGCACGCGGCAGAATATCGCGCGCTTCGAGGTCGAGGACGGCCGCCTCAAGATCAATCCGCTCGGGGATTGGGTGAAGGCCGATCTCGACGCCTATTTCTCCGCACACGATCTGCCGCGTCACCCGCTCGAGGCGGACGGCTATCTCTCCGTCGGGTGCCAGCCGTGCACGTCGAAGGTGCTGCCGGGCGAAGACCCGCGCGCCGGGCGCTGGCGCGGGTGGGAGAAGGTGGAATGCGGCATCCACGTTGCCGAAAAGCCGGGCGAAGAACCGGTTTTCTGATCCGCCAACCGCTCGATTGTAGCGCCTGACGTGACTCAGGCGGCGCGCAGCCGTTCCACGAACTGACGCAGCGCCGCCTCGAACTCGCGCGTTTCGCCCAGCACCGACGCGGCGCGTCCGCGCGTGAAGGTCGCCTGCGCAGCGACCTGGTCGAGCCCGCTGCCGAGCCGCTCGATCCCGTCCATCACCGTGCCCGCGTAATCGTCGATATGGCGCGATGCCTCGTGCACCGCGTTGGTCGCATCGCTCTGCGCGGCGACGACCTGCAAGGTCTGCGATGCCGATTGCGCGACGTTGACGAGCGAGGCGCGCACCGTGTCGCTGAGATCGGAGCTGGCCCGCGCCGATTCGACCACTTCGGCAAGTCGTTCGGCGATGATGTCGTTGAGGCGGTCGGTCTGCCCGGCGAGCGCCTTCACCTCGGTCGCGACGACCGCGAAGCCCTGCCCCGCGCTGCCGGCGCGTGCCGCCTCGATCGTCGCGTTGAGCGCCAGCATCCGCGTTTGCGCGGTGAGCGACGAGATCGCGCTTGCCGCGTCGTGAATCGCGGTCATCCGGTCGCACAGTGCGTGATTGGCATCGCGCGCATGGCTCGACTGCGCAGCGGATTGCTCGATCAGATCGCGGTTGCCGCGGGTTTCGGCGCTGACGCCGCTCAGCGCCTCGCTGACCGATTGCACGCCGCGCACGATGCGGCGCAGATTGTCGGTGGCATCTTCGGACCGCTGGCGGATCGCACGGGTCTGCGCGGTCTGCTGCTCGATCGTCGCGAGCGAGGCATTGGCGCTCTGCTCCAGTTCCGCCGCAGCGCTGCCAAGCTTGTCGCCGAATGCCTTGACGAACCCTTCGAGCTTATCGGCGATGTCGAGCGCGACGCTGCGCAAGGCGCGCTGATGCGCGCGTTCGTCCTCTGCCTTGCGCTCGGCCAGTCGCGTCGCTTCGAGCCGGTCCGCGCGCGCCTGATTCAGCGCCATCTCCGCCGCCATCTGCGCATCGCGCGCTTGCCGCGCCTGATCGAGCGCCTCCGCGCCGCTCAACCGCTGCGCCTCGCTCGCCTTAACAAGCAGGTGGATCGAAAAAGCGGCCAGTGCCACGAACAGCACCACCATGCCCGCGAACAGCGGCGCGAGCCGCCACGCCGCGTTCCACCCCGGCATCGGGCGCAACCACGTAAGCTGGCCAAGCGCCGCGCCTTCGCCGCCGGGTACGGGAGTGGCGGACCGGTCGTCGGGCACGGCGCCGTCCGGTTGCCAGTCCAGTCCCGCGACACCGAACGTGCGCGCCCAGGGCCGCAGCACCTGCCGGTCGATCTCGCGAACGTACACGAGATAGCGGAAGCTGTGGAGTTGCCCATATTGTGCCGGGTCTTCGGGCAGCAGCACCGATGCCGAGATCAGCGCCGCATGGCCGCCATAGCGGAAGATCGCCGCATAACCATGCCTGAACGCGCGCACCCCGCGCTGGTCGCGCGGCATATGCGCCAGGATCGCCGCGGTCGCAGCCGGCGCGACCGTACGCAGCAACGGTGCATCATACCCCTGCCACGCGCGGGCGAACAGCGTACGCCCCGTGTCGTCGATCACATAGGCGTGGATCTTGCGCGCATCGTGGAAGGCGATGTTGGTGATCGCCCAGCTCCGATCGAGCGTGCCGTACAAATGCGCGACACCCTCGGTCCAGCGCGAGGCGGCGAAGGTCATGTTGGACAGCGCGTCGGTTTCCGAAGACAGGACGCTCAGCACGGTCGCGCGCCGCTGATCGTCGGCATCGACGTTGAGCCGATGGATCAGCGATCCGACCAGCACCGCGAAGCCGATCAGCGTCAGCGCGAACACCGCAACCAGCCCGGTTCGCAACTGACGCGCGTTGGACGGTGCCCAGTTCAGCGATTTCGGAAAAACGGCGCGGTCCCACATCCCTCCTCTATAGCGGGAAGTGGTTAAGGCGACGTTCTGCGACGCCGCCCGCGCATGTGCCGCGCCTCAATACCCGATATAATCGCTGAAACGTGTGAACATCGGCTCGAACTTGAGGATCACCTTGCCGGTCGCGCCGTGACGCTGCTTGGCGACGATGAATTCCGCGAGACCATAGACACGCTCCATCTCCGACGCCCATTGCGCGTGATCCTCGAAGATCTTGGCGCCGTCACCCTCCACGGGACGCTTCGGTTCCTTGGCGGCGACGTAATAATCCTCGCGGAACACGAACATCACCATGTCGGCGTCCTGCTCGATTGAACCCGATTCGCGCAGATCCGACAATTGCGGGCGCTTGTCCTCGCGCTGCTCGACCGCGCGGCTGAGCTGCGACAAGGCGATCACCGGCACGTTCATGTCCTTGGCGAGCGTCTTGAGCCCGCGCGAAATCTCGGAGATTTCCTGCACGCGCCCGTCACCAGACGCCTTGGCCGAACCGCTCAGCAACTGGAGATAGTCGATCACCACCAGCCCGATCTCGTTGTTGTGACGGCGCTGGAGCCTGCGCATCCGGGTATGCAGACCGGCGATCGACAGACCGGCGGTATCGTCGATGAACAGCGGCAGGTTCTCCAGCTCGGCCGCGGCCTGCGCGAGCTGGTTGAACTCGGTCTTGCTGATCTTACCCATGCGCAGCGCCTCGCCGCTGATCCGCGCCTGCTCGGCAAGGATACGCGTGGCGAGCTGGTCGGCGGACATTTCGAGGCTGAAGAACGCGACCTTCGCGCCGACCGATTCGGCGTGGCTGATGCCATCGGCACGATCGCGCATGTAGCGCTGCGCAGCGTTGAAGGCGATGTTGGTGGCGAGCGAGGTCTTGCCCATGCCGGGACGCCCGGCAAGGATCATCAGATCCGAATGATGCATGCCGCCGATCTTGCCGTTGATCGAATCGAACCCGGTGGTGATGCCGGACAGGTTGCCGCCCGAATTGAGCGCCTTCTGCGCGACCTTGACGGCGAGCGTCGTCGCCTGCGCGAAGGTCTTGACCGCGCTTTCGCTGCCGCCGTCCGCCGCGACCTTGAACAGCTCCTCCTCGGCCGCCTCGATCTGCGCGCGCGGGTTGACCTCCTCCGACGTGTCGAGCGCGCGCTCGACCAGTCCGCGCCCCACCGTCACCAGTGTGCGCAGCATGGCGAGGTCGTAGATCTGCTTGGCGAACTGGCGCGCGCCGATCAGCCCGGCGCCGCTGCCGGTAAGCTGCGCGAGATAGCCCGGGCCGCCCAGCTCCTTCATGCCCGGATCGGCATCGAACAGCGGCCGCAGCGTGACCGGCGAGGCGAGCATGTCCGCGCCGCGCAGCTTGCGAATCGCGGTGAAGATGCGGCCGTGCAGCGGTTCGAAGAAGTGTTCGGGCTCGAGCCGGTCGATCAGATCGTCGGCGAGGCGGTTGTCGATCATCATCGCGCCGAGCATCGCCGCCTCGGCCTCGACGTTCTGCGGGAGGGCGGTGGTCTCGGGAGCGGAGGAGACGGGGGTTGCGAATGCGGTTGCCATGCGCGGCCTTCTACGCGCACCCGCCCCGCCCATAAACCCGCTTGCGATCAACGCACGACGTCAGCTGTGGATAAGCTGGTGATTGTCCCCGCCCGCCATCCCCGATAGGGCTTTCGGGATGGCGGACCCGCGCATCATCCATGTCTCGCTCGACGAGGCCACCATCCTGTGGCGCTCGGCCGATATCGAGCAGGAGCGGCGAATCGCGATCTTCGATCTGATCGAGGAAAACCACTTCGCGCCCCAGCGCGCCTATGCCGACGGCTATGCCGGGCCGTACCGGATCGAGCTGGCGGTGGAGGAAGGGCGGCTCGGCATCGCGATCCACCGCGAAGACGGGTCGCATCTCGAAACCTATGTGCTGGCGCTGGGTCGCTTCCGCCGCCCGATCAAAGACTATTTCGCGATCTGCGACAGCTATTATCAGGCGATCCGCAACGCGACGCCGCAGCAGATCGAGACGATCGACATGGCGCGGCGCGGGCTCCACGACGAAGCGGCCGGACTGCTCAAGGAACGGTTGGAAGGCAAGATCGACATCGACTTCGCGACCGCGCGACGGCTGTTCACGCTGATCTGCGTGCTGCACATCCGCAACTGACATGCTGCGACTGAACACTCCGGCGAAGCGCATCGCGGCAGGCGGTGCCGTCCTCGTGCTGCTGATCGTGGCGGGCGCGGTACTGTGGCTGCTCGCGCTGCAATGGCGGCCGAGTGGTACATACGCCGTCCAGGGCGTCGACGTATCCGATGCGCAGGGCGAGATCGAATGGTGGTCGGTCCGCACCATCGGCGCCGACTTCGCCTATCTTCGCGCGACCAGCGGATCGGCCGGGCGCGACATGCGCTTCGCCGCCAACTGGGACGCGGTGCCCAAGACCGGCATGCGGCGCGGTGCGATGCACCTCTATTCGCTGTGCAATTCCGCGGTCGATCAGGCCAACAACTTCAACACCACCGTGCCGCGCACCGCCGATGCGCTGCCGGCTGCGGTCGAGCTCGATTTTACCGACGATTGCACCGCGCGGCCGGAGGCGTCCGCGGTGCAAGGCGAGTTGCGCCGGTTCCTGACCATGGTCGAGGCGCATACCGGCAAGCCGGTGCTGCTCAAGATCAGCCGGCGCTTCGATTCGGCGTTCGACGTGACGGCGGCACTGAACCGACCGGTGTGGGCGGTCGGCAACTTCCTCAAACCCGACTATGCGGCACGGCCGTGGCGGATGTGGCAAGCGAGCGATATGCGGCGGATCGACGGTGTCGACGGGCCGGTCCATTGGGATGTGGTGAGACCATGAACGAAGAACCGACTTTCGACGATGCGACCCGCGACCGGCTGGTGACGGCGGCGCGCACGGCGGCGCTGAACGCCCATGCTCCCTATTCGCGGTTCGGTGTCGGCGCGGCGGTGCTGCTCGCGGACGGCTCGGTGGTGACGGGCGCCAATTTCGAGAACGCCAGCTACGGCCTGTCGCTCTGCGCCGAAACCGTGGCGCTGGCCACCACGAGCAGCGCGGGCAGGCTTGGCGACGTGGTCGCGATTGCGGTGATCGGCGGCGCGATGGATGCGGCGGGCGTGCCACGCGGCGTGGCGGTCGTCGGGCCGTGCGGTCGCTGCCGGCAGGTCATCAACGAAGCCGCGCAGATGGGCGGGCGCGACCTGACGGTCTGGTGCGCGGCGGCCGAGGGCGACGCGGTGGACCGTTACCGGCTGTCGGAGTTGCTCCCCCACGCGTTCGGCCCTGCGGACCTGGGCATCACGCCTGCATCCACGCGGGGGTAGCGGTGCGACCGAGCGTGCCGCTTTCGGCACGAGCCTTTGCGTTGAGGGCCGCATTGGGGCTGAAGGCAGCGGCGGGCCGCCCCGCCCCTTGCTCTCCTTCCACATTCCGGCGAAAGCGGCCGCCATTCAAGGAGCACGCGCATGTCCCTCATGTCAGACCGCTGGATTCGCGAGCAGGCGCTCGGCGCCGGCATGATCGAACCGTTCGTCGACGGGCAGACGCGCGAGGGTTGCATCTCCTATGGCCTCTCGTCCTACGGTTATGATGCGCGCGTCTCGGACGAGTTCAAGATCTTCACCAACGTCGACAGCGCGGTGGTGGACCCCAAGGACTTCGCCGCGAACAGCTTCGTCGATCGCAAGACCGACGTCTGCGTAATCCCGCCGAACAGCTTCGCGCTGGCGCGCACGGTGGAATATTTCCGCGTGCCCCGTGACGTTCTGGTGATCTGCCTCGGCAAATCGACCTATGCGCGCTGCGGCATCATCGTAAACGTCACCCCGCTCGAACCCGGCTGGGAGGGGCATGTGACGCTCGAATTCTCGAACACCACGCCACTCCCCGCCAAGATCTACGCCAACGAAGGCGCATGCCAGTTCCTGTTCCTGCAAGGCAACGAACCGTGCGAGACGAGCTATGCCGACCGCGCGGGGAAGTACATGCGCCAGCGGGGCGTCACGCTACCGCGCCTGTAAGACACGGTCGGCATTGATCCGGAACAGCGCTTCGCGAGAGCGGATTGAGCGAGTCCGCCGGTCGTGGCGCCACAGCGGAACGGCGCGTCCGGAGATTACGCGTGAGTACGATCGCGTCCGCCGCGCTCGCTTCGCTGGTGCTCAGCCGCAGCGCACGTGAGTGCTATGGCGCGATCGGCGTCAGCGCTACCCCGATAGCAGCGACCGCCGCGTCAAGTCGACGGATCCCGGATCCCGGATTCGCGTACGGCGCGGAAGCGTCCCGTCTCGCCACCCGTCCCAACCGCCATTCCAGCAGTCGCTGCGACGACGCTGTAAGGGTTATCCTGCGGCCACAGCATCGGCGGTGAGGCCGTAAAGCCGCACCCACGACCATCGCCGCTCCGACAAGCACTCAGCCGGGCGGCATATCTGGCGATCGTGCTCCGCAGCGACGCCGATCGACGGCCCCGGCGCCAGCGCGCCCGGCGTGGCGCGATCCGCAATCAACAAAAAAAGGCGGCTCCGAAGAACCGCCTGTCTCTTGCGAGGGTAAGCCGTAGCGATCAGAAATCGTTACGATATTGCTCGTTGCCGATGAAACCGAGCTTCGAAACGCCAGAGCGCTTGATGACGGCAAGGACGGTATCGACCTTCTCATACTGCGCCTGCGGATCGGGCTGGAAGTGCAGCTCCGGCTCCGGGTTCATCGTCTTGGTCTGCTCGAGATACTGCTGAAGCGTCACCAGATCGACTGGAGCGCCGTTCCACTGCACTACGCCTGCCGGATCGACGATCACCTTGTTCTTGGTGGCATCGATCGGGTTGGCAGGATGGTTGCTGTTGATCGGCAGATCGACCTTCACCGCATGCGTCTGCGGCGGGATCGTGATGATGAACATGATGAGGAGAACCAGCATGACGTCGATAAGCGGCGTCGTGTTGATGTCCATCATGGGGTCGCCTTCACCGCGACCGGAACTCATTGCCATATGGAAATTTCCCTAAAATCGCGGTCTCAAAAAGCCGCCAACTCTATCATTCGCCAGGAACGACGTTGGGCGGCGGCTGCGAGATGAAGCCGACCTTCGCGAAGCCCGCCATCTGCATCGTGTAGATCGCGCCACCGATGCACTTGTACGGAACGTCCACGTCGCCGCGGATGTGCGCCTCGGGCAGATCGTCCGGGGTCAGGTTGGCCGCACCGCCGAGCCGCTTCACTTCGGCCTGGAGCTTGTCGACCGCGCGCTTCAGCAGTTCGTCATGCGTCACTCGCGTGAGGTTCCAGTAAACCGCGCAATTGCCGCTGCCGTCCTGAATTACGGACAGGCTGACGTTTTCGGGCTTGGTCGTCGTCGGATCGTATTTCACGTCCGGCAACTTCAGCTTGATGTTCTGGACCACCACCGGAACGGTGATCAGAAAGATGATGAGGAGAACCAACATGACGTCCACGAGCGGTGTCGTGTTGATGTCCGACATCGGCGTATCGCTGTCAGTTGGTGCGCCAGTGCTCATCGCCATGGACGGCTATCCTATTCTCAACAGTCGGACTGCCGGACCAGGTCCGGCAGCGAGGGTGGGAGCCGCCGCATGACGGCCCCCATATGCTGCTTACTTGGTGACGGTGGTCGCAGGCTTGGTGACGGGAGCCGCCGCCGGAGCCTTGCGCGCGACGGTCGGGCGCACTGCGCCGTCCGAAGCGATGTAGCCGAGCACGTCGTTCGAGAACGCGCTGAGGTTCTCGGCAATCGCCTTGTTGCGGCGCTGGAGGAAGTTGAACGCGAGCACCGCGGGAACCGCGACGACCAGACCGAAAGCGGTCATGATGAGCGCCTCACCGACCGGACCCGCGACCTTGTCGATCGACGCCTGGCCGGCCTGACCGATCTTGATGAGTGCGCGGTAGATACCGAGCACCGTACCGAACAGACCGATGAACGGCGCGGTCGAACCGACCGTGGCGAGAAAGGCGAGACCGCCGCCGAGCTGCGAGTTGATCGCCGCTTCCGAGCGAGCGAGCGAACCGTGCACCCAGTCGTGCGCCTCGACCGGATCGGTCAGGCGGCCATGCTGCTCCTGAGCCTGGAGACCGTCGTCGACGATCTGCTTGTAGGCCGAGTTCTTCTCGAGCTTGGCAGCGCCTTCACGCAGGCTGTTCGCGGTCCAGAACGTGCCGCCGACGCGCTTGCCCTGGTTGATGACCTTCTGCTGCTCGAACAGCTTGGTGAACAGGATGTAGAGCGTGAAGAACAGGAAGATGGTGAGGATGATCGCGACCGTCCAGGTAACCGGACCGCCTTCGTTCAGCGAGTTCATCAGGCCGAAATTGTTCTCGGGCGGCGTCGCCCCGGCAGCGAGAATGGTGGTGATCATGCGGTAACTTCCCTCTCAAGAAACCCCCGGCGACCGATCGGCGGCGCGCCGGGGAAAAATGGTTATTCAGGCAGGACCCATTTGACCGGCAGCACGGCCGTGGAAACGATCGGCGTACCCGATGCATCCAGTGCGGGCGAATATTTCACCCGGCGCTTGGCGATGCTGCACGTGGTCGAATCAAGGTCGGAGTTTCCGCTTGACGTCGTCACTGTGCAGTCGGTCACGCGCCCGTCGGTCCCGACGGTCAGCTTGGCGACGACGCGACCCTGAGCTTCGGCACGGAGCGCCGCGGCGGGATATGCGTCGGGGCCGAAGAACTGGCCGGGGTTACCCTTCAGACCGGCAGCCTTGGATACGGCCGGCGGCGCAGGCGGCGCAGGCGGAACCGGCGGGGCGGCCTTCGGGGTCAGCTGGATCGCCGGCGGCGGCGTCTGCACCGTCTGGATCACCGGCGGCGGCGTCTGCACCTGCACGATCGGCGGCGGCGACACCACGGGCGGCGGCTGGACCTGCGGCTGGTCTGGCGGCGGCGGGGGCGGCGGTTTATCCGGCGGCGGCGGCGGCGGTGGCGCCACGTCGAACGTATTGAGCTTCTCTTGCGCCTTCTTGATATATTTGAAGGCGAGCCCGTTCACGAATGCCCAACCGAATGCCGCGACCACGATCGAAACGATCACGATCGAGACAATACGGCTGCCACTTGTATCTCGATCAGCGTAAGCCATTCAGTAACGAAACTCCTCTATGCCGGAACGACTGTTATGCCGTGCCGCAATGTCCGCTCGTAACAACCCTTGCGTGGGCTAGTGTATCCTGGACAGGCCAATTCTGTATCGTGAGGAAAACGACGACGCAAACGCTTTGTCCCCCGAAACAGCCATACTCGCGCCCCGTGGCAGAATTATTTCTGTATCGGAGGTATCCGATCCGCTAGTCAGATAGGATGGCAACAGCTCCAAGACTCGCGCTGCTTTGTGCATTTGCAGCATTATCCAGCCCGGCCCGTTCCGCCCAGCAGCCGCAGCCAATGCCCTCCGAATCGGCGATGTCGCCTTTGTCCTATACCCGATTCGCCGATCTGGTTGTGGCGGCGCCGACGATCGTGGACGCCGCGATCCATGACGTGACGCCGCTGAAAGGCCCAGCCGCGGCCGATGTGAAGCCGGGGTACGCGCGGCTCTATATAGAGGCCGATGTCGCCGCGCTGATCCGCGCTCCGGGTGCGCTGCCGCCGACGATCGGCTACATCGCCGACGTTCCGCTCGATGCGCGCGGTAAGATACCCAGATTGCGCAAGCAGCGCGTGCTGCTGTTCGCGCGCCCGGCCCGCGAACCCGGGCAGATCCAGCTTGTCGCGCTCGACGGGCAGGTCGCTTGGTCGCCCGAGGCGGACGCGCTGACCCGCCGCATCGCCACCGAACTTGTCGCGACGGGTGCACCGCCAGCGATCACCGGGGTGGGTAACGCGTTCCACACGCCGGGCACGCTGCCGGGCGAAGGCGAGACGCAAATCTTCCTCACCACCGCCGATGGCAGTCCGATCTCGCTCAACGTCGTGCGCAAACAGGGCGAGCCGCCGCGCTGGTCGCCCTCGATCGGCGATCTGGCGGACCCCAATGCGGCACCGCCCGCGCACGATACCCTTTTATGGTATCGCCTCGCGTGCGGCCTGCCCGCCGCTTTGCCGGACAACAGCACCGCCGGCATCGACCCCGCCGAGGCGAGCGTCGCACAGGAGGATTATAAAGTCGTGGTCGAGTCGCTCGGCCGCTGCGACCGCGCCGCGAACGATTAGCGGCGGTTGCGCACCAGCGTGATGCCGATCGATTCGCCGGCCTCGGAGATCGCGAGCTTGACGATCTTCACCTGCACGCGGCGCACCCGCTTGTCCTGAAGGAACAAGGTGCCGGCGATATGGTCGGCCACCGCTTCGATCAGCGTGAAGTGTACGCCGGTCGGCAAAGCGGTCGTCGCGGCGCGCTTGAGATCTAGATAGTTCTTGGACTGGCCGAGCGGATCATCCGGCGCGAAATGCGCGGGACAGTCGAGATCGACCGTCAGCGAGATGCGCAGCGGCTGCGGCAGGTGAGTCTCCTCCGAATAGATGCCGGTCAGCACCTGCACTTCGAGATCATGCACTTCCAGGCTCAGGCGATCGTCCAACGCAAGCGTCCTCAAACTTCTTCAAAGCGGCCCCATAGCAGATGCCGGCCCGAGCGAAAGGCGGCGACCGTCCGCATTCCGCTTGCGTTCAGGCGGACCGACGCTAAAGCGCGCGGCCCCGGCCCTGCTCTCGCCGGCGCTGCTGGAACCCGTGCCCGTGACGACACTCGTGCCCCTCGCCCAGATCGACCCGGTCGCCGTGGAGCGGCTGCTCGACCACGCCTTCGGGACGGATCGCCACCGCCGCACCGCGTATCTGATCCGCCGCGGCACGGCCGCCCTGCCAGCGCTCAGCTTCGCGGCTCTGGACGGCACGGCGCTGATCGGCTCGATCCAGTGCTGGCCGATTCGGCTGGCGCGCGACGATGGCGGCAGCGACGCGCTGGTGATGGTCGGCCCGATCGCGGTCGAGCCCGCGCGGCAGGGCGAAGGCATCGGCCAGCGACTCACCAGCCACGCGATCCGCGTTGCCGAGGAGACCGGCGCGCCGCCGCTGATGCTGATCGGCGATCCCGAATATTATGGCCGCTTCTTCGGCTTCGATGCACGCGCGACCGCACTGTGGCGCGCGCCCGGCCCGGTCGAGCAGCGCCGGCTGCTGGCGCGGGGCGCGGCACCGACGGGCGCCGGCATGCTCGCACCGGGGCTGCCCGCGCACGCCTGAGTTTACGCACCGCGCTTTACGCAGGCGCGGGGCTGCCCTACCGCCTGCGGCATGCCGATGGACCCGATCCCCGATTTGTCCGCGCTGTCGCTCGCTGAGATCGCGCGGCTCGCGGAGGACCAGAAACTGCCGCCGATCGAGCGCTGGAACCCCACGCATTGCGGCGACAGCGAGATGCGAATCGCGCGTGACGGCACCTGGTATCACCAGGGCACGCCGATCGGGCGCGAGACGATGGTGCGGCTGTTCTCGACCATCCTGCGGCGCGAGCCCGATGGCGGCTACGTGCTCGTCACCCCGGTGGAGAAGCTCGACATCGCGGTCGAGGATGCGCCGTTCGTCGCGGTCGAGCTGAAGGCGGAGGGCAGCGGCCCCGCGCAGGCACTGGTGTTCCGGCTCAACACCGGCGATCTCGTCACCGCCGGGCCGGACCATCCGTTGCGCTTCGCGGGCGGTGAGGATGGCCCCCGCCCCTATCTCGGCGTGCGCGGGCGGATGGAGGCGCTGGTCTCGCGGTCGGTCTATTACGAACTCGCCAACCTCGCGATCGCGGGCGGCGGCGACCCGCCGGGGCTGTGGAGCAAGGGCACGTTCTTCCCGCTGGAGCCGGCGGCGTGATGTTGGCCGAGCGGCTGCGGCAGGCACTCGTCCTCGGCCATGCGCGGCACGACGTCCCGCTGCTGACCGGCGATTTGGCGGATGCCGGTCCGGTCTATTCCGACGCGCTGGTCAAGGCGGCGGTGCTGGTGCCCGTCACCGACCGGCCGCGCCCCGGCGTGATCCTTACGCGCCGCACCGAGAAGATGAAGCGTCACGCCGGGCAGGTCGCATTCCCCGGCGGTCGCGTCGATCCCGAGGATGCCGACGCGGTTGCCGCCGCGCTGCGCGAGGCCGAGGAGGAGATCGCCTTGTCCCGCGCGCAGGTATCGGTGGTGGGCACGAGCGACCAGTATCGGACCGTCACCGGCTACCTCGTCACGCCGGTGATCGGCGTCGTGCCGGCCGATGTGGAACTGGTGCCGAGCGCCGCCGAGGTCGCCGAAGTGTTCGAGGTGCCGCTCGATTTTCTGCTCGACTCGGGCAATCACCTCGAGGCGACGGTCGAGTGGCAGGGCAGGAACCGGCATTATTACGAGATGCAGTGGGACGGCCAGCGCATCTGGGGCGCGACCGCCGCGATGATCGTCAACCTCTCGCGGCGGCTGCGATGGGCGGGCTGATCCTGCCCGATGCGGCGTGGCGTCTCCAACCCGAACTCGATCGGCTATGTGCGGTGCTGGGGACGGGCGCGGCGCGGTTCGTCGGCGGGGCGGTGCGCGATACGCTGCTCGGCATTCCCGTGGCCGACGTCGATCTCGCCACCGAACTGCCGCCCGAGGACGTGCTCGACCGGCTGCGCGCGGGCGGCATAAAGGCGGTGCCGACCGGGTTTGCGCACGGCACCATCACCGCCGTGCTGCTTGGCGGCCCGGTCGAGGTGACGACGCTGCGCCGCGACGTGACGACCGACGGCCGCCACGCGACGGTCGCCTTCACGCAGGCGTGGGAGGAGGATGCGGCGCGGCGCGATTTCACCATCAACGCGCTCTATGCCGATCCGGTCAGTGCCGAGGTGTTCGACTATTTCGGCGGGATCGACGATCTCGCCGCGCGGCGGGTGCGATTCATCGGCGATCCGCTGCGGCGCATCGCCGAGGATCATCTGCGCATCCTGCGTTTCTTCCGCTTCCACGCGCGCTTCGGCGCGGACGTGGATGCCGAGGGGCTCGCCGCCTGTGCGGCGCGCGCCAACGACCTGATGGCGCTCTCGCGCGAGCGGATCGCGGCGGAATTGCTCAAGTTGCTGCTGGCGGATCGGGCGGTGCCGACCGTCGCGTTGATGATCGAGCAGGGCATTTTCCGCCCGGTGCTGCCGGAGATCACCGATGCCGCCCGGCTCGCCACGCTGGCCGCGCGCGAGGCGGAGGGCGGCATCGCTGCCAACGCGATCCGTCGCCTCGCCGCGCTGCTGCCGTGCGACGAGGCGGTCGCGGAGGATGTCGGCGCGCGGCTCAAGCTCTCCAAGCTCGATCGTCGTCGCCTCATCAGCGCGACGCAAGCCGCCGGGGACGAGTCCGCGCGGGCGATCGCCTATACGCTCGGCATCGATCTCGCGGTCGACCGGCTGCTGCTGTCGGATCGCCCGGTCGGCGATGCGGCCGCGCTCACCGGCTGGGAAGCGCCGCGCCTGCCGCTCGGCGGCGGTGCGCTCGTCGAAGCTGGCGTGCGCAAGGGGCCGGAGGTCGCAAGGCTGCTCCGCACCGTCGAGCGCGAATGGGTGCTCGCGGGCTTTCCCGAGGGGTCCGGGCTCGACGCGATCGTCGCGGCGGCGCTCGATCAGTGGCGGCGCGATTCCAGCAACGCATAGGCGTCTTCCACCTCGAGCGGACGCGCATAGACGAAGCCCTGCCCGTAGGTGCAGCCGAGTGCCGCGAGTGTCTGCGCGAGTTCGTTGGTCTCCACTCCCTCGGCGGTGGTCTGCATGCCGAGCGCCTGTGACAGGCTGAGGATCGCCCGCACGATCGCCACCTTGTCACGGTCGGCGAGCATGCCGGTCACGAAGCTGCGGTCGATCTTGAGGATGTCGATTGGCAATTTCTGGAGATAGGCGAGGTTCGAATAGCCGGTGCCGAAATCGTCCATCGCGATCGTCGTGCCCAGCCCTTTCAGCGCGTGCATGATCCCTGCGATCCGGTCGGGATCGGTGACGAGAGCGCTCTCGGTAAGTTCGAGCGTGAAGCGCGAGCCCGGCAGGCCGTAGGTGGTGAGCGCGCTTTGCAGCAACGGCGCGATACTGTCGCGCTGGAGCTGGATCGCGGACAGATTGACCGCGAACTTGACGCCGCAATCGCCGCCGTGTCGCGTATCCCAATCCGCCAGCGTGCGCACCGCCTCCTCGAGCGCCCAGCGGCCGAGCGGCACGATCAGCCCCGATTCTTCGGCGACCGGGATGAAGGCGGAAGGCAGATGCTCGACGCCATCCTCGTCGCGCCAGCGCGCCAGCGCCTCGAACGAGACGAGCCGTCCGCTCGCGAGATCGTAGATCGGCTGGTAGTTGAGCCGTAGTTGGCCACGGTCGATCGCGCGGCGCAACGCGGTCTCCATGCCGAACTGCTCGCGCGCAATGTCGAACGCCTGCGGCTGATAGGCTTCGGCGTTGCCGCTGCCTTTCGAGCGTTTGACCGCGAATTGCGCATGGCGGATCAGTTCTTCGGGATCGTCCACCTGCGCCGCGCCGAACGCCACGCCTACCGAACAGGATACGCGGATCTCATAATCGGACAGCCGGAACGGCGTCGACAGCACGGCGCTGATCCGCTTGGTGACATGGGCGACGTCGTTGCGCCCGTCCTCCACGGCCAGGAAGATGGCGAACTCGTCGCCGCCGCTGCGCGCGAGCACGTCATGCGCGCGCAACACGCCTTTCAGTCGCCGCGCCACGGTGATGAGCAGTTCGTCGCCCGACATCGAGCCGAGACAGGCATTGACCCGGCTGAACCGATCGAGGTCGATCATCAGCACGGCATAGCGGAACCCCGGAGGTGCCTCGTCGAGCAGCCCTTCCACCCGATCGCTGAAGCCGGCGCGGTTGGGCAGGCCGGTGAGGCTGTCGGTCAGCATCTCGCGGCGCAGATTGTCTTCGGTGCGCAGTTCGGCGGTCTGGTCGACCAGGGTGATGACGCAGCGCCCCTCGGCATTGCGCGTCAATCGGGCCAGCGAGACGCGGAAGTGACGACTCTCGACATCATCGCCGAATTGCAGCGCGAAATCCTCGTTGAGCCGCTCGCTTTCGACAAAGGCGAAGATGCGGTTGCCGATGCGGTCGATCAACGATGGCTGACCGATCTTGCCGCCGAGCTCTGCCTGTTCGAAGGGCGCATTGGCGGCATCGATCGTGATCGCGCCATGCTTGGCGCGCACCACCAGCGCCGGGATCGGCAACAGCCCGATCAGGCGGCCAGGAACGTCGAACGCGGGCGTGCTGCCGAACACCCGCTCGACAAGGCCGAGCGGTGAGCGGGCGACGGACGCGGCAGATTTCCCAAATGCCATGACCAATGGCGCTACGGCAATTTGGTTAAGAGTGGCTGAAGGATGATTGGGCTAGTAGCCAGTTCGCTGAGGAAAGTTTCCGGCCCGATCAGAAGCGGTTGTCGCGCGGGAAGCCGTTGGGCGGCATCCGCCCCGCCGCACCCCGCGCCGCGCGCCAGGTGGTCAGGTCGGTTTCGCTGCGGGTGCGCCCGCTTTCGCCGCCCATCGTCCAGCTCAGCCCCTGCGCGAGCACGAAGGTGATCGCATCGGAAAGGCCGCCGCCATTGTAGCGCTGGAACTGCACCCCCTGCCCGCGCGCCATCTCGGGCAGTTCCGCCAGCGCGAACACCAGCAGCCGCCGATTCTCGCCGATCACCGCGACCTGATCGTCACCCGGATCGACCGGGCGCACGATCTTGAGCTTCGCGCCGGGGCGCGGCGTGACGACGGTTTTGCCCTTGCGCGTCTCGGCCAGCGTCTCCGCGACCGGCACGATGAAGCCGCGCCCGTCGCTCGCGACCACCAGCAGCTTTTCCGCCATGCTCGCACGCAGCAGCCCGACGATCTCGACCTGCCCGTCGAGGTCGAGCATCAGCCGCACCGGCTCACCGAAGCCGCGCCCGCCCGGCAGCTTGTCCGCGCCGAGCGTGAAGAAACGTCCGTTCTCGGCGGCGAGGAGGATCTTGTCGGTGGTATGCGCGGTGAGGTGGAACAGCGGGCCGTCGCCCTCCTTGAACTTCACCGCCTCGAGTCCGGCCGCGTCGAGATGCCCCTTCATCGCGCGCACCCAGCCGCGCTGCGACAGGATGATCGTGACGGGCTCGCGCTCGATCATCGCCTCCAGCGGAATCTCGCGCGCAGGTGCGGCCTCCTCGATCGTGGTGCGGCGCTTGCCCAGCGGCGTATCCTCGCCGTAGCGCTTCTGGAGCTTGCGGAAGGTCTTCTTCAACTCGCGGCGCTGCGCGGCCGGTTCGGCGAGCAGTTTCTCCAGCCCGCCGCGCTCGTTTTCCAGCGCGTCGCGCTCCTGGCGTATCTCCATCTCCTCCAGCTTGCGCAACCGCCTGAGCCGCATGTCGAGGATCGCCTCGGCCTGCCGGTCGGTCAGGCCGAATTCGGCGATCATCACCGGCTTGGGTTCGTCCTCGGTGCGGATGATCTCGATCACGCGGTCGAGGTTGAGGAAGGCGATCAAATAACCGTCGAGCAATTCGAGCCGGTCGGCGATCTTGGCGAGGCGGTGCTCGCTCTTGCGGCGCAGGATGACGAACTGATGGTCGACCCACGCCAGCAACGCCTCACGCAAGCTCATCACGCGCGGCGTGCGGCTCTTGTCGAGCACGTTGAGGTTGAGGCTGAAGCGCGATTCGAGATCGGAGAGGCGGAACAGGCTCTCCATCAGCATCTGCGGATCGACCTTGCCGGTGCGCGGCTCGATCACCACACGGATTTCGCTGTCCGATTCGTCGCGGATATCGGCGAGGATCGGCAGCTTCTTCTCGTTGATGATGCCCGCGATCTGCTCGATCAATTTGCCCTTCTGCACGCCGTACGGAATCTCGGTGACGACCGCGTTCCACGTGCCGCGACCCTGATCCTCGATGTGCCAGCGCGCGCGGACGCGGAAGCCGCCGCGTCCGGTGCGATAGGTCTCGGCGATGGCGGCAGGCGAATCGACCACGATGCCGCCGGTCGGGAAGTCCGGCCCGCGCACCAGCCCGCCGACCGCCGCATCCTCCGCTTCGGGCTGATCGACCAGCAGGATCGCCGCCTCGTACAGTTCGGCGACGTTGTGCGGTGGGATGCTGGTTGCCATGCCGACCGCGATGCCGGCCGCGCCGTTGGCGAGCAGATTGGGAAAGGCGCCGGGGAACAGCTCGGGCTCGTGATCCTCGCCGTTGTAGGTCGGCCGATAATCGACCGCATCCTCGTCGAGCCCTTCCATCAGGTCGATTGCGACCTGCGTCAGCTTGGCTTCGGTGTAGCGGTAGGCGGCGGCGTTATCGCCGTCGATGTTGCCGAAATTGCCCTGTCCGTCGACCAGCGGATAGCGCATCGCGAAATCCTGCGCGAGCCGCACCATTGCATCGTACACCGACTGATCGCCGTGTGGATGGTACTTACCGATCACATCGCCGACGACGCGGGCGCTTTTCTTGTAACCCTGCGCCGGATCGAGCCGCAGCAGCCGCATCGCCCACAACAGCCGGCGATGCACCGGCTTGAGCCCATCGCGCACGTCGGGCAGCGACCGGGCGGTAATCGTGGAGAGCGCATAGACCAGATACCGGTCCGACAGCGCGCTGTCGAACGGCGCGTCGAGGATGCCTATGGGCGGGTTGTCGGACGGCAGGTCGGTGTTGGCCATGTGTTCCGGTTAATCGGCTTTCGCGTGCGAGGGAAGGCTTGCGCGATTTACACCGGGCTCGGCGCGCTGCGGGCGAGTTCGGCGAGCAGCCATTCGCGGAAGCGCTTGACCTTGGGCACCATCCGCCGGGCCTCGGGATAGACCAGCCAATAGGCATGGCCGCGGGTGGAGACCTGCGCGAACGGCTGCACCAATTTGCCCTCGGCAAGATCGTTGCGCCAGAAGAACGGCGTCAGCATCGCCATGCCCTGCCCGGCGATCGCGGCATGCCCCTCATGCGCCTGCGAATCGAGCCGCACCCCCGGCGGCGGTCCGCCCTCGGGCACGTCGACGCCAGCTTCGCGCAGCCACACCGGCCACCAGATATCGTGCCGGCTGATGAGCGGCAGCCGCAGCAGGTCCGCCGCCGCGAACGGGCCGTAGCGTTTGAGGAAGCCGGGGCTGCACATCGGCGTGAAGTCGATTTCGATCACCTTGTGCTCGGCAAGCTCGGGCCACCCGCCAAGTCCGGCGCGGATCGCCACATCGACGCCATCGCTGACGAAGTCCGCGAACGTGTCGCTGGTGAGCAGTCGCACCGCCATCTCGGGATGCGCGACCTGAAAGCTGCCGAGCCGCCACGCCAGCCACGTGTTGGCGAAGGTGTTGGAGGTGGAGATCGTCAGCAGCGCATTGTCGTCGGCACGCACGGCGGCAAAGGCGGTGTCGAGAGTATCGAACGCGCCCGTCACCTGCGGCGACAGCCGGCGCCCCGCCTCGGTAAGCAGCACGCGCTTCTTCTCGCGCCGGAACAGCGGCACGCCGAGCCGCTCTTCGATCAGCTTGATCTGATAGCTGACCGCCGCTTGCGTCATGCCGAGTTCGGCGGCGGCGGCGGTGAAATTCTCGTGACGCGCCGCCGCCTCGAACACGCGGACGGCAGCGAGGGGCGGAATGCGGCGCATGAGGAGTTGATAAGCGGCGCTTGTCGATCGTGTCGAGCGCTTTGTTGGCGGCGGCGGGGCGGCGGTGGCATATGCAATCCGCGCGCACCGAACTTGGAAACGAGGAGGATAGCCATGCACGACGATTTTCATGGCCCCGAATGGGCCGCACAGCATCAGCAGGTCAGCGAAATCATCCATAAGGTTTTCAGCAAGATGGCGGCGGTGTTCGTCTGCCTCAACGCGGTGCAGTTCGACGCTCCGTGGCAGCGCGAGGCCAAGCGGCGGGATTGCCGCTGACGTTCGCTTCAGGACGCACTTGCCCCGCCGCCCCGATCGGCTAGGTTACAGTGTAACATGCTCGGGAGGGGGAACGATGCGCTTTGGTTGGCTGCTGATCGCTTGCGCCGCATTGGCGGGCTGCGACAAGGCGAATCACGCCGCGAAGATGAACACGTTCGACGTCGCCGCCCCGGCTGCGGATACCTCGGGCGCGCCCAAGATCGCGTACAGCTATTCGGTCATGTACCGCGTCGACGCGGGCCGCATCACCGAAGTGCAGGCGAAGCAGGTCGCTTTATGTACCTCGCTGGGCGGCGAGCGATGCCGGATCGTCAAGAGCGGGACCGGCACCGACAACGCCGAGGGCGGCGCGAACGGCCAGACCAGCCTGCTGGTGGCGGCGACGATCGCCAACGGCTTCAACGCCCGACTCGATGCTGTCGTCGTCGCCGCCGGCGGGGCGGTCCAGTCGCGCTCGACCAATGCCGAGGATATCACCAAGCAGACCATCGATACCGACGCGCGTGTCCGCGCCAAACAGGCTCTGGCGGATCGGCTGCTCGCGTTGATCCAGCACGGCAGCGGCAACGTCGGTGATCTCGTGGCAGCCGAGAAAGCGTATTCCGATACGCAGGAAGACCTCGACGCGGCACGCAGCCTCCAGGCCGAACTGCGCCAGCGTGTCGCGATGTCGCAGATCGACGTGGATTATGCGTCATCGAACGCGGGTTCGATGTTCGCTCCCGTTCGCCACAGCGCCCGCACCGCCGGAGAGTCGCTCGGGAGCAGCCTGGCGGCGTTGCTCACCTTCGTGATCGTCGCGCTGCCGTGGGTCGCGCTGCTGACGTTGCTGCTAGGGCTCCGGCGGCTCGGCTGGCGCTGGCCGTTGCGCCGGCGCATCACCCGTCGCGTGACTGACGCTGCCCCGCCAAGCGACTGATTGCACCCCCGGCACCGTTCCGATATAGCCTCAGGCCTTCCCGCCCCGGTCCGCGCCTGCCGCGTGCCGGGGCCGCTCATTTCGAAGGTATCGCCGCATGGCTCGCCGCCGCCAGATCTACGAGGGCAAGGCCAAGATCCTGTACGAGGGTCCGGAGCCGGGCACGCTGATCCAGTATTTCAAGGACGACGCCACCGCGTTCAACGCCCAGAAAAAGGGCACGATCAACGGCAAGGGCGTGCTCAACAACCGGATTTCCGAGCATATCTTCACGCTGCTCGGCAACATCGGCATCCCCACGCACTTCATCCGCCGCCTCAACATGCGCGAGCAGTTGATCCGCCAGGTCGAGATCGTGCCGATCGAGGTGGTGTGCCGCAACGTCGTTGCGGGGTCGCTCGCGAAGCGGCTTGGCATGGAAGAGGGCGGCCAGCTCCCACGCACCATCATCGAATATTATTACAAGGACGATGCGCTCGGCGATCCGATGATCACCGACGAACATATCGCCGCGTTCGGCTGGGCGAGCCAGGAGGAGATGCACGACATCGCCGACCTCGCCATCCGCGTGAACGATTTCCTGAGCGGGCTGTTCGCGGGCATCGGCATCCGTCTGGTCGACTTCAAGCTCGAGTTCGGGCGGATCTGGGATAACGATTTCGGCCGGATCATCCTGGCCGACGAGATCAGCCCGGACGGCTGTCGCCTGTGGGACATCGCCACCAACGAGAAGCTCGACAAGGATCGCTTCCGCCGCGATCTCGGCGGTGAGGTCGAGGCGTATCAGGAGGTCGCGCGGCGGCTCGGCCTGCTGCCCGAGGGTGCCGACAATGCGGTGCTCGATCTCGAACAGCACCGGCAGAACCGCGGCAAGTAAGCACCGGGCGTGATCCGCCGCCTCGCGCGCACCGCGCCGCTCGCCGCGCTGGCGCTCGCGTGGCTGGCGACGTGGTTGCGCGTGGTGACGCCTGCGGCGGTCCGCGACCCGTACTGGCTGAGCTGGCAGGACCAGACGCTGTACGTCCGTTCGGCGGCGGCGCTGGCGCATGGCGATTTCGCCGCCGCCGAGCATTGGTATCCGTTGCTGTACCCGATGTTCGGCGCGCCGTTCGTGGCGCTGTGGCCGCGCCAGCCGTTCTTCCTCGTCGATCTCGCCTGCTATCTGCTCGCCTTTGCCGGCTTCCGGCGCGTGGCGGCGGCGTTCGGCGTGCGCGCGTGGCCGGCCGCCGCGCTGTTCGCGGTGACGACCCTGCTACAGTTTGATTTCGCCAAGACATGGATCGAGCCGTGGACCACCACCGCATCGGCGGCGCTGCTGTGGCTGGCGTTCGGCTTCGCGACGGAGCTGTGGGTGGCGGAGCGGCCGGGGCGCTGGGCGGCGGCGGGACTCGGCATGGCGGTCGCGCTGGCGCCGTTCGCGCGACCGGGCGACGCGCCGATCGTGGTGTTTGCGGGCTTGCTGGGAATGGCGGCACTCTTGCGGGGTGCCCCGGCGGAGGTCGGATTGATGTTCGAGCGGTCTCGGACACGCAGCGCAGCGCCTCTCCATGATCGTTCCGTAACTCGACCCCGGCCTCCGCCGGGGCACCGCGCTGTGTTGGTTGCGATCGGCGCAGGAAGCGCGGCGCTCGTTCTGGCGGCGATCCCCTGGCTGCTCGTCTATGGGCCTGCCCCGAGCCCGTACATGCTGTTCTCGACCCGCTATGGCTTCAATTTCGCGTGGCTCGGCTGGAAGGCATACGTCCTGCTCGTCGATCCGCGCGCGTGGTTTGGCGAGGGCACGGGCTTGCTCGCGCGCGCGCCGTGGCTGCTGCTCGGCGTGGCGGGACTGGTGCAGGCGTGCTGCATCGGCGAAAAGCGCATAGCCGCGGCCGCGCTCACCGCCGCCGCAACGCTTTATACGTGCCTGATGCTCGCCTATGTCGATCTGCTGCCGAGCGGGCTGTGGCGCTACAATAATGTGCATTACTTCAAATGGCTGCTGCCGTTGTTCGGGCTGTTCGCGCTGCGCTTCGCGATCGTTGGGATCCGCCGCCCGGCGACGCTCGCGTTCGCGCTGCCGTTCATGGCGCTGCTGGCGGTGAAGGTCGAGCCGGTGCCGGTCGCCGCGAACACCCCTGCCCGGCTGCTGATCTTCACCGAGCCGCGCGGCAGCATCTGGAGCGACCTCTATTTCGCGACCGCCTGGATCGACGACGCGCACGGCCGGCAAGCCAATTCGTTCGATTACCACCAACTGATCGACGGCCCGGCAAAAGACGGCGGAGAGGTGCGCGCGGTCGCGCTGCGGCGGCCGTTCGCGGGTGACGAGCGCTGGATCGGTAGCGACCGCATCGCCGCGCAACTGCGCGGTGAGGAGGTTGGCGGATACGCGCCGCTCTACCTCACCGGTCCGTGGCCGCGCCGCCCCTTGCGGCGCTATGGCGCGCGCGTGACGCTGGGCTGGCCGGCGGCGCTGTTCTGAGAGAAGGGTTGCGGCGCGGGCGTCACGCCGCCATAGCGACGCGCAGTTTTTCCATGTCAGGACAACCGCCCATGAAGCTCCGCATCTTCGTCACGCTGAAGCCGGGCGTGCTCGATCCGCAGGGCAAGGCGATTCACAAGGCGCTCGACGGCCTTGGCTTCGCCGGTGTCAACGATGTGCGGCAGGGCAAGCTGATCGAACTCGACGTCGCGGACGAGACCGACGACGCGCAGCTCGATGCGATGTGCCGCCAGTTGCTCGCCAACACTGTGATCGAAAATTACCGGATCGAACGCGCATGAAGACCGCCGTCATCGTCTTCCCCGGCTCGAACTGCGACCGCGACATCGCGGTGGCGCTGGAGAGCGTGACGGGCGTGAAGCCGGACATGGTGTGGCACGGCGATACCGCGCTGCCCGACGGCGTTGGCCTCGTGGCGGTGCCGGGCGGCTTCTCCTATGGCGACTATCTCCGCTCGGGCGCGATCGCGGCCCGTTCGCCGATCATGCGCGCGGTGGTCGAGGCGGCGGACAAGGGACTACCGGTGCTCGGCATCTGTAACGGCTTCCAGGTGTTGACCGAGGCGGGGCTGCTGCCGGGCGCGCTGATGCGCAACGAAGGGCTCAACTTCGTGTGCCGCCCGGTCGCGCTGACCGTAGCGAACGCGCAGAGCGCCTTCACCAGCCGCTATGCCGAGGGCGAGACGATCACGATTCCCGTCGCGCACCACGACGGCAATTACTTCGCCGATGGCGAGACGCTCGACCGGATCGAGGGCGAGGGCCGCGTCGCGTTCCGCTATGCGGGTGCGGTCAACGGGTCCGCGCGTGGCATCGCGGGGCTGCTCAACGCGGGCGGGAACGTGCTGGGCATGATGCCGCATCCGGAGCGCCGCATCGAGGCGGCGCACGGCGGCGACGACGGCCGGCGGCTGTTCGAAGGCTTGCTCGAAACCGTCGGCGCTTAAGCCGTCGTACGGTTGCGGCCGGCGCGCTTGGCTTCGTAGAGCGCCTCGTCGGCCTTGCGCATCGCCAGCGCCAGCGTCGTATAGTCGCGCGCGACCGCCAGCCCGCAGGAGAAGGTGACGGGCTGGCCCACTCCGGCCTCGATCGGATGGCTGCGCAAGCCGGTGCGAATCCGCTCGATCAGGTCGCGCGCTTCGTCGAGCCCGGTATCGGGCAGCAGCACCGCGAACTCCTCCCCGCCCCAGCGCGCGCTGAGATCGGAGCGGCGCATCCCGCTCTCGAGCCGCTGTGCGAAGGCGCGCAGCACCGCATCGCCGACATCATGGCCGAAGCGATCGTTGACCGCCTTGAAATGATCGAGGTCGAGCATCGCCATAACCGACGTCCGCTCGCGCCGGAGCAAGGGCGCAACCGCATCGAGGAAGCCGCGCCGGTTGCGCAAGCCGGTGAGCACGTCCTTTTCGGCGGCGTCGCTCAGCCGCTCGATCCGCGCATTGGTCTCGGCGGCGGCGCGGGCGACGCCGCGCAGCAATTCGCCGATCAGGTCCGGCCCGCCTTCCGGCACCGTCGCGATCCGCTCGCCGCGCTGGAGCGCGCGCAACGATGCCGTCGCCCGCGTGATCGGCGCGAGCAGCGCCCACACCGCGCCGATCGCACCGGCGGTGCCGACCAGCGTCGCGAGCAGCAGCGGCACGAACAATTGCCACTCCCAATTTCGCACCACCGCCTCGCTCAGGCAAAAGGCGATCAGCGGCAGATGCACCGCGCCGAAGCACAAGGTGAACAGGCGAAGGTGGAAGTTGCGCGGGAACAGGAAGCTGGTCGCCTGATAGAAACGCATGTCGCACCTTTGGTTCGGGCGCACATGATACTTCGCGCCGGCCCCAATGCGGGTAGGTCGGCTTGGTTTCGCAAACGCTAACGTCCCGTTGAGCAGCGACGAGCGGTGCGCGAGCGGCGGTGGTGCGAGTCGGCTTACACGCTCGCGCGGAACGGTGAGAAATCGGTGCCGCGATCGTACACGTCGACGCCTTCGCGCCGCTTGAGGAAGCCGACCACCGCATAGGTGACGGGGGTGAGCAGTACCTCCCAGCCGACCTTGAGGACGAACTGGCTGAGCATCACCATCAGCATCGCCTGCACTGGCCAATCGGGCAGACCGTAGAAGGCGAGCGGGTAGAAGACGAGGCTGTCCGCCCCTTCCCCGACGATGGTCGAGCCGATCGTGCGCGTCCACAGCCACTTGCCGTCGGTCAGGATCTTCATGCGGGCGAGCACATAGGAGTTGAGCAGATCGCCCACCCAGAACGCGCACAGCGAGGCAAAGGCGATCCGCCCGCCGATGCCGACGCTGACATAGGGAAAGCTGTCGATGAGATGCGGCGGCGCGCCGAACACATATTCATAATGCGCCTGCCCGCCCCAGTCGGCGGCGGGGGGCAGCGCGACCGTGGTCCACTCCATCGCGACGAGGAACGCCATCGCCGCGAACCCCGCCCACACCACGCGGCGGGCACGCGCGAAACCGTACACCTCGGTCAGCACGTCATCGAGGATGTAGGACAGCGGGAAGAAAAGGATGCCTGCCCCGAACGGCCACAGCCCGATCCCCGGCAAATCAATCACCGCGCGCTTGCCCGCGCCGACCACGTTGGACAGCACCAGGATCACCACGAAGGCGACCATCACAAAGTCGTAATAGCGGAATTGCCGGCCGCGCAGCTCGGCGGCAGTCACCTTGTCCAGCATCGATCGCGCCCCCTTCCGGCACAACCGTCATATCGTCGTTTCGCAAACGCGCAAATGCCGCTAACCGGGGCGCAGCGCGCGCCCGTAGCTCAGTTGGATAGAGCAAGGAGCTTCTACCTCCTTGGTCGGGGGTTCGAATCCCTCCGGGCGCGCCAATCTCCCTTTGGTCGCGGCGGCATGGCGAAGAAGAAGCGATACCTCACCGCAACGATGGCCGACGGTTACGTCAAGACGATCGGGCCGACCGCGCAGCCGTTCACGCATTACTGGCGAATCGTGGCGGATACCGGCGCGGGCCGACCCGAGGTGTTCTGGGGCCACGCGACCTCGCTGCGCGACGCGACCGGCAAGACGACCGCCGCCAAAGAGGCCGCGAAGCAGCGCGGCTGGAAAAGCTATACGTTCGAGATCGTCGAGCTTACCGAGACGCCCGCCTGAACCACATCAGGCGGCATCGTGCGGTGGCGTCGCGCCGGTCATGCTCTCCAACACGCCATCGCGCCGGATCAACCCGTGGAACAGCGCCGCGCCGATATGCGCGAGGATCAGCAGGAAGAACGCATAGGCGAGCAGCCCGTGCGCATATCGGAGCCACCCGTAGAGCACCGGATCATGCGGCAGGATCGCGGGCAGCGCCGCGCCTTTCCACAACAGCACCGGATAGCCGCCGGCCGACTGCATGCCCCAGCCGATCAGCGGCATCGCCAGCATCAGCGCATACAGCAAGTAGTGCGACCCCTTCGCCCCAGCCGCCATCAGCGGCGGCAGATCGGCAGGCAGCGGCGGCGGGCGGTGCGTCAACCGCACGCCGATTCGCACCAGCGCGAGCAACAGGATGGCGATGCCGATCGGGCGATGCCAGGCGAGCAGCTCGGGATACAGCGCGGTGGTGGTCGAAACCATGCCGGCACCGATCAGCAGCATCGCGAGGATGAGCGCCGCCATCGTCCAGTGCAGCACGCGCGCGGGCAGCGCGAACCAATGCGGGCGCGTCATCGGCCGGACTCCTGGCTGCCCGTTTCCTGGCTGACCGCATCGGGGTGCGGCCCCTCGATCGTGCGCCTGCGGAACGAAGCGGAGTAAGCCGCCGAACGCGCCGGCAACAGCGGGTCGTCCGACGCCGACACGCCGCGCGGCAGGATCAGCGGATCGAAATTATAGTCGCGGCAGTCCCCCGCCGCCTCGGTCGCGGCATGGTCGAGCACCAATGTGCCGACCTCGACCTCGCGGTGCGCACCGGTCCATCGCACGGTCGCATTGTCGATACGGTCGCCGGGGTTGGCGAGCGTCACCACCATGCGCCACTTGAGCGGCCCCTTGGCGATGCGCGCGCGCGCCTCGTCAAACAGCGCATTATTGGGCAGCGCATCGAGCTTCGCCTTGTCGAGCGCGGCGAACGGCGCCTCGGGCACGAAGCGCCAGCGCACGAGATGCTCGCCGCCCTCACCGCCGGTGAAGCGGAAGGCGTTGATGCTGTAATAGGTGCCGTTGGCGAAGCTCGATGGCAGCGGCGCGGTCTTCATGTAATCGAGGAACGCCTGCGTCTCGGGGTGTGAGGCGGCGAACGCTTTTACGCGGCCGGGATCGGGCTTGCCGGTCTTCGGGTCGGGCACGCTCGCCTGCTGGAGCGCGACGAAATCGGCGGGGTTCGACACGATGAAGATCGGCGTATGGTCGATCGCCATCCGCCATTCCTCACCGCCGGGCAGCGCGAAGCGCAGGCCGAGCGCGTGGAAGACGTTGCGTCCGTCGGTGGCGAGCGGGTTGCCGCCACCGGTCGAGAAACGGCCGACCACCGGCACGCTGCCGCGCGGGAACAGAGCCGCCTGCGACAGCGCGACGCCTGCGCCATTCGCCTCGAAATGGCCCGCGACGCACAGCCCTTTGGCGTGCGCGCGACGGAAGCCGGGATAGACCTTGCCGTTCGCCGCCTGAAGCACGTCGGCGACCTTGCCACCGCTGATCCGCGCCGGCGACAGGAACCCCGCCACCCATGCGAACACCAGCACCACCGCACCGAGGATCGCCGCGATGATCGCGAGGCGGAGCATCGTTTGTCGCTGGGACAGCATCTACCGGTGTTTCCTTCGCGTCGGGCGACTGTCATCTACAGCCGCGCCGCAATCGATCCAACCCCGAAACGATCTTCGCCTCTCGTGGAAACGATTGCGCCGTGCCCGCGCTTGCGCTATGCGCCCGCGCTTCCAGAGCGACAGCATTGGATTCGTGCGGGAGGGCGCCGTCAAACGCGCCCGCTACGAACCGCTAAACTTGATCGCCCTCGCACGCGGGGGCGCAGAGAGAGTGATATGGCAAAGAAGATTACCGGATACATCAAGCTACAGGTGCCCGCCGGCAAGGCGAACCCTTCGCCGCCGATCGGCCCGGCGCTGGGTCAGCGCGGCGTGAACATCATGGAGTTCTGCAAGCAGTTCAACGCCTCGACGGGCAATGAGGAAGTCGGCACGCCGCTGCCGACCGTCATCACCGTCTATGCCGACCGCAGCTTCTCGTTCGAGACCAAGACGCCGCCGGCGACCTACCTCATCAAGAAGGCCGCGAACCTCAAGTCGGGCTCGAAGGAGCCGGGCAAGACCTCGGCGGGCAAGATCGCCCGTTCGAAGTTGTCGGAAATCGCGCAGGCCAAGATGAAGGATCTGAACGCGAACGATATCGAAGCGGCAACGCGCATCATCGAGGGCTCGGCCCGCGCGATGGGCCTCGAAGTGGTGGAGGGCTGATCTCATGGCAAAGCTGACCAAGAAGGCGAAGACCCTCGCCACCGCGATCGACCGCGAGAAGCTGTACGGCGTGAACGAGGCGATTGCCCTCGCGCGCGCCAATGCCACCTCGAAGTTCGACGAGACGATCGAAGTCGCATTGAACCTCGGCGTCGATCCCCGCCACGCCGACCAGATGGTCCGCGGTGTCGTCACGCTGCCCAAGGGCACCGGCAAGACCGTGCGCGTCGGCGTGTTCGCCAAGGGCGCCAAGGCTGACGAAGCGCGCGAAGCGGGCGCGGACGTCGTCGGCGCGGAAGACCTGATGGAAATCGTGCAGGGCGGCAAGATCGACTTCGATCGCTGCATCGCGACCCCGGACATGATGGGCGTCGTCGGCCGGCTCGGCAAGATCCTTGGTCCGAAGGGCCTGATGCCGAACCCGAAGCTCGGCACCGTGACGATGAACGTCGCGCAGGCCGTGAAGGACGCCAAGGGCGGCCAGATCGAATACCGCGTCGAGAAGGCCGGCATCATCCACTCAGGCATCGGCAAGGCGTCGTTCCCGGCGGAAGACCTGCGCGCGAACTTCGACGCGCTGGTCGATGCGGTCGTCAAGGCGAAGCCGGCAGGCGCCAAGGGCAAGTATGTCCGCAAGGTCGCCGTCAGCTCGACGATGGGCGCAGGCATCAAGGTCGACACGGCTGAAGTCAGCGCGGCGTAAGCCGCCCGCTTTTGCAAGCGAACAGGTGAAGGGCCGGGAGAGTGATCTCCCGGCCCTTTTCCGTCCTGCATCGGCGGCTTCGCCCCCCGGTCAGCGCAGCGCCGCCGCGCCCAGGCGCGCACAGTCGAGCGGCACGAACGCAGGCTGCGGCGGCGCATCGTCGCCCAGCCCCAGCGCATCCTTGATCGAGCGGCCGATCGCCTTGAAGATGCCGCCGACGCCGGGCTTGCCCGATGGCGACGCGCTGCCTGCGATCGCGATGGCGGGTTTGCTCAGCGTGCCGCCGATGCGGATCGGGTCGACGATGCGCAACGCCGGATCGCCGCGCGTACGCCCCGCCAGCGTCAGCGCGATCGACTCGTCAGCCAGGTCGATCCGCCCCGCCCCGCGCCCGATCGACATGCCCGTGTCGATCGCGAGCGGCGCTGGCGTCAGCACGCCGCCCTTCGCCTGGAAGTCCGCGATCAGGCAGCGCAGCGGCGTCCGCTCGGATGGGTGCAGGATCGCTTGCTTGATCGTGCCGCCGAGATCCTGCCCGAGCACGTCGGCGACTGTCGCCTTGATCGCACCATGGTTCGACACGATCGCCGCCGTGCCGTCCGCATGCGACAGCGCCTCGCGGATCGTATCGCCCGCGCCGCTGAGCGTAATCCGCCCGCGCACGATCCCGTCGATCTCGTCAGGCGCGCCGATCATCCCGCCGAGTGTCACGCCTTCCAGTCGGAGGTCGGTCGACAGCTTCGGCCGGCCGCTGCGATGATCGACACGCGCCACCCCGGTCATCTGGCCGCTGGCAAGCGTCGCGACGATATGGTCGGCGGTGAGGAGCCGATGGTCGAGATGCAGTTGTCCGCTCAACGCGCGAAACACCGTGCCGCCGTCCGACACAAGATGATCGATGCGAAAGGCAAGCGTGCCATCCGTCCGGCCGAGGTGGGAAAGATTGATCGGGGTTGGCGGCAGCACGCGCGGGCCGATCACCGCCTTGTTCGCGACCGCGCGTGCGTGGCCAGCCGCGTCGGAAAGATCGTCGAAGTCGAACCGGCTCGCGCGCAGGCTCGCATCGATCGCGGTGCGGCCGGCGCGCTTGAGGATCGTCGCCTTGCCGATGAAGCGCGACTGCCCGACGCCGCCGCCGATCCGATCGAGATACCAGTCACGGCCATCATGGCGCACCTGTCCGATCAATGCGATCGGCTGCGTGCCGAACAGCCCCGCCTCGATCGCACGATCGAGGTTCTTGAGCGTGGGCGCCTGTGCGGTGACGGTCGCGGTAAAGCGATGCGTGTTGAGCACGCCGTCGGTGGTGCCCTTCGCCTCCAGCCGCAGCGCGGGCGAGATCAGGTGCAGTTCGACCGGCCAGGCCGCCGCCGGATCGACCCCGTCGATCCGCCCGCCGCGCACGTCAAGCCGCGCTGGCGTACCGAGGAAGGTGCCGGCACTCGCCAGCCGCAAGCCGCCCTCACCCGCGACCGTGAGCGGCCCCGCGACGACCAGCCCGCGTTTTGCATCGCGCAGGCTGAGATGGCCGTCATGGATGATGAGGCTGGCCAGGCCCGGCCCGCGCGTCAGCGGCGGCGCGTCCGGGCTGCGCGGTTTGCCGTTCCAGTTGGCGCGGCCGCCCGCATCGCGCACCAGCGCCACGTCAAGCCCGTCGATCGTCAGCGCATCAGGCTGGGCGTGGCCGAACAGCAGCCCCAACACCGGCAGCCGCAACGTCACCGTTCGCGCGCGCACGAAGTCGCCCCTCCCCGCCCATGCCGGTTGCGCGATGCGCAGATCGGCGATCGCGACATCGGGGGCGAAGGAGAAGATTTGTTTGCGGCTGATCGCACCGATCCGCGCATCCGAGCCGAAGCGTGCGGCGATCCGCTGCTCGATCGCCGGCCGCAACAGCCCGAACGGCAGCACGCCAAGCGCGAGAACCAGCACGGCCGCAACCCCGGCGAGGATCACCGCGGCCCAGCCGGCGCGGCGCAGGAGCGACCGCGTCGCCGGTATCGTCGTCATCGCGGCCCTGCCCCTTTCATCCACGTCAATTCGCAGGCGCACGTTTTGGTTGCATCGCGGTGAGGCGCTGGACAGGCATCGGGCAAGCTGGCTATCGGCAGGCGGATGGCAGTCATCGCAACCATCATGAACACGGCCACCGGCCAGCCCATCCAGAAAATGACGTTCGGGCGCATGCCCAAGCCCTGGGCGTCGTTCAACCTCGCCACCGGCGAACTCGTCACCGCCGACCGGGTCGAGGTCGGCAAGCCCGCACCCGGCAAGTTCGTCGCGCCGGTATCGGTGTGGGTGACGGTGAAGGCGTGAGGTTAAGGGGCCGGTTGCCCCCGGCCCCTCCTCTCCTCACTCGCAGCCCGGCGCATTGGCGCGGGGCAATCCGAATCGATCGATAAACCGAAAGAAGCCCGACAGGTGAGTCGGGGAAGACCTTGCCTTCGTCTGTACGCGACACTTGCATAGAAATCCTTAGCTCCCGCCGCGTTTCGCCGATATTCAGGCACGGTCAGGCGCGGTCCGGCATGGCAACAGCCGCGCCACCGCGGTCGCACAACATGTGTTTGACTTTGGCGGGCGATCTTGTATTGGCGCGCTCTCTCCCGGCAGGCGCTCGCGTCCGCCGGGTCCGTCCGAGACAGTGGGTGCGCCGGATCTGCCGGTGCTTAATCTCCCGCCGAGACGGGGAATGGAATTTCGGCTTGGGGCTCTCGCCCTTTCGCCCTTCGGTCCGTCGCTCCTGTCGCCGGTCCACCCATCCCCATCGCTGGACAGCCCCCGGATGTGCGCGGCTGCAAGCCGTGCATCCCCGGGTCAACCGGCCCGTCGCTTGCGGCGGGTCCAACGTGGAGAATGGCATGGATCGTGCTCAAAAGACCGAGCTCGTCGCCGAGCTGAACCGCACTTTTGCCGAAGTCGGCGCGGTGATCGTCACCCGCAACCTCGGCATGACCGTCGCGCAGTCGACCAAACTGCGCAACGCGATGCGGGATGCCGGCGCGACCTACAAGGTCTCGAAGAACAAGCTTGCCAAGATCGCGCTGGACGGCACCGACTATACCGGTCTGGGCGACATGCTCACCGGTCCGGTCGGTCTCGCCACCTCCATCGATCCCGTCGCAGCCGCCAAGGTTGCGGTCGACTTCGCGAAGACGAACGACAAGTTCGAAATCGTGGGCGGATCGATGGGCGCGACCGTCCTCGACGTAGAAGGCGTGAAGGCGCTGGCGACCATGCCGTCGCTGGATGAACTGCGTGCCAAGATCATCGGCCTGCTCGTTGCCCCGGCAACCAAGCTCGCCACGATCACGCAGGCTCCGGCGGCGCAGCTCGCCCGCGTTCTCGCGGCTTATGCCGACAAGGACAAGGAAGGCGCGGACGCCTGATTTCAGGTTTCCGCTTCGAGATTTTCACACTGAACAGACCGGGGCGATGCCCCAAGATGGAGACTACACATGGCAGACCTGAACGCGCTCGTTGAGAGCCTGAGCGAACTGACCGTCCTCGAGGCCGCTGAGCTCTCGAAGATGCTCGAAGAGAAGTGGGGCGTTTCGGCCGCTGCGGCGGTTGCGGCAGCTCCGGCCGCTGGCGGCGCCGGCGGTGGCGCGGCTCCGGCTGCTGAAGAGCAGACCGAATTCGACGTCATCCTGACCGGCGACGGCGGCAAGAAGATCAACGTCATCAAGGAAGTCCGCGCGATCACCTCGCTCGGCCTGACCGAAGCCAAGACGCTGGTCGAGTCGGCTCCGAAGGCGATCAAGGAAGGCGTGTCGAAGGACGAGGCCGCCAAGATCAAGGCGCAGCTCGAAGCCGCCGGCGCGACCGTCGAGATCAAGTAAGCCGCAGCGGGGGATGCGGTTTGGCTCTGCCAAATCGCCCCTCCCGCAAGGCCGGCCGGCGCGGGCTTCAGCCCGCGTCCGACGGGATGCGCTTTGCCCATCCCGGCCTGCGGAAATGAAGGGGCGGCATCCGCGAGGGTGTCGCCCTTTTCTTGTGCGGGTGCGTTCAGCCGTTACGGCTGCCACGGCGTCGGATGACAGAAAGCGGTTCAAGGCCTTTCGGGATTTACAACGCCAAACCGGCCTCTCAACACGCTTGCGCCCGCACCGCACTACTCAATTAGCAGATGACTTCCGGTCTGACGCATCGACAAGGCCGTTGGCGATGGCGGCAAGGGGACCGGGCGCGAGGCATAGAAACAAAGAGGCCCCGCGCCTCAACTGTCCTCAAGGTAGATCCTTCGAAAATTTCCATTCGTGGCGTCGGATATTTTCCGAAGACCCGACGCGGCTTCCACAATACGTTCCGGTGAGAAGCGGACTCCGGCGATCTGCTCGGCTAAATCACCGAATGCTACCACCGGATTATCTACGAAGTCCTCATAATAAAGTAAGACTGGCTGCAATTCAGCCTTTTGGAACAGATGTTCCCAGCCTGCGTAGCAGCCTAAGGTGTGGTTCATCGAGTCCTTAAGCTTCCCGCGATCATAAAACACATGATTACGACGTTCACGTAGATCATCTGGCTCAGTGGAGTGCGCATAACCGCTCTCCATCATCATGAAGTGGGAAATGGCTTGACCCAAGATGTCGCGTCGTCTCAGAAAATACAGGATCGACGGCGCCAAGGCGGACTTAATATCGAGTATTGCTTGCACCGTTTCCGGAAGAACATCGTGCAGATTGCTCCACTGGATCGATATCCCGACGCTTGAAAAGCCATCGCGATGCGTGCTTTCCGAAAAGCAGTTCAAAAACTCTGTCATTCCCGCCGCCCGCGCGGCCCTTAACCGCTCTTGTTCCGGCGCACTGCCTCTTTCAAACTCCGTGAGCAGTTCCAAACCGTGCCCGATTCCTAATCGCCGCAAAGTATCGGCGATCCACGTTTTACCCGAACGCTGCACTGAACACAGAACGTAGTTTTTCAAATGTCCGAGCTCCGACAGGCTATGTCACGCAGATATCATCTTATCAGGATCTTCCGGTGAGGCAACTTCGCCAACAGCCAAGCTACTTAGAGTTACAATCGCACCAAATGCGAGCATTTACATCACCAGCATCACGTCCAACGTCAGTACGATTTCCTCCGAAACGGGAATAATCTTAAGCTGATCTTTACAATGTAGATATCCACTCGGGCGGCACATCATGGCGGCTAACGTCGCGCTCAGCTGCGCGGTTCCTTTGCCATCAGGTGGCGCGGGAGATAGCCGAAAGCTCAGCGCGAACGCTAAATGCGCAGTTCGCGAGCGTCATAGGTCAGGGGGCGCCACCCATCACTCCCCCGTCGGCACCGGCTCCGCCGTATCGGGCGTCCAGCCGCCGCCGAGTGCCAGGAACACATTGACCTGCGCATCGACCAGGGCCGCCTGCGCACTCGCCAGCGAAGCCTCCGCGCCCGCCAGCGTCGCCTGTGCGCTCAGCGTGTCGAGGAAGGTGCCGCGGCCGAAGCGGGTGAGCTTGTCGGCCTGCGCGACCGCTTTCGCCGCGCTGTCGCGGGCGCGGGTCAGGTCGGTCACCTGGTCGCGGGTGCGCGCATAGGCGGAGAGCGCCGTCTCGGTCTGGCGCAGGCTTTGCAGCACGGTGCCGTCGAACTGCGCGAGCGCGGCGTCGGCGGTGGCGCCGGCGGCGGCGATCTGCGCGCGCACGAGGATGCGGTTGGGGAACGTCCAGCTGATCAGCGGCCCGAGCGACAGGTTGAACGCATCGCCCACATGTAGCGGCGACAGCGGCCCGGTGAACCCGGCCGATCCACCGAGGCTGACCTGCGGATACAGGTTGGCGGTGGCGACGCCGATCTGCGCGGTCGCCGCGGCAAGGTTGCGTTCGGCCTGACGGATATCGGGGCGACGGCGGATCAACGCCGCACCATCTCCCACGGGCACGACGCTGCGCACCAGCGGCAGCTTCTGACACGCCTCCACCGCGCGCGGGTAGTCGGCGGGTGCGCGCCCGAGCAACGCGGCGAGTTCGAACAAAGAAGCCTGCCGCGCCGCGACCAGCGCGGGCAGAAGGGCGCGGCTCTGCTCGACCGCCGCCTGCGCGCGCGTCACGTCGAAAGCGGTGTAGCGCCCGCCCCGAAACAGTCGCTGCGTCGCGCCGAAGGTCTGCTGCTGCACGCCGATCACGCGGTTGGCGGCGGCGATCCGCACGTTGACGGTGCAGGTGGCGGCATAGGCGCGCGTCACCGCCGCCGCGACCGTCACGCGCACCTCGTCGCGCGCGGCCTCGGTCGCTTCCGCATCGTCGCGCGCGGCCTCGATCGTGCGGCGGATGCGGCCGGCGAGATCGAGCGGATAGGACAGGCTACCGCCGAGATCGTAGCCGACCTGCCCCGGCAGCCCTTCGCCCGTCCCATATGGCCGCGCGAGCGTTGCGCCGCCGGAGAGCGTGGTCTGCACGGTACGCCCCGCCTCCGCCTCGCGCACGACGGCGGTCGCGGCGCGGAGGTTGGCGTCGGCCGCGCGCAGATCGGTGTTCGCGGCCAGCCCCTCCGTGACGAGGCTGTCGAGCAGCGCATCGTCATAGAGCCGCCACCAATGATCGGGCAGCGGCGCGGCGGTGAACGCCTTGTCGCGCGCGCCGAGGAACGCGCCGTTGGCGGCGGGTGCCTTGGCGGCGGCACCCTCGGGCAGGTGGTAATCGGGGCCGGCGGTGCAGGCGGACAGCGCCGCCGCGAGCATCGCCGCCGGAACGAAGCGCTTGCTCATCGCGCGGCCACCGGCGTCGGTGTGGCGCGCGGGTGCGCGACCGCGGGCGGCGGCGGCGCGATCGTCACCGTGGCGGTGCGGCCGGAGATCAGCCGCAGATCGGCGGGCACGCGGTCGATCCTGACGCGCACCGGGATGCGTTGGGCGAGCCGCACCCAGGAGAAGGTGGCGTTGACGCTCGGCAGGAGGTTGCTGGTGTCGGTGCGCTCGCTGTCGCTGATGCCGGCGGCGATGCTCTCGACATGGCCGTCGAACACGCGCGGATCGCCCATCAGCCGCACCTTGGCGGCCGCGCCGGGATGTACGCCGCCGAGCTTGGTTTCCTCGAAATACGCCTCCACGCGCAGCGAGTCGGCATCGACCAGCGCCAGCGCCTGCTGCCCCGCCGCGACGTAATCGCCCGGGTGAAGATCGAGGTTGGTAATCGTGCCGTTCACGCTCGCGCGGACCTGCGTACGCGCGAGGTTGAGCCGCGCGGTGTCGGCCTGCGCCTCCGCCTCGGCAAGCGCGGCGGCGGCGGTGGAGACCTTGGCGACGTTCTGTTCGTGCGATTCGGCGGCGACGAGATCGCCGAGTGCCACGTCGCGCGCGGCCTCGCGCCGGTTCTGCGCGAGCGTGGCGCGTGCGCTCGCGATCGAGGCCTGCGCCTGTTCGAGCGCGAGCGCGTAGCGCGGGCGATCGACCACGAACAGCAGGTCGCCGGCATGGACGATCTGGTTGTCGCGCACCGCCACGCTGGTGATGAGACCGCCCACGTCGGGCGTCACGCGCACCACGTCGGCGCGCACGCGGCCGTCGCGCGTCCAGGGATCGACCTCGTAGCGGTGCCACAGCCAGACCGCGACGAGCAGCGCGACGAGGACCAGCAGCAGCGTCGCGGTCAGGCGGCCGGCAGGGGCGAGATAACGACTCCAACGATTCACAGCGCAACTCCAGGGGGCGCGAAGGCGAGCACAAGCCCGCCAAGGATGAGGATGTAGATCGCCACGTCGACCAGCGGCCGATAGGCGAAGATGCGATACAGGCCGACCAGCGCGACCAGCCGGGATGCGAGCGCGGTCAGCACCGCCGCCGCGATGGCCAGCAGCAGCAGACCGGGCACGAACACGCCGAACAGGCTCACCTCCCCCGTCATGCCGCCACCTCCGTCCTATAGCCGGGCGCGGCGGGGAACAGGTTGCGGCGCAGGCTGGTGAGCGCGAGCAACGCGTTGCGGCGCTCGTCGGGCACTGGGTCGGCGGCGAAGGCGGTCATCGCCGTGTCGATCGCGGCGAGGAGTTCGGGGTCGTCGACGGTCGGCTTGTCGAGCGATCGCGCGCGGTAATGTTCGCTCACCCGCGCGAGTACCGGGCCGACGATGCTGCGGCCGAAATCGTCCGCCGCCAGCCTGACCCGCCGCAGCCCCGCGACCGAGATGCCGACGCGCAGATCGACCAGCACGTCGAACAGCGGACGGCCGGGGTCCTGCCCACGCGCGACGAGACGCGGCGCGAGCAGGCCGATCCGGTCGAGCATCTTGCTCACCCAGCCGATCTCGTCCGGCTCGCCGGGCAGGACGCTGCGGCGAGCGAGGTCGCGCCAGCCCGCGCGGATCAGCCGTGCGCTGCTCTGTTCGGCACCGACGGTCTGGAACAACCCGACCGTCACCACCGCGAAGGCGGTGCCGACCAACTGCGCGAGCGCCCCGTTCGCAAAGGTCGCGAAATCACCCTCATAAGCGGCGTTGAGCCCGATCAGATTGGCAAGCCCGAGCAAGGCGCCGAGCGTGATGAGATTGTACTTGGGGATGGCCAGCAACGCGCCCAGCAGCAGGAACATCGGCGCAAGCACGGCCGCGACCGTCACATAATCGGTCACGCGCGGCAGGATCGCGAACACATAGAGAGCAGCGATGCACACGCCGACGATCGATCCCCACAGGAAGGTGCGGATCGCGGGTGCGGGATCGTCGCTGTTGCCGAACAGCGCGCAGCACACCCCCGCGATCAGCACGGCGCCGGCACCCTCGGGCCAGCCGCTCTCGATCCAGAACAAACAGCCGATTACCATCGTCGCGACCGTGCCCCAGGCGGCACGCAGCGCGACGAGACGGTCGCGGTGGAAGGTGCGGCTCGACGCGGTGCGCAGCGCCTCTGCCACCACCGGCGTCACGGCGGCACGGCTCGGCGAGCGGATCTGGTCGCGCAGGTCGCGCACCGCGCGGTGCGACTGGATGAGGTCGGCCAGCCGCGAGGCGAGGCTGAGGATCAGCGCGTCACGCCACGCGAGCGGCGCTTCGACCGAAGGCTCCTCCGCGCGCACATCTGCGATCAGCGCCTCGACCAGCACGCCACGCTCGACATAGGAGACCGCTGGCATCGCCAGCCACGCGCAGGTTCGCTGGATTAGGATCGCCAGCCGTTCGGGCACGCCGCCGTTGGCCTGGAGTTCGGCGATACGGTCCTCCACCGCGCTGGCGAGCGGCAGCAACAGCGAGAGCTGGTCCTGAAGCGCGCGTACGGTGCGCACGCGGGGCAGGAAGCGCGCGGTATCGAAGGGCAGATGCGTGGAAAGCTGGTGGAGTTCGTTGACATCGAGCGCGAGCCGACGCCGCTCGCGCCGCACCACCTCGTCCGGCGCACCGGTCAGCGCGTCGCGCGACCAGCGCTCGACATCGCCGATGATCGCATCGATCCGCGTGAACAACAGCCCCGTCACCGAACGCGGGAAGACGAGCGCATGGACCAGGCTGCCGCACAGGATGCCGAGCGAGATTTCCTCGACGCGCAGGATCGAAGTCTGGAAGATCTGCCCGGGCGCGGCGACGCTCGGGAAGCCGATGATCGAAGCGGTATAGCCCGCGAGCAGGAAGACGTAGCTGCGCGGCGTGCGATCCTGAAGCGAGATGAACAGGCACAAGCCAAGCCACAAAGCGAGCGCGAGCGACAGCAGTTCGGGCGCGTTGACGAGGTTGGGCACCAGCACCACCGCCGCGGTCGCGCCGAGCGCGGTGCCGAGCAGCCGGAACACCGCCTTGGAGATGACCGCGCCGGCGAGCGGCTGCGCGACGATGTACGAGGTGCTGACCGCCCAATACGGCCGCGTCAGCCCGATCTTCAGCGCGAGATAATAGGCCAGCATCGCCGCGACGAAACACTTCGCGGAGAACAGCGCGATATCGAAGCCGTAGCGGTCGTTCATCGGTCGCTTTCGGCGGCGGCTGCCGCACTGAACTTCTCCAGCACGGCGGCGGTGGCGGCAAGCGTTTCCGTATCGAACCCGGCGAGGATGCGGTGGCGAAGTGCGGCGAGGGAGCGTTCGCTTTCCGCGACGATCGGCGCGGCGCGCTCGGTAAGCGCGAGCCGCTTGGTACGGCGGTCGTGCTCGTCGGGCGTACGCGTGACGAGCCCCTGCTCGATCAGTTGGTCGAGCAACCGCACCAGCGAGGGCGCGGCGATCTCGGTCGCCTCGGCAAGATCAGTGAGCCGGGCATCGTCGCCAAGCCGCCCAAGGTGCGTCAGCACCCATGCGGTTGCGGCCGACAGGCCTTGCCCGTCAAGCGCCTCGTCCGCCAGCTTGCGCCACACTCGCGCGAGCGGAAGCAGGCGGCCGGCAATCTGCGCCTCGAATGTTGTTCGCTCAGACATCATTAGCTTGCTAATTATTCATTGGCAGCGATTCGGCAAGAGGCGAACAGAAGCATTTTCGCGACGATTCGCTTCTTTATAGGCGGATCGGCGCGTCTCCGGCGCGCCATGGCGCACGTCTCACCATCGCCTGCGCGAACAGCGGCGCGGCGCACTGGCGGTCGAGCCATGCCCGCGTCCGTTCGAGCGGTTGCGCATCGAACCACGTCGGCTCCACGCCTGCGAACTGCCGCACGAACGGAAAGACCGCCACATCGGCGAGCGCGCGCGTGTCGCGGCACAGGTTGGCGTGCATGGCCAGCCGCGCCTCCAGCGTCTCGAGCCAGGCGAGCCCGGCGGCGCGATGCGCCTGAGGATCGCCATCGTGCCGGTCGGGATATTTGTAGCGGTCGAGATGGTGTTTGAACGCGCCATCGTTGGCGGCGATCAGCGCGGCGTCGTCCCCGCCCAACCAATCCTCGGGATCATGGCGGGCGAGCGCCCAGCGCAGGATATCGAGGCTCTGGTCGATCACGCGCCCGTCCGCCAGCACCAGCACCGGCACGGTCGCCTTGGCCGACGCCGCGATCAGTTCGCGCGGCTTGTCGCGCAGCACGACCTCGCGCAGTTCGCACGCCGTTCCCGAGACGATCAGCCCCATCCGCGCGCGCATCGCATAGGGGCAGCGGCGGAAGCTGTAGAGGATCGGCAGCGTCATCGCGCCAACCGCGAGAGCGCGATGCCGGCGAGGTTCTGGGTGCGCTTCACATGCCGCACGCGCAGCCGCAGCCCGGCGGCAGCCGCAACGAGGGCGGTGGCGTGCCCGGGTGCGGCCCGCCCCGCCAGCGCGGCGTTCGCTTGGCCGACGATCGCCAGCGAATCGCCGAGCAGCACCGCCTCGTTCAGCCCGAGCGCGCGTGCCTCCGCCACCGCGCGCAGCAGCGCCAGCCATTCGGCGTCGTGGCTCGATCCGGTGCCAAGTTCACGCTCGATCGAGACGACGCCGCGCGCGACAACGGCGATCTCCATCGCGCCGGGATTGGGCCGGCAGCCGCCATCAAAGAAGATCTTCATGCGCGCCGGCTACAGCGGTTCGCCACACCGCCGCAACGCCACCCGGCGCCGTTCGTCCCGAGCCAAGTCGAGAAACTGGGCATAGCGCGGGTGCCTCGACTTCGCTCGGCACGAACGGGATGGCCTAGCAACCGCTTTCGACCGCGAGTCAAACCGCGGCGGGGGTCTGCACCGGCAGCGTCAGCACGAAGCGCGCGCCCTGGCCCGGCGCGCTGTCGACCGCTATGTCGCCCCCCATCGCCCGCGCCAGCCGCCGCGCGATATAGAGGCCGAGGCCGCTGCCGCCGGGTTCGCGCGGATCGACCCGTTCGAACTTCTCGAAAATGCGCGCCTGATCTTCCAGCGCGATGCCCTTGCCCTGATCGGCGACGATGATCGCGGCGAGATCGCCCTCGCGCTCGGCGCGGACCCAGATCACGCCCCCCTCGGGCGAATAGCGCACCGCATTGCCGATCAGGTTGACGAGGATCTGCAACACGCGCCGGAACTCGCCAAGCGCGGGCAAGGTCTCGCCGAGCGTGGGTTTGTCGATCCGCACCTTCATGTCCGACGCGCGCACCGCGAGCAGCCCGGCGGCGCGGCGGGCGAGATCGGCGAGGTCGATCGCCTCGACCGCGACCTTGAAATCCACGCGTTCGATCGCCTGCAAATCGACCAGATCGTCGACCAGCCCCATCAGGTGCCGCGCGGCACTGGCGATATCGGCGGCGTAATCGGCGTAATCCTGCCGCAGCGGACCTTCGGACTGCGCGTTGATGCTGTCGGCATTGGCGATGATCCGCCCCAGCGGCGAGCGCAGCGCCGAATCGAGCCGCACAGCGAACGCGCCGCTTGCATCGTCGATCGTGTGGTTGCCCGGCGCGGGCGCAGGCTCCGCCCGTTCGACCGTCACCGCGCCGATGAAGCCCGCGAAATCGCCGCGTGCGTCGCTGCGCGGACGTGCGGCGAGCCGCACAGCCTCGCCGGTGGCGCGCAAGGTCGCGGGTTGATCCTCGAACCGCTCGCGCAAAGCGAGGCCGCCGAGGATCGGGAAGCCGCCATGCTTGTCCTCGCCGAGCGCGAACAGCCCGGTGAGCGGCGCGCCGAGCAGCACGTCCGCATCGAAGCCGTGACGCACGCCGATATCAGGAGTGAGGAACGTCAGCCGCAACGCCGAATCGGTTTCCCAATGCCAGTCGGCATCGCCGGTAAGTATCGCGTGATCGCTCGCGCCGATCGTATCGGGCGCGGTCCACGCCGCGCGGTCCGCCCAGCCGGTGATGGTGAGCGACACGCCCGCCGCGACCGGCTCGGCGCGCACCCACAGGTCGAGATCGCCAGCCCCGTCCGCCGCGACGATCCCGCGCGAGACGAGGATGCCGAGCCGCTGCGCCAGCCGCGCCAGCCGGGCGAGCTGCGGCACCGCGACGGGCTCACCCAGCGCACCGCCCGCACGCGCGTTGAGATCGTGCAGCCGCTGATCGGCCTCGACCAGCCGTCCGCCCTGATCGACCAGACCGCGCACCAGCGGCAACACGGGTTCCTGCGCGTTCATGCCTTCACCCCCCGCGCGATGGCGAGTACGGCGGCGCGATACTCGGGATGGAGCAGCAAGGGCGCGATCGCTCCGCGCGCCTGTTCCGGCGGGATCGCAACGATCGCGTCCAGCGAGTCGGCAAACTGTTCGACGTCGCGACGCGGATCGGCCTCGCACAGCGCCAGCCCGACCCGCGCGACGGCGGCACGGTCGAGTTCGAGCGCGCGCAGCACCAGCCACAGCCGCTCGGCATCGGGATCGAGCACGATGTCGCGCATGTCGCCATAATGCAGCCCGAGCGCATGGCCGAGCAGCGCGATGAACAGCGACAGCCGCTGGTCCGCCAGCGCCTCGGCGAGGAGGGCGGCGAGTTCCTCCGCACGCGGATCGAGCGCCACCGCGAGCCGGGTGGCGGCGGCCTCCAGCCGGTCGCCCTCGTCATGCGCGGCGATGCTGCGTTGCGCCGATTCGGCAAGCGCCCGGTCGAGCGGTTCGCTGGTGGCGGCGCCTTCGGGCGCGGCGGCTTCGCGCAGGGTGGCTGCGACCCACCACACCAGCCGCTGCTGGATCGCGGCGGGTAGATCGGTGCGCGTGGTGGCGCCGGCCACCAGCGGCGCCTTGCGGCGGTTTTCGGTAGCGAGCAACGCGACCGCTCCGGTCGCCACGACATGATCGGGGTGGCGCGACAACCGGGCGAGCAGGCTCGGCTGATCCAAACCGCCGCTGCGTTCGATCGGCAGCGCATCGGCGATCAGTCCTTGCCGCACCCGGCCGATCAACTCGTGCATCACCGCCGGATCGCGCATAAGCCCGGCCGCGAGCAACCGATCGAGCGCGATGCTCCCGCCCCCGCCGACCGCGGCCGCCATCGTCGCCAGCCCGCGCGAAGCGAGCAGCCGTGCGGCATGCGCGCGAATCGCCGCCTCGATCGCGCCGACCAACGCCTCGATCGTGCGGGCGAGCCCGGCGCGGACGCGATCGTCGAGTCGGCCATCGCCGGGGAGGAAGAAGTCGTCGATCGCGGTGGCGAGCCGCCGATCCGCACGCAGATCCGCCGCCGCCGCGCGGGCGAGCAACGCATGGGCGGTCGCTGGGCCGCCAAAATCCGGATCGCGATCGCTGATCGACATGCCAGCACGTTTAGAGCGGTATCGTTAAAAGCCGCCTAAGGCTTTTCGATCAGCGTCTCAATCGCGGCGGCAAGCGTTCCGGCCGCATACAGGCCCACAAAACCAAGCCCGGCGAGCGGCAATCCGACGATCGCGAACGGCAGCATCACGATCGGCGCGGCGGTCAGGCTCGACCACCAGCGGCGCGGCCACGCCGCCAGCGCGACGCGGTCGACCAGTACGCCCAGCACGACCGCCACTGTCGCCAGCGCCCAGCCAAGCGCGGCGCCGCTCGCATCCCCGACCGCCAGCACGCTCGCCGCCCCCAGCACGGGCGATCCGTGCGCGAGGATGCGCGCGGGCAGCGCCTCGTCGCGCAACCACGCGAGCGTATGTCCAGTGGTGGCAAGCAGCATCGCCACCACGGTGACGACGAGCCCGACGATCGTCCAGCCATGCACCACCAAACCGAGCCCGATCAGCCCGGCGAGTCCCGCTCCAAGGCTGAACGCCCAACTCGGCGCGCCGCGCGCGAGCAGCGGCGGCAGCGCCAACCGCGCGGGAACAGCCGTCGCGTAACGGTCCGCCCAGCGCTCGGGCTGCGCCATCAGCGTGACGACGATGGCATTGCCCCAACGCGCCAGCGCCTGCGATTCGCGCTCGATACCGTGAGTCGCCTCCGCCGCCTTGGGCAGCCGGATCTGCTTGGCGCCGGCCTGTGCGACGATGCGCAACAGCGTCGACTGGAAATCGTAATCGCGCGGCATCGCCGCCACGTCCTTGATCCGCGCGACGTCGATCAGCGCGAGCCCGGCCCAGTTGGTCGCCACGCCGATCCGCTCGAACTGCGCGTCTTCGCCTGTCACCAGCAGCGCATCGCTGCGTTCGGCCGAGACCAGCGCCATCGTGTCCCCGGTCGTGACCAGTCCGTCCGCGACCACCAGCACGCGCGCGAGCGGATGAAGTTGCTCGACTGCCTCGACCGCGGTGCGCACCGCATCGACCGACACGCCGCGCCGCCCGATCCGGCTGATCGCGCCGAGCAGCCCCGGCGTCATCCGCGCCACCGCCAGCACGATCTGCGTCGCGCCGGCCGCGATGAGCAGCCGCGCCTGGAACTCGATCAGCGTGAGCCCGCCGAACGGCAGCGTCTCCGCCAGCGTCCCCGCGCGATCATCGGCATCTTCGGTAGCAAAAATCAGGCCCGCTAGCATCGGGAGCCTTTAAGCGTTGCGCTTCGCAAAGCAAAGCGCTTGCAAGCGTTCGGTTAGAGCCGCTCCACCGCGCGGCGCAGGCGGCGCACCATCGCCGGATCCAGCGGCTGCGCTTCCGCCGCCTCCCCCGCCATCGCCATCAGCCGAATCGCGCCGAAGCTGGCGGCGAGTCCCTTCAGCCGACTGGCGGCGAGGCGCCATTCTTCGGGCCGTCGCGCGGCGTCGAGCAGGTCGAGCGCGCGGTTCGCGCTGTCGAGGAATGCACCCCGCAGTTCGGCGATCAGCGCGGGTTCGTCGCCGACTGCCGCTGCGAGCGTTGCATCGATTGCACCGGGATCATAAGCCATATCGTGCCGATACGCCCGGCCGCGTTAAGGCAAGGTTTCGCAATTCGCTTCCCGCCGCCGCAAATCGTGGTAAACAAACGCCATGAACGGGGGTTCTCGCATCATCGATCTCCGCCCGGGTGCGGAAGATCCGTCCAGCAGCGAACGCGCGGACACGACCGACTATAACGCCGAATCGGCCACGGAGCCGGTGCCCGAATTCACCGACGACTTGCTGAGCTTCGACGAATCGGACGAAGCGCCGCGCCGCAGCTACGCGTGGATCGCGCCGACGCTGGGCGGCTTGGTGTCGCTCGGCTGGATCGGCGGAATGCTCGCGGTTTCGTGGCCGACGCTCGCCACCGCGCCGCCGATGGCGATCACCCTGTTCGTCGGCGCGTTGTGTGTGCCGCCCGCGCTGATCGGCGTGCTGTTGCTGCTGGGCCTGCGCACCAGCCGCGCCGAAGCGTCGCGTTTCGCGGGCACCGCGCGGGCGATGCGTGCGGAAGCCGCCTATCTCGAACGCACGATCGCGGTGCTGTCGCGCAAGATCGAGGACAATCGCCAGCAGCTTTCCGATCAGGCGCTGGCGATGACCGCGCTCGGCGAAACTGCCACCGCGCGACTCGGCAGCATCGGCAGCGGCATCGGCGCGGAGATCCAGCGCGCGGAGGAGAATGCCCGCGCCCTCGCCGCTCTGTCGGGCAGCACCCGCGTCGAACTCGAAACGCTGGTGGCGATGCTGCCACGCGCGGGCGAGGATACCGCCAACCTCACCGAACAGCTCCAGAATGCCGCCATCGCCGCCAGTGAAGGCGCGACCGCGCTCGACGTGCAACTGTCCGCGCTCGCGGAACGGGGGCGTGAGGCCGATCATATCGCCGGGGGTGCCGCGCAGAAGCTCGCCGCCAATCTGATGCGGATGAAGGCCACCAGCGAATCGGCGGCGGCGCGGCTCGAACAGGTGAGCGCGGACATGTCGGTGTCGGTCGATGCGCTGCTCGACCGCACGGCCAGCGCGGTGGACGAAGCGCGCAAGGGCATCACCGCGCAGGGCGAGGCGATGCTGGCGATGCTCGGCACCAATCAGGCCGCGCTCGATCACGCCGCGCGCGACAGTGCCGAGACGCTTGCCGAACGGATCGCGACGATCGAAACTTTGATCGACCGCATCTCCGCGCGGCTCGCGACGCAGGGCGAGGCGACCAGCGAGGTGGTCGAGATGCTCGGCGCGGGTGTCGACCACCTGTCGGGCGAGTTCGATTCGTTCCACACCCGCCACGCCGCGCGTGCGCAGGAACTCGCGGTATCCATGGAGGCGCTGCGCGTTTCGGCGGAGGGGATGACGGACACGATCCGCACTGGCGACCAGATCGCATCGACCACGATCGCGACTACCGAGCGGCTGCTGACCGCGCTCGATTCGGCGACGCGCGAGATCGACGAGACCATTCCCGCCGCCCTCTCCCGCCTCGATGCGCGCATCGTATCGAGCCGCGCGATCGTCGGCGATGCCAAGCCTGAGTTGCTCGCGCTCGTCACCGCCGCCGAAAGCACGCACGACGCGATCGAAGCGATCGCAGCGGTCGTGTCGAACCAGCGCGACCAGGTCGAGAAGCTCGCGGGCACCTTGCAGGACACGCTCGCCGCCAGCACCGAAAAGGCGGCGGCGCTGGGGTCGTCGGTCGATGATACGGTCGCGCAGGCGCACCGCTTCTCCGAAACCGCCGCCCCGCGATTGGTCGAAGCGCTACTGCGCGTGCGCGATACCGCCAATGCGGCCGCCGCCAGCGCGCGCGAGACGCTCGCCGACGTCATCCCAGAGGCAGCGGCGGCCCTCGAAACCGCCGCGTCCGATGCGATGCAGCGCGCCGCATCGGCGACGCTGGAACTGCACCTCACCGCGATCGGCGAAGCGGCCGAAGCGGCGGCGGACGTGGCGGACCGCGTTGCGGAGCGGCTCACCGGTCAGATCGCGACGATCAGCCAGGCCAGCGCGATCGTCGAGAACCGCATCGAGCAGGCGCGCGTCGAGCGCGGCAAGGCGGAGGAGGACAGTTTCGCGCGCCGCGTCTCGCTGCTGATCGAAGCACTGAACTCGGCGTCGATCGACATCGCCAAGACCTTCTCGACCGAGGTCGCCGACAGCGCCTGGGCCGCCTATCTGCGTGGTGATCGCGGCGTGTTCACTCGCCGCGCGGTGCGGTTGCTCGATGCGGGCGAAGCGCGCGAGATCGCGCATCTCTACGACGACGACGACCGCTTCCGCGAACACGTCAACCGCTACATCCACGATTTCGAGGCGATGTTGCGCGCGATCCTGGCGCAGCGTGACGGTTCGCCGCTCGGCGTGACGTTGCTGTCGTCGGACATGGGCAAATTGTACGTGGCGCTTGCGCAGGCGATCGAACGACTGCGGAGCTAGAACACGCGTCGCCCCGGCGCAGGCCGGGGCCGCTATCTAATTTGGCGAGTGGCCCGCGCCTCACGCAGCGCCCCGGCCTGCGCCGGGGCGACGCGTTACGCGACCCGCCGCCCGAACCCGCCACGCCGCTCGACCAGCGGATTGGCCTCGCGCTCCAGCATCGCCAGCGTGCGTTCGAACAGCGGGCGCAGGCCCACCACCAACGTCATCGCTTCTTCAGGCGTGTCGCGGCTTTCGACGCAATCGCGCGCGATCGTCTCGATCCGCTCCGCCAGCAGCCCGAGCGGCTCGGCTCCGAACTGGCGCGATTCGCCCTTCAGCGTGTGCGCCGGAATGACCATCTGCGCCGCATTCTGCGCGCGCATCGCCGTTTCAATCGCAGCGACCGATTTCACGCCATCCTCGCGGAAATAGCCAAGAATTCGGACGAACCCCGCGCCCAATTCGCTGCGCGAACGTGCGAATGCCGTCCAGTCGACAAGGTCCCGATCGTCGAGCGCCACCGTATATCTCCTCCATCGCGATCATGAGCGACCGAGATAGTTATAGACGATCTTCTACGCGCCCCCAGTAAACGAGACGTTGACGCGACATGCTTAGCGCCGCGTCAACCATCGCGCAGCTACCGGTCGAACGGGTTCTTCGGCGCGCGCAGCGTCAGCCGGACCGGCACCGCGCCAAAGCCAAGATCGCGCCGTATCCCATTGATTAGATAGCGTTGATAGCTCATCGGCAATTGATCGACGCGCGTGCCGAACAGCACGAAGCCGGGCGGGCGCGTCTTCGCCTGGGTAAGATACCGGAGCTTGATGCGCTTGCCGCCGGGTGCGGGCGGCGGGTTGGCGTCGACCGCCTTTTCGAACCAGCGGTTGAGCTCGCCCGTGCCGACCCGGCGCGACCATGCCTCGCGCGTCTCGAACGCGACCTGGATCAGCGTGTCGATGCCCTTGCCGGTCGCCGCCGAGACGGTGAGCACCGGCAGGCCCTTGACCTGGCTGAGCCCCTCTTCGAGCGCGCCGCGGATGCCGTTGAACAGGCTGCTGGCATTCTCCGCCACGTCCCATTTGTTGATCGCGACGACGAGCGCGCGGCCCTCCTGAAGCGCGGTATCGGCGATGCGCAGATCCTGCGCCTCAAGCCCGCGCGTCGCATCGAGCAGCAGCACCACCACTTCGGCGAAGTCGATCGCGTGGAGCGCGTCGGCGACCGACAGTTTCTCGAGCTTGTCCTGCACCAGCGCCTTCTTGCGCATGCCGGCGGTGTCGATCAGGCGGACCGGGCGTCCCTGCCACGACCAGTCGATCGCGATAGAATCGCGGGTGATACCCGCTTCCGGCCCGGTGATGAGCCGATCCTCGCCAAGCATCGTGTTGATGAGCGTAGATTTGCCCGCGTTGGGACGGCCGATGATCGCCAGCTTGAGCGGCGCGTCATTGTCGAATTCGCCATCCTCATTGTCTTGGTCGGCGGGTGCGTCCTCGTCGCGTTCGATGTGCGGGAGCAGCGCCTCGAACAACTCGCCCATGCCCTCGCCATGTTCGGCGGAAAGCTCGACCGGATCGCCAAAGCCGAGCGCGAGCGCCTCGATGATGCCCGCCTCGGCTGCGCGCCCTTCGGCCTTGTTGGCGACGAGCACGATCGGCGTGGTCGATCCGCGCAGCCACCGCGCGATCTCCTCATCCAGCGGCACCACGCCGGCGCGCGCATCGACCAGGAACAAAGCGACATCGGCCTGCGCGACCGCCGCCTCGGTCTGCTGACGCATGCGACCGGGCAGCGATGCGGCGTCCTGATCCTCGTAGCCGGCGGTGTCGATCACGCGGAAATCGAGACCGATCAGCGTGGCGTCGCCCTCGCGGCGATCACGCGTGACGCCGGGACGATCGTCGACCAGCGCGAGCTTCTTGCCGACGAGGCGGTTGAACAGAGTCGACTTACCGACATTGGGCCGGCCGATAATCGCGACCACGGGAAGATTAGGCATCGTGCTCCCTTACGGGAAGCGCGACGCTTCGTCACCCCTTAGGCTTACACCCAGTCCGTTCGTGTCGAACGGGGAAAGCTTTGCGCCCGTCCACACGCGCGCAAGCCGTCACTTATACGCGATCACATGCCCCTTCTGGTCGAGCACATACAGCGTCGAATTGGCCACGATCGGCGGCAGCGTGAAGCTCTGCTTGGCGTTGATCGAGGAGATCACCTTGCCGGTCTCCGGCGCGGCCGAGACGATCTGGCCGAGCGAGTTGGTCAGAACGAGACGACCGCCCGCCAGCACCGGGCCGAACCAGGTGATCGGGTTCTTGTGCTTTTCCTTCTTCTTCTTTTTCTTCTTGCCGCCCTTGTCCGCATCGTCGGCGACGATCTTGTCGCTCTTATAATGCTGGAGCTGAGCGATCCACCGCACCTTGCCGGTCGCGCGCGCAAGGCAGACCAGGCGCGCATCGTCGGTGACGAGGAACAGCCACTCGCCCGCCACCCACGGCGTCGAGATGCCCGCGAAGTTCTGCTCCCACTGGCGCTGGCCCGAGACGATCTCGAGCGCGACGGTGCGACCGCCCTGCCCGACCGCAAACACCGTGCCACGGTCGATCACCGGGTCGGCATCGATATCGGCAAGCGACGACACAGAGGTCGACACGCTCGAACGCGACAGCGCGTCCTGCCACAGCGTGCGGCCGTTCTCGTAGCGGTAGGCGGTCAGTTCGCCCGAGGAGAAGCCAGCGATCACGGTGCCCTGCGCCACCGCAGGCGCCGCCACCCCGAACACGCCCTGCGTTTCGAGCGAGCCCGATCCCGACCACACGATCGAGCCATCCGCTTGCGACAGCGCATAGAGCTGATTGTCTTGGCTCAGCACATACAATTGGCCGAGCGCAACGGTCGGCGCGTTGCGCAAGGGACCGCCCGGCTTGACGCGCCACAGTTCCTTGCCGTCCTTAGCATCGAACGCGACGACATCACCGAGCCCGTCAGTCGCGAAGACCTTGCCATCGTCAAAGCTCGCGCCGCCGCCGAAGCGTGCGCCGCGATTGCTCTTCTTCGAATCCTTGGCGATATCCGCCGTCCACAGCTTGGCGCCGGTCTTGGCGTCGAAGGCGTGGATGGTCGCATCGACATCGACCGCGAACAGCTTGCCGTCGGCGACGATCGGCGCGGAGCCGAGCCGCTGCCGGTTGGAGCCGCCGTCGATCTGCGCGGTCCACGCGCGCGACAGCGACGTGCCGAGCGCGAGCTGGCCGAGCGACTTGGCAGCGCTTCCGCCGGGCTGCGCCCAGGCGTCGTTGGCGGTCGCCTCGGGCAGCGAGACCTGCACGTCGGCGATGGTCTTGTCGGCATCGGCCGCGCTCTCGGAGGCGAGGATCGGGATGCGCTCGCCAAGCGTCGGCGTCTTGTGCCGCCCGCCGCTCTTGAAGGCGGCGCAGCCGCTCAGCGCGAGCGACGCGGAAGCCGCCGCGGCGACCATTGCAGTCCGTCTGTTCATTTGGCCTTCTTGTCCTCAACCTGGTCGACGGCATCCACACCGAGCATGCCGCTCATCTGTACGGCACGCTGGCGGATCGTGCCGGGTACGTCGTTATTGCGCGCGATCTGGGCGAACAACGGCCCCGCCAGATCCGGCTTATTCATCTGCAAATAGGCCATCGCCACCAGTTCGCCCGCGCTGCCGAACCACGGGCTCGTCGGCCGGGCGAGATCGCGCAGCCGGCTGACGACGACATCGGGCTTGAGGCTGTCGAACTCCGCGCTGGTCTGGCGGATCAGCGCGAGATCGCGGAACGGCTGCGCCACACCGCTATCGGCGGCGATCGCGGCGAACATCTTGGCGGCGGCGGGAAGATCGTTCTTCTCGAGCAGCAGATCGGCCTGGGTGAACTTGGCGAGCGCGCGGTAGCCGGGTTCGCCTGCGGTGGCGAGATCAGCAAGCGGCTTGTCCGCGCCGGGCGTCTTGGCGGCGATGCCGTCGTACACCTTCTGCAAGGTCTCCGCCTTCTCGCCCGCCACCGATTGCTGATGGCCGCGCCACAGCAGGAAGCCGCCGAACGCGATCAGCCCGGCAACGAGCGCGACGATCGCGATGCGTCCATAGCGCTGCCACGCGCCCGCAAGCTGATCGCGACGCAGCTCCTCATCGACTTCGCGCAGGAATGCGGCATCGGTATTCGGCGTAACGGCCAACGCAAAGCTCCATCAGGCGGAAAAGCGCAAGCCTTAGCTGGCCGCGCCCACAAGGGGAAGTCGTTCAATCCTTCGGCAGATACGTCTGTTCGACACCGGGAAAATCCCGCGATCGGACATCGCGCGCATAGGTCTCAACCGCGGCGGAAATGCGGCCGGCCATGTCGTCGAACTTCTTCACGAACCGTGCGGTACGATCGAACAGGCCAAGCATGTCCTCGGTGACGAGCACCTGCCCGTCGCACTGTGCCGATGCACCGATACCGATCACCGGACACGCCACCTCCGCGGTCACGGCGCGAGCGATCGGCTCGAGCACGCCCTCCGCGACGATCGCGAACGCGCCGGCTTCGGCGATCGCGCGCGCATCGGCGAGGATCTTGGCCTCCTCCGCCGCGCTCCGCCCGCGTGCGCCATAGCCGCCGAGCGCGTTGACCGCCTGCGGGGTGAGGCCGATGTGCCCCATCACAGGTATGCCCCGTTCCGACAGGAACGCCACCGTCGGTGCCATCGCGACCCCGCCTTCGAGCTTCACCGCCGCCGCGCCCGTTTCCGCCATGATCCGCGACGCCGATGCGAACGCCGCCTGCGGGCTCGCCTCGTAGCTGCCGAACGGCATGTCGATGACGACGACCGCGTGGTAGCTGCCACGCACCACCGCCGCGCCATGCGCGCACATCATGTCGAGCGTGACCGGCAACGTCGAGGGCAGACCATAGATCACCTGACCGAGACTGTCCCCCACCAGCAAAAGATCGCAATGCGGGTCGAGCAATTGCGCCATCCGTACGGTATAGGCGGTGAGCATCACCAGCGGCTCGCCACCCTTGCGCCTGCGGATCGCGGGCACCGTCAGCCGCTTCATCGGTGCCGGCGTCGGGTTCGCGCGGCTGGTGGCGGTGTCGATCGTGAAGGTCGTGGACATGCGCGTGTCCATACGCGAGCCGGAACCGCCATGCCAGCGCGTTGACGCAAACGGCGCATCGCCTCGGGCCGCAGACGCCGGGGCGAGGTGCTGCGGCTGATCTTCAACGACGACGGGAAAGCGATTCAGAAAATTCGCTTTTCTTGCAAACGGCGCGGAACCTGATCGGAAAAGCGACGTTTTACTCCTCGGATAGCGACTTTATGCCCCCCCGCTCTCGCTATCCAGAACATGGGTCCGGACGCACTACCCTCCCCCCCCCCCGGTAGTGCCTCCGGACCCAAATTCGTTTGGGCATCTTTCATCATAGCCACTGATCACGATCTCGTTGCCGATGCGGAACGGAGCGTCGCTTCGATCATTCTTGTGTGACGAAGGCGTTTCCTTCGCTCAGCTCAGGAGATAAACGAATGCGTAAGCTCGTCGGATTGGCGCTGGTCGCCGGTGCATTGCTCGTCAGCGCGTGCAACACGATCGAAGGCGCCGGCAAGGACGTCAGTTCGGCCGGCAACACTGTCGCAAAGACGGCTGACAGCGCCAAGTAACCAGGCTGCGTCACCCCGGCCGCGCCGGGGTGACGCCAGCGTTCAGGCAGCGACCTCGGCTGCGGCCGAGCCCCGCCGCTTTTCGGTGAACCAGATCGCGATCAGCGCGAGTTCATAGAGCAGCACCAGCGGCACCGCGAGCATCACCATCGAGCCCGCATCAGGCGGAGCCAGCACGAGCGCCACCGCGAAACAGCCGACGATCGCATAACGCCGCCCGCCGACGAGCTGCTTCCGCGTGACGATCCCCGCCCGCTCCAGCAGCATCAGCACGACCGGCATCAGGAAGGCGATACCGAACGCGAACAGGAACTGCATCACGAAATCGAGATATTTGTCGACCGCCGGCAGCGCGGTCTGCTCGATCCCGCCGACATTGCCCTGATAGCTGAGCAGGAAGTGCAGCGCCGTCGGCACCGCGACGAAATAGGCCATCGCTGCCCCCGTCGCGAACAGGAACGGCGTCGCGATCAGGAACGGCAGCAGCGCACGCTTTTCCTTGCGGTAGAGACCGGGCGAGACGAACTGCCACAACTGGTTGGCGATCACGGGAAAGGCGACCATCAGCCCGGCGAACAGCCCGACCTTGAGCTGGACGAAGAACGCCTCGAACAGCCCGGTGTAGTAAATCCGCTTCTGCCCGGCCTGGATCAGCGGGTGAACCAGAAACCCGAAGATCGGCTCGGCGAAGTACAGGCATATCCCGAACGCAACCGCGAGCGCGGCAAGGCTGTAAAGCAACCGCCTGCGCAACTCGACGATATGGTCGAGCAACGGCGCACGCGACGCATCGAGTTCATCGACGGGCGCGTTCACGACGCCGCCTTGTCCGGGTCAGCGTGCGCGATCGGTGCCGCCTCCGCAGGTGTCACCACCGGATGCTCGACATAGATCGGCGGTCCATCCTCGCTAAAGTGCCGTTCGCTATCCGGCAGCGCAGCCATCGCCGCCGGCGCTTCGAGCGCGGGCTGGGATGACGATTCGATCGCGGGCGTGGGCGGATGCTCGCGCATGATGCGCTCGTTCTCCGCCGCCCACTTCTTCTCCATCTCGTGAAGTTCCGCCTCGCGCACCATCGTGTCGAAGCCGCTGCGGAACTGGTTGGCGACGCCGCGCATCCGGCCGACCCAGTAACCGGCCACACGCATGGCCTTGGGCAGATCCTTGGGCGGGATGACGACGATCGCCACCGTCCCGAGGATCAGCAGCTCCATGGGCTGAATATCGAACATGTACGGGCAGAACCTTCGCGAAAATCAGCGCTCTTCGCGAACCTTCTCGCCGTTCACGTCGAACGCCGGCTCGGCCGCCGCCTTCGCTTCGATACGGCTGGCGGGACGCGGCTCGTCTTCCTCGGCCATGCCCTTCTTGAACGATTTGATGCCCTTGGCGACATCGCCCATCATGCTCGAAAAGCGGCCGCCACCCAGCACCAGGATCGCCAGAACGCCGAAAATGAGCCAATGAATCGGACTACCGAAACCCATCACGTTTCTCCTACAATTCTATTACTCTAGTCCTCTTCCGAACGCTTTGCCACCTCGTTCGTGTCCGTCTCCATTTCGAGCGCGAGATCGACCGGATCGAGCAGCCCGGCGGCACGCAAGTCCTCGAGCCCGGGCAGGTCGCGCCGGCTGGCGAGGCCGAAATGGGCGAGGAACTCGGGCGTGGTCGCATAGAGCAGCGGCCGACCCGGTACTTCGCGCCGCCCGGCCGGGCGCACCCACCCCGCCTCCATCAGCACGTCGATCGTGCCCTTGGAAATCTGCACGCCGCGAATCGCCTCGATCTCGGCGCGAGTGGCGGGCTCGTGATAGGCGATGATCGCCAGCGTCTCGATGCCGGCGCGACTGAGCTTGCGCGGCTCCTCACGATCCCGGCGGAGCAGGTGCGCCATGTCGGCGGCGGTCTGGAAGTGCCAGCGATCGCCGCGCCGCACCAGTTCGATGCCGCGCCCGGCGTACTCTCCCGCAAGCCGGTCGAGCGCGGCGCGGACGTTCGCGTCGGCACCGACATGGGCACGGATCGCGTCGAGCGTCAGCGGCTCGGTCGCGGCGAACAGCACCGCCTCGACCGCGCGGGCGAGATCGTCCGGCGGGCTCACGGAAGCGCGCGCAGGTAGAGCGGCGCGAACGGAGATGCCTGCTGCAACTCGACGCGCCCTTGCCGCGCCAGTTCGAGCGCGGCGAGAAACGAGGAGGCGAGCGCCGACTTGCGGAACATGCCGCTTGCGCTGTCCGGCAGAAAGCTCTCGATCACCGCCCAGTCCAGCGTCGCGCCGACGAGGCGCGACACCCGGTCGAGCGCCGCCTCCAGCGTCATCACCGGGCGATCGGCGACGATGTGCATCACCGGCCGGGTCCGCGCGCTGATCCGTCCATACGCCGCGATGAGATCGAAGATTTCGGCCTGCCACAAAGCCTTACGAACGGTTCTCAAGCCTTCGGGCGAACCGCGCGCGAACACGTCGCGTCCAACCCGGTCACGCGCCATCAGCCGCGCGCCGGCCTCGCGCATCGCGTTCAATCGTTCGAGGCGGAGTTGCAGCCGCAGCGCGAGTTCTTCAGGAGATGGCTCGATCTCCGGATCGCGCGGCAGCAGCAGGCCGGATTTGAGATACGCCAGCCACGCCGCCATCACCAGATAATCCGCGGCCAGTTCGAGCCGGATCTCACGCGCCTGCTCGATGAAGGTGAGGTATTGATCGACCAGCGCGAGGATCGAAATCTCGCGCAGATCGACCTTCTGGTTGCGCGCCAGCGCCAGCAACAGGTCGAGCGGCCCTTCCCAACCGTCGAGATCGAGCGTGAGCGTTTCGGGCTCGGTCATCGTCCAACGCCCGGAGCGTCACCCCAGCGAAAGCTGGGGTCTCCCGGTGACAGCGCGCGCCCTTCCCACAAAGACCCCAGCGTTCGCTGGGGCGACGTAGGGGTTGGGCCGATCACGCCAGCGCCAGCAACGCGTCGCGCTTGGCGATCAACTCGGCGAAGTCCGCGCCGCTTTTGCGCCCTGCGACCGACGCCATCGCGCGATCCAGCCGCGCACGCGACACATCCGACATGTCGTCGAGCCGCCCGACGATCTCGACCATCTCGTCCATTCGCCCCCAGCAATCGAGCACCACGTCGCACCCGGCCGCGATCGCGCCCGCCGCCTTCTCGCCCGCCGTACCGGACAGCGCCTTCATGTCGATATCGTCGGTCATCAGCAGGCCGTCGAACCCGATCTGTCGGCGGATCACCTCCTCGATCACCACCGGCGAGAGCGTCGCCGGGCGCGCGGCGTCCCAGGCGTCGAACACGATATGCGTCGTCATCCCCATCGGCGCGGCAGCGAGCGTGCGAAACGGTTCGAGATCGACCTCCAGCGCGGCCGCGTCGGCGGTGACGCGCGGCAGTTCGAGGTGGCTGTCGACCAAAGCGCGACCATGCCCCGGCATGTGCTTGACGACACCGACCACGCCGGCCCGCGCCAGCCCGTCGAGGATCGCGCGCCCCATCGCCGCCACCCGCATCGGCTCGCGCCCGAGCGCGCGAATCGCGATGATCTCGGCGGTGTCGGGTTGCGCGACGTCAAGCAGCGGCCAGCAATCGACGTTGATGCCCACCTCGGCCAGCATCACCCCCGTCGCCTCGGCATGGGCGCGCGCCGCTTCGATCGCGGAGATCGGCGCGATTTCGTACAAAGCGTCGAACGCCGGCCCGGCCGGGAACGCGGGCCACTCGGGCGGACCCATCCGCGCGACCCTGCCGCCTTCCTGGTCGATCAGGATCGGCAGGTCGTCACGCCCGGTGAGCGCACGCAATTCATTCGTCAACGCAAGGACTTGCGCCCGATCCTGAATATTGCGTTTGAACAGGATGAAGCCGACCGGCGCGGCTTCGACGTAGAACCGACGTTCGTCGTCGGTAAGGGTGAGGCCGGACAGGCCGAAGATGACGGGCTTCATGTCCGCGGCATATCAGCCGAGCCGGCCGAGTGCCACCACCCTGAACCGTTCGTGCCGAACGGCACAAACGGTTCGACATCGATCTTCAATCCTTGGCGACGAAACACGCCTCGCCCGCGACCTTCAGCTTGCCGCACAGTTCGCTCGCCTGGCTCGCGCTGCCGGCGTTGACGCGCAGCCGGTAGGTGGTGCGCCCGCCGACGTCTGCGACCTGCACCGACTTGCCGAGCGGCGCGAGATAAGTGATCCGCGCCGACAGCTTGCTCCATGCCGCGTTGGCCGCCGCCTCGGACGGGAACGCGCCGAGCTGAACGAGCGCGCCGCCGCCGGTGCCGTGCGCAATGACCGGGGTGGCGGTCTTCGCCTCGAGCTTGCCGTGCGACGGCGGCAGCGCGACCACCGCCTTGCTCGCGCCGGCACCTTCCTTGACGGTGGGCGCGGCCTTCTTGCCGATGATCGGCGCCTCAGGCAGCGCTTTCACGTTGATCGAGCTGTTGCCGGACCCTGCGCCGTTGCTCGTTGCGATCGCGCTGTCGCCCTCGCCCTCTACCTTGAGACCGCCGGGCTCGTCGGGCTTGACCTTGTAGTCGCCCTCCTGCGCAGCGATCAGCGCACCGTTGCCGCCGGCATCGCGCGCGTTGCGGATCAGCTGATAGCCGAGGATCGCCGCCGCGATCACCGCAAGCAGCGCCGCCACCACCAGCGCGATATGCAGCGCCGATGGCCCTTCATGATAATCGTCGTCCGCGGTCTCAAGCCACGGCAGCCGATCCTCGTCGTTCGAATCGATCTTGCCGGAGGTCATCACTTCATCTCCTCGACCGCCTCAACGCCCATGATGGCGAGGCCGTTGCGAATGATCTGCCCGATAGCGTCGGCGAGGAAAAGCCGCGCGCAGGTGATCGCGGCATTGTCGGCGATCAGGAAACGCCGCTCGGGACGGTCGTTCCCGACATTCCACAGCGCATGAAGCGCCGCCGCCAAGTCATAGAGATAAAAGGCGATCCGGTGTGGTTCGCGGGCCGCTGCCGCCGTCTCGACGATACGCGGAAACTGCGCCGCGAGCTTCACCAGCGCCAAGTCCTCCGTGTCAAGTTGAGACAGGTCGACCGAATCGCACGCGATTTGCGCCTCCGCCGCACGCCGCCGTAGCGAGGCGATCCGCGCATGTGCGTACTGGACGTAGAACACCGGATTGTCCTTCGACGCCTCGACCACCTTGGCGAAGTCGAAATCCATTTGCGCATCCGCCTTGCGGGTGAGCATGGTGAAGCGCACCACGTCCTTGCCGACTTCGCGCACGACGTCAGCAAGCGTGACGAAGTTACCGGAACGCTTGGACATTTTCACCGGCTCGCCCGCGCGCAGCAGCCGCACCATCTGCACCAGCTTGACGTCGAAGCGAGTCTTGCCGCCGGTTAGCGCCTGCACCGCCGCCGTGATGCGCTTGACGGTGCCGGCATGGTCCGCGCCCCAGATGTCGATCAGCGCATCGGCGCTTTGCGCCTTCTGGAAGTGATAGGCGAGGTCCGCGCCGAAGTACGTCCACTGGCCGTTCGACTTCTTGATCGGCCGGTCCTGATCGTCGCCGAACTGGGTCGAGCGGAACAGCGGCAGGACGACCGGCTCCCAATCCTCAAGCTCCTGCCCCTTGGGCGCTTCGAGCACGCCGTCGTAGATCAGCCCGCGCGCGCGCAGCTCCGCCTCGGCCGCCTCGGGCTTGCCTTCAGCCTGCAACTCGGCCTCGGACGAGAACAGATCGTGATGGATGCCGAGCAGCGCGAGATCGGCACGGATCATCACCAGCATCGCCGCGACCGCCGTCTTGCGGAACAATACCAGCCATTCGCTCTCGGGCGCACTTACGAAGCGGTCGCCATAGTCGGCCGCGAGCTGCTGACCGACCGGGATAAGATAGTCGCCCGGATACAGCCCCTCGGGGATCGCGCCGACATCCTCGCCCAGCGCCTCGCGGTAGCGCAGGTGCGCCGAGCGCGCGAGCGTATCGACCTGACCGCCGGCATCGTTGACGTAATATTCGCGGATCACCTTGTGCCCGGCGAACTCGAGCAACGCGGCGAGCGCATCGCCCACCACCGCGCCACGGCAATGCCCCATGTGCATCGGACCCGTCGGGTTGGCCGAAACATATTCGATATTCACGGTGGTGCCCCGCCCGGTGGTCGAGCGGCCGTAATCACCGCCTCCATCGCGGATCGCCGACAGTTCGGCACGCCAACTGTCGTCGCTCAACTTCATGTTGATGAAGCCCGGCCCCGCGATCGACACGTCCTCGACCTCGTCGAGCTTACGCAGCTCGGTCGCGATCTTCTCGGCCAGCGCGCGCGGGTTGGTGGCGGCCGGCTTGGCCAGCACCATCGCCGCATTGGTGGCGAGATCGCCGTGGCTGGCGTCGCGCGGCGGCTCGACCGTGACGGGCGCGCGGTTGAGCCCGGCGGGCAAGTCTCCCGCGGCAACGAGCGTGTCGAGCGCCGCGTCGAGATGCGCGGCGAAACGGGCGTAAAGGGTCATGTCGGGTCCGGTCGTATGAAGCGAGCGCGGGCCTTAGCCGAATGCCGGGCGGGGTTCAAATCGCGGGTCGGGCGGGGTCGTCCGGCAGCAGGTCGGCCAGTTCGTAGAACGGGCGGATCTCGATCTCGCTCGGGCCGGGCATCGGATTGGGGCAGCGCTTCACCCACGCGATCGCTTCGTCCATGTCGGCGACCTCCCAGATCCAGAAGCCCGCAACCTGCGCGTCCGGGTGCGCGAATGGCCCCGTGGTTTCGCGACGCTCGGCCCCATCGAACCTGATCCGCACACCCTGTGTGGTCGGTTTCAGGCCGGCGGCGGCTTGCAGGATGCCCGCCGCGACGAGCTGCTCGTTGAACTGGCCCATTTCCGCGAGCGCTTCGGGTTCGGGCAACAGCCCACTTTCGCTATGCTGCGTGGCTTTGACCAGCACCATCACGCGCATCGACCATCTCCTTACCTCGACGCTTCGATAAACCCGGACCGTCGCCAAACCACGTCAGCCGCGCGGGCTGGCGTTCGTTTCGTGCAACCGGTCGCGCAACTTTTGCGGTTGGCGGATTTGCTGCACCGCAATATCACTCGTTTCGACAACAGAACATACAGGATGCTGATCTGGCTTTCGACCCAACCGAAAGGAAAGATCATGACGAAGACCCTCCTCCTCGCCGCCACGCTTCTCGCCGCCGTTTCGACCCCCGCTCTGGCCGACACCGCGCCGCAGCACACCTTCACCCGCGATGGTGATACCTATGTCTATACGACCCAGCAGGTCGCCGATCGCACGATCATCTCGGGCCGCGTGCTCAACACCGGCGACACCTTCCGCCTCGCTGTGCATGGCAACCGCGTGACCGGTTACACCGGCCGCCGCGAAGTCGCTTTCGACGTGCCCGCCGCCTCCGCGAAGGCGCTTGCGTCGAGCGCCAACTGATCGCCTCCCGCGACTGAAACGCCACCCCGCGAGTCCTCGCGGGGCGGCGTTTTGCCGTCGGCTGTTCACCGTGCCCAGCCCCGGCGCACCGCGTAGCCGGACAGCCAGAGCGCGCCGATCGCGATCGCTGCGATCACGACGGGAAACGGCACCACCGTCCAGAAGCCCTTGTGCGCGACGATATCGGTTGCCGAAAACAGGTAGCCGAACTGGATCACGACAGCGATCAGCGACAGCGCGAGCAGCGGACGCCCGATCGCCGAGCGTGCCAGCAGCGCAACGCCGCCGAGCAGCGCCGCACCGACCGCCACCGCGTAGCAGCCGTTATACCAGCCCGGCAGCGCTGCCATCAAGGCGCGGTCGTACTCGGTCGCGCCGGCAAACGCCGCCGCGCCGAGGCGGATCTGGAGATAACAGAACCAGCAGCCGGCCGCGCTCCACAGCGTGAACAGAACGGCGACGCAGCGATACCATAATGGCGGCGACGGTCTGCCGAAGGTTGCCATAGCCTGCGCCTCCTGCTGAGTTGGAGGCAGTCTGCCGCTCCCGTTACGGAAACGCAATCACTCGACGGTGACGCCTTTCCAGAAGGCGTAGCGATCCTTGATCTCGGCAGCAGCGGCCTTCGGATCGGGGTAGAACCACACGGCGTCGGGGTTGCGCTGCCCGTCCACGACCAACGTCTTGTAGCTGGCGGTGCCCTTCCACGGGCAGATCGTATGCGTGCCGCTGTCCTCCAGGAGCGCCGGATCGACCGCGTCCGCGGGGAAATAGTGATTCCCCTCAACGACGACAGTGTCGTCCGACTGCGCGATCACGGTTCCGTTCCAGCGGGCGGTCGGCATGCGGCAAGTCCTTGTGTGGCGGCTTCTTGCCACAGATAGGAACGCGCGTGCCGGCGTTCCAGCGTCCGCTCACGCGCGCGCGCGCATCCCGGTCTCGTCGCCGCGCAACGTCAGCACCTCGACTCCAGTGCCCGTCACCGCGACGGTATGCTCGAACTGCGCCGACAGTTTGCGATCATCGGTGACGACGGTCCAGCCGTCCGCCTCGGTCGAGACCTTGCGCGTGCCCTGGTTGAGCATCGGCTCGATCGTGAAGACCATGCCTTCGCGCAGGCGCAGCCCGCTGCCGGGCTTGCCGAAGTTGCGCACCTGCGGCTCCTCGTGCATCTCGCGGCCGATGCCGTGGCCGCAATAGTCGCGCACCACCGCATAGCCGTGCTTCTTGGCATGGCGTTCGATCGCATGGCCGATGTCGCCGAGATGCGCGCCTGGGCGCACCTGGCGGATGCCCTGCCACATCGCCTCCTGTGCGACCTTGACCAGCCGCCGCGCGGCCGGGGCTGCGTTGCCGACGATGTAGGTCTTGCTCGAATCGGCGATGAAGCCGTTCTTTTCGAGCGTGATGTCGAGGTTGATGATGTCGCCGTCGCGGATCACCTCACCCGTGTCGGGCACGCCGTGGCAGACGACATGGTTGATCGAGCAGTTCAGCACATATTTGAAGCCATACTGCCCCTTGCTCGCCGGCCGCGCGGCGAGATCCACGGTGATGAAGCGGTCGACCAGATCGTTCACCGCCATGGTCGACATGCCGGCGAGATCCTGCGCATCGAGCATCTCGAATACCGAGGCGAGCAGCTTGCCCGACACGCGCATCAGCGCAAGCTCGTCCGCGGTCTTCACCATCTCAGGCGCGTACCGGGCCGGCTCGCCCGACGTGGCTCGCCGCATATTGCGCCTCGACGATCTCGTTGAACGACAAGGTCGGATGCGCCTCGGCGAGCATGCCGATCTTCATCCAGAACTCGGCCTGCGCGTTGATCGAGCGGCACATCACCGTGCTCGCGCGGCGCGCCTCCTCATGCAGATCGTCGCCGATCTTGACGATGCCCATTACCGTTGCCTGCGCTTGTTGAACATACGATCCGTATATGGACCGTGTGGCGGCTGGTCAACGTAGATCGGCCGCCGCATAGGCATCGGGCTTGAACCCGGCGAGCAGCGTCTCGCCATGTTGAAGCACCGGCCGCTTTATCATCGAAGGCTGCGCGATCATCAGGTCGATCGCCTTGTCGCGGGTGAGATCGGCCTTGTCGGCATCGGGCAGCTTTCGGAACGTGGTGCCCGCACGATTGAGCAGCGCCTCCCAGCCGAGCGCATCGCTCCACCGTTCCAGCGTGGCGCGGTCGATTCCCGCCTTCTTGTAATCGTGGAGATCATAGGCGACCCCGTGCTGGTCGAGCCACGTCCACGCCTTCTTCATCGTGTCGCAATTGCGGATGCCGTACAGCGTCGTCATGGTTTCTCCACCCCGTTGAGGAAGCGCCCGAGCGTCACCGCGCCCTGCGTCGCGTAGCCGAGCGTCGCGTAGAAGCCGAGCGCCGTCGCGTTGCCCTCGCGCACCATCAACTGCACCTTGGGCGCGCCACGCTCCGCCAGCCAGTCTTCCGCCGCTGTCATCAGCGTGCGGCCGATGCCGCTGCGTTGCCGCTCGGGCGCGACGGCGAGGTAATAGATCCAGCCGCGATGCCCGTCGAAACCGACCATTACGCTGCCGACGATCGCATCACCCTCGCGCGCAAGCAGCACCGTTGAGGTCGGGTTGCCGAGCGCCAGCGCGAAATCCGCGTCCGGGTCGTTCCATGGCCGCGTCAGCCCGCAGGCGCGCCACAGCGCCACCACGGTCGGCCTGTCCTCCGCGCCTGCCGTGACGATCATACCGGCCCCTGAAGGTGCAGCTTGTAACCGATATGGCTTCGCTCCCACCCTAGTCGCTCGTAGAAACGGTGCGCGTCGACACGGTCGCGCTGGGTGGTGAGCTGCACCATGCCGCACCCGGCGGCGCGGCACCATGCGACCGCCCAGTCGATCAGCTCCGCGCCGAATCCCTGCCCGCGCAGGTCGCTCGCGATCCGCACCGCCTCGATATAACCGCGTGACGCCCCCTTGCGCGACAGACCGGGCAGGACCGCAAGTTGCACGGTCCCCACCACGCGCCCGCCGTATTCCGCCACCGCCAGCAGCATCTTCGGGTCGCGCGCGATCGCCTCGAACGCAGCGACGTAGCCCGGATCGAGCGGCAGGCGAGCATCCTCGCGCGCCGCCCCTTTGATGTCGTCGGCGAGCATCGCGACGATCGCCGGCAGATCATCGTGCGTCGCGGCGCGTACCGCCAACCGGCTCATTCTGCCGCGAACCGGACGACGGCAGCAGCGCTCTTAGCGTTCATGATCCACTCCGCTTCGTAAAGCGCAGCCGATAGCATAGGCGCGCGCGTGCGAAACCCCGCCGCAGCTTTCAGAAGCGGACGAGGATATAGGCGCCGCCGGCCAGCACCACAGCAAGCGCGATGCCGACGAACTGCGCGGTGCGGTTCTGCCTGCCGGTGGACAGTTGGAAGACGCCGTTGACGAGCGCGGCGATACCGAACAGCAGCACCACGCAGATCACGCCGACGAACATTTGCGCTTCTTCACGCGTGCCGTTGAAGTGGGTGGCACCGCCGCCGTCGGGATCCAGCATCAGCGGGACGAAGGTGAGCGCGGCGAAACCGATGATGCCGACGATCGCGCCGCCGCAGATCGTCAACGCCGCGCCCATGCGCCGGATCACGGCGGATCGCATCATCTTGCCGCCACAGGCCGGACAGGCCACCGGATCGCCGGGGACGGTGGTGTTGCACATCAGGGCTTTGCAGGTGCTGGTCGCCAAGGAATCCTCCCGTTACGGTTCCGAGTTTCGCGACCTCTTTTCTGTTATGCGCGCACAGCTAAGCCGCGCCGGGCGGCAAGATCAAGCGTCGATCCGCGCCAGCGTCGCGGGATCGCGTGTTCCCCGGAACCACCGGTCGAGCGCAGCGGCGAACAGCGCGCCGCCGCCCGCCGCCTCGAACAGCGTCAGCGAGGAACGCAGCTTAATCGCGTCGATGCCGCCGAACACCGCCTCCGGGTCGGCGATGGGAAGATCCTGCAACGCCGCGACGATCTCACGCAGTCTCGCGCCGAGCAGCGGATGCGCGAGATAGGCGCGCGCCTCGTCGAGCGACCGGATCGCATAGGTTCGCGCCATCCCGCTCGACCCCAGCCCGGCGATCTGCGGGAAGATGTACCACATCCAGTGGCTGCGCTTGGCGCCGCGCCGCACCTCGGCAAGCGCGGTGGCGTAGCTGTCCGCCTGCGCCGTCACGAACCGTTCGAGATCGTGCGCGTCGCTCATTGGCTGAGCATCGCGTGGATCTGCGCGACCACCGCCGCGCCCTCGCCCACCGCCGCAGCGACGCGCTTGGTCGATCCCGCGCGCACGTCGCCGATCGCGAACACGCCGGGCAGGCTGGTCTGGAGCGGCAGCGCCGACGCGCCGGTGACGATGAAGCCCTTGTCGTCGGTCTCGACGCAGCCGTCGAGCCAGCCGGCGTTGGGGTCCGCGCCGATGAACAGGAACAGGTGGCGCAGCGCGCAGCGTTTGGTCTCGCCGGTTTTGCGATCCTTGAAGATGGCGGCGCGCAGGCCGCTCGCACGGTCGCCCTCCAGCCCGACCACTTCGGAGCCGACGTGGATCGTCACGTTGGGCAGCGCCGCGATCCGGTCGATCAGATAGCGCGACATGGTCTCGCGCAGATCGCGGCGCACGACGAGATCGACATGCTTTACTTTGCTCGCCAGGAACACCACCGCCTGCCCCGCCGAGTTGCCGCCGCCGACCAGCGCAATACACTCGCCTTCGCAGAGCTTCGCCTCGATCGGCGACGCCCAATAGGACACGCCGTCGCCATCGAACGTCGCGAGATTGTCGATCGCCGGGCGGCGATAGCGCGCGCCGCTCGCGACGATGACGCTGCGCGCCTGAAGGCGACCGCCGTTCGCGAGCACGAGTTTGAGCGGATCGCCCGCCGCGTGGCTGGCGGCGCAATCGAGCCGTTCGACGCCGAGCGGGATCGCCACCTCCACGCCGAACTTGAGCGCCTGGCTGAACGCGCGGCCGGCCAGCGCGCGGCCGGAGATGCCGGTCGGGAAACCGAGATAATTCTCGATCCGCGCCGATGCCCCGGCTTGCCCGCCGGTCGCCCGCTCGTCGAGCACCACCACCGATAGCCCTTCCGACGCCGCATAGACCGAGGCCGCCAGCCCGGCAGGCCCCGCCCCGACGATCGCCACGTCGTAGAGCGTGTCCGGGTCGAGTTCGGGCGTCATGCCGAGGCAGGCCGCCGCTTCGGCATCGCTCGGGCGTTTGAGGATCGTGCCGTTGGGACAGACCATCAGCGGCAGTTCCTCGGGCAGCACGCCGATCCGCTCGACCAGCGCATGCCCCTCTCCGTCCGACGCGGCATCGAGCACGAGGTTGGGATAGCCGTTGCGCGTGAGGAAGCCTTGCAGCCGCACGATCTCCGCGCTGCCCGGCACGCCGATCAGGATCGAGCCCGCGCCGCCCTCCTCGATCAACCCGACGCGGCGCAGGATCAGCGCGCGCATTACGATCTCGCCAAGATCGGCCGAACCGACCATCAGCGCGCGCAGATGCGCCGGATCGAACGGCAGCGCGGTGCAGCCTTGCGCGCCGGCATGGCCACCGGCGATGGTCGGGCGGCCGGACAATTGCGTCACCTCGCCGCTGAACTGGCCGGGCAGATGTGCGGTGATGCTCGCGTCGCGGTTCAGCCCGTCGCGGCGCGTCACGTCGATCGATCCTTCGAGCACCAGCCACGCCGGCGCATCGGTATCGCCGATCTCGTACAGCGCCTCGCCGGGCGCGAACGTGCGCGCGGGGCCACTGGCGAAACGGCGCGCGACCTCGATCTGCGCCGGATCGAGCGTGGGGAACATCTGGTGGCTGCGCGTATCGAGCGTGCTCATGGTGCGCGACCATCGGGCATGTCGGGGGGATTCGGCAACCGTTAGCTTGTCCCGGCGCTGGATTGTCCGCCCGGTCGCGACCGTTATTCGCGGTTACTGCGTCGCCGGCACGGCTGCATCCTCCGCCTTCACCGGCGCAGGCTCGAGGAACCCGCGAGACAGGCCGTGGTACAGCCGTTCGCGGCACATCACCGAACTGACGCCATCGGCGATCAGCGCGGTGGCGAACAGCGGCAGGATCATGCCCCGGCTTGCGGTCGCCTCGCTGATGATGATGACGGCGGTCAGCGGCGCGCGTACCACGCCGACGAAATAGGCGACCATGCCGAGCGTCACCACCGCACCGCCCGGATCGTTCGGGAATGCCGCCGCGACGAGGTGGCCGATCCCCGCCCCCACCGCGAGCGACGGCGCGAAGATGCCGCCGGGCGTGCCGCTGAGCGTCGTCGCCAGCGTCGCGATCGCCTTGGCCGGGCCGAACCACAAGGAGCCGTCGCCGCCCTCGACGAGATGCTTGGTCGCATCATAGCCGGTGCCCCACACCTGCCCGGCGGTGACGATGCCGAGCACCGCCACCACGAGGCCACACCCGGCCGAGAACAGCACCGGACGCGACCGCAATCGCTTCAGCAACGGGTGCGACGGCGACGTGAAGGCGAGCACGACGCGGCTGAACAGACCACCGCTCACGCCGCCGACCACGCCCGCGACCGGACAGATCAGCAGCACCGAGGCGAGCGACAGCGTCTGCCGCATCTGCCCGAAATACACATAATCGCCCGCGATACCGAGGCTGACGAGGCCCGAAATCATCACCGCCGCCATCACCAGCACCGCGACGCGCTGTTCGTAAGCCGAGGCAAGCTCCTCGATCGCGAAGGCGACCCCGGCGAGCGGCGTGTTGAACGCCGCCGCCACGCCTGCTGCGCCACCTGCGATCAGCACGCCGGCGGTGATTGGCACGCGCAGCAGCTTGTGGACCGCGATCATGATCGCCGCGCTGACCTGCACCGTCGGCCCCTCGCGCCCGACGCTCGCGCCGGCGAACAGCATCGCCACCGTCATCGCGATCTTGGCGAAGGCGGTGCGCAGCGACACGAGCGGGCCTTGCGAGGATCGTTCGGGCGTGCGGCTGGCGGCGATCACCTGCGGAATGCCCGATCCGCGCGCCTGCGGCACCCAGCGCAGCGTCGCCCAGGTGATGCCCGCGAAGATCGCCGGGCTCGCCAGCAAGGGCGCATAGGGCCAGCGCGCGACGCCTTGCGCGAACAGATGCTGCGCCCAATCGCCGGCTCTCGCGAACAGCAGCGCGACCAGCCCGAGCAGCACCGCGCCGATGCCGGTCGCGATCCGTCGCCGAAACACACCGAGCGGCAGGACGAGGCCGTCCTTGCGCACGCGCATCCAATTGGTGACGTGCTGCCGCACCGCGAAAACCGAAGGTCGCTTCATGCGATGCCGTGTGGCAGATGACCGCCGGGGGCGCCACCCGCGCGCCACGAAATGCCGTGAGCGCGTCCGGGCGGCAGCGTCACCCCGCGTCCGCCTCAGCCTTCGCCGCCGCGATCAGCGCATCGTCGATCGCCGACGCCCGCTTGAACGCGTCGCGCGCATAGACACGCTGCGAATAGGCGACGAACGCGGGTCGCGCTTCGAGCATGCCGAACTGGAGCATGAAGCCGATCTGCGACCCGACATAGACATCGGCGGCGGTGAAGGTGTCGCCCGCCACGTAGGTCTTGCCCGCGATCGCGGCTTCGAGCGTGTCGACCGTCTGTTCGAAGCAGCCGTAACCCGCCATGCGCTTCTGCCGCTCGTCGGGCTCGACTCCCATCGACTTGTTGGTGAACGCCTGTTCGACCGGACCCGCCGCAAAGAACAGCCAGCGGTAATAGTCCGCACGCCCGGCCGGCGGCGGCGCCAGCCCCGCGTCCGGAAATGCATCGGCGAGATAGGCGCAGATCGCCGCACATTCGGTGACGACCTTGCCGCCGTGGACGATCGCCGGCACCTTCCCCATCGGGTTGATCGTCAGATAGTCGAGCGCCTTCATCGAGGAAGCGTAATCGAGCACTACCGTCTCATATAGCGCGCCGACCTCCTCGAGCATCCAGCGTACCATCCGCCCGCGCGACATCGGGTTGGTATAGAAGATCAAATCTTTTGCCATCATCCGCCCCCTCGAATCAGAACATCAGTGGAACACGCGCCCGCTCAGCCGTCAAGATGCGCGTGCAGGAAGGCAAGCGTCCGCTCCCACGCGAGCGCCGCCGCTGCGGCATTATAACGATCCCCCGCGGTGTCGTTGTTGAAGGCATGATCGACGCCCTCATACGTATAGTCGGTCACGTCCTTGCCCGCCGCCTTCAGCGCGGCGACCCATGGCCCGGCGGTGGCGGCGACGCGCGTGTCCTTGCCGGCATAATGAAGCAGCAGCGGCGCGGCGACCTTGCCCGCCTCGGCCGGATCGGGCGCCGGGCCGTAGTAGGCGACGCCTGCCGCCAGCGCATCGCCCGCCGCGACCGCGACGCGGTTGACGAGCGCGCCGCCCCAGCAGAAGCCGACGACGGCGACCTTGCCGTTGCCGCCGGTGCGCGCGCGCATCGCCCCGATCGAGCCGACCGCCTCGCTGGTGATCGCGGCGAGATCGGCCTTGGCGATCATGTCGCGCGCCTTGTCCTCGTTGGACGGGGTTCCGCCCTGATCGCTCAGCAAATCGGGCGCGACCACGCTGAAGCCGGCAAGCGCGAGACGGCGCGCGACATCCTCGATATGCGGCGTCAGCCCGCGATTCTCGTGGAAGACGATGACGCTGCCGAGCCCGGTCTTGCCCTTGGGCGCGGCGAAATAGCCGGTCAGTTGCCTGCCCGGGCCGACGCCATACGCCTCCCGGACGATATCGAGCGACGGATCGGCGGGGTCGCTGATCGCGGCGGCGGCGGGCGATGCGGCGATGCCGGCGATGGCCAGTTCGGCCGCCGCGACCGACCCGGTCAGCGCCACCATATCGCGCAACAGTGCGCGGCGGTCGCGGTGTTCGTGGGTAAAGGCGTCGTACAGCTGGATCGCGCGGTCGCGAAAGTTGGTCATGGCGCAGGGCTCCTGAACGAATCGGCTGGACGAACGATAGCTCCGGCGCGTTACAGCGGCAAAGCCGGGAACCCTACGGCACTTCACGAGGTTGGCACGCGGCGATGACGACATACCGGGCCAGCAGCGACAGGAAGATCGGCGCCGCCATCGCGGCGGCGGTGTTGCAGGCGGGATTGGGCTTCCTGCTGGTCAGCGGTTTCACCGTGCCGATCTCGCACGCTGTCGACAACGATCTGAAGCTGTTCGGCGTCGCACCCCCCGCGCCGCCACCCCCGCCGCCGCCGCCGCCGCAACCGCAGCCGCAGCCGAAGCCGACGCATCACAAGGCGGCCGCCGCCGCACCGCCCAACCGGAAATCCAAGGCGACCGAGGTGGTCGCGCCGCCGCCCAATATCCCGATGCCGGTGCCCCCGCCGGTCGTCGCCGCGCCGATCGCCGCCAAGGGCACGCAGGCGACCTCGGGCGCGGCGAACAAGCCGGGCATCGGCACCGGTGCGGGTGGTGTCGGCCAGGGCACCGGCAGCGGCGGACAAGGCGACGGCGATGGCGGCGGCGTCGCCGAGGAAGCCTATCAGGTCAGCGGGCGCATCCGGGGCTCGGACTATCCGCGCAGTGCGCTGCGGGCACGGGTCGGCGGCACCGTCTATGTCAGCTATTATGTCGAGGTCGACGGCCATGCCACCGGCTGCGTCATCCGTCGCAGCAGCGGCAACCCCGATATCGACACGACCACCTGCAATCTGATCGAGCAACGCTACCGCTACGCGCCGGCACGCGATGCGCGCGGGCGCAAGATCCGCTCGCGCGTGGAGAATCAGGATCACACCTGGGTGGTCGGCCACGACGATGACGACAGTGGCGACCGCGACCGCCGCGACGATCGCGATGACCGTTAACCCGCGCCGCCGCCTTGCCCCCTGCCCGCCGTCGCCCTAGAGCGGCGCGTAATGCTCGCCCGCCTCACCCATGTCCGCAACTGGATCTTCGATCTCGACAACACGCTGTATCCGGCGAGTGCGGACCTGTTCAGTCAGATCGACGCGAAGATGACCGGCTATATCGCCCGGCGCTTCGGCGTGGAGCGTGACGAAGCGTACCGGATGCAGAAGCAGTATTTCCTCGGCCACGGCACCACGCTTGCCGGGCTGATGGCCGAGCATGAGGTCGATCCGCACGCGTTCCTCGACTTCGTCCATGATGTCGAGATGGACGTACTGGAGGAGAACGCACCGCTCGCCGCCGCGATCGCCGATCTGCCGGGGCGCAAGATCGTCTTCACCAATGGCGAGCGCGGCTATGCCGGGCGCGTGCTCGAACGGCTTGGTCTGTCGCAGACGTTCGAGGCCATTCACGACATTCACGCGATGGACCTGATCCCGAAGCCGCAGGCGTCCGCTTACGCCGGGCTGTGTGCGGCGTTCGGGCTCGATCCGGCGCAATCCTTGTTCGCCGACGACATGGCGCGCAACCTCGCGCCCGCCAAGGCGATCGGCATGACGACGGTGTGGGTCGATAACGGCTCCGAACAGGGTCACGACGCCGACCGCAGCTTTATCGACTTCACCTGCGCCGACATCACGCACTGGCTGCATGACATTCTGGAGGACCAATGAGCGACGACCTGCAAACGACCATCGAGGCAGCATGGGATGCGCGGGACACGATCGGCTTCTCGACCGGCGCGCCGGTGCGCGACGCGGTCGAGACCGCGCTGAACCTGCTCGACAGCGGCAAGGCGCGCGTCGCCGAGCCGCAGGGCGACCGCTGGGTCGTCAACCAGTGGCTCAAGAAGGCGGTGCTGCTGTCGTTCCGGCTCAACGACAATGCGCTGGTCGATGGCGGCGCGGCGGGCGCGCCCGCGTTCGACAAGGTGCCCTCCAAGTTCGCCGGTTGGGGCGAGGCGGAGTTTCGCGCCGGCGGTTTCCGCGTGGTGCCGGGCGCGGTCGTGCGGCGGGGCAGCTTCATCGCCAAGGGCGCGATCCTGATGCCGAGCTTCGTCAACATCGGCGCCTATGTCGGTGAAGGCACGATGGTCGACACCTGGGCGACGGTCGGTTCGTGCGCGCAGATCGGCCGCAACGTCCACCTGTCGGGCGGCGCGGGCATCGGCGGCGTGCTGGAACCGCTTCAGGCCGATCCGGTCATCATCGGCGACGGCGCGTTCATCGGCGCGCGCGCGGAAGTGGCCGAGGGCGTGCGCGTCGGCGAAGGCGCGGTGCTGTCGATGGGCGTGTACCTCGGCGCATCGACCAAGATCATCGACCGGGCGACCGGCGAGGTCCATATCGGCTCGGTGCCGCCCTATGCTGTGGTCGTTCCCGGCTCGACGGGCGGCGGCGACGGCAAGCCCGCTTTGTATTGTGCGGTGATCGTCAAGCGGGTGGATGCGCAGACCCGCTCCAAGACCAGCATCAACGAGCTGCTGCGCGACTGATGCGCACCTTCGGCCTCGCCGCGCTGCTGTGCCTCGCCGCCGCGCCGGCGCTGGCCGATCCGTTGCCGCTCGACGCGGCCAGGGTGATCGCCACCTACCCGCACGATCCCCGCGCCTATACCGAGGGGCTTTTCTACCGCGACGGTGCTTTGTTCGAGAGCACCGGCATGGAGGGCAGTTCGAGCATCCGGCAGGTCGATCTCAAGACCGGCACGGTGCGGCGCAGGATCGCAACGGCCGCGTCCGAATTCGGCGAGGGCATCGTCGACGTGGGCGACCAGATCGTCAGCCTGACGTGGAAGAACGGCCACGGCTATCGCTGGAGCCTCGGTGGGTTCAAGCGGCTCAGCACGTTCCACTATACCGGTGAAGGCTGGGCGCTGACCAAGGATGCGCACAATCTCATCATGTCGGACGGAACGCCGGTGCTGCGCTTCCTCGATCCGAAAACGCTGCGTGTGGTCAAGCGGCTCAAGGTGACGGCGGACGGCAATCCGGTCGCCAATCTCAACGAGCTGGAATATGTCGACGGCGAGATCCTCGCCAACGTGTGGATGACCGATATCATCGCGCGGATCGATCCGGCGAGCGGGCATGTGCTCGGCTGGATCGACGTCAGCGCGCTGACCAAACAGGCCGATGCCGGCGGCGGCGATGCGGTGGCGAACGGCATCGCCTGGGACGCGAAGGGCCGGCGGCTGTTCGTGACGGGCAAGAACTGGCCGGTGCTGTTCGAAATCGCACCGCCGCACACAAAATAGCGGCCGTCGCGGATCAAGAATCCGGCGCGCCCGCCTCGACAACGTCTCTCACGCTGCCTATCCGCAGGGCACATCATTAGGGGAAATCACGTATGTCGACCGTCAGCAACGTCCTGGACCGCGTCCTCGTCCTCGAAATGGTCCGCGTGACCGAAGCGGCGGCGATCGCCTGCGGCCCGCTGATCGGGCATGGCGACGAGAAGGCGGCGGACGCGGCGGCGGTGGATGCGATGCGCACCGCGCTCAACGAGCTTTACATGGACGGCACGGTCGTGATCGGCGAGGGCGAGCGCGACGAAGCACCGATGCTCTACATCGGCGAGAAGGTCGGCTCGGCGATCGGCAAGGGGCCGAAGATCGATATCGCGCTCGACCCGCTCGAAGGCACCACGATCTGCGCCACCGCCGGCCCCAACAGCCTCGCCGTGCTGGCGATCGCCGAGGAAGGCATGCTGCTCAATGCGCCTGACGTGTACATGGACAAGATCGCGGTCGGCCCGGGCTATCCTGACAACATCATCGATCTCGACAAGTCGCCGAGCGAGAACGTCAAGGCGCTCGCCGCCGCCAAGGGCGTCGATCCGTCGAAGATCATGGCCTGCGTGCTCAACCGCCCGCGCCACGAGAAGCTGATCGCCGAGCTGCGCGCGCTCGGCTGCGGCGTGATGCTGATCGGCGACGGCGACGTGGCGGGCGTGATCGCCACCACCAATCCCGATACGAACATCGACATTTACATGGGCTCGGGCGGCGCGCCTGAAGGCGTGCTGGCGGCGGCGGCGCTGCGCTGCGTCGGTGGTCAGTTCAAGGGGCGGCTGCTGTTCCGCAACGACGACGAGCGCGCCCGCGCGGCCAAATGGGGCGTGACCGATCTCGACAAGCAGTACGACCTGACCGAGCTCGCCAAGGGCGACTGCATCTTCGCGGCGACCGGCGTGACCGACGGCTCGCTGCTTGCCGGGGTGAAGCGCAAGGGCGGCGTGCTCACCACCGACAGCGTGGTGATGCGCGCCTCCTCGGGCACGGTACGCTGGGTGAAGGGCGAACACCGCATCTGATACGCCGTCGCCCCGGCGACGGCCGGGGCCGCAGCGTGTTAGGGCGTAACGCTCGCGCGTAGGTGGCTTTGATTGAGGCCGGGACGAGCGCCGATGGGGCGACCGTCTCGCCAACGTATGCAGCGGCCCCGGCCTTCGCCGGGGCGACGGGCGCTCCCCTCATGCGTCACCCCAAGAAAAGCTGGGGTCTCCCGCGGCGGAGCGCGCGATCCGCACGGGAAGATGCCAGCTTTCGCTGGCATGACGTGTTTGGCCTCCGCCTCAAACACTCCGCTGCATGAACAGCACGTCGAGCGTCCGCCCGAACTTCACCCCGACCCCGTACAGCCGCCCCACCTCGCGAAACCCGAGTCGCGCGTGCAGCGCGACCGAGGCGGGCTCGGGCCCGCCGATCACCGCGATCATCTCGCGGAAGCCCGCCGCCGGTGCCGCTGCGATCAGCCCGCCGAGCAACAGCGTGCCCACGCCCATACCGCGCGCGCTTTCGGCGATGTAGATGCTGTCCTCGCACGCCACCCGGTACGCCGCACGATCCCGGAACTGCGCCGCGTAGGCATAGCCGATCACGGCTCCTTCCCGCTCGGCGACCAGGAACGGCCAGCCGCGTGCGACGATCCCGGCGATCTTCTCCGGCCATGTCGCCGGATCGGGAACCTCGGTGTCGAACGTGCCGGTGCCGTGCAACACATGGTGCGCATAGATCGCCGCGATATCCGCCGCATCGTCGAGCCGAACCGGCCGACACGCGATGTCCGTCATAACGTCCCCCTTCTGATAACCACTTGGCACCGCTTTACGCACGCGCACCGCGACGGCTAGGGTCTCGTTCAAACGGGGAGAGACTGCAATGCGCCTGACCATCCTGACGCTGCTCGCCGCGGCCGCCCTGCCCGCGCTGGTCGCGGCACGCCCGCAGGCGGCACCCGTTGCAGGGGCGGCGCAGGAGGCGCCCTTCACGTTCGAGAAGATCATGGTGCCGATGCGCGATGGCGCGAAGATGGAGACTGTCGTCGTCCGCCCGCGCGGGCGGAGCGGGCCGCTGCCGATCCTGCTCCAGCGTACGCCCTATGGCGTGCCCTCGGCCGCGCCCGGAAAGGTGCCGCCGTCATGGGCCTCGCTGGTCAAGGATGGCTATATCTTCGTCTTTCAGTCGATGCGCGGGCGCTTCGGATCGGACGGGCAGTTCACGCTCTCCACCGCCGTCCACCCGAACGACCCCAGGGCGACCGACGAAGCGACCGACGCTTACGACACGATCGAATGGCTGGTGAAGAACCTGCCCGACACCAACGGCAAGGTCGGCATGTGGGGCGTCTCCTATCCCGGCTTCGCCGCCGCCGTCGCGCTCGTCCGCCCGCATCCCGCGCTCAAGGCGGTCAGCCCGCAGGCGGCGTGGATCGATTACTGGCAGAACGACGATCTCCACAGGAACGGCGCACTACGGCTGAGCTACACCGCCGACTGGGTGTCCTCGCTCCAAGTCGACAAGACGCAGAACAAGCCGTTCGATTACGGCAATGTCGACACCTACGAGTGGTTCCTCGCGCTCGGCGCGGTCGAGAACCTCGACAAGCTCTACTTCAAGGGCAGCGTGCCGATGTTGAACGCGCTGCTCGATCACCCCAACCACGACAGTTTCTACACCAGCCAGAACTGGACCGCCGCGCTCGGCAAGACGACGGTGCCGACGCTCAACGTCGCCGGTTTCTGGGATCAGGAAGATCCGTGGGGAAGCTGGCAGATCTACGCGAAAGAACAGGCCAACGACCCCGATCACCTCGCGCAGATGGTGGCGGGGCCATGGGCGCACGGGACGTGGCAGGGCAAAATGGACATGCTCGGCAACATCCCGCTCGGCCGCGACACCGGCGCCGAGTTCCGCGATCAGATCCAGGCACCGTTCTTCCGCTACTGGCTGCACGGCACCGGCGAGCGGCCGAGCTTCGAGGCGAAGATGCTGCAATCGGGCTCGAATGTTTGGAAAACCTACCGCCACTGGCCGCCTTCGGGAGCCACGCCGACGAACCTGTTCCTCCACGCCAATGGCACGCTCGATTTCACCGCCCCCGCCAAGGGTGAGGCGTGCCGCGATTACGTGTCCGATCCCGCCAACCCGGTGCCGTTCCGCGAGCGCCCGATCTCGCCGACCTATCCGCGCCCCGAATGGCGCTGGTGGGAGAGCGCCGACCAGCGCTTCGTCGACCACCGTCCCGACGTGCTGAGCTGGGTGAGCGCACCGCTTGCCGGCGACCTTACCGTCACCGGCAAGCTCGCCGCGACCTTGATGGCGAGCACCAGCGGCACCGACAGCGATTTCGTGGTGAAGCTGATCGACGTGCTGCCGCAGAACTATCAGCAGTTCGACTCTGAGGCCCCGCTCGGCGCGTATCCGCGTCAGCTCAACGGCTACGAATGGCCGATCGCGATGGAGGTACGGCGTGGACGCTTCCTCGCCAGCGACGTGAGTCCCAAAGCGCTCGTGCCGAACAAGGTGGTGGCGTGGGACGTCGCTTTGCGCGACCACGACCATGTCTTCCAGAAGGGCCACCGCATCATGGTGCAGGTCCAGTCGAGCTGGTTCCCGGTGATCGACCGCAACCCGCAGACGTTCGTGCCCAACATCATGCGCGCGCGACCGGCGGATTTCGCGAAGGCGACGCAGCGGGTGTGCGCGGGGTCCAAGGTGACGTTGCCGGTGATGCGGTAGGGAGCGAGCCGCGCCCGCGCAGCGACGCGAACCGCCGGCCGGCGCGGCACAGCCGCGTCCGACGACACGGGCTTTGCCCGTGGCGGGCATGGTGGGCGATCAGCTTACCCCGTCGCCCCGGCGCAGGCCGGGGCCGCCGCGTTTGGGCCACACGCTCGCCAGATTACACAACGGCCCCGGCCTGCGCCGGGGCGACGCGAGGGTGCGAGGGGTGCGTAATCTAGGTACTCAGTCGTCATCTCAGCGCGAGCTGGGATGACGCTGGGCGGATCAGCAGGCAGTCATGGGAGTAAATCCCATGACGTCGGACGCGGGCGTCGCCCGCGCCGGCCGGCATTGCGCGTCGCTGCGCGACCGCGGCGCAGCTTGCGCCGCTCGCTTATGCTTTCAACCGCCACCCCGTCCTGAAAATCACCGCGATCGCCACCAGACACGCCACCATGAACACCGCCGTCACGCCCAGGCTTACGCCAATGCTCACGTCACCGCGGTCGAAGAAGCTCCATCGGAACCCGCTCACCAGATAGACGACCGGGTTGAACAGGCTGATCGTCCGCCACGGCGCGGGCAGCATGTCGATCGAGTAGAACGATCCGCCCAGGAACGTCAGCGGCGTGATGAGCAGCGCGGGCACCACCGAAAGCTGTTCGAACCCGTTCGCCCAGATGCCTATGATGAAGCCGAACAGGCTGAACGTCACGCTGGTCAGCACCAGAAACGCGATCATCACCAGCGGATGCGCGACGTGGAGCGGCACGAACAGCGCCGAAGTCGCGAGGATCAGCAGCCCGAGCACGATCGACTTGGTCGCCGCCGCGCCCACGAACCCCGCCACCATCTCCATCGCCGTGACGGGCGCGGAGAGCAGTTCGAACACGGTGCCGGTGAATTTGGGGAAGTAGATGCCGATCGACGCGTTCGAGATGCTCTGCGTCAGCAGCGACAGCATGATGAGGCCAGGCACGATGAAGCTGCCATAGCCCACCCCGCCGACATTGCTCATCCGCGAGCCGATCGCACCGCCGAACACCACGAAATACAGCGAGGTGGTGATGACCGGCGTCGCGATACTCTGCCAGATCGTGCGGAGCGAACGCGCCATCTCGAAGCGGTATATCGCCCAGACGCCGTGCGTGTTGATGCCTGCGCTCATGCCAGAACCTTCCCCAAGCCGTTCGTGTCGAGCGAAGTCGAGACACCTCGCGTAGCGCTTGCCCCTCGACTTCGCTCGGGGCGAACGGCGAACGGTGCTATGTGACCGCTCACGCCGCCTGCTCCTTGCGCTCGACCAGGTCGACGAAAATGTCCTCCAGCGACGATTTGCTCGTCTCCAGATCCTTGAAGCCGATCCCTATCTCGGCGAGCTTGCGTAGCAGCGAGGGGATGCCGGTATGCTCCGCCTGCGCGTCGAACACATAGCGCAAGGTGCGCCCCTCATCCTCCAGCGACAGGTGCCACTCGGCCAACTCCGCCGGAACCGCCGCCTGCGGCTCCTGAAGCGAGATCAGCATCTGGCGCTTGCCGAGCTTCTTCATCAATTCGGTCTTCTGCTCGATCAGGATGATGCGGCCCTTGTCGATCACGCCGACGCGGTCGGCCATCTCCTCGGCCTCCTCAATGTAATGCGTGGTCAGGATGATCGTGGTGCCCTTGGCGCGCAGCTTGTGGACGAGCTTCCACATGTCGCGCCTGAGCGCAACGTCGACACCGGCGGTCGGTTCGTCGAGGAACAGCACGTCGGGTTCGTGGCTGAGCGCCTTGGCGATCAGCACGCGGCGCTTCATCCCGCCGGACAGTTCGCGAATGCGCGCGCCGCGCTTGTCCCAGAGCGACAGGTCTCGCAGCACCTCCTCGATATAGGCGTCATGACCCGCCTTGCCGAACAGGCGGCGGCTATAGCGGACGCTCGCCAGCACCGTCTCGAACATGTCGACCGACAGTTCCTGCGGCACCAGCCCGATCACACTGCGCGCGGCGCGGAAATCGCGCTGCGCATCGTGGCCCATCACCGTGATGGTGCCGGTGGAGGGCGTGACGATGCCGCAGATGATGCTGATGAGCGTCGTCTTGCCCGCGCCGTTCGGCCCGAGCAGCGCGAAGATTTCGCCCTTGTTGATATCCAGATCGACGGGTTCGAGCGCGCGGTGGCCCGAGGCGTAGGTCTTCGAGACGCCCCGGACGGACAGGATCGGTTGCATGTAGGTCCCCTTGCGTGGCGCAGATAGGAACGCCGCTCCGCCGTCGCAACGGGCGCGTCCGAAGATACCACGATGCCGCGGCGACTCCTTTCGTCCCGCGTCTGCAACAGGACGGATGCTTAACCTCCGGTTAGCTGCGTCTAAGCCTGACAGGAGGCGTTACACCCGCCAGATACCTCCAGATCGGAAGAAAGGGGCATGATGGAGTTGGAAGACATGATCATCCTCGCGCGTCGTTCACGCGAATGCGCCGAGCGCGCGCGTCAGGAAGAGGCATTCTGGGAACAGATGATTGCCGAGCAGCGCGCCGAGCGACGTGCTGCCGCCAACGACGGTACGCCGCAGGAGGTCGTCGCCTGCGGAACAGCCGCCTGACGCCGGCTCACTCGCCCGCGCGCGCCTGCGCAACCAGTTTCTGCAATGTCTCCAACGGCAATGCGGAGGATACGACATGGTTGCCGATCACCCAGCTCGGCGTGCCGGTCAGCCCGAGCTGTCGCGCGACGCCCATGTTCGACGCAATTTCGGCATCGGCACGCGGCGTGAAAGCGGCCGCCTTGGCGGTATCGACCCCGGCTACCTTGGCGGCTGCGGCGATGGTCTGATCGCTGACCTGCCCGCCGGCATAGAGCGCGTCGTGGAACGGCTTGAACTTGCCCTGCTCGGCGGCGGCGAGGCTCATCCGCGCGGCGGTCGCGCTCGACTCCGCCAGCACGGGAAATTCGCGGAACACGATGCGCAGCTTGGGGTCGCTTGCCAGCAATTGCGCGATCGCGGGCAGGCTGGCGCGGCAATAGCCACAATTATAATCGTAATATTCGGCGATCGTCAGATCGGGATGCGCGCTCCCCGCCCAGGCGCTGCCGACGGGCTCGAGGATCGCGGCGCGGTTGTCGGCGATCGTCTTGGCGTGTTCCTTGTCGCGCAGCGCGTCCATCGCGGCGGGCAGCACCTCGGGATGCGACAGCAGATAATCGTGGACGACCTGCTCGATCCGCGCCTGATCGCCGGCGGGCGCGAGGCGGCTCGAGCCCCACAGCACGACGGCACCGCCCAGCAACGCGCCGAGCAGCGCGGTCAGTATCAAAGTCAGTCGGTTCATCGGCGCTTCTTATACTTCTTCGGATTGTCTTCGATGTCGTTCATTGACGTCATCGCGATGTCCTGCGCGCGCACCCAGTCGATGCTGTTGGGCGGCAGTCCGGCCATCGCCGCCTTGGCGCTGTAGGCCGCGCGCGGCACATCGCCGGTCAGGCTCGCCTGCTCGGCCGAGGCGAGCAGCGCGCGCGGCTCGTCACCGGACAGCTCGTAGGCGGTGCCGAGCTGATACCAGGCGAACGGATTGTCGTCGTCGCGCGCCACCGCCGAGCGCAACACCTTCACCGCCTCAGGGATATACTGCTTGTCCTCGGTCGCGATCAGCGCGTGGCCGAGCGTGGTGGCGATCAACGGCGCGGTGCGGGTGAGATCAGTCGCCTCGCGCAAGGGGGCAAGCGCGTCGCGCGGTTTGCCGGCTTCGAGCAGGATCTGCCCGCGCACTTCGAGGAAATACGGATCGTGCGGCTTGATCGCCAGCAGCGCCTTCGTCTCGGCATCGGCCTTGTCGGGGTAGCCGGCCTTGTGCCACGCATAGGCTCGCGCATAATGGCCATATTCGGATTGATCGCTGGCGGGATAGACGTTGAGCGTGGTCTTGGGATCGGACACGAAACCGAGCAGCTTGGCCTTCACGCGTTTGAACCGCTCCTCCAGATCGGGGTCGAGCGGGGTGTTGTACGCGGGCGAGGCGACCACGTCGCCGGTCAGCGCGGCGATGCGCTCGCCGCTCAGCGGGTGGCTCTGTGCGTAGGGGTCGATGTTCTGCAAGCCCACCGCATATTCCTGGCTCTGCAACTTCTTGAAGAAGGTGAGCATCCCCTTGCCGCTGATCCCGGCCTGGCGGAGGAACTTCGCCCCGGTGGCATCGGCGGTGGATTCCTGCACGCGGCTGAACGCGGCCGCCTTGTAGCCGGCGGCAGTCTGCCCGGCGGCGAGGATCCCCGCACCCGCGTCGCCCGCACCCGCCGCCATCGCGGCGATGCCAAGCACGAGGCTGAGGATCGAGATGCCGAGCGCAGGCCGGTAACCGGCATCCGCCAGCACGACATGCCCGTCGGCGACGTGGCCGAGCTCGTGCGCGATCACGCCCTGCACCTGATTAGCGTTGTCGGCGGCGGCGAGCAGGCCGGAGTTCACATAGACCGTCTGCCCGCCTGCGGTGAAGGCGTTGATCGAGTCATCATTGATGAGGATCACCTTGACGGTGTTGGGCGACAACCCCGCCGCGACGATCAGCGGCCGCGACATGTCGTTGAACAACGTCTCGGTCTCGGCATCGCGCAGGATCGACTGCGCGGCGGCAGGCTGCGCCCAGAGCAGCAGCGCGGTGGCGGCACCGGCGACGAGGCGTTTCAGGCGAGACATCGACACGACGCTCCTTGTTGGGCCGGCCGCGTGAACGACCGGTGAAGCGGTTCCGGCGGGGCTCCCCGAAGGGAACCCCGCCGGCATCGGTCAGGCGCCGAACGTCCGCTGCCACCAGCCGCGACGCGGCGTGCCCGCCTCGCCCGGATCGGGATCGATCGCGGTCGGGGCTTCGGCCGGCTCAGCAGCCGCCGGGGCGGTCGCCTCGGCCACGGGCTCAGCCGCGTCGGCGTTTTCCGCGGGTGCGGCATCGGCCTTGCGACGTGGCGCGCGACGCTTCTTGGGCTGGGCCTCCTCGGCCGGAGCCTCAGCGACGGGCGCCTCGGCCTCGGCGGCTTCGGCAGCCGCCTTGGTGCTGCGGCGCTTGCGCTTGGGCTTTTCGGCCTCCGCTTCGGGCTCGGGCGCGACCTCGACCGGCGCAGGCGCTTCGGCGACCAGCTCGGTATCGGCCTTGCGACGGCGCGTGCGCTTCTTCGGCGCAGCGGCCTCCGCCGCCGGCTCGGCCACGGGCTCGACCGCTTCCGGCAGAGCCTCGGCCTCGATCGTGCCTTCCGAACCCGCATCGTCGACCAGGCTCGCGACCGGAGCCTCGGCGTCAGCCTCGACCGATGCGTTGCCCTCGCCTTCGTTGCGGCGACCACCGCGACGACCGCGACGACCACGGCGGCGACGACCCTCGCCTTCACCCTCGGCAGTCTCGGCGACGCGGGCCGGAGCCTCCTCGCCTTCGACTTCGCCCTCTGACTCGGCGGCCTCGGCCGTATCGTCCTGCTCCGCCGGCTCGCCCTGCGGCTCGCCCTCGGGCCGGTTGCGACCGCGGCGACCGCGACGGCGGCGGCGCTTGCGACGGGCTTCGCCCTCGGCCTGCGTCTCACCCGGACGGTTGCGCTCCTCGCGCTCCTCGCCCTCGTCGGCGTCGTCGGTCTGCTCGACCTCCTCGGCTTCGATCTCCTCCTCTTCCTCCTCGAGATCGTCGTCCTCGTCGACCTCGATGATCGGCGCGTCGAAGCGCGGGGGATGTGCAGGCGGCGGGCCGGACGCTTCGACCGACATGCGCGCGCCCTCCTGCTCGCCGTCCGCCACGACCTCGATCGACACGCCGTAGCGATCCTCGATCTCGGCGAGTTCGGCGCGCTTGCGGTTGAGGAGGTAGAACGCCGCCTCCGCGCTCGCCCGGATGGTGAGCTGCGAGCCGCGACCGCGTGCGGCCTCGTCCTCGATCAGCCGCAGCGCCGACAGGCCTGCCGACGACGCGGTGCGTACGAACCCGGTGCCCTCGCAATGCGGGCACGGCCGCGTCGAGGCTTCAAGCACGCCGGTGCGCAGCCGCTGGCGGCTCATCTCCATCAGGCCGAACGACGAGATGCGGCCGACCTGGATGCGCGCGCGATCGTTCTTGAGCGCCTCCTTCATCGCCTTCTCGACCTTACGGACGTTGGACGAATGATCCATGTCGATGAAGTCGATCACGACCAGACCGGCCATGTCGCGCAACCGGAGCTGACGCGCGATTTCCTGCGCAGCCTCGAGGTTGGTCGCGGTCGCGGTCTGCTCGATATTGTGCTCGCGCGTCGACCGGCCGGAGTTGATGTCGATCGACACCAGCGCCTCGGTCGGGTTGATGACGAGGTAACCGCCCGACTTCAACTGCACCACCGGATGGTACATCGCCGAAAGCTGATCCTCGACACCGGCGCGCTGGAACAGCGGCACCGGGTCGCTGTAATGCTTCACCTTGCGCGCATGCGTCGGCATCAGCAGCCGCATGAACTCCTTGGCCTGACGATAGCCGTCGTCACCCTCGACGATGACTTCCTCGATCTCGCGATTGTAGATGTCGCGGATCGCGCGCTTCATCAGATCGCTGTCGCCATAGACGAGCGCGGGCGCGGACGACGACAAGGTCGTCTCGCGGATGCCGTCCCACAGGCGGGCGAGATAATCGAAGTCGCGCTTGATCTCGACCTTGGTGCGCTGCAAGCCGGCGGTGCGGACGATGCAGCCCATCGACGGCGGCAGGGTCAGCTCGGCCATGATCGACTTCAGCCGCTTGCGATCGCCCGCGTTGCTGATCTTGCGCGAAATTCCGCCGCCATGCGACGTGTTGGGCATCAGCACGCAGTAGCGGCCGGCAAGCGACAGATAGGTGGTCAGCGCCGCACCCTTGTTGCCGCGCTCTTCCTTGACGACCTGCACCAGCAGCACCTGCCGGCGGTGGATCACGTCCTGGATCTTGTAGCGGCGGCGCAGGTTCATGCGACGTTCGCGCAAGTCCTCGACCGCATCGTCAGAACCACCCTTGCGGCTGCGACGGCGACCGCTCTGCTCGGCAGCGGCTTCGGCATCGACGCCGCCGTCATCCTCGAACCGCTCGACCGAATCCTCGTCGATGTCGTCGTCCTCGGACTCCTCGTCCTCGTCGTCATCGGCATCCTGCTGGGCGCGGAGCGCGGCTTCCTGCGCGGCATGCTCGGCCTCTTCGCGCAGCAGCGCCTCGCGGTCCTCGCGCGGGATCTGGTAATAATCGGGATGGATTTCGCTGAAGGCGAGGAAGCCGTGGCGGTTGCCGCCGTAATCGACGAACGCCGCCTGAAGCGACGGTTCGACGCGAGTTACCTTGGCGAGATAGATGTTGCCCTTGAGCTGCTTGCGCTCGGCGGATTCGAAATCAAACTCCTCGATCCGATTTCCTTTGACGACGGCCACGCGGGTTTCCTCCCGGTGGCGTGCGTCGATCAGCATACGCGTTGTCATGTAATGTTCTCCGGGCGCGCGGTCCGGGTGCCTGTGGCGCTGGCCGCGCGCGAATGTGTAGCGGCTCGGCCCAGGCGGAAAACGCGCCCGGACCATTGTCGCAATGGGTTTGCAAAACTGCCTCTGCTCGCATCGCACGCCCGGGCGCATGGCCCACGGCACCCCGCGCGCTCGCAAAGCCGCCGGCAGAAACCGGGCGGCGCGAGGACGTGGGGAAATGCATCATGCGAACGTCAACCTGAGAGGGTCGCCGCTCAAAAGCGCGCGGGCGACCGGATCACCGGATCGTGCTGAAACAAGCGCTTCTCCGGTGCGCGAGCATGCGTAGCATCCCGCGTCGTGCGCAGCAACTGGCACATTTCTGCCGCGACACACCGGCAAGAATTTGCCGAACGAGCGGTTAACCCTGCCGCTTCACCGTAAACTGACGTGTCCGTGGCACAGCCGATCCCAGTAAAACGCGTAACTGGGGGGCTCGTCCCAAATGTCTTTTCGCTGGACCGGCCGCGTGCCGACGCGGCATTACGGCCGTGTGTCGTTCATCCTCGCTTTGCTGGCCTGTTGGTTCGCCGGCACCCCCGGCTGGGCCGCGACGGTGCAGCGGGTCGACGTGCGGGGCGACCGGATCGTGCTGCATTTCGATCGCAGCGTCGGCGACGCGTCCGCCTTCCTGCTCGCGCGTCCGCAGCGGATCGCACTCGATGTGGGCGGTGCGTCGCCGGGGCATATGGTCGATGCGGACGGGATCGTCACCTCGGTCCGGCAGGCACCGCATGGCGCGGACGGCCTGCGCATCGTGTTCGACCTCGCCCGCCCGGCGGTGGTGCGCGAGGGTACGCTCGGCGACGGTGGCCGCGACCTGACGCTGGCGCTGCGCACGGTTGACGACGCCGCCTTCGCGCGCGCCGCCGGTGGGGGGCGCGTGCGCGTGCTGCCGCCGTTCACCTTCGGTCAGGCGACGCAGGCCGTGCGGCGCTATCAGGTGGCGGTGCCGATCCCGCGTTCGAGCCGCACGCTGCGCCTGCCGCGCGTTTATGGCGACGACGCCAGCCGCCCATTGGTGGTGATCGACGCCGGCCACGGCGGTCAGGACCCCGGCGCGATCGCCCCCACCGACGGCCGCCGCGAGAAGGACGTGACTTTGCGCATCGCCAAGGCGATCCGCGACGAGCTGATCGCATCGGGCCGCGTGCGCGTCGCGCTGACGCGTGAGGACGATCGCTTCATCGTGCTTCAGGAACGCTTCGGCATCGCGCGCAAGCTGCACGCCAGCCTGTTCATCTCGATCCACTGCGACAGCGTCGGCTCAGGCGATGCGAGCGGCGCGTCGGTCTATACGCTGTCCGAAGTCGCCTCCGACAAGGAATCGGCGCGGCTGGCGGCGCGCGAGAACAAGGCGGACATCATCGCCGGCGTGAACCTCGCCTCCACTTCGGCCGACATCTCCTCGATCCTGATCGACCTCACGCAGCGCGAGACGATGAACTCCTCGGCCAATTTCGCCCGCCTGCTCGGCCGCGAGGCGCAGCCGCTGGTGCCGATGAAGCCGAACTTCCACCGCATGGCCTCGCTGATGGTGCTCAAAGCACCGGACATGCCTTCGATCCTGTTCGAGACCGGCTATATCTCCAACCCCAAGGACGCAGACTTCATCGATTCGCCCGCCGGTCGCCACGCGATCGCCGAGAGCGTGCGCAAGGCGGTCGACGTCCACTTCGCGCGGCGGCTCGCTTCGGCGGAGTGAGCCAGCGCCCGTTCGTCTCGAGCGAAGTCGAGGAATATGCACCACGCGCGGTGCCTCGACGGTGCCAATAGGAACACTTGCGGCGCGACAATGGGATGGGAAACGTACGCGCCCTGCCCCGGGAAGCTGGCAGGGCGCGTCAGGCTCGACCGCATTCTGCTGGTCGAAACGGCCAACGGGCGTCGTTCTGACTGCGCCGTTTCCATCATTATAGACGCCGCAGCACGCATCCGGAGCGGGCGGCAAAAATTTCCACGTACCGCCAAGGCTGGCAACGCTCGCGAAACTTGCTAGAGCCTGCGCGGATTATGGCCGACGATGATTCCAGCGTGAGCTTCCGCCTCCGCCGCCGGGCGGGCGGGATGAGCGCCAGTATCGGCCGCGCGTGGGGCCGCTGGTGGGTGAAACTGCTCGCCGTGCTCGCCGTGCTGGGCGCCATCGCCTATGCCGCGTTCTTCCTGTTGTTCGCACGCGATCTACCCTCGGTCGACAAGCTGCGCGTGTACGAGCCGCCGCTGCCGACCAACGTGCGCGGCATCGATGGCCTGCCGATCCACAGCTATGCGCGCGAACGCCGTGTCGAGCTGAGCTACAACGAATATCCGCCGCTGCTGGTGCGCGCCTTCCTCGCGGCCGAGGACAAGACCTTCTTCGAGCATCACGGCGTCGATTACGCCGGCATCGCGTCCGCCTTGTGGGACAATCTCGCCCGCAACAAGCGCGCGCGCGGCGCGTCGACCATCACCCAGCAGGTCGCCAAGAACCTGCTGATCGGCAACGAGCACAGCTACAGCCGCAAGCTGAAGGAGGCGATCCTCGCCTATCGAATCGAGGATACGCTGACCAAGCAGCAGATCCTCGAACTCTACCTCAACCAGATCGCGCTCGGGCGTAACGCGTTCGGCGTCGAGGCGGCGAGCTATGCCTATTTCGGCAAGGAGCTGAACGACCTCGATCTCGCGCAGATGGCGTATCTCGCGATTCTGCCCAAGGGCCCGTCGAACTACGATCCCGACCGCCATGCCGAGCGCGCACTGGCGCGGCGGCATTATGTACTGTCGGAAATGCTCAAGAACGGCTTCATCGACCAGGGGCAATATGCCCAGGCCGAGAGCGAGCCGCTCGGCACCGTACCGCGTCAGACGCCCAAGACCGAAGTCGCCGGCACCGGCTATTTCGTCGAGGAAGTGCGCCGCCAGTTGATCGACAAGTTCGGCGAGGATTCGAGCGCGGGTCCGTACAGCGTCTATGCCGGTGGCCTATGGGTGCGCACCTCGCTCGACCAGCATTTGCAGGATTATGCGCAGACCGCGCTGCGCAATGGCCTGCTGCGCTACGACCGGGGTCGCGGCTGGGCCGGGCCGATCTCACACGTCGAAATCGCGGGCGACAACTGGCTGCCCGCGCTGCTCAACACCAACATCGGGCTCGATTTCCAGGATTGGCGCGCCGCGATCGTCACGGCTGTCGATGGTGAAGCGGCGACGCTCGGCTTCTCCAACGGCCAGACCGGCAGCTTGCCACGCTGGGGCGCGCAGATGCCGGTGCGCGGGGTCGGCGGCACCGCCTTCGCCGCGCTGAAGACCGGCGACATCATCGCGGTCGCGCCCGAAGGCGGGCAGTTCGCATTGCGCGCAATCCCCAAGGTGTCGGGCGCGTTCGTGGTGGAGGAACCCGCCACCGGCCGCGTGATGGCGATGCAGGGCGGCTTCGACTTCCGCTTGCAGGCGTTCAACCGTGCGACGCAGGCGCTGCGCCAGCCGGGTTCGACGATCAAGCCGATCGTCTATTCCGCCGCGCTCGAAAACGGCATGACACCTGCCTCGATCATCATCGACGGACCGTTCTGCGTGTTTCAGGGCGCGCGGCTCGGGCAGAAATGCTTCAAGAACTTCGGCAGCGAAGGCGGTTCGGGGCCGCACACGATGCGCTGGGGCATCGAACAATCGCGCAACCTGATGACGGTGCGCGCCGCCGCGCAAACCGGCATGCCCAAGGTCGTCGCGCTGATGGACAAGATCGGCGTTGGCAAATACCCGCCCTACCTCTCCTTCGCGCTCGGCGCGGGCGAAACGACGGTGGCGCGGATGGTCAACGCCTATACGATCCTCGAGAACCACGGGCAGGCGCATCAGGGTACGCTGATCGACTTCGTGCAGGATCGCCACGGCAAGGTGATCTGGCCGGAGAACTGGCATGCCTGCGAAGGCTGCAACGGACCCGACTGGAACGGCAAGGCGATGCCGCGCCCGGTCAATCGCGGCCGGCAAGTGGTCGATGCGATGACCGCCTATCAGATGGTCCATATCACCGAAGGCGTGATCCAGCGCGGCACCGCGACCGTGCTGCGCGATCTCGACCGGCCGATGTTCGGCAAGACGGGCACCAATTCCGGCCCGACCGACGTGTGGTTCATCGGCGGCACCCCGCAGATGATCGGCGGGCTCTATATCGGCTACGACACGCCGCACGGGCTTGGCGGTTACGCGCAAGGCGGCACGATCGCCGCGCCGATCTTCAAGGAATTCGCGCTGAAGGCGTATGACGGCCTGCCCAAGGTGCCGTTCCGCGCCGCACCGGGCATCCGCATGGTGCGGATCGACCGCGCCTCGGGCAAGCCGGTGTACGGCGCATGGCCGACCGCCGACCCCAAGGCGCCGGTGATCTGGGAAGCGTTCAAGCCGGAAAGCGAGCCGCGCCGCGTGTTCCATCGCCAGACGCCCGAGGAAGCCGCCGCCGCCGCTGCGGCCGCCGCTGCCGCGCGGGCCAAGGCGGCACAGGCCGCGCAATCCACCGACCAGCGCAAGGACAGTGACTTCCTGCAACAGCAGGGCGGGATTTACTAGCGCGCCGCCCCGGCGTAGGCCCGGGTCGCTGCGTTTGGTGCACGCGGCTTGCCACACTACATAGCGGTCCCGGCTCCCGCCGGGCGACGTAAAGACTTTGGAGTTACCCTCATGCGCGCCGAAGCGCAGGCACATATCGATTCGATCAAGGATTCGCTTGCGTTGCTGCGGCGGTTCCTCGACTGGGACCGCGCGCTTCGCCGGCTCGACGAGCTGAACGCGCGTGTCGAGGATCCCACGCTGTGGAACGACGCCAAGGCCGCGCAGGAGGTGATGCGCGAGCGTCGCCGTCTCGACGAGGCGATCGGCGCGACGCGGGCGATCGAGACCGAACTGAGCGACACCGCCGAGCTGATCGAGATGGCCGAGGCGGAGGGTGACGCCGAGATGGAGAGCGAGGGCGTTGCTGCCCTCGCCGCTCTGTCCGACCGCGCGCAGATCGACAAGGTCAAGGCGCTGCTGTCGGGCGAGGCGGACGGCAACGACACCTATGTCGAGATCAACTCGGGCGCGGGCGGCACCGAGAGTCAGGACTGGGCGGGCATGCTCCAGCGCATGTACACGCGCTGGGCCGAGCGGCATGGCATGAAGGTCGAACTGATCGACTATCATGCCGGCGAACAGGCGGGCATCAAGTCGGCCACGCTGCTGCTCAAGGGCGAGAACGCTTACGGCTATGCCAAGACCGAGAGCGGCGTCCACCGGCTCGTGCGGATCAGCCCGTATGACAGCGCGGCGCGCCGCCACACCAGCTTCTCCTCGGTTTGGGTCTATCCGGTGATCGACGACAATATCGTGGTCGAATACAACGAAAGCGATCTGCGCATCGACACCTACCGTGCATCGGGCGCGGGCGGCCAGCACATCAACACCACCGATTCGGCGGTGCGCATCACGCACATCCCGACCGGCATCGTCGTACAGTGCCAGAACCAGCGTTCGCAGCACAAGAACAAGGCGGAAGCCTATAACCAGCTCCGCGCGCGCCTGTACGAGCGCGAGTTGCAGATCCGCGAGGCGGCTGCCAATGCCGAGAACGCCACCAAGACCGATATCGGCTGGGGCCACCAGATCCGCTCCTACGTGTTGCAGCCATATCAGCTGGTGAAGGACCTGCGCACCGGCGTCACTTCGACCAGTCCGTCCGACGTGCTCGACGGCGATCTCGATTCGTTCATGGCCGCCGCACTGTCGCAGCGCGTGACCGGCGAGACGGTAGAGGTGGAGGACGTCGACTGACGTGAGCGAGCGGGGGGCACGCCTGATTTTCAGTTGGCGCGGTGTCGTTGCGGCGTTGTTGGGCGCACTCGCTGCCTGCTCGTCCGGCACCAAGCAGGCCAGCGTCGGCCCCTTCCCGGCCGCCGACCGGCCGGTGGCGACGATCGTCTCGTCGCGCTGGTCGAACGAACAGGACCGCGACAGTCGCGACGAAGCGCAGCAGGTGATGGCGAAGGCCGGCATCAAGCCCGGCATGACGGTTGCGGATATCGGCGCGGGCGAAGGTTATTACACGATCCGCCTCGCCGCGCGCGTCGGCAAGGACGGGCGCGTGCTCGCCGAGGACATCATGCCGAGCGTCCACAATGCGCTGGCCGAGCGTGTCGCGCGCGACCGGCTCGACAATGTCAGCGTGCGGCTCGGCGCGCCCGCCGATCCCAAGCTGCCGAGCAACAGTTTCGACCGCGTGCTGATGATCCACATGTATCACGAGATCGAACAGCCGTATGAATTTCTGTGGCACATGCGCCCGTCGCTGAAGCGCGGCGGCCTCGTCGTCGTGGTCGATGCCGATCGGCCGACCCAGCGCCACGGCACCCCGCCCGCGCTGCTCACCTGCGAGTTCGCGGCAGTCGGCTACAAGCAGGTCGACCGGCACGAAATGCCTTCGGCAGGCGGCTATCTCGCCACGTTCCAGGCGGTGGGCGTGCGACCTGAGCCGGCGACGATCCGCCCTTGCGTGAACCGCTGAACGCAGCGCGGCGACGATTCTCGTGGACGGATTCGGCGCGTTTCCATAAGCTCGCGCTAACCACACTTCAGCCGGATGACGCCGATCGACGCCTGGTTCCTTGTCGCGATGCTATGCAGCCTCGGGGGTTACGGCGCCTATCTCGTCGGCCTCGGGCGGCATCTCGTCCAGCCCAATCGCGCGTCGTGGCTGATCTGGAGCGCGGGCACCGCGGTCGAGGCGGCGACCTATGTCGCGCTCAACCCGGGCGCGCTTCAGGGCTGGGTGTTCATGCTCGCCGCCGCATCGTGCATCGTCGTCACGCTCGCGATCTGGCGGCATGGCGCATGGGCCGCACCTACCTCCAGCGAGGCTGTGTGCATGGCGGCGAACCTTGTCGCGCTGGCGATCTGGCTGGCGTTTCGCGAGACATTCTGGGCGCACATGCTGATCGTCGCGGTGGTGCCGCTCGGTTTCTGGCCGACCTGGGTGAGCGTCTGGCAGGATCGCACGCGCGAACGCTCGCCTGCCTGGGGGCTGTGGACGATCGCCGATCTCGCCACCCTGCTGGTCGCGACGCATAGCGGGCCGCCGCGCATCGGCGAATATGCCTATATCTTCGCCGAACTGCTCTGCCATGCGAGCGTGTGGTTCATGGTCGGACTGGCGACGATCAACCCGCTGCGCTCGCTCGGGTTCAGGAACGGGCGGTTCTACGTGCTCGACGCGTATGCGCCCGCCGAAAATCTGTTCTCAGTCGGCGAGACGCACCTCGGCAAGGCGGTCTATGCCGCCGCCGGTTTCGCCGAAGGGGCCGAGATCGTGCGCTTCACCGGCCGCCGCTTCCGCGCCGACAAGCTGCCGGGCATGCTTCACGGCGCACGCGACCGCTTCGTGCAGGTGACGCCCGACCATTACATGGGCCCGTCGGGGCGGATCGACGACCTCATCAACCATAGCTGCGCGCCCAATGCCGGGCTGCGCTTCACCGGTGGCGACGTGATGCTGGTCGCGATCCGCGCGATCGCCCCGGGCGAGGAGATCACCTGGGATTATTCGACCACGCTCAGCGCGTCGGACTGGTACATGATGTGCCAGTGCCGCAGCCCGGAGTGCCGGCGCGTAATCGGCAATTTCGACACGCTTCCGCCCGAACGGCAGGCGTGGTTCCGCGCGCGCGGGCTGGTCGCACCGTATCTGCATGACGCAGCACCGGTCGCGGCGAACGACCGCGCCGCCTGAGATCGCGCCGGATCGGCTGGCGGGGACGGTCGGCATGCGGCACATGCGCGACATCCCCCGGCCCCAATGAGGACGATTCGATGAGCGACGAACGGATTTCGATCGAAACCAAGGATGGCACCTGCCCCGCCCATGTGCTGACGCCGCCGGTCGACGGCGTGTTTCCGGCGGTGATCCTCTACATGGACGGCGTCGGCATCCGCCCGACGCTCGTCGCGATCGCGCAGCGGCTCGCCGCCAATGGCTATGTCGTGCTGCTGCCCGACATGTTCTACCGCTATGGCGCTTACGGACCGTTCGACCCGAAGCACGTCGTCAAGCAGGGCTTCCGCGAGGTGGTCGGCCCGCTGATGGCGACCACCGGCAATGCCAAGGCGGCCGCCGACACCGAGGCGTTCCTCGCCTATCTGGACACGCGCGCGGACGTGGCGAAGGGCAAGGTCGGCACGATCGGCTTCTGCATGGGCGGCGGCATGGCGATCGCGGCGGCGGGCGCTTACCCGAAGCGGATCGCGGCGGCGATCAGCTTCCACGGCGGCAATCTCGCCAGCGACGCGCCGGACAGCCCGCATCTCTCCGCACCGACCATCAAGGCCGAACTCTACATCGCCGCGGCGGACGAGGACGGCAGCTATCCGCCCGAGATGGCCGCGCGGTTCGAGCAGGCGCTCAACGACGCGGGCGTCACCTACCGTGCCGAGACCTACGAAGGCGCGCACCACGGCTGGATGAAGGCCGACTTCCCGCCCTACGACGAAGCCGCTGCCGAGCGCGGCTGGCGCGAGATGCTGGCGCTGTTCGCGCGCACGCTCAAGTAACCGATCACGCGGGCGCGCTGACCGGCGCGCCCGCGAAATCCTCCACCAGCACGGTGTCGATCTGCCGCGCGATGCCCCGCGTCAAGGCGGGCGGCACGACCACCTCGAAACCGCGCTCGACGAGACCTGCCACCGCCCAGCGCACGCAATAATCGGCGGCGACGCCGATCACCGTCACGCGGCGCACCCCCGCCTCGCGCAGCCGCGCGAAGAACGTCTCGCGCGGGACCGGCGGCATCGCGTCGCCACGCGCATCCTCGATCAGCAGGCCGTCCTCGGCCCACATGTCGAAGACGCCCTTCTCGATCCGCCACGCCGGGATCGCGCGATCGACCAGCGCGGGGTCGAGCAGGTTGGCCCATCCCGGCGTGCCCTTCACGCAATGCGCGGGGAACGCCTTGGCCTCCTCCGACGCGGCATAGACCGCCGGCACATGCGTATCGAAGGTGAACAGCACGCCTGCGGTCCGCTCCGCCTCAAGCCCCGAGAGGAACGCGCGCATCGGCGCGACCAGATCCTCCGCGCCCGCGACGCTCAGCGCGCCATCGGCGGCGATGAAGTCGCGCTGCGTATCCACCACGACCACGAATTCCTGCATCGACCCAACTCCTTTATCCGATGCGGTTGACATATATCCAACTCAATCATAAGTAAAGCGCACATTGCATATTAGGTGCTGCGTGACCGAGTCGGACTTCCTCGAACGCTATGACCCCAACGCCTACCAGCGGCCATCGGTCGCGGTCGATCTGGTGCTGCTCGGCATTCGCGACGGCCGCCCCTCGGCGCTGCTGGTGAAGCGTGACGCGCCCCCCTTCGCCGACCGTTTCGCGCTACCCGGCGGCTTCGTGCGGATCGACGAAACGCTGGACGACGCCGCCGCGCGCGTATTGTGCGAGAAGGCGGGGATCGGTGAGGCGCATCTTGAACAGCTCTATACGTTCGGCGCAGTCGCGCGCGATCCGCGCATGCGGATCATCTCGGTTGCCTATCTGGCGCTGCTCGACGGTGCCGCGTTCGCGGCCGCGCTCGATAGTGACGTGCTGGTGCCCGCACGCATCGACGTGCCGTGGGCGGGTGACACCGGCGGCCCGGTGGAGGTGACGACGGCCAAGGGTGCGCCCGTTCCCCTCGCCTTCGACCATGCCGATATCCTCGCCACCGCGATGCTGCGGCTGCGCGGCAAGCTCGATTATTCCGACGTCGGCTTCGCGCTGCTGCCCGAGCGGTTCACCCTGCGCCAGCTTCAGGACGTGCACGAGGCGATCCTCGGCACGCCCCTCAACAAACCCGCCTTCCGCCGCCGCATGCTCGACAAAGGCTGGTTGGCGGCGACCGGCGAGCGCGAGGCGGGCACCTCGTTCCGTCCCGCCGAACTGTTCCGTTTTCAAAGACCGATCTGAGAAGGAGAAAGCCCATGGCCACTATCCGCAACCTGCTGTTCTTCGCACAACTGCGCAGCGAGGCGAGCAGCCACATCATCCGCTACCGCAACGGCAAGGTCCGCCAGAGCGGGCGCGGCCTCGTCTTCTGGTTCCGCCCGGAGACCGCGAGCATCGCCGAAGTGCCGATGGACGACCGCGAGATGACCCTGTTCGTCAAGGGCCGCAGCCAGGATTTCCAGACCGTCTCGGTGCAGGGCACGGTCGGCTGGCATGTGGTCGATCCGGTGCTGCTCGCCGAGCGGGTCGATTTCACGATCAGCCCCTACACCGGCAAGCCGCAGGCCGAGCCGGTGCCACGGATCGAGGCACGGATCGCCGGCATCGCCAATCAGGCGGTGCTGCAATATCTCGGCACCGCGCCGGTGCGCGCGTTGCTCGATGCCGGACCGGGCCCGCTTCGCGCGCAGCTCGAAGCGGCGCTCGCCGCCGACCCGGCGCTGGCGGAGATCGGCGTCGCGGCAGTGTCGGTGCGACTGACCAACCTCGCGCCGACCAGCGAACTGGAACGCGCGCTCCAGACGCCGACGTTCGAGGCGCTCCAGCAAAAGGCCGACGAGGCGACCTTCGAGCGCCGCGCGCTCGCGGTCGAGAAGGAGCGCGCCATCGCCGAGAACGAGCTGGCGACGCGCACCGAACTCGCCCGCCGCGAAAAGCTGTTGATCGCCGAGGAAACCGACAACGCCCGCACCCGCGCCACCGGCAAGGCCGAGGCACAGCAGGTCGAGGCGGCGGCGGAGGCGGACCGTATCCGCATGGTCGAAGGTGCAAAGGCGGAGGCCGAACAGGCGCACATCGCGGTGTATCGTGATCTGCCGCCGGCGGTGCTGTTCGGCCTTGCCGCGCAGCAACTCGCGGGCAAGCTGGAGACGATCGAGCAAGTCAACGTAACGCCCGATCTGCTCGCCGCGGTGATGGGCGAGTTCCGCAAGGCTCCGGCGATCGTGGCCGCTTAATTACCCCCGTTCGTCCCGAGTAGCTGCCGAGTAGCCCGCAGGGCGTATCGAGGCGGCGTATCGAGGGATGGCTCGAGCACTGTCTCGATACGCGTCCTCGATACGGCGTCGCCTACTCGGTCGCTACTCGACACGAACGGCAGCGTAAACTCGTGGGAAAGAGCGCACATGTCCACCATCCCGCCCCGCGCGGTGTTCGTCGTCCGCGAGACCGATCTCGAACAGCTCATCGCGCGCCACGCCACGCGCGATCAGGCGCGGTTCTTCCTCGAAACGCGCGGGCAGCGGATCGAGACGGTCGAGCAGCGCCATCATCAGTTCCATGCCGCGTTATCCGCCGCACGCGCGGCGGTGCCGGCGGAGTGGCGGCAGGCGCTGGTGCGGCGCGCCGATCTCGACCGGTTCCTGTTCGGGCGCGAGGATGTCGTCGTCGCGGTCGGGCAGGACGGGCTGGTGGCGAACGTCGCCAAATATCTCGACGGTCAGCCGGTGATCGGCGTCAATCCCGCGCCCGATCTTTACGACGGCGTGCTGGTGCGCGTGGGCGTAGAGCGGCTCGCCAAGCTTTATCCCGCCGCACTCGCCCCCGCCGCGCCGATCGAACGGCGCACGATGGTGCGGGCGGTGCTCGACGATGGCGAGACGCTGGTCGCGCTCAACGAGATTTTCGTTGGGCATCGCAGTCACCAGTCGGCGCGCTACCACCTCCAGCTTGGCGATGAGGGCGAGGATCACTCCTCCTCGGGCCTCATCGTCGCTTCGGGCACCGGCGCGACCGGCTGGGCGCGCTCGATCGCGGAGGCGACGGGACAAGCGCTGCCGCTCGCGCCGACCGAGCGCGCCGCCGGCTTCTGGGTGCGCGAGCCGTTCCCCAGCCGCACGACCGAGACACGGATGCGCGCCGCCAAACTCACCGACACGCCGCTGGTCGTCACCTCGCGGATGAACGAGGGCGGCGTGATCTTCGCCGACGGGATCGAACAGGATTTCCTCGGCTTCGATTGGGGCCGTCGTGTCGAAATCGCGCCCGCGCCCAATTCCCTTCATCTCGTGATCGGGTAAGGATCGCACCCATGGCTTTCACCGACATCGCAACCCGCACCTATGAGCATAACTTCCGGCTCGACCCGATCGTGCGGAGCCTGCTCGACACCGATTTCTACAAGCTGCTGATGTTGCAGATGATCCGCCACATCCACCCGGACGTGGAGGCGACCTTCTCGCTCATCAACCGCACCAAGAGCGTGCGCCTCGCCGAGATCATCGACGAGGACGAGTTGCGCGCGCAGCTCGACCATGCCCGCACGGTGCGGTTCAGCCGCAAGGAATTGATCTGGCTGGCGGGTAACAGCTTCTACGGCAAGCGGCAGATGTTCGCGCCCGACTTCATCGCATGGCTCGCCGATTTTCAACTGCCGGAGTACGATCTGCGCAAGGTCGACGGCCAGTATGAACTGCACTTCGACGGCCCGTGGACGGGCACTTCGATGTGGGAGATCCCCGCGCTCGCGATCATCAACGAGCTGAAATCGCGTGCGGCGACGCGCGACATGGGCAAGTTCGCGCTCGACGTGCTGTATGCGCGCGCCAAGGCGCGGCTTTGGGAGAAGGTCGAGCGCTTGCGCGACCTGCCCGATCTGGTGCTGAGCGACTTCGGCACGCGGCGGCGGCACGGCTTCTTGTGGCAGCGCTGGTGCGTCGAGGCGCTGAAGGAAGGGCTCGGGCATCGCTTCGTCGGTTCCTCCAACGTGCTGCTGGCGATGGATGCGGACCTCGAGGCGATCGGCACCAACGCGCACGAACTGCCGATGGTGGAGGCGGCGCTGTCGAACGGCGATGCCGAGCTGGCGGGCGCGCCCTACCGAGTGCTCGAACAATGGCGCGCGCATTACGGCGGCAACCTGCTGATCGCGCTGCCCGACGCGTTCGGCACCACCGCCTTCCTTAGACAGGCGCCGGCATGGCTGGCGGAGTGGACCGGCTTCCGCCCCGACAGCGCGCCGCCGATCGAGGGCGGCGAGCAGATCATCCGCTGGTGGCAGCAACAGGGCGTCGATCCGCGCGAGAAGCTGCTGATCTTCTCCGACGGCATGGACATCGACACGATCGAGCAGACCTACCGCCACTTCCACGGCCGCGTGCGGATGAGTTACGGCTGGGGCACCAACCTCACCAACGATTTCCGCGGCTGCGATCCGCGTGGCGGGCACGCGCTCGAACCGATCTCGCTGGTGTGCAAGGTGACGCGCGCGAACGGCCGCCCGGCGGTGAAGCTCTCCGACAATCCCGCCAAGGCGACCGGTGAGCCGGCCGAGATCGCGCGCTATCTGCGCGTGTTCGGTGGCGACGGGCGCGCTGAGGCAAGCGTCAGCGTCTGAGCGACCGCCGCCGTCACCGCGACGGGCGCAGCTCCGCAAGCGGATGGCGTTCGTTGACCAAAGCGATCAGCCGGCTGGCATCGACGTGCGTATAGATTTCGGTTGTCGCGATATCGGCGTGGCCGAGCATCGTCTGGAGCGCGCGCAGGTCCGCCCCGCCCGCCAGCAGGTGCGTGGCGAACGCATGGCGCAGCACGTGCGGCGAGATCCGGTCGGGCGGGATGCCCGCCGCCGCGCCGAGCGCACGTACGAGCTGGAACAGCCGCACGCGCGACAGGAAACTCTTGCCCGAGGGGAACAGCCATGGCTGATCCGCCGGCACATGCGCGCGCCATGCGGCGACGGCGGCACGGGCGCGGTCGGAAATCGGCACCAGCCGTTCGCGACCGCCCTTGCCGCGCAGGATGCAATAGGGCCGGTCGGGCGAAACCGCAGCCCGCGGCAGCGACACCAGTTCTGTCGCGCGCAGCCCGGACCCGTAGAGCAGCTCGATCAGCGCGGCGAGCCGCAGGTCGCGCACGTCGAGCGGATCGGCGGAGAGCCGTTCGGCGATAGTCGCGAACAGGCGATCGACGTCGGCGACGCTCAGCACCTTGGGCAGCGGCCGGCGCGTGCCCGGGCGGGGCAGCGCCGCGCCGGGATCGTCGGCGCGGTGGCCTTCGTCGGCGAGGAAAGCGAAGAACCGCCTGAGCGCCGCCGATTTACGCGCGACACTCGCATGCGACAGGTCGGCCCAGCCGCCCGCCAGCCGCATCAGGTCTTCTTCCGCCGCCGCTGCCAGCCGCCCGCCGAAAAACGCGGAGGCCAGCGCGAGATCGCTGCGATAGGCGGCAAGCGTGTTCTTCGCCGCGCCCCGTTCCGCCGCCATCATCTCGACAAACCGCTCGATCAGCGCGCGGTCGGTGCCGACTGGCGGCACATCGCTCACGATCTGGCGATCGCCTCGGCTGCGATCATGCGCGCCTCACCTTCCAGCCCGACCGTGCGCAAGGCGACGACGATGTGGTACAAGGCTTCAGGCGATACTCCCGCCCAGGTCGGCGTCTGCATGCCGACCGCAGCGAGCAGCACCACCGTCCCCGGCTGGTTCGACATGGCCGCGCGACCGATCGCGCGGGTCCAGGCATTCTCCTGCCCGATCCGCACGTCGAGCGATTGCGCGCCCTGTTCGATATCGCTCGCCGACATGCGTCCGAGCCCGGCGAGCCCGGCGAAGAACATCTTGCGCTTCAGCGTCGCATTGCCCGCACCGGCATAATTGGTGACGGCCGAGTAGCGATAACGCTGGCCTTCGGGATCGGCGAGCGCGAGCATCGCCCACGCGTCGCTCGACGTCGCGACCGCGCCGCGCCACTTCTGCGCGGTGACGTCATGTCCCGCCGCGAGCATTGACGCGACCAGCCGGTCGGCATCCGCGCCAGCCGCGCCGGCGGGAATGCGCGCCGCCGCGCCCGCCGTCAGCACCAGCCGCGCGTAACGGCCCGGATCGCCCTTGGGCTGATCCCACAGCGCCTTGATCGCTTCGAGCCGCGCCGGCACATCGCCGCCGCTATAGGCGGTCTGCAAGGTGCGTGCGGTGCCCGTCTCGGGCAGCGCTTCGTCGCCTTCGTCGGCAACCGCACCGTAGAGATCGACCAGCGCCGCGCTCGAAAACACGCCCCGCGCCGCCGCCAGTTCCGCGCCCGACGCGCGCACATGCGCAGCCAGCATCGGCGAGAGCGCGCGCCATGCCATGACGTTGCGCCCGGTGCCGTCGAGCAAAGTCTGCGGAATTTCGGTCGCCGAGGCCATGGCGAGGCCGTAGCGCCACGCGGTAAGACGATCGACATCGTCCCACTCGATCGTCACCGCCTGCCGACCGCGCGCGCCCGATCCGGCGATCTTCTGCGCGAGCAGCAGGTCCACGCCGCTCGCCGCGCGGCTCTTGCGTGCCGCCGCGATCAGCGCCTGCGCCCTGCCCGGCACGCCAGCCAGTCCCGCGCACATCGCCCGCGCCAGCACCCAGCCACGCTCGAAGCCGAGCGCCGCGCCGGCATCGGCGAGCGGGCACAGCTCGGCCGGGTCGCCGTTCGCGAGCGCCGACTGCATTGCGATCTCGTAGAGCTTGGGCGTGTAATCCTGATTGTCGACGCTCTGCACCACCGCGCGGCCGGCGACCGACTCGCCCATGCGTAGCAGCAGCCACGCACGCTCGGCCGCGAAGTCCGCGCCGTTGATGCCGGCAGGCGTATCGACCTTCGACACCAGCGCCCGGCGCAGCGCGATCGCGACCCAGCGCGAGGCGATCGGCAGGTTGAGCCCGCGCATCAGCCCCTCGACGTAGCGACCCGAAGCGTTGCCGTATGCGGTCGCCGGCAAGCCGCCGTCTGCGTTTCCGACCGGCCCGACCTGCGCAAGCGAGCGGCGCGCGTACGCCGGCATGTCATAGCGCACCGGCAGCGGGGCGGCGTCCGGCGTGGGCGTACCGCTCGGCACCGGGGTCGGCGTCGCACCGGCGAGCGTAACCGGCGGCGGCGCGCCGTTGCTGGCGGGCAGCGGCGGCGCGAGCGGGCTCGGCACGCTGCGCACCACCGCGTTACCCGCAGGCGAGGGACGCGACGACGGTGTCGGTGTCGCGGCCGGCTCGCCGAACCCGGGTGGCAGGATCGACTGCGGCGAACTCTGCCCGAGCGCAGGAATACCCACGCCCAGCGCGATCACCCCCGCCAATGCAACGAGAGGAAGATCAGCCCTGGAGATTCGCAAGCGTGACAACCTTCTCGACATGGGTCAGGGGCTTTTCATGTGCACGGCCGGCGAGGACGAACATCCCACCGACAAGCACGACGACCACGACCAGAAGCACAACCAGCGAGCGGGACATTGGCAAACCTTGTGACAATTGGGCGGCGGCCCGGCAGGCCCTTTTGCCCGAGCGGCGGGTGCGCTGTATAGCCCGTTTCCGATGTTGCAAAGCCCCGCCCCCCATCCCGTCTGGAAAGGCCAGCCGATCGTCCTTGTCGGATTGATGGGCGCCGGCAAGTCGACGGTCGGCCGCCGCCTCGCGCAGCGGCTGCGCCTGCCCTTCGTCGATGCCGATACCGAGATCGAGACGGCGGCGGGGATGACCGTCTCCGACATCTTCGCCAAGTTCGGCGAAGCGCACTTCCGCGACGGCGAACGCCGCGTGATCGCGCGGCTGATGAACGGCGAACCGCGCGTGATCGCCACCGGCGGCGGCGCCTTCATCCAGGACGAGACGCGCAAGCTGATCCTCGAAAGCGCGCTGGCGGTGTGGCTCGACGCCAGCCCCGAGGTGCTGGTCGCGCGAGTCGGACGGCGCGATACCCGGCCGCTGCTGCGCGACGGCGATCCGCGCCAGATCCTCGAAGATCTGGCGCGCGTGCGCAATCCGATCTACGCGCAGTCGCATCTTCGCGTCGTCAGCCAGCATGCGCCGCACGACCTCACCGTCAACGCCATCCTCAAGGCCATCGGATTATGACGACCGTCCGCGTCGGACTCGGCGAACGCAGCTATGACGTGGTGATCGAGGCCGGGTTGCTCGCCCGCGCCGCCGATCGCCTCAAGCCGCTCGCGCGCGGCCGCACGATGGCGATCGTCACCGACGAGAACGTGCGCCCGCACCTCGACACGTTGCGGGCTGCTCTGGGTGCGGCCGGGGTGGCGAGCGAGGCGATCGTCCTGCCGCCGGGCGAAGCGACCAAAAGCTGGACGATGCTCGAACAGCTTACCGACCGGCTGCTCGATCTCGGCGTGGAGCGCGGCGATCATGTCGTCGCGCTCGGCGGCGGCGTGATCGGCGATCTCGTCGGGTTCGCGTGCAGCATCCTCAAGCGCGGCTGCGGCTTCGTGCAGGTGCCGACGACTTTGCTCGCGCAGGTCGATTCGTCGGTCGGCGGCAAGACCGCGATCAACACGCGCGCGGGCAAGAACCTGATCGGCGCGTTCCACCAGCCAGCTCTGGTGCTGATCGACCCGGTCGTTCTGGAAACGCTGCCAGCCAGACAGGTGCGCGCCGGTTATGCCGAGGTCGTCAAATACGGGCTGATCGACGATGCCGATTTCTTCGCCTGGTGCGAGGCGAATGGTGCAGCGCTGCTGGCGGGCGATCTCGCCGCGCGCGAACATGCCATCGCCTATTCGGTCGCTGCCAAGGCGAGGATCGTCGCCGAGGACGAGCGCGAGACCAAGGGGCGGCGCGCCTTGCTCAACCTCGGCCACACCTTCGGCCATGCGCTCGAGGCGGAGACCGACTTCTCCGACCGGCTGCTCCACGGCGAGGGCGTCGCGGCGGGCATGGCTTTGGCCTATGGCTTCTCGGCGGCACGCGGGCTCGCGCCGCAAGCCGATGCGGCGCGCGTCGCCGGACATCTTCGCGACACAGGTCTGCCCGATGGACTCGCCGCCGCCGGCATCACGGCGAGCGGGAAGACGTTGGTAGGCCATATGCTGCACGACAAGAAGATGGACGCGGGCACCCTGCCCTTCCTGCTCGCACACGGGATCGGGGCGAGTTTCGTCGATACGTCGGTCGATCTCGGCACGGTCTCGGCATTTCTCGACGCCCAACCGCGTTGATGCGCCGTATGCCCGCTCGCGCCGCGTTGGCGGCGCTGCTGCTCGCCACGAGCGGCTGCGTCACCATCCCGCGCGACAGCTTCACCGCCGCCGAGCATCACGCCGCCTATCCGGTCGGCTTCCCGCACGTCCGCTACGGGCCGAACGACCCGGCGGTACGGGCGATGTTCCACGCCGATGCCGCCGGCAATCCGCCGGTGATGCTCGCGCTGTCGGGCGGCGGTGCCAACGGCGCGTTCGGCGCGGGGGTGCTGTATGGCTGGACGCAGGCGGGCACGCGGCCCGAGTTCAGCGTGGTGACGGGGGTCAGCACCGGCGCGCTGATTGCGCCGTTCGCCTTCCTCGGGCCGAAATGGGATGCCGAGCTGAAGCGCGGCTTCACCGATGGCGAGGCATCGCACCTGCTGCCCTTCCCCTTCGTCCGCCCGCTGTTTCGCGACAGCATCTACACCGGCAAGCGCATCCGTGCGCTGGTCGACAGCTTCGTCACGCCCAAGCTGATCGCCGCGGTCGCCGCCGAGCATGCGCGTGGGCGCAGGCTGCTGATCGCCACGACCGACCTCGACAGTCAGGATCTCGTGGTGTGGGACATGGGCGCGATCGCCGCCCACGGCGGCGGGCAAGCCCGCGACCTGTTCGCGACCGTGCTGACCGCATCCGCCGCCATTCCCGGCGTGTTCCCGCCGGTGATGATCTCGGCGCAGATGGGCAACCACGTCGCGCAGGAACTCCACGTCGACGGCAGCACGATCGGCGCGTTCTTCGCGCTACCCGACACCGCGCTGATCGCGCCAAGCGGACGCGGCAGCGGCGGGCGCATCTACGTGCTGGTCAACGGCAAGGCCGACGACGAATTCGCGGTAACGAAGCGTTCGCTGATCTCGCTGCTGACCCGCAGCTTCGACACGGCGAGCAAGGCGACACAGCGCACCTCGCTCGCGACGGTGGCAGCGTTCGGCCAGCAGAACAACGTCGGCACCTATGTGGCGGCGGTGCCGCCCGACGAGAAATCGTCCTCGCTCGACTTTCGCCAGCCGGCGATGCAGGCGCTGTTCGACCTCGGCCGCACGCGGATGGTGGCGGGGACGGCGTGGGCGGATCTGCCGGCGTCGTTGAAGGCGCCGGTGCGCGAGTAGTCGCGCGACTTGCCTATGTGGGTGGCGGCGCAACTCCTCAACCGGTCGCTGGTCGATCCTCCCCACAGAGCAGGAACGTGGGCGTAAATTCGGCGATGGAAACGAGCCTGTTCCAATCGCTGATCGTGACGCGATGCGAGTGAACCGTCGCGATGCCATCGACCCTGAAATCACGAAGCATGCGGTTGACGTGAACGGGGGTGAGACCCATCGCGTCGCCGATGTGCTCCTGCGTAAGACCGAGTTCGTAATCGTCGCGGTTGCCGAGCGATGCCCGCTCCATCCGCGTGCCAAGTTCGCACAGAAGATGCGCGATACGCCCGCGCGCATCCTTGCGGCCGACGTTGCCGATCCACTTGGCGAGGATCGACGCGTCCAGCACGGTGTCCCGCCAGAACGCCAGCGCGAGGTTCGGATGCGCGAGTGCAAGGCCACTCAACGCGCTATGCGCAATGTTCAGCACGCTCGAAGCGCCAAACGATGTCAGCCCCCAGCCGATCGTCGGCGCGACGACCGAGTACAGATCGCACATGTCGCCCGGCAGGTAGATCGCCGTTATCTGACGCGACCCATCGCGCATGAGGTCGAAGCGGCCGATGCTGCCCTCCGCCACCAAGGTGGCATATTCGATGGTAGCACCGGGCTGCATGAGGTCGCGTCCGGGGCCGACCTGCACCGCTTGACCGGTCAGGCCCATGAGCGCGTGCCGCTCTGCCTCCGAAATCGTGGAGTTGAGCGCCAAACGCGCAAGAAAGCGCGAGAGGGCGAGGTGGTCGCTGGTCGGCATCGCATGTCTCCCGTCGGGGCGGGAGCACGACGGCTCTCAGTCATCGAAGCCCGCAGCCTCATCGGTGATCGGGGTGGGTAACACGGATCAAGTCGAGAAACTAACCGTATCGGGTACGGGCCACAGGTTCATCGCTGAGGCGTAGCGGGCGATCCACGTAACCGCGATTTCCCCGCTGCTGAACTACCTAATCGGAACCCCTTACCGCGCCGCGCTCCACGCCAGCCACAGCCATCCCGCGATCAGCGCGAGTCCGCCCAGCGGCGTCACCGCGCCCAGCCAGCGCGGCAGGCCGAGCGCCATCAGATACAAAGTGCCCGCGAACACGCACGCTCCGCCGACGAACAGCCACCCCGCCCCGCGCGCGCCCAGTTGCGCGGCGATTAGCGCCGCGACCGCGTGGATGAGCTGATACTCACCGCCGGTCTTCAGCCACGCCGCCGCCTCGCCGCTCGCGCCGTGCGCGCCGAACGCGCCCGCGCCGACCGCCATCGCGCCTGACAGCGCCGCAAACACAACAAGCCAGTTCATCCGCCCTCCCGCAGTTCCTCGCGCACGTCCTGCACGATCATCCGCGCCGCCGAGTCGCGGAAATCGCCCGAGTCGAGCTGGACGCGCAGCCGTTCCTTGTCGCGCGCGCGGTAATGCGCCTCGCTGCGGTTGATCTCCTCATCGTCGATCTCAAGGCTGGCCATCGCCAGACGTGCCATCTTCACCGCCGATTCGAGCACCTCGCGCACCACCGCGCTGGCCGGCGAACCCTTCAGCTTGATGAGCGACCGCCGGTCATAGGCGCGCACGAACACCTTCGCGTCCGGGAAGGCGGTGTGGACGGCCTCGATCAGATCGGCCGTCACCTGATCCTTGTCGATGCAGAACAGGATCAGCTCGGCCTCGCCCGCGCCCGCCTGCCGGAGCAGATCGAGCCGGGTGCCGTCGCCATAATAGACCTTCGCGCCGAACTCGCCCGCCACGTCGATCATCTCGATATCGGTGTCGATCAGCGTGACCGGGATGCCTTGCGAGATCAGCATCTGCGCGACCGTCTGGCCAAACCGCCCGTAACCGACGATCAACGCGTTCGCCCCGTCCGCGCGCGGCCCCTCGCGGTCGCCTTCGGGGGCGACCGGCTCGGTACGCAGCCGCCGGGTCAGCGCCATCAGGAACGGCGTCGTCGCCATCGACAGCGTGACGACCGCGCCGAACAGGCTCGCGGCGGCAGGCGCGATCAGATAGGCGTGCTGCGCCTGCGCGAACAGCACGAAGCCGAATTCGCCGCCCTGGCTGAGCAGCAGCCCGAGCGCGAACGCCTCGCGCCACTTCATGCGGAACAGCAGGCCTATCCCCATCATGATCGCCGCCTTGGTGACGATCAGCGCCAGCGCCATGCCGATCACGAAGAACGGCCGCGCCGCGATCGCGTGGAGATCGAGCATCATGCCGATCGCGAGGAAGAACAGCCCGAGCAGGATCGAGCGGAACGGCTCGACATCGGTCTCGATCTCGTGCCGGTACGGGCTGTCCGCCAGCATCACCCCCGCCACGAACGCGCCGAGCGCGGTGGACAAGCCCAGCGACTGCATGATCGCCGCCGCCGCGACGACGGTGAACAGCGCGGCGAACACGAACATCTCGCGCTCACCCAAGTTACCGATTGCGCGGAACATCGGCCGGATCAGATAGCGCCCGGCCAGCACCAGCCCGGTGATCGCCAGCACGGTGTAAAGGAACAGCAGCCAGCCCGGCGGGCCGTTCGCGTCGGCCGGATTGCGCGACAGCACCGCGACGATGGTAATGAGCGGCACGATCGACAGATCCTGGAACAGCAGGATCGAGAAAGCGCGCTCCCCGAACGGGGTGCGTAAGCGGCCGGCGGATTGCAGCATCGGCAGCACCTGCGCGGTCGACGACAGCGCGAGCGGCAGCCCGAGCGCGAGCGACGCCGCAGGCGAGAAACGCGCGATCAGCCAGACCACCCCCGTCACCGCGATGCCGCACGCGACGACCTGCATCAGCCCGAGCCCGAAGATCTCCTTGCGCAACGCCCATAGCCGCGATGGGTTGAGTTCGAGCCCGACGATGAACAACAGCAGGGTGATACCGAGTTCGGCCACGCCGATCTTCTGTTCGGCATCGCCGACGAGGCCGAGCACCTGCGGGCCGACCACCGCGCCCGCGATGAGATAGCCCAGGGTCGCGCCGAGCCCGAGCCGGCGGAAGATCAGCACGAACAGCAGCCCGAAGCCGCCGAGCGCCGCGCCGTCGATCAGCGTCATGCGGCGTGGCGCAGCGCGGCGGCCGCCGCCGCGTCCGCCGCAGCCTCGAACGCGAGCCGGATCGAGGGATGGCGCGCGCTGTGCGGCAACGCCGGCGTGAAGATATCGAGACCGGGCCAGTCAGGCGCAGCGCCCTCGCCCGCCAGCCACGCGGTGAGCGCATCGCGCGCCGCGGCGATCTCGGCCGGGGAGCGGCCGATCACGTTCGCCGCCAGCAGCGACGACGATGCCTGCCCCAGCGCACAGGCGCGCACCAGCATCCCGACCGCGCTGACCCGGCCTTCGGCGTCGGTATCGATATCCACCGTGACGCGGCTCCCGCAGATTGGCGAGCGCTTTTCGGACGAGGCCATCGGGTCGGCGAGCCGCTCCTGATACGGAATGCTCGCGGCGAGGCGGAGAATTTCGGTGTTGTAGAGCGTCGCGGTCATGCCACCGATGTAGGGCCGATCCGGCGCGGCGTCACCCCGCGATGGTTAGCCACGCGAAACGAATCACCATGGCACCGTCTTCCCGAAGCGATCCAGATAGTGCAGCCCCAGCTTGCCTTTGGCCGCGAGCAGCAGGTCGGTCAGTATCGGCGCGCTCTCCTCCACCGTGAAGGGCGCGTCGGGGCCGCCGAGCGCGGTGCGGATCCAGCCGGGCGCGAGCAGCAACGTCGCGCGGGACGGTTCGAGCGCGGCGAAGCTCTTCATCAGCATGTTGAGCGCGGCCTTGCTCGCCCGATACACGGTGCCGACGCCATTCTGGTTGTTGGCGATGCTGCCCTGCCCCGACGTCATGACACCGAGCAACCCGCTCGCCGGAACAAGCTCGGCCATCGCCTCGATCACGCGCATCGGGCTGAGCGCGTTGGTGGTCATGATGTCGGTGAACTCCTCGGTGCTGACGGACCCGATCCGCATCTGCGGGTCGCGCATCGCGGTGCCGGCATTGACGAACACGATATCGAGCGTGCGGCCGGACAGGCGTTCGCGCAGCGCGGCGATTTCGTTGGGTTGCGTGATGTCGAGCGGCTCGATCTCGACCTGCCCCGGTGCCGCCTCGGCAAGGTCATGAAGCAGCGTGAGCACGCCCGGGCGAACCGTGCCGATCACATGCCAGCCGCGCGCGACAAGCTCGGCGGCAATGGCGAGGCCGAGCCCGCGGGACGCGCCGACGATCAGGGCGGTGGAGGTTTCGGGCATCGGCACATCGTCCTTCGCTGAAGCAGGCGCGTGCCCAACGCACGTCAGTCGCTCCGGTTCTCTGCCGTGTCCGACACCGGCGCGCTGTGGCCGAACACCGGCAATCCCTTGCGGCGGCGATCGACGAAATCGGCAATGCTCGCGCTGGTCGCATTCAGCAGCGGGTACGTCTTGGACGCGGTCAGCCACTCCGGCCGGTGGGCGGGGCCGCCGTGGACTGTATCGGTCATCAGCACGACGAGCAGGAAGGCAAGGCTGGTGAGGATCAACCCCTTCACCGCACCGAAGCCGAAGCCGAGCGCGCGGTCGATCGGGCCGATCGCCGAATCGCGGATGCGCGCGCCGATCGCCCGTGCGACGATCCGCCCGCCGAAATAGGTCACGCCGGCGAGGATCGCGAAGGCGAGCACCGCCGCCCCCGTCACCGTGCCGACGATGCCGGTAAGCGCGGCGGCGAGCGGCACGTGGAACAGCTTCACCGCGAACACGATCGCCACCCAGGCGAACAGCGACAGCACCTCGGTCACGAACCCACGCATCAGCCCGAGGATAGCGGCGCCGCCGACGGCGAGAAGAACGATGATGTCGAGCGCGCTCAGTCCCATGATGCGTCCGCGCTTACCCCGGCTGCGGGTGGTCTGTCGAGTGTGTCAGGCGCGCACGACACGTCACCGCCCGAGCATATGCTCGACCAGACTGCCGAGCGTGCGGAAACCGGTGAGCGCGAGCGGCCCCGGATCGGCGGCGGTGGTGGCGGGCACCAGCGCGCGTTCGAAGCCGAGCTTGGCGGCCTCCTTCATCCGCAGCGGGCCGTGCGCGACCGGGCGCACCTCGCCCGACAGCGCGATCTCGCCGAACGCGACCGCATCGGCGGGCACCGGCCGTTCGGACAGGCCGGAGATGAGCGCCGCCGCCACCGCCAGATCGGCGGCGGGATCGGCCACGCGGTAGCCGCCGGCGACGTTGAGATAGACTTCGCAGGCGGAGAAACTGAGCCCGCAGCGCGCCTCCAGCACGGCGAGGATCATCGCCAGCCGTCCACTGTCCCAGCCGACCACCGCACGCCGGGGCGTCGCGCCGCTGGCGAGCCGCACCACCAGCGCCTGAATTTCGACCAGCACCGGGCGCGTGCCTTCCAGCGCCGGGAACACGGTGGTGCCCGTCACACCCTCGTCTCGCTGCGTCAGGAACAGCGCCGATGGATTGGCGATCTCGGTCAGCCCCTCCGCGACCATCGCGAACACGCCGATCTCGTCGGTGCCGCCGAACCGGTTCTTGATCGCGCGCAGGATGCGATATTGGTGGCTGCGCTCGCCCTCGAAGCTCAGCACGGTATCGACCATATGTTCGAGCACGCGCGGACCGGCGATGCTGCCGTCCTTGGTGACATGGCCGACCAGCACGACGGCGGTGCCGCGTTCCTTGGCGAAGCGGATCAGTTCCTGTGCGGAGGCGCGCACCTGACTGACCGTGCCGGGCGCGCCCTCGATCAGATCGGAGTGCATCGTCTGGATCGAATCGATCACCAGCAGGTCCGGCGGCGTGCCCTGCGAGAGCGTGGTGAGGATGTCGCGCGTCGAGGTGGCGGAGGCGAGTTGCACCGGCGCGTTGCCGAGCCCCAGCCGCCGCGCGCGCAGCCGCACCTGATCGGCCGCCTCCTCGCCCGAGACATAGGCGACGCTTTTGCCGGACAGCGCCATCTTCGCCGCCGCCTGCAACAGCAGGGTCGACTTGCCGATGCCGGGATCGCCGCCGATCAGCGTCGCCGATCCCTCCACGAACCCGCCGCCGAGCGCACGGTCGAACTCGGCGATGCCGCTCGCCATACGTTCGGGCAGTTCGATATCGCTGTCGAGCCCGGACAAGGTGATGAACCGCCCGCCACCTTGCAGATTGTGCTTGGCCTGGAACGGCGTGACCACCCCGCCCGCCTCCTCGACCAGGGTGTTCCATTCCGAACAATCGCCGCATTGCCCCGCCCAGCGATGCGAGACCGAGCCGCAGGATTGGCAGACATAGCGCTTCTGAGGTTTTGCCATGCCCAAGACGGTACAAGAAACGGAACGATAGGGGAACAAAAATCACGCCCAACCCCCCTTCGGGTGATTGCAGGCGCGGCCTGCCCCTGCCATGGGGCAGCCCGAAGGGGCGGTACTTTGGACGATCTGGCACGCACATCGGCGTCGTTCGGCGACAATGCCGAAATCCGCACCATCCTGCGCGAGGTTTGCGATCTCACCGGGATGGGCTTCTCTGCGGTCGCGCGGGTGACCGACACGCGCTGGATCGTGTGCCAGGTGCTCGACAAGATCGAGTTCGGGCTCGAACCCGGCGAGGAACTTGATCTCAAGACCACGATCTGCGACGAGATCCGCCACAGCGGCGAGGCCGTCGTGATCGACCATGTCTCCGCCGAGCCGGCGTGGCGCACCCACCACACGCCGGTCCTGTACGGGTTCGAAAGCTACATCTCGATTCCGATCCTGCTCGCCGACGGCAGCTTCTTCGGCACGCTGTGCGCGATCGACTCGGCGCCGCACAACCTTACCGCCGGCGATCTGGTGGCGAAGATGCGCGGCCTGGCCGGGCGGGTCGCCACCATCCTGAACGCGCAGGGCGTTACGGACGCGCCGGGATCAGCAGACCGCGCCTGACCGCCGGGCGGGCAAGCCCGCGCTCGAGCCACGCCTTGACGTTGGCGAAGCCGTCGAACCCGACGAGATCGCCCGCGTCGTAGAAGCCGACCAGCCCGCGCACCCAGCCGATCGTCGCGATATCCGCGATCGTATAGTCGTCGCCCATGAACCACTCGCGCCCGGCGAGCACCCGGTCCATCACGCCGAGTAGCCGCTTCACCTCGGCGAGGTAACGGTCGCGCGGTCGCTTGTCCTCATAGTCCTTGCCGGCGAACTTCACGAAGAAGCCGAGCTGCCCGAACATCGGGCCGACGCCGCCCATCTGGAACATCAGCCACTGGATCGTCTGGTAGCGCAAGGCGGGATCGGCGGGGAGGAACTTGCCGGTCTTCTCCGCCAGATAGAGCAGGATCGCACCGCTTTCGAACAGCGCGAGCGGCTTGCCGCCGGGGCCTGCCGGATCGATGATCGCGGGGATCTTGCCATTGGGGTTGAGCGATTCGAACGCCGCCGAATGTTGCTCGTCCGCGCCGAAGTCGATCGGGTGCGCCTCATAAGGAAGCTGGCATTCCTCCAGCATGATCGACACCTTGAGGCCGTTGGGCGTCGGCAGCGAATAGAGTTGCAGCCGGTCGGGATGCCTGGGTTGCCAGCGTGCGGTGATCGGAAAGTCGCTAAGCGGCGTGCCGGCGAGCGGGTGCGGTGTGTCGTTGGGAAGCGGCATGGGAGTCTCCTTCGCGTGGACGCATATAGGGCAAGCGCGCGCGCGCTGCACCCGAGCTTCGTGAAACGCTCTGTTCCCAAGGCGACGACGCGCGGCTATGGCGCGGCGATGCAGGCGACAGACCTCCGCGTTGCGCTCTTCAGCGGCAATTACAACTACACCCGTGACGGTGCCAACCAGACGCTCAACCTGCTGGTCGGCTATCTGCTCAAGCAGGGTGCGGCGGTGCGCGTCTATTCGCCGGTCAGCCGCAAGCCCGCGTTCGCGCCGACCGGCGATCTGGTCGGCACGCGCTCGGTGAAGATGCCGGGCGGGCGGGCCGAATACAAGCTTGGGCTGGGCATCGACGCGCGAGTTCGCGCCGATCTGGATGCGTTCGCGCCCAACCTCGTCCATGTCTCCGCGCCCGATTTCCTCAATCATTCGGCGGTGCGCTATGCGCGCGAAAAGGGCATCCCGGTCGTCGCTTCGTACCACACGCGGTTCGAGACCTATGTGCAATATTACGGCATCGGCTTCGTCGCGCCGCTGATCGTGCGGATGCAGCGCAAATTCTACGAGAGCGTCGACGAGGTGCTCGCCCCCAGCCAGATGATGGGCGAGATCCTGCGCGAATGGGGCGTTACCACGCCCGTCACGCGCTGGTCGCGCGGGGTGAACCACGATCGCTTCAACCCCGCGCGCAGGAGCCTCGAATGGCGGCGCTCGCTCGGCATCGCCGACGACGAGATCGCGGTCGGCTTCCTCGGCCGGCTGGTGAAGGAGAAAGGCCTCGACGTGTTCGCCAAGGCGATGCACGCGCTCGACGCGCGCGGCGTGCGCCACAAGACCTTGGTGGTCGGCGAAGGCCCGGCGCGCGACTGGTTCGCCAAGGAAATCCCTGACGCGGTGTTCGCAGGGTTCGTGACCGGCGACGATCTCGGCCGCGCGGTCGCCTCGATGGACGTGTTCTTCAACCCGAGCGTGACCGAGACGTTCGGCAACGTCACACTGGAGGCGATGGCGGCGGGCGTGCCGGTGGTGGCGGCGCGTGCGAGCGGCGCGGTCGGGTTGCTCGAAGATGGCGTGACCGGGCTGATCGTCGATCCGCGCGACATCGAAGGCTATGCCGACGCACTGCAACGCTTCTGCGAGGATGCCGACTTCCGCCTCGGTGCAGGCCGCGCGGGCGTGGCCGAGGCAGCGGGGTATAAATGGGAGCGGATCAACCAGACCGTGCTCGACACCTATTTGCGCGTGAGCGAGCGGACGCGGTCGGCGTGCTGCTGATGGCGGCCGATGCCCGCCTGAGCAGCCCCGCCGCGCTGCGCAATCGGGCGCCGATCCTTTACGTACTGCGCACGGTGCTGCCAGCGCTGGGCACCGTGCTGGAGATCGCCAGCGGATCGGGCGAGCATGTCCTGCATTTCGCCGCCGCTTTGCCCGCGCTGACGTGGCAGCCGAGCGATCCCTCGCCCGAGGCGCGCGGCTCGATCGGGGCGTGGCTCGCGGACGAGCCGCGCGCGAACGTGCTGGCGCCGGTCGATCTCGACGCGTCGTCAGCGACGTGGCCGGTGGCGGCTGCTGACGCGGTGCTGGCGATCAACATGGTGCACATCAGCCCGTGGAAAGCGACGCTCGGGCTGCTCGCTGGTGCGGCACGGGTGTTGCCGGTGGGTGGGCCGCTGGTGCTGTACGGGCCGTTCCGGCGCGCCGGCGCGGCGATGGCGGCGAGCAACGTGGCGTTTGATGCCGACCTGAAAGCGCGCAACCCGGCGTGGGGGATTCGCGACCTAGACGCGATCGTGACGGCGGCGGATGCGCGCGGGTTAGCTCTTGAGCGCGTGATTGAGATGCCCGCGAACAATCTGTCGGTGGTGTTCGTCCGGCGCTGACTTAGATTCGCCGTTCCCCGGCGAAGGCCGGGGTCCAGTTACGGAACGCCGATAAACGCACCTCGCGCTTCGTTACCGCCACCTCTCCAACCGGACCCCGGCCTTCGCCGGGGAACAGGTCACACCAGTCCCCGCGCCCACTGCACGATCGCGCTCGCCGGCATCGCGCCGGATTGCCGTGCCACCTCGCGCCCGCCGCGAAACAGGATCATCGTCGGGATCGAGCGGATCGCGTAGCGCGCGGCGATCGCGCCTTCCGCCTCGGTGTCGAGCTTGCCAAGCCGCATCGCCGGTTCGAGTTGCTGCGCGGCGGCGGCGAACGCGGGCGCCATCTGCCGACACGGCCCACACCATTCCGCCCAGAAATCGACCAGCAGCGGCAGATCGCCGCGCCCGGCATGCGCATCGAAATTGGCGGAGGTCAGCTTCAGCGGCACTCCTTGAAACAACGGCGCGTGACATTTGCCGCAGGTGCCGCCTGCCCCCATTTTCGCCAAGGGCACACGGTTTGCGGTCGCGCACGCCGGGCAGATCACGATTTTACTGTCGCTCATGAGCGCTGATGTAGGGCTCTTACGAGCATTGCCAAGCATCCTGGAATTCCGTAAAGCGGCCATTACATCAAGAGTTGGGGCGACGCCCAACGCCAACCTGCCTATCCGGGCAAGGTGGCACTCTCACATGAGAGGATGTGGCCGATCCGGCAACCAAACGGACCCGAGCCACGGTGAAGCGTCCGCCCCGTCAGAGGACGTGAACGCCCGTGCCGATCAAGATTCCCGACGACCTGCCCGCCACCCGCACGCTCGAAGCCGAGGGCATCACCGTGATGCGCGAAACCGAGGCGGCGCGTCAGGACATCCGCCCGCTTCGGATCGGGCTGCTCAACCTGATGCCCAACAAGATCAGCACAGAGACGCAGCTCGCCCGGCTGATCGGCGCGTCCCCGCTCCAGATCGAACTGACCCTCGTGCGGATGAGCGATCATGTCGCGCGCAATACCTCGGCCGATCATATGGCGGCGTTCTACCGCCCGTGGTCGGACGTGCGCGACGAGCGGTTCGACGGCTTCATCATCACCGGCGCGCCGGTCGAGAAGCTGCCGTTCGAACAGGTGCGCTATTGGGACGAGATGCGGCAGGTGTTCGACTGGACGCAGACGCATGTGCACAGTTGCCTGACGATCTGCTGGGCAGCGCAGGCGGCCGCCTATCATTTCCACAGCATCGGCAAGCACCCGCTCGAAGCGAAGGCAAGCGGGGTGTTCGCGCACCGCAACCTGATCCCCTCCTCGCCGTATCTGCGCGGCTTTTCCGACGATTTCGCAGTGCCGGTATCGCGCTGGACCGAGGTGCGGCGTGAGGACGTGCTGCGCGCGCCCGCCTTGCGCATCCTCGCCGACAGCGACGAGACCGGCCCGTGCCTGCTCGAAGATCCGGCCTATCGGCGGCTGTATATGTTCAACCACCTCGAATATGACACCACCACGCTCGCGGACGAATATGCGCGCGATTGCGGCGTGGTGCCGGCGCATTATTTCCCCGACGACGACCCGACCCGCCCGCCCGCGAACACCTGGCGCAGCCACGCGCACCTGTTGTTCGGCAACTGGATCAACGAGATCTACCAGACTACGCCGTTCGAACTGGCGGCGTTGGGCGCGGTGGCGAAAGCGGCCTAGAATCGCGGCAGGCGTATTTTCCTGAGACCTTCATCGAAAGGTCTGGCGCGACGGTGCCAAATCGGAGAGGAAAGCACTCGGCCGCGCGGCCGTGATCGACGTTACAGGGGAATCCATCCATGATCGTAGCACCAGCGTTCAAAGCCCTTCGTATCGTCGCGATCGCGGCCGTGCTCGCGACGCCGGCCATGGCGGCCGCGCCCGCCCCGCAGGATATCGTCAACGCGCGCATGGCAGGCATGAAGAAGATGGGTGGCGGCATGAAGGCGCTCGGCACCCAGCTCAAGAGCGGCACCCCCGACAAGGCGGCGATGGTCGCCGCCGCGCAGACGATCGCCACCACCGCCAAGGGCATGGGCAAGCTGTTCCCCGCCGGCACCGGCCCCGCGGCCGGCCTCAAGACCGATGCGCTGCCCGCGATCTGGACCGAGCGCGCTACCTTCGATGCGGACATGGCGAAGCTCGTCGCCGAATCGGGCAAGCTGGTTAAGGTGGCCCGCGCCGGTGACGCCGCCGCTACGGGCACGCAGATGAAGGCCGTCGGCGCGACCTGCGGAGCCTGCCATCGCCAGTTCAAAGCCGATCACTGATCCGTCTGCACCGTGACACCCGTCGAAGCTCCCGCCGCAGCAGCGACCTCCGTGCGCGTGTGGGATCTGCCCGTCCGCCTGTTTCACTGGTCGCTGGTCGCGCTGCTCGGCTTTTCGTGGTGGAGCGGCGATCACCATGACATGGATTGGCACCGGCTGTCGGGTTACACGATCCTCGCGCTGCTGACGTTCCGCGTCTATTGGGGCGTGTTCGGCAGCCGCACCGCGCGCTTCGCGCAGTTCGTGCGGGGGCCACGCGCGGTGTTCGCGTACCTCGGCAAGCTGGGCAAGCGGCCGTATCAGGCAGCGGACGGACACAATCCGATCGGCGGCTGGAGCGTGGTGCTGATGCTCGCAGCGCTGAGCGCGATGGTGCTTGCCGGGCTGTTCTCGGTCGATGTCGACGGGCTCGAATCGGGGCCGCTTGCCGATTACGTCAGCTTCGATACCGGGCGCTGGGCGGCGGGCGTGCACCATGTGATGTTCAACGTGCTGCTCGCGCTGGTCGCGCTGCATGTGCTGGCGATCCTGTTCTATCTCATCGGGCTGCGCCACAATCTGATCGCGCCGATGATCCACGGTCGCCGCCGCGCCGAAGCCAGCCCCGTGGCGGAGCGGCTCGGCGCGTCGCCGGTGAAGGCCGCGATCGGCGTCGTCATCGCCGCTGTCTTTGCCTATGCAGTGTCGCGGGGCTTCCGCTTCTGAGCGTGACGGTGGAAGACGATTTCACGCTGAACGGCGCGCCGCCGCTGTACGAGCAGGTCGCCGTGCTCGATCCGGCGTACCACCGTGACTGTGCGATCCTGCCGACCGACCGACCCTATCGCTTCGCCGCCGCCGCACCGCTGATCGCGGTCACGATCGACGAATTCGCCCGCGCCGCGCTCGACTATCCGATCATCTTCTTCGCCGCCGAGCGTGAAGCCGTGGTCGTCACCGGCCTCACCGCGGACCGCAATCTGTTCGTCGCGCCCGACGGCAGCTATGCGCCCGGAGCCTATGTGCCCGCCTATTTGCGGCGCCACCCGTTCGCACTCGCGCACCGCGAGAACGGCAACCGCATCGTGTGCATAGACGAGTCGTCGGACCGGCTGGTCCCGCTCGGCACGCCGGGCGCGGTGCCGCTGTTCGAACGCGGTGCGCCGAGCGAGCGCGTGCATCAGGCGATCCGCTTCGCAGAGGCGATCGACGCGGCCGAAACCCGCACGCGCAGCTTCGTCGCGATGCTCGACGCGCTCGGCCTGTTCGAGCCGCGCAAGGCGTTTCACCAGCCGATCGGCCGCCCCGCATCGGAGCGGACGCTGGTGGTCGAATATGACGCGATTTCGCGTGCGAAACTCGACGCGCTCGATCCGGCGACGTTCGCGCGATTGCGGGGCGGCGGCATGCTCGACGCGATCCACGCGCACCTGCTGTCGGCAGGGAACTGGGACGTGCTGCCGCTGTGGGCGGCAGGCTGAGCGTCGCAGGGCTCAGCCGGTATAGGCCTTCACCAGCCGGTACATGAACACGCGCCCGTCCATCAGCGACTTCACGCGGATGCGCTCGTTGAGGCCATGCACGCCCTGCCCGTCGGGATCCGAGAACAGCCCGGAGACGCCATAGGTCGGAATGCCCGCCGCATTGGTGTAACGCCCGTCGGTCGCGCCGGTAGAAAGACGCGGGATCACCGGCACGCCCGGCCACATCTCCCTGGTGAGCGCCGCGATCGGTGCCATGATCTGCGGCGTCAGCGGGGGCGCGGAGGATTTCGGCTGCGGCGCATCGGCGAGCGCGACCGTCACGTGCGGGTTGCCCGCCACTGCCGCCAGCTTCGCGAGAACGCCGTCGACGCTTTCGCCGGGAATGATCCGGCAGTTGACGTTGGCCGTCACCGATTGCGGTTGTGCATTGGGCGCATGCCCGCCCGAGATCATCGTCGGGATGCAGGTGGTGCGCAGCGTCGCGTTCCAGCTCGGGTTGGCGGCCGAAACCGCCGCATAATCGGCCGCGCTCGCCTTGCCCGTGCCGATCGCGGCCATCGCGGCCTGCGTCTTGGGGTATAAAGCTGCCGAGGCGCCGAAATACGCCTTGGCGGCGGGCGTCAGATCGACCGGGAAGTCATAGGCGTTCACTCGCGCGAGTGCCTCCGCCACCCAGCCGATCGCGTTGACGTGCGGCGCCTGCCGCGAGCTGTGCCCGCCCGGCGCGGTGGCTGCGAAGGTGAAGTCCTGATAGACTTTCTCGCCCGCCTGCACGCCCTGGCTGACCGGCTTGCCCGCTTCGTCGAGCGAGCCGCCGCCGCCCTCGTTCAGCGCCCAGCCCGCCGCCAGCGTCTCGGGCCGGTTCTTGAGCAGCCACGACACGCCGTTGAGCGCCTTTTCGGTTTCCTCGCCGCAGGTCAGCGCGAGCTTGATCGTGCGTTTGGGCTTATAGCCCTCCTGCCGGAACCGGACCATCGCGTCGGTGAAGCTTGCCGCCATCGCCTTGTCGTCCGACGTGCCGCGCCCGTAGAGATAGCCGTTCTCCTCGACCAGGGTGAACGGGTCGCGCGTCCAGTCGGCGCGCTTGGCCGCGACGACGTCGATATGCGCGAGCAGCAGCAGCGCAGGCAGTTTGGCGTCGCTGCCACGCAGGATCGCGGCGAGATTGCCTTCCTTCGGATGCGCGGGATCGACGATCACCTGCACGTCCGCAGCCGGATAGCCCGCCGCCGTCAGATGCGCCGCCATGCGTTGCGCGGCGAGCGTGCAACTGCCGTCCGGCCAGCTCGAATCGGTTTCGACCAGTTCCTTGTAGAGCGCACGAAACGCGGGTTCGCCGCTGCGGGGATCGGCTGGGACGGCCTGTGCAGCGCCGGCGAGCATAGCCGACAGCGCGAGCACGGTTGAGCATTGAACGGCTTTCACGTGAGCATTCCCCCTGTAGCAGCGCGCCGCATCCAGGCGCGTTTCCCTGATGCAGCAACCTGAACGAACGCGAAGGATCAGACAAGTCGCGACAAAGTTGCGAATGCGTCGCAATCTGATTGACGTTGCGAGTGACTCGCAATATCGGAGCGCTACGTAATATTACGGGGGGACAATGACCGAACCGATTGCTCGCACCGTGCGTCACCGCACGTTCCTCGCTCTGTCCTGCGTCGGCACGCTCTTTGCGCCGAACGCGATGGCGGCACCCGCGAGCGATGCCGCCGCCGTTGATGCGTCCGCCGCAGACGCGCCGGACAACGTCGTCGTGCTGGGTCAGCGCATCAAGGAAACGCGCCAGCATCAGGAGAGTCCCAAGGCCGTCCGCCCGCTGCGCGATACGCCGCAAACCGTCACCGTGCTGTCGAGCGAAGTGCTCGAACAGCAGAACCTGCTGTCGCTGAAGGATGCACTTTCGACCGTGCCCGGCATCTCGTTCGGCGCGGGCGAAGGCGGCAGCGGCTACGGTGACAGCATCACGCTGCGCGGCTATTCGGCCAACAACGACATCACGGTCGATAACGTGCGCGACAGTGCGCAGTACAGCCGCACCGACACGTTCAACGTCGCGCAGATCGAAGTCACCAACGGCGCCAATTCGGTGAGCAACGGCTCGGGCTCGGTCGGCGGCAACATCAACCTCGTCACCAAGCGGCCACTCCAGCACGATCAGTCGGTCGTCGAGGCCGGCATCGGCACCGAAGGCTATTATCGTGCCACCGCCGATGTCAGCCACCATGTCTCCGACGGGATCGCGGTGCGGCTGAACGCGATGTACCACCGCAACGACATCCCCGGGCGCGATGTCGAGAAGGCGCGCCGGTGGGGCGTCGCGCCGTCGATCACGTTCGGCATGGGCAGTTTGACCCGGCTGACCTACGAATATCTGCACCAGGAGGATACCAACACCCCCCAGTTCGGCGTGCCCTATATCAGCGGCGCGGTCGTCGGCAGCACCACCGGCGCGACGTTCAGCGGCCCGATCCCTGGCGTCGATCGATCGAGCTATTTCGGGTTCCGCAACTACGATACGCAGCGGATCAACCTCGATCAGGCGACGCAGATCTTCGAGCACGACTTCAGCGATCGCGTCTCGATCCGCAACCTGACCCGCTACCAGGACGTGCAGCAATTCACCCGCGCGGACGGGCCGGAGGGCACATTCTGCCTGCCGAACGGCCGCACGGTGCTGAACGCGGTCTGCACCACGCCGGGCCTGTTCACCCCGAGCGGCGGCTCGCGCGGCAACACGCGCGCGACCGAGAACCAGCTCGCCTATACGCAGACCGATCTGAAGGCGGTGGCGAACACCGGCTTCATCGAACATACGTTCGACGTCGGCTTCTCGCTGTCGCGTGAGAATTACAACGCTGCGACCGGCAATTCGCAGCGCGCCGCCAACGGCGCCGCCGCGACCATCCCGCCTTATGCGATCTTCAACCCCGACGCGAACAACACCTATCTCGGTCCAGTCAACTTCGTCGTCGCCTCACGCCCGAAGTCGCAGATCGACAATTATGCGGTCTATCTGTTCGACGCGGCGAAACTGTCCGATCATTTCGAGATCAACGGCGGCGTGCGTTGGGAACGCAACATCGCCAGGTCGCAGACCAACACCTTCTCGACCACGGTGGGCTCGACGTTCGGCACGCTGACCACCGCCGGCCCCACGCTCTACAACCGCGACAGCCTGTTCTCGTACCGCGTCGGCCTCGTTTACAAGCCGATCGAGGCAGCGAGCCTCTATGTCGCCTACGGCAATTCCAAGACACCCTCGCAGAGCAGCGTCAACGGAAGCTGCACCTTCACACCGACCGCGGCGGTGCCGCTCTCGACGTGCAGCAGCCGCCCCGAAGGTGCCAAGAATTACGAGATCGGCGGCAAGCTCGAACTGTTCGACGGCGGCCTGCTGCTGACCGCCGCGTTGTTCCGCAACGAGCGCGACAGCTACCGGGTGCCCTCGGGCGACCCGACCGTGCCCGACCAGCAGACCGACGGCCGTTCACGCGTCAACGGCATCGCGCTCGGCGCATCGGGCCACATCACGCCGGCCTGGTCGATCACGGCCAATTACACGCACCTCAACAGCAAATTGCTCCAGAGCGTGTCCGACAAATGCCTTGCGGCGCCGGGTTCGGGCAATTGCACCAACACGGTGGCGAACCCCAATCCTGGCGGTGGCACCGCACTGACCGGCACGCCCAAGGATTCGGGCAGCCTCTACACCGCCTACACCCTGCCCTTCGGGCTGACGCTTGGCTACGGCGCGACCTATCAGGGGCCGTTCGTCATCAACACGCCAACCGTCACCGCGCCGCTGGTGTTCCGCTCGCACGGCTATCTCGTCCATAATGCGACGATCAGCTACGACATCACCAAGGCGTTCCAGGCGCAGGTCAACGTGAAGAACATCGGCGACAATCTGTATTACACGCGGATCCGCGCCAACAACGGCTGGGCGACGCCGGGCGACGCGCGCTCGGCGGTGCTGACGCTCAGCTACAAACTCTGATCGGCAAGGTCTGATCGGTATCTGGCACCCCGACTTGGGGGCGGCGACCTGCGGGTCGTCGCCCCTGCTTTTTGTTGACTGGGGTGCCGCAACCGGCTTGCCTCGCCGCTACCGTTCCCGAAGGTTGCCGTTCATGCTGCTCCACATCCCCAATCTGTTCTCCCCAGAGGAGGTGCGGGATATTTGTGCCCGGCTCGAGGCGGCGGACTGGCAGGACGGGCGCAGCACCGCCGGGCATCGCGCCGCACTGGTGAAGCACAACCTGCAACTCCCGCTCGACCATCCGCTCACGCACGATCTCGGCAACCGTATCGTGGACCGTCTGGGCCAGACGCCGATGTTCATCGCCGCGACGCTGCCGCTGCGCGTACTGCCGCCGCGTTTCAACCGCTACGAGGGTGGCGGCAGCTACGGCCTGCATATCGACAATGCGATCTTCCCGATCCCCGGCACGCCCGAGCGGGTACGCAGCGACATCTCCTCCACAGTGTTCCTGAGCGAGCCTGACAGCTATGACGGCGGTGAACTGGTCATCGAGGACACGTTTGGTGAGCGGTGCGTGAAACTCGCCGCCGGCGACCTGATCGTCTATCCGGGCAGCAGCCTGCATCATGTCACGCCCGTGACGCGCGGCACGCGCTACGCCGCCTTCTTCTGGACGCAGAGCCTGATCCGTTCGGACGCGCACCGTCGTACGCTGTTCGATCTCGATACGGCCATCCAGGCGCTCACCGGCGATCACCCCGAGCATGGGTCAATCGACACGCTGACCGGGGTGTACCACAACCTCCTGCGGCAATGGTCGGAGACATGAACGCGCCGCTGCCCCCGCTGGCCGCGATCCCGCCCGAGGTGCAGACGCTCGCCGATTACGAGCGGCTCGCGATGCGCCACATGCCGGCGGCGTCGTGGGCGCACGTCCAGTCGGGCGCGGGCGACGGGCTGACGGTGGCGCGCAATCGCGCCGCGTTCGATCGACTGACGCTGATGCCGCGCATGCTCGTCGATCTGCGCGGCGGACACAGCCGCCGCACGGTGTTCGGGTGCGAACATGCCGCACCGATCCTGTTCGCGCCGGTGGCGTATCAGCGCATCGCGCATCCGGAAGGCGAACTGGCCTGCGTGCGGGCTGCGGCAGCGACAGGCGTCGGCATGATCGTCAGCACGCTGTCGAGCATCCCGCTCGAAGCGATCGCCGAGGCCGGGCGCGACGCCGCCCGGCAACTCGGCACACCACCCCCACGCCTTTGGTTCCAGCTGTATCTCCAGCAAACGCGGGAGGCATCCGCCGATCTCGTCGCGCGCGCGGAAGCCGCAGGCTATGAAGCGATCGTCCTGACCGTCGATGCCGCCATCAAGCGATCGGGCTTCACGCTGCCGCCCGGCGTGACGGCGCCGAACCTGCGCGAAGGTTCCGCGCCTCCACAGGTGAGCACGCCGCGCGGCGCGATCCTGTTCAGCACCCCCCTCGCCGACGCCGCACCGACCTGGGAAGACGTCACGTGGCTGCGCACACGCACCAAACTGCCTTTGGTCGTAAAGGGCCTGCTCGCCGCGGAGGACGCACGCATCGCGGTCGAACGCGGCGTGGATGGCATCGTTGTGTCAAATCACGGCGGCCGCACGCTCGATGGCGCGCCGTCCGCGCTCGAGGTGCTGCCCGCCATCGCGGAAGCGACGGCCGGCACGGTGCCGCTGCTGCTCGACGGCGGGGTGCGTAGCGGCACCGACATCGTAAAGGCGCTCGCCCGGGGTGCGACGGCGGTGTTGGTCGGGCGGCCGCAGATGCACGGACTTGCGCTCGCCGGCATGGCCGGGGCCGCTCATGTCGCCCATATCCTGCGGGCGGAACTGGAACTGGCGATGGCCCAGCTTGGTTGCGCGACGCTCGAACAGATCGGGCCGGAGTGCCTGTTCGACGTGGGGAACTGAGGTGTTGCATCGCAGCAACAGCTCGGAATTTAGTGCCGCAGCATGGATCGTTGCGGTTTTGCGACGGTTACGCACCTCGCAAAACGACGCACCAAAGGAACTCTGTATGCGTAAGGCACTTCTCTCGATCGCGGCCCTCGGGCTCACCGCGCTGTCCGCGCAGGCTGCATCCGCGCAGGACACCACCGACACCAACCCGACCTTCCGCGGCATCCGCATCGAAGGCAATGTCGGCGGCGATCGCTTCCAGTCGCAGGGCATCCACAACGATCGCTTCGGCTTCGGCGGCACCGTCGGCTTCGACGGCGTGATCGGCGATAAGATCGTGATCGGGCCGGAAGGCAGCTACTGGCACGCCAATGACGGCAACGAGAATTGCTCGGGCGCTGGCGCGGGCAACAGCATTTGCGAAAAGTCGTTCGAGGAGTGGGGCGCTGGCGTTCGCGCGGGCTACCTCGTGACGCCGAACTTCCTCGTTTACGGCAAGGGCGGCTACGTCGATAACGAGCAGCGCAAGCGCATCGACGCGCCGACCGGCCGCAATATCGTGTACGATCACTATCGTACGGACGGCTACCAGGTCGGCGGCGGCGTCGAATATTCGCTCGGCCGCGACGTGATGAAGATGCCGCTGTTCGTCGGCGCGCAGTATGTCTTCTCGCAGTATAACGACCACACGTCGCGTCAGCGCGTGATGGGCAGCATCGGCTTCCACTTCAAGTAAGCCGGATCGGCAGGACAGGCGCGACGTGCGTCGTCCTGCTGCTTCACATACGAAACGCCGCGCGCCGGGTCCGGTCGCGCGGCGTTTTCGTGTACGTACGGTGTCGCGCCGATTTCGCCTGTTCGGCAAAGCGGCACTGTGCCACCTCAAGCGCGAACCGACGGATTGGATCGACATGAAAGCTCTGGGTGTTTTACTGGCCGGGACGATGCTGGCGCTGGCGACGGCGGGTGGCGCGCAGACGCTGCCGAACGGCATCCCGCGCAAGTTCACGCCTGTCACCTCAAGCTTCGATTACGACCGGCGCGAGGTCGATGTGGCGATGCGCGACGGCGTCAAGCTGCACATGATCCTGTTCATGCCCAAAGGTACGCACGACGCGCCGATCCTGCTCGAGCGCACGCCCTACAATGCCGACAAGATGACCAGCCGCGCGGAAAGCAGCCACGGCGTCATGCTGGTCGGCGCGGCATCGGCGGACCTGCTGCGCGCGGGCTACATCCTCGCGGTGGAGGACGTGCGCGGCAAACACGGTTCCAAAGGCGAATACGTCAACGAACGCCCGCTGATCGGCCCGCTCAACGGCACCAAGGTCGATCACGCGACTGATGCCTATGACACGATCGACTGGCTGACCAAGAATGTGAAGGAATCGAACGGTCGCGTCGGCATCATCGGCACCAGCTACGACGGGATGATGGCGGCGATGGCGCTGGTCCACCCGCACCCTGCGCTGAAGGCGGCGGCGCCGATGAACCCGGTCATCAACACCTGGATGGGCGACGACGATTTCCACGGTGGCGCGTTCCGCATGGCCGGCTACGATTATTATTTCAGCCAGGATACCGCGCGCGGTGAAGCAGGCGACCTGTGGCGCGACGCGTACGACGATTACGACACCTTCCTGCGCGCCGGCTCCGCCACCGGTTTCGTGAAGAGTCGCGGGCTGGACCAGATCCAGGTGGTGAAGGACCTGCACGACCACCCCGCCTACGACGCATTCTGGCAGGCGCAGGCGCTTGAGACGATCCTCCCCAAACAGCCGCAGACCGTGCCGACTCTTTGGATCGGCAGCCTGTGGGATCAGGAGGACATGTACGGGGCGGTGGCAGCCTATGAGGCGGTCAGCGCGAACGATCCGCAGCACGTCAACCATCTCGCGGTCGGCCCGTGGTCGCATGGCGGCTGGGCGGGCACTGGCGACAGCCTCGGCCCGATCCGCTTCGGGTCGGATACCGGCGCGTGGTTCCGCGAACACGTGTTGATCCCGTTCCTCGACGGCAATCTCAAGACCGGCGGGCACCCGGCCGACATCGCGCCCGTCACCATGTTCCAGACCGGCACCAACGCATGGCAGCGCCTGCCCGGTTGGCCGGTGGCCTGTGCGAACGGCTGCGCGGGCACGACACGCAAGCTCTATCTTCAGACCGGCGGGGCGCTCTCCTTCACCGCGCCTGCCGCAGATGGTGCGGACGACTATGTGTCGGACCCGGCCAAGCCGATCCCCTACCGCCTCCGCCCGATCCGCCCGACCTATGCGAGCGGATCGACGTGGCGACAGTGGCTGGTCGACGATCAGCGCCCCTTTTCCGATCGCACCGACGTGCTGACCTATACGACCGCCCCGCTCGACGCGCCGCTCACGCTCGCGGGCGCGCCGATCGCCGATCTGGTCGCGGCGACGACAGGGAGCGATGGCGACTTCGTCGTCAAGCTGATCGACGTCTATCCCGATGAATATGTCGAGAAGCCCGAACTCGGCGGCTATCAGTTGCCGATCGCGATGGACATATTGCGCGGCCGCTACCGCGAGGGCTTCACCGCAGCCAAGCCGATCACGCCCAACGTGCCGCTCGAATATCGCTTCGCCCTGCCCAACGTGAACCACGTCTTCCTGCCCGGACATCGCATCATGGTGCAGATTCAGTCGAGCTGGTTCCCGCTGTACGACCGCAATCCGCAGACCTTCGTGCCCAACATCTTCGATGCGAAGCCGGCAGACTATCGCAAGGCGACCGTCCACGTGTTCCACGGCCAGACGCAGGCGAGCGCGATCGAGCTGCCGGTGATCGAAGGTGCCGCCGCGCAGTAGCTAAGAGAGGCGGCGCTCAGGCGGGCATCGCCAGCCCCAGCTTTTGCGCGTAGAGTGCCGCGCCGACCGCCGGATCATGGCGCGGCGTGACAATCTCATACGGGGCAAGATGCTGCAAACGTCGCAGGAACGGCTCGCGCACCGTATCGAGCTTGGTGAGCACTCCGCCGGACCACGACAGCAGCACCGTCTCCGCCTGCGTGAAGCCGAGCTGCTGGCGCAACGCCTGTGCGATCGCGGCGAGTTCCGCCCCTGCCCGCTCGAGGATCGCTGCAGCCTCCGCATCGCCCGCAGCCGCTGCGCCCGAGACGATCGGCGCGAGCGCCGCGATCTGGTCGCGCGCCATGCCTGCCTCGCCCATCACGCGCGCGCAGATGTCGAGATCACTGCCGAGGCCGAGCGCCTCGCGGAACGCCTGTCGCAACGGACCGGTGGTTACGCGCCCGTCGCTCATCCGGGTGAACAGGTTGAGGCCCTGCACCGCGATCCAATAGGCCGAACCTTCGTCACTGAAAATCTCGCCCCAGCCGCCCGCGCGCGCCTTGCGGCCCTGCCGCTCGCCATAGCCGATCGAGCCGGTGCCGGCGACGAGGTTGATCCCGTCCGCGCAGGCGAGCGACCCCGCCCAGCCGCACACCATGTCGTTGTCGCACGTATAGCGGTCGTGCCCGAGCAGGCGTGCGCAGGCGGCGTCGAGCAGCGGATCGACCGCAGCGTCTTCGCCGAACGCAGGCAATCCGAAGAAGGCATGGGCGAGATCGCCCGGTGCGACCGACAGTTGCCCGCACACCGCGCTCACGCCCTCCGCCAGCCGCGCCACCGCCTCGTCGAGCCCGACCTGGAGATGATAGGTCGTACCGGTCAGCGCACGCGCCACCACCTGACCGTCCGCGTCGATCGCCACGAACTCGGTTTTGGTGCCGCCGCCGTCGACGCCGAGGAAGATCGTCATGCCGCCAGCGTATGGATGCGCACGCCCTGCACGACGCGATTGACCGTACCGCTCGCATTGGGCTGATCGGGCGTGCGGCCGAGCCGCAGCGAGCAATGCAGCCCGTAAAGCTGCGCGAAGGTGATGTAAGGGAACAGCAGGTCCGCATCGGCGAACCCGGCCGCACCCTCGACCAGCAACGTCTCGCCGCCGGTGTCCTGCGCCGCGATCACCACCACCGCACCGCAGCGGCCATCGGCGCGCAGTTCCTCGATGATGTCGAGATCGTAGAGCCGCGTGAGCGGATCGTTGGAGACGAACACCACCACCAGCGTGCGCGGCGTGACAATGGTTTTAGGACCGTGGCGGAAGCCGAGCGACGAATCGAACGCGGTCGGCATCGCGCCGTCGGTGAGTTCGAGCAGCTTCAGCGCCGCCTCGCGCGCGAGGCCTTCGAACACCCCGCTGCCAAGATACACGACGCGCTCGAAATCGGCAGCCGCGAGCGATGTCGCCTCGACATCCGACCGCCCCAGCATCGCCTCGACCGCATTCGCGATCGCCTCGACGCGCGCGGGCATCGTGCCGCGACCGGTGAAGATCGACAGCGCCGCCAGCATCATCGCGCTGAAGCTGGAGGTCATCGCAAAGGCGCGGTCGTGCGTTTCCTCGGGCAGCAGCACGACATGCACATTGTCCGACGCACGCCGCGACAATGCGCCGTCTGCGTTGCAAGTGATGACGAGGTGGTGGACCGAGGCGATCCGCGCGTCCGCGAGATCGACCGCCGCTATGCTCTCCGGACTGTTGCCCGACCGCCCGAACGACACCATCAGCGTCGGCCGGCCCGCATCGAGGTAGAGGTGCGGCGCGCTGACGATATCGGTGGTCGCCACCGCCTCGACCGGGCGGCCGAGCGTCGCCGACAGCCACGGCGCGAGGCACTCGCCGATGAACGCGGAGGTGCCGGCGCCGCACAGCATGATGCGCAGATCGGCTTGCGCGAGCAGCGGGGCGACGAACGCCTCGATCTCGGCTGCGGTCGCATCGAGGATCGCCTGGGTCGCGCGCAACGTCGCGGGCTGTTGCAGGATTTCGCGCCGCGTCCAGCTTTCGGCTGCGACGTCGGGCGCGAGAGTGGTGTCAAGCATCGGGGTTGCAGGCTCCATGATAGGCATCGAGCGTCGTGGCGATGTGCGCGACGATGAGATCGACCGGGTCGAGCGTCGCCGCGCCGGCGCGTACGGCGGCATAAGCGACGGGAAGATACTGGCTGAGCAGCGGCAGCGGCGGCACCGTAGCGCGCAGATTGTCGAACAGTCTGGCCTGCGCCGCCGCGATCTCCGCGTCCGGCCAGTAATAGCGGATGCGGTCGCTGAGCGAATATTGCAGCTGGAGATCGAGCGCGTCGCCGGTCTCGTGATAATATTTGCGCCAGTTGCCCGGCTCCGCCTTCATCCGCGCGATGGCGGTGCCGCGGAAGTTGGCGCGGCGGTCAGCCGGCACGGTTTCGCGCTCAATCGCGTCCAAAGCCCACAGCGCCTCACGCAGCGCGAAGGTGACGCCGGGGCCGACCTTCAGGATCGCGAAATGGTCGCGGACCAACGCCGCGAGCGCTTGCCGGGTCTGGTAATCGGTCGAATGCGCCTCGAACACGATATGGTCGACGGGCACGATCGCCGCGCTCAGCGCGGTCGCGGCGTCCGGGCGGTAGTCGACCACCTTCATATGGTCGAACTCGACGCCGGGCTGAACGACCGTGGCGATCACCCGATCCCAAGCGTCGCCAAGCCCGCTTTCGGCGAACAGCACGCGGTGCATGTCGAGCGTGGCGAGCGCCGCTTCCGGCGTCGTCACCGCGAGCGTGTCGAGATCTTCGGCCGCGCCGCCGGGCACCGGTACTTCGGTGCCGATCACATAGACGGGCGCGTCGGCGGGATCGCCCGCATAAGCATCCTCCGCGACACGGCACAGCCGCGCGGCGCGCTCGGCGATGGTGCGCTCAGGCAGCGGCGTGGGATCGTCCGCGCAGCTCATCGAGCAGTCGAGATGGATCTTCGCGAAGCCGGCGCGCACGTAATCGGCGATCATCACCTCGGCCTTCGCCATCGCCTCCTCGGCAGGCAAAGCGGTCCAGGCGTTGGGGCCGAGATGGTCACCGCCCAGCACCAGCCGCTCGCGTGGGTAACCGAGCCGGTCGGCGATGCCTTCGACAAAGGCGCGGAAGTCGGCGGGAACCATGCCGGTATAGCCGCCGTCCTGGTTCACCTGGTTCGAGGTCGCCTCGATCAGCACGAAGCCCGCCTCCTTGCGCAGCGCGTGCGCGAACGTCGCCTCGATCACCAGCGGATGCGCGGAACAGACCGAGGTGATGCCTACCGTCCTGCCGTTCTTGTGATCAGCGACGAGATTTCGAATCATCTCCATCGGCTTCTCCTTCGTCACTTCGATAGTAAAAACATTCCTGTAACGCAATGAATAGATGTAAAACGAAACTTACACCTTAGCGAGCACCACAGCTTTGTCCCCGCTGTCGGGTTCGACGGCGAGCAGGAGTGAGGCGACGACCGCGAGGACGATGCCGACCAGTTTGAGCGAGCCCGGCATGACGCCGAGCGCGACCAGCGAGATGATGGCGGTGGCGAGTGGCGCGCCGGCGTTGGTAAGCGGTGCGACGATGATCGCCTTGCCGTAGCGGAACGCGAAGACGAGCGTCAGCGCTCCGATCGCATTGAGCACCTGGATCGCCGCCGCGAGCAGCGGCCCGTCCGCGCCATAGTTGATCGGCCGGCTGAAATTGGTGAGCGACAACGCGACCGGGATCAGCGCAAGCCCCGTCACGGTCATGTAGAAGAAGATGCTCTCGCCCGACATCACGTTGTTGGCGGACTTCATGAAATAGGCCTGCAAGCCCCAGCACAGCATCACGATCAGCGCGAGGATCAGCCAGCCGCCGCCCTGCGCCTCGCCGCCGGGTGCGAAATCGAAGGTCGGCAGCGCGAGCAGCGCCAGCAGGATGCCGATCGCGCCGAGCCGCCCGGTCCGCTCGCCCATGAACAGGAACGACAGAGCGATCGTCACCACCGGCGACAGCGAGATCACCGGGAAGATCAGATAGGCCGGCCCGCGCGTGACCGCATAGAACAGCACCATCTGCCCGCCCGCGCCGAGCAGCCCCACCGCAAGGCCATAGGCGACCGCGCGCAGGTTCACGTCGAGCTTCCACTTGGCGAGCGCGAGCACGATCAAGGCGGGCGGGATCATCGTCAGCGCCCAGACGCAATAGACCAATGTCTCCGGGAAGCCGTGCTGCGGCGACAGGCCGGAGAACGCGCCCCAGATGCCCCACAGCACCACCGTCGCCATCGCATTGAACAGCCAGGCGCGACCGCCGGGAGAGGGTGCCGTCATGCGGTGATCTTTCCGTCGAGGGGGGTGGTGTCGAGCACAAGGAAATGCTCGAACGTGGCGGGCAAGGTCGCCTCAGGACCGGTCACGGTGCCGAGCGGCTTGCCGGTGAAGCCGTCGGTCACGCGGTGGCGCCCCGGCGGCAGACCGCGCAGCGCGACCGCGCCCGACCAGCGATCCGCATAGAAGGCATAGTGCATCCGCCCGCCCTTGCGGATCGCATGCCCCTCGGGCTTGTCGAAGCCGATATCGTACAGCCCGCCGAGATACTCGCCCTTGGGCAGCATGTTGGCGTGATAGAGCGCGATCCACTTGCGCCACAGCGCCTCCTTCTCCGGATGCAGCGCGATGCCGCCGGGCGGCAGCGGATCGGTGGTGTCGACCGGATCGTTCGGCCAGGTGAACTTGGTCGAGAGGATCGCGCCGATCCCGTAATGCGTGGCGAAGTCGTTGTGGCGGTCGCTCAGTTCGACATGATCGCCCGCGAACGGCGCGAACGGCCCCATCATCGCCTTGAACGTCTTGCCCTTGAGGCGGATCTGCCACGACGAGGTCGGGTCCGACGCCGGCGTGTGGTTCATCCCCGGAATGTTGTGGAACGCGAAGGAATCGCCGCACGGGCAGATTTCCATCACCGCCTGCGGGTTGATCGAGATCGCCTCGTCATAGAGCGCCTTCCAGAAATCCTGGAGCTTCTCGTACGATTCCTCGGGCCGCTTGTGGTTGTGCGCGGGGTTGTAGCAGGGCGCGACGCCGTTGAGATGCTGGCCGTCGAGCTTGAGCCCCTCGAACCCCCAGCCGAGGATGCGGCGGATCTGCCCGCGGAAATAGTCGACCACCGGCGGATAGGCCGGGCAGAGCGTGAACGCATCCCAGAAGCTGACGTTCTGTGCCGCGCCATTCTCGTCGAGCAGCAGCATATCGGGATGGTCGCGCAGCAGATCGGTGCCAGGATCGGCGGCGAGCGGGGCGAGCCACAGGCGCGGGCGCATACCGCCCGCCTTGATCGCGTGCGCAAACGCCTTCATGTCTTCGTCGCCGCGCGGGAACTTGGCGGGGTTGAGCTTCCAGTCGCCCTCGGAGGTCTGCCAGCCATCGTCGAGCACCGCCCATTCGAGGCCGATCTCCTTCGCCTTGCCCATCGCGGTGAGCACTTCGGCGATCTTGAAGTCGCGGCCATAGCCCCAAGCGCACCACACCGGCGCGTAGCTCGGCTCGGGGATGGCGGGGGCGGCGAGGCCGCGTTCCGCCATCAGCCGGCGATAGGCGTCGAGCGCGCGGAAATGATCGCCCTCATGCACCATCAGGAACACCGGCGGCAGCGTGAGCGTCTCGCCCGGCGCGAGTACCCTGGCACTGTCGCCGGCAATGGCGATACGCGTGCCGGTCGGCTGGCCGGCGACCGGCAGCGAGACGAGACGCGGCACGGTATCGACATGGCCGACCGCAAGCGCCGCATCGCGCCGCCACACTACCGCGACCGGCGTGCCGCCGCCGTAATCGGTCGCGTTCATGCCCATGAAGTTGCGCTGGCCGGTGCCGGGGCGGATCGGCTGCACCCAGTCGCGCCTGTCGGGATAAGATGCTCCGGAGAAGCTCCAAGCGCCATCCGGATGCGACAGCAGGTCGTGCGTCGCCGCCTGCCACCCGGCGACCGCGAGCGGGGCGGTGCCGGTGTTGCGATAGGTGATGTCGAGCAGGGCGAGACCGGGATAGGCGTCGCGGAACGTCACCGCGATCGTCTTCTCGATGCCGCCCTGCGCGGTGCCGCGCAGGTGGTGGACGCGGCCGCCGGCGATCTTGCCTTGCGTCTGCTCGACCAGCAGGAAGCGGTCGACCACGCGGCCGTCGCCGAGCCGGAGCGCCTCGCCCGGCTCCATCGCGGTCAGCGCCCTGCCGCGCTTCGAGACGCGCGAATGCATCCCCGAATCGAACTCGATGGTAAGCATGCCATCGCCGACCGGAACGATCGGCGCGTCTTTCAGCGCCACGCGCGCGACGGCGGGCGCGGCGGCGATGAAGGCAGCGGCACCCGACAGCCTGACAAGGGCGGCGCGGCGGGACAGGGGAAAATGCGACACGAACAGGCCTCTCGTGAGACGCCGCCTCGTCTGCGCGAGCGGCTTCGCTAAGGAATGTGCCCGAAGGCTATCGCTTGCGCAAATCAAAACGCAACATAGGATGCATTTCGTTACGTTTCGTTTGGAGAAATTGATGCGCCTGCCGACGATATTGACGCCTTTGGCCGCGATTGCGCTTGTTGGCGCCGGGCCTGCTCCCACCACCTATGGCGAGGCGGATTTCGCGCAGGTCGCGAAGCTCGACGCGCATGTTCATGCCAATCGCGATGCGCCGGACTTCCTGCGCATCGCCCGTAAAGATGGGTTCGAACTGCTGTCGATCAACGTCGACTATCCCGATTTCCCGCCGCTGCCCGAACAGGCCCGCATCGCCTACAAGATGCACGCGGCCGACCCCGCGCACTTCCACTTCGCCACCACCTTCTCGATGGACGGGTTCGGCGGCAAGGACTGGACCGCGCAGGCCACGCGCGCGGTGGATGACGGGTTCGCGCACGGCGCGGTCGCGGTCAAGGTGTGGAAGAACATCGGCATGATCGCCAAGGATACCGCGGGCAAGCGCGTGTTCCTCGACGATCCGCGCTTCGACCCGATCATGGCGCACATCCAGGCCAAAGGCGTACCGCTGATCGCGCATCAGGCCGAGCCCAAGAACTGCTGGCTGCCGCTCGACGAGATGACGACCGACAACGACCGCAGCTACTTCAGCGAACACCCCGAATATTACATGTACAAGCACCCCGAAGAGCCGGGCTACGAACAGCTCATGGCGGCGCGCGACCGCTTCGTGGCGCGCCACCCCAGGCTCGCCTTCGACGGCGCGCATATGGCGAGCCTCGAATGGAGCGTCGACCGGCTCGCCAAGTTCCTCGACAGCTATCCCAATGCGGTGGTCGATCTCGCCGCACGGATGAGCCAGGTGCAGGTCCAGTCCAACCAGAACCATGCGAAGGTGCGCGCCTTCTTCATCAAGTATCAGGACCGGCTGATGTACGGCACCGACCTGACCGACAGCCCGGCAGACCCCAACGCCCGCGCGCAGAACCCGCCCGCGACCGGCAATTTCAGCAAGGAAGCGGACGACATGTGGCGCTCGGACTGGCGCTATCTCGCCACGCCGCTGTCGCAGCCGATCGCGGCGATCAAGGCGGATGCGCCCGGCCTCGCGCTGCCGCGTTCGGTGATCGACAAGATCTACTACACCAACGCGCGGCGGTTCTTCCACCTGAAGGGTTGAGCGCCCTTCTCCGACTGCGTTCCCCGGCGAACGCCGGGGAACAGGAGCTTACGCCTCGTGGATCTCGAACCCCAGCCGCGCCGATGCGGCGCGAATGTCACCCGGCACCGGCTGATCGGCGACGAGGTGGTGGATGTTCTCCACCGTGACGATGCGGTGGAGGCAGACGCGGCCGAACTTGGACACGTCCGTCACCGCGATCACCTCGCGCGCGGCCTCGACCATCTTGCGGTTGAGCTGCGCCTCCGGCTCGTAATGCGTGGTGATGCCGCATTCGATATCGAACCCGTCGACGCCGAGGAACAGCTTGTCGACGCGCAGATTCTCCAGCGCCGCCACCGTCTGGGCGCCGTAGAAGGCGCGGTTCTTCCGCCGCAGCATGCCGCCCAGCATGACGATGTTGAGCCGTTCCTTGGCGGCGAGCACCGACAGGATATCGAGATCGTTGGTGAGGACGGTGATGTCCTCGTCATCGGGCAGGAAGTGCGCGATCTGGAGCGTGGTGGTCCCTGAATCGAGCACGATCGATTCGCCGGGCGACACCATCGCCGCGGCGAGCTTGCCGATCCGCATCTTCTCGTCGGCATGGCTGGAGCGCTTGACCTCGACCGCCGGCTCGGCGGTGACGTTGACCGCATCGGCGCTGATCGCGCCGCCATAGGAGCGCTCCATCACGCCGCGCGTCTCTAGGTAGCGCAGATCCTTGCGGATCGTCTGCATCGACACGCCGAACCGTTTGGCGAGCGGCGCGACCTGCACGCTGCCACGTTCGCGCACCATCGTGCTGATGCGCAGCCGGCGTTCACTGGTGTCGCGGATCATGCCGCCGTCTTCCTTGGTCACGTTCGTCAATTCCACATGCGTCGGCAGTGCGCCGGTGTCTGATTATGTCGCGGGGATCGCAACAAGGAAAGCGAGCCCCTGCCCGCTACGCGGCGTTCAGCGGTGCAGGCCAGCATCGCCCCAGCCGATCATCGGCGGCCTGCCCGCGCCTGCACCCGCGACGGCGACGAGCTCGACCACCGCCGCGCCCGTCACGTCGGCGGTGATCGCGCGCGGCGGCTGCGCGGGCGCGACCGTCGCCTCCGCCACCAGCTTGCGATCGGCATAGACGCGGAAGCGCACCGGCGCGCCACCGCCCAGCACCAGCGGGGTGGCGACGAAGCGGCGGAAGCCGCGATCCGCGCGCACTTCCAGCCGCGAGTTGGCGAACAGCCCGAGGCCGTGCGCAAACCTGCGCCCCTGTGCCGCCAGCGGCGAGCCATCCGGCGCGACGCCGATCCGGGCGGGGAACTGGCCCATCGCCAGCGCGGTCGCGTGGGTCAGGCCATCGGCGGCGACGTTGACGCGTGCCGGGTTCTGGTCGAGCAGCATCGCGTGTGGGTCGTCGGGTGTGCCGCGCACGCGCAGCAGCACCGCGCCATGCGCGGGCAGCGTCGCGGTAATCGCATCGCTTGCGGCCGGGCGGTCGGCGCGCGCCCATACGTCGCGCACCTGCGCGCGGCTGCCCGGCGCGAAGCCGAGCTGCGCCCAGTCGACCCGCGCCGTGACAGGCGTCGCGCCGCGGTTGAACAGCGCGACCGCACGCTCGCCGCTGCCCGCCAGCGTGCGGACCACCACCATCGCCTCGCCGCTGCGATAGGGCACGCCCTGGTTGCCCGCCGCATCCTGGTCGATCGCGATCACCTCCGGGTTGCCGACCATGTCGATCAACGCGGGCGCGGCGCCCCGCAGATCGAAGCCGAGCAGCAACGGCGCGGCGGTGATCGCCCACATCGTCACATGCGTGCGCGCCTCGACCGGGTGGTTCGCGTCGAAATCGCCGTGGCCGACCGCGAGCATGTCGGGGTCGTTCCAATGGCCCGGCCCGGCGTACAGCGCGCCGTCGACCACGCTGTCGAGGTTGCGCAGCATGCTCGCCCAGGTAAACTCGATATCGGGGCTGGTGCGCCACAGATTGCCGTGCGCATGCCCCCACAAAGGCGACAGCGCCTCGCCCCAGGCGCAGATCGAGAAGGTCGCCGCATCGCCGCCCCAGTGCCGGATCGCCGCGCCCAAGGTCGCGTAGAGTTTCTCCACCGCCGCGGGGTCGGATTTGGGGATGTCACCGCGCACGATCAGCGGGGCGAAGGGCTGGTACTTGCCCGAGGTGACGGGCGGATCGGCGGGCGTGTAATCGGCGACGCCACATGCGTCGATCTTGACGTAATCGAACTTCCACTCGGCGAAGGTGGTGCGCATGTCCTGCTCGGCATGGCCGAAGCTGCCGACCTGCCGCTCCGCCACGGTGCCTTCGGGCAGGTTCGGGCTGTCCGCGTCCCAGCGCTGCGCGCAGGTGTTGCGACCGATATCGGTGTAGAGCCCCGCCTTGAGCCCGAGGCCGTGGAGGAAGCTGGTGAACGGCACGAACGATCCGGTGTCGCTGCCCGCCACCTTGCTGGAGGGGAACATGCTGTCGCGGATGCGCAGCCGCCCGTCGGGGAGGCGGCGCAGCGCCCAGCCGTCGTCGATGTTGACGTACGCATAGCCCTTCGCGGCAAGCCCGGTCGAGACCAGCGCCTGTGCGGAGGCGCGGACCTTTGCCTCATCCACATCGGTGCGGAACGCGTTCCACGGGTTCCAGCCCATCGGCGGGGTCTGCGCGGCGCTGCCGGTTTGGACAGCGAATCGTCCGGTGGGTGCGAGCGGATCGACCTCGGCATGCGCGGGCAGCGCGACGGTGGCGGCGCACAGCGCGAAAGTGGCAAAAGCGGCGCGGTTTTTCGACGGTTTTCGCGGCATTTTCGCGCTGTTTCCTGTCCGAATCGAGGGCAAATATGGGGTGAATGCAGGCTGGACGAGCATGATTCGCACAGGCGACGCTATCAGCCCGCATCGAAATAGGCTATAAAACGAAGCCGGTCCCGTGGACGAGTAGCACCTTCGCACGTCCGCTCCAACTGCGGCGTTTGCGCAACGCTGCGGCTGCGACCGATAAGTTTCGTTTTAAAGCGTTTGACAACTTTGTTTCGTGCGAGGTAGCAAAGCGCAACAAAGCGATCGTCGAGCATCGTAACGCTGACGAGCGTGTCGCCAACAGGGAGGACGAAACATGGGCAACGCGAAAACGTGGCGTACTGTCATTTGCACGGGCATCAGCCTGACCGCGCTGATCGCGGGATCGCAGGCGGTCGCGCAGACCGAGCAGCAAGGGCCGGTCGCCGGCGCGCCGACCGACCAGACCAACCTCGGCTCCACCATCCAGTCCGGCCCGGGCGCGAGCGGTGATGCCACCACCGCGACCGGCGATGCCGCCGGCGGCGACATCGTCGTGCGCGGCGTGCGCGGCAGCCTGTTGCGTTCGATCGACACCAAGCGCGACGCTTCCACCATCGTCGATGCGATCTCGGCGGAAGAGCTCGGCAAGTTCCCCAACCGCAACGTGGCGGAGGCGCTGTCCAACATTCCGGGCGTGACGGTCGGCCGCGACGGTCGCGGCGAAGGCCGCAGCGTGACGGTGCGCGGATTGGGCGAGAATTTCGCGCTGACCACCTTGAACGGCCGCGTGCTGCCGACCGACGGGCCCGACCGTTCGTTCGCGTTCGACGTGCTGCCCTCCGAAGTCATCTCCGGCGCGGAGATCCAGAAGGCGGCGCAGGCCTCGCAGCTCGAAGGCAGCATCGGCGGCAATATCGACCTGCGCACCGCGCGCCCGTTCGATCACCCCGGCTTCCACGCAGCGGGCTCGCTCGAAGGGCAGTACAACCAGTTCGCGGAAAAAGGCGGCATCAAGGCGTCGGGCGTGGTCAGCACCACCTTCGCGAACGGCACGATGGGCTTCCTGCTGTCGGGCACGTACAACAAGTACAAGTTCCGCACCGACAACCTCGGCGAATATTCCAGCAACGACATCTACGACATCGTGACCGGCCCCGGCGGCCAGCGCAGCGTCGTCAACGCGCCCGATGGCGGCGGCGTGATCGAGCCGTATTTCTACAGCGTCGGCTATGTGGTCGGCGAGCGGCAGCGTTGGGGCGGGTCGACCGCCTACCAGTGGAAGCCCTCCGACCGGTTCGAGCTGCGCGTCGACGGCATCTACAGCAACTATACCGATACCGAGCACAACCACCGCGTCTCGGTCGGGCTGACGCCGTTCGATAACGATGGAAACGTGCGCTACGATCTCAACAACGTCCAGATCGACAAGAACAAGGTCCTCACCAACTACACCGTCAACGACGCGACGATCGACGTGCTGTCGACCGACGAGCCGCGCAATTCGGTGACGTACCAGCTTGGCGGGCATATCGACTGGAAGGCAACCGACCGGCTGAAGGTCGCCGCCGACGTGTCCTACGGCAAGGCGACCAACAACACCGGCGGGCAGAACCGCTTCGTGGTGGCCGGCATTCCGGGCTCGCGCGCGCAGGTCGCGACCCGCGACAACGGCCTGCCCGACCTGATCCTGACGATCCCCAATGCCGACGGCACGATCACCAACCGCACGCTCGACCAGGCGGGCAACCAGGATCTGCGCGTCCATTATATCGGCATCCAGGGCAGCAACATCGCCGACCGCAGCACCAGCGCCAAGCTCGATCTGCTGTACGAGGCGGACAACGGCCTGCTGCGCTCGATCGCGTTCGGCGGCGCCTATACCGACCGCAAGAAGACCGTCGACGTGATCGACAACCAATATACCACCGCCAACAATTTCGGCGGCTATCCCTTCGCCTTCTCGGCGATCGGCGCCAACGTGGTGCAGGCGCCCGAGTTCACCAACATCCTGCCCAACCTGTCGGGCAACTTCCCCCGGTCGATCCCGGCGTTCGACATCGACACCTATCTGTCGTCGCTGTCGAAGGCGGAGAACAACTCGAACGTCATCAACCCCAACACCGGCCAGCCCTATCCGACCGGCTATGCCACGCAGCAGATCGTGCCCGATCAGCTCGCCTCCTATGCGATCACCGAGAAGACGTGGAACGCCTATGCGCAGATCAACGTCGGCGGGGACCGGTGGAAAGGCGATTTCGGCCTGCGCTACGTCAACACCACCGTCGATTCGCTCGGCTATGGTGCGAGCGTGCGCAGCTATGTCGTGGTCGGCGTGGGCACCGCCAACGTCGTGTTCAACCCGATCGCGCCGATCACCGGCGGCGGCAGCTACCAGCGGCTGCTCCCGTCCGCGAATTTCTCCTACGATATCGCCGACGGTTTCCGCGTGCGCCTCGCCGCATCGCAGGCGATTTCGCGGCCGACCTTCGGGCAGTTGTCGGCGGCCAAGGATTATTCGGCGGCACAGTCGAACACGCCGGTGGTGACGGACGCGGGCAATCCCAACCTCAAGCCGGTTTCGGCCGATCAGGCCGACATCTCGCTCGAATATTATCCCAACCGCCGCATCGCGCTGACCTTGGCGGGCTTCTACAAGCATCTCACCAACTTCGTGACGACGCGCGCGGTGGCGTTCAATCTTGTGCCGACCAACCAGGTCGCAGGCGCCCCGGCGAGCTTCCCCTTCACCGAGCTTACCTATGTCAACGGCGACAGCGCCAAGGTCTATGGTGTCGAGGTCGGCGGGCAGTATTTCTTCGACAACGGGCTCGGCTTCCAGGCGAACGCGACCTACAACCATTCGCGCGCGATGACCGAAGGCAAGGTGACGACCGATCTTCAGGACGCGGTGCCGTTCTCGGCCAACGCCAAGATCTTCTACGAGAAGCACGGCATCAACGCATCGGTATCGTACCAGTATCAGTCGAGCTTCACCTCGTCGCAGTACAGCTACATCAACACGCTGGCGATCAAGCAGCGGCCCTATCATGAACTGGCGAGCAGCATCTCCTACGACATCCTGCCGCAACTGACGGTGTACGTGCAGGGTTCCAACCTGCTCGACTCCGCGACGCAGCGTTATTCGACCTACAGCAACGTGCCGGCCTTCTACGAATATACCGGCCGTGCGTTCTTCTTCGGGGTGCGCGCGCGGATCTGATCCCGCGCGCGATCACCGGCTCGCTTGACGCCGCTCGGCCACGCTGGCCGGGCGGCGTTTTGCCGTGCGCGGCGTAGGAAATCGTTGCAATTGGTGGGACCGTAGATCATTATTTGAAAACACAGGCGGGGATCGTACCTGCGATGGAGGGATGAATGCGGCACGCACGCTTCGCACTGGCCTTGGCCGCACTCGCCGCCACTCCGGCGATCGCGCAGGAACAGCGCATCGTGTTCGGCGGCCCCTCGCCCGCGCAGGTCGCGCCGGGCAGCGCGCCTGCGACGGTCAGCTTCGACGGACCCGCACCCGCCGCCGACGCCAAGGGCGTGCAAGGCACACAGCCGTTCTTCGTCTCGATCGACGAGGCGCCGGGCACGTACCGCGTGACGCTCACGCTCGGCGGTGCGCGGGCCGGTAACACCACCGTCAAGGCGGAGCTGCGCCGGCTGATGCTGACCGACATCGCGGTGCCGGCGGGGGGCAGCCGTCGCGTCAGTTTCCTCGTTAACGTACGCACGCCCGAGATCGTCGGCGGCGGCGCCGTGCGGCTGAAGGCGCCGCGCGAGAACGGCGCGGAGGCCGCCGCGTGGGACCGGCGGCTGACGCTCGAGTTCAACGGCACCAACCCGGGCGTGCGCGCGATCGAGATCGCGCCCGTCACCGTACCGACCATCTATCTGCTCGGCGACTCCACCGTGTGCGACCAGTCGGGCGAGCCCTATGCGAGCTGGGGGCAGATGCTCACCGCGATGATCGGCCCGCAGGCGGTGGTGGCGAACCATGGCGAATCGGGCGAATCGGTCGCCGCCTCGAACGATCGCGGGCGCTTCGCCAAGATCCTCGGCGAGATTCGCGCGGGCGACGTGTTCGTCGTCCAGTTCGGCCACAACGACATGAAGGACAAGGCGAAAGACCCTGAGGCCGCGCTGAAATATCGCGACGGGCTGGTGGCGTGGGCGCGCGCGGTTGAGGCCAAGGGCGCGACCGCGGTGATCGTCACCCCGATGAACCGGCACAGCTTTGAGGGCGGGCACGTCGTCAACACGCTGGAGGATTATCCCGACATGGCGCGCGCGGCGGCGAATCTGAGCGGTGCGCGGCTGATCGACCTTAATGCGCAGTCCAAGACGCTGTACGAGGCGTTCGGCGAGCAGCCCTCGCTCGCCTTGTTCAAGCACGATGCCGACGGATCGAACGCCGACACCACGCACCACAGCCCGTTCGGCGCGTGGGAACTGGCGCGGATCGTCGCCGCCGGCCTGTCGCACGATGGGCTGCCGATGGCGGGCGCGGTGAAGCCCGGCTTCCGCAGCTTCGACCCCGCGCACCCCGACGCGCTTGCCGATTTCCACGTACCGCCGAGCCCGACCAAGCTGACGATGCGCCCGCTCGGTGACGATGCCTACAAGGCCGCGCCCGCCAAATAGAAGGACTTTCCCGTGCCCTATCGACCCACCCGCCGCCGTCTGCTCGGCGATAGCGCGCTTGCCGGCGCGGGCCTGCTGCTTGCCCCCGGTTTCGCCCACGCCGCCGCGCGGACGGGCGCGCCCAGTGTGCCGCTGAAGTGGCTCGACGGCGCACCGGTGCTGCCGAGCGGGGTGGCGTGGGGCGTGCCGTGGCCGCGCGGCACGGTGCGGCGCGCGGACCGGATCACCGTGCGGAGTGGCGCGGGTGCGATCCCCGCGCAGAGCTGGCCGATGGCGTACTGGCCGGACGGATCGGTCAAATGGACCGGGCTCGCCATCGCCGCCGATCGCGATATCGGCGACCTGACCGTCGCGGTCGGGCACCAGAGCGGCCCCCGCCCCGCGACGCCGCTGACGGTCACGGAAAGCGCGGGCACGGTGGTGGTGCGCACCGGCGCGCTGACCGCGACGATCGACAAGGCGGGCAACACGCTCGTCCGGTCGCTGGTGGTCGAGGGGCGCGAGGTCGCGCGCGCGGGGCAACTGGTGGTGCTGCGCGAGGACCGGTCGCGGCAGGCGGCGGACGGCATCGTCCGCGAGGAGCGTTTCACCAGCCGCGTCACCCGCGTCACGGTCGAGCAATCCGGCCCGGTGCGCGCGGTGGTGCATATCGAGGGCACGCACGCGGGCGAAGGCGAAGGCGCGCGCGCATGGCTGCCGTTCTCGGTGCGGCTGTACTTCACCGCCGGGCTCGACGCGGTGCGGATGGTGCATTCGTTCGTGTTCGACGGCGACCAGAAGGCCGATTTCATCAAGGGGCTGGGCTTGCGCTTCGCGGTGCCGTTCCGCGAGGAGACGCAGAACCGCCACGTCCGCTTCGCCACCGACGACGATCATGTCTTCGCAGAACCGGTGCTGATGATCCCCGGCTACCGCCCCTCGGCGATGAAGGATGCCGCCGCGGGCGAGCGCGCGCAGTTGCTTGGGCACCGCGTGGCAGCACTCGCGCCATTGACCGACAAGGAGCGCGCCAACCTGCAAAGCACCGCAACCTGGGGCGACTTCAAGCTGACCCAGTTGAGCGCGGACGGATGGGACATGCACAAGCGCACCTCGCCCGAGAGCGCATGGTTGCAGGTGACGGGCGGCCAGCGTGCGGGCGGTGTCGCCTTCCTCGGCGACGTGTCGGGCGGGCTCGCGGTGGGGCTGCGCGCATTCTGGCAGAAATATCCGGCCGCGTTCGAAATCCTCGGCGCCGGCGGCGACGCGGGCACGCTGACGACATGGCTGTGGTCGCCCGATGCCACGCCGATGGACCTGCGCCATTACGACACCAAGGGCCACGGCCTCACCGTCACCTATGAGGATTACGAGGAGGGCCATGCCGATGCGTATGGCTGCGCCAACACCTCCGAGCTGATGCTGTGGGCGTGCGGCGACACGCCTGCGCCCGAGACGATCGACGCGATGCGCCGCGCCACGCACAACCCGCCGCTGCCGATCTGCGCGCCCGAACATTATCACGCCACCGAGACGCTCGGCTATTGGAGCCTGCCCGGCACGCCCGCGCCGGGGCTTGAGGCGAGCGAGATCGCCGCCGCCGACACGCAGCTCGACCGCGCCTTCGCCTTCTACGCGGGCGAGGTCGAGCGGCGGCGCTGGTACGGCTTCTGGGACTATGGCGACTATCGCCGCACCTACGATCCGATCCGCCACCAGTGGATGTACGACATCGGCGGCCACGGCTGGAACGCGACCGAGCTGATGCCCAACGTGTGGCTGTGGTTCGCTTTCCTGCGCAGCGGCCGCGCCGACATCTTCCGCGCCGCCGAGGCGATGACGCGCAACACCAACGAGGTCGACGTGCATCACATCGGCCCGTTCGCAGGGCTCGGCTCGCGTCACAACGTCAGCCATTGGGGCGACGCCAAGGAAGCGCGCATCAACGAGGCGTTCCTCAAACGGTTCTTCTACTATCTCACCACCGACGAGCGCACCGGCGATCTGCTGCGCGAACCGCTGGCGACGATGGAGGCGTCGATCGCGCGCAACCCGCCGCTGCGCAAGATCGCGCCGCGCCCCGACGTGCCGGCACCCCAGGCGTTCCTGCGCGTCGGGCCGGACTGGCTCGCGCTCGCCAGCAACTGGCTGGTCGAATGGGAGCGCACCGGCGACCCGCGCTACCGCGACTATTGCCTGACCGGCATGCGCGACATCGGCGCGATGGGCGACACGTTCCTGAAGGACGACGCCTTCGCGTTCGATCCCGCCACCAAGCACCTTCGCTCGGTCGGCGCGCCCAACCAGAAGCCGAGCCAGTTCCTGTTCCTGTTCGCGGGCGACCAGATCGCGGTCGAATTGCAGGCGCTGATCCCCTGCCCGCCATTCACGCAAGCCTGGGGCCGGCTGTGCGAGCAATTCACGCAAGGCAACCGCGCCAACTGGTATTTCGAACCGCGCATCACCGCTTATGCCGCCGACTTCACCAAGTCGGCCGAGCTGGAGGCGCGCGCGCTGAAACTGTACCGCGCGCTGCTGCACTTCGGCGAGGGCGATTACTTCCGCGCCACGCCCGAGGCTTTCGCGGGGCCGTCGACCGTGCAGGCGACCGAGGAGAACCCCGGCACCAGCACCTTCACCCCCGCCATCGCCACGCCGGAGGTGTCGCAATGGGCGCTCAACCTCATCACCATGCCGGTGTTGCTGCGGAAGTTTTCGGCGGGGTGACCTCCTTAACTGTTCCCCGACGAAGGCCGGGGTCCAGTTACAGAGCGGCGATAACGGCGTCCGCGAGCGCGGTAAATGTCGTCACCCCGGACTCGTTCCGGGGTCCGCCGTGCCACACACTCGTGCGTTGAGGATCGTTGCACCGTGGATGCCGGAACACCTCCGGCATGACGAAGGATGGTTTGCGGATGTTCGCGGCCTCGCAGCCCGTCGCCGTTGCCCGGCGAAGGCCGGGGAACACCTATGGCCGGGCGTCACCCACCAACGTCACCGGCCCGGTGAGGCCCGAAGGCTGCGGCACGATCTTGTCCTGATCCTGGTTCTCGAACCGCTCGCCATAGCGCATCGTCAGCAGCCGCAGATCGGGCCGGCCGCGTTCCGCCTCGGCGTTGAGCGCGGTGTTCATCACCGTCACCGCGATCTCGTTGTCGCCCGCCTTGAGCAGCCCCGATACATCGACCCGGTAGGGCGGCGCCCACAGCGCCCCCGCCGCGCGTCCGTTGACCGTCACCACCGCCGCCTCGCGCACCGGCGCGACGATCGCGCTGCGCGGGCGGGCGGGCTGGTCGGCCGGCTCGGTGCGCGGCGGGGTCGGGCCGAAGTCGATCGCGACGTGGCCGGACGGCACCGACGCCAGCGTCAACCGGTGGCGATAGGTCGCCGCGCCCGAGAAGGCGGCGAGATCGGGCGTGTCGCTCCACGGCGCGATCCGGGCGAGCGTGCGTAGCGGTTTGCCCGGCACGGCGAGCGTCCAGTCGCGCGACAGATCGGCGAGCGTGCGCTCGGGCGCTCGCCCCAGCGCGTCGGCGGCGGGGAGATGGTCCGCGAAGATCAGGAAGCGCGATCCGTAGGGCGCGAGGTCGATCGCGATCGCGCCGATGCCGGCGGCGGTGCGCGTCAACGTGCGCGCGTCCCACCACTGGCCGGGCTTGCCGCCGTCCTGAAAGTGCGCGCTGGTGTGGACGGGAGCGTTGCCGGTGTTGGCGACGAAATACAGGTCGCCACCCGCGATCCGCCGCCGCACGAAGCCGAGCGTCGGCGCAGGCTCGCGCAGTTGCACGTCGGGCGGCGCGAGCCCGGCGAGCGTGGCGCGCAGCGCACCGGCGGAGACGATCCGCGCATGTCCGCCCGCCGCCAGCGTGCGGCCGGTCGCGCGCACCGATGCCGTGGCGCGCGCGCCGTCGAGCAGGCCGCCGCTCGCATCCGGCAGGTGGTCGATCGCGACGACCGCGCCGCCCGCTTGCGTCCACTTCGCGATCGCGGCGAAGGCGGCGGCGTCGATCCGCGTCATCGGCGGCAGCACGAGGATGCGCGCGGTGAGATGCCCCGCCGTGATCGCCTGCGCGTCGATGAAGTCGAACCCAAAACCGGCATCGAGCACTCCGGCGATCAGGCTACCCGGCACCAGCCGCTCCATCGCGCCGTTCACCGTTGCCGTCTTGGGGCTCATCGCGGCGAAGGCATCCTCGCTCGGCAGATAGATGGCGACACGGTTGGCGGGCGTGCCCTCGCGCAGCATCGCGCTCGCCCGCGTGAGGTAGCGGGTCAGGTCGCTCATCACCGGATACCACGGATTGTGATCGTTGAGCGCGGCGGCGGCGTAGAATGCCTGCCCCGGCTCGGGCAGCGCGGGCGGGCTGTAGGGCCAGCCGTGGCCGATCAACTGGTTGATGCCTTGCAGAAAATGCCGGTCCGCCTCGATCTTCATGTCGAGCGGGGTCGCCGCGAAGGCGGGCGAGTGCAGCCACGTCCACGTCTCGGCGGAGACGACCGGGCGGCCGTAGAGGTGCGCCGCCGACGCCGCCAGCCGCGCGGTGCTGAAGTGCCGCCAGTCCGCGCCCTCGCCCTCGGGCAGCGCGACGCGCGCGTTGGAGGACAGCACCACCGGCGGGATGCCGTACACCTGCGCGCGGAAGCGGGTGCCGTGCGCCGCTGCCCAAGCCTGCGCGGGGCCGAGGTAGCGGTCGCCGACCAGCTCGGTCAGCGTGCGCGCCCAGTCGTAGCGGACCGGCGCGCCCTCGCGCGAACCGTCGAACAGTGCGGGAAGGTGATCGGCGATGTCATAGCCGCGCCGGCGGCGGAACTCGGCGGCGAAATCACCCGTCCAGCTCGACCCATAGGCTTCGAGGCTGTCGGAGAACATCGCATAGGGCGGCTGCGCCTTGGGAAAGGCGGTGAGCAACGTATCGCCGACCGCGTGGAGATAGTGCGCGACGCCCGCGCCATCCATATGGTCGAGCACGAACCCCTCGCCGCCGACCGACGCGCGCTTGACCTGCTGGCCGGTGCGCCCCGCGACGTAGAGATCGACCGTGCGCGCCGCCGCCCCGCCCAGCGCGACGCGGCCATCGGCGATGGCGAGCCGCCGCCCGCCCGCGAACGCCGCCACCGCCGCCTCGCCGGGGCCGGGTGGCGGCAGCGCGATGCTGCCTGCGCCGGGCGCAACCGGCAGCGTGACGCGCCGGATTTCGGAGGCGGCCTCCTCGATCGGCACGCTCGGGCCCCCGAACGGCCAGCCGGTGCCGACCGTCACGTCGATCCGCATCCCCTCGTACCGCGCGGTCTCGCCCGCGTGCGCGAGCCGGGCGAGGAACGGTCTGGAGAGATACGGCAGGTTGGTGGAGGTCGCGCTGTCGGGCGCGAGCGGGTAGCTCGGCTGCACTTCGAACCCGCCGAACCCGCCCGCCTTCATCGCGGCGATCTCACGGTCGATCTCGGCATCGGTCACTGCGGGGCCGAACCACCACCAGCGCACCATAGGCCGCGCATCGGCGGGCGGCGTGGCGAATCGGTCCCACACCGGATCGGCGAGCACGGGCGTGCTGCAACCGAGCAGCAGCGCCGCCGTGAGAAACCGAAACCGCATATCCGCTCCTGCCGCTATGATCCCGTCCGCGCGGGACCGATTGTCCACCGGTGGCATAGAGCAGTGGTCGGCCACGCGGAAGCAGGCGCGGCGAACAAAAAAAGAGCCGGCCCCCGAGGGGACCGGCCTTGAAAGTTTTAGGAGAGGATGCCTGAAAGGCCTGCTTCATATGCTTCGACTCGGCGTTTGCTGCAAGTGCGAACAAATACGTAGCGGATGCAAAGTTTGCATCTGGTAGCGCTACCGCACCCGCAGCGCCCAGCGCCCGACCATCAGCACCGCCACCGTCGCCAGCCCCGCCGCCAGCCCGATCCATACGCCGACGCCGCCCCAGCCGAACCAGAACGCCAGCACGATGGCGGTGCCGAGCCCGACGATCCAATAGCCTACCAGCGCGAGCAGCATCGGCACGAACGTATCGTGCAAGCCGCGCAGCATCCCCGCCCCCACCGCCTGCGCGCCATCGAAGAACTGGAACAGCGCGGCGACGAATAGGAACGACACCGCAAGGTTCGCGACGTGCAGCTCGGCCGGGCTCTGCGGCGCGAGGAACAGGCCGACCAGCTCGTGGCGCAGCGCGAGCAGGACGCTCGCGGTACACGCCATCACCACCATCGTCATGGCGAGCGCCACCCGCCCGGCGCGCGACACGCCCGCCGCATCGCCGCGCCCGAACGCCAGCCCGACCCGCACCGTCGCCGCCTGTGCGAGGCCGAGCGGGATCATGAAGCACAAAGCGGCAAGCTGGATGGCGATCGCATGGGCGGCAAGCTCGGCGGTGCCGATCAGCCCCATCAGGAACACCGCGCAGTTGAAGATCGTCACCTCCAGCCCGACCGTCACCGCGATCGGCAGGCCCAGTCGCCAGATCGCGCGGAAACGCGGCCAGTCCGCGCGCCACCACCGCCCGAACAGGTGAAAGCGGCGGAAGCGGCGCTGGCGCATCACCACCACGGCGAGCCCGACGAACATGAACAGGTTGGAGCACGCGCTGCCCAGCCCTGCCCCGAACAGGCCGAGCGGGGGCAATCCGAACCGCCCGAAGATCAGCGCGTAATTCAGCCCGGCGTTGAGCACCACCGCGATCACGCCGATCACGAACGCCCAGATCGGCGCCTCCAGCGCGGAGACGAACGCGCGCAACACGTTGTAGAAGAACAAGGGCAGCAGCCCGAACATCATCGGGCGCACCAGCCGCACCGCGTCGTGCGACAGCGCGGGGCTCTGTCCGAAGCGGAGCAGGATCGGCTCGGCCTGCCACAACGCCAGCCACATCGGCACGCAGATCGCCACCGACACCCACAAGGCCTGCCGCACGGTACGGCGCACGTCGCGCACCGCGTTGCTGCGCGTGCCGAGCGCGCGCGCGATCATCGGCGCGGCGGCGGTGACGAGCCCGCTGCCGAACATCATGCACGCGTTGACCAGATTGACGCCGAGCGACGCCGCCGCCAGCGCATGCGCCCCCGCCCAGCCGAGCAGCACCACATCCGTCGTCGCGATCAGCGCCTGAGTCAGGTTGGTCAGCACCAGCGGATAGGCGAGCGCGAGCATCGCGCGCGCTTCGCGCCACCACCCGCCGCTGTCGTCCTGTCCGGCCATGCCCGAGCGGATGAACGGCGCGGGCGCGCACGGCAAGCGTAACTTGGCCGCGCGCGAGCCGGCGCGCCGAACATCCAAATCGGATTGACATGAGACTCAACAGAATATAAAAGCACGTCCCATAATATGAACATCAAGGCGAGGATCATGGGGCGCATCTCTCATCGGACCTGGATCGCGGCGTTGCTCGCGGTGAGCGCTACCGCAGCGCAGGCGCAGGACGTGCCACGCGAGTGGGTCGATCCCGCCACCGGCCACCGCATCGTCCGCCTGTCCGACGAGCCCGGCAGCTCCAGCCTTTACTTCAACTTCAACGGCTATACCCCGCAGGGCGACCTGCTGGTGATCTCGACCCCGCACGGCATCGCCAAGGTCGATCTCAAGACGCACAAGCTGTCGAAGATCGTCGATATCGCGACGCCCTTCCGCCTGTTGTTCGTCGGCCACCGCACCCGCACCGCCTTCTACCAGACGCAGGCGGCGGACGGCACCGGCGCGAAGACGATCCTCGCCGCCGATGTCGACACCGGCAAGGTGCGCACGATCGCGACGATCGCGCGCGGCGATATCCAGACGATCAACTCGGACGAGACGCTGCTCGCCGGCGTCGACACCGACCCGGGCGCGAGCGCGGCGCCGATGGCCGCCTTCCAGAAGCGCGATTCGCGGTTCGATCAGGCCGATTACAAGGCGAACGGCCCCGACGGAAAGCCGCTCACCTACGCCGAGGCGAAGGAGACGCGCATGAACGAGCGTCTCGAGGCCAAGATCCCGATGGAGATGTTCACGGTCGACACAAAGACCGGCGAGAAGCGCGTGATCCACCGCGCGACCGACTGGCTCAACCACCTCCAGTTCTCGCCGACCGACCCCAAGCTGCTGATGTTCTGCCACGAAGGCCCGTGGCACAAGGTCGAGCGGCTGTGGCTGATGCGGCTCGACCGCCCCGGCACCCCGCCGGTTGGCTTGCACCAGCGCATCATGAACATGGAGATCGCCGGGCACGAGTGGTTCTCCCAGGACGGCAAGACGATCTGGTACGACCTGCAAACCCCGCGCGGCGAGGATTTCTGGGTGGCGGGCTATGACGTCGCGACCGGCGCGCGCACGCGCTACCACCTTCAACGCAACGAATGGTCGGTGCATTTCCACACCGCGCCCGACGGCAAGCATTTCTCCGGCGACGGCGGCGATCCCGAGATGGTCGCGCACGCGCCCGACGGGAAGTGGATGTACCTGTTCACCCCGCACGGCATTCCCGATGTGGCCGGCATCCACGCGCCGGGCGCCGCCTCGCTCATCAAACCGGGCTATTTCACCGCCGAGAAGCTGGTGAATATGTCCAAGCAGGACTACCGGCTCGAACCCAACGGCAATTTCACGCCCGACGGCAAGTGGCTGGTGTTCCGGTCGAACATGTACGGCGGCACGCAGGTCTATGCGGTGGAACTCGCCAAAACGAAATAACCAAAAGGGTGGATAACCACTCGACGATCAACGACAAGAATACCTCAGGGGACTAAGTATGAGTAAGATCTTCGCAACCCGCCGCAACCTCGTAACCTGCACGTCGACCCTCGCGCTGGCCGGCATGCTGAGCGTTCCGACGCTCGCCGTCGCGCAACAGGCGCAGGCGCCCGCCACCGCGACCGCCGCACAGCCCGATCCCGCCACGCCCGCGACGCCGACCGCCAGCGCGAGCCCGACCGCGACGCCGCAGACCCCGGCCGAGGCCGGTGGCGCGCCGGCGCCCGTCGCGGCACCCGAGGACGCGGCCCCGACGCAGGACATCGTCGTCACCGGCTTCCGCGCGAGCCTGACCTCGGCGCTCAACATCAAGAAGCAGTCGAACGGCGTGGTCGATGGGATCAACGCGTCCGACATCGCGTCCTTCCCCGATGCGAACCTCGCCGACTCGCTCCAGCGCATCCCCGGCATCTCGATCGAGCGCGACGGCGGCGAAGGTCGCCAGATCACCGTGCGCGGCCTGTCGGGCGATTTCAGCCGCACGCGCCTGAACGGGCTGGAATCGACCATCGCCACCACCGGTTCGACGCTGGGCGCGGGCATCAACAAGGGCCGCAGCTTCGACTATAGCGTGCTCGCCTCCGAGCTGTTCAACTCGATCGTCGTGCGCAAGACCCAGTCGGCCGAGATCGACGAAGGTTCGCTCGGCGCGACCGTCGATCTCCAGACCGCGCGTCCGTTCGATCTGCCCAAGGGCTGGCAGGCCGCGCTGTCCGCGCAGACCGCCTATTACGACATCAACAACAGCTTCGCGCCGCGCCTCGCCGGCTCGGTCAGCAAGACCTTCGCCGATGGCCGCATCGGCATCATGCTGTCGGGCGCGTACAGCAAGCGCAACGTGCAGGAAGACGCCTATTCCGACACCGCGCTCGCCGATTTCAGCGACGTCAACGGCGGCTTCTGCCCGGTCGTCCCGAATACGGCGGTGACGCCGGTCAACCCGCTGGTCGGCTCCAAGCCCGTCACCAGCCCGTGCATTCCCGCGACCGGACAATATGCGGGCTCCACCCCGTCGGCCTACAACACCGTCAACCAGCCGGGCGTGTTCGTGCCCAAGCTGCCGGGCTACGGCCGCTTCCAGGACAAGGAGGAGCGGATGGGCTTCGCCGGCACGCTTCAGGCGAAGCCGACCGACACCACGCTCATCACGATCGACGGCGTGTACGCGCGCTACAAGCAGGATCAGAACGATCTCGCCACCAACCCGATCAGCCTCAACCGCTCGGCCGGCGTGGCGACCGCCGGCCTCACCGCCGCGCAGTTGACCGGCCGCCCGAACATGAAGATCCGCGAAGCGCAGGTCGATGCCAACGGTCAGCTCGTGTACGGCGTGTTCGACGACACCGACTTCAGCGTGACCAACAGCGAGAACCGCTCGACCACCACCTTCTACCAGGCCGGTATCAACATCGACCAGAAGATCGGCGAGAAGGTCAACCTGCACCTCCAGTACGGGCAGAGCGAGTCGATCTTCGACAACCCCTATTCGCGCCTCGTCACCTTCAGCCGCTTCGACAGCGACGGCTTCGTCTATGATGCGCGCAGCAACCGCAACACGCCGACGCTCAACTACGGCTTCGACGCGACCAACCCGAACAACTGGCAGTTCCTCAACGGCTACGACAACATCCGCGAGTTCACCAACAAGGTGACCAACCGGCTGCACACCGTGAAGGGCGATCTGAAGTGGGAGGTGAACGACCAGTTCACCGTGAAGTTCGGCGGCGCGTACAAGCGCTTCAACTTCATCTCGGCGCGCCAGCAGCGCATCGCCTCGACCACGTCGATCCCGACGCTCGCCTCGGCGGGCCTCACCATCGCCGACGTCAGCACCGCGCCGATCAACATCAACACGATCGGCGCATCGAGCGGCGCGACCACCAGCTTCATCGTGCCGAACATCGACAAGATCATGAGCGCGTTCGATGTCGACTGCTACTGCGTCAACCAATATGGCGACTTCCGCCTCGGCAGCATCGGCACCGGCGCGCAGGGCGACAACCGCTCGGTGCAGGAAATCGACGTCAGCCCGTACCTCCAGTTCGACTTCAACATGGATCTCGGCAGCATGGCGCTGCGCGGCGACGCGGGCATCCGCTATGCGCATACGCACCAGTTCTCGACCGGCTATGTCGGTTCGGGCACGGCGGTGTCGTTCGGCCGCAACTATGAGGACTGGCTGCCCGCGATGAACCTCGCGCTTGACGTCACGCCCAAGCTGACCGCGCGCTTCGCGGCGGCCAAGGTGATGTCGCGTCCGTCGCTCAGCTTCCTCACCCCGGGCGGCTCGATCTCGACCGCCAACCCGCCGTTCTCGGCGACGGTCGGCAACCCGAACCTCGATCCGTACCGTGCGACCAACCTCGACGCGTCGGTCGAATGGTACTTCCAGCCAGGTGCGCTCCTCTCGGCGGCGTTCTTCTACAAGGACGTGTCGAGCTTCGTGCAGCAGATCAGCTCTCTGACCACCTATGCGGCGGCCGGTCTGCCGTTGAACCTGCTGACGGCGGCGCAGGACCCGAACACCGCGACCACGATCACCAGCTACGCCAACTCGTCGGGCGGCAAGATCAAGGGCGTCGAGATCCAGTATCAGCAGCCGTTCACGTTCCTGCCGGGCTTCCTCAAGCATTTCGGCACGATCCTGAACTATACGCACATCAAGTCGAACATCAGCTACATCCTCACCACCAACGCGACCGGCCCGCAGTTGATCGCGCCGCTGACCAACGTCTCGCCCAACTCGGCCAACGCGACGCTGTATTATGAGGATGCGAAGTTCTCGATCCGCGGTTCGCTTGCGTACCGCGACCAGTATCTGCGCACGGTGCCGCTGCGCGCGGGCCTCGCCGACACGACCGGTTCGTATTCAAGCACCAACTTCGACATGTCGGCATCGTACAAGCTGACCCCGCACGTCACGCTGACGTTCGACGCGATCAACCTGACCAACCAGCCGACCAGCTTCTGGGACGGTCAGGACCGGCTCGACCAGCAGGTGTACAGCACCACCGGGCGCCAGTATTTCTTCGGCGCGCGCTACAAGTTCTGATCCGATCCGTGCCGCTTGTTCGTGGGCGGCACGGCAATTTTCCTCCCCGGACTGGCGCCGCCCGAGTATCTCGGGCGGCGCTTTTGTTTCGGATTTTCCTCGCCTCCCCCGTTCGCCCTGAGCTTGTCGAAGGGCGTGTTCGAGGCGGTGGCGCGGCGTTCCGGGTATGTGCTTCGACAAGCTCAGCACGAACCGCGGGGTTTGGCGGCAGACCAGCGCAGGGCGCCCTGTCCGCCAGATATGGTGTAAGATCGAATACGGAGGACAGGATGCGCGATACCCTCATAGCCGCCACCGCGTTGCTGGGCGCGCTCGCCCCGTCCGCCGCCACGGCAGCGGCGACCTGCCCCGCGCAGGGCTATCCGGTCTATCAGTTTCCCGCCGACGCGATCCCGCGCATCGACGGCAGCGCCGACGACTGGGCCAAGGTGCCGGCTAGCTATGCGATCGGCACCGCCGCGCTCTCCGCCGATACCGGCAGCGGCGCGAAGCCCGATCCGCGCAGCCTCGACATCTCGGTCAAGGTCGGTTGGGTGAAGGGGCTCAACCGGCTGTACTTCCTCTACGAAGCCAGCGACGATTACTGGGACTTCGCCGCGCCCGGCCTGCACAACGACACGTTCGAGATCGCGGTCGACGGCAACCGCTCGGGCGGGCCGTTCATCTCGCGCTTCCACCCGCTCAAGTCGCCCTCGCCGGAGGTCGGCGCGGGGGTGAGCGACGATGCGGCGTGGTTCGATTTCCAGAACGAGAGCGCGCAGAACTACCACATCTTCACGCCCGCCAAGGACAAGGATTGGGCGATGGCGTGGGGCCCGCAGGCGGCGTGGCTCAAGCGGCTGCCGTGGTCGAACATCGCCTATCGCTACAGCTTCAAACCCGGCCAGAGCGGCAAGCTGATCGCCGAATTCTGGATCACGCCGTTCGACCATGCCGATGCGCGCGGGCCCGCCTATTCGGTGGAGAGCAACCTCACCGAAAACAAGGTGATCGGGCTGTCGTGGGCGGTGATCGACTATGACGGGCCGGACAAAAAGAGCCAGTTCTGGAACCTGTCGCCGCACCACACGATGTACGGCCAAGCGTCCGAGTTGTGTGGCTTCCGGCTGATGCCGCTCGAAGCGAACGTGCGCGCGCCGATCAAGGCGGACTGGTCGTTCGCGATCCTCGACCGCGCGCGCCGCACCGTCGCCTTCCATGACGATACGCTTGGGGCGACGACCGGCTGGGCGTGGGATTTCGGCGACGGCACGACCTCGGCCGAGCAGAACCCGGTCCACACATACGCCACACCCGGCAAGTTCGTGGTGAGCCTGCGCGCGACTGGCCCCGCCGGCACGTCGACGCTCGCCAAGGTGTGGGATGTTTCGTTCGCAGGAGATCCGCCGAAATGATTGCCACCCGTCTCGACCGTCGCGCGCTGATCGCCGCCGGTGCGCTCGGTCTCGCGAGCCGTGCCATCGCCGCGCCCCGTCGCACGCTCGACATTCGCGATTTTGGCGCGAAGGGCGACGGCACGACGCTCGCCACCGCAGCGCTGCAACGCGCGATCGACGCAGCGCCACCCGGCGCGTGCGTGCTGGTGCCGGCCGGCTTGCGCTTCGTGATCGCGCCGGTGACGCTGAAGGGCGGCATCGAATTGCGCGTCGATGGCACCTTGCTCGCCAGCACGCATGCGGTGGACTATCCCGATCCGCTCGCCGGATTGCTCAACGCCAAGACCGCGCACGGGCTGACGATCTCGGGCGCGGGCACGATCGACGGGCGCTCGCCCGAGTTCATGGAGCGCTACGATGCGGCGGGCGAATGGTATGTGCCCAAGGCATTCCGCCCGCGCCTGCTGGTGCTGGAGGATTGCGAGGGGCTGACGATCCGCGACCTGACGCTCGCCCGCGCGCCGTTCTGGACGGTGCATATGATCGGCTGCCACAAGGTGTTGATCGCGGGGCTTCGCATCGACAACCAGCCCGACGTGCCCAATTGCGATGGCATCGACCCCGATCATTGCCAGGACGTCGAGATTCGCGATTGCCACATCCGCTGCGGCGATGATGCGATCGTGGTGAAGACGACGCGCGGACACGAGCGCTACGGGCCCTCCCGCAACATCCATGTCCATGATTGCGTGCTCGACACGCAGGACGCGGGCGTGAAGATCGGCACCGAGACTGTGCAGGACATCCACGACGTGCTGTTCGAACGCTGCGAGATCGTCTCCTCCAGCCGCGGCGTGTGCATCCAGTTGCGCGACGAGGGCAATGTGTACGGCATCACCTTCCGCGACATCCGCTTCACCGCGCGGCACTATTCCGCGCCGTGGTGGGGGCGCGGCGAGGCGATCTCCTTCACTGCGATCCCGCGCACGCCGCAGACGAAGCTGGGGACGATGCACCACATCACCGTCGAGCGCGTCACCGGCCGCGCGGAGAACAGCGTGCGGATCGAGGGCAGCGCAGGCGCGCGGGCGCACGATATCGTGCTGCGGCAGGTGGCGGTGACGCTGGGGCGCTGGACGCGCTACCCCGGCGGGGTGTTCGACAACCGCCCGACCAGCGCGGTCGTGGCGGAGGAGCCGCACGATACGCCGGGGTATTTCCTGCGCCATGTCGACGGGGTGACGCTCGACCGCTGCCGGGTGGCGTGGGACCGGCCCGACGACGCGTTCTCCAACGCGGTGCAGGCGGTGGACGTGACCGCCCTGGCGCTGCCGGGGTTCGTCGGGGTGGCGGCGCATTCCGGGCTGGAGGCGATCGTCAGGCGCTGAGCCGATCCCCGGCGAAGGCCGGGGTCCAGTTACGGAGCATCCGTAAAACCGGCGTTGCGCTCCGTTACTCCGGCCTTTCCAACTGGACCCCGGCCTTCGCCGGGGGAGGTAGAAGGATCTCGCGCTCCCTTCTCTCCGTTCGTGCCGGGCCCTTCGGCTAGCTGGCAAGCCAGCCGCTCAGGATAAACTTCGGCCCGCAAGGCCGAAGTCGAGGCACCTGCGCGCGGGACCATCCCTCGACTTCGCTCGGGACGAACGGATACTTTCAATCCGTTAGTGCCGAGTAGCGTCCGAGTAGCCGGCGAAGCCGGCATATCGAGGATGCGTATCGAGGCACCGTCTCCGCCGCGACCCGTCTCTCGATACGGTGCCTCGATACGCCCTGCGGGCTACTCGGCGCCTACTCGAGACGAACGGGGTGTCACCCCGCCCGATCGATCCAATCCCCCAGCAGCACCAGATTTGCCGTCGCCGCCAGGCCCCATTGCGCGGCATCGTTGGTCGACACGTCGCTCAGCTCATCGACCGGCTTGAGCACCGCCGCCCCCTCGACATGGTGCAGCGTGCGCCACTGGTCGCGCCCCGCCCGGTCGCCGCTGCCGAGGAACTCCGCCAGCGCGCGCTGCGCCAGCGCCGGGTCGCGCCGCTCGGCCGCGGCATACGCCGTGTAGCGCGAGTGCGCCTGCGTGAGTCCGCGGCCTTTGCCGCTCGCGCCGGTCTTGGCGGTGAACGCTGCGGCCGGTGCGTTGTAGAAGGCGCAATAGTCGAGCCACGTCTCGCGATAGGCGGGCACTTCGACCAGTTTGAGCAGCTCGGCGGTGATCTCGAAAATGCCGAACACGCCGTTGAGGTGCGAGATGCTCACCTCCGTCCCCGGCCCGACGAAGCGCCCGCTCGCCAGATCGAACGCAGCCCCGCCCGCGAACCAGCCCTTGGGCAGCGCCGCGATCGAGCGCATGCCGGCGACAATGCGGTCGCGCCAGTGCGTGTCGCGGGTGCGTTCCCATTCGGTGAGCCACGCCGCGACCAAAGCCGCCCAGCTCGTGCCGAACGACATAAACACCTGCCCCGCCGGGAGTTGCCCGCCCGACACCGCCGCATTGCCGCCGGGCGGGCGGTTGTCGCCGACCCGGTCCTCGACCTTGCGGCCGATGTTGACGGTCAGCAACGCCCGGTCGCTGTCGAGCAACTCGCGCATCAGGTCGCCGCAGCGCTCGTCGGTGGTGAGATAGTAATAGTGCCGGCGGAACGCGGCGTTGCTGACGCGCTGCTGCTTGGAGCTGTCGCCCCAATGCTGCACGCCATGGCGCGTGCCGAGCCCCTTGAAGCGACCGGTGTGATAGACGTCGACCTCGCCGGTGTGGCGCGTCATCGCCTCTGCCAGCCGGAACACGTCGGCGCGGCCGGTGCGCAGGAAGGCGCTCCACAGCCACAGATCGGTCGACAGTTCGCTGTTGTCCCATGCGAAGCCGCCGATATCGTAGCGCCACACATGGCGATCGGTATCGTAGGTGTGCATGACGTCGCCGTAGTTCCAGAAGCCGTACCAGCTTCGCTGATCGACCTGGCCGATGTAGAAATCGAGTTCGCGGCTCGCGCGCCCCTCGATCTTGGCGCGCAGTGGACCGCCCTGCTGCACCGGCCCCCACAGGCCGAACAGTTCGGCGGCATGGACGCGCTCGGGCCGGGCGACGAGGCGCGGCGGCTGCGCGATCTGCGCGGCCATCTCGACCAGCCGCTCGCGTTCCGGCGTGGCGGGGAGCGCCCACAGCCGGAACTCGGTGGTGCGGGCGATGCCGGTCGCATCGCCCCAGCCGGGCTCGAAATCCTCATAGGTGATGTCGAGGCCGAGGTTCTGGTGCGCGTAATCGGCCATGCCCTCGGTATCATGATAGAAGCGCAGGTCCATCGCGGGCGCGTCGGGGGCGTGATACCAGAGCGTGAAGGTCGCCGCGTCGCCCGCCGCGCCGCCCACGTCGAGTCCGACCGGCGGGCGCTGCCAGAAATCGTGCATCGCGAACGCCACGCCGCCGCCGGTCGCGCCGCCGATATAGCCGAGGCCGGGTGCGCGGCCGGCGGTGTCGACGTCGATCCAGCCGTGGCCGGGGCCGGTGCGCTTGGTAATCGCGAAGCCGTCGGCATTGGGCTGACGCAGGCGGAACTCGCCCCACGGGGTGATGTACTGCGCCTCGTCGCGTACCGCCGGCGATGCGGTGGCGAGCGGCGGCGTGGCTTGGCCGGCGATTTGCGCCTCGCGGAACGGCTTGCCGGGATCGCGGCGCAAGCCGGTAAGCGGCCGCACCGCCTCGCCCCACAGCCCGCCCTTCTCGCCGGCGAAGCGGACGTGGCGATCGTGGAGCGGATCGCTGAGCGGCACCTGCCCTTCGAGGCCGAGCCCGCGCACGAACAGCTTGGCGGGATCGATATCGAAGATCAGGCTGTGGACGATCCGCACCGAGGCGGACCCGGCGTGGAAATAGAGCCGCAGCGTGAACGTCAGCCATTCACCGCTGCTCCCGCGATGCATGCCGTCGAGCTTGACCACCGCGCGGATCGGCCCGCGCTGTTCCACCGTCGCTGCGCGGATCGCGCTGGTGGCGTGCGACAGCGTGGCACCGCCGTCCGCGTCGTCGTCGGAACGGTCCTGCGCGCTTGCGATCAGCCGGACGCCACGCATCACCTCGCGCCCGCCGACGCTGGCGGAGCGCACCAGCGCCTCGCCGCTCTTGCCGATCTGCCAGCGCGTCGTGCCGACGCTCACCTCGATCGCATCGGCAGTTTCGCGCACGCTCACGCCGTCCTGCGCGAGAGGGACGCTGCCCGGAACCACCTTCAGCCCCTGCCCGGTGCCGCCGCCGGCGGGAAGCGCATGGCCGGTCCACTTGATCGACCCGTCCGGCCACCACGCCATCGGCCACGTCTGCACGGACTCGCGCCGTCCGCCCTCGCCCGCCAGCACATAGCCGCCCGCGCGGTAGCGTGTGCCGCGCGGCCACGGCTGGCCCCAGCTCTGGCCTTCGTGCGTACTCGGTGGCGTCGCGTCGAGCCACGCGACATCGTCGCCGCCCGCGCTCGCATAGCCTGCGCCGAATACGCGCGCGGGGAGTGCTGCGATGCCGCCGATCGCGGCGGCGCTCGCCAGAAAGTCGCGGCGTCGCCAGCGGGTGCCGTTCATCGATCCTCTCCCTGTGTCCGTCGCCCGGGCGACTCTCATGGGCGGAGCATCGCACGGGCTTTGATAAGCTGACAACATGCAAATCTCCGTTGCAACATCTGGGATTACAACGCGGCTCGCGAAGCCCGGACGGATCGGTTAAGGCGGGGTGACATGCCGGCGATGTGCGCGCGGCCAGAGTAAGGGTATTGCATGCGGCGCGACGCGCTCGAACGCCGGGAGGCGCTGATCCGTGCGGCGGCGGCGTGCTTCGTGGAAAGCGGCTATGATGTGCCGCTGGAGGATATCGCCGAGCGCGCCGGGGTCGGGCGCGGCACCTTGTACCGCAACTTCCGCGATCGGATGGAGCTGCTGCTCGTGCTGTTCGAGCGCGAGATCGACGCGATCGGCGCGGAGTTGGCACCGGACATGGCGCTGCCTGCGATCATCACGCGGATCGTCCAGCGCGCGCTCGGTGTGCGGCTGTTGTTCGCGCGGCTGACGGTCGATCTGGAGAAGGACCCGGCCAATTGCACCGCCTTCCTCGCGCTGCACGCGCGCATGAGCGCGATCCTCCACCCCTTCGTCGACCGCGCCCGCCAGCGCGGCGAGATCCGCGCGGACGTGACGACCGAGCAGGTGATGCTTGGCGTCCGCATGATCAGCGGGCTGCTCAAGTCGCCGCTGGCGGCGGACGATCCCGACGCGCTGATCGCCGCCGCGCTCGATCTGCTGATGCGCGGACTGGCACGTTAGTTCGCGGGCGCGGGTTCGCTCCAACCGAGGCCCAGACTTTTCTGCACGCCGATATAGGCGTTGGTCAGTTGCGCCTTGGCCTGCGCCACCGCGATCGCCGCCGACAGCCGCTGGCGCTCGATGTCGAGCTGGTCGATCAGCGTGGCCGTGCCCGCCTGGAAGCGCTGGCGGTTGAGCGTCGCGGCGCGCGTGGCGGTCGCCTCCGCGCTGCTTAATTGGCCGAGTTGCTGGCGCACGTTGCCGAACAGCGACAGGTTTTTCTCGGCATCCTGAAGCGCCTCCAGCACCTTCTCGCGATACTGCGCCTCCGCCGTGTCGCGCTGCGCCTCGGACTGGCGGATCGCCGCGCGGGTGCGGCCGAAATCGAGGAACGACCAGCTCAGCATCGGCGCCAGCAGCGTGGTGAACTTGCTGGGATCGACCACATCGCCGATATTGGTGCCGCCGAGCCCGACGATGCCGGTGAAGTTGAGCTTGGGGAATAATTTGGCGGTCTGCACGCCGATATTGGCGTTGCTCGCCGCCAGCGCGCGTTCGGCCGAGCGGATGTCGGGGCGGTGCGCGATCAGCGCGGCGGGGTCGCCGATCGGCACCTGCGCAGGCGGCAGCGGCACCGGCGCTTGGCCGTCGAGCGTGGTGTCGAGCGCGCCCGGCTCGCGCCCGGTCAGCACCGCGAGCTGATCCCTATACTGGTCGATCTGCGCGGCGAGCGGCACGTTCTGCGCATCGGTGTTCTGCGCCTGCGTCTGGAGCCGCTCGACATCGAGTTGCGAGGCGGTGCCCGCCTGATAGCGCTGCCGCGTGAGGTCGAGCGCCTGATGCTGGAGCTTGCTCGACTGCGCGTTGAGCCGCTGGCGTTCCTGCACGTCGCGCAGATTGACATAGGCCTGCGCGACCTGCGCCGACAGGCTGACCTGCGCGTCCGCAAGATCGGCGAACCGCTCGCCGAGCGCGGCGCGCGCCTGCTCGATGCCGCGCCTGCCGCCGCCGAACAGATCGACCTCCCACGAGGCCTGCCCGCCGAGATTGTAGAAGTTGAGCGAGGAGAGGCTGGAGTCGCCCGATCCGCCGCTGCCGGTGTCGGAACTGCTGCCGAGGCTGGTGCCGGGCAGATCGGCATGCAGGTAGCTCGCGTTGGCGCTGACGGTGGGCAGTTCGCCCGCGCGCTTTGAGGTGAGCTGCGCGCGCGCCTCGCGGATGCGGGCCTGTGCCACGTCGACATTGGGGCTGTGCGCGAGCGCATCGTCGACAAGGGCGTTCAGCGTGGTGTCGCCGAGCGCCTCCCACCAGCGCGCGAGGCCGGGCGTGGGTGCGAACGCCGCATCCTTCGCGTGCACGAAGCTGCCGCGCGCGGTCGCGTCGGACGCGGCCTTGGGTGGTCCGGCATAGTTCGGCCCGACCGTGCAGGCGCCGAGCAGCACGAGGGCCGCGAGAGGAAGTCGCTTGAACATCAGTGCATCGCCGCCGGTTCGGAGTGTTTCGGCAACGGCCGAAGGAACAACACGAGCGGCAGCACGATCATCGTGCCGCACGCCATGATGAAGAAGATGTCGTTATAGGTCATCACCAGCGCCTCGATCTGGATCTGCCCGCCAAGTTGGCGATAGGCCGCCGCCATGCTGCCGGCGCGCTGCGCGCTCTGCGCCAAATAGTCCTGCACGATCACCGAATTGGCGTGGAGCGACTCCTCCATGCGCCGCGAGTGGAACCACTCGCGCTGGTCCTGGATGATCGAGATGCCGGCCAGCGCGAAGCTGCCGCCGAGGTTGCGCATCGCGTTGAACAGCCCCGATGCGTCGCCCGCATCGGCCGGCGGCACCGACTGCACCGCCGCCTGGCTGAGGAACAGCATCGCGAGGATCTGCCCGACGCCGCGCAGCAACTGCGACCCGGTAAAATCGCCGCCGGCCGCCAGCGCGTTGAGGTTCGAATCGAACCACGCCGACGCGCCCATGATGAGCAGCCCCGAGCCGACCGCGATGCGAATGTCGATCCGCCGCAGCAGGATCGGCACGATCGCCATCAGCATCAGGCTCGGGATCCCTGACAGCATGACCACCTTGCCCGATTGCAGCGAATTGTAATCAGCAATCGAAGCGAGGAACTGCGGGATGACATAGGAGGTGCCGTACAGCACGATGCCGAGCACCACGCCCATCAACGCGACCGAGCCGAACTGCCGGTCGAGCAGCAGGCTGAGCTTGATGACCGGCCGCCGTGCGAGGAACTGCCCCGCGATCAGGCAGATGAAGCCCACCGCCGACACCGCCGCAACCGTGCGGATCATCGGCGAGGCGAACCACAATTCGCGCTGCCCCTCCTCCAGCATCACCGTCAGCCCGCCCAGACCCAGCGCCAGCCCGATGATGCCGAGGAAATCGGCCTGCCCGAACTCGCCGAGCTTGGCCTTCTGGTGCGGCAGCCCGATGAGCAGCAGCCCGACGAGGATCGCGCCGATCGGCAGGTTGAGGAAGAAGGCGTAGTGCCAGCTCACGTTCTCGGTCAGCCAGCCGCCGATGACCGGACCGATCACCGGCCCCATGATCGCAGTGACGCCGAACGCGGCGATGCCGACCGGTTGCTGGCGGCGCGGCAGCCGCTGCGCGATGATGGTCTGCGCGGTCGGGATCAGCGCGCCGCCGGTAAAGCCTTGGCCCACGCGGCCGATGATCATCTGCGTCAGGTTGGTCGAGATGCCGCAGATCATCGAGAAGGCGGTGAACAGCACCACCGCGATCAGCAGGAAGGTGCGCAGGCCGAGCATCCGCGTCAGCCACGCCGACAGCGGGATGATGACGATCTCGGCGACGAGATAGGCGGTGGCGACCCACGTCCCCTCGGTGCCGCTCGCGCCGATCTCGCCCTGGATGGTCGGCAGCGAGGAATTGACGATCGAGATGTCCAGCGTCGCCATCAGCGCGCCGAGCGTGCCCGCCGCCACCGCCAGCCACGCGGCGGCGTCGGCGCGATCCGGGGCGGCGGGGGCCGCATCAGCCATGTTTGCGCGCCTCGGCCTGCTGCTTTTCCTGCTGCTGGATGCGCTTGAGATCGTCCTTCGCCGCGATGGTGTCGACCGACACCGTAACCGACAGACCGGGGACGAGCAGCTTGCGCGCCTCCGGCGTCGCCTCGATGGCGATGCGGACCGGCACGCGCTGCACGATCTTGGTGAAGTTGCCGGTCGCGTTCTGCGGCGGCAGCAGCGAGAATTGCGCGCCCGTGCCCGGCGACACGCTGGCCACGCGCCCGTGGAGATCGGTGCCGCCGAGCGCATCGACCGAGATCGTCGCGGGCTGGCCCGCGCGCATCAGCGCGAGCTGCGTTTCCTTGAAGTTGGCGGTGACGTAGATCTGGTCGAGCGGCACCACCGACATCAGCCGCGTGCCAGCCTGCGCATATTGGCCGACCACCACGCTCTTGTCGCCGATCCGCCCGTTGATCGCGGCACGGATCACCGTCGCGCCGACATCGACGTCGGCGGCGGACAATTGCGCGCGCGCGCCCTGCGCCTGTGCGCGCGCCTGTTCGACCTGCGCGCGCATCGAGGCGATGCGGCGCTGCTGCGCGAGCAAGGTCGCCGCCTGCGCGCGCACGTCGGCGGCGGATTGCTGCGCGGTGGTCTGAAGCTGGGCGAGCTGCTGGCGGGTTTCCGCACCGCTCGCCGCGAGCGGGGTGTAGCGCGCGACTTCGGCGGCATCGTGTGCCGCCTTCACGCGCGCGGCGGCGAGTTGCGCACGCGCCTGGTCGATCGTCGCATATTGTTCGGCCATGCCCGCGCGCGCATTGTCCGCGCTCGCCTCGGCCTGCGCGATCTGCGCCTGCGCCTGTTCGGACTTGGCGCGATAATCGCGCGGGTCGATGCGGACGAGCGGATCGCCCGCCTTCACGTCCTGGTTGTCGATCACCAGCACCTGCGCGACATAGCCGCTCACCTTGGGCGCGACCGTGACCGCATCGGCCTGGATCGTCGCGTCGTTGGTCGACTGAAGGTATTTGCCGGTGGTCTGATAGTGGATGAACCAGATCACCCCCACCACCACCAGCACCAGCACGACCACCGCCAGCACGATCTTGACGACCGGGCTCATCTTCTTGGCCGGTTTGGCCTGCGCATCGTCGGTTTCGGCCGGCTGCTGATGCTCGCCACCCTGCGCCGTCTGCGGGCGCTCGTCCCGATCGTCATCACCCTGGCTCATCGCGCTCTACCAAGACCTCACACAAGCGGACATCGTGTCCGATTCACGAAAGACCCTTACTCGCAAGTGCAGCAATCGTTCCAGCGAATACCGCACGCGCGGCTGCTTTCTCGGGCGACGCGCTTTCGTTTCACGCACGCGAACCGGTGCATTGCCGGGGGTTACGGCCGCGTCTCAGCCGTTCGGGCATGCCGCGGTGCGGTCTGCCGCCCAGCCGACCGCATTCTCGAGCAGCGCCTGATACTGCGCGTCGGAATAGGTCTCCGGCCGGTGCCCGATCGCCGAGTAAAACGACCGCCCACGTCCGACGCAACGGCTCCACACGATGGGGTGATCGCCCATGCGCAGCGTGACGCCGGTGGTTGCGACCGGATCGTAGCTGCTCTCGTCCAGCGTCGCGATGATGTGCGCGCCGCTCGCGCGGGGGCTGGCGGCGAACGAATACCATTCGTCGTTCATCGTCCAGTCCGCCGGCAACCCACGCGCGACCGGCCCGGCGGCGGGATCGAGCACCAGCCGCGCATCCTGGAACTGCTTGGCGTTGGGGTGGCCGACGAAGCGCGCGCCGATCAGCGTATCCGCGTACCAGTCCCAGAAATAGGCCGGGTCGCCGGCGGAACCGTGGACGCCGACGAAGCCGCCGCCCCCTTCGATGAAGGCGCGCAGCGCCGCGCGCTGGCGAAGCGTCAGCACGTCGCCGCTGACGTTGTTCCAGATCACCGCATCGAACCGCCCGAGCGTGCCTGGGCTGATCGCGCCGGCCTTGTCGGTGGCGACGATCGCCCAGCCCTTGCGCTTCGCCATGTTCACGAAGGCGGCGTGCGCGGCATCGACCGAGGGACCGTCGCGAAAACCGGTGATCTTCTCGAACAGCAGCAGGCGTGGGCGGCCGGCGGGAAGCGACAGCGCGGGCCGGTCGTCGTCATAGCGTGCGCATCGCGCGGCACGATCGGCGGCGGTGACGGGGATGCCGCGCAGCCCGGCCCCGATCGCCGCGACCTGCGTAGGCTCGAGATGCGCGAAGTTCGCCGCCTCGCGCACGGTCAGGATCACCGCGAAATTGGGGGTGGTCGTGCCTGCGAAGCGTGGCGGCATCTTCGCGAGCGCGCCCGGTGCGACGCGCTCGAACACCGCGCGCGCGGGCGGACTGAGCAGCAGATCGATGAACGGCGACGCCAGCGAGAACGGCATGTCGCGCATCGGGCAGTCGCGCACCGCCGCCGCGCTGGCGGGGCTTGCCGCCATGGCCGCGACCGTCAGCAGCAGCGCCCCGGCGGCGCGTGCGATCTTCGAGCGAACCATGCCGCATCCTCCCTGTCTCGTTACGGAGGGAGGCTAGGCGCGCGTCCGGGAGCGGTCAATCGCGGCCGGCAGCGGGATCATTTGTCGGTGAAGCGTTTCACCTTCACCGGCAGGTCCTTGCCCTTGGTACGACGCGACGGGATTTGCACCGGGTGCTTCTTCTTCCACTCGGCGAAGGTCATCGGGCCATCGGGGGTGTCGATCATCAGGTCGTCGGTGCTCATGCCGGTTGCTCCACATCGTCGGCGACGATCCTAACCCATTCCCGGCACGCAGCGCGAGCGCGCAGCGTTTTCCCGGTGGCATCGCGTCGGCGGGGCGGGCAGATACGGGGAATGCAGACAGCCCCAACATCCGCGCGCGACTGGTGCGTCTGGGCGCAGGCCGAGCAGCAGGCGGGGCGGACCGAGCGCGCCAGGGAAGGATTTCGCCGCGCGCTCGCGATCGATCCGGGTGCGTTCGCCGCGCGTTTCGGACTGGCCTCCATGTTGCTGGACGATGGCGACGTCAGCGGGGCGGAGGCGATCGCCACGGCGATGGCGCGTGAGGCGCCGCACCGCCCGGACGTGCTGTGGTTGCAGGGCCGGCTCGCACTGGCGCGGGGGCAAGCGGGCGCTGCGGCCGATGCGCTCGGCCGGTTGCTCGCCGACCGGACGCTGGGCGCGCCGCAACGCGCGGAGGCGTTGTTGCTGCTCGGGCTGGCGCTCGATCAGGTCGGGCGGCACGGCGAAGCCTTCGACGCGGCGCGTCAGGGCAAGCAGATCCAGCGCGCGATGTTCGCCGCGCAGGCCGCGAGCCGCGAGGGCGAGGTGGCCAAGCTCACGCGGCTGGCGGGCTGGATGGCGAACGAACCCGCGCCGTGGACCGCCCCGGCGCGACCGGCCGCGCCCGGGGCGGCCGCGACGCATGTGTTCCTGCTCGGTTTCCCGCGTTCGGGCACCACCCTGCTCGAACAGGTGCTGGCGGCGCACCCCCGCGTCGCCACGCTCGAGGAAGCGCCGACGCTCGCCGCCGCCTATGAGGCGTTCCTTGCCGATGCCGATGCCTGCGCGGCGCTGATGCGGCTCGACCCGGCGGAGGCGGCGGCCTGGGCGGACCATTATTGGCAGGGCATCCGCCGGCGCGGCATCGACGTCGCCGGGCGAGTGTTCGTCGACAAGCAGCCGGCCGGTACGCTGACGCTGCCGATCATCGCGCGGCTGTTCCCGCAGGCGCGCATCCTGTTCGCGCTGCGCGACCCGCGCGATGTCGTGCTGAGCTGCTTCCGCCAGGCGTTCCAGATGAACGCGATGACCTATGCCTTCACCGATCTCGCCGAAACCGCCGCCTGTTACGCGGCCTGCATGACGCTGGCGGAACAGGCGCGCACCCGCCTGCCGCTCGCCTGGAGCGACGTGCGGCATGAGGCGCTGGTCGAGGATTTCGACACCGAACTCGCCCGGATCGCCGACGTCCTCGCGCTGGAGCCCGATCCTGCGATGACCGCGTTCGCGCAGGCCGCACAGACCCGCACCATCCGCACGCCGAGCGCGCCGCAGGTCCGCGCCGGGTTGAACCGGCGCGGACTGGCGCGATGGCAGGCCTACCGCGAGGCGCTCGCGCCGGTCATGCCGACGCTCGCCCCCTGGGTCGAACGCTTTGGCTACCCCGCGTGATCGTCAGAACTTCACGCGCGCGCCGAAGAACACCTGCGTCCCGTTCGAATAGACCGCGCGCGGCTGATCGCGGTTCTGCGCATAGTATTTGAGTTTGTTGTTGGTGATGTTGAGCGCATCGGCGGTCAGCGTGATGTTCTTGGTGACGCTCACGTTGAACGAGCCGTCGAGCTGACCGTAATTGTCCTGGTTCTCGGCCGAGCTGCGATCGAGCCCGACGAAATAATGCGAGCGGTAGGTGTAGGCGAGCCGCAGGTTGATCGGCCCCTTGTCGTAATATCCGACCAGATTGTACGTGAACTTCGACGTGCCGACCAGCGGATTGCCCGCGACGTCATGCCCATCGACATAGGTGCCGTTCGCCTGGAAGCCGAAGCCGTAGGCGATCGGCTGCTGCACCTGCAATTCCACGCCCGACAACTGGCCGGTGGTGTTGGTCGGCGACGAGATGGTATATTCGTGGAAGCTGTTGTCGAGCTGCGTGAAATAGGTGCCGGTCGAGGTGCCGAACGTCACGTAGGATTGCAGGTCGTCGTGGAACACGCTGATCGAGGCGAGCGACGCGGGGCCGTAATACCATTCGAGCGCGCCGTCGAACACGGTCGCCTTGATCGGGCGCAGGTTCGGGTTGCCGCCGCTGCCGGTGAAGTTGGTGTCGGTCAGCGATACCGTGCCGCCCAGCGCGCTGAAGTCGGGGCGCGACATCGTCTCCGCCGCGGCGATGCGCAGCAGCACCTTGGGCGCCAGATCGAACGTCAGGTTCACGCTCGGCAGGAAATCGACATAGGTGTTCTTGACGTTGGCGATCGTGAACGGGCCATAGGCCGAGGTGGTGATGACGTTCGCGCCGCACGCCGCCGCACCGGTGCCGCCGGGCGTACAACTGACCGGCACGTTTACGAACGCGCTTTCCTTGGTGCTCACCACGCGCAGGCCGAAATTGCCACGCCAGCCCTGCCCGCCGACATGCGCGAGCGCATAGCCCTCGATGTCGGTTTCCTTGACCTTGAACTCGCCCGGCCAATATTCGTTCTGCGGCTGGACGATCGCCGAGATCGGTCCGCGCACGCCGCCCGGAATGGCGTTGATGACCTTGGTGATCGTCGCCGGATCACCGCCGAGCGGCACCAGCAGCCCGGGGATGCCAAGCGTGCCGGCGTTGAAGCCGCTGGGATAGGAGACGGGGTTGACGCCCGAGAAGGGGAACAGCCCCTCGCCGTAGCACGCCCCGTTCGCGCCGAGCGTACAGCCGCGATCCCAGCCCACGACCTTGCGTTCGTGATCGGCGATGCGGACGCCGAAATCGACCTTCCTGATCGGTCCTTCGCCGAGGTCGTAGCTGCCGTCGAGCTTGCCGTAGAGTTCGTGGTCGACCGACTGGAACGTCTCGTTGATCGCGAAGTCGTTGGAGATGCCGGCCGGGCTCTGCGGGTTGATGTTGGCGGTCTGCACCGCGAAGCCGTTGCCCGATGGCTGGTACGACACGCCGGTCGGCGCATCGACCTCGAAGAACGGCGACGACGGCGTGTTGCCGATGCCGCGCGTATAGCCGACCTGCCCCTTGAAGGTCAGCCGGTCGGTCGCGTGCCAGGTCGCGTCGAGATTGGCGAACCAACTCTCGCCGCTCGCATCGGGACGGACGATGTTATCGGCGACGATGCCCTCGATCTGCTGCCCGGCGAACGCGCCCGATGGCGAGATCAGCGGGAAGCTGGCCGCGACCAGCGTGTTGTTCTTGACCGTGTAGCTGGTCGGCACGTTGCGATCGAGCTCGCGCGAGCCCCAGTAGAGGAAGTTGTCGTTCACGTTGCTGGCGTTCAGGTGCGAGTAGAAGCCGCTCGCGCTGATCTCCACCTTCTCGCTCGGCTTCCAGTTGACCGTGGCGACGCCGCCTTCGCGCGTGCGCTGCTGCTCGAAATAGGAGGATCCGATCAGCGTGGGCGCCTGCACGCCGACCAGCGACGGGATCGCCGCGCCGGTCGCATTGGCCGAGGTGATCGCCGAATAGCCGAGCGTCTCCTGCCCGTAGCGGCGCAGGCTGCGCTGTTCGTAGAAACCCTGCACCATGACGCCGAAGGTCGCGGCATCGTTGCGCCAGCCGAGCAGGCCGTTGACCTGCGGCTTGGTCTCGCTGCTCTGCGTGTTGTAGGCGCCCTGCGCGGACGCTTCGAACACCCAGTTGTGCTTCTGGTCGAGCGCGCTGCGCAGCCGCAGGTCGACCGATCCGGCCACGCCGCCTTCGAGCAGCGATGCGTCCTGTGTCTTGTTGACCACCACCGCGCTGACCATTTCGGAGGGCAGCAGCGCGAAGCTGGTGCTGCGCCCCACGGTCGAGAACTGATCGAGGATGAACCAGTCGCCGGTGGAGACGGCGTGGCCGTCGATCGTCACCTGCGTGAGGCTGGGCGAGGTGCCGCGGATGCTGACGCGGTCGTTCTCGTCGAAGCCGCCCTCGCCGCTCGCCGCCGAGGAGGTGTTGACGCCGGGCAGCCGCTGGAGCGCGTCCGCCACGTTCTTGTCGGGCAGCTTGCCGATGTCCTGCGCCGAGATAACATCGACATGGTTGTCCGCGGTGCGCTTGATCTCGATCGCCCGTTCGAGCGAGGCGCGGATGCCAGTGACGACGATGTCGTCGCTCGCCGTCGTGTCGGCGCTGGTGGTTGGGGTGGCCGTCTGGGCCATGGCGGGCGTGGCGATCGCCAGCACGCTGACAGAGCCTATGAAGAACGACTTGCGCATGGTCCCGAACCCCTAATCTTGCCGGACCTGGTACGATACCAGTTTAGCGCCACTCCCACCCTGTCGTCGCAGTGGTAAGTAGCGCCTCCAACCTGAACGACTCAGAAGTTGAAATAATTTTGATCGTTAAGCAATACCAAAAAAGGCCCTTTATAATACCATTCGTTTGTTGATATGACCCTGCGGCGGCGGTTGCGTTGCGCGGACATTCGTGATCGATCCGGGCCGTGCCGAGTGGAGAAATATGGTGGAGCTTTCGCAACTGATCGGGGGACTGGACGAGCAGGCGCGCGCGCCTTTGTACCAGCAGCTCCAGCGCGCGTTGCGCGACGCGATCGAGGACAAGCGGCTGGCGAGCGATACCGCGCTGCCGCCCGAACGCGACATCGCCACCGATTTCGGCGTGTCGCGAATCACCGTGCGCAAGGCGCTCGACGCGCTGGCCGGCGAAGGCTTCATCCGCCGCCAGCACGGCGCGGGCACCTTCGTCGCGGCGCGCGTCGAAAAGAGCTTCTCGATGCTGTCGTCCTTCTCGGAAGACATGCAGTCGCGCGGGCGGACCGCGCATTCCAAATGGCTGCGCCGGTCCGCCGGCACGGTGACGCCGGAGGAGGCGATGGTGCTGGGGCTCAGCCCGGGCAGTCCGGTGCTGCGCTTCCACCGTATCCGCTTCGCCGACGATTGCCCGATGGCGCTCGAATACACCTCGGTTCCGGGCCAGTATCTGCCGTCCGAAAAGGCGGTCGATGAATCGCTCTACACCGCGCTCGAAAAGACCGGCAGCCGCCCGGTGCGCGCGTTGCAACGGCTGCGCGCGGTGCTGTTCACCGCCGAACAGGCCGAATTGCTGGAGATCGAGCCGCGCGATCCCGGCCTGCTGATCGAACGGCGCGGCTTCCTCGCCGATGGGCAGGCGGTCGAGTTCACCCGCTCCTTCTACCGCGGCGACAGCTACGATTTCGTCGCCGAGCTGCAAGTCGGTGCCGGTCGATGACGACGCGCATGTTCACCGAAGCCGCCGAGTCGCCCGCCGTCGTCGCCGCGCAACTGGTGCGCAACGCGGACGTGGTGCGCAGGCTCGCCGCGTCGCTGCGCGAACGGCCGCCGCGCGCGGTGGTGACGATCGCGCGCGGCAGTTCGGACAATGCCGCCACCTACGCACGCTATCTGGTGGAAACGCGGCTGGGCGTGCTCACCGCATCGGCGCCGCCCTCGGTCAGTTCGGTCTATGGTGTGGATCTCGACATGACCGGCACGCTCGCGCTCGCGCTCTCGCAGTCCGGGCGCAGCCCCGATCTGCTCGCCGCCGCCGAAGCGACCGCACGCGCGGGTGGGCGCGTCGTCGCGCTGGTCAACGACGAAAGCGCGCCGCTCGCCGCGCTGGCCGAGATCACCATCCCGCTCGCCGCCGGGCCGGAGCGCAGCGTCGCGGCGACGAAGTCGTTCGTCGCCGCGCTCAGCGCGACCGCGCAACTGGTGGCATATTGGTCCGCCGACGCCGCGCTCGCGCAGGCGCTGGATGCGCTGCCCGCCACGCTCGACGCCGCATGGTCGCTCGACTGGGCGCGCGGCGTCGCCGTGCTGGAACGAGCCGATCATCTCTACGTGCTGGGGCGCGGACCGGGCTTCGCGGTCGCGCAGGAAGCCGCGCTGAAATTCAAGGAGACATGCGGCCTCCACGCCGAGGCGTTCAGCGCCGCCGAGGTCCGCCACGGTCCGATGGCGCTGGTCGGCGCCGACTTCCCCGTCCTCGCGTTCCTGCCGACCGACGAAAGCCGCGCCGGCATGGACGAGACCGTCGCCGCGCTGCGCGCGCAGGGTGCCACCGTGCTGACCGTCGGCGGCAGCGGGACGGACGCCTTGCCGATGGTCGATTGCCACCCGCTGCTGCTGCCGATCGCGCAGACGCAGGCGCTGTACCGGATGATGGATGCCCTGTCGGCGGCACGCGGGCACGACCCCGACACGCCGCCGCATCTCGCCAAGGTGACGAGGACATTATGAGCCACATCGCCCTGATCGGCGGCCGCGTGATGACCGCCGATGGTCTGCGCGACGGCCTCGCCGTGGAGATCGCGGGCGACCGCATCGCCGCGCTGACGCCGCTCGCCGCACTTACTCCCGACACGCCCACGCGCGATCTCGGCGGCGGGCTGCTGTTGCCGGGCTTCATCGACACGCAGGTCAACGGCGGCGGCGACGTGCTGTTCAACGACCGGCCGACGGTCGAGACGATCGCCCGGATCGGCGCTGCGCACCGCGCGTTCGGCACGACCAGCTTCCTGCCGACGCTCATCAGCGACGAACTCGACGTGGTCGAGACGGCGCTGGGCGCGGCGCGCGACGCGATCGCGGCAGGCGTGCCCGGCGTGCTCGGCGCGCATATCGAAGGGCCGTTCCTCAGCCACGCACGGCAGGGCATCCACGATTCCGATCACTTCCGGCCGCTCGACGCGCGCGGGATCGACTTGCTCACCCGCGACTGGGGCGGCCGCGTGCTCGCCACGCTCGCCCCCGAGATGGTCGACCGCGCCGCCGTCCGCCAACTCGCGGCGGCGGGCGTGATCCTGTCGGCCGGGCATACCAACGCCAGCTACGCCGAGATGCGCGACGGTTTCGCGGACGGCTTCACCGGCGTCACGCATCTGTTCAACGCGATGTCGCCGCTCGCCAGCCGCGCGCCCGGCGTGGTCGGCGCGGCGCTGGAGAGCGACGCGTGGTGCGGGCTGATCGTCGATGGCCGCCATGTCGATCCGGTGGTGCTGCGGCTCGGCCTCGCCGCGCACCGGCGCGACCGCTTCATGCTGGTGACGGATGCGATGCCCTGCGTCGGCGGCGATCGCCACAGCTTCCGGCTTCAGGGCAAGACCATCCAGGTGCGCGACGGCGCCTGTTACGATGATGCCGGGCGGCTCGCCGGGTCCGATCTCGACATGGCGAGCGCGGTGCGCGGCGCGGTGCGGCTGCTCGGCGTCGATCTTGCCCAGGCCTCGTACATGGCGAGCGGCGCGCCCGCCGCGTTCCTCGGCCTGACGCACGAGACCGGGCGGATCGCACCGGGTCTGCGTGCCGATCTCGTGCTGCTCGACGACGATCTGGTCGTGCAGGAAAGCTGGATCGGCGGCGCGGACGTCGCCCAAACGCGAGGGATACAGAACCATGCGTGACCCGCTGCGCCGCACGCTCACCGCGCTGGCGCTGCTCGCCGCGCCCGTCGCGCACGCCGAACCCGCGATCACACCGCGACCGCTCCACGCGGATGCCGAGGCCGGTCCCGCCGTTCCTTTCGGCGACGGCACGCGCCTGCTGACGCCGCCGGGCGATGCCGAGGCCGGCGACGTGGCGCGCTACCTCGCCGATCTCACCCGGCAGTCGGGCGGCCCTGCCCTCGCGATCGGCGTTGCGCCGCGCGCCGCGCCCGCGATCCGCTTCGTCCGGCGCGCCGGTCTCGCGGCCGAGGGGTACACGCTCGACATCGGCGAGGGCGGCGCGACCGTCACCGCGTCGACACATGCCGGGCTGCTCTACGGTGCGGTGAGCCTGTGGCAGATGCTCGCCGCCGCGCCCGACCATCGCCTCGCCCGCGTCCATGTCGCGGATTCGCCGCGCTTCGCCTGGCGCGGGATGCTGCTCGACAGCGTGCGGCATTTCCGCTCGCCCGCCGCGATCGCGAAGATGGTCGACTGGATGGCGCTGCACAAACTCAACCGGCTGCAATGGCACCTTGCCGACGATCAGGGCTGGCGAGTGGAGGTTCCGCACTACCCACGGCTGACGCAGGTCGGCGCCTGGCGCACCACCCCGCCCGCCGCCGGGCTGACGCCGGGACGCTACGGCGGCTTCTACACGCGCGACGACATCCGCCGGCTGATCGCGCTCGCCGCCCGGCGCAACATCACGATCGTGCCGGAGATCGACATGCCCGGGCACGCGACCGCCGCGATCCTCGCCTATCCCGCAGTCGGGCTGACCACGATGACCGCGAAGAACCTCGGCGACTGGGGGGTGTTCCCCTCGATCTACGGCGTGGACGCGGCGAGCTTCGCCTTCCTGCACGACGTGCTCGACACGGTGATGGCGCTGTTCCCCTCGCACGAGATCGCGATCGGCGGCGACGAGGCGGTGCATACATTGTGGCACCAGTCGCCAGCGGTGCAGGCGCGGATGCGCGCGCTCGGCCTGAAGGACGAGGCGGCGCTGCAAGGCTGGTTCGTGGGCCGGATCGGCGATTACCTCACCAAACATGGCCGCACCTTGGTCGGCTGGGACGAGATCCTTGCCGATCCCGCGCTGTCCCGGTCCGATATCGTGCTGTCGTGGCACGGCGCGGAAGGCGCGATCGCGGCGGCGCGTGCCGGGCATGACGTCGTGATGGCGACCGCGCCGACGCTCTATTTCGACAACCGCCAGGCGACCGCGCCAAGCGAGCCGCCAGGCCGCGGCTTCCTGGTGGCGCTGCGCGACGTCTATGGCTACGATCCGGGCGATCCGCCGCATGCGGCCGGCACGCCCGGGCTCGACGCGGCGGCGGCGCGGCATGTGCTCGGCGTGCAGGCGCAGTTGTGGAGCGAGCATATCGTGACCGACGCGGATCTGGAGCCGATGGCGCTGCCACGCGCCGCCGCGCTCGCCGAGATCGGCTGGACCGCGAGCGCGCGCCGCGACTGGCCCGATTTCGTGAGCCGCCTGCCCGCGCTGTTCGCCGGCTATCGTGCGCTCGGGCTCAAGGCGGATGACGGCGCGGTGGCGGTGGCGGCGCGGATCGCGCCGGCCGGCGGCACCGCGCAGGTGACGCTCACCCGCCAGCTCGACCTGGGCGACATCCGCTACACCACCGACGGCTCCGCGCCCACCGCCGCATCGCCGCGCTACGACCGCCCGGTCGCGCTCGGCTTGCCCGCGCGGTTGCGCGCGGCGAGCTTCGCGGGCGCGCAGCCGCTCTCCCGCACGCTCGATCTCGACCTGAATGCGGTTTCCGCCACCCGGCGCACCAGCCAGCAACTCGAACTGTGCAGCGATGCGGTGACGCTCAACCTGCCCGGCCGCGCCACGACGGGGGCGGCGGCGGGAAGCCCGGCGACCCCGGCCTATCTGGTCGATATCCGCAATCCGTGCTGGGTCGATCGCGGTGTCGATCTCACGCGCGGGGGGCATGTCGCGGTCGCGGTGGTGGCGCTGCCGTACAATTACCAGTTCGCCAACGAAGCCCCGTCCGCCGCGCCCGCGCCCGCTGCGCCCGCTCCCGCCGCGCTGGTGCTGCGGCAAGGCTGCGACGGCCCGGTGCTTGCGACCACGCCGCTGGCCGGCGTACCGCGCGACCGCCTGCCCCACACGCTGATCGCCGCGATCCCGCCGCAGCCCGGCCGGACCGATCTGTGCGTGCAACTGCCGCGACCGCAGGACGATCCGCTATGGGCGCTCGACACGATCGAGGTGCGGCCATGACGCTGACGCTCGTCTCACCGCTGCAAGGCTGGGCCGGTCCGCTCGCCGAACTGCCCGACGCGGCCTTTGCCGAGGGGATGGTCGGCGACGGCGTCGCGATCGATCCGACCGGGACCACGCTTCACGCGCCGTGCGCCGGCGTCGTGATCGGCGTCCACCGGGCGCGTCACGCGGTCACGCTGCGCGCCGACAATGGCGCGGAGATCCTGTGCCACGTCGGCATCGAGACGGTCGCGCTCGGCGGTGCGGGGTTCACCGCGCTGGTCGCGGATGGCGAGCACGTGGCGGCGGGTGCGCCGCTGCTGCGCTTCGATCTCGACGTGCTGGCGGAAGGCGCGCGCAGCCTCGCCTCGCCGATCCTGGTGATCGATCCCGATGCGTTCCGCATCACGCGGCGCGCGCACGACACACGCGTCGCGGTCGGCGACTGGCTGATGGATCTGGAGGCGACCGCCACGACGCGCGTGACGGAGGGCGCGTCCGACGCGCCGGTGCGCACGCGCGCGGTGGTGCTGCCGGACGGCCACGGCATCCACGCGCGGCCCGCCGCCGCGATCGCGGCGCGCGCACGCACGTTCGCGGCGGAGATCGAACTCGTCACCTCCCGCGCCCGCGCCGACGCGACCAGCCCGGTCGCGCTGATGACGCTGGGTCTCGCCGCCAGAGACCATGTCACGCTCAGCGCGCGCGGGGCGGACGCCGACGCGGCACTGGCGGCGTTGGCGCGCCTGATCGAGCACGAGTTGGAGGGTGCCGGCACCGCGCCCGCGCCCATGCCTGCGCCGACACCGCCTCGCACCGGCGGCATTACCGCGGTGCCGGGCATCGTGGTCGGCACGATCGTCCGCTTCGAGGCCGCGCGCCGCGACCCGCCGGCGACCGGGCAAGGCGCGGCCGTGGAAGCGGCGGCGCTCGCATCGGCGCTGGCCGCCGTGCGCGCCGCGCTCGTCACCCGCGCCGGCGACGGGCCGAATGCGCAGCGCGCGATCGCCGATGCGCACCTCGAACTGCTCGACGATCCGCGCCTTCAGGCCAGCGCCGCCGCCGCCATCGCGGGCGGGGCGAGCGCGGGCGCGGCGTGGCGCGCGGCGCTCGCCCCCGATATCGCTGCGCTGCGCGCGGTCGCCGACGCGCGGATCGCCGGGCGGGCCGACGATCTGCTCGATCTCGAACAGCAGGTGATCGCGGCGACGATGGGTCCGTCCGCCGCCGCCCCCGAACTGCCACGCGACGCGATCCTGGCGGCGCGCGATCTGCTGCCGTCCGACCTGATGGCGCTCGATCCCGCCCGTCTCGCCGGCATCGCGCTCGCCGAGGGCGGGCCGACCGCGCATGTCGCGATCATCGCGGCGGCGCGCGGGGTGCCGATGGTGGTGGCGCTGGGCGAGGCCGCGCTCGCGCTGGCGGACGGCGCGCGCGCGGTGCTCGATGCCGATGCCGGAACGCTGACGCACGCTGACGACGCGACCGAGGCCGCCGCCCATGCGCGCATCGCCGCCGCGCGCGAGCGGCGCGCCGCCGCACAGGCGCAGTCGGGCGCGACCTGCCACATGGCGGACGGCACGCGCATCGAGATCTTCGCGAACCTCGGCGCGCTCGCCGATGCCGATGCGGCGATGGACGCGGGCGCGGAAGGCTGCGGTCTGCTGCGCACCGAATTGCTGTTCCTCGACCGCGACACGCCCCCCGACGAAGACGAGCAGTTCGCACTCTACGATGCGATCGCGCGGCGCATGGCGGGGCGCCCGGTCATCATCCGCACGCTCGACATCGGCGGCGACAAGCCGGTGCGCTATCTGTCGATCGCGGCGGAGGAAAATCCCGCGCTCGGCCTGCGCGGTATCCGCGTCGGGCTGCACCACCCGGACCTGCTCGATATCCAGTTGCGGGCGATCCTGCGCGTGGCACCGGCGGACCAGTGCCGCATCCTCCTGCCGATGATCGCCAGCCTGGACGAACTCGCCGAGGTGCGCCGCCGCGTCGCTGCGGCGGCGCGCGCGATCGGTCGCGACGCGCCGGTGCAGATCGGCGTGATGATCGAGACGCCCGCCGCCGCGATCACCGCCGACGTGCTTGCCCGCGAGGCCGATTTCTTCGCGATCGGCACCAACGATCTCGCGCAATACACCCTCGCGATGGACCGGGGAAATCCGCTGATGGCACCACAGGTCGACGCCCTTCACCCCGCCGTGCTCCGCATGATCGCCGAAGCCGCGCGCGCCGGCGCGGCGCAGGGCCGCCCGGTCGGCGTCTGCGGCGGCCTCGCCTCCGACCTCGTCGCCGCGCCGATCCTGATCGGGCTTGGCGTTACCGAATTGTCGGCGGTGCCGGGCATCATCCCCGAAGTGAAGGCGCGCGTCCGTACGCTGACGCGCGAACGCTGCGCCGCGCTGGCGGCAGACGCGCTGCGGCAAAGCTCCGCTGCCGCCGTGCGCGCGCTGGTCGCGCAGGGTGCGGCATGAGCGGCGGGCGCTTCTCCGCCGGCGCCTTGCAGGGCCTCGGCCGCGCGCTGATGTTGCCGATCGCGGTGCTGCCGATCGCCGGGCTGCTGCTCCGGCTCGGCCAGCCCGATCTGCTCGACATCCCCTTCGTCGCGGCGGCGGGGGATGCGATCTTCCAGAACCTCGGGCTGCTGTTCGCGATCGGCGTGGCGGTCGGCTTCGCGCGGGACGGCAATGGTGCGGCGGGACTGGCCGGCACCGTCTGCTTCCTCGTCGCGACGCACGGCGCGGAGGCGTTGCTCCACCCGCCCGCCGACATCGGCGCGGGCCTGCCCGATGCGACCAAGGCGATCATGCTTGCCGCCTATCGGCAGGCGGCGCTCGCCAAGCTGAGCGTGCCGCTCGGCGTGCTGTCGGGGCTGATCGGAGGGATTTTCTACAATCGCTTCGGCGCGATCGCGCTGCCCGACTATCTCGCCTTCTTCGGCGGGCGGCGGTTCGTGCCCATCGTCAGCGGGCTGGCCGGGCTGGTGCTGGCGCTCGGCTTCGGGCTGGGCTGGGCGACGCTCAACGGCGCGATCGACGCGCTCAGCCACGCGCTGGTCGCCGCCGGGCCGGTCGGGCTGTTCGTGTACGGCGTGCTCAACCGGCTGCTGCTGGTGACGGGGCTGCACCACATCCTCAACAACGTCGCCTGGTTCATCGTCGGCGATTTCCACGGCGCCACCGGCGATCTGAACCGCTTCTTCGCGGGCGATCCGAGCGCGGGCGCGTTCATGAGCGGGTTCTTTCCGGTGATGATCTTCGGCCTGCCCGCCGGGTGCCTCGCCATGTATCGCAGCGCCCGGCCCGAGCGGCGGGCCGAGGTCGGCGGAATGCTGCTCAGCCTCGCGCTGACGGCGATGCTGACCGGCGTGACCGAGCCGATCGAATTCACCTTCATGTTCCTCGCGCCGTGGCTCTACGCGGTTCATGCGGTGCTGACCGGGGCGGCGATGGCGCTGATGGATGCGCTCCACGTCCGGCTCGGTTTCGGCTTTTCGGCGGGGCTGCTCGACTATGCGCTCAATTACGGGCGCGCGACCCGTCCGCTGCTGCTGCTGCCGGTCGGTGCGGTCTATGCGGTCCTCTATTACACGCTGTTCCGCTTCTTCATCGTCCGCCTCGATCTGCCGACGCCGGGCCGCGAGCGGACGCCACCGGCGCCACCCGTGGCGGTGGCGAGCGCGCAGGGGACGCGGCCGCAACAGTTCATCGCGGCGCTGGGCGGGCGATCGAACCTGGTGTCGATCGACGCCTGCACGACGCGTCTGCGGCTGGTGGTGGAGGATCAGTCCGCAATCGACGAGGCCGCGCTGAAGCGGCTCGGCGCGCGGGGCGTGATGCGGCCCTCGCCGCGCGACCTGCAAGTGGTGATCGGCCCGACCGCCGACCAGCTCGCCCGCGAGATGCGCGAGGCACCCGCCGCCGCCCCGCTGGACCTCGGCCGCGGTCTGCTCGCCGCGCTCGGCGGCCCTGCCAACGTGCGGAGCGCGAGGCTGCGCGCGGGGCGCGTCGTGGTCACCGTGGCCGACGGCGCCGCGACCGACGCCGCCGCGATAGCCGCGTGCGCGCCGCGCGGCGCGGTGGAAAGCGCGCCCGGACAGTGGCACCTGCTCGCCGGCCCGGCAGCCGAAGACCTGCTCGCCACGCTCGGCCATTGATCGCGATTGCCGCGCGGCGGACCACTGCCATATACGGCGGGATATGCCGGTTGGCGCATCGCCGGGCGGTCGATTGAAGGATGCATGCCGATGACCGGACTGATCGCCCTCACGCTGCTCGCCGCGCTCGCAGCGCCTGCCGCCGCGCAGGACATGCCGATGGCCGCCTCCGCCGCGCCGGTATGCCCCAGGGATGCCGAGCCGATCCCCCCGGCGCTGACCGCGTGGAGCATGAAGACGCCGCGTGTGGCGGCAACCGATGCCGCCGCGCTCGCCACCGCCACCGTGACACCGGGTACGGCCTACACCGTGGCGCTCACGCAGACCGCCAGGGTGACGTTCCCGCTCGCCCCTTCGCACCCCGGCACGCCCGCAAGTTACGGCGGCATCGTCGGCTTCACCGTGACGCAGGGCGGCACGTACCGCGTCGCGATCGGCGCGGGCGCGTGGCTCGACGTGGTGCATGGCGGCGGCGCGCTGCGCTCGACCGCGCACGCGCATGGGCCGAACTGCTCGGGCATCCGCAAGATGGTCGATTTCACGCTGCAACCCGGCAGCTATACGCTCCAGATCGCGGGCAGCGATACCGCAACGGTCCCGCTGCTGATCGCGCGGCTGCCCTGATCGTGTGCGACGGCGACCACCTCGCGGTTGCCCGCTGCCGCGGCTTCGCATAGGAACCGCAGCGCCGGGCCGGCGTGCCGGTCCGGCCGACTCGCGCTGGTGCCTCGCCAAGGGGCTTAATCGGGAACACGGTGCGGACGATCCGTCGTCCAATGCCGGGGCTGTCCCTGCAACTGTAAGCGGCGAGCGGGATGCACATCGTCTCTTTCCACGTTTGGGGAGAGGCAGCCACTGGACCCGCGCACACCGCGCAGGATCTGGGAAGGCCGTACACCCCCGCGACGACCCGTGAGCCAGGAGACCTGCCAGCGTCCGGTCGCTCTCGCCTCGGTCCAGGGGATGGCCGCGGCACGGACCTGTCCGTCTGAGCGACGTCACCCGCGGCGGGGGCCGCATCGGTGTCGTGACTCGGCGCAGGGCGTCCGCCGGGTCCGCGTGCCGACCGTCGCCGCGACGGCAAGCCCCCGCCCGACGTTGCTGAGGCGCCCGGGGGATGAAGGTCGATGCCACCACAGGACACACCGCTTCGCCGCAGGATCGGCGGACTGTACGCCTTTCTGATCGCCGCCAACATCGGCGCCTGGATCTGGGCGTTCGCGCTGTTCCACGCACAGCCGCTGATGCTCGGCACCGCGTTGCTCGCCTGGGGGCTGGGCCTGCGCCACGCGGTCGATGCCGATCATATCGCCGCGATCGACAACGTCACGCGTAAGCTGATGCAGGACGGCAAGCGCCCCGCCACGGTCGGCTTCTGGTTCGCGATCGGGCACAGCACGATCATCCTGCTCGCCTCGGTCGGCATCGCCTTCACCGCATCGGCGCTCGCCCGGTTCGAGGCGCTGAAGGCGACCGGCGGGGTGGTCGCGACGATCGTGTCGGCCGGGTTCCTGTTCACCATCGCGGCGATGAACCTCGTTATCCTGCGCTCGGTGTGGCGCACCTTCCAGCATGTCCGCGCCGGCGGGGTCTATGTCGATGAGGATCTCGACATGTTGCTCGGCGGGCGCGGGCTGCTCGCGCGGCTGTTCCGGCCGCTGTTCCGGCTGGTGTCGACGAGCTGGCACATGGCGCCGCTCGGTTTCCTGTTCGGGCTGGGCTTCGACACCGCCACCGAGGTCGCGATCCTTGGGTTATCGGCGGCGCAGGCCAGCCACGCCTTCGCGATCGGCCCGGTGCTGGTGCTGCCGGTGCTGTTCGCCGCCGGGATGGCGCTGGTCGATACCACCGACGGCATCCTGATGCTGGGCGCCTACGAATGGGCGTTCGTGAAGCCGATCCGCAAGCTTTACTACAACATCACCATCACCGCCGTATCGGCAGCGGTGGCGATCGTGATCGGCGGGATCGAGACGCTGTCGCTGCTTGCCGACAAGCTCGGCTTGCGCGGTGGCGTCTGGTCGGCGGCGGCGGACCTTGGCGGGCGGTTCAACCTGCTCGGCTTCGGCATCATCGCGCTGTTCGCGTTGTGCTGGCTGGCGAGCTGGGCGATCTTCCGCTGGCAACGCCTCGACGAGATCGAGGTGCGGCAGAGCGCCTAGCGTTCGACGACGCGATCGGCGACGGCCTCGCGCGCCTGCCAGCCGCGCCGTTCGAGTTCGGGCACCGCCGCTGGTTCGGCCGGGTAGCCGATGCACAGCAGCCCGACGAGCGTCCAGCCGTGCGGCACGTCCAGCAAGGCGGCGACCGCGTTGGGATCGAGGATCGACACCCAGCCGAGCCCGATCCCGCGCGCGGCGGCGGCGAGCCAGATCGTGTGGATCGCCATCACGGTCGAATAGCGCAGCGCCTCGGGCATGGTGGCGATGCCGAGGCCGTGGCCGGCGGCCGGGGCCTCGTCCGAGAACACCGCGACGATCTCGGGGGCTTCACGCAGGCCGTGCAGCTTCAACGCGCGGTGTCGCGCCTGCCGATCGGCATCGGCGAACGTCAGCGCGGCGGCGGCGCTGGCGGCATCGACATGATCGGCGAGCGCGGCGCGCAGGCCGGGCGAGCGCACCCGCACGAACCGCCACGGCTGCGCATTGCCGACCGACGGCGCGAGCGCGGCGCTGTCGAGCAGATGCCGCATCGCCTCCTCGCTAACGGTCTCGGTTCGAAAATGGCGCACGTCGCGCCGCCAGCGCAGCAGTTCGGCGAAACGCGCTTCGAAAGCCGCGTCGAACACCGGCGCGACCGGGCGTGCGCGGCGCAGCAGGTACACGTCCATGATCCAGCCGTGCTCCGCGCGCAGGTCGGCGCGGCGGCGAGCGATCTCCGGCCCGGCGGTGGCGAGCGGACCGGCGACCAGCGCCTGTTGCGGCATGCCGAGATAGGCGCCCCACCAGATCTCCACCCCCTCCGCCGCCAGCGTCTCGAACGCGGTGCCGCCGTCGAGCATCACCGCGAGCGTATCGACACCCTGCGGCCAGCCGCCGTCGCGCAAGCGCCGCCCGGTGGTGACGAGCACCGGCGCGGCGAGATCGTTGAGCGGGATCGCGTGCGCTGCCGTCAGCGCCTGTACGGCGGTGATCCCCGGCACCACCTGCACGCGCATTGCCATGCCGTCCCCGCGCAGCCGTTCGGCGATGCGCAAGGTGCTGTCGTAGAGCGACGGGTCGCCCCACACGAGCAGCGCCAGCCGCCCGCCATCCGGCAGATGCATCGCGATCTGCGCCGCCCACGCCCGTGCGATCGCGTCGTGCCATGCATCGACCGCCTCCCGATACGGCGCGGCGGCATCGCGTTCGGGCAAATCGAACTCGACCACGCGCGTCGACCCGGTGAGGACGGCGACGCACAGGCCACGGCGCAGCTCAAGCAAATCGGCGGCGCGGTCCCCCTTGCGTGGCAGCAGGATCACATCCGACGCGTTCATCGCGGCGCGCGCCGCTGCGGTAAGATGGTCGGGATCGCCAGTGCCGATGCCGATCAGGTGGAGGTCGATCATCCCGCCTGTCCGATCATGTGGAAGAACGTACCGGAGACGTGACCGCGATATGATCCGCTCTCCGCCACCGCTGTCCCGTCCGCGTCGGTAACGTGCGCGAGCGCCGCGTCGGGCTGGTCGAGGATGGTCGAATAGTGAAACTCATGGCCGGTCAGCACCGCGCCCGCGCCGAGCCCGGCGATCGGCGCGGCGAGCGTCGCGCGGCGGTAGCCGAGGTGCATGCGGCGCTGCGCATAGCTCGTCACCAGCCCGAGCAGCCCGGCCATGCGGTGGCGTACCCCCTCGGCATCGATCAGTCCTTCGCCCAGCACCATATAGCCGCCGCACTCGCCGTGGATCGGCCGGGTACGCGCATGGCGTTCGAGACCGGCGTGGAAGGTCCGCGCTGCCGCCAGCCGTCCGGCGTGCAGCTCGGGATAGCCGCCGGGCAGCCACACCAGATCGGCATCGGCGGCGGGCGCTTCATCGGCGAGCGGGGAGAACGGCAGGACCTCCGCCCCCGCCCGCCGCCAGCCGTCGAGCATATGCGGATAGACGAACGAGAACGCCGCATCCTGCGCCAGCGCGATCCGCTGCGCGGGCGGCGGCGTGATGGCGGCGGGCATCGGCGCGGTTGCTGCGGCAGTCGCCACGGCCCGCAGCGCCTCGATATCGACGTGCGCGCGCAGGAACGCGGCATAGTCCGCGATGCGCGCGTCGAGATCGGGATGCTCGATCGCCTGGACGAGCCCGAGGTGCCGCTCGGGCAGTTTCAGGTCGCCGCGACGCGGCAGCGCGCCGAACACGCGGATGCCCGCCGCGGCCATGCCCGTGACCGCCAGCCGCTCATGGCGCGGGCTCGCCACACGATTGAGGATGACGCCCGCCACCACCAGATCGGGATCGTAGCGCGCGAAGCCGAGCGCGGTCGCCGCCGCCGATTGCGCCTGCCCCGACACGTCGATCACCAGCACAACCGGCCAGCCCATCCGCTTGGCCACATCCGCGCTCGCGCCGTTGCCGGTCGCGCCGGGCTTCGCCACGCCGTCGAACAGCCCCATCGACCCTTCCGCCAGCACGATCTCGGCATCGTGCGCCTTGGCGGCGATGTCGCCCATCATCGCAAGCGGCATCGCCCAGCTATCGAGGTTGAACGACGCGCGCCCGCTGGCGGCGTGGTGAAAGGCGGGATCGATGTAATCGGGACCGCTCTTGAACGGCTGCACCGTGATACCGTCCTCGCGTAGCGCGCGGAGCAGGCCGAGCATCACCGTCGTCTTGCCGGTGCCCGACGCGGGCGCGGCGATCATCAGGCCGGGCGTCATGCCTCACCCCCGGCGAAACGTGAGTCGGCACTTTGCGGACGGAAGCGCCGGTCGTAGCCGGGCGCGTAGAGGCTGCTCTCCGCAAAGCCGGTCTCGTCGAGCACGCGCCCAACGAAGATCAGCGCGGTACGCTCGGGCCGGCCCGCCACCGCATCGCTGATCGTGGCGAGCGTCCCGCGCACAATCTGTTGGTCAGGCCAGCTCGCCCGCCACACCACGGCGACCGGGCAGTCCGCGCCGTAAGCGGGGGTGAGTTCGGCGACGACATGATCGAGATTGTGGATCGAGAGGTGGATCGCCAATGTCGCCCCGGTCGCCGCGAACGCGGCGAGCGTCTCGGCGGGAGGCATCGCGCTGGCGCGGCCGGGGGTGCGGGTCAGCACCACCGATTGCGCGATGCCGGGCAGGGTCAGCTCGACCTCCAGTTCGGCGGCGGCGGCGGCGAAGGCCGGCACGCCGGGGGTGATGGTGAACGGGATGTCCGCCGCGCGCAGCCGGCGGAGTTGCTCGCCGAGCGCCGACCAGATCGACAGATCGCCCGAATGCAGCCGCGCGACATCGTGGCCGGCTTCGTGCGCCGCCGCGATCTCGTCTATGATCGCATCGAGCGTCAGCGGCGCGGTGTTGACGATGCGCGCACCGGGCGGACAATGATCGAGCAGCGCCTCGGGCACCAGCGATCCCGCGTAGAGGCACACCGGCGAGGCAGCGATGCGGTCGCGACCGCGCAGCGTGAGCAGATCCGGCGCGCCGGGGCCGGCGCCGATGAAGTGGACGGTCATGAGGGCATTCCTTGCGCGATGGCGCAGGTCGCCATCCGGTCTGGGGAGATCTGACGGGTGCCGAGCAGCCGTGCGCCCGGCCCGGCGGCGGCGAGCGCGGCGGCTTCCGCCACGCTGCCTACGCCGCGCGCCTGCACGCTGGCGGCGGATCGGGTCAGCGTCGATGCAGCCGACAGCGCCTCTGGCGAAACGGCGATGACGGGCAGACCAAGCACCAGCCCGAGACACTGGATGATGGGCGTCTTGTCGGCAGGCGCAGCCAGCGCCGCGACCGCCGGCTGACCCGCCTGAGCGAGCGCCAGCGCTGCCCGCAGCGCATCCACATCAGTAGCGGCGCGGAAACCGAACCCGGCGACGATCACAGCACCACGCTCCACTGCACGACCGGATAGCTCGCGCGCCAGCCGCGCCGCGATCCGATCGGCGCGGCCTGCGACAGCTCGATCCGCAACAGCTCGCCGCCCTTGCATGCCTGCCATGCCGTCAGCAGCGCCTCTGATTCGAGCGTCACCGCATTGGCGACCAGCCGCGTGCCCGCCGGCAGCATCGCCAGGGCGGCGAGCAGATCGTCGGACAGCCCACCGCCAACGAACACCGCATCGGGCGGCGCATGCCCCGCCAGCACTTCGGGCACACGCCCCTCGACCACACGCAGCCGATCGACCCCCAGCGCCTCGGCATTGCCGCGCGCGCGTGCGGCGCGGACCGGATCGGCTTCGAACGCAGTCGCCTGGGTGGTGGCGTGGGCGAGCAGCCATTCGATACCGATCGACCCCGATCCCGCGCCGATATCCCACAGATGCTCGCCCGGTTTGGGCGCGAGCGCGGAGAGCGTCAGCGCGCGGATTGGGCGCTTGCTGATCTGGCCGTCATGCTCGAACCAATGATCGGGCCGGCCGGCGGCGTGGGGTAGCGCCGCCCCCTCGCCAGCTACAACAACGCCGACTGCGACCGGATGCGCGATATCGTCGAACGCCAGCGCGTCCGCAGTCGCCGCGCGGATGCGTTCGCGCGGTCCACCGAGCGCCTCCAGCACATGCAGATGCGACGCGCCGAAACCCTGCGCGCAAAGATACGCCGCCAGCCCGTCCACCGCCGCACCGTCGCGCACCAGCACCAGCGCGCGTTGCCCGTTCGCGAGGTGTGGCCGCAACCGCGCGAACGGCGCGGCATGGAGGCCGAGGCACACGGTCGTCTCGATCGGCCAGCCCAACCGCGCGGCGGCGAGGCTGAACGTCGAGGGCGCGGGATGCGCGACCCATTCGTCGGCGGTGAGGTGCCGCGCAATCACGCTGCCCGCGCCGAACCAGAACGGATCGCCCGACACCAGCATCACCACGCGCCGTCCGCGCTGGCCGAGCAACCACGGCACCCCCGCATCGAACGGGACTGGCCACGGCACCACCTCGCCCGTAAGACCCGGCGCGAGCGCGAGGTGGCGGGCCGCGCCCGTCACGATCTCGGCCGCCGCCAGCGCGGCGCGGGCGGCATCGGACAGGCCCGCGACGCCGTCCTCGCCAATGCCGACGATCGTCAGCCAGGGAGCATCAGCCATGCCCAACATCCTCGTCCTCGGCGGCACCACCGAAGCCAGCGCGCTCGCCGCCGCCTTGGCGGAGCGCGGCGACGATGCGGTGCTGAGCTACGCCGGCCGCACCGCCGCGCCGAAAGCGCAGCCGGTGCCGGTGCGCGTCGGCGGGTTCGGCGGGGTGGAGGGTCTCGCCGACTATCTGCGCGCGGAGAGCGTCACGCATCTCGTCGATGCGACCCACCCCTTCGCGGCGCGAATGAGCACCAATGCAGTCGCCGCCGCCGCGCTGGCTGGCGTGCCGCTCGTCGCGCTGACCCGGCCGGCGTGGCAGCCGGTCACGGGCGATCGCTGGACGCATGTGGCCGATGTGGCGGCGGCGGTGGCGGCGCTGGCCGGGCCGCCGCGCCGCATCCTGCTCGCGCTCGGGCGGATGCACGTCGACGCCTTCGCCGCGCAGCCGCAGCACCACTATCTGCTCCGCTTCGTCGATACGCCCAAATACGCGCCCACGCTGCCGCATCACGATCTGGTGGTGGATCGCGGCCCGTTCGATGCCGAGGGCGACCGGCGGCTGATCGAGGCGCACCGCATCGACCTCGTGCTGTGCAAGAACGCCGGTGGGACCGGCGCGCAGGCCAAGCTGATCGCCGCACGCGCGCTGTCGCTGCCGGTGCTGCTGATCGACCGACCCGCCGTGCCGCCCCGCGAGGAACGGCACCATGTCGGCGAGGTGCTGGCGTGGATCGACCGTCATGCCGAACGCGGCGTGTAGAGGATCGGGCTGCCGGCGCGGGGGATCACCCGCGTCTGGCTCGATCCGACGATGACGACCGTGCGCATGTCCGCCATCTCCGCCTTCGCATCAGGTAGCGGAACGATGGTCAGGATTTCCTCGGGCGTGGACACCGCGCGCGCGAACAGCACCGGGCGGGCGTCGCCGCAGGTTGCGCGCAACACCTCAAGCACACGGCCGAACCCGTCCGGCCGCGCCTTCGAACGCGGATTGTAGAAGGCGATCGCGAAGTCCGCCTCTGCCGCCAACCGCACGCGGCGTTCGATCAGCGACCACGGCTTGAGATTGTCCGACAGGTTGATCGCGCAAAAATCGTGGCCGAGCGGCGCGCCCGCGCGCGCGCTCGCCGCCAGCATCGCGGTGATGCCCGGCAGCACGCGGATATCGAGTTCGCGCCACGCCTCGGGGCCAGCCTCAAGCGCCTCGAACACCGCCGCCGCCATCGCGAACACGCCGGGATCGCCAGACGAGACCACCACCACGCGTGCGCCCGCCGCCGCCAGCGCAAGCGCATGCGCGGCGCGGTCGAGTTCGACGCGGTTGTCGCTGGCGTGCAGCGTCAGCCCGGCACGCGGCTCAATGCGCGCGACATAGGGGATGTAGCCGACCACGTCGGTCGCCTGCGCGAGCGCATCGCTGACTTCGGGCGTCACCAGCGCGACGTTTCCCGGCCCGAGCCCGGCAATGGCGAGCCAACCGCTCACGGTCGCCGCCCCTGCCCGTGGATCAGCAGGATCGAGAAATAGGGCGCGACCGTCTCCGCATCGCAGAGCCGCGTCACGCGCTGTTCGGCCATCGCGGCATATTCGACCAACCACGCCGCGCCCTCCCGTCCGGCGGCGGCGACCGCGCGGCGCAGCTTGGGCAGGTGGCGGCCGATCTTCATCACCACCAACGCATCGGTATCGCGGATGCGGCGGGTGAGATCGTCCTCGGGCATTGTCCCCATCAGCACGGTCAGCACGTCGTCGCCCCAGGTGATCGGCGCGCCGCTCGCGGTCCATGCGCCTGACATGCCGGTGATGCCCGGCACGACCTCGACCGGCGCAAGCCCCGACAGCCGCGTGTAGAGGTGCATGAACGAGCCGTAGAAGAACGGATCGCCCTCGCACAGCACCACCACATCCTCGCCGCCGCGCGCAAGGGCGGCGAGATGCGCGATGCAGTCCGCGTAGAAGGCGGCGAGCCGATCGTTATAGCGCGGGTCCGACACCGGGATTTCGGTCGTGACCGGATATTGCATCGCGTATTCGACCACGTCGTCGCGCAACATGCCCTCGACGATGGTGCGCGCCTGCCCCATCCGCCCGGCCTTGCGGAAATAGGCGACGTGGCGTGCGCCGCGCACGAGCCGGTCGGCACGCACGCTCATCAGGTCGCGCGCGCCGGGGCCGAGGCCGACGCCGTGGATCGTCCCCATCGTCATTCCGTGCGGCTCGCCAGAGCGTTGACCGCAGCGACGGTGATCGCGCTGCCGCCGAGCCGCCCCTCGACCACCACGCACGGCACCGGCTGCGCCGCCCACAGGGCCGCCTTCGATTCGACCGCGCCGACGAAGCCGACCGGGCAGCCGATGATCGCCGCCGGGCGCGGGCATGCCGGATCTTCGAGCATGTTGAGCAGATGGAACAAGGCGGTGGGAGCGTTGCCGATCGCCACAATCGCGCCAGCGAGATGCGGCCGCCACAACTCCAGCGCCGCGGCCGAGCGCGTGTTGCCCATCGCGCGCGCAAGCTCGGGCACCTGCGGATCGCGCAGCGTGCAGATCACCGCATTGTCGGCCGGCAGGCGCGTGCGCGTGATCCCCTCGCTCACCATGCGCGCATCGCACAGGATCGGCGCGCCCGCCTCAAGCGCTGCCCGCGCGCGTGCCGCGAGTCCGGGCGAGAAGCGGATGAGCGCCGCGAGATCGACCATGCCGGCGGCGTGGATCATCCGCACCGCGACGATCTCCTCCTCAGGCGCGAAGCGCGCGAGATCGGCCTCGGCGCGAATGGTCGCGAAGGACTGGCGGTAGATCGCCGCGCCATCGGTTTCGTAACTATAAGGCAAAGTCGGCTCCAAAGTGGGCGAGAATGTCGGGGACGGTCATGCCGGTGCGGACCGGCGCATCGCCCGCCCGGCAGCCCGTGACGAGATCGAAGCGGCCGCCCCGCCCGACCAACGTGACATCGGCCGCGCGTGCCCGCGCGCAGCCCTTGGCGCAGCCTGAGACGTGGAGCGTGCCCGCAACGTGCGGCGCGAGGTGGCGCGCGAGCGTGCGCGTCTCGACGATCGCCTGCGGGCAGGCCGGCGCGCCGACACAGGCGTCGACGCTAACCGTTGCGGCATCGTGCGGCACAGGCTCCGGCGCGAGCCCTTCGAAGATCAAAGTCCGCCACGGCGTCACCCGCACCGCCGCGACCGGATGGTCGGCGATGAAGCGCGCCATCTCGCCTGCGTCGATGCGGCCGAACGGCAGACCCTGCGTGCGGCCGATCGGCTCCGGTGCGGGTGTCGGCGATGCCGGGCGGATGTCCCCAGCGGCCCAGCCGGGCAACTCCGCACGGTGCCGGGCCATGCGACCCGCCGCGCCGCCGCCGCTCGCCACGAACCAGTCGGCGAGCGTAATCAGCGCGTCGATCTCCCCGCCGGGAGCGAGTGCCACGCCGGTTGCACGACCATCCGCGCGCAGGATCAGCCCGCCGCCTTCGCCGCGCTCGATGCGGATATCGCCGGGATCACTCGCCAGCACTGACGCGGCGCCCGCGTCGAGCACGAAGCCGAACTTGCCCGGCAGCTCCGGCAGGTCGTCCAGCCGCGCCAGCAGTTCGCTGGCGATGCGATGCGTGTCGTCGCCCACTCGCCACTCGGGCGCGACGAGCAGCGCGCGCGCTTCCCGCGCGGGATCGGCGTCGATCAGATCGAACGCGCCGAGCCGTTCGAGCAGCGCCCGCCAGGCCCCTTCCGCAACGCCGCGGATCTGGAGGTTGGCACGGCTGGTCGCGTCGATCTGACCGTTGCCATAAGTGACGGCCGCCGCGCACAGGCCGAGCACCTGATCGCGCGTCAGCCGGGCGAGGCGCGGGCGCACCCGCACGAGCAGACCGTCGCCCGCCGCCATCGGATGCCACGCATCGGGGCACCAGCCTTTGACCACGCTCATGACGCGCCCAATCCCGCGAGAATTGAGTTGCGCCGCGTCGGCCACAGCCCGCCCGCATGGAGCGCCGCAAACCGCGCCTCGAGCGCCGCCAGCGCCGCCGGGTTGGCGCTCGCGAGGAAGGCGCGCACGTCCTCCCGCCCGAGCGTCGCGTCGTAATAGGCGTCGAACAGCTCCGGCCCGACCGCCCCCGCGAGATGCGCGAACGCGCCGAGATGATCGAGCGTCGCCGCGATCTCGGCGGCGCCGCGAAAGCCGTGGCGCATCATGCCGTCGATCCAGCCGGGATGCGCCGCCCGCGCCCGCACGACGCGGGCGATCTCCTCGCGCAGCGGCCGCGCGCGCACTGCCGCCGGGTCACGCGCGTCAAGATGGTAGAGCGCCGCCGCGCCACCCGTCACCGCCTGCGCCGCCGCGAACCCGGCTTCGTGCGCGGCATAATCGGCCGCGAGCAGCAGATCGGTCTCCGGCAGATCCTGCACGTGCACGAACGCATCGGCAGCGGCGACGCGCCGTGCCAGCCCGGCGGGATCGCGCGTGCCGTCGCTTGTGTGGCTTGACGACGTTAACCACGCCTCGCCCGCCGCCTGCCGCGCCGCATCGGTATAGGTCTCGCCCGCGTCGCCCATGCCGATGCCGTAGCGCCCCGGCGCGGGGCCATAGACGCGCGATGACGGCGCATGCCCGACGAACGGGTTCCAATCGGCCGGCTCGTCGCGCGCCGCCAGCGCCGCGACGCTTTGCGCGAACATCGCGCACAGCGTCGGGAAGGCGTCGCGAAACAGCCCGGACACGCGCAACGTCACGTCGATGCGCGGGCGATCGAAGCGGGCGAGCGGCAGGATCTCGATGCCCGTCACCCGGTCCGACTGCATGTCCCACACCGGCTCGACGCCGAGCAGGTGGAGCGCCATCGCGAACGTCTCGCCTGCCGTGCGCATCGTCGCGGACGCCCACAGATCGACCACCAGCGCATGGGGGTAATCGCCATGATCCTGCAAGTGGCGGCGGATCAGCTCGTCGGCGAGCAATACGCCCTGCGCATGCGCCGAGCGCGACGGCACCGCGCGCGGATCGGTGGTGTAGAGGTTGCGCCCGGTCGGCAACACGTCCGCGCGGCCCCGCCACGGCGAACCCGACGGCCCGGGCGCGACCCGCCGCCCCTGCAAGGCCGCCAGCAGCCCGGCGCGCTCGCCCGCGCCGTGATTGCCACGCCCGAAGATGTGGAGCCCGTCGCCGAACTGGCTGTCCTTCACGTCGCACACGAACGTGTCGATCCGCGTGATCGCCGCCGCATCCGATAGCGCACGATCGAGGCCGAGCGTCTCCTCCAGCCCGGCCGCGCGTGCCTCGTCGCGGATGTCGGCCTGCAACCGCCCGCGCCGTGCCGGGTCGAGCCCATCGGCGTTGGAGAACTCGTCGAGCAGCGCTTCGAGCCCGCCCAGGCCCGCACCCGCACCGCTGCGCGCGAGTGGCGGCGGCGCGTGGCCGAGCGTGACAGCGCCGATCCGCCGCTTGGCCTGTGCCGCCTCGCCGGGATCGTTGACGATGAACGGATAGACCACCGGCAGCGCGCCCGTCAGCGCCTCGGGCCAGCACGCCTCGGACAGCGCGACCGCCTTGCCCGGCAGCCATTCGAGCGTGCCGTGCGCGCCGACATGGATCAGCGCGTCTATGCCCCGCGCGCGCAGCCACAGATAGAAAGCGACGTAAGCGTGGCGCGGACAGGCGGAGAGATCGTGATAGTCGCCTGCGCGCGTGGTGGTGTCGCCGCGCTCGGGCTGCAACGCGACGATCGCGCCACCGCGCTCCACCACGGCGAAGTGGAACGCGCCGTCATGCACCGCCGGATCGTCCTCGATCGCGCCCCAGCGTGCGGCGAGATCGTCGCGCAACACGTCGGGCAGGTGCAGCAGCGCCGCGCGATACGCCGCCACCGGCCATGCGAGTCGCGCGGTGCCGAGCGCGTCGGCAAGCCCCTCCCCACGCACGACCGCATAGCCCGCCTGCGCCAAATCGGCGAGGATCGCCTCGGCCGAGGCCAGCGCGTCGAGCCCGACCGCATGCGCCATCTGATACGCCTTGCCCGGATAGGTCGAGACCACCACCGCCAGCCGCTGCGCTGCGACCGGCGTGTGCGCGAGCCGCGTCCACGCCGCGACTCGATCGGCGATCGCGGCGATGCGGGCTGGCTCGGCGCGATGCTCACGCCGGGCGAACTGGAGATCGGCGTCGGGCGCGGACTCGGCCTTGAAGCTCGCCACGCCTGCGAACAGCCGTCCGTCGACCTCGGGCAGGACGACGTGCATCGCGAGATCGGCCGGCGACAGCCCGCGCGCGGCTTCAGCCCACGCCGCCCGATCCGAGGTGGCGAGCGCGACCTGGAACACCAGCACGCCCGCGACGTCGAGCGGGGTGGCATCCTCCTCGCCGCGCGCGGAGAAGGCGGTGGCGTTGACGATCGCGGCGGGGCTGAGCGCCGCCGCCCAGCGCCGCAGCCAGCCGCGCGCGCTCTCCGCCTTGAGCGACGGCGCGAACAGCCCGATCACGTCGAACCCGCGCGCGTCAAAGGCGGCATAAAGCGCCTCGATCGGGTGCAGATCGGCGGCCGTCAGATACGACCGGTAGAACACCAGCAGGATCACCGGCCGCGGCGCCCCCAGCAGGAACGCCGCCGGGCACGTCACGCCCTCCTCCGGCCGCCACGCGCCGACTTCGGCGATCGCTCCTGCCCCCGCGACAGGCGCGACATCGAACCCCGCCGCGCGCGCGAGGTCTGCCAGCGCCGCCTGCGCCGCCACCGCGCCGCCGGTATCGCACAGTTCGGCAAGCCGGCGCAGCGTCTCCACCGGCAGCGTCGACACCGCGTCGAGCCGCGTATCGGCGCGCCCGTCCGCCGGCAGCACCGCCAGAGCGATGCCCCGCGCGCGCGCCAGTGCGCCGAGCTGCTGCAACCCATAGGTCCAGTAGCTTTGCCCGCCGATCAGCCGCACCAACACGCCCTTCGCCCCCGACAGCGTGCGATCGAGGTAAGTATCGACCGACAGCGGGTGCGTCAGCCGGGCGAGGTTGGCGAGCCGCAGCCCCGGCAGCGTCGCGCGCCCACGTCGCCACCCGGCCGCGAACGCGCCGAGATCGCTGTCGGAAAAGGACAGCATCACGAGATCGGCCGGGCTCTGCGCGAGATCCTGCGGCGTGGCCGTCTCGTCCAGCCCGTGAGTCTCGCGAAAGACGACGTGCATGGCGTCAGCCCGCCAGCGCCGCCGTGATCTTGGGTAGGTCGATCCGCCCCTGTTCGGCGATCACCACCAGCCGCGTCGCGCGCGGCTCGCCCACGCGCCACGGCCGGTCGTATTGCGTGCGCACCCGCGCGCCGACCGCCTGGACGAGCAGCCGCATCGGCTTGCCCGCCACGCTGGCATAGCCCTTCACGCGCAGGATGGCGTGCGCGTTCGCCAGCGCCTCGACGCGCGCGGCGAGATCCTCGGGCGCGGCGATCTCGCCCAGTTCAATCACGACGCTGTCGAAATCGTCATGCTCGTGATCGTCCTCGCCGTCGTGGTGCGAGGGGCGTGCGGCGATATCGTCCTCGGCCGCCGCGTTGAGGCCGAGGATCACCGCCGGATCGATCACGCCCTCGATCAGTTCGACCACCGGCAGCGGGCGCGGCGCTTCGGCGGCGATGACCGCGCGCGCCGCCGCCACGCCGTCCGCGCCGGCGAGATCGGCCTTGGTCAGCAGCACCATGTCGGCGCAGGCGAGCTGATCCTCGAACACCTCGGACAGCGGCGTCTCGTGATCGACGCTCGGATCGGCGGCGCGCTGCGCGTCGAGTGCCGCCACATCGGGCGCGAACCGACCGGCGGCGACCGCCTCGGCGTCCGCAAGCGCGATCACCCCGTCGACCGTGATGCGCGAGCGGATCGCCGGCCAGTCGAACGCCTTGAGCAGCGGCTTGGGCAGCGCGAGCCCCGACGTTTCGATCAGGATATGGTCGGGCCGGGGGTCGAGCGCGAGCAAAGTCTCGACCGTGGGGATGAAATCGTCCGCGACGGTGCAGCAGATGCAGCCGTTGGCGAGTTCGATCACGTTCTCGGCCGGGCAATCGGGGATCGCGCAGCCCTTGAGGATATCGCCATCGACGCCGAGTGTGCCGAATTCGTTGACGATCACCGCGAGCCGCCGTCCGCCCGCGCTCCGGATCAGGTGGCTTATCAGCGTGGTCTTGCCCGCCCCCAGAAAGCCGGTGACGATGGTGACGGGTATCTTGAGCAGGTCGGACACGGTTTCTTCCCCTTCGCGCCACAGCGACGACAGGCGGGGGCCGACAGTTCGGCTCGGCACGCGACGACGGGCGGGCGCGGGAGGGCGCTCGTTGCCGCGAACCGATGCAGCCCCAGCCGCACGGTTTCGTCGCTCAGACGGAGAATTACCGTGCCGTGACCATCCCCTGGACCAAGGCAAGAGCGACCAGACGTCGGCAGGTCTCCTGGCTCGCGGGTCGAAGCTCGATGCGCGCCTTCCCAGGCGCGGCGGCCCAGTGGATGCCCGTCGTGCGACGGGCGTTGCGCATCTCGCTCACCGCTTACAGTTGCAGGGACAGCCGCGGCATTGGGGGCGAACCCCCGCACCGCATTCCCATTGAAGCCCCTCGCGGGGCACCGGCGCGATCAGCGAAGGCCGGTCGAACCGGCCTTCGCTGCACGGCTTAGCCCGAAAACACGCGGCTGCCAATTCGCTTCGAAAAGCGGCGATGATCGATGATGTCGGGGTGCGCGAGACGGCGATCAGCCGGCGCGGAGCCGCCGGTGGTTCGGCGGGAGGATGGTGGACAGGGCTGGATTCGAACCAGCGTACGCTTGCACGGGCAGATTTACAGTCTGCTGCCTTTAACCACTCGGCCACCTGTCCAGTTGGGCCGCCAAAAAGCGAGGCGTGCCAATGCCGATCCGAAGCCCTGCTGTCAACGCCCAAGCGCGCGGAAAAACGGCGGAGACTTGCATGCGGGCACCGCGACGCATACCGGACGGCGTGTATTCCGGCTCCGGCCCCTTCCGAGTGGACCCAATATGATCGTCTCCCCCCTCTCCCCCATGCGGGCGCAACGCTGATGGCGCGGCGCGGACATCGCCCCTCGCAGGCGCCCGCCGGCCGCCCGCGCTTCTGGGGCCGCCATGCGGTTACGGCGGCGCTCGCCAATCCCGACCGCGTCGTGCGCAAGATCTGGGCGACGCGCGAGGCGATCGCCAGCCTCGACATCCCGCCGGTGATCCCGATCGTCTATGCCGAGGTCACCGATCTCGCGCGGCTGGTGCCGTCGGACGCGCCGCACCAGGGGCTGGTGGCGGAGGTCGATCCGCTCGAGGACATGTGGCTCGCCGATCTGCTCGAACAGGGCGCGGACGATCGCCGCCCGCTGCTGGTGCTCGATCAGGTGACCGATCCGCACAACGTCGGCGCGATCCTGCGCTCGGCCGCCGCGTTCGACGCGCTCGGCATCGTCACGCCCGATCGCAACGCGCCGCCCGAATCGGGCACGATCGCGCGCGCGGCCTCGGGCGCGCTGGAGCTGGTGCCGTGGGTGCGCGTGGTGAACCTCGCCCGCGCGCTCGACGAGATCGCCGAGGCCGGCTTCTGGCGCGTGGGGCTGGCGGGCGAAGCGACGCAGACGCTCGATCAGGCGATGGGCTTGCAGCGCGTGGCGCTGGTGCTCGGCGCGGAGGGCGAAGGCATGCGGCAGAACACCGCCTCGCATTGCGACGAACTCGGCCGCCTGCCGATCTCGCCGCGGATGGAGAGCCTCAACGTCTCCAACGCCGCCGCGATCGCGCTCTATGCGGCGACGACGCGGGTTATGCCGTGAATTAGGATGCGGAGGGGCCGGCCCCCTCCCCGTTCGTGCCGAGCGCAGTCGAGGCACCTGCGCAGGTGCCTCGACTTCGCTCGGCACGAACGGTGAGGTTCGCGCAGAGGTAACCGGCCAGCGCTCGGCACGAACGGTTCGGGTTGGGCACGAAGGCCTGCGGGCACCGAGCCCAGCGCCGTTCCCCGGCCAAGGCGGGGGTGCAGTTACGCAGCCGTGGCAAACTGGCGCTGCGCTCCTCTACAAGAGTCTTGCCGACTGAACCCGGCCTTCGCCGGGGATTAGCAGGCGCTCAGTTCTCCAGCGTGTGCAGCAGCGTGCGTACGGCGGTGTCGATCTCGCGATCCTTGTCGCGCAGTTCCTCGATACGGCGCACCGCATGGATCACGGTCGAATGATCGCGGCCGCCGAACTTGCGGCCGATCTCGGGCAGCGAGCGCGTCGTCAGCCGCTTGGCGAGGTACATGGCGATCTGGCGCGGGCGCGCGATCACCACCGCGCGCCGCGCGGAGACGAGATCGACCGGCTTGAGGTCGAAATGCGCCGACACCGCCTTCTGGATCTCGTCGATCGTCACGCGGCGTTCGGCACCGCGCAGCACTTCGCCGAGCGTCGACACCGCGAACTCGAGATCGATCGCATCGCCGGTGAGCTGCGAATAGGCGACGACGCGGTTGAGCGCGCCTTCCAGATCGCGGATGCTCGCGGTGATGCGGTTGGCGAGCAGGTCGAACACTTCGGCCGGCACGGTCACGCCGGGCATGTCGGCGAGTTTGCGCGTCAGCACCGCGCGGCGCAGCGCCAGATCGGGCGACTTGATATCGGCGACGAGGCCGCACGACAGCCGCGAGGTGATCCGCGCCTCAACCCCGTCGAGATCCTGCGGGCAGCGATCCGCGCTGATGACGAGCCGCTTGCCCGCGCCCATCACCTCGTTGATCGTGTGGAAGAACTCTTCCTGCGTCGAATCCTTGCCGGCGATGAACTGGAGGTCGTCGATCAGCAGCAGATCGGCCGAACGCAGCCGCGCCTTGAAGCTGTGCGTGTCGCGCGCACGCAGCGCCTGGACGAACTCGAACATGAATCGCTCGGCCGACATCAGGATCACGCGTGCGCCCGGCACCGCCTCGAGATAGGCCGCGCCGATCGCGTGCATCAGGTGCGACTTGCCCTGTCCGGTGCCGCCGTGAAGGAACAACGGGCTGAAGCGCGGCACGCCCGGCTCGGCCAAAGCGCGGGCGGCGTTGAAGGCGACACGGTTCGAGGCATCAACCACGAAGCGATCGAAGGTGAAGCGCTGGTCGAGCGGCGGGCGCTCTGCCGTCGCCACCGCTGCCGCCGGGGTGGCGACGGCGGCCGGAAGCGCGCGGAGAACCGGCACTTCGGCTACCGTCGCCGAATCGGCACGCAGCGTCTGCAGCTGCGGCGTCGCCGAACGGGTCTCGATGGATACGCTGCGCACGCCCGGAATCTGCGCACGGAATTCCTGCAACAGCCGGTCGGCATAATGATTGCTGACCCAGTTCGCCATGAACGCCGAGGGCAGCGCGAGCCGCACCGCGTCCACGCCGTTCTCGTCGTCCTCGATCAGCTCGATCGGCTTGAGCCATTTGTCGAACAGCCGGACGCCAGCCGATTCGCGCAGATGCGACCGAACGACCATCCAGGCGCGCGCGATCTCGCCCTGCTCGCCCCGATCGTCCGCGCGTAACGCTGCCCTGGCCCCCATTCCGTTCACGCAAAACCTTTCTTTCGGCCACGACCGCGCAGCGACCGCAAATCAGACAAACGCTCCCTCAAACGGAATCACATCCCGTTCGTCCGGCGACGCTCTCAATTGGAGTGCGCGAACGATCGTCCGCGCTTCGAGGGGTGATTATGAAGATCGGGATGATTCGATCAATGGCCGCAGCCGTCAGATTTCTGAAATAATCCCATTGACTCGAAATTGGCCAAGGTTTCCCGTCAAAAATCTTATAAGTGGCTGCAATCGCGATATTTATCGTGCAGACCGTTACGCAGGCGTCGCGCGAATCGCGGAGAATCCTAGCTTTGTGCGATAGGCCCGCGAACGGCCATATCGGTGGTGCCAGAGGGGGTCGGGTAGCGATCTCGCGCAGACGCAAGAAAAGCCCGCCCGGGCGTTCCCGGGCGGGCTATTTCGTCCCCGATCTCGAAAAAATCAGGCGAGCGCAGCGAGGCGCTTCGTCAGTCGCGAGAATTTGCGCGACGCGGTGTTCTTGTGGAGCACGCCCTTGGCGACGCCCCGCGCGAGTTCGGGCTGCACGGCCAACATCGCAGCGGTGGCTGCGGTCTTGTCGCCCGCTGCCAGAGCGGCTTCCGCCTTCTTCACGAAGGTGCGGATGCGACCGACACGGTTGCCGTTCACAATGGCGCGGTTCGCGTTGCGCCGGATTCGCTTTTTCGCCTGTGGCGTATTGGCCATGAAGCCCTCTGGGTCTGAAATCGGTGACGCGCCGGGATCAGTCCCCGCGCTGGAAGGCAGGCCCCTTAGACAGTCCCCCGGATTCGGTCAAGAGTTTAGCTGTCGAACCGTCGCCACCTCACGTCTGGCAACGCGGGCACCAGAAGGTCGATCGGCCCCCGTCGGCATAGCGTTCCACCACGCCGCCGCACGCGCACGGCTCGCCTTCGCGGCCATAGACCGCGAATTGCTTGGAGAAATAGCCGAGTTCGCCATCGGGGCGGGCATAGTCGCGCAAGGTCGAGCCCCCCGCCTCGATCGCGGCGAGCAGCACCACGCGAATCGCCTCGACCAGCCGCTTGAGCCTGGCGCGCGAAAGCGTGCCCGCCGCGCGTTTCGGGCTGATCCGCGCGAGGAACAAAGCCTCGCACACATAGATGTTGCCCAAGCCAGCGACGATCCGCTGGTCGAGCAGCATCGCCTTGATCGGCGCGACTCGCCCGGCGAGCGCGGTGGCGAGATAGGTGGCGGTGAGGTCCGCCCCGAGCGGCTCCGGCCCCAGCCCCAGGAACGGCGGATAGGCGGCGAGCCCTTCGGTCGCCACCAGATCGACCGAGCCGAACCGCCGCGCATCGTTCAGAGCGAGCCGCCGCCCCGCTTCGGTTTCGAGAATGAGGTGGTCATGCGGCAGAAGCTCGCCCGGATCGACTCGCCATCGCCCCGACATGCCGAGGTGGAAGACCATGGTGTCCCCGCGATCGGTGTCGATCAGCCCGTATTTGGCGCGCCGCCCGAGCGCCGTCACCCGCGCGCCGGTGAGGCGCTGGCGCAGATCGGGCGGGAACGGACGGCGCAGATCGGCGCGGCGCGTCTCGACCAGCGTCAGCCGCTGCCCCTCCAGCACCGGCGTCAGCCCGCGCACGGTCGTCTCGACTTCGGGAAGCTCTGGCATGCGCAGTTCGACTCCGCCGTTCGTCCCGAGCGAAGTCGATGGTCGAACGGATGTGGGTGTGGCCGAACAGCTAGGTTGCGTTTGCCCGCGCCACAAGGCGTCGCTAGAGCGGGGGCATGAGCGACACAGTATCCTTCGGCTACCAAGACATTCCCGCCAACGAGAAGACCGCCCGGGTGGGCGGCGTCTTCTCCAACGTGGCGGCAAAATACGATCTGATGAACGATGCCATGTCGGGCGGCATGCATCGCATCTGGAAGGACCGTTTCGTGCGCCGCGTGAAGCCGCGTGGCGGTGAGGCGATCCTCGACATGGCGGGCGGCACCGGCGACATCGCGTTCCGCATGGAGCCTTCGGGCGCGTCGATCACCGTCGCCGACATCAATGCGGAGATGCTCAAGGTCGGCATGGAACGCGCCGCCAAGCGCGGGATCGACGGTCTGGTGTGGACCGAGGCCAATGCCGAGACGCTGCAATTCCCCGATCGCTTCTTCGACGCCTATACGATCGCGTTCGGCATTCGCAACGTGACCGACATTCCCGCCGCTCTCCGCGAGGCGCACCGCGTGCTGCGGCGCGGCGGGCGGTTCTTCTGCCTCGAATTCTCGACCACGCTGTGGCCGGGCTTTGCCGAGGTGTACGATGCCTATTCGCACAAGATCGTGCCGCCGCTCGGCAAGCTGCTCGCGAACGATGCCGACAGCTACCGCTATCTGATCGAATCGATTCGCCGCTTCCCCGACATGCCGACCTTCGAAGGCATGATCCGTGACGCGGGTTTCGTGCAGACCAAGGTCGAGCCGATGCTGGGCGGGCTCGTGGCGATCCACAGCGGCTGGAAGATTTGAGCGTGGCGACGGTGAATCCCTCTCCCTGTGGGGGAGGGTGGCCGAGCGTAGCGAGGTCGGGTGAGGGTCAGCGTGGGCTCGTGGTCGCCCTCACCCTTCCGGCGCTTCGCGCCTCCCTCCCTCTCCCGATGGGAGAGGGAGTGCGATGACCGCCCCCGCCGTCCACCTCTGGCGGCTCCTCAAATGGGGCCGTATCCTCGCACGCCACGGCGCGCTTCAGGGCATCGAGCGCGATCCCAACACGCCGACGCCGGTCAAGCGGCTGGTGCGGCTGGCGCGGTTGGGCGCACGCGTGCCGGCGGTGCCGCGCTATGCCGATGCGTTGCAGGCGATCGGCCCCGCCGCGATCAAGCTCGGCCAGACGCTGGCGACCCGCCCCGACATCGTCGGTGACGAGGCCGCGAACGATCTGCTGCGCTTGCAGGACGCGCTGCCGCCGCTGCCGTTCGAGACGATCCACGCGGCGATGGCCAAGGCGTTCCAGCGCGACCCCGCGACGTTGTTCGCCTCGATCGACCCGGTGCCGGTCGGCGCCGCCTCGATCGCGCAGGTCCACCGCGCGGTCACGACCGACGGGCGGCAGGTCGCGGTCAAGGTGCTACGCCCCGGTGTCGAGGACGATTTCACCCGCGCCATCGACACCTATGAATGGGCGGCGGCGCAGGTGGAAGCCCTAAGTAGCAAAGAGGGGGGCGGCGAACTCGCCCGGCTGCGCCCGCGCCTCGTCATCGCCACCTTCAAGCGCTGGACCGCGCGCGAGCTCGATTTCCGGCGCGAGGCGGCCTCCGCCTCCGAACTTGCCGATGCGATGACGGCGGAACCCGATTTCGTCGTGCCCAAGATCGACTGGCAGCGCACCACCGGCAAGGTGCTGACGCTCGAATGGATCGACGGCATCAAGCTCTCCAACCGCGCCGCGCTGGTCGCGGCGGGTTATGATCTGCCCAGACTGGCCGACACGCTGGTCCACGCCTTTCTGCGCCAGGCGATCGCGGAAGGGTTCTTCCACGCCGACATGCACCAGGGCAATCTGTTCGCGCTGCCCGGCGCCAACGGGCAAGGGCAGATCGCGGCGATCGACTTCGGCATCATGGGCCGGATCGACCGGCGCGCGCGGGTATGGCTGGCGGAGATCCTCTACGGGCTCATCACCGGCAACTACAAACGCGTGGCGGAGATCCATTTCGAGGCGGGCTATGTGCCGGCGCACCACAATGTCGCGGAGTTCGCGACGGCGTTGCGCGCGGTCGGCGAGCCGATGCGGGGCCTTGCGGTCAAGGACATGTCGATCGGCATGATGCTCGACAGCCTGTTCAACATCACGCGCGATTTCGACATGCGCACCCAGCCGCACCTGCTGCTGCTGCAAAAGACGATGGTGATGGTCGAGGGCGTCGCCACCAGCCTCAACCCCGACATCAACCTGTGGGACACCGCCGCGCCGTTCGTGCGCGAGTGGATCCGGACCGAACTCGGCCCGGAGGCGGCGGTGGCGGATCGGCTCATCACCGATCTGCGCACGCTCGCGCGCATCCCCGAGCTGGTGCGCAATATCGAACGGCACTTCCCCTCGCCCGGCGGCGCCCCGCCCGAGCCGCCGATGCGGCCGATCGCGGTGCTGGGGTCGAGCCGGCGCAGCGCGATGCGCTACGTACTGGTCGCGGTGGTGAGCGCGGGCGTGAGCTTCGCCGCCGCGTGGCTGGCGCTGCACTGATCCGGTGGCGCGCACGGCCGCCCCGCTGTGGCTCGCCCGCCCCAGCCGCTTCGCGCGCGCCACGCGCACGCAGGCGCGGCTTGCGCTCGCGGGCCTCGCGCTGCTGATCGCGGCGAGCTTCCTCGCGCTGACGCTGCCCGTCCCCGCCGATGCTCCGGTCCATCCGGGGCAGACCGACCTCAACCTCTACCAGTCTATCGTCGAGGGCGTGCGCGCCGGCGGCGACTATTACAGCGTCACCGCGCGATCGCTGCGTTCGGGCGATTATCCGCTCAAGCCGTTCGTCACCTTCCGCCTGCCGACGCTGGCGGTGATCGAGGCGGCGGTGTCGCACGGCACGATGCTGGTGTTGCTCGACCTGCTCGCGCTCGGCACGTTCGCGGCGTGGTGGCTGCGGCTGCGCGCGGCGTTCACGCGGCGGCCGCCGCTGGTGGCGGCGCTGGTGCTGCTGGCCGGCGGGATGGCGGCGTTCGTCCAGGGTGATCTCGCCGCGTTTCACGAAATCTGGGGCGGCTTGCTGATCGCGCTGTCGCTGGCGCTGCGCCGGCCGGGGCGCTGGGTCGAGGCGGCGGCGTTCGGGATGATGGCGATGCTGATCCGCGAGACCGCCGCGCTCTACGTCGCGATCATGGCGGTGCTGGCGTTCGCGCAAGGGCAGCGGCGCGAGGGTGCAGGCTGGGTGGCGACGCTCGGCGTGCTGGCGGTGGTGGTGGCGCTGCATGCGCATGCGGTGGCGCAGGTGGTGCATGTCACCGACCCCGCCTCGCCCGGCTGGAGCGGGATGATGGGCTTTGGTTTCTTTGCCAAGGCGATGGCGGAGTCGACCGCGCTCACGCTGCTGCCGCTGGTGCTGGCGCCGCCGCTGGGCGCGCTGGCGCTGGCGGGCTGGGCGGCGTGGGACAGCGCGCTTGGCCTGCGCACCTTCGCCACGCTCGCCGCCTATGCGGTGCTGATCGCGCTGTTCGCGCGCGCCGACACCTTCTATTGGGGGCTGATGATCGCGCCCATGCTCCTCATCGGCCTCGCCTTCGCGCCCGATGGGGTACGCGACCTCGTGCGCGCATCGGCCGGGGGGCGGCGCATCACCGTCACGCGGGTGGTGCGGTGAAGATCCTGCTCGTCATCGGCGGCGGCATCGCCGCGTACAAGGCGTGCGAGCTGATCCGGCTGTGCCGCAAGGCGGGCATTTCGGTGCGCTGCGTGCCGACCGCCGCCGCGCAGCAGTTCGTCACGCCGATGACGCTGGCGGCGCTGTCCGAGAACCAGGTGTTCACCTCGCTGTGGGATCTCAAGGACGAGGCCGAGATGGGGCATATCCAATTGAGCCGCGAGGCCGATCTGATCGTCGTCGCGCCCGCCACCGCCGATCTGATGGCGAAAATGGCGGCGGGGATGGCCGACGATCTCGCGACGACGGTGCTGCTCGCCACCGACAAGCCGGTGCTGGTCGCGCCCGCCATGAACGTGCGGATGTGGCAGCACCCCGCCACCCGCCGCAACGTCGCAACTCTGCGTGGCGACGGGCTGACGGTGCTGGAGCCCGACGAAGGGCCGATGGCCTGCGGCGAGTTCGGCGCGGGGCGGCTGCCCGAGCCGGCAGCGATTTTGATGGCGATCCAGCAGGCGCTGGCGTGACGGCGCAGAATCCGTCGCCCCGGCGCAGGTCGGGGCCGCTGCGTAACTTGGCGCGCGACCCGAACAACACACAGCGGCCCCGGCGCGCGTGACGCACATCCTCATAACCGCCGGGCCGACGCATGAGCCGATCGACCCGGTGCGCTACATCGCCAACCGCTCCTCGGGCAAACAGGGCTTCGCGATCGCCGCCGCGCTGGCCGCACTCGGCGCGCGCGTGACGCTGGTGGCAGGGCCGGTGACGCTCCCCACCCCGCCGGGCGTCGACCGGATCGATGTGGAGACCGCGCGCGAGATGGCGGCGGCGGTCGAGGCGGCGCTCCCCGCCGATGCCGCCGTGCTGGTCGCCGCGGTCGCCGACTGGCGAGTCGAGGCGAGCGGGCAGAAGATCAAGAAAGGCGCGGGCACGCCGACGCTGCGGCTGGTCGAGAACCCCGACATCCTCGCCGGGCTCGCCGCCAATCCGCGCCGCCCGCGCCTGCTGATCGGTTTCGCCGCCGAGACCGAGCGGGTGATCGAACACGCCACCGCCAAACGCGCACGCAAGACCGTGGACTGGATCGTCGCCAACGACGTGTCGGGCGACGTGATGGGCGGAAGTGACAACACCGTCCACCTCATCACCGCGACCGGCGTGGAAAGCTGGGCGCGCATGTCGAAGGATGCGGTCGCGCGCGCGCTCGCCGAACGGATCCTCGCCACGCTCGGCGATTAGACAAATGCCCGTGGCTTGCTAAGATACGCGCCATGCAGCCGCCGGTCGCCATCAGCATCAAGCGCCTCGATCATGGCGAGGGACTCCCCCTGCCCGGCTATGCGACCGCCGGCGCGGCGGGGATGGACGTGGTGGCGGCGGAAACGCTGACGCTCGCGCCCGGCGCGCGCGCGGCGGTGGCGACCGGCTTTGCGATGGCGATCCCGCCGGGGTTCGAGGTGCAGGTGCGCCCGCGCTCCGGCCTCGCGCTCAAACACGGTATCACCTGTCTCAACACGCCCGGCACGATCGACAGCGATTATCGTGGCGAGGTAAAGGTGATCCTCGCCAATCTCGGCGACGCGCCGTTCGAGATCGCGCGCGGCGACCGTATCGCCCAGCTCGTCCCTGCGGCCGTCCAGCGCGCGGTGCTGGACGAGGTCGATGAACTTGACGAGACGGTGCGCGGGGTTGGTGGTTTCGGATCGACGGGGTCGTGATGGTTGCTCTCGCCTTGCTGCTGGCGGCGTTCGTGCAGGCCGCCGATGCGCCGCCGTTGCCGACCGACTGGTCCGCGCTGGCGCCGCTGCCCTATGTCGCCCCGCCCGCGATCACCGCGCCGCTCGACAAGTTCGTCGCGGACGAGATCACCGCCGGGCGCTGCGCAGTGCCGAAACCGGCGGACGGCCACTACGTCGTCAAGGTCGATGTCGCGGCGCTGGTCGATGGCGACGGTGCGATCCGCCGCGCTGTGCCGCGTGCGATCGATTGCCCGACGGTCGAGCAATATAGCGCCGGGCTCGTCACCAGCTTCGCGCGCGCCAACCTTCAGGCGCGTGCGGGCATGATGTGGTATCGCACGACGCTCGTCTATGATTGGCGTGGATGACGCTGAGCGACGCTGAGCTTGAGCGTTATGCCCGTCATATCGTGCTGCGCGAGGTCGGCGGCGCGGGTCAGGCGCGGCTGCGCGCCGCCTCGGTCGCGGTGGTGGGTGCCGGCGGCATCGGCTCGCCCGCTATCCAGTATCTCGCCGCCGCAGGTATCGGCACGCTGATCCTGATCGACGACGACCGGGTCGATCTCTCCAACCTGCAACGCCAGACCCTCTTCGGCGGCGACGATGTCGGCGCGCCCAAGGTCGCGGCAGCGGCGGCGGCGGTGGCGCGGCTCAACCCGCACGTCCACGTCGAGCAGCGCAGCGCCCGGCTTGATGCCGGCAACGCCGCCACGCTGATCGCGGGCGCGGAGGTGGTGCTCGACGGCACCGACAGCTTCGTGACGCGGCTGGCGGTGGCGGACGCGGCGCTCGCCGCGCGCGTGCCGCTGGTGTCGGCGGCGGTCGCGCAGTTCGAGGGGCAGCTCGGCGTGTTTCGCGGGTGGGAGGCGGACAAGCCCTGCTACCGCTGCTTCGTCGGGCAGGATCCCGACCGGCCCGAGACGAGTTGCGCGGAGGCCGGCGTGCTCGGCGCGATGGCAGGGGTGATGGGAAGCCTCGCCGCGCTGGAGGTGCTGCGCGCGATCACCGGTTTTGGGGACGACAGCGCGGGCAAGCTGCTGCTGGTCGATGCGCTCGCCTTTCGCTTCCGCACGATCGCGCTGCCGAAGGATCCGGGGTGTCCGGGGTGTGGGAGGCATCCCCTACCCTGATCTACTCTCCGTTCGTCCCGAGCGAAGGCGAGGGATATGACCGGCACGCAAACACCGCGCTTTACTTCCCCGCCGTCTGCCGCTCCGGCCGCACCTCGCCGACCATGTGCCAGCCGTGGTAATCGCGCATCATCGGCTCGCGGCAGCCTTTGCAGACGCTGCGGAACGTGTCGCCGTCATGCCAGACGCTATGGCGATCGCGCCGGTGCTTGCCGAACGCGCAGGAGATGCGTTGCAACAGGTTCATGCCGTGCCAATCCTTGCCGACCAGCCCGTCGCCCCCGCTGCACGGCCTGATGATGAGTCGCTACGCTGGCAACAGATACGCCCGTCGCGGCCGGATTCGTCATGAAAACTTCGTCACGCGCGGTCAGTTAGCCGGACCTTAACACCAGTTTGGGCAGGGATACGTCATGCACACCGCGCCTCGCACCGTCCTCGTCATTTTCGGCACCCGGCCGGAGGCGATCAAACTGTTCCCCGTCGTCGCCGCGCTGAAGGGGGTGCCCGGCCTCAGCGTGCGCACTTGCGTCACCGCGCAGCATCGCGGGCTGCTCGATCAGGTGCTGGAGATCGCCGGACTGACCCCGGATATCGACCTCGACCTGATGGAGCCGGGCCAGTCGCTCGATCGGCTGACGGCGCGGTTGCTCACCGGCCTTGGCGACGTGATGGACACCAAGAAGCCCGACCGCGTGATCGTGCAGGGCGATACCGCCACCGCAATGGTCGGCGCGCTCGCCGCCTATTATCGCAAGGTGCCGGTCAGCCATGTCGAGGCGGGCCTGCGCTCGGGCGACATCTACCAGCCCTGGCCCGAGGAGGTGAACCGCCGCATCGTCGCGCCGATCGCCGATCAGCATTTCGCGCCGACCGAGACCGCGGCGGACGCCCTGCGCCGCGAGAACATCGCAGCCGCCACGATCCACGTCACCGGCAACACCGTGATCGACGCGCTTCACGCGACCCGCGCCAAGCTGGCGGCGGACCCGTCGCTCGCCGCCGGGCTGGACGATATCGCCGCGCGCTTCGCCGGCAAGCGGCTGATCCTCGTCACCACCCACCGGCGCGAGAATTTCGGCGGCGGGATGGAGAGCATCGCGCGCGCGATCGGCCGCATCGCCGACCGCCCGGACACCGCCGTGCTGTTCCCGGTCCACCCCAATCCCAACGTCGTTTCAGTGATGGACGCGATGCTCGGCGACCGGCCGAACGTCGCCCGCATCGAGCCGCTCGATTACCCGCATTTCATCCGCGCGCTGTCGATGTGTGAGATCGCGCTAACCGATTCGGGCGGCGTGCAGGAGGAAGCCCCCGCGCTCGCCAAGCCGGTTCTCGTCATGCGCGAGACGACCGAACGCCCCGAGGGTGTCAAAGCCGGCACCGCCAAGCTGATCGGGACGGATTCCGACCGCATCGTTTCCGAAATATCAACCCTCCTGGACGACAAGGGCGCGTACACGGCCATGGCCCGCGCCCACAATCCGTTCGGCGACGGCCATGCGTCCGCAAGGATAGCAAGGATCGTCGCTGATGGTTTCGGATGCTGAACTCAAGGTCGTCGTCGTCGGCCTCGGCTATATCGGTCTGCCCACCGCTGCGGTGATCGCACGCACCGGCGCCAAGGTGCTCGGCATCGACGTGTCCGAACATGTCGTCGAGACGGTCAATTCGGGCAAGGTGCATATCGAGGAGGTCGATCTCGACGGCCTCGTTTCTGGCGTGGTCGCGCGTGGAAACCTGCGCGCCGCAACGCTGATCGAACCCGCCGACGTGTTCGTGATCGCGGTGCCGACCCCGTTCGCGGACGATCACGCCCCCAACATCGGCTACGTGCTGCGCGCCGCCACCACCATCGCGGCGGTGCTCAAGGCGGGCGACGTGGTGATCCTCGAATCGACCTCGCCGGTCGGCACCACCGAGAAGGTGCGCGATCTGCTCGCGCAGCTCCGCCCCGACCTCAAGGTGCCTGGCAAGACCGGGGAAGCGGCCGATATCGCCATCGCCTATTGCCCGGAGCGCGTGTTGCCGGGCCGCATCCTGGTCGAGCTGATCGACAACGACCGCGTGATCGGCGGCATCACGCCGCGCTGCGCGCGGAAAGCGCTCAGCTTCTATCGCCGGTTCGTGCGTGGGGCGTGCGTCACCACCACCAGCCGCGCGGCGGAGATGACCAAGCTGACCGAGAACGCGTTCCGCGACGTCAATATCGCCTTTGCCAATGAACTCAGCCGCCTTGCCGACACGATGGAGGTCGATGTGTGGGAGGTGATCCGCCTCGCCAACCGCCATCCGCGCGTCAACATCCTGTCGCCCGGCCCCGGCGTCGGCGGGCATTGCATCGCGGTCGATCCGTGGTTCCTCGTCCATGCCGACCCCGCCAATTCGCCGCTGATCCGCACCGCACGCGAAGTGAACGACGCCAAGATCGACTATGTCGTCGCTCGCGCCGCCGCGATGATCGAGGCGCAGCCCGGCGCGCGCGTCGCCTGCCTCGGCCTCGCCTTCAAGGCCAATATCGACGATTTCCGCGAGAGCCCCGCGCTGAAAGTCTCGGCCGACCTCGCGCGACGGTTCGGCAGCCGCATCGCCGTGGTCGAGCCCTATACCACCGCGCTCCCCGCAGCGTTCATCGGCACCGGCGCGAAGCTGATCGATATCGATTCGGCAATCGAAAGCTGCGGCATCATGATCGTGCTGGTCGATCACGACGTGTTCAAATCGGTCCCGCTCGACGAGCGTGCCGACAAGCAGGTGTACGACACGCGCGGCATCTGGCCCGATCAGCCCGCGCCCAAGGGAAAGCCGGAACTGCTGCGCCTCGCCGGCTGAGGGCGCACGCGACACCCGCTACACGCGCGACCGGTCCCGGTGCGGCACAGATGGCCGCGCCGGTGCCGCTCTACGCCGCATCGCCCCCGTCACGAATATTGCGCTTTCCGGCCCTGATGTGCCATCTGCGCGCAACATTCCGTTCTCGCGAAGGTTGAGGGGGGAACCTGGCCGATCGGGCCGAAGGGGAAAATGCGATGGAGAGTCCGGCACGCGATACGTGCGGGCGTATCGGCCGTCACGCGTGCGCGCCGCCGCCGTCATGGCGCGGCGCGTCGGACACGCCGGGCGGGCCCCGCGCGCCAGTGAAACGCGCCGGTGTGTGCGGGCATCTGCCGACAGGCTCCACCAACCCGCCTGAAGCCCTGGTTCAGGCGCGATCCTGTCGTTCCGCATCCTGTCGAGCGACATTGCGACGGAAGCGGATCATTCTCCCGGTGCGGCGCGGACCACGACGTGCGACGGGATAACCGCCCGTAATTTTATGCTGCAATGCAAAATCCGCTTTATAAGCCGGACCGATTACTCTACTTTTATGGGCGCGCTACCTTTGACTCACAGCGTAGGATGCGATCATGAACTTCGAACTCGGACGGTCCGACTGGTCGCAAGGTTCGGGGCATTCTGATTCCATGACGTCCCCCGGCAAGACATCCTGGCGCCCCCGCGCCTCTGCGCTGCGGATTCGCGCGTTCAGCAGCCTGGTGCTGCTCGACTTCGCGTGCATCATCGCCGCGTTCCTTGCCGCTGCCGTGTTGCACGGGCATTTCGGGCGCGACAAAGGGTGGCTGGTGCTGCTGGCGGTGTTGCTGCCGATGTACCTCATCACCGCGCTCAACGCGCAAGCCTATGCCTCGGCCAATCTCCAGGACCCGTTCCGTGCGATCGCCAAGGGCGTGCAGGCGCTGGTCGTCGCGATCAGCGCGGTGATCTTCGTCGCGTTCTGCATCCGCGCCTCCGAAGGGTTCCCGCGCCTGCTCGTCACGGTCGGCGCGATCCTCGCCATCCTGGCGATGATGGCGGCGCGCTACGTGTTCGTGAAGCACATGGTGTCGATCATCGGCGGCAACCCGTTCAGCGTGATCCTGATCTGCGAGGGCGATCAACCGGTGCCGCCGGGCAATTTCTCGGTGGTGATCGCGCCCGAGGCGTTCTTCGACCCCGAACAGCATGATCCGGTGATGTACGACCGGCTCGCCAAATCGCTCGAAAGCGCGGACCGGGTGGTGGTGGCGTGCAGCCCCGAGCGGCGCACCGCCTGGGCGCACGCGCTGAAAGGCGCCAACATCCAGAGCGAGATCGTCGCGCCCGAACTGCGCGATCTCGCGCCCCTCGGCATGGGCAACCACGGCAGCGAGCCGACCATCGTCATCGCCAACGGTCCGCTCGGGCTGTTCGACCGCGTGATGAAGCGCGGGTTCGATTTCGCGATGGCGGCGGGCGCCCTGCTCGCGCTGCTGCCGATCCTCGCGGTGATCGCGATCGCGGTGAAGCTCGACAGCCCCGGCCCGGTGTTCTTCAAGCAGACCCGGATCGGCCGCGGCAACCAGATGTTCAAGATGCTGAAGTTCCGCAGCATGCGCGTGCTCGAGACCGACGCCGCCGGGCACCGTTCGGTGTCGCGCGACGACGATCGCGTGACGCGTGTCGGCAAGTTCATCCGCCGCACCTCGATGGACGAACTGCCGCAGCTTCTGAACGTGCTGAAGGGCGACATGAGCATCGTCGGCCCCCGCCCGCACGCGCTCGGCAGCCGCGCCGCCGACAAATTGTTCTGGGAAGTCGATACGCGCTACTGGCATCGCCACGCCGCCAAGCCGGGGCTGACGGGTCTTGCGCAGGTGCGCGGCTATCGCGGCGAGACCGTGTATGAGTCGGATCTGCGTAACCGCTTGCAGGCGGATCTCGAATATCTCGACACCTGGTCGATCTGGCGCGACCTGCTCATCATCGCGATGACCTTCCGCGTGCTGCTCCACCGCAACGCGTTCTGAACCGCCCCGCCGCCCGTTGCCTCGCGGCGCGAACTGCGCCAGAGCGGCGAGCGAGCTTGCAACGGGAAGACCAGATGAACCGCGAAGAGATCACCGGCGTCGTCACCGAAATCATGTGCGACGTGTTCGACCTCGACGACCTCGACTATGCCGACAGCCTCTCCGCCGACGATATCGAGGAGTGGGACAGCCTGAGCCACATCCGCTTCATCGTCGCGGTCGAAAAGCGCTTCGGCTTCCGTTTCTCCAGTGCCGAGATCGAGGGCTTCTCGAAGGTCGGCGATCTGGTCGACAGCATCGCCACCCACGTCGCCTGAGCGCGGGCGCATGAGCGATCCGTTCGCGCTGCCCTGGCTGCTGCCCGCACCCGAGGATTTCCGCGCACGCCTCAAGGCGATCCGCAGCGCCGAGCGGATCGATCCAGTCGCGCTGCGTGCGCTCGTCCAGGGGGCGCTCGACGCGACCCAGCTCGAACAGGCGAGCCGCGTCGTCACCGCGCGCGCCGACGATCTGTCGGGCGCCGGACTGCGCCCGCTGCGGCTGGCGATCGTCGCCACACATACCGCCAAAGGGATCGCCTACGCCCTCCCCGCCGCGGCTTTACGCCACGGGCTGCTGCTGAGCGTCGAGCTTGCCGATTACGGGCAGGCCGCGCAGCACCTGCTCGATCCCGCCTCCACGCTTGCAGCGAGCCGGCCCGACGCGATCCTGCTCGCGCTCGATCCCGCCGCGCTCGGCCTCGCCCGCCCCTGCCTCGATCCCGCCGAGGCGGAAGCGATCGTCGCACAGGCGATGGACTATGTCGGCGCTTTGCGTGCCGGCGGACGCGATCATGCCGGTGCGCCGATGATCGTGCAGACGCTCGTGCCGTCGGTCGAGAGCCTGTTCGGCAGCTTCGACGGGCAACTCGCCGGATCGGTGCGCTGGCTGATCGACAGCTTCAACACGCGGCTCCGCGCCAGCGTGGCCGGCAGCGGCGACCTGCTGCTCGACACCGCCTTCCTCGCCGCCACGGTCGGCTATGCGCAATGGCATGACGCGCGGCTGTGGCACGACGCCAAGCTGCCCTTCGCGCTCGATGCGGTGCCGCTGTACGCCGACCGGCTCGGCAGCCTTCTCGCCGCGTTCCGGGGGCTGGCGCGCAAATGCCTGGTGCTCGATCTCGACAATACGCTGTGGGGCGGCATCATCGGCGACGACGGGATCGACGGCATCCTGCTCGGGCAAGGCTCGGGCACCGGCGAGGCGCATCTCGCGGTGCAGGCGTTCGCGCTCGATCTGCGCGCGCGCGGCGTGGTGCTGGCGGTGTGTTCGAAGAACGAGGATGCCGCCGCCCGCCTGCCCTTTGCCGGGCCCAATGGCGGACACAGCGAGATGCTGCTCAAGGAAGAGCATATCGCGGTGTTCCTCGCCAACTGGACCGACAAGGCGTCGAACCTGCGCCAGATCGCGGCGACGCTCAACATCGGCACCGATGCACTCGTGTTCCTCGACGACAATCCCGCCGAGCGTGCGCAGATCCGTCAGGAACTGCCCGAGGTGGCGGTGCCCGAAGTCGGCAGCAACCCGGCCGATTTCGTGCGCATCCTGGGGCAAGCCGGCTATTTCGAAGCGGTGTCGTTCGGCGACGAGGATCGCGGCCGCGCCGCCATGTACAGCGCCAATGCCGAACGCGCGGCCGCGCTGACCGGGGTGAGCAACCTCGCCGACTATCACGCCTCGCTCGAGATGGTCTGCACGATCCGCCCCTTCGACGAGGCCGGCCGCGCCCGCATCGCGCAGCTCGCCAACAAATCGAACCAGTTCAACCTGACGACGCGCCGCTACACCGAGGCCGAGATCGCCGCGCTCGCCACCGATCCGACGCGCTTCACCATGCAGGTGCGCCTCGCCGACCGGTTCGGCGACAACGGCATGATCTCGGTGCTGGTGTTCGCGCGAGGGGCTGAGGAGTGGGTGTGCGAGACGTGGCTGATGAGCTGCCGCGTGCTTGGCCGGCGGGTGGAGGAAGCGGTGCTCGCCCACGTAGCCGAGGCGGCGCGCGCGGCGGGCGCGGTGCGGCTGGTGGGGCGCTATATCCCGACCTCAAAGAACGCGATGGTGAAGGGGCATTTCGAAAAGCTCGGCTTCACCAAGACCGGCGAGCGCGCGGACGGGGGTAGCGATTGGGTGCTGGAGCTTGCCGGCTATGTCGCGCCGGTGTTGCCGATGCAATTCACTTGATCAAGGTTTAGGCACTCTTTCGAGCCCGCTGCACATAGACTAAAAGGCTTGCGCTCCGAATAAGCTTGGTACGAACGGCTTGGCTGGCAGATTGCGCCTACTTGCGAAAGTGCGGCAGCCGAGTAGCGTGCGTAAGCGGAGAGGATCACATGAGAACGTCTTTAGTTGTGGCGGCGGCGCTCACGTTGGTCGCATGGCCGTCGTCGCGGATAAACGCCCGGCAAAGCCATCGGCGTTTTGATGTTTTTAGCATCTTGGCGACAACGGGTGGGTATTACCTTAGAACGGTTTCTTCAAAGGGTGACCGGATCGCCGCCGTGTGCCAGTCCATCGCTGAAGGTGGGCCGCAGTTTACCGTAGAAGTACACCCTGCGAGACGTATGGCTATAAACGCCGGAGTGCAGCCGACCCTGACTTTACTCGAAGAATGGGCATACCCGCTTCGTTTGCGAGGTGATGGCGCTTTCGTCTGGACTGCGCCTGACGCTTCAGCCTTTGCGCTATTCCTGCAACGAGTGAAAAGTATGGGATGGAGCGACAGATTTGTATCTCGTGAGCTCGACGTTGACTTTCTAAGCCATGGGTCGGACGATCCTGGGACAATCGCAGCGTTCGAGCACCTCTGCCGTCTGCCCGGTCGTCCGCCAAACGCTTACTAGCCGGGGGTTTAGGATGTTGCCTTCCCTTAGCGGCTCTCACCCCCGTAACCGCTTCTTAGCACCCCCCGCCCGATAAGCACGCGCATGCCGACGCCCTCTCCTGCCCCGACGATCAGCGTGCTGATGGCACTTTACAATGGTGCGGCGTTGGTCGGGGAGACGATCGCCACGCTTCAGGCGCAGACGTTCGGCGATTTCGAGCTGATCGTGGTGGACGATTGCTCGACCGACGATGGCGTCGCCGTGCTGAAGGCGATTGGCGATCCGCGCATCCGCATCATCGAATCGCCGGTCAATCAGGGCGTCGTGCGCGCGCGCAATACCGCGTTTGCGCACGCGCGCGGGCGGTATGTCGCCGCGCTCGACCATGACGATCTGTGCCACCCGGAGCGGTTCGCGCGGCAGGTCGCCTATCTCGATGCGCACCCCGATACGGTGCTGCTCGGCACCGCCGCCAACATCCTCGAGGACGGTGCGATCGTGCCGCCGACGCTTGCGGCCGCGACCACGCCGAGCGTCATCGAGTGGCTGCTCAAGATCGAGAATCCGTTGGTCTGGTCGTCGGTGATGATGCGCGCGGACGCGGCGCGCCGGCTCGACATCTTCATGCGGCCCGAGCTGATCTGCGCGGAGGATTACGACCTCTACCACCGCATCGCGCGGTTCGGCACGATCGCGCGGCTCGACGCGGAGTTGATGACCTACCGCCGCACGCATGGCAGCCTGTCGCAGCGCCGTGTCGAGGAGTTGCGCGCCTGTTCGGTGTCGGTGCTGGCCGATGCGCACCGCGACCATCTCGGCGAGGAGGCGGAGGACGTCGCGGCGTTGCTCGTCCACTATGTGATGGGGCAGCAGCCGGTGCCCGACCGCGCGACGTTGAAGCGGCTCGGCGATGCGCTGGTGCGGTTGCAGGCGCATTTCATCGAGACGCGCCGCCCCGATGCCGCCAGCCGCAAGCTGCTCCGCTGGGAGACCGCGCGGCGCTGGGCGCGAGTCGGACGGACGGGTTTGCGCACCGGCGCGCTCGGACTGATCGCGACGGCGAGCGTGCGGCCGGAGCATCTCGGGCTGGGCTATGCGGGGTTGGACGAGCTGATCCTGTCACGGATCGTCGGCGGCGCGCGCAACGTGGTGCGGCAGGCGCGACGCTCGGCCTAAGCCTCCCGCGTCATCCCAGCGTAAGCTGGAATCTCCCAGCGGCGGCCGCACCGCCCGCCCAAAGAGACCCCAGCTTGCGCTGGGGTGACGATTGAGCTCGGCAGACCGATATAGTTGCATTTGACACCATATCGCCGGCGACGTATCTTCGTGCGCATGGAACAGGATGCCAATCAAAACCCGCTCGGCCTCAACGGCTTCGAGTTCGTCGAGTTCACCTCGCCCGATCCGGCGGGCATGGGGAAGCTGTTCGAACAGCTCGGCTTCACGGCCACCCATCGCCACCCGAGCAAGAACATCACCCGCTACAAGCAGGGCCGGATCAACCTGATGATCAACCGCGACGAGGCGGGCCGCGTCGCCGCCTTCCGTGGCGAGCATGGCCCCTCGGCGAGCGCGATGGCGTTTCGCGTCGCCGATCCCGCCAAGGCGATGGAGTGGGCGCTCGCCAACGGCGCCAAGCCTACGGAAGAAGACGATACCGTCATCCAGGGCATCGGCGGATCGTACCTGTACTTCATCAAGGACGGCATTGATCTCTACGCCGACTGGGCTGAGTTGCCCGGCTGGCGCGAAAAGGAAGCGGCGAACAGCGTCGGGCTCGACCTGCTCGATCACCTCACCCACAACGTCCGGCGTGGCCAAATGCGGGTGTGGAGCGAGTTCTACCGCACGCTGTTCGGCTTCGAGGAACAGAAGTTCTTCGACATCAAGGGGCAGGCTACGGGTCTGTTCAGCCAAGCGATGATCGCGCCCGACAAGGCGATCCGCATTCCGCTCAACGAGAGCCAGGACGACAAGAGCCAGATCGAGGAGTTCATCCGCGAATATAATGGCGAAGGCATCCAGCATCTCGCGCTGACCACCGGCGATATCTTCGCGACGGTCGAGGCGCTGCGGGCGCGCGGCGTGCGGTTGCAGGATACGATCGAGACCTATTACGAACTGGTCGACAAGCGCGTGCCGGGTCACGGCGAGGATCTCGCGCGGCTCAAGCAGAACCGCATCCTGATCGACGGCGATGTCGAGACGGAGGGGCTGCTGCTCCAGATCTTCACCGAGAACATGTTCGGGCCGATCTTCTTCGAGATCATCCAGCGCAAGGGCAATCAGGGCTTCGGCAACGGCAACTTCCAGGCGCTGTACGAGTCGATCGAGCTGGATCAGATCCGGCGCGGCGTGGTGACGGTGGATGCGTAAAGCATCCACCTGATGCCGGCGCGAATGCGTCGGAGCGCGCCCGGCCGGCGCGGCAAGGCCAGCCGATAGGGCTCGGCTTTGCCGAGTCCGACGGGCAGCGTGAGAGGAAGGACGCATGAGCGAATACCACACCGGCTTCGGCAACCATTTCGCCACCGAGGCGGTGCCCGGCGCGCTGCCGGTCGGGCGCAACTCGCCGCAGCGGCCTGCGTTCGGTCTGTATGCGGAACAACTCTCGGGAACCGCCTTCACCGCGCCCCGCCATGAGAACCGGCGGAGCTGGCTCTACCGGCTGCGCCCTTCCGCCGAGCATCCGCCTTATGTGCGCTACCAAGGCGCGCCGCGCTTCGCTCCCGGCACCAGCGCCGAACCACTCGCCCCCAATCGCCTCCGCTGGTCGCCAACCCCCGCCCCGACCGAGCCGACCGACCTGATCGACGGCATCACCACGATGCTCGCCAACCGCGATCCCGCCGATCTGGAGGGCGTCGCGGTGCACCTCTACGCCGCCAATCGCGACATGACCGACCGCGCCTTCGTCGATGCCGATGGTGAGTTGCTGTTCCTGCCGCAATCGGGCCGGCTCACGCTGCTGACCGAACTCGGCCGGATCGACGTCGCGCCCGGCGAGATCACGCTCGTGCCGCGCGGCGTGCGGTTCCGCGCTTTGCTGCCCGATGGCGCGGCGAGCGGCTATATCGCCGAGAACCACGGTGCGCTGTTCCGCCTGCCCGATCTCGGCCCGATCGGCGCCAACGGGCTCGCCAATCCGCGCGATTTCGAGACGCCGGTCGCGTGGTTCGAGGATGTCGATAGGCCGTTCGAACTGGTGCAGAAATCGCTCGGCAGCTTGTGGACGACGACCCTCGACCACAGCCCGCTCGACGTGGTGGCGTGGCACGGCAACCTCGCGCCCTGGCGGTACGATCTCGCGCGGTTCAACACGATCGGCAGCGTCAGCTTCGACCATCCCGACCCCTCGATCTTCACGTTGCTCACCTCGCCTTCAGATGTGGCCGGGCGCGCGAATGCCGACCTCGTCATCTTCCCGCCACGCTGGATGGTGGCGGAGGATACGTTCCGCCCGCCGTGGTTCCACCGCAACGTCATGTCCGAGGCGATGGGGCTCATCACCGGTGCCTATGATGCCAAGGCCGAGGGCTTCGCGCCGGGCGGGCTGTCGCTCCACAACCTCATGGCCGGGCACGGCCCCGACGTGGCGAGTTGGCGCGCCGCCAGCGAGGCCGCCCTCGCCCCGCGGAAAATTGAGGGCACGATGGCGTTCATGGTCGAAAGTTGCTGGCCGTATCGCCCGACCGCGTTCGCGCTGGAGCATGCCCAGCCCGATTACGACGCGGCATGGGCCGGCTTCCCCAAGGCGCGGCTGCCCGGCGCTTGAACCGGACGCGCGCGGGCCATAGGCTGGCGCGATGACCGAGCCTGCGCTGAAACTCGACGCATTCCTGCCGTTCCGCCTGTCGTTCACCTCGAATCTGGTGAGCGACCGGATCGCGCGCGCCTATCAGGCGCTGTTCGGGCTGACGATCCCCGAATGGCGACTCGTCGCGGTGATCGCGGAAAGCGACGGCATCACCCAGCAGGCGATCGGCGGCAAGACGCGGATGGACAAGGTGACGGTCAGCCGCGCCGCGATCGCATTGGTCGAACGCGGGCTGGTCGAGCGCGTGCCCAACGCCGGCGATCGCCGCTCGCACCTGCTGCGGCTGACCGCCTCCGGCCAGGTATTGTACGAGCAGGTCGCGCCCAAGGCACTGGAGCTGGAACGGCGGATCTTCGGTGACTTTGATGCCGAGCGGGTGGCAGCGTTCGTGGCGATGCTGCGCGAGATCGACGCGATCGCGCTGGCGGTCGAAGCAGACGAGGCGAAGTAACGCGCCTCCGCCCGGCGCACAGGGTGCGGTTACAGCAGGCCCAGCCGGACCAGATCGGTTCGCAAGGCTTCCGCATCGGTGAACAGCACGCCGTGGATGCCGACCGCGTCGGCGGCTGCGACATTGTCGGCACGGTCGTCGATGAACACCGCGTCTGCGGCGGCGATGCCGAAGCGATCGAGCGCGAGGTGGTAGATCGCGGGATCGGGCTTGGTCAGCAGTTCGTCGCCCGAGACGACGATGTCGCGGAAGCGATCGAACACTGCCGCTTCCCGGTCGCGGAATGGCGGCCAGAATTCGCCCGAGAAATTGGTGATCGCATAAAGCGGCACGCCGCGCGCATCGAGATCCCCGACAAGCGCGCGCATGCCCGGCAGCATATCGCCGAGCTGCTCGATGAAGCGCGGGCCCCAGGCGGCGATCAGATCGGCATGCTGCGGATACGACGCGCTCAGCTCCGCCGAAGTCTCGGCGAAGGGGCGTCCCGCATCATGCTGGAAATGCCACTCCTTGGTCGCGACATCGCGCAGGAACGCATCGAGCGCCCGATCGTCAAGGATCAGGCGCTCGTAGAGGAACCGGGGGTTCCAATCGAACAGGACATTGCCGACGTCGAAGATAACGACAGACGGCACTCCCGTCGCAATCAGCCCTGACGGGCCTTGAAGCGGCGGTTGGTCTTGTTGATGATGTACGTGCGGCCACGACGGCGGATCACGCGGTTGTCGCGATGCCGGTCCTTGAGCGACTTCAGGGAATTGCGGATCTTCATGATCGATTCGCTTCTTGGTAAAGGGGTTCGTGAAAAGAGGCGCTCGCCTATAGTCGCGCATGGCCCAAGTCAAGGTCGCGGGCCTTTGAAAAATCTCCGCCTGCCGACATAATGCCGACACATCCCTCGCGCCCAAGCGGGATACGATCGACCGGCGCGAGCGTTCCACCACGGTAGCGAGCGCGCGAAAACAAGGAAGCACGAAGATGAAGGCGTTGTTTGCAGTGGCGATGGCATTCCCCGCGCTGGCGCTGGCCGGATGCGCGACGACGACGGGCGGGCCGGTGCAGGTGACGCGCTTCCACCTCGGTGCGCCGATGGTGACGGGCACGCTCGCGGTCGAGCCGGCACCGGGCGGATCGCCCGCCAGCCTCGAGTTCAAGACCTATGCCGCAGCGGTGCAGACCGAGCTGATGCGCTACGGTTATGGCGCGCCGGCGGCGAACGACGTGGGCCAGTTCCTCGCCGTGGTCGGCTTCACGCGCACCACCGAAGCGGATGGCCCGGCGCAGCGCTCGGGCGTCTCGCTTGGCCTTGGCGGCGGCGGCTTCACTGGTGGCGGGCGGCGCGGCGGCGGCGGCGGCGTGGGCCTCGGCGGGGGCATCTCGTTCCCGATCGGCAAGCCCAAGCAGCGCTACGTCATCCTCACCGAACTGTCGGTGCAGATCAAACGCCGCAGCGACGGCAGCGTGATCTGGGAAGGCCGCGCGCGCACCGCTGCGCCCGAGACGGCCGCCGCCGCACAGGCCGACATGGCCGCGCACAAGCTGGCGAGCGCCTTGTTCAAGGACTATCCGGGCGTGTCCGGGCGCACTATCACGGTGCGATGAGCATCAGCATCAACGCCGCGTTCGACAGCGGCAACATCCGTGTCGTCGGGATCGACGGCGATGTCGTCACGCTGGAAATCGTCACCGACGCGCAGAGCGATTTCTACCAGTGGTTCCACTTCCGGGTGGCGGGCGCGAAAGGTCGCGCCCTCACCTACCGGATCGTCAACGCCGCCGGCTCGGCCTATCCGCCGGGCTGGCCGGGCTACAGCGTGCGGATGAGCACCGACCGCGAGACGTGGCGGCTCGCTCCCACGCGCTACGAGGGCGGCGCGCTGGAGTTCGGCTCGACCGGCGAGGACGATCTCGTCTGGTTCGCCTATTTCGCGCCCTATACGATGGACCGCCACGACGCGCTGATCGCGCGCATGGCGGCAGAGCCTGGCGTGACGCACCGCGAGCTCGGCCAGACGCTCGACGGGCGCGCGATGGATTGCCTCACCGTCGGCGACGGCCCCAAGCCGGTGTGGCTCTACGCGCGCCAGCATCCCGGCGAGACGATGGCGGAATGGTGGATGGAGGGTGCGCTCGAACGGCTCACCGATACCGCCGATCCGGTGGCGCAAGCGCTGCGCGCAAAGGCGACCTTCCACCTCGTCCCCAACATGAACCCCGACGGCAGTTTCCGCGGGCATCTGCGCACCAATGCGGCGGGGGTGAACCTCAACCGCGAATGGCACGCGCCGACCCCGGAAAAGAGCCCCGAGGTGCTGTGCGTGCTGCGTGCGATGGATGCGACCGGCGTCGCCTTCGCGATGGACGTGCACGGCGACGAATCGATTCCGGCCAATTTCATCGCCGGGTTCGAGGGCATCCCCAACTGGACCGATGCACAAGGCGCGAAGTTCTACGATTTCCAGAAGCGCCTGTCCGCGCACACGCCCGATTTCCAGATGGAGCTGGGCTATGGCAAGTCCGCGCCCGGCAAGGCCAACCTTACCATGTCGACCAACCAGATCGCCAACCGCTTCGGCGCGGTGGCGATGACGCTGGAGATGCCGTTCAAGGACCATGACGCCAATGCCGACGCCGAATTCGGCTGGTCCCCCGAGCGATGCAAGCGCCTCGCGCATGCCAGCCTATACGTGCTGGCGGAGATGATCGACGGGCTTTGAGCCCTAAGCCGGGCGGCGCGCCAACACCGAGCAGTTGATCGACAGCTTGTGCTTCTCCGCCCGGGCGAGCGTGGTGCCCGACATCGGGAAGGCGGCGGCGTGGATCACCTCCAGCCCCGCCTCGCGCACCAGCGCCTGCGCATGGTCGAGCCCTTCGAACAGGAAGATGTGGTCGGGCGCGGGGCTGTTGGCGGGGACGTTGATCCACGCGAGGCCACCCGGCGCGAGCCAGCGCGCGACCGATCGTAGCGCTTCGAGCGGCTGTTCGAGATGTTCGAGGATCTCACTCATCACGATGCTGTCGAACGCATCGCCTTCCCCCGGCGCGCCGACGGTGAACACGTCCTGCACCATCAGATCGACCGGCGCGGTTACGCCCAGCCGCGCGAGCGCGTCGCGGGTCTTGTCGATGCTGGTCGGGCTGACGTCCCAGCCGGCGATCTTCGACAGGCGACCCGAGGCGGCGGCGAAGTAGAGCAGCAGGCCATGCCCCGGGCCGACCTCGAGATGCTTGGCACCCTCGGGCAGTCGCGGCAGAACCTCGTTCACGAAATAGGCGAACGTCTCGGCATGGTTCGACCACAATACGTCGGACAGCAGCAGCCCGTTCATGTAGCGATCCATGAACGGCCCGTTCGAGTAACATTCGGCGACGGCATCCTCGAACCGGCTAAGCCGGTAGGTCTCGTTGCGGCGGAAGTGGACTTCCTCGGGCAGCATGATCTCCTCGCAGAAGAAGCGGTAATCCGCCGCCAGCGTGGCAAGCCCGCCCTCGCCGTCCGCCAGCTTCAGGATCGCGTCGCCGAGCCGCTCGGCGACCGCCTGCACAGCCTCGCTGCGCCCGGCGAAGCTCTTCTCAAGAAAGCGGGTGTGTTCGGGCCAGATCGCGACGACGCTGTCGAAGATCCGCATGGCGGACGACTGCACGATTTCATCGATCATCGAATTGTCTCCCGCCACACGCTTGGCGCGGACTATAGGGGCAGCGGGACCCCAAGCAAGCAGACGCAGCATGACAAATGCGTAAGGTTCGACCGCGCCAGTCTAATCCCGCTGGACATTCGCGCTGCGCCGCCGCACGGGTTGGGCGGGGGCCTGCACAGGGCGGGTAGCGACATCACCGGCGACAAGGCGAGCGAAGCACGCGATGCTGTTCAACTCGGCAGAATTTCTGTTGCTGTTCTTGCCGGCGGCGCTGTTGCTCTACCATCTGGTGTTCGCGCGGTCGCAGCGCACCCGCCAGCCTTTCCTGATCGCGGCGACGTTGGTGTTTTATGCGATCGGTGGGAAAAAGTTTCTGCTGTTGCTGCTGCTGTCTGTGGTGGCGAACTTTCTCGCCGCGCGCATCATCAGCCGCGCCGCGCCTGAAAGCCCGACCCGCCGCGCGGCGCTCGTGCTCGGCATCGCGTTCAACCTCTCCCTGCTGTTCTACTTCAAATATGCCAGCGCCGCGATCATCGGCGCGAACGGGCTGTTCGGGCTCGACATGGCGGTCAAGCATATCGCGCTGCCGCTCGGCATCTCGTTCTTCACCTTCCAGCAGGTCGGCTTCCTGATCGATCTCGCACGTGGCCGCTTCGTGATGAAAAGCGCGCTCGATTACGCCTCGTTCGTGCTGTTCTTCCCGCAACTGCTCGCCGGGCCGATCGTCCGCTATGAGGAACTGGTGCCGCAGTTGCGCCGGCCCGCGCCGGGCGCGGCGTCGTCGCATGTGCTGATCGGCATCACCATCTTCGCGATCGGGCTGTTCAAGAAGACCGCGATCGCCGATTCGCTCGCGACGCTGGCGACGCCGGTGTTCGACCATGCCGCCACCGGCACCGCGCCCGGCTTCGCCGCCGGCTGGATCGCCGCCTTCGCCTATACCGCGCAGATCTATTTCGATTTCGCCGGCTATTCGGACATGGCGATCGGCGCGGCGCGTACCTTCGGCATCGTGCTGCCGCTCAACTTCCACTCGCCGCTGCGTGCCGGCAGCATCATCGAGCTGTGGCGGCGCTGGCATGTTACACTCAGCCGCTGGGCTCAGAGCTATATCTTCCAGCCGCTGTCGATCCCGCTCGCGCGCTTCTCGGCGGATCATGCGCAGGGCCGGACCGCCTCGTTCCTGCTGTCGATCGCGCTGCCGACGATGCTGTCGATGATCGTCATCGGCGTGTGGCACGGTGCCGGCTGGACCTTCATCCTGTTCGGCGTGATGCAGGGCATCTACATGGCGGTGAACGAATATTGGCGGATGCTGCGCCGCAAGGCGCGCAAGGCCCGTAAAGGTCCGCCGCCGGCCTGGACGGTGATGCTGTCGCAAGCGGCGATGCTGATCGCCTTCGTGGTGGCGGAGGTGATGTTCCGCTCGCCCACGGTGGCGGCGGCGGGGACGATGTATGCGGGGATGATCGGGCTGGGCGGTGGCGGCGGTCTGGCCGGCGTCGCGGCGGCGTGGCCGGGCGGCATCGGGGGGGGCATCGCGATCGTGCTGCTCACCTATGTCGTGGTGTATGCCGCGCCCAATACGCAGGAGATCATGAGCCGATACGAGCCGGTGTTCGATTGGGCGAAGTGGCGCAAGATCGACGCGCCGCGCATCGCCGTCACCTGGCGGCTGAGCCCCGCGTGGGTGGTCGCCTCCGCCGCGCTGCTGTTCGTCGGGTTCGTGTGCATGATGCGCGGCACCACCAACTTCATCTACTTCAACTTCTGACGGTGGCCGGCATGCAGGCGAGCAACGGCATGGACGAGACGCTGGCGGCGCAACCGCCTGCGCGCGGGCTGCTGGTGCTGTTCGTGCTCGCGTTCTTGGGCGTCTGCGTCGCGGCGACCGCGCTGCCGCACGACCGCTACATCCGCTACCAGCAGCTTACCAATTCGTGGCAGCCGGGCACCTGGATCTACGAGCGGCTGCATTACGACCATACGCCGATCGACATCGCCATCATCGGTGCATCGCGTACCGAAATCGGCATCAGCGCTCCGCAGGTCGAGCGGATCCTCACGGCGCGGCTCGGCCAGCCGGTTCATGTCGTCAATCTGTCGCTGCCACTCGACGGACGCGACCTCCATTACGAGCTGACCCGCGAGTTGATCGCCACGCATCCCGAGGTGAAGCTGATCCTCTATTCGATGATCGAGCACAGCTCGCGCACCGGACACCGCATGTTCCGCTATGTCGCGGACACCGGCGACGTGGTGCGCGCGCCGCTGATCCTCAATCCCGAATATTTCGGCAACCTCGTGTTCCTGCCGTTTCGTCAGGTCAGCATGTTCCTCCAGACGCAGGCGCCCGCGCTTTTCGGGGTGCGCCGCACGTTCGATCCGAAGCTGTACTGGGGCACCGATCACGACACGACCACCAGCCACCCCTCGATGGCGGGCAAGTGGGTCGACCGCGATACGGTGCACCCGGCCGACACACTGGCGGTGCAGGCCGCGGGCAAGATCGCGGTGCGCACGCCGGTGTTCCTCGGCCAGCGCTACCGCGACTACGAATATGTGATCGAGCGCCATTACACCCGTAAATCCGCCGAACTGGCGAAGCGGCACGGCGTTGCGGTCGGCTTCGTCTATCTGCCGATCTACGGGCATCACTTCGCGATCACCGATCTGCCCTTCTACCGCGCGCACGGCTTCATCATGAGCGGCGACCTCCTCGCCGACGATCACCGCAACTATTCGGACTATGCGCACTTCAACCAGATCGGCACCGGCCGCATGTCGCGCTGGATCGCCAAGCGGCTGGCCGCGCTGGAGCAGGCCGGAGAGCTGCACTTCCTGCCCCCCGCCCCACCCCCGACCAAGGCGAACTGACCATGTTCGAAGCCTATACGCTCCACCATGTCGGCATCATCGCGCCCGATCTTGAGGATGCGGAGGCGTTCATGGGCAAAATGGGGCTGGTCGAAAGCTACCGCGGCCGGGTCGATCTGTGGGGCTGCTGGTGCATCTTCACGCGGGCGGCGGCGGGCGCGGTGATCGAGCTGGTCGTGCCCGACGAGGGCAGCGTGCTGGCGAAGTTCAACAAGGGTGCGGGCGGCGTCCACCATTTCGCCTATCAGGTGGAGGATCTTCGCGCGACGATGGCATGGTGCGCGGAACGGGGCCTGCGCATGCTCGAACCCGAACCGGTCAAGGGCGCGGGCGATTTCCTGTGCAACTTCGTCAACCCGGTCGACACGCGCGGTGTTCAGATCGAGTTCGTCCAGCCGTTGTGAGCCGGTGCGGGCGCCTGTTGGTTACAGAACGAAGAAGCTGATGATCCCGGCCCAGATCACCAGACTGAAAGCACCACCGAGCACGACACCGCCGATGATTTCAGCGCCCTTCAGTTCGTCGGGTGCGAACTTGCTTCGCGATTGCTCCACGCGACCCATTGTTCTCTCCTAATCACGCCGCCGCGAGCGCTTCGGCTCATCGACGGACCGACGTATCGCTGAATTCGTTAAAAACCTTAAAACACCAGAATGGTGTCTTTGTCCGTTCATCAACGATCAATGTTGGCGCAGGTTCCGCGTGAGGGGAAAGGATGTTGCGTGCCGACCGGCGTGCGGCAGCTCAGGATCAGTGCGCGTCGCGTGCGATCTTGCGCGATGCATCGATCGTCAGACCGGCGATCACCAGCGGTTCGAGCGACCAGCCGTCACACTCGGGATCGCCACAGCGACATTCACTCGCGGCCCAATGAGTCCGTCCGATACGAACGGTGTCTCCGAAAATGGCAAAGTTGTCGATCGACATCGATCGAAGATGAGCAGCCAGCGACTCGCGAATGATTTCTCCCATTGGGAGATTGTCTCTCTTTCGATGGTGCGGCGCAATAACCTAGCTACGCCGGATCGGTTGGTTTTCCGGCAAGACGAACGGCTGCCGGGTTATTACGAATATTGGTCAACCCCGCATGATCCCCTAGCGGTGCCGGTCGCGCCGCAAACCCACGCGCGGGCGCCGACAAGCTTCTGTTTGTTGCGGCACCGGGGCGTGCGGTGCATGGCGCGTCCGATTGCTTTCAAAGGCTTCGCTTGCAAAAGGCTGCTGCATGATTCTTGCCGGTATCAACCCGCTCTATTCGGTGGCCGGTTTCGCGGTGGGGATGCTCGTGGGGCTGACCGGCGTCGGCGGCGGCTCGCTGATGACGCCGTTGCTGGTGCTGCTGTTCAACTTCCACCCGGTGACGGCGGTGGGCACCGATCTGCTCTACGCCTCCGCCACCAAGTCGGTCGGCACCGGCGTCCACGGCTTCAACCGCACGGTGGAGTGGCGCGTGGTGCGCCTGCTCGCGCTCGGCAGCATTCCCGCGACGGTCCTGACGCTGATCGCGCTCGGCTATGCGGACAAGCATGATGCGCACACGGTCGAGGTCGTCACGGTCGTGCTGGGCGTCACGCTCATCATCACCGCCATCGCGATGCTGTTCCGCACGCTGATCGTCACCGCGATCGCGCCGGTGATGGAGGCGTTGAGCCAGCGCCGTATCGGACTGCTGACGGTCGCGCTCGGCGTGTTGCTGGGCGTGCTCGTGTCGCTCACCTCGGTCGGCGCGGGCGCGATCGGGATGACCGCGCTGCTCGCCCTCTATCCGCAACTGCCGACCAACCGGCTGGTCGGCTCGGACATCGCGCACGCGGTGCCGCTCACGCTGATCGCGGGCGCCGGCCACTGGGCAATGGGCGCGGTCGATTTCGGGCTGCTCGGCAGCCTGTTGATCGGGTCTGTGCCGGGCATCATTATCGGCAGCCTCGTGTCCGCGCGCGTGTCCGACGGCGTGCTGCGCACGATCCTCGCCATCACACTGATGGTGGTCGGCACCAAGCTGCTGTTCTAAAAGCGCGCCTGCCGTGCTAGCCGCCCCCGCTTGGCGGCGGAGAGTCGGAACAAACATGCGGTTCGAACATCGCGCGGTGCCGATCGTGCTGGCCGCCGTGCTGATCGACACGATCGGCTTCGGCATCGTCATGCCGGTGCTGCCCGCGCTGATCGTGCAGTTGAAGGGCGGCAGCCTGTCCGATGCGGCACGCACCGGCGGCGCGCTGCTGATCGCGTTCGCCGCCGCGCAGTTCTTCGCGGGGCCGATCTTCGGCAATCTCGGTGACAGGTTCGGACGTAGGCCGGTGCTGCTCGCGGCGATGGTGGCCTTTGCGATCGATTATGCGCTGATGGCGTTCGCGCCGACGATCGGCTGGTTGTTCCTCGGCCGGATCATCGCCGGCGTGGCGGGTGCGATCTACGGCCCCGCCAATGCCGTGCTCGCCGACGTGACGCCGGTGGAGAAACGCGGCGAGACCTTCGGGCTGATGGGCGCGGCGTTCGGCGCGGGCTTCATCATCGGCCCCGCGATCGGCGGGCTGCTGGCGGGCTTCGGCCCGCGCGCGCCGTTCCTCGTCGCCGGCGGGCTGGCGGTGGCGAATGCGGCGTGGATGGCGGTCGCCATGCCGGAGACGCTCAAGCCCGCCGATCGCCGGGCGTTCGACTGGCGGCGCGCCAATGCGTTCGGCGCGTTCGGGCCGCTGTTCCACGCCGGCGGCGCTGCGCCGCTGCTGATCGTCGCGTTCTGCTGGCAGCTCGGGCAGATGGTCTATCCCGCCACCTGGGCGTTCTGGTGCGAGATCCGCTTCGGCTGGAGCGCGCACTGGACCGGCCTGTCGCTCGCCGCATCGGGCGTGACGATGGCGCTGACGCAGGTGTTCGTCACCGGCCGCGCGATCCGCCGCTTCGGGGAGGCGCGCACCGTGATGATCGGCATGGCCGTCGCGATCGTCACCTTCGCCGCGCTCAACCTGGTGACCGCCGGGTGGATGGTGTTCGCGCTGATCGCGTTCGGGTCGCTGAGCGGGCTCGTCTTCCCCGGCATCAACGCTTTGCTGTCGCGCAGCGTCGATTCGGCCAATCAGGGCGCGCTGCAAGGCGGCATGGCGAGCGTGGGCAGCGTGGCGGAGGTGCTCGGCCCGCTGGCAATGACGCAGACGCTCGCGGTGGGGGCGGAACACGGGATTCCCGGCGCGGCGTTCGCGCTGGCGGCGCTGCTGGCGTTGGTGTCGTTCGCCGTGCTGTGGCTGGGCATCGTGCGGCGCGGCGGGCGCGTACCAAACGCGCCCTGAAGGCTGCGTTCGCATCTTGAGGCTGCCCGCGCGTCAAGCGGGGATCGCCCGCGGCGCAGCTTCGTTGTGCGCGGTGACGAAGACGATGGGGGCGCAGATGACGGACCAGCGGATCGCCCTGGTGGCGACCATGCGCAACGAGGGGCCGTACCTCCTCGAATGGCTCGCCTATCATCGCGCGATCGGCTTTACCGAGGTGATCGTCTGCACCAACGATTGCGTGGACGGATCGCCCGATCTGCTCGACCGGCTGGAAGGGCGCGGGCTGGTGCGGCACCTGCGCTGCACCCCTGCCCCGGACGACAAGGCGCAACTGTTCGCCTACCAACAGGCGCAGGCGCTGCTGGCGGACGATTGGCCCGAGGTGGTGATGGTGCTCGACGCCGACGAGTTCCTCAACGTGCATGTCGGTGCGGGCATGGTCGCCGATCTGCTCGGCGCGGTGCCGGCGGCGACCGCATTCCTCATCAACTGGCGGATCTTCGGTGCCGCCGGCCACCGGCACTGGTCGCCCGAGCCGGTGCTGGAGCGCTTCACGCGTGCCGCCGTCCGCGACAATGGCGTCAACTGGTCGTTCAAGACGCTGTTCCGCCACCCGCAAGCCTATCACTGTCCGCTGCTCCCGCACGGCCCCGGCTTCGCGCGCGAGGAGTGCGTGGCGACGTTGCGACCGGTCGACGGCGCGGGCGCGCCGCTGCCGGAGCAATACGCTCGCTCGGAGACGTTCCTGCAAAGCGAAGCTGGCACGGTCTCGTGGGCGCTCGCCCAGATCAACCATTACAACACCCGCACCTGGGAAGATTATCTCGCCAAGCACGCGCGCGGCGGCGGACTGGGGCCGGAGCGGTGGCCGCGCGACGAGAATTGGGCGATCTTCAACCGCAACGAGGAGGAGGATCTGAGCATTCAGCGCCATCTGCCGGCGGTGCGTGCCACGCTCGCCGAATGGCTTGCCGACGTTGCCATCGCGCAGGCGCACAGCCGCTGCGTCGACCTGTACGGCGCGCATGTCGCGCAGCTTGCGCGGGCGGCGGCATGACCGAGCCGTTCACCTTCGGCATTCCCCTGATCGCGCGCGACGCGTGCGATGACTGGCCGCTGGTCGAGCATCTGCTCGACCTGACATTACGTTCGGTCCTGGCGCAGCGCGATGGCGATTTCCGCGTGTTCCTCGCCGCGCACGACACACCCGCGCCGTGGCGGCAGGTGGCGGCGGACCCGCGCTTCGTCCGCCTCGCCGCCGACTGGTCGGTCGCCGAGCCGACCGCCGCCAACGACGACGGCGGCCGCAAGAAGTGGCTCGTCAAGCAGGCCGTGCGCGAGCGCGGTGGCGGCCTGTTGATGTTCCTCGATGCCGACGATTGGGTGTCGCGCGATCTGGTGGCGGCAGCGCGCGCGACGATCGCGCCCGGTGCGGTCGGCGGGATCGTGCCCGACGGCGTGGCGCTCGACTATGCGAGCTTGCGCGCCGCCCCCTTCCCGCTCGGCGACGGCTTCGGCTTTGACGAACTGTGCGGCTCCAGCACGATTGGGCGGGTCGTGCCCGGCGACGCGACGCCGTGGCGGCACGATCCCCACCTTGCGCTCGGCTCGCATCACGAATGGACCGAAAGCGCGGCGCGGCTCGGCGTTGCGCTCGCGCGCCTGCCGGTGAGCGGCCTCTACATAATGGGCACCGGGCAGAACCATTCCGAACGCCAGGGCCCGTTCGCATCGTGGCGCCGCGATGTGACCGAAGCGGTGCGACGCGACGGCGCGCCGCTCGACGAGGCGCTTGCCGCTATGTTCGGGCAAGACCTCGCCGCGCTACGCCGATAGCGCGGCCGTTCATTCCCACTCGATCGTGCCGGGCGGCTTGCTCGTATAGTCGTAGGTCACGCGGTTCACGCCGCGTACCTCGTTGACGATCCGCGTCGAGACACGCGCGAGGAAGCCGCCGGGGAATTCGAACGCCTGCGCGGTCATGCCGTCGGTGGAGGTGACGGCGCGCAGCGCCAGCACGCTGTCGTAGGTGCGCCCGTCGCCCATCACGCCGACGCTGCGCACCGGCAGCAGCACCGCGAACGCTTGCCAGATCGCATCGTACAAGCCGGCGTTGCGAATCTCCTCAAGGTAGATCGCATCGGCCTTGCGCAGGATGTCGCAGCGTTCCTTAGTGACTTCGCCGGGGATGCGGATCGCAAGGCCCGGCCCCGGGAACGGATGCCGTCCGACGAACGCCTCGGGAAGGCCCAGTTCGCGGCCCAGCGCGCGCACCTCGTCCTTGAACAGCTCACGCAGCGGCTCGACAAGCTGCATGTTCATGCGCTCGGGCAGGCCGCCGACATTGTGGTGGCTCTTGATCGTGACCGAAGGGCCGCCGGTGAAGCTGACGCTCTCGATCACGTCGGGATAGAGCGTGCCTTGCGCTAGGAAATCCGCGCCGCCGACCTTCTTGGCCTCGGCCTCGAACAGATCGATGAACGCCGCGCCGATGAACTTGCGCTTCTTCTCGGGGTCGGTGACGCCAGCCAGCCCCTCCAGGAACGTCGCCTCGGCATTCACGTGCACGAGCGGGATGTTGTACGAATTGCGGAACAGGCTGACGACCTGATCGGCCTCACCCGATCGCATCAGGCCGTGGTCGACGAACACGCAGGTGAGCTGCTCGCCGATTGCCTCGTGGATCAGCACCGCCGCCACCGCCGAATCGACCCCGCCCGACAGGCCGCAGATCACCCGGCCGCTGCCGACCTGCTTGCGGATCTCGGCGATCTTGGCGGCGCGGAACTCGGCCATCGTCCAGTCGCCCGACAGGCCGCAGACGTGGCGGACGAAATTGGCGAGGAACTTGGCGCCATCGGGCGTATGGACCACCTCGGGGTGGAACTGGGTCGCGTAATAGCGGCGCGCATCGTCGGCCACCACCGCATAGGGCGAGCCGGGCGACACCGCGACCGGGCGGAAGCCGGGCGCGAGATCGATCACCTTGTCGCCGTGGCTCATCCAGACCTGATGGCGCTCCTCGCGTTGCCAAAGCCCGTCGAACAGCACGCATTCGTCCTGGATGGTGATGAACGCCTGCCCGAACTCGCCCGATTCGCCGAGCACGACCTCGCCGCCGAGCTGCTGCATCATCACCTGCTGGCCGTAGCAGATGCCGAGCACCGGCACGCCGCTGTCGAAGATCACCGGCGGCACGCGTGGGCTGTTCTCGTCGAGCACCGAGGCCGGGCTGCCCGACAGGATCACGCCCTTGGGGCTCATCCGCGCGAACGCTTCGGCGGCGGTCGTGAAGGGGGCAATCTCGCTATAGACCCCCGCCTCACGCACGCGCCGCGCGATGAGCTGGGTCACCTGGCTGCCAAAGTCGATGATGAGGATCGAATCGGTGGGATGTGTCATGCGGCCCGATACCGGCTCGCACCCGATCGCGCCACCCCGCGCGTGGGCCTGCGCACACTGTAACAAAAAACCGTTTCACAAAACGGACGCATATATGTCATCATTCTGTAACATCGCGATCAAGCGGTGAATGGAAGGATGTTGTCATGGCAAAACTGATTGCTCTCGCTTTGCTTGTCGCCGCGCCGCTGTCGGCACCGGCAGTGGCCGCCCCCGCCGCGCCCGGCTCGGTCGCGACGCTCGAAGCCGTTACCCGCGTGAACCCCGCAGATGGTGGTGCCGCGATCGAACTCGCGCAGGCCTATCTGCGCGCCGACCGACCCGGTGAAGCCGCCACGACGTACCGACGCGCACTCGCGCTCGACAATGTGATGCTGGAAACGCCGACCGGCGACTCGGTCTGGTCGCACCAGGTTGCGCGCCAGGCGCTCTCGACCGCGACGGTGCTGTCCGCGCGGTGATATCGGCAGGGGCGCTGCGGCGCCCCCTGCTCGTCGCTTACTCGACCGGCTTGATGGCAAGCCCGGTCCACTTCGCCGCGAACGCCCAATTGTCGGCGGTTTCGGCGATCACCTTGTCGGTCGGCTTGCCGCTGCCGTGGCCGGCGCGGGTCTCGATACGAATCAGATGCGGCTTGGGGCCGATATCCGCCGCCTGCAACGCCGCCGCATATTTGAAGCTGTGCCCCGGCACGACGCGATCGTCGGTATCGGCGGTCTCGACCATGATCGCCGGATAGTCGCGCCCGCCCTTGACGTTGTGGTACGGCGAATAGGCGTACAGCGCGCGAAAGTCGGCTTCCTTCGCGGGATAGCCGTAATCGTCGACCCAATAGCGCCCGGCGGTGAACCGGTCGAAGCGCAGCATGTCCATCACGCCCACCGCCGGCAACGCCGCCGCGAACAGATCGGGCCGCTGGTTGGTGACAGCGCCGACGAGCAACCCGCCGTTGGAGCCGCCCTGGATCGCGAGCCCGTCCGGGGACGTGATGCCCTGGCTTTTTAGATACTCGCCGGCCGCGATGAAATCGTCGAACACGTTCTGCTTGTTGGCGAGCCGCCCGCCGTCGTGCCACGCCTTGCCATATTCGCCGCCGCCGCGAATGTTCGCCACCGCGAGCACCCCGCCCTGCTCCAGCCACGCGATCCGCGTCGCCGAGAAGGCGGGCGTCACCGAAATGTTGAACCCGCCGTAACCGTACAGCAAGGTCGGCGCAGGCCCGGTCACGTCCTTGCGGCGCACGACGAACATCGGCACCTTGGTGCCGTCCTTCGAGGCGTAGAAGCGCTGCTCGACCCCATAAGCGGCGGGATCAAACGCGACCTTGGGTTGTGCCCAGACGGTCGACTGGTTGGTCTTCACGTCGTAGCGGTAGATCGTCGTCGGCGTGGCGAAGCTGGTGAAGGCGTAGAAGGTCTCGCTGTCATCCTGCGCGCCGCTTCCCCCCGTCACCGCGCCGATGCCGGGCAGCGCCACCTTGCCCTCGGGCGTGCCGTCGAGCGCGTAACGGCGCACCTCGGATTTCACATCGACCAGATAGTCGGCGATCAGCTTGCCGCCATGGATCGCCGCGCTTTCGAGCACCGCGCCGTTCTTGTCCTCGGGCACGACCTCATGGATCGGCGGCACGGCCGAGCGCGCATCGAGGTTGGTCGAGACGATCCGCAGCCGTGGCGCGTCCTTGTTGGTCGACCAGTAGAAGTTCGCGCCTTCGTTGCCGACCAGGGTCCACTCGTTCTCCAGCCCCTTGAAGATCGTGCGCGGGGTCGGGTGCGCCGCGGCGAGATCGATGACGGTGATCTCGTAACGGTTGTCGGTGCCCTCGGTGGTGGTGATGACCAGCCACTTGCCGTCCTCGGTAAGCTGCGCACCGTGGCCGCGCTTGGGATGATCGGGCGTTTCGTAGATCAGACGGTCGGCCGATTGCGGCTGGCCGAGCGTGTGGAAATAGATCTTCTGGTTCTCGTTGAGCGCCTGAAACTTCTCGCCCGACGGTGGTTCCGGGAAGCGCGAGTAATAGAAGCCGGAGCCGTCCTTCGCCCAGGAAAGGCCGGAGAATTTCACCCACTCGATCGTGTCGGGCAGCAGCTTGCCGGTCGCGATATCGAGCACCTTGATCGTACGCCAGTCGGTGCCGCCGTCCTGCACGGTGTAGAGCACTTTCCCGCCATCCTCGGAGGGCACCCACTCGCCGAGCGCGGTGGCGCCGTCCTTCGACCAGCCGTTGGGGTCGATCAACACGCGGCCTTCGCCGTTCAGGCTATCGCGTACGTACAGCACCGCCTGGTTCTGCAAGCCGGCGTTGCGCGAATAGAAGTAGCGCGTACCCTTCTTCACCGGCAGCCCGAAGCGTTCGTAATCGAGCAACTGCTGGAGCCGCGTCGCGAGGATCTCGCGGCCCGGCAGCGTCGCGAGATAGGCGTTGGTGGTCGCGGTCTGCGCATCGACCCACGCCTGCACCTTGGCATCGGTGCGCACGTCGTTCTCGAGCCAGCGGTACGGATCGGCGACGTGCACGCCGAACTGCTCATCGACCTGATCGACGCGGGGGGTGGCGGGATAGGTCATGGCGGGAGCCTTGCTGGTCTGGGCGGGGAGCGGGCTGGAGATAACGAGCGCAATCAGCGGAAGGGCGCGGCGCATCAACAACTCCCGAAGTGAAAAAGGAGCCGCACCGTATCCGGTGCGACTCCTTTTTCAATCTCATTCCAGACCGTTCGTGTCGAGCACAGCCGAAACTCGAACGGTGAAGCATGAGGCCGCGACGCGGCAAAGCCGCGTCGTCGGTCGAAGCTACGCTTCGCCGGCCGTACGAGGACGGAAGGCGTGCGCAGCTTCGCTGCGCTTACGCGTCCTCGTAATCATCCTCGTTCATCACCGGGCCCGAATCCTGGCCCTTGGCCGAGACGTCGCGATCGACGAACTCGATGATCGCCATCGGCGATGCGTCCGAAGCGCGGATGCCGGCCTTGATGATGCGGGTGTAACCGCCGTTGCGAGCCGAATAGCGATCGGCCAGCACATCGAACAGCTTCACCAGCATCGCATCGTCGAGCAGACGCGCATGCGCGAGACGACGGTTCGAAAGACCGCCCTTCTTGGCGAGCGTGACGAGCTTCTCGACGTAGGGGCGCAGTTCCTTCGCCTTGGCGACGGTGGTGGTGATCTGCTCGTGCTTGATGAGCGCTGCCGACATGTTGCGGAACAGCGCGATGCGGTGAGCCGAGGTCCGCTGAAGTTTACGACCGCCAACACGATGACGCATGGTTCAATCCTTTCGTTCGTTAAGGGGCCGTGTCACGGAACCCCAGACCTGGTGGGGACGGGAGAGCCCACCGAAAAACCCGTCACCCCAGCGAAAGCTGGGGTCTTTATGAGTAGGGCACCCGACCCTTAGGGAGCTACGCCGCGGCAAAGCCGCGTCGTCGGACGGGTTCGACTTGCGCCGACCCGCCGGCCGGGCTTTCGCCGTCTCCGGGGCAGCTTGCGCTGCCCCGGTGCGGCTCAGCCCATAATCTCCTGCTCGAGCTTCTTGGCCATCTCTTCGATGTTCTCCGGCGGCCAGCCGGGGATCTCCATGCCGAGACGGAGACCCATCGACGACAGCACTTCCTTGATCTCGTTGAGCGACTTGCGGCCGAAGTTCGGCGTGCGCAGCATCTCGGCCTCGGTCTTCTGAACCAGATCGCCGATGTAGATGATGTTGTCGTTCTTGAGGCAGTTGGCCGAACGCACCGACAGTTCGAGCTCGTCGACCTTCTTGAGCAGGTAACGGTTGATCTGCTGCGTGTCGCCGGCGACTTCGCTCGTGGCCGCAGGTGCAGCGACACCGATCGGAGCCGAGCGCGTCATCGCCGAATCGTCGAAGTGGACGAACAGCGCGAGCTGGTCCTGAAGGATACGACCGGCATAGCCGACAGCGTCCTCAGGCGTGACGGTGCCGTCGGTCTCGACGTTGAGCGTCAGCTTGTCGTAGTCGAGTTCCTGCCCAACGCGGGTGTTCTCGACCTTGTACGACACCTGCCGCACCGGCGAATACAGCGCGTCGACCGGGATCAGGCCGATCGGCGCATCGGCCGGACGGTTGGCGACCGCCGCGACATAGCCCTTACCGACATCGGCGGTGAGTTCCATGTTGAGCGTCGCGCCGTCGTCGAGATGGCACAGCACCAGCTTGGGGTTCATCACCTCGATGTCGCCCGAAACCGCGATGTCGCCCGCCGTGACGGTGGCCGGGCCGGTCGCCGAGAGCTGGAGGCGCTTCGGCCCCTCGCCCTGCATGCGCAGCGCGATCTGCTTCACGTTGAGGACAATGTCGGTCACATCCTCGCGCACGCCGGCGAGCGAGGAGAATTCATGCAGGACGTTCTCGATCTTGATCGAGGTGACGGCGGCACCCTGGAGCGACGACAGCAACACGCGGCGCAGCGCGTTGCCGAGCGTCAGGCCGAAACCCCGCTCGAGCGGCTCGGCGACGAAGGTCGCCTTGCGCTTGGGATCGCCGCCCGGCTTCACTTCGAGGCCGTTGGGCTTCTTCAATTCCTGCCAGTTCTTAGCATTGACGGACACGGGCTTCCCCTTGGTTTTGGGCGGGAGCGGGAGGGCAACTCCGGCCTTGGGCGAATCGTCCGCGACTGGCAGCGAACCGCGCGCGGACGAGACGAATTCAGACGCGGCGGCGCTTCGAGGGGCGAACGCCGTTGTGCGGGATCGACGTCACGTCACGGATCGAGGTGATCTGGAAGCCGACCGCTTGAAGCGCGCGCAGAGCCGATTCACGGCCCGAACCCGGGCCCTTCACTTCGACTTCGAGCGTGCGCACGCCGTGCTCGGCGGCCTTCTTGCCGGCGTCTTCCGCTGCGACCTGCGCCGCATACGGGGTCGACTTGCGGCTGCCCTTGAAGCCCATCATGCCCGCCGACGACCACGAGATCGCGTTGCCCTGGGCATCGGTGATCGTGATCATGGTGTTGTTGAAGCTGGCGTTCACATGCGCCACGCCCGAGGTGATGTTCTTCCGCTCGCGGCGCTTGATGCGCTGAGGTTCGCGTGCCATTTCTTTGTTCCTATATCCCGAAATACTGAGACCGGGAGGCTGCGGACGTTAGCGCCCGGCGCGCCTCCGGCGGAGAAGAGGTTAAAAACAGTCCCCCGGACTGATTTTTACTTCTTCTTGCCCGCGATCGGCTTCGCCTTGCCCTTGCGGGTGCGCGCGTTGGTGTGCGTGCGCTGGCCGCGGACCGGCAGGCCCTTGCGGTGACGCAGGCCGCGATAGCAGGCCAGATCCATCAGACGCTTGATGTTCATCGCGGTCTGACGGCGAAGATCACCCTCGACCGTGTGGTCGGCGTCGATCGTCTCGCGGATCTGGAGCACTTCGGCGTCGGTCAGGTCCTGAACGCGGCGTGCCGGCTCGATGCCCAGCTTGGCAGTGATTTCCTTCGCCTTGGTATCGCCGATACCGTGGATATAGGTGAGCGCGATCACCACGCGCTTGTTGGTCGGGATGTTGACGCCCGCGATACGTGCCATGAAACTCTTTCTCCTGCTCCACAGGGCCTGCATGGCTGCATGCCCCATCTCAACGCGTTGCCGTTTTCCGAAACGCACGACAGCGGCGCGCGCACGAAGCGCCGCCGGTAGCCGGTGGGTCGGAATAGCGGGCAGGTAAGGAGTCGCACACCCGCTGTCAAGCGAGTCGCACCCACGCCTGGCGGGCCACCGATAAAGCCTTACGCGCACGAAGGTTCCGCCGCATCAGGCGACCGGCACGACGATCGCGGCGAGCAGACCCGGCGCATTGTCGCCAAGGTCGAGCCGCCCGCCGTGCAGCCGCGCGACCGCCTCGACCAGCGCCATGCCGAGCCCGGCCCCCGGCGTGGTGCGCGCGCCATCGAGCCGCCCGAAGCGCCGCAGCGCCAGCGCGCGGTCGGCCTGCGCGATACCGGGGCCACGATCCTCGACCTGGACGCGCAACTCGCGGTCGTCGCGCGCCAGCCGCAGCGTCACCGCCCCGCCCGCGCCCGCATGGCGCAGCGCATTGTCGATCAGGTTGGTGATTGCCTGCGTCATCAGTTCGCGGTGCAGGATCACCCGTTCGCCCGCAGGCTCGCCTTCCGCTTCGATCCTCGTGGTGAAGGTCATGCCGGCATCCTCGACCACCGGGGCGTACAGCTCGGCGATCTCCTCCACCAGCGCGGCCGGGTCGACGCTGGCGAAGCGGTCGCGCGAGACGGATTCGGCGCGGCTGATCTCGATCAGCGTCGTCAGCATCCGCATCACCAGATCGGTCTCGACCAGCAGCCCGCCCATCGCCGCTTCGCGCTGCTCGGGATCGGCCTGGAGCACCGCCGCCTCCGCCTTGCTGCGCAGCCGCGCGAGCGGCGAGCGCAGATCGTGCGCGAACCCGTCAGTAACCACGCGCAACTCGGTCATCAGCCGTTCGAGCTTGTCGAGCATCGCGTTGAGCCGCGAGGCCAGCCGGTCGAACGCATCCTGCCCGCCCGCCACGCCGCGCACGCGCCGGGTGAGATCGCCCGCCGCCACCCCTTCGATCACATCCGCGACCTCGTTGAGCCGTCGGCCGACGTAGCGCGTCACCACCAGACCGACGACGAGGCCGAGCGCGAGCGACAGCAAGGTCGCGGCCACCATCGCCTGCTCGATACCACGCTGTTCCTGCTCCCAGTCGTCGAGCAGCCGCCCGCTGATGAGGAAGTTCGCGCCGATCTGCCGCACCGAATAGCCCGCCTCGCGTTCCGACCACGGCCGGTCGCCGCCGATCGTGCCGATGCGGAAGCTGGTCGGCTCGGGCGCGCCGACCAGCGCGATGTCCTGCGGCCCCACGCCGACACGCCGCCTGCCGCCCTGATCGACGATGGCGAGGATCAGCGACAGGTCGCCGGGCGCGCGCGCCTCCGCGATCGCGCGGGCGAGCGCCTGCTCGCCTCCCGACCGCCAGACCGAGACGAGCGCGTCGGATTGCTCGATCGTGTCGCGACGCAGCGCATCGACCGCATCGTCATGGATCTGCCGCCACACGAACGCGACCAGCACAAGGTTCGACACCAGCGCCAGCCCGATCGCCAGCAGCGCGATGCGCGCGGTGACGGTCAGGCGGAACGGGCGCTTAGCCGTCGGCAGAGAGTCGGTATCCGGCACCGCGCACGGTATGCAGGATCGGCGCGCGGAAGCCATCCTCGATCTTGCGCCGCAACCGCCCGATATGCACGTCGACCACGTTCGAGCCCGGATCGAAATGGTAGTTCCAGATCTTTTCGAGCATCATCGTGCGCGTCACCACCTGTCCGGCGTGCCGGGCGAGATATTCGAGCAGGTTGAACTCGCGCGCGCCGAGCGGGATCGCCCGCCCCTCGCGCGTGACGGTGCGCGCGAGCAGGTCGATCTCGAGATCGCCGACGCTGAGCTTGGTCACCTGGTTCTTCACCACCGCGAGATCGACCCGGCGCAGCAGCGCCTCGATCCGCGCGAACAGTTCCGCGAAGGAGAACGGCTTGCACAGATAATCGTCCGCGCCCGCCTTCAGCCCGTCGATCCGGTCATCCACGGTCGCGAGCGCCGACAGCATCAGCGCGGGCGTGCGGATACCCGCCGCGCGGATCGCGCCGATCATGGCGAGGCCATCGAGCCCGGGCAGCATGCGATCGGCGATGATGAGATCGAAAATGCCTTCGCTGGCAAGGAACAGCCCGTCGCGCCCATCGGCCGCGGTCTCGATCGAGAAACCCGCTTCGCCCAGTCCCTTGGCGAGGTAGGCGGCGGTGCCGGCATCATCTTCGACAATCAGGATCTTACGGGTCATGGACTCGGGCATTCCGGGCGGGACCTTTAGCCTAGAATGAAATGAGGCCGGCGGAAAGCAAGCCTTCCGCCGGCCAACGGCGCCCCCGGGAGTGCGGACGCCGATCTCGACATTTTCGCGGCCGTACGCTGCGGCCATGACGCTGTTCTAGGCGGGTCGGTTTGGCGTGCCGATGAAGCGTGGATGAAGAAGATGTCATCGACCGCCTCCGTAGCATTGCGAGTGCGGCCGAGCCCGCGCGCCGCTCACCTACAATGAGGTATTCGCCCGATAATCGAGACGCCACGCCGATGAAGAAACTCGCTCCTTTCGCAGTGCTTCTGCTCACCACCGCCTGCGGCGGCAGCGACTCAGGCGGCAGCACGATCACCCCGGTCGTCACCGCGCCTGCGCAAACGATCACGTCGGACACGACGACCGCTTCGCCAACCCCGACGCCGACGCCCACGCCAGCGGCGACGCCCGCCGTGGCGACCGGTCCCGACAACGTCTCCACTGCCGCCGCGCTCTATGCGACCCAGCCGAGCGCGACCAACTGCCTGCCCGGCCAGCTCAAGCCGAGCGTCACCGCGCACATGCTCGAACTGATCAACAATCTGCGCGCGCTGCACCACCTGCCGCCGGTCGGCTATTCGACCGACGACGAACAATCCGCGCAACAGGCATCGCTGATGATGGCCGCCAACAAGGCGATGAGCCACACCCCGCCGACGACGTGGAAATGCTATACCGACGCCGGTGCGGCTGCCGCCGCAGCGAGCAACCTTTCGGGCTTCACGCAGGGCGCCGCGTTGCCGCCGCAGTCGGACGACGCGATCCTGGCGGGCTGGATGGCGGAGACCGACAACGTCGTCGCGAACAACGTCGGCCACCGCCGCTGGCTGCTCAACCCGTTCGCGACCACCTTCAGCTACGGCCGCACGATCGTCAGCGGCGGAACCGGCTCGATCCTCGACTATGCCGCCCTCAAGGTGTTCAACACCACCGGCACCGCCCCGGCAGGCGGCACCCTGCCCGAGTTCGTCGCCTATCCCTATGGCGATTACCCGGCGCGCTATTTCAAGACCAACGCGCTGCTGTCGTTCAGCGCGATCGCCTATACCAAGACGCGCTACGCCAACGCTTCGGTGACGTACACCAACGCGACGGTGCAGGTCGCGGTGCACGATGGCGCGCCCCTGACCGTGTCGAACATCAGCTCCGACAATGTCGGCATGGGCCTGCCCAACAACATCCAGTTCAACGTGGCCGGGCTCACCACCGGCGTCACCTACGACGTGACGATCGCCAACGTGAACCTGAACGGCACGCCTAAGACCTACACCTACAGCTTCCGGATCGTACCGTAAGCCTCAGCGGTCGAGAATAGCGGAGATCTGTGTGCTGACCTGCTCGATGTCCGCCATGCCGTCGACCCGCGTGACGAGCCCGCGCGCTTCGTAGAACGGCAGGATCGGCAGCGTCTTGGCGCGATACTCGGCCATGCGGGTGCGCACGGTCTCCTCGTTATCGTCGGGGCGGCGCTTGAACTCGGTCGAGCCGCACACATCGCACACGCCGGAAACGGCGGGCTGCTTGAAGTGATCGTGATAGCCCGCGCCGCACTTGGCGCAGGTGTAGCGGCCGACGATCCGCTCGACCAGCGCATCCTCGTTCACTTCGAGTTCGATCACCGTGTCGAGCTTGCGATCGTGCTTGGCGAGGATCGCATCGAGCGATTCCGCCTGCGCAGCGGTGCGCGGATAGCCATCGAAGATCGTGCCCTGATCCGCCGAAAGCGACCCGAGCTTGTCGTCGATCAGCGCCGAGACGATCTCGTCCGACACCAACGCACCCGAGTCCATGACCGCCGCCACCTTGGCGCCAAGCGGGGTATCGGCCTTGCGCGCGGCGCGCAGCATGTCGCCGGTCGAGAGCTGGACCATGCCCCGCGTCGTTTCGAGACGGCTCGCCTGCGTGCCCTTGCCCGCACCCGGCGGCCCCAGCAGAATGATGTTCAAGTCCCCATTCCCCTCATCCGGTCAGCCGCGCCTCAACGCAGCCGACCGCCCTTCAGCTTCGATTTCTTGATTAGATCGCCATATTGATGCGCGAGCAAGTGGCTCTGGATCTGAGTCACCGTATCCATCGTCACGTTGACGACGATCAGCAGGCTGGTGCCGCCGAGATAGAACGGGATCTGGAGCATCGACACCAGCTCCTCCGGCAGCAGGCAGATGATCGCCAGATAGCCGGCACCGAGCACGGTGATGCGGGTCAGCACGTAATCGAAATAGATCTCGGTATTCTTGCCCGGACGGATGCCGGGGATGAAGCCGCCATAGCGCTTGAGATTGTCCGCCGTCTCCTCGGGGTTGAACACCACCGCGGTGTAGAAGAACGAGAAGAAGATGATGCCCGCGCCGTACAGCAGCATGTACACGGGCGAGCCGTGCTGGAGATACTGGTTTAGCGTCAGGATCACGTCACTCCACCAACTGTTGCCCTCGACGCGCTTGCCGGCGAACTGCATGATCGTCAGCGGCATCAGCAGCAGCGACGAGGCGAAGATCGGCGGGATCACGCCGGCGGTGTTGATCTTGAGCGGCAGATGACTGCGATCGGCCTGCATGCCACGCTGCGTCTGCCGCTTGGGATATTGGATCAAGATGCGACGCTGGGCCCGTTCCATGAAGCAGATGAACAGCACCAGCGCGACCACCGCGACGACGATGCCGACGATGCGGAACCCGTCGAGGTTGCCCGAACGGCCGCCCTCGAACAGGTTGTACAGCGTCGTCGGCAGGTTCGCGACGATGCCGGCCATGATGATGAGCGACATGCCGTTGCCGATGCCGCGGCTGGTGATCTGCTCGCCGATCCACATCAGGAACATGGTGCCGCCGATCAGCGAGATCACCGCCGCGATGCGGAACATCAGGCCCGGGTCGACCACCGCCTGCACGCCCTGATTGGCGCCGAGCGTCTCAAGACCCACCGCGATGAAATAGCCCTGCACCGCCGTCAGACCGACCGTGCCGTAGCGGGTATATTGGTTGAGCCGCTTGCGCCCGCTCTCGCCTTCCTTCTTGATCGCGGCGAGCGTCGGCGACAGCGACGTGGCGAGCTGGATCACGATCGAGGCGGTGATGTAGGGCATCACGCCGAGCGCGGTCAGGCTCATGCGCTTGAGCGAGCCGCCCGAGAAAGCGTTGAAGAAGTCGAGCACGCCGCCGCTCGTCGATTGCGAGAGCTGGCTGAGCGCCGTCGGGTCAATGCCGGGCAGCGGCACGTAGCTGAGCAGCCGGAACACGATCAGCGCGCCGATCGTGAACCAAAGGCGCTTCTTGAGATCGGTCGCCTGTGCGAATTTCGACAGGCTCAGGCCTGAGGCCATCTGGTCGGCTGCGGATGCCATGCTGGAAGTCGTCCCGAATCAAACGGTCTAGGAAACAAAAACGGCGGAAAGCGTTTAACCGCCCCGCCGCTCATATAGTCATGCGTTTGGGGTTGCCTAGCGCCATTGTCGTCGCGGAGTTGGCCGCGACGCCCTCGCCCCGTCGCGTTTGTGCGCGACGGGGCGGTCAGATCACGCGTTGGCGGCGATCTTGGCGGCCTTGTCGGCCTTGCGCTCGCGATACTTGACGCCCTTCTTGGCGGCGGCCTTCTCGGCGGCGGGAACGACCTCGATCACCGACACCGAACCACCGGCCTTCTCGACCGCCTCGATTGCGCCCTTCGACGCGCCGGCGACGGTAAAGCTGAGCTTGGCCGTCAGCTCGCCCTTGCCGAGCAGGCGCACGCCATGCTTGCCGCCACGGGCCAGGTTTGCCGCCTTGAGCGCGGCGTGGTCGAGCGCCGCACCGGCCTCGATCTTGCCCGCGTCGACCGCCTTCTGAATTGCGCCCAGGTTCACCTCGGCGTAGTCCTTGGCGAAGATGTTGTTGAAGCCGCGCTTCGGCAGACGCATGTGAAGCGGCATCTGACCGCCTTCGAAGCCGGCGATGCTGACGCCCTCGCGGCTTTTCTGGCCCTTCTGGCCGCGCCCACCGGTCTTGCCCTTGCCCGAGCCGATACCGCGGCCGACGCGGATCTTGGACTTACGGGCGCCGTCGTTGTCGCGAAGTTCGTTCAATTTCATGGGATGCACTCGCTTTCGCTTCTGTCGCGCGTGAATGGAAGCGGCGGCGCATAGCGATGCGTGCGAGCTTTGTCACCCCTGAATCTGCGGGGCCTCCCCCCGCTCGACCGGCCCCGCCTGCGCGATCGTCTCGACCACGGCATCCTCGGCAATATCCACGATCGGACGACGGTGGTCGATCAGCCGCCGCAGCACCGCCGTCGCCGGCCGCTCGAACACGAAATGTAGCGCCAACGCGAGCGGGATCGCAACGCCGAGGCTTACCAGCAACGCGACCGTCAAGGCCGCTCCCGCAGGCACATGCGCGCTTACCCGGTCCGAAAACGCCGTCGCAAAGGGATGGCTGAGGTAGAGCGCGTAACTCGCCGCGCCTAGCAGCAGCACCGCCCGGCTGCGCGTGTAAATCCCTGCCTGCTCAAGCGCCACCGCACCGGCGACGATCACCCCCGACGCAAGCCCAAGCCAGGGACTATGGATGCGTAGTCCGATCTGCGGCGCGCACAGCAGCACCAACGCGCCGACCAGCAGGGCTGCACCGGCAAGCGGCGGCCGAACGAGCACACCACGCACCACCGCATAGGCGAGCATCATGCCGATGGCGAACGCGAGCATAATCGGCGCGGTGTAGAAGCTTAGCCACGCCACGCGCGGCGCGAGCAGCCAACCCGCCGCAACCAGCGCCACCACCGCCGCGCTCGCCACCCCGACCACGCGCGAGGTCCGCCCGCCACCGACCGCGATCGCGGCGGCGAACAGCGCGTAGAACATCATTTCGTAATTGAGTGTCCAGCCGAGAAAATAGAGCGGCTCCATCACCCCGCTCGGCTGGCGGAACGGGACGAACGCCAGCGACTGAAGGAAGTGCGCGAGCGTCGGTGGCGTGGCCTGCATCAGCGGGTAGCCGGTCACGATCGCCACAACGAAGAGCAGAATCGTGAATGCCCAATACAGCGGCACGACACGGATGATGCGATTGAGCAGGAAGCCGGCGGGCGACAGCGGGCGGCGCGCGAAGGTGTACACCATCACGAACCCCGAAATGACGAAGAACAGGTCCACGCCGGCATGGCCGAACCGGAACAGCCCGCCAAGACCGAGATGCGCGATACCGCCGACATGGACGAGGACGACGAGCAGCGCGGCGAGCGCGCGCAATGCCTGGACGTTATTCAGCATAAGAGCGGCCGATCTCCCCGATCGGCCGCTCCCTTAACGCAGATCTATGATCTGATCCACCCGAAACGGATGGGACGGGCTTACGCCTCGATGATCTTCACCATGTGCGCGACCTTGCGGATCATGCCCCGAACCTCGGGGGTATCCTCCAGCTCGCGAACGCGGTGCATCTTGTTGAGGCCGAGACCGATCAGCGTCGCGCGCTGGTCCTTCTCGCGGCGGATCGGCGAACCGGTCTGCGTGATCTTGATGGTTGCCATGTCTGTTACTCCGTCACGGCCGCGGCGTCAGCCTCGGCGGTCTGCGAGCCGCCACGGCCCAGCAGATCGGCGATCTTCTTGCCGCGACGCTGCGCAACCGCCTTCGGGCTGGTCTGCGACGTCAGCGCTTCGAAGGTCGCGCGGATCATGTTGTACGGGTTGGACGTGCCGACCGACTTCGTCACCACGTCGGCAACGCCGAGCGATTCGAAGACGGCGCGCATCGGGCCGCCCGCGATGATGCCGGTGCCCTGCGGCGCCGAACGCAGCGTGACGAGACCGGCACCGAAGTGGCCGTTGCCGTCGTGATGCAGCGTGCGGCCTTCCTTCAGCGGAACGCGGACCATCGCCTTCTTGGCTGCGGCCGTCGCCTTGGAGATCGCTTCCGGCACTTCGCGCGCCTTGCCATGACCGAAGCCGACCCGGCCCTTGCCGTCGCCGACGACGACCAGCGCCGCGAAGCCGAAGCGCTTGCCGCCCTTCACCGTCTTGGACACGCGGTTGATATGGACGAGCTTCTCGATCAGCTCCTCGCCGCCATCGTCCGCACCGCCGGGGCCGCCACGGCCACGGTTGTCACGGCCGCCACGGTTGTCGCGGCCACCACGGTTGTTGCCGCCGCCCGGAGGACCACCGCGACCACGGCCGCCACGCGGACCACGGTTGTTGGGGTTCGCCGGGGCCTCGGCGGTGCCGGCCTCGGCCGGAGCGCCTTCCTGCGACTGGATTTCGTTGGTGTCGGCCATTCTTAAAACTCCAATCCGGCTTCACGCGCGGCAGTCGCCAACGCCTTGACGCGACCGTGGAACAGGAAGCCGCCGCGATCGAACACGACCTGCGTCACGCCGGCGGCCTTCGCCGCTTCCGCGATGCGGGTGCCGACGGCGGTCGCCGCGTCGATGTTGGCGCCGGACGTACCACGCACGTCCTTCTCAAGCGTGGAGGCCGAGGCGACGGTGCGGCCAGCCGCATCGTCGATCACCTGCGCGTAGATGTGCTTGCCCGAACGGTGCACCGAAAGGCGCGGACGGCCCGAACCCCGCGCACGCAGCGCGGAGCGGTTGCGGCGACGCCGCTTCTCGAAGAGAGACATACCCTTGGTCGACATTACTTCTTCTTCCCTTCCTTGCGGAAGATGAACTCGCCGTCGTACTTGATGCCCTTGCCCTTGTACGGCTCGGGCTTGCGCCAGCGACGGACCTCTGCGGCGAGCTGACCGACCTTCTGCTTGTCGGCGCCCGAAATCTCGACCGTCGTGTTGTCGGGGGTCTTGACCTCAAGACCTTCCGGCACGTCGATGTTGACGTCGTGGCTGTAGCCGAGCTTCAGGTTGAGCACCTTGCCCTGTGCGGCGGCGCGGTAGCCCACGCCGTTGATCAGCAGCTTCTTGGTGAAGCCCTCGGTCACGCCGGTGACGAGATTCTGCACCATCGTGCGCTGCATGCCCCAGAACGCGCGGGCCGCCTTGCTGTCGTTGGCCGGCTGCACCGAAATGCCGCCGTCCTCGAGCGCATAGGTGATCTCTTCGCGCAGCGTCAGGCTTAGGGTGCCCTTGGGGCCCTTCACGTTCAGCTTGCCGCCGTCGATCGTCGCGGTGACACCGCTTGGGATCGCGACCGGCTTCTTACCGATGCGGCTCATCAGAATACCTCCGCCAGCACTTCGCCGCCGACGTTCTGCTCGCGCGCTTCGGCGTCCGAGAGAACGCCCTTCGGCGTCGAAACGATCGTGATGCCAAGGCCGTTCATGACGCGCGGCAGTTCGGTCGAACCCGAATAGACGCGGCGACCCGGCTTGGACACGCGGGCAACGTGCTTGATCGCAGGCTGGCCCTCGAAATACTTCAGCTCGATGCGAATGCCGGCCGCAGGGCCCATCTGCTCTTCGCTGTAGCCGCGAATATAGCCCTCGCGCTGGAGCACGTCGAGCACACGGATGCGCAGCTTCGAGCCCGGCGTCAGGACCGAGTCCTTGCGCGCGCGCTGGCCGTTGCGGATGCGGGTGAGCATATCACCCAGGGGATCGGTCAATGCCATCTCGTGATCCTTACCAGCTCGACTTCGTGACGCCCGGGATCATGCCCTTGTTGGCGAGATCGCGAAGCTGCACGCGGCAGAGGCGGAACTTGCGGTAGTAAGCGCGGGGACGACCCGTCAGCTCGCACCGGTTGCGAATGCGCGTCGGGTTGCCGTTGCGCGGAAGCTCGGCCATCTTCAGGCGCGCGATCATGCGCTCGCCATCGTCCAACGTCGTGTCGGCGGCGATCGCCTTCAGCGCGGCATATTTCGGCGCATACTTCTTGACCAGCGCTTTGCGGCGCTCGTTCTTGTTGATCGAACTCAGCTTTGCCATCTTATGCCGCCTTCTTTTCTGCGTCGGCTTCAATCGGGAACGGGAAACCGAACAGACGGAGCAGCTCGCGCGCCTCGTCGTCGGTCTTCGCGGTCGTCGCGACGATCACGTCCATGCCGCGGATCTGATCGACCTGGTCGTAGCTGATTTCCGGGAAGATCAGCTGCTCCTTGAGGCCGCAGGCGTAGTTGCCGCGCCCGTCGAAGCTCTTGTCGTTCAGGCCGCGGAAATCGCGGACGCGCGGCAGCGCGATCGTGATAAAGCGGTCGAGGAACTCGTACATGCGCTCGCGACGCAGCGTGACCTTCACACCGATCGGCATGCCTTCACGCAGCTTGAACTGCGCGATCGACTTCTTCGCCTTGGTGATGACAGGCTTCTGGCCGGCGATCAGCTCCATTTCGGTAGCTGCCTTGTCGACCTTCTTCTTGTCCTGCGTCGCTTCGCCGACGCCCATGTTGAGGACGATCTTGTCGAGACGCGGAACCTCCATCGGGTTCTTGTAACCGAACTTCTCGGTCATCGCCTTGACGATGCGATCGTCGTAAATGCCCTTCATCCGGGGCTTGTAGGCATCAGCCACTGATCTTCTCCCCGGTCTTGACCGCGACGCGGACCTTCTTGCCGTCCTGCATCTCGAAGCGGACGCGCGTCGGCTTGCCGTCGGCGGTGACGTGCGCGACGTTCGATGCGTCGAGCGGTGCTTCCGAACGCTTCAGGCCGCCCTGCGGGTCGCCCTGGGTCGGCTTGGTGTGACGGACGTGGACGTTGACGCCCGCGACGACGACCTTGCCGTCTTTCGGGAACGCCTGGGTCACTTCGCCGGTCTTGCCCTTGTCCTTGCCGGACAGGACGATGACGCGGTCACCCTTCTTGATCTTAGCGGCGGCCATTACAGCACCTCCGGCGCAAGGCTGATGATCTTCATGTGCTTCTTGCCACGCAGCTCGCGCACGACCGGGCCGAAGATACGGGTGCCGATCGGCTCCTCGTTCTTGTTGACCAGGACGGCGGCGTTGCCGTCGAAGCGGATCACCGAACCGTCGGCGCGGCGAATGTCCTTCGCGGTGCGCACGATGACGGCGCGATGCACGTCACCCTTCTTCACGCGGCCGCGCGGGGCCGCTTCCTTGACGCTGACGACGATGATGTCGCCGACGCTGGCAGTACGGCGCTTGGAACCCCCAAGCACCTTGATGCACATGACCCGCTTCGCACCGCTGTTGTCAGCGACGTCGAGATTGGACTGCATCTGGATCATAGATCCGCTTCCTTCTCATATGGGGCCGATTCCGACCGGACCCCGCCTCAGTATTGACGCTTACGCGTCGACGTCGACTCGTTCCGGCGTCGCATGGGTGTTCACCCGATCGATCACCTTCCAGGTCTTCAGCTTGGAGATCGGCGCGGTCTCTTCGATGCGCACCGTTTCACCCTGCTTGTACTCGTTGCTCTCGTCGTGAGCATGATACTTCTTCGAACGACGGATGATCTTGCCGTACAGCGCGTGCTTGACCTTGCGCTCCACGTTCACGACCACCGTCTTGTCGCCCTTGTCCGAGACGATCAGTCCCGTCAGCACGCGCTTCGGCATGTCTAAATCCTTATTTGGCAGCCGCGTCGCGCGAGCGAGCGGTCTGCAGCGTCTTGATACGGGCGATGTCGCGGCGGACTTCGCGAACCCGGCTCGGCTTCTCGAGCTGGTTGGTCGCGGCCTGGAAACGGAGGTTGAACGCCTCGCGCTTCAGGTTGCCGAGCTCTTCACCGAGCTGGTCATCCGACTTCGCCTTCAGATCGTCGATGCGTGCCATCTTACAGCACTCCCAGATGCGAGGTGTCGCCAAGACGGGCAACGACCTTGACCTTGATCGGCAGCTTCATCGCCGCGCGGCTGAACGCGACTGCGGCGATATCGCCGGGCACGCCGTCCAGTTCGAACAGGATACGGCCGGGCTTGACCCGTGCCGCCCAGAATTCCGGCGAACCCTTACCCGAGCCCATGCGGACTTCGGCAGGCTTGCCCGAGACCGGAACGTCCGGGAACACGCGGATCCACAAACGGCCCTGACGCTTGATGTGACGCGTGATCGCGCGGCGGGCCGCCTCGATCTGGCGTGCGGTCAAACGATCCGGCTCCATCGCCTTCAGCCCGTACGAGCCGAAGTTGAGCGTGGTGCCACCCTTGGCGTCGCCATGAATGCGGCCCTTGAAGGCCTTGCGAAACTTGGTCTTTTTCGGTTGCAGCATGATTCAGTCCTTAGCGACGGTCGTCGCGCGCGGGGCGCACGCCGGAGGTCTGGGCCTCCATCATGATGCGGTCCTGCGCCATCGGGTCGTGGCCGAGGATCTCACCCTTGAAGATCCAGACCTTGACGCCGCAGACGCCGTAGGCGGTGTGCGCCTGCGCTTCCGCATAGTCGACGTTCGCGCGCAGCGTGTGAAGCGGCACCCGGCCCTCGCGATACCACTCGGTCCGCGCGATTTCGGCGCCGCCGAGACGGCCACCGCAGTTGATCCGGATACCCTCCGCACCGAGCCGCATCGCCGACTGCACCGCACGCTTCATGGCGCGGCGGAACGCGATACGACGCTCGAGCTGGTCGGCGATGCCCTGCGCGACGAGCTTCGAATCGACTTCCGGCTTGCGGATCTCGACGATGTTGAGCGACACATCCGACGCGGTCATCGCGCCGAGCTTCTTGCGAAGCTTCTCGATGTCAGCGCCCTTCTTGCCGATGATGACGCCCGGACGGGCGGCATAGATCGACACGCGGCACAGCTTGGCCGGACGCTCGATCACCACCTTGGAGATCGCCGCCTGCGGCAGCGTCTTCATGATGAACTGGCGCATCTTGAGGTCTTCGAGCAGGAGACGGCCGTAATCGGCGCCTTCCGCGAACCAGCGGCTGTCCCAGGTGCGGTTGATCTGCAGACGCAGACCGATCGGGTTCGATTTCTGACCCATTATGCTTCTTCCTGCTCGCGCACGACGATGCGCAGACGGCTGAACGGCTTGAGGATGCGGGTAGACTTGCCGCGGCCGCGCGTGGCGAACCGCTTCATCGTGATCGACTTGCCGACCGAAGCCTCGGCGACGACGAGCGCGTCGACGTCGAGGTTGTGGTTGTTCTCCGCATTGGCGATCGCCGAAGCGAGCACCTTGCGCGCATCAACCGCCATGCCCTTGGTCGAGAACTGGAGGATGTTCATCGCATCGCCAGCCTTCTTGCCGCGGATCAGCGCCGCGACCAGACCCAGCTTTTGCGCCGAACCACGGATCTGCGTGCCAACCGAGAGAGCTTCCTTCTCACCGACCTTGCGGGGGGATTTCGCCTTCGACATCAGCGCTTGCCCTTCTTGTCCGCGGCATGGCCGGGGAAATAGCGCGTCGGCGCGAATTCGCCGAGCTTCATGCCCACCATGTCCTCGTTGACGGAAACCGGCACGAACTTGCGGCCGTTATAGACGCTGAACGTCAGGCCGACGAACTGCGGCAGGATCGTCGAGCGGCGCGACCAGGTCTTGATCGCACCACGCGCGTTGGTTTCCTGCGCGGTTTCTGCCTTCTTCAGCAGGTGAAGGTCCACGAACGGACCCTTCCAGACGGAACGAGCCATCGTTTAGCCCTTCTTCTTCGCGTGACGCGACCGGATGATCATCTTGTCGGTCGACTTGTTGTGACGGGTGCGCGCACCCTTCGTCGGCTTGCCCCACGGCGTGACCGGATGACGGCCGCCCGAGGTCCGGCCTTCACCACCGCCGTGCGGATGGTCGACCGGGTTCTTGGCCACGCCGCGCGTCAGCGGGCGGATGCCGAGCCAACGGTTGCGACCGGCCTTCGCCAGGTTGGTGTTGCCGTTGTCGGGGTTCGACACCGCGCCCACCGTCGCCATGCAGTTCGCATGGATGTAGCGCTGCTCGCCCGAGTTCAGGCGGATCATCACCATGCCCTTGTCACGACCGACGACCTGCACATAGGTGCCGGCAGACCGTGCGAGCTGACCGCCCTTGCCAGGCTTCATCTCGACGTTGTGGACGATCGTGCCGACCGGCATCTGGCCCAGTTCCATCGCGTTGCCCGGCTTCACGTCGGTCTTCTTGCCGGCGATCACCTTATCGCCGACGGCGAGGCGCTGCGGAGCGATGATGTACGCGACGTTCGACTTGCCCTCGGGCGTGTCGCCGTAGTTGATCAGCGCAATGAACGCCGTGCGGTTGGGATCATATTCGATCCGCTCGACCGTGCCCTCGACGTCCCACAGACGGCGCTTGAAATCGATAATACGATAGCGCTGCTTGTGACCGCCAGCGATGCCGCGCGAGGTGACATGGCCCTTGTTGTTGCGGCCGCCGGTCTTGCGCTTGCCCTCGGTCAGCGCCTTGACGGGGCCGCCCTTGTGCAGGCCGCTGCGGTCGACCAGGATGAGACCACGGCGCGCCGGGCTCGTCGGGTTATAATGCTTCAATGCCATCGGATCAGATCCCCGTCGTCACGTCGATGGACTGGCCGTCCTTCAACGTCACGATCGCTTTCTTGACGTCCGAGCGCGTGTAGTCCGCGCCCTTCCACTTCTTGGTCTTGCCCTTCTGGACGATGGTGTTCACGCCAGTGACGTTCACCCCGAACAGCGCTTCGACCGCGGCCTTGATCTCAGGCTTGGTGGCGTCGTTCGCGACCTTGAAGACAACGGCGTTGTGCTCGGAGAGCAGGGTCGCCTTTTCGGTGATGTGCGGCGCAACGATCACGTCGTAATGACGGATCGCGATATCGCCCTTCTGCTTCTTAGCCATTGAAGCGCGCCTCCAGCTTTTCAACGGCAGCGCGGGTCAGGACCAGCGTGTCGTGCTTCAGAATGTCGTACACGTTGGCACCGGCGGCCGGCAGCACGTTAATCGTCGACAGGTTGCCCGCGGCGAGCGCGAAAGTCGTCTCGACCGCATCGCCGTCGATGACCAGCGCGGTCTTGCCCGCACCGAGCTTCGCCCAGTCCGCGATCAGCGTCTTGGTCTTGCTCTCGGCGACAGCCAGGCTGTCCATCACGACCAGAGTGCCGGCCTTGGCATGGCTGCTCAGCGCCATCTTGAGACCGAGCGCGCGGATCTTCTTGTTCAGACCCGGATTGAAATCGCGGGTGCGCTGACCATGCGCCTTACCACCGCCGACGAAGATCGGGGCGCGGCGATCGCCGTGACGTGCCGTACCGCCGCCCTTCTGGCGACCGAACTTCTTGCCCGAGCGGGCGACGTCGGCGCGCTCACGCGTGCCGCTTGCGGTGGCACGGCGCTTTTCGAGCTGCCAGGTGACGACGCGGTGCAGGATGTCCGCGCGCGGATCGAGGCCGAAGACCTCGTCGTTCAGCTCGATATCGCCCGTGGCGGTATCGGCGAAGGATTGAAGCGTAACCTTCACGATCAGCCCTCCTGGCCGTCGGTGGCCGCTGCGTCCACCGTGTCGGCGGGCGTCTCAGCAGGCGCATCGTTGTTGTTCTGAGCGGCCTTGAGGCCGGCGGGGTACGGCGCGTCCTTGTGACGCTCGACCTTGACCGCGTCCTTGACGAGCAGCCAGCCGCCCTTCGATCCCGGCACCGAGCCCTTGATGAAGATCAGGCCGCGCTCGACGTCGGTCGACACGATCTCGAGGTTCTGCTGGGTACGCTGCGCGTCGCCCATGTGGCCGGCCATCTTCTTGTTCTTGAAGACCTTGCCCGGATCCTGACGCTGACCGGTCGAACCGAGCGAGCGGTGCGACACCGACACGCCGTGGGTCGCGCGCAGACCGCCGAAGCCCCAGCGCTTCATGCCGCCTTGGAAGCCCTTGCCTTGCGTATAGCCCTGCACGTCGACAATCTGGCCAGCGACATAGTGATCGGCCGAGATCTCGGCGCCGACTTCGAGGACAGCGTCCTCGGCGACACGGAATTCACGGACGATCGCCTTGGGCTCGACTTCGGACTTGCCGAAGTGGCCGCGCTGCGGCTTCGATACGTTCTTCGCCTTGGCAACGCCGGCACCCAGCTGGACGGCGACATACCCATCACGATCGGCCTCGCGAACGGCCACGACCTGGAGACTCTCGAGTTGCAGAACCGTAACCGGCACGTGCCGGCCATCGTCCTGGAACAGACGCGTCATCCCCATCTTTTTCGCGATCACGCCAGTGCGCATGATCTGATCCCTTTCATAACAGAGGCACGCCACGGGGAATTCCGTAGCGTGCGTGCTTCAGCCCAAAACATTTTATACTGCGTCGGCCCCGACCCGGGCTGGTGCTTCCTTGTGGCAGGAAGCTGTCGGGGGACGCAGACCCGGACCATGATCTCTAAATAGAGGGTCCGGCGGTATCCCGTAAACTGCCCCGGTTGCGGGGCCGAATCTCTTGCGAAGCGGCGCGTTTACGCGAGCTTGATCTCGACGTCAACACCAGCGGCGAGGTCGAGCTTCATCAGCGCATCGACCGTCTGCGGGGTCGGCTGCACGATGTCGAGCATGCGCTTGTAGGTACGGACCTCGAACTGCTCGCGCGACTTCTTGTCGATGTGCGGGCCGCGGTTGACCGTGAACTTCTCGATGCGCGTCGGCAAAGGAATCGGGCCACGGATGAGGGCGCCGGTGCGGCGGGCGGTGTCGGCGATGTCGCCGGTCGCCTGATCGAGCACGCGATGATCGAACGCCTTGAGGCGAATGCGGATGTTGCTGTCCATGTACCCTACCAATGCGAAAGAGCGGGGTAGCTTTCCCAAAATCGTCACCCCAGCGAAAGCTGGGGTCTCGCGTAGTGAAGCGCATCGCACTCCACCAGAAGATCCCAGCGTACGCTGGGATGACGCCCTTGGGGGCCACCGCTGGTTGTTCAGTTCAAAACCGGAGGCGCGCCATTACAGGCACCTCCTACAAATAGCAACCGCCCGACTCCCTTTCGGAAGCCGGGCGGCAACTTTTTTAGCGAAGGAGCGAAACGCTTACTTCGTGATACCCGAGACGATGCCCGAACCCACGGTACGGCCACCCTCGCGGATCGTGAAGCGCTGGCCCACGTCCATGGCGATCGGCGCGATCAGCTTGACGCCGAGCGCGATGTTGTCGCCGGGCATGACCATCTCGGTGCCCTCAGGCAGCTCGACGGTGCCGGTCACGTCCGTGGTGCGGAAGTAGAACTGCGGGCGATAGTTGGCGAAGAACGGCGTGTGACGGCCGCCTTCGTCCTTCGACAGCACGTACACTTCCGACGCGAAGTCGGTGTGCGGCTTGATCGAGCCGGGCTTGCAGAGCACCTGACCACGCTCGACCTCTTCACGGCCGACGCCGCGGATCAGCGCGCCGATGTTGTCGCCGGCCTGGCCCTGATCGAGCAGCTTGCGGAACATTTCGACGCCCGTAACGGTGGTCTTGCGAACCGCCGGGTGGATGCCGACGATCTCGACTTCCTCGCCGACCTTCACCACACCGGTCTCGACGCGGCCGGTGACGACCGTGCCGCGACCCGAGATCGAGAACACGTCCTCGATCGGCATCATGAACGGCTTGTCGAGCGGACGCTCGGGCTGCGGCAGATAGGTGTCGACCGCTTCCATCAGCTTCAGAACGGCTTCACGGCCGATCTTGTCGTCCGAACCGTCGAGCGCCTTGACCGCCGAGCCCGGGATGACCGGAATGTTGTCGCCGTCGAAGTCGTACGACGAGAGCAGCTCGCGGATTTCCAGCTCGACCAGCTCGAGAATCTCGGCGTCGTCGACCAGATCGACCTTGTTCATGAACACGACCATCGTCGGCACGCCGACCTGACGGGCGAGCAGGATGTGCTCGCGGGTCTGCGGCATCGGGCCGTCGGTCGCGGAGACGACGAGGATCGCGCCGTCCATCTGCGCCGCGCCGGTGATCATGTTCTTCACATAGTCGGCGTGGCCGGGGCAGTCGACGTGCGCATAGTGACGCGCCGTGGTCTCGTACTCGACGTGTGCGGTCGAGATCGTGATGCCGCGCTCGCGCTCCTCGGGAGCCTTGTCGATGTTGGCATAGTCGACGAACGTCGCGCCGCCGGTCTCGGCCAGGACCTTCGTGATCGCTGCGGTCAGCGAGGTCTTGCCATGATCGACGTGGCCGATGGTGCCGATGTTGAGATGCGGCTTAGTCCGCTCGAACTTTGCTTTAGCCATGTTTCCCTACCTTCTGGATGTCTCACTTGGTCCGCGGGCGGGACTCACCGTGAAGGCGGCCCCATAGCGGTTGATTTTGCGGAACGCTAGTCCTGTCTGCGATCGGCGGGCCGACGACGGAGTTAATCCGTCGTCGTCCGACCCCTGCCCTTCGGTCAGGGGCCGACCGGCCTTTCGCCGCGTCGGGATCAGGCTCTCGCCTGATCCCGTCCGGCTCAGGCGAGCTTCGCCTTCACTTCGTCGGCGACGTTCTGCGGCACTTCGTCATAGTGCGAGAACTGCATGCTGTACTGCGCGCGCCCTTGCGTGAACGACCGCAGCGAGTTGACGTAGCCGAACATGTTGGCCAGCGGCACCATCGCCTCGACCGACTGTGCGTTGCCGCGGCTGTCGGTGCCCTGGATCTGGCCACGACGGCTGTTCATGTCGCCGATGACGTCGCCGAGGTAATCCTCGGGGGTGACGACCTCGACCTTCATGATCGGCTCGAGCAGCTTGATGCCCGACTTCTGCGCCGCCTCGCGCATCGCTGCGCGGCCGGTGATTTCGAACGCCAGCGCCGACGAGTCGACGTCATGGTAGGCACCGTCATACAGCAGGATCTCGAAGTCGATGATCGGGAAGCCGACCAGCGAACCCGTGGCCGCCGTCTCGCGGAAGCCCTTTTCGATCGCGGGGATATATTCCTTCGGAATGTTACCGCCCTTGATCTCGTCCTTGAAAATGATGCCCGAACCGCGCTCGCCCGGCGTCAGCTTCACCTTGACGCGACCGAACTGACCGGTGCCGCCCGACTGCTTCTTGTGCGTGTAGTCGATGTCGACCGGCTTCGCGAGATACTCGCGATACGCCACCTGCGGCGCGCCGACGTTGGCCTCGACCTTGAACTCGCGCTTCATGCGATCGACGATGATCTCGAGATGGAGCTCGCCCATGCCCTTGATGATGGTCTGGCCGCTCTCGGCGTCCGACGACACGCGGAACGACGGATCCTCGCGCGCGAGTCGATTGAGCGCGACGCCCATCTTCTCCTGATCGGCCTTGGTCTTGGGCTCCACCGACAGCTCGATCACCGGCTCGGGGAATTCCATCCGCTCGAGGATGATCGGGGCCGACGGCGCGCACAACGTGTCGCCGGTGGTGGTGTCTTTGAGGCCCGCCAGAGCGACGATGTCGCCGGCATAGGCAACCTGGATGTCCTCACGCTCGTTCGCGTGCATGAGGAGCATACGGCCGACCTTCTCCTTCTTGTCCTTGACGGTGTTGGTCACCTGCGAGGAGGTTTCGAGCTTGCCCGAATAGATGCGTGCGAAGGTCAGCGTGCCGACGAACGGATCGTTCATCACCTTGAACGCCAGCGCCGCGAACGGCACGTTGTCGTCCGAAGCGCGCTCGTCCGGAGTCTCGCCGTCGAGCTTGACGCCCTTGATCGCCGGAACGTCGAGCGGGCTCGGCAGATAGTCGACCACCGCGTCGAGCAGCGGCTGAACGCCCTTGTTCTTGAACGCCGAGCCACACACGACCGGCACGAAGGCCATCGCCAGCGTGCCCTTGCGGATCAGCTTCTTGAGCGTCGCGACGTCGGGCATCTCGCCTTCGAGATATGCTTCCATCGCCGCATCGTCCTGCTCGACGACCAGCTCGATCAGCGCCTCGCGCGCAGCGGCCGCCTTGTCGGCTAGCTCCGCCGGGATATCCTGGTATTCGAACTTCGCACCCAGGCTCTCCTCGAGCCAGACGATCGCACGGTTGTGGACCAGATCGACCAGACCCTTGAAATCGCTTTCGATGCCGATCGGGAGATACAGCACCGCCGGCTTCGCGCCGAGACGCTCGACGATTGAATTCACGCAGAAGTCGAAGCTCGCGCCGGTGCGGTCGAGCTTGTTGATGAAGCACATTCGCGGCACGCCGTACTTGTCGGCCTGACGCCACACCGTCTCCGACTGCGGCTCCACGCCGGCAACGCCATCGAAGCACGCGACCGCGCCGTCGAGCACGCGCAGCGAACGCTCGACCTCGATCGTGAAATCGACGTGGCCCGGCGTGTCGATGATGTTGATGAGGTGTTCCTCACCCTTCCCGTCTTCACCGCGCCACTTGCAGGTGGTGGCGGCCGACGTGATCGTGATCCCGCGCTCCTGCTCCTGGACCATCCAGTCCATCGTCGCGGTGCCTTCGTGCACTTCGCCGATCTTGTAGGACTTGCCGGTGTAATAGAGGATACGCTCGGTCGTCGTCGTCTTGCCGGCGTCGATGTGCGCCATGATGCCGATGTTGCGATAGCGGTCGAGCGGATGGCTGCGGGCCATGATGCGTCACTCCTGGGTGCCTGGACGGCGGTAAAAACGGGTGGCGGGAGGTTTCCCGGTCACGCCATGCCGCGCGATAGCGGACGGACGCGATGGGCGAAATACAAATGTGGGGGCGAAACCTCCCGGCTTCGCCACCCATATATGTCATCGCGGCGAGTCTTACAAACCCGCCGCGACAAAGCTGCTTACCAGCGGTAGTGCGAGAAGGCGCGGTTCGCTTCCGCCATGCGGTGCGTGTCTTCGCGCTTCTTCACCGCGTTGCCGCGGTTGTTCGACGCGTCGAGCAGTTCGCCCGACAGACGCGCCGACATGGTGTTCTCGCTGCGCGAACGCGCCGCGGAGATCAGCCAGCGGATCGCGAGCGCCTGCGCACGCTCCGGACGGACTTCGACCGGAACCTGGTAGGTCGCACCGCCGACGCGGCGGCTGCGGACTTCGATGCCCGGCTTCACGTTCGCGAGCGCGTCGTGGAACACGCCGATCGGATCCTTCTTCGCACGCTGCTCGACGGTGGCGAGCGCGGTATAGACGATCCCTTCGGCGACGGACTTCTTGCCGTCCAGCATGACGCTGTTCATGAACTTCGAGAGAACCTCGTCCCCATACTGGGGATCGGGCAGGATGACCCGCTTTTCGGGACGACGACGACGTGCCATTTCAAATTCCTTATCTCTTCAGCCGGTTCCGGAACCCGTCCGGGGCTTACTCCATTGTTTCTGGATCCCCGCCTGCGCGGGGATGACCGGGCTAACGCCCGATCACTTCGGACGCTTGGCGCCGTACTTCGAACGCGACTGCTTGCGATCCTTCACGCCCTGCGTATCGAGCACGCCGCGCAGGACGTGGTAACGAACGCCGGGAAGATCGCGCACACGACCGCCACGGATCAGCACGACCGAGTGCTCCTGGAGGTTGTGGCCTTCGCCCGGGATGTAGCTGATGACTTCGCGCTGGTTGGTCAGGCGGACCTTGGCCACCTTGCGCAGCGCCGAGTTCGGCTTCTTCGGGGTCGTCGTATAGACGCGGGTGCAAACGCCGCGCTTCTGCGGGTTCGCTTCCATCGCAGGGACCTTGGACTTGGCCTTCTGCGGATCGCGGCCCTTGCGGACCAGCTGGTTGATCGTCGGCATGAATCTCTTCACCTTGGAAAGTTGGTTACTTTGCTGGAGCCATAACGCCCCCCCGGAACACTTTGGGGAATACAAAAGGGCCTTCGGGAAACCTTCGGCTCCCCCTGGCCCTGAATGCATCCAGCAATGTTCAAGCACCCGCGCGAAAACCGGAGTCTTCGAAGGAGTGGCGGCGCCTATACAGGGAGAGCCGAAGCCGGTCAACCAGCCCGCGCCCGCCCTGCCCGGCTCGACTTCGGCATGGCCGAGCGGCTAAGCTCGCGGCTTGACCTACGATCTCCTCATCGTCGGCGGCGGCATCAACGGCTGCGCGATCGCGCGCGAGGCCGCGCTGCTCGGCCGCTCGGTGCTGCTGGTCGAGAAGGACGACCTCGCCGCGCATACGTCGTCCGCGTCGACCAAGCTGATCCACGGCGGCCTGCGCTACCTCGAATATTACGACTTCCGCCTCGTCGCCGAGGCGCTGCACGAACGTGAGCGGCTGATCCGCGCCGCGCCGCACATCATTCGCCCGTTGCGCTTCGTCCTCCCGCACGAGAATGCGGTGCGGCCGTGGTGGATGGTGCGGATCGGGCTGTACCTCTACGATCTGCTCGGCGGGCGTACGTCGCTGCCGCGCTCGCGTGGGCTACGGCGCAGCGATACCGCCTATTCCGCCCCGCTCAAAGGCGGAGCGCGCGGCTTCGTCTATTCCGATGCCGCGGTGGACGATTCGCGGCTGACCGTGCTCAACGCGGTCGATGCCGCCGCTCATGGTGCCGAGATCGCGGTGGGCGTCGCGCTCGACTCGGCACGGCGTGCGGACGGGCTGTGGCAGGCGCGGCTGTCCGACGGCCGCACCGTCGCCGTGCGCGGTCTGGTCAATGCGGCGGGGCCGTGGGTGCGCCGCCTGTTCGATCGCCTCGACACCCCTGCGCGCAGCAAGGTGCGGCTGGTCAAGGGTAGCCACATCGTCGTGCCCCGCCTCTACGAGGGCGACCACGCCTATATCCTGCAACTGCCCGACCGGCGGATCGTCTTCGCGATCCCCTATCAGGGCGGCACCGAGATCGGCACCACCGACATTCCGGTCGAATCGCCCGAGGACGCGGTGATCGACGCGACCGAGATCGCCTATCTGTGCGCCGCGGCCAACAGCCACTTCACGCGCCAGATCACCCCCGCCGACGTGACGTCGAGCTGGTCGGGCATACGCCCACTCTACGACGATGGCGCCAGCGAGGCGCGCGCGGTCACGCGCGATTACGTCCTCGAACTCGACACAGACGGGCCGCCGCTGCTGTCGGTGTTCGGTGGCAAGATCACCACCGCGCGTCATCTTGGCGAGGAGGCGCTGGCGAAACTCGCGGCACCGCTCGGCTTCGCGGCGCATCCGGTGACGCGGGAACGCGTCTTCCCCGGCGGCGCGATCGCCGATATCGACGCGTTCGTCGCGCAGGCGCAGGCGACCTGGCCGTTCCTGGGCGCAGCGCGCGCCGCGCGGATGGCGCATGCCTATGGCACGATGCTCGGCGAGATGCTCGCCGGCATCACCGATGCGACGGGGCTCGGCGCGGATCTGGGCGGTGGCATCACCGAGGTCGAGGCGCGCTGGATGCGGGACCGCGAATGGGCGCGCACGCCCGAGGACGCGCTGATGCGGCGCAGTAAGGTGGGCCTGCACCTCAATGCGCGCGGGCGTGCGGCGTTTGAGGCGGCCTGGGACGCGCTTTGACGGGCAGCGACCTTTCCTTCTAGCGAACACGCGATGACACGCCCCCTGCCCATCCGAGTCGCCGCGCTGTATCGCTTCGCCCGGTTCGACGATCCCGCCGCCCTGCGCGCGCCGCTCCACGATCTGTGCGCGCGGCTGGAGGTGAAGGGTACGCTACTGCTCGCGCGCGAGGGGATCAACGGCACGATCGCAGGTGCCGAAGCCGCCATCGCCGAGGTCGTCGCGCACATCCGCGCGCTGCCGGGCTGCGCCGATGCCGAGATCAAATTCTCCGCCGCCGCCGAGATGCCGTTCCACCGGCTGAAAGTGCGGCTCAAGCGCGAGATCGTGACGATGGGCGAACCCGAGATCGATCCGCTCGCCGACGTCGGCACCTATGTCGCCCCCGCCGACTGGAACGCGCTGATCGCGCGCCCCGATACGGTCGTGATCGACACGCGCAACGCCTATGAGGTGCGCGTGGGCAGCTTCGCGGGTGCGGTCGACCCGGCGACCGACAGCTTCAGCGACTTCCCCGCGTGGTTCCGCGACCATGCCGAGGCGCTCGAAGGCAAGACCATCGCGATGTTCTGCACCGGCGGCATCCGTTGCGAAAAGGCGACCGCGTTCGTCAAGGCGCAGGGGTTCGACTCGGTGTTCCACCTCCACGGCGGCATCCTGAAGTATCTCGAGGAGGTGCCCGCCGAGGAAAGCCGCTGGCAGGGCGAGTGCTTCGTGTTCGACGAACGGGTCGCGGTCGGCCACAGGCTCGTCGCCGGCAGCCATGCGCTGTGCCGCGCCTGCCGCATGCCGGTCAGCGCCGAGGATCGCGCCTCGCCGCTGTACGAGGAGGGCGTGAGCTGCCCCGCCTGCCACGGCACCCGCGACGCGACGAAGCGCGCCGGGCTGGCCGAGCGGCACCGGCAGGTCAAGCTCGCCGGGGCGCGCGGGCAGCTCCATGTCGGCGCTGCGCCGGTCCGGCGCGAGGATTCCGGGAGCTGATCCCCGCCGCCTTCCGCTACATCTGGAAGCGTCGCGACGCTGCCGCCGAGTGATGACGATCGTTCAGGCGGTCGCGTCGATCAGCGCGCCCGGCTCGATCTGCGGGGCATAGGCGGAGGTTGCCGCCGCGTTGGAGTCGGCGGGCTTCGCCGCTTTGGCGTCCTGCGCGCTCGTGGCGACTGCCGTCGTCGTTTCGGTGCTGCCGTCGCTGTAGGTAATTGTCGTGGTCGCCATGCCGCCCGCGACGGTTACGGTTTCCGAGACCTCGGTCTTGCTCGACCCGCCGCCGCCACCGCCACCGCCGGGTGCACCACCGGCCGGAGCAGCGGAGGTGGCGGCAGGCGTCGCGGCGGCGCTGCCGACAGCGGCTTCGGACGCGACAGGGCTGTCGCTCGACTTGGCCGCCATGTCGTCGAGGGCCTTGTTGATCTTGTCCGCATCGGCCTGCGTCAGCTTGCCCGCCGTAACGTCGGCGGCGATGCGCTGATCGAGCACCTTGCGCACCGCCGCGGGGTCGGCCCTGGCGCCGCTGCCGGTCGCGCCGCCGCCCGCCGCCGCGATCGAGGCGGCGAGATCGGTCTCGACCAGGTGCGCCTTCTGCGCGGAAATGCCCTGCGCCTGTAGGCTGGCGGTGAGCGGGTTGGTCGCAGTGGTGATCGACAGCATGGCGGCTCCTTCCCCTCAGGGAACGGCCGCCAGCCTGAGCGCTTAACGGTTTTCGTGTTTCAGCGCAGACACATAGCTCAGTACGACCGCCCGACGATCACCCGCTCGACCGCAGCCTCGCCGGTGAACACGCACGCACCGTCGGCAGGTGCTGCGTCGGCGGGGACGTTGCGCAGCGTCAGCTTGAGCGCCTTCAGCCGCTCGACCACCTTCTCCAGCGCCGCGCCGGTCGGCTTCGACCATTGCACTTCGAGGAAGCCGGGGTTCTTCACCCCCTCAGCGAAGAACGCCTCGACCCCGGCAAAGTCGGTCACGTCGCGCACGATATTGGCATCGAGCCGCGCCTTGGCCTCGGCGAACAACGCTGCCTGAATCTCTGCAAGCAGCGCCGCCGCGCCGGCCACGAAGTCGGCTTTCGCGACCACCACGCTGTCGAGCTTGCCGTCCGCGCGGTACAGCCGGTCGCGGCGGATCACCGAGACGTTACCGCCCGCCACGTCGCGCCCACCGACCTCGATCACGATCGGCGCGCCCTTCTTCACCCAGCCCCAGCGCTTGGTCGCGGCCTTGGTGGGCTTGAGATCGAGCAGCGCGCGTACCGGCTCGCCCAGTGCGGTCAGCGCGCCAAGCTCGGCCCGCAGCGCCTTGCAATACTCGACGATCGCCGCATCCTCGGGCTGGTCGCGCAGCATCGGCACGATCACCACCTGCCACGGCGCGACACGCGGCGGCACGCGAAGGCCGTCGTCATCGCCGTGCGTCATGATGAGCCCGCCGATCATGCGGGTCGACACGCCCCAGCTCGTCGTCTGCGCCAGCTCGACCTGACCTTCCGCATTCTGGAAGGTGATGTTCTGCGCCTTGGAGAAATTGGTGCCGAGGAAGTGCGAGGTGCCCGCCTGGAGCGCCTTGCCGTCCTGCATCATCGCCTCGATCGAATAGGTCGCGACCGCACCGGGGAAGCGCTCGTTCTCGGGCTTCTCGCCCGCGACCACCGGCAGCGCGATGCAATCCTCGGCGAACTCGCGATAGACTTCGAGCATCCTGAGCGTCTCTTCGCGCGCCTCGGTCTCGCTGGCGTGGGCGGTGTGACCCTCCTGCCAGAGGAACTCGGCGGTGCGCAGGAACATGCGCGTGCGCATCTCCCACCGCACCACGTTCGCCCATTGGTTGATGAGCACGGGCAGATCGCGCCAAGACTGCACCCACCGCGCGAAGGCGGTGCCGATCACCGTCTCCGAGGTCGGCCGCACCACCAGCGGCTCCTCGAGCTTGGCGGAGGGATCCGGGACCAGCCCGCCCTTGCCGTCCGAGATCAGCCGGTGGTGCGTGACGACCGCCATTTCCTTGGCGAAACCGTCGACATGCTCGGCCTCCTTCTCGAAATACGAGAGCGGGATGAACAGCGGGAAATAGCAATTCTCATGTCCCGTCGCCTTGATGCGATCGTCGAGCAGGCGCTGCATCCGCTCCCAGATGCCATAGCCCCACGGGCGGATCACCATGCAGCCGCGCACGCCAGAATCCTCGGCCATGTCGGCCTCGGTGATGACGGACTGATACCAGGCGGCGAAATCGGCTTCGCGGGTGACGGAGAGAGCGTGTTTTATCATGGGGCGCGGCGATAGCGGGGACACGGGCTCGCGTCCACATCCGTCGCCTCGGCGCAGGCCGGGGCCGCCGTGGGGGTTCGGCGCACCGCAGCCACACGCCGCGGCCTGCGGCCTACGCCGGGCCGACGCCAGCCCGCGTCGCCGCGAGCAGCCGTTTGGCGCGCAGGTACATCTCGACACGCTGCACCGCGAACAGCCCGAGCGCGACCAGCGCGAGAATATCGGTCACCATACCAAGATCGAGGTGCATCGCCCGCCCCTCGGATCGCGCGCCGGCGCGGACGACGATCAGCACGAGCAGGAACGCCATGCCGGCGAGCGACGCCTTCTGGTTGAGCTGGTGCGTGGCGGGATCGACCGTGATCCGCATCGTCTTGCCGCGCTGCCACCCCAGCGCGCCGCCGGCGGCCAGCGCGAGCGCGCACCACACCCAGCCGAGCGGCGGCGCGGGCGGAAACTCGACCAGCAGATAGACGCACACCGCCGCATACACCGCCGGGAAGATCCGCAACCGCTCGACCTGGAGCGGCCGCACCTGCGCAAGCCGGCGCATGCGAAGCGCGATGACGATAACGAAGACGACCCCGGCGATGAGGTAGCTCAGCATCTGGTTGGGCTGAACCGTGTGGACCTGCATGATGCGCTTCCCCCTGAAACGCGGCCATTCATACACGATGGACGGCTTGGTGTACTAGCGGGATACCGCAGCACCGTGAGCCAGGCGGCTCGCTTATCCGGCGGCGACGTCCTGCGCCCGGATCGCCAGAGCGCACGATTTGCGCAAGATCATGCGGCCATTGCGTGGAATCCTGCGCGCCTATACGTAGCATCAACGACTCGAATGAGTCGAAAACCAGAACATTCGCGGGCCGCATGATCTTTCCGTAACAAAGGAACGACTTGCCATGACCGACCTGCGATCCCGCGTTCACCTGTTCGACCAGAAACTGACCTTGTCACCCGAGTTCATGGCCAGCTTCTATGGCTGGACCGTAATGCGCCCCAACGGACAGACCGCGCCGTCCAACCTCGCCCAACTCGGTATCGACAGCTGGATGAAGCCGGCCTGCGCCACCTTCTCGCAGATGATCGGCCCGGAGCCGGGCGGCCTGTCGCCGGCCAAGATCAACGCCGCCATGCAGCAGAGCTTCAGCCCGATTCCGCCCGAGGCGTGGGACGGCCTGCGCGATGCGGTGGAGTCGGTCGGCAAATCGACCTGGCCCAAGTTCACCACGCCGATCCTCGGCGGCAAGCTTGCGGAACTGGGCAGCGTCCGCCCGGACGGCACGATAGACTTCAAGGCGACCAACGATCTGGTCGACGGCAACGCGATCAACCTGGGCGAGTTGCCGTTCGGCCTGCCCAGCCTGCACTATACGGTCTATAAGTTCTCCACCTCGATGGACATCTCGCCGACGATCGTTTTCAACACCGACGGACCGCTCCTTACCGGCGGTGGAGTGAAGCTGAAGATCGGCGATGCCGTAGAGGTCGAGGGAACGCTCGGCACGGGGTCCGGCGGCGGCACTGCGGGCGGCTTCCTGCTCACGTTTACGCCCGGCAAGAAGCCGGCGAAGAAGAAGTAGCGGGCGCGCCACGCACGGCGCGCCCGCCTCCCGTCACTCCGCCGCCTGTGCCAGCGCCGGCTCGCGCCACACCAGCACGGGCTTGCGCGCCGCCTGCGTCTCGTCGAGGCGGCTGCGTGGCGCGAAATGCGGTGCGGTCTTGAGGCTGGCGTCGCCCGCCTTGGCGCGCTCCGCCACCGAACGCAGCGCGGCAACGAACTGGTCGATGCCCGCCTTGCTCTCGGTCTCGGTCGGCTCGACCAGCATCGCGCCGTGCACGACGAGCGGGAAATACACCGTCATCGGGTGGAAGCCCTCGTCGATCAGCCCCTTCGCCACGTCGAGCGTCGAGAAGCCCTCGGCCATGCCGTCGTCCGAGAACAGCGCCTCGTGCATGCACGGCCCCGCCTTGGCGAACGGCGCGTGCAGCGTGCCTTCGAGGCTGCGCAGGATGTAATTGGCGTTGAGCACCGCATCCTCCGCGACCTGCCGCAAGCCGTCCGCGCCGTGGCTGAGGATGTAGGTGAGCGCGCGGGTGAACATGCCCATCTGGCCGTGGAACGCGACCATCCGGCCGAAGCTGTGTGGATGATCGTCGCCCGCGCTCTCTTCCTCGATCAGCGCGAACTTGCCGTCGGCTTGACGCGCCACGAACGGCAGCGGCGCGAACGGCGACAGTGCCTCGGACAGCACCACAGGCCCCGAGCCTGGGCCGCCGCCGCCGTGCGGGGTCGAGAAGGTCTTGTGCAGGTTGATGTGCATCGCGTCGATGCCGAGATCGCCCGGCCGCACCTTGCCGACGATCGCGTTGAAGTTCGCGCCGTCGCAATAGACGAACCCGCCGACCGCATGCACCGCGTCGGAGATCGTCTTCATGTCGCGCTCGAACAGCCCGCAGGTGTTCGGGTTGGTGATCATCACCGCCGCCACGTCGGGCGCGAGCCGCGCCAGCAACGCCGCCGTATCGATCCGGCCGTCGTCGTTGGCGGGGATGTTCTGGACCGCGTAGCCCGCGAATGCCGCCGTCGCCGGGTTGGTGCCGTGCGCGCTTTCGGGAACGAGGATGATTTTCCGCGCGCCCTCGCCCTTTGCCTCGAGCGCGGCCTTGATCGCGAGGATGCCGCAAAGCTCACCATGCGCGCCCGCCTTGGGGCTCATCGCGACCGAATGCATGCCGGTCAGCGTCACGAGCCAGTCGGCCAGTTCGTGGATCACGCCGAACGCGCCCTGCACGGTGTCGACCGGCTGCAAGGGATGGACGTCGGCGAAGCCGGGCAGCCGCGCCATCTTCTCGTTGAGGCGCGGGTTATGCTTCATCGTGCACGAGCCGAGCGGGAACAGCCCGAGGTCGATCGCATAATTCTGCCGGCTGAGCCGGGTGTAATGCCGCATCGTCTCCGGCTCGGACAGGCCGGGCAGCCCGATCACGGCGGTGCGATCGAGCCCGCCGAGGCGCGGCTTGCCGGCCGGCGCTTCGGCAAGATCGACGCCGGTGGTCTCGGTCGAGCCGGTCTCGAAGATCAACGGCTCCTCGAGCATCAGCGCGCGGTTGCCGGTGACGGTGGCGGGGGCGGCGCTGCCGCCCTGCTCGGGGCTGGTCGGACGCCAGCCGGCGGGATTGATGCTCATGCCAGTTCCTCCGCGAGCGCCTGCGCGAGCGCTTCGACATCGTCTTCGGTGGTGGTTTCGGTGACGGCGACGACGAGGCCGTTGGCCAGTGCCCCCTCGCCCGGATACAGCCGCCCCAGCGACACGCCGGCGAGGATGCCCTTGTCCGCCAGCGCACGCACGACCGGCCGCGCTTCCTTGGCTAACTTCAGCGTGAACTCGTTGAAGAACGCGCCGTTGATGACCTCAACGCCCGGCACGTCGGCGAGCCGGTCCGCCGCCGCCGACGCGCCGAGATGGTTGATCTCCGCCAGCCGCCGCAGCCCTGCCTCGCCCAGCAGCGTCATGTGGGCGGACATCGCCAGCGCGCACAGCACGGAGGAGGTGCAGATGTTCGAGGTCGCCTTCTCGCGGCGGATATGCTGCTCGCGGGTGGAGAGCGTCAGCACGAAGCCGCGCTTGCCCTCGGCATCGACCGTCTCGCCGCACAGCCGCCCCGGCATCTGGCGGACATATTTGTCCTTGCAGCCGAAGAGGCCGACGTAAGGGCCGCCGAACTGCAAGCCGACGCCGAGCGACTGGCCCTCGCCCACCACGATATCGGCGTCCATCTCGCCCGGCGAGCGGATCGCGCCCAGCGCGACCGGCTCGGTGACGACCGCGATCAGCAGCGCCTTGGCGGCGTGGCAGGCGGCAGCGAGCCCGGACAGATCGTCGATGCGGCCGAGGATGTCGGGGTATTGCACCACCACGCACGAGGTCTCGCCATCAATCTTGGCGATCAGCGCGTCGATGCCGAAATCGTCATCAAGGCGAGGCGCGGCGGTGTCGAGCGCGTCGCCGGTATATTTCGCCATGGTCTTGGCGACTGAGACGTAATGCGGGTGCAGCCCGGGCGACAGGATCGCCTTTGCCTTCTTGGTGATGCGCCGCGCCATGCCGATCGCTTCCCAGCACGCGGTCGAGCCGTCGTACATCGAGGCATTGGCGACATCGGTGCCGAGCAGGCGCGCGACCTGCGTCTGGAACTCGAACATCACCTGCAACGTGCCCTGCGCGATCTCGGGCTGGTACGGCGTATAAGCGGTGAGGAACTCGCCGCGCTGGATGATGTGATCGACGCTGGCCGGCACGTGATGCTTGTACGCGCCGCAGCCGAGGAAGAACGGCACCGATCCCGCCGACACGTTCTTCGCGGCAAGCGCGCTCATATGGCGTTCGACCGCCATTTCGCTGGCGTGCATCGGCAGGCCGGCGATGGGGCCGGCCAGGCGCGCGGCTTCGGGCACGTCTACGAACAGATCGTCGATCGTCGCGGCGCCGATCGTGGCTAACATCGCCGTGCGGTCGGTATCGGTCAGCGGCAGGTAACGCATCGAAATTCCCGTCGCCCCGGCGCCAAATTTCTTTGGGGCCGGGGCCGCTATGTGGTGAGCGCGGCGCTGCCTTACGCAGCGGCCCCGGCCTCCGCCGGGGCGACGCATATTATTGCTTGGCGGCGAACGCCTTGTAGGCGGCTTCGTCCATCAGGCCCGACAGTTCCGACGGATCGGAGAGCGTCAGCTTGAAGAACCAGCCCTGCCCCTCGGCATCCTCGTTCACCAGCGCCGGCGAGTCGGTGAGCGCGACATTGCCCTCGGTGACGGTGCCCGACACCGGCGCGTACACGTCGGAGGCGGCCTTGACGCTCTCGACCACGGCGGCATCGCCACCCTTGGTCAGCGCGGTGCCGATCGAAGGCACTTCGACGAACACGATATCGCCAAGCTGCCCTTGCGCGAACTCGGTGATACCGACCGTGCCGATATCGCCATCGACATCGACCCATTCGTGATCTTGGGTAAAGTAACGACTCATCTCACTTGCCTCCTGCGCGGACGTAGCGGTGGGGAACGAACGGCATCGCGGCGACGGTCGCGTCGTGGACCTTGCTGCGCTGCTGCACTTTGATGCGGGTGCCGGGGGCGGCCATCGCGGCGGGCACGAACGCCATCGCGATCGGCGCGTTCACCGATGGCGCGAACCCGCCCGACGTGACGCGTCCGACTTCGCTGCCGTCCGCGCCGAGCACCGACGCGCCCTCGCGCACCGGCTGGCGCCCCTCGACCAGCAGGCCGACCCGCTTGATCGCAGCACCAGCCTCCCGCTCGGCGAGGATACGCGCGGCTCCCAGGAAATTGGCTTCCTCGCGGCGGCGCTTCGACAAAGCGAAGCCGAGATCGGCCATCATCGGCGTCACCGTCTCGTCGAGGTCATGCCCGTAGAGCGGCAGCCCGGCCTCGAGCCGCAGCGAATCGCGCGCGCCCAGGCCGATCGGCTTGACCTCAGGCTCGGCGCACAGCGCCTCCGCCAGCGCCTCGGCATGTTCGCCGTCGATCGAGATTTCGAACCCGTCCTCGCCGGTATAGCCCGAGCGGCTGACCCACAGCGGCTTGCCGTCCCAGTCGAACGCGCCCGCGGTCATGAACACCAGATCGCGCACCCCCGGCACCAGCCGCGCCAGCGCGTCGACCGCCTTGGGGCCTTGCAGCGCGAGCAAAGCCTGATCCTCCATGTGGTTGATGAGAATATCCTCGGGCAGTTGCTCGAGCAAATAGGCGATATCGTCGATCTTGGTCGCGCCGTTGACGACCATGTAGAGGCCCTGCACGTCGAACGGATTTTCGTCCGGCAGGCGCGTGACCATCAGATCGTCGAGGATGCCGCCATCCTCCGCGAGCAGCAGCGAATAGCGCTGGCGGCCTGGCTTAAGCCCCGCCACGTCGCCCGGCAGCACCGCTTCGAGCGCAGCGTCGAGATCGGCGCCGTCTTCGGTGCGGAACAGGAGCTGGCCCATGTGGCTGACGTCGAACAGCCCGGCCGATTCGCGCACCCACAGATGCTCGGCCATGATGCCTTCGTACTGGACGGGCATGTAATAGCCGGCGAACTCGACCATGCGGCCGCCGCGCGCGCGGTGCCACGCGTCGAGCGGCAGCGTCTGGGTGGCGGGCTCCTCACCGGTCTCGTCGATCAGGTCTGCGTCGCTCATGCCGGTCTCCGTAAACGAGGTCTGACGGCGAAGCACGGCGCGGAAACCGCGCCACGTGTCCACCGCCCCCTCTGTCACGGAACCTGAGAGCTTTCACCACCGGCGCGGCCGGACGGTTTACACCTTCGGTGGGCCGCACGCGAAGCGCGCCGCCGCTTTCCAGAGTGTCGATTCGGCCGGCACGGTCCACTTTGCCTGAGAGATTCCGGGGCGGTTGCTCCTTCGGCGGCGAGGCCAAGCCCCGCACTCTCCCGTGCCTGCCCATGCCGGTCGCCCGGCATCGACGCTTGCCGTGTGGCGTGCGCCGACGGGCGAGTCAATCGGGCTTCGGACGGGACGTGGATTAAGCGGCCCTCCAAGCCGTTCGTGTCGAGCCCTTCGGCTGGCTGGCAAGCCAGCCGCTCAGCGCAGGCTTCGGCGCACCGCGCCGGAGTCGAAACACCTGCGCTTGGGGCACGCCCCTCGACTGCGCTCGGGACGAACGGTGTGGGTAACGCCTCGCCTCCCACCAAAGAGAATGGGATGCTCTGCCCTTCCCAACACCGTTCCCGGGCGAAGGCCAGGGACCAGCCGGAAAGGTCGTCACAAAGCGCAGTGCCCACGCACGCCCGCTCCGTGACTGGACCCCGACCTTCGCCGGGGATCACGGGCTTACCGGGTGGCGTTATACTTCAGCTGATCGTCGGTAAGCTGGAAGCCGACGATCGCCTCGAACGTGGCGCGGGCGACGGCCTGGCGGATGTCGGGCCGGGTCAGCGGGTCGATCGCGGCATCCTCGTCGCCCGCCTTGCGCTTCTCGGTCAGCTTGGCGCGGACCTCCTTGGGCAACGTCGCCGCCGCCTTGGACACCGTCGCGCCGCCGGTCGCGGTCGCGCTGGCGCGGAGCTGGCCGGGCGCGAAGTGCAGCGTGACATGGCCGACGCGCTTGGCAACGACCGCGGTGCCGCCCTGCATCACCGCCACGAAATACGGCAGCGTCACGTCGCGCGCACCCTCGGCCGAGGCACGCCGGCCACGCACCTCGAAGGTGACGTTGGTGGCAATGTCGTCGCTCTTGTCGTCGCAGGTCGAGCGCAGGTTGGTAAGCGTGGCGGTCACGTCGATCGCGCGAGCGTCGCGGCTCTGCGGCGGGTTGAACAAAGTGACGTCGCCGGTGGCCGCGGCGACTTCCACCGTCGGGCAGGCCGAGCGGATCGCGGAAATACCGCCCGTCTCGTCGAACTCGCCGACCGAGGAACACCCGGCGAGTCCCCCCGCAAGCAACGTCAGCATGGCGGGAACGGCGATCTTGCGGCTGGTGGAGAACATACGCACCTTAGTCACGAAGGAAGGGGCCGCGGCTTGTGATCGCCCGGCCCCGATGGCAAGGCACCATAGGAACCGGCTTCCGCCCGTGCAAGCAATCGCGTAGAGGGTCATGGCAATGATGACGTCCAGCAAACCCCGGCTCGATCTGGTGATCGCGGCCCCCCGTGGCTTCTGCGCCGGCGTCGACCGCGCCATTCAGATCGTGGAACTCGCGATCGAGAAGCACGGCGCCCCCGTCTATGTCCGCCACGAGATCGTCCACAACAAACATGTCGTCGATGCGCTGAAGGCCAAGGGCGCGGTGTTCGTCGAGGAACTGGACGAGGTGCCGGATCAGGCGCCGGTGGTGTTCTCCGCGCACGGCGTGCCCAAGTCGGTGCCTGCGGAGGCGACGGTGCGCGGGCTGTCGTGGCTCGATGCGACCTGCCCGCTCGTCTCCAAGGTCCACCGTCAGGCGGAGCGGCATGTCGCCAACGGCCGACACATCGTCTTCATCGGCCACGCCGGGCATCCCGAAGTGATCGGCACGCTCGGGCAAGTGCCGCCGGGCGCGATGTCGCTGCTCGAAACCTGCGCGGACGTTGCAGCGTTCGAGCCGGCGGATCCCGACAATCTCGCCTTTCTGACGCAGACCACCCTGTCGGTGGACGACACCGCCGAGATCGTCGCGGCGCTGAAGGCCAAGTTCCCCACCATCGAGGGGCCGCGCGGCGAGGATATCTGCTATGCCACCTCGAACCGGCAGGAAGCGGTCAAGGCGATCGCGCAGGATTGCGATGCGATGCTGGTGATCGGCGCGCATAATTCGTCCAACTCGGTGCGTCTGGTCGAAGTGTCGCGGCGCGAGGGCACGCCCGCGCAATTGATCCCGTGCGCGGCCGAACTCGATTTCGCCTTCCTCGACGGGGTGAAGACGCTCGGCATCAGCGCCGGTGCGTCGGCGCCCGAGGTGCTGGTGCGTGATCTCGTCGCCAAGCTGGCCGAGCGCTACGACATCGTCGAGCGCGAGGTCGAGACGACGCGCGAGACGGTCGCCTTCAAGCTGCCGCGCGGGCTTGAGGCCGCCGCTTGACGTAAAGCTCGTTCTCCCGCGAAAGCGGTAGTCCGGAGCCACGAACGAAACGCTGCTTGGCTCTGGACCCCCGCTTTCGCGGGGGAACGGCTCCACATCATCCAACGGTAGAACTCGATGGCCGTCTATACTCAGGTGTCAGCCGAGGCGCTGGCCGCATTTCTCGCGCGCTACGACTGCGGCGAACTCGTCTCCGCCAAGGGCATCGCCGAGGGGGTGGAGAACACCAACTACCTTGTCGATACCACCGCCGGCCGCTTCATCCTGACGCTTTACGAGAAGCGCGTCGCTGCCGAGGATCTGCCGTTCTTCATGGCATTGCTCGAACATCTTTCGGCCAAGGGGCTGGACGTGCCGCCCGCGATTCAGGACCGGGGCGGCGTGGCGATCCAGCACCTGGAGGGGCGTCCGGCCTGCCTCATCAAGTTCCTGTCAGGCGTGTCCGTGTCGCACCCCACCCCCGCGCAGGCCGAGGCGGCAGGGCGTGCGATGGCGGAGATGCACGCCGCCGTTGCCGATTTCCCCGGCACCCGCGCGAACTCGATGGGCATGCCGAGTTGGCGCCCGCTGTACGAGCGCTGCGGGCATAGCCTCAACGATATCGCGCCCGGCCTGTACGACGATCTCGGCCGTGCGCTCGACGTGGTGACGGGCGATTGGCCCGACGCCGGGTTCGACCGGATCGCGATCCACGCCGACCTGTTCCCCGACAACGTGCTGATGCGCGGCGACACCGTGTCCGGGCTGATCGACTTCTATTTCGCCTGCACCGACCTGCGCGTCTATGATCTCGCGATCATGCACAGCGCGTGGAGCTTCGACGCAACCGGCGCGACCTATGACGCCGCCGTCGGCGATGCGCTGATTCGCGGCTACGAAAGCGGCTTTCCGCTCTCCGCGCAGGAACGGGCGGCATTTCCCCGGCTGGCGGCGGGCGCGTGCATCCGCTTCGCGCTCTCGCGCGCTTGGGACTGGCTCAACACGCCCGCCGACGCGCTCGTCACGCGCAAGGACCCGCTCGCCTACATGCGGCGGCTTGCGCATTATGATCCATCTTTGACGAAACAGGTACGATGAGCGAACTCGACACGGTAGAAATCTTCACCGACGGCGCGTGCAAGGGCAATCCCGGCCCCGGCGGCTGGGGCGTGGTGCTGCGCATGGGCACCGCCGAAAAGGAGCTGTCCGGCGGCGAGGCGCTCACCACCAACAACCGCATGGAGATGACCGCGGCGATCGAGGGGTTGAAGGCGCTCACCCGCCCCTGCCGCGTCACGCTGTCGACCGACAGCCGCTACGTGATGGACGGCCTCACCAAGTGGATCAAAGGCTGGCAGAAGAACGGCTGGAAGACCGCCGACAAGAAGCCGGTCAAGAACGCCGATCTCTGGCAGGATCTGCTCGCCGCCGCCAAACCGCACCGGATCGACTGGCAATGGGTCAAGGGCCATGCCGGCCATCCCGAAAACGAGCGCGCCGACCGGCTGGCGAGCGATGCGGCGGTGGTGGCGGGGCGGCGCGGGTAAGCGACGTATCGGCGCCCTTTAAACCGTTCGTGTCGAGCCCTTCGGCTGGCTGGCAAGCCAGCCGCTCAGGATAAACTTCGGCCCTGCGGGCCGAAGTCGAGACACCTGCGCGGCGGACCATCTCTCGACTTCGCTCGGGACGAACGGGTTAGGCGCGGTTGAATGCGCGGCGGGTGGTGACGAAGCCGCGCGGCCTCGCTATGGCCTGCGCGCATGAGCCAGATCATGCCCGAAATCACCGCCGACATCGTTGCCCAGCACGGGCTGTCCGAAGACGAATATGCCCGCGTCCTGAAGGCGCTCGGCCGCGAGCCGAACCTGACCGAACTCGGCATCTTCTCGGTGATGTGGTCCGAGCATTGCAGCTACAAGTCGAGCCGCATCCACCTCAAGAAGCTGCCCACCACCGGCCCACAGGTGATCTGCGGCCCCGGCGAGAACGCGGGCGTGGTCGATATCGGCGACGGCCAGGCGGCGATCTTCAAGATGGAGTCGCACAACCACCCCTCGTACATCGAGCCCTATCAGGGTGCGGCGACCGGCGTCGGCGGCATCCTGCGCGACGTGTTCACGATGGGCGCACGGCCGATCGCCAACATGAACGCGCTGCGCTTCGGCTCGCCCGATCATCCCAAGATGCGCCACCTGATCGCGGGCGTGGTCCACGGCATCGGCGGCTACGGCAATTGCGTGGGCGTGCCGACGGTCGGCGGCGAGGTGAACTTCCACAAGGCGTATGACGGCAACATCCTCGTCAACGCGATGACGGTCGGCATCGCCGATACCGACAAGATCTTCTATTCGGCCGCTTCCGGCATCGGCAATCCGATCGTCTATGTCGGTTCCAAGACCGGGCGCGACGGCATCCACGGCGCGACGATGGCGTCGGCCGATTTCGGCGAGGATTCGGATGCCAAGCGCCCGACCGTACAGGTCGGCGATCCGTTCACCGAGAAGCTGCTGATCGAGGCTTGCCTCGAACTGATGGCATCGGACGCGATCGTCGCGATTCAGGACATGGGCGCGGCCGGCCTCACCTCGTCGTCCGTCGAGATGGCGTCGAAGGGCGGCGTCGGCATCGAACTCGACATGAACGCTGTGCCGCAGCGCGAAACCGGCATGACGCCGTACGAGATGATGCTGAGCGAGAGCCAGGAGCGTATGCTCATGGTCCTGAAGCCCGGCCGCGAGGACTTCGCAGAAGCGATCTTCCGCAAGTGGGAGCTGGATTTCGCGGTGATCGGTCATGTCACCGACACCGGCCGCATGGTCCTCAAGTGGAACGGCGACACGGTGTGCGACATTCCGCTCGCCCCGCTTGCCGACGAAGCGCCACTGTACGACCGTCCCTCGGTGTCGCGCGAGGAGTACAAGGCGTGGGCCGGTGTCAAGCCGCTCGACGATGCGCCGTGCACCAGCGACATCTGCGGCGATCTGCTCAAGCTGATGGCCTCGCCCGACATCGCCTCGCGGCGCTGGATCTGGGAGCAATATGACACGCAGGTCGGCGGCGACACCGTGCAGCGCCCCGGCGGCGACTCGGCGGTGGTGCGCGTCCACGGCACGCAGAAGGGCCTCGCGATCAGCACCGACTGCACGCCGCGCTATTGCTATGCCGACCCGTATGAGGGCGGCAAACAGGCGATCGCGGAGTGCTATCGCAACCTGTCGGCGGTCGGCGCGCTGCCGCTCGCGGTGACGAACTGCCTCAACTTCGCCAACCCGCAGCGGCCCGAGATCATGGCGCAGCTCACCGGTTGCCTCGACGGCATGGGCGACGCCTGCCGCGCGCTCGACTTCCCGATCGTGTCGGGCAATGTCTCGCTCTACAACGAATCGAAGGCGACCGGCGGCGGCTCGGCGATCCTGCCGACGCCGGCGATCGGTGGCATCGGCCTGCTCGCCGACTGGTCGAAATCCGCGACGATCGCGTTCAAGGGCAGCGGCGACGTGATCGTGCTGATCGGCAGCCGCTCGGGTCATCTCGGTCAGTCGCTGTGGCTGCGCGAGATCCACGGTCGCGAGGATGGTCCCCCGCCCCCGGTCGATCTCGACGCCGAGCGTGCCGCCGGTGCGTTCGTGCGGGAGGCGATCCGCGCCGGCGCGCTGACCGCGGTGCATGACGTGTCCGACGGCGGCGTCGCGGTGGCGATCGCCGAGATGGCGCTGGCGGGCGGTTATGGCGCGATGCTCAACGCGCCGCTGCCGTGCGGCACCGCCTGCGCGCTGTTCGGCGAGGATCAGGGGCTGTACGTCGCGACCGTCGCCGATCACCTGCTGATGGAGACGCTCAAGCGCGGTTATGCCGCCGGGGTCGAGGTCGAGCGGATCGGGCGCACCATCGCCGATCGCATCATCTTCGAACTGCCCGACGACGATCACGTGGTGACGCTCGCCGATCTGCGCGCGGCGCACGAGGGCTTTTTCCCGGCGCTGATGGGCGATGTGATCGCCTGATCTGATCCGCATTGACACGCCAGGCACGCGCGCGGCGGTCCTGCGCCATTTACCATCGCCGGGCCGCCGCTTATCGTCGCTTCGTGCGATCGAGAGGCCCGGCATGACGACACCTTACACGCAATCGGGCACGCTGCGCGGGTTGACGCTGGCGACGGCGGTGGCGGGAACGCTGGTGCTGCTGGCGAGCTTCGCGGGTGCGATCTGGTCGGGCGGGAGCCCGCTGGCGATGCTGACCGACATTGCCAGCGGCGTGATCGGCGACGCCGCATGGCGCGAGCCGGTGGGCGGGCCGCTGCTCGGTCTGCTGGTGCATTTCCTCGTGATCGGGCTGCTCGCGGACCTGTATCTCATCACGACGATCCGCCTGCCCGTGCTCAACCGCCACTGGCGCATGAGCGGTGCACTGCTCGGCGTGTTCGCCTGGTGCGTCCGGTGCGTGATGGCGTCGCCGCGTGCGTGGCCGCCCGCCTTCCTCACGCTCACGCCGCGCGAGGGAATGGTTCAGATCCTCCTCCACATCCTGCTGCTTGGCTTGCCCGTGGCGCTGCTCACACGCTGGGCGGCACGGTGGCGCGCCTAGCTATTATTGCGAGCGCCGCGCAATAGCATTGCGATCGGTTCGCAGTACGCGTATCAGTTCGGCAGCGGAGGATGCCGGATGGTCGTGTGTATCTGTAATGCGATTCGGGAAAACGATGTGCGCGCGATGGCGCGTCAGGGCTGCGCCACGCCCTGCCAAGTGCATCAGGCGCTCGGCCGTCCGCCCAAGTGCGGAAAATGCGCGGCTTTCACGCGCACCATCATCGACCAGGAGCGTGCGGTCGCCTAAGACGCCGCTTTAGATACAGCGGGAGCGACACATGCGCGGCGACGACAAGGTTATCGAGTTCCTCAACGAGGCGCTCAAGAACGAACTCACCGCGATCAATCAGTACTGGCTGCATTATCGCCTGCTGGACCATTGGGGCGTCGCACGCCTCGCCGATTTCGAGCGTCACGAGTCGATCGACGAGATGAAGCACGCCGACTGGCTGTCGGAGCGGATCCTGTTCCTCGACGGCCTGCCGAATTTCCAGATGCTCGGCCGCTTACGCATCGGCGAGACGGTGGAGGAAGTGCTCAAGGCCGACCTCGCGCTGGAAATGGATGCGCTGCCGCTGCTGCGCCAGGCGATCGCGCATTGCGAGACGGTGCACGATTTCATCAGCCGCGACCTGTTCAAGCGCATCCTCGCCAGCGAGGAGGAGCATGTCGACACGCTCGAGCGCCAGTTCGACATGATCGCGCGGATGGGGCTGGAGAACTACATCCAGTTGCAGAGCAAGCCGGCCGGCGAGGAGGCGTAAGCCCACCCCGCGTCCCGTTCGTCCCGAGTAGCCCGCAGGGCGTAGCGAGACGGCGTATCGAGGGACAGGTCACCTCCTGCCTCGATACGAGACCTCGATACGGCTGCGCCTACTCGATCTCTACTCAGCACGAACGGTGCTCGTTGCCCTACCTACCGCACGCTTGCCGCGAGCGCCCGCTCGCGCAAGCGCGCGGCGGCGGCGGCGTGGATGCCCGGCGCGGTGGCGAGGATGCCGAACGCCTCGGCCGCCTCGGTGTTGAAGGCGAGCGTGCCGCCCAGCGCATCGGTGATGACCGCGCCCGCCTCGGTCGCGATCAGCGCGGCGGCGGCGATGTCCCATTCGTTGCCCCAGCGCGCGGTGGCGACGAGATCGGCCTCGCCCGCCGCGACCATCGCGATGCGCAACGCGATCGAATTGGGCTTTTCGACCACCACGAGATCGCGGTCGGCCTTGGGCAAGGCATCGGTCGGCACGCGCGCACCGGCGATGTCGCTGCGGTCGCTCGCACGCAGCGGCACGCCATTGCGGGTCGCGCCCCGCCCCAGCGCCGCACGCCACACCTCGCCGCGCGCAGGCGCATCGAGGACCCCAACCACCGCCGCGCCATCCTCGACCAGCGCCACCGACACCGCCCAGCCCGGCCGCCCGCGCAGATAGTCGCGGGTGCCGTCGATCGGATCGACCACCCACAGCCGCCGACACGACAGTCGCGCCGCACTGTCGGCGGTCTCCTCGGACAGCCAGCCCGCCGCGGGATCGAGCGCGGACAGCCGCGTGTGCAGCAATGCGTCGACCTCGAGATCGATATCGCTCACCGGATGGCCAGGCACCTTTTCCCACCGCGCGAAATCGGTCTGCCAGCGCGCCATCGCCAGCGCGCCAGCCTCAGCCGCGATCGCGGCGATCTCGTCGGCGAGCGTGTCAGCCACTCGCGACCGTCATCCCGTCGATGCGGATCGTCGGCACGTTGGTGGCGTAGCGGAATTCGAGATCGTTGGCCGGTGTGAGTGCGCGGAACATGTCCTTGAGGTTTCCCGCGATGGTCAGCTCGGCGACCGGGCGGGTGATCTCGCCATTCTCGATCAGGAAGCCCGCCGCGCCGCGGCTGTAATCACCGGTCACGCCGTTGACGCCCATGCCGATCAGCTCGGTCACGTAGATGCCGCGCGTGATGTCGGCGGTCAGCGCCTGCGCCGACAGATGCCCCGCCGCCATATGGAGGTTGCTGGTCGAGACGCCGGGTGCGCCGCCGACGCCGCGCGCGGCATGGCCGGTCGGCTCCAGCCCGAGCTGACGCGCCGAGGCGCTGTCGAGCAGCCACGTTTCGAGCACACCGTCCTGCACCAGCGCCATCGGCGATACCGGCAGCCCCTCGCCATCGAACGCGCGCGAGCGCAAGCCCCGTGGACGGTGCGGATCATCGGCGATCTCGACACCCGGCGCGAACACCGCGGTGCCGAGTGCGTCGAGCAGGAAGCTGGTACGCCGCGTGATCGCCTGACCGCCGATCGCGCCGACGAAATGGCCGAGCAGGCTCGATCCGACGCGCGGATCGAACACCACCGGCATCGCGCCGCTCTCGACCCGGCCGGGGTTGACGCGGGCGATCGCGCGTTCGCCCGCACGCACGCCGATCGCCTCGGCGCTTTCGAGATCACGGCGGCGGCGGGTGGCGTGATAGGCATAGTCGCGCACCATCGCCCCGCCCTCCCCAGCCAGCACGCTTGCCGACAGGCCGTAGCTGGTGGTGGCGTAGGCGGCGGCGAAGCCGTGACTGGTGGCGAGCGCCCAGATCGATCGCGCCGCGCTGGCCGAGCCGCCCTCGCTGTTGGTGACGCCGACGACCGCGCGTGCGGCATCCTCCGCCGCCAGCGCCGCCTCACGCAGCGACTCGGGCGAAGCCTCGCCGCCATCGTCGAGATCGAGCTGCGGCGGCGCGCCGTGCATCAGCCGGTCCTTGGGGGCGAGCCCGGCCCAGGCATCCTCGGGCGCCTCTCGGGCCATCGCCACCGCGCGCTCGACCAGCGCGGCGATCGCGGCATCGGTGAAGTCCGAGGTCGAGACGCTCGCCGAGCGCTTGCCGGCGAAAACGCGCAGGCCGAGTTCCGCGCTTTCGCTGCGGCCGACATCCTCGAGCGCGCTGAGCCGCACCGAGACGTCGAGCGCGGTGTCCGAGGCGAACACTGCGTCGGCGGCATCCGCGCCGGCAGCTTTGGCGCGCTCTACGATAGCGGCGGCGCGGTCCCGCGCCTGTTCGATAGTCAACATATCACGGACTTAGGTGCGCAGGTGCCGAAGGTCAAAGCGTCGCGACGGTTCCCACTACAAAACACGCGCCGAACACCAGCAGCCCGGCAAACCGGTTCGAGCGGAACCGCGCAAGCGCGCCCGCACCATCATCGGGTGAGAGCGTGCCGACCTGCCACGCGAAATGCGCCGCGACCGGCAGCAGCGCGGCAGGCGCGAGCGGATCCGGCCGCACCAGCCATAACGCCGCACCCCACAACACCAGCGCGGCGGCGTAGAACAGGCTGACGCCCATCCGCACCTTGCCGCCCATCCTGAGCGCGGAGGAACGCACGCCGATCAGCGCATCGTCCTCACGGTCCTGAAGCGCGTAGATCGTGTCGTAGCCGATCACCCACGCGATCGACCCCGCGTAGAGCAGCAGACCGCGCGCTGCGAGGCTGCCGGCGACATCGCTCCACCCGACAAGACAGGCCCAGGAGAACACCATGCCGAGCCAAGCCTGCGGCCACCAGGTGATGCGCTTCATGAACGGATAGCCCGCCACCAGCGCGAGGCTGAGCAGCGCGACGATCGCCGCATAAAGGTTGAGCTGCACCAGCACGACGAGGCCGATCAGGCACAGGCTCACCAGCCACACCCATGCCGCCTTGAGGCTAACCGCGCCGCTGGCGAGCGGGCGGCTGCGCGTGCGCGCGACCTGCCGGTCGAGATCGCGATCGACGATGTCGTTGTACACGCAGCCCGCCCCGCGCATCGCGATGCTGCCGACGAGCAGCCACACGATCAGATCCCAGCGCTTCACCGCTCCGCCCGCGAGCGCGACACCCCACGCACCCGGCCAGAACAGCAACCACCAGCCGATCGGCCGATCGAACCGCGCGAGCAGCGCGAACGGGCGCGCGGCGGCGGGGAGGATGCCGACAAGGCCGCGATGCTCGGTATCGGGAGTGAGGTCGGCGGTGGTCATGCGTTCGAACTGCGTCTCGACTGTGACGATGTGGTCCCGCGAAGGCGGAAGCATATCTTCAGGACGCTTCGGCTCGACACGCTCACGCCGCCTCGCTGAATTGCAGGCTCGCCAGCCGCGCGTACAGGCCGCCCGCGCCGATCAGCTCGGCATGCGAACCGCTCTCGACGATCCGCCCGTCGTTCATCACGATGATCCGCCGCGCCGCGCGGACGGTGGCGAGCCGGTGCGCGATGACAAGCGTGGTGCGGTCCGCCATCAGCCGTTCGAGCGCCTGCTGGACCAGCCGCTCGCTCTCGGCATCGAGCGCGCTGGTCGCCTCGTCGAGCAGCAGGATCGGCGCATCACGCAGCAGCGCGCGCGCGATCGCGAGCCGCTGGCGCTGCCCGCCTGACAACCGCGCGCCGCCTTCGCCGAGGAAGGTGTCGAGCCCCTGCGGCAGCTTGCGCAGGAACTCGGCGGCATTGGCGGCTTCGGCGGCCGCCCATACCGCCGCGTCATCCGCATCCCAGCGGCCGTAGCGCAGATTGTCGCGCGCCGACGCGCCGAAGATCACCGTATCCTGCGGCACCATCGCGATCCGCTCGCGGATCGCGGCGGGGTCGGCGCGCGGCAGCGCCACGCCGTCGACGCGCACCTCGCCCGCATCGGGATCGTAGAAGCGCTGGAGCAACTGGAACAGCGTCGACTTGCCCGCCCCCGAGGGGCCGACGATCGCCACCGTCTCGCCAGGCGCGACCGCCAGCGTGAAATCGTGCAGCGCCGCCACCTCGCGCCGCGTCGGATAGCGGAACTCGACGTGGGAGAATTCGACCGTGCCGCGCGGCGGATCGGGCAGCACCGTGGGCGACGCTGGCGCGGCGATCCCCGGCCGCTCGGCGAGCAGTTCGGATAGCCGCCCCGCCGCGCCCGAGGCGCGCAGCAGATCGCCATAGACTTCGGTCAGCGACCCGAACGAGCCGGTGACGATGCCGGCGGTCAGCACGAACGCGGCGAGCGATCCGCTCGACAGGCGACCGCTCGCGACGTCGTTGACGGTGTCCCACATCAGCAGCGTGACGGCGCCGAACAGCATCCCCATCACCAGCGCGGTCATGATCGCGCGCAACCTGAAGCGGCGCTTGGCCGACTGGAAGCTGGTATCGACGGCTGCGGCGAACCGAGCGCCCTCGCGGCGCTCCTGCCCGAACGCCTGCACGATCTTCATCGCACCCAGCGTCTCCACCGCCAGCGCGCCGATATCGGCGACGCGGTCCTGGCTGGACCGCGAATATTGCCGCACGCGCCGCCCGAGCAGGAAGATCGGCGTGATGACGATCGGAATGCCGACGATCAGCGACAGCGCCAGCTTGGGCGCGAGCGCGAACAGATAGATGATGCCGCCCACGCCGATCACCACGCTGCGCAACGCGACCGAGATCGTGCTGCCGACCGCATTCTCGATCTGCGCGGTGTCCGAGGTCAGCCGGGAGGCGATTTCGGACGGGCGGTTCTCCTCGAACCACGCGGGCGAGAGCGTCAGCAGATTGGCGTGGACCGCGACGCGGATGTCCGCGACGGTGCGCTCGCCCAGCCACGACACGCTGTAGAAGCGCACCGCCGTCGCCACCGCCAGCACGATCACCACGAGGATCAGATGGTGGAAATAGGGCGCGACCGACGCGGCGTCGGCATGTTGCGCGAAGCCGTTGTCGACGATCTGCTTGAACGTCGCCGGGAAGAACAGGGTCGCCCCCGCCGCCGCGACCAGCGCGACCAGCGCGAGCGCGATCCGCAGCGGGTAGCGCGTGGCGTGATGCCACACCATCCCGAGGTTGCTCAGCTTGCGAGGCGCGCGCGGCTCGACCGTATCGATTTCAGCCATCGCGCCCGATTAGCAGGGCCGCCGCGCCCGCGCCACCGCCTCTTCACGCCGGCAGATCGGAAAGCGCGATCACCGTGACGCGAAATGCTTTCGGACCCTACGCGTCGTTCCGGATGTTATTGCCGTGAAAAACCGTTACAGGATTCCCATGCTGTACAACGCCTATGAACTGCAACGCTCCTTTCTGGCCGGCGCAAGCGCGATGGCCGACTTCAGCGCCGAGTTGCTCCAGAACCCCGTAAACCCGTTCGCCTATTTCGGCGGCGGGCCGGTGATCGCCTCGGCTCTGGAGGTTTTCGCGCATGCCGCCGCGCCGCGCGGGAAGCCGCATTTCGGGCTCGATCACACCATCATCGACGGCAAGCCGGTCGCGGTGGTCGAGGAGATCGTGCTGCGCAAAGCCTTCGGCCAGCTCAAGCGCTTCCGCCGCGAAGGCGTGGAGGGCGGCCCCAAGCTGCTGATCGTCGCGCCGATGTCGGGCCATTTCGCCACGCTGCTGCGCGGCACGGTCGAGCGGATGCTGCCGAGTGCCGACGTGTACATCACCGACTGGCGCGACGCCAAGCTTGCCCCGGTGAGCGACGGCACGTTCGGGTTCGAGGATTACGTCGACTACGTGATCGCCTTCCTGGAAGCGATCGGCCCCAACGAGGGCCAAGGCGGCACGCATATGCTCGCGGTCTGCCAGCCGTCGGTGCCGTGCTATGCCGCCGCCTGCGTGATGAGCGCGGACAACAACCCCTGCCGCCCGAAGACGCTGACGATGATGGGCGGCCCGGTCGACACGCGCGAGGCGCCCACGTCGGTCAACCTACTCGCCACCGAGCGGCCGCATAGCTGGTTCGAGCAGAACGTGATCGTCACCGTGCCCGTCACCTATCCGGGTGCGGGGCGGAAGGTGTACCCGGGCTTCCTCCAGCTCGCCGGCTTCATGTCGATGAACCTTGGCAACCACCTCATGTCGCATTGGGAGATGTTCAAGCATCTCGTCCAGGGCGACGACGAGAGCGCGGACACGACCAAGCAATTCTACGAGGAATATCGCTCGGTCTGCGACATGACCGCCGAATTCTACCTCCAGACGATCGAGCTGGTGTTCCAGAAGCATGCGCTCCCCAAGGGCGAGATGATGCATCGCGGCCGCAAGGTCGATCCGGCGGCGATCACCGATATCGGCATCCTCGCGATCGAGGGCTTGCGCGACGACATCTCCGGGCTGGGCCAGACCAAAGCCGCGCTGAAAATCGCGACCGCGCTGCCCGAGGACAAGAAGCATTACTTCCGCGTCGATGCTGGCCATTACGGCATCTTCAACGGCAGTAAATGGCGCAACCTCGTCGCGCCGGTGGTCGAGCAATGGATCGCTGCCAACGGCTGACACCGCGCCGTTCTCCGGCACGAATCGAAAAAGGGCGGCCCGTCACCACGGGCCGCCCTTTCGTGTATTCCGCCTCCCGGCTCTGCGGGAGGATCGGCGCGGCGCTCTCGCACCGCGCCTGTTTCGTCACACGCGCGTCGTCTCGACGAACGCGTGGCTGCCATCCTCGTCGCTGCGGATCTTGCCGCCGAACAGCATCTTGACCTTGCCCGAGATCGACATGTCGGTCTCCCAAAGCTCCGCACTCGAAATATCGAGCCGCAGCAGCGTCAGGTTGGGATCGTCCTTGCCGCCCGGGAACCAGGATTCGACCTGCGAATTCCACAGTTTGTCGATCAGCGCACGATCATTGTCGGTGCGGACGTCGCCGGCGATGCAGGCGAAGAAATCGTGCCCCTTGGAGACGAACTGCGCCATCGCCTTGCCGCCGCCCGAGAGCCGGTTGTCCTTGCCGGCGAAGAAGAACAAGGTGTCGACCTGATCCTTGTCGAGCTGCGCGGTCATCGGCTCGCTATGGCCGCCATCGACCAGCCCGACCATCAGGTACGGGCTCGCAGCCATCTTGTCCCACATATCCTGTTTGATCTTCTGCGTGTCGGCCATCGTGTTTCTCCTCGTCGAACTCGCAGACCAACGACACACGCCGCGCTTGGTTGCGCCACGCCGTTCGTGCGCGTGAGGACGATTTTCTACTATCGCCATCGCCTCCGGCGCGGCATCCTGTCCCGAATGGCTCGGCCGTACGACTGACCCGGGGGGAATGCATGATGAAGACACTTGCCGTCGGCGCGGTTACGCTCGGCCTTATTGTCGCGGCACCCGCCGCCGCCGAGGTGCAGACGCAAGCTATCCCGAAGCCGCTGATCGCCTTCGAAAAAGGCCTGCACAAGCAGACCGGCGATGTGGCGATCCCCGCCGCACATGCGCAGCTACACCTCGGCGACCGCTATTATTTCGTGCCCGCCGACGAAGCGAAGACGATCCTGACCAAAGTCTGGGGCAATCCTCCGCAGACCGCCGACGGCGTGCTCGGCATCGTGTTCGAGAAGGGCAAGACGATCTTCGACAACGTGTGGGGCGCGGTCGTCACCTATGAGGATACCGGCTACGTCACCGACGCCAACGCCAACGCCAAGTCGGAAGATTACAACCAGGTGCTCGAGTCGATCCGCAAGGGCGAGGCCGACGAGAACGAGAAGCGCAAACAGGGTGGCTTTCCGCAACTCCACCTCGTCGGCTGGGCGCAGCCGCCGCAATACGATCCTGCCTCGCATGCGCTGATCTGGGCGCGCGACATCAAGTTTTCCGACACGCCGGTCGATGCGCTCAACTACGATGTGCGGCTGCTCGGACGGCGCGGCGTGCTCAGCCTCAACATGCTCTCCAGCATGGATCACCTGAGCGACGTGCGCGCCGCCGCCGCCGATTTCGGCAAGTCCGCCGCATTCGATCGCGGCTCGGCCTATGCCGATTTCGACAAGACGATCGACAAGAGCGCGGGCTACGGCCTCGCCGGGCTGGTCGCGGCGGGGGCGGGCGTCGTAGTGGCGAAGAAGCTCGGGCTGCTCGCGATCGCGCTCGGCTTCGGCAAATATATTCTCGGCGCGCTGGCGGTGGCGGGCGCGGGGCTCAGCCGGTTCTTCAAGCGACTGTTCGGCCGCCGCACCGAGGGGTGACGGGGCGCGCCATCGGCGCACCCCTCCCCTCGATCAGGCGATGGTCGGCACCATGCCGCCCTCGACGCGGATCGCAGCACCATTGGTGACGGCGGCGAGCGGACTGGCGAGAAACGCGGTCATCGCCGCGACCTCCTCGGCCTCGATCAGGCGGCGGATCAACGAGAGCGGACGCAGCTTGGCGAAGAACTCGGCCTCGCGTTCGGCCTCGGGCGCGTCCTTGTTGTCGACCACCGAGCGGATGAACTCGACGATCCCCTCCGAGCGCGTCGGCCCCGGCTGCACGGTGTTGACCGTCACGCCCGTGCCGCGCGTCTGCTCGGCGAGCCCGCGCGAGATGGCGAGCTGCGCGGTCTTGGTCATGCCATAGTGGACCATCTCCGCCGGGATGAGCTGCGCGCTTTCGCTGGCGATGAAGATCACCCGGCCCCAGTTCGCCTCGAGCATCTTCGGGAAATAGTGGCGCGACAGGCGGATGCCGCTCATCACGTTGATCTCGAAGAAGCGGAACCAGTCGGCGTCGGTGATATCGGTGAACGCCTTCGCCTCGTAGATGCCGAGATTGTTGACGAGGATGTCGACCTGCGGAACCGCCGCGATCAACGTGTCGCACCCCTCGGCCGTGCCCGGATCGGCGAGCACCGCGCGCACCTTGCCCTTCGCGCCGACCGTGTTGGCAGCCTCGTCGAGCTTGGCCTGACTGCGCCCGGTGATGATGACGTCGGCACCCTCGGCGGCGAGCCGCTCGGCAATGGCGAGGCCGATGCCGGCGGTCGATCCGGTGACGAGTGCGCTCTTGCCCTTGAGTTGCAGGTCCATGCGAAATCTCCTTGAATGTCGAGCGCAAGAGATATGGCGGCGCGGTATTGATGATTAGCCGGCAGCATCGCACAACAGAAGTGAAAGCAAATCACGAAAGCCGGCCCGTGGACAATCGCATCGGCGACATGCAGACCTTCCTCGCCGTCACCGAACGGGGCAGCTTCGCCGCCGCCGCCAAGGCGCTGCGCCTCACCCCTAGCGCCGTCAGCCGCAGTATCGCGCGGATCGAGGCACGGCTCGGCGTGGTGCTGATCCAGCGCACCACCCGATCGCTGTCGCTCACGCCCGAGGGCGAATCGTATCGCAGCCGCATCTCCGCACTGCTCGCCGAGGTCGATGCGGTCGAGCAGAGCCTCGGCCACGAACGCGAGACGCCGCGCGGGCTGCTGCGCATCAACGCGGCGGTGCCGTTCGGGGTGCATTGCCTGCTGCCGATCCTGCCGCGCTTCCTGGCCGCACACCCGGAGGTAACGGTCGATCTCGCCCTGTCCGATACGCTGGTCGATCTGGTTGAGGAACGCGCCGACATCGCGGTCCGCATCGGCCCCTTACGCGATACCCGGTTGCGCGCGAAGAAGCTCGGCCACAGCGCGATGGTGGTGGTGGCGAGCCCCGGCTACCTCGCCGCGCGTGGCACGCCCGCCGAGCCGGGCGATCTCGCGCGGCACATCTGCCTCAAGTTCAGCTTCCGCCGCAGCGTCGACAGTTGGCCGTTCCTGACCGGCGGTCGCGTGGTGCAGCGCCCGGTCGATGGCCCGTTCCTCGGCAATTCGGGCGAGGTCGTGCGGCTGATGGCGGTGGCGGACGGCGGCATCGCCCGGCTCGGCCGCTTCCACGTCGCGCGCGATCTTGCCGAGGGGCGGCTGGTGGAGGTGCTGGCCGACTGCAACCCGGGCGATGGCGAGGATATCCACGCGCTCTACAGCGGGCAGGACCGGCTGGCGCTGCGGGTGCGGGCGTTCCTCGATTTTCTCGATGCGGAGTTGCGGTTGCCGGGGTGAAGGCCGGCTCCGTGTACTCGAAGCGAGGTCGAAACACCGCCGGCCAGAGAAGTACGACATACCCCAAAACCGTTCGTGCCGAGCGAAGTCGAGGCACCTGCGCTCCGGGCCTGTCCCTCGACTTCGCTCGGGACGAACGGGGGTTAAGCGGTTGCCTTCGCAGGGGCCTGCGCTATGAAGCCCCCACTCACATGGACCCGGTGCAATCCCGGGTGGCTATTCCGGCCGCCGATCCGCCGGACAACGCACACAGTTCGCTCTGCCACCGTCCCGGTTCGCCGCGCTGTGCCCGTTACATGGTTTCCGCATGACCTCTACCGTCTCTCGCCTGCGTCGCGAATGGTTCGCCGACGCCACCGAAGCCCGGTGCGACGTGCTCGCCGGGATCGTCGTCGCGCTCGCACTCATTCCCGAAGCGATCGGCTTTTCGATCATTTCCGGCGTCGATCCGTGCGTCGGCCTCTATGCCTCGGTCGCGATCGTGATCGTCTCGGCCTTCATCGGTGGGCGGCCCGCGATGATCTCCGCCGCCACTGCCGCGGTCGCAGTGGTGGTGACGCCGCTGGTGCACGATCACGGCCTGCAATATCTGTTCGCCGCGACGATCCTGATGGGGATCTTCCAGATGATCGCAGGGGCGCTCCGGCTCGATCTGCTGATGCAGTTCGTGTCGCGCTCGGTCATCACCGGCTTCGTCAACGCGCTCGCGATCCTGATCTTCATGGCACAAATCCCGCAATTTCTTGGGGTTAGCTGGCATACCTTCGCGATGGTGGCAGGTGGCCTCGCCATCATCTACCTGTTCCCGCGCATCACCAAAGCGGTGCCCTCCCCACTGGTCGCGATCCTCGTGCTGGCGGCGATCAGCATCTGGATGGGCCTGCCGGTGCGCACCGTGTCCGACATGGGCCGCCTGCCCGAGGGGCTGCCGAGCTTCACCTGGCCGCAGGTGCCGTTCACGCTCGAGACGCTGCGCATCATCCTCCCCTATGCACTGACGATGGCGGCGGTCGGGCTGCTCGAATCGATGATGACCGCGCAGATCGTCGACGACATGACCGACACCGAAAGCGACAAGCGCCGCGAGTGCGTCGGCCAGGGCACCGCCAACATCGCCGCCGCGCTGGTCGGGGGCATGGGCGGGTGCGCGATGATCGGCCAGTCCGTCATCAACGTCACCTCGGGCGGGCGCAAGCGGCTGTCGACCTTCACCGCGGGCGCGTTCCTGCTGTTCCTGCTCGCTGTGCTGGGGCCTTGGGTCGGGCGTATCCCCATGCCCGCGCTGGTGGCGGTGATGGTGATGGTCTCGATCGGCACCTTCTCGTGGAACTCGCTTGCCAACCTGCGCCGCCACCCGCCGACATCCTCGGTGGTGATGGTGGCGACGGTGGTGACGGTGGTCGCCACCCACGATCTCGCGCGCGGCGTGCTGGTCGGCGTGCTGCTGTCGGGCATCTTCTTCGCCGGCAAGGTGCGCCGCATGTTCGCGGTCGAACGGATCGGCGACGAGACGGCGGCGACCTACCGCGTGACGGGACAGATCTTCTTCGCCTCGGTCGATCGCTTCACCCGCGCGTTCGCGGGCGACGAGCCGGCGCGGGCGGTGACGATCGACGTGTCGGCCGCGCATTTCTGGGACATTTCCGGCGTCGGCGCGCTCGACAAGATCGTCGCGCGGCTGCGGCAGGGCGGGCGCTCGGTGGAGGTGATCGGCTATAATGCGGCCAGCGCCGATCTGGTCGACCGCTTCGCGCTGCACGACAAGACCGGCGTGGAGATGGGACTGGCGCCGCATTGATCTGCCTCTCCACACACCCGTTCGTACTGGGCGAAGTCGAAGCACTGTGCGAATCGCAGCACTTGCGGCACGCCCTTCGACTTGGCTGAGGACGAACGGGGGTGGGACGCCCTCCCCTCAAACCGTTCGTGTCGAGCGAAGTCGAGACACCTGCCCAACATCCGCCCCTCGACTTCGCTCGGGACGAACGGTGGTGAGCGGGCACGGGTCAGGAAAGCGCAATAACGCTTGCTCCCCCCCGCCCCTTTCCGCCATTCGCTGCCCATGACCTTCCGTGTGGACATGGGCACCGACGCCAATGGCGGCGCGGTGACGATCGATCTTGAGGAACTGCTCGCCACCCGCCTGCTCGTGCAAGGCAATTCGGGTTCGGGCAAATCCTACCTGTTGCGCCGCCTGCTCGAAGGCAGCGCGCGCGAGGTGCAGCAGATCATCATCGATCCCGAGGGCGATTTCGTCACTCTCTCCGGCCCCTATGGTCACGTCGCGATCGAGGCGGTGGACTATTCGGTCGCCGAGATCACGCGCTTCGCCGGCCGCGCGCGCGAGCACCGCTCCTCGGTGGTGCTCAGCCTTGAGGGGCTGGAGATGGAGGGGCAGATGCGCTGCGCCGCCGCCTTCCTGATGGGGCTGTTCGATGCCCCGCGCGAACATTGGTATCCGGCCTTGGTGGTGATCGACGAGGCGCAGATCTTCGCCCCCGCCGCGGGTGCGGAAGTGACCGAGGAGGTGCGCCGCGCCTCGCTGTCGGCGATGGCGAACCTGATGTCGCGCGGGCGCAAGCGCGGGCTCGCCGGGATCATCGCCACGCAGCGACTCGCCAAATTGTCGAAGAACGTCGCGGCGGAGGCGTCGAACTTCCTGATGGGGCGCACCTTCCTCGATATCGACATGGCGCGCGCGGCCGATCTGCTGGGCATGGAACGGCGGCAGGCCGAACAGATCCGCGATCTCACGCGCGGCACCTTCCTCGGGCTTGGCCCGGCGATCGCGCGGCGGCCGATCATGGTGAAGATCGGGCAGGTGCTCACTTCGGCGCGCAGCGGCAGCCCGGTGCTGACGCCGCTGCCGCAATCGCAGGCGACCGATATGCGCGAGCTGCTGATGACCGAGGTCGAAGTCGACGAACCGACGCTGTTCATGCACGCCGCCGCCAACCCGCCGCCGCCGCGCATGCCCGGCTCGGCCGACGCGATGGACAATGCGATCGCCCGCCCCGAACCGGTCCGCGCCGAACCTGAGCCCGAGATCGAGCCCGAGGCGCTGGAGGCGATCATCGTCGACGTGCTGCGCGCGATCGCCGAAGATCCCGAATCGGGCGGTCGCGCGGCGGCGGTGCTGTACCAGGATTTCCAGGTGCGCTGCCGCATGGTCGGCGTGCGCCGCGCGCCGCTCGATCCGTCCGCTTTCGCGCGACGGCTGGCGGCGGCGCGTGCGGGCATCTTCGACGGGCTCGATACCGAATGGGCACCCGCGCTGGCGATGGCGGCGACCTTGCCCGACGACATGCTCGGCGCGTTCCTGCTGGTCGCGCGCGCCGCCCGCGACGGCGTGCCCTGCCCGACCGACGAGGACATCGCGCGCATCTACGGCACCAGTTCGTTGGGGCGCGCGCGGCGGGTGATGAGCTATATCGAGGGGCGCAACATCTTCGTGACGCGTGTCGATCTGTCGGGGCGGCGGTCGATCACGATCCCGGGGCTGGGCTGGACGACCGAGTCGACCGAGGCGTGAGCGTCACACCGCCCAGGCGGCGACGTCATCCTCCTGCCCGATCAGCGCCAGCCCGTTGGCGATCGAGGTGAGTTCGCCTCCGGTGGCGATCCGATCCTCGCCGAAGCGCCCGGTGAACAGCGCGCGCACGCTCGGGATCAGCGAGGTGCCGCCAGTGAGGAACACGCGGTCGATGCCGCTCTCGTCCACGCCGGCCTCGGCCAATGCGCGGTCCACCGTCGCGGCCATCCGCGCGAGATCGTCGGCGATCCAGCCCTCGAACTGCGCGCGCGTCACATGCGCGTCGATCATCACGCCCTCGCCGTCGAAATGGAAGTCGGCCGCGTCCGCGCCCGACAGGGCGCGCTTCAGTTTCCCGACCGAATCGTACAGCCGATAGCCCTGCTCCTGCTCGATGATCGCGATCATCCGCCCGATCGCCTGCGGATCTAGCGCGTTATATTGCAGCTTGCGCAGATCCTCGAGCGTGCGGCGGTTGCGCATCAGCGCGAGCCGCGACCAGTCGCTGAAATCGCTGAAATAGCCGCGCGGGATTTCGAGCTGTTTGTCGAACGATCGGTACAGCCCGCCCGCGCCGAGGATCGGCAGCACCAACTTGTCGACGATACGCGAATCGAACTGGTCGCCGGCGATGCCGATGCCGGCATGGCCGAGCGGCGTGCAGCGCTTCGTAGCTCCCGGCGGCGCGACGCGCACCACCGAGAAATCGCTGGTGCCGCCGCCGAAATCCGCAACGAGGATGGTCGCCGCCTCGTCCAGCCGCGACGCATAGCTGAACGCCGCGCCGAGCGGTTCGTATACGTAATGAATTTCCGCGCCGAAGCCTGCGAACATCGCGTCATAGCGTTGCCGGGCCAGCGTCTCGTCGGGTCGTGCGCCGGCGTAATGGACCGGGCGGCCGACCACCACGCGCTGCGGCGGCTTGGCGAGCGCGCCGCCGGTGTGCGACGCGAGCTTGGCGAGGAACAGCTTGCCCAACTCCTCGAAGCGCATGCGTTTCTCGAAGATCGAGGCGTGTTCGAACGTCGCGCTGGCGGCCACTGATTTGAACGATTGCAGGAAGCGGCTGCCCTGCGGATATTCCAGATATTCGGCGATCGCCCACGGCCCCGCCTCGCAGACCAGCCCGTCATCCTCGTAGAAGCACAAGGCCGAGCGGAACACCGCGCTCGTCTCGCCGGGCGCGGCGAACTCGACCAGATGCGCCGCACCGTCTGCGCCAACACGCGCGACGACGCTGTTGGTGGTGCCGAAATCGAGGCCGATTGCGTCGTACACGGGCGAGTTCCTCAAGCGACGGGTCGGGCGCGCGGCTATGCCGGTTGGCGTGCGAAACGCAAGCGGTTACACACGCGCATGGCCGAGATCGTCAACCTCCGAACCGCCCGTAAGGCAAAAGCGCGCGCAGAAGCCGCCGCCATCGCCGAACAGAACCGCGCGCTGCACGGCCGCACGCCAGCGCAAAGGGCCGCCGAACGTACCGAGGCGGAGCGACGGGAGCGCACGCTCGACGGCGCGAAGATCGACGAATGAAGCTCGAAGACCTGTTCGTACGCTATTTCGGCACCGACGATCTCGGCGCGGTGTCGCCCGCCGCGTTGCAGGCGGGCGCGGAGCGGCTGCGCGTCGAGTTCGGGCTGGAGACCGATCGCGGACGGCGCTTCGGCATGTGGGCGCTGATGCAGATGCTCGGCGTCGCGCCCGATCTCGACGTCGCGTTCGAGGATGCCGCCGATCGCGACGCCGCGCGAACGCTGATGGAGTCGTTCGAGCAGGCGAAGGAGTAGCTCCTCACCCCACCGTCATGCCAGCGGAAGCTGGCATCGCCCGGCGGCGGGCGCAGCGGCCGCCCCAAGGAGACCCCAGCTTGCGCTGGGGTGACGCTTTTGGTCAGGCTTGATGCCTCCTAAAAATCCGGCGGGTTACGCCATTTCGAGGATCACCGCATCCACCGCGAGGCTCTCGCCCGGCGCGGCGTTGACCGCCTTCACCACGCCCGCCTTCTCGGCGCGCAGGATGTTCTCCATCTTCATCGCCTCAACCACGGCGAGCGGCTGCCCCGCCTCGACCTTGTCGCCCTCGCCGACATAGAGCTTCTGGAGCAGCCCCGGCATCGGGCACAGCAGGAACTTCGACAGATCGGGCGGCACCTTCACCAGCAGGTGCTGCGCGTACGGCGCGACATGCGCGGGCAGCACGCGCGCGACATGCACCGCGCCACGCGCATTGAGGCGGAAGCCGGTGCGGGTGCGCGCGATCTTGACGAACAGCGGCGTGCCGTCAATCTCGGCCTCGATCACTCGGTCGCCCGGGGTATATTCCATCGCGATGTCGATCTCGGCGCCATCGACGGTGATCGCGTCCTCGGACACCGCGACCGCATGGTCCTTGCCCGCGACCCGCACCACCCAGTCGGACGGCGGATCGAGCCGCTTGCCGAGTTGCCCGTCGGTACGCCGCGCGCGGTCAGCCTCCGCCGTCGCCGCGAACGCCGCGACCGCCGCCAGTTCACCCAGCAACGCTGGCGAGGCAGGCGCGCCGGTGAAGCCTTCGGGATATTCCTCGGCGATGAAGCCGGTGGTGATCTCGCCCGAGCGGAAGCGGTCGTGCTGCATCAGCGCCGACAGGAAATCGAGATTGTTGCCCGGCCCCGAAATCTCGAACTGGTCGAGCGCGGCGATCTGGAGGTCGATCGCCGCCAGCCGCGTATCGGCATGGGTGATGAGCTTGGCGATCATCGGATCGTAGAACATGCTGACCTCGCCGCCCTCGCGCACGCCGTCGTCGACGCGGACGTAAGGCGCACCCTTGGCGACGGGGCCGTATTCGGGCCGTTCGTCGGCGGGGGGATCATAATGCACCAGCCGCCCGATCGACGGCAGGAAGCCGCGATACGGATCTTCGGCATAGACGCGGTTCTCGATCGCCCAGCCGGTCAGCGTCACGTCCTTCTGCGCGAACGGCAGCTTCTCGCCAGCCGCAACGCGGATCATCAGCTCGACCAGATCGAGCCCGGTGACGGCCTCGGTCACGGGATGCTCGACCTGGAGCCGGGTGTTCATTTCGAGGAAGTAGAAGCCCTTGCCGGTCTTGTCCGCGCCTGACACGATCAGCTCGACCGTGCCCGCGCTGTAATACCCGACCGCACGCGCGAGCGCGACCGCCTGCTCGCCCATGCTCTTGCGCATCGCGGGCGTGACGAACGGCGACGGCGCTTCCTCGACCACCTTCTGGTGGCGGCGCTGGATCGAACATTCGCGCTCGCCGAGATAGACGATGTTGCCGTGCTGATCGCCCATCACCTGGATTTCGATATGGCGCGGGCTTTCGATGAACTTCTCGATGAACACGCGGTCGTCGCCGAAGCTGGCGAGCCCCTCGCGCTTGGTCGCCTCGAAGCCCTCGCGTACGTCCTGCTCGCTGTAGGCGAGCCGCATGCCCTTGCCGCCGCCGCCTGCGCTTGCCTTCATCATCACCGGATAGCCGATCTCGGTGGCGATCTTCACCGCTTCCTCGGTATCGGCGATCTCGCCAAGGAAGCCGGGCACGACGTTGACGCCCGCCGCCTTCGCCAGCTTCTTCGATTCGATCTTGTCGCCCATTGCCGCAATCGCGTTCGGCGGCGGCCCGACGAAGGCGATCCCCGCCTCGGCGCAGGCGCGCGCGAAACTCTCGCGTTCGGAGAGGAAGCCGTAGCCCGGGTGGATACAGTCCGCACCCGTCTCCTTCGCGGCGAGCAGGATCAGTTCGGCCTTGAGATAGCTCTCCGCCGCCGGTGCCGGCCCGAGCCGCACCGCCTCGTCCGCCATCAGCACATGCGGCGCGCGCGCGTCCGCATCGGAATAGACCGCAACGGTGGCGATGCCCATCTTCTTGGCGGTGCGCATCACGCGGCATGCGATCTCGCCACGATTGGCGACCAGGATTTTCTTGAACATCGGTCCTCGCCTAAATTTCGGTTTCTGTCTCGGTCGCGCGCACGCGCGTCATTCGCCCGCCATCAGCCCCTTCAACTGCAAGCGTCGCGCGTTGGTCAGCGCCGTCTTGCATTGCGCGACGATCAGTGCCTGCCGCACGTCGCCGGCATGGACCCCGCCCTCGACCCGGCAGGCGGCGTCGCGATAGGTGATCCATGTGCGCTGGCTGGTCAGCAGCGCCTCGGCATAGGCGAAGTGGCTGCGCTGATGATCCTGCGCGTCCTTGCCCTTCATGAAGGCGTTGGTGACGCGCCACTGGCTCGCCATCGCCGCATCCGCCGCCTTGTATTCGGCGAGCGCGCGCTGAGTTTGCGGGCCGGGAGTCGGCGTGGCGTGCGGGGTTGGCTTGGGCGTAGGGTGCGGCGTGGGACGGACCTGGGGCGTCGCCGCCCCGGCCAGCAGCAGGGCGAGCGCGATCATTGTTGCGGCACCAGTTGCTTGAGCTGCGCGATGCGCGTCCGCGTCAGCGTGGCGAGGCAGCGGGACACGAGCATCCGCTGCGCCGATCCGCCGCGCATCGCCATGCCTTCGCTGTGGCACTCGGCATCGCGAAAGGCGAGCCAGGCGCGTTGCGCGGTCAGCAGCGCGGCCGAATAGGAGATGTCCGTGTCCACCTTGGGATCGATGAACGCGTCGCGCTTCTTCATGTCCGCAAGCGTGATCCGGTATTGCGCGTTGAGCGCGGCATCGGCCGCACCGGCATCGCGGCCGGCGCATTCGGTCATGGCCATTTGCGTCTGCGCGGTGGCGCAATCGGGCGTGGCGGCGGCAAGCATCAGCAACGGGATCAGCACGAACCGCAGCCCCCCTGCTTCGCCGCGCGCGCCGGTTCCTCGCCCTGCATCGCGGTGACGCCGAGCTTGGCGAACAGCGTCGCATCCGCGCTGTCGCCGCGGTTGCCGGTGGTGAGCAGCCGGTCGCCGGTGAAGATCGAGTTCGCGCCCGCCATGAAGCACAAGGCCTGAGTCGCCTCGCTCATGCTCTCGCGGCCCGCCGACAGGCGCACCATCGACAGCGGCATGGTTATGCGCGCGACCGCGACGGTACGGACGAACTCGATATCGTCGATCTTGGCGAGCGGCGTATCGGCGAGCATGTCGCCGAGCACCGTGCCCTTCACCGGCACCAGCGCGTTGACCGGCACGCTCTCCGGGTGGCGCGGCAAGGTGGCGAGCGCGTGGACGAAGCCGACGCGATCCCCGCGCGTCTCGCCCATGCCGACGATGCCGCCGCAACAGACGTTGATGCCCGCCTCGCGCACGTTCTCCAGCGTATCGAGCCGATCCTGAAAGGTGCGCGTGGTGATGACCTCGCCGTATTTCTCAGGGCTCGTGTCGATATTGTGGTTGTAGTAATCGAGCCCGGCCTCGGCGAGCTGATCGGCCTGCGACGGGGTGAGCATGCCGAGCGTCATGCACGTCTCCATGCCCATCGCACGCACGCCGCGCACCATCTCGACGATGGCGGGCATGTCCTTGTCCTTGGGGTTGCGCCATGCCGCGCCCATGCAGAACCGCTGCGACCCGGCGTCCTTGGCCTGCGCGGCCGATTGCAGCACCGCGCGCACGTCCATCAGCTTGGACGCCTTCAACTCGGTCTCGGCGCTGGCGGACTGGTTGCAATAGCCGCAATCCTCCGGGCAGCCGCCGGTCTTGATCGACAGGAGCGTACAGAGTTGCACCTGCGAGGGCGCATGGTACGCGCGGTGCACGGTTTGCGCGCGGAACATCAGTTCGTCGAACGGAAGATCGAACAGTTCGGCGATCTCCGCCCGTGTCCAGTCGGTGCGGACGCCACCCTGCTCGCGCGAGGCGACGCGCACGGTGTCGCCAGCGGCGTCCTCGTGGCCCTGGGCTGCCGCTTCGGCGGGAGCACTGATGGAAAGATCCAAACTCATTACGCGACGTCCTCGACTGGTGGCATGTTATGCCCCAGCAATTTCAACACCTCGCCCGCCGCGTCCACCAGATTCGTACCCGGCCCGAAAATGCCCTGAACGCCGGCATCGCGGAGCATCTGATAATCCTGCGCCGGGATCACCCCGCCGGCGATCACCTTGATGTCGCTGCGCCCGGCTTCGCGCAGATGGCCGATCAGCTCGGGGATCAGCGTCTTGTGCCCGGCAGCGAGGCTGGAGGCGCCCACCACGTCGACGTCCTGTGCGATGGCGAGATCGGCGGCTTCGCGCGGCGTCTGGAACAACGGCCCCGGCACCACCTCGAACCCTAGATCACCGAATGCGGAGGAGACGAGATTGGCGCCGCGATCGTGCCCGTCCTGCCCCATCTTGGCGACGAACAGGCGCGGTTTGCGGCCCTTGGCGCGCGAGATCGAGCCGACGCCGTAAACCAACCCCTGCCACTTGGCGTCGTCGCCATATGCCCCGCCGTAGATGCCCGACACGGGCGTCGGCTTGGTGCCGTAGCGGCCGAACACGTCCTCCATCGCCTGGCTGATCTCGCCGAGCGTCGCACGAGCGCGCGCGCACTCGACCGCCAGTTCGAGCAGGTTCGCGTTGCCCCGCGCGCCCTCGCGCAAAGCATCGAGCGCGGCCTGACAGGCGGCCTCGTCGCGGCCCGCCTTCACCTTGGCGATGCGGGCGATCTGCGCTTCACGCACCGCATGATTGTCGACATCGAGAATGTCGATTGGTGCCTCCTCGGCGAGCCGGTATTTGTTGACGCCGACGATGACGTCCTCACCGCGATCGACGCGGGCGGCACGGCCGGCGCTCGCCTCCTCGATCATCGCCTTGGGCCAGCCCGCCGCGACCGCCTTGGCCATGCCGCCCTCAGCCTGCACGCGCTCGATGATCTCCCACGCGGCATCGACCAGTTGCTGGGTCAGGCTCTCGACATAGTAGCTGCCACCAAGGGGATCGACCACCTTGGTCATCCCGGTCTCTTCCTGGAGCACGATCTGGGTGTTGCGCGCGATCCGCGCGGAGAAGTCGGTAGGCAGCGCGATCGCCTCGTCGAGCGCGTTGGTGTGGAGGCTCTGCGTACCGCCGAGCATCGCCGCCATCGCCTCGATCGTGGTGCGCATGACGTTGTTGTACGGATCCTGCTCGGTAAGGCTGACCCCGCTCGTCTGGCAATGCGTGCGCAGCATCTTTGAGCGTTCGTCCTGCGCGCCCAATTGCGTCATCGCGCGGTGCCACAGCACGCGCGCGGCGCGCAGCTTGGCGATCTCCATGAAGAAGTTCATGCCGATCGCGAAGAAGAACGACAGACGGCCGGCGAACTTGTCGATATCGAGGCCGGAGGCGACGCCGTATTTCACGTATTCCATGCCGTCGGCGATGGTGAAGGCAAGCTCCTGCACCTGCGTCGCGCCGGCTTCCTGCATGTGATAGCCGCTGATCGAGATGCTGTTGAACTTGGGCATCTCACGCGACGTGTAGCCGAAGATGTCCGAGATGATCCGCATCGAGGGTTCGGGCGGGTAGATATAGGTGTTGCGGACCATGAACTCCTTGAGAATGTCGTTCTGGATGGTCCCGTCGAGCAATTTGCGATCGACGCCCTGCTCCTCGCCCGCGACGATGAAGAAGGCGAGGATCGGGATCACCGCGCCGTTCATCGTCATCGACACGCTCATCTGATCGAGCGGAATGCCGTCGAACAGGATCTTCATGTCGTCGATCGTGTCGATCGCCACGCCCGCCTTGCCGACATCGCCGGTCACGCGCGGATGGTCGCTGTCGTACCCGCGATGCGTGGCGAGATCGAACGCGACCGACAGCCCCTTCTGCCCGGCCTTGAGATTGCGGTGGTAGAAGGCGTTCGACGCCTCAGCGGTGGAGAAGCCGGCGTACTGGCGGATCGTCCACGGCCGCCCCGCATACATCGACGCGCGCACCCCGCGCGTGAACGGCGCGAAACCGGGCAGGCCGGAATCGAGACCGGCCACATCCTCAGGCGTGTAGAGCGGCTTGACCGCGATCCCCTCGGGCGTTTGCCAGAGAAGGTCCTTGCCTTTCACCTCCTTGGCGGCGGCGGCGGACCATTGGTCGAGCGTGGGTTTATCGGTCATGCGGCAACACTCCGTTCGGTACGCACGCTCACAGCGGAATGTTGTCGTGCTTCTTCCACGGGTTCTCCAGCGCCTTGCCGCGCAGTTTCCGCAGGCCGAGCGCGATCCGACGGCGGGTCGAGTGCGGCTGGATCACCTCGTCGATGAAGCCCTTGCTCGCCGCGACGAACGGGTTGGCGAAGCGCGCCTCGTACTCGGCGGTCTTCTCGGCGATGCCTTCGGCGTTCAGGCCGCGGAAGATGATCTCGACCGCGCCCTTCGCGCCCATCACCGCGATCTCGGCGGTCGGCCATGCGTAGTTGAGGTCGCCGCGCAGGTGCTTGGAGCTCATCACGTCATAGGCGCCGCCATAGGCCTTGCGCGTGATGACGGTGATCTTGGGCACGGTCGCCTCGGCATAGGCGAACAGCAGCTTGGCGCCGTGCTTGATGATGCCCGAATGCTCCTGCCCGACGCCGGGCAGGAAACCCGGTACGTCCACGAACGTCACGATCGGGATTTCGAACGCGTCGCAGAAGCGTACGAACCGAGCCGCCTTCTTGGACGAGTTGATGTCGAGGCACCCGGCCAGCACCATCGGCTGGTTGGCGATGATGCCGATCGTGCGCCCCTCGATCCGCGCGAAGCCGGTGATGATGTTGCCCGCGTGCGCCGGCTGCACCTCGAAGAAATCGCCTTCGTCCACCACCTTACGGATCAGCTCGTGCATGTCGTAGGGCTGGTTGGCCGAGGCGGGGATCAGCGTGTCGAGGCTGTCCTCAAGCCGGTCCCACGGGTCCGAGGTCGGCCGCTCGGGCAACGGCGACTGGTTGGAGGCGGGCAGGAAATCGATGAAGTCGCGCGCCGCCAGCAGCGTCTCGATATCATCCTCCAGTGCGAGATCGGCGACCGAGGATTTGGTGGTGTGCGTGATCGCGCCGCCCAGCGCTTCCTGCGTGACGACCTCGTTGGTGACGGTCTTCACCACGTCGGGGCCGGTCACGAACATGTAGCTCGAATCCTTCACCATGAAGATGAAGTCGGTCATCGCCGGCGAATAGACCGCCCCGCCGGCGCACGGCCCCATGATGAGGCTCAGTTGCGGCACCACGCCACTCGCCAGCACGTTGCGCTGGAACACCTCGGCATAGCCCGCCAGACTCGCCACGCCCTCCTGGATGCGCGCGCCGCCCGAATCGTTGATGCCGATGACGGGCGCGCCGACTTTCATCGCCATGTCCATGATCTTGCAGATCTTGGTGGCGTGCCGTTCCGACAGCGAGCCGCCGAACACGGTGAAGTCCTGCGAAAACACGAACACCAGCCGGCCGTTGATCGTCCCCGAACCGGTGACGACGCCGTCGCCCGGCACGATCTGGTCCTGCATGCCGAAATCGGTACAATTATGCTCGACGTACATGTCGTACTCTTCGAACGAGCCGTGATCGAGCAGCACGTCGAGCCGCTCGCGCGCGGTCAGCTTGCCCTTGGCATGCTGCGCGGCGATGCGCTTCTCACCGCCGCCGATGCGGGCGGCGGCACGTTTGCGTTCGAGTTCGGCGATCGTCGAGGACATTCACGGTCTCCTGTGGCGCGGCATCTCTTCGCACGCGGCGCGCAGGGCGCAACTGTGATCTTGCAAAGTTGCGCGGGGTGGGTTTGCAAACTAAAGCACGTTGCAGCGCCGCGGACCATGATCCGATGGCGACGGAGAGGACATGACGACGAGACGCATCTACGCCGGCCACGAACTGCGCGCACTGCGCGACCGGCTCGGCATCAGCCAGGCGGCGATGGCGGCGCGGATCGGGCTGTCGGTCAGTTACCTGTCGCAGATCGAAAGCGGCCACCGCCCGCTCACCCCGCGCGTGCTGGCGGCGCTGTCGGGCGAGGCGCCCGCGCATTGGGCGCCGCTCGACCCGAACGACGACAGCCGCCTGTTCGCCGAGGCGCTCGACGCCGCCGCCGACCCCAGCGTTCCCGCCGAGCCGCTCGACGAGGCAACGCTGCGCCGCGCCACGCAGCAGCAGCCCCGCCTCGCCCGCCGGCTCGTCGCGACGCATCAGGCGCTGCTGCGCGCGCAGGAGCAGCTTCGCATCCTCGACGATCAGCTCGATTCGAGCGCGAGCGCGACCGATCACCTGCCGTGGAACGCGGTGCGCGACTGGTTCAACGATGCGAGCAATTACATCGACGCGCTCGATCGACGCGCGGAGGCGCTCGCCGACGATCCCCGCCCGATCGAACAGCGGCTCGCCGAGGATTACGGCGTGCGCACCGACTATGACGCCCCGCCCGGCACGGTGCGCAGTTTCGATGCGGCGGCCGGGCTGCTCCGCATCGACGGCGCGCAGCCGCCCGAGACGATCCGCTTCGCGCTCGCCGATCGCTTCATGCGCCTCGCCGCCGCCGATCTCATCGCGGAGGTGGTCGAGGCGGCGGAGATCGGCTCCGAGCCGGGGCGGCAACTGCTCGCCGCCGGGCTGTTCAACTATGCTGCGGGGGCGCTGCTGATGCCCTACGAGGCGTTCCGCGCCGCCGCGCGCGATCTGCGTCACGATATCGACCGGCTGCGGCGACAGTTCGGCACCAGCTTCGAACAGACCTGCCACCGCCTCTCGACGCTGCAACGGCCGGGCGCGCTCGGCATTCCGTTCTTCTTCTGCCGCGTCGATATGGCGGGCAACATCACCAAGCGCCATTCCGCCACGCGGCTGAAGTTCGCGCGCTTCGGCGGGGCGTGTCCGCTGTGGATCGTCCACGAAGCGGTGGCGATTCCCGACCGCATCCTCGTCCAGCTCGCCGAGACGCCCGACGGAGTACGCTACATCTCGATCGCCAAGGGGCTGGTGAAGCCCGCCGAGGGCTACGACCGGCTGCCGCGCCGCTTCGCGCTCGCGCTCGGCTGCGAGGCAATGTTCGCGGCCGACTTCGTTTATGCCGACGCGCTGCGCACGGACGGTATCGCGACCCCGATCGGCACCTCCTGCCGGATCTGCCCGCGCGGCGACTGCGACCAGCGCGCCTTCCCGCCCGCCGCCGGGCGCATCGCCGTCGATCAGGACCGGCGCGGCGCGGTGCCTTACACGCTGGAGTGATCCCGCGCCCAAAACCGAAGTGAACACCAACTCCGGGCGCAGCACTCCTTGACCCCTGTTACTCGCCTCGCGCATAGCGGCGCCATGGATCGCCCCATTGAAGACCTGAGTTTCGAGGAAGCCCTGCGCGAACTCGAGACCATCGTATCGCAGCTGGAAACCGGCAACGCACCGCTCGACGAGGCGATCCGCCTCTACGAACGCGGCGACAGGCTACGCCGCCGCTGTGCCGAGCGGCTTGATGCCGCGCAGGCCCGTATCGAGGCAATCCGGCTCGACGCCGAAGGGCGGCCTGCCACCGTGCAACCTTTCGCCGCGAGCTGATGATGACTGCGCTTGCCACTCTTTCGCTCGGCGATGCGCTCGCCGAAGTCGGCGCCGATATCGACGCGCGCTTCGACACGTTGCTCACGCTGCCCGGCGATCCGCGCGAGGATCTCTACGCCGCGATGCGCCATGCCGCGATCGGCGGCGGCAAGCGGCTGCGCCCGCTTTTGACCTACGCCACGTCGCGGCTGTTCGGGGTCGATCGTGATTGCGCGGGCCGCGCCGGTCTCGCGATCGAATGCATCCACGTCTATTCGCTGATCCACGACGATCTGCCCGCGATGGACGATGACGACATGCGGCGCGGCAAGCCGACCGTCCACAAGCTCTACGACGAGGCGACCGCGATCCTCGCCGGTGATTCGCTCCACGCGCTCGCCTTCGAGGTGCTCGCCGACCCGGCCACCCACGCCGATCCGTTCGTGCGCAGCGAACTGGTGCTCGATCTCGCCCGCGCCGCCGGCCCTGCGGGCATGGCAGGCGGGCAGATGATGGATATCGAGGCGGAGAAGACCAGCTTCGACCTGCCGACGATCACCCGGCTCCAGGCGCTCAAGACCGGCGCGCTGATCGCCTGTTCGGTCGAGGCGGGCGCGATCCTCGGGCGGCTGCCGGCGGAGGGCCGAGCGCATCTGCGTGGCTATGCGCGCGATATCGGCCTTGCCTTCCAGATCGCCGACGACATTCTCGACGTCGAGGGCGACGAGGCGGCGGTCGGCAAGAAGCTCGGCAAGGACGGCGATGCCGGCAAGGAGACGTTCCTGTCGCTGCTCGGCCTGCCGCGTGCGCGCGAACAGGCGCGCATGCTGGTCGATCAGGCGGTCGCGCATCTGCACAGCTATGGCCCCGAGGCCGATCTTCTGCGCGACATCGCCCGCTTCATCCTGGAACGCGATCGCTAATCATCACCCCGGCGGAGGCCGGTTCGCACCCCTTCAAGCGGCCCCCGCCTCCGCCGGGGCGACGGAGAGCAAGAGATGCGCACCGGCGTCTATCCCGGCACGTTCGATCCGATCACGCTCGGCCATATGGACATCATCCGGCGCGGCGCGAAGCTGGTCGACCGGCTCGTCATCGGCGTCACCACCAATGCCTCCAAGTCGCCGATGTTCGACCTGGCCGAGCGGTTGGCGATGGTCGAGCGCGAGGTCGCGCAGATCGAGGGCGATGTCCGCGTCGTCAGCTTCGATTCGCTGCTGATGGACTTCGCCGAGCGTGAGGGCGCGCGCGTGATCGTGCGGGGCCTGCGCGCGGTCGCCGATTTCGAGTATGAATATCAGATGGCGGGCATGAACCAGCAGATCAACCCGCGCATCGAGACGGTGTTCCTGATGGCGGACGTGTCGCTGCAACCGATCGCCAGCCGGCTCGTCAAGGAAATCGCGTTGTACGGCGGCCCGATCGACCGGTTCGTCACGCCCGCCGTAGCCTCCGAGGTCGCGGCGCGGGTCGACACGCTCGGCCGCAAGGGTTCGTAACGGCGCACCGCCATGTTCAGATTGGCGCAAGCCCGGATTTGCTCTAAGCGCAGCCGGCACCCATCTGCCGCCCGAGGGGAAATAATGCGTTTTCTTGGTCTTGTCGTTGCTTTCCTCCTCGCGTCGGTAACCGGCCCGGTGGCCGCGCAGGTGGTCGATCCCGTCAAGGGCCGGCCGCCGGTGCCTTCCGTCACCGATCCTGAGAACCTGTGGTATCTCGATCTGTCGACCGGTGGCCGCGTCATCGTCTGGCTCCGCCCCGACGCCGCGCCGAAGATGGTCGAGCGGATCAAGATCCTCACTCGCCAGCATTTCTACGACGGGCTCGCGTTCCACCGCGTGATCGAAGGCTTCATGGCGCAGGGCGGCGACCCCAAGGGCGACGGCACCGGCGGCTCGACGCTGCCCGATCTCAAGGCCGAGTTCAACTGGCTGCCCCACGTGCGCGGCGCGGTCTCTGCCGCGCGTTCGGACAAGGAAGACAGCGCCAACAGCCAGTTCTTCATCGTGTTCGATCCCAAGCTGACGCTGGACAAGAAGTACACGGTGTTCGGCCGCGTGATCGAAGGCATGCCCTATGTCGACGCGATCACCCGCGGCGAGCCGCCCGCGAACCCCTCGCGCATCCTCCACGCCTATATCGCTGCGGACAACCCGCCGGCCTATGTCGCGCCCGCACCTACGGCACCCGCTGCGACGCTGTCGCCGAGCAGCCTCGGCGGCGCCATGCTGACGCCCAAGGCCGGCAAGACGCTGAGCGCGCCCGCCGTGGTCAAGCGCGCCGCCAAGGCAAAATAACGCGGGGTCTGTCGGCGAACCGTCATGAAGGTCGACCTGTTCGATTTCGATCTGCCGCCCGAGCGGATCGCGCTGCGCCCCGCCGCCCCGCGCGACTCCGCGCGCCTACTCGTGCTCGACGGTGATGCGCGACGCGACCTCACCGTCACCGATCTGCCGGGGCAGTTGCGCGCGGGCGACATGCTCGTGTTCAACGATACGCGCGTCATCCCCGCGCAGTTGGAAGGCACTCGGGGAGACGCCAAAATCGGCGCGACCCTCCACAAGCGCGAGGGGCCGCGCCGCTGGCGCGCCTTCATCCGCAACGCCCGCCGCATCCGCGCGGGCGAGGCGATCGATTTCGGCAGCGGCGTCTCGGCCACCGCCAGCGAGCGCCACGAGGACGGCAGCTTTGCGCTGACCTTCGCCGGCGCTGAACCGGTCGAACTGTTGCTCGAGCGCGCCGGGCGCATGCCGCTGCCGCCGTACATCGCCTCGAAACGCGCCGCCGATGCACGCGATCTAGACGATTACCAGACGATGTTCGCCGCCGAGAAGGGCGCGGTCGCCGCTCCGACCGCGGCGCTGCACTTCACGCCTGCGCTGATGGCGGCGCTCGACGCGGCCGGCATCGGCCACGCGACGCTGACACTCCACGTCGGCGCGGGCACGTTCCTGCCGGTCAAGGCCGATGACACCGCCGCGCACCGCATGCACGCCGAATGGGGTCGCATCGACGCCGCCACCGCCGACCGGCTCAACGCAGTGCGTGCAAACGGCGGCCGCGTCATCGCGGTCGGCACCACCAGCCTGCGCCTGATCGAAAGCGCCGCCACCCGCGACGGCATCATCCAGCCGTTCGAAGGCGACACCGCGATCTTCATTACTCCAGGCTACCGCTTCAAGGGCATCGACGGACTCATCACCAACTTCCACCTGCCGCGCTCGACCCTGTTCATGCTGGTCTCGGCGCTGATGGGGCTCGACCGGATGCAGGAGGCCTATCGACATGCGATCGATCTCGGCTATCGCTTCTACAGCTATGGTGACGCCAGTTTAATGATTCCCTGAAAGGGCTCGATGAAACCGCGTGTGTTGAGTGTCGCTCTTGCAGCCGCGGCGGGGTTTGGCGTGCCTGTGGCCGCGCAGCAGCCGCCGGTGGCGACCGATGCGGCCGGGGCGGCGCCGCGCCAGCCGCTCGCGACGATCGTCGCGGAGCCGCTCGGCGTGCTGATCGCTGCGTGCGACCAGAACGGCGACGCGCTGGTGAGCCGCAGCGAGCTTGCCACGTGCCTGGCCCGCAGCTTCGCGGCGGCGGATAGCGAGCATAACGGCTCGATCAGCTACATCGGGTATAGCGATTGGGCGCTGAAATGGCTGGGCGACCGCAATGCTTTGCCCGGCCCGTTCGAGGTCGATGCGGATGGCGACAACCGGATCACGCTGGCGGAAATGCAGGCGCGCTTCGACACGATCTTCACCCGGCTCGATCGCGATCGCGACGGCAGCCTCAGCCGCGCCGAAGTGCTGACGATCCGCAGCGGGGTCGGCGCGGATCGGCCGCAGGGCAAGCGCGGCAAGCGGCGCGGCGCGGCGGACGCGCCATGACGCGCATGTTCACCCCGGGCGGCGAGCGCCCTGCCCGCTACGCGCTGGCGATCTTCGATTTCGACGGCACGCTGGCCGACAGCGGCGACTGGTTCCTGTCGATCGCCGACGAACTCGCCGACCGATTCAAGTTCCGCCGCGTGATACCCGATGAGGTCGATACCCTGCGCGGTCGGACCACGCGCGAGGTGATCCGCCACCTCGGCATCCCGCGCTGGAAGCTGCCGGCGATCGGCCGCTACGTCCATGCCAGGCTCGCCACGCAGATCGACCGGATCGCACTGTTCGACGGGATCGCCGATGTGGTGAACACGCTTGCCGATGCCGGCGTGCGGCTCGCCGTCGTCACCTCCAATTCAGAGGACAATGCGCGCGCGGTGCTTGGTTCGCTCGCGCAGCGGTTCGAGATGTTCGAATGTGGCGCATCGCTGTTCGGCAAGGCGCCACGCTATCGCAAGGTGCTGCGCCGGTTGCGGATTCCGCGCGAAGTCGTGCTGTCGATCGGAGACGAGACGCGCGACATCGCCGCCGCGCGCAAGGTCGGCATCACCGCGGCCGCGGTGCTGTGGGGCTACGCCAACCGGGCAGCGTTGCTCGGGTGCGAGCCCGACGTTCTGCTCGAACGGCCGTGCGAGGTGCTCGACGCGGTGTTCGGCGTGACGGCCGCGTAAACGACCGTCACGGGCGCGCGTTATTTCGGGTTCGCCTCCAGCCAGGCGATCACCTTGTCGGGTGCGCTCTCGCCATAGGGGTCTTCGTCGAGCCCCTCGTCGTTGATGCCGGGTTCCTCGAACCAGCCGACGATCCTGCCGTCGTCCACCACCATCGCATAGCGCCAGCTACGCTCGCCGAAGCCGAGATGGTCCTTGCGGATCAACATGCCCATGCGGCGCGTGAAATCGCCCGAGCCGTCGGGGAGCAGCTTGACCTTCTGCACGCCGAGGTGCCGGCCCCATTGGTACATCACGAACGCGTCGTTGACCGACAGGCAATAGACTTCGTCGATGCCGAGCGCCTTCAGCCGGTCGTACTCCCGCTCGAACGCGGGGCATTGCTCGGTCGAGCAGGTCGGGGTGAAGGCGCCGGGCAGGCTGAACACCGCGATGCGCTTGCCCGCGAACAGATCTGCGGTGCCGACATCCTGCCAGCGGAACGGGTTGGGGCCTTCGATCGTGTCGTCGCGCACGCGCGTCTTCAGCGTCACGTCGGGAATGGTGCGTCCAAGCATTGGCGTCTCCTCTAATCCAGCATCGCAGCGACCCAGGCGGGCACCAGCCGTGTGGCCGGCCCGATCCGCGTCTCGGCGAAACCGGCGCTGCCTGCCGATGGTTCCAGATTGAGTTCGAGCGTGTCGGCGCCCGCACGCCGGGCCGCCTGCACGAACCCTGCCGCCGGGTACACCGCGCCCGAGGTGCCGATCGACACGAACAGATCGGCCCCTGCCAGCGCCTGTTCGATCCGCTCCATCTCATAGGGGATCTCACCGAAGAAGACGATGTCGGGGCGCAGCGCGGGCGTGTCGCAGTTCGGGCAGACCTCCTCGGGCGGCAGATCGCCGCTCCACTCGGTCCGCACCCCGCATGCGGCGCATAGCGCGGATTGCAACTCGCCGTGCATGTGGAGCAGCCGCGTCGCCCCCGCCCGCTCGTGCAGATCGTCGACGTTCTGCGTGACGATCAGCATTTCGCCCGGCCACGCCGCGTCGAGCCGGGCGAGCGCGACGTGCGCGGCGTTCGGCGCGACGGTGGCGAGCGCGGCGCGACGTTCGTCGTAGAAACGGTGGACCAGGTCCGCATCGCGCGCGAGTGCTTCCGGCGTACAGACATCCTCGACGCGCTGCCCCTCCCACAGGCCACCCGGCCCCCGGAAGGTGGCGAGCCCGCTTTCGGCAGAGATGCCGGCGCCGGTGAGGATGACGATGTTGCGCAAGGTTTTCTGCATCCGGGCAAGATGAACGCTCGGCCGGGCGCATGCAATCGCGAGCACGGCAAGATCGCGAAAGTTTGCGGGTGGCAGCGCACACAGTCTTACCGCGCTCTTGTCGGCATGCTATTCGCCCGCCTGCAACGTACGGCGTAACGCCGAACAGGGAGGATTCGATGGGCATTGCGCCGACCAAGAACACATCGGACATCACCGCTGCCGAGGGCGCGCTGATCGTCGCCGCCGCCGCGACGTGGAAGGGGACGCCCTACTCGCTGGTCGGATCGGGATCGGTGCTTGCGAAGGGCGGCGATTGCAGCGGCAGCACCTGGCGGATCTACACCGCCGCCAACCTGCCCTATGAATATCAGGCGACCGCCACCTTCGTCGATTACGCAAAGAAAAGCGGCCGTTTCCGCGAGCTTGCCGCCGGCGAGGCGCGCCAGGACGGCGACGTGCTGTACTGGAGCGGCCATATGGCGATCTACAGCACGTTCACCAGCCCCGGCGACAGCGCCTATGCCGTCACCGACAGAGTGAACAAGGCCGGCCATCCGTGGAAGCAGAAGAACGACATGTGGACCGCCTCGCACCCGGGTGGCCCGACCTATGCCGCCGGCTCCATCCAATATTGGGGCAAGGGCGAGCCCCGCGTCTTCCGCTACGTGAAGAAATGAGGCGCGCGCGTTTCGCCGTCGCCGGCCTCGCGCTGGCGGCGTTCGCGCAGGCCGCGGTGGCGGAGGACAGCAACCCCGGCGTGCCGTTCGCCCGGCTCGACGCGCGGCCGGCGGGCGCCGTCACCGCGACCGCCGCGACGGTGGTGCTGCACGGCCATCAGGTCGACGTGTCGATGCCGGTGACGGTCCGCACGCGCGGTGCCTCGGTCCGCTTCGGCCTGCCCGCGTTCGGCTGGCTGGGCGAGAACGAGACCTACGCCGATCGGCAGTTCCCCGAACTCGTCGCGCGCATCGACGGCGCGCCCGCGACGATCGTCGACACTGTCACCACGCAGGTCGGCACGCGCGATGTGACCGAGGCGGTGCGCGCCGCCCGGCTCGATCCCTATGCGATCACCGATACGCCACCGTTCGTCACCGCCGCATCGGATGCGACGCTCGCCAGGCTGACCGCACTCGGCGCAGTATCGCGCGGCGATGACGGCGTGCTCGCCAAATGGACCGTGCGCCGCGTCGGCAGCATCGCTTTCGCAGACGCGGGCCGCCACACGCTGACGCTGCGCTACACCGCGCGCCCGGGGTTCGCGCTGCTCGACAAGAAGGCGCTCGCCACCACCGCCGCGCGGGCGGACTATTGCCTCACCCCCAAAGCGGCGGCAGCGGCGCTCGCCGGGCGTGGCGACGCCAGTGTCGCGCAACGCTTCGAGATTCCGATCGGCGTCGGCAGCGCGCGTGCGACCGCGCGGCTCACCGCCGACGCCGCAGCGGATCCCAGCGGCAAGCCATCGCTTATCGCCTTCTGCGGCGCGGACGGACGCGGTGTGATCGCGCACGGGCATGTCGATGCGACGCCGGCGCGGGTCGGCGCGTCGGGCATGCTGTCGGTGCTGGTCGTCGGCGCACAGCCGGGTGGCGACGCGGCGCGCTGAGCGGAACGGCGCAGGCACGGCGCTTGCGAAAAAGCGTCCGCGCCCCCTGTCCCCCCTGCCCGCTTTCTGCCATGCGCCCCGCGACACCAGCAGGCAGGGTTCGAGCATGACGGCGATCGGTATCTTGGGCAGCGCGGGCAAGATGGGCCAGGCGATCGCGGCGGCGGTGCCCGATCTCGGCGGCACGGTGGCGGGCGGTATCGATGCGGGCGGCGATCGTGCCGCGCTCGCCGATCTTGCCGGACGCGCCGACGTCCTGGTCGATTTCTCGACTCCCTCCGCGCTCGCCGGCAATCTCGCCGCCGCACGCGCCGCCGGCACGCCGATCGTGATCGGCACCACCGGCCTCACCGCCGCGCACCACGCCTTCGTGGCCGAAGCGGCTGCCGAGATCGCGGTGCTACAGACCGGCAACGTCTCGCTTGGCGTTACCCTGCTCGCCAAGCTGGTGCGCGAGGCGGCCGAGCGGCTTGGCCCGGACTGGGACGTCGAGATCGTCGAGATGCACCACCGCCACAAGGTCGACGCGCCCTCGGGCACCGCGCTGCTGCTCGCCGAAGCCGCCGCCGCCGGGCGCGGCATCGCGCTGGCGGAAGCGAAGGTGACCGATCGCGTCGGGCTGACCGGCGCGCGGTCCGAAGGGACGATCGGCATGGCGAGCCTGCGCGGCGGGTCGGTCGCGGGCGACCATATGGTGGTGTTCGCCGGCGAGGGCGAGCGCGTCGAGATCGGCCACCGCGCCGAGAACCGCGCGATCTTCGCACGCGGCGCGGTGACGGCGGCGTTGTGGCTCGCCGAGCGCCCGGCGGGCAGCTACACGATGGCGGAGGTACTCGGCGTTTGAAGAAGGCTGACGTCATCGAGTTCTACGCGCGGCTCGCCGCCGACAATCCGCACCCCGAGACCGAACTGGAGGCGGGCAATCCCTTCCAGCTCGTCGTCGCGGTGGCGCTGTCCGCGCAGGCGACCGACGTCGGCGTCAACAAGGCGACGCGGCGGCTGTTCGCGGAGGTGACGACGCCAGCGCAGATGGTCGCGCTCGGCGAGGACGGGTTGAAGGCGCACATCAAGACGATCGGCCTGTTCAATACCAAGGCGAAGAACGTGATCGCCCTGTCGGAGAAGCTGATCGCCGATTACGGCGGCGAGGTGCCCGCCGACCGCGACGCGCTCGAGACGTTGCCCGGCGTCGGCCGCAAGACCGCCAATGTGGTGATGAACGTCGCGTTCGGCGCGGAAACCTTCGCGGTCGACACCCACATCTTCCGCGTCGGCAATCGCACCGGCCTCGCGCGCGGCAAGACCCCGCTAGCGGTGGAACTGAAGCTCGACCGCGCGACCCCCGCCCCGTTCCGCCTGCACGCGCACCACTGGCTGATCCTGCACGGCCGCTACGTCTGCAAGGCGCGGCGGCCGGAATGCTGGCGCTGCATCGTCGCCGATCTGTGCGCCTATAAGCCCAAGACGCCGCCGCCCGCGAAAGCCGCGCCCGCCGCATGACGAAACGGCTGGCGTTCCGCTTTGCGCTTTGCTAGGCGCTTGCCCCCAGGCACCCGTAGCTCAGCTGGATAGAGCGCTGCCCTCCGAAGGCAGAGGCCACTGGTTCGAATCCAGTCGGGTGCACCATCCCTCATCGTCAGCCCCCCGTCCCCGGCAGCTTCAATCCGCGAAGCTGCCCGATCACGGTTTTCGCTTCGGGTGGGGCGGCCTGCATGAACAGCGAGAACATGTCCTGATCGCTCATGCTGTCGTTCGTCACCGCGATCGGCAGCGCGACGGGTTGCCGCAAGCGCACGCCCGGCTGCGCCTCCACGACGATGCACCGCCACGTCATGCCGACCGGCGCCGCGCCGATCTGCGCGCCAAATTCGTTCGGAACGGCGCCTCGCATGCGGATGCGATTGTCCGGGTGCGCTTCGAACCAGGCGGCATCGCCTTGCGTCACCACTGCCGCCAGACGCGCGTTCAGGCTGCCCTTGTCCATCGTCACACGCTCCCGCCGCTGTGCCGGCGCCGGTCCGGCACCCGGCGCGCGTCCTAACCGCGCCTGCGCTGTGCGCAATGGCTCTTTATGCGAGCGGATCGGGTCCGGCACGTTGAACGCCACGACACCCGTCCGACCGTACGGGTTCAGAGGCGTTTCGCCTTCACCTGCTGGATCTGTGCCTCAAGAGCGTCGATCGCGCGGCGATGCGCCAGGATCTGTCGTTCCAAACTGGCGATTTGCTGTCCCTCTTCCAGCCGCGAGCCGACCTCGTCGGGATGCAGCACGGACAGCAGCTCCGCCAGGCTCGCCGAGCCGATCCCCGGCAACAAGGCGAGCTTGCGCGGTGACATCGCCCGCAGCTCGTCGAGCGTGCGGATCCCTGTCCGTTGCAGGGTGTGCAGCAGCTTGGCGTTAAGCCCGAGACGTTCCACGACCGATCCTGTTCATGCCCTCTCCTCCCGCCGGCCTGACCCGATCGCCCCTGCGCTTGCGACCGCGCTTCCGCGACAGCCGTGCCCATGTGACGTGCATACCTCCGGAGGCGGCATACGCCCCAACGCAGGCAACAGCCGGCCATAACACCATGATAGACAATTTTCGCTCGGCTGACGCTTCGGCGATCGACGTCCGCCGCGCGTCCGATAGGTCCAGATGCGCAAGCGGCGGCGAAGAGCGCGACAATGGAAGGGAAAACCGCGTGATAGCGGACGACTGGGTGCTACCCGGATCGGGCATCACCGGCCGTTGGCACCATGCCGCGCGCGACGCTCGCTTGCGAACCGCACGCGCGGAAACCGCTGCAAGCGTCGTGCATTGTCACCCTCTCGACCGAGGGAGATGAGATGACCAACGAGACGTCCCCCGCCGATTCGTCGTTCAAGGACGATCACAACCCGTCCGGCGATGCGCAGGCGCAAGCCGCCTTGCTGCTGGTCGAGAGCCTGCTGCACAGCCTGCTCGACAACGGCGCGCTCACCAAAGCGCAGGCGCTCGAGGCGATCGACAGCGCCTATGCCGTCAAGGAAGAGAGCGCGGCCGACGACAAGGAACGGCGCGACACGTTGCGGCGGTCGCTCGGCATACTCGAGGCGATGCGCAACAGCATCAACGCTCATCAAGGCCGCTACGACGAGTCGCCCGGCGCCGGACCGCAGTCGGAACACGTCAAGCGGTAGCCGTCTGCCGTGACGGCACCTCGGCCGCGCTCACCACTGCCCGGATTGCAACTGAGCCGCGCTTCGCGAGCTTCACCGCAGTTTCGTGGCTGCGAAGTCGCGGCCCGTCCAACGAAGACTTCAAACCGCCCGCGTTCGCCTTCTTGAGCGACGCCTTATCTATATACAGCCATATACATTACTATTCATGAACGCGCTGCGAGATCAGCTTTTACGCAAAGTCTTTCGAAATAGGCGTTTCATGCTGTCGCGCTGATGATAGAACCGGCCCCATCCTCCTCGAAAACGGTCCACGCCGAAAGGGCGACATATTCATGACTGGCTCCGACGACCTTTCTCTTTCCCGGCGCGGCGTGTTGGTCGCAGGTGCTGCCTCCGCAGCGGTCACGACGCTGCCCGCCAGCGCGCAGGCGGCACCATCCGCCTCCGCGCCCGCGACGATGCCGGTGTCGCTGACCGTCAACGGCAAGCGCCACGATCTCACCCTCGACACGCGCACGACGCTGCTCGACACGCTGCGCGAGCATCTGAAGCTGACCGGCACGAAGAAAGGCTGCGATCACGGCCAGTGCGGCGCCTGCACGGTGATCGTCAACGGCGAGCGGATCAATGCCTGCCTCAGCCTCGCCGTCCAGCATCAGGGCGACAGCGTGACGACCATCGAAGGGATCGGCACCCCCGACCATCTGCACCCGATGCAAGCCGCTTTCGTCCGCCACGACGGCTATCAATGCGGCTATTGCACCCCGGGGCAGATCTGCTCGGCGGTGGCGGTGCTTGAGGAGATCAAGCGCGGCATCCCGAGCCATGTCCAGGCGGATCTTGCCGCGAACCCCGGCTTCACCAACATCGAGATGCGCGAGCGGATGAGCGGCAATATCTGCCGCTGCGGCGCTTATTCCAACATCGCCGAGGCGATGGCCGAAGTCGCTGGAGCGCAGGCATGAGAAGCTTTACCTACGAACGCGCCACCTCCCCCGCGCAGGCCGCTGCGGCGGTCGCACGGACGCCCGGCGCCAAGTTCCTGGGCGGCGGCACCAATCTGCTCGATCTGATGAAGCTCGAGATCGAGACGCCGACGCACCTGGTCGATGTGCAGGACCTCAAGCTCGATACGATCGCGCCGACCGATCAGGGCGGCCTCAGGATCGGTGCGCTGGTCTCCAACACGCATCTCGCCGCCGATGCGCGCGTACGGCGCGATTACGGCGTGCTGACGCGCGCGATCGTGGCGGGTGCCTCGGGCCAGTTGCGCAACAAGGCGACCACGGCGGGCAACCTGCTCCAGCGCACCCGCTGCCCCTATTTCTACGATCCCAACATGCCCTGCAACAAGCGTAAGCCGGGCTCGGGCTGTGCGGCGATCGGCGGGGTGAGCCGCCAGCTTGCGGTGGTGGGCAGCAGCGAGCAGTGCATCGCCACCTATCCCGGCGACATGGCGCAGGCGCTGCGCGTGCTCGACGCAACGGTGGAGACGGTGAAGGCGGACGGCACGACGCGGGCGATCCCGATCGCCGACTTCCACCGGCTGCCGGGCGACCGGCCCGATCTGGACAATGTGCTGGAACGCGGCGAGCTGATTACCGCCGTCACCCTCCCCCGCCCGCTCGGCGGCACGCATGTCTATCAGAAGGTGCGCGACCGCGCGTCCTACGCCTTTGCGCTCGTCTCGGTCGCCGCGGTGATCCAGAAGGACGGCACCGGCCGCGTCGCCTTTGGCGGCGTCGCGCACAAGCCGTGGCGCGTCGAGGCGGCGGAGGCGGCGCTGCCGCAGGGCGCGCGTGCGGTGATCCAGCGCGCCTTTGCCGACGCGCGCCCGACCGACGACAACCGTTTCAAGATCCCGCTGGCCGAGCGTGCGCTCGCCTCGGTGATCGCAGACGCCAAGGCCTGACCCCATGAAGTTCGACCAGCCCGCCGGCACCAACCCGATCGACCAGCTCAAGGTGATCGGCCGCCCGACCGACCGTATCGACGGACCGCTCAAGACCACGGGCACCGCGCCTTATGCCTATGAGCGCCACGACGTCGTGCCCAATCAGGCCTATGGCTATATCGTCGGTGCCGCGGTGGCCAAAGGGCGCATCAACCGCATCGACACCAGCGAGGCCACGGCCGCGCCCGGCGTGATCGCGGTGGTGACGACGCTCGACTATCCCAAGCCGCTGCCGCTGGGGATGATGAACATCGCCCATCTGTTCGGCGGGAACGAGGTCCAGCATTATCATCAGGCGATCGCCGTCGTCGTCGCCGAGACGTTCGAGCAGGCCCGCGCCGCCGCCCAGCTGATCCGCACCGACTATGCGCGCGCACCCGGCAAATTCGATCTCGCCAAGCTCGAACCGACCGCGCCGCTCGAGGGCGGCAGCAGCGGCGAAGGCTCGGGCGCGCCGGCGATCGACCGGGTCGGCGACTTCGCGGGCGCGTTCGCGGCTGCGCCGGTGAAGATCGACCGCACCTACACCACGCCCGACGAGAGCCACGCGATGATGGAGCCGTTCGCGACCATCGCCGCATGGACGGGCGACAAGGTGACGCTGTGGACCTCCAACCAGATGATCGCGTGGAGCAAGGGCTCGATCGCCAAGATGCTCAGCATCCCCGAGGAGAATGTCCGGCTCGATTCGCCCTATGTCGGCGGCGGTTTCGGCGGCAAGCTGTTCGTGCGCGCCGATGCGGTCTGCGCGGCGCTCGCGGCGAAGAAGGCTGGCCGTCCGGTCAAGATCGCGATGCAGCGGCCGCTGATGATGAACAATTCGACGCACCGCTCCGCGACCATCCAGCGCGTTCGCCTGGGCGCGACGCGCGACGGCAAGCTCACCGCGATTGCGCATTCCTCAACCAGCGGCAACCTGCCCGATGGCAAGCCCGAGACGGCGGTGTCGCAGACCAAATTGTTCTACGCCGCACCCAACCGCGAAACGTACATGAAGCTCGCGGTGATGGACCTGCCCGAGGGCAATGCGATGCGCGCGCCCGGTGAGGCGCCGGGGCTGATGGTGCTCGAAATGGCGATGGACGAGCTGGCCGAGCAGCTCGGCATGGACCCGGTCGAGTTGCGCGCGCGCAACGACACGCAGGTCGATCCCGAAAAGCCCGACCATCCCTTCTCCGAACGCCACTTCGTGGAATGCCTGCGCACCGGCGCGGAAAAGTTCGGCTGGTCGAAGCGCAATTCGAAGCCCGCGCAGGTGCGCGAGGGCAAATGGCTGATCGGCATGGGCATGGCGGGCGGTTTCCGCAACAACCAGCTCACCAAGTCGGCGGCGCGCATCCGGCTCGAGCGGGACGGCCGCTTCACGGTCGAGACCGACATGACCGATATCGGCACCGGCACCTACACCATCCTCGCGCAGACTGCGGCGGAGATGATGGGGGTCGGCATCCACAACATCGACGTGCGCCTCGGCGACAGCGACTTCCCCAAATCGGCCGGATCGGGCGGCCAATGGGGCGCCAACAACTCCACCGCCGGGCTGTATGCGGCTTGCGTGAAACTGCGCGAGGGTATCGCGCAGCGGCTCGGCTTCAACGCGACCGACGTCGCCTTTGCCGACGGCAAGGTCGCCGCGGGCGGCCGCAGCGTCGCGTTGAAGGACGCCGCAAAGGCGGGCCCGCTCACCGGTGAGGACGGGTTCGATCCCACCGACATGGGCAAGCGCTGGCAGCAATCGACCTTCGCGGCGCACTTCGTCGAAGTGGCGGTGCACGGCTATACCGGCGAGACGCGGGTGCGCCGCATGCTCGCGGTGTGCGACGCCGGGCGCATCCTCAACCCCAAGGCGGCACGCAGCCAGGTGATCGGTGCGATGACGATGGGCGTCGGCGCGGCGCTGATGGAGGAACTGGCGGTCGACACCCGCTTCGGCCTGTTCGTCAATCATGACCTTGCCGGCTATGAAGTGCCCGTCCACGCCGACATTCCGCATCAGGAGGTGATCTTCCTCGACCACCCCGACGACAAATCGTCGCCGATGAAGGCGAAAGGCGTGGGCGAGCTTGGCCTGTGCGGGGTTGGCGCGGCGGTCGCCAACGCGATCTACAACGCCACCGGCGTGCGCGTGCGCGATTATCCGATCACGCTCGACAAGCATCTGGAGAAACTGCCGCCACTGGCTTGAAACCTTTCGGCAGGCGGGTGGACATCGCCCCACGGATACCTGCTAAGGCGCGTGGCTGATGCCGCGTCGATCCTCCCGCACGTTCGCCCTTCTCGTCGCACTGGCCGTGCTGACCGCGCTGGCGGCGGTTGTCTGGCTGGTCCTGGTGTTCGGCTGGTTCAGGCCGGCGGCGACACCGTTCGGCTGGCCGGCGACGCAGACCCTCGTCGCGGGTGACGGGACGCGCGGCGATGCCGATGGCGCCGCGCTTAAGGCCCGGTTCGGCGATCCGTTCGCGCTGGCCATCGACGCGCGCGGTGCGCTGTACGTCGCGGATGCGGGCGATACCGGGCGCGTCCGCAGGATCGACCGCGACGGCACGGTCACGACCTTGCCCGGCACGTTCCAGACGCCGTCCGGCGTCGCGCTCGATCGCGCCGGCGACGTTCTTGTCGCGGACACCGCTGCAAACGCGATCCGCAGGATCAGCCCGGACGGTGCCGTGACGACCCTCGCGGGTGACGGCACCGCCGGATATCGCGATGGCGCGGCGGCTCAGGCGCGCTTCGACGGCCCGATCGGCGTCGCGGCCGACGCCAAGGGCAACGTCTATGTGGCGGACAGCTATAACGACCGCATCCGCATCATCACCCCCGAGGGGCAGGTGCGGACGCTGGCCGGGCATGACGGACCCGGCTTCGTCGATGGCGCGGGCGCGGCGGCGGGGTTCGACACGCCGACCGGCCTCACGCTCGATCGCCACGGCGCCCTGCTGGTCGCGGACACCGGCAACGACGCGATCCGCAAGATCACGCCGGACGGCATCGTCTCCACGCTGGCGCAGACCGGGCGCGGCGATGGCGCGGACCTGCTGAACGGCGCGGTGGGTCTGGCATCGACATGGGACGACTTCCTCTACATCGCGTCGCTCAAGCGCGGCCGGGTCGTTCAGATGTCGCCGACGGGTGATCTCAAGGTGCTCGCCGGACCTGGTGCCGGAAACGCGGGCAATGCGGCGTTGCGCTTCACCGGCCCGGCAGGGATCGCGGTTGATCGCGCGGGCGCGCTCTACGTCGCCGACGCATCGGCGTACCGCATCGTCAAGCTCAGCCGGCGGGATGCGCAGGCCGCTCAGGTGACGCCCGCCGTTGCGCCGGCGCCGCTGCCTTCGCTGGTACGGACGCGCGTATTCCCGTGGCCGGTCGCGCCGCAATTCGCCGCGCATGAGGTGGTCGGCGATCTCGGCGAGGTGCGCGGCAATTATCAGGGGGAAAGTCGCGACCACCTCCACGCCGGTCTCGATATCAGCGCGCCGCCGGGGACGACCGTCCTCACCACCGCCGACGAGACGGTGCGCGATCCGCTGCCGAACTGGGAGCCGGACGGCCTCGGTGAGGGTCTGCGCATCGACCAGATGACGTACATCCACATGCGTGTCGGTCGCACCCCGGCCGGCGCGCCGATCGATCCGGTGCGCTTCCGGCTCCTCCGCGACGCCAGTGGCCGCGTGACGCGGGTGCGGGTGAAACGCGGCACGCGCTTCCGCGTCGGCGATCCACTCGGCACGATCAACCGCATGGCGCATGTCCATCTCGAACTCGGGCCGCCACGTGGCAAGATCAACGCGCTGCTGCTGCACTTTCCGGGACTGGCCGATCATGTCGCTCCGCACATCGCGGAGGTGCAACTGCTCGATGCCGTCGGCCGCCGACTGATTGCGCGGCAGGACGGCCGCCTGCTCGTACCCGCCAACGCCGGGTCGCTCAGCATCGTCGCCGATGCGTGGGATCAGGTCGACGGCAACGCGGCGCGGCGCCGCCTTGGCCTCTACGAAGCCGGGTTTCAGGTCTTGAAGGCGGATGGCACGCCGGTGCCGGGTTTCGAGCGCCCACGCGTGACGATCGTGTTCGATGCGTTGCCGACCACGCCCGACACCGCCAAGATCGCCTACGCCCCGGCAAGCGGCGACACCGTGCACAGCGATCAACGGACGCGTTTCCTCTATGTCGTCTCCAACCGCGTCCTTCATGGTCGCGCCGAGCGGGTCGGCTGGAACCCGGCCGATCTGCCGCCCGGCGACTACACGATCCGCATCCATGCCGCCGACCATGCCGGCAATGTGGCAATGGCCGGGCGCGACCTGCCGATCGCGATCCGTTGAACGCGTCGTCCCCGCCCGCCTCGCATCAGGCCACCTTTATGCACCCAGCCCAGGTTGATCGCCGCCATGTCTGAACCCACCAGGCGCACGCTCGTGGTCGTGTTCGGGGCGGCGGTGCGCGCCGATGGCAGCGCCAGCCCCGCGCTCGCGCGCCGCGTCGGCTATGCGGCGGCGGTGGCGGAAGCCGACCCGAGCGTCGATCTGTTCCTGTCCGGTGGCGTTGGGACGTACCCGCCCTCCGAGGCGGCGGTGATGGCCGGCCTGCTGTCGGGCACCGTATCGGCCGAGCGCCTGATCCTCGACGAACGCAGCATGGATACGCTGCAAACCGTGCGTGCCGCCGCCGCGCATGCCCGCGCGCATGGCTATGCCACGATCCTGACCTGCACCGATGGCTATCATCAGCCCCGCGTCCGCATGCTGTTCCTGTTGCTGGGGCTGGCGACCCGCCCGGTCCGCCTGGCGGCGCGCGGGCGCAGGGAATTGCGCCTGAAGATGTGGGCGAGAGAGGGCGCGGCGCTTCCCTACGATCTCGTCGCCGGGGTCGGCGCGGCGTGGCGCGACCGTTCGCGATCGGATCGCCGCTAGACTCGGCCGATGCGATACGGCCCCGCCCGCGCATCGAGCGGTTCGCCCTTCCAGCTCAGCCGCACCCGCCCCTCCGCCACCAGCGTGTCGACCGCCGCATGGACGGTCGGCATCGCCTCGCGCCACGCCTCTCCATCTCCCGCGATGGCGCGTGCCACTTCGCTCGGGCAGACCGTCGCACCCGGTGCGCGGGCAGCGAGCAAGGCGAGCGTCGCCTCGCGCGCATCGCTCACGGCTTGCGGCGGCCGCCGCGCGATGGCCGGCCCGTTGTCATGGGATCGGGCTTGGGTGGCGGTCGCCAGCCCGGCGGGGGTGCCATGCGTTGTTGGCTGGTGCCGAGACCCATCGCGCCGGGTTGCTGGCGCAGCAATCCGGCGGCATCGGCCTGCTCCGCCTCCTGAGCGCTCGCACCACCGCGCATCAGGCTGATCCGGTCGCGGCAGCGCCTGGCGTCCTCGAAGTCCAGCGCCTCGACAGCGGCGTCCATCCTGCGCTGTAGCGATTCAATCGTATCGGTCATGCACACCCCAACGCACGAACACCGGGCTAGGCGGCAACCGTTCGCGACGGCACGAACGCCCAGCGCAGCGTCTGCGCAACGCCCAGCGTGCCGAGCCGAAGCGCGGGCCGGCTCAGCAGCGGCGAGGTCAGCCCGTGCATGTGTCGCGCCCAGCGCGGCAGCAGATCGACACCGGCTGCCATCATCATACGGCGGACCGGTTCTCCGGCGCGTGAAGGCGATGGCTGTTCCAGCACCAGCCGCGCAACCTCGCGCGAGCGCGCGTCGGCCCTAAGCTGCGATTGCATGTCCATCATCATGGCGGCAGCGGCGCGACGGTCGCGCGGCGGATTGCCCGCGCCGAGCGCCACCGCGACCTCCGCCATCTCGGCATAATATCGGTCCTGATCGCGCGCCGACATGCGCGGATCGGCATACCGAAGATACCCGGCAAGGAAGCTGCTCGCGCCGGTCACGTGGACCCAGTCGAGCAAGGCAGGATCGTTCGCGCGATAGGGCGTGCCGTCCGGCAACGTGCCCGTCACCCTGTCGTGAATACGGCGCACGAGCGCGATCGCCCCGGTCGCATCGTCTCGCCCGCCGAAGGTGGTGACGGCGATGAAGCGCGCGGTGCGGCGCAGCCGCCCGTGCATGTCAGAGCGGAAGGTCGAATGATCCCACACTCCGGCGAGAACGGACGGGTGGAGCATCTGAAGCAGCAGCGCGCTGACGCCGCCGGCCATCATCGCAGCCACGTCGCCGTTCACGCGCCAGGCGACCGACTGCGGCCCGAACAGCCCGTCCGCGCGGCGGACCACCGGCTGCTCGCCAGCGGAGGTGTCGTTGAACACCGACGAGACGCGGTCGGCGATCGATCGGCGGACAGGATGGAGAAACTGGTCGAGCAAGGCGTGTCTCTTACGCAAAGCTCGTATGTAGGTGTGGCGGCGGCTTCGCGAAACCGTGCGACTTGTACCGCGCTCAGCCGCTCCCCTCCCCGGCGCAGCCGCGGGGCCGGCTCACCGTCAGTTGGGCTCCGCCCCGTCGGCGAGTTCGATATGCACGGCAAGGCCCGAATGCGCGGCAAGGTTCACGAGCGCGTCGAGCGAGAATTTGGCGATCTTGCCGCGCAGAAGATTGTTCAGCCGGGGCCGACCGATGCCGAGCCGACGCGCCGCGGCTTCCTGCGTGAGGTTCCAGGACTGGATGCGCCCGCTCAGCGCGTGCATCAATTCCAGCCGTGCCGCGACGTTCGCTTCGACGAACGGGCCGGGTACAGTATCGGACGTGCTGGTCGCGTCGGCCCTCATGACCTGCCTCCTAAAACGCGGAGTTGCGCGAGAGGAGCATCCGACGCGCTTCACGCGCGCATGACGCTCCGTTCACGAAATTTCAGATTTGGCGGCGATCTTCTCCAGGAGGAGAAGATCGCCGCAGAAGCCACCGGTCGGCGGTTAGAACTTGAAGTTCGCCCCCGCCTTGAACGTCCGGCCGATCAGGCCCGGCAGGTGCCAGGAGGCCAGATAGTTCGGCTGCGTGGTATATGCGTTGTTCGGGAAGATCGGTGCACGTGCGCCGAAGATGTTGCCGACCGTCACATAGAAGTTGAAGCCCTCGTTCACCGTCACGGCCGCATTCACGTCCGTGTAGATGAAGCTGTGGATGTAGCAGAACTTCGAGCTGTAAACGGCGGCGTTGCACGAGATGTCGCCGTTGACCGACGTCGCCTGATCGGCGGCGACCGCCTTGATCCGGCCGACGTAATAGGTCGTCGCGGACAGGCTGAACTTGCCGAAGTCGAGCGTGTTCTGCCAGTTGCCGCGCCAGCGCGGCGTACCGCCGCCCGACGACAGATCCTCCGGACCCACCGTACCCGCATAATGCTGCACCGCGCCGGAGCCCGGGTGAAGATCATATTGCAGCGTATCCTGGAGATCGAGCCGGCTCTCGAGGTGGATGCCCGAGGTGATCGGAATGCGGGCATCCGCACTGAACTCGAGCCCCGAGATGATCTCGTAAGCGGCATTCACATATGGCGCGTTGAGCACGAGCAGACGCGGCAGCGCGTTGGGCGAGAACGGATCCGCACCGTCCACCACGTTGCACGAATAGCCGGTACCGACCGCCGCCACCGCCGCGCACGCCGCTGCCTGTGCGGCAGCCGCCGAAGCGAAGGTGCGCGATTCCACCGAGTAATAGGCGTTGATCGCGTCCGACGTGCGCGGGCCGGTGACGATCAGGTTCGACTTCTTCACGTTGAAATAGTCGGCCGTGACGGTCAGCCAGCGCACCGGCTCGAAGATGGCACCGGCGGTGAAGCTGCGCGCACGCTCCGGCTGGATGTCCGGGTTACCGACATAGCCGCGACCGAGCGAATAGTTGGTGGTGTAGGACGCGTTGTTCGGATGCGCCGCGCGGAAGCCGGCATCCGGCGTGTAGCCGACGAAGCCCGAATACGAACTGCGCGGGCCCGATTCAGCGAAGGTCGGCGCGCGGAAACCTTCCGAATAGGTGCCGCGGATCGCAAGCTGCTTGATCGGCTGCCACTTTGCGGTGAACTTGGGCGAGAAGCGGCCGATCCCGGTCGAATAGTGATCGTACCGGCCCGACGCGCCGAGATCGAGCGACTCGAGGATCGGTGCGTCGACCTCGAAGAACCCTGCCACGACCGAGCGCTTGCCATAGGCCTGCGCGGTGGTGAGGCCGGGAACGTCGAGATTGGGGTTGAGGCTGTTGTTGGTCAGCGTCTCGCGGCGGAACTGACCGCCCACCGCCAGCTTCGCGTCGCCGCCCGGCAGCGCGAACAGGTTGTGGTTGATCGAAGCATCGACCGTCGTCTCGGACGAGCGCGAGCGCGCGGTGATCGGCGGCAGCACGGCATCCCGCACCGCTGCGCTGTTCAGGCTCGGGTTGACGAAATTATACGAGCCGGTGTTGATCGCCTTCGTCAGCGCCGCGAGATTTGCATAGCCATAGAAGGTCAGCCCCAGAACGTCCTTCGAATAGGACGCATCGACGTTCCAGTTCCAGTCGCCGGCGAAGCTGCCCTTCAGGCCAGCGGACCCGCGATAGACTTCGTTGATGCGCTTGCTGCCCGAACGGACATCCCCGAACAGATAGTAGATACGCGCCGCGCCGTTGGCGGGATCGTTGGCATAGGCTGCCGCATACGGGTTGTTGGGGTTGAGGCGGCGATCGGTTGCGGTCGCGCAGTTCACGCCCGAGGAGCAGATGTACACCGGCAGCACGATGCCGGGGTTGCTCGTCGAAGTTGCCGGCGAACCGCCGAACGCCTGGTTCTGGCGGATACCGACGGGCGTACGGGTGATGTCCACGCGGTTGTTCGCGTAGCTGCCGGCGATATAGCCTTCGATATTGTCGGCAAGGCGAACGCTGACGCAGCCGACGAAATCATACCGCTCCTGCCGGGGCAGGATCTCGGCATATTCCTTGGTGAGATCATGTGCGCAGGCCGTGCCCGTGCGTGCAGCGGTATTCTCGGTGAAGGTGCCGAACGGGCAGTTGGCGAGCGGCGTGAGCGAGGTGAACACCGCCGGGGTGGTTGCGTTGGTCACCGTGCCGGCGAGCGGGTTGTTGAGATCGGTCTGGCGCACGCGCGTCACGACGGCGTTCGTAGTCGGCGTCGTCAGCGTGTCGTCGCCGCGATTGTTGTCGACGCCGCCGATCGCGCGCAGATCCAGCGTGTTGAACGGGAAGCCGCGCGAGGCCGCAGTCACGTTGCCGGTGTAATCATAGTCGCCGCCGACATAGATGTTGAAGCCCTGGCGCGCGTAATCGCCATAACCGGCGAGCAGGTGCGCACGGTAGCGCTGGCCGTCGCCCGCCGCCGAGACGCCGCCTTCGGCGCCGGCTTCGAGACCGGTCATCTGCTTGCGGGTGATGATGTTGACCACGCCGCCGATCGCATCGGCGCCGTACAGCGCCGACGCGCCGTCCTTCAGCACCTGCACCTGCTGCACGTTGACCATCGGGATGCTGTTGAGGTCGGTGTAGCTGTTGTGGCCGTCGTCGTTCAGCGGGAAGTTGGTCGACCGCAGACCGTCGATCAGCGTGACCGTCGAGGACACGCCGAGGTTGCGCAGCGACACGGCCGAACCGCCGGCCGAGAAGCCGCTCGAGAAGCCGTTGCCGATCGAGCCGGCGCCGTCCGCCGAAAGCGAGCGCACCGCGTCCGCCACGTTGGTGATGCCGGCCTTGGCGAGCGTCTCCGAGGTCAGCACGGTAACGGGCGAAGCGGTGGTCGTCGCGCTCTTGAACAGCGATCCGGTGACGACGATGTCCTTCTGCGCTTCATCGGCGGCAGGCGCGTCGCGCGACAGGGTCGCGGGCGCGGCCTGGTCCTGTGCGTGCGCAGGCGTGGCGAATGCGGCGAGCGCCATCAGCGGCGTTGCGCCCAGCAGCAGACGGTTCTTCAGAGTCAAATGCAAGATATACCTCCCCTGTGTGATCTCCCGCCATCGTCCCCATGTGCGAAAGATCCGGCTCCCCTCGGACCGGTTGGTCCGACCCCGGAGCAGATGTCACGGAGATATCAGGGCCAGATCGGCTGTAAAGTAGCTGTCATTTGCCGACGTGCGAATCAGCCGCGATGTAGCAATCGTGCCACATCGGTCTTTTTACGTAGGTCGAGACTAGGGGTGACATAGGTCGGCTTGATTACGGCCGAAGCACGCTATGCTACAGTATATTCTGTCTTTTTCCTTAGCGATAATGGGCCGCATCGTGTCAGCGGGCGACCATCGGGACGCCGGCAACGCCGCAGCCGGCGCATGAAACTTCGTTCATGTCCCGGGTTTCCCGTAGCGATAGTGGGTCGCGATGCCGGCAATCGGGCCCGCCGAACTCAATGCGTTCCCGTGCGTTCAGGCGCGGACCCCCGGCCATCGTCGGCGGCACGGGAGAACGACCATGGGAACGACGCTCAACGCCACTTTCGAGACGCGTCGCGAAGCCGAGATGACGGTGGAGCGGCTGGTGCAGGAGCATAAGCTCGACCGATCGGACATCTTCATCGCCGCCGCCGGCGACGACAACACCGCCAGCGAGGCGCAGGCCGGCTCCGATCGCGAGGCAGGCGCCCCAGCCCGGAAGCGCGCGACGATTCGCCGCTGAACGGCGCGGTAACGGTGTCGGTCGACATCGAGGATGCGGCAACGGTCGAGACCGTGCGCGCCGCGTTCGGCGAATTCGCCGCCGTCGACGTGCGCGAGGCTTGATGGCGCCCGCGGCTCCAACCCGCTCCGACGAGGATTGGATGCGGCGCGCGATCGAGATCGCACGCTCCAAGGGATCAGACCCGTCGTCGTCGCCGCTCGGCTGCGTCATTGTGCTCGACGGGCGGGAGATCGCGGCAGAGCGCAACCAGACCCACGAGTTGCCTGATGCGACCGCCCATGCCGAGATGATGGCGATCCGCCGTGCCTGCGAAAGCACCGGCGAACTCGAACTGCGCGGTGCGACGCTCTATTCTACGCTCCAGCCCTGCGGCATGTGCACCATGGCGACGATCTGGTCCAAGGTCGGCCGTGTCGTCTATGGGGCCGGCCGCGACGACGTCCATCCGATGTATTTCGAGGCGCGCCATGTCGATACGCTGTCGTTCATCGCCGACGCTTATCGCGACGACGTGACGATCGAGGGCGGCTGCCTGCGCGAGGAATGCGCGACGCTCTACTACGCGCCGGACGTCGACCTGCCGCGCGAGGAGCAGGCGAACCTGTGAGGAGGGCGACGCCCGCCGCGGCGTTGACGACGAGCGGAGACTATACAAAGACGGATCGAACCTTCGGGCGGTTCAGGCATTCAGCCTGTCGCTCGCCCCGGCGCTCCCGCCGACGGCATTTCGTGGTGAAAGACAGACGTGGACGACAAGGAACAGCACGGCGAGTTTGACATCGAGGGCGACGGGCAGAGCGGCGGCGTGCCGGCCGCGGGCGCGATGGATGTCGGAGCCCGCGAGCCGATCGAAACGCGCGGGCTGCACCATTGGCGCGAGGCAACGATCACCGAACCCGGGCTCGACGACCGGGGCAACGTATTCTTCGCCGCGATCGAGATGACGCGGATGCCGATGATCCTCACCGATCCGCATCAGCCCGACAATCCGATCGTCTTCGCCAACAAGGCATTCCTCGATCTGACGTTGTACGAGGAATCGGAAGTCGTCGGCCGAAACTGCCGCTTCCTGCAAGGCCCGCAGAGCGACCGGGAGATGGTCGCGCAGTTGCGCGACGCGATCGCCAACACGGAATCGATCGCGCTCGAGCTTCTCAATTACCGGCGCGACGGGTCGCCGTTCTGGAATGCGGTTTTCATCGGCCCGGTGTACGACACCGCGGGCAAGCTGCTGTATTTCTTCGCCAGCCAGCTCGACGTGACGCGTCGGCGCGAGAGCGAGAAAGCCTCGCTGCAAGCCCAGAAGATGGAGTCGATCGGCCAGCTTACCGCCGGGCTGGCGCATGATTTCAACAATCTGCTCCAGGTCGTGAACGGCAACCTCGAACTGGCGACCGCGCGTGTCGAGGACGAGCGTACGCTGCGCTATCTGCACAGCGCGCGCGGCGCTGCCGAGCGCGGCGCAAAGCTGACCGGGCAGTTGCTCGCGTTCGCCCGTAAGACGCGGCTCGATCCGCGCCCGGTGGATGTCAGCGCGTGCATCAACGGTTTCGCCGATGTGATGGAAAGCGCGATCGGCACGGGCGTCGACCTGCAACTCAGCCTGCGCCGCAATCTGCCCAAGGCGATCCTCGATCCCGAACAATTCGAGATGGCGGTCCTCAACATCGCCATCAACGCGCGCGACGCGATGCCGGGCGGCGGCATGGTGGAACTGGTGACGGGCAAGGTGCGGCTCAACGGCGACGCTGCGGCGCGCGGACTCACACCGGGCGAGTATATCTCGGTCGAAATCCGCGACGAGGGCGAAGGCATGCCCCCGCATGTCATCGACCGCGCGACCGAGCCGTTCTTCACCACCAAGGCGACCGGCAAGGGCACCGGGCTCGGTCTGGCGATGGCATCCGGCTTCGTGCAGCAATCGCGCGGCCGGCTCGAGATCGAGAGCAAAGTCGGGCGCGGCACGACGATCCGCATGCTGTTTCCGATCGCGTCCGCGCAGGCCGTGTCGCTTGAGCCGCCGCCACTCGTATCGCCGCGCGCCAGGCCCGAAGTGCAAACCCCCAGCGAGCACATCCTCGTCGTCGAGGACAGCCCGGACGTTCTCGCGCTGTCACGCGAGATCCTCGAGGATATCGGCTACCGGGTGACGACGGCGGAATCGGGTGAAGCGGCGCTCGCGCTGTTCAAGAGTTTCGAGCCCGGCACGGTCGATCTGCTGTTCACCGATCTCGTCATGCCCGGCGGGATCAACGGCATCGTGCTGGCGGAGACGATCGCCAAGCTCGATCCGGACCTGCCGGTGCTGATGACGACCGGCTATAACGAGGAGCTTGTGGTGGAGGGCCCCTCGGCGCTCGGCCTCGACGTTCTGGGCAAGCCGTACCGCCGTTCGGACCTGCTCGATCGCGTGCGGCAAGCCCTGAACCACCGTGGCGGTCCGGATCAGCGCCGGCGTCGATCGGATTACGGCTCCGCGCAGGAATGAACCGGATGCGGGGGTGATCGGGCGAGCGGCGGTCGCGCCCAAACGATGCGCAGAGCCTCATGCCCCACCCCGCTCCCGGCCTAGCAGAGCAACTCTATCGCCTCCACGAGCAGCCCGGCCGCGAACAGCGACGCCTTTGCGGGTTGCCAGAGTGCCCATCGCCACGCCTGCGTCATCATTCCCGCGCCATCGCCCGAGCGTCTGATCGCGCTCATATCCTCGCCCCCGTTGTTTGCCCGGCACAGGTTTGCACCGTGCGGAACCGAATCAAAGCCTCCGGCGCGTACGGCAGGCCCATATCGGGTCACCAAGCCGAAGAGGGCGGGCATTTCGCATCCGGGCTGCCTCTGCACCGGATCAGCGGGTTGCGTCATCCATAGCGCACCGGTCATCACCCGCCCCCCCGCTTCAAAACTCAAACGCTCCAAAGTATATTGCCGCCGCTTTACTTGTCACGCTTACAATATAATATAGGTTGACTCATGTACACTCGGTAAAGATATTATACCGATCAGGTCGCGCCGCTTCACGCGATTCCATGTGCGGCCATAAATTGGGGAGAATGGCCGCAATGTCTGAACAGGCTGTAGAGGCGCTTCTTGTCGAGCTTAGCGCATTAGCAGATAAAGTCGGAGCGTTCATAGGTACGAACGAAGACATACATGGGTTCTATCGCGGTTCGTTCCAGGGGGCCTTGGCCGAGGCACAAGGCTGCTTCATCAGCAAGCCCGGCGGGGTGACCGCTATTCAGGCGCTGCAAAGCGTCGCGAAGCAGCCGCAGATCGATCCTGTAGGTTTGCCCTTCTACACGCGTGCGCAACTTACCAACAGCTTCGATCACTACACCTCGATGCTCAGCGCCTGGAAAGGCATGACGAACAATATCGAGGAGATGGAAGCCAAGCTCGAAGAGATCCGGCGACTTTCGCCCGAGGCTGCAAAAGCCGCGCGCGAAGGCATGCAACCGATCATGTCGGCTGGACGCCAACGCATGCAACTCGCGGCCGATGTGGAGCGCGCGGTCATGGAGATCACGCGATCCGGCAATGCCAACCGGCTCGCCGGGCAGGCGATTACGATCACGTCCCGGACCGAAGCAGGCCTGATCGAAACGCAGATGGCAAATCGCGGCGTGCAGATGCTGCCCAACGCGGTGAGCAACGGGGAACAATTGATGACCCGCATCCGGACCATGCCGATCAACTCGGACGACGCAAAAAGAACCGTCAGCGAACTCGCCACCAAGGGGTCGGCGGCGCTTGCTGCGGCGACACAGGCGCTGAGAACGGGCGGCGCGGTGGTCCGCAGCTATGTCACGCGCGCGGTCACGGTGATCGGCGAAGCGCTGATAGGCCTCGGATCATCGTTGATGACCCCGATCATCGTGCCCAAAGGGATCCTGACACCGCCTGGATCATCAACCGACGCCTGACGGGGGCGGCACCTATCGGCTCTCGCGACATCCTTGAAATTGAAGCGGTGCCGCAAGGCTCCTCCGGTGCGGTTCGGGCGTTATATTGGCACGAAAGGAGCAGGATATGACGAACCCGGAAGAGATCGAGGACGATATCGGCGGCGTACAGGGCAGCGATGACGATGCGTCCGATGCTGAACAAGGCGCAGGCGCCGACCGTGCCGCAGGCGGCACCAAGGTCGAAGCTCCGGACGCGGGCGAGATCGAATGGGCGGGCGAACTGGTGAAGAAAGCGCCGGGCGGCACCGCCGGCTAGCCGGGGGCGAGGTTGCCGGACGCGCCCGTTCGGCACCCGTCCCGGCCGTCACTCGCCGAGCAGCAGCCCCCTTTGTCGCTGAACGACCTCGCCCAGCCAGGCACGAAACGCCCGCACGCGCTTGAGCCGGTGCGTGTCCTGATGGGTAACGAGCCAGAACGAGCGGACGATCCGCACCTCGGGGAGCACCCGTACCAGCCTCGGGTCCGCATCGCCGATGAAACAGGGCAGCACGCCGACGCCGTTGCCCGAGGCGAGAATGCCGTGCTGCGCGTTCACGCTGGAGCTGCGGATCGCGGGCATGAGCCGCTCGTCGATCTCGCTCAGGTAGCGCAACTCCGGGGCGTAGAGCAGATCGGGGACGTAACCGATCAGCCGGCGCGAGCGTAGGTCTTCGGCCGATGCCGGCGCGCCATGCTGCGCGATATAGTCGCGTCCGGCATAGAGCCGCAGCGCATAATCGGTCAGTTTGCTGGCGACGACGTTGCCCGAACGCGGGCGCGCGAGCAGCACCGCGATATCGGTCTCGCGCTTCGACGGGCTGAGGAAGCCGCTGCTTGCGACAAGATCGAGCGTCAGATCGGGGTGGAGATCGGTAAAGCTGGCGAGATGGCGCGCGACGAACTGGGTGCCGAAGCCCTCCGACACGCTGACCCGCAACAGCCCGGTGAGCCCGCTCGCGTCCGACGCCTGCACCAGCAGCCGGTCGGTCGCGGACTGCATCGCCTCGACCGTCGCGAGCAACCCCTCCCCCGCCTCGGTCAGCACCTGCCCCTCGCGCGTCTGTTCGAACAGCGTCTGCCCCAAGGCGCGTTCCAGCCGGCGCAGCCGCCGCCCCATCGTGGTCGCATCGACGCCCATCGCCTTGGCCGCGCGAACCAGTTGTCCGGCGCGGGCGATGGCGAGAAAGGCTCTCAGGTCGTTCCAGTCGGGTGCCTGCATTTATGCAGCCGACCATTGCAAAGAACGTCATTGCCTGCAACCATCCGATGCCCGACGGTGTCGCCCGAGGAGACAGGATATGCGGATCATCGACCATCACATCGCCGGATCGGCGGGTGGCAGCAGCGGGCGCACCGGTGAGGTGTTCGATCCCAATACCGGAAAGGTGCAGGCGCAGGTCGCGCTCGGCACGCAGGCCGATCTCGACCGGGCGGTGGCCGCCGCGCAGAAGGCGCAGCCGGCATGGGCGGCGACCAACCCACAGCGCCGCGCGCGCGTGATGTTCGCGTTCAAGGCGCTGGTCGAGGCGAACATGGAGGAGCTGGCCCACCTGCTCTCCTCCGAACATGGCAAGGTGATCGCCGACGCCAAGGGCGACATCCAGCGCGGGCTCGAGGTGATCGAGTTCTGTTGCGGCATCCCGCACGTGCTGAAGGGCGAATATACCCAAGGCGCCGGCCCCGGCATCGATGTCTATTCGATGCGCCAGCCGCTTGGCATCGGCGCTGGCATCACGCCGTTCAACTTCCCCGGCATGATCCCGTTGTGGATGTCGGGCGTAGCGATCGCGACCGGCAACGCCTTCATCCTCAAACCCTCCGAACGCGATCCGTCGGTGCCGGTGCGGCTGGGCGAGTTGTTCCTCGAAGCGGGGCTGCCCGAGGGTATTTTCCAGGTGGTCCACGGCGACAAGGAGATGGTCGACGCGATCCTCGATCATCCGGCGATCTCGGCGGTGAGCTTCGTCGGCTCGTCGGACATCGCGCATTACGTCTATCGGCGCGGCGTTGCGGCGGGCAAGCGCGTGCAGGCGATGGGCGGCGCGAAGAACCACGGCATCGTCATGCCCGACGCCGATCTCGATCAGGTCGTCGCGGATCTGTCGGGCGCGGCGTTCGGTTCGGCGGGCGAGCGGTGCATGGCGCTGCCGGTGGTGGTGCCGGTCGGCGAGAAGACCGCGATCGCCCTGCGCGAAAAGCTGATCCCCGCGATCGAAGCGCTGCGTGTCGGCGTCTCGACCGACGCGGACGCGCATTACGGCCCGGTCGTCACCGCCGCCCACAAGCAGCGGATCGAGGACTGGATACAGACCGGCGTCGACGAAGGCGCCGAACTGGTGATCGACGGGCGCGGCTTCGAAGTGCAGGGGCATGAGGGCGGCTTCTTCGTCGGCCCGACGCTGTTCGACCGCGTCACCACCGACATGCGCGCCTATCAGGAGGAGATTTTCGGGCCGGTCCTCCAGATCGTGCGCGCCGACGATTTCGAACATGCGGTGCGGCTGCCGAGCGAGCATCAATATGGTAACGGCGTCGCGATCTTCACGCGCAACGGCCACGCTGCCCGCGAGTTCGCCGCGCGCGTCAACGTGGGCATGGTCGGCATCAACGTGCCGATCCCGGTGCCGGTCGCCTATCACACGTTCGGCGGCTGGAAGCGTTCGGCGTTCGGCGACACCAACCAGCACGGCACCGAAGGCGTGAAGTTCTGGACCAAGGTCAAGACCGTCACGCAGCGCTGGCCCGACGGTGGGATCGGTGACGGTGCCAACGCGTTCGTCATCCCGACGATGGGATAGCCATGACGAACTTCGACCTCACCGACGAGCAGCGCGAGATCCAGGATCTCGCGCGGCGCTTCACCGCCGACCGCATCACCCCGTTCGCGGCGGAGTGGGACGAGCGCCACATCTTCCCGCGCGACACGATCCGCGAGGCGGCCGAACTCGGCTTCGGCGCAATCTACGTCAGCGAGGAAGCCGGCGGCATCGCGCTCGGCCGGCTTGAGGCGGCGCTCATCATGGAGGCGATGGCTTATGGCTGCCCCTCCACGTCGGCGTTCATCAGCATCCACAACATGGCCGCGTGGATGATCGACCGCTTCGGGGACACGGCCGCGAAGGCGAAGTACCTGCCGAGCCTCGTCACCATGGAGCGGCTCGCCAGCTATTGCCTGACCGAGCCAGGTTCGGGCTCGGACGCCGCGGCGCTGAAGACGCGCGCGGTGCGCGACGGCGACGACTGGCTGCTAACCGGCACCAAGCAGTTCATCTCGGGCGGCGGCGAGAACGAGGTGTACGTGGTCATGGCGCGCACCGGCGAGGCGGGGCCGAAGGGCATTTCCTGCTTCGTGGTGGAAAAGGACATGGCCGGCGTCAGCTTCGGCGCGCAGGAACGCAAGCTCGGCTGGCATTCGCAACCGACCGCACAGGTGGTGCTCGACGGCGTGCGCGTACCGGCGGAAAACCTGATCGGCGCGGAGGGTGAAGGTTTCCGCATCGCGATGAGCGGGCTCGACGGCGGACGGCTCAACATCGGCGCCTGCTCGCTTGGCGGTGCGCAGCGCTGTCTCGACGAGGCGGTGACGTACACCAAGGATCGCAAGCAGTTCGGCAAGGCGATCGCCGATTTCCAGAACACCCAGTTCACCCTCGCCGACATGGCGACCGAGCTGGAGGCGGCACGCGCCTTGCTCTACATGGCAGCGGAGAAGGTGAGCGGAAACGCGCCCGACAAGACGCGCTTCGCGGCGATGGCCAAGCGCTTCGCCACCGATACCGGCTCGGCAATCGCGGACCGGGCGCTGCAACTCCACGGCGGCTACGGCTATCTGATGGACTATCCGATCGAACGGATCTGGCGCGACCTGCGCGTCCACCGCATCCTGGAGGGCACCAACGAAGTGATGCGGATGATCGTCGGGCGGGATCTGCTGAAGTGAGCGACGTGCTGACCTTCGTCGAGGGCGGCGTGCTGCGCATCCGCCTCAACCGCCCGCGCGCGATCCATGCGCTGACGGACGGGATGTGCGCGGCGATGCTCGACGCGCTGGGCGACGCGCGCAACGACCCTGCGGTCGAGGCGGTGCTGATCGACCATGCCCCGGCCCCGGGTGGCGACCCCAAGCTCTCGCGCGGGTTCTGCGCGGGCGGCGATATCCGCATGCTCGCCGACAGCGGTGCGGGTGACGGTGCGGCCGCGCGCGCCTTCTTCCGCCGCGAATATCAGCTCAACCACCGGCTGTTCAGCTACGCCAAGCCGACGGTGGCGTTTATGGACGGCATCACCATGGGTGGCGGCGTCGGCATCTCCGCGCCGTGCGATTTCCGCGTCGCGACCGAGAACACGCGCTTCGCCATGCCCGAGACCGGCATCGGCCTGTTCCCCGATGTCGGCGGCGGCTGGTATCTGTCGCGCCTGCCCGGGCGGTTCGGCGTGTTCGTCGCGCTCACCGGCCACCGGCTGAATGGGGCCGATTGCCTGAACCTGGGATTGGCCACGCATTATCTCGTCAGCGGAAGGCTCGGAAGCGTCAAGGAATGGATTGCCGAACGCCCGCATGAGATCGCGCTCATTCTCGATGGTTCATCTGATGTGCCAGATAATGGCGAGATCGTGCAGCACCGCGCCGACATCGACCGCTTGTTCGCCAGCAACACGCTCGAAGGCATTCTCGCCGCGCTCGATGCGGACGACAGTGACTGGGCGCGCGAGCAGCGCGCCGTACTCGCCACCAAATCGCCGCAGGCGATGAAGGTGTCGCTCCGCCTCGTTCTGGAAGGCGCGGCGATGCCGACTTTCGAGGACGAGATGCGGCAGGAATATGCGGTCGCCGCCCATGTCGTGCAGCGCCACGACTTCCTCGAAGGCGTGCGCGCGCTGATCGTCGACAAGGACAATGCACCGCGCTGGAACCCGGCCACACCGGAGGCCGTCAGCGATCACCTCATCGACCAGATCTTCGCGCCGCTCCCCGACGATGCGGCATGGTCCCCCGCTTGAAGGAACACGACATGGCCGACTATCAGAACATCCTAGTCGAACAGCGCGACGCGGTCACGCTCATCACGCTCAACCGGCCGCAGGCGCTCAACGCGCTCAACACGGCGGTGCTCGCCGATCTCACCCATGCGTTCGCCGCGTTCGACGCCGATCCGGCGCAGCGCTGCGCGGTGTTGACCGGCAGCGGCGACAAGGCGTTCGCGGCCGGCGCCGACATCAAGGAGATGGCGGACAAGCCGGCCACCGACTTTTTCGTGCAGGATTTCTTCGCCGGTTGGCAGAGCGGCGTGGTCGGCACCCGCAAGCCGTGGATCGCGGCGGTCAACGGCTTTGCGCTCGGCGGCGGGTGCGAGCTGGCGATGATGGCGGACTTCATTCTCGCCGCCGATACCGCGAAGTTCGGCCAGCCCGAGATCAAGCTCGGCGTCGCGCCCGGCATGGGCGGTTCGCAGCGGCTCACCCGCGCGGTCGGCAAGGCCAAGGCGATGGAGATGTGCCTCACCGGCCGCATGATGGGTGCGGAAGAAGCCGAACGGTCCGGCCTCGTCGCGCGCATCGTGCCCGCCGCAGACCTGCTCGAAGATGCGTTGAAGACCGCGGCGACCATCGCGTCGATGGCGCCCGTCGCCGCGCTGGTGAACAAGGAGATGGTCAATCTCGCGTTCGAGAGCGGGCTGGCCCAAGGCATCGTGACCGAGCGGCGCCTGTTCCAGATCCTCACCGCCACCGAGGATCGCCGCGAGGGCATGGCCGCTTTCATCGAAAAGCGCGCAGCCGCCTGGTCGGGCCGGTAGAAGACCACAGGGAGAGAGACATGGCACGCATCGGCTTCATCGGGCTCGGCAACATGGGCGGCGGCATGGCCGCGAACCTCGCGAAGCACGGCCATGACGTCCGGGCGTTCGATCTGGTGCAGGCGGCGCTCGACCGCGCGCGAGAGGCGGGCTGCACACCGGTCGCCAGCGCGGACGAAGCCTGCGCGGGCGCCGATGCGGTGGTGACGATGCTGCCCGCCGGCCGCCATGTCGAGGCGGTCTATGCCGACAGCGTGTTCGGCAACGCCCCTGCCGCCGCGCTGCTGATCGACTGCTCCACCATCGACGTCGCTACCGCGAAGCGGGTGGCGGCCGATGCCGCCGCCCGAGGGTTCGCGATGGTCGACGCGCCGGTTTCCGGCGGGATCGCGGCGGCGGGTGCCGGCACGCTCACCTTCATGGTCGGCGGTGCGGACGACGCGTTCGCGCGCGCGCAAGCCTATCTCGCGCTGATGGGCAAGGCGGTGATCCATGCCGGCGCAAGCGGCGCGGGTCAGGCGGCGAAGATCTGCAACAACATGGTGCTCGGCGCGGAGATGATCGCGACCTGCGAGGCGTTCGCGCTCGCCGACAAGCTCGGCCTCGATCCGCAGAAGTTCTTCGAGATCGCCAGCGCCTCCTCTGGCCAGAGCTGGTCGCTGACGACCTATGCGCCCTGGCCCGGCGTCGGCCCCGAAACGCCGGCGGATCGCGATTATCAGGGCGGCTTCGCGACCGCGCTGATGCTGAAGGACCTCAAGCTCGCGATGGAAGCCGCACGTTCGGTCGGCGCGGACACGCCGATGGGCGCGCGCGCGGCCGAACTCTACCAGAGCTTCGCCGACGCGGGCAACGAAGGTCTCGATTTCTCCGCGATCCTCAAACACCTGCGCTCCTGAGCATCGCCGCAAGGGCGGCGATGACCGTAGCTCATCTCTCCGTTGAACACGCGCCGGGACACGATCCGGCCGCTCGGGCGTTAGGATGCCGGGCAACGGTGGCGCCCCCGTGTGCGCGCCGTGTACAGGAAGGATCAGAATGACCGAGCCGGATACGTCCGCATCTGAAATGTCGCGTCGCGGCGTTCTTGCCAGTGGCGCGGCGGCCGCCGTGATCGCGGCGACGCCCGCCGCCGCTGCGCCGCGCGGAAGCGATGCGGTGCCGACGCTGCCGGTGCACTTCACCGTGAACGGGGAGCATCGCGCGCTGTCGCTCGACCCGCGCACGACCCTGCTCGACGCGCTGCGCGAACATCTCCACCTCACCGGCACCAAGAAGGGGTGCGATCACGGCCAGTGCGGCGCCTGCACCGTGATCGTGGACGGCGTGCGCATCAACGCCTGCCTCAGCCTCGTCGCCCAGCACGAGGGCGACAGCATCACCACTATCGAGGGGCTCGGCACGCCCGACCATCTGCACCCGATGCAGGCGGCGTTCGTCCGGCATGACGGCTATCAATGCGGCTATTGCACGCCGGGGCAGATCTGTTCGGCGGTGGCGGTGCTCGACGAGATCAAGCGCGGCATCCCGAGCCACGTCCAGGACGATCTCACCGCGCAGCCCCGCGCCACCAACATCGAACTGCGCGAGCGGATGAGCGGCAACATTTGCCGTTGCGGCGCCTATTCGAACATCGCCGAGGCGATCGCAGACGTGGCGGGAGCGGACGCATGAGGGCCTTCACCTACGAGCGCGCCAAGGATCCGGTCGCGGCGGCACAGGCGGCGGCGCAGCCGGGCGCGAAGTTCCTCGCCGGCGGCACCAACCTGCTCGACCTGATGAAGATTGAGGTCGAGACGCCGACCCACCTCATCGACGTGCAGGATCTCGGCTTCGATCGAATCGAACCCACCGCCGACGGCGGCCTTCGCATCGGCGCGCTGGTGACCAACACCGATCTCGCCGCCGATCCGCGCGTGCGGCGCGACTATGGCGTGCTGACCCGCGCGATCATGGCGGGGGCGAGCGGGCAGTTGCGCAACAAGGCGTCGACTGCGGGCAATCTGCTCCAGCGCACGCGCTGCCCCTATTTCTACGACACCAACATGGCGTGCAACAAACGCAAGCCGGGGTCGGGCTGTTCGGCGATCGGCGGCTATTCGCGTCAGCTCGGCGTGATCGGCGTGTCCGATGCGTGCATCGCCACCTTCCCCGGCGACATGGCGGTGGCGCTGCGCGTGCTCGACGCGACGATCGAGACGGTGAACCCGCAGGGCCAGACCCGCACGATCCCGATCGTCGAGTTGCACCGGCTGTGGGGCGACCGTCCTGAGCAGGACACCATCCTCGAACCGGGCGAGCTCATCATCGCCGTCACCCTGCCCCGCCCGCTCGGCGGCAAGCATCTGTACGAGAAGGTGCGCGACCGCGCGTCCTACGCCTACGCGCTCGTCTCGGTCGCAGCGGTGATCCAGCCCGACGGCACCGGCCGCGTCGCGTTCGGCGGCGTCGCGCCCAAGCCGTGGCGGGTCGAGGCGGCCGATGCGCTGTTGCCGCAGGGCGCCGCCGCCGTCACCGCGCGCGCCTTTCAAGGGGCGACGCCGACCAGCGACAATGCGTTCAAGCTGACGCTCGCCACCCGCGCGCTCGCGTCCGTCATCGCGCAAGCCAAGGCATAAACCATGAAGTTCGACACACCCGCAGGCACCAATCCGATCGACCGCATGACCGTGGTCGGCAAGCCGCACGAGCGCATCGATGGGCCGCTCAAGACCTCGGGCCTCGCGCCCTATGCCTATGAACATCACGAGATCGCCGACACGGCCTATGGCTATGTCGTCGGCGCGAGCATCGCCAAGGGGCGCATCGAAGCGATCGATGCGGATGCCGCGAAGGCTGCGCCGGGCGTGATCGCGGTCGTCACCGCGCTCGATGGCGGAGACTATGGCAAGGGCAAGATGAACACCGCCAAGCTGTTCGGCGGGGCGGAGATCGACCATTATCATCAGGCGATCGCGATCGTCGTCGCCGAGACGTTCGAACACGCTCGAGCCGCCGCCACGCTCGTGCAGGTCGATTACGCGCCCACCCCCGGCCGGTTCGACCTCGCCGAGGCGCTCAAGACCGCACCACTCGTCGGCGCATCGAGCGAGGAAGGCAGCGACTCGCCTGCGGTGGATCGTGCTGGCGATTTCGAGGCGGCGTTCGCGGCCGCGCCCGTTACGTTGGATGCTTTGTACACCACGCCCGATCAGAGCCACGCGATGATGGAGCCGTTCGCCTCGACTGCGGTGTGGAAAGGCGACGAACTGACCGTCTGGACCTCCAACCAGATGATCGACTGGGGGCGCGGCGATCTCGCCCGGACACTCAAGATGCCCAAGCGCAAGGTCCGGCTCATCTCGCCCTATGTCGGCGGTGGGTTCGGAGGAAAACTGTTCCTGCGCAGCGATGCGCTGATGGCGGCGATCGGCGCGAAGGCGGCCGGACGCCCGGTCAAGGTCGCGCTTCAGCGGCCGCTCATCATCAACAACACCACGCACCGCCCGGCCACCCGCCAGCGCATCCGCATCGGCGCGGAGCGCGACGGCAACATCACCGCGATCGCCCACGAAAGCGGCTCGGGCGACCAGCCCGACGGCCAGCCCGAGACCGCGACCGACCAGACCAAATTGCTCTACGCCGGTGCCAACCGCAGGATCTCGACGCGGCTCGCCGTGCTCGATCTGCCCGAAGGCAATGCGATGCGCGCCCCCGGCGAGACGCCCGGGCTGATGGCGCTGGAGATTGCGATGGACGAAATGGCGGAAAAGCTCGGCATGGACCCGATCGCTTTCCGCGTGAAGAACGACACCCAGGTCGATCCGGAAAACCCCGAGCGGCGTTTCTCGCAGCGCGAACTCGTCCGCTGCCTGAGCGAAGGTGCCGAGCGCTTCGGCTGGTCGCGTCGCAACCCCACGCCGTCGCAGGTCAGCGACGGTCGCTGGCTGATCGGCATGGGCGTGGCAGCCGCGTTCCGCAACCATCTCGACATGCCCTCGGGCGCACGCGTGCGGCTGGGGGATGACGGCGTGGTGACGGTCGAAACCGACATGACCGACATCGGCACCGGCAGCTACACGATTATCGCGCAGACCGCCGCCGAGATGATGGGTGTGCCGATCAACCGGGTGGTGGTGAAGCTCGGCGACTCCGACTATCCCGTCTCGGCGGGCTCGGGCGGGCAGTTCGGCGCGGCCAATGCGACGTCGGGCGTCTATGCCGCCTGCGTGAAGCTGCGCGAGGCGGTCGCGCTGAAACTCGGCTACAATTCGTCCGACGCGGTTTTCGCGGACGGCAAGGTTTCGAGCGGCAACCGCTCCGCCAGCCTCGCCGATGCGGCGCAGGGCGGCGAGCTGGTCGCTGAGGACAAGATCGAGTTCGGCGATCTCAGCAAGACCTATCAGCTCTCAACGTTCGGCGCGCATTTCGCCGAGGTCGCGGTCGATCGCTATACCGGTGTGACGCGGGTGCGGCGGATGCTCGCGGTGTGCGCGGCGGGGCGCATCCTCAACCCCATTTCGGCGCGCAGCCAGGTGATCGGCGCGATGACGATGGGCGTCGGCGGCGCGCTGATGGAGGAGCTCGCGGTCGACACGCGTCTGGGCTTCTTCGTCAATCACGATCTCGCCGGCTATGAGGTGCCGGTCCACGCCGACATTCCGCACCAGGAGGTCGTGTTCCTTGAGGAAGCGGACGACAAGACCAACCCGATGAAGGCCAAGGGCGTCGGCGAGCTCGGCCTGTGCGGCGTCGGCGCGGCAGTGGCGAACGCGGTGTATAACGCCACCGGCGTGCGCGTGCGCGACTATCCGCTCACGCTCGACAAGCATCTCGACCGGCTGCCCGCCGTCGCCTGACCGGAGGATTGGTGATGAACCCGAAGACGACCGCTCTGCTGCTGATCGAGTATCAGAACGACTTCACCACCGAAGGCGGCGCGCAGCACGCCGCCGTAGCGGAGGTGATGGCGCAGACCGGCATGCTGGCGAACAGCCGCAGCGTGGCGGATGCGGCCCGCGCGCGCGGCGTCACCATCCTGCATGCAGCGATCAGCTTCGCGGAGGGCTATCCGGAGATCCCCGCCGAACCCTATGGCATCCTCGCCGGGATCGTCGGCGCGCAAGCGTTTCGCAAAGGCAGTTGGGGCGCCGCTTTCTGCGCGGAGATGACGCCGGTCGAAGGCGACATCGTGATCGAGGGCAAGCGCGGGCTGGACTGTTTCGCCAGCACCAACATCGACTTCATCCTGCGCCAGCGCGGCATCACCAATCTCGCGATCGCCGGCTTCCTCACCAACTGTTGCGTCGAATCGACGATGCGCTCCGCTTACGAACGCGGCTTCAACGTCGTGACGCTGACCGACTGCACCGCTACGTTGAGCGCGGAGGAACAGCAGGCGTCGGTCACGAAGACGTTCCCGATGTTCTCGCGCCCGATGGGGCATGAAGCGCTTCTGGCGAAAGTGGAGAAAACAGGCGCGGTTTAGGCTAATGCATGTGCCGGTTCACATGGCTAACCTCCGGGGTGTTCGGGCCCAGTTCCCTAGGCCGCCGGATGGCTCTCGATATCCTGACGCTTGAGACATCGCACGGAACCAGCGCGAACTTGGGAACTTACGATGTTCTCCTGGCGAATGCACGTAGTGATGTCGCACTCCGCGCGCCGTACGAACTAACCGGCACCGGTCACGGCTTTGCCTCGGCTTGAGGATACATATGCGCGCCAACGACAACACGCGCTAAAGTGGACGGTGTATCTGCCTGCGTACAGCGGACATGAGCCCGAAGCATGCAATGGCGATAATCGCTTGAGAAACCTTGCGATAGCGTCCACGAGCCTTGCTGCAGATGCGACGATCGGGATTCTTGTTGATCCACGAACGGGAGTTTTGAGTCTTGCGTATGTCGCTCCTTCTTGTGGCAGCTCTTTTGACGCTCTTTGGCTCGGCATATGGACTGGTTCACTCAAGCAGCGCGGGCTCGAAGTTTCTCGCCGCCTCGCCCGAAGCAACGTCGGGGCGAAGAGTGTCGGTCGGACAAGATGCGCAGTCCTATTCGGCGGGATCGCCATGTCACAACATCCGGGACTACGATAATGGCGCAACAGCGGCGGGATTCAGCGACATCGCGTTCGACCATGCCGTTGCGGCGTCCGCGCCGGGAAGCGTTTGTGTCTATTTGCCCGCAGGCACTTACCATTTCAAAGAAACTCACCAGATCACCCTGACGGCGGGAGCGACGCCAGCCAGCATCACGATACGGGGCGACGGCCCCGATGTGACCAACCTGTCGTTTGCCGACGGGAAGAGTGGACTGGCGTTCGTTATGAACGACGCCTCGCACTCCTTCCACATACGCGATCTGTCGGTGCTGGGTGGCGCCTATGCTAACCGCACGATCGGGATTTCCGCCGTTCAGAATGCTTGGGTGCCTAACCCCGCCTATGCCGCGCAATCGGATATAACAGGTGTGGTCGTTCGCGGTGTCGATGGCTACTCAAAGAAGAGCGGCTTCGCCACTGGCATAGCGATGATCAAAAATTCTAACGTCAACCTTTTCAACGATTATATTATCGGAACGGAATCAACGCAGTCCAAATGCATTTTGCTTGAGGGCACGCATGAAGATATCGCCGTTGTCTTCAACCTTATGCAAACCGTCGTTAACTCTTGCGGCATCGGCCTGTATTACGGAGCCAACGTTCAGGGCGTCAGCATCGTCTCCAGCAACATGACTGGAAACAAAACGGGCATATATAGCCCCCCGGGTGTCATAGGCATGGCACAGTTGTCCATATCGTCCTCGCAGTTCGCCAACGTCGATTTTGACATCAACTTGCAGACCGACCCAGGTGGCACGGCGATTGCCGGGAACTACTTTCTTGCCAATGCGGATGCGACCCCAGGCAAAGCCAGGATTAACATCGCGGCAGCCCGAAACACTGCGATTACCGGCAACGTCTTTCAAGGCATTGCGAGCATCAACGGCATCGTCGTGCAGACCTATTCGTCGCCGCTCTCGATGATCATATCAGGCAACACGTTCACGCAGTTCGCAACGGGCATCTGGCTGCAAGCGCGCGCCCGGAAAGTCACGGTCGGCGCAAACGCCTTCAACGGCAATCAACGCGACGTTCTTGATGAGGGTAAAGCCAACATCGTGCCAGTCGCATCCTGTTCAGGCCCGCCCACTTCGGGACACGCCGTCATCAATGGCATTGTGACACATTGTTAAACATTGGCAACTGCCGAACGCGCTGACTTGCGATCCAGCATCACTGCCGAGCGGCTATCACTAAGCAATTGTCATAGATATTAGCGGGATGATCTATATCGATGGACATGCCCGGCAGTCCACGCTCTGCAACCAAATCGAGATACTGAGCGACATCCTCCCGTCGCACATCTTCAATGATGTAGTAACCGCCGCGCTTTACCTTTCCAATGGCGTGGGTCAGCGTGATCTGGGCCGCATTGAAGGTGTGAAGGCCATCATCCAGAAAAACGTCGAATTCGATGCTCTCCATCTTCGCCCAAAGATCATCAAACGTGCGGGTATCGCACTGATCGACGAAGAAGGTTTTAATGCGTTCCTCGGCGAACAACACTCTCCTGTCTACATCCGCGCCATAGATCTCCGCATTTGGGAAATAGTCGCGCCAGCCGCGTAGCGATGCACCGGGCGATCCATGCACGCCCATGTTCGACGGCGTATCCTCATTATTGGTACCTAATCCAAGCTCGAACACGGCGGTTATCGTCGCTCGTCGATCAAGAAAAAGCGCTTGGTAGAATGGCGTATATGTATGCCATCCAATACCTTTGTCGCTGCCATAGCAGGCCATCAGCCGACACAGGTCGGTCGCCCAGACAGAGTTGCGTCGGGTCGTCAGATAATGATCGACCGCTCGCGCGAACACAGCCTCTCCGTCGTTACAATACCGGAACTGAGCAAACTGCTGATCTGATTTCGCAGGGTGAAGCTGTGGCGCAACTTTTTCCGTATAAGCAAGCTGCGCGTCCACACCCGCCGCACGGCCGAGCGAGAAGAACATGCCCGCGTCTTTGATGGGCATGGCGAACGCGGCCTCGGTCTCGACAAACCCAGGCAGGCAGACCTGCGGCGCCGGGTCCATATCGACGACCCACACATCGTCCCACAGCCTGGTCGCTCCCCATTTCTCCAACTCGCGCCGTGCTGCCGCCGCTTGGCGTTCGAGTCGCCCGGAAAAGCTGACGAGATACAACGTCATGAATTCGCCTTTCTGGCCGACCAAATTTTTCAGGCCGCGCCGATTACCCTGTGCTCAACCCGATCTCCCGCCGAATGGCGCGCAGGTTCGACAAACCGCTCGATGACGCTTTCGTAAAGATTAATATACGCGTCGGTAAACGCGGCCATATCATAGTGCTTTCCGAGAACGGCGGCCCCTGCCTTGAGCTCCGCTCTACGGTCGTCGGCCACCAGGCTCTGCATTGCATCGGTAAAGCGCTGGTCGAACGTCTCATCGACATCGCTACGCTCCACCACGACGCCGCCGACCACATTGTCCACCTCAAGCATCGAAGAAATTTCGCCGATATCGGTTGCGATCACAGGCACGGCGACCTGCAGAGCCTGTATGATGCACAGTGGGAACGACTCGCCGGCAAACCGGGTGGGCACGATGGCTACGTCCGTCATTCGGTAGAGACCGTGAATACGCAACTGAAAACCCAAGAAACTGATCGACGGGTCATCGCCGTAAATTTTTTTCAATCGCCCCTGCTCGTCACCTTCTCCGACCAGACACAGGTGCATCGACCGGGTGAGATTGCGCGCCTGAATGACCTTGAAGGCGTTGATGGCGGTGGACCAACCCTTCTCCGGTATGCCGCGCGCGACCAGAGTGAAAACGAGCGCGTCGTCCGCGATCCCGAGTTCGGCTCTCGTCATTGGAAAAGGTTCTTGGTCGATCGGCATCGCGTTGATCATTTTGATCACCCGCTCGGGACTCACGTCGTGGCGAAGCAGAGGGGCGAGGTTCTTGTCCGCCGTGTAAACAAACAGATCCACGTTACGCACGATTTTGGCGATGAAACGTTCGGGCAGTTCTTTGCTGGAAGAAGCCTCATACGAGCCGTGCAGGGTCGCGACGTAGGGCACCGGAAGCGGCCCTTCGCAGACACGGAAGAAAAACATCTCGCCGATCACGCCGTGCGAGTGGATCAGCGAACAGCCAGTGTCATGCAGGAACTGCTCGCAACCATATTCCATCACCCAATCGGCTTCGTATATCGACACTCCGGGATTGAGCGTGGCCCGCATTTGCGGGTTCAACTCGGTTTTGAAGATCAGCAACGAAACGATCAGACCGCGCGCCGCCATCTCGTTCGCGATCTGGATCGGCAGATTTTCGGCACCGCCAGCGAAGATACCGTGAGTCACGATGAGGACGTGGCGCCTGCTGCGGCCAACCCTTGTCCGGGAGCCGAGCACTTCGGCCGGCACCGGCCAGAATGCCTGCACCTCCGCAACGAACCTGTCCATGTCGCCGCGCAAGATCTCGGCGGGCATAATCGGCTTCGGCGAAGGCGGCACGCGCACCAAGGCATCCCGAACGGTAGCGATCTGCCCTCCCGAGGCTAGGTGCAGATAAAGATGCCATAGGTGAAGATCGTGGTACTCGCCCGCTTGGCGCCACACCTCCATGTCCAGATCGCGCCGGCGCCATAGAAAGCTGTGCTGTTCGGCGGCGAGCCCGTCCGGCTCGAGCCGCTGCGAAAACCAGATTGCGGCAGGGGTGGTCGGGTGCCGGGCCCAGCCTTCCATCCGACGTGCCAGTTCCGCCTCCGAAACTCCATAATCCAGATCGTCCGGTGTTAGAGAGCGGCCGAACCCCAGTTGCACACTCCCATCTGCAAAGCTCGAAGCCAGCCGCTTAAGGAACTCCGGACTGTGTACGGCACGACCCTGTACGAACCACAACAGCTCGGCAGAGGCACGATCGACCGTGAGCTGGATCAATTGCCAAATCGGACGGCGTTCATCGTTGGTGAGGTCAGTTATCAAACCATCCGCCTTGCCGCGCGCACTGGCTCCCAAAGCGGCGTGACACGATTCCGAAAGCGGATCGCCGACAATTAAAATCTTCAGATCTTCGTACGTCTGCCTCAGGACCGCGGCGATACAGTCCGGTGTCAGCGGGTTGCCGTCGGCGTTGATCAGAACCGCGGTGATCTGTGGTGCGTAACGCCGGCTCCTGAAATTGCTTGCGGACGATGCCCCCGAACGCCCTTCCGCTTTTCCAAACTCCACCCAATGCAGGAACGGATTGATGTCCGCCTCGACGATGTCCGGATAGCGCAACTGGTAGATGCGAGTCGAGAAATGCTGCGACGGGTCACGGCGCTCTCGCCATCCCCGGGTCATAAAGTGTATCAGCGCATCATGACCCGCCGCCTCGACATCTGGGTAACTGTACAGGTACCACGCGCTATCGAAATGCTCGCAGACCGCCTGCACGACGTCCCGGGGAAGCGCAAGAAACAGGTCGCGCAAGGCGTCCTCGCCAGCTTCTTCGAACAGATAGTGTAAAAACGGAACCAGTTCCGGGTCAGTCACCTCGGGACGCGACGCGATATATTTGGCGGCCTGAAATGACGAAGTCGGGCTGCGCACCTCCCGCCCCCCCAAACTTACACGTCGCGCGACCGCAACCGCGTCGTCATCCGAGTCGCGCGCAACGTGCGAACTATAGTAGTCGAAGCCAAACATCGCGGTCAGGACGTGCTGCTGTCCCGTGCTTAGGCTTTCCCAACAATCGAGCTTGGAAGAGGCCGCATCGCGACCTGACCGTCCTTCCTCGCGACCATGGAACACCCAATGTCGGTACGGATTCACGCCGGCATCGCGCACGTCCGCATAGCGATCGAGATACGTCTGAGTCGAGAAGGACCGCGACGGATTTCGTGCTTCCCGCCAACCCACCGTCATGTAGTGCACAAATGGATCGTTGGCTGCCTGCGCGACATCAGGATAGGTTTGCAGATACCATTCAGCATCGAAGTGATCGCGCAACACCGCAAGGTCCGCCGCATTCAAACCCTCTAGCACGGGGGTGATAACATCTTCTCCCACATCATCGAACAAATAAGAGATGTAGGGGCTTTTACCGGCCGCTTGTGCGCTTGGCGCGACGCTCCGATATCGTTCGGATTCAAACGTCGGCGAAAGATCGAAACCGCTGCGCCAACCGATTTGAACAAAATGCCAAACCGCCTCGTCTGCATCGGCGAAGTGTGAGTTCACTTGCGTTGCATAAAACGGAACATCTACAAGCAATTTTAAAATATAACGCTGCTTATCGGACACATCAATCGATTTCAGAACCGACTCCTGCTCCGCATCTTCAATCTGCACTTTAGAAATCCAGCAATTTTGCTCTGGTCTCGGGTGATCGCATGAGCACACAAGAGTGTCAAACCCACGCCTCATAAATCAGGGGTCCGCGGGGGTCGTCAGCGCAAACCGAACGATCGCGACGATTACCGCCTTTTCCGTACTTGACGTGCGGGAAAAGCGCCGTGTTTTTGCCCGATCCGAACACGCGCTAATACCAAAGCGCGCTGAGGCTGACGCACGGCGTGGATCCCCAAACTGCTGACAATCGGATTCGATGTTGCAGGCACATGGAGGCTTGCGATGGCGGCAGTTGACGGTCCCCGGTTTCTCATCCGTGCCTATGCGAGCTTCCGGCCTGCATCCGCCGGGGTTAACCCCGGCGGATGCCGCATATTCGGCTGGCGTCAGCCAGCCAAGAGCCGTGTGAGGACGGCTCTCGTTGTAGTCCCGTCGCCAGGCCTCGATCTTGGCCCGAGCGTCGGCCAGCGACAGAAATCAGTGGCTGTTCAGGCACTCGTCGCGCAGGCGGCCGTTGAAGCTCTCGACGAAGGCGCTGTCGATCGGCTTGCCCGGCCGCGAGAAGTCGAGCGTGACGCCGTTCTCATAGGCCCACCGGTCGAGCGCCTTCGAGATGAACTCCGGGCCGTTATCGACCCGAATCGTCTTTGGCGCGCCCCGCATGTGAAGGTGTCGACCACCGTCAGCGGCCACAACCGCCGCCCGTCGAACAGCGCGTCGGAGACGAAGTCCATCGACCACATCTCGTTGGGCGCGGACCCCGCCGGCTGACGCTCGCAATTTGCGGCGCTGACGTCGCCGCGGGGGCGCCTGAGCCGGAGGCTCAATCCATCCGCCCGGTAAAGCCGGTAGACCCGCTTGTGATTGACGCCCCCCTTCCCGACGAAGCAGGATGTAGATCCGGAAATAGCCATAGCGCACCCGTGCCGCTGCAAGATCGTGGATGCGCACCCGTAGCGGCGCCTGATCCGGCTTTTGCGACACGTAGCGCACCGGCGAGCGGTCAATGCCGAGCGCGAGGCAGCTGCGCCGTTCGCTCACGCCATGGGACGCCTGGACGTGCGCGACGATCTCGCGCCGCCGCCCAGGCGCCAGAGCTTTTTTGCCAGAACATCCTGCAGGACGTGCTTGTCGAGACTGAGGTCGGCAACCAGCTGCTTAAGCTTGCGGTTTCCGTCCCCGAGCTGCTTCACCCGCCGCAGCTCGCCCACACCGAGCCCGCCGTACACCTTCTTCCATCGATGAAGGTCTGCTCCGAAACACCCATTCGACGGATGACCTCGGCCACCGGCGTGCCGGCCTCTGCCTGCTTCAGGGCGAACGCAATCTGCTCTTCCGTATAGCGCGTCTTCTTCATGCCCCAGCTCCTTGCCCGCAGGCGTAAAAAGGGCCGAAAAACTCTCAGTCAGCATCGATAAAAAACAGGGAGGACGTCAAGTTTGGCGTATCCATCCGCTGAAGGCCGCGGACCGGGTCAGCTTTCCTGCATGAAGTCTGAGCGGCGCTGGTCGAGGAGTTCGTCGAGGTAGTCGAGACCGCGGCGGGTGAAGGCTGTGGTGGACTCCGCGTCGTCTTCAAGGCTGTCGATGACGCTGAGGCAGCCATCTTCGGGCGCCATCTCCTCAGCAAGTTCCTCAATCACGCCGATGTCTACGCCAAAGTGTCTCGCTGCAAAGCGCGCGGTGAACACCATTGACGGGGCGGCCATCAGGCGGCGTTCGCGACCTGGATCTGAGGCGTCCAGGTCCACGGCAGCAGTTCGTCGAGCCGGGTCGCGGGGTGGTCGGCAATGCGGGCGAGCACGTCGGCGAGCCAGGCTTGCGGGTCGACGTTGTTGAGCCGGGCGGTCTGGATGAGCGTGTAGAGGATGGCGGCGCGCTGGCCGCCCCGGTCCGAGCCGCAGAACAGCCATGCCTTGCGGCCGAGCGGCACGCAGCGAAGGGCGCGTTCCGCAGCGTTGTTCGAGAGACAGACGCGGCCGTCGTCGAGGAAGCGCGTGAACGCCTCCCAGCGGCGGAGCATGTAGAGACAAGCTTTCGTAAGGTCGTGGTTGCGCGACAGCCCGGCGCGCTGGTCGGTCAGCCAGGTGTGGAGCTCCGCCATCAGCGGCGCGCTGAGCTCCTGACGGACCACGAGCCGCTCGGCGGCAGGCCTGCCGTTGACGGCGCGCTCGATGTCGAAGAGCGCGTCCAGCCGTTTCACCGCATCGAGCGCGATGGGGTAGATCATGCCGGTCCGCTCGCCGCGGCTCTTCTTGCAGGCGGCGCCCTCGACGTCGGCGAGCTCGAAGAACTTGCGCCGGGCGTGCGCGAAGCACCCGGCCTCGAGCACGCGGCCTGCGCCCCGACCGTCGCGGTACAGCTCGCCGTAGCCGCCGTAGGCGTCGGCCTGAAAGATGCCCGACCAGCTGGCGAGATGCGCCTGCGGGTGCTCACCACGGCGATCGCGCGAATAGTGGAAGAGCGCCGCCGGCGGGTCGGTGCCGGCAAACGGGGTGTCGTCGCGCACGTACACCCATAATCGAGCGATGTCGGTCTTGCCCTTGGCCATAACCGGCACCGTGGTGTCGTCGCCGTGGATGCGTTCGGCGGCGAGGACGTGCGCTTCGATGCGCTTGTAGAGCGGCGTCAGCGCGAAGGCTGCAGCGCCGACCTGGTCGGCGAGCGTCGAAACGCTGAGCGGCACGCCCTCGCGCGCGAACCGCCCGGCTTGGCGGTTGAGCGGTTGGTGCTGCCCGTACTTCTCGAACAGCAGCATGGCGAGGAAGCTCGGCCCCGCCCAGCCGCGCGGCACGACGTGGAACGGCGCGGGCGGCTGGCTGATGGTCTCGCAGTCCCGACACGAAACCTTTTCGCGCACCGTCTGGATGACCTTCCACGACCGCGGGACCACCTCGAGGGTCTCGGTCACGTCTTCGCCCAGCTTCGACAGACGCGAGCCGCCGCAGGCGGGGCACGCGCATGGCACCGGGATGACGACGCGCTCGCGTGGCAGATGCTCGGGAAACGGCTTTCTGACCGGCCGCTTGCGCTCGAACGGCGCGACGCTGGCGGTGTTGGCGGCGGCCTCGGCGGCGAGGTCGTCCGCGCTGGCGTCGGCCTCGAGATCCTCGAGCTGGAGTTCCATCTGCTCGAGCAGGCGGCGACTGCGCTCGGCGCTCGGGCCATACTGCTCCCGCCTGAGCTTGGCGATCTGCAGCTTCAGGTGCGCGATGACCGCCTCGATGGCGCTCTCGCGGGCGACGGCGTTGGCGGCGCGCGCCTCCGCCTCGTCGGCGCGTTGCAGGGCAGCAGCAAGTAGCGCCTTCAGCGCATCGACATCGTCCGGAAGAGGCGAGACAAGCGTTCCCACGAGCAAGAGTGAATCATCCTCGGCCTCTCCGCGCAAGGCGATAATGGTCTATCCGGCGCTCGCCGGGCGCCAGCTGTACTGCGGGTTGCGCCAGTCGATACCCTCGAGCAGGCAGGCCAGCTGTGAGGCGGTGAGCGACACCACGCCGTCCTTCGCCGACGGCCAGATGAAGCGGCCCTTCTCCAGGCGTTTAGCATAGAGCGACATGCCCAGACCGTCGTGCCAGATGATCTTTACCAGCGAGCCGAGTCGACCCCGGAATACAAACAGATCCCCGCCGTGCGGATCCCGGTGGAGCTGCTGCTGCACCATGAGCGCCAGCCCTTGCATGCCCTTCCTCATGTCGGTGTGACCCATCGCAATCCACACCCGCGCGCCCGGCGGGATCACCGCAGCGCCTTCAGCGCCGCGACCGCCAGCGCGGGCGACGCCGAGGCGAAGATACTGACGCGTTTGCCACTCTCCAGGTCGATGACAATGGCCGGCGTCGTAGTTGGCGTGACCGGCTCTGTCTCCCCGACGAGCACTGCCTCGGCGAACCCCTGGTCGCACGCGGCTGACGCCGTCTTAAGCTGCGCGGCGAGCCGCTTGCGCCGCCAGGTGTAGATCAGCCCTGTCGAGACGTCGTGCTGCCGCGCCACGTGCAGCACCTTGGCACCCGGCGAAAACGCCTCCTCCAAGATCTGCCAGCGCTCCTCGTCACTCCACCGGCGACGCCGCTCGACCCGCGAGTAGATTGCGACCTGACCCATCAACCACTCCAAAGCGCGCGCTCAAGAGCGCTCCTAAGCGTGGTCATAAGAGCGTTGCCCCTGATACCCGCAAGGCGGGTGTCGCCGGATGGATACAGTTTGGCAAAAGATGAACCGATAACGTCCCGATCAGACATGCTGGCAACTTTCACAATAGGCGCTTGTTACAAGGCGCTGCGCCGCTGAACATCTTGCCTAGTAAGTTAGCTCGACCCACGCTCCGTGAATTGATTATCGTCGCTTAAGCGTGCCGCAGCCAGATTGCCGGTGATGAGGTTAACGTCCGAGCATCGCGTCTTATAGAACGGCTGCCGCAACTGTCCGCCTGATCCCCTCAATAAAAGATGTCTGAGCTGACCAGTTCAAAATTTGCGCAGCTTTGTCGCAGTTCAACACATTGCTTCGGGCGTCCGTCGTCCGAGCCTCGACGAAGTCGATCTCGAACTTGCAATGTGACGCTGCTTCGACAGCGGCTATGACATCGAGGGTAGAACGTCCAAACCCGGTTCCGATGTTGAAGGTCTCATGCATGGATGGCGCGTCCAACGCGGCAGAAACCGCATGGCACAGATCGTCTATGTAGAGATAGTCGCGCTGCGTGTTGCCGTCCCCGTACAGGATCACAGGTAGCCCCGCAGCGTGCCGTTCAAGGATGGAAGCAATCAGGCCCTGCCCTTTACGGAGCGTCTGCCCCGGGCCGAACGGATTGGCGACCCGAAGAATGATGTGATCTACGGTGCTTTCACGCGTCAGCATGCGTAGGTAATGCTCCACCATCAGCTTGGCGGCACCGTAGGAAACCAAAGGATTGGTTGGATGATCCTCGTCGAGCGGCAGATAGTTAGGAGCGCCGTAAACCGTGCCGCCAGACGAGAGGAAGATGATCCGGGAGACGCCGCTAAGGACGCAAGACTGTACGAAGCTGATATGCGGTAAGACATTGGTCTTAGCATCTTCGACGACCCTGCCGTTTCCAAGTGCCGGACTGGACGAGTTCACGAGATTTATTGCCTGGTCTATGCCTTGGAGGGTCGCATGCACGGATAGAGCGTCGCGGAAATCAACGATGCGTGTCTCCACGTCCGCACCGACAGTTTTCGCGTAATCGGCCGGGAACGCGCGCCCCAACGCTACCACGCGTCGCTGCTGTTGCGTCAGGTGCCGTACCACCGCCCGGCCGATGAACCCGTTCGCGCCGAAAACTCCGATCAAGGGGATACGATTCTCCTGTCGCTAACCGTAGGCGTGGCCGTTCTGATCGCCGAGCCGAAGCCTTCACCGGCGGATTTGAGGTATGTACGTCGTCGCATAGGTATACCCCGCTTCCTCACACAAGAGTGGGAGCATCCGCTCCAGCGCGTGAAGTATCGTCCCATCGTTCGGAATTGGCTCAGCTGGCATTTCGCTTTCGCTGAGGTCGGAGTCTACGAGCATTTGCAATGCCTCGGCACGAGCCCAGAACATCGTGCCTGCGGGAAACTCAATATGCGACGGCAAAGGGGTCTGTAAACCGACCCTCTTCGCTAGCGCGGCTGCGCTCTCTTCATTCTCTTCCCATCCGATCAGATACCCGTTTTCTGGGAATATCAGGCCGAGTTTCTCGTTCTCCGCCATCGCCGCAACGATCGTATCCGCTGCCCGATGTGTCGGACCAAGCAGATGCTCCCACAGGAAATTGCGCCAGCGATCTCCATAAGCGGGATCGTAGCTCGATGTGTGCACCGTGCGCTTGCCGTGAATGTGGCCGACCAGCGCGTACCTTCCCGCGATGTGCGCGCGAAGCACTCGAAGAAAGGCGTAGATATCGCGGCCGATATTGGGGCCGACTTCTACGAGCACGCTTCCGTTGCGATAGTCGCGGGTAGCAGCACGTAAGACTTCCGCCGTTTCAGCGCTCGTCGTGGTCAGAAACAAGTCTGCGCGCAGCCGATTGGTCGTGAGGGCGGCCATGAAGTCGGCGATGTTGTCGGGATAGTGGAAGTGGCCGTGCAGGGCGATCGAGCGTTGGTCCGTCAGCGATGACTCGTCCGGCTGACCGTGTTCATCCTCTCGCAGGTCGAAGCGCAGGACCGGGTGAGTCCATCGTCCTCGCGGTTTGCCGTGCTCAAGGTAGTGCGCAAGGGGGTCGCGGCTGCCGTCGCGCGGAAAACCGGGCGCTTCGGTTCCATAGATGAACGGGTGGAAGCCGGCCATCGGCCGGCGCAGGATCGCGCCGAGCACGGGCTCAGACGCGAAGTTGATGTGCGTGGTACGCTCGATGTAGGATGCGGCGGTACTTTTTGCGTGTTCGGCGTTGGGTAGATCAGGCGAGGTATAGATCGTCATATCGATCGCGTCTGATTGCTCGATCAGCTGTTGATCGCTCTTCGCATTACCGAATTTATGCGCAGCTGACTCTCCCAATGCGGCAAGAGCCTGTGCGTAGCGCGGCATGTCAAAAGATCGTTCGGCGAGTGCCCGAATCGCATGACTGCACGACGACCAAAGCTCGGGGTCGCTGCAAAGCGCTGCAATACGGTCTGCCGCTGCTCCGCTGTCGAGATGCGGAACGACGAGGTTTTTCGTTCCCGGGTTCGTCGAAAGCAGTTCGGCCGCGCCGGACGCTTGGTCGAAGCAGACGACTGGAATTCCGCGAAGCGCCGCATCGATCGTGACGTTGGGCAGCGGATCCAGCCGCGAACTCAAGAAAAGCACGTCCGCACAGGCATACACCGGTTCCAGATCGTCCACGGTCGGGAAGAAGAACACAGTCCCGCTCAGGCCGGACCGGTTGCATTGTTCATCGAGGAGCGCAGCATATTGCGAGCCGATCGCGTGTTCCCACGTTCCAATCCAGATGAACCGGACGGGAATGTCGGGGTGCTTCGCCGCCAGCGCGGTGGCGGAGGCGATGAAAAGGTCCAGTCCTTTCCGCATCTCAACGGCGCCGAGCCCGATCACGGTGAACGGGGCTTTGCCCCTTTCGCTATTTGCCAGCACCGTCTTCAAGGACGGCTGCGGATCGTCGCTGATCATGAAAGGAGCGCCAAAAGACGGCGGCATGACAGCCGGATCAAAGGGCGGGATAACGGACGGGCCCTGGGGCAAGATAAACCGGTTCTGCAATCGCGTTTCGCGAAACGCACGTAGCGATGATTCTTCTACGAGGCGCGCCGGGAAAACCAATGCTGCGCAGCTGGCATAGAAATCAAGCCGGGCCGCGACGCGCGCACCGGGCCAGAACTCATGTATCAAGGCGATGATGGGAACGTCATGCTGCCGTAGTCCGATGGCGATCGAGCGTGACTCCACGCTGTTGGCAATCGCGTAGAGCGGCCGATAGGTGGTTGTCAGACGTTCGGCGAACATGCGCATCTGGCCGGCGTCGAGCGTCGCCTCAAAGGGTGGGGCAGGAACCAACGCCGATGCAACCTCCTGCAACGCGGCTTCTAGAACGCCGCCGCGTCGCAGCACCACGACGATGTTGCAATGCTGGGAGAGCGCGCGTGCCAGGTTCCAGCCGAGGATAGGGGCGCCGGTGTAATTCGCGTCGTGCAGCAGCAACAGAACCGTTGGCCGTGTATCGTGTGTGGCGAGCGGCGGCATTGCATGGTCTAACAGCCAGTGCCGACGCTGCCGTTTCTCCCCCCGTCCCCATTTTTCGTAATGGAACAGCCGGTTCAGTTGGCTCGCCGCCACGTCCGCGTTCACGTCCGCGTACTGTGCGGCCGCGAAATCCGGTGACGCTGCGCGCCCCTGTCGCTCCCCACGCAGGCAATAATCGAGTGCAAGGTCCGCGATATGCTGATCGCCGGCCAGCTGCGATCGGTAATAAGCTGCGTCGAAAAGGTCGGACGCTGCGACGACCGCAGCGGCCTCTTTCAATTCGGCGAGCGCAGCCCTCAGCGCCTCGGCATACTTCAGCCGCTGCGGTTTGACGGCGGCTATCGCCGCTATTATTCTCGGGTCGTGTAGGTATGCATGGATCACGTTAAGCCGATCACCTGCTTTATCGCGGTGTTCTCGGTCGCGATCGACAAACGACATCGCCCATCCGAAAAGAGCCGGATCGATCGGCGCTTGCAAGGTCTCGTCGATTATCAGACCATCTTCGCCGAGGTTCAGTTTCGTCCTGAGTTCGTCTGAAACCAAGAAGGCGGCGATGACGTAAGTCAGCGAATGCCGCATGGCGTCCGCTATCGCTGCTTCGGACTCGGCTTCTCGAAGAAGGAAGACCCGATAACAATTCTCGATGTCGGTGACGTTTGGTTGAAGCTCGGAGCCAGTTGATTGAAATGGCGCTTCAGCTTCTGACACCTTCCAAGACCTCTCGTTGCATGAGCTTGCTATTCGTCTAGTTAGGTCGGACGCATTATACCAGAGTGCATTGATCAGAACCCATGGGCCCACTGGCGTGGACCGAGAGACATGATGCGCCAGGGTTAGTTAACGAGCTTGTTCCAGGCGAAGCAGCAGTGGTCGACGATGTCGTCGTAGGATTGGAAGATGCGGTTCGACAGCCAGTTGTCGCGTATGAATTGCAGACACCCCCGACCGGGTTGAGCTCTGGGCAGCGTGGCGGCAGGGGCATGAGGGTGATGTTGGGCGGGACGATCAACGCGGCCGATCCGTGCCTCCCGGCTTGATTGAGCAGCAAGACGGCATGAGCACCCGGAGCGACGTGGAAGGCGATTGCCTCAAGGGGCATGCTCATCGCCTCGCTGTTGCACCCGGGCATGACGATGCCGGCGGCTTTACCCTCGGCCGGACAGATCGCGCCGAAAAGCGATGGCGAGGCGCGCCGCTGGTCTTTGGGTGCCTATGGGCCGGTGCCATGCCTGGCCCAGCGCCGGGTGAGCTTGGTCTGCTGGCCGACGCGGGCCTCGTCCTGCCACCATAGCTCTAGAGCGGTTTTCGATCAGTCTGCATCGTAGCCGCAGGCGGCGAAGTAGTTGGCACATTCCTGGGGCGAGTAGAGATCGAGGATGCGACCGATGGCGTTCCATAGGCCATGGACGGTCCGCTCGGCCGCTTTTCGCAGGTGCGCCTTCAGCTTGGAGAAGGCCTGCTCGATCGGGTTGAAGTCTGGGCTGTAGGGCGGGAGGAAGAGGAGCGTTGCGCCAACGCTTTCGATGGCGGCTCGCACGGCCGGCGCCTTGTGGCTCGACAGGTTGTCCATCACGACCACGTCACCGCGGCCGAGTTCCGGCACGAGCACGCGCGTGACGTAGGTGAGGAACGCATCGGCGTTCATTGGTCCGTCGAGCACCCAGGGTGCTACCATGCCCGTGCGGCGCAGGCCGGCGACGAAGGTCGTGGTCTTCCAATGTCCGAAGGGGGTGCCGGCGCGCAAGCGCTGGCCCCGCCGGCAGCGACCATGGCGCCGCGCCATGTTGGTAGACGCCCAGGTCTCGTCGATGAAGACCCGCTTGTCGGGGTCGAGATCGAGCTGGCCCTCGAACCACTCCTCGCGACGCTTCAGGACGTCGGGACGATCTTGCTCCGTCGCGTGGCCGGTCTTTTTTTGCGCGTGATCCCGTGGCGGGCGAAGAAGCGCCAGAGCGTGGCGATGCTGACGCTCACGCCACGCTCGGCCAGCATCCCACGAAGCTCTGCCAGCGTCGGATCCGGCTGCTGCTCGATCGCCTCCAGAATGAAGGCGGCATGGTCCTCAATCTTGGGACTTCGGCGATCACCGCCCTGCGGCTTGGCCGCCGGCGTGCCATGAGCGAGCACCAGCTGTCGCCAGCGGATCGCGCTTGCCGCGCTGACGCCGAACCGCTCTGCCGCCTGCCGGCAAGACACCCCGCTTTCGACAGCAGCGATGACACGATCCCGAAGATCACGCGATAACGCTCGGCCCATCCATCCCGGCCTCCTTCGCCAGCACGGATCGTGAATCAGAAAACGGGTGCCGTGTGAATCCCCAACGATTCAGCCCCGACGAAAACCGCTCTAGCGGCGTTCCTCTCCGAAGTCGGCGCTTGATCTGCGCCAGACGGGCGGCAAAGTTTTTTTGAAATCACAATGTCGTCGTCCTTCTGGCCGCGGTGGCGAGGCCGCGCCGAGAGCTTGCGATACCCTCCGAAGCCTTTCCAACGATGCTCCGCATCGTCGGGACCTTGGGCTGCTCCACTCATCGTGCGAAGCTCGCGCCCGAGCGTGTGGCGCGTGATGGAAAGCGCGAAAGCATCCCAGACCCACTGCGCCCGATCGGCAAGCCGCCAGCGAACGACGCCATGCGCCGCCGATATGGGCTCGGCTTCGACGACTGCCGCGAGTCGGGCACGCTGCTCGGCATTCAGGATCGCTGCACGCCCCGGTGCCTTGCGCGTCATCAGACCGTCGGGGCCGTCCTCGTTGAACCGTAGAACCCAGTCACGTATGATCTGCAGCGTGACGCCCAGAACCTTCGCCGCTTCGCTCCGGCTGCCGCAATCCAGGATCAACGCAATCGCCAACACCCGCCGGACCTGATCCGCGTCCCCACTTCGTCGCGCAAACTGGCGTAAATCTGCCGGTATGTAGTCAGCCCCAACCGCTGCCGCCATCGCAAGCCTCCATGTGCCTGCAACATCGAATCAGATTATCAGCAGTTTGGAAATCTACGCCGTGCGTCAGCCTCAGCGCGCTTTGGTATTACGACTGGATGGCGAAGTACGGCGGCATGACCGTGTCGGAAGCGGCGCAGTTACGAACGCTCGAGGACGAGACCGGCGGCTGAAGGAGCTGCTGGCGGAATCGATGCTGGACGTGTCGGCGTTGAAGGATCTTCTGGGAAAAACTGACCCGGCCTGTGGATCGCTACGCTGCGGTGGAGAAGCTGATGGCTGACCACGGCTTCTCCGAGCGTCGCGCCTGCAGGCTGATCGGGGTCAATCGGTCGGCATGGCAATATGAGCCGGTTCGCGGGCGGAGCAGCATAGGTTTCCGGCGATGCGCAGCATCGTTGGAAAGGCTGCGGAGGGAGGACGATGCTGTGCGTGAGCGTATGCGTGAGATCACGAACGAGAGTCGCCGGTTCGGCTATCGGCGGCTGGCGATCCTGCTCAGGCGAGAGGGGAAAGGCATGAACCTAAAAAAGGTGTACCGGCTGTATCGCGAGCGTCTGGGGTGCGTAAGCGTGGTGGCCGGAAGCGCGCGCTCGGCACGCGGGCACCGATGGCGATCCCGCAGGAACCCAACCAGCGCTGGAGCCTCGACTTCGTGTCGGATGCATTGGCCTGTGGCCGGCGGTTCCGCTTGCTCAACGTCATCGACGACTATAGCCGAATGCTTGGCCTGCATCGTCGACACCTCGCCGTCAGGGCGGCGGGTCGTTCTTGAGCTGAGCGCCATTGCCGAACGTCGCGGGCCGTGCACGGGTGGTCAGCGATAATGGTACGGAGCTGACCAGTCATGCGGTGCTCGCGTGGTGCCAGGACACCGGGGTCGAGTGGCATTGAATCGCGCCGGGCAAGCCGCAGCAGAACGGCTTTGTGGAATCGTTTGATGGTCGCTTGCGCGACGAGTGCCTGAACGAACACCTGTTCCCATCGCTGGCTGCGGCGAGACGGATCATCGAGACATGGCGGACGGACTGTAACACCGTGCGTCCGCACAGCAGCCTTGGCGGGCTGGCACCCGCCGAGTTACGAACCGCCCCCGCCACGGGCATAAGGACACCGAAGCTAACTTATCAGCGGCCTGAAAACGGGGAGCAGGTTAAGGTCACCCCAGATCGCCTTCAGCGCCACCTTCACCTTGGACTTGCCCGTACATGTCTTCCGCGTCATCCTCATTGCCGTTCACCCCTCAACTCAGGGATCGCTTAGCCTCCGGCTTCGATTCACGGGACCACCTCACCTGCCTTAAAAAGACGCGTTGAACCGAACCCCTTGCTCCGCGCCGATCAATTCGTTCATGCCGCCTCATCAAGCCGGTCAGAACGGCTTGGCCATCTTAACAAGCGCCTGCCAAAATTGCGGGTGATGCGTTTCATCGTTGCCGTTGGTGAACTCGGCATCCTTGAAGCCGATATCCGAAGCCCAGAACCGGATCCAGTCGCGATGGAGGAATGTGTCGAGCGTGTTCGCCCAACCATGTTTGCGGAATGCCTCGGCGCGATTTCGAAAAACGCCATGGTGTTTAAGGTCTTCAAACTCCAAAAACGAAAAGATCAACGTTCCGCCGGGTTTCAATGCTCGATATGAATCGTACATGTAAAGATAGCATTCTTCAGGATAAAGATGCGTGAAAACCGACCAATGAAATATCATGTCGAGTGACGCATCCGGTGCGGCCACCGTTAACTCGCGGTGCACGACGGCTTGGTAACCCGGGTTCTTGGACTTCAGGTATTCGACCAATGGCTTGACGATATCTGCGCCTTTGTACTGCCCTCTCCAGCCGGATCGTTGCAGCGCCATTGCGGTACGACCGGATCCGCAACCAAGGTCGTAGATCGACATTCCGTCAGTCAATCCGTGATGGCGCAGCACGGCGACGTGGCCATCACCCTGCTTCACGAACTCTTCCGGCGAAACCGCACCGATCGCCGCCATCATCGCCATATCATAGTCTCCGGGATACCGCCGACGCAGGCGAGCCACCAGCGCGTTGTAGGACCGCACCGAATGCCAGCGATTAGCTCGAAACAGAATTTTCTCGATTGTTCTGCTCACGCGCGCCCCCCACCAAAGCAAAAAGCCGCCCCTTCTTGAACAGCAAATCGGAAGTCAAGTCCGCAAGAAGGATGCGCCTCGGCGCATTCATACCCCATGTCGGATGAGGCTTGCCGAGGCTCCTGCGTGGACCTCAAGCAGCTTGCGGTCACGGGCCGATCGTAGGTTCCGGGCTGCACAATTCAGCGTCCTGATAAGGGGCAAGACCCAGGGTCAGGCACGCGCGACCACACGAACGGGCGGGCAGGCAGCGACGCCAGGTGCGAACGCCACTCCGGCGCGGAGAAGATCCACTATGGCAGAGCGCCGCTCGCCGCGTTAGTGAATCGGCATCTTCGCCGTGCGAGCGGCGAAGCCCCCACCCGCGTCCTTCCAGGAAGCTGCCACCCACTTGCGAGCCGCAGGCGAAAGATACAATGGCCAATATCAGACGTAAGATCAAAAACTTCGTAGGCCCACTCAATCCCAAAAAGCGGCAAGCAAGAGCGAAGAAGAAGCGAGACTATGAGGAACTTCGGAGCCTCGTTATCACAAGTGAAAACCGCGAACTCGGGCTGTTCGACGCCAATTGGTATCATTTTCGAAATCACGACGTTGCCGCGGAAGGCTTTGATGCATTCGATCACTATCGCCTGCATGGCCATCTCGAGTCGCGTGACCCGGGCCCGCAGTTTGACACCAACTTCTACAGACGAACCTACCCGGACGTTGTGGCGGCAGGCGCCAACCCGCTGATACACTATCTACAAAAAGGTCGCGCAGAGGGCCGGATTCCAAATCCGCACAAACTGCCTCCCTCGCAAACGCAGCACGTTCCAAACGGCAACGACGTGCGACACGTCATCGTCAAAGAAATTACCCTGAGACCTAACATGGACGTGGCAGTTCTGGTCACCCATGCACCCGCCGGTCGTCTTAAGCCGCATGTTTTACCGTACATGCAGTTGCTGAACAGCTGCGGTTTCACCGTGTTGCTGGTCGCAGTTGTCGATCAGCCGCTGGAACTGCGCGACGAGGAGCTGGAGACTGCCGCCGGCATCATCGTACGCGATAATGGCGGTTATGATTTTGGTGCTTGGGCGCACGCTTTCAGGCTCGTGCCCGCATTGTACGGTGCGAGCTTGCTGGTCATGACGAATGACAGTGTCATTCCAACTGCTGACACCAAGGTGTTTGCAGCCATGATAGCGCGAACTCGCAATCACCCGGCTGACATCGTCGGCCTTACTGCTAGTCACGAATATGGCTGGCATATTCAAAGCTACTTCCTTGCTTTCAAGCCAAAGGCGCTCAGTTCCTGGGGCTTCCAGCACTTCGTTCGAGACATTCGTCGGATAGACGACAAGGATGAGGTTATCCGCACCTACGAGGTACCGTTTGCAGGTCACATGAAGGCAGCAGGGCTCAGCGTTGCAGCACTCTACACGGGCGTATTTTCCGCAAATCCTACATTCTTCAGCTGGCGCGACCTGATTGAACAAGGTTTTCCGTTCATCAAGCTGCTTATGTTGCGTAAGGAGTTTGCTATCGTTGCTGACTGGCCGGAAGTTCTCCGCGAAGTACAGGAACAATGGCCAGAAGTTCTGGAGAAGGCAGGCTTCGACGTTGGCCTCGTGCGCGCGTCGCTTCGCGCAGCAGAGATTTCGTCTGTCCCGCCCGGTCCTGACCGGGGGCTGCTAGTCGATTCTACTCGGATCGACGCCGTCGCCGACGATCATCCGCTGCGCGTGGCCTACTTCGGTCCGTGGAACTATGACAATGGCCTTGGCTCGGCGAGTCGCGAACTGCTTTGCGCCTTGCGACATACCGACGTGCAGCTCAACGCCTACCCCGTCATGAAACCTTTCCACATTCATCGCCTGATTTGCCCGGCGGTGGAAACAATCGATTTCGCTGGCCGCGCGGATGTCGCCATTGTTCACCTTAATCCCGACTCTTGGAATGTCCTAACGGAGGAGCAGTTGGGAATTATCCGGTCGGCAAAGCGGCGGATCGGATACTGGGTGTGGGAAACCGACAGGCTTCCCCCCGCCTGGCAACAAGAACTGCATTCGGTCGATCGGATCTGGGCGCCGAGCCAATATTGCGCCGACGTGATCGCCCCTGAAGCTCGCGTTCCGGTGGATGTCGTTCGGCATCCCGTTCGCGTACCTGCAAGAATTTCCTCAGATCGGGACAGCGTGTGGCGCCGCTTCGGCGTCGATCCCGCTCAGCGCGTCATTCTCTACATCTTCGACGGCGCGAGCTATCTCGTGCGGAAAAATCCGGAAGCGCTCATTCGCGCGTTTTCAGCCTCCGGTCTCGCGGCGCGGGGCTGGGCGCTGGTGCTCAAGACCAAACACCTCCATGATCGCCCGGAAGCCGGCAGGGCTCTGTCCGCCCTGGTCGAGGCGACACCGGGCGCGCGTATCCTCGAGGTGTCCCTGCACGCTGATGAAGTGGCGAGCCTGATCGCAGCCGCCGACATCTACGCGTCGCCACATTGTTCAGAAGGGTTCGGACTGACCGTTGCCGAGGCGATGGCGGTCGGGAAACCGGTCGTCGCCACCGATTTCGCGGGCACGCGCGATTTTCTCGATGCGAGCTGTGGCTACCCGGTTCTGGCGCATCACTGGACTCTGGAAGAAGATCACGGCCACTATCTCGCCGGGCACTCATGGGCAAAGATTGACGAGCCCGCGTTCGCCGAAGCGCTCGTTCGCGCGGCTGACGCGATCGACGCAGGCGACACCTCGGTCGGGGCCGCAGCAACGGCCAACATCGCGCGGCTGCTGTCCTACGAAGCCATCGCCGACGAGATCAGGGCCAGCATGGCCACGCTGATCGACCCGGCGGAGCATACGGCCGCCATCACGCCCGCAACCCGGTCGGCCGTCACCCCGCCTCCCCCGCCTCAGTTCCCGACCAACCTCAGGGCCGCTCAACGGTTCGAGCAATTGGCCGCTGCTCACGGCGTCATACCCGTTCCTGTCGCGGCCGATCTGTCGTGCGCCGAAGCGGCGATCCCAGCGGGCGAACTCAACGACTGGCTGTTCTTCGCGCCACGCGGCGCAAAAGTGTGCCCCGGCGCGATCAACTTCGTTCTCAGCGCCTCCTCGCAGCGGCCCGATGCGGTCCTGTTCTACGCAGACGACGTTGCCGGCGACGGCGAGTTGCTCGATCGCGTCCGCCTCAAGCCCGATTTCGATCGGACGTTATTGATCGCGCAGGATTATATCGGTGCGCCCGTGATAGTCCGTCGCAAGACACTCAACGATGTCGGCGGCCTCAACACCGCCATGGACACCGCGACCCTGTACGATCTCGTTCTACGGATCGCCCAGGCAGGTGGAACGATCAGCCGCATCCCGCACACTCTGATCGGGTTTGAAGGCCAACGGCCGATCGCGGATGAAGCTGCACGCCGCCGCGCGCTACTTGCGCAGCCGTTCTCCGGTAATGTCGAACTCGTCAGTGGCGGCGCACCGGGATTATTGAACCAGCGCTGGCGTTACCCGAACGGCGATCAGCCGGCGGTCACGATCGCCATACCGACCCGCCGGACGACCCGTCCCGGCGCGCGCGAAGCCTATATCGAGACACTGCTGGAGAACATTGCGCTCGCAAACTGGCCGATGGACCGCGTTACAGTGATCGTGGGCGACGATGTTGCAGGACAACCGGAATGGGCGATTGCCACGTGGCCGTTCAAGCTCAAGCGGGTCGAAACAACGCGCCCCTCGGGAGAGGCATTCAACTACGCAGCTAAGATGAATTCGCTTTGGCGCATGGCCGAGGACGAACAGATTATCCTCATGAACGACGATGCCGTCCCTACCGGTCCCGACTGGCTCGCGGCGCTGGTCGGATTCGCAAGCGATGGCAGCGTCGGGGGGGTTGGTGCGCGGCTCTATTACGAGGACGGGTCGATCCAGCACGCGGGCATGTTCCCCTCGCTCCGCACGATCGTTCATGCTTGGCTGAACTGGCCGGCAGATGCGAAGACGTACCAGGACTGGGCGCTCGCGCAGCGCGAATGGTCGGTCGTCACCGGGGCCGTGTTCGCTACCCGCCGCTCGATCCTCGATCAGGTAAACGGCTTTGACGAGCGGTTCAGCCTGGAGTTCAACGACGTCGATCTGTGCCTGCGCATACGCAATCTCGGTTATCGGATCGTCTATAATCCGGACGCACAGTTCACCCATGCGGAGAAGGCATCGCGCGGCGAGACCATACCGCCGGGTGCGGAAGTGTCGTTGTTCCTATCGCGGTGGGCGCGGTGGCTCGACAACGATCCGGCGTCTCATCCCCAGCTGGGCAAAAACCGGATGGATCTCGTACCAGTGCCTGAACGGGACGCATGGTATCTGGCATGATGGACGTCTAACTTCAGCCATGAACGTACCTAGTGTAAGAGTTCGCATCGCCAGGGAGAATGCAAGTGGAACGACGCTTTCCAGCATTGGCATTCGACGCGAACTTTTACACGGGCACGTTTAGCGACTTAAGCGGCATGAACTCCGCCGAGGCAGCCGCTTATTTTGTGCAGTTCGGCATCAGTGAAGGGCGGCAGGGTCACCCACGCGGATCGCGTCCCACCTTTACCGATTACAGCCGTCGTTTTAACTCGATCCTGGAAATCGGTCCGTTCGCAATCCGACCGTGCGCGGTGAGCATGTTGAGTATCTCGACATGCTCGATGCGGAAGGGTTGCGGGCGCGCGCCGCTAAGCTCGGCATCGACGACAGTGGTTGCCCCGATCGCATCCATTATCTCGGCGACCTTTCCGCCGTCACGCGAACCTTCGACGCGGTCGTGAGCAGCCATGCCATCGAACATCAGCCGGACCTGATTCACCATCTCGCCGGAGTCGCCAACGTGCTGTCGCGCGGCGGACGCTATCTCATGTTCGTACCGGACAAGCGGTACTGCTTTGACCATTTCATTCCCGAGTCGACGTTCGCGGAGGTCGTTCAAGCCCATCGGGAGCGGCGAACGAAACATGTTCTGCGCAGCGTTATCCAGCATCACGCGCTGAACACCCATAACGATCCAGCCCGTCATTGGGGTGTGACCACGAGGTTCAGCATGGCAAACCGCTACCGGACCGAATCCACGACGCAATTAACCTTCACGATAACAGCGAAGGGTACATCGACGTGCACGCCTGGTACTTCACGCCGACGACGTTCGCCACGATCATGAGCGCGCTTGAGGACTGCGGACTTTCGAAGCTGAAGCTGGCGGAAGTCCACGCAACGCGGCGTGACGAACTCGAATTTGTTGCGATCCTGGAACGCCTGTGACCCCGACTATGCAGAAGCAGCCCGACCGTTCGGGGATAGATTGAACCCCGCGACGGGCGCTGCTATGGCGCCTCAGCCATTGCCGGCGACCTCCACGCCCAAGCGGCCAGAGGCAGCTCAGGCACGGGGTCAACACTTCGTTTGAATTGACTATTTTTGCACCCGCCATCATCCAGCCGCAGCGCATGCGGCGTAATTATCAACAAAATAACTACAGAGCCAGGCATTCTGAATGACACATTTCAAGTTACCGCGCCTGCGTTCTTGGTTTACGCTGTTCGTGGTGGTTCCGGTCGCTTTGGCGATCGTTTACTACGGGTTGATCGCGTCAGATCAATACATCTCGGAATCGCGTTTCGTGGTCAAAGGGCGCTCAGATCGACCTAACCAACTGTCTGGATTGGCGAGCCTGGTTCAGGTTAGCGGTCTGTCGTCCGGTCAGGAACAGACCAACGAAGTTATCGACTACATGAAGTCTCGAAGCGCGCTCCAGGCTTTGCAGCATCGTGTCGCTTTTCAGAACAAGTATGCGCTATCCGGAACGGACGCCCTGTCGCGTTACCCGATGTTCTGGCGAAGCGATCACTTTGAAAATCTGTTCATGTATTATCAGAACAAGATCACCACGAAGGTCGATTCCGAAAGTGGCTTGGCCATCTTGACAGTGAAGGCGTTCACGCCCGCGGACGCACAGAAGATCAACTCGACCTTGCTCGATCTGGGTGAGGCGCTGGTCAACCGCCTTAATGCGAAAGCGCGGGATAAGGCGATCTCAGAAGCAGAGGGGCGTGTCGCGGATGCACAGGACCGCGTACGGCGCGCACGGCTTGCCCTGGCTCAATATCGCAATAGCCAGCAGCTTATCGATCCGTTGAAACAGGCCAGCGGCGTCCTCGCGATTTCAGACAAGCTGATTTCGGAACAGGCCGCATTGCGGGCGCAACTCGAACTGATGCTGCGCGTCACGCCGCGCAACCCATCCATCCCCGCCCTCCGCGGGCGGATTGCGGCGATCGGCGAGGCGATCGCGGCGCAAAATGGTCGCGCAGTGGGCAATCCATCCGCTCTATCGTCCAAGATGAGCGGGTACGACGGGTTGCTGCTGGAGCAGGAGTTTGCCGCACAGACTTTGACCGCCGCCAGCGCCGCACTTGAACAGGCGCGCACCGAAGCGCAGAGCCAACAATTCTATTTGGAGCGTGTTGTTGAGCCGAATGCACCGGATATGTCGCGCTATCCGCAACGTTTGTGGCAGATCCTCACCGTTGCCGGCGTTGCGCTGTGCCTCTATTTCATCGGTTGGATGCTTGTGGTCGGCATCATAGAACACTCGCCGGACAACTGATCGATGGCCTCGCTGCAAACCGGTTGGCGCATCCAGACGCGCGTGATCAGGGCGCTGATGATCCGCGAGCTGATTACGCGCTTTGGCAGAGAGAATATCGGCTTTCTCTGGATGATGGTCGAACCGCTGCTGTTCGCAGTGCTGGTCGGCATCATGTGGAGCGTGTTGCGTGCGGACGAACATGGCGTGGCCGTGGTCGCCTTCGTGGTAACGGGATACTTGCCTCTCACGCTGTTCCGCCACGCGGTAGCGCGATCGGTGAAAGCGTTTTCGGTGAATGGCAGCCTCTTGTATCACAGACAGATCAAGATGCTTGATTTCATCGTCGTCCGGTTTGCCATTGAGATGATCGGCGGCATGATGGCCTATGTGTTCATTGCGACCGTTTTGATCGCGCTGAACATGTTCCCGGTGCCCGCCAACATTCTTTACCTCATTCTCGGGTGGCTGCTGTACTGCCTGTTCACCTTCTCGCTGTGTCTGATCCTCGCACCGCTGTCTGAAGTCTCTGAGGTTCTCGAGAAATTTATCCCGGTGACGACCTACATCATGATTCCTTTCTCGGGGACGTTCAACATGATGGCATGGCTGTCGCCGAAGCTGCGCGACGTGCTGTACTGGTCACCGCCGGTCAATGCGATGGAGATGATGCGGTATGGCGTCTTTGGAGATCAAATCACGCCATATTACGACCCGGCAGTGCCGATCGGCGTGTCTCTTGTATTGTTGCCAATCGGGCTGGCACTTTGCCGCCGTATCCGGCGTAGCTTGGTAGTCGAATGATTCATTGCGAGAAACTTTGCAAATCCTACCCGATGGGCCACGGAAAGAAACGTGTGCTCACCGACCTGACTTTCGACGTCAAGCCGGGCGAGCGCATTGGGGTGCTCGGCCGCAATGGCGCGGGCAAGTCGACGCTTATCAAGCTGATCGGCGAGGTCGAACTGCCGACCTCAGGGCGTATCACCCGCAATATGCAAGTATCCTGGCCGCTGGGTTTTTCAGGAGGCTTCCAAGGCAGCCTCACCGGGTATGACAACGCGCGCTTCATCGCCCGGATTTACGATCGAAACTATGCGGAACTCCGTGACTTCCTGGAGGATTTCACCGAGCTTGGTCGCCAACTCAAAATGCCGGTCAAGACTTACTCCTCGGGCATGCGGGCACGGCTTGCCTTCGGACTTTCGTTGGCGATCGAGTTTGACTGCTACCTGATTGACGAAGTCATTCTGGTCGGCGACCAAAATTTCCATCGAAAATGCCATTACGAACTGTTCGAGAAGCGAAGCGATCGCGCACTCGTACTAGCGTCTCACAGCACCGAGTTGATACGAGACGTGTGCAACCGGACCATTTTGCTCCGCGACGGCAAAGGCGAGGTTTACGAAGACGTCAACGAAGGACTGGAGCTATACAACGCCTTGTAATCCGGGCGGCGCCTGCTCTTCAGGTCGCTTTCCGGTACGGCCGCCCCTCGTGTTGCCCGAATTCACGATAATGTTCGCCCGCGTCCATGCCCGAGGCGGCGACGTCCGGATGTAGCCGGTGATATTCGCCACTATCGAAATCCGCGGGGAGCGCCACGGCTTCGGCTTGCGCTTCGTCGCGCCGAAACATGCCGCGCAGACGCTTGAAGCTCTTGGCGCGCGATTTACGCGTTGCGGAACGAACCGCCGGTTCGCCGAGCAACACATTCGGCTCGACCTCCCCATTCGAAACATTGACGATCGACCGGAGGTCAAGTCGGCCGAGCGGCTCGTCTGAGAACGCCGGCGTGTAATAGATACAATCCTTGAAGTAGTAGTGCGTTACCTGCGACCACCGCGTCAGGGTCGGATCGTTCTGCCGACTTCCCCCGTGCAACAGGTTCGCTGCCCAGATGAGCGCCTGTCCCTTTCGTGCGAAAAACAGTTCGGGTTGCACATCAAGAGCGTCGATCATCGCGCGCCAGACGGGCTCGAAGGGAGTCTGTGCGGACGGAGCCTCGCTCCCCCACCCGCGCCGACCGATCATCGCATTGGAAAGGATCGGCCACTTGTGCGAGCCGGGATAATATACCAGCGGGCCGGCATCCGGGTGCATGTCTTCGAACGCCAGCCACACGCCACACATGAAACGCTCGGGCTGGCTGGAGAAATGAACCGCATCGGTGTGTGGGTGTTGCTCCGTTCCGACCGGAAAGTTCAACGTCTGGAACGGGAATGCCTCACGTCCGTACAGCTTCCCGAGCAGCGCCAGCACGCCTGGGTTGGCGGCGATTTCCTTGACATCGGGATCGTTCTTCCACGCATCCTGAACGCGCAAGGCGCCTGGGCTTTTGTGAGACGTTGCATCATTTAAATCGACGCCGAAGTTAGCGGTCAGACGCGCCCTGATCCGATCCATACGCGCGTGGATCTCCGGGTCGGGGAAATCAATAACTGCGTAGCCGCGTTCATGAAGACTGCGCGCGATCTCCACCTCCTGTGCGGTGAAGCCGGCGGCCTCGACCGATGCCGAGAAAAGATGCGATTCAACCAGCGGCACCCCGGGGAGCAAATGCAAAGACGTCGACATTGAAAATGAGCCCCTCTTAAAGCCAGATGCGATACGTCTCGCTGGCACGATCCAGACGAGGGTGGTGCATCGGATCAACAACATCCTTCGTGCCCCACCGCTGCTGGAGCACCGCAAGTTCCCGCCGATACCGTTCGATATGTTGCTGCGACATGTCCAGCCCTCGCGACTTACTCTCGTGATGAACCAGCACGGCCTGGGGCGCATAAACGTTTCGCCACCCCGCGCGGATCAACTTGAGGCAGAAATCGACGTCGTTATAGGCGATTTGCAAGTCTGCCTCGTCCAGCCCGCCCACGGCTGCAAACTTTTCGCGCGCGACGACGAGACAGGCCGCCGTAACAGCGCTGGCGTAATGCGCAACGTGCGCCACCGCGAAATAGCCTTGCTCATGATCCGGCAGGGCGCGATGAGCGTGTCCCGCTGCGTTGCCAAGCCCAGTGACGACACCGGCATGTTGAATGCTACCGTCCGCATAGAGCAGCTTGGCACCCGCTGCCCCGACGTCAGGGCGCACCGCGTAGCGCATCAACGCGGTCAACCAACCCCCATCGGCGATCTCGGTGTCGTTGTTGAGCAGACACAGATAGTCCCCATGCGCTTGGGCAGCTGCATAGTTGTTTATTGCCGAGTAATTATAGGGGTGGTCATAAGCAAGGATGTTGACGCGAGCTTCTGCCTCCATCGTCCGGAACCACGCATGCGTCTGCGGCTCCACGCTGCCGTTGTCGACGATGATGATGTCGTAATTAGGATAGTCCGTTTCCCGTAGCAGACTACCGACACAGGCTTCGAGCAAATCCACTCTGTCGCGGGTCGGGATGATAATCGTTACTGGAGGAGCAGGATCAGGCAAAGGCCAGTGCACCCGCGTGGTTCCGAACGGCCCCGCCTCTACCGCCGCGCCCATTCGCGCGACGTGCCGCGCCACCACGCGCCGGTTTGCGGCCACATCGCTCGTCTCGCCATCCGACGGCATGTGGCAGAGGACGTGCGGGATGTGATGCACCACCGCCCCCGGCATGCTCGCGGCGGCCAGCACCATGGCGTAGCCAGGACGATCCTCTAAATTTCCAGCCGCGACAGCGGCCGCACGTGCGAGCGGTGTCGCGATCGAGCATGCATGCGATATATAGTCCTGCGCGAGGATCATCTCGGCGTTCCACTGCGGCTTGAACCACGGCTGCTGTCGCCGCCCGCGATGGTCGATCGTGTCCTCGTCGCCGTAAAAGATGATGTCGGTCCGGCGCTCGCAAGCGGCTTCGCGATAACGCGCGATCGCCCAATGCGGCAGCACGGCACCCGGAGGCACGATTATAATGAAGTCGCCCGCCGCCTCGCCGAGGGCCGATTGCCAGAGAGGCTCCGCACCCGAGCCAGCGTCTAAGACAAACCGCTCGGCCCGATGCGCCGACGCGACATCGGGCGCATCCCCCAGGACAATGAGTTCATCGCCCGGCCCAAGCTGCGCGCGTATCGATGCAAGCGTTTCGGCAAGCGAGAAATGAGCTCTCCAGCCTGGAGCATGAACCACTACGCTGAACGTTGCTTGGCCCGGTTTGTCCGGCGTGTTCTGCCGTAGCTTGCGCACCTCGCGCTGCTCGACAGCGCCGACCCAGATCTTGTAGACTTCGGGGAGCGCCGACGCGGCCTCGCGCAAGCGGTTGCCCGCGCGCACCCGACGCCGCGTGAGATACCAGTAGGTGACCGCGACCGCGCGATCCGGTCGGCGGCGCGCAACACCCAAAAACAAGAGCAACCAGCTTGGCAACACGCTACGTCGATATCGATGATTATGCATGCGGCTTGGCGATTCATGGTTGGCTGCCAAGGCTGGTCGAAGCCCGAGCAGCCACATTTAACATCAGCGCCCCATAGCCAATTGGCATCGGCGTGCAAAGCCGGTGCGGTGCGATTCACACCGCCCTCCCGGCCTTGCGCGTTGTTGCTTCGGTGCAGCGGTGAGTGTAGGGGCTTCGCCTGCGAAGGCTCGCTTACTGGATGACCGCGACCACATGAACGTTTTCTCGAGTTTCGAAGTTGCTTGCAAGTTCAGGAGCATTTTGCCGGCAGTCGTCGGCGCGATCAGCCTCTCTGCCTGTGCGACCTTGCCATCAAGCGGGCCGACCGGAAAGCAGATCCAGAAGTCGATCACGCAAGCGGGTGGGGAAGAGTCCATCCACTTGGTCGAGCTGACCGACATCAATTCCTTGCCTGTGCCGCATGCACATGCCGCCTCCGTTCTGACGAACTTGGCCCCGCCCCCGACGGATATGATCGGACCGGGGGATGTTCTTGACATCGCGATCTACGAGTCGGGCGTCACGCTGTTCGGCGGCGCGAGCAGATTGTCTGCGGAAACGCCATCGTTCGACTCTTCGGCAAAGGCAGAGAAACTCGCCGGCAATCGCGTCGATGATGCCGGCAACATCTTCGTGCCCTATGCTGGCCGACTGCATGTTGCCGGGCGTACCACCAGTGAAGTGGAAGGCCAGATACGCGCCGCCTTGCGAGGCTATTCGCAGAACCCGCAGGTTATTGTCGGCATCGCTCAGGTCATTACCAATAGCGTGATCGTAGCCGGCGAGGTCGGCAAGCCGGGTCGGCTGGTGCTGCCTACCAATCGCGAAACCGTTTCGGATGCGATCGCGCTTGCCGGCGGCTATCGCGGCGAGATGAAGGATCTTTCGGTGCGTCTGCAACGGCAGGGCGTTACCGACGAGTTCCGCCTGAGCGATGCGATGAACGGCGATCGGGATACTCTGCTGGTATACCCCGGCGATCGTCTGTCGTTGGTACGCTCGCCGCGCTCCTTCTCGGTCATGGGAGCGCCAGGCAGAGTCGATCTCCTCCCATTCGGCGCGGCAAACGTTTCGCTGACCGAGGCAATTGCGCAGGCGGGCGGTTCCAATCCGAACTTCGGAGATCCCCAGGCTATCTTCGTGTTCCGGTATGTTGTCGACGACAAGGGCATCGCTCAGCCGGTTGTCTATCACATCGACATGATGAAAGCAGGCGCCTACCTTCTGTCGCAACGGTTCGTCATGCAGGACAAGGACGTGCTGTATATCGGCAATGCTCGCGCGAACCAGCCGAGCAAGCTTGTCCAGATCATCAGCCAGTTGTTCTCGCCAATCGTCACCGCGACAAGCGCCGCCCAAGCGCTGCGGTAAAGGAAGTGATTGCTGGTGTCGGTCGCACTATCGGTTTCGCTACCGATCGTGCGACCAGTCTGTTCTCGTCGAACCGTCCGGCAAAGGACCTCCGATTAGCCCATGTGGATGACGGCTCAGCGGCTCGCTTCGTTCGGCTCGGGGCAAAGTGCGGTGTTCCGTTCCTGCCAAGCGCATCTTCGCCCGGCATGCAGCGCGCGGGCCGGCGGCAATCAGTTCCGGGCGCCTGGAGGCAAGCATCGCGCAGCTTTCATCCGCGCCCGGCGAACCAGTCGCGCACCGCACTCGTCGGTCGTTAGCGTCTAGAGCTGTGCCCGCCTCACCCACCGGAACCGTACCGCGCGCCTGGCGTACCGTGCTGCGTCTCGCCCTTGCCGCCAACCCTGCGGAAACCTTCCGCAGCTTGGCAACGCTATTGCGCGGACGGAAGGTTCGCGCTTGGAATCATCTCGCTTTGGCCGCCGCTCAACATCCTGCATGGTACGAGGCATGGATCAAGGCTGCCGAGCCGGCACTTCTTACCGCCGGACGCGATCAGGCGCATGAAGTTGGAGTCGTGCTGCTCGATGGTGACACGACTTCGATGCGCGCCACGATCGCGGCGGCTCTCGGGCCGAACGTTCCTGTCTTCGATGGCACCACGGCCGTGCCGTTGGCCAACCGCCCCAAATGGTTGCTGCCGATACGCGAAGGTGACCGTCTGTCGCTTGCATTGGCAACGGTCCTGTCCGAGCGACTGAACGATTGCGCCGCCCCCCTTGTCTATTGGGACGAGGATTGGCAAAGCCATCACGGGCGCGCCGAACCTTGGGTCAAGCCGAGCTGGGATCCGGTGCTTTTCGGCAATCATGATGGTTTGGTCGGCAGTTGTCTGTTGCGCGCCGATCTCGTGCCCGGGGATGTCATTAACGATTGGGCATCGCTGGGTCACAGCTTGGCGAGTGAGGGCGGTGCGCTCCACATTCCGCTGATCCTCACCCATCGCTTCCATCGTCGCACGGCCCGCCCGCGACCTTCCACTACGGCAGTGAAGACCACGATCAGCGTCATCGTGCCGACGCGCGATCGCGCCGACCTTCTGGAAGTGTGTCTCGAAGGGCTGGCGAAGACGGACTGGGTGGGCGGCCTCGAGATCCTGATCATCGACAACGATAGTCGGGAGCCGCGCACCGCAGCACTTTTCGATCGCATCGAGGCATCAGGACGTGCCCACATCATCCGCCATCCCGGGCCGTTCAATTTCGCGGCACTCGTCAACGCGGGTGTGGCGTCGGCGCGCGGTGATCTGGTCTGCCTGCTCAACAATGACATCGAGATTATGAAGTCCGATTGGCTGATGCGGATGGCAGAATTCGCGCAACGGGACGAAGTCGGCGCAGTGGGCGCACGGTTGCTGTATGCCGACGGCGCAATCCAGCATGCAGGCGTAGCGCTCGGCATCGGCGACGCGGCCGGCCATGTCGACAAAGGCGTGATGCCGGTGGCCGGCAATTTTGCGCCCTGGCACGCGGAAACGCGTACGGTCTCCGCCGTTACTGCGGCCTGCCTGCTCGTTTCTCGCGCCAAATTCGAGGCGGTGGGCGGAATGGACGCGCAAAGTTTCGCGATCGACTTCAACGATGTGGACCTTTGTTGCCGCCTGTCCTCTCGCGGCTGGCGTACGATCTACTGCGCTGATGCGATCCTGATCCACCATGAGTCGCGCTCGCGGGGAACGAAGCGCAAGGGCGCCGATCTCGCACGGTTCGAACGCGAACTCGCTACATTGCGGTCCCGGTGGCGGACGATTGGCGCTGTTGACCCCTACAGCAGCCCGCTGTTCCGGCGCCTGTCAGAACGATGTCTGCTGACGTTTTGACGATCAACCTTCCGGACGTGACGCTGCTCGCCGTCACGGATGTCGCCATCGTGGCAACTGCCCGCGCGCTGGCGCGCTCGCAACGCGGCATCTGCTTCGGCGACGTGCGCTTTCTCGGGCAGCGGCCGCCGCCGCCCGGAACACCTGCGGAATGGCATCCCATTCCGCACCTCGGTTCGCGGGCAGCGTATTCGACATTCATGCTGCATGATCTCGCCGCGCATTTCACCACCAGTCACGTGCTTTGCGTGCAATGGGACGGATATGTTCTGGATCCTTCAAGGTGGGAGCCAAGCTTTCTCGATTATGATTATATCGGTGCGCCGTGGCCGCATTTCGCCGACCATATGCGGGTCGGCAATGGCGGCTTTTCGTTGCGGTCTCGACGCCTTGTGGAAGCGTGTCGGACCCTTCCCACGCCGGAGGAGGCGGAGGACGTCGCCATATGCCGCACTCATCGGCGGATTTTAGAAGATCGATTTGCGATTCGGTTTGCACCCGAAGACGTGGCGCGACGCTTTGCCTATGAACGCCATGCGCAGAGCGGCCACGAATTTGGTTTTCACGGCGCGTTCAACATGGTTGGTCGAGTTCCTTCCGCCGAACTCGTTACACTTTTGCGAGGTCTCGAGCCGGGCTTGCTCAGCCGAAGGGAACATCGGGAAATGTATTGGTCGGCCATACGAAACGGCGATTTGAAACTCGCCATGATGCTCTGGAAACGGCTACGCCACCCTGCGGCGCGGCGCTAGCAACCGCAAGCTTCGCGCCTGTCCTGCTAGAAGCTTGGATGCGCAGCCTGCCTGCCGTGTCCTAGCTTTTCTTTCTCAGGCGGCATCGCTGGAATCGCCAGCGGACTCGCCGCCTCCAGCCGCGCGACGACGCCCTGCGTCACTTTGTCGAGCGCCTCGTCGGAGAAGAAACCGCCTGCCACGAGGCAGCGGTCGATCAACACGCGGCGGAAGGCGGCGAACGTCTCGGCGTCTGGCCGGCCGGGGTTGCGCCAGAAATCGTCGAGCCGGCCTTGGAAGGTCACGTCGGGGATGTCGTACACCGCCTGCCCCAGCGCGATCACCGGTACGTCGAGCGCGAGCGCGAGCGTGCCGCTGGTGCTGTTGATCGTCACCACCCCGTCCGAGTCGCGCGCAACCGGCACGATATCGCCCGTTTCGAGATAATCGACGCGCTCGCCGATGGCGTGGAGCCGGGCGAGCGCGGCGGTTTCCATCCGCCAGTCGCGCACGCCGTTGTCGAGCGGATGCTCCTTCACCACCAGCCGCATGTCGGCGGGGGCATGGCTCGCGAACGAGGCGATCACCATGCGCAGCGCATCGGCGATGCCGGCGAAGGAGGAGTGCAGCCGGATCTGCGCGTCCGAATCGAGCTGGAGCGGGAACAGCATGTAACGCGGCCGCGCGCTCGCGAGCGCAGCGAGCACCGCCTGCGAGCGCGCTGCGGCGGCCTTGCGACGGGCGAGCCGGCGCACCCAGCCCATCCCCTCGACCAGCGGGTGCCAGGGGCGATGCGTCTCCCAGAACGGGTAATGCCAGCGCGTCAGCACGTCCGCGACATTGTAGGCGAGCCCCTCCAGCGCGCGACGGCGGAAGGAGGAGGGGACCGGATGATGTTCGGGCGCGGGCGGCAGCGCCGCCGCCTCGCTGCGATACCATTCCGGATCGCGCGGCAAGGTCGAATGGCCGTTCACCCCGCCCAGTTCGAGCGTCACCCAGTCGGGCCGGATATAGCCTTCCTCGAAGACGTGGACCGGGATGTGCAACTCGCGGCACACGGCGGTCGCGGCGATGTGCAGCGGGCGACAATCGCCGAACAGCACGACATCGGTGATCTCGCGCTCGGCGATCAGCCTCGTCAGCGCAGCGGGCCAATCCTCCGCGCTGCCGCGATAGTCGATGCCGTTGGGTAGCCGCCAGAACAGCCGGTCGCCGCCGTTGAAGTTCACCTTGTGAACACCGTAGCCGTCGCGCCTGAGCGCCATGCCGACCCGGCGGAACAGCGGCCCCATCAGCCCTTGCAACAGCAGGACGTTGCGGTTCGCCAGCGGCTGCGCGGCACCGGGAGCCGCGACTTGCGGCATCACCACCGGCCCCCCGGCCAACAGCTTCGACATGCGGCATTCCTCATTCATCGTCGACGAGTCCGACTACACCCGGCTCGCCATATCGGGGCTGCAATATAGATCGCGCCGGGTCTTTCAAGCGCGAGCGGTGACAGTCCCGCCCGCGCCCGCTATAGCCGCCGCGTCGCTTCTCTCCTGTGGACGCGCGGCGTGGCGTAATCGAGGCAAGCAACGCATCCCATTGTGGCGAAGATCGTGATTTCCCTACTGGCGACGCTGATCGTGTCGCTGTTGCTCGACGCGGCCGTTCAGCCGCGCAAGGCGCTGGTCCGGCAAGGGCTGGGCGTGGCGCTCCACCTGCTGGTGATGACGTGCGTGTTCGCGCTGTTCCTCTCCGCTGCCGGGAATGCGGTGATGGCGGCGGTGCTCGCGAGCGCGCTGATGGCGATCTTCACCGCCGCCTCCAACGCCAAATACGCGACCCTCGGCGAACCGGGGGTGTTCTCCGATCTTGCGATGCTTGTGGCGATCGTGCGGCATCCGCGCTTCTATTTCACCGCGATCTCGGTCCGGCAGCGCTGGTTGCTCGGCATCGGGGCGGTTGCCGCGACGGCGATCCTGGTGTCGCAGGTCTCTCCGCGCCTCCCCGCGCATCTCGCCGGCGCGGCGCTGCTGATCGTCGCCGGCGGCGCGCTATGGCTGACGCTGCGCAGCCGATGGGTGCGCAGGGCGATGCAGGCGCCGGATCTGGAGGCGGACGTGGTTCGCTACGGGCTGCTCGCGACGCTGCTGGTGTACCAACGGCGCTGGCGCGAGACCGCCGATCCGCCCGCGCGCACTCCGATCGTGGCGGTGCCCGCGAATCCAGCCCCGCCCGAAATCATCGTTGTCGTGCAATGCGAATCGTTCGCCGATCCGGCCGCGTTGACCGGCGATGCGGGACTGGTGCTGCCGAACCTCGACGCCGCGCGCGCGGCGGCGTGGCAGCAGGGCGAACTGGCGGTCAGTGGCTTCGGCGCGTACACGATGCGGACCGAATATGGCGTGCTGTTCGGCCGCAGCGAGGCGGCGCTCGGCTTTCGCCGCTACGATCCGTTCCTAAGCGCGCATGGCGAGGCGTCCTATGCGCTGCCGGCGCGGCTGGCAGGCTATCGCTCCGCCTTCGTCCACCCGCACGACATGCGCTTCTACGGGCGCGACCGGCTGATGCCCGCGGTCGGCTTCGACCGGGTGATCGGCGAGGAGGCGTTCGCGCCGGTTCCGCCTGATGGGGGCCGTTACATCGACGACCGCACGCTCGGCGCGGCGCTGGGCGATCTTGCCCGCGCGGCGGCGGAGCCGACGTTGCTCTATGCGGTGACGATGGAGAACCACGGACCCTGGGATACCGACCGTGATCGTGGCTTGCCCGGTGGCCTCGACGGGTATCTGCGCCATCTGCGCAGCAGCGACGCCATGCTGGGCGACCTCGCCGCGCACCTCGCCGCGGATGGGCGGCCAGCGCTGCTGGTGTTCTTCGGCGACCACCGGCCGAGCATCCCCGGCGTCAGCATGCCCGGCGGCGCGCGGCATACGCCCTATGTGATGCTGCGGTTCGATTCGGGCGGGGTGCCGGTCGGCAGCGGAGCAAGGGTGGACCTCGCGCCGGCCGACCTGCACGACGCGATCCTCGCCTGCGTGGCGTAAGCCTCAGCGCCCGGGCGGGACGAACGAGCGCAGCAGCCGATCGCGGAGCGCGCCGGGCAGCAGGCGATCGAACCAGCGCAGCACGTTGAACTGCCACGGCATCACGACATGCCCCCGCCCCCCCGCCGCCGCGCGCGCGATACGCGCCGCCGCGACGTCCGCGCTCATCACGAACGGCCGCGCTCCGGGCGTCGCACGGCTCGCGGGCGTGTCGATGAAGCCGGGCGAGACCAACGTCACCGCGACGCCATGGGGCTCGACGCCGATCCTCAGCGCATCGGCGAAGCGCGCCAGCCCTGCCTTCGATCCCGCATAACTGCTCGCGAACGGAAGCGCGTGGAAGGCGGCGGCCGAGCCGACCAGCACGATCCGCCCCGTCCGCCGCTGCGCCATCCGTGCCGCGAGCGCCGCCGCCAGCGCGCTCGGCGCGACGAAGTTGACCGTGCCGAGCCGCGCGACTTGCACGGCATCCTCCACCAGCGCGCCGGGCGCGCGGACATCGCCGAGCCCGGATGCGAACACGGCAAGGTCGATCGCTTCGGCCGCATCATCCGCCAGTATCGCGGCAATCGCTGCGGTGACATCGGAGAGGTCGAGCATGCGGATGCTCGCTTCCGCGCCGGCCGCGCGGCACGCGGCGGCGACCGCGTCGAGCCGGGCGCGATCCCGCCCCCACAGCAGCAGCGTCCGCCCCGGCGCGGCGTATTGGCGCGCCAGCGCGCTCCCCAATCCGCCCGATGCGCCGGTGATGAGGATGCGAGTCATGAAGCCGCAACCTGTTTGTGGCTAAGCGCCGTTGAACTGTGGCTTTTGTGCATTCCGTCACGGCCTTATGGGGTTGCGCCGGATTCTGCTGCATTGCAGCTTGACAGAACCATGGGGGCGATGGCCATACCGTCACCTTGCGTTTGCGTCGATCCGGGAAGAGCGAAACTGTCGATGATGAAGTCCGGGGCCGGCCCGCAACGTGTAAGACTGTTTCGCAACGATCTGCTGGAACGGTTCACCTTGATCTCACCGGTCGCGTTCGCGCTGACTTGGGCGGTGTTCCTCGCGATCACGCTACGGGCGAGCTGGGGCGTGACCGGGCTGCTGCCCTCGCTCGGTCTGGTGTTCGCCGGGCTGCTAATCTGGTCGCTGTTCGAATATGCGATGCACCGCTTCCTGTTCCATCTGAAGCTCGAGTCGCGGCTCGGCAAGGCGCTGATCTTCCTTACCCACGGCAACCATCATGTCGTTCCCAACGATCGGATGCGCAACATCATGCCGCCGATCGTCAGCGTGACGATCTCGTGCGGGGTGTGGGCGCTGCTGTATGCGGTGTTCGGACCGGCGGGAACGGTGATCTTCCTCGGCTTCGGCATCGGCTATGTCGTGTATGACAGCGTGCATTACGCCTGCCACCAGTTCCCGATGCGCGCGCCGGTGCTGCGGCAGTTGCGGCGCCACCACATCCGCCACCATTATGCGCGGGAGGAAGGTAATTTCGCGATCACCGCGATCTTCTGGGACTGGGTGTTCCGGACCGAGGTTCCCGCCAAGCGCCGCTGAGCGTCAGCGCTGGACGGCGCGGATCGCGTCGCACACGATCACGATGTGATCCGACCAGCTCGGCGGTGTCCATGCGGACAGGCGCTGCATCTGCGCGGCGTACAGCGGACCGGTGCGCTGGTGATCGAGGATCGCGGCGCGCCACCCCGGCCCGTCGAGCGGGTCGAGGAAATCGGGCGCGTCGCCGCCCGCCTCGCGCAGCGCGGGCAGATCGCTACAGATCACCGGCGTCCCCACAGACAGCGCCTCGGCGACGGGCATGCCGAAGCCTTCAGCGAACGACGGCAGCAGCAGCGCGCGGGCACCGCGCAGCAGATCGCGCAAGGCGCGGTCCGAACAGCCGTTACGCTCCTCGACATGGCCGACCAGCGCGGGGCAACGCTCGAGCATGTCGATCACCTGCTCGTTCTCCCAACCGCGCCGGCCGACGATGACGAGCTTGGGCACCGCCTCGGCCGGCATCGACTCCGCCATTGCGCGCCAGAGGTTGAGCAGGAGGAGATGGTTCTTGCGCGGCTCGATCGTGCCGACGCACAGGAAATAGGGAGCGGCCGGCACCTGCGTCTGCGGTGCGCCGGGTGGCATGTCGTGCGTGCCGAGCAGAGCGACGCGGATATCGACCGAGCGGCCGGTCTTCTCGACCCAAGGCCGCATCGACGCGGCGGTCGCGGCGGAATTGGCGATGATCCCGTCCGCCAGTCGCGCCACCGTTTCGATCCGCCGGCGGTGCAGCGCCGCGCCATCCGGACGGGCATATTCGGGATAGTCGATCGGGATCAGATCGTGGATCAGGCACAGGAATCGCGCCTGCTCCTGCCGCAGGATACGCGCGACCAGATCGGGTTTGGTGAGGTGATGCGGCGAGGCTTGCACATAGACGCTGCCCGGTATCGCGCGCGACGCCTCAGGCAGCAGGCCGAGCAGCGCAGGCAGCACCTGCGGGATCGAACGTGGCCGATCGTCGCCATCCTCCTCCGCCCAGCGCGCTTCGAGCAGATCGAGGAAGCGGAGCGCCTTGTCCGCCGGCAGCCGGCCGTAGCGCCCGAACGGATGGACCAGCGCAAACCGCAGATCCGCGCCGTACCGCGCATGCAGCCCGCGCGCATAGGCCATCTCGACGCGATCGACGCCCGAGGGCGTGTGATGCCGCGCGCGCGACACCAGCCGCGAAATGTCGAGGATCACCGCTTCGCTCACGTCCGCCGCTTCATCAATCGGCCCTGAACCTGCTTCACCCGCGTCACCCAGCCGAGCCGGTTATGCGCCGCGCCGCCTTCCATGCGCCGGATCAGCATTTCGGGCGCGCACGGCAGCCCCGTCACCGGATCGAGGTAGCGCGGATAGGCGATCAGCACGCCCGCGACGAGCGCATCGAGCGCCAGCCGCCGCCCGCGCCGTTCGGGCACGGGCGCGAGATCGCGGGTCAGCCCCCAGCCGGCGTAGAAGGGTATGCCGTGACAGGTCACGTCCCGCCCGCGCAGCAATGCCTCGAAACCGGTGAGCGAGGTGAGGACATGCACCGCATCGACCCGGTCGAGCAGCGCCGCCATGCCGCCGCCGCGCACGATTCGGTCGGCATGGAGCAGCGCATCGGCATCGCGCACCGCGCCGACGCGGTGGCCGGCATCGACATCGGGATGCGGGCGGAACCAGATCTCCGCATCGGGCTCGAGCGCGCGCGCGCGGGCGAGCAGTTCGAGATTGCTGGCCAGCCCCGCCCCGCCCAGCCGCACCGACATATCGTCCTCGACCTGCCCCGCCACCAGCACGAGCGGGCGGTCGCCCGCGCGTTCGGGGAAGACGTGCGCGCCGCCGCTGGCATATTTGCTGATGCCCGCGCGCACGATCGTCTCGCGCAGCCGCGCGGCGCGTTCGAGCAGATCGGGTGGGAAGTCACCGTCGGCCAGCAACGCCTCAAGGTCGCTCGGCCGTGCCGGATCGTAGTGGATGCCGCGCCGGTCGACCGTCACCGAGGAGGGCGGCACGAGGTTGCTGCCCAACCCGACCGAGCGCACGAACCCGTCCTCGACCCGCACCAGCGGCACGCCCTCAGCGGCGGCCTGTGCGATCATCGCCGCCGAGACACGCGAAGGCCATACCGCCACCGCGCCGCCGCGTTTGCGGGCATGTGCCAAGGCATGCCGCTCCGAGCGAAAGAAGCGCAGCGGTTGCGCAGGCGTCCACAGGAAGCGAGCGATCTCGCGGCGTTTCCACCAGCTAAAGCCGCAGCCGGCGACGATGCCGCGATTGTCTTCAAAGATCCCCCGCCAGTCGGCGAGCAGCGCGACCGTCGCGTCGAGGCTCGCGTCCGCGCCGGTGTAGGGATCGCGGCAACGCATCGACGTAAGATCGGCAGCGACGCGCCGGCGCAGCGTGGCCGTGTCCTCCCCCGGCGCGCCGAACCGCCCCGCCGACAGGATGCGCACCGTGCAGCCCGCGATGACGGCGAGCGCGAGCCACGCGTCGTCGCCGTGCGCGACCAAGGTTACGCCTTCACGCATCAAGGACCACGGGTCGATCGCGCCCGACTGCGGCACCACCAGTGCGGCATGGCGTTCATCATCGACAAGGCCCGCCGCATCGGCGCGCGCGCGCACGATCAGGGTCGCGTCGGTACGGGTGGCGGGGGCCGCCCAGAACGCACCGCCGATCCGCGCCGTGCGAATCGCGGCAAACAGCCGCTCGATCGCGTCGGGCGCAAGCTCCGCCGCCGCCCCCCTCCCCGGGCGGGTGACAGCAGCATCGATCCCCGGAAAGGGCGGCGCGCGAAGCAGCGGTGCGTCCACGTGGAGGCTAGGCAAGACGGACGCGGATCATCGCCAGCGCTTTCGAGCAAGCGCCGCCGCGATGCAAGCGCAGCATCACGGCCGCCGGTCCCACTCGATCAGGCGCAGGCCGTCCGCGCCCCGCGCGATCACCCCGTAAGCACCGGTGCGCAGCTTGAGCGACGGCAGCGCCGCCGCCTGCGCCTGCAAGCTCGCATCGGAGCGCAGCGCGAAGCGCGCCGCGCCGTTGCTGGTGACGATCAGCACCCGCCCCGCCCCGCCCGTCCACAGCGCGCGCCAGCCGTTCAGGCGGCGCTCGGCATCGACGATCCAGCCTTCGGGCGCGCATGCCTCGGCATCCCAGGCCGCGAGCGCATCCGCACCGATCCGGGCGATCACCTCGGGCTCGGTGCGGTTTTCGTCGGGACCATGGTCGATCTCGGTCAGCCAGTCCGCCGCCTCGATCGTCGGCGCATCCGGCTGGGCGGCGAGGATCGCCTCGGCAGTCGCGCGCGTGCGCAGCAGCGGCGCGGCCAGCACGCGGTCGAAGCCGCCGAGCACCGCACCCAGCGCCTCCGCCTGCGCAAGCCCGCTGGCGACGAGCGGCAGATCGGTGCGCGCGCCGATCCGGCGCGGCGCTTCGCCGGGCTTGAACGTGTTGCCGTGGCGGACGATCGTGACGATCAGGTCCATGCGAGCTGCGGCTCACCATGCGCGGCGATCAGCGCTTCAGCCATCGCGACATCCTCGGGCGTGTCGATCCCCGACATGGCGTGGCGCGGCGGCGCGACCGTCACCGTCAGGATCTCCTCGCCCGATTCGAGGAAGCGGAGCTGTTCGAGCCCTTCCAGCACCTCATAGGGCGTCGGCGCGGTCTCCTCGAAACGACGCAACGCCTCGAACCGATATGCGTACAGCCCGATGTGGCGCAGCACCGGCGACAGCGCGTCGGTCTCGCGCAGCCTCGCTTCGCCGCGGATCGCGGGGATGACATTCTTGGAGAACCACATGGCGCGGTCGTCGGCGCGGCGCACGCAGGTCGTGCCGCTGAACGGCGAGGCTTGCTTGTGCGCGCGCAACGCATCGAGCGCCGGCCAGTCGAGCCGCACCACCGGCGTCGCCACCGCGCACGCCGATCCGCGCAAGGCATCGATCAGCGCCGCGATCATCGACGGCGCGGCGAACGGCGCGTCGCCTTGCAGGTTGACGACGATCGGCGGCGGCGTCGGCCGGTCGCGCGCAACCGCCCAGGCCCGCCCGGAACCCGAACTGATCGCAGCGTCGGTCATCACCGCCTCGCAGCCGAGGTCGCGGGCATGGTCGGCGATACGCGCGTCATCGGTCGCGACCACCACATCGGCATTGCCGACCCGGGCAGCGCCCTCGCGCGCGATCGCGACGACGCGCGACAACAGGCTCGCCCCCGCGATCGTAATCAACGGCTTACCCGGCAGCCGGGTCGAGCCGTAGCGCGCGGGGATCACGATCAGGTCGGGGGCAACGCCCTCAGGCAACGCCCGCCCGCAGGATGTCGTGGAGGTGGATCGCACCGACCAGCCGCTCGTTCTCGCACACGAACAGCACCGACACCGCGCGCTCGTTGAGGATGCGCAAAGCGTCGGAACTGAGCGTCTCGGGCGCGATCGCGATCGGGGTCGCGGTCATATGGTGGCGGATATCCTCGCCGAGGTGGCGGCTCGCGAAGCTTCGCCGCAGATCGCCGTCGGTGAACGCACCGACCAGCCGGTCGTCCTCATCGACCACGGCGGTGCAGCCGTAGCGCTTGCGACTCATCTCGATCGTCGCGTCGACCAGCGTCGCGCCAAGCCGGACCACCGGCACATCCTCGTCACGCGCCATCAGTTGCGCGACGGTCGCGAGCTGCGCGCCGAGTCGCCCGCCCGGGTGGAAGGTGAGGAAGTCCGACCGGGTGAAGCCGCGCCGCTCGATCAACGCGACCGCGAGCGCGTCGCCCATCACCACCTGCACGGTGGTGGAGGAAGTCGGCGCGAGTTCGTTCGGGCAAGCCTCGCGCACCTGCGGCAGCGCGAGGCAGATGTCCGCCGCGCGACCCGCGGTGCTGTGCGGATGCGCGGTGGCGACGATCAGCTTGACCCCGAAGCGCCGGCAGTACGCGATGATGTCGCCCAGCTCGGTCGTCTCGCCCGACCAGCTCAGCGCCAGCACGGTGTCGTTATGGCCGATCATGCCGAGATCGCCGTGGCTGGCATCGCCGGGGTGGAGGAACATCGCCGGCGTGCCGGTCGAGGTCATGGTCGCGGCGATCTTGCGCGCGACGAGGCCGCTCTTGCCCATGCCGGTGACGATCAGCCGGCCGGCATGCGCGGTGATGACACCGACGGCGGCGACGAAGCTCTCGCGCAGCGGCGGCATGCGCAGCGCATCGGACAGCGCGCGCAGCGCGTCCATCTCGATCCGTGTGGTGCGCAGCGCGGATAGCAGGCCGGATTCTTCGAACTCGTCGGGTGCCGTCGCCTGCATACTCACCTCACCACACATGCCCGCCGGCACGACTCATACTCTAAAACGGCATTGCATTGACTTCCAGCGCTTTCGCGGCGCAGGGAATCACACGCGTCGTCGCAGTCCTAAAGCGACGGAGCTCTCGATATTGCAAGTGCGAAGGGGTGAAAATGCGTCTGTGTGACACGGAAATCGGTCCGGATCGGCAGATGTTCTTCATCGCCGGCCCGTGCGTGATCGAGAGCGAATCCTTCGCACTGGCCACCGCGACGCGGCTGCGCGCGATCGCCGATCGGCTCGGCGTGCTGCTGATCTACAAAAGCTCGTTCGACAAGGCGAACCGCAGTTCGGGCACCTCGTTCCGTGGACCCGGCATCGACGAGGGTCTGCGCATCCTCGAAAAAGTGCGCGCGGAAACCGGCATGCCGGTGCTGACCGACGTGCATGACGAGACGCAGGTGCGCGCCGTCGCACAAGTGGTCGACATGCTTCAGACCCCCGCCTTCCTCGCGCGGCAGAGCGACTTCATCGCGGCGGTGGCGGCGTGCGGAAAGCCGGTCAACATCAAGAAGGCGCAGTTCCTCGCTCCCGGCGACATGGTCCACGTCGTCGCCAAGGCGCGCGCCGCCGCCGAAGCGGCTGGGGTGCCGACCGACGCCTTCACCGTGTGCGAGCGTGGCGCGAGCTTCGGCTACAACAATCTCGTATCGGACATGCGCGGGCTGGCGATCATGCGCGCGACCGGCTGCCCGGTGGTGTATGACGCCACCCATTCGGTGCAGTTGCCGGGCGGTCAGGGCACCACCTCGGGCGGGCAGCGCGAGCATGTGCCGGTGCTGGCGCGCGCCGCCGTCGCGGCGGGCATCTCCGGCCTGTTCATGGAGACGCATCCCGATCCCGCCAATGCCCTGTCGGACGGCCCGAATAGCTGGCCGCTCGACCGGCTCGAGCCGCTGCTCGAACGGCTGCTGGCGATCGACGCGGTGGTGAAAAGCGCGCCGTTCGAGGAAGCCACGCTCGGCGGCTGAGCATGTTCGCGCACGTCCCCGTCTCGATCGGCATACAACTCGCCTGTTGGGCGCTCGGCCGGCGACTCGGCGCGTCCACCAAGGCATCGCTCTGGCTCGGCTGTTTCGCCGCGGCGGCGGTGTGCATCATGCGCGAGATCACGCAGCGCGAATACCAGTGGATCGAACAGTTCGGCGGCGGCCGCCGCGCCAACATGCCCGGCTATGCGGGGCTGGAGGTGTGGGACTGGAACGCGCACTCGCTGTCCGAGACGGTGGTCGCGATCGTGGCTTCCGTCGTACTGGCAGCCGTGGTGACGCGCAGGCGCGGGCTATAACGCATCGCCGTCAGACGCGAACGGGGATCACCGGTGCGGCCGCGAGAACGTCACGTTTCGCACCCGCACATGGCTCCATGTCGTGCGCAGGCCGAAATGGCCGCTGGTGTAGGGCTGATCGTCGGCCAGCGTGAACAGCCGCGCGCCGTCGCGTTCGACCGCGATCGTCTTGCCGTCCGCGATCAGGCGGATGTGCGTCCACACATTGGCGCGCAGCATGTCCCCTGCCCCGCGCCGGTCGTCCTCGGGGCGTAGCGGGCGGTCCCCGGGGCGGCCGATGTAGCGGCGGAAGCGCGTGGTCGTGTTGCGGTTGCCGCCGATGCCGACGTAATAGGTTTCGAGATCGTCATACGCCGCGAACGCGCCGCTGCGCGGATGCGCCAGCACCGACGCGCCGCCGACCTCGCGCGCCATCCAGAAGGCGTTGAGATCGCTCACCTTGTCGTTCGGCCCGCTGGCATCGACCATCATCGCGTCGAACGCGATCACCACCGGCGACGTGAGCGGCTTGCGCCACCACAAGGTGAGGCCCTTGGGCGTGTCGATATCGATGATGCCGTGCCGCTCGCTCACCTTGGCGGGCGATTCGGCTTCGATCGTCCAGTCGGCGAGCTTCGCCTGCCCGGTGACCGGCGCGATTACCGCAGCAAGCGCGAGCCCGGCGTGCAATGCTCTCATGCCATCCTCCTCAAGTCCGCTGGCTGCTTAACGCATTGTGACACGATATTCCACGATATGGTTGTTGTTGCACCTGCCGCTACGATCCGGCACTCTGCGGACAACGACCGCGGAGGATGCATGATGGGTCACATGGCATGACGAGCCGGCGCATGGTGCTGGCCGGCGCGATGGCGGGGCTGCTGCCGATGCCGCTAAGTGCCGCCGACGACGCAGGGCTCACCGTCGAGCGCTTCCCGCTTTGGCCCAAGGCACCGCCGGGTGGCGAGGGCCTGACCGTCGCTGATCAATGGGTGCAGCGATCCGCCACCAAACCCGACCCTGAGGATATCGCCTGGCCGCACGTCGCCACGCCGATGCTGACGGTGGTCAAGCCCGCGCGGCCGGGCGGCGCGGCGGTGCTGATTTGCCCGGGCGGCGGCTATGCGCGCGTCGCGGTCGGGCGGCTGGGCAGCGGCATCGCGCGCGACTTCGCGCGGCGCGGCATCACCGCGTTCGAACTGCTCTACCGCTTGCCCCACGACGGCTGGGCGGCTGGCCCCGACGCACCGCTTCAGGATGCGCAGCGCGCGATGCGGGTGATCCGCGCGGGCGCGGGCACGCGCTGGACGATCGATCCGGCGCGGGTCGCCGTCACCGGCTTTTCCGCCGGCGGTCACCTCGCCGCGCACCTCGCCACACGCTCGGCGCAGGCGGTGTATGCGCCCATGGATGCCGCGGACCGGCTGCCGGCACGGCCGGTGGCGGCGGGGCTGTTCTTTCCGGTCATCACCATGCTCGATGATGGTGTTCACGCGCAATCGCGCCGCGAGTTACTCGGTGCGCATGCGGGCGATGCCGAGTGGCAGCGCCGCTTTTCCGTGCAGCTCGACCTGCCCGCCGACATGCCGCCGACCTGGGTAGCCTGCAACGGCGACGATCCGGTCGTGCCGATGCGCAACAGCGTGCTGATGTACGAGGCGCTCCACGCCGCCAAGGTGCCCGCCGCGCTGACCGTGTACGAACATGGCGGCCACGGCCCGCCCGCCGCGCATAAGGACGGCACGGCGATCGACTGGATGGGCGCGTTCCTCGGCTTCACGCGCGATCACGGCTGGCCGGGCTGAGCCTCCGGTTACGCGACGATGCCGCCCGCGCGCAGCCGCGCGATCTCTTCCACATCCATGTCGAGCACATCGCGCAGGATCGCATCGGTATGCTCGCCGAGATCGGGCGGCGCGTGGGGCGGCGCCATCGCTTCGCCGGGAAACCGGAACGGCCGGTTGACGATCGGAATGCTCCCAAGCGTGCGATGCTCGACCTCCACCACCATCTCGCGCGCGACCGCCTGCGGCTGCGCGAGCGCCTCGGCGATGCCGAGAATCGGCGCGTGCGGCACCTGATGCAGCGTGAACAGCTCGGCCAGCTCGGCGACGCTGTGCCGCGCGGTGAAGTCGCCGATCAGCGCGTTGACCTCAGCCCGCGCATCGCGCCGCCGCTCGGCCGTGTCGTAGCGCGTGTCGATCGCCAGCTCGGGCCGGCCGAGCGCCGTGCAGATCCGTGCCCAAAAAGCATTGGTAAGGCAGGCGATGATGATCGACCCATCATGCGCCGGAAACGCGCCATAGGGAACGAGGTTGGGGTGTTGCGAGCCTTGCGGGCTCGGGTCTTCCCCGGTGAAGAAGGCGAGTTGCGCGAGATAGCCGAGCATCCCGACCAGCCCGTCAAGCAGGCTGATATCGATCAGCCGCCCCCGGCCGGTGGCGTGGCGTTCGTGCAGCGCGGCGAGAATCGCGATCGGCCCGTTGATCCCGCCGACCAGATCGCCCATCGGCAGCCCAAGCCGGCTCGGCATCGCACCGGGCTCGCCGTTGATGCTGAGCGCGCCCGACAGCGCCTGCGTGACGATATCGAACGAAGGCTTGTCGGCGAGCGGCCCGGTCATTCCGAAGCCCGAGATCGCGCAATAGATCAGCCCGGGGTTGATCGCCGCGAGCACATCATAGCCAAGCCCGAGCCGATCCATCACGCCGGGACGGTAGTTCTCGATGAGGATGTCGGACTTCGCCGCGAGCGCCTTGGCGAGCGTGACGCCCTCCTCGGTTTTGAGGTCGATGACGATGCTGCGCTTGCCGCGATTATAGGCGAGGAAATAATGGCTTACGTCGTCGCGCAGCGGCGGGAAGCTGCGGGTGTCGTCGCCGGTGCCGGGCGGCTCGACCTTGATGATCGTCGCGCCGAGATCGGCCAGCGCCATCGATGCGGCCGGACCGGCGAGCACGCGCGAGAAATCGAGCACGGTGACGCCCGCGAGCGGGCCGGGCCAAGGGGGCTGCGGATCAGTCATCATCACCGCCTAGCACAGCCACGCCGGCGTCGGGGAGAGGCGCCGCATGTCGCACCCGGTCGCGCGAGTCCCGCGTTGCGCAGGGTATGACAGACTTCATCGTCCAGTTCATCGCGCGCAGCGGCTATCTCGGCATCTTCCTGCTGATGGCGCTGGAGAACATCTTTCCGCCAATCCCGTCCGAGGTCATCATGGGGCTCGGCGGCATCGCGGTCGCGCGGGGCAAGATGGCGATGGTGCCGCTGATCGTGTCGGGCACGCTCGGCACCACCGCCGGCAATTACGCGTGGTATGCGCTCGGCCGCCACTTCGGCGTCGCGCCGCTCAGGCCCGTGGTCGAGCGCTGGGGCCGCTGGCTGACGATCGAATGGCGCGATGTCGAGCGCATCCACGCCTTCTTCCAGCGCCACGGCGAATGGGTGGTGTTCGTGTTCCGCTTCATGCCCGCGTTCCGCACGATCGTCTCGCTGCCCGCCGGCATGGCGCGCATGCCGCGCTGGAAGTTCCTGGTGTGGACGACGGCGGGTGCGGCGATCTGGAACACGCTGCTCGCCTGGGCGGGCTGGTATCTCGGCGCACGCTTCCGCGTGTTGGAAACGTGGTTCGGCCCGGCGAGCGTGGCGATCATGGTCGCGGTGGCGCTGGCGTACCTGTGGCGCGTGGTGACGTGGAAGCCGCGCGGAGATTAGGCCCCGCGCGTCACCTACCGCGCCCTTCGACTCGCCCCCGGCAACCCGCCCCGCATCTTCTGGCTCTTGCCATACCGAGTCTTGCGCGTCCCCGGTTTGCCTTCGTTACTCCGCCCCATGATCGGCGCGACCGGCCGTTCGGCACCCGGCAACCCAAGTTCCTCCGCCTCCAGCGAACGGATCTCGTCGCGCAAGCGGCCGGCCTCCTCGAACTCGAGGTCGGCGGCGGCGGTGCGCATCTTCTTCTCCAGCTCCTCGATATAGGCGCGCAGGTTGTGGCCGACCATGTGCGGGCGGTCCTCGTCGATCTCGACCGTCACGCCGTCGCGGTTCGACACGTCCTGGATGATGTCGCCGATGTTGCGCTTGATCGTCATCGGCGTGATGCCGTTCTCGAGATTGTACGCGCGCTGCTTTTCGCGGCGGCGATCGGTCTCGTTGATCGCGCGCTCCATACTGCCGGTCATGCGGTCGGCATAGAGGATCACCCGGCCCTCGACGTTGCGGGCGGCGCGGCCGATCGTCTGGATCAGCGAGGTTTCCGAACGCAGGAAGCCTTCCTTGTCGGCATCGAGGATCGTCACCAGCCCGCATTCGGGAATGTCGAGCCCCTCGCGCAGCAGGTTGATGCCGACCAGCACGTCGTACACGCCGAGCCGCAGGTCGCGGATCAGCTCGATACGCTCGAGCGTCTCGACGTCGGAGTGCATGTAGCGGACCTTCAGACCCGCCTCGTGCATGAACTCGGTCAAATCCTCCGCCATCCGCTTGGTCAGCGTGGTGACGAGCGTGCGATAGCCGAGGCCTGCGGTCTTGCGGGCTTCGTTGATGCAATCCTGCACCTGATCCTCGACCGGTTTGATCTCGATCGGCGGGTCGATCAGGCCAGTTGGGCGGATCACCTGCTCGGTGAACACGCCGCCGGTCTGCTCCATCTCCCACGTGCCCGGCGTCGCCGAGACATAGGTGGTCTGCGGGCGCATCGCGTCCCATTCGTTGAAGCGCAACGGCCGGTTGTCGATCGCCGAGGGCAAACGGAAGCCATATTCGGCAAGCGTCATCTTCCGGCGGTGATCGCCGCGCGACATGCCGTTGATCTGGCCGATCGTCTGGTGGCTCTCGTCGATGAACAGCAAGGCATTATCGGGCAGATATTCGAACAAGGTGGGCGGCGGCTCGCCGGGCAGACGACCGGTGAGGAAGCGCGAGTAATTCTCGATGCCGGCGCACGAGCCGGTCGCGGCGATCATCTCGAGGTCGAAATTGGTGCGCTGCTCCAGCCGCTGCGCTTCGAGCAATTTGCCCTCGGGGATCAGCTCCTTGAGGCGCTCGGCCAGCTCGTGCTTGATCGCCTCGGTCGCCTGCTTGAGCGTCGGCCCGGGCGTGACGTAGTGCGAATTGGCGTAGATGCGGATCGAATTGAGGCTCGCCACCTTCTTGCCGGTGAGCGGGTCGAACTCGGTGATCTCCTCGATATCGTCGCCGAAGAACGAGATGCGCCACGCGGTATCCTCGTAGTGCGACGGGAAGATTTCGAGCGTGTCGCCCTTCACGCGGAAGTTGCCGCGCCCAAAGGCGGCGTCGTTGCGCTTGTATTGCAGCGCGACCAGCTTGCGGACGATCTCGCGCTGATCGACCACCTGGCCCTTCTTGAGATCGAAGATCATCGCCGAATAGGTCTCGACCGAGCCGATGCCGTACAGGCACGACACCGAAGCGACGATGATGACGTCGTCGCGTTCGAGCAGCGAGCGGGTGGCGGAATGGCGCATCCGGTCGATCGCCTCGTTGGTCGAGCTTTCCTTCTCGATGTACGTGTCCGATCGCGCGACATATGCTTCAGGTTGATAGTAATCGTAATAGCTGACGAAATATTCGACCGCATTGTCCGGAAAGAACGACTTCATCTCGCCATAGAGCTGCGCGGCGAGGATCTTGTTGGGGGCGAGGATGAGCGCGGGGCGCTGCACCGCCTCGATCACCTTGGCCATGGTGAAGGTCTTGCCCGATCCGGTCACGCCGAGCAGCACCTGATCGCGCTCGCCGCTTTCCGTCTGCGCGACGAGTTCGGCGATCGCGGCAGGCTGGTCGCCGGCGGCGGTATAGTCGGAGACGAGCTTGAACGGCCGCCCCCCTTCCGCCTTGGGCGGCCGCGCGGGGCGGTGCGGGATGAAGCTCTGCCCGGTTTCGGGTTCGTCCAAGGTCGTGCGAATCTGGATTGCCATAAGCGGCAATATGGGTTGTAGAGCGCCCAGCCGCAACAAAGCGGGAACGGTCGCGCTCAACAATCTGTCACAGTCCTTGCCTGGGGAATGCGTTCATGCGCCTGTTCATTACCGCCGCCGCCCTTCTGCCGCTCGCCGCCTGCGGGCCGTCCAGCCAGCCGACCGTAACGGCGACCAACGCCACCGCCGCCGAGGTGCAGCAGAAGGTCGCCGCCGCGACCGGGGACAAGGCGCTCGTCAAGCCCGGTCGGTGGGAAGGCACGATGACCATGCACGACATGCAGCTGAACGGCCTGCCGCCCGAGGTGCAGCAGCAGATGACCGCGCGGATGAGCGAGCCCCACCCCTTCACGAGCTGCGTCACGCCCGAGGACGTGAAGGCCAACCGTGGCTTCTTCACCGGCTCCAAGGACAATCATTGCAGCTACGACCATTTCAAGATGTCGGGCGGCAAGATCGACGCGGCGATGGTCTGCAAGGAAGCGGTCGGCACGATGAAGGCGACCATGATCGGCAACTACGCGCCCGACAGCTACCATTTCGACATGCATTCGACCGTGGAGGCGCAGGGGCCTGCGGCTGCGCAGAAGATGACGATCTCCATCGACGCAAAGCGAACCGGTGCCTGTCGCGGCGACGAGGACGGCGCCAAGCCGAAGCGCTAGCAATGCGATGAAGCGAGCGGCGCAAAGCGCTACGGAGCCGGAACGACACCCGGAGATGCGCGTTTTATGGCCTCCTGTTTCAAAAGGAGGTTGTATGCGTAAACTTCTTACCGCGACGCTCGCGATCGGTGTCGCGCTGTCGGCGGCGTCCGCCGCTGAAGCGCGTGAGGGCTGCGGCCCCGGCGGCCATCGTGGGCCGTACGGCCATTGCCGCCCCAATCGCGGCGGGCCGGTCGTGGTTGCGCCCGGCGGGCTCGTGGTCGATCGCTACTACGAGGGCCGCGGCTATTGGGACGGCCATCGCTACTGGCACCATCGCGACCGTTGGCACGGCGGCTGGCGCTACCGGTAAGCCGGGCCATCTTCGGCCTGAAGACCTGATCCGGCGTCGCGCGGGGGCACCGCGCGGCGCCGGACGCGTTTCGAAGGGCAGTTGCGTGTCGCCCTTCCCCGCTCGAGTGCAGGCTCAGCGTGCGCCCGCCAGCGCGAGCACCACGCCGACCGCGACGATCAGCAGCCCCGCCACCTCGCTACGGGCCATGCGTTCGCCGAGGTAGAAATGCGCGAAGCCCATCGTGAAGGCGACCTCGACCTGGCCGACGATCCGCACCAGCGCGACCGGCGCGCTCGCGAAGCCGGTGAACCAGCATGCCGAGCCGACCGAGGACAGCAGCCCGACCTGCCCCGACACGCGCCAGCTCCGGAAGACGCGCACCATCTCGGCGGGCTCGCGCAACAGGACGTAGCCGCCCTGCATCACGGTCTGCACGACGACGGTCGCGACCAGGGTCACCAGCGCGGCGAGGATATGGTCGGGCGTGGCAACCTCGAACGTGGTGCGCCGGATCGCGATCACCGCGAGCGCGAACACCGTGCCCGACGCGATGCCGTAACGCGCCGCCCGATCGCCGAGCGACCGCATCAGCGCAAGCGGGCCCATCCGCCGCCCGCCGGTCGCCAGCACCATCACCCCGACCACGCCGAGCGCGACCCCTGCCCAGGTGAGCAGGCTGAGATGATCGTGGAGCAGCACCGCCGAGAAGATCGCCGCCTGTACCGCCTCGGTCTTCGAGTACGCGGTGCCGACGACGAAGTTGCGCTCTCCGAACGCCATCAGCAGCAGGTTGGTCGCGACGATCTGGCCGAACCCGCCGAGGAGGCAGAACAGCCAGAACTGATGCCCAAGAGCCGGCCACGCCCCCGGCGCGAGAATCGCATGATAGCCGACGAGCATCGCCACCGCGAACGGCAGCCCGTAGAGATAGCGCACCAGCCCCGCCGCGTTGATCGACAGATCGCGCGCGGCGCGGCGCTGTACGGCGGTGCGCCACGCCTGCATCGCCCCCGCCGCCAGCGTGGCGGGGAGCCAGATGGAGGCGATCATGGCGTCAGAACCCACAAGCACGTCGCCCCGGCGCAGGCCGGGGCCGCTGCGTAATCTGGCGAGCCGCTCGTACATAACCCAACGGCCCCGGCCTGCGCCGGGGCGACGGCTATTGGTTGATGGTTTCCCACAGATCGTCCCAGTTCGGATTGGCTTCGGCGATCAGGCGGCATTTCCACGAGCGATTCCAGTCTTTCAGCCGCTTCTCGCGCAGGATCGCATCCTCGATCCGGTCGTGAAGTTCGATCAATACGAGGCGGCGGCAATCCCATTTCTTCGCGAACGCCGACCCGCGTCCCTCGCGGTGCGCCTGGATGCGCGCAATGTCGGAGGTGACGCCGACGTACAGCACGCCGAGCGGTTTGTTCGTCATGATGTAGGTGTAACCGCCCACGCCCCCTCCCGTCGTCCCGGCGCAGGCCGGGGCCGCTATGTTTGGTGCGAACCGCTCGCCAAATTACCCGGTGGCCCCGGCCTGCGCCGGGGCGACGGTATCGGGTTAAGCCAGCAGCTTCTCCTGCGCGATCTTCTCCTTCCACACGAGCGGCGCGAGCTGGTGGACGTTGGCGCCACTCGAATCGACCGCCACCGTCACGGGGAAGTCCTGCACTTCGAACTCGTAGATCGCCTCCATGCCGAGATCGGCGAAGCCCACCACTTTCGAACCCTTGATCGCGCGCGCCACCAGATACGCCGCACCGCCGACCGCCATCAGATAGGCGCTCTCATGCTCGGCGATCGCCTGCGTCGCGGCCGGCCCACGCTCGGCCTTGCCGACCATCGCGAGCAGGCCCTGTTCGAGCATCATGCGGGTGAACTTGTCCATCCGCGTCGCGGTGGTGGGGCCTGCCGGACCGACCACTTCTTCGCCGACCGGATCGACCGGGCCGACATAGTAGATCACGCGGCCCCGGAAATCGACCGGCAGTTCCTCGCCCGCATCGAGCATGTCCTTGATGCGCTTGTGCGCGGCGTCGCGGCCGGTCAGCATCTTGCCGTTGAGGAGCAGCCGGTCGCCCTGCTTCCAGCCCTTCACATCTTCGGGCGTCAGCGTGTCGAGATCGACGCGGATCGCGGCGGCGTCGGGCTTCCAGTCGACCTTTGGCCATTCGTCGAGCTTGGGCGTCTCGAGGAACGCAGGCCCCGAACCGTCAAGCGTGAAATGCGCATGGCGCGTCGCAGCGCAGTTCGGGATCATCGCGACCGGCTTGCCCGCCGCGTGGCACGGCGCGTCGAGGATCTTGACGTCGAGGATGGTCGACAACCCGCCCAGCCCCTGCGCGCCGATGCCGAGCGCGTTGATCTTGTCGAAGATCTCGATGCGCAGCCGCTCGATGTCCGTTTTCGGCCCGCGTGCTTTCAGCGGCCCCATGTCGATCGGCTCCATCAGCGCCTGCTTCGCCAGCAGCACGCAATGCTCCGCCGTCCCGCCGATGCCGATGCCGAGCATGCCGGGCGGGCACCAGCCCGCGCCCATCTGCGGCAGCATCTCCAGCACCCAGTCGACGATCGAATCGCTCGGGTTCATCATCTTGAACTTCGATTTGTTCTCGCTGCCGCCGCCCTTGGCCGCGACGTCGACCGACACCTTCGCGCCCGGCACCATCTCGACGTGCAGCACGCACGGCGTGTTGTCCTTGGTGTTGCGGCGCGTGAAGGCCGGATCGGCCAGCACCGAGGCGCGCAGCTTGTTCTCCGGGTTGAGATACGCCAGCCGCACGCCCTCGTCGACGATCTGCTGGAGCGAGCGCGAGGTGTCGTCGAACTGGCACTCCATGCCCCATTTCACGAAGACGTTGACGATTCCGGTGTCCTGGCAGATCGGCCGGTGCCCCTCCGCGCACATCCGCGAATTGGTGAGGATCTGCGCGATCGCATCCTTCGCCGCCGGGCCCTGCTCCGCCTCGTACGCGTCGCCGAGCGCGCGGATATAGTCCATCGGGTGATAGTAAGAGATGAACTGGAGCGCATCGGCAACGCTCTCGATCAGGTCGGCTTCGCGGATGATGGTGGTCATGGCTGCTCGCTGAAAGACAAGGTACAGAAGGGCGCACTAGACCAGTTGCCGCGCCGAGGGAAAGACCTGGGCCGACATCTACGGTCTGCGGCTGCTCGGTGACGATCGGCGGAACTGGTAAACACGCCGCTCACCACGGTTTTTCATCCGGTACGGTCGTTTCGGCAGCGTCTCGCAAGCAATTGGCAAGGATCGGCGGCTAGTGTGCCCCACATGGTCGCACCGTTCAGCCGCATTCGTATGGCAGCACTTTGCCTGTGCATCGCGGCGGCGATCGCGCTGACGGTGGAGAGCCGCGCGTGGGGGATCGCGGTGGCCGCGCTCGCGTTGGTCGCGAGCAGCGCGGCGCTGCTGTTCCTGACCGGGCGCGGCACCCGCCCCGTCGCCGCAGCCGACCCCGGCGGCACCGAACGGATCGCGGTGCGGCTGGTGCGCGAATTCGAGGAACAGGGCACCGGCTGGTTCTGGCAGACCGACGGCGAAGGCAATGTCACCTATCTGTCCACCAAGGTCGCAGCCGAACTCGACAGCCCGCATGCGCGTGCCATCGGCGCGCCGCTCACCGCATTGTTCCGCGTCGATGCGAGCGCCGCCGAGACCGAGCGCACGATCGCCTTCCACCTCGCCTCGCGCACCGCATTCTCCAACTACTCGGTGCGACCTGCCGTTCCGGGCAAGCTCGATCGCTGGTGGTCGATGACGGGGCGGCCGATCGCCGATGCCGATGGCACGTTCCTCGGCTTCATCGGCAACGGCAGCGACCTGACCGAGCGCCGCCGCGCCGAGGCCGAGATCGCGCGGCTCGCGCTGTTCGACAGTCTCACCGGGCTCGCCAATCGGCAGCGCATGAAGCAGTGGCTCGACCAGACGCTCGCGCAGGCGAGCGGGGCGCGCGGCACCGGCCTGTTCCTGCTCGATCTCGATCGGTTCAAGGCGGTCAACGATACGCTCGGCCACCAGACCGGCGACGCGCTGCTCAAGCAGGTGGCGCAGCGGCTGGTGCGCGCGATCGGCGACAACGGGCTGGTCGGGCGGCTTGGCGGCGACGAGTTCCAGGTGGTGCTGCCCGGAGAGACCGATCGCGACACGCTGAGCACGATCGCGCGGGTCGTCATCGAATCGCTGTCGCAGCCCTATTCGATCGACGGTTCCTCGATCTCGATCGGCTGCTCGATCGGCATCGCGCTCGCGCCCGAGGACGGCACCGACGCGGAAACCTTGGTGCGCAACGCCGATCTCGCGCTGTACGGCGCCAAGGGCGACGGGCGCGGCATCCATCGCTTCTTCAAGCCCGCGATGCTCGACGGCGCGCGCAGCCGCAAGCAGATCGAAGACGATCTGCGCCATGCGCTTGCCGCAAGCCAGTTCCACGTCGCCTACCAGCCGGTCGTCAGCACCGCGAGCGAGCGGATCGTCGGCTATGAGGCGCTGGTCCGCTGGGACCACCCGACTCGCGGGCCGATCAGCCCGGCCGAGTTCGTGCCGGTGGCGGAAGATTGCGGGCTGATCGAGGCGATCGGCGAATGGGTGCTGCGCACCGCCTGCATGGAGGCGGCCGCTTGGCCGGGCGACGTGCGCGTCGCGGTCAACGTCTCGCCGATCCAGTTCGCCAATCCGGGGTTGCCCGCCGTCGTCACCTCCGCGCTGGCGAAATCGGGCATCGCGCCCGGCCGGCTCGAACTGGAGATCACCGAGGGCGTGTTCCTCGATGAGACCGCCTCGTCCGAACAGATGTTCAAGACGCTCAAAGGTCTCGGCGTGCGGCTGGCGCTCGACGATTTCGGCACCGGCTATTCCTCGCTCGGCTATCTGAAGAAGGCGCCGTTCGACAAGATCAAGATCGACCAGAGCTTCGTGCGCGGCGCGGCGATCGCGGGCAACCGCAACGCCGCGATCATCCGCGCGATCGTCACGCTCGCCGACGCGCTCGGCATGGAGACGACGGCGGAAGGCGTCGAAACGCATGACGAGATCGACCTGATCCGCGATCTCGGGTGCAGCCACATCCAGGGCTGGGTCTATGGCAAGGCGGCGCGCGCGGCGGAAGTCCGGGTCCAGCTTGCGGAAGGCGGCAAGGCGCTCGCCTCGGGCCATCGCAAGAGCCGTCCGGTGCGCCATGCGATGATCCGCACCGCGCAGATCCGCGTCGGTGAGGAAATCGGCGAGGTCCGCATCCGCAACATGTCGCCAAGCGGCGCGATGATCGACGGCATCGAGATCGACGGCGATGCGGCGGGCATGGCGGTGATGATCGAGCTGATCGAAGACGAGATGTTCCCCGCCACGCTGCGCTGGGCCGCGGAGGGTCGCGCGGGGCTCGAGTTCGCGCAACCGTTCAACATGGAACGGCTCAATGCCACGCCCGTGACGCAGCCGCTGCGCAAGGCCGGATAACGGCGCGCGGCGACCGCCGGCGCTTCCGCCCACCAACGAGTCGATGCCGGCGCGATGGCGCGGCGCAAAGAAATTTCTGTGGATTGCGGGGTCTGGCTCTTGCGTTTCGCGAAGCCCGCGCAAGTCCACGCGTCGCGCTTCCTGCCGTACTCCCGTGTGCCGTCCGCCGCATCGAAACTGCGACGAACGGAGTCGCTGATGTGTCATTTACCGTCTTGCGAACCGCGACGATAAGGCACAATCTGTAGGGGTAAGGTTCACGGGCGAGCCCCAGAACTGGTAGAACGAACGAACCGACCCCATATTGCGCAGGTGCCTTTCGGCGCTGCTTGCCTGGGTGCGGTCTCATTTTGTTCTCCCGGGCAAGCGCCCGAAACGCTATGATGGGGGCCAGCCCCCGATTCGAACGGACCGGGAACACGGTCCGCATGCAGACGGATGGAACAGGGGCGATACCGATGGACTTCAGGGACAGCCAGGAAGCGAGCGAAACAATGGCGACCGACACGATCGAGGCGACCAAGGTCGACACCAGCGGCGCGGAGCGCAAGCTCTCCGAACGCGGCGATTCGAAGGCGGTGAAGCCGCAGCTCTATCCGGTAGAGGTCGACCATTCGCGCGATGCGTTGCTCACCGATTTTGGCAAGGAGACGCTGACCGACCGCTATCTGCTGCCCGGCGAACGCTTCCAGGATCTGTTCGTGCGCGTCGCCTCGGCCTATGCCGACGATGCCGCCCATGCCCAGCGGCTGTACGACTATATCTCGCAATTGTGGTTCATGCCGGCGACGCCGGTGCTGTCGAACGGCGGCACGGGCCGTGGCCTGCCGATCTCGTGCTTCCTCAACTCGGTGCCCGACAGCCTCGGCGGTATCGTCGACACCTGGAACGAGAACGTCTGGCTCGCCTCGCGCGGCGGCGGCATCGGCACCTATTGGGGCAATGTGCGCGGCATCGGCGAGCCGGTCGGGCTCAACGGCAAGACCAGCGGCATCATCCCGTTCGTGCGCGTGATGGACAGCCTCACGCTGGCGATCTCGCAAGGCTCGCTGCGGCGCGGGTCCGCCGCCTGCTATCTCGACATCTCGCACCCTGAGATCGAGGAGTTCCTCGAAATCCGCAAGACCTCGGGCGACTTCAACCGCAAGGCGCTCAACCTGCACCACGGCGTGCTGATCCCCGACGCCTTCATGGAGGCGGTTCGCGACGGCAGCGACTGGGATCTCAAGAGCCCCAAGGACGGCTCGGTGCGCGGCACGGTCAACGCGCGCGCGCTGTTCCAGAAGCTGGTCGAGGTGCGGCTGGCGACCGGCGAGCCGTACATCGTCTTCGCCGATCATGTGAACAAGAACATGCCCAAGCACCACCGCGAGCTTGGCCTCAAGGTGTCGACCTCGAACCTGTGCAGCGAGATTACCCTGCCGACGGGTAAGGACCACCTCGGCAACGATCGTACCGCCGTGTGCTGCCTGTCCTCGCTCAACTTCGAGACGTGGGACCAGTGGAAGGACGAGAAGGGCTTCATCGAGGACGTGATGCGCTTCCTCGACAATGTGTTGCAGGACTTCATCGACCGCGCCGAGCCGGGCATGGAGCGCGCCGCCTATTCGGCGATGCGCGAGCGGTCGGTGGGTCTCGGCGTGATGGGCTTCCACTCGTTCCTTCAGGCGCGCGGGCTCGCGTTCGAAGGCGCGATGGCGAAGTCGTGGAACCTGCGCATGTTCAAGCACATCAAGGCGCAGGTCGACGAGGCGTCGATGCACCTCGCGGTCGAGCGCGGGCCCTGCCCCGACGCCGCCGATCGCGGCGTGATGGAGCGGTTCTCGTGCAAGATGGCGATCGCGCCGACCGCGTCGATCTCGATCATCTGCGGCGGCACGTCGGCCTGTATCGAGCCGATCCCGGCCAACATCTACACGCACAAGACGCTGTCGGGCAGTTTCTCGATCAAGAACCCGTATCTCGAAAAGCTGCTGATCGAGAAGTCGAAGAATTCGGACGCGATCTGGAACTCGATCCTCGAACGTGGCGGTTCGGTGCAGCATCTCGATTTCCTCTCCGCCGAGGAAAAGGACTGCTACAAGACCAGCTTCGAGATCGACCAGCGCTGGCTGATCGAGCTTCAGGCCGACCGCACGCCCTATATCGACCAGTCGACCTCGCTCAACCTGTTCATCCCCGCCGATGTCGAAAAGTGGGATCTGCTGATGCTCCACTTCCGCGCGTGGGAACTGGGCATCAAGTCGCTCTATTATCTGCGTTCGAAATCGGTGCAACGCGCCGGCTTCGCGGGCGGAGTCGAGGCGGACAACACGATCGACGCGCCCAAGTTCGAGCTGGGCGAGAGCACGGACTATGACGAATGCCTGGCGTGCCAGTGAGGTGAACTGAGGTCCCTCTCCCGGCAGGAGAGGGAGGGAGCCGCGCAGCGGCGGAAGGGTGAGGGTGTATGCGCACCTATCGAAATCAGCCTGCCGGAACAGTTGAGCGTGCGCGCGAGCTACGACGTAACGCAACCGACGCGGAGAAAGTCTTGTGGCGCGCGCTGCGGGAGGGCTTGCCCGCGCTGAAATGGCGCCGTCAGGTTCCGCTTGGCCCGTATATCGCGGACTTCCTGTGCGTCTCGGAGCGGCTGGTGATCGAAGTGGATGGCGGCCAGCATGACCAAACCGCCGCTTACGATGCGGTGCGCACGCACTTCCTAGAAGGTAAAGGCTACCGCGTGATCCGCTTCTGGAACAGTGACGTTCTGAGCAATATCGACGGCACCGTCGCTGCCATCGCAAATTCCCTCTCCCGGCGGGAGAGGGAGGGAGCCGCGCAGCGGCGGAAGGGTGAGGGCGACACGGCGGACGTTCCACCCCCGCCCTCACCCCGCGCGGCTACGCCGCTTGCCCCTCTCCCGATGGGAGAGGGGGTATGAGTTCACGCTTCCTCTTCGAACGTCACCGCCACGTTGGCGTTGGCGCTGAGGCGGACCTGATCGCCCTCGACATCGGCGACGAGGCCGAGCGAGATGAAGTGGTGGTGCCCCTCATGGCCACCCGAACCTTCGTTGACCTGCGCGCCGCTGTCCTTCTTGGTCAGCTTGATGCGGTCGCCCTGGACATGGTCGACGGTGCCGACATGGACGCCGTCCGCGCCGATGACTTCCATATGTTCCTTGATTGCGCTTGCGTCGGCCATTGGGATTGCTCCTGCTTTGTGGTTGCCGGGGGTGAACGCATACGCGGCCGAAACGATGCACGCGAGGGGGTATGATGAAACGGCTGCTGTCCATCGGCGCGCTCGCCCTCACGCTGGCGGCATGCGCGCATCAGGTGCCGAGCGTGGTCGATCACGGCGCGGACACGCCGGGCTTCCTGCTGGGCGTGTGGCACGGCTTCATCTTCCCGGTGGCGTGGGTGCTGTCGCTGTTCGTGCGCGGGGTGGCCGTCTATGCGGTGCCCAATCAGGGCGGCTGGTACGATTTCGGCTATTTCATCGGCATCGTGTTCCTCGGCGTCGGCTCGCACCGCACGCGCACCGTCTATGTGACGCGGGTGGTGCGGCGGTGATGCCGCGCGCGCTCCTCGCGATCGACGCGTGCGCGGGCGGCGCGTTCGTGTGCGGCGTGGCGCTCGCCGCGCGGCCGGTGTTGCGGCCGATGAGCGCGCCCGCGACCTACCGCGCGCGCATCACCGGCGCGATGCTGGCGGCGGCGGCGCTGTTCCTCGGCGGCTTTGCGACGATGGCTTGGGTGACCGCGTGAGCGCCCGCCCCTCTTTTCTCATTTCCTGATTTCAGACCGAAAGGCGTAACCCATGTCCCTCCTCGAAGCCCGCAAGCAGTACAAACCCTTCGAATACCCCTGGGCGTTCGAGTTCTGGAAGCGCCAGCAGCAGATCCACTGGATGCCCGAGGAAGTGCCGCTCGGCGAGGATTGCCGCGACTGGGCGCAGAAGCTGTCGGACCATGAGCGCAACCTGCTCACGCAGATCTTCCGTTTCTTCACGCAGGCCGATGTCGAGGTGCAGGATTGCTACCACGAGAAATACGGCCGCATCTTCAAGCCGACCGAGATCAAGATGATGCTCGCCGCCTTCTCCAACATGGAGACGGTGCATATCGCCGCGTACAGCCATCTGCTCGACACGATCGGCATGCCCGAGAGCGAGTATGGCGCCTTCCTCGAATATAGCGAGATGAAGGACAAGCACGATTACCTTCAGAACTTCGGCGTCGACACCGACGAGGACATCGCCAAGACGCTGGCGATGTTCGGCGGCTTCACCGAGGGGCTTCAGCTGTTCGCCAGCTTCGCGATGCTGATGAACTTCCCACGCTTCAACAAGATGAAGGGCATGGGGCAGATCGTCACCTGGTCGATCCGCGACGAGAGCCTGCACTGCGAAGGCATCACCAAGCTGTTCCACACCTTCGTGCGCGAGCGCGACTGCTTCACCAAATCGGTCAAGTCGGACATCCGCGACATGTGCCAGACGACGGTGCATCTCGAGGACAATTTCATCGATCTCGCGTTCGAGATGGGCCCGGTCAACGGCATGACGCCCAAGGAGATCAAGAAGTACATCCGCTACATCGCCGACTGGCGGCTGGGGCAGCTCGGCATGAAGCCAATCTACATGATCGACGAGCATCCCCTGCCCTGGCTCGCGCCGATGCTCAACGGCGTCGAACACGCGAACTTCTTCGAACAGCGCGCGACCGAATATTCGAAGGCGGCGACGCGCGGCAACTGGAACGAAGTATGGGATTCGTTCGACAAGCGCCGCAAGGCCAAGGCCGGCCCGGCCGCGAACGAAGACCCGGGTGAGGAAGGCGACATGTTCGCGCGCGCCGGCGTGGCGGCAGAGTAAGCGCGCGGGGGTGGCGCTGTCGCCACCCCCCGCCCTCAGGCGGCGGCGCGCGCCTGGAACAGCCGCCCGCCCTCGGTCCACAGGATCAGCGCCAATGTGGCGACGCCAATGCCGAGATAGCCGAGCGCGAGCGGCAGCGTCGTGCCGTTATAGGCTTGCCCGATCACCGAGGCGACCGCCACCGCGCCGACGCTGCTGATGAAGCCCTGTACCGACGATGCGGTGCCGGCGATATGCCCGACCGGCTCCATCGCCATCGCACCGAAATTGGTGCCGCACAAAGCGATGCACGTCATGCTGAGCGCCTGGAACGGGATGTAGGTGTAGAGCGTCTCGTGCCCGCTCGCGATCACCGCGACATGCGCGAGCGACAGCGCGATCAACCCCAAGACCGCGCTCTGCGAGATGAGCCGCATGCCGAGCCGCTCGACCAATCGACTGTTGGCGAAGGCCGCGCACCCCATCGAAAAGGCGCACACCGCGAACAGGACGGTGAACTTGGACCCGGCGTGGAACTCGTCGACGAAGATCTGCTGCGAGGCGGACACGAACGCGACGATGCCGCCGAAGGTGAGCGCGCCGCACACCGCATAGCCGAGCGAGAAGCGGTTGGTGAGCGTCAGCCGGTACGACTGGCGCAAGGCGGCGAACGAGATCGGGATGCGCCGCGACACCGGCAACGTCTCGGCGAAGCGCAGCAGCATCCACGCGAACACCAGCACTGCATAACCGGCGAGCGAATAGAAGATCAGCCGCCACGGCCCGAACGCGAGCACCGCGCTACCCAGCGTCGGCGCGAGGATCGGGAAGATGAAGAAGATCATCTGCGCGATCGACAGCGTGCGCGCCATCTGGCGGCCGGAGAAGCGGTCGCGCACGATCGCCACCGACAGCACGCGCGACGAGGCGGACGTCACCCCTTGCAACACGCGCGCGCCGAGCAGCGCGACGAACGACGACGAGCCCGCCGCGAACACCGCCGCCGCGACGAACGCCGCCAGCGCGAAGCCGAGCACGCGTTTGCGCCCGAAATGGTCGGCGAGCGGGCCGTAGCCGAGTTGCCCCAATCCAAAGCCGAAGATGTAGGCGGTGACGATCCATTGCCGGTCGTTCGCACTCGGGATCGCCAGATCGCGACCGATATCGGCAAGCGCAGGCAGCATCAGATCGACGCCCAGCGCGTTGACCGCCATCAGCGCGGCGATGAACGCGACGAACTCGGACCCGCTCATCGGGTAGCGCGCTTCGGGCGCGGAGATCGCTTCGGCCACATCGACCCTTTGGTATAAGCAAACAGAGGGCCGCCCCATCCGGGACGACCCTCCGCGTCTTTCGTCGTGTGGCCGCGCTTTTACAAGCGGACCGGAGATTTCACCGTCAGAACTTGCCGCTCAGCTGCACGCCGACGATGCGCGGATCGTTGAACACCGCCGCATTGTAGTTGTCGAGCACGCCCTTGAGGTTCTTCTCGTTGGTCACGTTGCGCGTGAACACCGCGATCTCATAGGCATTGTCCGGCGCGGTATAACCCGCCTTCAGGCCCGCCTCGAACGTGCCGTCGGTGGTGTATTCCACCGTCTTGTACGGCACCAGGCTGGTATAGCCCTGAAGCGTCACGTCGCCGCCGACGAACAGCTTGCCGCCATTGGGCAGCGGGAAGTCGTAGCGGGCGTTGCCGTCGAGCTGGTACTTCGGTGCGTTGGGCAGCGCATTGCCGTTGATCTGCGCCAGCACCGCCGTCGTCGCACCGGCCGCGTTCTTCACCGCGATCGTCGGGTTGAGCACGGTGCAGGTGACGGCCCCGTTGAGGAAGCACACCGGCGTATAGACGCGCGTGTCATTGATCTCGGTGTGCAGCACGCTCGCGCCGAGACCGGCGGTGAAGTTCGGCACCGGACGCCACGTCAGCTCGGCCTCGCCGCCCCAGGCCTGCGCCTGATCGGCGTTGAACAGCAGGCCGTTGTTGTTGGCATCATTGCCGTTCAACTGGATGTTGTGGACTTTGTAGTAGAAGCCGGTTGCGTTGAAGCGCAGCGTGTTGCCGAGCAGGTTCGACTTGAAGCCGGCTTCATACGACGTGATCGTCTCCGAACCCGCCGTGACGAACGCCGAGCTGAACACCGCGTTGCGGCCCTGGATGGTCGGCCCGCGGAAGCTGTGCGCGACGCGTGCGAACACGCTCACGTCGTCGCTCGCCTGATAGCGCAGAGCGACATCCCAGCTCGGCTGCGTATCGGACAGGCGAACTAAGCGCGCTGCGGTCGCGGGGAAGGTCACGACGCCTGCCGCGTTGCGCGGCGGGATGACGAGCCGGGTCGACTTGGTGTCGTTGGTCACGCGCACGCCGCCGGTGACGGTCAGCTTCGGGACGATCTCGTAGCTCGCCTGACCGAAGCCGGCATAGGACGTGTTGGTGTTGCGCAGCAGCACATAGTTGTTCGGGTTGGGCTGCGTGCCGTTGGCATCCGGGCGGATCAGGAACACGCCGCGCTGGTCGAACTCGGTATTGTCGCGCGAGTAGAAATAGATGCCGCCGATCTGCCACTTGAAGCGGCCGGTGCCGTCGTTGGCGAGGCGGACTTCCTGCGTCAGCTGGTCGAGATCGCGCACGCGGCCCTGGCTTTCGCCGAAATAGCGGTTGCCGGCGTAGTTGGTGGCGATGCCGCCGTCGGTGTCGCCGCGGCTGTAGCCTGAGGTGGTCTCATAGGCGCTGATCGAGGTCAGCGTGACGCCGCCGAAATCGTTCTTCATGTTCCACGAACCGCCGTAGGTCTTGTAGGCCTGCGGGTTGCCCGCGCCCTCGTCGAGACCGACGAACGCGCGCGGCGTGTTGCTCACGTCATTGCTGCCCTTGATGATGCCGCCACGGTGGAAGATCGTGGAGTCACCCGAATAGTCGCGCATGTGCGCAGACAGCAGGCCGGTGAAGCCGGTGTCGGGCGGCGTCAGCATCAACTGGACGCGCAGGTCCTTCTCGTCGAAGCCGCCCAGCGTGTCCTTGCCGCCGGTGGTGCCATCGGCGCTGTTGGTGCCGGTGTAGGTGTTGGTAATCCAGTTGTCGCGGTGCTGGTACAGGCCCGACACGCGGAACGACAGCACGTCCTTGACGATCGGCCCGCCGACGCCCGCGTCGAGCGTGACGGTGTTGTACGTGCCGTAGGACGCGGTGGCGCGGCCGGTGAACTCGTTGGTCGGCTTGTTGGTGTCGAACTTGATGATGCCGGCGGTCGAGTTACGGCCGAACAGCGTGCCCTGCGGCCCGCGCAGCACTTCGATCTGGTTCACGTCGAACACCGGGTTCGACTTCAGGACGACATGCTCGAGCACCACGTCGTCCTGGATGATCTCGACCGGCTGCGACGCGCCGAGGTAGAAATCGATATTGCCGAGACCACGGATGTAGAAGCGCGGGAAGATCTTGCCGGTGGTCGTTTCGGCATAGAGGCCGGGCACGCGGTTGGCGAGTTCGAGCAGCGTGTCGCCGCCGCCTGCCGTGTAGGTGCGCAGATCGTCGCCTTGCAGCACGCCGACGGAGATCGGCACCTTCTGGAGGTTCTCGCTACGACGCTCGGCCGTCACGACGATGTCACCGAGCGAGCCGTCGGCCGGCGCGGCTACGGTCGTGGTCGCATCGGCGGGCGCATCCTGCGCCGAGGCGGCAGCGGCGAACGTCAGCGCGACGGTCGCGCAGCCGATGAACAAGAGCGGACGAATGGCGAAGTTGGACACGAAAACCCCCAAGTGAGACGGCGATGCCGCCGAAGCCGTATGACGATGCGCACGACACGCCCCGCGTACCCGCGGAACAACGATATTCAGACTGTGTCGCTTGCCCCTGTCGCGGCGGCTAGGATCGGTTTGTGTCCTTATGATGACACAACCAGCATCTTCGCGAGCGCACCGCCGGTTGCGGATCGTCCGACGTATCGCGTTGTATGTAGAAGATATTTTCTGGAGAGACGGCAGCGCTTGTCGGGCGCGAGAGGCCGATCCACGGCCGCAAAGCGGCTGCCGCGGCAGGATTACGCCCGGGTGTGATATTCTTCACACACCGCCCCCCGCCCTGTTAACCGCAGGCGATTTGGTGCAGGAGGCGGCGAATGTACCGCTTGCCCGCCATGCCCGAATGACACCGACCGTCCTCAACATAACCCGCTCGATCCTCGGCCAGCCGTGGCGCTGGCGGATGCTGGCGGCCGACGCGCGCGATCCTGGCTTCGCGCCTGACGATCTCGTCACGCAATTGCTCCTCGCACGCGGTTGCCCCCGCGAAGACCTCGACGCGCACCGCACACCCAGCATCCGCGCGTTCATGCCCGATCCGTCGATCTTCCAGGACATGGATCGCGCCGCCGACCGCCTCGCCGATGCGGTGCAGGCGGGCGAGGCGGTGACGATCTTCGGCGATTACGACGTCGATGGTGCGACCTCGGCGGCGCTGCTCATCCTGCTGCTGCGCGATCTCGGACTGGAGGCGCGCGCCTATATCCCCGATCGGCTGATGGAAGGCTATGGCCCGTCGGGCGAGGCGTTGGTGCGGATCGCACAGGAGGGCGCACGGCTGATCGTCACGGTCGATTGCGGCGCGCAGGCGTTCGAGGCGCTGGAGATGGCGCGTGTCGCGGGGGTCGACGTGATCGTGGTCGATCACCACAAATGCGCGTCCGCCCTGCCCCATGCGCATGCGCTGGTGAACCCCAACCGGCTCGACGAGGCGGAAGGCGCGGCGCACGGCCATCTCGCGGCGGTCGGCGTGGCGTTCCTGCTCGGCGCGGCGCTGGTGCGGACATTGCGCGCGCGCGGCTATTTTGCTGGCCGCGCGGAGCCGCGCCTGCTCGACCTGCTCGATCTGGTGGCGCTCGGCACCGTCGCCGATGTCGCGCAACTGAAGGGGCTCAACCGCGCGTTCGTCGCGCAGGGGCTCAAGGTGATGGCGCAGCGCCGCAACATCGGCCTCGGCGCGCTGGCGAGCGCCGCGCGGATGAACCGCGCGGCGGTATGCTCGGATCTCGGCTTCGCGCTCGGACCGCGTATCAACGCCGGCGGGCGGGTCGGCAAGTCCGATCTGGGCGTGCGCCTGCTCACCACGCGCGACCCGGCCGAGGCCGAAGCGATCGCCGCCGAACTCGACCGGCTCAACGAGGAACGCCGCGCGATCGAGGCGCAGGTGCAGGAAGCGGCCGAGCAGATCGCCGTGTACAAGGGCAATCGCGCGGTGATGGTGGTGGCTGGGCGCGGCTGGCACCCCGGCGTGATCGGCATCGTCGCCGGGCGCCTGAAGGAGAAATACGGCCGCCCCGCCATCGTCATCGCGCTGGACGAGGATGGCGTCGGCAAGGGCTCGGGCCGTTCGATCGCCGGGGTCGATCTTGGCGCCGGGGTGCTCGCCGCGAAGGACTCGGAGCTGCTGGTCGCAGGCGGCGGCCATGCGATGGCTGCCGGGCTCACGATCGCCGAGTCGCAGGTCGACGCGTTCGCCGACTTCCTTGAGGAACGCCTCGAAGCGGCAGTGACGCGCTCGATCGGCGACCGCGCGCTGCTGGTCGACGCGCTGCTCGCCCCCGGTGGAATCAACCCCGCGCTGGTCGAGGCGATGGAGGCGGGCGGCCCCTACGGCATGGGCTGGCCCGCGCCGCGCATCGCGGTCGGGCCGGTGCGGATCGTCAAGGCCGATGTGGTGGGCAACGGCCACGTCCGCGCGATCGCCAGCGGCGACGACGGTCGTCCGTTGAAGACCGTCGCCTTCCGCGCCGCCGATACCTTCCTGGGCCAGGCGCTGCTCGGCGCCCCGCCCCACCGGCGCCTGTGGCTGGCCGCTCGCGCCAAGATCGACGACTGGGGCGCGCGCCCCGCCGCCGAGCTGCATCTCGACGACGCGGCGTGGGTGGAGTGATTTTCACAAAAGAGAGGCTTGACCTGACGCCGCTCTTTCCCTAGCAGCGCCCAACGCTCACCCGATACCGGGCATGGCCCCTTCGTCTAAGGGTTAGGACGCGGCCCTTTCACGGCTGAAATACGGGTTCGAATCCCGTAGGGGTCACCATTCGTTGTTTTTCAACAACTTAGACGGTGCAAGCGACGTAAAATCTCACAGTTTTGTCTCACGGCGACAGCTAGAGCGGTTTTCGATCAGTCTGCATCGTAGCCGCAGGCGGCGAAGTAGTTGGCACATTCCTGGGGCGAGTAGAGATCGAGGATGCGACCGATGGCGTTCCATAGGCCATGGACGGTCCGCTCGGCCGCTTTTCGCAGGTGCGCCTTCAGCTTGGAGAAGGCCTGCTCGATCGGGTTGAAGTCTGGGCTGTAGGGCGGGAGGAAGAGGAGCGTTGCGCCAACGCTTTCGATGGCGGCTCGCACGGCCGGCGCCTTGTGGCTCGACAGGTTGTCCATCACGACCACGTCACCGCGGCCGAGTTCCGGCACGAGCACGCGCGTGACGTAGGTGAGGAACGCATCGGCGTTCATTGGTCCGTCGAGCACCCAGGGTGCTACCATGCCCGTGCGGCGCAGGCCGGCGACGAAGGTCGTGGTCTTCCAATGTCCGAAGGGGATGCCGGCGCGCAAGCGCTGGCCCCGCCGGCAGCGACCATGGCGCCGCGCCATGTTGGTAGACGCCCAGGTCTCGTCGATGAAGACCAGCTTGTCGGGGTCGAGATCGAGCTGGCCCTCGAACCACTCCTCGCGACGCTTCAGGACGTCGGGACGATCTTGCTCCGTCGCGTGGCCGGTCTTTTTTTGCGCGTGATCCCGTGGCGGGCGAAGAAGCGCCAGAGCGTGGCGATGCTGACGCTCACGCCACGCTCGGCCAGCATCCCACGAAGCTCTGCCAGCGTCGGATCCGGCTGCTGCTCGATCGCCTCCAGAATGAAGGCGGCATGGTCCTCAATCTTGGGACTTCGGCGATCACCGCCCTGCGGCTTGGCCGCCGGCGTGCCATGAGCGAGCACCAGCTGTCGCCAGCGGATCGCGCTTGCCGCGCTGACGCCGAACCGCTCTGCCGCCTGCCGGCAAGACACCCCGCTTTCGACAGCAGCGATGACACGATCCCGAAGATCACGCGATAACGCTCGGCCCATCCATCCCGGCCTCCTTCGCCAGCACGGATCGTGAATCAGAAAACGGGTGCCGTGTGAATCCCCAACGATTCAGCCCCGACGAAAACCGCTCTAGGGCTGCCGATCATCCGCTCGTTGCTCCAGGCACACCACGGCACGATCCTGCTCGCGCAAAACGACGGCAGAGGTGCGACCTTCCTCGTCACGCTTCCAGCATACGCCGCTATGCCGATCCGGGGAGCATAAGCGGTACGCGCAGCTGAGGCCCGCGTGGATCGGCATTGTCGCGCCGACCGCGCTGCCCGCCTCCGATCGCTGCGGCTTCTTCGCGGAAACACGCATGCTACAATCTGGTTGCATGCGCAGCGCCATGAAACACGCACATAGCCATAATCTCGCCGACGATCTCCCGCGTCTGCACACACTGACGACGCGACGCGGCGCGATCGCCGTGGGGTGCGTCGGTGTCGCAGGTGCCGCGGTCGCGGTGATCGGTCACCAGATGGGGCCGCGTCGCCAATCCCCTCCGCACCAGATCGGCGGCCTGTTCGCCGACCCTGAGGAAACCGCCGGCCCGTTCCCGGCCGACGGAACCAACCGTTCCGACGGGTCGATCTCGAATGCGCTCGTCGCCAACGGGATCGTCCGCTCCGATCTGACGAGGAGCTTCATCGGCTCGACAGCCAAAGCCAGCGGCGTCCCGCTCGACCTCGAACTCACACTGCGGTCCGTCGATCGCGGCGGAGCGCCGCTGTCGGGCTGCGCGGTCTATGCGTGGCATTGCGATGCTCGCGGACATTATTCGCTCTACGGCGATGCCGCTGCGGAGAGCTGGCTGCGCGGGGTACAGATCGCCGATGCGGCCGGGCGCGTCGCCTTTCGCACGGTCTATCCTGGCGCGTACGACGGTCGCTTCCCGCATGTGCATCTCGAAGTGTACCCGTCGCTTGGTGCAGTCGGGCAGGCAGCGCGCCCGCTGTTGACCACCCAACTCGCCATGCCTGCGGATGTGTCGCGCAAGATCTATTCGAACAAAGCGATCTACCCGGAAAGCCTCGACAATCTCAGGCGGATCGACCCCGGCCACGACTTCGTCTTCGGCGACAACTCCCCCGGCGAGATCGCGCAACAGACGCCCGATATTCGTATCATCGACGGCCGGCTGGTAGCGCGCGCGCAAGTCGGCCTGGCGGGATAACCGATCTCCGGCCGTTCGAGCGGCGTTGCCGGCACGCATCGCTCCGTGCCCCCTTGAGCGGGGTCGAGTGTCTCCTTGGATTACAGAACAAGAGGCGGAGTGCCGCTGGCGGAACGCGAAGCTACCCTTGTATGAACGATACGGAGGACAGCACGCATGGACATGCCGGACAAGCAAGCGGTAACGACGCTCACCGACCCTCGCTGGGCGCGCATCGTCGCGCGCGACAGGACCGCTGACGGCGCGTTCTGGTACACGGTCGACACGACGGGCATCTATTGCCGCCCTTCCTGCCCCTCGCGCGTGTGCAATCCCAGGAACGTCACCATCCACGACACGCTGGAGAGTGCGTGCGCAACGGGCTTCCGCGCCTGCAAGCGATGCAAGCCCGACGGCCCTGCCACAGCGGCCGTGACCGCCGCGATCGTGACGAGAGCATGCCGCATGATCGAGGATGCTGTGGAAACACCGTCCCTGAGCGACCTTGCGGAGGCGCTTGGCCTGAGCCCCGGCTATGTCCATCGTCTGTTCAAGGCACATACCGGCCTGACGCCGAAGGCCTATGCGGACGCCTGCCGAGCCGGGCGCATGCGCGCGGCGCTGGCCAGCGGCGGCAGCATCACCGAAGCGATCTACGACGCGGGCTACAGCTCGAGCGGCCGCTTCTACGAGGCGTCCACGTCCACGCTCGGCATGACACCCTCGGCTTTCCGCAAGGGCGGACCGAACGAGGAGATCCGCTTCGCGATCGGCGAGACGACGCTCGGCGCGCTGCTGGTCGCGTCGAGCACCAAGGGCGTTGCGGCGATCCTGCTGGGCGACGATCCGGAGGCGCTCGCGCGCGATCTTCAGGATCGCTTCCCGAATGCGACGCTGATCGGCGCCGATGCCGGCTACGAAACGCTCCTCGCCACGGTGGTCGGTTTCGTAGAGGCGCCGCAGATCGGCCTCGACCTGCCGCTCGACGTGCGCGGCACCGCATTCCAGCAGCGGGTCTGGCAGGCGCTGCGCGAGATCCCGCCGGGCCGGACACTGTCCTATACCGAGGTGGCCGAGCGCATCGGCGCGCCGACCGCGACGCGCGCGGTGGCAGGCGCGTGCGCCGCGAACACGCTGGCGGTCGCGATCCCCTGCCACCGCGTCGTCCGCAGAGGCGGCGCGATCTCCGGCTATGCCTGGGGCGTCGAGCGCAAGCGCGCGATCCTTGACCGCGAGGCGGCAGCGGTCAGCGTGCCCCGCAAAGCGACGCTGGATTAGACCGGCGACTGACCTGTGGCGGTTTCCTGAGCCATTCTTGGCTGGGAAATTCCAGTTATGATGGAGGGTATAACCCCTCGCCATCGGTGAGCTTGTAATCCTTCGAGCGTTTGGTGGCGTAGCGCGCTTCAAGTTCCTTGAGAGCCATGGGGGTACTCCTGCCGAGTTGGCGGGCATTACCCCTGAAAGTACCCCCAAATGCAAATCGACGTCATGGCATCCAGCGACATTCAGCGAGACGCTTGCGAAGCCGGTGAGACGAGGCAAACGATGGAAAGAAGGCAATAAAAAACCGCCTCGGGGGTATCCTGAGACGGTTTGGAATATGGGAGTTTGGTTGCGGGGACAGGATTTGAACCTGTGACCTTCAGGTTATGAGCCTGACGAGCTACCGGGCTGCTCCACCCCGCGCCGGGATCCTCCTTTTGGGGAGGGGACAAGTGAATGGGTTCTTGTATTGTGACACGCACGCGCACGGGCTTCAATGCCTGGCGACGACCTACTCTTCCATCGCTTAAGCGATAGTACCATTGGCGCAGACTGGTTTCACGGCCGAGTTCGGGATGGGATCGGGTGGTTCACAGACGCTATAGCCACCAGGCAATGGAGCCGGTGCGCGTGGGTGTTTGGTTGGTTTAAAATCGGTGCCGTGCATATGTGTGTTGGGTGTTTGTATCAGGCGTTGGCATTTGATCATCTGCCTCGCCGACGTGGCTGGTATCCAGCATTGTCATTGATGGCGGGACTCTCAAGCGCGAATAGAGCAATTAGTATCGGTTAGCTCCATGCGTTACCGCACTTCTACATCCGATCTATCAACGTGATGGTCTTTCACGGCTCTATGAAATCTTATCTCGAGGGAGGCTTCCCGCTTAGATGCTTTCAGCGGTTATCCCGTCCGTACATAGCTACCCTGCTGCGCCGTTGGCACGACGACAGGTACACCAGAGGTACGTTCAACCCGGTCCTCTCGTACTAGGGTCAACTCCTCTCAAATTTCGACGCCCACGGCAGATAGGGACCAAACTGTCTCGCGACGTTCTGAACCCAGCTCACGTACCACTTTAATTGGCGAACAGCCAAACCCTTGGGACCTGCTCCAGCCCCAGGATGTGATGAGCCGACATCGAGGTGCCAAACAACCCCGTCGATATGAGCTCTTGGGGGTTATCAGCCTGTTATCCCCGGCGTACCTTTTATCCGTTGAGCGATGGCCCTTCCACGAGGGACCACCGGATCACTATGACCGACTTTCGTCTCTGCTCGACTTGTCAGTCTCGCAGTCAGGCGGGCTTATGCCATTGCACTCTAACAGACGGTTTCCAACCGTCCTGAGCCCACCATCGCGCGCCTCCGTTACTCTTTAGGAGGCGACCGCCCCAGTCAAACTACCCGCCACAGAGGGTCCCTGATCCAGTTTCATGGATCGAGGTTAGACATCAGAAAACAACAGGGTGGTATTTCACCTATGGCTCCACGTCAGCTGGCGCCAACGCTTCAAAGCCTCCCACCTATGCTACACAGTTCTTTCCTAATGCCACTCTGAAGCTGCAGTAAAGGTGCACGGGGTCTTTCCGTCTAACCGCGGGAACCCCGCATCTTCACGGGGAATTCAATTTCGCTGAGCATGTCCTGGAGACAGTGGGGAAGTCGTTACGCCATTCGTGCAGGTCGGAACTTACCCGACAAGGAATTTCGCTACCTTAGGACCGTTATAGTTACGGCCGCCGTTTACCTGGGCTTCATTTCAGAGCTTGCACTCCTCCACTTAACCTTCAGGCACCGGGCAGGCGTCAGGCCCTATACGTCGTCTTGAAGCCGACTTAGCAGAGCCCTGTGTTTTTGCTAAACAGTCGCTACCCCCTGGCCTGTGCCCCCTCATACTGCTTGCGCAGAGTGAGGGCCTCCTTCTTCCGAAGGTACGGAGGCAATTTGCCGAGTTCCTTCAGGACACTTCTCTCAAGCGCCTTGGTATACTCTACCTGACCACCTGTGTCGGTTTCGGGTACGGTCTATACGGTGGGGCTATTTCCTGGAACCTCTTCGAAGCCCTCCCAATCCAATAAGGGAGAACAACACACGAGATCCGTCACACACCACCAGGCCCACGAATATTAACGTGGTTCCCATCGACTACCCCCTTCGGGCTCGTCTTAGGGGCCGGCTCACCCTGCGCGGATTAGCCTTGCGCAGGAACCCTTGGTCTTTCGGCGAGAGGGCATCTCACCCTCTTTATCGCTACTCATGTCTGCATTCGCACTTCCGATACCTCCACGGCCCATTACCAGACCGCTTCACAGGCGTACGGAACGCTCCGCTACCACGTGGATAAATCCACATCCTAAGCTTCGGTGCATCACTTTAGCCCCGTTACATCTTCGCCGCAGAACCTCTTGTTTAGACCAGTGAGCTGTTACGCTTTCTTTAAAGGATGGCTGCTTCTAAGCCAACCTCCTGGTTGTTTTGGAAGTTCCACATGCTTTCCCACTTAGTGATGACTTGGGGACCTTAGCTGTAGGTCAGGGCTGTTTCCCTTTTGACGACGGACCTTAGCACCCGCCGTCTGTCTCCCGGATATCACTCCTAGGTATTCGGAGTTTGGTTAGAGTTGGTAGGTCTCGCGACCCCCGCATCCATCCAGTGCTCTACCCCCTAGGGTGTCCATCCGAGGCACTACCTCAATAGTTTTCGCGGAGAACCAGCTATTTCCCGGCTTGATTGGCCTTTCACCCCTAAACACAACTCATCCGGTAACTTTTCAACGTTAATCGGTTCGGACCTCCAGTGCGTGTTACCGCACCTTCATCCTGGTCATGCCTAGATCGCCGGGTTTCGGGTCTAATACACCAAACTTAAGTCGCCCTATTCAGACTCGCTTTCGCTGCGCCTACACCTATCGGCTTAAGCTTGCTTGGTACATTAAGTCACAGACCCATTATGCAAGAGGTACGCTGTCAGGGCTCAAGACCCCTCCAACTGCTTGTAGGCAATCCGTTTCAGGTACTGTTTCACTCC